>NZ_BMYQ01000051.1 GCF_014652355.1 Gemmobacter lanyuensis | reverse complement strand
CCTGGATGCCATTCTGGCGCATAAGTCGCCCGACACGGCGCTGGCCGACGCGGATGCCCAGCTCATTCAGCTCCTCGGTCATGCGAGGTCGACCGTAGCTGCCCAGGCTCAGCCGGTGCTGATCACGAATATGGGCCAAGAGCACCATGTCGCGCCGCTGGCGATGCGACGGGGGCCGGTGCTTCCAGGCATGTAGGCCGCGTTCTGACACCCCCATCAGACGGCAAAGATGGCTGCGGGTCAGTGTGCCGCGATACGCAGCAATATACTGAAACTTCACGGCTTTTGAGCCGCGAAGAACATCGCCGCTTTTTTTAGCACCTCCCTCTCCTCCCGGAGAATGCGGTTCTCTTTGCGAAGCCGTTCGTTCTCGCGCGAGACAGCTCGGCATCCTGCGCGGGCACCTTGGCCTCCTCCGAAACCGCCCGAACCCACTTGCCGAGCGTCGAAAGCCCGACCCCCAAATCAGACGCAACCTGACGCCGTGTCAGGCCACTGGTGAGCGCAATGCGAACCGCATCCCGCTTGAACTCGCGGCTCGTGTATTGCTGCCATATCCGAT
>NZ_BMYQ01000050.1 GCF_014652355.1 Gemmobacter lanyuensis | reverse complement strand
CCGACAGCGCACGCAGGCAATCAACGCGCTTCGCGGCCATCTGGGTGAGTTCGGGCAGATCGTGCCACAGGGGGCAGCGAACGCAGCGCGACTGATCGCCATCGTCGAGGACCCGGAGAACGGCTTGCCCGCCGATGCCAACGCCACGCTCCAAGTCTTGGTCGCAGCCCTCACCCATCTCGAGACGGAGATCGGCAAGCTCGATGCCGAGATCGCCCGGCGGGCCAAGGAGAACGAGCTGGCGCGGCGGCTGATGACCATTCCAGGGATCGGGCCGCTGATTGCCACGGCAATTGCGGTCCTAGCGCCGCCACCTGAGACGTTCCGCAAGGCGCGCGACTTCGCCGCGTGGCTCGGCCTGACACCGCGGCAGCATTCGACAGGGGGCAAGCAGCGTCTCGGGGCCACGACGAAGATGGGCGAGCGATCCTTGCGACGACTTCTGATCATTGGCGCCAACAGCGTCATCATCAAGCGCCATGTTCATGCCACAGCGAGACCAGGAACTTGGCTGGGCGGGATGCTGACGCGTAAGCCGCCGATGCTGGTGCGGGTGGCGCTGGCCAACAAGATGGCGCGGATCGTCTGGGCT
>NZ_BMYQ01000049.1 GCF_014652355.1 Gemmobacter lanyuensis | reverse complement strand
GAGAGAGCGGCCGAGGGCGTTGCACCGTGTTCTTGTTGAAGCCCAGAAGCCAGGCCACCGTGCGATAGCCGAATGAAGGCTCCTTTTCGATCATCGCCTTGATCGGCTTGGCAAAGCGGGGATCGACCTTTGGCGCAGCCTTGGTCGGCTTGTAATAGACCGTCCGCCGCGGCACGCCGAACCACGCGCAGAGTTTGGTCAGCGGCACCGCCAACCCATCGGCAAGAAGGCCCTCATGGAGCGTCCGGATCATTTGTCGTCCTCCCGCTCCATGAGGGCCGCCAGCTTTTTTCGGGCGCGCAGCTCCAGCATGGCCTCGCCGTAGGCCTCCTGCAGGTCCTTCAGTTGCTTCTCATACTGCTCGCGGATCTCCAGCGGGTTCGCACGCAGGGCCATCTTCGGGGCTTACGCGGCCCCATCAGGGGCCACGGTCCCCTCGAAATCCATCCCCCGCTTGGCGTCATCCACCCAGCCCTCGATCTCTGAAGGCGACAGGTCATACGCCCGACTGGCCTCCGCCACCGTCGTCTTGCCCTGAATGATCTCGACCACCAGCGCCGCCTTACGCTTCGCCGTCCACCGCTTGATGCCGTCGTCCATCGTCA
>NZ_BMYQ01000048.1 GCF_014652355.1 Gemmobacter lanyuensis | reverse complement strand
GGCCGCCCATTCTTTCGGATAGGGATGATCGCGGTGGCCTGCCGGTCTATGATGGCCGTGTGGCAGCGGCGCGTGTCATAGGCACCATCCGCAGTCACCGTGCCTATCTCTTCGCCTCACCCAGGCAAGCGGCATCCGCGTCGCGACATCCAGCATCACGAGCAAGGTAAGACGGGTCTTGATAATCTTGTCCGCGTCTTCCAAGGCCCGCTTTTCCGGATCGCCAAGCTTTTCCCACAGACCGCAAACCTTGGCCGTCACCACAAGCGACAGGTGGACCTCATCAATTTCGGTCAGTTCACCGATCATCAGGGCGCGGATATCCGTGCTGCCCCGCCCGAGCTTGGATTTGGCCGCCCGTTCGCCCTTGTCCCTGATTTCGGCCTCTGTGGTGGAAAACAATTCCTTTTGATGACGCGACAGGGTTGTTGTTGAGGGTGTCTGCAGCGCCGGAAGGTCGTTTGCCAGCCGCTTTTTGTTCACCGCGTTGAGCTCGGCGGTGAGATGATTATGGATGTTGGCGATCGAGTATTCTTTTGCTTCACGTGCAAAATGTTCGTAAGCGGGAAGCTGAGGCCGTTCAGGTCCGGTAGTTCCAGGGCATGAGGGCGTCG
>NZ_BMYQ01000047.1 GCF_014652355.1 Gemmobacter lanyuensis | reverse complement strand
CGCCGCTTGTCGTAGCGGACAGCTTTGCCGCGCGACCTCCGACCAGGGATGCAGGGGCGTATCCCTCTGTCTTTCAACGCTTCTCGGAACCAGTCAGCGTCATAACCCCGGTCGGCGATCATCCACTCGGCCGCAGGCAAACTGCCCAGCAGGGCTGCGGCTCCGGTGTAGTCACTGACCTGGCCCGCGGTCATAAAGAACTTCAGGGGCCGTCCCTTGGCGTCGGTGACGGCATGCAACTTGGTGTTCAAACCACCCTTCGTGCGCCCGATCAGACGCCCGCGCTGGTCGTCAGGCCCCCCTTTTTCGCCCGCAGGCTCGAAGCCGTGCGGTGCGCCTTCAGGTAGGTCGCGTCGATCATGATCGTCTTCTGGTCGCCGCTCTCGGAGGCAAGTCCCTCCATCATCCGGGCGAAGACCCCCATGTCACCCCACCGCTTCCAACGATTGTAGAGCGTCTTAGGCGGGCCATACTCACGCGGGGCGTCACACCAACGCAAGCCATTGCGATTGATGAAGATTATCCCGCTCAACACGCGCCGATCATCCACACGCGGCTTGCCGTGGCTCTTAGGAAAGAACGGCGTCAACCGCTCCATCTGCTCGTCGTTCAGCCAGAAAAGATTGCTCATCTTCACCCCCGTCAGTTCGGG
>NZ_BMYQ01000046.1 GCF_014652355.1 Gemmobacter lanyuensis | reverse complement strand
CGGCAAGGGCAACTGCTACGACAATTCCGCCGTCGAAAGCTTCTTCAAGTCGCTGATCCCCACAGCCCGATGGGATGACATTGCAGGGCCAGCCCATGACAAGGGCTTTATGGTGGCGGGGGCCGTCAAAGCAGACTTGCTGGCTGACCTCGCTTCTGCAGTCGACCGGGCGATATCTCAGGGGCGCACCTTGGAGGAGTTTCGTGCGGATTTCCGTGCCATCGTCAAAAAACACGGATGGCATGGCTGGACAGGTGAAGGCTCTGCAAAGGGAGAGGCCTGGCGCACAAAGGTCATCTGGAAAACCAACATCTCCACCTCTTACGCAGCGGGGCGGTGGGCGCAGCTCAAGGCAAAAGGCTTCAAATACCTCGTCTACCGCCATAGCGGTGCGGAACATCCTCGGCTCGATCACCTCGCCTGGGACGGCCTCGTTTTGCCGATCGATCACCCGTTCTGGAAGACCCACTTCCCGCCGAATGGCTGGGGCTGCGGCTGCTCGGTTCGTGGCGCCATGACGCCGGAACTCGCCCGTTTGCTCGGGGGGGATCCAGACAAGAAGCTGCCTGAAGACTGGGGCGAGATCGATACACGCACCGGCGCACCTGTCGGGATCGATCGGGGATGCGCCAGTCTTTCAGGCGACCAAACATGATCTCGATGCGGTTGCGGCGGCGATAG
>NZ_BMYQ01000045.1 GCF_014652355.1 Gemmobacter lanyuensis | reverse complement strand
TGGCTCGGCCGCAAATCCGGCCGCGGCTTCTACGACTACCGCGGCGAAACGCCCGTCCCCACCCGCTGACCCCTGTTCCGCGCCCCGATCGCGCATTCCCATCCAAGGAGTTTGACCATGGCCGAGACCCCGAAACTGAAACCGAAGGATATGCCTGAGCTTGGTGTTTTTGACTGGAGCGATGCGTTTCGTCTTGAGGATCAGCTGACGGAGGAGGAGCGGATGCTGCGGGATGCGGCGCGGGCCTATGCGCAGGACAAGCTGCAGCCGCGGGTGACGGCGGCCTACCGTGAGGAAGTGACCGCGCCCGAGATCTTCCGCGAGATGGGCGAGATGGGCCTTCTGGGCGTGACGGTGCCCGAGGAATACGGCGGGCTTGGGGCTTCGTACGTCTCTTATGGGCTGGTCGCGCGCGAGGTGGAGCGCGTGGACAGCGGCTATCGCTCGATGATGTCGGTGCAGTCGAGCCTCGTGATGTATCCGATCTACGCCTATGGGTCGGAGGCGCAGCGGCAGAAATACCTGCCGAAGCTGGCCAGCGGCGAATATATCGGCTGCTTCGGCCTGACCGAGCCGGATGCCGGGTCGGACCCGGCCGGCATGAAGACGGTCGCGCGCAAGACCGCCTCGGGCTATGTGCTCAATGGCGCGAAGATGTGGATTTCGAACGCGCCGATCGCCGATGTCTTTGTCGTCTGGGCAAAATCCGAGGCGCATGGCGGCAAGATCCGCGGCTTTGTGCTGGACAAGGGGATGCCGGGGCTTTCGGCGCCGAAGATCGGCGGCAAGCTCTCGCTGCGGGCCTCGATCACCGGCGAGATCGTGATGAAGGATGT
>NZ_BMYQ01000044.1 GCF_014652355.1 Gemmobacter lanyuensis | reverse complement strand
CGATCCCGTTCCCCATCTGCCCCGCGCCGACAATCCCTACCGTCCTGATCGTCATGACTGCCACTCCTGTCCTTTTGCGCGGAAAGCCTAGCCTTGGCACATCGGTGGGGCAAGGTGGAATGGCTGCTTAAAATTTGTGAGAAATGCGCGCTTTAGCGGTTTGTAAAAGGTTTTGGGCGACTCTCGGCTTTGGGTAGTGTCATCAAGGGTGGGTGTGATGGCTTTCATGGAACCGGGCTTGGGCGCCCGGACGCTAGAGTTGTGCCGCTATGGCACGTCGCGGACGTTGTTCCGGGGTCCCGAACGGTCGCTGGACGCACCTTACTGGGCGGTGCTAGGGGGCACGGCCTGCCATGCGCCAATGGTCGCGGACCCTTGGCCCGATGTGTTGGAGCGGTTTGCCGGCTGTCCGGTGGCCAATCTCTCGGTCGTAAATGCCGGGGTTGACCTGTTCCTGCGAGAATCTGCCCTTGCGCGCATCGCGGCGGGGGCAGATCGCGTATTCGTGCAGGTTTTGGGGGCCTTGAACCTGTCGAACCGCTTCTATCAGGTGCATTCGCGGCGGAATGACCGGTTCATCGGGGCGCTACCGCCATTGCAGGCGCTTTACCCAGAGGTCGATTTCACCGAATTTGCCTTTACGCAGCATATGGCGCAGACGCTAATGCGGATCTCGCCGGATCGGTTTGACACCATTGCCGCCGAGCTTCGTCGCGTCTGGCTGTCGCGCATGGCGTCGGTATTGCGCCCACTACAGGGCAAGGCGACACTGCTCTGGCTGGGCGCATCACGTCCGCCACGCACAGGTCGGACGGCTGACCTTACCTTGATGGATCCTTGGCTCATCGATGCTGGGATGCTGGCACGCTTGCAGGCATTGGCGGGGCGCACGGTATATCTGCGAGGAAAGCCAGAATGTGCAGATTGGCATCGGGCTGTGGCCGAACGGATATCTACGCGATCCTGAAAAGGAAAAGGGCCCGCGTTTTGCGGGCCCTTTGTGATCTTACAATTTCCCGGTGAGTTCCGGGACGGCGGCGAAGAGGTCTGCGACGAGGCCGTAGTCTGCGACCTGG
>NZ_BMYQ01000043.1 GCF_014652355.1 Gemmobacter lanyuensis | reverse complement strand
TTCGATCGGACGTGTGTCAGGCCTCTGAGCGTGGCCTTCATGACGCCACGGGCCGGTATGCTGTTCGGAAGGCGGGGTTCACATCGGTTCAGAGAGCTGCCAGCGCTCGAGCCCCGGGACTGAATCTTCCTGCCTTGAACTTCGAAGTCCGTGTCGCCTACTCCTCGTCGATCGCTCACCCCGGCCTTGCGGCCATGCCGTGCCGTTGCCCTCCCCGGGCTTGGGTCACGCCATTCTGTAATCCTGCTCTTTTGTCGTCAGTGCCCAGATCATCCGGGCCATCTTGTTCGCCAACGCAACGGCCGCGACCATCTTTGGCTTGCGCATCACAAGCGTTGCCAGCCAGCGGTTCGCGCTGCCACCCTTGCGGACAACCCAACGGATGACGCTCATCGCGCCAACGATCAATAAGCGGCGGATGTCGGTCTGGCCCATTTTGCTGACCGAGCCCAACCTGGTCTTGCCGCCAGTGGACCTTTGTCGGGGCACCAAGCCAAGCCATGCAGCGAAGTTGCGCCCGCTGTCAAACGTGTCGAGATCCGGTGCGAATGCCGCGACGGCGGCAGCGGTGACGGGGCCGATCCCGGGGATGGTGCAGAGGCGACGTAGTTGATCATCCGTCTTCGATGCCGCTTCAAGTTCATGGGCCAACCGCTCGATCACTTCCGTCAGACTTGCGATCTGGTCGAGGTAGATCGCGCCCATCTCCCGGACCTGGACGGGCAGAACGCTGGTCTCGTCAGCCAGCGCGGCCTCGAGCACCCTCAGGCTCGCCGGCCCTTTCGGCGCCACCAGACCAAACTCAGCCAGATGCCCTCGCAGCGCATTGATAAGCTGTGTGCGCTGCCTGACCAGGCATTGGTGCGTCCGAAAGGCTACTGCCCGGCCCTGCGTCTCGGCACTCTTCACAGCCACGAACCGCATCGTCGGGCGCAAGGCTGCCTCCGCGATGGCTTCAGCGTCCGCTTTGTCGTTTTTCTGGCGTTTGACGAACGGCTTCACATAGGCTGCTGGCACCAGACGCACCTCATGACCGTGAGACTGCGCCACCCGGCCCCAGTAGTGCGACGTGGCGCAGGCTTCCATCGCCACAACGCAGGGTTGCTGCTCGGCCAGCAGCGATGCCAGACGAGTTCGTGACAGAACACGGTTATATAGAACCGCCCCATCCTGTCCGATTGCGCAGACCTGAAAGCTGCCCTTTGCCAAGTCGATCGCCAGCATGTTGATCGGTGTCGTCATCGATGTGCCCTCCCTTCGCTTCCGATGA
>NZ_BMYQ01000042.1 GCF_014652355.1 Gemmobacter lanyuensis | reverse complement strand
TGCGCGACCTGCGCCGCCACCTTGATGACATCCCCGAGGGCGGCCTCCGGGATCGGATCATCGCCAAGCTCGCGTTGGTCTCGCAGCTCTTGCATCAGCAGCCCAAGGGCAGGACAAGCTCTACGCCCTGCACGAGCCTGAGGTCGATTGCATCTCCAAGGGCAAAGCCCGGGTGCGCTATGAGTTCGGCTGCAAGGTCAGCGTGGCCACCACCTTGGACGAAGGCTTCGTGGTCGGCATGCGGAGCTTTCCGGGCAATCCCTATGACGGCCACACGCTGGGCCCCGCGCTGGAACAGGTGGCCATCCTGACCGACCAGCACCCCGACCTCGCCGTCGTCGATCGCGGCTACCGCGGACATGGCGAAACAAGGACCCGCGTCCTGATCAGTGGCACGCGCCGCGGGCTGACGCCCAGGCTGGTCGCGGACCTCCGCCGCCGCAGCGCCATCGAGGCTGAAATCGGTCACATGAAAACGGACGGCCGTCTGTCACGCTGCCCGCTGAAAGGCACGATTGGTGATGCCCTCTTTGCCGTCCTCTGCGCCTGCGGGCACAACATCCGCAAGATCCTGGCGCACCTCAGGACTTGGCTTGCTTGGATTATCGCCGTGCTATCCACCCCGAAAATCCCACAGCACCAACGCTATGTGCCCGCAGAACCGGTGTGAAGGCTTTGTTCAGGGCGAACTAAGCCGCTAATGCGAATGCCTCAGCGGGGGTTTTCATGTCCAGCGCCTGATGCGGGCGTCGGTTGTTGTAGAAGCTGATCCAGTCGCCGATGGCTCGCGTCGCGTGCTGGATGCTGTCGAAGCGCTGGCGATGGATGCACTGTTCTTTTAGCGTTCGGATCACACGTTCGACCATGCCGTTCTGCTGGGGGCAATGCGGCGTGATGAACTCCTGCTTCAAGCCATAGCTGCGGACCAGGGCGGTGTAGCGGCGTGACGTGAAGACCAGGCCGTTGTCGGACCTCAGAAGGAACTCGCGCGTGACCTTGCCCAAGGTGCCGAACCGGCTGATCAGGGCATGCTCCAGGGCGCTGGCCGCCGTTGTCGCTTTGCCGGAGCGCGACAGATGCCAGCCCAGCAGCTCGCGGGTGTGGCAGTCGATCACCAGGGCGAGGGTCGTCCAGCCGTCGCGGCCCGACCAGACACGGCAGAGGTCCGTCGACCAGCGTTCGTTGGGCGCGGTTGCGACAGAAGGCACGGCCTCGATGCGGGGTCGCATGCCTATCGGCCGCTTGCGGACCTGCCAGCCCTTGATCTGGATCGAGGCCGTGAACGCCATTGGTTC
>NZ_BMYQ01000041.1 GCF_014652355.1 Gemmobacter lanyuensis | reverse complement strand
ATTTCAGCGCTCGGCCATTGGTTGGCGATGCGTTCCAAGGTCTGTGTCAGCCATGCTGTGGGGTCGACGTTGTTCATCCTGCATGTCTGCAGGAGGGTGGCGATGGTGGCCCATGTGCGGCCACCGCCGTCCGATCCGGCGAAGAGGCTGTTCTTGCGGGTGATGGTCTGTGGCCTGATGGCGCGCTCGACGATGTTGGAGTCGAGCTCGATCAGGCCGTCGGTCAGAAAGCGCTCGAAGATGTCGCGCCGGGCGATGGCGTAGCGGATGGCCTCGGCCAGCTTCGACTTGCCCGATATACGTGGCAGGGTCTGCTGCCAGAGTGTGAACAGCTCGGCGACGATGGGGGCCGAGATGGCCTGCCGCGCGGCCGCACGCGCTGCCGGGCTTTGGCCGCGCACCTCGGCCTCGAGCTTCCAGAGTTCGGCCATGCGCTCGACCGTGGTGGTGGCGACCTGACTGTCCCCGGCGGCATGGAGTTCGTAGAAGCGCCGCCGGCTATGGGCCCAGCATCCAGCGAGGCGCGGGCCATCATTGCCCCTGTCCTTGCGGACAAGCTGATTGTAGGCGGTATAGCCGTCCACCTGGAGAATACCGCCGTAGCCGCCGAGATGCCGACGAACGCATTCTCCGGATCGGCTGTCCTCAAAGCGATAAGCCACCATAGGCGGCCCACTGCCGCCGAAGGTGCTGTCATCGCGGGCATAGGCCCAAAGCCAGGCCTTTTTCACGGCACCGGTGCCGGGCGCGAGGGTCGGAAGGCTGGTCTCATCGGCGAAGACGCGCTGGCCCTTCAAGATTTCACCCAGCACATGCGCGGCGAGGATCTCCAGTTCGAAGCCGACCCGGCCCATCCACTGCGCCATCAGCCTCCGGTCGATCTCCACCCCGTCGCGGGCATAGATCCCTTCCTGCCGGAACAGCGGCAGGCCGTCTGCATATTTGGAGACCGCGATCTGGGCCAGCAATGCCTCGGTCGGCAGGCCGCTCTCGATGATATGGGCCGGAGCAAGCGCCTGGATGACGCCATCCGCCTCCTTGAATGCGTATTTCGGGCGGCGGGTCACGATGACACGGAACCTGGCCGGGATGACATCCAGCCGCTCCGAGACGTCTTCGCCGATCAGCACCTTCTCTCGGCCCGCATGTTCCGGCAGGACCTCGGGCTCGAGAACTACCTCCACCCGCTCGAGATGGGGCGGAAAGCCCTTGCGCGGCCGAGGCGCCCGCGTCTCGCCCGAGGCCCGGCCTTGGCCTGTCTGCGCCTTCAGCGCCGCAATGCCGGTCTCGATCTCCTCGAAGACGAAGGATTGCTGTGCCTCCTCGTCAGCACTGAT
>NZ_BMYQ01000040.1 GCF_014652355.1 Gemmobacter lanyuensis | reverse complement strand
TGAACCTGCTGGTGGACAGCACCGGCATCAAGTTCCTCGGCGACGGCGAGTGGCAGGCCCGCAAGCATGGTGTCCAAGGAAGACGCCAATGGCGCAAGGTCCATCTGGCCATGGACACCGCCACATCCGACATCCGCGCGGTCGAGTTTACCCCAAGCCGGGAAGGCGACAGCCCCGTCTTGCCAGACCTGCTGGACCAGATCCCAGACGACGAAGACATCGGCACCGTGACCGCAGATGGCGCCTACGATACTCGCCGCTGCCACATCGCCATCATCGCGCGCGGTGGCACCGCAATCATCCCGATCCGCAAGAATGGTCGACCGTGGAAGGAGGATTGCCCAGCTGCCCAGGCCCGCAACGAAACCCTCCGCGCCACACGCCACTACGGCCGCGCGTTTGGGAAGCGATGGACAGGATACCACGCCCGCAGCCGCGCCGAAGCCAAGATGCGCTGCCTCAAGTCCTTCGGCGACCGCATCGCCGCGAGAGACCCTGACCGACAAACTGAACCGCGCCGGGTTTGCCGGAGGCTGATTGGTCTTAGTTATGCGGCCATGGCTTCAGTTTCCAGAGCTGCGTAGAAATTGGCCTCTGCTTCGGCGGGCGGGATATTCCCGATGGGTTCAAGCAGGCGGCGGTTGTTGAACCAGTCGACCCATTCGAGGGTTGCGTATTCGACGGCTTCGAAGTTGCGCCAGCCAAAGTCACGCCACCGCCATGACTTTCCTCAACGATGCGGATTTTCTCGTCATCCGTCCAACGCCGACGACGGCCGGTATCAGAGACCGACAAAACTTGAATACGGCGAATGTCTTCGTGTGCGTCCATAAGGACACTCGATAAACGTTCAGCCCGCTCAACAGCCAGACGGCCTCCGCGAATGCTTACGCTCAACCCACGCCGAAAGGCGTAAATCAGCTACCGGCTCCGGTCGCGGCTGGATAAAAGTTCAGTGGCAGGTCAGCCGCTGCTTGCGCGACTTGCCCCCCTCGGTCTTCAGCCAGCCCGCCAACTTATCGGCAAAAGGGTCAATCTTGCTTGGACGTTCCGGCGTCGCGAACTTTGGCTCGATCGTGTTCGCCGCCAAATGCTTGGTTACGGTATTGCGCGACACACCCGTTAGCCGCGCAATCTCGCGGATCGAAAGCTTCTGCCGCTTATGCATCCGGCGAATGATGTTCAAAAGTCCCATGTGGATCACTCCGTTGCCCCCGCCGCTCTCAGCTTCGGGGAAAGGTTCACATGGCTCAGTTCTCAGTGAAAATTATGCGCCTAACCGGCTCAGTTCTGGGTAAAAATCAACAGTGACGGCTTATGCCGCCGCGACCGGAGACTGGTAGACCCCGCCCTTGGCCATCAG
>NZ_BMYQ01000039.1 GCF_014652355.1 Gemmobacter lanyuensis | reverse complement strand
CGCTCTCGCGGCCACCGTCATGTTCTGGCTGTGAAAATCAATGAGTCTGGAGCCTAGCCTTCGTTGCGCACCACTTGCAGTGACACAGACGACACGCCAACTTGGACGAAAGACGAAAAGGAGCACAGATGATGCTCTCAGGTGACAAGGAGAGGCAACGGATGACTACTGGCCCCGGCGGGGTTGATCTCTTCAAGACCGAGGTAGCGTGCAGTTACCGTGGGGAAAGCTACCTTGTCCGAGACAACGGTGCTGTCTTTCGCTGCGCTCGGGAGGGACAGCGAAAGCGACCGCTTGACGAAATTTGGACGTTCGGCACTCCAAGCGATCATGATGGCTACATGGCGCTTGCCAGCCACAAACTGCATAGGGTCGTTGCGACTGCTTTCCACGGCGAGCAACCAAGCAAGAGCCATGTAGTCGATCATATCGACACCAATCGCCGCAACAATCGGCCTGAGAACCTACGATGGGTCACTCGGCTTGAGAACATCTTACTGAATCCCATTACGGCAAAGCGTATCGAGTACCTCTATGGCAGTATAGAGCAGTTCCTGGCTGATCCACAGAACCCCAAGAACGGTTCATTGACCCCAGACTTCGAGTGGATGCGAACAGTTACCGCCGCAGAGGCTGAATACAGCCGCCAACGAGTATTGGCTTGGGCGGAGGCCGACCGACAAAAAGGTGGTGGCAAGTTAGGTGACTGGATATTTGGACGCGGATCAACCCCAGTGGAAGAACCAAGCCCGCCGTTGGTCGCCTCAAAAACCCCGGGTGCGATGCAGCGCAACTGGCAAGTACCGGCTGAGTTCCCCTTATGCCCGGATACGACGGCCATCGCGCCACTGGCAACATACCTTGAACGTTTAACCAAAGGTGCAATCGCAGTCATTTCCCCGTGGGGTGAGACAAAGGTTGGGGATGTTGCGATGTTAACGGGCGGAAACGCAATTTGCTTGCTTGGCGAGCACGGCGAAGACTCGATAAAGCCGTGGTCAATCGCTCAAATTACCTTTGAGGATGGTCAGTTTGTGCATGAGAGCCAAGGCACGTTCTTTATGCGTGATGGAGCCGAGAAAGCTTTCGCGCTGGCACAGGGCCTGCCATGGGACGGCGGTGAGGTGTTTGACGATTACTGCTAATCCATGTGCGAGAGTCGACCCACGTCACACTCAGGAATTGCTAATAGGCTCCACACACTGTGGAAATGTTCGTCAGGCCCGCGCCAAACTCTTGAGCATGTGTTGCGAGGACTCCGCCGCCACCTCCCACGCTGTAGGGTCCATGACAGGGACCAGCATGAGGCCCGAAGTTTTCACAAGATTGAGGGCTGCTTGCTTGCTCGCCGCATCGCGGGCCGAGATCAGTTTGAACAGACGATCAAACGCTTTCGCCGCGTGATCGGACTCAGCGCGATTAATGTCCGGCATACCCATATAGTTTGTAAGCGGGAAGCTGAGGCCGTTCAGGTCCGGTAGTTCCAGGGCATGAGGGCGTCG
>NZ_BMYQ01000038.1 GCF_014652355.1 Gemmobacter lanyuensis | reverse complement strand
GGCCTTCCAGGCTCAATAGTATCAATTGCTTAGCCGTTTAACTGATGAAGTTGGGTGCCCCGGTGTTTCACGTCCCCCCTCACCTCTGGCGTGCAAATCAGAAGCGCAAACTTCTGGAGACAGAGGCCGAGATGAAGGTGACCGCAAAAAACTTGGCGGCGAAGGCGGCCAAGCTCGCAAAAGAGGAAGCCGAACTTCAGCGGAAGGAGGCCCAACTTCGCACATTGCGTGATCAACAGATTGCCCAGCAGAAGAACGCCGCGCGCCATCTGGAGCAGATCGCCCAAGACATTGCGCTGCTCCAAGGCCTTTGGCACGAAACAGGTCTCGATCTCTCCCCTGTATTGCAGCAACTCGAAAAGCGATACCGTGCTCCGCGCGCCTAAACCCGGGCGGTGCAGGACGGCATTGGCCCGGGATCACGATGGATCCCGGGCCAATGTGGAACCTTCAGGGAGCGCCCCATCAAAGGTCATCGCCCGCAAGTCGAACGTCAGACCACAAGATCAAACGCGATCAGGGACAAATCGGCCAAGGCTGTCCCGCGGCAATGGCGGCACATATCGCGTCACTCCTCCCGCCCGCATTTGCACAGTCATTGCACGGAATCGATCCTGGCAGGACTTCGTGTTATGAACCCGCACCAACCCCACCACGGGCCCCGCCGCGGGCGCGAGATTGAGCTGCCAGCTGCACTGATCCGGAAGCGCCGTGGATCCCATGGCCGCCGTCGCGTGCTGCTTGGTGTTAAGCTTCAGCGCGGACGCTTTCATCCCCTGCGTAAGAATGATCGAGGCGCCGATGTTCTGACCGACGACCGCAAGCGCATGGATCGCAGCGCCAAGCTCCTTGCCATTTTCGACATCGATCCCGGGATTGATGCGGCTGAGCGAGTCCAGAACGATCAGATCCGGGTTGTGGCCCGCGGCCGGAAGGCTGGAAAGGGTTTCGGCAATTCGCATGAGGCTCGCATCCCCCTTTGGCAGCGTCTGAACGAGCAGGTTTCTGTTGAGCCAAGGTCGGGGCTGTTCGACGTAGACTGCGCGCTCCAGCAGCGTATTGACGCGCCTCGTGTAATCGTCAGAACTCTCGTCGAGCCCCAGAAAGACCACCTTGCGCGCCACGGATTGCTTGTAAAGATTGGCACCTAGTCGAAACAGGTCGCGCCCTGCCGCCACGTTCATGGCGAGCGCGAGGCTGAGCGTTGTCTTTCCGACACCATCACCGCCTGCAATGAGGCCAAGGTCGCCCCGCGCCAGGCCCGGGAGGACCTGATGCACTCGAGGAAGGCTCTCGCCGACGCGCTGCTGCGCGCCCGCCCAAGCGGTCGCAAAGCTACGTTCTACAGCTTGATCGCCGAACGCCGCGGCACACTCACGCTGCGTCATCGGCTCTTCGTCCGACGACACATACTGTGATGGCACGTCAGAGAGTGCGTATTCTTTGATAATCATTTCAATCGTTTTATCAGTCATGAGATACCTCCTAAAATAAACTGATGTTTCAAAATGAGCCTGCCCGAAGCCCCCAACTTCATCAGTTAAACGGCTAAGCAATTGATACTATTGAGCCTGGAAGGCCA
>NZ_BMYQ01000037.1 GCF_014652355.1 Gemmobacter lanyuensis | reverse complement strand
AAAATGGTACAACAAAGTGGCGTCAGACTGGTTTTGGCAGGCTCAATGCATCGAAGAGTTCCAGTTGTTCCGGGGTCGTCCGGCTAACGCCTTGGAGGGTACGCGTGCCGGCATGTGCCGTATGCTTCTGAATGCGGCCAAGAAGGTTGAGGGCGGCTTTCGGACTTGCGCTGTGGCCCTTGGCCTTCAGGCGCATGCGCATGACGCGGTAGAGTGTGAGGGCCAGGAAGCAGATCAGCGCATGCGCACGGATACGGTCCGGCAGGCGATGGTGGACCGGCGCGATTTCAATGTCGGATTTGAGGACGCGGAACCCGCGCTCAATGTCCGCTAATCCCTTGTAGCGCGCGACGGCCTCTGCGGGGCTGATGTCGGTGGTGTTGGTGATCAAGGCGAGCTTGCCGTCGAAGAGCTCAGCCTCGGCCACAGCCTCTTCCTCCACGGACCAAGAGAAGCGATCCGCGGTCAGATCGGCTTTGAGGAAGCGCGTCATCTCGGCCTCAGCGACAGCACGAGTGAAGCGGCTGTAAGCGCCACGGTCGGAAGCACGTCGTCCCTGGGGTGTGGCGCCTTCGTCTTGGGCGTTCAGCTTACCCACCATCTTCTCGGCCATGGCATCAAGTTCGGCAATCCGTGCACGGCGCGCCTCCCCCTGCTCGGCCGCGCGCAGGGGATCATGGGCGACAATCAGGCGATGGCCTGCAAAGGTCGTTTCAGCCAAACCCTCCGCACCGAAGGCGAGGGTGCGGAACGTCTCGACCAATTCGCTATAACGCCGTGCCGGCACGGCGAGGATGAACTCAAGCGTGCGTCCGCCCTCTTTGGCGAGGCTGGTCAGGGCATCGATGTTGTCGAGGCTGAGCAGCCCGCGATCAGCGACGAGAATGACCCGCTCAATGGGAAAGCGCTGCAGCACACGCGACAGCATGGCCTGCAGGGTCTTTGTCTCCGCCACATTGCCGGGATGGACAGTGTGCATCAGGGGCAAGCCCTCGGCGGTTTGCACCACGCCCATGACGAACTGACGGGCGATGCCGCCCGTCTCTTTGTTCATGCCATAGGCGCGGATGTCCTTCTCAACCTCGCCCTCGCCATGGATCCGCACGGTCGTCAGGTCGTAAAAGACAACGGTGAGGTTGCGATCCACCAGAGGCCGGATCTGCTTGGCAAGTTCCATTTCGACGGCGTCTACTTGCCCTAGAAGTGCATCCATCGCCCGAAGCAGATGCTGATGGGTTATGCCTTCCGGCATGGCTGGCATCGCCACCGTTTCCAACCAGCGCAGAACGCCTAACTTGCTGTCCGGGGCGCAGAGCCGGTTGAACACCATGGCCCGCACAAGGGCCTCGGCGTCAATCTCACGACGCCCGGAACGCAACGCGCGCTTGAGCGCGCGATCAAAACCGAGGTCTTTCCACAGTTCATGGAGCGCGAAGACATCACCGAAGCCCAACGCGGAGTCATAGGTGATGTCGGAAGCAGTGTTCTCCAAACGGCCAACAGCCCGATTGAGCCCGTTGATCAATGGATCGAGCTTTGTCGGGCTGAGCTTGTCCAGTCGCCCCAGATTGGCGACGACCTTGATGCGGACCTTTCCGGTCTCGTCGCGGTGGCCCTCGACCAGTTGCAGGTAGCGCCGACCGCCCGATTCAGTGATGCGCGTGTACATGGACGAACGATACATCGCCAAAAGCCAATGGCTCAAGCGCATAATTAGAAAAACGTGTTACAACAAGACTTCCGCTAAAACGCCTCAAGCCGCCCCATAACCCGTTGAAATTA
>NZ_BMYQ01000036.1:613-2608 GCF_014652355.1 Gemmobacter lanyuensis | reverse complement strand
AACCATCATGGCATACGTGATGCCGTTGGGGTGGGGGCATCCACCGCATCAGTTCATTAGCGACTGCACCGCAAAAAATGGGGCATAATCTTGCTTGGGATCTTGAGTTCCGTAACAAGCTCCGCCAACGTCCGCGTGCCTTGCTGGAGGCGAAAGGTTTATTTGATGTATCGTTTTGGCGCGATTCGAAGGCGCCACGGATTTTGATCGAGGAAGACCAATGATTTATCCGATCCTGCTGTGTGGTGGCTCCGGGACCCGTTTGTGGCCCCTGTCGCGCCGCAGCTATCCCAAGCAATTTACCGCATTGATTGGAAATGAAAGCCTGTTTCAGGCTTCGGCCAAGCGCCTCTCCGGTCCAGACTTCGCGCGGCCGATTTTGGTTACTGGATCGGATTTTCGGTTCATTGTGACGGAACAGCTGCAAATGATCGGCATCGACCCGGGTGTAATCCTGATCGAACCCGAGGCGCGCAATACCGCCCCGGCGGTGCTGGCGGCGGCACTGCATCTCGTGCAGACTGATGCAGAGGCGCTGATGCTGGTGGCCCCTTCGGACCATGTGGTACCGGATGCGGCGGCATTTCGGGCCTCTGTCCAAGCTGGCGTTTCTGCGGCCAAGGCAGGCCAGCTCGTCACCTTCGGTATTGTCCCAACCCGTGCCGAAACCGGCTATGGCTGGCTGGAGCTCGGCGGCGCCTGCACCGCAGGAGTTCCGGTTCCGCTGCGCCGTTTTGTCGAAAAGCCCGATGCGCCCAAGGCGGCCGAGATGCTGGCCGCGGGGAATTTCCTCTGGAACTCTGGGATCTTCCTCTTCCGCGCGCAATCCATCATCGATGCTTTTGCGGCCCATGCCCCTGATCTGATCGACCCGGTTTCGCGCTCGGTTTCCGAGGCGCGGGCCGATCTGGGTTTCCTGCGGCTTGATCCCGAGGCCTTCGGCGCTGCGCGCGAGATTTCGATCGACTATGCCGTCATGGAACATGCGCAAAACCTGACGGTGGTGCCCTTCGACGCCGGCTGGTCGGATCTGGGCGGATGGGATGCCGTCGCACAAGAGATGGGGCCGGATGTCCGTGGGGTCAGCCTCAGTGGGCAGGCCACCGCACTGGATTGCGACAACACGCTGCTGCGATCGGATTCCGAGGGGGTTGAGCTGGTAGGGATCGGGCTGCAAAACATCATCGCGGTCGCCATGAACGACGCCGTCCTAGTGGCAGATCGAAGCCGGGCTCAGGATGTGAAAACCGCAGTGGCCGCGCTCAAGTCCAAAGGTGCCAAACAGGCGGATGCCTTCCCGCGTGATCACCGGCCTTGGGGCTGGTTTGAGACCTTGGCCCTGGGCGACCGGTTCCAGGTCAAACGGATCGTCGTCCACCCCGGCGCCGCACTGAGCCTGCAGAGCCATTTCCACCGCTCCGAACACTGGATCGTGGTCTCGGGCACTGCCCGGGTCACGATTGATCAGGAAGTCCGGCTGGTCACGGAAAACCAGTCAGTTTACATCCCGCTCGGCGCCGTGCACCGCATGGAAAACCCCGGCAAGGTCCCGATGGTGCTGATCGAAGTGCAGACCGGCGCCTACCTGGGTGAAGATGACATCATCCGCTACGAAGATGTCTATGCGCGGGGCCAGGGTGCGAAGGGTTGATCCCGGTCCTCTCCCCGTGCTGCTCGACAGCATCTATGCAAATTGATCCCGACAGGTGGTTTTCTGGAGCTTGGCATGGCTTTGTAGGGCGGCACGACACTGGCCCTACAAATCATAATCTGTGGAATTTGTATACGGCGCCAACACAACCTCTGCCACGGGCACACGAAGCTCGACAGCAAAAGACTGGATTTGGATGCGATCCGGGATAGAAGGCGCAAAAACATCTATAATCGTACCTCGTTCGCCCTGAACAAAGCCTTCACACCGGTTCTGCGGGCACATAGCGTTGGTGCTGTGGGATTTTCGGGGTGGATAGCACGGCGATAATCCAAGCAAGCCAA
>NZ_BMYQ01000036.1:0-595 GCF_014652355.1 Gemmobacter lanyuensis | reverse complement strand
GAGGGCATCACCAATCGTGCCTTTCAGCGGGCAGCGTGACAGACGGCCGTCCGTTTTCATGTGACCGATTTCAGCCTCGATGGCGCTGCGGCGGCGGAGGTCAGCGACCAGCTTGGGCGTCAGCCCGCGGCGAGTGCCACTGATCAGGACGCGGGTCCTTGTTTCGCCATGTCCGCGGTAGCCGCGATCGACGACGGTGAGGTCGGGGTGCTGGTCGGTCAGGATGGTCACCTGCTCCAGCGCAGGGCGCAGAGTGTGGCCGTCATAGGGATTGCCCGGAAAGCTGCGCATGCCGACCACGAAGCCTTCGTCCAAGGTGGTGGTGATCCGCCTTCTTGACCCACTGGTTCAGCGTGTGTGCCGAACAGCCGATCTTCGCCGAGATCGACATGACGGCCTGCCAGCGGGAGCCGTGCTGGCTTTCGTTCTCCAGAACCAGCCTCACGGCGCGGTCCCGGACCTCAGGGGAAAACTTGTTCGTGGTCTTGCTCATCGTGGCTTCACTCTACTTGCGAGTTAAAGCCTCCGACAGACCCGGGGCGTGTGTGGATGCCCCCTGTTTGGCAAGCGGAATCTTCGGTTTGTCGGCGGGGTC
>NZ_BMYQ01000035.1:578-2621 GCF_014652355.1 Gemmobacter lanyuensis | reverse complement strand
AACCATCATGGCATACGTGATGCCGTTGGGGTGGGGGCATCCACCGCATCAGTTCACTCCTTTACGAATTCGGCCATGTGCTGCCGCAAGGTATCATACAAATTAAGCGGGTTTCGGCACTTTTGGACGACCCAACTTGCAATCTGCCCCCGCTGGTTCAGGAGGAGTGCCGGGATCTGCTGGCGCAAATCTCTGAGAAGACCTCACGCATTGAGGCCCGCACGCAGCGCGCAAAGCAGTTGGCGGAGCAGACGGACACCGCCCGCCGTCTCCAGACAATGCCAGGCGTCGGGCCACTTACAGCATTGGCGATTGAAGCTTTTGGCCCGACCATGCAGACATTCCGGCGTGGCCGAGATTTTGCGGCATGGCTGGGGCTTGTCCCGCGCCAGCATTCATCAGGCGGCAAGGATCGGCTCGGCAGGGTCTCAAAGGCGGGTCAGGCAGATATCCGGCGGCTGCTGATCATCGGCGCGATGTCGCGGTTGAACTGGCTCGGACGTCGATCAATCCCAGACACCTCCTGGCTTTCGCGGATGCTGGCAAGAAGAAAACCCCGTATGCTTGTGGCCATCGCGCTTGCCAACCGGATGGCGCGGCAAATCTGGGCCATGCTGACGACAAAGAGTGACTATCAGGATCCGGCACCGGTGACGGCGGCGTGATACACATGCGGTCGACCAGAAACCTGTGTCGGTGACGATGGTGTGAGAAGGCAATGACCCAGATGGGCGAAATGATCGAACAGATCTGGATTGGGGCAACCAGTGAAGCTCTCGGGGCCAACAAGCCCGGCATGAAGATTTGGACCCTGATCCGCAGATCACCATATTGGCCCGCGGCCTGTGGAGTGGCCGCACCGTTTGAGGCCTGACACAAGACCGCACTCGATCACTCGCAACAAGGGTTCGAAACCTCTTGCATCACGGGCGGCAACCACACAAGAGTTTTCAGCCGAAGGCGACCGACACACCGTCAGACGACGATCCGGGCGGCCCGCCCAGCCCGGATAGCCCTGCCGAAGATCACCCTGAACCGCCACCGTCCGAGACCGACCCGATGCCCCGCCCCACCCGCCGAAACCGCAATGCCGAGGTCGACTTCAAGGGCGAGAAGCGAACCAATGCCACCCATGCCTCGACCACCGATCCCGATGCGCGCCTTTACAAGAAATCCCCCGGCACCGGCGCGATACTCTGCTTCATGGGGCATGCGCTGATGGAGAACCGCTCGGGTCTGATCGTGCAGGGCGACCTCACGCAGACCGACGGTCACGCGGAACGGCGTGCCGCACTGGACATGATCCACCGCCATTCACCTGGATCAACCCGCCAACTCACGCTGGGTGCGGACAAGGGCTTTGACGCAGCCGAGTTCGTCGCCGACCTGCGACAAGCCTGCGTCACGCCCCATGTCGCCCAGAAATCGAGATATTCAGCGATCGACGGCCGCACCACCCGGCACGAGGGTTACGCCCTGTCGATCAAACACCGCAAACGGATCGAAGAGGCTTTCGGCTGGGCCAAGACTATCGGTGGCATGGCCCAGACCGTCTATCGGGGCGTCGAACGGGTGCGTTCCCGCTTCATCCTCACAATGGCCGCCAACAACCTCGCCAGACTGCCCCGCTTGCTGGCTGCGTGACGATCCCAAACAGCGCCAAACAGTCATGCTTTCTGCACCGAGGCGCCTGAAGCTAAAACCGGACAGTTGCGCCAAAAGGAAACCATTCGCCATCGCAGACTATTTCAGCGCCCTGCTAGAGTGAAATCGACATACGCCGACACAGGACACAGGCAATTATGCCACGGGCGGGTTAGCTCGCCCTGAACAACACTCATGTCATTGATTTCGCGATGAAACAGGGTAGTTTTTCTGGCTATGGCTTGCAGGGTTTTGTATGATTTTGGCCGAAACCCTGCAATTTCGGTTCTGCGTATGAAGCACCGCCCTCGTCCCCCGGAACAGGATGATCTGCTGCGGCCGCGACTGGTTGACATGATCGATCCGCGCCATGAACTGGTGAAACTGGCGGTGCTCCTT
>NZ_BMYQ01000035.1:0-569 GCF_014652355.1 Gemmobacter lanyuensis | reverse complement strand
ACCTTCTTCCAGCACCGGTTGCCCATCGATCCCTCATCTCTGACACGTTGGCGCAAGCGGATCGGCGAAGAGGGTGTGGAATGGATGCTGACCCAGACGATCCAAGCCGGCCAGAAATCCGGGGTGATTGATGAAGGCAGCGCCAAGCGCGTCGCCATCGATACGACCGTGATGGAAAAGAACATCGCCTATCCAACCGACTCCCGCCTCTACGAGCGGGCGCGGGAACAGCTGGTGGTGCTGGCGCAAGAGGCAGGGGTAGACCTGCGGCAAAGCTATGCCCGTCTTGCCCCACGGCTGGCGCTGCAGGTGGGCCGCTACGCCCATGCCAAGCAATTCAAGCGCATGCGCAAGGCCTTGAAAAAGCTCAGGGGCTATACTGGTCGAGTGATGCGCGACCTGCGCCGCCACCTTGATGACATCCCCGAGGGCGGCCTCCGGGATCGGGTCATTGCCAAGCTCGCGTTGGTCTCGCAGCTCTTGCATCAACAGCCAAAGGGTGCGGACAAGCTCTACGCCCTGCACGAGCCTGAGGTCGATTGCATCTCCAAGGGCAAAGCCCGGGTGCG
>NZ_BMYQ01000034.1 GCF_014652355.1 Gemmobacter lanyuensis | reverse complement strand
CAGCACCAACGCTATGTGCCCGCAGAACCGGTGTGAAGGCTTTGTTCAGGGCGAACTAATTAGTATTCCCATTTTGCACTGGTCGAGGTAAGAAGGCGATGCGGAGTTGCAAGTAGTCGGCACCATTTAGGATTCAGACATGACAAAAACGGCTTTAATTACGGGTGTTACTGGACAAGACGGTTCTTATCTTGCAGAATTTCTTTTGGATAAGGGTTATGAAGTTCACGGCATAAAGCGCCGTGCGTCATTATTTAATACACAGCGTGTGGACCATATTTATCAGGATCCGCACATCGACAACGCAAGGTTTCGTCTGCATTATGGCGATTTGACAGACAGTTCCAACCTAACTCGGATATTGCAAGAAGTGCAGCCTGATGAGGTTTACAACCTCGGCGCACAAAGTCACGTTGCCGTCAGTTTTGAGGCTCCCGAATACACCGCCGATGTAGATGGAATGGGCACTTTGCGGCTTTTGGAGGCAATCCGTTTTCTGGGCTTAGAGAAGAAAGCGCGCTTTTATCAGGCTTCCACCTCAGAACTCTACGGTCTTGTGCAAGAAATTCCGCAGCGTGAAACAACACCCTTTCACCCACGCTCTCCCTACGCCGTCGCCAAGATGTATGCTTATTGGATAACAGTAAATTACCGTGAAGCCTATGGCATGTATGCGTGCAACGGTATTTTGTTCAATCACGAAAGCCCGCGCAGGGGTGAGACATTTGTCACGCGCAAAATCACCCGTGGCCTTGCCAATATCGCGCAAGGGTTGGAAAAATGTCTTTACATGGGCAACATTGATGCGTTGCGCGATTGGGGACATGCCAAAGATTATGTGCGCATGCAGTGGATGATGCTACAACAGGACGACGCCGAAGATTTCGTAATAGCGACAGGTGTGCAGTATTCTGTGCGTGAATTCATCACATGGTCGGCCGCAGAACTTGGAATCTCGCTGGAATTCAGCGGGAATGGTGTCGATGAAATTGCGACAGTCGCGTGTGTTACAGGTGACAACGCACCCGGCGTCAAGGTTGGCGATGTGCTGGTGCGGATTGACCCGCGTTATTTCCGCCCCGCCGAAGTGGAGACCCTGTTGGGAGACCCGACAAAGGCTAAGGTCAAGCTTGGCTGGGTACCCGAAATCACGGCCCAAGAAATGTGTGCCGAAATGGTCGCTGCCGATCTGCGGTCGGCACAGCGTTACGCTCTATTGAAGGATCATGGACACGCGATGCCGGTCAGCATTGAGGGTTAGGGCGTTCTGCTCTGTCAGATGAAAACCAATAAAAGCAGCCACATGCGGAGATCGATGCAAGTAGGACTGAGCTGGGAGATCCGATCTCATGGCGTCGTTGAAAATGTTTCCATAAAAATTGTCTCGTTTGACGCGACCCTGTGCGGAAATTGAAATTTTATTCATATAGTGAGGACGCATGAAAATCTACATCGCAGGCCATCGAGGCATGGTCGGCGGCGCGATTGTACGCCAGTTGGAGACCCGCAAAGCCGCGGGAGAAGATCTTACCCTGCTGACTCGGGCTCATGCCGAACTCGACCTGACCAACCAGCACTCGGTGCGGTCGTTCATGCAATCAGAACGCCCCGATGTGGTCATCCTCGCCGCGGCCAAGGTGGGTGGCATTCATGCAAATAACAGCTACCCCGCTGATTTCATCTACGAAAACCTAATGATTGAATGCAACGTCATTCATCAGTCATTCGCCGCCGGGGTCACGCGCCTTTTGCAGCTTGGATCCTCCTGCATCTATCCGAAAGAGGTGCCGCAGCCGATGTGCGAAGATGCGCTGCTAACCGGCAAGTTGGAGCCGACCAATGAGCCTTATGCCATCGCCAAGATCGCGGGCATTAAGCTATGCGAAAGTTACAACCGCCAGCATGGAGTGGATTACCGCTCGGTCATGCCGACCAATCTTTATGGTCCAGGCGACAACTTTCACCCGCAGAACTCTCATGTGCTACCCGCCCTGATTCGGCGCTTCCACGAAGCGGCGCAAAGCGGCGCGGAAGAGGTCACCATCTGGGGTTCGGGCGCTCCGATGCGGGAATTTCTGCATGTGGACGACATGGCTGAAGCTTCGCTTTTCGTGCTAGATCTGCCCAAGGCCGCATATGAGGCTAACACCCAACCCATGCTCAGCCACATCAACGTAGGCTCTGGCACCGATGTATCAATTCTTCAACTTGCTCAGATGGTAGCCCAGATCACTGGCTTTAAGGGCCGGATCGCCACAGACCCAACTAAGCCCGATGGCACCATGCGCAAGCTGATGGACGTAAGCCGTTTGGCCCGGATGGGCTGGCAGGCGCGGATCACACTTGAGACGGGACTTTCCGAAACCTATCGATGGTTCCTTGCCAACCAGACGACCTTTCGCAACTGACAGGCCTATTTTATGACATTCATCATCCACCCAGTCCTTTTGTGTGGCGGGTCGGGCACCCGGCTTTGGCCCTTGTCCCGAAAATCCTTTCCAAAGCAGTTTTCCCGCCTGACCGGCAATGAAAGCCTGTTTCAGGGCGCGGTGGGCCGTCTGATCGGGGCGGGGTTCAAAGAACCCCTCGTCATCACCGGTAACGATTTCCGCTTCATCGTCGTCGAACAGCTGGCCGCCATCGAAACCAGCCCGCTGGCCATCCTGATCGAACCCGAAGGGCGCAACACCGCCCCTGCCGTGCTGGCCGCCGCGCTGCACCTGCGCGTCACCCAGCCCGATGCCCTGATGCTGGTCGCCCCGTCCGACCATGTGGTGCCCGATGCCGCCGCATTCCGCGCCGCCGTGCAGGCCGCCGCCCCGCGCGCGCTCGCCGGCGATATCGTGACCTTCGGTATCACCCCCACACGCGCCGAAACCGGCTATGGCTATCTGGAACTGGCACCGGGGGCCGACGCCAGCGCGCAAACTCCGCAAGCCCTCGCCCGCTTTGTCGAAAAGCCCAAGGCCAAACATGCCGAACAGATGCTCACCGCAGGCAATTTCCTGTGGAACGCAGGCATCTTCCTGTTCACCGCCGACACACTGGTCAAAGCCTTCAGCCAGCATGCGCCCGACGTACTCGAACATGTCGGCGCCGCCGTGTCAAGGGCTCAGCCCGACCTGTCGTTCAGCCGCCTTGATGCAACGGCATGGGCCAATGTGCCCGACATCTCGATTGATTACGCCATCATGGAAAAGGCATCGAACCTTGCCGTGATGCCCTTCTCGGCCGGGTGGTCTGATCTGGGCGGATGGGATGCGGTCTGGCAAGAGGCCGGGCCGGATGCAGCGGGCAATGTCGCCTCTGACAATGCCACCGCCATCGGCTGCGAAGACACCCTGCTGCGGTCAGAATCGCCGCGCGTGGAACTGGTGGGCATCGGGCTCAAGGATATCGTGGCCATCGCCACTACCGATGCCGTGCTTGTCGCGCACAAATCGCAAAGCCAGCGCGTGAAAGAGGCCGTTGCCGCCCTTCAGGCCAAGGGCCGCGCGCAGGCCACCACCTTCCCCACCGATCACCGACCTTGGGGCATGTTTGAAAGCCTCGTCATCGGGTCGCGCTTTCAGGTCAAGCGCATCGTGGTGAAACCGGGGGCAGCGCTCAGCCTGCAATCGCACCACCACCGTTCCGAACACTGGATCGTGGTCGAAGGCACCGCGCGGGTCACGGTTGACAATGAGGTGAAGCTGCTGACGGAAAACCAATCCGTCTACATCCCTCTGGGGGCAGTGCACCGCATGGAAAACCCCGGCAAGGTGCCGATGGTGCTGATCGAGGTTCAAACCGGCAGTTATCTGGGCGAAGATGACATCATCCGCTACGAAGATGTCTACGCCCGTGGTCAGGGTGCCAAGGGCTGACAAGCCATTTCGAGAGTTTGCCCCACTCTTTTCGTCCTTGGTAGTTCGCCCTGAACAACACTCATGTCATTGATTTCGCGATGAAACAGGGTGGTTTTTCTGGCTATGGCTTGCAGGGTTTTGTATGATTTTGGCCGAAACCCTGCAATTTCGGTTCTGCCTATGAAGC
>NZ_BMYQ01000033.1:0-2500 GCF_014652355.1 Gemmobacter lanyuensis | reverse complement strand
GTACCTGAAACCGGACGCTTACAAGCAGTCGGAGGGGCATAAGCCCTGACGGCGTACCTTTTGTATAATGGGTCAACGACTTGGTCTAACGAGCAAGCTTAAGCCGATAGGTGTAGGCGCAGCGAAAGCGAGTCTTAAAAGGGCGCATGAGTTCGTTGGATCAGACCCGAAACCAGGTGATCTAGCCATGAGCAGGATGAAGGTACGGTAACACGTACTGGAGGTCCGAACCAACACCCGTTGAAAAGGGTCTGGATGACTTGTGGCTAGGGGTGAAAGGCCAATCAAACCTGGAGATAGCTGGTTCTCCGCGAAAGCTATTTAGGTAGCGCCTCGGACGAATACCTTGGGGGGTAGAGCACTGCATGGGTGATGGGGTCCCACAGACTTACTGAGCCTAAGCAAACTCCGAATACCCAAGAGTACTATCCGGGAGACACACGGCGGGTGCTAACGTCCGTCGTGAAGAGGGAAACAACCCTGACCTGCAGCTAAGGCCCCTAATTCGTGGCTAAGTGGGAAAGCATGTGGGACGGCCAAAACAACCAGGAGGTTGGCTTAGAAGCAGCCATCCTTTAAAGATAGCGTAACAGCTCACTGGTCTAGATAAGCTGTCCTGCGGCGAAGATGTAACGGGGCTCAAGCCACGAGCCGAAGCTCAGGATGCATAGCAATATGCGTGGTAGCGGAGCGTTCTGTGATATAGCTCCATGCCTCTTGTCTTCCTTACGGGGAAGCATGGAGGCGAGGAGCTTTCTGTGAAGCCAGGCCGTAAGGCAACTGGTGGAGAGATCAGAAGCGAGAATGTTGACATGAGTAGCGACAAACAGGGTGAGAGACCCTGTCGCCGAAAGTCCAAGGGTTCCTGCTTAAAGCTAATCTGAGCAGGGTAAGCCGGCCCCTAAGGCGAGGCCGAAAGGCGTAGTCGATGGGAACCAGGTTAATATTCCTGGGCCAGGAGGAAGTGACGGATCTCGAAGGTTGTCTGCCCTTATCGGATTGGGTGGGCCGCTTAGAGGTTCCTGGAAATAGCCCTCCACAAGACCGTACCCCAAACCGACACAGGTGGACTGGTAGAGTATACCAAGGCGCTTGAGAGAACCACATCAAAGGAACTCGGCAAAATGCTCCCGTAAGTTCGCGAGAAGGGAGCCCGGCTTGTAGGCAACTATGGGCCGGGGGCACAAACTAGGGGGTGGCGACTGTTTACTTAAAACACAGGGCTGTGCGAAGCCGTAAGGCGACGTATACAGTCTGACGCCTGCCCGGTGCTGGAAGGTTAAAAGGAGGGGTGCAAGCTCCGAATTGAAGCCCCAGTAAACGGCGGCCGTAACTATAACGGTCCTAAGGTAGCGAAATTCCTTGTCGGGTAAGTTCCGACCTGCACGAATGGCGTAACGATCTCCCCGCTGTCTCTGATGTGGACTCAGCGAAATTGAACTGTGTGTCAAGATGCACACTTCCCGCGGTTAGACGGAAAGACCCCATGAACCTTTACTCCAGCTTTGCACTGGCATCAGGATTGTGATGTGCAGGATAGGTGGTAGGCATCGAAGCAGAGACGCCAGTTTCTGTGGAGCCTCCCTTGAGATACCACCCTTCGCACTCTTGATGTCTAACCGCGGCCCGTTATCCGGGTCCGGGACCATGCATGGTGGGGAGTTTGACTGGGGCGGTCGCCTCCCAAACAGTAACGGAGGCGCGCGAAGGTTGGCTCAGACCGGTCGGAAATCGGTCGTTGAGTGCAATGGCAGAAGCCAGCCTGACTGTAAGACTGACAAGTCGAACAGAGACGAAAGTCGGCCATAGTGATCCGGTGGTCCCAAGTGGGAGGGCCATCGCTCAACGGATAAAAGGTACTCTGGGGATAACAGGCTGATGATGCCCAAGAGTCCATATCGACGGCATCGTTTGGCACCTCGATGTCGGCTCATCTCATCCTGGGGCTGGAGCAGGTCCCAAGGGTATGGCTGTTCGCCATTTAAAGAGGTACGTGAGCTGGGTTTAGAACGTCGTGAGACAGTTCGGTCCCTATCTGCCGTGGGTGTAGGAGACTTGAGAAGAGTTGCCCCTAGTACGAGAGGACCGGGGTGAACGTTCCACTGGTGGACCAGTTGTCGTGCCAACGGCAGTGCTGGGTAGCTATGAACGGACAGGATAACCGCTGAAGGCATCTAAGCGGGAAGCCCCCTTCAAAACAAGGTCTCCCTTGAGAGCCGTGGAAGACCACCACGTCGATAGGCCGGAGGTGTAAGTGCAGCAATGCATTCAGCTGACCGGTACTAATTGCTCGATAGGCTTGATTTGATCCAGTAACAGCCAGACCGTTACTCAAATCAAAAGCTCAACAGACTTGAACAATCACAATGTTGTATCACCTTGGGTAATTCCTCGGTTTGGTGGTCATAGCGACGGCTAAACACCCGATCCCTTCCCGAACTCGGCCGTTAAGGGCCGTCACGCCAATGGTACTGCGTCTCAAGACGTGGGAGAGTAGGTC
>NZ_BMYQ01000032.1 GCF_014652355.1 Gemmobacter lanyuensis | reverse complement strand
CGCAGACCCACCTTGGCACATCGATGCCGTCGGGGGGCGGTCACATCATCAACGCCATTACGATGTGTCATTTCAGAATCCTCCGCTGTTGTGTGTCCGCCTCGACGCGCATGGCTGGGCAGTTTGTTGTAGTGGTTATCGCAAAGTCACTTGCCGCCACGGCCTTCCAATCCGGCTTGGGCGTCGGCATCGGATCCGGGCACGCGCATCTCGAAGGTCTCGCGGATCACGGTGTAGTCGAAGTATCCCAACCGGGCGATTGGCTCGATCGCGGTGATGTCCAGTCGACCGTCAGGCCGGATCACTTGGTCGTCGATATGGATCGTCTCCACCTGGGCAAAGACGACATCGACGGTGCCGTGGTTGGAGGCGCCGCGCATCGTGTGCGTGCTCAGGTACCGGCATTCGAACTTGCAGGGGCTTTCCTTGACCATCGGCACCGCACCGTTGTCGGAATAGATGCGGGTCACGTCGATACGGTCGAACTCGCTTTCCTCGGGCGGCAAAGCCATGGCGCTGATGTTCACCGCCTCGCGCAGCGCGAATGTCGCCATGTTCCAGACAAACCAGCCGGTTTCCTCGGCGTTCAGGACCGTGTCCTTGCGCCGCCCGTCCGGGTAGCGGTTGGCCGCGAACATCACCATTGGCGGATCGAAGGTCAGGTTCTGCCACTGGCTGTAGGGCGCGATGTTCTCCACCCCGGCGACACTGCGGCTGGACAGCCAGCCGATCGGACGCGGCACGGTGCAGCTCTTGAATGGCGAATACGGCAATGGGCAGCGTTCAGCACCGGGCGAGTACTTCATGGCGGCGTCCTTCTCGACCTTGTTTGTGATTTACAATATATGAGCAATATATCGGTAGTATGTCAATCTGCCTTGATATAGAGCGGCGCGGTGCGCCGCAGTTGGGCTGGAGACGGAAATGAACAAGACAGAGCAGGCGGTTGCCGTGCTGCAGGGCATGATCGAGCGGGGCGAACTCGCTCCTGGGGCGATGGTGTCCGAACGGACCATCGTCGAGCTCATCGGCTTGGGGCGGACACCGATTCGCGAGGCGATCCAGCGCCTGGCGCCCAGCTACATGATCCGAGTGCATGCCAGCCGTGGGATCGAAATCCCGGCAATCACAGTCGAGGATCAGCTCAGCCGACTTGAAGTCCGCCGCGCCGTTGAGGTGCTGGCAGTAGACCTCGCGAGCAAGAGAGCCAGCAAGACACAGCGGGAGGCCATGCAAAGCTTGGCATCCCGTCTGGAAGGCCAGTTCACCTTGCAGGAGTACACCGACACCATCCGGGAAACCCATGCGCTCATCCTCGATGCCGCCGCGAACCGCTATCTCGGGTCGCTGATGCTCCCATTGCAGGGGTTGTCGCGACGGTTCTGGATCGTCCATGCGCGCGAGGAAAATAACGATATCTTACGCGGGCGGGATCTGCACCGCGCCATTCTGACGGCCATCTCTGAAAGAGATGCGGAGGCCGCCACAGCCGCGTCTCGGGCGCTCAATGATTACCTTGTGGAGTTTGCGCTTGCAGTGGTGGCTCGCCAGGTTGCGCGGTGAGATGAACCGGGAGGGGTCTGCCGGCGCATTTCTGGTTCGATGATCGGGCTACTTTTCTGGCAGCGTTCAAGCTTCAGGGAAGCCACCCCCGGGAAGGCCAAGTTGCCAGAGGCCACCCTCTGGAAGCCTGTTTGCGAGAAGTCGTTGAGTCCGCTTCACTTTTCCCGTTGACAGGCCTGCCTCGATTGATCCGCCCCTTGATCATCGAAGAATTGAGCCCGGAGGCCCCCCCTCACGGGCGCTTTTTTGATTTCCCCCCCTCATCCCGAGCCGCATCCCATGGACCGCGTCTTCGCGCCGAGCCAGATCGAGGCTTGGCCGATTGCCCGGCTGCACCCCTATGCCCGCTTTGCCAAGATGCTCATCGTTCAGTCTCCTCGCGGAGGCTGAATCATGCTGCAAGGGCAATATCAATGGGTCCTGACCCTAGCACAAGTGACGGCGCGTGCGGTAGTTGCGGCAGAGCTTGTAGGTAGACGCTGCAATATATTGATAAGTATATAAATTTACGAGATACTGAACAATTTTTAACCCCAGGGCGAGCGTTGCTCTTTGGCAGGAAATCGGGCACTGTTGCGAGCAGGTTGCGCGCTGCGGCAGTTGACACGTTCGCTTGACAACTCGCAGGCTTCGCGAGACAAGGTCTCTCGTCGAAGCAGATGCAGGCATTTTCTGCACACTATCACTTCGAGGAGTTTTCGATGAACATCGCCTTTGTTGGCTGCGGATTTGTTTTCGATATTTACATGCGGACCTTTCGGGCACACCCGGAACTGAAGGTTGCAGGCGTCTTTGACATCAATGCTGACCGGATGGCGCGAATCAGACATTACTACGGCTTTGCAACTTATGGCAGCTATGAAGATTTGTTGGCCGATCCGTCGGTCGATGCGGTCATAAATCTGACCAATATCGGATCACATTTCGAAGTGTCGCGGCGCGCGTTGGAGGCGGGCAAGCATGTGTATTCCGAAAAGCCGCTGACACGCGATTTGGATCAGTCAAGGGTGCTGGCCGATCTTGCGGTTGCGCGTGGGGTTCGGCTGTATGCGGCACCATCGAACGTGTACAGTGACTCTGTGCGAACAATATTCGATGCGGTGGAACAGGGCCATATCGGCAAACCGCGACTGGTTTATGCGGAGTTGGACGACAACCCCATCCACCTGATGGAATTCGAGAAAGTGCGTAGCCCCACGGGGGCACCGTGGCCATTGACAGAAGAGATTCACGAAGGCTGCACTTTTGAACATGTAGGCTATCACCTTGTGTGGATCTGCGCGCTGCTGGGGCCTGCGATTTCGGTTGCCGCCATGTCGAATGAGCTGTTGGAGAACAAGTCTGCCGAAACGCCGGGCCTGTCTGGTACGCCCGATTATTCTGTCGCGCTGTTGACCTTTGCTAACGGCGCTGCGGCGCGGATATCGACCACTGTCGTGGCCCCGCGTGACCACCGCATGCGAGTGATCGGTGACGCAGGCGAAGTGTCCGCAGACAGCTATCGCCACTATCAGTCGCCGGTCTATCTCGAACGCTTCACCAGGCGCAGCCTCAATGCGCGAAAGTTTCGGACCCTCCGCGCCAACCCTTTTCTGGGTCGATTGTTCGGTATCAGCGGCCGCCGATTGAAGTTGGTGAAGAACTGGAAATCTAGCGCAGTCGAAAAGGATCAGCAGCTTAAATCGTCGCTCAAGCAGCGTATGATCGAATGGTTACGCCGTCGCGAAGTTTATGCTCAAGACAAATTGGTGGGTGTTGCAGAGATGGCACGCGAGCTGCGCGAAGGCCGGCCGCAATATCTGTCGCTGGATTTTCTTCTCCACGTCAACGAGTTAACCTTGTTGATTCACGGCGCAGGTCCGCAGGGTATTGCAACAACGCCCAAAACCAGCTTTACCCCGATTGGCCCGATTCCGGGCAATATTCGGCCATGAGCGTTTCGGCGCAAGGCACCTGTAGCAGCAGGTATTTTGTGAAGAGTTGTTCAACACAGGCGCTTTGATGATAGATCGTATTACACTGCAGGCTTTGGCACGGCTGTCGCCCCGTATGGTGGCTTACCACATGAAGCGGTTAGCGCGGAACAAGCTGTGCCGCGTGGCGCCGAATGCGTATGCGTGGCACATCGAGCGCGTCAGCGCGCGGGTGCAAAAGCTTGTGCCCGCACCGGCTTTGCCGGAGCAGTCGCTTGCAGTTGCAGCGTTTTATAACGGCATTTATGCGCCATATATCGACAATGCTGCCGCCGGGCAGTTTGTCTATTTTGCGCAGCACGCCGATTTCGGCAACGCTGCATCAGTCAATTGGCACCATACGGTGGACGCGGAGAAAGACTTTCATTTGTGGCGACAAAAATTCGGCCACATGGGTTTTATCTGCCCGATGCTGATACATGGGAACGATTTGCATCTTGCGGCCGTTGCGGACCTTCTAGCCCGCTTCCGCGAACAGGCTTCGTTTTCGACTCCGGGGTGTTTCTCCTCATATTGGTTTCCCTACAGTGTATCGCACCGCATTCTTGCCATTCTTAGCGGTTACCTTGTCGCTCGAAACCGTCGCTCTCTCCCCGAAAGGCTCTGCTGCGAAATTGAGGAATTTCTCCGCTTCAACATAGGATTTGTTCTTGCCAATATCGAACACGAGTTAAATAACAATCATGTCGAGCGCAACCTTGCGGCACTGTGCTTCTATTATTCTAACGTACCAGCTCCCTGCCCCACTATTGTGCATCAGTTAGACCGCAACGTAACCGCCATTATCCAAGACACTATTCTTTCGGATGGCATGTCAGTTGAGCGGTCTGCGATGTATCAAGGGCTCTCAGTTATGTCCCTTCAGGTGTTTGCCCAAACGCCTTTCCTTTCGCCCAAAACCCGTGTTTTGGCATCGGAGCGCCTGAAACAGGCAATTCGCGCATGGCACTTTATGGCGCACCCGGATGGAGACATCGCGCTGTTCAATGACAGTTGGCTGGGAGAAGTACCAAAACCGAGTCAAATTTCTACAAGCCCGAAATTTGCCGAGATTGAAACGCTTGATAGTGCGGGTTATGCTCGCCTTTGTCGCGGTGATATCTTTGCGTTATTTGATGCCGGACCGATCGGCCCGTCGTCAAATCCCGGTCATGGACATGCTGATTTTTTGTCGATTGAGGTCGACGTAGCCGGAACCCGTTTTATCGTCGACCCCGGGACATATCAGTATTCGACCGGTCCGCGTCGCATGCATGACCGGGCTGCGGCAGAACACAATGGCCCTGCAGCAAGGGGGGTTGAACCCGTGAGCTATAAAGGGGCTTTCCGGGTAGGGCGCTTGGCCTCAGCCCGCTTTGCGTCGCCCTCGGAATCTACAGCCTGTGGAGTTGCCGGGGAGCTTTCACTTCGTAGTGTACAAGTACGACGCGAGGTTAGCCTTGTCGGCGGTGGCCTGGCAGTTTCTGATTGTTGGCACGGCCGAACTTCCGGGGCGCAAACGCGCCTGCATGTGCCTGACAGCTGGACGCTTATGTCATATGACGCTAGCGCCGTGCAATTTGAGCGTGAAGGAGTTGCAGTATGTATTTCTGTTTCTGTTGGAAAAGTCGCAGCCGTATCTCGAGGAAATTGGGCTTGCCGCTATCTTGAAAATAGAGTGGCGCACGTCATCGATCTTCAACCGAAAATAGAGCCGAATCGTACGGGTCTTTTGCAATGGAAGGTCCATCGAATTTGACGACGTATCGCAGTTTTTTTGAGGCATTTATTCCTATTGATGATATGTTTGTTGTTGATTTGTTCTCCAGTCGCAATGGCCTCGAGTAGGCCCCAACCGAGGATAATCGCCCTCGGAACACTAGTTGAATGGTAGCTGTGAGTGCTGGACGTAGTTCGCCCTGAACAACACTCATGTCATTGATTTCGCGATGAAACAGGGTGGTTTTTCT
>NZ_BMYQ01000031.1 GCF_014652355.1 Gemmobacter lanyuensis | reverse complement strand
GAACAGAGGGCCGCCTAACATGAGCACCTGACCGGAACAGAACCGGTGCAGGTCCAAAAGCGTGCTCGCTTGCTGCGAAGTTGAGCACTGCACGCAGGGTTCCCATCGTCCGAGCGATGCTGCTGCCGACGATGCCGCGCGCGAGCAGCCAGTCCCTGAACCTATTGGCATCAGCACGGGTGTAGTCCAGCAGACGCTTCTCGCCAACCGCTTCACGAAGGTATTCGGCAACACGCTCAGGAGCCCTCAGGAAGGTCTCGGACTTCCCAGCGCCTTTGAGTCGCTTGTAAAGCGCCACCGCCTCGGTGAGCGTTGGATTCGCTACTTCGGGCTGCGCTTCGACCTTCGACGGAACGGCAGGGGCAGGAGATGCGGGCACCTCTTCCAAAAGCATATTTGAGCCGGGAACGCCCGAGGTCATGCGCAACTGGAACCAATAATCGTCCAGCTTGGCAGCGACACGTCGGGAGCGCTGATCGGCCACCTTTGGGGAACGCGTTCGCAACGAAAACGAGATTCTCTGTGACCGATATTTCGCCCGAAGATCGGCGGGAACCTTCCGAACGAAATAATAGACTTCGCCCTTCTGGAAGGTGTATTTTACAGGAAGGTTATACACGTGGTTCTACGCCCCAAGCCGTTGAAGACGGTTTCTCAACGATTTCAGAACCTTAGCTTGAGAAAATGGTGCCCAGAGCCGGAATCGAACCAGCGACACACGGATTTTCAATCCGTTGCTCTACCAACTGAGCTATCTGGGCACCGTCGGCATCTGCCGTTTGGTGAGGCGGTATTAAGCGAGGGCGCGGGGGCTGTCCAGAGGGTTTGGGCAAAAAAGATCAGTGACGCGGATTTTCTTCTGGGGCTTGGCCGCTGGGGGCAGGGTCGTCTTCTTCCTGGGCGGTGCCGGGAATGACATAGCTGCCTTTGAGCCACCGCCCCAGATCAATGTCCGCGCAGCGGCGCGAACAGAAGGGGCGGTATTTCGCATCCGTGTCTTTCTGGCAGATCGGGCAGGTCATGCCCGCCCCGCCAGAAGCTCGGTCAGGGGGAGGCGGTCGCGTTTGCGGACCAGCTCGTAATTGCCCAGCGTCGTCCAGCCCGAAAGGCTCGTCTCGGCCGATTCGCCCTTGAAGGCTGCGCGCAGGACCTGGTCCAGCGTGGCGCGGTCTTTCTTGGGCATGGGCGCGAAATCGACGACGATCTGCCCGCCCAGACCGCGCAGGCGCAGCTGCCGCGGCAGATCGCGGGCGGCGGCGACATTGGCCTTGAGGCTGGCGGCGGGGCTCGTGTCCGGGCCGGTGTTCACATCGACCGCCACAAGTGCGCGCGTCGGTTCGATGAACATCTGTCCACCGCCCGGCAGCGCCACACCCGGCGCAAGCAGGGTGTCGAGCATTTCCAGCACGCCGTGATTGCCGAAAGACCCCGCCGCGTCGTCCAGGTCATCCGGGGTCGGATCGGTCCAGTCGCGCCAGGCCTGTTCATGGGCCGAGGCGCCATCAACCAGCAGCTCGGGCTTGCCGTCCACATCCTGAAGCACCGCAACCGCAAGGTCGCGCATGGCAAGGATGTCTTCGGCGATCTCCGCCTCATCCGCGGCTTCGCAGGCCGACCGCAGGATCAGACCAAGGTCTTTGGGCGCCCCCTCCATCCCCGCCTGAGCGAGGCTGTCGAGATCGGCGCGCAGATCCTCATCCCGGATGCGGCGGCTGATGTTCAGGCCGGGGGCGCCGGGGGTGATGATGGCAAAGCGGCTTTTGAACAGAAGCCGCGTGGTGACGGGAATGGCCTTGCCGGGTTCGGCCGTGCCGCTGACCTGCACCAGCACCGCCTGACCGGGCGCAAGGCCCGAGACCTGCCGCAGAAAGCCGCTCTGCCCGTCGGGCATGCGGACAAAGACGCCACCCTGGCCCTTGACCGGGCGGTCCACGATGCCGCGATAGATGGCGCCGGGCAGGGGCGCGTCGCCCGCCGGGTCCAGCACGAAATCCTGCAGGACCCCGTCCACGATCAGCGCCGCAGCCTCGCGGTCTTCGATGCGGTCGAGTGCGATCACGCGGCCCTTCATGCCTTGTCTCCGTATACGGGATAGCCGGCCGCGGCGAGAAGCACGGCCGTTTCTGCCACGGGAAGGCCCACCACGCCGGTGAACGACCCCGAAAGCCATGTGATGAACGCCCCGGCGAGGCCCTGAATGGCATAGCCCCCGGCCTTGCCTTCCCATTCGCCACTGGCGAGATAGGCGTTCAGTTCAAGATCCGAAAGCCGTTTCATCTTCACATCCGTCACCACTTCGCGCACCCAAAGGCGCGGTCCGCGGCGGACGGCAATGGCGGTGATGACCTGATGGCGGCGCCCGCCCAGTAGGGTCAGAAAGGCCGCGGCCTCGCCCGCATCGGCGGGCTTGCCCAGAATGCGGCGGCCAAGCGCTACGGTTGTATCGGCACAAAGCACGATATCATCCGGCCCGGCGGCAACCGCCTCGGCCTTTTCCCGGGCCAGACGCGCGCAATAGGGGCGCGGAAGTTCCCGCGGCAGCGGGTCTTCATCAATGTCCGGGGGCAGAATCGCGTCGGGGGCAATGCCAAGCTGCGCCAGAAGATCTTTCCGGCGCGGGCTGGCGGAGCCGAGGATCAGCTTCACTTGAAACGATAGTTGATGCGGCCTTTCGACAGGTCATAGGGGGTCATTTCCACCTGCACCTTGTCGCCTGCCAGAACGCGGATGCGGTTCTTGCGCATCTTGCCTGCCATGGTTGCGATCAGTTCATGGCCGTTTTCCAGCTCGACCTTGAATGTCGCGTTCGGCAGGAGTTCCTTGACGACACCGGGGAATTCGAGCAGTTCTTCCTTGGCCATGGTCACTCCAAATGGGTTCGGCCCGCGACGGGTTCGCAGGCTCAGCCGCTAGATGCGCCTGTTTCACCTATTTTTCAAGGGGGAATCGACGCCGCAGGCCAATCAACGCCGGGCGCGGGCCAGTCGGTCGGCCTGTTCGCCCCAGTGAAGATGGTTCAGAACCCCGCCCGCGCGACGCACCTCGGCAATCGCATCGCGTGAGATGGTCGCATAGGCCCACCCGGGTGCGTTGAGCGGCGTCTCCGTGAAGATGCCGTTTTCGGGGAAACCCAGATCGGGCGGGCCATAGATCGCGGCGCTGCCTACGTTTTCATCGACCGCGGGGCAGAAATCGCACAGGCCCACGGTCGGCGAATGCACCACAACGCATTGATTTTCCAGCGCCCTTGCCATAGCACCGACACGGACGCGGGTAAAGCCGCGGAAGCTGTCCGTGCAGGACGGCGCAAGCAGGATCTCGGCCCCCTGTTCGACCAGCGCGCGCGACAGCAGCGGGAATTCGCTGTCATAGCAGATTACCACGCCGATCCGGCCCAGCGGGGTGTCAAAGACCGGCAGGCCCTGACCGGGCGCGACAAACCAGATCTCGCGTTCAAAGCGCGTCATGATCTGCTTGTCCTGATGGCCCAGAATCCCCGTGGGGCCATAGAAGGTCGCGCGGTTGACGGGGCGGCTGTGCGGGTCTGGAAACACCGGCCCCGAGGCGCCAAGGATATGCACCCCATGCTGCGCCGCAAGCCGCAGGTGCAGGGCATCGACCTCGGGCCGCCAGCGTGCGACTTCATGCAGGCAGGCCTCCAGATCGGCGGCAACGGTGGCGCCACCCAGGCTGCCCAGTTCCATCGCGCCATATTCGGGAAAGACCAGAAGCTGTGCGCCGGTGGCAGCGGCCTCGGCCACCCAGGCTGAAAGCTTGGCCTCGTATCCTGCGAAGTCTGAAAAGAAATCAAGCGGATAGGCGGCGGCGGCGATTTTCACATCGGTCATGGCGGCTCCTGCAATCGGGGGCAGATTGCCACGGGCGCGCAGGGACCGCCAGCCCGCGCGCGACGGATTACCACGCCAGCACGCCCTCTTCCCCGCCGCCGCGGACCACGCCGACCAGCCAGTCACGGAAGGCCACCAGCGGGGGGAAGGTTTCCGCGCTTTTGGGCCAGACGAGGTAGTAGCTGCCCTGGCTGGGGACCGCGCCGCCCCAGGCATCGACCAGCCGTCCGTCGGCCAGCTCGGCCTTGGCCAGAAACTCGGGCAAAAGCGCAATCCCCATGCCATAGATCGCCGACTGGATCATGGGCGCGAACTGGTCAAACAGCATCCCCAGCGGCACGGCGGTTCGAACGCCATGATGGGCGAACCAACCCGCCCAGGCATCGGGGCGGGTTTCCAGTTGCAGAAGCGGCAGGCCGATCAGATCCTGCGGGCCGGAAATCGGGTGGCTGGCCAGAAAGCCCGGTGCGGCGCAAGCCACCATGCGCTCGTCAAACAGCTTGGCAAAGCCTGCGTCGGGCCAGGTCGGATCGCCAAAGTGGATGGCGGCATCGAACCCCTCTTCGGCAAAGTCGAAGGGGCGCAGGCGCGTGCCAAGGTTGATGGTGATCCCCGGATGTTCGGCCAGAAAGCGCGGCAGGCGGGGGGCGAGCCAGCGCGTCCCGAAGGTCGGCAGGATCGAGAGCGCGAGCGTCCCCCCCCCGGGTGCCGAGCGCACCCGCATCGAGGCGCGGCTGATTAGGTCCATCGCCTTGGCCACGTCCCGGGCATAGGACAGCGCGTTTTCCGTAGGCACCAGCCGCCGCCCCTCGCGCCGGAACAACTGCACGCCCAGTTGCGCCTCAAGGTTCTGGATCAGGCGGCTGACCGCGCCCTGTGTCAGGCTCAGGTCATGGGCGGCGGCAAGGGTGGATCCGGTCCGGATCACCGATTCAAAGGCCATCAGCAGCGAAACCGAGGGCAAAAGGCGGCGGGGCGTCGCCATTACTATTCCTTTCACACATATATAAACGCCGATATAGCGTTATCTTTGCCCCAAACAAACCCTTATACGCATATCAACCCGATCTGGAGTGAGGCGTGGAAATGGCCCTGAAACCGAAGGATATGCCTGAGCTTGGTGTTTTTGACTGGAGCGATGCGTTTCGTCTTGAGGATCAGCTGACGGAGGAGGAGCGGATGCTGCGGGATGCGGCGCGGGCCTATGCGCAGGACAAGCTGCAGCCGCGGGTGACGGCGGCCTACCGTGAGGAAGTGACCGCGCCCGAGATCTTCCGCGAGATGGGCGAGATGGGCCTTCTGGGCGTGACGGTGCCCGAGGAATACGGCGGGCTTGGGGCTTCGTACGTCTCTTATGGCCTGGTCGCGCGCGAGGTGGAGCGTGTGGACAGCGGCTATCGCTCGATGATGTCGGTGCAGTCGAGCCTCGTGATGTACCCGATCTATGCATATGGATCGGAGGCGCAGCGGCAGAAATACCTGCCGAAGCTGGCCAGTGGCGAGTATATCGGCTGCTTCGGCCTGACCGAGCCGGATGCCGGGTCGGACCCGGCCGGCATGAAGACGGTCGCGCGCAAGACGGCCTCGGGCTATGTGCTCAATGGCGCGAAGATGTGGATTTCGAACGCGCCGATCGCCGATGTCTTTGTCGTCTGGGCGAAATCCGAGGCGCATGGCGGCAAGATCCGCGGCTTTGTGCTGGACAAGGGGATGCCGGGGCTTTCGGCGCCGAAGATTGGCGGCAAGCTCTCGCTGCGGGCCTCGATCACCGGCGAGATCGTGATGAAGGATGT
>NZ_BMYQ01000030.1 GCF_014652355.1 Gemmobacter lanyuensis | reverse complement strand
CTGAAACGCCGACACCCGAAAAACCAAAAAACAGGGAATAACTGTCGAAGTCCGGGAAGCCGGACATGCCGTCGTCAAGCCGCGCTAAATAGCGCGGATACGCAGACAAGGCTGCGTATGGGATGAGGATGGACCGATGACTGCTCACCGAGCCGATCCAAACTCTTTAGCGTGAATGGGATAGCAGCAGATGCGGGCCGAAGCCCCAAGTCATGCGCACCAGATGTCCGGACCAGCTGAACACCGAAGTATAATTATATCTCTCCGCTTTTGCGCATGTTGCACCTCCGTTATTTTACTAATTTACGCCATCTCCCCCACAATGTCAATGCAATTATAAAATATTTTATTGACATTCCGATTTTTGACAAAACCCTGCCAGACCCCCGCGCGAATCGAACCGTCATCCGGCACCAAGGCGCGGGGCATGGTGGGACTGGAGCACCTTGGGGTCCGTCGCCCCACGGCGGATCGCATAAACAAGCGATCCGGAACGCCAGAACTCCTCGATTGACCAGCCCTGCGCCACGAGCGCCGCCGCCGCCGCGCGCGTCGCTCCCAAACGCTTGCGTTGCGCCGCAGCGCTCCCTTCCTCACCGTAGAGCGCGACGCTGAGTTTCTCGACGCCACATTTCCACTGCTGATGCGCGGTTTCACGGACCCGATTGCTCAGAAGGGCATGCAACACCCGCCCTGCTCCTGTGTTGATACGACGATAGGTCACCAGACAAACGTGTACGTAGTGACCGCCGAGGCTACGCAGCACAGATCTGCTCAGATGGGGGCAGAGCGCGATCTTTAGCAGCGTCTTGTTCTCGTTCTCGACGAAGGCGAGCAACTGGGCCGCCTCGACCAGCGCTCCAGTCGACTTGTTGGAAACCGAAACCCGGACGTCTGCCAGCGCCATAAGTCGCGCGCGCACGAGGGTTCTCATACTGCCCGCATTTCCAGTGCAGCCCATCTCGCGCATCAGTTCCGTCAAACTTCCCGTCCAGCTTGCCGTCGGGCGTCCAGAAGCCGCGCCCTCGCAGCGCATTTTCTGCCAAAGAGCAGCGGGCCTTGCCACCCCTTCGAGCATCGGCGCGTTTGCCTGCCCAGCCAGGCTGCAGAGCGTCAGCAGAAGCGTCAGCGCGACATGATCAAGCGCGAGGGGCGCATGGAGCTCAAAGCTTGTGTTCAGATAATCCGCCCGACCCACGACGGGTTTTCCGGACCCACGCGGCCGAAAGAGACCGCTGCCGAGCAGCACGGGATCAACATGTGCATAACGGCTCCGGAGAAGTTCATGACCAGTTATCATCATGCCTCTCCACCACAGAAAGCGATGGGCCCCCTGCCCTTCCGTGTTCGTCTCGCGGCGTGGCGCCCCAGAGGAGCCCGCTTGCATCACGCGTTAAAAATGCAGGGGCCAGAGGCGCGCCATAATTCACCTTTGCGAGCGCCAAGACCACCCGCGCCGCCGCCCCGGCATTGTTCCGCGATTCAGACGGTTCCGAATCCGCATGCGAGAGATTCACTTGCCAGCGGCAATTGTCAGTGATCGCTGACGAGCCCCGAGCTGCATATTGCGCCGATCCGTTTCCAGACTGCATTGATGCTTTATTGGCGTGATGCACAAGCACTGCGGCGCAGCCGACATCGGCGCAGAGCCGCTCGACGATATTGATAACCTGACTTACATCGCCTGCGCTGTTCTCGCTCGCACCGTTGAGGCAGCGGTTCAGCGTATCAAATACGACCAATCGTGGGGGCACCGGTAGCTTCCGGATTTCGTCGCAGAGAGCTTCGAACATGCCCGACTCCGCGAGCCCGTTCTCTCGGCGCTCGATAAGAGAGAACCCCTTCCCATAGTACGGCAAAATGATCAAATCGCGGTCAAGGCGTTCCAGATCCTGATCGTCGATGCTGCGACATGCGTTGTGAAGTCGATCTTTGACAATGCTCGCCGCATCTTCCACCATGGCGAGAATGACCGGGCCGGACTTGATCCCGCAGGCCGCGCCGTCCGACCAAATCCCATAAACATCCCGTCCCAATGCGATCGAAATGGCCGTCTGAAGCATCAACATGCTCTTCCCGACCCCGCCCGGTGCGACGACAACTCCGAGGCTTCCGGCGACCAGCCCCGGGAGCACGAAATCTACCGGGTCTGGTTTGCTCCGTACCGCTTCGGCCACTGGCACACGATATGTAAACACGACATGTTTATCTCCTTCGGCGAGACGTCTCCTATTTCCTTTTACCATCCTATTTACTCCATGGATAAATCAAATATAGCACAACAAGGTTAAAGCCACGTTAATCTTCGTGAATGTTCCCGACATGCCGGAGGAAATATTCCGCCGTGGTCTTGATACAAATACATCGTGGGTGCACTTGGGCTTGCTCATCTTCGGGGAGCCAAACTGCAGAGCCATAACGATGAAGTCCAAACGCAAACGTCCCGCGCGAGCGATCTGTGTGAGAAGGGGCGAGCCAAGGCTCGGTTGAGTAAGTTTCATTTTTCAATTTCCTTTTAGCAATTTATATTTAATATGGTCGAGTTAAAACGGCGTTAAGGTTTTTAAAATTCGAGAAAATGCGGAAATTATCTTCCTTGTGCGGCACCCAGCGGGGTCGCAAAATAAATCACCCTCAGGGCCGGGCCCGATTGATCGGGCCAGCTTGATCGCGCGCTATACCGATCGCTTGGGGTCACCCCAGCGGTCTCGTTTTATGCTTTTCTTTGGCCCGGAGGGCGCTTACAGACTAATTTTCCATTTTCGTTAACCTCTTCAATATGTTGAGTATACAACAAGAAGGTTAAAGCCGCGTTAAGGGCTATTAACGCAGAAATTGCCGCCATCGAGTTCCTCACGGCTGCAGGCGATGCTGTCCCTGAGCGTGGTGTAGGTTCTGGTTGAGGTGGTCACCGGCGGTTTCCGGTTAGGGTCTGGTTGCTGACACCAACCTGGACCGGAGATTCCACCGATGACCACCGACATGATGAACCTGCGCGACCTCGTCGAGAAGACCCCTGATGCGGACCTTCTGCGCGAGATGATTGGCTTTGTAGCCGAGCGCCTGATGGAATTGGAGGTCGGCGCTGCAACGGGCGCGGCCTATGGCGAGAAAGACCCCGCGCGTCGTGCGCAGCGGAACGGATACCGCGACCGTGACTGGGAGACGCGCGCCGGGACGGTCGAACTGCGCATCCCGAAGCTCAGAAAGGGCAGCTACTTTCCGGGCTTTCTCGAACCCCGGCGCATGGCGGAGAAGGCCCTGACGGCCGTGATCCAAGAAGCCTATGTCCAAGGCATCTCGACGCGGTCCGTGGATGATCTGGTCAAGGCCATGGGCATGTCGGGCATCTCCAAGAGCCAGGTCTCGCGTCTTTGCGAAGAGATCGACGGCAAGGTGAAGGCGTTCTTGAACCGCCCCCTCGAAGGTGACTGGCCCTATCTCTGGATCGACGCGACCTACCTCAAGGTCCGGCGCGGAGGGCGGATCGTGTCAGTCGCCGTGATCATCGCCATCGGCGTCAATACGGACGGACGGCGCGAGGTTCTGGGCCTGGAAATCGGCACGTCCGAGGCCGAGCCGATCTGGACCGAGTTCTTGCGCAAGCTGACGCGGCGCGGCCTGCGGGGCGTGAAGCTGGTGATCTCGGACGCGCACGAGGGCATCAAGGCTGCCGTCTCGAAGGTTCTCTGCGCCACTTGGCAGCGGTGCCGGGTTCACTTCCAGCGCAACGCCCTTGCCCATGCCGGGAAAAGCGGGAGGCGGGTCGTCTCGGCCTTCATCGCCACCGCCTTCGCCCAGGACACGGCCGAGGCCGCCAGCACCCAGTGGCGCGCAGTGGCCGACCAGATCCGGCCCAAAGTGCCGAAGCTGGCCACGCTGATGGATGACGCCGAGCACGACGTGCTGGCCTACATGTCCTTCCCCAAGGAGCACCGGGCCAAGCTGCATTCGACCAACCCGATCGAACGGCTGAACGGCGAGATCAAGCGCCGCACGGATGTCGTGGGCATCTTCCCCAACGACGAGGCCATCATCCGCCTCGTCGGGGCATTGCTGCTGGAACAGAATGACGAATGGGCCGTCCAGCGCGCCAGATACATGACGCTGGAAACCATCGCACCGATGGGCGATGATGCCGTCATCAGCCTGCCCGCCGCGGCATCCTGATCAAGCAGGCCCGCGCCGAGCATCACGGTGACGATCAGCGCCAGCTACACCACGCCGTGGGACGGCATCCTGCAGGCGGAAATCGGGTGGGCGTCACGCGGGTTGCGATCAGCGTCATTCCTGTCGCAGATCACGTCACGCAGGTTTGCAGCATCAAATTAAGTTATTGAATTATAATTATAAATATGCCAAAGTGTCGGCATACTAATAGATACTATCAATTCACCACATCCCGTATGACGCCCCCCCACCGAGCGTGGTTTGCTGCATTGGACCTGCGCTGCTTCTGTTTGTGTTTCGGCCCTTTAATTGCGGGTCCTCGTCAAGCCTGTTTGTCCGTGCCGGGGTTATGGTCCTTTTTCGAGGTCATGGCCTCATGTTGATGTTCGGGTCGGGTGCATCAACGTGTGCAACGACGGTCCAAGGAGCGTCAGCCGAAACAGCGAGGTCACCGCAACCACCGTCCCGGCGGGACATCACAGGTCTGAGTTCAGGCCTGCAATCTTGGGGTTGGGACTGTGTCGATCACGCTGCCATTTCTTTTCCCCATTCAAACGATGTGCGATCGACCCAGATGCAGTGAAGGATTACCGCCAGTTTTCGCGCCACCGCGCCTGCGCCTTTTTCATGCCGTTTCGCTTGGCCAGTCGAAGCCCCCACGCCTTCAGCGCACACCAGCGTTTGGTTCGATGGAGCAAAACGCTGGCGGCTTCGAAAAGGGTAAGCACCCGGTTGTGGCCGCCTTCTGATGCTGCCGGTTTCAGGCTAACCACCTGTCGTTATTGACGTCGTTAGTTCGCCCTGAACAAAGCCTTCACACCGGTTCTGCGGGCACATAGCGTTGGTGCTGTGGGATTTTCGGGGTGGATAGCACGGCGATAATCCAAGCAAGCCAAGTCCTGAGGTGCGCCAGGATCTTGCGGATGTTGTGCCCACAGGCGCAGAGGACGGCAAAGAGGGCATCACCAAGCTGCGCCCGAGGAAGAAGTCCTGGCCCACGTAGCGGAAGGGCCGCTCGACCTTGCCTTTCGTCTTGGCGCGATAGGGCTGACACGCCCGCGGGGCGGACCCGTAATGCGCCAGCAGCGCCACCAGGGACTCGTTATAAGTTACAACACCCGCGGCATCTTCACCGATGACGGCCGTCTTCAGGCGTTCGGCCGTGGCCAGGCGCAGCTCCTCGATCCGGCAGCCGGTTTTCAGCGTCCGGAAGAAAGTCTCGATTTTCCAGCGCAGCGCGTACCATTCGAGCTTGTGTACGGCCTCCACGTGGGTCGCCACCGGCAGGTTCGTGATCAGCTTCCAGTGGACAGGCGCCCAGTCCTGCGGCGGGTCGAGTTCCTCGGCATGGATGATCTGGAGCTCCTGGTGCCGGTATTGCCGCTGCTTTCCGATCGGCGGGCGGACCGTCATCGTGGCATGCCGGACCGTCAGCACGGCGCAATGGTCCTTGCCCTGCGCGTCCCGGAACCGCACCTCGTGGGTGCCGCTCGCCTGCACCTGTGCCATGACTTTGGCGATGGTCGTGCCGCCATCCTCCGCCAGACGATCGACGCAGCTCCGAACGAGGAAGCCGGTCCCGAGTTCCTCGGCCAGGCAGTAGAGCTCGTAGATGTCACTCTCGCGGTCACCGACATGAACGCAGCGCTCCGGCGCACCCGTCAACTCGGTCGACAGGCGCAGATTGTCAAGCCAGCGCATGCTTTCCTTCTGCTCGATGGGCACGCGGGTCGGGTTGATCTTGCGCTTGAGCGCAGCGGTGCCCTTGAATGCGGCGCGGGACCAGAACTTGGCTGCCGTCAGCCCGAGCGGCAACCCGTCCGGCGTGATCGCAAGGCTGGCATGCATCTGGAACCCGCAGACGACGTGCTTCCTGCGGCGGCCGTCCTTCAGCTTGTGCCCGGTCGAGATATGGGTGAAGCCGATTTTCTCCGGGGCCGCGCGCTTGAAGTTGAATTCCGTGGTATCCTGCAGGATCAGCACGGGACCGCCTGTTGCCCGAATGCGCAGCGCGGAGGCCGCGAAATGCCCCTCGAGGATCTTGTCTTCGCTGACCGTCCCGTTGGAAAAGAACCGGTAGGCCGCCTTGGTGTTCGACCAGTCCTGAAACGCCGTCGGCAGCGATTTCCCCGGCCGCTCCCCAAGCGCCTCAAGCATGGCACCGAGCCGCCGGTTCAGAGTAAGCGGCAAGGAGACCCCATGGGTTAGCGGCGCGGCTGGTCTGGGATAGGCTGTTGGCGTTGGTCTGACGCCGAGGTTCCATGTCTACGACTAGTTCTACGCCTATGCC
>NZ_BMYQ01000029.1 GCF_014652355.1 Gemmobacter lanyuensis | reverse complement strand
GCCTTCCAGGCTCAATAGTATCAATTGCTTAGCCGTTTAACTGATGAAGTTGGGTGACATGTTCATTGATAAAACACTCACCCACTTCTCGGGTTTCGCGCGCCACGATGCCAAGCAGGGAATGCGCATGGCTGGCACCATAATCTTCATTCCAATGTGCAAGGTAGCGGCCATCCAGTTCTTTCAGGAGGTGAACCCAATATCCGACATTCCCGTTTGAAGACATCGCACCGAACTGGATGAGCAAGTCATCCTCATGGGAAAAATCACAGGGGGATGAATCGTAAATCTTGCCGTCTATCTTGATCAGGCAATCTTGCGGCGGAAATCGTGGTTGGCACAGGGCAGGATCGGCATGGAAAATCAGTGCCAGACAGGCACCTGCACAGATTTTGAGCAGAGACGTGCGCATGAACGTTTCCGGACTTTTGAATGAGATGATCTGTCCCGCCCCTGGACGGGGCAGGCCGGTTGACAAGCGATTTCGTTTGAAAGGCGAAGCGTCAGGCGGGACGCTGAGGCTCAGTGATCAGCTGTTGCCATCGCGCATGCGATCGCTCCAGGACTGGCGGCTCATGCTGCGTCTGTCGACACGGCTTTCCATGGCAAGGGAGGATTGCAGCACCATTTCCTTGCGCATCCGCGGCGAGATTTGCGACCCAGCTCGACGAGCCAGCAGGTCAAGTTCCTGAACCAACGCAGGGCCGCAGCGCAAGCCGTGCACGTAGTTGGCAAAGTGGCGCAGCTCTTGGCGGATGAACCCTTGCGCGTCGTGGAATGCGCCGCGGGCGTTCATTTTTGCGGTCATGGTGACGACATGGGCACTCCACGCCTTAGCAACGATTTCCGCAACCTCATCGTCGCGGTCCTGCGCGGAATTCCGATCCCCCTGTGCCGCAGTCAAAGCGAGTTGAACTGCCCCTGCGCCGATGACCCCGTCCTCGGACATGGCATGACCGCGCGCGGTGACCGTGAAATGTAGCTGCGTGCCTGCGGGCAGTATCGGGCAGATCACCTTGAAGACCGCGACCCGCTCGGACCCGCTCTGGATGGCGCCAAGGGAGAGCACAAGGTCACCATCCCGCTCCTCGAGGCGCCCCCGCCCGACCGCTTCGATCCGCAGTTTCGTCGAGGTGGTAAGGATGATCTCGGCATTGTCGACACAGGTAAGCGAAATATCCTGCAGTTCGCCAAGCAATACGGTCGAAATCTCGCTTGTTACCTCAGCATCGTGCAGACGTCCGCCACCGCTTTCAGCGATGCCACGCAAAAGGTGTTCGTCATAGTCATCACCGATCCCGAGCGCCGAGGTCAGGACCCCCCGCAACCGGAGCTGATGAGCATGCGCCCCCAATTCACCCGCTTCCGTAATGCCGCGGTTCGCATGACCATCACTGAGCAGAATGACCCGAGGGGTCATACGCGGGTCCCGCTCGGCGATCCGGGCGGCGCAATCTACCGCCGTGAACCAGCCATCCGAGAGATTGGTCATGCCACTGGTCTCAAGCGCTTCAATGGTCTGGCGGATCATGGGAAGAGTGCCCGCATGAACCGTCACGGCATCAAGATGCACGACGACGTCGGACCCGAAGGAAACCAGCGAAAGACGGTCCTGCTCGGTCAGCTGCGCAGCGAGGCCTACGGCGGCCTTCTTTGCAGCCTCGAGCCTGGCGCCGGACATGGATCCGCTCACATCAATCGCAAGGGCAATGTTGAGCGGCGCGCGCGCCACGGGACGATCCTCACCAAGGCGACGGGCATTGACGCGGGCCACAAGGTAGCGAACCGAAGACCCGGCTTCCCAGAAAAGGCTGCGATCAAAACTGGCCGACATCGAAAACTCAACATCACTCATATCGGGCTCTCCCTAAAAGGATGGTGCGGAGCTGGTCCGCAAGTTGTTCAAAAAGGACACGCTCGGCAGGGGCAAGATCGCCCCGGACCGACAGCTCAAGGTCCGGCGTGATCGAGATCCGCGTCCAGACCATCCCGCGCGCGCGGCGCGGCGCCGCTTCTCCGACAAGCCGCTCAAGCTGCAGGATCAGCTGTTCGATATGGGCCAGATCGGCATTCGGTTCGTCCAGGCTTGCAGGGCGCGCGACATTCATCATCGGTTCCGGCAAGGTCGCCGCTTGCCTCGGGGGCAGTTCGACAGACCTTTCCGGTCTTGCGGCACTGAAGCTCGGCACCCCTGCCCCGCCATCCGCAGATTGAGAGCGGATGGCGCTCAGATAGTCACGGGCGGATCCGCGATTTGCAGCGGATGGCCCAGCCTCTTGCGCCCAGGACCGGATCTGCTCTTCGGTCGCCATCATGAACCGCCGTCCGATTTCGGACAGTGACAGCCCATGGTGGTCCTTGAGCGCCCGCACCGCCAATGCGCGGCTCACATTCCCGGCCGGATAGCGCGCCCCGCGCCCGGCCTTGAGCGGCGGAGCGAGGAGCCCTTCACTCACCCAGGACCGCAGCGTGCGAGGCTCGATAGCTGTGCGCTGACTGAGTTCTTCAAGAGTGAGATCATGTTCAAGCATGGAATCTTGCTACCCTATTTAATGCGACATGTCAATATGTCGAGTTTATTGGCGCATTCAATCCTGCCCTCCTGACTGCGCAAAACCTCCGGCTGCCGGCAAATGCGCGCCGCACGCGGCAAGCTCATTGAGAAAAACAAGCCATCAGAAAAAAATGACAAGAAATTTGTCACGTTCCTTGACAGGTCGGCGAACGTGACATAGTTTATGTCTTGTTGTATGCGCAGTCCGAAGAATGAACACATGACGCGACCATGACCCTCACCGAACTGGCCGACCACCTCGGCGTCCCGCCGCGCCAGATCCGCTTCATGATTGCCGAAGGCATTCTGCCGCCGGCGGCACGCACGGGCCGCTCTGCAGATGCCTACGACGAGACACATATCAGCAAGGGCCAGCGCTATCTTGCGCTGCACCGCATGGGCATGAAGCCCGGGTCAATCAAGGTCCTGATGTCTTTCGACGATGCACTGCCCATCATGCAGGCACATGGCGTCGAACTTCGGGTTGGTCCGCAGGTATCCCCGGATGACCTGCAGATCGAAGAGATCCTGACCGCTGTCGAAGCGGCGCTGAAAACCTATACCAACAAAGGATAAACCTGATGCAGGTTACCGCGCTCAGCCATAGCCTGGAAACACTCCACGATGGCCTGACGACGTTTTCCGACGGGGTGCCGACCCCGATGCCGCTGGCGGCCACGACGATCGCGGTGCAAATCCAGGCCGGTCTTGCAATCGTGCGGACCACACGAAGCTTTCGCAACGTCGAAGACACCCCCATCGAGGCGGTGATGACCTTCCCCGTCGGGTTCGACGCCACTGTCACCGAATTGGCCGCCACTATCGACGGGCGGCGCCTGCTTGGTGCTGTTCAACAGCAATCCGAGGCGCGGGCGACCTATGAGGCTGCCTTGGACGAGGGCCGCCTGAGCATTCTGCACGAGGAAGCTCTGCGGGGCATCCACATCCTGTCCTTGGGGGCGCTTCCACCGGGCGCAGAGGTTGCCGTGGAACTTGAACAGGTCATGCCACTGGTAGCTGTGGACGGCATGCCGTTCCTGCGGCTCCCCATGACAGCTGGGCAGCTTTACGGCACCTCGCCTCTGATCGCCATCGATGATCTGGTGACCTCAGGCGCCGTGCGGCATGTGGCAGCGCTCTCGGTCAGCGTGGATGCAGGCCGCGCTGTCCTGCATGGCCAGCCGCTTGCACCCGATACGACGGTCGAGATCCTGCAGAACCGCGCCGTGGAATTGCGGATCGAGGGCGGCATATTCGGGCAGCACTGCGGAAAGGCGTCCGACGGACGTCTTGTGCAAGTGGCACTCGAGCCCGTCGCATCAGGCGAAGCCGCCCTCGACCTGCATGTGATCGTCGACAGATCTGGCTCCACTGGCAGTCGCGTGCGTGACGGCGCAGAGTCGGTCTGGGAAGCGATGAGGAACGGCCTGTCGCAAGAACTTGCGCGGCTGCGGATCTCGGATCGGATCACGCTCTGGCAGTTTGATGACCGTTGCGAAGAGCTCGGAAGCGCGCAAGGCCCCGCCTGTGCACGGCTTGCAGGCAGGCTGGAAGGCCCGCGCGGTGGCACCGAATTGGCGGGTGCGATCCGCGCTGCACTGGAGAAGGGCGCCAGGGATATTCTTGTGCTGACCGATGGCCAGACCTGGGCGCATCAGGTTGAGGAGCTGAAGGGCACAGGGCCGCGCATTTCGGCAATCCTTGCGGGGCCCGGCAGTCTCGACGCGAATATTGGCCATCTCTGCTCCATGACCGGTGGTCAGGTGCTCTATGCGCCCGGACGTGATGTGGCGTCCGCCCTGCGCACAGCCTTTGTCACTCTCCGCCAGCACGGGTCGTCGGTTAAAGGCGAAGTGGATGGAACTGGTCCGAAGATGATCACCACGTTGCGTGGCGGGGTCAGGATCCGGGCTGAGTGGTCAGAAGAGGCCGGGAAATCCCATCCCGGCGCCACAGCCATTGGCCGGTTCGCCGCCGCATTGGCCCTGCCGCTTCTATCGGAAGATGAGGCCCGTGCCCTTGCCGTTTCCCACAGTCTCTGCACGCATCTGACGAGCCTCGTTCTCGTTGACGACGCCGGGGAGGCAACCGAAGCTTTCGCGCAGATGCGCAAAGTCCCCCTTATGGAGAGCATGGTGTGGTCCGATCCCGCCGTAAGCATGTCCATGAGCGTGATCGACCTCGACGAAGGCGAACAAGAAGCCTCACAAACCCAAAGCCAACGCTCCCGAACCACAGTGCGTGCGCATCCGGTGATCGACGCCCAACCTGCGCCGTTCATCCATCAGCATGCGCCAATTCGCCCATCAATAACCTCGATCCAAAACCTCTTGTCGAAGCTGGGGCTTTCTTGGCCGAAGGACAGCAACAAAGATGACAAGAAGGACCCGACCGAGCAATTGTTTGCGGGGTTCGATTGGAAAGTCCATGGCCAAGCGCTTCTCGCCGGGAACTTCAGTATTCTGACCGGCAGCCAGCAGGAAGCCGTCGCACAGCTTGAAGAGCGAATCCTGGCCGAGCAGCGGAAGCAGGGGGGCAAGGCGGTTCTCACCCTCGACGCCCGTATCATCGCCTTGGGCATCATCGCTCATCGATTCAGAGATCGCGGTGCCAACGATTTCGCGCGCCAGGCCCTGCAGGATGCACCTCTCTGGGCTTTGAGCGTCGGGTGAGCGACGGCCGGGTCCATCTTCGCATCATCCCCCGCGCTCATGTTGTTCGCAGGGAACGGCCAGCGCCCTTCGACCAGCCCGGAATCCATCACATGTCGGCAGACGAGGCCTGTGCAATCTTGGGAGCAGCTTCTCTTTGCAGATCTTGTCGCTGCTGGCGGGGGTGACCCGAATGCTTGGGAATGAAATGAATAATGTTGCCCCTCTGATGGCCCTGGTGATGCCAACCCGGCGCAAGGTGACGGAGGAGCGTGCAGGGCGCAGAGATCCCGAGGTGCCCGAAGTCTCTCACCGTAAACTGAAACATTTTGTATTTCGCAGGGGGTTGCGATGAAGCGCGTTCAACTCTTCCTAGTTTCCGCACTTTCGGCGTTGTTTGCAAACGAGGTCACCGCGGTTGAGCTGGGCACTTTGCACTACAACGCGACCCTGATCATCACGATGAGCGGGCCAATCGAGGCTGGCGATGCAGAAAAGTTCATGCAGTTCTGGACTGAGAACGCCTATGACGCTTTCACTTTCAAGGTCGCCATGGATAGCCCAGGCGGGAACCTTGCTGACAGCATCAAGATCGGACGCTTTCTGAGAGAGCAAAGTGCCGTTACCTTCATTGAAAAGTATCCTCCTCGTGAGCCCGCGCAATCTGACTGGGAATATCTCGAGGCCGCAATTCCTCTTGGTGGAGCTGGCTGCTACTCGGCTTGCGCTTTGGCTTTCATGGGGGGCGTAAACCGTGAGGTCCCGGAAGGTGCAGAGATCGGCTTCAACCAATTCTACGCTGGCGATGACGTTGCATCCGCGCCTGACGTGATGACAGACACACAAACCGTATCTGCAATGATCTCCAGCTATTTACGAGAGATGGGTGCCGCCCGTGAACTCTTCGAGTTGATGTCAATAACACCCCCGGAGCAGCTTTTCATCCCACAGCAAGATGACCTGAACCATTTGGGCATCATGCCATCCACAGCGTTTGAAAATTTCCAGCTTATGCCTAAGGAAGGCGAAGTTGTAGCGGTAGCTATAAACCCACGGAACCAAGGCACACTCGAACGTCTTTACGAGATCGAGACTTATTGCTGGAAAGGTCGTCCAATAATCAACCTGTATGCAGAAAAAGCAGATTGGGGCTTGCGGGCAGATTATGCAGATCCATTAACGACACACATTGATGGCTGGATGCTAAGCACCTCCCTTGGAATGCGAGAATTTGGTGCAGAGAGCATTCGGCTTTATCCGGAGCAACGACTTCTTGCAACTTTGTATCTGGATACAGAAGCAGCCCGCGCTTTAAGCACAGGCGGGGGTCTTATATCGCTTAACAGCAATACCGCTTCGGGTGTCTTCGTGAGCGGAACGATCAACGCTCCCAATGGTGATGAAGCTATTGCCATAAGCTTCAAGGACTGCACTTGAACGGCGTTGATGATGCGACCGCGCCCCGACGGCATCGGTGTGCCAAGGTGATGGGGGTTGATCATGAAGGGATCATCGAGGCCAAACTCTTTGGCCGTGCGCGTGGCATACTTCAAAATGTAATCCGTCCAGCTAACAGGATCGAAGATGGGCCGCAGATCCAGCTGCCTCTCGCCGCCGATCGCGCCCTCGGCCACCGAGGCCGCGCGGATCAAGGCCTGCCTCAAACGCTCGACCCCGGGATCATCCAGACCCGAGACATCGACAACACCGTGCAGATGAAGACGCCCGAAGTCACCCAACTTCATCAGTTAAACGGCTAAGCAATTGATACTATTGAGCCTGGAAG
>NZ_BMYQ01000028.1 GCF_014652355.1 Gemmobacter lanyuensis | reverse complement strand
ACACCTATCCCAAATCAGCCACGCCGCGGCACCCACGGGGTTTCCTTGCCGCTTACTATAGTTTTCAAATTCGATCTTTAGTTCTTCCAGCGTTTGGCACTCCTGAAATCGGATAGGCCGCACCCGCTTTGACCGCTCTGCGAATAGAAGCTTGGCCGCATCCACGTCGCCGCCCTCGGCTCGCAACTTCAATCGCAGAATAATCCGTTCTTCCTCTTGCGCGTCCATGTCGCCCTCGCATCTTCAATTCGCCTAATTATACGCGCAGACGCAATGCAATCAATCTCTCGCAATCTTATTGGCGGGGTACTCAAGAAATTACCATTTGAACGCGATTTGAAGGCGCATTAAAATCGTCGCAATCAGGGGAATTGGATATGAAGCACGGCGTCCCGATTGAGGAATACAAGTTTAGGAGCCTGCTTGACCATGTCGTGCAGTTCCAATGCTTGATGGGCGGCATCCAATGGTTCGGCCAACCCCTTGCTGATGATCTGCCGGACTCGAACCTGCTGCATGGGGAGTTCTGGCACTCGACCACCGACTTCCACGACAGCTTGCAGGAAATGCGCGACTACTGCCGCGCCCATCCCGGCAATCATGGCCTGCACCATGCCCACGTTTACGCGCTGGACGGACGCGCGGGGGCGATGAAGTTTCACGCCTACCTGTGGAGACCCGAAACGGGCGACACCATGCAGCCGCTTGATTACGGACGCGCAATCGACCCTCACAATCGGGCTTACTCGTCCTGCATCCTTGACGCCCTGCTGATGCAGAAAAAGGCCCTCAAAACGTCCACAGTGGTCAAGCGGGCGCTCCCGTTGGCGCAGCGTCGGCTTGGCGCAGGGGCGAGTGACGAAGTGCATAAGGCACTGCTGAACAAGGCCCTGACTGTGATGATCAATACCGAACCTCTTGTGTTCACGCAGCGGTTCGACAGCCCCCACCACCCGAGCGGCCACTACATTATGGTTGAGCACCTCGGCATCTATGACAAGGACGCGACATGGCTTCTGTGATCCCCCTCAACTTCGCCGCATACGAACCAGCCCTGACGCTCGAGGCGCAGGCACGCTTTGAACAATGGCGCGCGAAGCATGACGACATGGCACATCATTGCAGGCAGGTTGGGCACTGGCCGTGGGCGGGGCAACTCGTGTTCAAGGTCAACTCGGTCAAGCGCATGTGCCGCAAAATGCCCCAGCCCGTCAGCCTCCAGCACATGGAGACCATCATCGAACTGGTCGGCGATCATCACCGCATCCCCATGCAACATGACCCTGTGGTCACGCTCACCGCGTGACGCGTGGCGCGGCTGCCACCGAAACAATCCTGACGTGTGACAACCTTTCTCCTTCACCTTGCCTCATTCGCATGGCAGCATCCTGCCGTGAAAGATTAACGGGGCGCAAAGCATGTTGAGTCTATTAAAGCAATCGGCCGCACTTACCCTTATTGCATCGCTGACATTTACTAGCCCTGCGCTGGCTTGGCCGTGGGGCGGGGACGATGAGTTAGATTTCTCGTCGGTCGAGACGATGCAGGAATCCGTGAAAAGTGTAACCAGCGACATGTCTCCGGCTGATAAGGAAGCATTTGGGAAAGCCTTGTTGGCAATCCTAATTGAGAAGAACCCTGTGACCGGGGCCGCTGAACCCGGCCTTCCGCAGTTGATGGCTATGGGACAACTCGGCGACAAATTCTATGACGGAATGGACAGTTGGATGTCTGGCGTCACTGTTGAAGAGGTGAAAGCCAAGGCAACGCTAATTGCTGCTCAGGAAGTCGCAAAAGCTGATGCTGCAGCGCAGGCAGAAGTTGAAAAGAAGAACGAAGCTGATGCACTATTGGCGCAACAAGCTTGCCTGAATGAGAAGATTGTGGTCTCCAACATTCGAGTGGAGAAAGGCGAATACTCAAATAATTTGATTTTCGAAATTAAGAACAACCTAAAATTTGCCATAAGCGGTGTTCAATTTGAGTATGTCGTAAAGCAAGAAGGAAGATCGGTCCCGATTAATAAGGACGATAGTTCTTTCGGTGTTTCCGGTGGAATTGAACCCGGAGAGACAAAGTCATTGTCGTATTACTATCATGGGCCGACAGGCGAAGCAGGAAAGACCTTTGTCGAAACCAGAATGATTAACGCTTTCGATGCTGCGGAGTTGCCGCTCCTTGACACGAACACCACTTACATCGGTCGGCCAGAGGGCTACTCCGATCAGAAGTGCGAGTAGCCTCACCGCTCACAGCCCCCAAAAAACCGCTCTCACACGCGCTGTATGCGTTCGCGCATATCAGGGGCGCGAAAGGCACTCACGCTGCTGCAGTACAGGTTTCAGCGAACGCACGGGCATCAGGACAACAATGTGAACAAGCGCCAAGAAACGCAAACGCAAGCATCCCAAAAGCTGCGAGTCAATGCCAATTAAACGGCAAAGCGTCGGTTGTCACAATAGACCGATCTGCAGAAGTCACACGTCTCGGCGGTGCAAATCAACGCTCGCGCAAAAAATTGCTGCTAGGAACGTCCCCTGAAAAGAAGGTCGATAACGTCCTCCAACTGTCCCAAGGGATGAATGTAGCATTCAAAAATACCCTCGCTCCAAGACGACATCCTCAGCGTCGTGCTCTACCGCCGGAAAACATTCATTTAGATGCCAGACCAACCGCGAAAATCCCGCTTGACTCAACGGGTGATCAGCAAGAAATCTCTCGTACCAATCGCTACTTTGGCGGCGACCAGCTGCAGTCGAGAAATTCGCCCTAAGATTAGATGCCAAGCGCTTCGAACGCCGGAGGACAATTACCTCGTCCATAGCAGTTAGTTTTGTGTTAATTGGGGTCATGTCAAGCCATTCACACAGAAGGATATACTTTGAGCCAGAGGACGCTCTTTTGAGCTCACCGGCTGTTGCCGCAGCCTCCTGAAACATGGTCTTATCAAGGTTGGTCTTGATTTCGGTCGCAAAATAGGAAACGTGAAAATCTTGTTCAAAAACATCACGTGGATTGTTTGCACCCGTGATCTTTATTCTGTGACGGCGGGTGACAGAGAAGTCTTGATCCTTTACCTTCAAATAGACACCTCCCGCGGAGAGCGGAAGCAATGGACTTTCAAAGGAAAGACCCGAAAAGCTAGCACGTGGACCACACTCAAGTCCGTTCTGCCGCAAGAACCCCGGAATTAGCCTTGGATCGAATAGTCTAGGAAGAAACTCTTCAAGCACAGTGTTGTCAAGTTTAAGTTGACCCTTTTGCCGATAAAGGAAATCATCGGGAGAGAGAAAGATTAGATCAAACTCAACTGTCTTTTTATAATCGTTCAGCAACTCTACAAGCCGAAAAAGAAGAGCATCACCTTCCAACTGAAGGGCGTCCATGTCAGCTATCCACTGCTCATAACGAGCAATTTGCGCTTCTACCCTCGGCCTGTCCGCTGCAGGTAACTTACTATTCGCCAAAAGCGCCCGGATTTTGTCACCATGCGCCCGAAGCTCAACTACATTGACATTAACCAAGGCGTTCCTCCAAAACAAAGGGAGAGAGTTCAATTTTAGAAGCTGCGCTTACTGCTTCTTTAATTTCAGCAACTCTCTCGGCTTCGCAGTAAGAGAGTGAGTTGCGTAGCGCTTGCGCCCCTACGGCTCTGCCTATTTCCACAGCTTCTGACAGGTCAACTTCGCATGGCTGCATTGTTATGACGTCTTCATATATAATGGCTCCATAGCGATTGAGGAATTTTCGCTCATTCCACTCAATCGGTTTGAAACTCATTCCCTCAATAGCAATAGCCGATATCAATTCACCGTTCTTGAACGGCACCGACCGAACACTTGACTCTCGCCCGAGAATGATCGTTAGCGGCGAACCGGGCTTGAGCAATCTACCCATTTCACAAAACATGGCGGAGATATCCATGCAATACTGAACAACCGTCATAAATCTATTCTGGCGAAACTTCCTATTTGCGCCAATTTCTGCACGCGCGGCCGACAAGGGTTTCTCCCCGAGTGCCTCGGTTATTTGTCGGTAATTCTGATGGTAATTGAATACATTGATGTAGGGTGGAGAAGTCAAAACATAATCAATACTGCGGCTCGGAAGATCAGTTGCACGGGCATCGCCAATCCGTGCCTCTATGTGCATAGAAGATTTCGGCAACCTAACAACAGCCTCGCATAGCATCGAAGAAGCTCGGTTCAACTTCTTCAAATCTGTGCTGCTACCATCACCGAATGCCAACATCAGGTATGCAGTCTTAACGATCTTCGATACTTCGTCTTCCCCTTCGGCGACTAACTCAGAGACCAAACTCGTTAGCTGAAGCGTCGAAACCTCGCCTGAGAGCATTTTGGCAGCATCGATACGTGTTCTCTTTATAACCTCAACCAGTTGGAAGCGGTCTGACGACTCTGCATTGCAAAGCTTAGCAATCTGAGCAAGCGCGACTGCCGCTGGATTTATATCCAACCCAATAGCCCCACAGCCCATCTGCGCCGCCTCATAAAGAACTGTTCCGCTCCCGCAGAAAGGGTCAAGAATCGTCTTGTTGGGAGCCGAGTATCTGGAAATCAAGAATTCGACCAACTGAGGACTAAATTGGCCCTTCCACGGCAAGACACTCGTGCGCTCTTTTTCAGTAATGTCCAAGAGGTTTTGATGGTCGGCATCCTGCACACGCGCCTCAAAACGGGAGGCGGAAAGTGCCTTGCAAGCATCGAAGCGGTTCTGAGAGTGATCGTTCATACAAACACAGTATCTTGTATAACAGCGAGAGCAAGTCCTCAAAGGTATGTGCCTTTGAGGAAGGTACTCCGGGGCGACTTGCACTGTGTACCGCCTCGGCATTGACCAAGTTTTTCCGTTCAAGTGTAAACGGGGTCGCCCCGGCGCGGCCCCCCCCCGCCCCCACCTATCCCCCCCCTGTGGAGGTGCGCGGTCAGTCGAGCGCCCAGTCTGCCATGTCGTCGCCCCAATCATAGGCGGAGACATTCTGATGCATGAGGAACGCGGCCCGAGCATCGGCGAGTGTTGGAAGGCTGATGACGCGCCAAGTCTTGGAAGCCTGACCACTGACGTTGATGCGCCGCACCCGAACCGGGGACATTGCCACAGGTGCGAAGACCCTTGCGGGCTGCGGGAAGCTGTGACCGACCTTGCAGCCGTTCTTGATGAACTGCTCTGTCAGCGCCGACACGCGAACCTCCCACGTCCGCCCATCGAAGTGCGAACATGCGGGCAAACGTCCAGCCTCCAAGAAGTCGCGCAAGATGCGGTCAGGGCCGACCACCGACTCCAGCTTCTGGCGATCCTTGGCTGACGTATGGGGCATCTGCGCGGGGCGGAAGCCCGATATGTCGCGCGTCCGCAGGGCGTGCATGAAGGCCTCCATCTCCTGTGGAAATCGCTGATGGGCCTGCGACCAGAACGCCGTATCGTTCGCGTGCTTGGCCGACACGCTGAGGACAAACATTCGGCGATCATGGCGGGCAAGGTGCGCGACCTGCTGCGCGTTTGAGGTCATGAACACACGGGCGTAGTTACGCGCCTCAATCGCGGGCAGGCCCTTGGGGTTGTAGGTTAGCGTTTCGTTTGTGATCAACGCCTTAACCTTGCTCTCCACAACTCGGTCGTTCGGCGCAACAGCTTCCTCGAAATGGAGCAGCACCTTGTTCATGGCCTGAGCGTTGAACTGGCCGACAAGCGTTCCGGCGTCGGAAGTGACGGAACAGTACCGCGCCCCGAGCAGCCGCCGGAGCAAGGCCATGAACGTGCTCTTGCCCGTTCCCTGCTCTTCGCTTTGAAGGATCACCGCCGTCCCCGGCAAGATATGGGGTTGCTGGACCATCTGCGCCAAGTAATCCAGCAGATAGGCCGAAGCCTCGTTCGACCCGGAACAGAGTATGTCGTGAACGAGATAGCGGATTGCAGGCCATTCCCCCGCGACCGGGGCCGTGGCCCAGCCCTGAAACAGGTTCAAGACCTTCCCTGTCTCAACCGTGATTTCTCGGTCAGACGTTTCAAATCTGGCCTCCTGCCGCACATAGCGACGGGCTGAATCCGAGATCACCCACATGTTGGCGGCTGACTTGAGGACAGGCCGCTTGTCATCCAAGTCCCACCCATCCAGCACCTTGTCGTGCGCCTTCGCTTCGCAGAACGCCCGAACGCTCAAACTTACCTGCGCCCCGGTATCGGGGTGGAACTCGTCCCGGAAAACACGGGCTGCACCGCCATAGTTTTCGATGATGTAATACTGCTGGTTGTACTGCTGAAACCGCGCCTTACGGTCGATTTCCCGCTCTTGGGCGGCAACCTTGTTCATGTAGGCATCCAACTCGGCGACCGAGGTATCGGTGTCACCGTGCGCGAGAACACGAGCCTCCATGCAGACGCGGGCGAAGGCATCGTTCTTCGTGCGCCGCAGATCATCCTCTAGCTGATTGAGGGTTTCGGGCTTGAGGTAGTGAAACAAGGGGGCGAGGTCGCCAGCAGACGCACCGATGATCAAGCCTGCGGTGATCATCTGCTTGGCGCGTTCTTGCACCATATACTGGACGTAGAGGCTACCGCTCTCCCAAAGATCGGCCAATGTCAGGGTGCCAATTTCCACATGGGCGGCGGCATCGGCCCTGCGGCTAGGCTCGGTCTTGATCAAGGAGTCGCGCCATTCCTTCGCCCAAAGGCGGTCCAGCTTTTCGATGCGCGACACAGATCCCTTGTCCTCGGCCAACTGCACAAGGCCGCTCGTGGCGATGACCTGATAAGCAAGTTGCTCGTCCGTGCAGAACTGCGCCGCCGCGTTTAGGGTCGCCTTCATGGTGGCCGACCAATCGTTTGCCTTGCGTCCATCGCGGAAGGCTTCGCCGTTCTTCCCCGCCGACAGGATCAGCCGAAGCTGTTTCGCATCGGTGACGCGGCCGGGGGTGATGCTGCAGTCTACAGGTAGCGCCGCCCCTGTTGGCGCATCGGCCATGCTGCCCAAGATGGCGCGCAACGGCACCGTGATGTCTGCTACCTCGGTCGTGCCTTCGCGGTGATCGCCCGTTAGAACAAGGCCCCAGCGAAACAGGAAATCGACCCTGTATCGTTCGTGCTTTGCGCTGGCCTTGCCCTCGGGTGCGAAGTCACCCAACTTCATCAGTTAAACGGCTAAGCAATTGATACTATTGAGCCTGGAAG
>NZ_BMYQ01000027.1 GCF_014652355.1 Gemmobacter lanyuensis | reverse complement strand
GGGCAAAATCGAATATTCAGAGAAACCAGCCACTTACGATTCAAGTCTTTGTTCTGGCGTGATTTTCGTTCTCGCAAACTTTAGCGTTCGCACGGATTCACACGCAAAACCAGCACGAAGTCCGCAGTCGCAGGTTGATGTGGTGTTGATGTAAGCTGACCCTTGATAGGACGTGCCCTTTAATCACTTCCGACCCCGACCAATCTGCAAGATGTAAGTATCGTACAGAAAGTGACCTTTCAGCCAACCTCTCACATAGCGCCTCACAGCGTTGTTGGCCGCCTGTGAAGCAAATGCATTGATAATCGCTGCAAGCGGCACGTTCGACATTCGCACCAAATTGCGCAACACAAGACCGACGGCTGCTTGCGCGCGTAAGGCATCACCCAACTCCCTGAAGGCGATCGAAGCAAAACTTGCTGCTACAGCGATATGCGTCTCGGAGTTGGCATCGGGCGTCCCCAAGTACTGCGCAGCCCGAGCGAAGCGATCGAGCGCTTCAGTGCCGTCGTGTTGAAGGATCGAAAACAGAACCCCGGCATTGAGCCCTACGAAGGAGTGCCGGAGGTCACAAAGTGCCAGTACCGCTTCCGCGCGCTGTGCCTCGTCGAGGGCACCAAGCGTGGACATTTCGTCGATCAGTGCATCGAGGCCGAACGCCGACAACTTGCATATCTCAGTTGCGACCTGACGAAGCCGGAGGTCTGCTGCCAAGAGGGCCCCATTCTCCCGCTCCGCAACGCTCAGACAGTCGAACTGGTTGCCAATGAGGTCGACCAACCTAAGCGTCTCGCCAGAGAATGTACTTGGTGCTTCGGTGCCGACTACTTCCGCATGCCTTCGTATGTAGTCACCTAGCGCACGCAGGTCCGCAACTTCTTTGGCCACTTCCTCGGCGCTCGTCTCCTGGAGAGCGAAGCCGTCACCCACGGCAGCCGCCGTCTTGCGGCCGTCTTTTGCTTCCCCAAGTTCATCGATCAGGGCAGAGATTTCATCGAATGCCGACTGTGGAACAAGGATCCGTGAATAGACCTTTCGCATCGCCTCGAGCATCGACAACTTGGCCAGTATCCACAGCGTGTAGGCGTCAAGCGTAATAGGCTTGCCCGTTGCCAATTCTGCTACACGTCGCTCCGCCGCTAAGTCTTCCAAGCGCCCGGTGGCCGAAACAATGCCCCGTCCAGAACGCGCCAGGTAAACGGCAAAATCGATTGTCGTTCCGCCACCGGCGCTTGCCACGGCACCCAAAGGCAGAGGGTTCTCAAAGTAGGTTGCCTGCAACCTCTCGACTTGCGACCGGCGCTGACGAAGGCTCTCAAGAATCGGCTCGATATCATCGCCGACAATGGTAGCTGTCCAAAGTCCACCACGGCCTGGAAACCTGTCCTGAAAAGTTGAGGATATCAGGTGGAAGAGATGCAAGCCTTTCGGCTTCAGTTCCTCAACCTTCCATTCGAAACGGATCGGCCCGTCTACAGTTTCAAAAGTTTCTCCAACACTGCGGCCAACGGCTGCAGCAACGATTCCGTGGGCTGCTGTGCGATGGAAATCAATATCGTCTGCCTTGTCGACATAGACAAAATCGAAGTCTGGTCCAACACGCCGAGAAAGTCGAACCCAGACACCTGGCTCGACCGAGGCCGGAGTGAGAAGTTCTGGCGCATCACTTCGGAACGCGTCGCTCAGCACCAGATGTGAGTATGCCAAGCAGATATCAGGATCATCGAGCGCCCGGGCGGCGATGCCGTAGGCATAGTCCAACGCCTCCACACGCCCGGTTTGCCAAAGAAGGCGGGCCACCTGAAGTCGATCAAGACGGTCACCTTGGATGGTACCAATCTCGATAGCTTCCAAGAATTTTCTGGCACGAGCGGTCTCCCCACTGCGACTCAGAGCCATCCACATTCGGAGGATGGCCTGAGCGTCCCCGGGTCTGGCCTGCAGCGCGCGCCGAAACCATGGTGCAGCCTCTTTTGCGGCGCCTCGGTTGAGATGATAAACGCCGCCAGTCATCTGCAATTGGTAGTCATCACTTGCGGCAGACCGGAGCGCCGCAAAGAAGTCCAAACCAGAAGCCCGCGGTGGTATGACCATGGCATGAGCTTTGGCCAAGCGATCCCGCTCCGGAGAAGGAACCGTCGCGTCCACGTTTCCATCGAGCAGGTCTAGAACCACCTCTGGTCGCCCTTGCCGCATTCCTGAGGCTGCCAGGCGGTTGCGAAGTTCATCTTCCCCGGTCAGATCAGCAGTTAAGGCCCGGTCGAGCGCCAGAGCAGCCATTTCAGGCACTTCTGTGCGAACGCAGAGGTCGCTCAATATCAAATCCGCAAATCCGTCCGGAGGATAGCGGTCCATGACTGCAGAAAAAGCGGCCGCGCGTTCCGAAAGTTCCGCCGTCGCGGCCCGAAGCATGTCCGCCAAGCGCCCGGGGGCGATCTGACCCTCCTGAACCGTTGCGTCTTCCTGCTGTTCTGCCAGTACTAACGCAGCCTGAAAGTCTCCATTCCGCATAGCCTTTTCGATACGAAGGCCAATATCTCCGTCAAAACCTTCTGCTAGGACAGCATCAAGAAGGTCGTCATCGCCCGCATCCAGCGCGATCATGCCTGCCATTCGCATCGCACTTGGGTCCGCTCTGAAGACAGCCAAGTGGCTCTTCAGAAGGCTCCCCGCGTCAGCCGCCTTATCGACAATTCTAAGTCCCAAGGCTGTATTTTGCAGCAATGTGATGTCTGGATTCTGCCGAAAAGCTTCAGATGCCTGGTGTGCATGCCATTGGCTCAAAAGAATATCTGTGGCCTTTGCCGCCTCATCACGAAGATGTCTCTCAAGATCCCGGTTCGGCGCCCCGCGTTTGCCAAGCGAAACGACTTCATCAAGGACAGCCTCCGATCCGGCTCTTCTTGCTTCATCTGATTCAGGGAATAGCCGCTGGTTGGCGCGAGCAAGATTACGCCACTCCGGGTCTCCGGCCACGCGCATCGCATTCACCAGCGCTTGGCGCACGTCCCGGTCTTCGCGCAACTGCGGCGGGATATCAACTTGGGCTGTGACTTTTCCTTGGGCACTGTCAACATAGATCAAGTTTGCCCAATGGCAGGCGTTTTCGGGCTCCACAGTTAGGACACTTTCAAGGATTCTGCGGGCCTCGAGGTAGTTTCCCGTCATTAGGTGCGCAACCACAGAATTGGACAGATGCTTCACCGATGGGTCAAGTCGCGCTGCCTCGAAGAAGCGCGCTGCAGCGCCAGCCTCGTCTCCGAGCTTTCTAAGGCATATTCCTTCCAGCGACCGGACACGGGCAAGCGCCTTGTCGGAGATGGGAAACGTTCGCTTTTCGTCGCTGAACGTCACCTTCAGGACTTCAATAGCCGTGTGATACTGCTCGCGTTCGACAAGTCCCCGACAGATGTTGAGTTCGCCATCAAGCGGCTCGTCGGCGACAAGCCCCTGCTCCGCCGCTTTTCTGATTTCCCCAACTTTGAAAGCCGTCTGCTCGATCACCGTCGAAGTATCGACAGCTTTTTGATGTAGAGCAGTCAGTTCCGCGGATAAAAGATCGAGCTCAGCTCGTGATCTTGCGGATTGCGTTGCGCTGCTCTCTTTGGCAGTCGATGTGCTTTGTTGTGTATCGAGCGCCTTCGCGACTGCTTCAGTTACAACGTCCTCGAGAACCGCAGTGGAGCCGATCCACAACCCATTGTGATTCCGTTCAACCTCTGGGTACTTTCGCAATAGCGCATTTAGGTCCCCGGGACCAAAGATATCGCCTGTAGAGTTAAGGGACGGGCCTATAAGATTGGCGAGCTCCTCCTTATTCGGAGGCGTGATCGGCCTTGAAGTCACGAGGATGTATCGCTTGGCGCCCAATTTGTCGATTGCGCGCCGCTCCTTCTTCATAGTCGACTTAAGAGCCGAGAATGAAGATTGATGATAGTGCTTCGCCTGAAGAATTATTGCCCCTTCCGCCAATGCATGGCGGCCATCGATGCCACCATCCGGGCCTGCGGCAAAGGCTTCAAATCGAAGATTCAGCTCCTTACCGATAAGGTCCCGTGCCAGGTCTTCAAATTCGGCAGATGAAAGGCTTGCGAAGGTGTAGGTCATGCGGTCGGGAAATCGTCACTTGGGTGGGGATGTCAATCAACAAGACACGGCCAGCTACAGACCCGTCAAGGGGATCATTTTACCAAACGGCGCCGCGCCATCACTAAGCTGGAAGTTGCCATCCGGCAGGGACCAGGTAGGCCTAGCTGATAGCGGTCTTGGCTAGTCGGTCGTAACCCGGTGTAGACCACACAGGTTCCACATCGCTTATCCACAGCGTCGTGGGCCCCACCCCCTTGCTCCGAATCGAAGCCCGCGGCAGGGTGCATCCTTGAGGAGAGCAGCCCTCAACCAAAAGCATAACAGGTCTATCGGAACACCAGTCGCTCTGACCGAAGGCGCCCCGGCGCCTCTCGTGTCGTTGCGCCCGATCTCTTGACCCCGTGCCGCCCCCGGCACGGGCTGCAGGCGGTATGAGTTCGGCCCGTCCTCGGTTCATGTGAGGATGATCTGTCATGGCTTTGCCGCCCCGCGTTTACTACACCCTTCAGGAAGTCACGGCCCGCTGGGGCTGCAACATCGCCGACGTCGCAGGCTGGGCCGCGGCGGGCAAGTTCCACATCATGACCGGCGTCGGCCTGGTGCGTTGCGGCGAGGAGATCGTCGCCGGTCGGGTGGTCCTCTCGCCCATGGACCTCATGCCGTTGTTCCGCCGCTGCGGGACCGGCCCGACCGAGGGTGTGGTGCGGCGGATCATGACGACGGAGAAGGGTCAGTGGCAGATCATCACAGACCCGCAGGGCGGTGTCACGGTGACGCTGGCGGACATGATGGTCATGGCCGATGAGGTGCATGCCTTCGAGGAAGAGAACGACATGGTGCGGCGGGTTGCGGCGGGGCCAGGTGCTGCCACGCCCTACGATTGGGAAGGCATGAACATCGCCCTGATCGTGCGGATCCATGACCACGGGCTTCCAGCCACACAGGCCGAGCTGGTTGCCGAGATGCAGGACTGGTTCGCGGATCGGTCGGACGGCAAGAAGATGCCCGACAGCCGCTCGATCCGGCGGAGGATCACGCCAATATGGAGGGCGTTGCGGCGGGAGGAGTCGTGATGGTCAGGGTCCGCGCTGGCCCGGGTCAGGCGGTTTTCCGGCCGCCCTGATCATCGGCGTCGTGGACCAGCCGGGGCTTTGGCCGGAAGGCGCTGGCCACCGCGTCGACCCCGGCGCGCAGGGGCGAGTCCATCAGGTGGGCATAGCGCAGCGTGGTCTGCATCTGGCTGTGCCCCAGAAGCTTGCCGATCATTTCCAGCGAGGCGCCGCCGCTGACCAGAAGCGATGCGAAGGTGTGGCGCAGGTCATGGATCCGGACGTCCTGCAGCCCGCACTGCTTCTGGACCTGCGCCCAGAACCGCCGCACCTCCTGCACCGGCTGGCCGGGCGTGTCGCCGGGGAAGAGCCACGGCGATCCCTTCGGCACCAGCAGCTGGCGCTGGCGCACGATGGCGGCGGTTTCGTCAGAGATCGGCACGCGGTGGGCGCGGCGCTGTTTCGTCATGGTGGGCGGCTTCGACCAGCTCATATGTTCGAGGTTGAACTGTTCGAACCGGGACTGCCGCACCTCGCCCAGACGAGCGCCGGTCAGCATGCACATTCGGATGATATCGGCAGCGCGGCGGTCTTCGGCAGCATCGAGGGCTGCGGCTAGGCTGTTGATCTCGTCCTTTGACAGGAATCGTTCTCTCGCTGTTTCAATTCGGCGATGGAAGCGCTGGGCGGGGTTGTCCTCGCACCACCCCCATTCGACCGCCAAGGTGAACATTTTGCGCAACACCTCCCCGATGCGGTTGGCGCGCACCGGTGTGGGCTTTGCGGGCTGCAGTTTCTTGGCCCGGTTGTTGGGCTTTTCCTTGTGTGGCCGCGGCCGCCCCTCGGCCACCTTGTTCAAGAGCTTGTCGACGTCGGTCGAGGTGATTTCCTTCACCAGTTTCCGGCCCCAGACCGGGGCCACCATCTTGGCCAGCGCGGACTTCTGATCGGACGCGTTCCGTTCAGCCAGTTTCGGCAGATGCTCGGCGCAGTAACGTTCGATCAGGTCGGTCACGCGCGGGGCTTCGCGCTTTGCCTCGCGCTGGCCCAAGGGATCGGCCCCGGCGTCGATCTCGCGGCGCAATTCCTTGGCCCGTTCCCGGGCGGCCGACACCGACCACTCCGGCCAGCGTCCGAAGGTCATCCGGCGCTGCCGCCCGGCATGGCGATAATCCAGCGTGAAGGCACGACCACCGCCGCGGTAAATGCAGACGGCAAATCCCCGGACGTCGGTGTCGAAGATCTGGTAGTCCCGCCCCGGCACCGGCTCGGCGTCGCGCAGCACTTTCTCGGTCAGCTTGATGCGTTCGGGCATGGCTTCGGTCCTTCTTGCATCCGACATCAGGCGTGGTTTCGCCTGGTTATCAAGGCAAGCATGACGAGGATGGTGGCGGGTAGGCGGAGGGTGGCAAGAAAGTCGTCAGAACCGTGCCACCCCTTGTTTTCATGGGATTTCGGCGCTGGGCGGATCGATGCGCGACTGGTGCCGACCTGCACAATGGGACGTCTGAGGCGGCAGGCGCGGTCATCACGCCGCAAATCAGGCTTTTGAAGAGCCGCGCAGCGACAAATCCTCAAGGAATTCAATGGGTGGCAGGGGTGCCGTGTCGGTTGCCACCCCCTCTTTGCCCTCCAATGCCGGTCAAACACGGTCAATGCGAATGTTCGCCGGTGTTTGCGGCCTTGGCGTCCGTTTCGCCCATTTGGCAGGACCGGCCGTTATCGTCCCCCGCCACCCGACCACCATCGAAAACCCCAACAAAACAAGGGGTGGCACAAGGGCGTCATCCTTTCTGCCACCCTCCGCCTCGCCGCCACCCCTCGGGCTCTGCGCTCACTGGTCCCTGCAAGACGTCCCCGATCTTCGGGGCCAGGACCAGGAGACCCCGATGCCGCATCTCGGATCGATGCCAGACCCAAAGGACAAACCCCGCTCGCTGCTGGTCGGCTGGATCAGCCGCCTCGACCTTGCGCTGGAACTCGGCCTTTCGGTCGACACCCTGCGCCGCTGGGAGGCCATGCGGACGGGTCCGCCCTGCGTGCGCGCCGGGCGGAAGGTCTATTACCGCCGTGCCGCCGTCGAGGACTGGCTGGAAGAGCAGGAACAGGCCGCCCCGCGCCGCCGTCGTGCCGGAGGACGCCGGTCATGACCATCCAGCCCCGCAGTTCCGCCTGGCCCGCCGACCGCGTGGCCGAGGCGCGCGCTGTCATCGCCGATGTCGCGCATCACAGCGATCTTCTCATCCGGCTCGCCTGCAACGTGCTGGTTCAGCATGGCGAGACCCCTGGCGAGCGTGCTGATGCCCAGCGCCTGCTGGTCGTCGTCGATGCACGGCGACCGGTTCAACGTGCCCAGCGCGAAGATCAGGGGAGGGCCGCGCGATGAAGCGGCGCGGAACCCCCGAGGCCGATTTGCAGCGTGCGGTCGTGCAAGCCCTGCGCATCGCCCTGCCCCGCTCGGCCATCATCCATCACTGCGCCAACGAGGTGACAGAGGCCGGGCCCCGCGGGGCGAAGCGCCAGGCGATCCTGGTCGGCATGGGCGTCCATGCCGGGTTCGCCGATCTGATGGTGATCTGCGACGGCCGCGTCCTGTTCCTCGAGTTGAAGGCGGCGAAGGGGCGACTGCGACCGGAGCAGGAAGCGTTTCGCGATGCTGTTCTGGCGCAGGGGTTTGGCTGGGCGCTGGTCCGCAGTCTCGACGACGCGCTGGGCGCGCTGGCTGATCACGGCTTCACCACGCGCATCGCCCCTGCCCCGCGGAGGCCCGCGCCATGAGCCACGAGGCCACCAACTGGGCCATCAAGCAGCGCGGGTTGAAGCCCACGACCAAGATCGTGCTCTGGCACCTCTGCGACCGGTTCAACCCGGACTATGGCTGCTTTCCCTCCCAAGATCGGCTGGCACATGACTGCGAGATCAGCCGGTCCACACTGAACGATCACCTTGGCCAGCTGGAGACCGTGGGCCTGCTACGGCGGGTGCCGCGGCTCGATCCCGTGACCAAGCGCCAGCTGCCCACCCGCTACATCCTGGGGTTCGAGCCGGGGTTCACACCTGTGGCTGTGGTGCCGTGTCCGGAAATCGGACACGGGGACGACGAGGGTGCAGAAAGCAATGATGATGCAGGCCTTTCGCCCCTCGACGACGGGTCCGATGCCCTGCCGTGTCCGAATTTCGGACACGGGATCGATGCGGAAGCCGTGTCCGATTTTCCGGCCGAGCCGTGTCCGGAAAATGCCGAAAGCCGTGTCCGGAATTCGGACACTAACCCTGTAAGGGAACCTCTAAGAGAACCAGTAAAGGAGGAGGAGGGCGCGCAGGCGCGCGAGGGCGTTTCCGATGAGGTTTTCGGGGAACTGCTTGATGCGCTGGGCCTCGATCCCGCCGCCCTTCCCGGCTGGTGGCAAGGCTGGCCCCCCCGGCTGCACGTCCAGCGCTGGCGCGACGAGTTGGGGCTGACCGAGGCGGAGATCATCGCTGCCGCCAAGGCCAGCCGCCAGGAACATCCCGAACCGCCCGATGGTCCAAAGGCGCTGGACCGGGCGATGCAACGGGCGGCCCAGCGCAAGGTCGAGGATGCCGGGCGCAAACGCAGAAAGCCCAAGACCGCCCCGGCCCCTGCCCCGGCTGCAAAGCCGATCACGGACCTGCCCGCCGTCTACGCCGATCTGGTCAATTCGGACCGCTACCTGCCGGTCAGCGCGATCAGCAACACGATGCGCGACGCCATGCTGGCCCGGGGGCTGGTGACGCCCGAACGCCTGCGCGAGCGCGGGGTGCGGTGAATGACATGGTGTCACGTCCCCGGCACGGATTGTCCCTCTGCGCAGGCGGCGGAGGCCTTGATCTGGGCCTCATGCTCGCCGAGCCCGGTTATCATACCTGCGCCTTCGTCGAATGGGAGGACTGGCCAAGGGCGGTGCTCATCGCCGCCCAGCGCGCGGGCTACTTCGCCCCGGCCCCTATCTGGACCGACCTGCGCAGCTTCGATGCCCGGCCCTTCCGCGGCGCCTTCGACGCCATCTTGGCCGGATACCCTTGCCAGCCCTTCAGCGCGGCAGGAAAGCGCGGCGGCGCCGACGATCCCCGCCACCTCTGGCCCGATGTCGCCCGCGTCATGCGCGAATGCGGCCCCGAATGGGTCTTCCTCGAAAACGTCGCCGGGCACGTCACCCTTGGCCTCGAGACCGTCCTACGAGAGCTTTGGGGAATGGGCTACACGCCTGCGGCGGGCCTGTTCTCGGCGGCAGAGGTCGGCGCGCCGCACGAGCGGCAGCGTATCTTCATCCTGGCCCACACCGATGAGCCTGCACCCCGGCACCGGCCGCTACAACCCGGCCGGGAACAGCGACTTCACCCGGAAGGCGGAAGCGCTGGCGCTGGGCATCGCGAAAGCCCTGCCGAACCACTGGCCGACCCCGGCGGCGCAGAACTGGAAGGGGTCGAGCGAGGCCAGCATCACCCGCACCGACGGCAAGTCCCGGATGGACCTGCTGCACTACCGGGCGGAACAGGGCTTCACCCGCCCGGCCCCGGCGACCTGGCCGGATGGGCCGCGGTCCTCGCCGCACGCCCCGATCTCGCGCCCGCTCTGGGCTTCGATGATTGCCTCGCATGGGCGCGCCGCCTCGCGGCGGATCCTGAAGGGCAGGTCGCGGCGGCGGCTGAACCCGCTCTTCGTCGGATGGCTGATGGGTTGGCCCATCGGGCACGTGCTCTGCGCCTGCTCGGCAACGGAGTTCACCCTCTGGCAGCAGCACATGCGTGGCGCTCTCTCGCAGCTGCCCATGGCCTCGGGCCCGTGGATCTGGCGGCCGACCGAGGCGGCCCCGCGCCCGGCGCAGATGGATTTCCTTGAAGGATTGCAGCCATGAGCTTCCACGGCCGCGTCAGCGGCACCAGGATCAAACGCGCGCTGGGCGTGCAGGCCGCGCTTGAATGGGCGTTCCGGATCGAACAGGCGCAACTGGAGCTCCCAACTTCATCAGTTAAACGGCTAAGCAATTGATACTATTGAGCCTGGAAGGCCA
>NZ_BMYQ01000026.1 GCF_014652355.1 Gemmobacter lanyuensis | reverse complement strand
TGGCATCAGCAGGAGGAATTCTGCGCCGCCGATGGTCAGGGGGGGCATGCCCCCCCTGACCATCGCCTTCAGCGCCAAACTGGGGAATTTTCATCCAGCGCTTTTGGGGAGATTACGTCCAGCACTCACATGCAGACATGCAGGATGAACAACGTCGATCCAACTGCGTGGCTGACACAGACCCTCGAGCGCATCGCCAACCAATGGCCGAGCGCTGAAATCGACGCCCTCATGCCCTGGAACTACCGGACCTGAACGGCCTCAGCTTCCCGCTTACGATTATCGCCACCCGGCGGGTGCCTCAAAAACTGAGAAACGGCCAACGCAAAGCCATCAATCTGGGTTGAGCCCGTAGCTCAGGCGGAATCAGTTAAATTTGGATTAATACATGCCTTTATATACATATTTTTGTACTTATGGTGGTATGTTTCAATCGATATATAGCTTTAACTATACATTAATGCACAAGAAATACGGCGCTGTATCGCTCATCGATATGCCCCCGCGGAGCTGGCCTCTCAGCGATCTGGCGCGCTTGTGTGATCCACGTTTTCGCATTTAATTCGCCAATAGACCGGCACCTATTTGGAGCAGATTGGAGCACCAGATGTCGTGCAATCGATATAATTTTGATGCACACACAGACCGACTGATCGCTGTTTTAGAGGAGGTATCAAATACAGGTCCGTGTACGCTGGCAGATCTGAATAGAAGATTGCCATTCCCTCGCGCTGCTATATGGCGAGCCGCTTCAACACTGAAAAGGCTCGGCTGGATTAGGAGTCGCAGAGGCGACAATGCGTACGAAGTCGTGGCAAATCAAGCAATGCGAATCACAAATGGGCATCTATCTCACCCTGAGGTCGATTCCCTTGCTGACATCCTTGACGAGCTCGAGTGCGAGCGGGACATACGATTTTCTCTTGCCAAACTGACAGATTACGGAACCTGCGAGGTAATTGAAGCGAGTTCGGCAAGTTTGTACTCACAGCGCAGACTATCCCCGTTGATAGATGCTCAGGCCATTTGCGCTCTCGCTGCAGTAACTTCCGCAAGTGCCTTCGACCGTCATCTATCGGCTGCGATTAAGAGAGGTAATCGAGAAGAGATTTTGGACCATGATTCAGGCATCTTTAGTGCACGGTTACAAAAGTTGAAAATTGCGGGATACCTGGCTGACGAAGAGCACGGTTCGTTCTGTTTTCCGATTCTTAGGTCAGGTATAATTGGATGCAGCATAAAAATAAATGCCTTGAACCCTGATGTGCCGGGTTCTTTCGAAGCGTGTAAAGCCGTCGCATTACGAGTGATGAGGTTGGTAGATGATGAGAAAGTCAACGCAATTAGGTCTGACCGCCATTGATCACGAAGTGGCGTGAAAATCTGGAGCAGACAAAACTTAAAGGTGGGGCAATGCAGACGAATCTCAAGAGCCAGATTGCGGCCAGAATGGGTGCCGACAGAAAATTCTACCAAGTCACGAAAATTGTGGCGACAGCTACAGCGATTTTCATCCCGTCCAGCGTAAAATCTCAGGATCTCATCGTAAACGGTGACGGTGTGTTCACAGGCGCACTGGCAAGCACTGAGATTCAGACCAGTGACCTTTTAGTGCTTGGCGGTGCTACAGTTGCCGGCCCTGTTTCCGTCGCGGGAGTGGCGGACATGAATAGTTTGACTGTCAATGAGGAAGCTATAATCGCAGGAGCATTGTCGGTGGACGGCCCTACGCGTATGCAGACGCTGAATGTTACTGGATCTTCACAACTTGCGAACACAAATGTTACGGGAGATGCTGCAATTTCGGGTGCGGTTTCAGTTTCGGGCGAATCTAGTCTTTCCAATGCGACCGTTCAGGGGAATCTCTCTGTTCAAGGACCTGCAAACTTTGAAGCCCCGGCTGCATTTTCAGATAGGGTGTCTGTAGGCAGCTCGATCACATCAGCTCAAAGCTCAACTGGTACCTTAAATGTGCGAAACGCGGCGACAATTAACACGCTATCTGTAACGGGTAATACGCAGCTTGAGGATACCAATATAGTCGGAAACCTCGCTGTTTCAGGCACTGCTGCAGTAGATGCGCTTGAAGTGGAAAGCGCAACTGTGGAAAATCTTGAAGTATCAGGAACACTGACTGCTGAGCATATGGTGCTTCCCAGTAGCTTCACGTTTGGCGATATTACGGTTGAGAACCAAGCAACACTGGGGCGCACTGATATAAGCGGTCCACTGCATGTTACATCAGGCACCAGCCAGATTACGCTTACTCGGGACGGAACTTCGATCGCATCCGGGATCAACGGAGGCCAGTTCAGTGTGGGCAGTGATGCCGTCTCGTTGCAGCACAACGGCCAGGGGCTGACAGTCGCCGGCGGGACCACCATCGTGTCAGGTGCTACAACTTCAACCGTGTCAGCCGCTGGGAACACTCTCAGTGTCACGCGTTCCGGAGTAAGCCTCAGCAACAGTACGGGTCAGCCTGTTCGCCTTTCTGGCGTCGCGGATGGCATCGCACGCAACGACGCAGTTAACGTTGGTCAGTTTAACCGAGGCCTTCAGTCCGTAAGTGACGGGGTTGCCATGAGTATGGCCATGTCGCAAATTCCTGCCCCAATTCCGGGCACAAACTACTCTTTTGGCATGGCGATCGGGACATTTGATGGCAGTAACGCGTTTGCTTTTGGCGGAACAGCTCTTTTCGGCGATGCAACCACAGTAAGGGGGGCTCTGAGTAAAGGAGGCTCTGAAATCGGTGCTGGTGTTGGTGTTGGCTGGAGTTTCTGATGCGCGACAGGGAGAGGTGCCTTTGAACTACTTCCAAATGTCGCCAGGACTGATTGCGCTGCTTGTGCTTTCCTTCGTCATGATTGCATTTGCAGTGCAGTTTGCCTTATCCCACAAAAGTATCAGGATAAGCTGGCTGCTGTCAGTATGCACGCTTTTGATTTGTACTGCACTTCTTCTGATTTCTCTCGTGAGATTGGCGGAAGATCGCTCTCGGTTGTTCCAGCTTCTTTCCAGCTCCACCCTGAAAAAGGGGAAGCCTATGCAGATCGGCGCGGGAACTTACCTTGTAGAAGTGTGGTTGCATGGAAGCCAGCTTATTTACAGCTATGAGCTAGATAACTACACTGAACCCGCTGATCCTCTAACTTCTAGATCTCAAAACTGCGATCAAGCCAAGCTTCGCGCAATTCTCGAGCTAGGTGGAGAGATTCGGCATGAATACTACCGAGGAATGCAGTTAGTTGACAGCTTCTCCATAGATCGAGGCGCCTGCTTCTAGACTGCGTCCTTAATATTAAACTTACAATACGCAAAGATAGCCAGTGCCCGCTGATTGCAAATGGTAGCGTCAGCCTATTTGCCCGCGCACTGAAACAGCGCACCACCGCACAATAGCGAAACTGCGCTATACTGAACTCGAGGAACTGAGCGTGAAAAATCTAAACACTGAAACGCAACAGCGCACCGGCCTCTTTGTGGATGAAAGCCTGTTCATGAGAGATATTTTCTGCGCTTACCTTGAGAAAGAACTGAATATAGCTTTTAAGGGCGTTTCAGAGATCGGACTGGATCGATCCGAAGTCGGTCAATGCAAATATGACGTGCTAATTTACAACATCACGGTGGGAGAGACACCTGATCGAAACTTGATCAAAAACGTAGTACGATCAGGATTGGCAGATAAAATACTGATTATTTGGGATGCGACCGATACATCTACGATTCTCAATATTGTTGATGTCGGCGTTTCTGGAATTCTCTCGCGCGACATGTCTCCACAATCCATGGTTAATGCCATTCGATTTGTTATGGCAGGTGAAAAATTTGTTCCTGCTGCAGTTGTTGCGAGAGCCGTAGCAAAGCAAATTGAATTTTTTGGCTCACGCTCACAAGGTAGAAGCAAAGATGAGTTGCGAGACATTGAGGTTGGCATTCTGAAGCTCGTCAAGCTAGGGAAGTCAAACAAAGAGATCGCATATGAGCTATGTGCGTCCGAATCCTCCATCAAAAACAACTTAATTTCCATTTATCGCAAGCTCCAAGTTTCTAATAGACTTCGAGCGGTCACGGCCGCTGAATCTCGAGGATTTCTTATTTAACACTAAAGGCCTTGAGTAGCGCTGCTCCCTAGAGAACGCGCCACAAATGCTCAAAACACGCCGAGGCAAGAATAAGGTTCGCGCTCGTGATGCTACAAAAACTGGTCCGCTGGATTAAAGATCACAATTGCAACGTTGGGGATCGTACTTCTGTAGCTGTCGCTGTTGTTGGGCTTGGAAGCAGATATGATCTCAACCTTGCAGAAAGCATATCAATATCTGGATTTCGATTACGCGCCTTCAGGAACCTTCAGAAAATTCATTCACCTGAGCTGTACTTTTCAGTTATAATAAACTCTGATGCGCTCAAGGGCATCGATAAATGCATTGGTGACATTTTGAGTTTCCGCGCATCCCATCCGACAGTTCCATTAATTTTGGCCAGCTCTGAAGCGGGAGGAAACGACTCCTCATCTCATCGATCAATACTCTGCGACTCCACTATTTCACTACCAACTTCGCCAGGTGCTGTCTCTTTTTATTTGCAGCAGGCACATCATATCTGTATGCTTAAAAAGTTACATCAAACACAGTCATCTAAGCCAATTAAAATAGAACAGCTATGATCCGGCTGAAGTATCTGGGGACTTTGCCGGTCAGCCCCACTGCCTTGTAGCAGTGGGGCCCTTTTATTTGTCTTGAATATTGAATTTCCCTGAGAACGGTTTGTCGACCCAACGGGATCTGCGCCCATGTATCGACCCGTGTAGGGGTGCCCGGCTGAGGTCAAGGTTGCCTTTGCGTGATTTTGGTCGATACAAGATTATGAAATGCAATGGGTAATCCCCCCGAAAGTAAGGGGCTGCATAAGTAGTTCGCCCTGAACAAAGCCTTCACACCGGTTCTGCGGGCACATAGCGTTGGTGCTGTGGGATTTTCGGGGTGGATAGCACGGCGATAATCCAAGCAAGCCAAGTCCTGAGGTGCGCCAGGATCTTGCGGATGTTGTGCCCGCAGGCGCAGAGGACGGCAAAGAGGGCATCACCAATCGTGCCTTTCAGCGGGCAGCGTGACAGACGGCCGTCCGTTTTCATGTGACCGATTTCAGCCTCGATGGCGCTGCGGCGGCGGACCGCGTTCCTGCCCGTCGAGATGACGGCCGAGAAGACGGTCACGCCCGCCGTCAAACGTAACCATCCGCCGAAGCTTGCAGTTACCCACAAGTTGGTGCGGTGAATTGATTCACCTGCCAGTCTTGGTCTTGGCGACGACGATATAGTCATGATTCGTCATGTGGCACCGAATGCATGAGGTGCGGACATGGGGCAGAGCTGGGTGGAAACGGAAACCGCCGGATGCGATCTTGGGGATGAGCGTCTGAACCGTAAGCGGGAAGCCGAGGCCGTTCAGGGCCTGTAGTTCCATGGCATGAGGGCGTCGATTTCGGCGCTTGGCCATTGGTTGGCGATGCGTTCCAAGGTCTGTGTCAGCCATGCTGTGGGGTCGACGTTGTTCATCCTGCATGTCTGCAGGAGGGTGGCGATGGTGGCCCATGTCCGGCCACCGCCGTCCGATCCGGCGAAGAGGCTGTTCTTGCGGGTGATGGTCTGGGGCCTGATGGCGCGCTCGACAATGTTGGAGTCGAGTTCGATCGTAATCGCCCGATTGTCACCGCCTGCCTGAGCATGGCCTGATCGATTATGGCACGTGCATAACGACGTTGTTAACGACGTATCTTATGCGGGGCTGGTGATGCGTGGCGATATTCTGGGGCTGGAGCGCCGTCGTCGTTGGTGCGACGAGGAGAAGCTTGAGATCGTTTTGTCGGTCGGGGTTGGCGGCGCGACGGTGACGCAGGTTGCGCAACGGCATGATGTGACACGGCAGCAAATCTATGCCTGGCGGCACGAGTTGAAGAAGAAGGGGCTGCTTACTGCCTTGCCGGAAGCACTGTTCCTTCCGGTGGATGTGGAAAGGCCCTTGGAGTTGATGGGGTTGGCGGCGGCCCCCCACTCAGAAGCCGCGCGCCCTGCCCAGGTCGAGTTGCAACTGGTGAATGGCCGCTGCTTGCGCTTCGATCCGGCTCTGGATGCGATCACGCTGACGCAGGTGATCCGGGCGGTGGAAGCGGCATGATTGGGCCGGGCACTGGCGTTCGCGTCTATCTGGCCTGCGGCGTGACCGACATGAGGAAGGGCATCGAGGGGTTGGCCGCCTTGGCACAGGATCATCTGCGCCAGAAGCCGACCGGTGGTTCTGTCTTTGCGTTCCGTGGCCGCCGAGGCGACAGGCTGAAGCTGCTTTACTGGGATGGGCAAGGCTTCTGCCTCTATTACAAGGTGCTGGAAAAGGGCCGCTTTCCCTGGCCCGCGCGTGGTGACGGCGCGGTGCGTCTGACCTCGGCTCAACTGGCGATGCTATGGGAAGGGATCGACTGGCGCAGGCCGGATTGGGGGGCTCCACCAGCCCGGGTTGGCTGAATTATCTCGCTGAAACGCCTTGTTTTTATGGTCATTGCGCCTGCCTTGTGGTAATCGGGCGCATGTCGAATTTGGCCCCGACCCTCACAGATGACCCCGCCGTTCTGAAGGCGCTGATCGCGGCGTTGCAGGCGGAAAACGCCAAGATCTCGGCCACGTTGCGCGCCCATGACCAGTTGATCCAGACCCTGCGGCTGCGCATCGCCAAGCTGAAGAAACAGGTCTTCGGCCAGTCCTCGGAAAAGATCGAACGCGAGATCGAGCAGCTGGAACTGGCGCTGGAGGATCTGCTCATCGCCTCGGCCGAAAGCGAGACGGCGGTTCCGGATGGCGCACCGGAAGCTGCCAGCTTTGAACCTGCCGAGGAGGCTGCCGACCGTCCATCGCGCCGCCGTCCCCGGGTCTCGGACAGCACGCCGCGCGAGCGGCAGGAACTGGACCCCGGCAGTTGCTGCCCCGATTGCGGGGGTGATCTGCGTGTGGTGGGGGAAGATGTCAGCGAGATGCTGGATCTGATCGCGGCGCAGATGAAGGTTGTCCAGATCGCCCGGCTGAAGAAATCCTGTCGCCGCTGCGAACGCATGGTGCAGATGCCGGCGCCCAGCCGACCGATCCCGGGCAGCATGGCCGGTGCGGGCCTGCTGGCGCACATCCTTGTCTCCAAATTCGACGACCATCTTCCTTCTGTGATCGGGCGGGTTTGGTCAATGGCGATGACGGTCCAACGAGCAGGTCCATACTTCTGTCCGTGGTCGGCGCGCCGCCACAAGATGCGGACTGTGGAGGTCGGGATGCTCCAAAGCTGTACCTCGGCCTCAATCGAGCCATGGGTAAATCCGAGCTGATCCCGTCCGTCGTCCCTGCCCGGGACGTCACGCCGTCGCCAAAAGGCGCCGGATCTCAGTGATGAAGCGCACGTGGTCTTGGTGGCTCGCGTGGCCTGATCGACTTTGTCATCCTGCTGCCGCGAGGTCCTGGGCCGAGGCTGGTGGCCGATCCGCCGCCCAATATGCGGTGCCGGACTTCCACATCGCCAGCAGGATCGTTGCGAGCTTGCGGCTCACGGCAACGATGGCCTTCTTCATTGATGTCCGTTTCGCGATCCTCAGGCCCCATGCCTTCAAGGGCGACATGACCCGCGCCCGGCCGAGAATGCTCGCAGCGGCCTCGAAGAGCATCACGCGGACCCGAGGATCACCGGCCTTGGTGATCCGTCCAGAGATGTCCATCTTGCCGGATTGCCATCGTCTTGGGGTCAATCCGGCCCAGGCGCCAACATCCCTGCTGCGTGGGAAGCGGTCCGGGTCGTCGACGGCACTTCGGAAGGTCAGCGCCACGATCACGCCCACACCCGGGGTCGTCATAAGCAGCCGGGTTACGGGATCGGATTTCGCAAGTGCCGTGAGCTGGCCGTCGATGTTGGCAAGCTCCGCAAGAAGGAGTGTTCTCACCCGCAACATGGCCTCCACAATGCCCTCAAGGACAGGGTTATCGCCAGCCAGCTCCCGCGCCCGTCCCTCCCAAGTCCTTCGTGTCACCGCGCCCATCTTCAGCCCGAAGTTCCTGAGCGCGGCGCGCAGCGAATTCTCGGCCGCCGTGACTTTCTCAATCAAGAATGTCCGCGCGGTTAACAAAGCCCGGGTTTCCTGGGCATCCAGCGATTTGACATGGACGCGTTTGAACCAGCCCAGCCGGACCAGCTGGGCAATACCGCGGGCATCGTGACGATCCGTTTTCACGCGCATGGCGGCAAAAGCGGCGCGAACGTGGCGTGCTTCCATCACGGATACCGAGAAGCCCTCTTTCACGAGGCCGTCATGCAGCCATTGCGAGAGGTTTCCGGCTTCGAGGCCTACATGTTGAATGCGGCGCCCCTTGTGCCGAATTGCTCTGGCTATCGCATCCGGCTCGCTCGCCGAGCGTGTTTCCTTGATAATCCGTCCACCCTCATCGACAACGCAGATGTGCGTCTCGTCGAGGGACACATCGAGACCAACAAAAAATTCCATGCCTGAACTCCTTGATCGGTTGCAACGGAGGATATGATCCCAACGTCGCCGTCTGGCGCAAAGCCCGATCAGCGCATCTGTATCGCCAACACGAAATCTTCGCCCGGATGGGCGCCGATATTCCGGACAGCACCTTGGTCGACTGGTGCGGTCGCGCCATGAAGGTGCTGGCTCCGCTGATCGAACGGATCGAGGCGGATGTCATGGGCAGTGACCTGCTGCATGCCGACGACACGCCGATCCGGGTTCTCGATCGGTCTCAACGCGACAAAGGACTGGGCAAGGGCGTGAAGAAGGGCCGGATCTGGGCCTATATCCGCGATCAACGCCCCTGGGCAGGCACCGCGCCACCCGGAGCGGTCTATGCCTTCGCGCCGGATTGGAAGGAAGAACACGTCCATCGCCATCTGGCCAAGACCCGCGGCATCCTGCAGGCCGATGGTTACAAGGGTTATGCCAAGCTTTACGATCCTGACCCCGACGGGACGCCTCGCCTGCGGGAGGCAGCCTGCTGGGCCCACCTGCGCCGCGACTTCCATGACGAATGGGACAAGACGAAATCTGCCATCGCCCGCGAGGCGCTCGACCGCATCGGCGCGCTCTATGACATCGAGCGCGAGATCACCGGCCGTCCTGCCGACATCCGCCTTGCTGCGCGCCAGACGCACAGCGCCCCGAAAGTCGCGGCCTTCTTCGCATGGGCCGAGCGCCAACTCGCCCTGATCCCCGGCAAGGGGGATCTGGCCAAGGCTTTCCGTTACGGGCTCAGCCGCAAGGATGCCTTCAGCCTGTTCCTGTCTGACGGTCGGGTCGCCATCGACAACAATCCAGCCGAGCGCGCCCTGCGCCCGATTGGCATCGGAAGGAAGAACTGGCTCTTTGCCGGGGCAGACACCGGTGCCGAAACGCTGGCCCGCGCGATGACCATCATCGAAACGACCAAGATGAACGGCCTCGATCCGCAGGCCTACCTCGCAGACATCCTGGCCCGCATCAACGATCACAAGATCAACCGCCTTGATGACCTGCTGCCCTGGAACTGGTCCCCGCTTCCTGCAACGCTACCCGAGGCCGCCTGATGGCAACCGTCACCCATGTCTGCACCCTCGACTACGTCGCCAAGATGCTGGGCGAAGACCCCGAGCTTCTGGAGGCCATCGTCTACAACGACGACAACCTAACCTACGGCGCGATCATCAGCGTCTATACCGGCCCGGAGGACACCATCACCGCCTTGACCGATGACGGCATCGATGAGCTAAAAGACATGCTCAGGCACGCGCGCATCACCACCGAAACCTAGCACGCCTTCCTCGACGACTTCGTCGATGACGCAGAACTCGTCGCCCGCATCAAGGCCCAGTCACCGCGGTAGCAACCGGCCGGTTACGTTCGATCAAGCCGTCGGAAGGCTGGTCTCATCGGCGAAGACGCGCTGGCCCTTCAAGATTTCCCCCAGCACATGCGCGGCGAGGATCTCCAGTTCGAAGCCGACCCGGCCCATCCACTGCGCCATCAGCCGCCGGTCAATCTCCACCCCGTCGCGGGCATAGATCCCTTCCTGCCGGAACAGCGGCAGGCCGTCTGCATATTTGGAGACCGCGATCTGGGCCAGCAATGCCTCGGTCGGCAGGCCGCTTTCGATGATATGGGCCGGAGCAAGCGCCTGGATGACGCCATCCGCGTCCTTGAAGGCATATTTCGGGCGGCGGGTCACGATGACACGGAACCTGGCGGGGATGACATCCAGCCGCTCCGAGACATCTTCCCCGATCAGCACCTTCTCTCGGCCCGCATGTTCCGGCAGGACCTCGGGCTCGAGAACTACCTCCACCCGCTCAAGATGGGGCGCAAAGCCCTTGCGTGGCCGAGGCGCCCGCTTCTCGCCCGAGACGCTGCCTTTGCCAACCTGCGCCCGCAGGGCGGCAATCCCGGTCTCGATCTCCTCGAAGACGAAGGATTGCTGTGCCTCCTCGTCAGCACTGAT
>NZ_BMYQ01000025.1 GCF_014652355.1 Gemmobacter lanyuensis | reverse complement strand
CGACGCCCTCATGCCCTGGAACTACCGGACCTGAACGGCCTCAGCTTCCCGCTTACGCTCCGACAGGAGCTAGCCGGGTTGGAACGCAGTGTCCGCCAGCTTGCCAAGGGTGATCCGGCCTGCCGCCGCATGATGTCCATGCCCGGGGTCGGTGCGGTGGTCGCACTGACCTATCGATCGGCTGTAGATGACCCTCGCCGCTTCACGTCCTCGAAGAAGGTCGGGCCATGGGTCGGCCTGACGCCCTCGCGAAACCAGTCAGGCGAGCGCGATGTCTCTTGCGGGATCACCAAGGCGGGCGACGTCAACCTTCGACGCGCCCTGTGCCAAGCTGCGACGGTCATGATGCACCGTGGTCGTTCGACCTGGCTGAGAACATGGGCCGCGCAGGTTGCCCGCCGCCGTGGCACAAAGCGCGCCATGGTCGCCTTGGCACGGCGCATCGGGGTAATCCTTCACCGGATGTGGGTTGATGATACTGAGTTCAGGTCCGACAGTGCGGTGCCATATGCGGCCTGACTACCAGAGTTCCAAACCGATGCTTGCCTGAGCGCAGGCCTTCGAGGTCCCCCCAGGGACGCGGTTCCGATGATGCCGCGGTCAGGACTGTTGCCGCTTTAGATCGAGCACGCCAACGAGATGGGCACATCGGAATTGCATTGAACCAGCATCATGTTGGCAGCCACCGCGCTGACCACGGACCGAAGCATGCACCCGGGTTGATCTCAGACGAAGGCGGCGGTGATAGCAGGACGGCCGAGAAAGAACAGATGTTCAAAACCGCACCCCAGCGGCCGACCCTGCATGCACAAAACCGCTTGACTGGGACGGCACCGTTACCGAAGTCCTGACCCTAGAGCGCGCCTTCATGAGCGATTGCAGTATTGCGCTGCAGCGCAGAAACCTTTACTGCTCATTTTTGAGTGATCGTGAATACATATTCAATGGAGATTGGCGCGCGATGACAAGCAGCCGGGACACGCTCCGCGAAGATGTTCATTTTCGCGTCCTGCGCATTCTTGATGCACATCCCGAAATGTCACAGCGTGATCTTGCCAAGGCTGTCGGTATTAGCACAGGCGGCATCCATTACGTTCTGTGCGCTCTGCTCGAAAAGGGTTTGATCAAGCTGGGAAAGTTCACCGCAGCCGAAGACAGGCGGCGCCATGCCTATGTCCTGACGCTGCGAGGCGTGGCCGAGCGCGCACGACTGACCCGCAGATTCCTGTCGCGCAAGATGGCCGAGTACGAAGCCCTCAGGACCGAAATCATCGAAGTCGGCGCCGATCTTACCGATAGCGATCTGGCAGCACTCCGCGCCGAAGCTAAAGCCCTTTAGGAAACGTCGTGATGCAAGACAGCCTTCAAAGCCCTGTGCGTGTTTACCCTGTGCCTGTTTGACAAAATGCACACACCACATAAAATCAGCCCTCTGCACAGAATCACATTCGCTGCCTGGCGGGCAGGGGCTGACGACAGCCGGTGCAAAGACACGGATTGGGTGAACAGACCGCACGACCCTCTCATTTGAGCCACCAAGACAGTTTTCGACCAATTCAGCTTTCACCATCGGTTTACAAATGTTCATTCTCTCCCTTTGCAACAGCAGCACAAGCACGCCGCAACGGCCGCTGCCCCGCGCAGCTCGCAGGGGGCAATGATGAATCGTGCAGCCCAAAACGACGTCGGACAAATCCGCAAGCACCTTCGCTTTACCCGCATCATCGTCCTGCTGGCCTTTGCCTTCAATGCGGGAACAAATGTTCTTCTCATCGGCTATTTCGCCCGAACGGGCGGGATTGATCTGGTCGGACACTGGGCTTTTCTAAGTGCTGTTGCCCTCACCGTGCTTATCCTCGATATGGGAACGGTCAATGCCCTGACCTACCGTATCGCACAGGACGGGGTGGAAAGCCTTGCGGCGGCAATTCGGCGGCTTCTGGGTCTTGCACTGGCTGGTGCTGGCGCCCTAGCCGTTCTGATTGCGGTCGCCATCAGCCTGTCACAGACACTCATGATCGGCACATTGCTGGCTGCCCTTTCGGCGCTTTTGCAGCTGTCGTCGAACTGGCTTGTCGCTATTCGCATGGGGCAGCAGCAACAATACTGGTTCAACGTAAAAGCGATCCTTCGTGTTTCTGTTCAAGCAATCTGCGCTCTAATCTTCATGCAGATCCTTGCGGCAGACGGCATGATTGTGCTTGGCATGGCATTGCTGATGGGCGGCATCGTTGAATTCATCATGACTTCCGTTCTAATCCGCAAGGAATTCACGGTCCGTGGTCCCCGCGCCGGGTTTCAGGAACTGCGCAGGCTTTCTGCGGGCTTCGGAGTGACAGATATATCGCAACGGGCCTATCAGCCGCTTTCGCAGCTGCTGGTTGCACAAATGCTTGGGGCGGCAGCCATCGGTATTTTCACCGTCGGCCTGCGCATCCCCGCCGTTGTCGGCCAATCCCTGAACGAGGCGCTGCGCGGGCTTTTGCCTGCGCTGTCAGGGATGTTCGCGTCAGGAAACCGCGAAGCAGCGATGGACCTGCTGCGCGACAGCGTCGCGTTACAGCTCACCGTCGTGGTGCCTGCCGGAATGTTCCTAATATTTCACGCCGACAGCCTCATCGGCCTCTGGATCGGCGTATCAGACACCAACATCGTTACGGCGGTGCGCATCTTTGCAACCGCACTTATCCTGTTTTCTGTCGCTACGCCCTTCCATTGGGCGGCACAAGCAGGCGGGCAGGCTCAGGCCATCGGAATGGTCGGCCTCTTGGTGGTCTGTGTCGTGCTCGGCTCCGGTGCGGTTGCGATGGCTTTGGGTGGCAACGTACTGGTCTTCGCAGCAATCTATGCGGCAGGCCAAGTTGCCGGCGCAATTGCAGCCATCTTCATCTGCGGCCAAAGGCTGGGGCTTGTTGGTGGGCTGATAAAATCGCTGCACCTTATACGCGCGACACTGTATCTGCTGGTTGCCGCCGGACTGAACTTTGCGACACTATGGCTTTCAGATACCCTTGACCCTAAACCCGCGCTCCTGATTGCGTTAATTGTGAATGCCGTCACCCTTGGTCCGCTTGCATTTGCGGCAATGCGCAAAGGGTGGATCTGACGATGTTTCTAAGTTTTCCGATAGCTTTTGCCTTCGCTCGCGCCGTCATATCCGTGGCACGCAGCCTGCGACTTCCCATTTCAGGAACAGGACTTTGACCAGATTCACCTACTTTGAGCCGCTGATCGACGGGCACTGCACGTTTTGGGCCCGCATGATCCTGATCATGGCATCGCGCGACCCACGGGTGACGGGGCTGCGTCTGGTGACAAGCGCCGCAATGCTGTCGCGGCTTGAACCCTATCTGTTGGACACCGCTGTGGAAACAGAAACGATTGCACCGGAACGGCTGACAGACATGACCAGCGGTTCGCTGTTGTGCCGTGGCCGCGCCCAGTGGCAGGCCGCCCGGCATCTGGCGCGCGACAGTGCGGTGTTTTTGCCGTTCTTTGACCACGCGGTTGTCGCGGCGGCCATTGACCCTGTCCCGATCGCGCGCGATGCCCGGATTTCGGGCGTCATCTTCCGCCCGCCAAATCGCCACGGCCTGCCTGTCACGGCGAAATCGCGGCTGGATGCGGCGCGGCGTTGGACCACCTATGCATTGGCGCGGCGGGTTACCCGCGGGCCGCTTTTTACTCTTGATGAACTTGTCGCCGCAAAAAGCGGCCCCGGTCAAAGCGGTGCCTTTGTGTTCCTGCCCGATCCGGCCCCGGATATGGCCTTGCTCAACGGCATCCACCCACGAAAGCGCGGTGACGGGCGGGCGGTCGCGCTGGTTTTCGGGGCGCTGACCCGGCGCAAGGGCATATTCCAAACCCTCGACGCTTGGCAGCATCTCGCACCGGCCGACCGCGCAGGGCTTGCCCTGCGCTTTGTGGGCCGTCTAGGCGACGCGGAACGTGCGCCATTCCTGGAAAACTTGGCCATGAAGCGCGCCGCACTGCCAGACGCCGTCATCGAACTGGAAGACCGTTTTTTGACCGATGAAGATCTGGCGGCAGAGATCACGGGCGCCGATATCATTCTGGCACCTTACCAAAACCACATCGGCTCTTCCGGCGTGATGCACTGGGCCGTGGCCGCAGGCAAACCGCTCATTGCACAAAAGACCGGTCTGATCGGCTATCAGGTGGATCGCTACCAGCTGGGCGCGACAACCGATTGTAGCGACCCCAAACAGATAGCGCGCGCGATCATGGCCGCGTCCGGGCAGGCAAACGCCGTCTTGGCCACATTCGCATCAAAACACACGCCTGCAAATTTCGTTCGTACAATTCTTGATGAAATGATCTGAAAGGTAACCCCGATGCATAGCAGATTGACACATCTCGCAAAGTTAACGGCCTCGGGCCTGCAACAGGGCAAGGGGGGCGGCGCATGACTATCGCTCTGTTTTGCGCGGGCGTCTTTTCCTTGTCCCTTCTTATCTATCCTTATGCAATCTATCCAGCATTGCTGCGTCTGTTTCCGCGTGCTCCGGTCGTGGGTGGGGGGCAGGGCGGAGCTAACACGCCCATAACCCTCGTTTTCAGCGCTTTCAATGAAGCCCGCTCGATTCAGGAAAAGCTTGAGAACATCGCCCGTCTTAAGGCCCGTCACCCGGATCTTGAAGTACTGGCGTATGACGACGGCTCTTCGGACGGCACGCTTGCCGCCATGCAAGCGCGGCCCGAATTGCTGGAGGTCATCGTCGGTGAAGGGCGACAGGGCAAGGCACACGGCATGAAAAAGCTCGCAGCCCGTGCAAAGGGCGACATCGTGATCTTCACTGATGCCAATGTGCTGCTGGATGAAGACGCGGTTGACCGGATCCGATTCTGGCACGGAGATCCGGACGTGGGCGGGCTGTGTGGCAACTTGCGCTATCTTGGCGCGGACACTTCCACAACAGCCTCGGTCGGCGGTGCCTATTGGCGACTGGAAGAAAAGATCAAGGACATGGAAGCCCAAACCGGCAGCGTTATGGGAGCAGACGGTTCAATCTTTGCGATCCGGCGGGCGCTTTACCCGGATTTTCCGGATACCGTGCTCGACGATTTCACCGTCTCGATGAACGTCGTTTTCCGCGGTTTCCGTCTGATCAAATGCAATGACGTTATCGCATACGAAAGACTGGTCGCTTCGCGCAGCGACGAGTTTTCGCGCAAAGTCCGTATCGCTGCACGTGCCTTCCACACCCATCAGCACCTCTCGCCGCAACTCGGCCGGATGTCGCTGCTTAACCGTTTCAAGTATGTGTCGCACAAGCTGCTTCGTTGGTTCGGCGGGCTGTTCCTCATTCTGGCGCTGCTCAGCTTCCTCGGATTTTGCTTCGCGCTGTCCCTATGGCTTGGTGTTCTTGCAGTGATCCTCCTGATCCTCACCGTAACACTAGCCTCAAGAACCGGGTTCACACCCCTCGATTCCATCTTTGAAATCGCGCTTTCCATGATCGCCACTCTCTGGGGCGTGATCAAGGCGATCCGCGGACAGACCTTTCAAACCTGGGTTCCTGCGGCGTCCAGATGACCTCACACAGCCATCACAACTCATTACCGGTCTCCGGAACCGCCACGCCAGCCGCCGCCTTGGACATTCTTGTTCTGGAAAAGGTTATGCCCTATCCCCCTGCAATCGCGGGGGATGCCGTCTATTCGCGCGGCATCATCGAAGCGTTGTCGTTGCGCGCCAATGTCACCGTGCTGTGCGCCGACAGCGGTGCAGTCCTGCCTGCTGATAGCCGCATCGAATGGCATGTCACGGGGCCGCAACGCAAAGGGCGCAAAGGCTCGGTCCTGTCACGCTGGCCGCTTCTGGCTTGGAAAGGGGCACAGCCCGACTATCACAAACGCCTTGATGTCCTGCTGGCGCGCAAATGGGATGCCATCATCGTTGACAACCTTGGCACCGTCCATGCCATGCCAAAGCTCGAAGCCTACCGGCGCCTGCATCCGGCCTGCGTGCTCGTTCACTTTTCGCATGAACATGAATATGCCACGCGGAGCAAGAAGTACGGCGCCTATCCCCTGTCGATCGTGGGTCGACTGGCAACCTGGCTTGATTTGGCAAAGATCTGGCAGTCCGAAACCCGCCTGCTGCGAAACTGCAATCTGGTCACCGTGCTGAACGAAGAAGACGAACGCCGCTACCGCGAGGTAGCCCCGGAGCAGCGCTATCTCATGCAAACCCCCGGTTATGACGGCAGAATCTCCCCGTCTCGCATCATTTCCGCGAAAACCCCGCGCCGGGTGCTGCTGCTGGGCGGCAGGCGGTCCGAACAAAAACAGCAGGTGCTGCTTGACTGGCTCAGGGCAAGCCACGCCATCCTTGCCCGAGCCGGTATCGAAACCCAGGTCGTCGGCGACATGCCCGACAGCCTGCGCCGCCAACTTGCCACCGACTACCCAACGCTGGATGTCCGCGGCTTTGTCGACGATCCTTCCGATTTGGTACTTGCGGCCCGCGCCGGTCTGATCGTCGACACGCTGGGCGGTGGCTTCAAACTGCGGCTGCTCAGCCATGTGTTCGAACGGCTTCCCATCATCGGACTGGCCGAGGCGATCGAGGGCCTGCCAACGGCAGCAGGCAAGGGTTACCTCGCCGCCGCCGACCATACCGCACTGGCGCATCTGCTGGTGGACACCATCGATGATTTCGACCGGCTGAATGACATCATGAACACCGCCTTTGCCGATTGTTCCGGCCGTTTTTCATGGGACAGCCGCGCAACAGCCCTGATCGCAGCGCTTGGCGGCGGCGGAGCAGCATCCCCCCAGACCCGGAGCACGCCATGACCGACATTCTGCATCATCCCCACGATCTGCCGCTTGGGCTTGGGTGCAGCCGACTCGGCTCGGTGAACGGCACCACCGGCGACGAGGCCCGGCTGCTGCTGCGCACCGCGCTTGAGCTGGGCATCCGGGTGTTTGATACTTCCAACATCTACGCGCAGGGTGACAGCGAACGCTACATCGGTGAAATGGTTGGCAACCGCCCCGATTGTGTCATCTGCTCCAAGGGCGGCAAATACCTGCCGCTGTCCAAACGGGTTATGGTCCCGCTCAAGGGGGCAATTCGCATCGCAACGCGCCATCTGGGCGGCGCGCGCAAAACCGTATCGCTGGCGCGGTCAAAGCCGATGCCCACCTGCTGGGACGGGCCTTTCCTGACCCGCGCGCTGGATGCCAGCCTGAAACGGCTGCGGCGCGACCGGGTTGATATCTACATGCTGCACAGCGCCCCCCCCGAGGTTCTGCGCCGGGGCGATGCCATCACCGCGCTTGTAAAAGCGCGGGCTGCGGGCAAGATCGGGCTGATCGGCGCTTCCCCCGACGATCCGGCCGCAACCGCCGCGGCACTTGGTGATCCGCGCATCAGGGTTCTGCAACTGCCGCTGCACCTTGGCGATACCAACTATGACGCGCTGATCGCGCAGGCCCGGCAGCAAGGCGTCGCCATCATCGCGCGCGAAATTCTTGGCGGCCCTGCCGGACTGACCGGCGGCACAGACCCCAAGGGCTTTGCCAGCCGCCGCATCACCGATATCCTGTCACGCCCGGATATCGCCGTGACCCTGATCGGCACAACCCGCCCCGCCCACCTGGAAGCCGCAGTAAAGGCAGCACAGGCGCGCAAGCACCAAGGGTGATGCCGGGCCTTGGCTTCAAAGTCTAGCAGTCTCAGTTGGCGTTTTGTGCGACAATGCGCCGATTGAGAAAACAAGTATCGTAAACCAACTCTGCGGATCGATGAAAGCAGAGCCTGCATACCAGACAACGGAACCACAGACCAAGCTGCGCCAAGGCGTCAGCACCCCGACTCCACGCAACAACCTTGCCGATAGCGTAAGGAAGATGGCGGTGCCAACAATTCCTAGATACGTCACCATCCACCAAAATCCGTTTGACAGTAGATCGGAAGCGCCAAGGCTTCCATACCAAGGAAACAGGATAAACGCCCCGGTCTGATGCCAAACCTCAACGATAATGCTGTAGACATCATCATCGTTACCTATCCCAAATCCAAACAACGGAAATTTTGATAGCGCTTCAATACCCACAAGGGGGGCAGAACCAATACGTCCGAAAAAGCTACCCGTAGAACTGTGGCCGCCAAGCACACTATCCAGTAACGCAAAAATTGAATCAGCATTTGACGTAACCACCGCGAGGCCAATGCCAAGGAAAATCAAAAGCAGCAACAAATTGGTGAAGCTTCGCGGCCAGAACTGCCAGATCACAACTCCAATTAGGTAAAAGCTCATCTTGAAGCTCGGTGCGACAAAGAAACTCACAATCAGCATCGCACCAAGCAAGGCCCACGAAGCCAATTTGCCTGACTTGTTCGTTAGCATGAACACCATCACTGACAAAGATGACAACGTATCTGCAAGAAACGACGGCTCACTGGCAAATACAGTGGTGCGGACACGCCCGTAAATCTCAAGGTCACGGTCCACGGCAATATAAACACCGCGCCCAGTTTCAGAATAGATCAGGGCTCGCGCTTGATCGAACAATGCCTTGAGAAAAAACGATTCCATGAAGGCCAGCGCAATGAATACAATCCAAATGGTGAAGATTAATTTGCGCGTCTGTGCAGAATCTACTTTGCCAAGTGCAAACATCATTGCCAGCGCCCCCACCATTGAGGCGACAAGCTGCACAACACTCAGGATTGCGCCGCCAAATCCGCTTTCCCCACCGCCCAAAAAGGGCTGAAAAAGAACAAATCCCAGCAACGCGCAAAACTTTAACCCGCTGGTCTTCCACAGAGTAGCCGAAAACCAAATGGCGACGACTGCCGAGCTGAACAGCATCAGATACATCGGGACAAGAATACTGCCGCCCGAATAAAGGGACAGCCGCAGATGTGCCCCAATCACGTAGACAAGAAAAAGTACGAGTATCAACCGCGTTTGCTTCAGACTCGTCGGTTCTGAAACCGACGCATGACCAGGCTGCTGAAAGATCATACTGGTCATGCGTGGTTGCTCTCGCTGCGATGCACTTCTTGTCGACATTGCACTTACGAGATTACCCGACACTTCTCAACCACCGGTCAGTTGCACAGGGCCGGCCGTGTCTGCTTGTTCGATCTGCGGGGCAGAAATCCGCAAGGTCATGTCGACTGCGCCGCCAGTCAGTCCGATTCGGAAAAAGCTAATTAACCGGTCCGTCGCACCGCCCGAAAGGGTGCGGGTCGTCGACACCCGCGTTCTGGACGCCAGCGCATCGGTGATGTCCGTGCCGCCGCTGTCGCCACCGACGCTGCCCACAAATTCCTGCAAGCGCAGGAACACACGATCCACTTGCGTCAGGTCGCCCGCTACCAGCCGCACATAGGCGCTTGATGTCCATGTCTGCCCACCGGCCGCCGCAATCGGGTTGGCGCTGTCCAAAAAGTTGATAAAAACCGCCGATCCCGACGGGGTGCCGTTCAGCCGGATGTCAACATAGGGCAGGCCCTCTTCCTCACCTACTGCCACAACTTCCGCAGCATCAAAGCCACCGATGCTCCAGGTCTGCAGCAGCGTCCCCCCCGCACCGACCGCTGCTCCCGACAGGCGACTGTTGGCCACAAGGTTCACACCTCTGCCCGGCTCTGCCTGTGTCGCGGCCCGCGGGGCCCGTTCCTCGGCAGGGGCCTGCGTCACCGGTTCTGCCGGCGGTTCGGCCGGTGCAGGTACGCTGGCCAAATCATTGCCCACTGGCAATTCCAGCGTCATTCCCGTCATGATCCGGTCACAACTCTCCAGCCGGTTCAACACACAGATGCTGTTCCAAGCGTCAAGATCGCCCAGCTGTCGCGATGCGATGGTCTGCAATGTATCGCCGGGTTGAACAAGGTAATTCTGCTGTGCGAATGCCTGCGCTGCAAAAGTGAATGCCACGAATGAATATGCAATAATGCGCATGTCATCTCCAATGCTCTTTTGTCGCCTTTGACAAGGCTCCTATCGTGCTTCGACATTGCGGTGAGGGTCAAGTAGATCACTTAACGTTCCCCTCCTGTGAGCTGCCAGCAACTCTGCAGTGTCAACTGAGACAGCGGTCACTCGGGCCTTGGCAAACAAGATGGCGCGCGCGATCTGGGCCATGCAGACTAAGAAAGAAGACTATCGGGATCCCGGCCTCGCAGCCGCTTGAGCAAACGCTCGGTCGCCGCGGGATCAGGAGAGGTGGGCATGTGAGGAGGTCGTGAACGTCAAGGGCAAATGATCGGACTGATCGGGACCAGGAAAAGCACCGAGGCTCCAAGAGCGAAAAGCTCGTCGAGTTGATTTGCGCCTGTTCCGCGTATCTCCATGACGGCCGGCGGCAACTACATCGCCGCATCGACAGGCCTGACACATGACCGCACCCGATCACATGCTCGGCGGCACGAATTTATCCTTGCATGAACCGGGGCATCCACACATGGAGCCTCCGGCAAACCCAGAGCGTGTGTGGATGCCCCCTGTTTGGCAAGCGGAATCTTCGGTTTGTCGGCGGGGTC
>NZ_BMYQ01000024.1 GCF_014652355.1 Gemmobacter lanyuensis | reverse complement strand
CAACTATATCAGTCACTTACGCAGCGCCCTCCGGGGCGCTTTTTGCATTCGTCCGTTTACATCAACGCCACATCAACTCCACACCAGAAAAACCGCAGCAGCACGCATAATCACGCAGTCGCAGGCAGCGGCAGGCAGTGCCAGCAACGTCACCCTGCGTCATGCGCCCTCTCACTGGCCGACAAGTCACGGCGCGAAGCTGCAAACAAGTTCAATCCAGTTGTAAAAGCGCGGATTCGACGGCAACTTAGGGGCGAGACCATTGTATCTCGCGCGCCCTCTTGGGGCGTCCGTGCCAACAAACCGGACCCACATTGGGCTATCAAGTTTTTCGCAGGAGTGCCCTTGAGTTACTGGATCGATCAGCCGCCATCCGCGAGTAACCTACGCTTGTTTATGTCCGATGGGGGATGGCTGGCGTGGGATGATCAGGAAGAAGATGGCAAGACCCGTCGCGGAGCAAGTGGACAAGTCGAAGAACGACTGTTGTCGGCGCTAAATGCAACAAACCTGATGGCCCTACTTGGTTCGGGCGCATCCTTTGCTGCGAAGAATGCGGATGGCAAGCAAGCCCCTGGCATGGGTGATCTTTGGGACGATGCTCGGCAGAAGGTTGGGGAAGATGATTTCGACAAGGTTGTAGCCGAGGTCTGGGGCGCGACCGACAAGAAGGACATCGAGTCGCTTCTCAGCCTGTGCAAGATGACGGTCGAGCTGCAAGCTGCCCGCGGGGCAGCCGCTGGCCAAGATGTCGCTGACGACAATCCACTTGACCTGCCTTCTTTCGTCCAGAAAGCCGAACAGGCGATCTTGGATCGCGTCGACTTCGTTTCGGAGAACACGGACCTCATCTCCCACAAGGAGTTCCTGCGTCGCCTCGCCCGCCGAAGCGCCGAAAAGGCGCGGGTGAAGCTCTTCACGACGAATTACGACCGTTGCATCGAGGAAGCCGCTGTCGCCCGTAACTTGGCTCTCATCGACGGTTTTTCTCACTCTGCGGTCCAGCGGTTCAACCGCGATCACTTTCAGCAGGACATTGTGCGGCGATCCGCCAGCAGCACGCGCGCAGACTATGTTGATGGGGTTTTCCACCTCTACAAGCTGCACGGGTCGATGGACTGGCGGCGGCGCAAGTCCGATGGTGTGGTGATCCGCCGCCTTGGACATGACGGGAACCATGAGCCAGTGCTGATCTACCCGCGCTCCTCGAAATATCAGGAGGCGTTCGCGCCGCCCTACCTCGACATGTTCGCGGCTTGGCAGGCTGCACTGCGAGAGCCTGACACGACATTGATCGTCAGCGGTTTTGGATTTGCCGACGATCACATCAGCGCACCGATTTGGTCCGCGCTCGAGTCTAACCTTTCAATCCGTCTCGTGCTTTGCGATCCCTGCTTCGTGCCAGTTGCCGAGTTGGATGACACAGGGCTTATTGGCGAAGCCCATGTAATCGAGAAGACGAACGACAAGCTCAAGGACTACCAAAATCGCATTCTTCGGCTCGTGAGGGAGGGCGACAGCCGGATCACGGTCCTGAACGGCCGATTCAGTGATCTGGCCCTCGCGTTGCCTGAGATCATGGGAGAGACCGACCGGCAACGGCTGGAGGCTCGGCTTGAGCGTATCCGGGGGCAGGACCATGGCGAAGGATGACCGCTCGGCGCTGATCGACGGGGAAAAGCGCCTTGGTACCGTGACCAAAGTCAGCGCGTCCGGGATCGAACTGAACCTGCCACAAGCCCTCGCCGCGGCCGGTCGGCGTGGCATTGCGCGTGGGACGGTAGGCGACTTCGTCTTCATCGACTGCGACCAGGCAGTCATCCTCGGACGCATCGTCGAAGTCCAAATCCCCGACCGCAACCGTCCCGCCCTTGAAAGACAGATCGAACGCGAGCCCAGCGTGGAGCCGGTTGGCAGGGTTCAACTGCTCGCCACGATCCGTAAGACGACGCAGACGGTCGTCAGAGGCGTGCTGGTGTCACCGAGGGTCGGCGACGGTGTTTTCGAAGCGAATGGCCCCGCACTGTCAAGCTCGATCCAAGCCGCGCTCTTCGGTGGCGTCGATGTACAAGATGGCGCACAGCCGATCGCTGTGTCCCTCGGTCGAATATCTGGCATCGACGACGCCGAAATCGCGTTACCGCCGGAAAAGCTGTTCGGCCGCCACTGCGGCATCTTTGGTGCAACCGGTGGCGGGAAGAGCTGGACGCTGGCAAAGCTCGTTTCCGAAGTCGCTCGTCTGGGTGGCAAGGCCATTGTCTTTGATCCGACTGGCGAATTTTCGGGCAAGCTGCCCGGCGCGGTTGAGTACGTCTTCACGCGGGCCGAGGTTGGCCAGACGCTGGTCAGGTTTCCTTCTGAAAGGATGACCGAGTTATCGCTTTTTGCACTCCTGCGCCCAACCGGTCAAAGCCAAGGACCGACCATGCGCGAGGCGATTAGGAGCTTGAGACTGGTTCGTGCCCTGCGAAACGACGCCGCAATTGTGCCGGAGCAAATAGGACAGAGACAACGATTCTTCAAAGAAGCATTCGGAACAGTGCTGGTAGAGCAGGACTTCACGGTCCAGAAGACCGGGCAGTCAATCTCGGAGTACAACAGAGCCACAGCCCACTACTCAACCGCAATGGCATCCGAGTTGTGCGACTTCGACGTGGCTCTTCTCACAGACCAGATCGTAAACGAGTGCATTTTTCCAAGTGACAACCGAAATCCGGGGTTTTTTGGCGGCAAGGCCGAAGCTCCGTTGAACTACTGCAATACGTTGATTGTGCGGATGCGGGGAATGCTGGCGTCCTCAGAGCTGCGGTGCCTGTTCGGGAGCGAGGGCGAAGATATCTGCACCCTGCTCGATGGCTTCCTGAAAGACCCGCAGCAACGAATATGCCTGATCTCGTTCAAGAACGTCAGTTTCAACCACAACGCCCGCGAGCTGCTTCTGAATACAATCGGCGAGTATCTCCTTGGCCTTGCCCGTGCCGACCGTTTCCGCGCACAACCCGTCATCTGCTTCCTCGATGAGGCACATCAGTTCATGGGGCGTTCGGTAGGGGACGAGTTCAACAGCGTCTCGCTCGACGCATTCGGCTTGATAGCCAAGGAAGGCCGGAAGTACGGGCTTACGACTGTTCTCGCTACACAGCGCCCCCGCGACGTTCCGCAGGACGTTCTGAGCCAGCTTGGGACGTTGTTCGTCCATCGGCTTACGAATGAGCGCGACCGCGAGACAATCGAGCGGGCCTGCGGTGATCTGGACAGGTCGGCTGCAGCCTTTATCCCGTCGTTGAGCCAAGGCGAGGCAATTGTCTTGGGACCGGATCTTCCTGCTCCCCTACCGATCCAAATTACTGCGCCCGACAAAACTGCACAGCCAACCTCTCGCGGGCCAGATTACCAGCGCGCCTGGCGGCAACTCTGATCAGGTTCGCCGTGCTGGCCTTTCCCGGCCCAACGTTCATCTGCACGCCCGTGCCTGATCGCGCAGCACGGCGTAGTCGCTGAGCATCCGGACGATGACGGCGCCCTCTGACAGCGCCTCAACCTCGTCGGCCGCGCGCGCCTGCTCAGTTCTGGTGTACTCGACCACGGGTGGGCAGGGCGCGATGGCTTCAGAACCGCCCATCGCGCAGCCGGTCAGCCAGAACGTCGCGATCAGCAGGGCGGCGGGCGGCGGCGTCGAGCATCTGGCGGTGGATCGCATCGTTTCTCTCTCTTGCATCAAGCCGTTCGGCGACGCGCCCGGCGCGTTCGCCAGCACGGCGCAAGTTGAACAGGCACAGCAGGATCGCTGCGGCGACGAGGAACAGGCCCAGCGCCTTGCGCGCCGGGCCATGGGTGAGGAGCCGGCCGATCACCGCTGGCCCCGCTTCCAGTCGTCGAGCCGGGCGTGGATGGTGACCGCGATGCCGATCAGCGCGATGGCGATCAGCACCCAGCGCAGCGTGTCGAGGTAGGGCACCAGCGGCTGGATCGTGGACTGGGTTTCCGCGAGGACGTCCTGCAGCACTTCAACACCGGCGGCGCCGACGGTGGCAACGCCTGCAGCACCCCCGCCCCGGAGCGTGCGGCTTTCCGACAGGACTTCGCGCGCGGGCGGCAGCTCCGGCGCGAAGGGTACGGCCCGCGCCGGGAAGGGGTCGCCCCAGGATCGGGCAGGCCCGAGGTCGATGTGCATGAAGCCAGAGCGGGGATAGTATCCGAACCCCAGGAACCCGACCGCCCTCGCGGCCGCCTCGAAGGCGGCGGGATCGTGGTTCGCCATGGCGATGTCGAAGGCGGTGCCCTGCAAGTGCTTCGAGGCCGGGGCCCCGCCCACGGCGCGATTGTGTTCCGGGCTGCGATAGGCGGAGCGGATGATCAGCGGCTTGCCCAGCCGGTCGCGCAGGGCCTGCAGTTTGTCCATGGCCTCGGTGTTGATTTTCAGCGCGCCGGTGCCGCGGCAGGCGATCTCGGCGGCCGAGAAGTTCGGCCAGCGCCAGGTGTTGGCGGGCACGTTGCGCCAGTTGGGGTAGGTCAAGGTGGGCATGGTGGATCCTCTTGATGAAAAAACCCGCCTCTGGGGCGGGGGATGTGGTCGTGGTGGTGTGGTCGCCTGGCAGTCAGTCGGATCGGCCGCGTTGGAAGGCATCGAAGAGCATGTCGCGCATGGAGCGGATGTCGGTCTCGATTCGGTCGAGGCGGTCGCCGTCGGCCTTGCGGTCCTCGCTGCGCTGCCGGTCGATCCGGTTCCGGTCGGCGATGAGCTCCCGGTCGAGACGATCCAGCAGGGCCTCGTTGGTGAAGGCCTTGCGGGTGATCGCCGCGATAAGGGCCATGGTGCCGCCAATCAGGGCGGTCAGCGCGGCGGTAATCCCGTGGTCCCGAAAGGCCCGCGCGACCTCCCTGGCGAGAGTGGTCTGATCGTTCATGGTGGTCCTTTCATTGCCGCGGTTTGCGGTCGGTCAGAAGTCGGTTTCCAGGTAGACCCCGGCGCAGTCGTAGGCGACGGCGGCGGCCGTTGCGCCGGTGTTCAGGAACAGCCGTGGCGACAGGAATTGCGTGGCGGCGGGCAGGTCGGCGTTGATCTCCTGCTCGAAGACCGCACCCGAAACCTCGTCGACGACGCGCGCCCAGACAGAGCTTCCGTTCGGCGGTGCCGCGATAAACAGCGTCAGCACCCCGCCAGTCGCGATGGCGAAACTCGCCCCCATGTCGGTCAGGGTTGGCGCCCCGGTGCCATCGTTCGCGACCAACTGCCAGCGGGTGTGCGTCCCGCGCTGGAAGCCGATGCCGATACAGTTGACGGCTGCGGCCAGCGTCAGGTTGGTCGCCAGCGCGGCGGTGGAGCCGTAGAGGCCGAAAAAGCCCATCCCGGTCGCCAGCAACGTCGTCAGCGAAATCCTCGTCACGAAGGTCCAGCCGCCGAGGCCTGCCGCGTTGCCCCGCCAGCAGGCCCAGCCTGCGGATCGCTGGTCGGCCACCGAGTCCACGACCGCCGCCGAGGTCAGACGCCAGCGCCGCATGGAAGCAGCAAGGTTCGTCGCGGCCAGCGTCGGGTGCGACACGGTACCAACCGAGGTGATCGGCAGGCCCTCAGTCGTGATCGTGGTGCTGACCGAGGGCGACCAGTTGGCGATCCGGTTCACCCCGAAATGCGGCTGGAGCGGGAAGTCCCGGCCCGAGGGGCGCATCACGTCGATCCACGGCGCCCCGGCACGGTTGCGCGCATAAACGGAGGCCTTGCCTGCAGGCGGCGGGGTCGGCGCGGCGCTGAGGCCCGGCAGGACCGTCGGCTGCGGCAGTTCCACCTGGCCGCTGGTGCGGTCGATCCGGATCGCGTCGAAGAAGGCCGAGCCATCCGGGCTGACCTTGAAGCTGAAGTCGTCATTGCCCAGGAGGCCGATCAAGGCCCGGGCCGAGAAGCCTGTCTTGAACGCGAAGGCAGCGTCATTCCCGGCGGCGGCCTTGTTCACCGTCGCTTCGATGCCCGCGCCTGCGTTGTTCAGGAGCACAGCGGGCGTGTTGACCGACAGTCGGTTGAAACTGTCGGCCGTGGCCCCGCCGAGGCCCAAGAGTTGCGCGGTCAGGTTCGCTTGCGGCATGGCGACCTGGGTGACCGTATTGGCGAAGGTCACCGTGGGCGTGTTCACCACCGTCGTCCCGCCCGCCCCGGCGGTGGCCGAGCCGATATTGACGACCGTCGTCGATCCGGAGGCACCGCCAGTGCCGATGTTCACGGTCTTGGTGACGCCCGTCGTCGTGGCGCCGGTGCCCATCCCGTAGGTGGCGGTCGTCGTCGCCGTGCCGATCGAGGCGCTGGCCGCTGATACCGTCACGGTTCCGGATGCCGTCAACGTGCCGGAGAAGGTCTTGTTGCCGGTGAAGGTCTGCGTGCCCGCGAGGATTGCCAGTTCGGACGAGGTGTTCGGCAGCGTGAAGCTGCGCGTGGTGCCCGCGCTGATCCCCGCCAGCGAGAAGGTGGCCTTCTTCGTCGGATCGGCGTCGTTCACCAGGCTGAACACGGCGTCCGACACGTCGCGCGGCTCGCCCACCACCTCCCAGGCAGCACCGGTCCACACGAGGAACAGCCCCTCCGCCGCGACCCAAGTGAGCCAGCCGGTGCGCGGCACCAGCCGGATCCATGCGCCGTCCACCCAGAAGGCCACGTTCAGATCCCAGCCAGCCCAGAGGCCCGTTGCGCCCGAAGCCACCAGATGCCGGTCGCCATCGGCGGGGCTGGCCGGGGGCGTGGTGCGTGTGCGGTCGAGGACCGATAGCTGCACCATGGCGTCTAGCAGGCGCAGGGCGTCGTTGTGGGTAACATGCTTCTGCGCCTGCGCCGCCAACAGGTAAGGCAGGCCCAAATGCGTCGTGGTGTCGGACATGATGAATCCCGTCAGAACTGGAGGATCACGGTCGCAGGCGTACCGCGGCCGAGGCGGTTCGAGAGCTGGAAGATGCGGATCGCCAGCGTCTGGCCGGTGCCGAGCGGCGCGCCCCAATCGGCGCTCTGCTGCGCCGCGGAGTAGAGGACGGAGGTCGTGGTGCTGGTCAGCGTGCGCTTGACGGCGGCCCCGTCGAGGATCTGCACATCGTAGCTTTCCAGGTCCTCGGCCAGCGGCACCTCGACCTGTTCCCAGGCATCGGCCACGAGTGCGCGAGATCGCCGAGTCCAGCGGATCGTCAAATCGCCCGGGCTGAAGGCCGTTCGCCACGGCTGTTCGACATGGACCGGCGCGAAGGGCACGAGACCCCGGCCGGTCGGGGTGAAGCCTAGTGCGGCGTAGCTGTCGTCGGTGACGGCGCGCGCAGCCGGACCGACCCGCCAGTTCCAAGGCAGACCGAGATCAGCCTCGGCAATGGGCAGCGAGGCCAGTGTCGTGTCCAGCACGACCACCCGCGCCCCTGCGGGAGCTGGATTGCCCATCGCGTATTCCGTTCCGCGCTGGCCGCGCAGGAGGCGGGTCAGGCGGTACCGGTCGGGTGCGATCAGTTCAGCCTGACCCGCCTGGACGATCTCCCACTGGCCAGAAGCAGACTCGACCGCCAGTGCGTTCGCCCCGCCGAACAGCGCGACGTCGGTCACGCTTTCCAGCGTTCCGGACAGGAGATCGACCACCAGCGCGTTGCCCAGATCGAAGCGGGAGGTGGGGCCCGGAAAGAAGTCGAAGGCCAGCGTGCCGATCCGGGCCCGACTGCCGAAGGTGGTCAGGAGGTTGAACCCATCCGTGGAGGCACTGCGGAAGACGGCGATCTCGCCCGGCCAAGGGCTGGCATGGGCGGCGATCAGTGGGCGATGCGCGGGCTGGTCCTCCGAAATCTGCGGAATGTCCAGCATCACCACCTCCGGCGTCCCGAAGACGACGGGGCTGGCCAGCGAGGTAGGGCGGGGATCGCCGGGCGGCAGGTCGTAGGCGGCACGATCCTGGCGCACCGCCTCGATCCCGCGCGCCTCGGCATCGGCGACCGAGACGAGCCGGAATTCCACCTCGCGACCATCATGCGCGAGCCGGATCACGTCGGCAGGGTCGAGGGCAAGGCGCGAGGGCGGCAGGCGGAAGGTGGCGCTTTCCCGGCCGATCCAGGCTTCCATCAGCGCGCGGCGGCAGCGGCGTTCCGCCTCTTCGGGCGGGATCGCCATGGGAAAGGATTCGGAGGCGATGCGGCTAGTGTCGACGGTGATGCGCCGCGCCTCGACAAGGGCCGCGTCATAGTCCTCATCCGCCCGGGCGACCTGCCACTTCAGCGCCTGGGGCAGTTCGGTCTCCTGGCCGCGCGTCAGCTCGAACGCCTCGCCCTCACGGCTGGCGACCAGATCATCGACCGCGAAGGTGAGGCTTGATGCCCGGCCGCGCATGACAAAGCGGATCACGCCCTCCGTCTCGATGGCATCGAAGCCGAAATGCCGTGCCAAGGTGGAAATCGATGCGCGCGGGCTTTCCAGTGCGCCGATCACATAACCCTCGACCGCGCCCCAGAGACCGGAAACGTCGATGAGGTCTGCCGCCAGTCCCGCGCGCAGGCAGAGGTGGCGCACGAGCGCGGCCAGCGACACCGCGCCCAGCCTGCCGGTCAGCCAATGGCCAAGGCGCCAATTCGGGCCGTCGGTCCAGACCCCGGTAAGTTCCGGAAAGAACGGATAGGGCCGCGCGTCCCATGTCCAGGCGGCGCATTCAGGGACATGGACCATCCGGCCGCCGTAGACGGATGAGGTCGGGTTGTTCGCGCCCTGACCCCACCAGAGAAAGCTGGCCTCGAGGTAGGCACGCTGGATCGCGTCATCTCGCCAGCCGCGGGAGAAGTAGGGCGTGAAGCTCTCGGACGACTTCGGGTCGAAGAACACGTTCGGCTGGTTCGTGCCCCGGTCGATGGCAGGGCAGCCCAGTTCCGTGAACCAGACGGGCTTGGACTGCGGCACCCATGCGGTGGGCGTGCCGCTTTCCACCCCGCCCGGGCGGTTGAAATGCGGGTTCGACCACCAGGCGCGCAGGTCCTTGTAGCGGAAGACCCACGGCTTGCCCGCGCTGCCGTCGGTGATGGGCGTGCGGATCTGCGCCGACCGGTCGGCGGCGCTGGCATAGAACCAGTCGAAGCCCTCGCCGCCTGCGATGTTGGCCTGCAGGTAGCCACGGTCATGGATCGCGGGCCAGCCTTGAAGGGCGTCTGCATGTTCGAAGCCGTCGCGCCAGTCCGACAGGGGCATGTAGTTGTCGATGCCGATGAAATCGATGTTGGCGTCCGACCAGAGCTGGTCGAGGTGGAAATAGACGTCGCCACTGCCGTCTCCCGGCTGGTGGCCGAAGTATTCTGACCAGTCGGAGGCGTATCCCACCTTGGTGCCCGGCCCGAGGATCGACTTCACCTCCGCCGCCAGCGCCTTGAAGGCGGTCACGGCGGGATAGGCGCTGGCGCTGGAGCGGATGGTGGTCAGCCCGCGCATCTCGGTCCCGATGAGGAAGGCATCGACACCGCCCGCGACAGCACAGAGATGTGCGTAGTGCAGGATCATCCGGCGCAGGCCCCAGTCGCCGGAGGGCCCGGTCCAGTTCACGTTGTCGCCCGACACCGCGAATTGCGCCGGTGTGGCCGCGCCGAAGAAGCTGGAGACCTGCGTCGCGGCAGCTGCCGTCTTGTCCGCGGTCCCGGCAAAGCCTGCCGCCGGGGAACAGGTGATCCGGCCCCGCCAGGGGAAGGAAGGCTGGCCCGGCGTGGCGGCATTCGCAGTGTATGGGTTCGGCAGCGTGTTGCCGGGCGGGACGTCCATCAGCAGGAAGGGGTAGAAGGTGACGCGCAGCCCGCGCGCCTTCATCTCGCGGATCGCTTGCGCCACCGCGAAGTCGGCGGGCGTGCCGCCATAGACTGGCCGGTCTTCAGCATCGCGGCTGACTAGATGCGCATTGGCCCGCGCCACGCCGTTGACGGTCCAGACCTCGGGGCTGGTGGTCTTGGTCGCCACCTCCACGCCCGGCTTGATCGTGCAATTGCCCGCGCGCAGGTCATTGCCGAACCAGGCGACGACGAGGCTGACACTCTCGACGGCCGGGGCCATGGCCTGCAGCCGGTCGAGGGCCACGACGATATCGGCCTCGTCGGGCAACGCGTTCAGGTTCTCGGCCGAGGTCGTGCCGCCGGTGGTCTGGCCAAAGACCGTGGTGGATGCCCCGACTGTCTTGCGGACAGCCTCCGTCGCATAGGTGAACTCGCCCGAGGCGGGGATCATCGTCACCGCCTTGACCAGCCCCTCGGCGGTGTCGGCATCGGCCAAGGGCCGGAAGACCTCGAAGGACAGCTGCGGCAGGCGGTTGCCGTAGGTGGAAAGCGGCAATTCCTCGAAGATGACATAGGCGGTGCCGCGATAGGCGGGGGTGTTGGCGGCCCCCATCTTCGCAGCGATAAACGGATCGGCCGCTTGCGCCTCGTTGCCGGGATACCAGCGCCAGGTGATGCCGGTCATGTCGAGAGGCTTGCCGTCTGCCCAGATGCGGCCGATGCCGGTGATCGGCCCCTCGCATAGGGCGACCGCGAAGGACGCATAGTAGAGGTATTCGGTCGTCTGGACACGGCCGCCGCCCCCGCCCTTGCCGCCGCCCTGCGTCGTGGTTTTGGTCTCCTCGCGGAAATCCGTTGCCCAGATGATGTTGCCACCGATGCGCATGCGCCCATAGAGTCGCGGGATGATCGCGCCTTCGGTCGCGGATGTGATGCGCAGGCTGTCGAGGCGCTGGCCCTCGATCTTCTGCGCCGGGGCCAGCGAGGACACGATCCAGCTGTCGACGACCGATCCGATGGTCGAACCGATGAAGCCGCCGATGGCGGCCCCGGAAAAGCCGAGGATTGCGCCGCCGAATGCCCCGCCGATGGCGGAACCGACAGCGCCGAGGACAAGCGTGGCCATGGAAAAAATCTCAGCGTGCGGGGAACAGGAAGGCGAAAGCGATGCGGCGTCGCCATGCTGGTGTCAGCGGTTCCTCGATCACGCCGAGGCGTTCATAGGCGTGGAGGAAGGTGTCTGGGCCGGTGAGAATGCCCACATGCTTGGCGATGGCGCGGGGCATCATCCGGAACAGGATAAGCGCGCCGGGCGGTGAATCTGCGGTTGCGATCTCGGGCATCATCGCCCGCGCGCCGTCCGCCAGCACCTCGCGAGGGCCGGTCTCGCCCCAATCCCGGCTGTAGGGCGGGATCGGGAACGGCTCCGGGCCGACGACTTCGCGCCAGACACCGCGCGCAAGGCCGAGGCAGTCGCAGCCGACCCCGCGCAGGCTGGCCTGGTCGTGGTAGGGCGTGCCAAGCCACGACCGCGCGACGGCGATGACAAGGGATGGATCGGCGGTCTTCACAACACCGCCCCCTCGTGTCCGCCGTCCTTGCTGGCGTAACGCAGCCCGTTCGGCGGGCAGACAGTCCCCCGGACTGTCTGCTTGTCCGCCTCACCCTGACCCGGAATGCGCGTCACAACACACCCCCTTCATGGCCACCGTCCTTGGTGGCGTAGCGAAGGACTGCGTCCTGCCCTGGGATATGTGGAAATCCGCGGAAGTTGGCGACATTGGCGAACTTCGCGCTGCAGGTCGTGATCCGCTTGTCGCAGCCCGCCCGGACCACGAAGGCGTCCGTCGCCATGATCGGCCGCACCGGCGCTTCCAGCAGGGTGAGGATCGCCACACCGTCGACGAGGTCATGGGACAGCACTTCGACCCGCCGCCCGGCATTCGTGCCACTGGTCCATTCGACAAGCCCGAAGGCGAACCAGCCCGCCGCGAAGGTGCCGAGGCCGTATGCGGTGAACGCTCGGTCGCGCAGCACATCGATGATCGCGCCGGTCCCTTTGAAGGCCGGTGCCTCGAGGTTCGCCCCGCAGCGCACATCGCCCAGCGCGGCATCGCAGCTGGCCTGGAACGTCCGCCCGACCGTCTGGCCGAGCATATGGGCGAGGCTGCGCACCTCGGCCACAAAGGCGAGCCGCCCGCGCCGGATCTGACCGATGGCCCCGCGTCGAAGGAGTACGCGCTGCGCGGGGCTCGCCCAGTTCACGCGCCAGACCTCGACCGCCGCATTGTCCCATCTGCCATCAAGGATGTCGGTCTCGGTGATCCGGTCGGAGGACAGCACGCCTTGGGCATCCTGCGCATCGACGGAAAGGTCGGAGCCGGATCGCACCTCTGACGCCGTAAGCCCACTTTCCGGTTCGAACTCGGTCCCATCGAAAGCCAGCGTTCGGTCGTGGTCGGTGAAACCGAAGGTCACGCCATCGGCCCGGGTGATGCGCCAGCACCAGGCGAGCATCGTGGTGCCTTCGTCGAGATGCGCCTGCAGCGCGGGGTTCAGGGATTTCATGTGCGGATTTCCACGAGTGGGATCGAGGTGATCGACCCGAGGCGTTCGAGATCGAGGGTGACGTCGAGGGCGTCGGTGTCGAAGCGGACAGGGACGTCGAATTCGAAGCCTGCGGTGATGGCCACGCCCGCGGCGGGAGCCGTGACGAATGTGATGAGACCGGTGGTCGTGGAAACCGACCAGCCGGAGGCCTGGGGCGTGCCGTTCAGGGCGATGGTCACGGTTCCTGCGACAGGTTTGGTGATGGCCCGCGACCAGGACTGCGCGCCGGAGGTGTAGCGCTTGGTCAGCTGAAACAGGGTGGCCGCCCCGTTGCCGGTGGCAATCGGCTGGTTGGTCGGGCCCGGCGTCTGTGATGGCAGGCAGGACTTGAAGTCGGCCCAATCCTTGAAGCGGAAGCCATGCAGGCGCCCGTTGCGGGCCTCAAAGAAGGCAACGACCGTCGCCAGATCGTCGGCGCGGCGGATGCCGTAGGCGACATCATAGCGGCGGCGGCTGTTTGCCCAGCTCGCGTTACGTTCCTCGGCCCCGCTTGCCAGCTCAACGATCTGGGTGCGCCGCTCGGGGCCACCGCGTGCCCCGCGGCTGATGTTGTCCGGAAAGCGGACCTCGTGGAAGGCCATCACATCCCCCTTCGACCCAGCGACACAGCGCGGGCGATGTCGCTGGCGACCTGCGTTCGCGACTGGCGGAAACTCTCGGCGTCGCGGGCGTTGATCGTGACGTTGACGGTCGAGACGCTGGCCTGGCCGTAACCGGCCGCCTCGCGCCGGGAGAGAACCCGTTCGCCGCGTTGCAGGATCGCGGGCACCTCATCCGGCCGCAGCCCGGCCCAACCGCCGTTGTGCATGCGTGGGGCACCGGCAAAGGCGAGGGCCGGGACCATCCGGCCGGGACCAGGGGCGCCGACGATCCCGCCCGCATGCAGGATGTTCGCGAAGATCCCACCCGCGCCGCCCAGCGCGCCGGAAAGGGCATTGGCGATGGGGCCGAGGATGAAGCGGCGGGCTGCCAGCTTCGCCAGATCGGCGATCATCGACGTGACCAGATCGCGGAAGTCGAGCTTTCCGGTCTTCACGAAGTCGCCGATGGCGTCCTCGGCGCTCTGAAACGCGCCGACCAGCGCGCTGCCGATATCCCCGCCGATGTCGCGCGCCTTGGCGGCATAGTCGGCGAGTGCGGCGGTGACGGCCTGCCAGCCGGTCAGGGCGGTCTCCGCACCTTCGGCCGCAGCGGTTCCGGCCGCGCGCGCGGCACCGCCAGCACCATCGGCGGCGGTGGCCGTGTCGTTCAGCCCGGCCGTGAGGGCATCTGCCGAGGCGCCTGCATCGGCGAGTGCGGTCTCGGCCTCGGTCCCCGTGCCTGTTACGGCATCCTTTAGCGCCTGCCAGCTGGCCAGCGGCCGACCGGCAGCATCGGCGAGCATGCCTGCCGCTTCGCGGAACCCATCGGCCCGAGCGAGGGCATCCTCGGCCATCGCGCCGAGGCCGAGGTCGGGCGGCTCGAGGTAGGTGCGTGCGAGGGCCGCCGAAAAGGCATCCGCCGCCGCAGCCCCTGCGGCCGTTGCTGCGCCTTCGAAGGGATTGCCGATGCGGCCGAGTTCCACCGGATCGAGGATGCCGATCCGCACGCCACCTTCGCCGGTGGCCCATTCCGGTAGCAAGGCCAGCGCCGCGTTCAGCGTCTCGATGAAGCTGTTGATGCGCGTGACAACGCCGTTCAGCATCGCCTCGACGCCGGAGATCAGCCCGTTCGCGGCCTGGAAGGCGAAATCGCCGATCGCCCCGGGCAGACTGCCCCAGATCGCGACGGCCGCATCATAGGCCCCCTGGAAGATTGCGGCTGTCCGGTCACCGAAGCTGACGACGCCTGCGATGGTCCCTTCCAGCGCCGAAAGACCGGCGGCCTTCAGCCCCTCCCACCCGGCCGCCATCCGCGCGAGGGCAGCGTCCAGCGACAGCCCGATACGGGACCAGACCTCGCGGGCCAGATCGCCGAGCAGGCGGAAGGCCTCGCCCACGCCGCCGACACGGGCGACAAGCTGCGAGAACTGGTAGACCAGCTCGCCCGCGCCGACGATCAACGCCCCGATGCCGGTGCGGATGAGGGCACCGCGCAGGAACACGAGCGCCGTTGCGAGCCCGCGTACGGAGAGGGCGGCGGCGGCCAAGCCCGCCACCCAGCGCCCGGCCATGACGGCGGCGAAAGTCGCGGCATAAGAGGCGAGACGCCCGAGATTGCCGATCAGCGCGTCGATGGCCGAGCGCAGGATCCCGCCATCCGAGGCCAGCGCCACAAAGGCATTGGCGAGCGCCTCGATGGTCGGGGCAACGGCCACGGCGATGCGATTGCGCAGGCCATCGAACACGAGGGATACGGTGCCCAGCGCGAGTTGCGTGCGGCGCAGCGCTTCCAGCGCATCACTGTCCAACACTGCGCCAAGGTCCGAGGCCTGGTCGCCAAGCCGCGCCATTTCGGCCCCGCCATTGCGCAGGAGGGGGATCAATCGCGTGGCGTCCGAGGCCATGGCCTCCAGATAGAAGGTCATCTCCTGCTGGCTGAGCCCAGCGCGTTCCAACGTGTCGACGTAAAGCTGCAGGGCTTCGGGGCCTGAGAGGCGGGCGAACTGGTCTGCGGTGACGCCCACTCGCGGGGCGACATTCTCGAAGAAATCCGCCATCGGCCCGCCGCCGGTCTGCAGGAAATCACCGACTCGGTCGTTCACGTCCTTCAGGATATCGGCCAGCTTCTCCTGCTCGATGCCAACCGTTCGCGCCCCCGCCAACCAGCGCTGCAACGCCTCGGGTGTGGCATTGGCGACCTGCGCGAACTGCCGGATCTGGGCAGCACTCTCGGCGGTGGAGCGGACGATCAGCCCGAGGGAGGCCGTGGCGGCTGCAGCCGCGGCCCCGAGGGCAAGACCGGCTCGACGGGCGAAAGCGGCCAGCCGGGTGTTCGCCAGTTCCATCTCGCGTGACAGGCGGCCGAAGCCACGGGCACCGGCCTCGCCGACACCCTCCAGTTCGGCGCGCACGCGGCGTCCGCCCTCCGCCACGAGGCGGACGGAGACCTTCTTCTCAGCCATTCCGGCGTCCTTCCATCTGCTCGTTCAGTTTTCGCACCATCACTGCCTCGACCTCGGGCAGCAGTTCGGCGGCGATCAGGGGGTTGATGCCCAGCGCTTGCGCCAGCGCGAGGGCCGCCCCCATGTCCCATCCGATGACGGCCCCCGGCGCGATGCGCAGCTGGCCACCAAGGCGCTGGGTCAGGTCCCAGACCTGCCAGCCCTCGACGGTCAGCGGCCGGTTCAGCCTTGCGGGGCAGTCCGGGCAGGGGCCCGCGCAGGCCGCGCAGTAGCCGTCGCCCCCGCCGAAGGACCAGTCGGCGAGGGCGCAGAGGCGTTTTTTTCCGCGTCCAGCATCAGACCGTGGGCGACGTATTGCGCCTGGAAGGCTTCGAACACCGGCCAGATTTCCAGGAGGGCATCGATCCCGGACGGGCTGACGGGCACGAGGTTGCCAGCCTCGTCGCCGACGCCTTCCCATTCCAGCACCGCGCGGCGGGCGACGGCCTTGGCCATTGCCAGCGCCATGTCCTCCTGGCTTGACGCCTCCGGCAGTTTGTCGATGGCCGGGTCGGCGCGGGCGGAGACCATGAGCGCGGTGGTGAGAGGGGCCACAAGGACGCGCAGGCCGGGCAGCAGGTCCAGCCATTCGGGGCGGTTCGACAGGTTCAGTCGGATCATGGTCAGTATCCCGTGACGGTGTTGACGAGGACGGCGGTGCACATCCGGGCGGGGCTGGTGGCTTTCGCCGCCTGCCAGTCGAAGGTCGCCTGGATGCCCTGCGGCCCGGGGATCTCGATTCTCGGGACGGGCAGGTAGACGGCGTGGGTGGTGAAGGTAAAACTGGTGTTCGCACCGAGGCTGTAGGCAAACTCAAGCTCGCAGGGCGTGCCGTCGATTGCCTGGGTGACGAGGGCGCTGTCCGCGAAACGCACTTCGATCCGGCCGGTCAGCGCAGCCATGCCGGGATCGGCGCCCTCGATCTTGCCGTCGTTCCGGATGGTCTCGATCCGGTCGAGGCCGTTGGCATAGGTGATCTCGGCCGAGACGACGTTGCCCAATGCGGTGCCGTTGCGCTTCACCAGCCCGTTGAAATGGCCGAAGCGCTGCAAGCCCAGCGCGGTCGGGGTTCCTGCGGCGGTGGTCGTGGCAATCGCCTCGCCCTGTGCGATCAGGCGGGCGGTCGCGGTCAGTAGACCCGAGCGGTTCATCTGCCACGACAACTGGTCCATCACGCAGCCCGCATACATCGCGAAGCGCGGCACCTCGGGCATCGCCACTTCGATGGCCATGGAGGGCAGCGTCCAGTTTCCCGACTGGAAGGTGTGGGTCTTGGGCGTGGTACCGGTCGTTGTCGGTGCCCCGAAGGCGGCCTTCAGCCAGAAGCCGAAAGCCTCCACATCGATCGGCACCACCACCTCGCCATCGGCGGTGACGGCGTCCTTGATCGGGGCCAGGGGATCGCGGCCGTAGCCGAGCAGTTCCGAATTCAGCAGCGGCTGTTCCGCGCCGAGCGTGGTCCGGGCGAAGGGCATCAGCCGGTAGCCGCTGGCGGGCGGGGTGCCATAGACAGTTTCGAACGCAAGCGCCATCTGCGCCCGCGCGCCGTGTGCGCGTGCCATGGGGGTCTCCTATGTGGGAAATTCAGGCCAGAGGGCCGGTCGTGGTGTAATGCACCCAACTTCATCAGTTAAACGGCTAAGCAATTGATACTATTGAGCCTGGAAGGCC
>NZ_BMYQ01000023.1 GCF_014652355.1 Gemmobacter lanyuensis | reverse complement strand
CTGAAACGCCGACACCCGAAAAACCAAAAAACAGGGAATAACTGTCGAAGTCCGGATGTCAGGCTGTGCAGGAATATTCCACGTGGCACCGCGATCTTTTATGAGGATCCAGACCCTGGCATGAGGGAAGTGAGGATTCCGTTCAGGTACCAAAATGGCCACGAGATCCACGTTGAAACTCAGGAGTGATAATTAAAGAGCCATCTTGGGACGCTGCCCAAGGTGCAACTTCAATTCATCTCACGATAATGACGGACTTGCTTCTCGTCCCATTCAAAACTTGAGAAGTTCACCACCAAATCAGGGAATCCTGAAATCATGAAGAAAATCACAAAAAATCTGATCATCGCTTTCGGCATCGTATACTGCACTGGTGTCGTGGCGAATGCACAGTCGGTCACTTGTCGAGCTGACATATTTGGCAATACTACGTGCAGCAATGGCACCAGCTACAGATCAGATCAGTTCGGCAATACCTATGACAACCGGGGCAACAGCTGGAGAAGCGATGGGTTCGGAAATACCTATGGTAGCGATGGTCGTGTTTTCCGATCAGACGGCTTCGGAAACACCCGCGACAATCGCGGAAATAGCTGGCGTCGCGACGGGTTCGGGAACACCTATGGCAGCGACGGAACAACTTGCAGAACTGGCGGCTTTGGCATGACATTCTGTAACTGATTGGATGCCACTGTGGCCATGATGCGCTGCTGGTCAGGATTTCGGTAACGGTGCCGGCCCAGCCAGGCTTGGCACCCTAATTAGCGCGCATCTTGGGCCAACTTGGCATGGTTGGGCAGTCCTCGCCAAGGTCAGCAGGATGCATAAGGAGTTCGGTCAGAACATATCTCAGGTCACTGGCTTTGTGTTATTTATTGCGATTTATGTCGCCAGCTGCTGTAGGGTTTTCTATAATTTTGGCCAAAGCCCTGCAGTTTCGGTTCCGCCCGTGAAGCACCGCCCCCACCCGGAGGAACAAGATGACCTGCAGCGTCGGCCCCCGGTCGATGACAGGCTTCCGAAACAACGCTCAGGTGCCTGATGCGGCCTGAAATCCAGAGCTCCAAGATGTCGTTGGCCCGACTGCAGGCCTCGAGGTCATCCATGAGCGCGGTTTCAGTGATGCCGTGGTCTCTACCGGTGCTGACCCGGTCGAGCAGGTCAATCATATAGGCACATTGGGTTTGCATTGAGCCAGCAGCATATTGGCGGCCATGGCACCGACCTCGGACAGAAACATGCGCTTTGGATGCGCTCAGACGAAGAGGGCCGAACACAACAGCTGATGAGAGCAAAAAGAAAGCACCGCTTCCACGGTCGGTGGCGCATCTGCAATACAGCTTGACTGAGGTGGCCCCGTTACCGAGTCCTGCTGAGTTGGACTTTTGGGTCTGTCCGGCACGTTAACCCGAGATTTTGGATGAAAACGGCGCCTCGACCGTCCTGAGGCACTGCTTTCGGACATGCATCTCGGCTCGGGGTCTGCCTTCTTCAGCAGGGCATCTCGGTTTCATAATCGTTCCGCCCGAGCCGACAGAACCTCCGGGATGTTGGGGAAGAAACCTCTTGGCTGCCTTCGGGAAGCAGGATCAAGATTAATCTTTGCGACCATACGACGACGGCTTGCATGGTCATGGAAAAATTGAAATATTCCCTGACGTTATAACCGTAAACTGCTTCTTCAATCGATGATGCAGACCGATGATACGCCAAAGCTGACCGTGTTTCTGGATTGAGAGTAGATGTCTGTCTTATTGCGCACCGTCAAGGCGTTTCCCCGCGGGCGTACCACGGAAGAGCTCTACGCACTTCTGGGTACCACGTTCCAACATGAAGAGCGTATGGCGCTTCTGGGCGAACTTGAGGCTCTTTCCCGGCAAGGAAGCATCCGCAGGCGTCAGGACGGACGCTGGATCCCCATCGATCCTCCGGCGGTGACGTCGTCTGGAAACCCTGTCTCTCAGCCGGGTAGCGTTCTTCCCGAGTCGTCGACGATCGTCGCGGCGACGTTTAACAGGACAGAAATCGACGTCTCGCCGCTGGCCGAAGAGAATACGGCCGACAGCGATATGATCAACCCGAAGGCGCTGCTGCGCTATTGGCGTTCGGCTCTGCGCGCCGATCCAAGGGGGGCAATTACCGAGGCATTCGATCGTCACGGCGCAGTTTGGCACCTGATTTCGGGGCAGGGGCCGCTGCTGCCGGACGAGGGGCAGGTCGTGCGCCTGCGCATCGATCTTGACGCGCTGGCGCCAGAGTTCCGTGCAGCCCTTGTGAAGCGCGAAGCGAACGAGAATGCTCTGGCGATAGGCTGGCCGCTGGCATTCGGGCGCCGGTCCGGCGTGCCTGCGATCTGGCCGGTGGGTCTGATTGCGGCCGAATGGCGCCGTGTGTCAGGCTTTCTGGAAATTGACGTTTCGGCCGATGATGTGCTGGTCAACCCCGATTGGTTACGAGGCGCAGCGCGCAGCTCCGGCTGGTCTGAGAAAGATCTCGAAGAAGTCTTTGCCGAAGCCGATGGTGTTGGCCTCGAATGCGAAGAATTTCTGTCGCGGTTGCGTGACGCTGCCGCCACGCAGGTCAGGGGCAAGCTGTCTGGCGCTTGGCTTTGTCCCGAGATCGATCTGCGGTCGCAGGGCATCTTCGATGCGGCGGCACTGTTTCTGCCCGAGGACAGCAGCTTTACCGCCGGTGCAGTGCGCGATCTCGATTCAATCGCAGAATGGCCGGAGGCACAACTGGCTCGTACTGCGTTGGCGCCGATTTTGGGGCTGACTTCCACCCATCAGCCTGCAGTTGTCGCCGCACTCAACGTCGGCGCGTTGAATGCCGAGCAGATCAGCGCGGTTAGGGCTGCCTGTTCGGCGCCTCTGACCGTCGTCACCGGCCCGCCTGGTACGGGCAAGTCGCAGGCGATCGTCTCGATGGCGGCTTCTGTGCTGATGGCGGGTGGATCAGTGCTTGTCGCCTCGAAGAACCATCAGGCGCTGGATGCGGTTCAGGATCGGTTGGGTGGCCTTGCCCCCGAGGCGCCTTTCGTCGTGCGCACACTTGATCCTTCCGGCGAGGTGGATCGGTCCTTTTCAACGGTTCTGCGTGACCTTGTGCAGGGAGACACCGGGCCCCCGCGTCCTCTCGACGATCTGCTGCGCGACAGGCTTAACGAGCTTGCGAGGAGTCGGGCTCTGGCGCTTGATCTTGTCACGCGGCGCGGCAAGATCGAATGTGCGATCGCCGATTTGCTCGAGCGCATCGAAGCTCGCAGAAAGCTTCAGCAACCCGAAAGCCCGGCGCCTGTGCCAGATAACGCGGTGCGTGCGGGTCTTGCCGCGCGGGCGTTGGCCCTGCTGCGCTCTCTCTTCGTTGGTGCCTCGGCCGACGGGAAAACGGCGGGCCCCGCGCTCTCGGGGCTTGCCGCACTCGAGGCCGATCTCGCGAGGCTGCGCACCGAGCGCGACGGCCTTGCCGATCCGCCCGACGTCATCGGACTGACATCCGAAATTGCGGATATTGCCTGCAAGGTGCTTGCGGCGGTGTTGATGGCGCGCACCACCGTTTCCGACGAGTCCCGTGATCGCCTTGACGAGGCGAAGGCCGACCTCGATTTCGCTGGGAACAAGGCTGGACTGCCGCCGGATCTGGTGCAGTCGGTGCTTGCCCATCGTCCGCTCTGGCTTGTGTCCGTGCTTGGTGCGCCCAAGCGCCTGCCGCTCGAGGCGGGGCTGTTTGATCTGGTTATTTTCGACGAGGCGAGCCAATGCGACATCGCTTCGGCCCTGCCGTTGTTTGCCCGGGCGCGCCGCGCCGTTGTTGTCGGCGACAATCGGCAACTGAATTTCATCCCGCAGCTTGGGCAAGCGCAAGACCGCAACCTGATGCAGGCGCAGGCGCTTCCCGTCGCGCGCATGGGCCGCTTTGCACAAAGTCGGCAATCGCTTTTCGACTTAGCGCAGAGGATGCCGGGGACGGAGCGGATCCTGTTACGGCAGCAATATCGGTCCGTCGGTCCAATCGTCGACTATATCAGTCGTGAATTCTACGGATCGGAACTGAAGACCGCCTATGACCCGGCAACCATCCGTCCCCCCGCCGATGTGAAACCTGGACTGGCTTGGACCCATGTCCCGCCCCCGGCAACGCTTGACGCCAACAACGTTAACCGGGCCGAGGTGGCAGCGATCGTTGCGCATGTTGAACAGTTGCTGGTGCGAGAAGGATATGCCGGCACGCTGGGCGTAACCTCTCCATTCCGGGGGCAAGTTCATGCCATCGAACAGGCCATCCACAGTGCTATCCCTTCACACAAGCTCGAAGCCGCCGAGTTCCGCGTGGCGACCGTCGACGGGTTTCAGGGGCAGGAGCGCGACGTGATCCTGTTCTCACCGACGCTCACGGCCAGCAGCCGCATGACCTCGATCAGCTTTGTGCAGAAAGATCACCGCCGTCTGAACGTCGCAATCTCGCGCGCACGGGCGGTTGCGCATGTGTTTGGAGATCTCGATTTTGCTCGGGCACGAACGGTCCGGACCCTTGCCTCCCTTGCTGCGGCGGCCACGGAACCGCGACAGCGCAACGGCGAAGGGGGCATCGACAGCCATTGGGAACGCATTCTCTATCACGCCTTGAAAGCGCGTGGCCTGAACCCGATGCCACAATATGACATCGCAGGGCGGAGGCTCGATTTCGCGCTGTTCGGCACCGGGGGGATCAAGCTCGATCTTGAAGTGGACGGGAGACAATTCCACCAAACTGCGGATGGCCGACGCAAGCTGTCGGACCATTGGCGAGACCATCAATTGAAGTCCCTTGGCTGGCGGGTGCGCCGGTTCTGGGTGGACGAACTTGCCCAAAACATGGAGGCGTGCCTTGACCTCGTCGAACGAGACCTTTCGTAGATCGCGGACCCATACGATCCTTGCCGCCAGCCTTTCCGCCATCTCGGTCGTAGGTCTTGGGGGGCTTGGGCTGCAAATGAGTGGCCTGCATGAACGCTTTGGCCAGATCGCGGGAGACATCGACTATTTCACTGCAGAACAGACACGGTTGCGCGACGGGCGAGATGCCTTGGTCAGCGAACGCGCGACGCTCGACCAGACCATCGCCACGCTGCGCGGCGAAAAGTTAAAGCTTGAGACGGAAAAAGAAGATGTGATCCGGCTGCGGGATGCCGCTGTTTCTGAACGCGATGCGGCGGCGGCAGAGCTGGAGACGATTGCGGCGGGTCTTGCCGAAGCCAAGGCGACAATTGCGAGGGCAGAAGATCTTGCCGGGGATGTGCGCGGTCTCGAGAACCAGAAGAACGTTCTTGATCGGGATATCGAAGCTTTGGGTGAGGCGAAATCCAGAGCCGCGGCTGTGATCGAGGATTTGACCCGAGACCGGGACTCTTTGTCAAAGGATGTCGATGGGTTGACGAAAACCCGTGACGATCTGCGCGGACAGCTTGAAAAGGCGCAGGATGATCTGACGCCGTTGCTGGCGCAGGCATCAGAGCTTGCAGCGCGGGTCAAGGGGTTCGAAACGAGAGCTCAGGAACTTGCAGATGTCGAGGCGAGATTGGCTGCTTCCCGGTCGGATCAGGCCAAGGCCGAAGCACGTCTTGCAGAGCTTGGCCCGAAGGTATCGGATCTTGAGACGCGGAAATCGACGCTCGACGCATCGATCACAGATCTGATAGCGCAAAGCGAAACTCTGACAGGAGAGGTTCAGGCCGCGCAGGCGCGCAGCCGCAGCCTGACGGCGCAGGCGGATGATGCGCAGGCGCGCCTGACCGAGGTGTCGGCAAAGATCGATGCGCAAAACACTCAGTTGACCGAGGCGCAAAAGGCGCTGTCAATTGTCAAGGCGGAACGGGACGATGCGCAGTCTCAGGCAGAGGCACTCGCTGGACAGGTCGCGGAGCGCCGGGCGCTTCTTTCGCAGACCGAGGAAGCAAAGGCCGCCATTGCGCAATTTCAGGCAAACCAGACAGCGCTTGAAGCGGCGGTAACTCAAAAGCAGGCGGAATTGGCTCAGGCCCGGACAGGTCTTGCGACCACAACTGCCGAACTGTCGGCTGCCCAATTGGCGCTGACAGACGTCACCGCGCGCAAGGCGACGCTCGATCAGCAGATCACGACGGATCAGACCGAGCAAAGCGCGCTGCGGGCCTCGATTGCGGCATTGCAAGCGGACAAGACGCAGCTCGAGCAGGCGGTGCAAAAGTTGGAAACGTCTCTTGCAGACCTCAAGGCGCAGGCCAAGGCTGAACGCGATGCCGTCGTGACCGCGACCGCCGAAAGAGATGAGCTGCGTGCCCAGATCTCCGAGATGACCGACCGGATTGCGACAGCCCGGTCTGATGAGGCCGACGCCCGCAGCCGCGCCATCGAGGCTCAGGCAGACTTGGTCGCAATCCAACAAAAGACCGACATTGCCCGCTCGACCCCTCACGCTGCGGCGCCCGTCGCGCCTGCCACTGCCGGAAAGTAAGGGACCAAGAAGATGTTCACCGCAAATCTCATCGTCTTCGTTGCGCTTTCTGTGGCTCTGGCCATCTTGTCTTTCATCACGCTCTTTCTGGCGACGCGGCACGACAAGATCGTATCCTTGGCGGGACCGCTTGAGGAGGAGCGCGCGGTTCTTGCGCGCATCGAGGAAAAGCGCAGGACCCTGACCGATCTCGAGGGCGAGCTTACGAAGCGGCGCGAAGCTTTGGCCAACCTCGCCAATGTCGGCGCCGATTTCGATGCCCTTTCAGGAAAGCTGGCCGAGCTGCAGACTGAATGGAACCAGATGGGGGCGAGGCGCGAGGAAGTCGCGGCCTTGCGCCGCGAGACCGAGGCAGCGCAGACGTTGAAACTGGCCGTTGATGCCGAACTCTCAGCGGCACGCGCGGATCTGGCCGATGTGCGCGAACGGCTAGAAAAGGCCGAAACCCTTGTGCATCGGATCGACGCGTTGACGGCGGAAAGCCGGCAGCTTGAAGTGCGCGTCGCAGAATTGCAGACAGCTCGACAGGAACTCGAGGCTGCGAAGGAGCGCGTGGCTAACCTGCGGGATATTGAGGGCAAGCTGGGCACGCAGATCGCCGAGACCGAAGGGCTGCTCGCGTCTCGTAGATCGGATCTCGCCGAGACAGAAGAACGTATCGCCGCCACACGGGCAACGCTTGTTGTCAGCCGCCAGGAATTGGAGCAGATTGGTGCGGAACTGGCCGCCGCGCGTCAGAAGGCCATCGATCTCGAGGCAGAACGCACCACTGCGCTTGCGCGGCTGAACGCGCTGGAACGCGAAGCGCAGAGGCGCGAAACCGAAAATGCAGATCTTGAAATGCGGCTTACCTCGGCACGAACCGATCTTGGCGGCATCGAGGCTCAACTCGGCACGGCCCGTCAGCAACAGGCGGACCTGCGCGAGGAGCGCGAGCGACTGGCCGCCGAGGTGATGATCGGACAGCACAAAGTCGCCGATGTAGAGCGCGAACAGGTTTTGGCGCAAGAGCATCTAAACGGGCTTCACGCTCGAAAGGCGACGCTCGAGCAGGAGATCGAGACGAAGCGGGGTATTGCAGCGGGCGGAACCGGCGCTGCCGACGACGATCCGTTGCGCGAACTCAAGCAACCGCCGCAGGTGGTTACCCAGCTGAAGGCTTGGAAGCCAAGCGCAATCATCGCGGAAACTGATGCGCTCAAGCGGGTGCGGCGTCGCTTCGAGGCCTTCGGGCTGGACTATCCGGATCGGACGCTGCGCGCGTTCCACACCGCGATGAAGGTCAATGACACGACGCAAATGACTGTTCTGGCGGGGATTTCCGGGACCGGGAAAAGCCAGCTTCCGCGCCAATATGCGGCGGGCATGGGCATCGGTTTCCTGCAGGTTCCGGTGCAGCCGCGTTGGGACAGCCCGCAGGATCTGATGGGCTTCTACAACTACATCGAAGGGCGTTTCCGCCCCACCGACATGGCGCGGGCGATGTTCGCACTCGATGCGCAGAACAATCCCGACGCGGTGCCAGATCGGCTTCTGATTGTGCTGCTCGACGAAATGAACCTTGCGCGCGTCGAATACTACTTCTCGGACTTCCTGAGCCGTCTCGAAAGTCGCCCCGCGCGGGGCAAGGAAGGCGACAAGACGCTGCGCAAGGACGCGGAAATTGAACTCGAGATTCCGAAAGCCCAGACGCGAATATTCCCGGGCTACAACCTGCTCTTTGCTGGTACGATGAACGAGGATGAAAGCACCCAGTCGCTCTCCGACAAGGTAGTGGACCGGGCGAACGTGATGCGATTCGGGGCGCCAAAGCAGATCGCCAAGACGAAAGGCGGCGAAAGCCAGATGCCAGAGGAAGCGCTTAGCCGCGCGGTATGGGAAAAGTGGTGCGCCCGCGGTTTGCAGCCTACCGACCAGAACCGTGCAGAGGGGCGGGTGAACGATATGCTTGCGCTGATGCAGGACTTCGGCAAACCCTTCGGCCATCGTCTCGGCCGCGCCATCCTTGCCTATGCGGGGGCCTATCCGGAGGCGGAAGGCGTGGGCGACAGGGTCAACATGGCGCTGGCCGATCAGATTGAGATGCGCCTGCTGCCGAAGCTGCGCGGCGTAGATGTCGAAGACAGGAACCAGCAGTTCGATGAGCTAAAACGTAAGGCGGCCGATTTCGGCGACGATGCCTTGGCCGATGCCATCCAGGCGTCAGTCGACGCTGCAACGAATGGTGGAACCGGGCAATTCGTCTGGAAGGGGGTCGTCCGCTGATGCTGCGGCTTGCACGCCCCTGGGCCGACACGGGTCTTGCAGACGGTCAGGTCTTTGGGCCGAGACACTGTCTTTTGTCCGAAGTCACAGCGAACGACAAGGCGGGTGAGCATGTGCTGTTGATGCGGGGAGAGGCTAAAGGCGAGACCCGCCTGTTGTTGCAGCACCCTTATCCGCGCCGCGGCGCAGCCAAGGGGCCTGCCCGCGAGGGCTTTCCGCCCCGGCCGCGCAAAGGCAAGGACAAAGACAAAGTCGCCGAAGAGGACCGTCAGGCTTTTGCCGCGCTGGCCCGAATGAATGAGGTGACGGCGCGGGTGCAGGAGCTGGGCGAGGCCCTCGACGACCCCTCGACACTTTGGGCGCGGTTGCGCGCGGCGTGGGATCGGGCGGAGGATGAAGAAGATCCCCGCATGGCCGAGATCGTGCGACAAGCCCGCGGTTTGACTCCGATCCTGAAGTCCTTTCATGACCACATCCGCCGGGTCTTGCGGCGGCACCGGGAGCTAACGCCCCTCGATCGGGTGCAGGAAATGGATCGCGCCTCAATGCGCTGGCTGTCGCGTCAACCCGGGCGGACCACGGCGGAACGGGCCGGGTCCGAGCAGCGGATCATGGCGGTCGTTCGTCATCAGAATTACGACACCCTCGAGAACCGGGTCGCGCATTCCTATCTGCTGCTCGCGGTGGAGGTGGGTCGGGAATGGCTTCGGGAACACCCCCGTGCCCAAGGTAGCCAAAGATACAAGCTCGTGCAGGGATATGTAAAGTTTTGCAAGGCTTTGGCGCTTGAGCTGGGCCATCTGGGTGTCGGGATTGCCGAGCCGGATGTGACGCCGAACTATGTCCTGCTTGAGGATCGCACCTATTGTATGATCCGTGAAGCGTGGGAGGCGTTGCTCAAGCGCGAGAAGGCGCTTGACGAACTCTGGGCCTGGCAAGCCCAGACTTGGACCGACTTTTCCGTCCTCGCGATCGTGCTTGCGCTGCATGATGTCGAAGATGCGGAATTGATTGCGCAGTCCCCGATCCGCTTTCTGGCAGAATCTGCCAATGGCATCTGGTTCGAGCAGGAACGACCGATTGCCGTTTTCTGGCTGCGGAAAATCGGGCGCGTTGTCGAAGTGATGGCACGGCCCGAACGCCCGGGAACTCTTCTGACACTTGCCCGCGCCCATGTCGCATTGCGGATCTCGGATCCGCTTGATCGCAGTGCCTTTCCCCATCGGGTTGCGGTCTGGACGCCGCATGCATTGGAAAGGTTGGATCTGCCCGAAGCCGCCCAGGAAGCGGCGCGACGTCTTTCCGATCTTGCGCGCGTGCCAGGGCAACAGGAGAGGATCCGACATGGGCTGATCCTGACGCCGGGCCATCTTGAGCCGGAGGCGATCGCGATCGAGCGGAGCGGGGTCTTCGTCGAAGCCATCGCCTTTGACGCAACGGGCGCATCTTTAGCCGCGGGGCGGGCCGCGATCCGGGCTTTTCTGGCGCGTGATATTTGGGGTGGTGCATGAGCGGCCGGAAGCTTTGTGGCTACGATCTCAACGGTTGGAGCGATCGGGCCGCCCGCAACTGGCAGATCGGACCCGATGGCGAGGAGGATTTGGGGGCCGAGACAGTCCATCTTGGCGGTGCGGTCCTGAATCCAGCAGTCGTTCTAACCGGTGAAGGGCGCAGCGCGCGCTGGATCGGTGGCGCCCAGGCCGCCATCGCGCCCCATGGGCGGGGTGGCGGGTGGGGGGAAGTGGGTGCTCCCCGGCGTCGTGAAACTGTGCGTTCAATTCTGACCTGTACCAATGCACCGACTGATCGGCTGGCCGCGGCACTTTCAGGGCTTGCTGCAGGCGCAAAGGTCTGCGCGGTCGCAATCGACGAACATCCAACCGGAAGTGAGCATCTTCAGGAGCGCCTTCTTGCCGCCGTGGCAAAAGGGCGATTGGGGCGTGGGCTTCTCGTCTGGCGGTCCGTTCTGGCAGTTCTTGGCTGTCTCTCCCGAGAAGAGGCGCCGTTTGAACCGCGCGACGATCTCATGCTGGGCGTGATCGGACATGTCACGGACGGCTTCACGCTGCAACGCCTTCGCCTGCGCCGTGAAACAGGACGTCTACGTGATCTCTTCGCCCCTGAACGCCGCCGATCTGCCGATCTGGTCGAGACCTCTTTGGGCTATGCCGGGCTCTTTGCTGCAGCAAAGGAGCAGCTTGTGGCGCTTTACCCCCGGCAAAGGGGAGACTGGACTGAACAGTCACAATGCGCCGCCGCCTTGGCGCTCGGCGCGGCCGCTCGCCCCGAACTCCTGCGTACCGAGCATGGCGATTTCTTTCAGATTACCCCACCTGATACTCTTGATCTGCCCGATGCCGTGTTCCCGCGCGGTATGGCCGAGAAGCTTGGCGATTGCGACCTGGTTTTGGTCGAGACCCTGACTCTCGGAAAGTTGCGGAAAGCATTGCTACAGCGCCTTTCGGCTTCACTTCCCATGCCGTTGCTTGATCTATCCAATGAAGTCGTCGCGCGTGGGGCGCTGGAAGCCGCGCGACGTCACTCCGAGGGCGAGCCTGTCTACTTCGATTTCCTGCCGCAGATTTCCACCATAGTCTGGGGCGAACAGGGGGCGGCAAGCTACGATCTGATCGAGGCAGGGGAGACATTGCCCGCAGGCCGCGTTTATCGCTCATCACGACCGGCGCGTTTCGCCATCCAGTCCGGGCAGTCGGAATTTTCGGTGCATCTGCGCAAGGAACTGGTGAAATGGCCCCGCAAGGCGCGGGTCGATATCGGCGCTCCGGTCGCCAGCAATGTGCCCGTCGCGCTCAGCGTCGAGCAGGTGCCAGCAGCCGGTCGCGCTCGTTTGATCATCGAGGCACCGATGCTGGCGCGTCAATTCACCATTGACTGGGACGGCGCAACCGAGATCGAAAAACCTTGGGAAGAACTTGTGGCCGAACTGGACGACGCCCCCGCGACGATCCCGAAGCGGCTGGTGTTGCCCTGCGGCATGGCGCCTTGGGAGGACACCGAACAAGGCCCGGGGCTCGCCACCCTTCTGGCGCAGAATGCCGCTCGCAAGACCGTCGATTGGGCTGGCCTTGCCACGAAACTCGCCTCGCGCCCGAAGGGGCAATATTGCATTTCCAGTGACGGTTTGTTGCCAGAACAGGTGCCGCCGCACGCCCGTGAGCTTCTGTACAAGTTGACGGTGCAGGCGCTGTTGCATGTCAAAGATCGTATCGCCGGGAGGATCGAAGACGACAACCAATCGCTGAGATTCCTGACGTGGCAGTTCCGCCGGTCACCGCCTGAACTACCAGAGTTCCTGCTCGAGGCATGGGAGGCGAACTCGCCGCTGTTCCGCCATCCCTTTGTGAAGCACCATATGAGTTGGGTCCTTGTCTATCAGGGCTTTGGCCGCACCTGCCGTAGTCCCGCTCAGGAGCAGGCAATGTTTCAGCGGCTGTTTCAACGCCCCATTCCTCAGTGGGTCTACAAGCAGGAAACCGCCGCAGCCGCGTTCCTTCTGTCGCGTTCCGATACCGCACCCATGGCTTTGGGACGCCCCGAGATCGAGCGCCTTGTCGCCCGGGTGTTGCACGAATTCCAAGATCAGGTTGGAACCAACTATACCAAGTTCAACTATGCGCCCTTCCTGATGGCCGGGCTTTTGCGCTGTCGTTTGAAGACCCGGAATGCTCTTGTCATCGGGCAGGACCCCTTGGCCGAGAAACTGGGGGAGGCGGTCGAAAGCACGATTGATGATTTCGGCAGGAAACGAAACCGCAATGCCATCTTCGAACGCGCGGCCCATCGCTACAAGCCGCTGATGCATCAACTTTTAGATGAGCTGCGCGGGCGAGGCGGAAACCCGGATTTGCTACTGGATCTTTATGAAAGCTAGTTGTTGATTTCCACCCAGAACTGATGGGGTGGATACCCCCTCCCGACGGCATCGGGTTGTGTCTCGGAAGTGGTGGAAATTCGAAGGCGGCGTAATCTCCGGGTGAACTGCAACCACCCAGCCGGCGGCGCCAACCGCCAGGGAGATCACGCCATGACCGAGATTACCCAGAACCCCGCGCTTTCGCTACTGTCCGACGCGGCGGGCTACGACCCGATCGAGGATCGCCTGCGGGCGAGCGTCCGTGCCACGATCGAGACGATGTTCGAAGAAGAGTTGGCCGATTTTCTCGGCCGCCTGCGCTATGGCCGATCCGAAGGCGCCGCGAAAGGCTATCGTCACGGGCACCGGGAGCGCCAGCTGACCGGAACTTTCGGCACCGAAACCCTGCGGGTGCCGCGCGCGCGGATCGAGGCCGAAGACGGCAAGGTCACGGAATGGCGGTCGAAGGCGTTGCCGCGCTACCGTCGACTGACGAAGAAGGCAGAAGCTCTGATCGCGGCGGTCTACCTTGCGGGCACCAACACCCGTCGGGTGAAACGGGCGCTGGTCAGCCTGTTCGAGGGCGCCGTGAGCAAGGACGTGGTCAGCCGCACCTGGCGCAAGGTGAAGGTGGATTGGGAGGCCCGGTCGGCGCGCAGCCTGGCCAATGAGGACATCGTGCGGTTGATCCTTGATGGCACCGTGGTTCGCACGCGCCTGGACAAGAAGGCGACGAATATCTCGGTTCTGGCGGCCCTCGGGGTGCGCCGCGACGGGCAAAAGGTGCTGCTCGCCATCCAGAACATGGGCGGCGAAAGCACCGCAGCTTGGGGTCAATTCCTTGCCGATCTCGATGCACGGGGCCTGAAGCGGCCCGAATTCGTCATCGTCGATGGCGCGCCTGGGCTTGAAGCGGCCCTCGTGGCGCTGTGGGGCGAGGACTTGGCCATCCAGCGCTGCACGGTCCACAAGCATCGCAACCTGTTGGCCCATGCCCCCAAGCACCTCCACGACGAGTTGACCGAGGATTATCGTGACATGGTCTACGCCGACAGCGCCGCCGAGATCGAAACGCGCCGCAAGGCGTTCGTGCGGAAATGGCGGCTCAAATGCCGGGCGGTGGCCGAGAGCCTCGAAGAAGCGGGCGAACGCCTGTTCACCTTCACCCGGCTTGACCCGTCGCAATGGAAATCCGCGCGCACAACCAACGCGATCGAGCGCTTGAACGAGGAATTCCGCCGCCGCATCAAGACCCAGACCGTGTTGCCCTGTGCGCAAACCGTGCCGATGCTGCTCTGGGCCATGCTCGCGGCGGGACAGATCCAGATGCGCAAGGTCGACGGTTGGGAAACCCTGTCACAGCCCCTCGAGCCGATGCCCCTTGACCTCGCCGCTTGAGGAAGCGAACCTTGAAAGGCTCGGAGGCCGCGCGCAGGCAATTTCCACCACCTTCGAGACACAACCTCAAGAAGCTTGACGTGTTTTATTGAGTTCGTTCTGGTGGAGGAGAGTATAAACATGTTGAAAATCGTTCCTGCTGTCATATTGCTCGGTCTTATTGTCGGGTGCGGACCGCAGGCAGCACGAGCGGCAGATATCCAGATCTTCGCGGATCCAGCAATACCCGAACTTTCCGGGAACTACCTGATCCACATTGACGGACTGATCGAAGATGGGGATGCCGATAAGCTTGAGGCCGTCGTTGCTGATCTTCCAAAAGGCAGGGACAATTTTTTACTTGTCGCTCTAAATTCTCCAGGCGGCAATCTCGCAGAGGGATTGAGAATGGCAGACGTCCTCCAAGCTGCCGAAATCCAGGTTGTCACCGACGTCATGGGGTTCGGCGGGACTCCAGCCGACTGCGCCTCTGCTTGCTCGCTGGTTTATCTCGGCGGAACATACCGTTATCTTCAGGAGGGGTCCCGCCTCGGCGTCCACCAATTTGCGTTCGAGACCGACGATATCGCCGCAAAATCCGAGACGACGAGGCAGGTTCAGCGCATGGCGGCGAACATCACTGATCTTTTGTCCCGCGCTTATGTCGATCCAGGCTTCTTTACCTTGATGGGCAAGACTGCGCCGGAGGATATAAACTGGGTTGATGCGGAGACACTCCGCAAATTGAACGTCCTCAATCGCGAAAGAGTCTATCAGGAGAACGACTTCAATCTGAACGATGGACGGATGAGTCTCGTGATGTCCAGTGTTGGTATGTTTGGTATACATCGTCTGACGGCCAGCTGTGAAAATGGCACACTGGCCTTCTTGTCGGAGACGGGGGTGTCCGAAGCCAGGACCGCCCTGACTGCCGACATGAGCGGAGAGCAGATTGCCTCGGAGTTCGAGTTCCGGATCCTTGCACAAGGCTACCGCACCCCGCCAGCTAAGCATCTGACTCAGGGCTACGAGGAGGATTTTGTTTTTTCATCCTTCAGCCTTGATGAAATCACCCTGTCCGCTTTGAGCACTGCGCAAACGATGGACGTACGGCTGGTCAGGGAAAATGGCCTATTCCTAGGCAGCAAGTTCGACCTGCGGGATGGTCGGCTTTCAGAGTTGATCTCCGATTGCTCGGGCATTGTTGGCCAACACCCATCCATATTGGGGGGAAAGCCCGACAATGAAGAGAGTCTTTCTCCCGTCTATGCGGCCTCGTATCTGCTCGCTGTATCGGAAGCATCTCCCAAGTCTCCAGTCGCTCAGGGTGATTTGACACTGGAAGAAGAGGCCTTGGCGCGGTACTTGCGCTATCTGGAAGAGTGGTCCCTTCCGAACGCCGAGGCATTGACGGCGATGGAGGCGTTCTATTTCCCCGAGTTGTATTTTTACGGCAAGACGCTTTCGCGCGAAGAGCTGATGGACGAGAAGCGAACCTTCGCGGAGCGCTGGCCCGTCCGGCAGTATACAGCCCAACCTGAAGGAATGGAGATCAGATGCCTTGAGTCCGGATGTCTGGTTGCTGCCTTTGTGAACTGGGAGGCATTTAGCCCAGAGCGAAACAAGTCCGCGTCCGGAGTAGCTTGGTATGGACTGGGATTTGACGCAAGGACCGGGCTGATTGTGCTTGAGGATGGCAAAAGCCAAAAGCGGTAGGGCGAGCGGAGGGCTGAACTGTAGGGAGTTGCTCCCCGCGATGTTGTTTTTCAATCAGGAACGGTGCTCCGGTTTCCCCAGCAAGGAATCTTTGCGATGTTTGATTTCCGTTTTTTTCGGGTTGCCGCATTGGCAGCTGGAATTTTCGTTTCTGCCGATGCCCGTGCAGCCGAAATCCTGATGATTGATGGGATGTCTGCGGACCAGAAGATAATCATGGTCCGTGGCGAGATCGTAAGAGGGGATGACTCCACTTTTTTCGACCTTACAGAACAGGCAGAGAAGGCAATCGTATATCTCGAGTCCCCCGGTGGTGATGTGGCCACCGGGCTTTCTATCGGCGCAGAGATCGCGCTGCGCGGTTTCACCACCCTTGTTTTGGAAGGACCTGGCTGTCACTCAATCTGCGCCGTCATCTGGGTTTCAGGCGTTCGCAGATACATGGGGCCGAGAGCAGACATCAGCGTTCATGCAGCCTACGAGTTGGTCAAGAAAGAGGATGGAACGGTTTTCGCCCCAGTTTCCGGCGCAGCAAATGCGTCGATTGGAGCATATCTGAACGAGGTTGGGTTAAGCCGCGAAGCCATTGAGTATTTCACCACGGCAAGACCCGACGAAACACTCCTGCCCATTACGCCCGAAATCGCACAGGTTCTCGACATTGAGGTCTATCTCCAAGACGGTAGCGAAACTTCTCCACCGTCGGATCGTCCAACACCAAGTCAGCTTGTCGAGGTGATGACCGACTACATGGTACTGATGACCCAATGTAACGAGCTGATTGAGGCCGATCAGGGTTTTCTCGACGCGCAATCAAAAGCTGCAGTCAAAGTAGCATATGACACCTTCGACGAGCGGCTTATTGCCCGACTTTTCTCCCATCAGGTACAAACTGCGAAAGTTCAGATGTCTGAAGAGGGGCAAGTGCGATTTTGTCTTCGGACGGAAGAAAACCTGCGAGCGCACGGAAAGAATACAGGCATCACCGGCCCGAGCTTCGACTGCGGACTGGCTGCATCCGAAACCGAAACCGCAATATGCTCCTCGCGCGACTTATGGACGCTGGACCGTGTCATGTCACGCGTCTATTTTTACTATAAGCGTATGGCAAATGGTGCTCAGGCAAGCGCTTTTCTCAACACCCAACGCAGCTGGCTGACGCGCCGCGACGAATGCGGGGGAGATGTTGCTTGCCTGCGGGAGCGCTATTCATCGCGCCTCTTTGACTTCGGTTTCTGACAAGCAGGACAGCCATCGATGCGGTCGCGCGATGGGCGCGACCACTATCTTCTTGGTCCGATTGGGCGTTGTTGCGCAACGCCTGCCTGGGGGGTGATGCCCCCCTTACCCTTCAGGCCCAGGCCACACGAATGATCTCGGCCGTTCCGAGGGCCGAGAAGCGGTTCATGAGGGCGATGCGGATCTGGATTTCAGCAGTTTGGCGGTCGGGGTCTCTGGCGGCGATGCGTTCGCCGAAGGCCTTGAGGCACCGCATCTTCGCCTTGACCTGCCATGGGATTTTTCCTCCATCTCGATTAGAGTCCGGTCCATGGAGAGGGCGGGCGATGAAGAAGGCACGACTGACGGAAGAGCCGCGGCGGGTGCCGCTGATCAGGACGCGGGTCTTGTCTTCAGGTAAGCTTTCGGTGAGTGCCGCCTGCTTTGATTGAGCAATTGGTTGTAAGGCATTGCCTTATGGCATGCGCTTCAGTTGTTTCACCGGTCGAGATCTTTGCCGTGGACGATGTTGGTCGTCGTCGGCACTGGTCTGATGCGGACAAGGTTCGGATCGTCGAGGAAAGGATGCTGCCCCAGGGCGTGGTGTAGGTTCTGGCTGAGGTGGTCACCGGCGATGTTCCGGTAGGGTCTGGTTGCTGACACCAACCTGGACCAGAGATTCCACCGATGACCACCGACATGATGAACCTGCGCGACCTTGTCGAGAAGACCCCTGATGCGGATCTTCTGCGCGAGATGATCGGCTTTGCCGCCGAACGGCTGATGGAGCTGGAGGTCGGCGCCGCAACGGGCGCGGTCTATGGCGAGAAGGACCCGGCGCGGCTGGCGCAGCGCAACGGCTATCGGGATCGGGACTGGGAGACCCGGGCGGGGACCGTCGAGCTGCGCATCCCGAGGCTGCGGAAGGGCAGCTACTTCCCGGGCTTTCTCGAGCCGCGCAGGATGGCGGAGAAGGCCCTGACGGCAGTGATCCAAGAGGCCTATGTTCAGGGCATCTCGACGCGATCCGGCGCCCGCCATCGCCGCCATGGCTGAGAGCCTTAGCGGCCGGCCACGCACATCAGCCAGCGCCGCGGTGCTGGCCAGATGATCTGGCAAGAGCTGCCAGTCCCCTCGATCCTCCTTGATGCCAGAATGGGCGTAGAACCGCTGCTCGGTCAATTGCTGCATGTGATTTCGGGCGATGCAAGATTATGAAATACAATCAAAGGATGATTTTCGCGCAAAGGCAACGGGAATACTTCGGCGCAAATATCGTACATAATCAAAATTATCAGTCTTTTGGTAAGATATTGTAAGAAAAGGAAAAATGGCGAGTTCTTAGAACTCGGAGCCCTTCCGCTCTGCCCCAAGTGACTCCCAATCCTGACCGCCGAAGGCAACAAGGGCGATCTGAAGAACTTCGCGCTCGAGGTCTGCGCGGAACACGATGGTCAGGCGATGACCTCGGCCGCCATGGCGGACCAACCATCCGTCCAGCGCACCCGTCAGGCGCATGCCAGACATCGGGTTTGCAGCGATGTCGCTGAGGAGATCGTCGATTTCGTCAAGCCGACGCGCGGCGGCACCGAAGTCGCCTTGCGTGACCTCGACGATATGGTCAACGATCCCGACCAGGTCGCGCTCGACCAGCGGGTGCTTGCTCTGGCGCATCAGGATTTCATGCCGGTCTCTTGGGCAGACTTCAGCCGAGCCAGATGGTCTCGCGCGCTCGATGTGAAGGTACCAAGCGCGGCCACCGGTTCCCATTGATCCGGCGGCAAGGCGAGGCGCCGTTGCACCTCGGCTTCCAGCAAGGTGCGTTCGCGCTCCCTCGCGGCCTTGGCACGAGCCATCTCCCCAGAGACCGCAGCGCTGACATTGGGATATTCCCCGGCCTCGACCAGTTCGCGGGCGAAGGCGAAGGCAGCGTCAGTGAAGCTCACGCTCTGCTTATGGACGGTCATCCGGTGGCCCCTGCCGTGGTGTTCCATTGGAGCACCATAACGCGTTATTCAGTTTCCGGCAATCGGCCTGTGGCTTCAGGATGCAACCAGATACCCACGTCTGTTGATTTCCACCCAGAAGTGACCCGGGTTTTTCATCGAGATTTGACCCGCCTGAAGGTTATGTTCTGCGGGTTACGATGGGGTCAAGACATGCGTGGCCTCCCGTTTCGTTTTTGCTACTGCTGAGCTGGCTTTGAATCGGAAGCTGTCGTTGCCTGTCTCTAGGATGTGGCAGCGGTGGGTGAGACGGTCGAGGAGCGCCGTGGTCATCTTTGCGTCGCCAAAGACGGTGGCCCATTCGCTGAAGCTTAGGTTGGTGGTGATGACGACGCTGGTCCGTTCGTAGAGCTTGCTCAGCAGATGGAACAACAGCGCGCCGCCTGAGGCGCTGAACGGCAGGTAGCCCAGTTCGTCCAAGATCACGAGGTCGAGCTTGGTCATTGCCTCGGCAATCTGTCCGGCTTTTCCCTTGGCCTTTTCCGTATGCGACGGCTAGGCCCCATTGATTTGGCGCTTGTGCGGTGCCGCGAGGGTGCGGAGCGTAGTGTGGCCGGTAGCTCGTCAGGGACTACGAGACGAGGTCCCTATGTATCCCGACCCTGCTGAGCGTAGGCCCACGGCATCAGGGCCTCGATGTCTTGGGCGAGATGGCCGTTGGCGAGCTTCGTGAACAGATCGCGCAAAAACGCATAGGGTTCGACGCCGTTCATTTTGCAGGTGCCAATCAGGCTGGCGAAGCGAGCCCAGTTACGACCACCTTCGTCATGGCCAGCGAAGAGCGCATTGCGGCGGTTCATGGCAGGGCTGCGGATGGCGTTTTCGACGAGGTTGGAGTCGATGTCGACGCGACCATCCTCGAGGAACAGCCGGAAGCCGTCCTGACGTTTCAGCATGTAGGCCATGGCCTCACCGAGGTCAGATTTGCGCGACACACGCGCGGCCTGGGCCGCCAGCCAGGTGAAGAACGCATCGACCAGCGGGCGCGACAGCTCTTGCCGGACAGCCCGGCGACTATCCGGGTCCGAGCCACGGATGGCGTCCTCGACCTTGTAGAGCGCCGCGATGCGCAGCAGCGCCGCGTCGACGATGGGCGATCCCTTCTTGGGCGCGGCCTTGATCAGCTTCCTGCGGCCATGATGGCATGGATGCCCCCTCTCGCCCAACCTCCAAATGTTGGTGCAAGCTGAAGCGGCAGATCGGCAACAAGGAGGGTAGAGATGACTGAGCCAATTGCACTTGTCGGGGCCTTGAGCAGCTCCATGTCGTCGGGCAGGGAAAGATCATCGGTCCGCATACCGC
>NZ_BMYQ01000022.1 GCF_014652355.1 Gemmobacter lanyuensis | reverse complement strand
CTGAAACGCCGACACCCGAAAAACCAAAAAACAGGGAATAACTGTCGAAGTCCGGAATGCAGGACGACGGTGATCACGGCCGCCTTCAAGGTCGCCGCGCCCTCGACCGGCAGGTCGACCGAGGCCGGGGCTTCGGGTTCGACCCAATCGCAGACTCCGCCGAGCGTCCGGTCGGTCTCCAGAGCCGCGCCGATAGCGGTGATCAGGCTGTCGAAGGCGCTGGCCCGGCCATTGCCCGCCTGGACGACGACCTCCAATTCCGCCCGGTGCTGGTAGTGGTAGCGCAGGGGCGACAGCGTCACCTCCGGCTCGCCCGGCTGGCCGTCGCGCAGGATGATCAGCCCGGCCGCCGGGATTCGTTCGGGCAGTACCTCGTCACGCAGGACAAGGGCGGCAAGCGGCTGCAGCCGCGCCTGCAGCGCGGCGAGGATGGTTTCGCGGGTGGTGGGCATAACGTCAATTGTCCGAGCTAGACTCGATCAAATTAGTGGATCAAGAGCCTCTAGCCGAAACGATAAATCTATTCGATCCAGAATTATCATGGAGATAGCATGTGCCTGCGTTTACCAGCAACAACTCAAGAATTGGCGTAACCGATGGCGAGCCACTGAGAAATAGTCGGTCATTATCTGAGCATAATTGACAAGCAATTATACACAGAAGTGAATGCGCTGTCGACTTGCAGATTGCCGGTTGGGTACTGCCCCGCGCCGTGTGCGACTCGATTTCTAAGCCTCGCTACGCGGTCGTAGCATTCCTTCTTCATGTTCTGTGGGATGATCGGGGTTCCGTGATTTGCGAGAGCTGACAAGTATCCTCCAAGGTTCTTTTTATCGTTGGAAAGAACAATCCCGTTTGCGTCAACAATCGCTCGAGCGGAGGTCTCTAGTCCTCTGGCGAGGTGCATTATTCGCAAGAGCTGCTTACGCCTCTCTGGCATTATCTTGGCCACACGGACGGTTTCATTGATTTCATCGAGTATGGCTGATTGAGTCGCTGGGTTGGAAATCTTGGTCGATGACTTCACAATCAGTGCTAGGGTCTTTGCTTGCTTCTCAAAAGCTTTCATGGGCGCAGCCTTACTTTAAAAAGACTCTGAAACGTATCTGTTCAATTCAATCACTGACTGAATGGTTTCCAAGTCATCAGTGGGAATCAGTGACGTTCCCGAAAATGCGGCACCGTGGGCATACTTGCCTCTCATGTCGATAGCTTCCGCTGCAACAGGGGATATAGCTACATGTACGGGCTTTTCCTTAGGGTAAGGTATTCCCGTATCTAGGGTGTACCGCTCAAGTATGGCGCCGCTTGCCGCAAACATCAGCTGCTGGATTACGTTGTTCCTATTCTTTCCCGATAGAAAGGACATCGGGCGTCCTTCGATCTCAATTCTATTCCTTGGCGAATACTTTAGGAAACCGCTTTCCAGCGGTGAGCTTTTATTGTTCGAATGAACTCGTCGTGATGGTTCAGGCGAGGAGCTAGACCTCCTTGTCCTGGTGATTCGATAGGATTGTTCAGTCAAGGTGAGTGCGATGTCATAGGTCTTCAGTACGCCAGCTTGTATCTCTCGTTCCATCCTTCTTGATGATCCGAAATCGCTACTATCGCCTATGAATTTTGGGAGTGCCGAGTCGCCCAAGCTTGTGAATAAGCCAAAGTCGCGCTCAAGAAGAAAGAAATCACCTCCAACGCCGTCTGCCAACAGGACTGTTCTGCAGTGCTCGGGAAGCGCTAGTCTCGAAGATATCAATCGAGTCGCCAAGTGAGCTGGGTTATCAATCTCCCATCCGTTTGGTACGAAGATCGCGCATAGATTTCCTGTACCACTTACGAGAGCATCAGGCCCTCGCAAGAGTAGAGGATGCTCAGGCTTGTACACGAAGTCGGATTCTGAAAAATGCTCTTGAAGGAAAATCTCAAGCTCTTTCATTTGGCCTCACTTAGATGGCGCGACTCGACACGTGCGAGACATTCTTGAGGCTATTCAAAAGGCTAGCTGGCTCAAATGACAATCCCTTTCGTGGTCTGAACTTGAGGAGTAGCTCCATTTCATTCGTGCCACCTCGCCACGATCCACCCCGGCACGGTGTCGATGGCCCGCTCAGCATCTCGCGCCAGATGCAGCCGCTTGCCTAGCTTGACCTGCGGCACGAGGAGGAAGATCGGCACGGTGGTCAGCCCGCGGCCGGACTTCGCGCGGGATGCCACGGCGCGTCCCTTGCTGTTCAGGCGCCCTTCGGCAACCAGCAGGCTCGGGCCTCTGCGCCGGTAGATGAAGCGCAGCCGCAGCCCCGTACGGCGTTCCCATTCGCCGGGTGTGATGCGACCACCGCGGGTGGATTTGCCTGCAGCCGGGGTGGGGATCGGCAGCCAGAAGCCTTGGCGTGACCGGATCAGCGGCCCGGTGTCATGCGCGCCGACGATCACCGGGGCGTTCGACCAGACCAGCGCCGCGGCATTCATGCTTTCGCCGCCCTTGGGATAGGTGGTCAGCCGGATCGAGTTTCCAAGCCGGGTGCCAAGGCCCGCGCCGGTGATCTGGCCGCGCCAGGCAGATTTGAGGCCCGCGCCTGCCTCGCGCATGGCGGTGGTGACGGCCTTCTCGCCCGCAGCGATTTCCGCCTGCATCAGGGCGGCGAGGTCGGGGCTGATTTCCAGCTTCAGCTTCATGCGGGCCTCAAATCGAGGGTCCAGATCAGCCGTTCGCGGTCGCGCAGCGGCTCTCCCTGGATGACATGGCTGTCGACACCGATGACGATCACGTCGCCCGGGCGCGGCGCGGGCAGGTCGGCCACGCGGACGTCCACCACTGTCGTGTCGCTGACAAAGCGCCCCGCGCCGAAGTCGGTGACGCGGTCGGGCGCGCGGCGGATAATGCGGATCGGGCGTTCCTCTGACGTCGTGGCCGAGATCCAGAGGGCCGGGGCCGCCATGGAGGCATGGGTGAAGATGCGGTCCATGGCGGCGGCGAAGACGGACATGGGTGCGTCCGTCAGTTCGACGTGTGCAGGCGGATCGCCAGCCGCGGCCGCTTGTTCACCGGCAAGATCGAGGCCTCGGTCATGACGTCGATCCAGCGGCCCTTCTCGTCGAGATGCTGGCGGGCGTAGAGGGGCAGGCCGATGGTGTTGGCGGTCTCCAGCAGGTTTGCGGGGCCGCCGTAGGTGGTGAAGGTGTCCATCGTGCCGAGCGGGAAGGCGATCCCCTCGTTCGCGGGGACCAGCCGTTCGGTGGCCTTGGTCGAGAGGGTGACGGTGCCGGAATACTCCTCGAACAGGATCCCGCCGAAGGGGAAGTTGCGGCGGACATCCTCGCGCAGGGGTTGGGCGCCGGTCGAGGCGTAGAACTTGTAGGCTTCCTCGGTCTTCGGATGCGCGATCAGCTTGTCGAAGAACTCACGGCTGACCAGCGCATGGACCGAGGTCATCGCCTCGCCCAAGAGGTTGTCCTCGATGGCGCGCAGCACTTCGCGGACCTTGCCCTGCACGTTCGTGCCTGCGGTGCCGAGGGCGAAGTCGACCGAGATCTGCGCGAGACCGAATTCGGTGAAGTAGTTGTAGAGGGTAGTGCCCGCGCCATCCTTCACGATGCCGCGGAGCGCGTTCATCTCCATGTATTCGCGGGTCTGGGCATGTTTGCGCCGCATCAGCAGCAGCTTGCGGTTCATCACCTCGACCAGGGGATCGGCGGCGTCGAAGGCGCCCAGCGCGGGGGCGCCCTGGATGTCGGCCGGCAGGACCACGTCGTCATGCGGGATCCATGGCAGCGCGAAGGATCGCATGGACCGGCCTTCCCGGGTGCCGACCGTGGCCGGGCCGCCGAGGGGAACGGAGGGCAAGAGGCTGAGGACGCCCTCGTATTGCTCGATGATGACCGAGCGCTGACTGACGCCTTCGAACCGGAAGAGGCCGATCTGGGCGAGGCGGGTGTAGAGGTTGGGCAGGATGTTGATGGCCTGCGTCATTTCGGCCAGCGAATAGCCGCCAGCGTCGAAGGGATTGCGGACGAGGGTCATGGTGGGGCTCCGGGGGATGAAGGGATGGGCGCGGCTTGGTGGGCTGCGTCAGACGCCGTCGCGGGCGACGATGCCTGCGGCGGCCAGCTGGCCGATCTTGGTGGTGATCTTCGCCCCGTCATCGACGGTGGCGTCGTAGGCGAGCGCAGCGCGCGAGACGATTGCCGGGCCACGGGCAACGACGATGCCGGTAGCGTCCGCCAGCGTGGCATCGATGGCATAGAGCAGGACAGCCGAGGCGGTCTGTGCGCCATCCGTGCCGCCGCTGGTCGCGAGCTTGTACTTGCCGCTGGCCGTGATGCGGCCGAGAACGGCGCCGACGGGATAGGGCATGCCTACGAGCAGCGTCACCACCTCGCGGGTGTAGTTCGGGTTGACCTCATATTTGAGGACATCGCCCATGCTGGGCGGTTCCGTCAGGACGGGCATGGTTCAGTCTCCGGGATGTTGGGGGGATGGGGGCGCCCGATCTGGGCGGTGCGCGTCAGCGCGAGGCGGCGGCCGATTTCTTCGCGGCCGCGACGATGGGGCTTTCCTTGGTGCCAGCCGCTGGGGCAGTGGCGATGATGCCCGCGGCATCGCTGCGGGCGGCAAGATCGGCCAGCACCTTCGCGCGCAGCGCTTCGGGTTTCACACCCTTGGTGACTGCGTCTGCGGCATCGATCTGGATGCCAAGGCGAGCCGCCTGCGCGCAGACCTGAGCGACCTCGGCCGCCTCCGCCCGGATCGCTTCGGGCGACATGGCGGCCGCTGTGGTTTGCGGCGGCGCGACTGCCGCGGGCGGGGCCGGTTCCGGCGGGGTGCTGGCGGCGGGCGCAGTTGCAGGCTGCGCATGGTCTTCGGGGGCAGTGGTCATCATCGGGCCCTTTCCTCTGGGGGTGGTTTTGCCGCGGGGTGCGGCGGCGAAAGCGCGGAAGGCGGTGACCGGATCGGCCACCTCGTCGGCGAGACCGGCGAAGACAGCCGCCTCGCCGCGGAAGACGGCGGCTTCGGTGCCCAGTGCGCGTAGGGTGTCGAGGCGGCGACCACGCCCTTCGGCGACGGTTTCGGCGAAGAGCTGGCGGAGGTCTTCCAACTCGCCCGCGATCCTGTCGCGGACGGCCTCGGGCAGGGGCTGGTAAGGGTTCGCATCGACCTTGCGGGCCCCGGCGTGGATCAGCGTGACGGCGATGCCCTTCTGGTCCAGCGCCCCGCTCATGTCGCTGTGCATGGCCACGACACCGATGCTGCCGACAGCGCCGGTGCGGGGCAGGATGATCCGGTCGGCCTGGGAGGCCAGCGCATAGGCGGCCGAGAGGGCATGATCGGCGACGAAGGCATGGACTGGCTTCTGCGTCCGGGCGGCTCGGAGTCGGTCGGCTAGGTCGAAGGCCCCTGCGACCTCGCCACCGAAGCTGTCGATATCGAGCGCAATGCCGCGGATCGCAGGATCGGCCAGCGCCGCCTGAAGTTGGGCCGCAATTCCCTCGTAGGAAGTCAGCCCCGAAGACTGCCCGATCCAGGCGCCGCGATGCACCAGCGTTCCGGCGATTTCGATGACCGCGATCCCATCCACCACGGCGAAGGGCTGGCCACCGTTGCGCGCCTGGCGATTGGTCAGGTCGTCGCCGAAGAGTGACGCACGGGCGGGCAGGGTGGCTGCATCCTGGTCCTCAGCCGCGATCTCCTGCCCTTCGATGCTGACCTCGCGGCCGGTGATCCTCGGCCCAAGGCCGGCCAGGAATGCCAGCGCCTTGGCGGGATCAACCATCAGAGGCGTGTTGAAGGCGCGCTGGGCGATCTGGGTGTGATGCATCATCCCTCCTCCGCAGGCCGGGGTTCCCGGTCCTCGCCATCGTCTTCCTGATCGCCGCTGTCCTGCTGATCCCGCCGCTCGTCCTCTGCATCGCCCGGCCCAGCGCCGCCACCGGCCGCCTGCGCCGGGGATCCCGGCCGCCGGAAGTCGAGGCCGAGGTCTGCCTCGCGTTTGCGTTCGGCCGCGATTTCCCGGTCGACCTGTTCGGCATCGTAGCCGCGCTCGGCGATGGCCTGCGTGCGGGATTTCAGGCCCGCCTCGATCTGCAGGATCTCTGCCGACGCATCCTTGGCCGGATCGATCCAGTCCCACTTGGTGGGCAGCCAGTCGCAGGCGAGGTATTGCCGCCGATCGGTGGCGTAACCTGGCAGATCGATGGCCCCGGCCAGCACCGCCGTGTCCATCCATCGCGTCCAGACGGCGCGGCAGAGCTGATAGACCATCACCGAATGCTGGAAGGCCGAGATCCGTCGGCGGAAGTCGACCAATGCGATCCGGGTGTTCGAGAAGTTTCCCTTCGCGGTGTCACCGGTCAGATAGCCATAGGGCACGCCCAGCGCGGCGCCTATCTGCAGGAGCGTGCGGTATTGGAAGGGCTCGTAGGTGGACCCAGAATCCGGCGTCGATGGCGTGGTGACATCCTCGCCGGGATCCAGTCGCACCACTTGGCCCGGTTCGACCTCCAGATCGTCCTCGGCCGGATCGAGCGCGGTTTCCGGGGCGGGGGAGGTGATGAACATCGCGAACATCGCCGCGGTCTTCTTCCGCTCCAATTCCGCGTCGTCGTAGAGGTCGAGGGTGAAGAGCTTCACCACGGCCGCGGCGAAGCGCGACACGCCGCGCAGCTGGCCCGCCTCGACCGGGTCGAGGATGTGGATCACCTCGGATGCGGGAACCCGAACCGTCTCCCCGGCCAGCCCCGGATCTGTCATGTCGCCCGGATGGCGGCGCAGGAAGTGGTAGGCCACGCGGCGGCCGATCCCGTCGAATTCGATGCCCTGCCGGATCGACCCGGCCCCGGGCAGGACGCGGGTCATGTCTTGGGGCAGCATCTCCGAGGGCAGCATCTGCAGCTGCATCGGCACGGTCAGCCCATCCTCTGGCCGCCGTGTGCGGACGCGCAGGAACACCTCGCCCGCAAGGAACACTTCCCGCGAGGCCCGGCGTTGCAGCCCGAAGAAGTCGGTCAGCCCCTCGGCATCGGCCTCGTCGGTCCAGGCGAGCCAGAGCTTTTGCAGCTCCTCCTTCCGAGCCGCGTCCGCGATCTTCGACGAGGGCTTGATGCCGTCGCCGACGACATGGTTCGCAAAGGCATCGACCGCATTCGCGGCGTAGCCATTGTTCCTGACCAGCCAGCGCGCGCGGGCGGTGATGGTTTCCCCCGAGGCCGCAATCAGCGTGTTCACATGGGCACGGGTGGCGCGGAAGCCGCGCATGCGGCGGTGGGACTGCGCGGCGTCAAACCCGCCGATGATGCTGCCGAGGCGAGCGCGGAATGCGTCGAGCACCATGGTCACAGACCCTTGGTGGCCACGGTGCCCCACCGACGGCGCCGGGCAGAGGTGCCGCTGGCCGCTGCAATCCTCGCCTCCAGATCCCGGATCGCCGCTGCCAGTTCAGCATCCGAGCCATAGGTCACGGTCTTGCCATCGTAGCTGACGCTCCGCAGCCCGGCGAAGCGGGCTTCCTGCAGCGCGGTCAGCAGGGCCTGCATGCGTTCCAGGTCCATCAGTCCCTCATGAAGTTCGGGGTGTAGGCCCGCCGTTTCCGGCGTGGCGTGGTTAGCGTTCCGGCCTTGGGTTGGGCTGGGTCAGTTGGTGCGCTTTCCGTTGCGACGGCAGTGGGCAGGCGCGTTTCCACGCCCGCCTGCGCTTCGAGCCGCCGCCAGGTCGCCTCGTCCCATCGGTCGGCGCCAAGGATCCATGCCGCGGCACGGGCGTAGACCCGGCAGTCGAGCGCCTCGTTCCGCTCGCGCATCTTCTGCCATTCCTGATGGGCATAGCCGCGCTTGTTTCGGATCGTGACCAGCTGTTCGGCCACCAGCTGCTTCAGCCATTCGGTGTCGGCCCAGCTGGGCAGGTGGATCGTGCCCGGCGCGTCCAGCACGCCCAGCGCCCGATCCTCATCACTCAGACGTTCGATCCGCAGGAAGCGGTAGGTCTCCGCCTTGAAGGTCGCCGTGGCCACCGACCAAAGCCGCGCGCCGCGACGCAGCCGTTTGCCGCCAATGGTGGCGTCCACGAAGGTTGGCCCCGAGACCGGCGTAGCGCGGTTGAAGCCCTCGAGGCCCTTTAGCGGCGCAACCTGCTCGAAGCCGACCTTGCGGGACCAGGCGTAGACGGCCGCGGCCTCGTAGCCGGTGTCGATGCCAAGCCGCGCCACGGTCATGAAGGCGCCGTTCGCATGTTGCCAGCTGCGTCCGAGGAGGGCGGCCAGCTTCTCCCACGCGGCAGGATCGTCGGGCCCGCCCGGGATGACGATGTGATCGACGAGCCAGGACTCGAGGCCGCGGCCCCAGGCCCAGATATCGACCTCGATCCGGTCCTTCTGCACGTCTGCCCCGGCCGTCAGGAACAGCCCCGCCATCGGTACCGTGCCCGGCTTCCACGCCTCCCGCCGATCCGCCAGCCGCTGCCATTCCGGCGCATCGCCCGACTCGACCCACGTCTCGCCCAGCAACGTGTTGCGCGCCGCGCGCAGCGTCTCGTCCGACCCTTGGGCCGCCTGCCATTCCCGCGCGACGTCGGACCAGCTTTTCCACCCGAGCGGCGAGTAAAGTGCCGAGAGGTGGAAGCCGATGGCTTTCGGGTCTGTTGACACGGATGTTGCCCGCCATTCGCCTCGGGCCAGCATTTCGGTCTTGTGGTGCTCGGCGATGGGTCGTTCGCAGCCCTCGCAATGGTAGGCGGCGGTTTCCGGCTTCCCCTTCGCCCAGCGCAGGCGGTCGAACTGCAGCCATTGCATCGCGCCGCAATGCGGGCAGGGCACGAAGTAGCGCCGCTGGTCGGACGCCTCGAATTCCCGTTCGATCCGGCTCAGCCCCCGAATCGTGGGCGTCGAGACCATGAACACCTTCCGCCGGTGCGAGAAGGTGGTGGTTCGCGCCTCGGCCAGCGTGACCGGATCGCCTTCCTCGTCGGCCGAGGCCGGATAGGCGTCGACCTCATCGAGAAACACATAGCGCGCGGGCATCGACCGGAGGCCAGTCGCGCTGTTGGCCCCGGTCAGCACCAGGATGCCGCCGGGGAATTCCTTCGACAGCATCGAGTTGCCCGCATCGCGCGACCGGGCTGGGTTCACCCGTTCGCGGAGCGCCGGGCTGTCCGCGATCAGCGGATCAAGCCGACCGCGCGAGGTGCGCTTGGCCAGTTCGAGGCTCGGCAGCACCGCCAGCATCGGCCCCGGCGCATGGTGGATTACAAAGCCGATCCAGTTGTTGCCCGCTTCCGTGGCCCCGACCTGCGCCGCTTTCATGAAGGTGATGCGCTGGGCCGGATGCCCGGGCGAGAGCGCATCCATGATCTCGCGCAGGTAGGGCGCCCGGGCGGTGCGATACCGCCCCGGCTCGGCCGCGCCCCGCGATGACAGCCAGCGATGCTGATCCGCCCATTCCGACACGGTCAGGTTCGGGTCGGGGCGCAGGCCCTGTCGCCAGACCCTGAGCAGGTCCTCGGCGCCGTCAAAACCGAGGTCGAGACCCGCGGTCAGATCGTTGTCGTCCTCCTCATCATGCAAGCGAGACCCGGAGGTCGGCGAGGGCGTCGAGCTGTTCGCGGACATGGGCTTCCAGCACCCTCTGCATGATCGCGGTCTCGATCGTCACCGATGCCCCGGATTGCCGTTCCACCTCCGCCATGATCTGCGCTGCCATCAGCGCGGCCACCCGTCCGGGCCAGGTCACCCAGACATCCCGTTCCTGCCGCGCCAGGCGGAAGACAAGGGTCTCCGCCCGGGCACGGTCGACCAGCGTGCCCTTCTTCTTCTGGACCGCGATCTGCTTGTCCTGCGCGGCATAGACTGTCAGCAGCGTGCGCGCCTTGATGTAGGACGAGGTCTCGCCCGCACCGCTGGCGAGGCTTTCGCCACCCAAGCTGCGCCGCTGCTGGTCCGGGTCCGTCATCTCTGCCCGTCGCACATCCGAGGCTGCGGCATTGATCGACCCGTCGTCATGGACCACCAGCCGCCCGTTCTTCCGCGCCTTCTGCACCCCGCCGCGGGACAGGCCGGAATGCGCCGCATACTCGCGTTCGCTCATGCCTTTCATGGCGCGGATGATCCGATCAAGCTAATGATATCGCTTTGTATTCAGTTGATTAGAGGGCGCGACAGAGCGAGTCTGATCGCAAGGAAACGATGCAACTCACCAAAGGATGCCCCGCCATGACCCGCCGCACCGCCCGGCCGAACGACAGAGCCCTCGACGCCTTCATCGCTGCCAAGGCCGAGATCGACATCATGCTGGAGCGCCTGAAGGCCCTGAGCGATGACCATTTCGAGACCCACCCCGACGAGATCAACTGGGGCAATGTCGGCACCCTGAAGCACTACGCGGGCCTGCTACGCCAGATCACCGACAGCGCCTTCAAGGAAGGCGAACACGCCGCCTGACGCGCTCAAACGGCGCGACGGCTGCCCCGTCCGAGGACGGGGCTTGCCTCCGTAGAAGGCGCGTACAGCGCTCGCCCAAGCGCCCGGAGGCCCTGATGACCATCCCGTCCGACACCCAGTCCCTGATCCTGTCCCGCGCCGCGACCCGGCCGGGGAACCTCGCCCTGCCGCTGCCCGAGGGGCTGGTCGGCGCCGCGGCCAAGATGGTCGTCGGCAAGATGATCGCCCGCGGCTGGCTTGAAGAGGTCGAGGCCAACCTACGGCGCGGCGAGCCGATGTGGCGCGAAACCGGCGACGGCCATGGCACCACGCTTATCGCCACCGAGGCCGGGTTGGAGGCCGTCGGGATCGAGCCGCTGGCGGCCAGCGCCGTCGCCAGCGCGCGGAGGGCTAAGCCGAGGCAGGCGGCGGACCAGACACCAGACGAAACCGACACCGCGAAACCCGTCGCCATCCGCGCTGGCACCAAGCAGGCGCACATCATCGCCATGCTCCAGCGCCCAGAGGGAGCGACGGTCGCCGAGATGGTCGAGGCCACCGGATGGCTGGCTCATACCGTCCGCGGCTGCATCTCGGGGGCCCTCAAGAAGAAGCTGGGCCTGCCCATCAAGGCCGAGAAGGTCGAGGGCAGGGGCACCGTGTATCGCGTCTAGCTGAACACCGCCGCTATGCGCTCCGTCGCATTCACGGACGCGCCAGTGCGTTCGCAGACCCAACCCTTGCTCACAGTGAAGGCGAACAAGTGGACGTTTCGGCCGCCGAAGGCGTCGGTGACAATCGCCAGTCTATAGTCGCCGTCCGTGAAGCGCCCCTCCATTACTTCCTTGATGATCCGATATTCGTTGGGGGATACTTCTGCACGAGGGGTCAGTCCGGAGTTCCCCTTTACCTCAACGCAGAGCTTTTTTCCGCCTCGCTCAAACTCTAGGTCCCATCCGCAGTTGTCTGCCTGACGGTCACGATAGTCGGGGCCCAGTGCTGCAATGACAGCTTCAATAGCCGAGATTTCTACCAGCGCGTTATGCTCGGCGTCAGTGTTGCGCCCCGACCCGTTTGACTTCTTGGTACCTGAAGTCTGTCCGGACTTCTTCTCGTCGAAGTACTTTTCGAACTTGCGCATCCATGTGCGCATTTCGTCGCTTTCGTCCGGGAAAAACACAGGGCTTTGACCGGGGAAGCCCTTTTTCCGATTGGGAACGGTGAGCAACCTCTGGGACACAGGCAGCAGCATTGCGTTATCTGCAGATGCTTCGAACTGAAAGTCGATCTTGACGTCTGGGTGTGTTGGAACGGACCGAAGACCTGGTTGCTTTCGGCGCCAAACACGGGCGTTTTCGTACCAGCCGATTACGACGGGCCCTAGCTCTTCATGGGTCGAAATGAAGATCACGCGAACGCCGTCCATGAAGTCGTCTTCCGGCTTTGCACCCAGCCTGTTTATGTTGACGGTCGAGTTCCTTGTTTGAACGAAGCCGTATACCTTGCCGTTCAGAGCATCAAAATTAAGCAATTCATGCCCGTAGCCATTGATCGACACATAGTCGAAGCCGCCTGCATGAACGTCTGCTTCTCCGCGGTAATGAGGCATCCAGACGACATTGCAGATCAGGTTGGGCATGGCACTCTCGCGAAGGCATCTACTGTCAGATGTTAAGGAAGAGTCTGCCCACCTGCTAGGTGGATTTGCTGTAGGCCTTCCGCCCCGTCGCCATCTCCCACCGCCGCACGGCGACATCGCAATAGACCGGATCCAGTTCCACTGCGCAGCAGCGCCGCCCGGTGCGTTCCGCGGCGATCAGCTGGGTGCCGGAGCCGCAGAAGGGTTCGAACACGAGGTCGCCGAGATCGGTGAAGGCCTCCAGTACCGCCTCGACCAGCGCCACCGGGAATACGGCGGGGTGCGATCCGGCCGCACCCAGCCCGCCCTTGTGGCGCGTGATGCGGAACACGCTGTCCGGGATGCGGTGGCTCTGGATCGCATTGCCGGAGCCGGTCTTGCGATGGACCGTGCCGTCGGCCCCACGCAGGCCGCCCCCGCCGAGGGTTTCGCCTGCGTGCTTGCTTTCGACCGTCTTGTTCGGCTTCCGGGGCTGGCGGTTGAAGTGGAAGATGAACTCGTGGGACGGCGCAAGGCGGCCGTTCCAGTCGCCCGGCAGGCCCGGCCCCTGGTCCCAGACATACCAGCCGAAGCGCCGCCAGCCCTGCGCGCGCATCCAGTCGAGCCAGCTTTGCCAATACGGAACCCACTCGCCATCGCGGTGGACGAGGCCGAGGTTGACCAGCAGCTGGGCATCGGCAGTGACGGGCGCCGCGGCGAAGACGCCCTGCATCAGCGCATCCCAATCGCCGACCTTCTCCTTCGCCGCGCCATAGTCGCGTTGCTGGGCATAGGGCGGGGAGGTGAACATCAGCGAGGCCTGCGCCCCGTCCATCAGCCGCGCCACGACAGCCGGATCGGTGGCATCGCCGCAGATCAGGCGATGGTCGCCCAGCGCCCAGATGTCACCGGGTCGCGTGATGGGATCGGTCGGGGCCTCCGGGATGGTGTCGGCCGTGCCATCGTCGATGGGTGTACGGTCGTCGTCGTGCAGCAGCGCGTCCAGTTCGTCTTCGGGGATCCCGATCAGGCCGAGGTCGAAGTCCTCGGCCATCAGGCCCCGCAGTTCCTCGAGCAGCAGGGCCTCGTCCCACCCGCCCAATTCGGTCAGCTTGTTGTCGGCGATCCGGTACGCGCGCCGTTGCGCCTCGGTCAGATGGCCCAGCACGATCACCGGCGCCTCGGCCAGACCCAGTTGGCCCGCGGCCAGGATGCGGCCATGGCCTGCGATCAACTCCCCGTCGGCCGCGACGAGGCAGGGTACGGTCCAGCCGAATTCGGCCATGCTGGCGGCGATCTTCGCCACCTGGTCGGCATCGTGCGTCTTGGCATTCCGGGCGTAGTGGCGGAGGCGGGCGAGGGGCCAGTGTTCAATCCGGCCGGGTAGCACGATCATGGCGCAGGTTCTGCCAGTGGCGTGCAGACGATGAGCGTGGTTCGGCCGGGGAGATACCAGCTTGGGAAATCTTCGGGCCACGAGACACGCAGCCCATAGATCGCCGCTGTGGCCTCGGTATCCTTACGCTTTGCGGCATCGAACGTGCCGTAGAGATGCGAGGCGACGGCTGCCGCCATACGATCCTTTCGGTAGAAATAGCCGTGATCGACGAGCTCACGCGGCCACGGATTGACGTGATAGCCGCGCCCGTTGAAAACTCTGTGCCTTGCCAGAACCGACGGCGAGAAGGCGGACTTGGACAGGTGCCAGCCATGGCGTTCGCCGAACAGCGCGGCGAGGCGCTGGCGCGTCGCGTGAAGATCCTGTTGCAGGGCGTTGATGCGGGGATAGCCCTTCGCGTCACGCAGCTTCTTCTGAAACTCGGTCACCGCGCTGGCAAGAGCGGCGACTTCGCCGGGGCTGGTTGCAGCCTCCTGGATGGCGATAGGTCGGTTCATGCTGCGAGTCGCTTGGCCTTGATCGCGGCGAAGGTTTCGCCGGTTTCCGCCAGCACTGCGTCCTGGCCGGTGAAGGACTGCCAGCGTTCGATGGCGACGTCGACATAGGCCGGGTTCAGTTCCACGCCAAGGCAGACCCGGCCCGTCGTCTCCGCCGCGATCAGCGTGGTGCCGGATCCCATGAAAGGTTCATAGACCGCCTGTCCTGGGCTGGAGTTGTTGAGGATCGGCCGCCGCATGCATTCGACCGGCTTTTGCGTACCGTGGACGGTGTCGGCGTCCTGATCCCGGTTGGCGATCTGCCACAGCGTCGTCTGCTTGCGGTCTCCGGCCCAGTGACCCTTGCCCTTGGCGCGCACCGCATACCAGCAGGGTTCGTGCTGCCAGTGATAGTCGCCGCGGCTGAGGACCAGCCGGTCCTTGGCCCAGATGATCTGCGACCGAATGGCGAAGCCCGCGGTGGTCAAGCTGTCGGCCACCGTCGCGGCGTGCAGCGCGCCGTGCCAGACATAGGCGACGTCGCCCGGGAACAGCGCCCAAGCCTCCCGCCAGTCGGCACGGTCATCGTTCAGCACCTTGCCGGTGCGCTTGGTCTTTGCCGCGCCAGCTGCGTTGCGCCAGGAGGGGTCATACTCCACGCCATAGGGCGGGTCGGTCACCATCAGCAGGGGGCGCACGTCGCCCAGCAGCCGCCCGACAACATCGGCCGCAGTGCTGTCGCCGCAGATCAGGCGGTGCGCGCCCAGCTGCCAAAGGTCGCCCGGCACCGAAAGCGGCGTGACCGGTAACTCGGGCACATCGTCTTCGCCCTCGACCGGGCCGTCGCCGCCCAGCGCCTCGGGATCCCGCAGCAGGGCGTCGAGGTCATCGTCGCTGATCCCCAACAGCGACAGGTCGAAATCCTCTGCCAGTAGCCCCGCGATCTCGTCGCGCAGCAGGGCCTCGTCCCATTCGCCCAGTTCGGTCAGCTTGTTGTCGGCGATCCGGTAGGCTCGGCGTTCCGCCTCGTCGAGATGGCTGAGCCGGATCACCGGCACCTCGGTCAGCCCGAGCATGGTTGCGGCCAGCACCCGTCCATGGCCCGCGATCAACTCGCCGTCGTCGGCCACCATGCAGGGCACGGTCCAGCCGAACTTGGCCATGCTGGCCGCGATCTTCGCCACCTGATCGTCGCCATGCATCTTGGCATTGCGGGCATAGGGGCGCAGCCGGGCAATCGGCCAGGATTCAATCTGGCTCGGCGCGAAAACGAGATCCATGGGATGGGGCTCGGGATGAGGGGGAGGGGAAATGAAAAGCGCCCGCGAGGGGGATCCTCCGGGCGCAATTCTTCGATGATCAAGGGGTAGGTCAATGGGGGCAGGTCTGTCAACCCGAAAAGTGAAGCGGATTCAACGGCTTCTAACGAATTAGCTTCCAGGGGTGGCTTCCGGCTACCTGGCTTCCCCGGAGGTGGCTTCCCTGGCTTCCCGCCGGGAATCCGCCCCGGCCAGATCGTGATTCCGCAAGCCGCTGATCCGACTCGGGAATTCCGGCAGCGGGTCGCAAGGTGGCTTCCGCCTGGCTTCCCCGGTGAAAGTGCCTCACGCTAGCGAACCGCCGCGCTGCGCCCCCCCGCATACGTTCGAAGCCAGGGAGGAACCAGACGAGGGGGGAGGTCAGACCAGCGGTGGGTTCAGAGGGTGGTCAGCCTTCAGATCATCGGCTTTCGACGGCGGTCGCCGCTTGTTCCCGGATGCATCGGCGTCTAACGTCCATCTGATAGAAATTGCTGGGCTTTCAGGCTGTTTGACCATGCGTTTCGAGTAGACTGGAGTGCTGCGCCGATTCGATCCCGGTGCAAGTGGGCGGAGGGAAGATGACGGTTCTGGAAGATATCAAGAATGGCGCTCAATTGCGCGGCGTCGTTCCGGGCCAGCCCGTCGAGGTTGTTTCTGTCGAGTGGATCGGGGATCAGGCAATTAACCTTGTCTATCGCGTGCCAGGCGGTGGTGTCGCCGAAACAACCCTCTATCGCGACGACGAGGTACGAATTGAACTGGATGCCCGCGGCCGGGCTTGGTCGTTCGATGCGGATGGCGATCTTCTGCGCCTTGTTACCGAGGCCAATCGGATAAAGCTGGCGCATTACTTCGACCCCTATCTCGCCATTCACACCAGCCTTGTTGACCCGCTTCCGCACCAGATTTCTGCAGTCTACGGCGAAATGCTGCCGCGCCAGCCTTTGCGTTTTCTTCTCGCCGACGATCCGGGTGCTGGAAAAACCATCATGGCTGGATTGCTGATCAAGGAATTGATCGCCCGCAGCGATCTCGAGCGCTGCCTTGTTGTTGCCCCCGGCAGCCTGGTTGAACAGTGGCAGGATGAGCTTGGAGAGAAGTTCGGGCTGGAATTCGACATCCTCACCCGTGACATGATCGAGAACTCCCGGTCTGGAAATCCGTTCAGTGACCGAAACCGCCTGATTGCGCGGCTGGATGTTCTGGCCCGGAACGAGGAATTGCAGGACAAGCTGGCACAGGCCGCCGAGTGGGATCTTATCATCTGTGACGAAGCCCACCGCATGTCCGCGACCTACTTCGGCGGTGAAGCCAAGTACACCAAGCGGTATCGCGTCGGACAGAAACTCGGCGAAGCCTGCCGTCACCTGCTCCTGATGTCGGCAACCCCGCACAATGGGCATGAGCAGGACTTCCAGCTCTTTATGGCGCTGCTGGATGGTGACCGGTTCGAGGGCCGGTTCCGCGACGGCGTGCACTACGCCGATACTGCCGACATGATGCGGCGCCTTACGAAAGAGGAACTGCTGCGCTTCGATGGCCGCCCGCTCTTCCCGGAGCGCCGTGCCTATACGGTCAAGTACGAGTTGTCTCCTGAAGAGGCCGCGCTTTACGCAGCCGTGACCGAGTACGTCCGCAACGAGATGAACCGGGTCCAGCGCTTTGCGGCCGAGGATGGCAAGAAACGGAACAACGTCGGCTTTGCTCTTCAGATCCTACAGCGCCGCCTCGCGTCCTCACCAGCCGCGATCTACCAGTCCCTTAAGAGGCGGCGCGAACGGTTGGAGGCAGAACTGGCCGAGGCGCGGCTGATGGTCCGCGGCAAGAGATCCGGTTTCGACGTCCCTGACGTGCCCGATGACGCTCTCCAGAACCTGGAGGAACTCGGCCAGGACGAGATCGACGATATCGAGGACCGGATTTCCACGACCGCGACGACGGCCGAAACCGTCGATCAGCTCGCGCTAGAGGTCGAAACCCTGCAAGGGCTGGAACGCATGGCGCTGGGCGTCCTCAGCTCTGGCCAGGACACCAAGTGGTCACAGCTGAACCGCATCCTAGATGATGAGCTGATGGTCGACTCCCACGGCAACCGCCGCAAGCTGATCATCTTCACCGAGCCGAAGGACACCCTCTACTACCTGCATGATCGCGTAAGGGCGCGTCTTGGCCGTGCCGATGCGGTCGAGGTGATCCACGGCGGCGTGTCCCGCGAGGATCGGCGGAAGATCGTCGAGCGGTTCATGCAGGACCGCGACATGCTGGTGCTCATCGCGAACGACGCGGCTGGCGAAGGCGTGAACCTCCAGCGTGGCCACCTGATGGTGAACTACGACCTCCCCTGGAACCCGAACAAGATCGAGCAGCGGTTCGGCCGTATCCACCGGATCGGCCAGACCGAGGTCTGCCACCTCTGGAACCTCGTGGCGGCCGATACGCGCGAGGGCGAGGTCTACGCCCGGCTTCTGGAAAAGCTGGAAGCTGCGCGCGAGGCGCTGGGTGGGCGGGTCTACGACGTCCTTGGCGAGTTGTTCGACGGCACGGCGCTGAAGGATCTTTTGTTCGAGGCGATCCAGTACGGCGAACAACCCGATGTGAAGGCCCGGTTGTTCCAGGCCGTCGATGGTGCCGTCGATCAGCAGCATCTGCTCGATCTTCTGGCCCGTCGGGCGCTGACCAATGACACGATGCCTGCCGCCAAGGTGCAGGAAATCCGCATCGACATGGAACGCGCCGAGGCCCAGCGCCTGCAGCCGCACCACATCCAGAGCTTCTTTGTCGAGGCGTTCAAGAGCCTTGGCGGCCAGATCAAGCCTCGCGAAGAGGGCCGGTGGGAGATCACCCATGTCCCGGTCAGCATCCGCGAGCGCGACCGGCAGATCGGGACCGGCTCTCCAGTTCAGAAGAAGTACGAACGCATCTGCTTCGAGAAGGGCAAGGTGAACCAGCAGCCCGTGGCAACGTTCGTCTGCCCTGGCCACCCTCTGCTCGAAGCCGTCATCAGCATCGTGCGAGAGCAGTACGATCACCTGATGAAACAGGGCGCGGTCATGGTCGATGAAACCGACCTCGGACAAGAGCTGTCGGCCATCTTCTTGCTGGAACACAGCGTCCAGGACGGCCGCCCGACCAGCACTGGCAAACCCCACATCATCTCGGAAAAGCTGCAGTTCGCTTCGATCGACAAGACAGGGAAAGCTGCGAATGCGGGGATCGCCCCCCACCTGAACCTGCGCCCTGCCACGGCCGAGGAAATCGCGCTGGTTTCTGACAAGCTGCACGAGGACTGGCTGCGTAATGATCTGGAAAAGGCCGCCATCCGTTTTGCCACCGTTGAGCTCGCCCAGAGCCATGTGGCCGAGGTAAAGGCCCGGCGTTTGCCCGAGGTTGCCAAGGTCGAGCAGGAGGTGAAAGCCCGCCTGAAGAAGGAGATCAACTTCTGGGACAACCGCGCCGCCGAGCTGCGTGAGGATGAGAAGGCAGGGAAAAAGACTCGCCTGAACTGGCAGAACGCAGAACGCAGGGCCGAAGACCTCGCCGACCGTCTGAAACGCCGGATGGAGTTGCTGGAGAAGGAGCGCTTCATTTCCGCCCAGCCGCCGCGAGTGCGGGGTGGCATGGTCGTCGTGCCGAAGGGGCTGCTGTTGGCGAAGGCTGCTGTCGCAAATGGGGCCAAGGCCAGTGCCTTTGCCGAAGACCCAGAGGCCCGACGCATCAGCGAATTGAAGGCCATGGAAGCGGTCATCAACGCCGAGCGGGCGCTGGGCAATGAGCCGCGCGATGTATCGGCGCAGAAGGTTGGCTACGACATCGCTTCCTTTGACCCTCGCTCTGGTCATTTGCGGTTCATCGAGGTCAAGGGCCGCATCGACGGCGCCGACACTGTCATGCTGACCCGGCAGGAGATCATCACCTCGCTGCACGAGCCCGGGAAATACATCCTGGCCATCGTCCAGATCGAGAGTGGCTACGCCCAGGAACCGCGGTATGTCCGGGGTGCGTTGTCGGACCACGAACCGTCGTTCGAACATACGGCAATCCAGTTTCACCTTAAGCGGCTGCTGGATCGCAGCGTTTCGCCGCAGGAGACCTAATGCGTTTTGCCGAAAAGAGCTTTGAGGTTCGGTTTTGCGCAGCCCTTTCTGCTGCGATGATGCCGTTCAACAGGAATCCATTATGGTATGGTATGACACAGGCGCAGGAGCGTGCATCTGGCATTGACACCATGCTGCGTCATGGCGGGGATTTAGTAATCTTCCAGTTTAAGGCGAAGCAAGGTGGCAAGTTTACTCTTGAAAGAGACCAGTGGCGCGTGCTGACAAGCGTTGCGAGGAAGTACCCCGAAAGCACTTACTATGTCTTTCCTGAGGCTGAAGATACGATCACAGCTGCGAGCTATGGTTGTCTCTTGGAGCGCAGCTGGTGCGCCAAGGTAACGGACATTGGTCCCGCATTTCGGTCTTCATCGAAATCTGTAAATCTGACGCTGAACGCAGCTGCAAAGTCTCTCGAGAAGAAGCGCCCTACGAAAAAGATTGCCGTGAGTTCCTCTTGTGGCATGTTCGGTTGTTTTTGCACAATGGATTGGTCGCGCAGTCATCTTGGCAGGGCACTCGCTAGACACGAGTTTCTGACCTATTTCTTCGGGCTCAAGCTTTTTGGAGAGCCTGCCGGAGACGTCTATGCTCCCGCCTTGGAAGGTAAGCGGTTCGGCATCCCGATCGGTCGCAAGTCGGACCCACTTGACGACAGCGAACCAATCACGGAACGGGGACAGCTCGAGCGCCTCTTCAGTGACTCGGCCGAACAAGCATTCAGAGGCCTATGGGGCCTTTTTCTCCCGCATTCAGATCGGACGGCGCTTCCATGACCCTACCCTACAAAAAGAAACTGATCGAAGTCGCCATTCCGCTCGAGGCCATCAACGCCGCCTCGGCGCGGGAGAAGTCGATCCGGCATGGGCACCCCAGCACCCTGCATCTGTGGTGGGCGCGGCGGCCGTTGGCGGCGTGTCGGGCGGTGCTGTTCGCGCAGCTGGTGGACGATCCCTCCAGCCACCCCGACCAGTTCCCCACCCATGAGGATCAGGAGCGCGAGCGGCAGCGGCTGTTTGCCATCATCGAAGACCTGGTGAAGTGGGAGAACTCGACCAACGAAGAGGTGCTGGAACGCGCGCGGGCGGAAATCCGGCGGTCGTGCGGTGGTGTGCTGCCGCCGGTCTATGACCCGTTCTCGGGCGGCGGGTCGATCCCGCTTGAGGCGCAGCGGCTGGGCCTGCCTGCCTATGGGTCCGACCTGAACCCGGTGGCGGTGATGATCGGCAAGGCGATGATCGAGATCCCGCCGAAATTCAAGGACATGCCCCCGATCCACCCCGGCATCAAGGAGCGGTCGTTCTATCGCAACGCCGAGGGGCTGGCCGAAGATGTGAAATACTACGGCGAATGGATGCGCGAAAAGGCGTGGGAGCGTATCGGGCATCTTTACCCGCAGGTGGACTTGCCGAAGGAGTATGGCGGCGGCAAGGCGACGGTGATCGCCTGGATCTGGGCACGGACGGTCCCGAGCCCGGACCCTGCTTTTGCAGATGTAGAAGTACCACTGATCTCCAGCTACACCTTGAGAAATAGCGAAGGACAAGAAGTCTGGTTGCGCCCCGTTATTGATAAGGCAAACAAAGCCTACCATTTCGAAGTTGATTCCGCGCAGAATGTTCGCTTTGATGAAGATTCTAGCAGCGGTACAAAAACTGGTAGCGCTGCCTTTAGGTGCATCCTTACTGGAACGCCGATTCCTGCGAAATACATCGATGATATGGCGTCGAAGGGTAGGATGGGGCGCCGGTTAATCGCCGCGATTGCAGAGATAAAATCTTCGAAGGCCTATATTTCAGGAGATCGTGTTGATCTTATTTATCAGGAGCAGAATATAAAGCAGCTACTGTCGAGTCCAGATATTGCTGGCAAACTTCCTCAGCAGGTTTGCCGCGGGACTTTTGCCAGCAACGCTCAGGGTCGAAGGTATGGTATAAACGTATTTTCTGACTACTTCATCCCCAGGCAGCAAGTTGCAATGTCTACACTGGTTGCCTGTATTGCAGAGGTGCATAAGCAGATAAAAGATGATCTGCTTGGCTCCAAATGTGAAGACCCCAGGAGTAGTTCTGAGGTGGCGGATCAATACGCTTCAGCGGTTTGCTTGTATCTTGCCTTTGCCATTGATCGAGTCGCTGACGCTGGCAGCAGTATGGCAACTTGGGCCGCTGATGGGTTCATTCGTTTCACATTCGCTCGCCAAGGTATCGCAATGACTTGGGACTTTGTTGAGGCGAATCCGTTCAGCGATAGCACCGGAAACTTCCTGGGCGCTGTAACTTGGGTGGGAAAGGCCATTGAAAACTTCGTCCCTGCAAGCACGGGCCAAGTGATTCAGGCGAGTGCAGAGGCGGCGCCGATACCAGAGAATGCTGTGATCTCAACTGATCCGCCCTATTACAGCAATATCAGCTACGCAGACCTTTCAGACTATTTCTATGTATGGATGAAGCAAAGCGTCGGACATTTGTTCCCAGACCAGTTTGGGACTCTACTAGTTCCAAAGGCTGAAGAGCTCATCGCGGATCGATATCGCCAGGGCTCAGACGCAAGCGCTCGACAGTTCTTCCTCACTGGGATGACGCATGCACTTACGTCAATCCAATCCAAAGATCGGAATGATAGCCCAACGGCAATCTACTATGCCTTTAAGAAGAGTGAGATTGGTAAGGAAGGCATGACGTCGTCTGGCTGGATTACCTTTCTACAGGCAGTTCTAGAGGCTCGATATCAAATTGTCCGAACTTGGCCTGTTCGAACTGAGCGTTCTGCCCGCACTGTAGCTATCGGGAATAACGCACTTGCTAGCTCTATCGTTCTTGTCTGCCGTAAGCGACCATCTACTGCTGAAACTTGCACTCGAGCCGAATTCATCCGTGCTCTGAAGCGTGAGCTACCAACGGCAATTAGGGAATTGCAGGAAGCTAACATTTCGCCAGCAGATATGCCGCAGTGTGCAATAGGACCCGGAATCGGGGTGTTTTCGCGTTACCGCGCCGTGTTAGAGTCCGACGATAGTCCAATGTCTGTCGATGTCGCTCTGCAGCTGATTAACCGCGAGCTCGACGAATACCTCGGCGGCATCCAGGGCGAGTTCGACGCCGACACCCGCTTTGCCATCACATGGTTCGAACAGAACGGGCTGAAAGCGGGGGACTATGGCACGGCGAACAACATCGCCACGGCGCGCGGCATCTCGGTCGAAAGCGTGAAACATGCCGGGATCGTGGAAAGCGCGGCCGGAAAGGTGCGCATCCTGAAGCGTGATGAGATGGATGCGGATTGGGAGCCGGATGCCGATGGCCACCTGACCGTCTGGGAATGCTGCCAGCATCTGGTGCGGCTGCACGAGAAATACGGGATCGGCTACGAGGCGGCGGTGATGCTGAAGAGGTTCGGCCCGAAGGCGGATGATGTGCGCGATTTGGCCTATGTTCTTCACAAGGTTTGCGAAAAGCGGGGCGACGCGAAGGAGGCGACCGCCTACAACGCGCTGATCGCGGACTGGACCGACCTGACCCGCGAAGCCGCCACCGCGCCGCTGACGAACCGCAGCGGTCAGATGAGATTTGAGGTTTAAGGGGGGGGGGCGCTATGAAGATCGACGATCCATCTTACGCTCTTGGCCAGTTCTTCGGCGGAGTGGAGCTTGAAACCTGCACCGATCCCGGCGTCTCGCGCCCCCGGGTGAAGGCAGTGACCGTGTTTCCCCCCACCATGCGGGTCGAGTTCCCGCGGAACCTGCGAGAGATGTTCCCCTTGGGCACAAGGTTCAAGGCGACCGTCAAGGTGTGTCAGAAGACCGTGGATGGCGAGCCCAACGGCCCGCCGTATCTGAAGGCCTACGACATTTCGGTGATCGCCGCGTCCGTGCCTGACGAGGGATTGATGGCCAAGGTTCGCAAGGGCAGCATCAGTGGGCTGTCCTACGAATACCATTGGGTTACAAAGAGATAATCCGGGCTTTGTGCCGGAAGAAGGATTGAGTGCATGGCAAAGTCGACCCGCCAGTATGTGTTTGAAGGCATGGAGCTTCTCCCCGAGGCTCTGACCCCCTTTGTCGAACGGCGTCTCGAGGCCTCATTGCAGGGGCATTGGCAGATCGAGGTTGCCCAGAAGGTTGGATTGCGCCCGAACGCCAACGGACAGGTCGGGTGGGACCAGCAAGGCCTGCTCAAGGCGATGATCTCGTATTGGGGCGATGCCTTTCGCTCGGTACTCGGTCATGCTGAGCGGTCGTATGTGGGCGAGCTGCTCGAGATCCGGAACAAGCTGTCGCACAACGAGACCTTCACCTATGACGATGCCGAACGCGCGCTGGACAGCATGCGGCGGCTGATGGAGGCGATCAGCGCCTCGGACGTGGCAGATCAGCTTGGGAAGATGCGCGACACGATCCTGCGCACCAAGTTCACCGAATTGCAGCGCAACGAGGAGCGGAAGAAGAGCCAGCGGTCCGACATCTCCGTCGAGACGGTGGCGGGGCTGCTGCCGTGGCGCGAGGTGGTGGAGCCGCACCGCGACGTGGCGACTGGAGAGTTTCAGCAGGCCGAGTTTGCGGCCGATCTGGCCAAGGTGCATAACGGCAGCGCGCCGTCGGAATACCGCAACCCGACCGAGTTCTTCTCGCGCACCTATCTGACCTCGGGCCTGTCGACCCTGCTGATCGGCGCGGCCAAGCGGCTGTCGGGCACCGGTGGCGATCCGGTGGTGGAGCTGCAGACGAACTTCGGCGGCGGCAAGACCCACTCCATGCTGGCGCTCTACCACATGGCAGGCGGCACGCCGGTGGAGGATTTGCCGGGGCTGGACCAGCTGCTGTCGCGTGAAGGGCTGACCGTGCCGGGCAAGGTGAACCGGGCGGTGCTGGTGGGCACGTCCTACGGCCCCTCGGACGCGGCCAAGCGGCAGAAGGATTACGGGCGGCCGATCCGCACGACCTGGGGGGAACTGGCGTTCCAGCTTGGGGGCGAGGCGGGCTATGCGCTGGTGGCCGAGAACGATGCCAACGGCATTGCGCCGGGGTCGAACCTGCTGGAAGAGCTGTTCCGGCAATGCGCGCCGTCGCTGATCCTGATCGACGAGTGGGTCGCCTACCTGCGCCAAATCTACAAGGTTGAGGGGCTGCCCTCGGGATCCTTCGACTCGAACCTGTCTTTCGTGCAGTCGCTGACCGAGGCGGTGAAGGCCAGCCCCGGCACGCTGCTGGTGGCATCGCTGCCCGCATCGCAGATCGAGGTCGGCGGGGAAGGCGGCCAGGAGGCGCTGTCGCGCCTGAAGCAGACCTTCAGCCGGGTCGAGACCGGCTGGCGCCCGGCTGACCAGGAAGAAAGCTACGAGATCGTCCGTCGGCGGTTGTTCAAGGAAATCCCGGGCGACAAGTTCCACCACCGCGACAACACATTGAAGCAGTTTGCGAAGATGTATCGCGACAGCCCGAACGAGTTTCCGCAGAACTGTGAGGGTGAGGATTATCGTCGGAAGCTGGAGAAGGCCTATCCGATCCACCCAGAGCTGTTCGATCAGCTCTATACAAGCTGGGGTTCGTTGGAGAAATTCCAGCGCACCCGCGGTGTTCTGCGCCTGATGGCGCAGGTGATCCACGAGCTGTGGATGAACAACGACCCCTCGGTGATGATCATGCCGGGCAGCGTTTCCATCAGCTCGGCGCGCGTCGAACCCGAATTGCTGCATTACCTCGACGTCTCGTGGCAGTCGATCATCGCTGGTGATGTCGATGGGCCAAACTCGACGCCCTACCGGATCGACCAATCGGCGCCGAACCTCAACCGCTACTCGGCTACCCGCCGCGTGGCGCGGGCGATCTTCATGGGGACTGCGCCGACTCACGGGCAGGACAACAAGGGCCTCGATGATCGACAGATCAACCTCGGCGTCGTGCAACCCGGCGAACGCCCAGCCATCTTTGGCGACGCCCTTCGGCGCCTAGCGAACAACGCCAGGTTCATGCATGGCGACCTAGGCCGTTACTGGTACTCGATGTCGGCCAGCCTTAATCGCCTTGCGGCCGACCGGGCCGGGCAGATTGAAGAGCCGCTTGTCCTACTGGAAATCGACAAGGCGCTGGCGACCTACATCAACGGCCTTGGAGACCGTGGGCATTTCGATGCTGTCCAGGTCGCGCCCAGCAGTTCTTCCGACGTTCCCGACGAAGCCGGTGGCGTTCGTGCCGTTGTGCTTGGCGTTGCCCACCCGCACACTGGTCGCGAGAATTCCGATGCCATGGCAGAGGCCAAGGATATCCTTCTTCAGCGCGGTTCTACACCGCGGGTCTATCGGAACATGCTCGTCTTCCTCGCGGCGGAGTCGCGCCAGCTCGATGGGCTGAAGGAGGCCATGCGGTCGTCCCTAGCTTGGGCAGGGATCGTGAAGGACACGGATCGGCTGAATCTGACGCAGCGCGACAGTGCGCTTGCCAAGGCGAAGGTCGCCGAGGCGGCCGAGACTGTAAAGACGCGGCTCAAGGAGACCTGGTGCTATCTCCTGTATCCAATGCAGGATGGTGCGCAGGCCGATGTCGAATGGATCGCGTCGAAAGTTCCAGCGCAGGATGGGCTTCTATCCCGTGCCAGTAAGAAACTGGCCAGCGACGAGGGCCTGCTGCCGGAGCTTGGTCCTGCCCGCCTAGACCGCGAACTGCAAAAGTACATCTGGAATGGCAAGGGCCACCTGTCGCTAAGAGATCTCTGGGAATACCTGAACCGCTACATCTACCTGCCGCGGGTCAAGGATCGGAACGTCCTGATCAAGGCAGTGCGCGCAGCTGTCGGCGCGATGGTGCCTGGCCCATTCGCCTATGCGGAACGATGGGACGAGAAGAGCGGCCGCTACATTGGCCTGGTCCTGCAAAATGCCGCGAATGCGCCGGTGGTCATCGACTCCGACAGCGTGATCGTGAAGCCAGAGGTGGCGGAAAAGCAGGTCCTCGAGACGGCAGCGGCCGCTGCTGCGCCTTCAGATCCGGTACAGGTGCCAGTGAAGGCTGCGGCAGAACAGACCGGCCTGAAGCCGACGGCGGCTGTGGTTCAGCCCGAACGTGATCCGACCCGGTTCATCGGGACGGTCATGATCTCGGCAGATCGACCAGCACACGAAATGCGTCAGATTGTGGAGGCGATCATTGAGCAACTGACTGTGTTGCCCGGCAGCGAGGTGACGCTGAAGCTCGAGATTGATGCCGAAGTTCCGAATGGCCTCGACCGAAGCAAGGTGCGCACGCTGCTCGAGAACGCGAACACGCTGGGATTCATCGACAAAGTGATCAAGTGAATGGATGCGTGACGGTCATCGACCGTCGCGCGATTTCCACGGCCGCGCCTTCGGCATCGCGTCTGTCACCTCGACCTCCCGCAGCATCCCGCCCAGGATCAGCGCGTCCCGCACCCAGCCCAGCGCCTGCCACCAGTCGACATATCCCCGCCGAGCGGCGTCGATCTGCTGCGGATGGGGGGAGAACGTGACCGGGCAGGCCAGGATGTCGATGGTTTTCCATGCGGCACGGGCGTCCGGGCCGCGCACGCGGATGCGTTCGGTGCCCACGACGATGGCGCCCGCATGCGTGCCATGCTGGTTCTGCTTGACGATGGTCGGCACACAGCGCGGGACGGCGCCGGGCATCCAGTCCGGTGTCAGCCCGGCGCGGGCCAGTTCGGCGACGCGGATCGCCATGCGTTTGCCGCCGAGGCTGTCGGGGATCCCCGCGACGGTGGCGGCGATCACCTCGGCATCCTCATGCGTGTAGCCGCCGACCTTGTGCTGGCCGCCGTCGATCTTGCAGCCGAGTATAGCGCGCTGCAGCAGGACGTATTCCAGGCCGAAGCCGAAACCTTCCTCGGTGACGTCCGAGGGTAGGGGCAGCTCCCCGGACTTCGACAGTTATTCCCTGTTTTTTGGTTTTTCGGGTGTCGGCGTTTCAG
>NZ_BMYQ01000021.1 GCF_014652355.1 Gemmobacter lanyuensis | reverse complement strand
CACTCATCGCTACCGTCTCCTTTGTAGCATGAGCAGATTTTCACTGGGTCGATACAGAGCTTCAATCCACAAGCCTCGTTAATGTCGGCTGCAAAGAGTTTAAACGCCATTGGTGCTTCACCCATGCGATTGCCCTAATGTCGCGCAACAGAGTGGATTGCCCGACTTGTTCTCGTTATGTTCCTATGGTCTGAACCTTGGAGCAATCATGAATTCAGTCCTCATTCCAGTTTCGCAAGTCCAGCCCGTCGCACCCTGGTTGGGCGGCAAGCGCAATCTCTCTAAACGGATTTGCGCTATCATCGATGCAACCCAGTGCTCTGCCTATGCAGAGCCTTTCGTGGGAATGGGGGGTATCTTCCTGCGCCGCACCACGCGGCCGCGGGCCGAGTTCATCAATGACAAGGGGCGCGACATTGCGAACTTGTTTCGCATCCTGCAGCGCCACTATCCCCAGTTTCTCGACACGCTTCGGTTCCAGCTCACGACCCGCGCAGAGTTCAACCGCCTGGTCGAGACGAATCCGGAGACCTTGACCGATTTGGAGCGGGCGGCGCGGTTCCTTTACCTGCAGCGCACTGCCTTTGGTGGCAAGGTATCGGGACGTAACTTCGGTGTCGCGGCCGAACGGTCAGCACGCTTCAATCTGACCACGCTAGAGCCCATGCTCGAGGACCTGCATAGTCGTCTTTCGGGGGTGATGATCGAATGCCTCGACTGGGCCGATTTTATCCCGCGCTATGATCGGGAGGGCACGCTGTTCTACCTCGACCCACCCTATTGGGGGTGCGAGGGGGACTATGGCCGCACCCTGTTCAGCCGGGAGGATTTCGGAAACATGGCGGGGCTTGTGAGCAACCTAAAGGGGCGCTTCATCATGTCGATTAATGACGTTCCCGAGATCCGGGAGATCTTCGGCTGCTTCCATCTGACCGAGGTGCGGACGAGCTATACCATCGCCAGGACAGGTAACGACAGCGCCGGAGCACGGGCGGAGCTGCTGGTTTCCAATTGGTCACTCAAGACCTGAGCCAGCGCTCATGCATGGGCTGATCGACCGCGGTGGGCCCATCGTGAGCGTTGCACCTAATGAATAGGTTCTGGTGCAGTATTTTTGTCCGGCTACAGGAACCCGCTTGCGGAGGTAGTAGGTTTGGCCCCGCAACATGATCGACATGGACGAATCCCCGGTTCTTGGTTATTTTTCCAAGATGCCATGCGCGCAAATTGTATGTCAAACCGTGCATCAAGTTGGCGAAGCGCACACAAAACAGCACACTAATTTTCCCGGTTTATCGTTTAATTTCAGACACTTAGGGGATTTTTTCTGGCGGAAGCGGTGGGATTCGAACCCACGGTACGGTTCCCCGCACGCTAGTTTTCAAGACTAGAGCCTTAAACCACTCGGCCACACTTCCTGCCTTCGGTCCGCTGGACCTTGGCGTCTTCTAGCGTGAACCGGAGGCAAGGTCCAGTGGGCTGCCGTCGCGCTGCCCGGCGACGGGTCGCGCGGCATTGTGCCGATTTGTCCGGGCCTGTCGCTGCACCCTTCCCTCACTCCGCCGCTGTCGCTATGATGCCGCGCAACGCGACGCGGAGGGTTCTTCGTGTCGCAGGTGGCAGGCACGGGGCATCCCGCAGAAGATGTTCTCAGACAGCGCAGCCCGCAAGAAGGCGCGCGGCATTAGGGGCTTGATATGGCAGGTGAACGGGTCAGACGTCTGATCGTGGCGGCTTGTGCGGCGGGGACGCTGGCGGGCTGCGTGCAGGGCTTGGGCGGCGGGGCGACGCCTGCCCCCTCGGCAGCACCCGCAAGCGGCAAGCCTGCGACCTCGGTCAAGTTGGTCGACCGGGATGTCGAGGCGCCCGAAATTTTCCAGACCACCGATACCGCGCTTTGGGATGGCCGTCCCTCGCTGGGCGGGGTCTGGGTCGCCGCACCCGATGCAACCGATCCAGAACGGGTGATCCTGCGAAACCCGGCCAATGGCAAATTCGTCATCGGCGCCCTGTTCCGGCGCGAGCGGGAAAACCCCGGCCCGAGACTGCAGATTTCGTCGGACGCGGCGACGGCCCTGGGGGTTCTTGCGGGGCAGCCGGTGAAGATCCAGGTGACGGCCCTGCGCCGCGAAGAGGCTGCGGCCAAGACTGATGCCACCAAGCCCATTCTGGATGCAGCCGAAACGCTGCCCGGCGCGGCCGTGGCCCAGGACACTGCGGCGGTGCTGGCCAAGCCCGCTGCATCCGCGCCCGCCCCCATCGCGCCGCCCGGCGCCAGCATCAAGGCGGGAACCATCAAGGCTGGCAGCGTCAGTGCCGCGCCCGTCAAGCCCGGCGTCGCAACGCCGGCGCCCGCTGCAGCCAGACCGGCCGCGCCCCCTGCCCCGGCCAAAGCCGCCGCGACCCCGGCGAAACCCGCCGCCTCGGGCACGCATCTGGTGCAGATCGGCATCTTCTCGGTCGAGGCGAATGCCAAGCGCGCGACCGACGCCCTGTCGAAAGCCGGGGTTTCGGCCACCCTCCGCAAAGGCCAGACGCAGGGCAAGGATCACTGGTCGGTGACGGCCTCGGGCGCCGACAAGGCGGCCCTTCTCGCAAAGGTGAAATCCCTGGGCTTCACCGACGCCTATATCATCAAGTAACCGCAGCGGGCCGCGCCCCCGGGCGGCCCGACCGCGAAAGGACCAAAGCATGTTCAGCCGTTTCAGCCTCGCCCTTGCCTTCCTCCTTGGCTCAGCGCCCGCATGGGCCTTTGAAACACAGGCCACTGCGGCATGGGTCTATGACCTGACCACGCAGACCGTGCTTCTGGACAAGAACGCCAATACCGCCATTCCGCCGGCCTCGATGTCCAAGCTCATGACGCTGAACATGCTGTTCGAGGCGCTGCATGACGGCCGCTACCAGACCAGCGACACTTTCGCCGTGTCGGAAAAGGCCTGGAAGATGGGCGGGTCGAAGATGTTCGTCAAACCTGACGACCGCCCGACGGTGGATGAGCTGATCCATGGCATCATCATCAATTCGGGCAATGATGCCTGCGTCGTGGTGGCGGAAGGCATGGCTGGCAGCGAAGAGGAATTCGCCCGCCGCATGACGGAACGCGCAGGCCAACTGGGCATGGATCATTCGACCTTCGCCAATGCCTCGGGCTGGCCCGACCCCGACCACCGGATGAGCGCGCATGACCTCGGCCTTCTCGCGGTGCGGCTGATCACCGAATTCCCGGAATACTACTCCTATTTCGCGCTGACCGAATATAACTACCAGGGCCGCGTTCCGGCCAATGGCCAGAACCGCAACCCGCTGCTGCGGATCAAGGGCGGCGACTGGAAGGCCGACGGGCTGAAAACCGGCCATACCGAAGAAGCGGGCTATGGGCTTGTCGGCTCGGCTGTGCAGGACAACGGGCGGCGCATCGTCTTTGTCATCGCGGGCCTCCCCTCGGACAAGGCCCGCGCGGAAGAAAGCGAGCGTATCGCCAGCTGGGCCTTTCGCGAATATGCCATGAAGACCATCGCCAAGGCCGGTACCCGTGTCGCCGAGGCCGAGGTCTGGATGGGTGACGCCGAGACCGTGGGCCTTGTCCCGGCCGAGGATGTGGCCCGGCTGATCCCGGTGGCTGCGCGCGATCAGATGACGGCCGAGGTCGCCTATACCGGCCCGCTGAAGGCCCCGATCGCCAAGGGGGATCAGGTCGCGGAACTGGTCGTGCAGATCCCCGGCCTGCCCGAGGCGCGCGTGCCCCTGGTGGCCGAGGCCGATGTGCCCAAGGGCGGCTTCGGCAAGAAGCTGACCACCGCGGCGCAGGTTCTGATCAAGCGGTTCTTCCCGGCCGAAGCCCCGGCAAGCTGATGGGGGGCAGTTTCCTCAGCTTCGAGGGGATCGACGGATCTGGCAAAAGCACGCAGGCGCGGCGTCTTGCCGCGGCGCTGCAGGCGGCTGGCCGCGCGGCCCTTCTGACGCGCGAACCCGGCGGCAGCCCCGGCGCCGAAGAGATCCGCCGCCTTGTGCTGGAGGGCGAGCCCGACCGCTGGTCGGCGGAAACCGAGCTGCTGCTTTTCACCGCCGCGCGGCGCGATCATCTGGAAAAGACCATCCGCCCTGCCCTTGCGCGCGGCGAGGTCGTCATCACCGACCGTTTCGCCGATAGCTCCCGCATCTATCAGGGCATGACGCGGGGCGATCTGGCGGGCACGGTCGATGCGCTTCACGCGCTGATGATCGGGGTGGAACCTGATCTGACGCTGCTGATCGACATTGACCCCGAGGTCGGTCTGTCCCGCGCCATGGCCCGCAAGGGAACAGAGCAGCGGTTCGAGGATATGGGGCTGGACATGCAGCGCCGCATGCGGGCCGGGTTTCTGGCGCTGGCCGCAGCCCAGCCTGCGCGCTTTCGCGTGATCGACGGCGCCCGCCCCGAAGCAGAGGTCGCGGCCGCAGTGCAGGACGCGGTGTTCAGGCATCTGGGTCTTTAGGATGCCATCAGTCTTTCTGGGCGATTTTCCCGAACCCGACCGCATCGAAGGCACGCCCCATCCACGGGAAACCCCGGCGCTGATCGGGCATGGCGCGGCCGAACATGAATTTCTGTCGGTCTTCAATGCGGGCCGGTTGCATCATGGCTGGCTGGTCACGGGGCCGCGCGGGGTGGGCAAGGCGACGCTGGCCTGGCGGCTTGCGCGGTTCCTTCTGGCCACGCCCGAAGACGATGGCGGCATGTTCGCCCCGCCCAAACCCACCACGCTGGACGTGCCCGCCGACCACCCGGTCGCGCGCCGCATGGCCGCGCTGTCGGAACCCCGCTGCTATCTGCTGCGCCGGGGCCTGAACGAAAGCGAAAAGGCCCCCGCGCAGGAAATCCTGGTCAAGGAGGTCCGCAAGCTCAAGGACTTCTTCGCCCTCTCGGCGGCGGATGGCGGGCGGCGGGTGGCCATTGTGGACAGCGCCGATGACCTGAACACCGCCGCGGCCAATGCGCTGTTGAAACTGCTGGAAGAGCCGCCCGCGGGCGTGACCTTTTTCCTGATCTCGCACCAGCCGTTCAAGCTTTTGCCGACGATCCGGTCGCGCTGCCGCGAATTGCGGCTGCATCCGCTTGCGCCCGGGGATATGGCCCGCGCGCTGGAAAATGCCGGAACCCTTGTCGAAGACCCCCAGCCACTTGCCGAACTCGCCGGCGGGTCGGTGGGTGAGGCGCTGCGCCTGATCCATCTTGATGGCCTTGCGATCTATGAAAACCTGATCGCGCTCTTTGCAGGCGTGCCGCGCATGGATCGCCCCCGCGCGATTGCCTTGTCGGAAACCGGCAGCGGCAAGGGGAATGAGGCGCGGTTCGATCTGGTGGTGACGCTGCTTGACCTGATGCTCGCCCGGCTTGCGCGCTGCGGCACCCTGGGCCAGACCCCGCCGGAAGCCTGCCGGAATGAGGCCGCGTTGCTGGCGCGGCTGTCGCCGGACCCCTGGGCCGCCCGTGCCTGGGCCGATCTGGCGCAAAGCCTTTCGTCGCGGGCGCGTCGCGGCAAGGCGGTCAACCTTGACCCTGCCGCGCTTCTCATGGATATGTTCCTCCAGATCGAACAGACGGCGGCCACGCTCGCCGCTAGGTGACGCATGACCCCGCCCGAAATCGTCGACAGCCACTGCCATCTGGACTTCCCGGATTTTGAGGGCGAACTGCCCCGCATCATCGACAGCGCCCGCGCTGCCGGGGTGCGCCGCATGGTGACCATCTGCACCCGCCTGCGCCATGAACCCCGCGTACGCGCCATCGCCGAGGCGCATGAGGGCGTGTTCTACGCCGCTGGCACCCACCCGATGAGCGCGGCGGAAGAGCCGATGGCCACGGTGGACGAACTGGTCGCCCTGGCGCAGCATCCGAAATTCGTGGGCATCGGGGAAACCGGCCTCGATTACCACTACACCGCCGACAGCGCCGAGGTGCAGAAGGTCTCGCTCCGCGTCCATATCGAGGCCGCGCAGGAAACCGGGCTGCCGCTGATCATCCATGCCCGCGCCGCCGATGACGATATGGCCCGCATCCTGACCGAGGGTTATCGCACCAAGCCTTACAGCTGCGTGATGCACTGCTTCTCGTCCTCAGCCGAACTGGGCCGTGCGGCGCTGGATCTGGGGTTCTATCTGTCGATGTCGGGCATCGCGACCTTCCCGAAATCACAAGAGCTGCGCGACATCTTTGCCGCCGCCCCGCTGGACCGCATCCTGCTGGAAACCGACAGCCCCTATCTGGCGCCGGTCCCCTTCCGCGGCAAACGCAACGAACCGGCCTACACCGCCTATACGGCCAAGACGGGGGCCGCGCTGTTCAACCTGACGGCCGAGGAATTTGCCGCCGCCACCACCGCCAATTTTGACCGGCTGTTTTCCAAGGCCGCCACGCAGCACGGGGCCGCGTAATGTATCGTTTCACGATTCTGGGCTGCGGGTCTTCGGGGGGCGTGCCACGCCTTGGCGGAGATTGGGGCGATTGTGACCCGACGAACCCGCGCAACCGGCGGCGACGCTGTTCCATGCTGGTGGAACGGGTCGGACCGGCGGGGGTGACGCGGGTGCTGATCGACACCTCGCCCGACATGCGCGAACAGCTGCTGGATGCCGGGGTGGGCGAGTTGGACGGGGTGGCCTATACCCATTCCCATGCCGACCATACCCACGGCATCGACGACCTGCGCCAGATCGTCTTCAACCTGCGCCGCCGCCTGTCGGTCTGGGCCGATGGCCCCACGCAGGAATCGCTGCTCGACCGCTTTGCCTATGCCTTTGTGCAACCGGCCGATTCCCCCTATCCGCCGATCCTCGATCTGCACAGCATCAAGGGGCCCTTCACCGTTGAAGGTGCGGGCGGGCCGGTCACGCTGACCCCCTTCGCCGCCGATCACGGATCGATTGATGCGTTGGGGTTCCGGATCGGGGGTCTGGCCTATCTGCCCGATGCGGTGAAAATCCCCGAGGACAGCTGGCCACAGCTTTCGGGGCTTGAGGTCTTCGTGGTCGATGCCCTGCGTCGCAAACCGCACCCGACGCATGCCCATCTGGACCTTGCGCTGGAATGGATCGCCCGCGCCGCCCCCCGGCGGGCGGTGCTGACGAATATGCACCTCGATCTCGACTATGCGACGCTGCTGACCGAGCTTCCGGCCCATGTCACCCCTGCCCATGACGGATTGACGATCGAGCTGCCCGCATGACGGCGGCGCTCGACGTCGTCCTGCCGGTCTTTCTGATCATTGCGGGGGGCTGGGTGGCGGCGTGGCGCGGGGTGATGGATGGCCCGGCGGTCGATGCGCTGATGCGCTTTGCCCAAGGGGTTGCGGTGCCGGTATTGCTGGCGCTGTCGATCGGGCGGCTTGATCTGGGGGCCAGCTATGATGCGGGCCTGTTCCTGAGCTTTTATGCCGGGGCCTTCGCGGGCTTCGCTGCGGGGTTCTTTGGCGCGCGGCTGCTGGGGCGGCCGGCCACGGATGCGGTCGCCATCGGCTTTGCGGGGATGTTTTCCAATTCCCTGCTGCTGGGCGTGGCGATCACCGAACGCGCCTATGGCGCCGATGCGCTCTCGGCCAATTTCGCGATCATCTCGATCCATTCGCCGATGCTCTATGCCGCGGGGATTTTGGCGATGGAGCTGGCGCGCAGCCACGGGCAGGGCCTGCCCGCGGGCCAGGTCGCCCGGCAGGTGCTGCGCGCGATTGCGACGCAGCCGATGGTGCAGGGCATCGCCGTCGGGCTGACGATCAACCTGACGGGGCTGCCGCTGCCGGATTTTGTCTGGGGCGCGATGAAGATGATCGGCGGGGCGGCCATTCCCTGCGCGCTTTTCGGGCTGGGGGGCGTGCTGTTGCGCTATCGCCCCGAAGGCGACGGGCGCGCGATTGCGCTGGTGATCGTGCTGTCGCTGGTGCTGCATCCGGCGATCACCTGGGGCCTTGGCACGCAGGTCTTTGACCTGACCACGGCGCAGCTGCGGTCGGCCGTGCTGACCGGGGCAATGGCGCCGGGGGTGAATGCCTATCTCTTTGCCAACAGCTATGGCGCGGCAAAGCGGGTGGCCGCATCCTCTGTGCTGCTCGCCACCCTGATTTCCGTGCTGACAATTCCGGTCTGGCTGCAGATGCTGCCTTAATCGGCAGGCAGCACGGGCGTTTGCGGCGCCGGGGTTTGAGATGGGGGCGTTTGAGGCGCGGGTACGGGCGTCACGGTGATGATGGCCTCTCCCTTGGGCAGTTCCGATCCGGGCGCGACCTCACCGGGTTTCAGAAGCGGGGCAGGTTGCAGCGCCGCCGGGGCGGCCCCATCATCGGAACAGACGTAAATCGCACCTCCCACGGCAACCGCGGTCACGGCAACCGCACCAAGGGCAGCCGTCGCGCCGACCCCTTGCACGGCGGTGGCCCCCAGCGAAATCAGATGTTCGGCAATCAGCGTGGCAGGCCCTTGCACCCCGGCCACACCCGCAGCGCCCAGAACGGCCTCGGTGCCGGCATCGACGGCCAGCCCCTTGGCCGCCTGCCCCAGTTTGCCTGCCGCCTGTTTCGACGCGCTCACCCGTTGGCAGAATTGCTTACGCACGGTGCGGCACGACAGATAGGCATCCCGTGCGCCAAGGTCATAGCCCAGATACGTGTTCAGTTTGCCGTCCCATTGCAGGCAGAACGGTCCCCGGTCGGCATCTGTCAGCTCGGGCGTCAGCGCCCGCAGCGTGACCAGACCGGGACAGGTGATTTCGCCCGTCGCATTGGCCAGCTTTTCCCGCAGACCCCGGCTTTCCTTCAAGGCCGGGCTGTCGGGATCGTATGCGAATTCCTGCACCTCGCCCCGCAGCGATGTCTTGCACGTCACCAGATCCCCGGCATGGGACGCCGTGGCTGCGCCCAGGGCAAACAGAAGCGACAGGGGGAAACGTAGCATCACGCACCTCGGGTTTGGCATCTGGCGCAGAGATAGCCACCCCGGCGCCAGATGCAACCGGGCTACTTCAGCTCGACCTCGACAAAGCTCATGCTGGCCTCGCCCGCATTGACCACGTTATGTTCGGTGCCCTTGGGGCGCGAATAGGCCGATCCGGCGGGGACAAAGCTTTCGCGCACCTCGCCCCCCGGCAGCTCGAGCCGCAGGGCGCAATCCGTCAGCGTGGTGATGACATAGTCATGGCCGTGGACATGCCAGCCCGTTTCCGCCCCCGGCGCGAAATCATAGCGCCAGACGCGGACGCGATCATTTTCCATCAGCAGGGTTCCAGTGGCCTGCAGACGCATCTCTTCATCCATCTTGACCTCTCGCCTTGAAAGAAGGGCGGGGTGTCCCCCGCCCTGCCCGGCCTTACGGCAGCGTTTTCAACACATCGGCCAGGGTGCCGATCAGCGTATCGATCTGGTCTTTGCTGATGATCAGCGGCGGCGACATGGCGATGATATCGCCGGTGGTGCGGATCAGGATGCCCTTTTCATAGGCACGCAGGAAGGCCTCGAAGGCGCGCTTGGTGGGCTGGCCGTCGATGGGTTGCAGTTCGACCGCGCCGATCAGGCCCATGTTGCGGATGTCGATGACATGGGGCAGCCCTTTCAGGCTGTGCAGCGCATCGGCCCAATAGCCTTCCAATTCGGCCGCACGTTCAAAGAGCCCCTCTTCCTTATAGGTATCCAGCGTGGCGATCCCCGCCGCCGAGGCGATGGGGTTCCCGGAATAGGTGTAGCCGTGGAACAGCTCGATCATATGTTCCGGGCCGCTCATGAAGGCGTCATGCACCTCGGCGGTGGTCAGGACCGCGCCCATGGGAATCACGCCGTTGGTCAGGCCCTTGGCGGTGGTCATCATATCGGGCAGCACATCGAAATGCTGGGCCGCAAAGGCCGAACCCAGACGCCCAAAGCCGGTGATCACCTCATCGAAAATCAGCAGGATGCCGTGTTTCTTGGTGATGGCGCGCAGCTTTTCCAGATAGCCCTTCGGCGGCATCAGAACGCCGGTGGACCCGGCCATGGGTTCCACGATCACCGCCGCGATGGTTTCCGCACCATGCAGCGCCACGATCCGTTCCAGATCATCGGCCAGATGCGCCCCATGTTCCGGCTGGCCGCGGGTAAAGGCGTTCTGCGCGGGCAGGTGGGTATGCGGCAGATGATCAACCCCGCCCAGCAGCGTGCCGAACATCTTGCGGTTGTTCACGATCCCACCGACCGAGATGCCCCCGAAGTTCACCCCATGATAGCCGCGCTCGCGCCCGATCAGGCGGGTGCGCGCGCCCTCACCACGGGCCCGGTGATAGGCGATCGCCATTTTCAGAGCCGTTTCAACACTTTCCGAGCCGGAGTTCGTGTAGAACACATGCTCGATCCCCTTGGGGGCGATGTCGATGATGCGGTTGGCAAGCTCAAAGGCGATGGGGTGGCCCATCTGGAAGGCGGGCGCATAGTCCAGCTCGGCCGCCTGTTTCTGGATCGCCTCGGTGATCTTCGGGCGGCAATGGCCCGCGTTGCAGCACCACAAGCCCGCGGTGCCATCCAGCACCTGACGCCCCTCGGAGGTGGTATAATGCATGTCCTTGGCCGCAACGAACATGCGCGGATTTTGCTTGAACTGGCGATTGGCCGTGAACGGCATCCAGAACGCGTTCAGGTCATTGGGGGTGGGCTTGCGATCCAGCGCCATGGGACTCTCCCGGTTGGCCGCCTCTCTTGCATGGAAGCGGCTTGAGTTTCATTGACCATTAGGTCAAATTTTGACGGTAACAGCGCCTCTGATGCCGTCAAGCGCCCAAGCTCCGCAGGTATCAGAAGAAACGCCGTTCGCTTTGCATATTGACGGCTTTGGCGGCTTCGCTCAATCGGGTTCCGCCAAAGCGACAGCCTGAATCCGACATTTTGATCAAACCCGCGACCCGAGGCTCAATGACCCGATCCAAGCCCAAAACCCGAATCCAGCAACGAAACTCGGAGGCGATCCTCGAGGCCGCGCTCGAGGTTTTTTCGCAGGCGGGTTTCCGTGGCGCGACCCTTGATCAGATTGCCGACCGGGCGGGGCTGTCCAAGCCCAACCTGCTCTATTACTTCCCCTCGAAAGAGGCGATCCATGCGGCGCTGATTGCCGCGCTGCTGCGGGTCTGGCTCGATCCGCTGCGCGAACTGGATGCTGCGGGCGACCCGGTCGAGGAAATTCTGGCCTATGTCCGGCGCAAGCTGGAACTCAGCCGTGATTTCCCGCGCGAAAGCCGCCTTTTCGCCAACGAGATCCTTCAGGGTGCCCCGCGCATCGAGGGGCCACTGGTCGATGAACTGAAGCCACTGGTCGACGAAAAGGCCGCCGTGATTGCGGGCTGGATGGCCCAGGGACGGCTGGCCACGCTGGATCCGCACCATCTGATTTTCTCGATCTGGGCAACGACGCAACATTATGCCGATTTCGACGTGCAGGTCCGTGCCGTGCTTGGCCCCGGCCATGACCCGTTTTCCGAGGCGGAAAGTTACCTGCTCACCCTCTTCCGCAGCAGCTTGACCCCCAGGTCAAGCAATTGATTTAAATTGTTATTCTAGCAAAATTCGGGATGAGCGACCGCGACCGGCAGCCCCGGGCGCAGGTGTCGCGCCGAGGCCGCCGGTCTGGCCCGCCTCGGTCTGCCTGACGCGACCGGCCGACCGATCACCCCTGACAAAGCCGTGAAGGAAGGATAAACCAAGGCCAACACGAATCCACAGCGGGTCATCAACGTGTCGCATTCTGCCCAGGGCGAAGCTCCTCCTCACGCCCATGGTTCCCTCGCGAAACTTACCCTCGGGGCGATCGGAGTTGTCTACGGCGATATCGGGACCAGTCCCCTTTACGCCATGCGCGAATCCCTTCACGCGGCCGCGCATGACGGGCTGACGCGCGATGATGTGCTGGGGGTGATTTCCCTGCTCGTCTGGACGCTCACCCTCATCGTCAGCCTGAAATATGTGCTGCTCATCATGCGGGCCGACAACAATGGCGAAGGCGGGACGCTTTCGCTCATCGCGCTGGTGCAGCGCGCGCTGACGCGGCGCCCGGCCTGGCTGATCGGGATCGGCGCCGTGGGCATCTCGCTCTTCTTCGGCGATTCGATCATCACCCCGGCGATGTCGGTCCTCTCCGCCGTCGAAGGCAGTGTGCTTCTCGCCCCCGGTCTGCATGGCTTCGTCGAGCCGATCACCCTCGTGATCATCATCGCGCTTTTCGCCATGCAATCGCGCGGGACCGAGGCGGTATCGGTCCTTTTCGGCCCGATCATGGTGGTCTGGTTCCTTGTCATGGCGGTGCTGGGCCTCATCCATATCAGCGATGACCCGACGATCTTCGCCGCGCTGAACCCGATCCATGCGCTCGGATTTCTGCTGAACAACGGCTTTGCCTCGTTCATCGTGCTGGGTTCGGTCTTTCTGGCGGTCACCGGCGGCGAAGCCCTTTACACCGACATGGGCCATTTCGGCCGCCGCCCGATCCGCATCGCCTGGACGGCACTGGTCTTCCCCGCACTGACACTCAGCTATCTGGGCCAGGGTGCCATGGTTCTGGCCAATCCGGAAAAGGCGTCAAACCCCTTCTTCTTCCTCGCCCCCGACTGGGCGCTGCTGCCGCTTGTGCTGCTGGCCACCGCCGCCACCGTCATCGCAAGCCAGGCGGTGATCTCGGGCGCGTTCTCTGTCGCGAAACAGGCGGTGCAGATGGGCCTCCTCCCCCGGATGGAAATCCGCCACACCTCGGAAACGCAATACGGCCAGATCTACATGCCGCGCATCAACTCCATCCTGGCTGTCGGCGTGGTCACGCTGGTGCTGGCCTTCGGGTCATCCTCGAACCTCGCCAGCGCCTATGGCATCGCGGTAACGGGCGACATGGTCATCACCTCGATCCTCGCGGTCTTCCTGCTCAACCAGGCCTGGAAGTGGCCGCTCATCCTGACGCTTGCCGTGATGGTGCCGCTGATCGTGCTGGAAAGCCTCTTCCTCGCCGCGAACCTCACCAAGGTAATCGACGGCGGCTATATCCCGATCATCTTCGCAGCCTTCCTCTGCGTGGTGATGTGGACCTGGGTCAAAGGCTCGGCCCATGTGAAGCGCAAATCGCGCGACAGCTCGATCACACTCGACAGCCTGATGCGGATGCTGGAAAAATCCACCCCGGTCGAAGTCGCTGGCACCGCCGTCTTCCTCACGGCGGACCCCGAAATCACCCCGCCCGCGCTGCTGCACAACCTCAAACACAACCGCGTGCTGCACAAACAGAACTTCATCGTCACGGTCACCGTCGAACCGGTCCCCGAAGTGCCCGAAAGCGACCGACTGCAGATCGAGCGCCTCAATGACCGCTTCGTGAAGATGAACCTCACCTTCGGCTACATGGATGATCAGAACGTGCCCAAGGCGCTGGCCCTCGCCCGCAAGCAGGGCGAGAAGTTCGACATCATGACCACCTCCTTCTTCCTCAACCATCGCAGCTTCCGCTCGGCTCCGAACGAAGGCCTGCCCCGCTGGCAGGAAAAACTCTTCATCTCCATGGCCCGCGGCGCCACCAATGCGACCGAATTCTACCGCCTGCCTACCAACCGCGTGCTGGAACTCGGCCAGCAGTTGACCATCTGACCCAGAACAGAAACGGGGGGCCAAAGCCCCCCGCTCCTTCTTCATTTTCTGTCCTCAAATATCCTCAGGGGGTGAATGGCCGGCAGGCCAGAGGGGGCGCGAGCGCCCCCTCCCTCACTCCGCCGCCCGCACTGACGGGTTGTTCGGATGCTGGGTCCAGTTGGCATAATCGCTCACCGCGCGGCCGGTGCGTGGGTCAACCTCGCCCTTCGGCATCTCGACCATGGTGATGCAGTTCTCCACCGGGCAGACATTGACGCAAAGGTTGCAGGCCACGCATTCCTCGTCCTTTACCTTGAAGGTGCGGTCTGCGGTCATCTCGATGGCTTGGTGGCTCGTATCCTCGCAGGCGATATAGCAGCGCCCGCATTTGATGCAGTCATCTTGGCTGATATGCGCCTTGGTGACATAGTTCAGGTTCAGATACTGCCAGTCGGTGACATTGGGCACCGCACGGCCCACCAGTTCCGACGTATCGGCAAAGCCCTTGCGATCCATATAGTCCGACAGGCCCGAGATCATTTCCTGCACCACCTTGAAGCCATAGGTCATGGCCGCGGTGCAGACCTGCACATTGCCCGCCCCCAGCGCCATGAATTCGGCCGCGTCGCGCCAGGTGGTCACCCCGCCGATGCCGCTGATGGGCAGGCCCGCCGTCGCGGGCGATCGCGCAATCTCGGCCACCATGTTCAGCGCGATGGGCTTCACCGCCGGGCCGCAATAGCCGCCATGGGTGCCTTTGCCGTCAATCGTCGGCTCCGGTGCGAAATCATCCAGATCGACCGAGGTGATGGAGTTGATCGTATTGATCAGGCTCACCGCGTCGGCCCCGCCGCGCTTGGCGGCCTCGGCCGGTTTGCGGATATCGGTGATATTGGGCGTCAGCTTCACGATGCAGGGCATGCGCGAATACTGTTTCACCCAGCGCGTCACCATCTCGATATATTCCGGCACCTGCCCCACGGCGCTGCCCATGCCGCGTTCGGCCATGCCATGCGGGCAACCGAAGTTCAGCTCGACCCCATCGGCCTCGGTGTCTTCGATGCGCTTGAGGATGTCCTTCCAGCTTTCCTCATCGCAGGGGACCATCAGGCTGATGATCAGCGCGCGGTCCCGCCACTTGCGCTTGACCTCCTTGATCTCCTGCAGGTTCACCTCCAGCGGGCGGTCGGTGATCAACTCGATGTTGTTCAGCCCCAGAAGGCGGCGGTCCGCGCCCCAGATCGCGCCATAGCGCGGCCCCGAGACGTTGACGACCGGCGGTCCTTCCGACCCGAGGGTCTTCCAGACCACGCCCCCCCAGCCCGCCTCGAAGGCGCGCTCGACATTGACCTTCTTGTCGGTCGGCGGGGCCGAGGCCAGCCAAAAGGGGTTGGGGGATTTGATGCCGATGAAATTGGATGCGAGATTGGCCATTTTGCGTGTCTCCGTTCCGCGGGCCTCAGCCCGCCTGCCCCATCAGGGCGGCATGGATGTCTTCGGCGGCGTCGCGGCCCTCGGCCACGGCGGTGACGGTCAGGTCCTCGCCCCCTTCGGCGCAATCGCCCCCGCACCAGAGCTTTTCGGCCGGGTGGCGCGGCAGCTTGCCCCCCGCAAGGGCGATGCCCTCGGGCGCGCCGACCAGTGTCTGACCGATGGCCTTGAAGACCTGATCGGCCTTCAGGGTAAAGCCCTCGGACGACAGCTTCAGCCCCTCGGGACCATCCTCGGTATAGACGAATTCGACCGCTTCGGCCTTGTCGCCCCCCACCACGCGCAGCGGCGCGGCGCCATAGATGATGCGCACGCCCGTCTGGGTCGCATGTTCCTGTTCATAGGACGAGGCGCTCATCTTCTCTTTGCCGCGGCGATAGACGATGGTCACATTCTCGGCGCCCAGAAGCTTGGACTGCACCGCCGCATCGACCGCGGTCATGCCGCCGCCGATCACCACCACATCGCGGCCCACCGGCAGCGTGGCGCGGTTTTCGGTCTGGCGCAGGTCGGCGATGAATTCGACCGCCGGGCGCACGCCCTCCAGATCCTCGCCCGCCGCGCGCAGGGCATTGACGCCCGCAAGCCCGATGCCCAGGAAGACCGCGTCATATTCGGCCAGCAGATCGGCCAGCGCCACGTCCTTGCCCAGGGTCACGCCATGGCGCACCTCGATCCCGCCGATCTTCAGCAGCCACGACACCTCGGCCTGGGCGAAGTTGTTGGTGGTCTTGTAGGTGGCGATGCCATATTCGTTCAGGCCGCCCGACTTGGGCTTGCGCTCCAGAATGACGACATCATGGCCCTTCATGGCCAGACGATGCGCGCAGGCCAGACCGGCCGGCCCCGCCCCCACCACCGCGACGCGCTTGCCGGTGGATGCCGCGCGGGTGAAGGGATGCACCCCCGTCGCCATCAGCGTGTCGGTGGCATAGCGCTGCAGGCGGCCAATCTCGACCGGTTTGCCTTCCGCCACCTCACGCACGCAGACCTCTTCGCAGAGCTGTTCGGTCGGGCAAACGCGGGCGCACATGCCGCCCAGGATGTTCTGGCCAAGGATGGTGCGTGCCGCAGCCTCGGGCGTGCCGGTGGCGATCTGGCGGATGAAGAGCGGAATGTCGATCGAGGTCGGGCATGCCGTCATGCAGGGCGCATCATGGCAGAAATAACAACGATCCGCGGCGACCCGGGCCTCATGCCGGTCAAGCGGCGGTTCGTGATCGGCAAAGTTTTCGGCATAGGCGGCGGCGGGCAGACGGCCGGGCACGATGCCGGGCGTAAGCTGGCTGTTGGACAAGGTCGAGCCTCCCGTTGGCTGGTTTGGTCTTCTTTTTTTGGTTTTGATGCCTTCACTGTGCCACGTCCTGATTTTTTATCAATCGGTAAAATTACGGCCAGTCGCAAATTTTGGCCGCTGCCGTCGGAACGGGCAGATCGGGGGCGGGATGCCCGCCGCTTGCACAAATCCGGGCGCCCAATGGCGGCCGTTTCGCCCCAGGGCGGGGACCGGGGGGCGCAACACGCAAAGGCTTTTCACCCAAGCCATGCTCGCGTATAAGGCAGGCCAGCCACGGCGGGGCCTGCTTGCGCTATCAGATCAGGCCGACCATATCCGCCACACAAAAATGTAGAGGATGGCATGAGCAAACACTCCACCGACGCCGACGTTGCCTTCATTCAGGCTCTGGCGGAACTTCTGAACAAGAACGACCTGACCGAGCTTTCCGTGAAGCGCGAATATGGCGAGGATGACAGCCTCGAAGTGCGCGTCGTGAAACAATCGAACATCGTGACCACGACGGTCGCGGCCCCCGCTGCGATGGCCGCGCCGATGATGGCGGCCCCGGCTGCCGCTGCCGCCGCTGCCCCCGTCGCCGCGGAAGATCCGGCCCAGCATCCGGGTGCCGTGACCTCGCCCATGGTGGGGACCGCCTATCTGGCCGCAGAGCCGGGCGCCACGCCTTTCGTGACCGTGGGCGCCACTGTCACCGAAGGCCAGACCGTGCTGATCATCGAAGCCATGAAGACGATGAACCACATCCCCGCCCCCAAGGCCGGCACCGTGAAGCGCATTCTTGTGTCCGATGGCACCCCGGTCGAATACGGCGCGCCGCTTCTGATCATCGAGTGAGGGGCAGCGCCTTGACCCAGATGTTCGAAAAGATCCTGATCGCGAACCGAGGCGAGATCGCGCTGCGCGTGATCCGTGCCTGCCGCGAGATGGGGATCAAATCCGTCGCCGTGCATTCCACCGCTGATGCGGATGCGATGCATGTGCGGATGGCGGATGAATCGGTCTGCATCGGCCCCGCCCCTTCGGGGCAGAGCTACCTCAACAAGGCGGCCATCATCTCGGCCTGCGAGATCACCGGCGCGCAGGCGGTGCATCCGGGCTATGGCTTTCTGTCGGAAAACGCCTCTTTCGCGCAGGCGCTGGAAGACCATGGCCTGACCTTCATCGGCCCCTCGGCCGAACATATCCGCGTCATGGGCGACAAGATCACCGCCAAGGATACGGCCAAGGCGCTGGGGATCCCGGTGGTGCCGGGGTCGGAAGGCGGCGTGCCCGATTTCGAGACCGCTCTGAAAGTGGCCGCCGAGATCGAATACCCCGTCATCATCAAGGCGACCGCCGGGGGCGGTGGCCGTGGCATGAAGGTGGCCCGCAGCCCCGAAGAGCTTGAAGTGGCCTTCCGCACGGCCCGCAGCGAGGCCAAGGCCGCCTTCGGCAATGACGAGGTCTATATCGAGAAATACCTGCAGAAGCCCCGCCATATCGAGATCCAGGTCTTTGGCGATGGCAAGGGCAAAGCCGTCCATCTGGGCGAGCGCGACTGCAGCCTGCAGCGCCGTCACCAAAAGGTCTTTGAAGAGGCCCCCGGCCCCTGCATCACCCCCGCCATGCGCGCCGAGATCGGCAAGATCTGCGCCGATGCCGTGGCGAAGATCAACTATATCGGCGCCGGCACGATCGAGTTCCTTTATGAGGACGGGAAGTTCTATTTCATCGAGATGAACACCCGTCTGCAGGTGGAGCATCCGGTCACCGAAGGCATCTTCGGCGTCGATCTGGTGCGCGAACAGATCCGCGTGGCGGCCGGTCTGCCCATGTCCTTCGGGCAGGATGATCTGGAGATCAACGGCCACGCCATCGAGGTGCGGATCAATGCCGAGCGTCTGCCGAACTTCGCCCCCTGCCCCGGCAAGGTGAAGGTCTTCCATGCGCCCGGCGGTCTGGGCGTGCGGATGGATTCGGCGCTTTATGGCGGCTATTCGATCCCGCCCTATTACGACAGCCTGATCGGCAAGCTGATCGTGCATGGTCGCGACCGGCCCGAGGCGCTGGCGCGTCTGAAGCGGGCACTGGGAGAGCTGATCGTGGACGGGGTCGAGACCACCGTGCCGCTGTTCCATGCGCTGTTGGCCGAGCCGGACGTACAGACCGGGGAGTACAACATCCACTGGCTGGAAAAATGGCTTGAGGCCCAGTTCGGCAAGTGATGCCTTCCCCCGGCGGCCCGCGTCCGTGCAGGCTGCCGGGGGTTTCACACCCCCGGACCCCCGTGGGATATTTTCAGACAGAAAATGAGGGGGCGGCGCGATGGCAGAGGCCATAAGCCCCGAGCTTTTGCTGAGCGCCTATGCGGCGGGCGTATTTCCGATGGCGGCTGCGGCGGATGATCCGGAGTTGCATTGGGTCGATCCGCGACGGCGGGGTATTCTGCCGCTGGAGGGGTTCCATATTTCTCGGACCTTGCGGAAGGAGATTCTGCGCGGGGGCTATGAGATCCGGGCCAACAGCGATTTTGCCGGGGTGGTGGCGGGATGCGCCGACCGTGAGAGCACCTGGATCAATGCCGAGATTTTTGCGCTTTATCTGGAGCTGCACCGTCAGGGGCGGGCGCATTCGCTTGAGCTTTGGGAGGAGGGGCGGCTGATGGGCGGCACCTATGGAGTGGCGCTGGGGGCGGCATTTTTTGCCGAAAGCATGTTTTCACGGCGACGGTCGGCCTCGAAGATCGTGCTGGCCTGGTTGATGCATCGGCTGCGGGCGGGGGGATTTACGCTCTGCGATACGCAGTTCCTGACGCCGCATCTGGCCACGCTGGGGGGGATCGAGATCAGCCGGGCCGATTATCACGCGCGGCTGGCGGCCGCGCTCGGGCGCGCGGCCTGTTTTGAGCCGGAAGGGTATCAGCCTTCCTGCGGGGCGGTGGTTTCGTCTTCCTCGGGGGCCTGAGGCTCAAGATCCAGTTCAGGTTGATCCGGCGTCACGCAACGCAAAACCCAGACGTCATAACGCGGGTGTTCCAGCGCCGAAAGCGCGGGCGAGGAGGCGACCATCCAGCCGGAGAAGACCGGGGTCTTGGCCCCCTCTTCGCGGATGGTGAGATGACCGAAAGCATCCGAGGCGGGGTTCGCGGTCGGGTAGCGGCATTCATCCAACTGGATCGTGAGGCGCCCCGAAACGGCAGACTGGCCGCTGGACAGTTCGATATCCGCTGTTTCGCCGGTCATCTTGTCGAGCCAGCGCAGGATGCCACCGGGCGCGGTTGTCACCTGATCTTGCCCGAGGGCCGGGGTCGCGGCAAGCACAAAGGCCAGCGCGACCCGCTTCATTGTGCCATCGCGTCTTCGGCGCTTTTGCCCACGAATTTCATGAGCAGACCGATCAGGCTGACCGAACCCTGGGTGTCTTCGATCTCTGCGCCTGCGGGGAGGTTGTCAGGCGAGCCGCCGGGGCGAAGTTCGATGTAATTTCCCCCCAAGAGCCCCTCGGATGAGACGAGCGCCGCCGAATCATCCGGGATCTGAACCTGTTCACGCAAGGTCAGTGTGGCATCGGCATAGAAGGTTTGGGGGTTCAGGTCGATCTTCGACACCGTGCCCACCTTGACGCCCGCAAGGCGCACATCGGTGCCCACGGTGATCCCTTCGGCCGATTGGAACGAGGCGCGCAGGTCATAGTTGTCGGTGGCCCCGGCAAAGAGCCCGGTGCCCTGTGCGGCATAGAAGAGGAACCCCGCGGCAACGGCAAGAACAGCCCCGCCGGCCAGAATTTCGCTGGTATTCTCTGACATGGATGTGCCCCGTCTGGCGCCTTATTCTGGCTGCCAGGCCTCATAATCGCGGCGCTCCACCGGCGCGCCTTTGCGGATGGACCCGGCAGGGGCGAAGGCTGCGAGCGTGCCGGTCAGGTTTTCCTGATGCGGCTGTTCCCAGGCCTTGTGCTTGAGCGGGGCCTCGGTCGGCGGCTGATCCCAGGTGAAGTGCAGCCAGCCATGCCAATCGGGCGAGACGCGGCTTGCTTCGCATTCGCCATTGAAGATCACCCAGCGGCGTTTGCCATCGCGGGTCTGGTAATAGATATTGCCCTGATCGTCCTCACCGACCTTCACCCCCTTACGGGCCGTAAAGATCTGGGTGCCGAGCGTCTGGCTGTTCCACCAGGTGACGAGACGCTTGAGGAAATACATGGCAAACCTCCGAAGGTGTTTGCCTTCCTATGGCGGAAAGCGCGCGCAAGGTCTAGGGGCAAGTGGCAGACGATCGCGTTGGCAGGCCACAAGCTGCTGAATTTCTGTGAGGCCCCCAAGGAAAAAGGCGGCCCGGAGGCCGCCTTCCAAAACACATCGGAGAAAACACTGCCACTGACCATCAGCTGGCGGCGGCAGGCTCTTTCTTCTTGGTTTCGGCATGCACCAGCAGCGGCTTGGCCCCGGCATTCACAGCCTCTTCGTTCACCACCACCTCGGCCACGTCCGTGAGGCCCGGCAGTTCGAACATGGTATCCAGCAGGATATCTTCCATGATCGAGCGCAGGCCGCGTGCGCCGGTCTTGCGCTTGATCGCCCGCTTGGCGATGGCCGAGAGCGCCTCAGGCGTGAAGGTGAGCTTCACGGTCTCGATCTCGAACAGGCGCTGGTATTGCTTGACCAGCGCGTTCTTCGGCTCGGTCAGGATGGTGACAAGCGCGTCCTCATCCAGATCGGTCAGGGTCGCAATCACAGGCAGACGGCCCACGAATTCCGGGATCAGGCCGAATTTCAGCAGATCTTCCGGCTCCAGCTCCTTGAACAGCTCGCCCACGCTGCGGTCTTCCGGACCCTTGACGCTGGCACCAAAGCCGATCGCCGTGCCTTTGTTGCGCTGTGCGATGATCCGCTCCAGCCCTGCGAAGGCACCACCACAAATAAACAGGATGTTCGTGGTATCGACCTGCAGGAATTCCTGCTGCGGATGCTTGCGCCCGCCCTGCGGCGGAACCGAGGCGATGGTGCCTTCCATGATCTTCAGCAGGGCCTGCTGCACGCCCTCGCCGCTCACGTCGCGGGTGATCGAGGGGTTGTCGGACTTGCGCGTGATCTTGTCGACCTCGTCGATATAGACGATGCCGCGCTGCGCGCGTTCGACATTGTATTCGCTGGCCTGCAGCAGCTTGAGGATGATGTTTTCCACATCCTCGCCCACGTAGCCCGCTTCGGTCAGCGTGGTGGCATCGGCCATGGTGAAGGGCACGTCAAGAATGCGTGCCAGGGTCTGCGCCAGCAGCGTCTTGCCGCAGCCGGTCGGCCCGATCAGCAGAATGTTCGACTTCGACAGTTCGATGTCGTTCTTCGAGCTGTGGTTCAGGCGCTTGTAATGGTTGTGCACCGCGACCGAGAGCACGCGCTTGGCATGTTCCTGGCCGATCACATAGTCATCCAGAACCTTGCAGATCTCGCGCGGGGTCGGAACGCCATCGGTGCTTTTCAGCCCGCTGGACTTGGTTTCCTCGCGGATGATGTCCATGCACAGCTCGACGCATTCGTCGCAGATGAACACGGTCGGCCCTGCGATCAGCTTGCGAACCTCATGCTGGCTCTTGCCGCAGAACGAGCAATAGAGGGTGTTCTTGCTGTCGCTGCCGGAATTGTTCGCCATTGTCATCCTCTGCCGTGCGCGCCCCGGGGCGCCTTATCGAAAGCTTAGGGCAAGCCCCGTGCCATCACAATGTCAAATCGCCCCCGGCCGGACGGGCCGCCGGGGGCAGAAAGGTCACTTCGCCTCGCCTTCGGCCTTGCCGCGGCTTTCGAGGATCTCGTCGATCAGGCCCCAGTCCTTGGCCTGTTCGGCAGACATGAAATTGTCACGCTCCAGCGCGGCTTCAACCGTGTCATAGTCGTTACCGGTGTGCTTCACGTAGATTTCATTCAGACGGCGCTTCAGCTTTTCGGTCTCGCGCGCGTGGATCATGATGTCCGTCGCCTGCCCCTGATACCCGCCCGAGGGCTGGTGCACCATGACGCGGCTGTTGGGCAGCGAGAAGCGCATGCCCTTTTCGCCCGCGGTCAGCAGCAGCGACCCCATCGAGGCCGCCTGTCCGATCACAAGGGTCGAAACTTTCGGGCGGATGTATTGCATGGTGTCGTAGATCGACAGGCCCGAGGTCACGACACCGCCGGGGCTGTTGATATACATCGAGATTTCCTTGTTCGGATTCTCCGCCTCAAGGAACAGGAGCTGGGCGCAGATCAGGCTCGACATGCCGTCATGGACCGGACCGGACAGGAAAATGATCCGCTCCTTCAACATGCGCGAATAGATGTCGTAGGCGCGCTCGCCGCGGCTCGTCTGTTCGACGACCATCGGGACGAGGGTGTTCATGTAGAATTCGACCGGGTCTCTCATATTCGCCTGCCTGTTACCATCGCTTGAGCATTATCGACCAGTTGTTACCCGAGTCTTAGTGCCGCGTTACGGGGGCTGCAAGGGCAGACGGGGCAAGAAACCCCGCGCGGGCGGGCGCGCGATCAGCGGCCAAAGACACGGTGGGCCAGCGCAACCCGCGCGAACGCAGTGGCGAAGCACAAGGTGCCGAAGATCCAGGCCAGGGATGCAAAGGCCGGGGGGAAGAGGCAGAGTGCCACGAAAAATGCAATTGTTTCCGTGCCTTCCAGCAAACCTGCGGTGAAGTAGAGCGATTTTTCCCCGCGCGCATTCGTTTCCAGCCCGCGCTTTTCCGCCAGGATGGCATAGCCCAGAAAGGTGGCGCCATTCACATAGAAGCTGCACAGAAGAAAGGCCGCGGCAGGGCCGTTGGCAGGGTCGCGCAGGGCAAAGGCCACCGGCACCGCGCCGTAGAACAGAAAATCGCAGCAAATGTCGAGATAGCCGCCGAAATCGCTTTTCCGCCCGGCGCGGGCAATCGCCCCGTCCAGCCCGTCGGCCAGACGCGACAGCAGGATCAGGACCAGCGCCCAAGCCGTCGGGCCCCCCGCCGCCAGCACCCCTGCCCCGGCAAGGCCAAGGCCGAGGCCGATCAGCGTCACGGCATTCGCGGACACGCCTTGCGCGGCCAGCCGCCGACCGGCACGGTTCAGGGGCGCGTCGATCCGCCGCCGCATCCAGCCATCCAGCATCACGCCCCCTTTGTCGCCAGTTCGCAGTTGCATTCACCCGGCGTTCGCGGTTTCTGCGCGTGATCCCGGTCAGAAAGGACTGTTCACATGATGTCGATCCGCCTTGCAAGTGCTACGGCCCTTTGCGCGCTGCTGGGGGCCTGCATCATCGTGCCGATTCCGATTCCGGCCGAGGTGGCCAAGGACGTGCCCTTCGCTGTGACCCTGCCTGCGGGCGGCACGGCTGCGACGGCGAAGGCCACCCCACTTCCCGCCGCCACCTGCCCGCGCCCGGCCCGCACTGCGGCGCTGCAACAGGCAGTGATCGCCGAGGTCAATGCGCTGCGTGCAAGTCGGGGGCTTGGGGCGCTCCGGGCCTCGGACCGGCTGGCCGCCATCGCGCAGAATCAGGCCTGCGACAATGCCACCCGCCAGATCGTGAGCCACACCGGCAGCGACGGGCGCGGCCTGACAGGCCGGGCGACGGCAGGGGGCTATCGCTGGTTGGCGGTGGCGGAAAATGTGGGGCTTGGCCCCTATGGAGATGCGAAGGGGATGGTGGGGCTATGGAAAGCCTCGCCCGGCCATCTGCGGAACATGCTGAACCCGAGGGTGACCGAAGCCGGCCTCGGCCTTGCCGATCATGGCGGAGAACCCGCATGGGTGCTGGATCTGGGGCGCCCGCGCTGATCAGCGCGCCAGCGCCAGCTCCGCCCGAAGCCCGCCCAATGTCTCGCTTTCTCCAAGCCGCAACGCACCGCCGTGGCTGCGCGCCACGTCGGCCGCAATCGACAGCCCCAGCCCGACGCCGCCACCCCGGTTCGGATCGCGCGCGCCATCCAGCCGGGCAAAGGGCTGCACCGCCTCATCGCGACGCTCCATCGGTATGCCGGGGCCGTCATCCTCAACAATGATCCGCGCGCTGCGTTCGCCCCCGATCACGGTCACACGCGCCCGACTGCCAAAGCGGCGTGCATTGCCCAGCAGGTTTTCCAGCGCCCGCGTCACCGCCGCGGGCCGCAGTCGCAGGATCAGCACCGGATCGCCCGCAAGCTCGACCTTCTGGCCCGCCCGTTCGGCATTCTCGATCACCCGCCGCACAAGATCGACCAGGTTGACCTCCTCGGTCTCTTCCGTCGCATCGCCCCGCGCGAAGGCGAGGAATTCGTTCACCAACCGCTCCATATCCGCGACATCGGCCAAAAGGGCCGCGGTTTCCTCATCCTCGGGCAGCATCGACAAGCCCAGTTTCAGCCGTGTCAGCGGCGTCCGCAAATCATGGCTAACCCCCGAAAGCATCCGCGTGCGGCTTTCAATCGCGCGTTCGATCTTGGCGCGCATGTCCAGAAAGGCTGCACCCGCCGCCCGCACCTCGGTTGCCCCCCGCGGACGATAGGTGACATGTTCACCCTTGCCAAAGGCCTCGGCCGCGCGGGCCAGCCGCAGGATCGGCGCCATCTGGTTGCGTAGAAACAGATAGGCGATCCCCGTCATCAGCACCGAAGTCACGATCATCAGCACCAAGAGCTGATGCGGATTGGTGGCAGACATACGGCGTCGATCCAGTGTCAGGCGCAGTGTTTCATCCCCAAGTGCCACATCCGCGCGGACGTAGTTGTCCTCATGCGTCAAATCGGCGCCCAGAAACCCCGGCAAATCCGCCTGCAGCGTCGTCGCTAAGACACTGCCCGACAGATCGAGCGCATCGCGCCGCACCCCGGACATGGGCGCAGTGATCGGGTTCACCGCAAAGCCAAGGCCCGCGGCCAGTTCAGCCGCATCGTCCAGCCGCCCGGCGGCCCGCAGATCCAGCACCAACCGCAGCTCGGCCACCACGCCGCCGGTCATCTGCTGCGTGACGCGTTCGAAATGCCGCTGGATGAAGGCTATGGACACGACCAGCTGGATCGTGACGATGGGCACGACCAAAATAAGCAGGGCCCGGCCATATAACCCGCGCGGCAGGATGGATTTCATGCGAGGTGCCATTCCGCAATCCTAACGGCTCGGGGCGTGGCGCGGAAGGCCCACAAGAACAGGAGCGCAGATCATGGATCATCCCAGCCCCCCGGGCGTGGTGCAGCATCTTGAACCGGGGCTGCGCATGGTGCTTGCGCCCAACCCCTCGCCCATGACGCATTGGGGCACCAATACCTATCTGCTTGGCGCGGGCGAGGTCACGGTCATCGACCCCGGGCCCGCGGACGACCGCCATCTTGCCGCCCTTCTGGCGGCGCTAGAGCCGGGGGAACGGATCACGCAAATCCTTGTGACCCATGCCCATCTGGACCATTCGCCCCTGGCCCGCCCGCTGGCCAGGGCGACCGGGGCCGAGATCCTCGCCTTTGGCGGGGCCACCTCGGGCCGCTCGCCCCGCATGGCGGCCCTTGCAGGGCTTGGCGGGGGGGAAGGGCTCGACCATGCCTTTCAGCCAGACCGCCTTCTCCGGGACGGAGACCAGATCCTCGGCGCAGACTGGGCGCTGACCACCCTGCATACGCCCGGGCATCTCGGTGGGCATCTGTGCTTTGTTTGGGGCGAAACGCTGTTCTGCGGCGATCACGTGATGGGGTGGGCTCCATCCCTTGTGTCGCCGCCTGACGGGGATATGACGGACTATATGGCATCGCTGGACCGCATCGCCCAAGGCGGATGGAGGCGCGGCTATGCCGCCCATGGCGCGCCCCTGCCCGATCTTCCGGCCCGCATCGCCGAGATCACCGCCCACCGGCGCAGCCGGGAAGCCGCCATCCTTGCGGCGCTGACAGATTCCCCCGATCTGACCACGCTTCAGCACCGCGTCTACGCCGAACTCGCCCCGGCACTGCAACCCGCTGCCCGCCGCAACCTCCTCGCGCATCTAGTTGATCTGGCTCACAGAAAGAAGATCGTCCCCGACACCGAGGACTGGCAGATCACCCGTTTCCATCGAATTTGAAGGGTCCTCGAAAAAACTTTGCAAAAGGGTGATTTTTTCTGCCTCCCCCCTCTTGCCCCCCCCGAAACCCACCGCTATACACCCCACATGTTCCGGCGTAGCTCAGCGGTAGAGCAGTTGACTGTTAATCAATTGGTCGTAGGTTCGATCCCTACCGCCGGAGCCAGAAATCCTCAAAGATTTCAATGAGTTACAGGGGAAGCGGCAACGCTTCCCCGTAGCATTTCAGACACTCGCAAACATATGGCAAACATTGTGCAGCTTCCACAGTGGTGGGCGCGCAGCATCGCATGAGGCGCGCGTCAGGCTCGCAAACAACTGATCTCACTGCACAATCCTGCACCGAGGGAAATCCCGACCGAAAATCTGGCGCAAGTGTGGGTCGATTAGCCCCCCCCTGCCTAGGCCCCCACCCCCGACCTACATAGGGGGGGCATCTTCCCATGGACCCCGCACCCAGTCACATAGTCATCTAGTCAAGTATCATGCTGCATGCCCGAGGACGCCCCCGAGCAAACACACGATCAAACACAATGAACCAAGGAATCAGACGGGGCGGGCTGAAACCCGGATAACATGGGGGCTGACGCGCAGACGACACGCGACACGCGACGCCCCTCAACACGCGCGCAAATCCGCGTCACAGCGCACGACGCTCCCGAAACGCGACGTGTCCCCCCATCGAACGCGCAACACGCCCCCAGCCCTCTTGCAGCAAGCGCACAGCGCAGGCGTCCACAGTGGGCGACGCAAGGCCAAGTTACCCGTCACTCGACCATCCGTGAACCGTGCCGATGTTATGGTCCGTTATGTAGGGTCAGGACCCATTAAACGGCTTGAGGCTGCCCTTCCTGCGTGATTCAAGCTC
>NZ_BMYQ01000020.1 GCF_014652355.1 Gemmobacter lanyuensis | reverse complement strand
TGACCGCGTTCACCGTCTTCGTCCCAGACAGCGTCCCGCTGCCCGCATTGGTGCCAATTGCCAGGGTCACTGCAGTGGTTGCAGAGGTCACGACCGACCCCGTCGAATCCACGATCTGCACCGTCACAGCCGGAGAAATGCTGGCGCCTGCGGTTTGGTTGGTCGGGTTCTGCAGGAAGTTGAGGGCGGAGGCGACAGGCTCTGCGGCGACGGTGATCGATCCGGCAGCGCCACCGTTCGCCTTCACCTGGAGGTCATTCCCACCGGTTTCGCAGATCAGAACCTGCACCTGTTCATTCGCAGAGGTCTGCAGGGCCTGGCTGAGCGCAATAGTGGTCATCGCGCCCGCAGTCATGGTATTCTTTGCAACCGAGCCGCCGACGATGGTACCGGAGTCCGTCCCCACAAGGATGACCCAGGCATCGCCGCTTGGGCTCGTGCCGACGGTCTTGACCGGAAAGCGGACGGCCGTCAGCGAATTGGGTGAAGAGGCCATCGTCACGAGGCCCATGTCGGCATCGGCCGCCTCGAGGGGGTTTGCCGGACAGGCCGGGATCACCGTATTTGCGTTTTGGTCCGCGAGTTGAAGAATGGCGGCCTGCACCGCTCCTGGCGCCCCGCACAACAAAAGCGTGACGCAAACCAGCAGGAACAACACTTGGAGCCACAAGCGGGTGACGGCTGCAACGGCATCCGCAACGGTGATCGGGAACAGCAGGCGCAATCGGGTCAACCCCCAGGACAGAGAACGGCTGGCTACGCCGCACCGTCGGCCCCCGGACTGCCGGGAATCTGACTGCGCAGCGCAACCTTCCTGTCTTAGGTGCATCTTGCGTGCCGAGCATCACCCTCGCCCGACAGTTGAAATTTCCGAAAGTCAGACGACCCACCCCTTTGGCGGTTCCGTTATAGGAAAGTCTATACCCATGCCGCGTTCTTGCCCCCACCGGGCGAGTGGCCTGCGCGGGCGATATGTTCGGCGTCAGTCGGCATAAAAAAGGCGGAGCTGGTGCTCCGCCTTTCCTGATCGTCGCCCGGAAATGGCGCGCCGCAGGATCAAAGATCCGCCAAAAGCTCATTGATACGCGTTTCGGCGGTGGAGAGCGCATCTTCGACCGTCTTGTCGCCATTCACCGCAGCGCCGACCTCTTCGCCGATGATGTCCTGGATGGCGAATTGGCGCATCACCGCCGCAGGCAGGGCGGTGCCGGTTTCGGCAATCTTGGCGATATTGGCGCGATGCGGCAGATTCTGGAATTCAGGCATGTCGAACACGGATTTCACCGCCGGCAGATGGCCGTTGCGCGCCCAGTGATAGTCATTGTCGGCCAGGAACTTGAACAGCTTGGCAATCGCCGCATCCTGTTCGGCACTGCGCTCTTTGTGGGGCAGAACCCAGCCATGCCCGTCGGCATAGGTGGCGTCCCGCCCGGCAAAGAGTTGCGGGATGGGATAAACGGTATAGCCGTTGGCCAGCGCCGTTCCTTCCTGTTGCGACTGGGCGACGAAATCACCGATCAGCCAGGTGCCGTTGATCGCGATGCCGCCATCCCCATTGATGAAGCCCGACACGGCGGCGGGATAATCCATATTGACGGTGGTCAGACCTTCATCCTTGATTTTCTTGAGCATTCCCACCACGGCCGCCGCCTCGGGGGTGTTCAGTTTGATCGCGGTCGGGTCGGCAAAGAAATCCGAATTCTGCTGTTGCAGGAAGGTATAAAGCACCCGCGCATAGGCCGCGGTTTCATTGGCGAGGATCTGCACCAGATAGGGTTTGCCGGTCTTTTCGGTGAATTGCTTGCCCTGGGCATACAGCTCATCCGGGGTCTTGGGCAGGATCGGCGTGCCATCGGCATTGACCAGACCGGCGTCTTTCATGAGGTTGAGGTTCACATGGAAGAGCATGGTCCAGTTGTCGAAGGGCAGGCCATACATCTGCCCCTCTTTGGTGACGCCACCACGGCCAGCATCGGTGAAGGCCGCAGGGTCCACCCCGGCGGCGGCCAGCACGCCATCGACCGGGTCCAGCAGGCCGCGCGACTGGTAATCCGAAATTGCGGAATAGTGCATCGACACCACGTCCGGCGCCGCGCCCGACGCCATCTGGGCATTCAGCTGGTCATAGCCCGGCCATTCAACCGTGGTGACATTGACCTTGATGTCCGGATTGTCGGCCTGGAACTTGTTGACCAGCGCGGTGATGATACCGCATTCGCCCACCGCGGCCGATACATCGGTCACGCTGCCATATTCAGCATCGCAGGCACCGAAGAACCGCTGCAGCTCGATCGTGGTCTGGGCGCTGGCAAGACTTGCCCATCCCGCCGCCATGAGGGCGACGGAGCCAAACAGAAAACGCTTCATCTTCTCACTCCCTTGTTGGTTCCGGGGCTTTTGCCCCGATCATTGCAGATCCGGCCTGCCCCTCCTCGGGCGGGGGCGGATGGGTGGGGGCGCGGTTACTTGACCGCACCGCCCGAGACAGCGGTCACGATGTGGCGCTGGAACAGGATGTAGACGATCACCACCGGCAAGCTGGCAAAGACCGCCTGGGCCGAGAGGAAACCCAGCCCTTCGCTTTGGGCGAAGTTGGTCTGGGACGAGGCGATGCCCACTGTCAGGGTGAACATCTCTTTCTTGGTGGCCGAGATCAGGGGCCACCAGTAGTCGTTCCAGGCGTGCAGGAAGGTGAAGATGCCAAGTGTCGCCTGCGCGGGCAGGGTCAGGGGCAGCATCACCCGCCAGAACAGCCGGAAAGGCGGGGTATTGTCGAGCAATGCGGCCTCGTCGATTTCCTTGGGGATGGCACGAAAGAACTGCGTCATCAGGAAAACGCCGAAGGCCGATGTCAGGCCGGGGACGATCAGCCCCAGATGGGTGTTGTGCCAGCCCAGCCAGTTGAACATCTGATGCCGGGCGATGATCACCGCCTGTTCCGGCACCGCAAGCCCGAAGAGGACCAGCACGAACAAGGTGCGGCGGAACGGAAATTCAAGCCGTCCGAAGGCATAACCCGCCAGAGAGGACAGAACCAGGACACCGACCGTTTCACCGACCGCGACCACAAGGCTGTTGAAGAACCAGCCAAAGACCTGCGACGACCCGATGAGGTTGACGTAATTCGCCAACGTATAAGGCAGCGCGAAGACAGCCTCCGTCCCCAGCATCAGCGCCTTGTTGTCTTTCAGCGACAGGCCCACGATCCAGGCGATGGGGGCCATGGCCACCACGGCCAGCAGACAGGCCAGAACAAACAGCCCCTTCGAGGTATTCAGCGCCTCGGGCCGATAGGTGCGCGGGGCCATCACACGCCCTCCTGATTTCGGGTGGCGACGACATATTGGATCATCGCGGCGCAAAGGATGATGAGGAACAGGATCTCCGATGCGGCAGCGGCGCGACCCACTTCCCACCGGATGAAGCCAACTTCATAGATGTACATCACCAGCGGGCGCGAGCTTCCGGCCGGGCCCCCGTTGGTCATCAGCTGCGCCTGACCGAACAGCTGGAACTGCATGACAACCTGGATGATCGCAACCAGAAGCACGGTGCGCCGGATGGCAGGCAGGGTGATGCGGGTCAGCACGCGCCAGCGGTTCGCGTTGTCGAGGGCCGCTGCCTCATAGTGATCCACGGGGATCTGCTGAAGCGCCGCAAGGAACAGCATCATCGGCAGGCCGATGCACCACCAGACCGTCGCCACCCCCACCGAGAAGAGCGACCAGCCCTTGGTTGACAGAAATCCGATCTGGGCCCAGCCGAGGTGGTCAAAGACCAGCGCGATCAGCCCGTCGTTGGGGATGAAGACGATGCGCCAGATCAGCGTGACAATGGTCACCGACAAGACGGACGAGGCGAAGAACAACCCACGCAGAAAGGCCGTGGCCCGGGTCAGATGATTCAGCGCCAGGGCAAGGAACAGACCCAGCGCGACAAGGGTCGGCACGGTCGTCGCCACAAAGATCAGCGTGTTGAGCAGCGCCTGGCGGAACTGCGGATCCCTGAGAACCTTGACGTAATTGTCGAACCCGACAAAGCGGCCGGGACCGAAAAGGTCAACCTTGTGCAGCGAAAGCCAGAACCCCCAGATCAGCGGAAAGACCAGAAAGGCCGCGAAGGTCACAAGGAAAGGCAGCGCGAACAACCCGTTGCGCCATTGGCTTCGACGCCAGCTTTCAGCCATCATAGCCCCCTGCATCCACATGGAAGGCCCGCCCGTCTGCAGCAAAAAGATGCAGGGCGTCGGGATCAAGCCGCAGTTTCACCTCGGTGCCGGCACGCAGCGTGCTGCGTCCATCGGCCTCGGCGGTGATCTGCTGGCCATCGGGAAGGCGGGCATAGACGAGCGTGCGTTCGCCCAGATGTTCCACCACTTCGGCCCGCGCGGGAATGCCATCCCCGCCGGGGGGGACAACGGTGACATCCTCGGGGCGGATGCCGATCTCAAGCCCGCCTGCGGCAGGCACGGCGACAGGCAGCTGAAGCCGGGTCTGAAGCACCCCGGCGCTGCCCAGATCCACGGTCAGACCCCGCGGCCCAAGTTCCGCGGCCTTAACGCCCAGGATGCTGATCGCGGGGGTCCCCACGAACCCGGCCACGAAACGGGTGGCGGGGCGGCGATAGATCTCCATCGGGGTGCCGATCTGTTCGATGCGGCGGTTGTGCATCACGACGATCCGGTCGGCCAGCGTCATCGCCTCGACCTGGTCATGGGTCACGAAGATCATGGTGCTGCCCAGCCGGGCGTGAAGCTGGGCCAGCTCCAGCCGGGTGCGGCCCCGCAGGGCGGCGTCGAGGTTCGAAAGGGGTTCGTCGAAAAGAAAGGCCTTCGGCTCTTTCACGATCGCGCGGCCGATGGCAACCCGCTGCCGTTGCCCACCCGAAAGCTTGGCGGGTTTGCGGTCCAGAAGATGGGCGATTTCCAGCACATCCGCCGCCGCTGTGACCCGGCGCGCGATATCCTCGCGCGCCATGCCGATGTTTTCCAGGCCAAAGCCCATATTCTGCGCGACGGTCATATGCGGATAAAGCGCATAGGACTGAAACACCATCGCGACACCCCGCTTGCCGGGGGGCAGCGTGTCGATACGGGTGCCCCCCAGATCAATCGTGCCGCCGTCAAGGGCCTCCAGTCCCGCGACCATGCGCAGGAGCGTGGATTTTCCACAGCCCGATGGCCCAAGGAACACCACGAATTCCCCCGCGGCGATGGACAGCGAAATGTCTTCCAGAACGGTCAGACCGCCATAGCGTTTGGTGACGTTGCGGATCTCGATACTTGCCGACATGGGCCTCCCCTCCCTGCAGCGCGATCAGCCGAGCCGGATCATGCGATATGACAGCGGCGGCAAGGCTGCTGTCAGGCGACCCGCGGCAATCGCGGCATCCTGGCCATCTTTCGGCGCGACCGGCGTGTCATCCGGACCATTCACCTGCCGCAGATCGTGGCCGGACATCACCTTGTCCTCGATGACCGCGCCGACCGCGAACCCTTCGAGCGAGAGGTCAAGCGCGAGCGTTTCAGTCGGGTGACGGTTCACCATGAAGAAGGCCAGGGTGCCATCTTCCGCCTGCACGCCCGCAATATCGAGGTAAGGCACATCCGACGCAAAATCAGTGCTGTAGCCTGCACAGTCCACCGCAAGGTTCAGCGCCGTGCCGCGCCCGTGGCGCGAGGCGAAGAGGTAGGGGTAGAAGGTCGTCTGACGCCAGGCCGGACCACCCGGCACGGTCATGATCGGCGCGATGACATTCACCAGCTGCGCAAGGCACCCCACCTTCACCACATCCGACCGGCGGATAAAGGTGTTGAGGATACATCCCACCTGCAGGACATCCTCGAAATTGTAGATGTCCTCAAGCAGGGCCGGGGCATGGGGCCAACCGTCCCGGCCCTCCAGCACCGTGCGATCCTGCTCGCGCGAGTGGTACCACACATTCCATTCATCAAAGCTGATATACACATCGCGCTTTGAACGTTTCTTGGCCTTGGTAAAGGCCAGTACCCCGGCGACCGTGCCGATATAATCATCAAGCCGGGCGTTCTGCGCCAGATAGGCCGCGGTATCCCCAGCGTGATTATCGAAATACATGTGCAGGCTGATGTAATCGACCGAGTCATAGGTGTAGTCGAGAACCGTCGCCTCCCACTCCGGGTAAGTGGCCATCTTGGGTGAGGACGACCCGCAGACCACAAGCTCCAGCGACTTGTCGAAGGCGCGCATCGCCTTGGCGGTTTCAAAGGCAATACGGCCATATTCGGCGGCGGTTTTCTGTCCGATCTGCCAGGGGCCGTCCATCTCATTGCCAAGACACCACATCTTGACGCCCCAGGGTTCTTCCCGCCCGTTCTTGCGGCGCAGATCCGACCAATAGCTGCCGCCCGGATGGTTCACATATTCCAGAAAGGCCCGCGCCGCATCGAGCCCGCGCGACCCGAGGTTGACCGCCAGCATCATCTCTGTCCCGGCGGCATCTGCCCAATCCGCAAATTCGTGGATGCCAACCTGATTGCTTTCCGAAGAATGCCAGGCCAGATCAAGGCGCACCGGACGATCTTCTTTCGGCCCGATTCCGTCTTCCCAGTCATAGGCCGAAACAAAGTTCCCGCCCGGGTAGCGCACGATCGGCACGTCCAATTCGCGCACAAGATCAATCACATCGCGGCGAAACCCGTTTTCATCGGCAGTCGGATGGCCGGGTTCATGGATACCGGTGTAAACCGCCCGGCCCAGATGTTCGATGAAGGACCCGTAAAGCCGGGGATCAATTTTCGAAATGGTATAGCCGGCATGGGCCGTCACGGCAGCGCGCATCGCTGCATCCTCCCTTTTAGTATCAGATTTTCTGATTTATATCAGTTATCTTGAAACTAATAGGGAGCAACGAGGTCTGTCAACACATAGTTGCAGCGCCGAAGGCTCAGGTCCGCAGGCGCAGAATGATATCCTGGTCGTAATTGCCGAACCCACGACCAAAGATGTTCACGCCGCCGGGATGGGCAGCCCCGTCCGGCACCTCGATTCGTAGCCGGATGGACCGATGTTCCAGCAGGTTCAGGTCAGCGAGGGTTGTATCCGAGACGCGCATTCCATCGACAAAGGTGCCGGCGGGGGTCACACGAAAGCTCTTGAGCATGCCGTACTGACTGCCGCGCAATTTCCACCAATCCGGGGTAAAGGTGCCACGCCGATCACCGAAATCACCTGGCGACGTCCAGGTGGTGAGTGCGGTTCCATTGACCGAAATCCGAATGTCCGAAGGCCAGTCTTCGGAGGTGCCCGGCACCTCTGAGGAGAGTTCGATCACAAGCTCGAGTTCCTGCACTTCCGCGCCGCGGATCCTTGCGTTATTGGGGAATTGGTAATCGACATAACCCCTTGTAAACCAAAGAAGTCCAGCCTTCATCCGGTCGGGAGACAGGAAGGTGTCAGGGCTGTCGAGAAAGCCGATGATCCCCTCGGACGAACACATGCCACAGGGCGCCGAGACATCGAAGCCGCTGTAAAGCCCGACGGGCATGATCACCTCGATGGTGTTTTCCGCCGCGCTTTCGGCGGGGCCAAATGTGAGGATGACCTCGTCATGGACGGCATGGCAGACTTTCTGACTGCCCTTGCGGGCCTTCTGCACCTCGGTCCGGATCAGCCCTGCGTCTTCCAGCATGTTGAGATGCGTCGATGTGCTGGACTGGGGCATTTCCAGCCGTTCGGCGATATCGTTCACATTCATGGGGCCGGCAGCATGGAGCAACTTCAGGATTGCAAGCCGCGCCGGGGCCGCAAGGCACTTCAGAACCTCGGCCCCATCATCCGGCGACAACATCAGAAAGCGCTTGGTCATGACAATCCCCCACCTCAACACCTGATGAATATCAGAATGACGGATATATTCAATCGGTCCGGTCCGAATGCCGCTGCAAAGTGGACAGCCGCGTTGCGTAACCGCCACCGACACCAAGTTCTGCATTGCAGCAAAGGCTTCCGCCTTTACGATATTTTGAGAGAACCCTAGACATTACGGATAACGTGCAGGAGATTTTGATGAAGATTGTTGTCGCAGGAATTGGCTATGTGGGGCTGTCTGTGTCTGTATTGCTGGCGCAGCGACACCAGGTGGTGGCGCTGGACGTGAACGAAGACCGCGTGGCGAAGCTCAACGCGCGGCAATCTCCCATCCAGGATCCTGATATTGAAAACTATCTTGCCACCAAGGCGCTGCAACTGACCGCAACCACAGACCCGGACCTAGCTTATGAAGGTGCCGATTTCGTGGTGATCGCGACACCCACCTCCTATGATCCTCTGACCAACCGTTTCGACACCGCCTCGGTCGAGGCGGTCGCCGAGCGGGCACTGGTGAAGGCGCCCCAAGCGAGCATTGTCATCAAATCCACCATCCCGGTCGGCTTTACCGATGCATTGAACGCCCGGCTCGGCACGGACCGCATCATGTTCTCGCCCGAGTTTCTGCGCGAAGGCCGGGCACTTTACGACAATCTTCATCCGTCGCGAATCGTCGTCGGGGCGCAGACCGAGGCAGCACAGCGCTTCGCCGATCTGCTACGCGAAGGCTCGCACGATCCCGAGGTTCCCGTTCTGCTTTGCGGCGCAAAAGAGGCCGAGGCGATCAAGCTGTTTGCCAATACCTATCTTGCGCTGCGGGTGGCCTATTTCAATGAACTCGACAGCTACGCCCTCGCACTGGGCCTTGACAGCCGGCAGATCATTGACGGCGTTTGCCTCGATCCCCGGATCGGGCGCCACTATAACAACCCGTCTTTCGGCTATGGCGGCTACTGCCTTCCCAAGGACACAAAACAGCTGCTTGCGAATTATGATCGCGTGCCTCAAAACCTCATCCGCGCTGTTGTCGAGGCAAATTCGACCCGCAAGGATTTCATTGCCGATCAGATCATCGCGCAGCGCCCGGCGCGGGTGGGGGTCTATCGCCTGGTGATGAAGGCCGGATCAGACAACTTTCGCGACAGCTCGATCCAGGGCATCATGAAGCGCATCAAGGCGAAGGGCATCGAGGTTGTGGTCTATGAGCCGCAGCTGACCGACAGCCACTTTTACAATTCGCCGGTGATCCGCGGGTTGGAGGAGTTCAAGATCAGCTGCGACGTCATCATCGCAAATCGCCGCACGGCAGATCTGGCAGATGTCGCCGAAAAGGTTTTCACGCGGGACCTTTTCGGCAACGACTGATCGAAGGGCAGAGGGCACGCAATCAGACGCAGGACCGCGCGCCCATGGCAATGGCCTGACGCCCGGTGATTTCATAATAGGTGCTCGTTACCAGACGGGCATCCTTCATGAACCAGCTGCGGATGCGGCCGGGGTAGTAGCTTGCCATGACTTGCGTGAAATATTCGTATTTCTGACGCGGCAGCGGGATCCCCTGCAAGGCCGAACGCGGGCCATGGAACCCCAAACGCGCCTGCGGCATCACGCAGGTGTTGGGCAGGCCGAGGTAGAGCGTGCAGGCGGAAACGCAGGTGCCAACGATCTGAACCGGCGTGCCGATTGCGCGCATCTGCTCGATCTCCGCAATGCGGTCCTCAAGACTGCCACCCATGTCATTCGTGATGATCCAGGGCGCCTGGATAGCACGCGCAGGCCCGTTGAGAGCCATAGCGAGCCACAAGAAAAGCGCGACGGAAAACAAAGTCAGCAGCTGGCCGGTCGTTTGGCCTGCGTTTTGCAGTACGAAATCAGCCCTGCGGCGCGCGCCACAGGCAAGCAAGATGTTGAACATGGCCTAATCCCCGAACTTTCGACCGACAGGCGAAAGGTGCGCTGACGTGTCTTCCCTGAGTGAACGGGGTAAAGGGGTAGGCCTTTAGGCAAACCTGTGCAAAAATACGACAGTATGGTCGCTATTCGACATAAGTACGTATAAAATGCAAAAGGTCGCCCTGAGGGCGACCCTTAGATTTCAACACCTTAGCTTCGTCAGCGCCCTGTGCGCTTTAGCACAGCCATGGCGGTGGCAAAGATGATCTTGATGTCGGTCGCCACATTGCAGTTGCGCGCATAATCGACATCGAGGGCGACGCGCTCGTGATAGGCGAGATCATTGCGCCCGCTGACTTGCCAAGGTCCGGTCAGACCCGGGCTCATCCGGATGTAATAGGAAACCCGCTCACCGTAGAACTTGAGCTCATCCTTCGTGACAGGCCGGGGCCCGACGATGCTCATTTCGCCTTTGAGGATGTTCCAAAGCTGCGGAAGCTCATCAAGGCTCGACTTGCGAAGGAAATTGCCCAGACGGGTGATCCGGGGATCATGCGTCAGCTTGAAGGACGTGGCCCATTCGGCGCGGGCCTCCTCATTTTCAGCGAGATATTCCCGCAGCCGGGCCTCTGCATCCGGAACCATCGAACGCACTTTCCAGCATTTGAACGTCCGTCCATCGCGGCCGATCCGCCGGTGCCCGAAGAAAGGCCGCCCGCCGTCCCGCATCACAAGCAGCGCGAGAACGAGAATGACTGGAACAGTCACAGGGGCGGTCGCAAGAACCAAAACAATATCAAGAAGGCGCTTACCGTAAGCCCGGTAAAGCCGTGAAGCTAAATTTTTTCTGGAAGACGGCAACAGAAGGTCAGGGTTGCCTTGCCAGCTCAGAGGAACAGACTGCGTAATCGTTAAAGGTTCACCAAGGCCTTCAAAATCTTTCATGGCAGCCTCCGGTTGGCGCGGAGCAGTTTCGCACCGGATAATGAGATTATACGGGAGGCAGACCTGCCTCCCTAAAAATTTGTATGTGCGTCGGCTGGATCAGCCTTCGCTTGCCTCAACGTTCGGGGCGGTCGGTTGCTGGGCAGCACCGCTGGCAAGCGCAGCAGCAACACCGCTGGGCTGACCAGCGGCGACGTTCGACGCGACCTGACCGATGACCGAAGCCAGACCTGCCAGGCCATTCGCCGAAGCGACACCGGCAACCGAGGCCAGCGCATTAGCCAGCGCGGGCGAGGCAATGCCCAGTGCGTCGGCGGCGGAGGCAAGTTCGGCCGTCAGGGTGCCAAGGATGGCATCGAGCGCATAGCCCTGCGCCTGAAGTGCGCCGACCAGAGCGTTGACAGCAGCGCTACAGGCGGCGGCGTCGCCGGCGCAAGCAGCTTGAATGGCGGCAACTTGGTCCGCAGAAACAGGAACAACATCAGTAACAGCTGCAAATGTCGGGGAAGCAAAGCCAACACCGGCCAGCAGCACCGAGGCAATGATCTTTTGAAGATGGGTCATTGGGACTCTCCAGTGAGCAATGGCTTCTTCTTTATTCGATTTCGCACCAAAGTCGATACCTTTGGCTATTATTTCTTAACCTTTGGCTAGTAGCCGCTCACGATACAAGAGGTGTCATCATGCCTCGACTTTCGGCAAGATTCCGTTTGACAAGCAGCGGGTGTTCCTGCGACCTCCGCCATGCCTTGACAGGTTCAAGAGAGGTCCTATCGGCCGCGCTTGGGGGCTTCAGTGGGGTAAGGCAATGAAAAAAATTGAAAAAACAAGGTATTCCCTTCTTGTCCTTTGCCTCTTGGCCGCGGGGGGCTCTGCCCTCTGCTTCCTGCGGGAATATGGCGTGACCTACCTTTTGCGGGGCAGCGAACCGGAAATCATCGCAGGAATCAAAGCTGCAGACGCAGAAAATGATTTGCCGATGAGCGCCCGCGGAACGCGCGAACTGATTACAAAATGCGCAAACCTGAGTCTCGCCAGCCCGCAACTTGCCGCGGCGCCCGTGGATCGGGCGGCTTTCAACGAATCATGTTCTGCACTTGCGAAATCCATTCTGGATCGAAATCCATCGTCTTCGCGAACACTTGCGGCAAAACTTGTATTTACGGATGCACTCACAACTGCCGATTACGCCGCGGCGCAGCAATCCGCCCCCTATGAACCCTGGCCGCTGGGGACCCGATTGCTGGTTCTGGAACGCAACGCGCCGCTCTCGGCCGATCTTCTGCCGATTGCCGAAGCCGATATCGCCGCCGCTTTTGTAAGTTCGTGGGGACGTGAGCTTCTGGCCGGGATCTATATCCGGAAAGAGCCGCTGCGCCCGCTGATCCTCAAGGTCGCCGAGACGCGCCCCCCCGAAGAGCAACGAGCTTTCCTTCAGATGACCCGCAAGCAGGTGCGCACCGATGGCTGAGACAAAGCGCCACCAGGGCCGGTTCAGCCGGATGAACGACCGCTACGCCGTCGGCCTGTCGCTGATTGCGGCGGGCAGCGCCGTTCCGCTGGCCAGCAACCGCCCCGGCTGGTGGATGCTCTGGACAGGGCTGATTGCGCTGATGGCGGCGCTGCACCTGATCCAGGCTGCGCGCATTGCCCCCAATCGCCAACCACGGTTTCTGGCACAGAAATGGCTGTTCGGGGCCGCGCTGCTGGTGCCCGCATATGCCATGGTGCAGGCCCTGCCGATCGCCGGGGTTCTGCCGCAGATCCTCGCCCCGATGCGGAGCGGAATGGAAGGGCTGCGCGGGGCAACCCTCTCGGTGGCGCCCGATGCGAGTTTGATCGGCGCGCTGCGGGTGCTGGGCTATATCCTTTTCCTCGCGCTTGTGGTCGAGGTCGCAACGCGGCGTCAGCGCCTGACCCGGATCGGCAGGATTGTCTTCATCGGCATCACGCTTCAGGCGATCTGGGCGCTGGTCGCGCTCAAGCTATTGAACGACTTTTCTTTTTGGGGTGAAAAAACCTCGTATCAGGGGGCAGCGACCGGAACGTTTGTGAACCGGAACTCGCTTGCGACCTTCCTGGGGTTCGGACTTGTGTTGGGAACAGTGCTGGTGGGCCGCCTTGCCGATGGGCCGCGCATGCGCATGTCGCGCCCGCAATCCCTGCCCGAACGTCTCGGCTTTGAAGGCGGGCTGATCCTGCTGGGGATGTTGCTGATCTTGCTTGCACTGGTCGCAACACAATCACGTCTCGGACTTTTGGCAAGCGCGCTCGGCGTGGCCACGACTTTCCTGCTGCTGCGCCGGCGCAGCGGATTGCCGACCAGACGGCTCTGGGCCGAGAGCGGCGTCATCCTTCTCATTTTCGCCATCGGACTGGCGATTTTCGGTGCCAATGGCGTGTTGCAGCGCCTTCTGTTCATCGAAGGGGATGGGGGCATCCGTCTTGACCTGTATCGCCAGACCTTGGGCATGGTTGCGCTGCGTCCGCTGACGGGCTTCGGCTTTGATGCGTTCGGCGTGGCGTTCGAAGCCTTCCGCAGCCCGCCGCTGAACGGACGCAGCTTTTATGATCTTGCCCATAATAGCTACCTCGGGCTTTGGGCCGAACAGGGGCTTATCATCGGGTCGATCCCGCCGATCCTGCTGACCATCGCTGGGGTGATTTCCTGGCGCAGGCTTTCAGATGAACAGGGGTTTCCGTCTTTTGCCGCGGGCGCCATTGGGGTGCTGGTGATGGGCGGGGTGCATTCGCTTGGGGATTTCAGCCTCGAGGTGCCGGCCAATAACTTTGTGTTCCTTTTGCTGGTCGGCCTCGGGATTGCCCGGAAAATCCAGAGCGAGAGTGATGACCCCGCACCGGTGGCGGCAAAACCGCTACAGCCGGTTCCGTCTGCTGCCACCCGCACTCTGGTCATCGAGCTTGCGCCGCAGCCCGGCGCCAAGGGCGAGGACAACAGGGGGCCGTCGACATGACGGCCACATCTGGCCTCATGGGGCGCCTGTTCGGGCGGCTTTTGGGATCTGGCCAACCCGACGGGGTTGCATTGCTGCCGCTCGATCTGGCCGACGGTCCGGTTTATGCCATCGGGGACGTCCACGGTTGCCGCAATCTCCTCCGCGCGCTGGAGGCGCAGATCGCCGCAGACGCCGCGCAGTTCGAGGGCCGGCCACGGGTCATCCTGCTGGGCGATCTGGTGGACCGTGGCCCAAATACCGCGGGGGTGCTGGATGATGTAATGCGCCCGCTGCGTTGGGGCGATCGCCTGGCCCTGCGCGGCAACCACGAAGACATGATGCTGGCGTTTGTCGACGATCCGCGCGCCAATCTCGACTGGCTGGGCTTTGGCGGCTTCGAAACGCTGGGCTCTTACGGTCTTGTCTTGGACGAGGCACAAGCCAAGCAGCTGCCGACGCGCCGGGTGCAGCAAATGCTGTCGGCCCACCTGCCGGACGACCATCTTGCCTGGCTGCGCAACCTCCCGCCGGGCTTTGTTGTCCGGGGGCTGAATCAAGCTTTCGTTCTGGCCCATGCCGGGTTTGACCCGACACGCGGCCCCCACGACCAACCACTACGGACCCTGACATGGGGGGGCATGGGCCCCGGCCCGGAACACGGCCTTCGCCTTGTCCATGGGCATGTCATTCAACAGGCGCCCGATTTGGCGGCGTCCTGTATCGGGATCGACACGGGCGCCTATAAATCGGGCAAACTCACTGCACTCCGGCTTGCAGAGAGCTATTTTCCACATGTTCTTACAGTTGATGCAGTTCCGAGTTAGACTGTTTCTGTTTCCAGCCCGGTAACTGCCGCTGAAATTTGAAGGACTACCCCTTGGATACTGCTGAGATTGATCTCAAGGACATCATCGCGATCCTCAAGCGCCAACGGCGCCTGATTGTCTTGACCGTGCTGATCGTCCTCGGACTGGGCTTTGCCTATATTCTGACTGCGAAACCCATTTATGACTCCACCACCCTTCTGCTGGTCGACAGCCGGGGGTCCAACATTCTTGAAACCGGTGCCGGCGAGCAGCAGCAAAGTGCGGTGCTGAACTCTCGCGTGGACAGCGAGGTCGAAATCCTGCGTTCCGACGCTACGGCACTCGCCGTCATTCAGGCCGCAAACCTGATCCGCGACCCGGAGTTCGGGCCCCAGCTCGGGATGCTCGAAAAGATCGGGATTGCCCTTGGCACGGATCTGGACGGAAATTCCCTCCGTCGTCTGGTCGGTCTTGCACCCAAGGACGCGCCGACCGAGACGGCGCTGCTCAACGCGACCATTCAAAAGCTTCAATCCGCCGTCGATGTGCGTCGCCGCGGGCTGACCTATCTGATTGCGATTTCCGTATCGTCCGAAGACCCCCAAAGGGCCGCCGAGATCGCCAATACCTATGCCAAGATCTACCTTCAGCGGCAGGTCGCGACAAAGACCTCCTCGACGCTTGATGCGCGCGATGTGCTGCGCCGGCAGATCGAAACCGCGCAAGCGGAACTGGCCAGCTCTGAACAAGCCGTAAACACGTTCATCGAAGTGAACCTGGCCCGTCTCGAAAAGGAAAGCGGTGATCCCGCCATCGCAGAGCTGCGCCGCAGCCTGCAAGAGGCGCAGGCCCAGAAACAGCAAAGCAACACCCTCATCGCCAGTGCGGAAGGCGCCATTCGCAGCGGCGACTGGGAAGCCGCCGCCGCAACGCTGGAAGACACCGCCCTTGCCGAACTTGCCCGCCAGCGCAAGCAGTTGGAACAGCGCATCAACGCTGCGACCGCAGGCTCTGCCGAGGTGCTGGACCTCCGGTCTGAACTGGCAAAGCTGGAAGAGGATCTGACCAGCCAGTCCGTCGCGACGATCGGCGCCGTGCGCCAGGAAATGTCGGCCCTGACCACCCGCGAAAGCGAGGCCCGCGATCAGCTCCGCAGCAGCCTGCTGCAATCGGATCTGTCGGCGGAAATGCTGACCGAGCTTTTCAACCTGCAGCAAAGCGCGACCATCGCCCGGAACCAGTATCAGACACTTCTGGCCCGCGAACAGGATCTGGGTACCATGGCCAATCTGCAGATCGCGGATGCCAGAGTTGTGTCAGAAGCGCTGCCGCCCAATTCTGCCGCTGCCCCGAAGAAGCGCCTGATCATCAGCCTGTCTATGGTCATGGGCCTGGGTCTGGGCGTCGCATTGGCCTTCCTGAAGGAATATTACATCGGTGGCGTCATCTCGGCCAGCCAGCTGCAAAACGTGCTGCAGGCCAAGGTGCCGGTTACGGTGGGTGAAGTGGATCTGGCAGAATTCGCCTCTCCGGCAGATGCTGTCGTCTCGGCACCGCTTTCGGTCTATGCGGAAACCTTCCGCAAACTCCGCGCCGCCATCGACATGAGCTTTGACAGCAGCAAGACAGCGGAAGGTCAGGCCAGGGGCTCGGCACTCAAGCGCTCTGCCAACTCCGGGCGGGTGATCCTCGTCTGCTCCGCCCTTCAGGCCGAAGGCAAGACAACAACCGCCATCGCGCTGGCGCGAACTTACGCCATGTCCGGCGCGCGGACACTGCTGATCGAGGCGGATCTGCGCAAACCGGCAATCGCAGGGCGGCTTGGCATCGAAAGCAAGGTCGGCTTGCTGGACTATCTGGTCTCAGCCGGGGCTGATGCGATCCGCCAGATGGAAGCCGCAGCGGATCCCTATTCGCCCCTCGTTGTCCTGACGGCAGGTGAGCGCAGCTCTGCCCCCACCGACCAGATGATCAACAGTGTCGCATTCCGCAACCTGCTCGAGATCGCAATCCAGAACTTCGACATGGTCATCCTCGACAGCCCGCCGCTGCTGCCCGTGGTCGACACCCGCTATCTCGCCCGCTACGCAGACGCAGTCGTCCAGGTGGTCCGCTACGGTAGCACCACACAAGGCGAAGTGCGCGAGGCCGCGAACCAGCTTCAAGAGATGTTGCCCGCAGGCGCGCAAATGTTCGGCGTACTCAGCCACGAGGAACGCGCAGGCCGACGCTACGGCTATTACGGCCGATATGGCGGCTACTACGGTCAGGATGAGAGCTGAAGTAAACCGGCGGCGTCCAAAACGCCGCCGGTTTGCGTTGCAATTGCAGCGCCGAGTCCCCTTAGAGGACCTGTAGCCATGACCTGCGATCTTGGCGGCTTGAATCTTCATGCGCGCACTGCCGACAAGCGTAAGGGCTGGGGCAAGTGCATGCCGGCATCATAAGTATTCCGGGATGACGGTATCCGAGGCCAAGCAGCTGAAAGCGCTGGAGGATGAGAACGCGAAGCTGAAGAAGCTCTTGGCCGAGCAGATGCTCGACATGGCTGCGATGAAGGAACTGCTGTCAAAATGTATGGTCCGCCCCGCGGTTGCAAGGTTTTCGTGCGTGGCTGTCTGGGTTGCGTAAATGTATCCGGCCTCTGATCAGTCAGCCGCTTTTGACAGCAAGGCCTTGCTGAGATCCGCGCCTCGCGCCTCAAGCGCCGAAAGCCAGCTTCCGAGGGCATGGTTCGTACGGTTCAGATGCAGAAAGCAGGATCGCGCGTGATCGGCCGCCGCACATAACGGTTGCCCCGCTTGCTGATGCCCAGAAGGGTCTGCTTGCCCCCGGTCGAATGCTTGGCCGGAACCAGGCCCAGCCATGCGGCGAGATCGCGCGCCTTGCGGAATTGTCGTCCGTCCCCTGCTGCGGCGACAATGGCGGTCGCTCCGAGTGCGCCGATGCCCGGGATGGTTACCAGTCGGCTGACGGCGTCATGCTGGCGGGCGTCCACGGTGTCGGTCTTGTTCGATTTGACATAGGGCTTCACGAAGCGCGCCGGGATGATCCGGGCGTCATGGCCCATCGCGGCCAGCCGCCGCGCCAGCCATTGCGAGCCTGGACAGGCTTCCATGCCGATCAGCGCCTTCGGCGCGGCATCGAAAAAGGACATCAACGTATCGCGTGAGAACTTCGCGCGCTGGATCACCGCTCCGGCGGCGTTCAGGGCAACGACGTGGAAGACCTTCTTGCCGATGTCGATGCCGAAGGCGGTCGTCTGTGGATCTGGTCTGGTGCGCATCCTTTCTTTCCGTTTGGTGGTGGTGTTCCCCGATCCTGCGCCGGGGTGCGGGGCGGACCATCCCATTAGTGGTGACGCCCGCCGCGAAGCGCGAGGCTGTCGCGCATCTGAAGGCCCATCTCGGGCTGTCGGAATAGCAAGCGTCAAGCAAACAGTCCGGGGGACTGTTTGTAGCGCAGCTGGGGCGTGCGAGATTGCCGGGGCAGACCGCAAGATGGTGCGCTACCAGTCGCGGCGCGAGCCGGACACGGTACTGCGCGGGCGTTTGCGGGACCTGGCCAACGAGAGGCGCAGGTTCGGGTATCAGCGGCTCTTCATCCTGCTCAGGCGGGAAGGCGAGGCGTCGGGGATCAACCGCATCTACCGGCTCTACCGCGAGGAAGGGTTGACGGTCCGTAAACGCAAAGCACGCCGCAAGGCCATCGGCACAAGGGCCCCGATCCTGATCGAGGCGCGGGCAAATGCCCGTTGGTCGCTCGACTTCGTCCATGATCAGTTCGCCTGTGGGCGGCGCTTTAGGGTGCTGAACGTCGTCGATGACGTCACGCGCGAGTGCTTTGCGGCTATCCCGGACACGTCCATCTCGGGCCGCCGCATGGCCCGGGAACTGACCGCACTGATCGAACGCCGCGGGAGGCCCGGAATGATCGTGTTGTATAACGTCCTAGCTCGGGAACGAAACGCGGTTTTGGGCGTCAGATCACGGGGCATCCGAGCGACAGGATGCCTTTTGAATAGTTGCCCAGGCGGGCTCCGCCGTCAAGAAGTGGTCTCTTCCATGGCAAATACAGGGTCGGCCTGGTTGCCGCCCTCACCGTCCTTAAGACGAGATCCTAAATCCCAAGCGGAAGGCCCGAACATTATCTACGAGGTCGCGTCATGCGCCTCCACGGCCCTGTGAGAGAGAGATCCTTCCGCCTGGGCTCGTCCCCTCGAAAAAGGGACGATAGGGTTCGCCGGATTTGATCACGGCGTGAATAGTGCGTGCCATCTTTGCAGCGATGGCGGTGTAGGCCTTCCGGCGCAAATCCGGGTTATGGCGATCTTGCGCGATGTAGCGCTCGAATTTGTCCCGGAAGCTGTTTGCTTTCTTCAGGACTGCGGTCTGCCCTGCCAGCCACAACGTGCGGCGCAGGCGGGCGTTACCATACTTTGAGATTTTGCTCCGACCACGGAACATGCCAGACTGGACAGTGGCCAGATCCATGCCGCAGAACTTCAGGAACTGGCGATGATGATGGAAACGCCGCAGGTCCCCGGTCTCGGCCAGGATGGTCAGCGCATTGATCGGCCCGATGCCGGGAATGGTGCGCAGCAGTTGGTAGTCAGGGCGCTCGCCCAGCAGTTCGACGGCCCTATCCTCGATGGCATTGCGCTGCAGGATCAGGCTTCTTCCCTCGGCCAGCATCATGCGGAACATACGAACGGCGTCAGAATCTGGCGCCACGGGTAATCCTGCAGACACCTTTGCTGTCTCGTAAATATCTGACAACAGGAGAGACTTCTCGACCTTGCGCCCAACCACCTCCCAAGCAGCCTGGATGAATTCCTCCTTGGTCATGGCGCTGATCATGTGCGGCGAAGGGAACATCTCGAGGAAGGCCAGAAACCAATCCGTCCGCGAACTGCGGTGGAAGCGGTCGGCTTCCAGAAAGTAGAGCGGCAGGTAGTGGGTCAGAATGCGATGCCAAAGCTCAGTCTTGGACCGTGACACCGCATCATGGGTTTTGGACAATTCCTGAATGTCGTTCGTGCCGGCCACCATCGGGTCCTGGAATATCTGCACTGCCCCGATCTGCAGCATGTGCAAGATCACCTGGGCATCCTTCGGATCGTTCTTGTCCCAGCTGTTGTGCAGCGCCTCCCGCGTCAGGGCCAAAGCGACCGAAGACACAAGCTTCAGATCGAACCCGGCCACGCCGAGATGATACATCAGCACGCGATGATAATTGCCTGTGGCCTCGAAACCGATACGGACCGGCAGGCCATAATCCCGCAAGATCGCGATCAGGCGCATGAAGTCGTCGGTGGAATTAGTGATCGTCATGCGCCGCCGGCGCGTCTTGCCCGGGACGGCAATCAGCACCTCATGCCTGTGTTTGCAAATGTCGATGCCTACCAGAACACGGGCATCCGAAGTATGTTCAACCTTGGCCATAGCCGGTCTCCTCTGTGGTGTGGTTCGCAAAACTACCATAGAGACCCGAGACCCGGTTATGGCCGCCTGCTGCGCAATTTTGGAGGCTGCGCAGGCGGCCATAACCTTCAACGGCGCGACATTCCCAACATGCTGTGGCACCGAGTTCACCTCGAACGCGAACTTTGAAGTGGTGCGCCGAGCACAAGGTCGAATGGCACGACATCGCGCCCGGCAAGCACATGCAGAACGGCGTTTCCGGGCGCTTTAACGGCCGCCTGGGGGGGGCGACTGCGAGTTGAGCACCTGTTTTCTGCCGCGGCGTCAGGCCTGTGACTTGATTGCGGTATGCCCGACGATGATACACACCGCCGCCTGTTTACGAGCCTCGGCGGCCTGTTCCGGCGGGGGGGGGCTTAGCCGATCCGTAAAGGACCAAGCTTTGAATAGAGCCACCTTCTGACCGAGGACGAGTCGGGGGGAGGTCGGGGAGTTGGGCGATTGCTCAACCCACGCTGAAGGGCGTAAACAACCAACCGGCTCCGGTCGCAGCTGGATGAAAGACCAGTGGCAGGTCACCGGTCGTGAAAGACCTGGACCGCCCCGATCTCCAGCATCCGCAGGATGACCTGTGCATCCTTGGAATCGTTCTTGTCCCAATTGTTGTGCAGCGCTTCCCGCGTGCGAGCGAGTGCAACGGACGACACCAGCTTCAGATCGAACCCCGCACTTCCGAGAGCGAACATCAGGGCCCGATGATAGCTGCCTGTCGCCTCGAACCCTATGGTGACAGGCAGACCGTATTCTATCAAGGCAGCGATGAGCCGACGATAATCATCAGCCGTGTTCAATACTGTCATCCGCCGCCGCGTCCGCCCTGGGACAATTACCAGCACCTCGTGACGGCTCTTGGAAATGTCGATGCCTACCAGAACAAGGGCATCCGAAGTATGCTCAACCTTGGCCATGGCCAGTCTCCTCTGTGGTGTGGTTCGCAAAACCACCATAGAGACCTGAGCCCCGGTTATGGCCGCCTGCTGCACAATTTTGGAAGCTGCGCAGGCGGCCATAACGCTCAACGGCGTGCCATTCCCAACATGCTACGGCTTGGTCTTTATCAGTCGGCGATACACCGCCCTCGTCCGCAGCTACTGCCTGAAGCAGGGGTTCATCACGCCGCACTGCCCGCAGCAGAACGGCATGGTCGAGCGCGTCATCCAGACACTGAAGGAACACTGCATCCATCGCCAACGCTTCGACAGCATTCAGCACGCAATCCGTACCATCGGCGACTGGATCAGATTCTACAACACCCAACGCCCACATCAGGCGCTGGACATGAAAACCCCAGCCGAGGCATTCACTTTAGCGGCTTAACCTGTGCAGATGCCACTGCGTCAACACATCAGTGTGCCATCATCTCACTTTGCCCTCGCCATTTCGGTCAGGCTGCATCCGGCCCGTAATTCATCGCCCTCACGCCGCCCGCCAGGCTCCGCCGGTTCGCAGCATGGCCCAGACGGTCCGCGCCATGCGGTTTGCCAGCGCGATGGCCGCGACCTTCAGCGGCTTTTCTCCAGCATCCGCCCCAGCCAATCCTCGTCCGGATCGGCGCGTTTATGGGTAGAAATCACCCCAATGGCGCCGAGATAGAGCATCCGCCGAGTGTAACGATTTCCCATCTTCGAGATCGCACCCAGCCGCCCCTTTCCACCTCTGGAATGCGGTTATGGCGCCAAGCGCAGCCAAGCCGACAGGTCGCGGGCCGAGCGGAAAGCCGACACGTCAGGAACTGTGGTTACCAGAATGCTGGCCGTGATCGGCCCGATCCCGGGCATCGTTTGCAGCCGCCGCGCTGTCTTGTCCGCCTCGGTGGCGCGGCGCAGATCAGCAGTGATCGCGTCGATGCTCGCTTTCGTATCCGTGAACTGCCCGGCCCGCAAGTTGAGCGGGAGTCTTCCACTCCATCAGTGGCGACACGCTGGCTCGCCCCAACTTGCCGCTGGATTGCGGAAGCCGGGCTCGAAGACATAGTGGTTCGCCATCGCCAGGAAGCGGATATTGACATGCCGCGCCTTACCGCGGCCCACAAGATCCACTGCCGTTCGCATGTTGTCGTAAATGCCACGCGCAGGCACGCCGCCAAAGACGTAGAAGCCGTGCCAATGGGCATCGAATAGCATCTCATGGGTCTGCAGCGGATAGGCCCGCAACAAAAATGCGCGACTGTGCGACAGCTTGATATGCGCCATCTGCAGCTTCGTGTGTTCACGCCAACAACCGCAAAGTCATCGTTCCAGTCGAACTGGAACGCCTCCACAGGGCGGAAAGCCAGGGAGACGAAGCTGCCACGCCCCGTTGTTTGTTCTTCGCGCTGACGATGGGCGCGCCACCGACGCGCAAAGGCTGCCACTCGGGCATAAGAACCCGTGAAGCCAAGCACCACGAGATCGGCATGTATCTCCTTCAGCGTGGGCCGATCTTTGCGTCCCTTCTTCGCATTGGTCTTCAGCCTGCCAGCCTCTCCGCATAGGGATCAAGCTTGCTCGACCGTTCCGGCGTCGGAAACTTCGGCTCGATGGTGCTCGCGGCCAGATACTTGCTCACGGTAGTACGCAACACGCCCGTCAGCCGCGCAATCTCGCGAATCGACAGCTTCTGCCGCAAGTGCATACGTCGGATGATGTTCAATAGTCCCCTGTGGATCACTCCGTTGCCCCCGCCGCTAAACGCTTCGGGGAAAGGGCCACATGGCTCAATTCTCAGTGAAAATTATGCGCTCAACCGGCTCAATTTTCAGTGAAAATCAACAGGTACTGAACTTGCAAACAGGAGATAGCGCCCAGTGGAGCCTGTGCTTGCAACGCCGTGACCTTTCTGGGAGTACCTATTGCCAAACGTTGGAAATCACGGCCTTTCCCGTTACGCTATCCGCATGTCCCACGCTGATCTTCCCTTTTTTCCACTTCGCCCGGGCCGTGTCCACGAGGTCTGCGGTCCCTCGGCCCCCGTCTTCGCCGCATGCGCTGCCGCTGGCCTGCAGCGCCCGGTACTATGGCTGCGTGAGGCTTGGCTGACTGAAACCCTCAACCCTTTGGGACTTTTGTCTTTTCTTGATCCTACTTGGGTGCTGCTGGCACGTACGCCGACCCAAACCGACAGTCTGGCACTAGCTGAGGAGGCGCTGAAAGACGGTAGTCTTGCCCTTGTCGTGCTGGAGATTACCCGCCTGCTTGATCTGCGCGAGGGGCGGCGGCTGCAATTGGCCGCTGGTATTGGAGGCACGACGGGGCTGTGCCTGATCCCAGAAGGCATGGGCTCAAATGCTGCCGAAACACGCTGGCGGGCTACGCCGATTTTCGATGCGGCTGGCACGGACTCGACTCCGATGAGATGGGAAATTATAAAGAACAAATCAGGAACACTTGGCGCATGGAATGTTTGCTGGAACGCACAGGCGCATCGTCTCGATCTGGTTTCCCCGGCTGGCGAGTGACCGGGCCCTCCGGGCATGCCCGGTTGATGGCCCCTTCGCACTGGCGCAGCGGTTGGGCGGCGCTGAGACACTTTTTTGCCTGAACGCCGAGGCCGAAGCAGCTGGTCTGCACCGCGGCATGCGAATGGCGGATGCGCGCAGCTTCTGTCCCGGTCTGGTCAGCCGCCTGGCCCGTCCCGATCTCGATATGCGGTTTCTGGCCGGGTTGCGGCGTTGGGCGGAGCGCTATTGTCCTTGGGTTGGAATCGAAGGGCAGGACGGTTTGGTGCTGGATATCACCGGTGCGGCGCATCTATGGGGCGGTGAAGAGACGATGTGCGCTGACATCCTTGTGCGGCTGACGCGGGCGGGGATTACTGCACAGCTGGGACGCGGTGCCAGTCTGGGCGCCGCGTGGGCGCTGGCGCATTTCGGCCCCCCCTCCCCTGAGACGCCGGAACCAGATTTGCTCGCCCTACCCGTCGCAGCGCTGCGGCTGAAGCCTAACATCGTGACCGGGCTGCAACGGCTGGGGCTGCGCTGCATCGGCGATTTGGCGGCCAGCCCTCGCGCACCGCTGGCCCGCCGCTTCGGTCCTGATCTGCTCACCCGACTCGATCAGGCCCTTGGGAACAGCCCCGAGCCGGTCACCCCCGCGAGCGAGCCGCCGCAATTCGTTACCCGGATGACCCTGCCTGAGCCGATCGGATTGGAAGGCGACGTGATGGCGGGGTTAAGCCGACTACTTGTGCCGCTTTGCGCCCGGCTGGCCGCGCATCAGGCTGGGGCGCGGCAGCTTGTGCTGACGCTGCGCCGTGTCGATCAGGCAAACCAGCAGGTCGAATTGCGCCTGGCTGCGCCGATGCGTGACCCTGCTCGAATCCTGCCGCTCTTTACCCACGGCCTGGCAAAGGTGGATGCAGGGTTCGGCATCGACCAGCTGCGTCTTGAAGCCACCCAAGTAGAGCCACTGTCCCCCGTGCAGCTGGGCACGCCCCCAGTCGCCAGCCCCGACCGACTGGCCGATCTGCTCACAAGGCTTGGAAGGCGGATCGGACTTGAGAACATCCATCGCTTTCTACCCGCCAAAAGTCACATCCCTGAACGCAGCTTCCTGATCGCTCCCGCCGCCTTCAGCCCCGCACAAGGCGGGTTTCATGCCCCCCGCCCGCGTCCCCTGCGCCTCTTTCCGCCCGAGCCGATCACCGCGACCGGCCCCACCCCGCCTGCAAGGTTCCGCTGGCGGGCCATGCCCCTCACCACCGCCCGCGCCACCGGACCGGAACGGATCACCCCCGAATGGTGGTTTGAAGATGAGAACTGGCGCCACGGACTGCGCGATTACTGGCGGGTGGAGACCGCCGAGGGCCGCAGGCTCTGGCTTTTCTTCACGCCGCAAAATCCGGGCTGGTTCGTGCAGGGGGAATTCGCATGAGCGTTTTTCCTGGTCCAGATACGCAAAATCCCGCCGCTTATGCCGAGCTCTGCGCGACATCGAATTTCACCTTCCTCACCGGTGCCTCACATCCTGAGGAACTGGTGGCCCGGGCGACGGAGTTGGGGCTGGCGGCACTGGCGATCACCGACCGTAATTCGCTGGCTGGTGTGGTACGGGCCTTCTCGGCGCTGAAAACCCTGCGTCAGGAGACCGAGGCTCTGCGTATCCGCTCTGCAACCCGGACCGATCCGTCCTCACGTCAGAACTACGGAAATGACGCGCCCCTAGCACAGCCCGTGGCAGCGAAGCTGCCGCGGCTGATCATCGGTGCGCGGCTTTGCCTGCGCGATTGCACCACGGAATTTCTGGCGCTGCCGACTGACCGCCCGGCCTATGAGCGGCTCTCACAGCTTCTCACCCTTGGCAAGCGACGAGCAGCCAAGGGAGACTGTGCCTTGACCCTTGACGATCTGACTGCGGGCGGCGCCGGACTTATCCTGATCGCGCTGCCGCCATCTGATCTTGCAGCCGCGCTTCAGCCGCTGCTCCGGCTGCACCGGCAGTTTCCTGGCCATGTCTTTCTGGGTGCCGCCCCGCGCTATGACGGCACCGATCAGGCTTGGTTTCGCGGCTGTGCCGATCTGGCTTTGCGGGCCTCGACGCCGATGGTGGCAGTGGGCGATGTGCTGATGCACCGCGCCGCCCGCCGCCCCCTCGCCGATGTGCTGACCTGCCTGCGCGAGAGACTGACCATCGACAGCATCGGCGCCCGCGCCCTGCTCAATGCCGAGCGCCGCCTGAAAAGCCCGGCCGAGATGGCACGGCTTTTCCGCCATCACCCCGCCGCGATCCGCCGCACGTCGGAGATTGCCGCACGTTGTGCCTTCGACCTTTCGGAACTCAGCTACGATTACCCCGACGAGGAGGGCGAGGAACTACCGCAGGACCGACTTGCGCGCCTTGCCCGCGAAGGGCTGACCAAGCGTTATCCGCAAGGTGCAACCGATCGGGTACATCAGTTGATGGCCAAGGAGCTCAGACTTGTCGGGGAGCTGGGCTATGCACGCTATTTCCTGACCGTGCACGACATTGTGCAGTTCGCCCGCTCCCGCAGCATCCTGTGTCAGGGCCGTGGCTCGGCAGCCAATTCTATCCTCTGCTATCTGCTGGAAATCACCGATGTCTCGCCCGACATGATCGGCATGGTATTCGAGCGTTTCATCTCGCGCCATCGCGACGAGCCGCCCGACATCGACGTCGATTTCGAACACGAGCGTCGCGAAGAGGTGATCCAGTGGATCTATGCGAAATATGGCCGCGACCGGGCCGGACTTTGCGCCACAGTGATCCATTTCCGTACCCGCGCCGCGATCCGCGAGGTTGGCAAGGTGATGGGGCTTTCCGCTGATGTGACTGCGGCGCTCTCGGGGCAGATCTGGGGGATGTCAGATCGGGGCCCCGACCCAAATCGGCTGCGCGAGATCGGGCTCAACCCAGAAGATCGACGGCTGGCGCTGACGATCCGGTTGATAGCCGAAATAATTGGCTTCCCCCGACATCTGAGCCAGCATGTCGGCGGCTTCGTAATCACCCGCGGGCGGCTCGATGCGCTGTGCCCGATCGAGAATGCTGCGATGGAGGGGCGCACCTGCATCGAATGGGACAAGGACGACATCGACGCACTCGGTATCCTCAAGGTGGATGTGCTCAGCCTTGGGATGCTGACCTGCCTGCGCAAAAGCTTCGATCTGCTCGAACGCCACAAGGGGTTGCGGCTCGATCTGGCCAAGGTGCCACAGGAAGACCCCGCTACCTATGCGATGCTGACGCGCGCCGATGCGGTGGGGGTGTTTCAGGTCGAAAGCCGGGCGCAGATGAATTTCCTGCCGCGGATGAAACCCGCCACTTTCTACGATCTGGTGATCGAGGTTGCGATAGTCCGACCGGGGCCAATTCAGGGCGGCATGGTCAAGCCCTATATACGCCGCCGTCAGGGGCTGGAGGCGCCCGAACCCTTTGGCCCTGCGCTGGCTGCAGTAACGGCCAAAACCCTCGGCGTGCCGCTGTTTCAGGAACAAGCGATGCAGATTGCCGTGGTGGGGGCGGGCTATTCCGCGGAAGAGGCCGATCAGCTACGCCGTTCGCTTGCGTCGTTCCGGCGCATGGGCACGATCGGCGCGCATCGCGACCGGTTCGTTTCCGGCATGACCGAGCGCGGCTATCCCGTGGCGGTGGCCGAGGCCTGTTTCGCCCAGATCGAGGGCTTTGCCGATTACGGTTTCCCCGAGAGTCATGCCGCGGCCTTCGCGATGCTGACCTATGTGTCATCTTGGCTGAAGTGCCACCACCCCGAGATCTTCGCCTGCGCGCTGCTTAATTCCCAACCGATGGGCTTCTATGCGCCGGCGCAGATTGTGCGCGATGTGAGGGAACATGGGGTCGAAGTGCGGCCGATCTGCGTGAATCGCTCGGAGTGGGACAACCGATTGGAGCCGCGGGCCGACGGGCGGCTTGCGCTGCGGCTGGGCTTCCGGCAGATCAAGGGCTTTCGCGCAGAGGATGCTGGATGGATCGTCGCTGCGCGAGGCAATGGTTATCTCGATGTCGAAAGCCTGTGGCTGCGCGCAGGACTCTTGCCCGCCGTTCTGGAACGACTGGCCGAGGCGGATGCATTCTGGGGCATTGGCCTGACGCGGCGGGATGCGCTTTGGGCCGTGCGTGCGATCCGTGCACCAAAACCCTTGCCACTCTTTGCTAATCCGCTTGATGGCGAGGGCGGAATCGAACACGCGGTAGTGCTGCCACCGATGCATCTGGGTGAGGAGATGGTCGAGGATTATAACGCACTGCGTCTGAGCCTGCGTGCCCATCCGATGGAGCTGTTGCGCCCCCGCCTGCACGGTCTGACCTGCCACGAGCAGCTTGCCACGGCACCGCTGGAGCTGATCAGCGTCTGCGGTCTTGTGATCACCCGCCAACGTCCCGGCACCGCCTCGGGGGTGGTCTTCCTGACCCTTGAAGACGAAACCGGCGTGGCGAATATCATAATATGGCAAAAAGTTTACGAGCGTTTCCGCCCCGCCGTGATCGGCGGGCGGTTGCTGCGCGTCACCGGGCGCCTGAAACGCGAGGGAATCCTAGTACATTTGATCGCAGAGCAGATCGAGGATCTGTCTCGGGGACTTTCCGATCTTGGCTACCCGCTTGATGATACCATCAGTCCGATTCGGCCCGACGCCGACGATGCCCCACGGTTCGGGCTTCACCCCAGCGCCCGACCAGCCCGTCAGCCACCCCGGGCACAGCATCCGCGCGAACAGGCGAAGTGGCTCTTCCCGAGCCGGGATTTCCATTGATCTGATCGGGGTACTCCTAACGCGTGAATGTATCGACCCAGTGAAAATCTGCTCATGCTACAAAGGAGACGGTAGCGATGAGTG
>NZ_BMYQ01000019.1 GCF_014652355.1 Gemmobacter lanyuensis | reverse complement strand
CTCCTTGATGGCGAGTATCGCTCTCAAAAGACTGGAACGAAACCGGTGCAGGTCCACACAGACGACCGGCGTCGTCCGTGCGATCAACGGACGCTGCGGGGATCAGTCGGCATCAGGATTTTGTTGACGGATTCAAGTTCCGTGGTAGCCCCGTAACATCTGGGTGTAGCCATGTGCGCCACAGACCCTGTTATGCCCGAGGCGTAACCTTGAGGTCCAATCCGCGCCAAATGTGACACCCACGGTCAGGGTCTAGACCCATGAGTGACAGTTTGGGGAGATGGGCATGCGGATCGGATATCGGAGAGTGTCGAGCGAAGGCCAGAACCTCGACCGGCAAGACATCGGCGAGGTGGCGAAGCTGTTCGAGGAGAAGCAGTCGGGTGCCTCGGCCAAGGATCGCCCCGCGCTCATGGACATGATCGACTTCGCCCGCGAGGGGGACGAGGTCGTCGTCTACAGCATCGACCGGCTCGCCCGTGACTTGCGCGACCTGCACGACATCACCACCACCCTGACCCGCAAGGGCGCGACCGTGACCTTCCTGTCCGAGCGCCTGTCGTTCAGTCCGCAGTCGAATGATCCGTTCGTGCCGCTGCGCCATAACGGCATGAGATAGATTCTGCATGAAACGAGGTCCTTGGAGGCGGCTGAAGAGTGAACCGAGAAGGCTGAGACCGGGGCAATACCTGAACTCGTCACTTCCCGAAAGCAGATCGGTCGCGTCGCCATGGAACGCGGGTAAGAGGTGCTCCCTAACACCATTGACTGCGCGAGAACGCGGAACTTATCCATTCCATATCCGTCGCCCGATCCTGCCTCGTCCACGCATCCCGTGGCCTACCGCCGGAGCCAAACCAGCCGTAGAACCATTCGGCCAGATTGACCCAGCACCTGACAAGGGCATAACCTTTACCTCGTCACGACAAGAACCCACATGCCAGATCAGGCGCACAAGTCAACTCACCGGCTCTGGGCACCACTTAAATCCAGCAAGCTTCGACGTGAAACCAGCTGAATCTGGTGATTTTAATCCTTGGTATCATTTCCGTCGGCAGGCAGCGCGGGGCCTTGTGATGGAAACTGCTGGCATCACCATTTCGTCTGTAGTCTGTTGACCCAGTGAACCTGGCAGGATCGGCCGGGACATTGAGAGCGGATGGTTGAAGTGAAGATTTACCCCTGCATTCTTTGTGGCGGCTCGGGCACGCGGCTTTGGCCGCTATCGCGCAAAAGCTATCCCAAGCAGTTCGTGCCGCTGGTTGGCACGGGAACCCTGTTTCAGGCTTCGGTCCTGCGGGCCACGGGTGCGGATTTTGCTGCGCCGATCATCCTGACCAACAGCGATTTCCGTTTCATCGTTACGGAACAGCTGGCCGAGCTGGGAATAGACCCGGCAGCCATCCTGATTGAGCCCGAAGGGCGGAATACCGCGCCGGCCGTTCTGGCCGCCGCCCTTCACGCCCATGGTGCGGACCCCGAGGCGACACTGCTTGTCATGCCTTCGGATCATGACATTCCGGCAACGGCTGATTTTCAGGCGACGGTCATCCGCGGGCTTGAGGCGACGGCGCGCGGGCAGATCGTGACCTTCGGCATTACGCCGACACGGCCTGAAACCGGATATGGCTATCTGGAACTGACCGAGGCCCCGGCAGGTGACGGGGCGGCAATTCCGTTGCACAAATTTGTCGAAAAGCCCGATCTTGGCCGCGCGGAGGCCATGCTCGCCTCGGGGAATTACCTGTGGAATGCGGGGATCTTCCTGTTCCGCGCACAGGACATGATTGCCGCGTTTGAACGCTTTGCCCCCGCAGTTCTGGCCGCCGTCCGGGCCGCGACAGATGCCGCACGGGTGGACCTTGGGTTCCTGCGCCTCGCCCCGGAGCCATGGGCCAGGTCGCCCGACATCTCGATCAATTATGCCGTCATGGAAAAGGCCCCGAATTTGTCGGTCGTGCCTTTTGATGGGGCCTGGTCAGACCTTGGCGGCTGGGATGCGGTCTGGGCCGTGTCGGGGCCGGATGGCGCAGGTGTCGTGACCCGGGGCGAGGCCAGCGCGATCGACTGCACCAACAGCCTGCTTCGATCCGACAGCGACGGGTTGCAGCTGGTGGGGATCGGATTGGACAATATCATCGCCGTGGCGATGAATGATGCTGTGCTGATCGCGGACAAGCGCCGGGCGCAGGATGTGAAAGAAGCGGTCAGCCTGCTGAAAAGCAAAGCCGCAAAACAGGCCGTGCAATTTCCCAAGGACCACCGCCCCTGGGGCTGGTTCGAGACTTTGGCCCTCGCGGACCGCTTTCAGGTGAAGCGGATCGTCGTGAAACCGGGGGCAAGCCTCAGCCTGCAAAGCCATCACCATCGGTCGGAACACTGGATCGTGGTGCAGGGCACGGCCCGGGTCACGGTGGACGATACCGTCCGCCTGATTACGGAAAACCAGTCGGTCTATGTGCCGCTGGGCGCGGTGCACCGGATGGAAAACCCCGGCAAGGTGCCAATGGTGCTGATCGAGGTGCAGACCGGCGCCTATCTCGGCGAAGATGACATCGTCCGTTACGAAGACCTTTACGCCCGGGGACCGGGCGCAAAAGGCTGAACCCCGCCAGCCTCAGGCAGGCTGGCACGCCGGGACCCGGCGGTGACGCGCGATCAGGGCCTTCAGTTCGGGCTGGCAGGCACCGCAATTCGTGCCGGCACGCAGAGATGCGCCAAGCTCGGCCACGGTCAGCCCATGGCCGGCGCGGATGGCGGCGGTGATGGTATTCACCCCCACACCAAAGCAGGCACAGACGGTCGCCCCGGCATCCGGGGCGCCACGGCCGGGCTGTCCGGCCAGAAAGCTCGGGTCGGGTGCAGATCCAAGCGCCGCCGTCACATGCCCGCGCGACAGCGCCACCGGATCGCGCGCCACAAAAAGCGCGGCGACAAGCCGATCCCCTTCACTGAAGGCAAGACGGACAAGCCCGCGCCGGGGGTCGCTGACGGCACTGACCGTTGCCGTCGGGCAACCAAAAAGCGCGCGGGCCCAGGCCTGCCAATCCGATGGGGGGATCCGTCCAGCAAGCTCCGCCCGCCAGCCCCCCTCGGCGCGCGCCAGCGCCCAGTAATCGGAACCGGGACGAAAGGCCCTGGCCGAGATTGCAAATCCATACCAGCCCGCCTTGAACGCTTGCAGGTCCACCGCCGCCGCCTTGCTGTCGGGTTGGCCCGAAACAGGATCAACGCGTGCCGTGACCAGATCCGCAATGCGTCCGGCGGCAGAGGTTTCCCCGGTCCAGTGGATCGGGGCAAAAACCTCACCGGGGCGGACACGATCCGTGATCAGCGCGCGCAACAATGCCCGACCATGGGTGTTGTACACCCAGACCAGCGCGGCCGGTTCGATCCCCCTGCGCCGTGCATCTTCGGGGTGGATTTCCAGAAACGGCTCGGCCAGATGCGCGGAAAGGCGTGGCGATTGGCCCGTGCGGGTCATCGTATGCCAATGGTCGCGGATGCGGCCGGTGTTCAACCGGAAGGGCAGGTCTGTCACAGGGGCAGGCGCGGGGGTCACGGGCACCATCCGGCCCTTCCCGCTGGGGGTGTGAAACTGCCCTGCCCCAAAGAACCGCCCCCCCTGCCGTTCCGCCGTGGCGGGCCAGACGAAGGGCGCCAGCGCCTCATATCTTGCCGGGCTGATCCCTTCATGCGCCGAAATGTCGAAATCGCTGCCCAGTCTTGCGGCAACGCCGGACAGCGCCGCAAATTCGGCAAAGATCTCGGCGCTGGACGACCAGGAAAACGCGTGCGACCACCCCATGCGGGCTGCCACCCCCGCAAGAATGCGCCAGTCCTGGCGTGCCATGCCGGGGGAGGCGCGAAAGGCACGCTGTCGGCTGATGCAGCGTTCGGAATTGGTGACAGAGCCTTCACGCTCGCCCCAGGTGGCGGCAGGGAAAACCACATCCGCAAGGCGCGTGGTGTCGGTGTCGGCCATGCAATCGGACACGACCACAAAATCGCAGGCCGCCAGCGCGCGGCGGATGCGTGCGGCCTCGGGCATCGAGACGGCGGGATTGGTACAGATGATCCAGATCGCCTTGATCCGCCCCTCTTCCACCGCGCGGAACATGTCGACCGCCTTGAGGCCCGCCTGCCCCGCCATCGTCGGGGCGGACCAGAAGGTTTGAACCGCCTGCCGATGGACCGCGTTTTCGATATCGAGATGGCAGGTCAGCGCATTGGCAAGCCCGCCCACCTCGCGCCCGCCCATGGCATTGGGCTGACCGGTCACGGAAAACGGCCCCATCCCGGGCCGCCCGATCCGCCCGGTGGCCAGATGGCAGTTCAGGATCGCATTGACCTTGTCGGTGCCCTGCTGTGATTGGTTGACCCCCTGGGAATAGACAGTCACCACACGCTCCGTTCCCAGCCAGAGCCCGACAAAGGCGGCGAGGTCGCGCTCCGTCAGGCCCGTCGGGGCATCGGCGCTGCGCCGGGCAGCGGCAAGGGCTTCGTCAAAGCCATCGACCCGCGCAAGAAAGGCCGGGTCCAGCGCGCCGCGATCCGCCAGGGCGACCAGCAGCTGATTGAACAACGCCACATCGGCACCAGGGGTGATCTGCAGATGCAGATCGGCCAGCGCGCAGGTGGCTGTCTGGCGCGGATCGATGACGATGATGGTCATCTCGGGACGCCGTTCCTTGGCGGCGGCGAGGCGCTGATAGAGCACCGGGTGGCACCAGGCGAGGTTCGAACCCACCAGAACCACCACATCGGCCAGCTCCATATCCTCATATTGCCCCGGCACGGTGTCCGAACCAAAGGCACGGCGGTGTCCCGCGACCGAAGACGCCATGCAAAGCCTTGAATTCGTGTCGATATTCGCCGACCCGATAAAACCTTTCATCAGCTTGTTGGCCACATAGTAATCTTCGGTCAGCAGCTGACCCGAAACATAAAAGGCCACCGAATCCGGCCCATGTTCGGCGATACAGTGCTGAAAGCGTTGCGCGACCAGATCCAGCGCACTGTCCCAGTCGCTGTCCTTGCCGGCGATGCGCGGGACCAGCAGCCGCCCGTCCAGGCCCAGCGTTTCCGCCAGGGCGCTGCCCTTGGAACACAGGCGGCCATGGTTGGCCGGGTGATCGGGGTCGCCGGTGACGGTGACACGCCCCTGGCCATCGGGGCGGATCACGACGCCGCAGCCCACACCGCAATAGGGACAGGTGGAACGGACCGTCATGCCGCGCTCCGCCGCACAAGGCGCGTTGCATCCAGCTGCACCCGGCCTGCCACCACCCGGGCGGAAAAAGTGGCAACGGCCCCTTCATCGGCGCCCTGCGCCTGCCCGGTGTTCAGATCAAAGACCCAGGCATGCAGCGGGCATGTGACCTGCGCGCCATGCACGATCCCTTCGGACAAGGGGCCGCCTTTGTGCGGGCAGCGATCTTCCAGCGCGAAGACCTGATCGTCGGCGGTGCGGAACACCGCGACGCAGCCAAGGGCCGTCCGCACCACGCGTGCGCCCTGGGCGGGGATGTCGGTCAGACTGCCAATGTCGATCCAGTTCATTCTGCGGCCTCTTGTGACAGATCAGCAAGTGCGGCCCACTGGCGGCGGGCAGCGGCGGGGGCATGTTCGGCCCAGGGGTCCTGGCGATAGACCGATTGGCTCAGTTCGAACCGCGCGACCAGCGCAGCACGATTTTCCAGATCATCCACGACCTGCGCGCGGATCTTGTCGAGCCCGACCTTGGCGACCCATTTGAAGGCCCGATGCAGGTATTGGCCCTGTTCACGATAAAGCTGGATGAAGGCGGCGGTGATGTCGCAGGCCTCATCTGCCGAAGGGGTGGCGGCAAGGAATTCCGTCTCCTTCACCTCCATCCCGGCCGCGCCTGCGACGCTGATCTGATAGCCGGAATCGACACAGATGATGCCGATATCCTTGATCGTCGCCTCGGCGCAGTTGCGCGGGCAACCCGAAACGCCCAGCTTGACCTTGTGGGGCGTCCATGACCCCCAGAGCAGCTTTTCCAGCCGGATGCCAAGCCCGGTGGAATCCTGCGTGCCAAAGCGGCAGAATTCCGATCCGACGCAGGTCTTCACCGTCCGCAGCCCCTTGGAATAGGCATGGCCCGAAACCATGCCCGCTGCATTCAGATCGGCCCAGATTGCGGGCAGGTCTTCCTTGCGGACGCCCAGCAGGTCAATCCGCTGGCCGCCCGTCACCTTGACCATCGGCACGTTGTAGCGGTCGGCCGCATCGGCGATGGCGCGCAGCTCGTCCGGGGTGGTGACACCGCCCCACATGCGCGGCACGACTGAATAGGTGCCGTCCTTCTGGATATTGGCGTGGTTGCGTTCGTTCACGAAACGCGATTGCCGATCATCACGATAGTCAAGCGGCCATTCCGCGAGGAGGTAGTAATTCAGCGCCGGTCGGCACGAAGCGCAGCCCCCCGCCGTTTTCCAGCCCAGTTCCTGCATCACGGCGGGAATGGATTTCAGCGCCTTGACCCGGATCAGCCGCCGCACGTCATCATGCCCCTGATCGGTGCAGCCGCACATGCCCTGCCGCACGGGAGCCGCGAAATCCGGGCCAAGGGTCAGGGCCATCACCTGCTCGACCAGCCCCGTGCAGGTTCCGCACGAGGAAGAAGCCTTGGTCACGGCCCGCACCGCGGCAAGGGTTTGCGCACCCGCCTCGATCGCCTGTACGATCCGTCCTTTGCACACGCCGTTGCAGCCGCAAATCTCCGCCTCAGGCGGCAAGGCTGCAACGGCCGCCATAGGGTCCGCTGTGGCCCCCCCCTGGTGGCTTGGGCCGAAGATCAGGGTGTCGCGCAGGGGGCCGATATCGGTGCCGTCCTTGATCAGCCCGAAGAACCACGGCCCGTCTGCGGTATCGCCGTAAAGCACCGCACCGATCAGCCTGTCCTGCTGGATCACCAGCCGTTTGTAGATGCCGCGCGCGGGATCACGCAGGACAATATCTTCGCGCCCCTCGCCTTCGGCGAAATCGCCCGCGCTGAACAGATCGCAGCCCGTAACCTTGAGCTTGGTGGCGGTCTGCACGGGGCGGAAGGCGGCAGGCTTGCCCTGAAGCGTGGCCGCAACCACCCGGGCCTGATCGTAAAGCGGCGCGACAAGGCCAAAGAGCTGCCGATCATGCTCGACACATTCCCCAACCGCAAGAATGGCGGGGTCCGAAGTGACCATGGTGTCGTCGACGGTGATGCCCCGCCCGACCTCAAGCCCGGCATCGGTGGCCAGCCGCGTTTCAGGGCGGATGCCCACAGCCATCACGACCAGATCTGCGCCATAGGTGGTGCCATCTTCCAGCAGCACCGCTTCGGCGCGGTCCTGCCCCAGGATGGCCTTGGTCGCGCCTTTGCAATGGATGCGGATCCCCCGCGCCTCAAGCGCCTTTTGCAGCAGATAACCGGCGGCAGGATCAAGCTGGCGTTCCATCAGATGGCCCATCAGGTGGATCACTGTGACCTCCATCCCGCGCAGGGCAAGGCCTGCGGCAGCCTCAAGCCCCAGCAACCCACCGCCGATCACCACGGCCTTGGCACCGGGGCGGGCAGCGGCGATCATGGCATTGGTATCGTCGAGATCGCGGTAGCTGACCACGCCCGGCAGATCGCGGCCCGGAACGGGAATGATGAAGGGCGCCGATCCGGTGGCGATGACCAGCCGGTCATAGGTCACCTCGGCCCCGCCCGCGACCACGACCTTCCGGTCGCGATCAATCCGCGTGACATGGGTGCCGAAGTGGCAGGTCACGCCGTGGCGGGCATACCAGTCCGCATCATGGGTGACGATCTCTTCATAGGTCTTTTCCCCCGACAGCACGGGCGACAGCATGATGCGGTTATAGTTCCCCCGCGCCTCGGCATTGAAAAGCGTCACCTCAAAGGTACCCGGTGCGTCTTCGAACAGGTGTTCCAGCACCCGCCCCGAGGCCATCCCCGCCCCGATGACAACAAGTTTCTGGGTCATTACGCGGCATCCTCCGTTTTGGCGCCCTGTTCGTAATCCTCAAGAAAACCAAGGATCTCGGCGCGGTAGGTCCAATATTCGGGGTGATCGGCCAGCGCCTTGCGGCTGCGCGGACGCGGCAGGGCAATGTCGGTGATGCGGCCGATGGTGGCATTGGGGCCATTCGTCATCATCACCACGCGATCGGCCAGCAGGATGGCCTCATCGACATCATGGGTCACGCAGATGGCGGTGACGCGGGTCCGGCTCCAGACCTCCATCAGCACTTCCTGCAATTCCCAACGGGTCAGGCTGTCCAGCATCCCGAAAGGTTCATCCAGCAGCAGAAGCTTCGGCGACAGCGCGAAGGCCCGCGCGATCCCGACGCGCTGGCGCATCCCGTTCGACATCTCGGCGGCCGGGCGGTCCATCGCATCGGCAAGGCCCACCCGCTCCAGATAGTATTCAACCACATCCTGACGCTCGGACTGGCTGGCCCGGGGATAGACGCGGTCTACCCCGATGGCCACGTTTTCCTTAGCCGTGAGCCAGGGAAACAGCGAAGGCGACTGGAACACCACCGCACGTTCGGGATCGGCCCCTTCGACGTGCAGGCCATCCAGCTTGATGGCCCCGCGCGAAATCCCCGTCAGGCCGGCGGTCATCGACAGGACCGTCGATTTGCCGCAGCCCGAATGACCGATCAGGCTGATGAATTCCCCCTTCTTCAGCGTCAGGTTCACATCCTCGACCACCGTCAGCGGCCCCTTGGGCGTGGCATAGACTTTGTGCAGCTGTGAAAACTGCAGATAGCGGTCATCCGTCATGGATTTTGCCGCACGGGCATAGGCGCCCGGCAGGGCATGACGTGGCACCACCGCGGGCAAGGTGCGGGCGGCCTGAACCTCTCCACGCGCGCCGACATCCAGAAGACAGGCGGTCACTGCCACGCGCAGGGCCTGAAATGCCGGGTCATCGCCCAGAAGGCTGCGGTCGCGCGGACGCGGCAGCGCCACGGGAAAGCTGGTGCCCAGCGTGCCATCGGGGTTTAGGATCACGATCCGGTCGGCCAGAACCAGCGCCTCATCCACGTCATTCGTGACCAGAACCACGGTGCGACGGTCGCGGGCCCAGATCACCTCGATCTCATCGGCAAGATTGGCACGGGTCAGCGCATCCAGCGCCGAAAGCGGCTCATCCAGCAGCAGGACCTGGGGCTCCATCGCCAGCGCCCGGGCGATCCCCACACGCTGTCGCATTCCGCCTGAAAGTTCGGCCGGGCGACGGTCGGCCGCATGACCAAGCCCCACCATCCCGATGTATTTCGCCACCAGTGCCGCACGCTCGGCCGCCGGGCGGGCGCCATGCACCGCATCGACTGCCAGCCGCACATTCCCCGCCACGGTCAACCAGGGCATCAGTGCATAGGACTGGAACACAAGCCCCCGTTCCGGCCCCGGCCCCGTAACGGGCGCACCACGAAAGCGCACCTCGCCTTGATCGGGGGTGGTAAGCCCTGCCATCAGCGACATCAGCGTGGTCTTGCCCGTGCCGGAATAGCCCAGGATCGCCACGAATTCACCCTCGGCCACGCTGAGCGAGACGTTGCGAAGCACCTCGGTCCGTGTATCGCCGCTGCCAAAGCCTTTGGAAAGGTTGATCAATTCCAGCATGTGTCACCGCCGCGTCGAATGGGTAAACAGCGATTGCAGCGCGAACATCACCCGGTCGAGCAGAAAGCCGATAATCCCGATGGTCAGCACCGCCACCATGATCCGCGCCAGACTGTCGGCACTGCCATTCTGGAATTCGTCCCAGACGAACTTGCCCAGACCGGGGTTCTGCGCCAGCATCTCGGCTGCAATCAACACCATCCAGCCCACGCCCAGCGACAGCCGAAGCCCGGTAAAGATCAGCGGCAGCGCCGAAGGCAGAACCAACCGGGTGATACGGACCCAGGGACCAAGCTTCAGGACCTTGCCCACATTCACCAGATCGCGGTCGATGGTGGCCACCCCCAGCGAGGTATTGATCAGCGTCGGCCAAAGCGAACACAGCGTCACCGTGATCGACGAGACGAGAAAGCTTTTCGAAAGGCCCCCGCTGCCCCCCTCGGCGGCGGCCGAGACGACCATGGTGACAATGGGCAACCAAGCGAGCGGCGAGACGGGCTTGAAGATCTGCACCAGCGGGTTGATCGCCGCATTGGCGGTGGGCGACAGCCCCGCCGCAATGCCCAGCGGCACCGCCACCAGCGTGGCCAGGACAAAGCCCATGAACACCGTCTGGATCGAGGTCAGGATCTGCGCGTAATAGGTGGGCCGCCCGGTATAGGCGCGGGTCTTGACCTGATCAGCCTTGCCCGCGGCCACAAGGCCTGCATTCTTTTCGGCCTGACGGGCGATGAAAGCGGCCTCTTTCTCGGCCTCGGCCAGTGCTTCGGCATGCAGCGCCTGCGCCTGTTGCCAGACCTGCGCCGGACCGGGGATTGCCCCGAGCGAGGTTTGCACCTGCGGCGCCAGCACAGACCACATCATCAGGAACCCGGTGATCGCCAGCAGGGGCACCAATCCCGTCTGCCACAGATCGCGCCATTGGCCGCGCGGATTGTCGCCGGCCAGCATGCGCCATAGCGGCGTCAGCCAGCCAAGGCCCAAGATACGGAACCACGGATCACAGCGGCCGATCAGCAGATGCAGGCGTTTCAGCCGTTCGGCGCGCAGTTTGGGGGGGTCTTCGGGCAGGGCGGCAGGGTCAAGGGCGGTCATCTGGGCTTCCTTGGCGTCGGGGGGCTGGGTGGGATGGGGGGGCGTTTCAATTCGTCACGGCATCGGCGACGGTCTGGTCGCCCTTCAGCCCGATCGGCAGACGGTCGAGATAGGCGTTCGGCTGCGTGCCATCGAAGAGGACGCCGTCGATGAAGGCATCGGTCGGCGGGCGATAGCCGTCGGCATCCAGCTCAAACTGGTCGGCACGGGCATGGCCATCGGCGATCAGGGCCTCGACTGCGGCCTTGTAAAGGTCGGGGCGATAGACCTGACGGGCGGTATCGGCATACCAGCTGTCGGGCTTGGCGCTGTCGATCTGGCCCCAGCGGCGCATCTGCGTCAGCGTCCAGACGGCGTCCGAATAATACGGGAAGGTCGCATTCTGCCGGAAGAAGATGTTGAAATCCGGCGCGGGGCGTATATCGCCCGCCTCGTATTCAAATGTCCCGGTCATGGAATTGGCGATGATCGCCGGATCGGCCCCGACATATTCGGGCTGCGACAGGATGGTCACTGCCTCTTGCCGATGGGCGGGGCTTTCATCCAGCCACATGCCCGCACGGATCAGCGCCTTGGTCAGTGCAAGGGTTGTCTTGGGGTTTTCCTCGGCAAAGGCGGAGGTCAGGCCAAAGACCTTTTCGGGGTTTCCGGCAAAGATGTCGGCATCGGTGATGACCGGCACGCCGATGCCCTTTTTCACCGCCGCCTGGTTCCAGGGTTCGCCCACGGCATAGCCATGGATCGTTCCGGCCTCGAGCGTGGCAGGCATCTGCGGCGGCGGCGTGACCGAGATCAGCACCTCGCCCCCGGTCTGACCGGTGGCATCGCCCGGTTCGTAGAAACCGGGGTTGATCCCCCCGGCGGCCAGCCAGTAGCGCAGTTCGTAGTTATGCGTAGAAACCGGAAAGACCATGCCCAGATTGAAGGGCTCGCCCGTCGCTGTATGGCTTTCGATCACCGGCTTCAGCGCGGCGGCGCTGATCGGATGCGCGGGGCGCCCCTCTTGGTCCAGCGGCAGGGCGGGCTTCATCTCCTGCCAGATCGCGTTCGACAAGGTGATGGCATTGCCGTTCAGATCCAGCGCCACCGGGGTGATGATCGCCCCCTTGGTGCCATAGCCGATGGTTGCCGCCAGCGGCTGCCCCGCCAGCATCATCGCACCGTCAATTTCGCCTGAAAGCGTGCGGTCCAGCAGCACCTTCCAATTCGATTGCGCCTCCAGCGTGACGTAAAGCCCCTCATCTTCGAAAAAGCCCTTTTCGCGGGCGATGGCCAGCGGGGCCATATCGGTCAGCTTGATGAAGCCGAGCGTCAGCTCGTCACGTTCAAGATCGGCCGGGTCGGCAAGGGCAGGAAGTGCGGCCAAGGGGGCCAGAAGAATGGCCGTGGTCAGCATCAGACGGGGGCTGCATGTCATGGGACAGGTTCCTTCGGCGAGATGGGAAAAACAAAAAGGCCACCAGACGCGCACCGCAGCGAACTGCGATGGGTCAGGCGGCCTTGCCCGGGTTCCCGGTCATTCGGGAGGAATTCAGCGACAGGACGCCATTGTCCCGTCTGATGTCAGGGTGGCGCGGCGCGCCCTGCGGCTCAAGCCTTCCGCTTTCTGGCCGAGGCAGTTGGTGCTGCAATGCAGCAATCCGACTAAAGTTTAGGCAGTTTCCCCGCAGCGCGGTTCAGATCGCAACATCCGCAAAACGGCCAAGCCCGGGAATCGCCCTGATCTGCCGGCCCGACAGATCGAGAAAGCGCGCATGCAGATCGGCGCGGAAGGTCATCCGCGCAGCGGCGATGGCGGGCGCTTCCGGCAGACCAAACCGCCGCGCCAGCCGCTGGCCGATCCAGGCCGCCTGTTCGGGCATCGGGGCCATGGCTGCGACGGGGCCGAACCGCTGAAAGCCAGACACGGGTTGGATGCGCCCATGCGGATCGGTGACGATCTGCCCGGTCAGGGCGCGTTCGATCAGATCAGGCGCAACCTCGACCCGGCCGGGGCGGGTGACAATCTCGGCGGCGCTGGAGGCATTTTCGGGGCGCGACAACCAATCCCCCGCCCGCGCCAGCGCCCGCACCAGACGCCCGGCAAGATCCGGGTTCGCCTCGCACCAGCCCGCGCGGGTGGCCAGCACCTTTTCGGGCGGATGCGACCAGATCGCCGTCCCCGGCAGCAAGAGCCGCGCTCCGGCCACCTGCACGGCGCGACTTCCCCAGGGTTCACCCACGCAGAAGGCGTCGATCTCCCCCTCGGCCAAGGCCTCGGGCATCATCGGCGGCGGGACGGTGCGAAAGCTCAGCCGCCCCGGCGGCAGACCTGCCAGCCAGTAATCGACCAGCAGCGCCTGCATGGAATAGGGAAACGGCACGCCAATCCGCAGCCCGTTCCCCAGCAGCGCCAGCACCCGTGCCGCACTGCGGGCATCCTGAAAATCGAAGGCATGGCCCACCTTCTCCAGCCGCGCGGCAAGGGGGGCCGACAGCCCGATGACCTGCCCCCCCAACGACAGGATCAAAGGCGCCTCCAGCCTCGACCGTCCTGCCCCCAGCCCCATGGCCTGGGCCGCAGGCATGACCGACAGCATCTGCGCCGCCGCAACCTGCCCCTGATCCACCAGATCCCGCAGCATCGACCACGAGGCCGCGCGCCGCAGATCGAGCCGGACCCCCTCTTCCTCGGCAAAGCCAAGCACATCGGCCAGAACCAGCGGCGCGGCATCCACAAGCGGCACAAAGCCCAGGGAAACCTGCCGCGTCATCCCAGAAGATCCGCTGCGGTGACCAGCGCCTGTGCCACATCGGCCAGCCGCTTGCCCTGATCCATTGCCGCCTTGCGCATCAGCGCATAGGCCTGATCCTCGGTCGCGCCGCGCGCCTTCATCACCAGGCCCTTGGCGCGGTCGATCACCTTGCGCTCTTCCAGCGCGGCCTTGGTTGCGGCCAGTTCCGTCCGCATCCGCTGAAACAGATGAAACCGCGCGATGGCGGCATCAAGGATCGGACGGATGCGATCGGCGCGCAATCCATCAACGATATAAGCCGATACCCCCGCCTCGATCGCCACCCGCGTCAATGCGGCATCGGACCGATCGACGAACATGGCGACAGGCCGTTCCAGCGGGCCAGAGGCCAAAGTCAGTTCCTCAAGGATGTCGCGCGAGGGATGGGCCATGTCGATCAGCACCAGATCGGGCCGCGCCTGGGCCACATGGCGGGCCAAGACGCGCGCTGCAGACAGCACCGTGACATCGGTTTCCCCCGCCTCGGCCAGCGCCTCGACAATGCGGGCCGCGCGCTCGGCCTCTTGTTCGATCAGCAGGATACGAAGGGTGGCGGGCATGGCGGTCCGGGAATGGGGTATGTCTGTGCCTTCCTCACTGCGGCCGCGCGCGCAAGCCTGCGCCGCGATGTCGCAGCTGTGCGGGGCGCCCCTGCCCATCCCTTGTGCGATTGTGGCGGCCCTGCCCGAATTTCGGGCAGAGCGCGCCGCGATCAGGCCGAGAGCGCCAGCTGCACCCGCGCGGCCCGTTCCAACCCATGCCAAAGCGACCCTGCCGCCGACCGCATCCCCAGCACCGTCAGATGATCCGCCGCGCGACGGATGATGAAAACCGATAGATGCTCAAAGCCCGTGCGTGTGGCCGATCCGGGGGCAAGGCGCCGGGGATCAAGGTTCACCAGACGGGGCAGAAGCGCCTCGATCCCGGCAACGCCGCTGGTGGCGGTGATATCCACGGCCACCCAGGCATCGGTCTGGTCGCTGACTGACGCACCGGGCGCGGCCTTGGCCACGGCAAGGGCGAAATCCTCTGACGCGCGGCCTGGGCCTTCGATCATCCATTGGTCCGGCCCGGTCCAGAACGCCGCATGGTCGCCCCCCTGGTGCCAGCCGCCCGGCCCCGGCAGCTCGAGGCCGAAGGGCGCGGGCAAGGGTGCACCCTGCCGCCGCGCGAGCCAGGCCAGCGCCAGATCGGGCCGTTCCGTCATGGTCAGGTCCCGCAGCCTCAGCTGTCGGGGCGTGGTGCCGCCAAGGGCGGTATGCGGGATCAGATCAGTCACGAAGCCGTTCTCCCTCAGGGTCGATGAAATGCGGGGATACCACGCGCAGGCGCACCTGCTGCCCCTGCAGCGGGTTCGCCGCAACCACGATCTGCCCAATGCGCGCTGCGCCATCCGCCAGAAAACCCAGCCCGATGGCCGAGCCGACATGCGGCGAATGGCAGGCCGAGCTGATCCAGCCCAGATCGGTTTCAGTGCGCTGTTCCGCACCTTCGGCAAACAGATGCGACCCCGCCGTGACAGGCGCCGTCACATCGACGGGTTGCAAGCCGACCAGCACGCGCGGCTCGGTGGTAAGCCCCTCGCGCCGGCTGAGAACGGTGCCGATCGCATCCTTGCGCGCCGAGACCATCCGCCCCATGCCCAGCATCTGCGCGGTGGTCTGGCCGTTCAGCTCATTCCCTGCCGGATGGCCTTTTTCGATCCGCATGACGCCAAGCGCCTCGGTCCCGTAGGGGGTGGCGCCCAGATCGGCGCCTTGTTCGATCAGCCGCGCCATCAGCGCCGCGCCATAGCGCGCGGGAACAGCGATTTCATAGGCCAGCTCGCCCGAAAACGAGATGCGGAACAGCCGCGCCCGCAGCCCGCCGCAGACCGTCAGCGCGGCGCAGGCCATGAAGGGGAAGGCGTCGTTCGACAGATCGAACCCGTCCACGACCCGTTCCAGCAAGCGCCGCGCATTCGGCCCCGCGACCGAGATCTGCGCCCAGGCATCGGTGGTCGAAACGATCTGCACATCAAGATCGGGCCAAAGGCACTGGCGCGCGAATTCCATGTGCCGGAAAACCGGCCCGGCCTGCGCGGTGGTGGTCGTGACGATGTAGTGATCGTCAGCCAGACGGGCGCAGGTGCCATCATCAAAGGCATGGCCATCTTCGCGCAGCATCAGGCCATAGCGCACCATGCCCACCTTCAGGCTGGCCATCGGATTGGCGTAAAGCCGGTCGAGGAAGGCACCCGCGTCGCGGCCCTGCACCTCGACCTTCCCCAGCGTGGTCACATCGCAGAGGCCCACGCCCGCGCGGGTGGCGCGCACCTCGCGGTCCACCGTCTCGCGCCAGGTGGTTTCGCCGGCGCGGGGAAAGTATTGCGCCCGCATCCATTGGCCGACCTCGACAAAAACCGCGCCCTGCGCCTCGGCCCAAGGGTGGGTGGGCGTCAGGCGGCGGGGGCGGAAATCGGGGCCGGTGTCGCCACCGCCCAGCACACCCAGCGACACGCCGCTATAGGGCGGGCGGAAGATGGTGGTGCCAGTTTCGGGGATGGTGGCGCCCGTCAGTTCCGCCATCACCGCAAGCGCGGTGACATTGGCGGTCTTGCCCTGATCGGTGGCCATGCCCAACGTGGTCCAGCGTTTCAGATGTTCAACCGGGCGCATGTTTTCCTGATGGGCGAGCGCGATGTCCTTCACCGTGACATCGTTCTGAAAGTCCACCCAAGCGCGGCCCTTGCCCGGGACATGCCACAGGGGCGCGGGCGGGGTGTGGCGGTCCTCGGCGGCGGGAAGGCGGGGCAAGGCTGCGCTGATGCCCAGTTCGGCCAGCGCCTGTTGCGCGCCTTGCGCCCCCGATGCCAGCGCCGCCGCCGTGCTGCCCTGACCGGCAGCTGCGCCGATGACGGCCATGCCGGGCGGCAGGGGTGTGCCGGGGAAAAAGGCCAGACGGCCTTCGTCCCAGACCGGGCGGCCGCGATGGTGGCTGGCCAGATGGACATTCGGGTTCCACCCGCCCGACACGCCCAGCGCACCGGTCTCAATCCAGGTCGTCTGCCCGTTGCGGGTCACGGCGATGCGTGTCAGGCTAAGGCGCCCACGGCTGTCGCTGACCACAGCCCCTGCCAGCAGCGGATAGGACCCTTGCGCCCGCGCCTCGGGGCGGCTGTCGATCACGGCGGCAATGTCGACCCCCTTGGCCGCCAGATCCAGTGCCGTGCGGTGGCCATCGTCATTGTTGGTGAAGATCGCCACCCGGCCCGCGGCGCTGGCAGCCCAGCGGTTGGCATAGGCGCGCATGGCGCCCGCCAGCAGGATGCCCGGCCGGTCATTGTTGCGGAAGGGGATATGCCGTTCGGTGGCGCCCGCCGCCAGCAGGCTGCGCCGCGCGGTGATGCGCCACAGCGTCTGGCGCGGCTTGTCGCCGGGCTGGGGCAGGTGGTCCGCCACCCGTTCCACCGCGCCGAAAATGCCATGATCGAAGGTGCCGAAAACCGTGGTCCGGCGCAGGATCCGCAGGTTCGGCAGGCTGGCGAATTCGGCCTCCAGCGCCGCGACCCAAGCGGTCGCGGGGGCATCATCCAGCATGTCGCTTTCTGCCAGAAGGCGCCCGCCAAGCCGGAAATCTTCGTCCGCCAGAATGACTTGCGCGCCGCTGCGTGCCGCTGTCACGGCCGCTGCCAGACCTGCCGCCCCCCCGCCAATGACCAGCAGGTCACAGTGGAGAAAGCCCTTGTCGTAGGCATCGGGGTCCGGCAGGCCGGAAAGCCGCCCCAGACCTGCGGCCCGGCGGATCGCGGGTTCATACAGCTTTTCCCAGAACGCCCGCGGCCACATGAAGGTCTTGTAATAGAACCCCGCGGCAAAGAAGGGCGCGGCCAGATCGTTCACGGCCATCAGGTCAAAGGACAGCGGCCCGACATGGTTCTGGCTGTTGGCCTCCAGCCCCTCGAACAGCTCGGTCACGGTGGCGCGGGTATTGGGTTCCCGCCGTGCGCCCCGGCCCAGTTCGACCAGCGCATTCGGCTCTTCCGACCCGGCGGTCAGCACGCCGCGGGGGCGGTGATACTTGAACGACCGTCCCATCAGCCGCACCCCCTGCGCCATCAGCGCCGAGGCGAGGGTATCGCCCGGATGGCCGGTATAGTCCCGCCCGTTGAACCGGAAGTTCAGCGTGGTGGCGCGGTCGATCAGACCGCCGGTCAGCCGCGTCATGCCGCCCCCCCTTGGCGCGCGCGCGCCACATCGCGGGCCAGTTCGGCCCCCAGAATTTCATGCGTCAGCGTATTGCGCGTGACCACCAGCCAGGACCGGTCGCCCTGTTCGTGGAACCACAGCTCACGGTGGATGCCGGCGGGGTTGTCGCGCAGATAGGCATAGTCGAAGAACGCGGCCGCAGCGCCGTCGGCCAGACCATCGGGGCGGTCCAGCAGCCGGGCATCGCCCAGATAGGTGAATTCCTGCGCGTCGCGAAGGCCAAGAAGGGGATGGGGGATCAGCATGATGCGTCTCGGCTCAGTGCAGGTTGGGTTGGGCGCCCACGCCCTTTTCATCGATCAGATAGCCGCGCGCGAAACGGTCCAACCGATAGGCGGTGGCGGTGGGATGGGGGGCATCGGTCGCCAGAAGCTGGGCGAAGGCATAGCCGCTGGCGGGCGTCGCCTTGAACCCGCCATAGCACCACCCGGCATTGAGGTAGAGCCCCTCGATCGGCGTGCGGTCGATGATGGGCGATCCGTCCATCGACATGTCCATGATCCCGCCCCAGATCCGCAAAAGCCGCGCCCGCCCGATGGCGGGCATCAGCGCCATGCCGCCTTCGGCGACATCCTCGATCACCGGCAGGTTGCCGCGCTGCGCGTAGGAGTTGTAGCCGTCGATATCGCCGCCAAAGACCAGCCCGCCCTTATCGGACTGGCTGACGTAGAAATGCCCGGCGCCGAAGGTGATGACGCCATCTATCACGGGCTTTAACCCCTCGGAAACAAAGGCTTGCAAGACATGGCTTTCGATCGGCAGGCGCAGCCCGGCCTTGGCCATCACCTGGCTGGTATGGCCGGCCACCGCCACGCCCACCTTTTTCGCGCCGATATAGCCGCGCGTTGTGTCCACCCCCAGCACCCGGCCCTGTTCGATGCGGAAGCCTGTCACCTCGCAGTTCTGGATCAGGTCGACGCCCAGCCGGTCGGCCCCGCGGGCATAGCCCCAGGCGACGCCGTCATGCCGTGCCGTGCCGGCCCGCCGCTGCAGAAGCCCGCCCTTGATGGGAAAGCGTGCGGCGTCGAAATTCAGCCAGGGATACATCGCGCGCACCTGTTCGCGGTCCAGCAGTTCCGCATCGGCGCCCGCCAGCCGCATCGCATTCCCCCGGCGGCGATAGGCATCGCGCTGCCCGTCGCTGTGGATCAGGTTCAGGATGCCGCGCTGGCTGACCATGGCGTTGAAGTTGAACTCCTGCTCCATCCGCTCCCACAGCTGCATCGAGAATTCGTAGAAGGGTTCGTTCCCCGGCAGCAGATAGTTGGAGCGGATGATGGTGGTATTGCGCCCGATATTGCCCGACCCCAACCAGCCCTTTTCCAGCACGGCGATCCGCCGCCCGCCAAAGACCTTGGCAAGGTGATAGGCCGTCGACAGCCCGTGGCCGCCGCCGCCGATGATCACGACATCATAGGCAGGCTGCGGATCGGGGTTGCGCCACAGCGGCCCCCAGCCACGATGGCCGGTCAGGGCTTCCTTGATGACGCGAAATCCGGAAAAGCGCATGATATTTGGGTCCGATTGGGCAAGGTGGCAGGTCAATACGGCCTGCGGATCAGATGTCGAGCGTATTGTCCCGTTCCCAAGGCGAGAAGTGGTTCACGAAGCTGTTCCACTCTTGCATCTTGAGCTTGAGATAGGCCGCCGAAAAGTCCTGCCCCATCGCCTCTTTCAGCCCCTCATCCGCGTCATAGGCGCGGATCGCATCCAGAAGGTTCAGCGGCAATTTCGGCGCGCCTTCGATCTTGTGGCCCTCGGCATACATGTCGATGTCATGGCGCGGACCGGGGTCGGCCTTGCTGCGCAGCCCGTCCAGACCGGCGGCGATGATCACGGCCTGCAGCAAATAGGGGTTCACCGCCCCGTCGGGCAGGCGCAGCTCGAACCGGCCGGGGCCGGGGACGCGCACCATATGGGTGCGGTTGTTGCCGGTCCAGGTCACGGTATTGGGCGCCCATGTCGCACCCGAGATGGTGCGCGGGGCATTGATCCGCTTGTAGCTGTTGATGGTGGGATTGGTGATCACCGCAAGCGCCGAGGCGTGTTTCATGATCCCGCCCAGGAAATGCCGCCCGCTGTCTGACAGGCCCAGCTCCTTGCTGTCATCGGCAAAGGCATTGCGCCCCGTCGCCTGATCCCAGACCGAGATATGTGCGTGGCAGCCGTTCCCCGTCAGGCCCGGAATGGGCTTGGGCATGAAGGTCGCGCGCAGCCCGTGATTTTCCGCAACCGACCGCACCATGAATTTGAAGAAGGAATGTTTGTCGGCGGTGGCCATGGCGCTGTCGTATTTCCAGTTCATCTCGAACTGGCCATTCGCGTCTTCATGGTCGTTCTGGTAGGGCTCCCAGCCCAGCTCCAGCATGTAATCGCAGATTTCGGCGATCACGTCATAGCGGCGCATGACGGCCTGCTGGTCGTAGCAGGGTTTCGTGCCGGTATCGGCGGGGTCGGAAATCTGGCTGCCATCGGGGGTCAGCAGAAAGAACTCCGGCTCGACCCCGGTCTTGATCTCAAGGCCCATCTCGGCCGCCTCGGCGATCAGGCGGGCCAGCACATTGCGCGGCGCCTGATCCAGCGCGCTGCCGCCCGCCATCACGCAGTTCGATGCGACCCAGGCCACATCCTTTTTCCACGGCAGCTGGATGACCGAGGGCGTATCCGGCACGGCCAGCATGTCGGGATGGGCCGGGGTCAGGTCAAGCCAGGTGGCAAAGCCCGCAAACCCCGCCCCGTCCGACTGCATGTCCCCGATCGCGGCGGCCGGAACCAGCTTGGCACGCTGCGCGCCAAACAGGTCGGTGTAAGAGATCATGAAGTATTTGATGCCCTTCTCGCGGGCGAAGGCGGCCAGATCGGTCATGGATTGGTTCCCTGTTGGTGGCGCGGGCAGGGGGCGTTCCCCCGCCCGTCATTGATCGTCAAAAGCCGCCCTGACCGGGGATCCAGCTGGTTCCCGCCAGCGGCACACCCGCCATGGCCGCCGCCTCGATGGTCAGCGCGCAAAGATCCTCGGGTTCAAGGTTGTGGACGTGGCTCTTGCCGCAGGCGCGGGCGATGGTCTGACATTCGAGCGTCAGCACAGCGAGGTAATTGCGCAGCCGGCGCGCGGCCTCGACCGGATCAAGGCGCTGCATCAGCGCGGGGTCCTGCGTGGTGATCCCGGCCGGGTCGCGGCCTTCGTGCCAGTCGTCATAGGCATCGGCGGTGGTGCCAAGCGCGGTGTATTCCGCCCCCCATTTCGGATCGTTTTCCCCCAGCGCGATCAGCGCGGCCGTGCCGATGGCCACGGCATCGGCCCCCAGGGCCAGCGCCTTGGCCACATCGGCCCCGGTGCGGATGCCGCCCGAAACCACCAGCTGCACCTTCCGGTGCATCCCCAGATCCTGCAGCGCCTTCACCGCGGGGCGGATGCAGGCCAGCGTCGGCTGGCCGACATGTTCGATGAACACATCCTGTGTCGCGGCGGTGCCGCCTTGCATCCCGTCCAGCACCACGACATCCGCCCCGGCCTTCACCGCCAGCGCCGTGTCGTAATAGGGCCGCGCGCCACCGATCTTCACATAGATCGGCTTTTCCCAGCCGGTGATTTCGCGGATTTCGAGGATCTTGATCTCCAGATCATCCGGCCCGGTCCAGTCCGGGTGGCGACAGGCCGATCGCTGGTCGATGCCCACGGGCAGGTTGCGCATATTGGCCACACGCTCGGTGATCTTCTGGCCCAGCAGCATGCCGCCGCCGCCGGGCTTGGCGCCCTGGCCCACGACGATTTCAATGGCATCGGCGCGGCGCAGGTCATCGGGGTTCATGCCATAGCGCGACGGAAGGTATTGATAGACCAGCTTTTCCGAATGGCCGCGCTCTTCGTTGGTCATGCCGCCGTCGCCCGTGGTGGTCGAGGTTCCGGCCATGGTCGCCCCGCGTCCAAGCGCCTCTTTCGCGGGGCCGGACAGCGCACCAAAGGACATGCCCGCGATGGTGACGGGGATCTTCAGCTCGATGGGTTTCTTGGCAAAGCGCGTCCCCAGCGTGACCGAGGTGTCGCATTTCTCGCGGTACCCTTCCAGCGGATAGCGCGAAATTGAGGCCCCCAGAAACAGCAGGTCATCGAAATGCGGCACCCGGCGTTTCGCGCCACCGCCGCGGATGTCATAGATCCCGGTGGCTGCGGCGCGGCGGATTTCGGCGTTGATCCCGGGCGAGAAGGTCCAGCTGTCCCGCGGAAGGGTTTGGGGGGTCTTTTCCATTGGGGTGTCCTTAATAGGCGCCGGCGTGATCGACGTGGAAGTTGTAAAGCTGGCGGGCCGAGCCATAGCGGCGGAACTCTTCCGGGCGGGCCTCGGCGCCCGCGCGGGCCAGAAGGTCGCGCAGGATCTCCAGATGTTCGGGGCGCATCTCTTTCTCGATGCAATCGGCGCCCAGCGATTTCACGCTGCCGCGCACGAAAAGCCGCGCTTCATAAAGGCTGTCGCCAAGCGCATCGCCCGCATCGCCACAGACCACCAGATTGCCCGATTGCGCCATGAAGGCCGACATGTGGCCGACATTGCCATGCACCACGATGTCGATGCCCTTCATCGAAATCCCGCAGCGCGAGGCGGCGTTGCCCTTGATCACCAGAAGCCCGCCATGCCCCGTGGCCCCCGCGTATTGCGAGGCGTCACCTTCGATCACCACCGTGCCCGACATCATGTTTTCGGCCACACCCGGCCCGGCCGATCCGGTGACATGCACCGTCGCCTGCTTGTTCATGCCCGCGCAGTAATAGCCGGTCGATCCCTTCACGGTCACTTCGATCGGGGCATCGAGGCCCACGGCAAGCGCATGGGCGCCGCGGGGGTTTTCGATCACCCAGGCGGTTTGGTTGGTCTGTCCGGCCTGCGTCTGCAACGTGGCATTCAAGTCGCGCAGGGGGGTGACGGCCATATCAATCGTTTGCATCTCTCAGCGCTCCCAGAAATAGACGGTGGCGGGTTCCGGCTCCCAGACGCGGGCCGTATCGATGCCCGGCAGCTTGGCGAAGGCGCGGTATTCCGACCCGAAGGCCACGTAATCTTCGGTTTCGGCCATGACGGCGGGTTTGCAGGCGATGGGGTCACGCACCACGCCAAAGCCGGTGCGGGTGCCGACGACAAAGGTGAAAAAGCCGTCCAGATCCTCAAGCGTACCTTCCAGCGCGGCGCCCAGGCTTGCCCCCTCGGCCAGGCGCGAAGAGATGTAGCACGCAGCGACCTCGGTATCGTTCTGGGTCTGGGGGGCAAAGCCCTTGGCGGTCAGCACGCGCCGCATCTGGTTATGGTTCGAGAGCGAGCCGTTATGCACAAGGCACTGGTCCGCCCCGGTCGAAAACGGATGTGCGCCCAGCGTGGTCACGGCGCTTTCGGTGGCCATGCGGGTATGGCCGATGCCATGGCTGCCGCCCATGCCGCGGATGCCGAAGCGGGCGGCCACGTCGCGGGGCAGGCCCACCTCTTTGAAGATCTCCATCGCGTGACCCGAGCCCATCACCCGGATACCGCGTTCGGCCAGCCAGCTGCGGGCGGCGGCATCGCTGCCTTCGGGCAGGGTCAGCACGGCATGGGTATCGATCACACGCATCGTGACCGGGGCGCCCAAGGCCGCCGACAGCGCGGCATCAAGCCCCGCAAAGCTGGTGGCGGGCGTGTCGGATTGCACCGTCATCTTCAGGGTGCCGCCTTCATCGCCATAGATCGCGATCCCGGCGCTGTCGGGGCCGCGGTCGGTCATGGTGATCAGCATGTCGGTCAGCAGATCCCCAAGCTGCGGGCGCAGTTCGTCCTTTTTCAGGAACAGGCCAACGATGCCGCACATGTCTTTCTCCGTTTCGGTTTCGGCCAGAGCCATCACGGATTGACTAGCAGGATATAAAGTTGCCCCTCAAGATAATTAGTTTCCAAGGAAGAAATAAATTTGCCCAACAAAAAAGCGCCCGAAAATCGGGCGCCTTTCCGGGCGGCGGCACGGGCGTTGCCGTATTTTCGGGCAGGGATCAGTCCGCCTGGGGGTAACAGATCACCGAAAGGTAGCGCGCAGGCAGTTCATGCAGGGTTTCGGGGCCATGGGGCGCGTCCGAATCAAACAGCAGCGTATCGCCCGGTTCCAGCAGATAGACCTGATCGCCGTGCCGGTAATCGACCCGGCCTTCCAGCATATAGAGCATCTCGATCCCCGCATGCTGGAAGGTGGGGAAGCGGTCGCTCTCGGTCGTCAGGACAATCAGATAGGGTTCGACCACCACACCGGAATTGTTCGATCCGATATGGCCCAGCAGGTGATACTGATGCCCGGCGCGGGTGCCGGCGCGCTCGATCTCGACCCCTTCGCCCGCCTTCACATGCATGGCGCCGCGGATTTCCTCATACCCGGAAAAAAGCTGCACCAGCGGCACGCGCAGCGCATGGGCCAGCATTTGCAGCGTCGTGAGCGAGGGCGAAATCACCCCGTTTTCAATCTTGGACAGCATCCCGACCGACAGGCCCGTCTGCGCCGCCAGATCCCCGCCCGTCATGCGCTGGCGTTTCCGCAGCTCGCGCACCTGACGGCCGATCGCCACCTCAAGGTTCTTTTCGCGGTTTTCGCGCAGCGCATGGGGGTCTTGCGACAGGCGGGCGGGTTTGCGGGGGTCGGTCATTCCGTCATCCGGTAGCGGCATCGGTGCAGTTTCGGCGCTTCGACCGGGCGGGGCAAGAGGGCGCGGTGGGATCGCACCATACTTTAAGTTTGAAATTATCCCGAAATGGCGTAGCCTGTTCCCGACAAGCCCGCCAAAGGTGATCCCCCCATGCGTCACGCGCCGCCCCTTCCAGGCCATCGCACCGCCCCCACCGGGCGGCGCCTGCCTGCGGTCTGCCGTCCGGCGGGCTGGGTGGCGATCTGGCGCAAGATCGGCGCGTTCTCGATCCTCAGTTGCCGGAAGGGTGCCTCTGCCGCCTGAACCCTTCCTTCAGCGAATGAGACACCGATGACCTATGACCCTTCCCGCGATGGCGCCGAAATGGATTTCCGCCGCCGCATGTCCTATGGCGACTACCTTGCCACCGATCAGATCCTGACCGCGCAGCACCCGCTGTCCACCGCCCATGACGAGATGCTGTTCATCATCCAGCATCAGACCTCGGAATTGTGGATGAAGCTCGCGCTTTACGAACTGGATGCCGCGCGGCGCGCGATTGCGGCCGATCGTACGGCCGAGGCGACGAAGATGCTTGCCCGTATCTCGCGGATTTTCGAACAGCTCAATTCCGCCTGGGATGTGCTACGGACGATGACCCCGTCGGAATACACCCGCTTTCGCGATGCGCTGGGGCAAAGCTCGGGCTTTCAGTCCTGGCAATACCGGCTGATCGAATTTGCCGTGGGCAACCGCAATCTGGCGATGCTGAAGCCGCATGAACACCGGCCCGATCTGCTGGCCCTGCTGGAGGCCGAACTGGCCCGCCCCTCGCTTTATGACGAGGTGCTGCGCCGTCTGGCCCGTCTGGGCCTGCCGGTGCCGGATGCGGTTCTGACCCGCGATCTGCGCGCGCCTTGGGTGGAAGATGCCGCCGTCACCGCCACCTGGGAAACCGTCTATCGCGACCCCGCCGCCCATTGGGAGGCTTATGAGCTGGCCGAAAAGCTGGTGGATTTCGAAGATTACTTCCGCCGCTGGCGCTTCAACCACGTGACCACCGTGGAACGGGTGATCGGCTTCAAGCGCGGCACCGGGGGCACGGCGGGGATCAGCTATCTGCGCCGGATGCTGGAGGTTGAGCTGTTCCCCGAACTCTGGCGCGTCCGCACCGTGCTTTGACCGCCTTTCGGGCGCGCGGGGTCAGACCCGCGCGCCCTTTTCACAACAGACAGCCGGGGTTCACCCGGCGAGGCACAACAAGGGAAACCGCCATGCTTGGACCGACGGGCCATATCGACACCTTCACCCGCGACAATCTTCCGCCCCCCGATCAATGGCCCGACCTGCGGCTGGAGCGGTTCGACTATCCCGCATACCTGAATGCAGCGGTCGAATTGACCGACCGCATGGTCGAACGCGGCTTTGGCGACCATACCGCGCTGATCGGCAATGGCCGCATCCGTACCTACAAGGAACTGTCGGACTGGACCAACCGCATCGCCCATGCCCTGGTCGAGGATTACGGGGTGAAGCCCGGCAACCGCGTGCTGATCCGGTCGGCCAACAATCCGGCGATGGTGGCCTGCTGGCTGGCGGCGACCAAAGCGGGGGCGGTGGTGGTGAACACCATGCCCATGCTGCGCGCGGGCGAACTGGGCGCCATCGTGGACAAGGCCGAAATCGCCTTCGCGCTGTGCGATACCCGGCTGATGGAGGAGATGGTGATCTGCGCCAAATCCTCGCGCTTTCTGAAAACCGTGGTGGGGTTTGACGGCACCGCCAACCATGACGCGGAACTGGACCGCGCGGCCCTGTCCAAACCCGTGCGCTTTGCCGCCCCGCCGGTCGGGCGTGATGATGTGGCGCTGATCGGCTTTACCAGCGGCACCACCGGCACGCCCAAGGGGGCGATGGCCTTTCACCGCGATCTGCTGATCATCGCCGATGGCTATGCGCGCGAGGTGCTGAATGTCACGCCCGAGGATATCTTTGTCGGCTCGCCGCCCTTGGCCTTCACCTTCGGGCTGGGCGGGCTTGCGATCTTCCCGCTGCGCTTCGGGGCGGCGGCGGCACTTCTGGAACAGGCCTCGCCGCAGAACATGATCGAGATCATCCAGACCCATCGCGCAACCGTCTGCTTCACCGCGCCCACCGCCTACCGCGTGATGTTGAAGGCGATGGAGGAAGGGGCGGATCTCTCCTCGCTCCGCGCAGCCGTCAGTGCGGGCGAAACCCTGCCCGCCCCGGTCTATGAGGATTGGATCACCCGCACCAGCAAGCCCATGCTCGACGGGATCGGCGCGACCGAGATGCTGCATATCTTCCTCACCAACCGGTTCGAGGATCACCGCCCCGCCTGCACGGGCCGCCCCGTCACCGGCTACGAGGCGCGGATCGTCGATGCCGACATGAACGAGCTGCCGCGCGGCGAGGTCGGGCGGCTGGCCGTGCGCGGCCCCACCGGCTGCCGCTATCTGGCCGACGACCGCCAGCAGAATTACGTCCGCGATGGCTGGAACCTGACGGGTGACAGCTTCTGGCAGGATGAAGAGGGGCGTTTCCACTTTGCCGCCCGCTCGGACGACATGATCATCAGCGCGGGCTACAACATCGCCGGACCCGAGGTCGAGGCAGCCCTGCTGTCACACCCGCAGGTGGCCGAATGTGCCGTGGTGGGCGCCCCGGATGAAGAACGCGGCATGATCGTCGAGGCGCATGTCGTGCTGACCCCTGATGCCACGGGCGACGCGCTGATGGTCAAGCTGTTGCAGGATCATGTGAAGCGCAGCATTGCGCCCTACAAGTACCCCCGCCGGGTGGTCTTTGTGTCGGCGCTGCCCAAGACGCAGACGGGCAAGATCCAGCGGTTCCGCCTGCGCGGCTGACAAGTACCCCCTGCCCCGCCGGTGGCAGGACAGGGGCGGCGCCTCACTCATTCGCCTCGGGCGGCAGGAAGTCCACCTCATGCGCGGCCGATGCGGCGACGACGGCGGCGATATCGGTCATGTCATGCAGGGTGCGGAACAGATCGGGCAGCTTGCCCGCAGGCGAAACCCAGAACAGCGCCCGCGCCGGTTTGTCGGATTTGTTGAAATAGCCATGCGGCACGCCCCGCGGCATGCGGACCAGATCGCCCGCCTTGGCGGTGGTCCATTTGCCGTCCAGCTTCAGTTCAAGCTGGCCTTCCTGCACGAGGATGAATTCATCCTGCGTGGGGTGGATATGCACCGGCACGAACTGGCCGGGATCCGAGTTGGTTTCAAAGGCAAAGCTGCTGTCACATTCGGCCTTGGGGAAATAGCGCTGGCCCAGAATGTTCCATTCGACAGCCTCATAGCCGTCGCCGTTGCGGGTGATGCCGCCATCAAGGGGTTTGGTCATGGTTTGTCCCTCCCTGGGATGAAAACAAGGGTCCGGTTGCCCCGGATCAAAGCAGATTTGGCCGAGAGTCTGCCCGGCAGGCAAAGCCTAGACCGATCCACCGCACCACGTCGATATTTATTTAAACTTGAAAGAAATGGGCATGAAAAACCCGGACCCGCGCGGCGGCAGGTCCGGGCAAAGGGGAAAGGGGTCAGAACCGCAGTTCCAGCGCCGATCGCAACTCGATCCCGCGCGCCCCAGCCTCAGAGCCGCTGTCATAGCGCAGCGCCACCTCGCCCTGCCATTTCGCCTCGGGTCCGGTCCGCAGGCCCAATTCCAGCGCGTAATCCGACCCGTCGCTGGACCCTGCCCGGCTGCTTGACCGCATGAGACGGTATTCCGGCGCAAGGAACAGGATCGGCGCCCGATCGCTTTGGCGCAGCGGAATCTCCATCGGCAGACCCAGCGTGAGGCGGCCGGTAGACAGCTGATCGCCCGGCACGCGCACCTCGCTGATGCCATCCGACACCAGATAGCTGCCATAGCTTTCGCGCATCATCTGCAGTCCCATCTGCGGCGCAACGCGAACGGCCCCAAGGGTGTAGCGCCCCTCGATCGACAGCATGGCCAGGCTGCGGGTTGTGCTGAATTGCCCCGCAAAGGCACGACCTTCGCCATAGACGTCCTTGGCAATGCGGTTGTTCGACCCGCCCACCGCAAGCCGCGCTGTCAGGAACAGATCCTCCTGCATCTCCCACGACAGGTAGGGACCTATGCTCCAGCCATCGCCGGAAATCGCCTCTCCCTCGCCTTTGTCAGCCCCCCGATCCAGCGAAAGCATAAGACCCAGGGTCAGATCCGGGCGCAGAAGGCGGTCCACGCCCGCGTGCAGCACGGCGAAGCTGTCGCTGCTGTCAGCCGTTTCACGCAGGCTTTTCCCTTCGGCCCAGGTATGGATGGCCCCGCTGGGCGATGTGCGCGCCCATTGGAATTCAAGGCCACCCGTGCTGCCGGGCTGTGTTGCATAGGTCAGGTCCACGCGACCATCCGCCGTGCGGCGGTTCGGCAGGGCATAGGCAGCAGGTTCAGACGACAACAGCCGCTCCATCCGCTGCGCCACGAAGGCCGATGTCGCATCGGCCAGCGCGGCTGCAACATGATCGCGATCCACGACCATTTCAACCTGCGTCTCGGTGCCGATCGGCGCCCCGTTGAAGGTTCCGCGCACCACTGCCGACCCCGCCACCGTCGCCGCCGTCAGCGTGGCACTGTAGCGCCCATCGCCCTGATCGACGACCGGCCCCAGCTGGCCCAGCGTGGTGGTCAGCGTGACACGCGCGCCCCCGGTGGTCAGGTTGGCGCCGACCCCGTTGGTGGCTTGCACGGTGATGATCGACTGCGCCTTGCCATCCGCCAGAATCCGCTGCGGGCTGGCCGACAGACGCGCACCTGCCGCCGCGACTTCGGGTTCGCGGAACACGACCTGCGCGACCGCCCCGAGCCTGAGGTTGTTCAGTGTTGCGGTAATGGTCGCCGTGCCAAGATCATTCGACACGAGATAGGCAAAGAAGCGCCCGTCGCCCTGATATGATGCGACTGCCGTCTGGCTGCCCCGCGCGAAGATCGGCCCTTTCGTGACCGCCCCGTCATAGGGCAGCATAGTGCCGAGATCGGTGGTGAATCGCACGGTGCCGATGCCGCCTGAAACCGGATTGCCGTGGCCGTCGCGCAGCGTCGCTTCGACCAGAATCGGTGTGCTGCCATCGGCCTCGGCCTCATTCCGGCTGACGTCGATCCGGGTTTCATCGGGGTCCGGCAGGCCGGCCACAAAGCGGATTTGCGTTTCCGCGACAATGTCCCCCTCAATCCGGGCCTGCACCGTCAGGGTTTCGGCACGGGTATTGGCCAGCGTCGCTTCAAACCGCCCCGCCCCCAGCGGCGTGACAGGGCCCAGCTCGGCCACCGCCTCCGCGGGCAGAAGCAGCTCGATATCCTCGGCTCCGAGGCGGCTTAGCGGTTGGCCCGTCGGATCCTCCACCTCAAGCGTCAGGGTCGCGGTTGCAACCCCGTCGGCCAGAATGTCCCCGTCGGGCGTGGCGCTGAGATGGGCCACAACCCCCGGCAGGGCCGTGCCCGTCGCAGTGAAGGCGACATCGTCCAGACCGGCCGCGCTGGCGACCAGCGTGTTTTCGCCCGCAATCGGGCTGAGCGTCCAGCTTTCAAGCCGCGCGATCCCGTCGGCACCGGTCAGCGCGGGCGATCCGGTCACGCTGCCGCCTTCGGTGGTGAAGGTGACCTCGATGCCCTCGACCGCATTCCCTTCGGCGTCCTGCACCAGCACGGCCGGAGGAACCGCCACGGTACTGCCCGCCGTCGCGGTCTGGTCTTCCCCCGCCTGCACGACCATCGTTGCCGCAGCACCCGGAATGCCTGAAGCGGCAAAGCTTACCTCACCCAGACCCGCCGCGCTGGCGACCAGCGTGTTTTCGCCCGCAATCGGGCTGAGCGTCCAGCTTTCCAGCCGCGCGATCCCGTCGGCACCGGTCAGCGCGGGCGATCCGGTCACGCTGCCGCCTTCGGTGGTGAAGGTGACCTCGACGCCCTCGACCGCATTTCCCTCGGCGTCCTGCACAAGCACGGCCGGGGGAACCGCCACGGTACTGCCCGCCGTCGCGGTCTGGTCTTCCCCCGCCTGCACGACCATCGTTGCCGCAGCACCCGGAATGCCTGATGCGGTAAAGCTTACCTCACCCAGACCCGCCGCGCTGGCGACCAGCGTGTTTTCGCCCGCAATCGGGCTGAGCGTCCAACTTTCCAGCCGCGCGATCCCGTCGGCACCGGTCAGCGCGGGCGATCCGGTCAGGCTGCCGCCCTCGGTGGTGAAGGTGACCTCGATGCCCTCGACCGCATTCCCTTCGGCGTCCTGCACCAGCACTGCCGGAGGAACCGCCACGGCACTGCCCGCCGTCGTGGTCTGGTCTTCCCCCGCCTGCGCGACCATCGTTGCCGCAACCCCGGCGACGAGGATGATCGGCTCGCTGTCCGTGGGTGCAAGGGTTGGCTCGGCGCTGAAGGTCAGGACATGGTTATCCGTAACAGGCCCACGCAGCCCCAGATCGGTGAAGGTTATCCTGCCGCCAACAGCGGTCACCGTCCTTTGCCCCAGCAATGTGCCATTCCCGGCGCTGACCACCACCGTAACCACGGTCGTATCATCGTCAGGCACAAGGTGCCCCGCTGCATCCAGCACCGCCAGCACAGGCTGCACGGCAAACGGGGTTCCGCTTTGGCCCGCGACAGGCTGCACCAGAACGGCCAGACGGCTGGCAGTGCCCAGCGTCGCGCGCAAACCGGGGGTTTCAACCGGCGTGATGCCCGGCGCACTGAAGGCAAGCTTGTAGCTTTGATCCCAGACCCCGGCGAAGAAAAGGTCCGTAAAGCTGATAAGTCCGTCCACCGCCGTCATCTGCCGCGTGCCAGACAAGGTGCCCCCGTCGCCATCCGAAATCTCCACTGAAACCTCGGTGGTTTGATCGGTCGTGCAGCGGTTGCCGAAGGCATCCTGCACCTCGATCACCGGCTGCGGCGACAAAAGCGCCCCCGCATAATGCCCAAGCCCCGGCTGCGTCACGAAGGCAAGCCTGGAAGGCGCCGCGGGAACAACCGCAAAGCTTGACGATTCAACCGCGGTCAGGCCGCTGGCCGAGGCCGTCAGCACCTTGCCGCTGCCCGCTGTCTCGATCGAGAGGTCGCTGAATGCCGCCACCCCGCTCACCGCAGCCAGCGTGCCGGTCCCCGACAGCGTCCCGCTGCCTGAGCTGAGCGCAAGTGTGATATCATCCGTGGCCGAGGTCACGACATTACCCTGGGCATCAACGATATTGATAACCGGTTGTGTGGCAAAAGCGGCCCCGGCGGTATTGCTGCCGGAAGGTTGCGTACCAAAAACCAGGGCGCTGGCGGTGCCAGGGCTGAGCCGCAGCGCCGCGGTATCCAGCGTCATCGCACCCGCGGTGAAACGCAGCACATAATCTGTGCCCGTCCGCCCGGTCAGCCCCAGATCGGTGAAGCTCACGATACCGCCAGAGGCCGCGAGGCTTGTGGTGCCCGACAACAGGCCTTGGGCGCCTGAATGCAGGGTCACGAGCACGGTGTCGCTGCTATCAACCAGATTGCCATAGGCGTCCTCGATCCGCAGGATCGGCTGGGTCGCAAGTTCGCCACCGCTGGCCCCCGCGACCGGCTGTCGGCTAAAGGTCAGTTGTGACGCAGACCCCGCCGTGATCGCAAAGCTCGCCGTCGTGGCCGAGGTCAGGCTGCCCCCCGTCGCCGTCAGCGTATAGCCCGTCGCCGCCTTGTC
>NZ_BMYQ01000018.1 GCF_014652355.1 Gemmobacter lanyuensis | reverse complement strand
CCAACACCAACTTTCTTCACACAACCGTCGCACACCCCTTGTTTCATTGGCATCCCAACCAAAAAATTCCCGCAACACAAACCCACAAACCAACACTTATCCACAACACAAATCACCCAAACCCCCAGAATCAACCAAGAATCACCGCCGAAAAACGGGGGGAACCGGAATCACCGCCGGAATCGGGGCGGGAATCGGGATCTCGGGCCACCAAACACAAAGACCCGGCAAAAGCCGGGTCCTCAGGATCGCGCAGGGGATCAGGGAGGGGTCAGCGCCGCCCGCGCCGGGGGGCGGGTGTATCCCCCATGAGCTGACGGTGGAGCGCAATCGCCTCTTCCAGATCGTCGAAGTACCACAGCTGCCCCTGCTCCAGCACCAGACCGGAATCACAGAAGGCGCGCACCGTGGCCATATCATGGCTGACCATGATCGCGCTGGAGGCCTTCATGCGCTCGTGGAAGACGGCGCGGCTCTTGCGGCGGAAGGCTGCATCGCCGACCGAGGTGACCTCATCCACCAGATAGGTGTCAAAGCGGATGCCCATGGCGGCGCCGAAGGTCAGCCGCGAGCGCATCCCGGAAGAATAGCTGCGGACCGGCATATGGAAATGCTGCCCCAGTTCCGCGAAATCCTCGACGAAGGCGGCCAGCTGTTCGGTATCCACACCATAGATGCGCGCGATGAAGCGGATGTTCTGCGCCCCGGTCAGGTCGCGGTGGACCGCACCGCCCAGGCCCACCGGCCAGCTGATGGTCCCGTCCGAGACGATGCGCCCGGAATCGGGGCGGATGGTGCCCGCCACCATCTGCAACAAGGTGGACTTGCCCGCACCATTGCGCCCGAGCAGCGCCAGCGACCGCCCCGTGGGCAGCGTCAGGTCCAGATCCTGCACGATGATCTTGCGCCCCGCGCCGATCCGGAAGCTCTTGTGCAGGTGTTCGAAGCGGATCATCTGCCAGCCCGCCGGTTCAGCGCCGATCGCGGATACTATAGAAGACCAGGGCCCCGATCGACCAGGCCAGCAGCAGGAACAGGCCCACCAGCCCCGACCAGACAAAGCGCTGCGGGAATTCCGCCAGCTGCGGCAGCGTCGGCCGGATATAGGGCGTCAGATAGAGCGTCTGGCGCGAGGCATTGGCCCGGGCGACATCCAGCGCGGCCAGGGCGGTGCGATAGGCCTCTTCTGCGAATTGCTGATCGACGGTCAGGCGTTCGAATTCGGCGATGAGTTCGGGGTAATTCTCATCCCCGTCCCCGGGCTGATCGGCCGAGGCAAAGGTTTGACGTTCCGCGGTGATGCGGTCGCGGATCACCTGGATGCGGCGCGCGGTCTGGTTGCGGCGCGGATCGGTTTCCTGGGTGGTCCCCAGAACGATGTCATTTTCGATCAGGGCTTCGGCCAGCTGCTGCTGCAGATTGTTCAGAACACCCATCCGGCCCTGGATATCAGCCGCCGGATCGACGATCCGCGTACGGGTGCGGAAGCGGCTCAGCGCCTCGCGCGCATCCTTCAGACGGGCCAGCGCCTGGTCCAGATCGCTGTTGGCATAGCGCATGACATCTTCACGCGCCTGGGTGTTCAGCGCATTGATCATGCGCTGGCTCTCGGCCACGATCTCGCCGGCGATGCGCTGGGAATCCTCGGCGGTGAAGGCCAGCACGCGCAGCTCGATCAGCCGGGTGCTCTGATCATAGGAGATGCGGACCATGCGCCGCCAATAGGCGTGCAGATCCTCGATCGCCGCATCGGGCCAAAGCGCGAAGACCGGGTCGCGCGGCCAGTGGAGCGCATAAAGCGCATCCAGCCCCACGCGTTCGTCAATGGCCGCGACGATTTCCTGGCTCTGGATGAATTCGTAGAGGATGTCGGCTTCCGACATGCCGCCCGCGCCGGTCAGCTGGGCCAGCCCGCCCATCAGCGCGCCCGAGGTGTTTTCCTCGCGCCGGACGGTGAAGGCGACGGTCGAGGCATATTGATCCTGCGCCACGCCCCAGAGATAGCCCATGGTGATCAGAAGCGGCAGCAGCACCAGCACCGCAAAAGAGAGGGCAAGCCCACGGTGGCGGGGCTGCAGCCGGGCGGGTTCGGCCATGGGGCGGATCTCGACCACAGGCACCGGGCGCGCCTCGGCGGCACCGCGGCCGGCCGCACGGGCGGGCGGCGCCTCGTCATCCCCTTCGACAAAAACTTGCTGTCGAGTGGCCGCGCTGGCCGGTTTGCGGGGCTTTTTGCCCGCGACCGGCACTTTTGCCGGAGGGGCAGCCGGGGTCAGCGGCAGATCCTGCGCGCTGGCCGCATCTGGGTTCTGCTGATCATTCAATGGCTTGCCCCGGCATGAACCGATTTGAACTTGTGCGCCCCCTTCTACATAATGGGCATTTGAAACGCCAGCACCGGTTTACCACAGGTTCGTGCATGCCCTCCTCCTCCTTGCTGCCTGACGCCGACCCCAGCCCGGTGCCCCAATCGGCGGTCCCGCTGCCTCAGGAACCCCGGCAGCCCCGGCGGGTGCTGACCCGGCGCTTCCCCACGCTGCGGACCGTTCTGGCCCTGATGCTGCGCGAGATGTCGTCGCGCTACGGCCGGTCGCCGGGGGGCTATCTCTGGGCGGTGCTGGAGCCGCTGGGGGCGATCCTGCTCTTGTCGGTCGCCTTCGGGCTGTTCATGCGCAGCCCGCCGCTCGGCACCAATTTCATGCTGTTCTATGCGACGGGCTATCTGCCCTTCATGGTCTATGGCGATATAGCCAACGCGGTGGCGCGCGCCATCGTCTATTCCCGGCCGCTGCTGATGTATCCGGCGGTCACCTGGGTCGATGCGCTGCTGGGGCGCTTTGCGCTGAATGCTCTGACCGGGATCACCATCACCTTCCTTGTGCTGCTGGGCATTCTCTTGCTGTCAGACACGCACGTCATTCTGGAACTGCAGCCGATCCTGCTGTCCCATCTGATGCTGATGGTCTTTTCCATGGGCATCGGCGTGCTGAACTGCGCGCTGTTCGGGCTGCTGCCGGTCTGGGAAATGGTCTGGGGCATTACCATGCGGCCGCTGATGCTCGCCTCGGGGGTGATGTTCATCTATGAGGACATGCCCAGCTTCGCGCGGGCGATCCTGTGGTACAACCCCCTGCTGCATGTGACTGGCGAGATGCGGAAAGGCTTCTACCCGATGTATGATGCCAGCTACGTGGCCCCCAGCTTCGTGCTCCTCTTCGGGCTCGGGACGCTTTTCCTCGGCACCGTATTGCTGGGGCGTTATCACCGCGACATTCTCAACAACGACTGATCCATCCTTTTCCCGCCTTGTGGGGCCGGTCGGGCAAGGTTCGCCCACCCCGGCCCCGCCTCTGGCCCGCCGCTGACCGAGAAAGACGAACAGACATGCAGATCGAACAGACCGCCCTGCCGGGTGTGGTGATCCTGACCCCGGCGCGTTTTGGCGATGACCGTGGCTTCTTTTCCGAAACCTGGAGCCGCAAGCGCCTGGCCGAGGCGGGGATCGACCTCGACTTCGTGCAGGACAACCATTCCCTTTCGGCGCGGGCGGGGACGCTGCGGGGTCTGCATTTCCAGTCGCCGCCCCATGCCCAGGCCAAGCTGGTGCGCTGCGGGCGCGGGGTGCTCTGGGATGTGGCTGTCGATATCCGCGCGGGATCGCCGACCTATGGGCATTGGGTGGGGGTCGAGCTTTCGGCCGCGAACGGGCGGCAGCTGCTGATCCCGGCGGGCTTCCTGCATGGCTTCGTCACCCGGACCGACGAGACCGAGATCGTCTACAAATGTTCGGATTACTACGCGCCCGACTGTGACGGTGCGGTCGCCTGGAATTCGGTGGGGATCGACTGGGGCCTGACCGGAGAGCCGGTGCTTTCGGCCAAGGATGCCGCCGCCGTGGCGTTTGCCGATTTCAAGACCCCCTTCACCTGGGAGGGCTGAGATGAAACTTCTTGTCACCGGGGGGGCGGGGTTCATCGGGTCGGCCGTGGTGCGGCTGGCCGTGGCGCGCGGGCATGAGGTGGTGAACCTCGATGCGCTGACCTATGCCGCCTGTCTGGCCAATGTGGCCAGCGTGGCCGAAAGCCCGCTTTACACCTTTGAACAGGCCGATATCCGCGATCGCGCGGCGCTGGAGCGGATCTTTGCCGCCCATGCCCCCGATGCCGTCATGCATCTGGCCGCCGAAAGCCATGTGGACCGCTCGATCGACGGGCCGGGCGATTTCATCGACACCAATATCACCGGCACCTATAACATGCTCGAGGCCGCGCGCGCCCATTGGCAGCGCCAGGGCCGGCCCGCGGAGTTCCGCTTTCACCATATCTCGACGGATGAGGTCTTCGGATCGCTGCCCGCCGACCCTGCGGTGAAATTCACCGAAACCACGCCCTATGATCCGCGCAGCCCCTATTCCGCCTCCAAGGCCGCTAGCGACCATCTGGTGCGCGCCTGGCACGAAACCTATGGCCTGCCGGTGGTGCTGACGAATTGCTCGAACAATTACGGCCCCTACCATTTCCCCGAAAAGCTCATTCCGGTGATCATCCTGAATGCGCTGGCCGGGAAACCCCTGCCCATCTATGGTGACGGGTCGAACATCCGCGACTGGCTTTATGTGGAAGATCACGCCGATGCGCTGCTTCTGGTGGTGGAAAAGGGCGCGGTCGGGCGCAGCTACAATATCGGCGGCGAGAATGAGCGCACCAATCTGGAACTGGTGCGCACGCTCTGCGCCATTCTGGATACCAAGCGCCCCAAGGCGGCGGGGTCCTATGCCGATCAGATCACCTTCGTGACCGACCGCCCCGGCCATGACGCCCGCTATGCGATCGACCCCGGGCGCATCCGCACCGAACTGGGCTGGCGGCCCAGCGTCACGGTAGAAGAGGGGCTGGAACGCACCGTGCAATGGTATCTCGACCACGAAACCTGGTGGCGCCCGCTGCTGGATCGGCAGGGGGTGGGGCAAAGGCTGGGGGTCAAGGCATGACGGTGCTTGTCTTCGGATCCACCGGCCAGGTGGCCACGGAACTGCGGCGTCAGGCACCCGAGGCGGTGTTTCTGGGGCGGGATCGCGCCGATCTGACCGACCCTGCCGCCTGTGCCGCCGCGATCCGGGCCGCAAACCCCACAGCCGTGATCAATGCTGCCGCCTGGACGGCGGTGGACCGCGCCGAAACCGAAGAGGCCGCGGCCCAGGTGGTGAATGGCGCGGCCCCCGGTGCCATGGCCCGCGCCTGCGCCGATCTGGGCGTGCCGCTGGTGCAGATCTCGACCGATTATGTCTTTGGCGGATCGGGAACCGCCCCCCGCCGCCCGGAGGATCCCGTGTCCCCGGTCAATGCCTATGGCCGCAGCAAATGGGCGGGGGAAGAGGCCGTGCGGGCCAGCGGCGCGACCCATGTGATCCTGCGGACCTCCTGGGTGTTTTCCGCCCATGGCGCGAATTTCGTGAAGACCATGCTGCGGCTTGGCGCCGAGCGGCCCGCGCTGCGGATCGTGGCCGACCAGATCGGCGGGCCGACCCCGGCCGATGCCATTGCCGCGGCCTGCCTGAGGCTGGCGGCCGCCCTGCGCGAGGGCGCGCGCAGCGGCACCCATCATTTCGCGGGCGCGCCCGAAACCAGCTGGGCCGGTTTCGCGCGCGAAACATTCAGGATCGCGGGGATGCCCACCACGGTCGAGGACATCCCGACCGAAGCCTTCCCCACCCCGGCGCGGCGGCCGCTGAATTCACGGCTCGACTGTTCCGCCCTTGCCGCGGACTTCGGGATTACCCAACCCGACTGGCGGGCCGCGCTCGCCCAAGTCATCACCGAGCTGAAAGGGGCCTGAGATGCAGCGCAAGGGGATCATTCTCGCCGGCGGGTCCGGCACCCGGCTTTATCCGATCACCATCGGCGTGTCGAAACAGCTGCTGCCGGTCTATGACAAGCCGATGATCTATTACCCGCTGTCGGTGCTGATGCTGGCGGGCATCCGCGAGATCGCGGTGATCACCACGCCGCAGGATCAGGACCAGTTCCGCCGCACGCTGGGCGATGGCAGCCAATGGGGCCTGCAGCTGACCTATATCGTGCAGGCCTCGCCCGATGGTCTGGCGCAGGCCTATATCCTGGCCGAGGATTTCCTGGCCGGGGCGCCGTCGGCCATGGTGCTGGGCGACAATATCTTCTTCGGCCATGGCCTGCCCGATCTGCTGGCCAGCGCCGATGCGCGCGCCACCGGCGGCACGGTTTTCGGCTATCGCGTGGCCGATCCCGAACGCTATGGCGTGGTGGGCTTTGACGAGGCGGGCCGGGTGAACCACATCATCGAAAAGCCCAGCCAGCCGCCGTCGCCCTATGCCGTGACGGGGCTTTACTTCCTCGATGGCACCGCCCCCGCCCGCGCGCGGCAGGTGCAGCCCTCGCCCCGGGGCGAGCTGGAGATCGTGACCCTGCTCGAGATGTATCTGGCCGAGGGGGCGCTTGCGGTCGAACAGATGGGGCGGGGCTTTGCCTGGTTCGACACCGGCACCCACAGCAGCCTGCTGGATGCCGGCAATTTCGTGCGAACGCTGGAATTGCGTCAGGGCCAGCAGGTCGGCAGCCCCGACGAAATCGCCTTCGAACAGGGCTGGATCAGCCGCGACCAGCTTTCCGACCGCGCCCGGCTGTTCGGCAAGACCGCCTATGGGCAATATCTGGCGGCCTTGCTGTAATCAGTACCAGCGCCCCACCGCCATCAGGCGCATGACATCGGCGCGGCGGGCATCGGCCTTGTCGCGCACCGAAAGCGTGGCCGTGGTGGTGGTGGGGGCTGCATCCAGCGTGACGCAGGCCAGCACCGCCGCCTGCACGGTGCCCGTCACGCAGGGGGCCGCGACGAAGGCCGAAGGGAAAGTCCAGGTGACGGCTGCCGTGGTCGAGGCGGTCAGGCTGTGGACACAGATCAGCGTCCCATCGGCAAAGCGCGAAAAGGTGCCGTTCGCCCCCGATCCGCGCTGCATGGCGGCGCCGGTGGGGACGCCCCCGCTCTGGCTGACCGTGCCCAGCAGATTGGCGCGCGTATAGGGCACAGCCCCGCCGATCGTGGCGCCCGCGGGCAGGGCCACCTGCCCCGTCGCCCGCGCGATCACCAGCGCCTCGGTCCAGACCGCGCCATCGGCGCTGACCTTCACCGAGAGATCATCGCTCCCCGCCAGCCCCAGTTCCGCCCGCCCCGACCAGTTCGACTGCAAGAGGAGCGAGGCCGTCTGCCCCGCCGCCGCCTTGTTGATCTTCATCTGATGCCCCGCCCCGTCATGGCTGAACAGCGAGGCCGCCGAGACGACCGAAAGGCGGTTCGTTCCGTCCGAGGGGGTGGCGATGCCCAGGCCCGCCATGTTTTCCAGCGGCAGTCGTTGCCAGGCCCCACCGCGGCAGATGCGCAGCTCGCCCTCGGCCCGGCCCCAGGCACGCCAGCCCTCCAGCGGGTCAAGAAAGATCCAGGCCCCCGGCAGGCGCAGCGCCAGCCGCCCCCCCTGCCCCGCCCATTCCCCCATGGGTGCCGGTCCCAGCGCCCAGATCTGCCCGACCGCCGGATTGACCGGCGGGGTCTGCGCGCCAAACCCCTCAACCGAGAGCTGCGCCAGCGCATCGAGGATCTGCAGCGCCTCGTTATGGGTGACATGCTTTTGCGCCTGCGCCGGGGCAAGGAAGGGCAGCGCAAGATTGGGCGAAAGATCGGACATGGGGGCGGTTCCTCTGGCAGGGATCGCGCCGACTGTCGGCAGGCCGGGTTAAGGGCGCCCCCATGGCACGCGCGCACCCTTGGAAAAGCGTTAACCCCGCGCGACCCGCGCCTTGACCCAGGCCAGGAAGGCCCGGTCGGGCGCCGTCAGCCGCGGGCGGCCCGATCCGATCCAGAAGGCCCGCCATTCCGCCTCGAGCGCATAGACATCAAGGCCCGGCGCCAGGGCCCGGGCGGCATCCAGCACCTCGGGATCGAAACGGGGGGCGAGATCGGGGCCCGCCTCCTCTTCGATCAGGCCCGCGCGGACAAAGCGGATCACGTCGCCCTCTTCCTCGGACATGAGGTAATCGGGCAGCTGCGCCTCTTCGATCATCTTGCGGACGGCGGCGCGGAACACCCGGAGGGGCGCGGCCGAGCCCGCCTTCTTGTGCAGCACCGCAAGCGAGACGCGCCAGTCGGGCTGGCGGCCGCAATGCTTGCGCGCCAGTTCGTAGATCCGCCGCTCCAGCGGTTTGCGCAGGCTGAAGTAATCGCGGCTCAGCGTCAGGACCGACCGTCCCAGCACGGCGCGGAACAGCCAGTCCGACAGCGTCACCGTGACCGAGATCATCCGCCCGCCCCGGGTCTTGCGCAGGATCTCCCAGCTTTCGATCAGGCCGAAACCGCTGGTCGTCTCCAGGCCGCCGGTGACGATATTGGTGGTGATGCGGGTGCCGGCCAGACGTTCGAAGGATTCGCGCAGACGCAGATAGCTGTCGCCCCCGGTGTCGCGGCGCGTGGCCACCAGAAGGTCATGCGCCTTGAGCTGCAGCGTGCGGCTGATCTCGCGCCCGGCATTGAGCGCGGCCATGAGCTGGCTGATGCAATAGATCAGGATGTCCTTGTCATGGATCGTCGCCCGCCCCTTGACCGAGGGCGTCACCTCGAAGCGCGCGCCATTGTGTTCATAAGACAGGATGCGCCGGTCGGGCTTGGTCGAGAGCGAGAAGATCGGATGTTCCATCGTGCCGATGTCATCCTTCGGGCTCGCCTCCAGCACGTCACAGATGAACAGATCCCCGATCACCGGCGGGGCGACCGTTGCGGAGGGCCGAAACCGTCCGGGCAAATTGCCCGCCAAAATCTGTCCCGCCATGACTGCTGCCTCGGATTCGCCCCCCGTTTTCTATCGGGGTTTCAGTGACACCCACCCTAGAATTATCCACAGGTGGCGTCCAGCCCGGCAGGGCGGCAAAGTTCGGGGGATCAGAGTCGCATCTTCGGGGGATCAGAGTCGCGCGAACGTCGGATCAGAGTCACCCCTGACAAAAGATCACGGAATTTCATCTGCAAAAACAAAGCTCTGAAAGGTCTTGCATCTTCCTGTAACAATAAGGATAACATCCCATAACTGAAAAAAATCTTCAGCCCCCTTGGATCCTCGGCCATTCCTGCCCCCGCAAGACCCGGCGCAGCGCCCGATCTAAGCGCGGAATCCGCTGAGAAAAGCCCTCCATGTCATGTCTTTTCTTCCATGTGATGTGTTTTTGCGTATGATGCGAGAAACGCATGACACGAGGCAGAAATGAAGCCCGAGGCCGCAAATCCCCTTCCCCCCTATTTCGCCATTGATCCCGATGCGGCGCTGGCCGCCCTGGGCACCCCCAGCGCCACGGCCGATTTCGGAGAGATCGCGCGGGCCTGCGAAGCCGGGCGGATCGATCTGGCGGGGCGGGGGCTCGATGCCCAGGGACAGCGGCAATTGCGGATGTTCTCGACCTGGGAAATCACACGCTATCTGATCCCGGTGGCACAGGCGCATTTCCGGCGCGTGCTGAAACAGAACCCCGACCTGCCGCAGGGCGCCTCGGAAACCGAGGGCGGCGCCAAATGGTTCACCCTCGATGAGGTGCTGCGCCTGCGGGCCTTCTTTGCCGCCGAAGGGTCCAAGGCCAAACCCTATGCGCCCTGGCGCCCCAAGGGCCTGCCCGCCAAGATGCTGGCGGTGGCGAATTTCAAGGGCGGGGTGGGCAAGACCTCGACCTGCGCGCATCTGGCCATGTCGGCCGCGCTCGATGGCTACCGGGTGCTGGTGATCGATCTCGACAGCCAGGGGTCGATGACCTCGATCTTCGGGGGGCGGGTGGCCGATGAATGGCAGACCGTCTTCCCGCTGCTCGCACGCCATTACGCCAGCCACCTGCGCCACGACAACCAGCGCCGACTTGACCGCGGCGATGCACCGATCCCCCTTGATGGCACCCTGACCGAGGCGCTGAGCCTGAAGGCCGAAAGCCTGATCCAGAAGACCCACTGGCCGAATATCGATCTGATCGGGGCACAGCTGAACCTCTACTGGGCGGAATTCCAGATCCCGGTCTGGCGGATGCAGGCCCGCGGCTGGAAGCTCTGGGATGCGCTGTCGGAAACGCTGGCGGCGGATGGGGTGCTTGACCAGTATGACGTGATCTTCCTCGATACCCCGCCCGCGCTTGGCTATCTCACCATCAACGGGCTCGCGGCAGCGGATATCCTGCTGGTGCCGATGGGGGCTTCCTTCCTCGAATTCGATTCCACCGGCCGCTTCTTCGACATGCTGCATTCGACCTTCTCCTCGATCGAAGAGGGCGAGAACATGGCCGCCCGCGCCCTGGGCCGGCCCGAGCTGAACTTCGAATGGGATGCCGTGCGCACGATCATCACCCGCTATGACGGGGCGCAGCAAGCAGAACTGGCCGCGCTGATGCAGGGCTGGATGGGGCGCACCCTCTCGCCCCACCGGCAGGATTTCACCGCGCTGATCGGTCAGGCGGGTGAACAGGTCCGCGGCATCTATGAGGCCGATTACCGCGATTTCAACCGCGAAACCTATGCCCGTGGCCGCGAAACCTTTGATGAAACCTGGGCCGCGGTGAAGGCGCTGATCCTCGGCTCTTGGCGGCGCGACGAACTGGCCGCCGGGGGTGCCCCCTGATCGGCCCCCTGCCCCGGTGTTTCGCGCGCGAAACATTCCGCGCGCGCAGCCCTCACTCTCCCTTCAGGCCCCCTGCCCCATCCTGCCCTCCCCTCACCCGGAGCTGACCCATGGCCAAACGCAAACGTCTTCTGCCCCTCGGTGGCACGACCGACGACCTCGCTGACCTGCCCGTGCTGGAAACCAAGGCGATGTTCCCCGGCTATCCGCAGGGCTATGCGGGCGGGCATACCTACAGCCGCCCGGCCCCCATCGCCGATATGGCCGGTGCCGCCGCCGCCACGGCCGCGATGGAAGAGATGGCCGAAACCCTGCGCCGCGCGCGGGAAGACGGGCGCATGGTCCTTGCGCTGCCGCTCGATCAGATCGAGGCCGATTATCTGGTGCGCGACCGCCTGACCGCCGACCCCGAGGACATGGCCGCCCTGGTCGAATCCCTCCGCGCCCGCGGCCAGCAGACCCCCATCGAGGTCGCGGCCCTGGGCCCCGACCGCTACGGCCTGATCTCCGGCTGGCGGCGGCTGCGCGCCCTGCGCCAGCTTGCGGCCGAGGATGCGAAATTCACCACCGTCCTCGCCCTCCTGCGCCGCCCCGACCAGTCGAGCGACGCCTATGTCGCCATGGTCGAGGAAAACGAGATCCGCGTGGGCCTCTCCTTCTACGAACGTGCCCGCATCGCCCTGAAGGCGGTCGAAGCCGGCGTCTTCCCCGATGACCGCAGCGCGCTCCGCAGCCTCTTTGCCAGCGCAAGCCGCGCCAAACGCTCCAAGATCGGCTCCTTCCTCACGCTCGTCCGCGCCCTCGACGGCGCGCTCCGCTTCCCCGAGGCGATCGGCGAACGGCTGGGCCTGCAACTGGCCCAGGCGCTCGAGGCCGACCCCGGCCTTGCCTCCCGCCTGCAGCTCGCCCTCCAGGCCGAGATCCCCGATGCCATGGCCGAACAGACGCTGCTCCAACGCGCCCTCACCCCCGCCCGCCCCAAACCGGTCTCCCCCGAAACCCCGCCCCCGGGCTTTCGCCTGCGGATGCCGAAATCGGGCCAGATCCTGATCGAAGGGCAGGGGGTCGACGCCGCCTTCCAGGCCCGACTGGAGGCCTGGCTCCGCGATCAAGGCTGACGCCCGCGTTTCGCGCGCGAAACATTCCCCGCCCCGCCTCCATTTTCTGTCTGCAAATATCCTCGGGGGGCGCGGGGGGCAGACAGCCCCCCGTCTCCCTCTCCATTCCGCCCCGACGCGGCCCATTTCGTCCCGCATCTGCTGCGAAACGTGCCAGATCCGCACCGCGCGCGCCTCTTTCCGTTGTCAAACCGGGGCCTCTCGCGTAAGCGCGACAGGCAGGCTTGCCTGCAATTGCGCAGGATATGTTTGGGAAAAGCACATGGGACAGACGGTTCTTGTCACGGGCGGCGCGGGCTATATCGGCGCCCATGCCTGCAAGGTTCTCAAGGCGGCGGGTTTCACGCCGGTCACCTTCGACAATCTCAACACCGGCTGGGAAGAGGCGGTGAAATACGGCCCCTTCTTCAAGGGCGATCTGATGAACCGCGCCGATGTGGATGCGGCCTTCGCGCAATATCAGCCCGTCGCGGTGCTGCATTTCGCGGCGCTCAGCCTGGTGGGCGAAAGCATGAAGGACCCCGGCAAATACTGGCGCGTCAATGTCATGGGGGCGCTGAACCTCATCGAGGGGGCGCTCGAGGCCGGCTGCCGGAACTTCGTCTTCTCCTCGACCTGCGCCACCTATGGCGATCAGGACGGGGTGCTGCTGGATGAAAACAGCGTGCAGAAGCCGATCAATTCCTATGGCGCCTCGAAACGCGCGATCGAGGACATGCTCACGAATTTCGGTGAAAGCCACGGGCTGAACCATGTGATCTTCCGCTATTTCAACGTGGCGGGTTCGGACCCCGAAGGCGAGATCGGCGAACAGCATGTGCCCGAAACCCATCTCATTCCGCTGATGCTCGATGCGGTGGCGGGCAAGCGCCCCGCGCTCACGGTCTTTGGCACCGATTACGCCACCCGCGACGGCACCTGCGTGCGCGACTATGTCCATGTGATGGATCTGGTCGAGGCCCATGTTCTGGGCCTGCAATGGCTGCTGGCGGGCAAGGGCAGCCGTGCCTTCAACCTCGGGACCGGCACCGGCTTTACCGTGCGCGAGGTGATCGACCATTCCCGCGCCGTCACCAACCGCGATGTGCCCATCATCGAGGGCGACCGCCGCGCGGGCGATGCCACGGCGCTGGTCTCGGGGTCGGCCCGCGCGATCGAGGAACTGGGCTGGCAGCCGAAACGATCGAACCTGCGCGACATGATCGGCGATGCCTGGAAATGGGCGCAGGGCCCGGGCTACGCCAAGTGATCTGCCGCCTGATCCCCCGGCCGTCTCCGGTGGATCAGGTGGGCCGCCGCGGCGGCACATGGCCCAGCAGCTCGGTCAGCACTGCTGACAGGGTCTCGGCGCGATAGGCTTCGGCATCGAACCGGGCGGGGGCCACCCCCCCGGCTAGAAATCGCGCCATCCCCTGCGCCAGGCCCGCGGCATCGGCCGGCACCAGCGCCGGCCCCTCCAGCCCGGCCAGAACGCTGCGCGCGCCGGGAATGTCGGTGGCGATGATCGGCAGGCCCAGCGTCAGCGCCTCAAGCAGCACCATCGGCTGCCCTTCGTAATCCGAACTCAGCACGAAGCAATCGGCCCGGGCCAGCACGGGGAAGGGGTTCTCCACATGGCCCGCCAGCGTGACCTGCCCCCCCAGCCCCAGCCGGGCGATCCCCGCGCGCAGCGCCCCTTCCAGCGGGCCGCTTCCCAGCAGGATCAGCCGCGCCTCTTGCCCCTGCCGCCGCAGCTGGGCCAGCGCGGTCAGGGCGCGCATCTGCGCCTTTTCCGGCGACAGTCGCCCCGACATGACGAAAAGCGGCCCCGCCCCCGTCAGATCCAGCCCCGGCGGCAGCGCGCCTGCCGCGCGGCGGCGCAGGGCGGCGGGGTCGATCACGTTCCGCAGGGTCAGGATGCGTGCGCCCGGCGGGTAATGCCGGGCCAGATGTGTCCGGTTCACCTCGCGCGTTTCATCCGAGACGCTGGCGATGGTGTCGAACCAGCGATAGGCGGCAAAGACGCCCTTCAGGCTGTCGAAGCGGCGCTCGGCCTCGGCCTGCAGGTGGTTGTGCTGCCAGATCACATGGCGGCGGGCCGGGGTCGCGGCGATCAGCGCCGCCCATTCCCGCGAATAGCCGCTGAAATCCAGCGCGGCATCGAATATCCGCCCGCCAAAAAGCCGCCGCGCCTCGCGCGTGAACAGCGCCCGGATCTGCGTCTCAAGCACGGGGTCCGACAGGTCATTGTCCGTCTGGAACCGCCGCAGCGCCGCGGCTTCGGTCGCGCGCATCGGAAATGTTTCGCGGTGGATCACCCGGATCCGGGGATCAAGCCGGGCCAGATTGGCCAGCGCCTCGGGGCTGCGCGCCTCGGTCACCAGATGCAGGTCGAGATCGTGATCGGCAAGCCCCCCCAGCAGATTGAGCAGCGAGGTCGTGATGCCATTGTTCTTCCAGCCGCCGCCAAAAAGCGCGATCTGCGGCCGGGGGGCGGGGCCGGGGTCCATCTGGCGCAGGCCATGCGCCCAGGCGGGGCCGTCATCGGCGCCCCGGCAGATCAGCTGCTGGTCCGCCCGCCGCAGCGCCCAGAGGGGCAAGGGCTGGTCGGTGCGGATCATCCCCGCCCGGGCCATCGCGCGGGCGTGATCGGCGCTGCCGGGGCGCAGGGTCGGGGTGCCGGGGGGGGCGGACAGCAGATCGGGCCGTTCCAGCGCGAGGACATGCGTTTGACCGCCCTCCTGCGGGCGGGTGGCCCAATCCTGCACAAGACCTGCGCCATGGCCCTGCCAAAGCACCAGGCCGGGGTCGACCGGGCTCTCCAGCGCGGCCAGATAGGCCTCGAGGCGCGGATCGCTTCGCGTCAGGCCGCGCTTCATCCGCCGCAGGATCCGGCCCGGAACCCGGGTCAGGATCTGGCGCAGCCGAAGGGCAGGGGGCAGGCGGGATGAGGCGGACATGCCCTGTCCTGCGCGGGGGCGGGGGCCGATGTCAAGCCATGCGGGCGCGGGCAGGGCAGGGGGTGTGGGGCAGGGGTCTGGGGCAGGGCGCGCGAACTCCTGTCTGGCCAAGCCGGGGGGGCGGGGGTAGGAAAGACCGGCCGGATGACGCGATCAGTCATGAAGGGAAGGATATGCTGTCTTCTGCCAAAGGCGCAGGGCCTGAACCGGGGCCGGATCTGGGCGCGCTCATCTTCCGGGCGGGGCTTTTCGATGCCGGGTGGTATGGCGCGACCCATGCCGATGTGGCGCTCTCCGGGCTTGATCCGGCCACGCATTTCCGCCGGTTCGGCCTGGCCCTGGGCCGTCTGCCCTGCCCCGATCTGGCTGCGCGCCTGGCGCCGGGGGCCGACCCCGCCCTGATCCCCCCCACCCTGAAACCGGCCGAGCTTGCGGCCCTGCGGCGCCATTTCCTGCCCGCAAAGCCACCTGCAAGGGCGGCAGGTCGGGGCGGGCGGCGGGCGCCTCCGGCCACCCCGCCCGAATTCGACGAGGCCTTTTATCTGCGCAGCAATCCCGACATCGACCTCAGCCGCGCCGCCAGCCCCTATGACCATTTCCTGCGCTGGGGCCATCGCCGATTTCGGAACCCCGCGCCGGATTTCGATCTGGCTTGGTATGCGCTGACCCATGGCCATGACTTCGCCACCCCCGACGAAAACCCCTTCCTGCACTATCTCCGGGTGGGCAAGGCGCGGGGGGATGCGGGCTGCCCGCCTGCCACGGTGCGCCTTGATCCGGCCGGCGCCCGGCCCCTGCCCGCCGCCCCCCGCCGGGCCTGTCTCTTTGCCGGATATGACCCTGGCCTGCGGATCGATGACTATGTGCTGATCTGGCTGCGCGAACTGGCGCGCCATGCCGATGTCTTCTACCTCGCCGATGGCGATCTGCCCCCCAGCGAACTGGCGCGTCTGGATGGCATCGTCGCCGGGGCCTGGGCGCTGCGCCATGGCGCCTATGATTTCGGGTCCTACAGTCGGCTGGCCTGCGATCTGGTCGGATGGGATCGGCTGGCCGGCTATGACGAGGTGCTTTTCGTCAATGACAGCTGCTACCTGCTGCAACCGCTGGACAGGGTCCTGGCAGAGATGGCCGCGCGTCCCTGTGCCTGGTGGGGGATGCAGGCGACCAAGGGCCTTGCGATCACCCGCGAGAGCCAGCCCTTCCCCGCCCCTGGCGATACCATGCCGGTGCGCGATCTGGATGAGGCCATGCTCAGCCGGTTCGAGCGCGAGCCGGTCTATGATTTCCACATGGGGTCTTATTTCCTGGCCTTCCGCCGCCCGGTTCTGGACGATCCGCGCTTTCGCCGCATGCTGGCGGGGGTGCGCCCCGAGCCGAACAAATTCACCATCATCCGCAAATATGAGGTGGGGCTGACGCGGCTGCTGATCGGGGCGGGCCATGCCTTCGACACCTTTGCCCCGGTGATCACGCGCCGTCATCCGGTCTATACCGATGTGCTGTTCGATCTGATCCGCGACGGCTTTCCGCTGTTCAAGCGCTTTCTGGTCACGGACAATCCCTATCGGGTCTCGGCGCTTGCGCTCTGGCCGCTGGTGGTCGGGGCGCGGCCCGATCTGCTGACCCCCCTGCCGGTGATCCAGGCCAATCTGCGCCGCTTGGCGCGCGATGACCGGCTGCAGGCCAATCTGGCCGTGACCGGGGCCGACCCCGCGCCGCCGCCGCCCGACCCTGCCGCCCTGGCCGAGGCCGATCGGCAGGCGCCGAAATTCGCCCATGTCTGGGGTTTTGCCGTCCATCCCGAACATCACGGGCTGGGCGGGGACATGCGCGCGCTGCTGGAGGCGGTGAAGGATGACCCCGGCCTGAGCAAGATCGTCTTTACCCGCAGTCGCCCCCTGCCTGCGACGCTGACCGGGGTCCATCTGCGCGCTGTGCCGCTCGCCTCGGAGGAGGGGCGGGCCTTGCTTTCGCGCTGCGGGCGCATCTTCCTTGAGACCGGTGCAGAGGCCGAGCTGGACTGGCCCGCGGGCGTGCCGCTTGCCGGTGCGGGGCGGCAGGTCTTCCGTCTGGGCGGGCAGGTGCCGCCGTCCGAAGGCACGGCAGGGGCCGGGCTTGCCGGGGTGGTGTCGCTCTGTGCCACCGAGATCGACCGGCTGGCCCTGACGGCCAGCCATCCCGGCGCGCAGGTCTGGCAGACCGGGCTGCCCCGGCAGGATCTGCTCGCGGCCGAAGTCGCGGCGCTGCCGCCCGATCTGCAGGATCAGGCCCGCGATCTGGCGGCGCGGCTGGCGGGGCGGGGGCTGGTGCTGATCGCCCCGGCGCCGCGTGGCCCCAAAGACCCCGCGCCCCTGGTGCTGAGCGCCGCCGAGGCGGCCGGGCTGGGCGCCTGGCTGCAGGCGCAGGGGCTGGTGGCCGGGCTTTGGGAAGAGGTGCCGCAGGCCGCGCTGCCGCAGCTTCTGGCCACCGGGGCGCTGAAACTGCCACCTGCGGCCTTCCCCGAGGCTGCGATGCTCTGCCGGGCGGCGCGTCTGGTGGTGACCGACCGCCCCGATCTGGCGCGCGACGCGCTGCAGGCGGGCTGCCCGGTGATCCGGCTGGCCCCGCCCCCGGCGGTAGCGGCCTGCCCCGATCCGGCGGCGATCCTGTCGGATCTGTCGGTGCGCGACGGGGCAGGGCTGATGCAGGCGCTGACGGTCGCCCTTGCCACCCCCCCGGAGGGTGCGCGCCGGGCGGCGCAGCGGGCGCTGCTTTGCGGGCCGGACGACGGGGGCAATACCCGGCGCCTTCTGGCGCAGTTGCGCGCCGATCCGGCGGCCCCGCCCCCGGCCCCGCAGTCAGGGCCGCAGCGCATCCTGCTGGTTTCGGGCGCCGATCCCGGCACGGCGCGCCTTGCCCCCTGGCTTGCGGCGCTGCCCGCCGCGCAGTGGCAGGCGCGCGCAGCGGCAGAGGTGCGGCCCGCCGATCTGGCCGGGGTTGATGTGCTGATCCTCGACCGCCCGCCGGGCGGGATTGCGGCTTTCGACCTGCTGGAAACCGCCCGGGCGGGCGGGGCGCGCCTGCTTTGTGATGTGTCGGACCGGGACCATGATTTCGAGGCCCGCATCGCCGCTCTGGGCCTTGAGGCGGCGCGTGATCAGGCCAATGCCCTGCATCTGGCTGCGGTCGAACGGAGGGCGGTGCTGGCCCTGGCCGATGCGATATTGCTGGCCGATCCCGCGCCGGATGCGGTGCTGCGGGCCCTGGGCAAACCGCTGCTGCCCGTCACCACGCCTGCGGATCTGAAGGCCGTGCTGCAGGGCGGAGAGCGCATATGACACAGACCCCCGATGCCGATCCTCTCGCCGTGCGCTATCGCGAACTGGCCCAGTTGCAGAGACGCATCCTGCAGGATGAGGCGGCCCTGACCCGGCTTGCAGAAGAAAAGGCCGCCCTGGGCGACGCGCTGGCGCAGGCCCGGGCGCAGCTGGTCCGCTGCGAAACCCGGCTGGACCAGCGCCGGGCCGATCTGGCCCGGCTGCGCGCCGAACTGGCCGATCAGCGCAGCGCCACCGCCCGCGAAAGCGCGGCCCGTGCGGCGGCCGAACAGCGGCTGGCGCAGATCGAGGCCAGCCTCTCCTGGCGGATCACCGCGCCCCTGCGCCGTCTTCGGGGTCTGCTGCCCCGGCGCTGAGCGGGGCGTCCGGCATTCCCGCAAAGGCCGCGGCCTGGGCCTGCCACTGCCCCTCGGGGCCGGTGGGCGCGATGAAGCCGCCGCGGGCCAAGGCGCGGCGCAGCGCCTCGGCGCCCCTGGGGTTGCTGGCTTCGCCCATCCAGATGCGGCGCAGAAAGATCGCCACCGACAGCGGGTTGCGCACCACGCTCTGGTTCGTGGTGTCGAAGGCCGAATTGAATTCGGTCACCGGGATGCGCCAGGTGCCGTAGTTTTCCGTCAGATAGCGGTCGGCATCGGCCGGGCCCAGCACAGGAGTGCCCGCAAGTTCATAGCGGCTGAGGGTGAAATCCGAATTGTCCCAGCGGAACAAGGATGAGGCATGCCAGATCACCCCGCCTTCGCGGTAATGCACGAAGATGTCGATATAGATGCCATTGGCGTGGCAGACCTTCATGAAGACCGGGCGCCGCGTCACGGTGATCTGCCCGGCGCCATCGCGGTCAAAGCTTGTCTGCCATTCCAGATCGGTGCAACGGAAGCGCCCGCCCGCATTCAGCCGGGCGCGCAGCGCCACCGGATCGACGGTATCGGCCATGATGCCTGCGTCGATGTCATAGTCATGGGGCAGGAACCCCCCCTCGCGCACGATGCCCAGCAGCGTCCCCGAGAGCACGAACCAGGGCGCCCCGGCGCGGTCCATTTCGGCCGCGAAATCCGCCAGCGCCACGGCGGCGCGGTCAAGGGCAAAGCCGTCGCGGTCCTTTTCCTCGGGCAGGTCGGGCAGATCGGCCGGGGTCAGGCGGATCGCCTCCAGCACGCGGTCGGCATCCTGGCGGAACTGCTCCAGCGCGGCCTGCAGGGCGGGGTTTTCGGGGCGGGGGTCGGCTGCGGCCTCTTCCAGCACCGCCATCCCCGAGACATAGGCCAGATCGCAGGCCACCAGCCCCGCCGGATGCGCCGGGGCGCGCCGTTCCAGAAAGCGGCGCAGGGCCGCAAGCTCTGGCAGGGTCATCTGGTTGCAGAAGACATAGATCATGTCGCGCGAGAGATGGAGCCGCATCCAGCTGCGCCGCGCATAGAACGAGGCCCGCCGCGCCGCCCGGTGGAACTGATCCTGCCGGATGATCCGGCGCGCCATTTCGCGCGCCAGCACCGGCTCGGCCGTGGCGAGCAAGGTGAACAGCCACATCATCCCCCCCAGCGGCAGGCGGGTCCAGCGCGCATGGGGCATGTTCAGAAAGCGGCTGAACCGGATCCGGCGGGGCAGGGCGATCTTCATCTTCGGCGGGGCTCCGGCGCAGCAGGGATTGCGCCCTGCCATAGCCCCGGTGGCCCTGTGCCGCAAGGCGGCGCCGGGGTCTTTCAGGGGCGCAGGAAGGCCAGCCAGCTGCGCCAGCCATCCAGCGACCGGCGGTGCCGCCAGGCAAAGGCCAGCCGCACCGCAAGGCTGCGCCCCCGCCCCAGCGCGCGGATCAGCACGCGGCGGCGCACGGCCATGGCCTCGGGGCTCTGGCGCAGGCCGGAACTTTCTGCGGGGTGGCTGGCGGGCGTCACATCGACATGCCAGCCGCGCAGGCCCGCTCGCAGCGCATCGCAGAGGAAGATATATTCATCGCCCATCCAGTCGGGCTGGCCCGCGCCGAAGGCCGGATCAAAGCGCACCCCCGCCGCGCGCACCCGTGCCGGGCGCAGCGCCAGTTCCGGCGTGCCGACCCGGCCGCAGTTGAACCAGCGCAGCGGCGTGCCATCGGGAACATAGCGTTTGCGCGGGCGGCCGGTTTCATCGGTCAGCCGCGCGCAGAGCAGATCGGCGCCGGGCAGGCGGTTGAAACGGTCGATCAGCGCGGCAATGCCTGCGGGATGGAAGGTCAGGTCGTCATCGGCAAAGAGCAGCAGCTCGGTCTCCACCGCGGCCAGGGCGGCATTGCGGCTGCGCGCGACGCCGCGGCTTTCCAGCGCGCTGAGGCGGATGTCGCGGCGCCTGCCCTCCGCCGTCAGCCGGGGACGGGCGGCGGCCACCCGATCGGCCGGCCCCTGGATGAACAGATGCCAGACCACCCCCGGCAGGGGGGGCAGGGTTTCCGGGGTCAGCTGGTCAAGCCGCTCGGCCATGCCGGCCAGGGCGATTGTCAGGCGGGGGGCGGGGGTATCGGTCATCCGGCCTCGGGCGGTGGCACCGCCCCCTCCAGCCAGCCCAGACGCCGGGCCAGCCCCGGCAGGCGGTGGCGCAGCAACCCGCGCAGCGCATAATGCCCGAAATACCAGGACGCCTCGGCGCGCGACAGGCCAAGCGCCTGACGATACATCCCCCAGGTATCCGCCGCCGCCCGCCCCTTGGCCCCGGACAGCGAGGCGGGGCTTTCGCGATAGGTCATCAGCACCAGCGGCAGGCCCAGCACCGCGGGCGTGTCGCGCAGCAGATCCAGCCAGAAGGCGAAATCCTGCCGCCGCCGCAGCGCGGGCATGGCGCGCGGCCCGAAATGCGCCCGGTCATAGATCGCGGTCGAACAGGCGACGGTATTGGTTTTCAGCAGATCCGCCCGGCTGGCACGGGCCGGAACCCCCACCACCCGGCGCGCGCCCCCGCCTACCGGCACCCGGTCATAGGCGGTGCAGGAAAAGGGCAGCCCCGCCGCCGCCATCGCGGCCAGCTGCAGGTCGAGCTTGCGGGGATGCCATTGGTCATCGGCATCGAGAAAGGCGATGAAGCGCCCACGCGCCGCCGCGATCCCGGCATTGCGGGCCGGGCCCGCGCCCGCCTGCCCCCCGGTCCGCAAAAGGCGCAGCCGGGGGTCCGCCGCCGCCAGCCGCGCGCAGATCGCGGGGCTTTCGTCGGTCGATCCGTCCTCGATCAGCAGCGCCTCCCAGTCGGTCAGGCTTTGCGCCTGCACCGAGGCCACCGTCCCGGCCAGGGTATCCGCGGCGTTGAAAACCGGGATCACCACCGAAACCAGAGGTGCGGCGTCTGCCATGATCTCAGTCCAGGCCGCAGACGATGTGGTAGAATTCGTCCATGGTTTCCGCAGCATAGGCTTCGCCCAGACGGTCGGTGCGGCGGGGCAGCCCCCCTGCGGCGGCGGCGGCCATGGCCTCGGCCAGGGCCTGGGGGTCGGGGGCGATGATCTGGCCCTGACCATCCTTCAGCACGGCGCGGATGCCCGGAATATCGGTGCCGATGCAGGGGGTTCCTAGACAGAGCGCCTCGAGCAGGACCATGGGCTGGCCTTCGTAATCCGAGGACATGACACAGCAATCTGCCGCGGCCAGCATCGGATAGGGATTGGCCACCAGCCCCAGCAGATGTACCCGCCCGACCAGACCCAGCGTCTCGATCTGGGCGCGCAGCGTCTCTTCCAGCGGGCCCGTACCGCAGATCAGCAGCTGCGCCTGTGGATGGTCGGCCGCGATGCGGGCGAAGGCCTCGATCAGCCGGTCATGCCGCTTTTCGGGCGACAGCCGTGCCAGGGTGATGAAGCGGAAGCCCGGTTCGGCAAAGAGCGCCGCCGCCGTGGGATGGGTCTCGGCGATCGCGGTTCGGGACAGGCCCGTGACGCGGCGCACATCCAGCGTGTTGCGGACGGTGCGGGTGGTCAGATCCGGCGGGTAGAATTCGGCCAGATGGTCGGCATTCACCTGCCGCGTCTCTTCGGAAACGGCGACGATGCGGTCGAACCAGCGATAGGTCTGAAACACGCCGAAAAGCTGCTTCTGGTTCCGCGCGGCATCCGCATTGGTATATTCCGCCCAGAGGTGGTTGTGCTGGTAGCAGACCTTGCGCGTGGCATTCGCATTGGCGATGAGGCCGGTCCAATAGGGCGCATAGCCGCCGAATTCGATGGCCAGATCGAACCGCGCCTCGCCCAGGATGCGGCGGTTCTCGCGGGCAAAGATTTTGGCAATCAGCGCCAGATCCTCCTCGGACAGACGATCGGCGCCGGTGCGGAAGCGGTGATAGACCGGGCGTTCCTTTTCAGTCAGCAGCAGGTCGCCCACCCGCAGGATCCAGTTGCAGCGCGGATCGAAATCGCGGAACTGCGCCATGCGGGCCTCGTCCGTGCCCATCAGCGGGGCATCCAGCAGGATATAAGGATCGAAGCGGTCGTAATCCAGGTTGGCGATCAACCCCTTGAGCGAAGAGGTGATGCCATTGGGGAGCATCCCCCCCGGGGCGATCAGGATGCGCTTGCGCCCGTCGGCCTTCGCCGAGGCAGGCGGGGTGGCTGCCGGATCGAGCAGGGCCGCCAGCGCGCGCTCGGCCGCGCGGCCATCCTCTTCGGGGATGAAGCGGTCGCGCATCGCGGCATAGCCTGGAAATTCGGACGGGCGTCGCCCGGCCCGGATGGCCGCGATCAGCCCCTCCAGATCGCGGGTTTCGGCGCAGGGCAGTTCGGCGGGCTGCAGATAGAGCCCGCGTTCCTGGCTGTAGGCCAGGATGTCGGGGGTATGCAGCACGATGGGCCGGTCGATCGGCAGGAAGTCGAACAGGATGCTGGAATAATCGCTGACCAGCACATCCACGATCGACATCACGTCGTTGATATTGTCGTTGTCCGCGATCAGCGCGCCATTGGGCACATCGCCCGCGTCGCTGACCCGGACCATCTGATGGGCCGAGAAGAGCACGAACCACTCCGGCCCGAGCTGGCGGGCGATTTCGCCGTAAAGCTGGGCCTGTTCGTCGAAGACCGGGATGATCGAGGTGGAATTGCCGCGCCAGGTCGGGGCAAAGAGCACCACGCGCTGATCCGACGCAATGCCGTAGCGGGCGCGCAGATCGGCGGCGGGAACGGGGCAGTTGAGCGTATCGTCCACCCGCGGCGCGCCGCCGCGCATCAGGGCGGGGGCGGCCAGCTGGTCCACGTCGTAGGGGCGGATCGTTGCCCAGCGGTAATAGTCGCTCAGCTCGAGGATCAGATCCGCTTGCAGGAAATTGCGCTGGGTATTGGCCATCGAGACAAGCGGCGCATTCATGTCGCGCCCCATGGCCTTCATTGGCACGCCATGCCAGGTGTTCAGGTAGCGCTGGCCGGGGCGGCGCAGGAACCACGGCGGGAAGGTCACGTTATTGACCAGCATCCCGGATTCAAGCAGCGCCTTGGTATAGGCCGGGGTTCCGGTCCGGACCACGGTCACATCGGGGTTGCCTGTGATCTCGGCCGGGGGAACCGCCTTGGGGGCGGCGACCCAGTAAATCCGCATGCTGCCCGCCGGTCGGCTGCGGCAGAGCGCCCGATAGAGCGCGAGCGGATGATCCCCGAACTTCTTGCCCCAGTAGCATTCGAAAAGGATGGTGTCCTGGCGCAGCGGCACCGTCTCGAGCCCCTCTGGCCAGAGGGGTTTTTGCAGAAGGGGTTGTGGGGCACTCGGCTTGGCCGCGGGGACCTTGCCTGTCCCGAAGCCCATAGCGGCACGGTAATGTTGCCGCAGAGGCATCGTCAGGCGGTTATAGACTTTCAGACGACGCAGCCGGGTGTCGACGGGGCGCAAAACCAGCAGCACTTTACGAAGTAGGCGTTTCATCTTTTATCCACTATGCAGACAGTTGGCTGCCGTCTCGTTTTGTCACGCCCGTGGCCAGCGGGGTTCCAGATACTCAGGGTGATCGGGGAAATGGCGGGCGATGACGGCGGCATTGCCGGCCGCGAAGCGGGCCTGGAAGGCCTGCGCCTGCGCGAGGCCCGCCTCTGCGCCCTTGCCTGAGCAATGCGTCTCGACCCAGCGGACAAGGCGTGCGCGGCGGGCCGCATCGGTGAGGCCTGGGGCCTCCATAATCTGTTGCAGGACATCGGCCTGCGCCAAGCCGGGGCTGTGCTCTGCGATCCAGGCGTCCAAAACGGGTTGCGGGTCCTGTCGGTTCTGCATTGCAGAATTGTATTGACGCAGCAGTTCCTGCCCCTGCGGATTTATGGAGCTGTTGGTATCGGCCGGGCGCAGGAGATCTGCCGCATTCGGATCGATTCCCAGCAGGTCGCAAAAATCAGCGACCACGCCGCCCTTGTCAGCGGGGGGCAGGCCCTTGTAGGGGCGCACCTCCAGGCTGTGCTCTCCAAATACCGCGCTCCACCGGGCGAGGACGGCCTCGAGGTCAAAATAGGGGCGGAAGCGTGCCGCCGAGCGGCTTTTCAGGAAATCGTCCAGCGTGCCGCTGAACCCGTGCCGCAGCATGGTTGAATAGAGCGAGCCTGCATGATCCAGCTGAGGGCGGACATAGACGATGATCCGTGTCTGTGCGCCGTCCGGGCAAAAGAGATCCCGGAAACTGCGAATGCTTTCGCTCTCTTCTAGGCGTGAATGCAAGTGTTCGCTTGTGATCAGGATTTCGGCGGCCTCAGGGACCTTTCGGAGCTCCTCGGCATAGGCCTGCATCGTCTCGGCGCGATAGGCCTGCAGATCCGCTTCGGTCTGGATACGGGCATGGCGGGCCAGATCGGGGCTGGCGCCGAAGGGCAGGGAGGACAGCACCGCGCGAAGGTGATGAGATTCCCCCAGGCTTTCGGGTACGAGAATGCCCCGATGCAGCAGAGCCGCACGGTTGGCGCGCAGAAAGGCCTGGATGCTGGTCGATCCGGTCTTGGTGGTGCCGATATGTACAGTCAGTCTCATGCCATGTCCGATGCGGAGGCCGGGTGGGGGCCAGAACCTAGTCCGGAACCGGGTCCGGAGCCTGCGCTCCTTAGCAATCCCGTACCCCGCTGTGCAACCGTCCTCTGCGGGTCTTACCAGACGGTGTGAAGCCCCGTCGGCGGTGGCAGTCCGGCCAGATGCAGATTAAGCTGGGATAGCATGTGCGAAACGGTTTTCGGCCCCACATCGGGGTGTTTCTCGATGCCGGGATTGTCCGAGTCGAGGAACAGGAACCGCGAGGCATAGGGCTTGATCAGCATCGGCTCGATATAGGCGAATTGCGGCGACCTACGCGAACAGATCACCGAAAGCGCCGCCTCAGGGTGCAGCTCGTCGCGCAGCAGCGCGGCAAAGCGCGCCTCTTTCGGGGCAGCGAAGGTGCCTTGGGTGAAATGCAGGTCGCGATAGACCTTGATGTAATGGTCGTCCGACAGGATCGGGTCCACCGCCACCGCGCGCAGCCCGTGGCGCAGCGCATAGAAGGCGGCGGCGGTCCCGCCCTTGGAGGCGCCATAGAGCACGATATTGCGCCGGTCCACCTTCAGCGCCTCGGCGGTGGCGGCGATGCGCGCCCAGATATGTGTCTCATTTTGAGGCAGGGCCAGCGAATTCAGGTAGAAGGACCCCACCACAGCGCCAAAATCGACAATCCGCAGCACATGGGTGTTCTGCGGCACATATTTCGGCAGGCTCGAGAAATTCTTCTCGAAATGCCGCATCAGGCTGGGCGTGTACATCTTGGCCGCGATCGAGGAGAACACGACCAGCAGCCGCGGTTCGCCCGCGCCGGTTGCGGGTTCCAGCGTGTGGAAGATCTCGTTCTCATCGACCTGGACGGTGCCGTTCAGCACCTCGCGCCAGAGCCGCCGGATGCGGCGGTGCCGCACCATCGAGGAGACGCCCTCGCGCAGGACGTAGAGATGGAAGCCCGCATTGGCCAGCAGCACGAGCTTGGCCTTGGTCTCGGGGTTCTGCCGGGCCAGGTTGATGATGCTGGTCGTGCCGTCCTGGGCCACAGCGGAATGATCGACATGCAGGAAATCCAGCGCTGGCCGTGTCTCGAGCAGGGCGCGCAGCGTCTCGATCGGTTCCGACAGGTCGATCTTGACGCTGACACGGCTGTCGAATGTGGTGACGGCTTCTTGTGCGCGACTGATCATGTCGTACATCTCCCTGCGCATGCGTCCTCTGATCCGGGACAGTTGCGAAATCCACCGGCTCTTCGGCATCAAGGTCGCGGGGGGTCAGGCGCCGGGGGACAGGGCGGTCTCGCTCGGGGTTGCCGCAGGCTCTGACGCGTCCATGGTGTTGCGGATCATGGTCGAGGAGATACCCTCGGTCCGTGACAGATAGGTGACGGTGCAGAGATCCGACAGGAAGTCGAACTTCCCTTCCCAATCGCTGCCCATGGTGAAGATGTCGACATGATAAAGCGTCACGTCCTGGCGTTTCTGTTCCCAGGTGTTTTCCGGGATCACCAGATCGACATAGCGCAGCGCCTCGAGATGGGCCTTGCGCTCTTCCCAGCTGTGATAGGCCTTCTTGCCCTTGATCGCGTTGAACTCATCCGTGGAGAGCGCAACAATCAGGTAATCGCCAAGCGCGCGGGCGCGCTGAAGCAGACGGATATGGCCATAATGCAGGGTATCAAAAGTGCCGTAGGTCAGAACACGCTTCATTACAGGGTCCACTCAGATGCTTTCCTGCTGTAAAGCCGCTTGCCCCCTGCGTTTCAAGCGCAAAACGCGGCAGGCCGGGCCGGGGAGGGGCGGGATCGGTGCTTTCCTGCCCGGAGGGCGCCGGATCGGGCGCGCGGATGCGGCCCGGGCCCTGCAAAATCAGCCAAGAACGGTTGATTTTTGCCGCGCCAGAATGCACTTCTGCACGGCACACGCCAGCCGGAAAGCCAAACTCATGCCCGCATATCGTTCCCGCACCACCACCCATGGCCGCAACATGGCAGGGGCCCGTGGCCTCTGGCGTGCGACCGGGGTCAAGGACAGCGACTTCGGCAAGCCGATCATCGCCATCGTCAACAGCTTTACCCAGTTCGTGCCGGGGCATGTCCATCTCAAGGATCTGGGGCAGATGGTCGCCCGCGAGGTCGAGGCGGCCGGCGGGATCGCCAAGGAATTCAACACCATCGCGGTGGATGACGGCATCGCCATGGGCCATGACGGGATGCTCTATTCGCTCCCCTCGCGCGAGCTGATCGCCGACAGCGTGGAATATATGGTCAATGCCCATTGCGCCGATGCGATGGTCTGCATCTCGAACTGCGACAAGATCACCCCCGGCATGCTGATGGCGGCCATGCGGCTGAACATCCCGGCGATCTTCGTGTCGGGCGGGCCGATGGAGGCCGGCAAGGTCACGCTGGGCGACGGGCGCACCATTGCCATCGATCTGGTGGATGCGATGGTGGCCGCAGCCGATGACAAGGTGTCGGATGCCGATGTGGCGGCGATCGAACAGGCGGCCTGCCCGACCTGCGGGTCCTGCTCGGGGATGTTCACCGCCAATTCGATGAACTGCCTGACCGAGGCTTTGGGCTTTTCGCTGCCGGGCAATGGTTCGACGCTGGCGACCCATGCCTATCGCAAGAACCTGTTCTTGGAAGCCGGGCGCCGCGCGGTCGATCTGTGCAAGCGCTATTACGAACAGGACGACGCCTCGGTCCTGCCGCGCAATATCGCGACAAAACAGGCCTTCGAAAACGCCATCGCGCTCGATATCGCCATGGGCGGATCCACCAATACGGTGCTGCACATCCTGGCCGCCGCCATCGAGGGCGGGGTCGATTTCACCATGGATGACATCGACCGGATGAGCCGCAAGGTCCCCTGCCTCTGCAAGGTCGCGCCGAACAAGGCCGATGTGCATATCGAGGATGTGCATCGCGCAGGCGGCATCATGGCCATCCTGGGCGAGCTGGACCGCGCGGGCCTCATTCACCGCGATTGCCCGACCGTCCATGCCCCCACCCTGGGCGCGGCCATCGACCAATGGGACATCGCCAAGTCGAACAACCCCGAGGCGCGGCAGCTGTTCCTTGCGGCCCCCGGGGGCGTGCCGACGCAGGTGGCCTTCTCGCAATCCTCGCTCTGGCCCGATCTGGACACCGACCGCGCGGGCGGCGTGATCCGTTCGGCGGAAACGCCCTTCTCCAAGGACGGCGGGCTGGCGGTGCTGAAGGGCAATATCGCGCTGGATGGCTGCATCGTGAAAACCGCAGGCGTGGACGAATCCATCCTGAAATTCACCGGCAAGGCCGTGGTCTTCGAAAGCCAGGATGCCGCGGTCTATGGCATCCTGAACGGCAAGGTCGTGGCGGGCGATGTGGTGGTGATCCGCTATGAAGGGCCGAAGGGCGGGCCGGGCATGCAGGAAATGCTCTATCCGACCAGCTATCTGAAATCGAAGGGCCTGGGCAAAGTCTGCGCGCTGATCACCGACGGGCGGTTCTCGGGCGGGACCTCGGGCCTGTCGATCGGCCATGCCAGCCCCGAAGCGGCGGCGGGCGGCACCATCGGCCTGGTGCGCGACGGCGACCGGATCGAGATCGACATCCCGAACCGCAGCATCCACCTGGCGGTGGACGAGGCCGAGCTGGCCACCCGCCGCGCCGAACAGGATGCCAAGGGCTGGAAACCGGCCGAGCCGCGCAAGCGCCAGGTCTCGACCGCGCTGAAGGTCTATGCCCAGTTCGCCGCCTCGGCCGACAAGGGCGCGGTGCGCGTGCTGCCGGAATAAGCCGAGACCGACATCCCGGAACGATGCAGGCCCGCCAGATGGCGGGCCTGTTTCCGTCTGGGGGGCAGGGATCCCGGCCCCGGGCCGGGCACATGAAAAAAACCCCCGCGGTAGGCCGCGGGGGTTCGGGATCGTTCCCTTCGGGATCAGCGCGCGAGGATCGCCTGGACGATCTGCTCGGCGGCCTCCTCGGCCGTCAGATCGACGGTATTGACCGTGATCTCGGCCGCCTCGGGGGCTTCATAGGGGCTGTCGATGCCGGTGAAGTTCTTCAGCTGGCCCGACCGCGCCTTTTTATAAAGCCCCTTCACATCGCGGCTTTCGGCCACTTCGAGGGGCGTGTTCACGAAGACCTCGAGGAATTCGCCCTCGGCCATCAGCTCGCGCACCATGCGGCGTTCCGACCGGAAGGGCGAGATGAAGGCCGTCAGCACGATCAGACCGGCATCGGTCATCAGCCGGGCCACTTCGCCCACGCGGCGGATGTTTTCCACCCGGTCGGCATCGGTGAAGCCCAGATCGCGGTTCAGCCCGTGGCGCACATTGTCGCCATCCAGCAGGAAGGTGTGCTTGCCCAGGGCATGCAGCTTCTTTTCCACCAGATTGGCGATGGTCGATTTCCCCGACCCCGAGAGGCCGGTGAACCAGACCACGGCGGCTTTCTGGTTCTTCAGGCTTGCATGGGCGTCGCGGTTCACATCGACCGCCTGCCAGTGGATGTTCTGGCTGCGGCGCAGGGCGAAGTGGATCATCCCGGCGGCGACGGTCGCATTGGTCATGCGGTCGATCAGGATGAAGCCGCCCAGATCGGGGTTCACCGCATAGGATTCAAACGGGATCGCCCGGTCGACCGAGATATTGACCACACCGATCGCATTGAGCCCCAGCGTCTTCGAGGCCAGATGTTCCAGCGTGTTGACGTTGACCTCATATTTCGGCTCGGTCACCGTGGCGGTCACGGTCTGCGTGCCGATCTTGAGCAGATAGGGACGGCCGGGCAGCATGGCGGCCTCGTCCATCCAGACCAGCGTCGCCTCGAACTGGTCGGCGACCTCGCAGGGTTCGTCCGCCTGCACGATGACATCCCCGCGCGAGCAGTCGATCTCATCGGCGAAGGTCAGCGTCACCGACTGGCCGGCAATCGCCTGATCCAGATCGCCGTCATAGCTGACGATCGACTTGACCGTCGTGGTCTTGCCCGAGGGCAGCACGCGGATCGCATCGCCCGGACGCACCACGCCCGCGCCGATCTGGCCGGCAAAGCCGCGGAAGTCGAGATTGGGGCGGTTCACCCATTGCACGGCCATGCGGAAGGCATAGTCCTGCATCCGCGTGTCATTGACCGGCGCCTCTTCGAGGTGCTGCAGCAGCGTCGGCCCCTGATACCAGGGCATGGCCGCGCTTTTCATCGCGATGTTTTCGCCCTTCAGCCCCGAAATCGGGATCGGCAGGAAGCTTTCCATCCCGATCTGCTGGGCGAAATGCGAATAATCCTTCACGATTTCATAGAAGCGCTCCTGGCTGTAGCCCACCAGGTCCATCTTGTTGATGGCCAGCACCACGTTGCGGATGCCCAGAAGCTGAACCAGATAGGAATGCCGCCGCGTCTGCGTCAGCACGCCCTGGCGCGCATCGATCAGGATCACGGCCAGGTCGGCGGTCGAGGCGCCGGTGACCATGTTGCGGGTATATTGTTCATGGCCGGGGGTATCGGCCACGATGAACTTGCGCTTGTCGGTGGCGAAGAAGCGATAGGCCACGTCGATGGTGATGCCCTGTTCGCGCTCTGCGGCCAGACCGTCGACCAGCAGCGCGAAATCGATGTCACCGCCCTGGGTGCCGACCGATTTCGAATCCTTCTCCAGCGAGGCCAGCTGATCTTCGAAGATCATCTTGGTATCGTAGAGCAGGCGCCCGATCAGCGTCGACTTGCCGTCATCCACCGACCCGCAGGTGATGAAGCGCAGCATAGTCTTGTGCTGATGCTTGAGAAGATAGGCGTCGATGTCCTCGGCAATGAGGGCGTCGGTGACGTAGACGGAATCCTGGGTCGCGGACATCTCAGAAATACCCCTCTTGCTTCTTCTTCTCCATCGAGGCCGACTGGTCGTGGTCGATGGCGCGGCCCTGACGTTCCGAGGTGGTGGTCAGCAGCATTTCCTGAATGACTTCCGGCAGGGTCTTGGCCTCGGATTCGACGGCGCCGGTCAGCGGGTAGCAGCCCAGCGTGCGGAACCGGATCGAGCGCATGACCGGGGTTTCCCCGGGGGCCAGCGGGAAGCGTTCGTCATCGACCATCAGCAGCAGGCCGTTGCGTTCCACCGTCGGGCGCGGCTCGCTGAAATAGAGCGGCACGATCTCGATGCCTTCGAGGTGGATATATTGCCAGATGTCCAGCTCGGTCCAGTTCGACAGCGGGAAGACGCGGATGCTCTCGCCCTTGGCCTTGCGGGTATTGTAAAGCTTCCACAGCTCGGGGCGCTGGTTCTTGGGGTCCCAGCGGTGGTTGGCCGAGCGGAACGAGAAGACGCGTTCCTTCGCGCGGGATTTCTCCTCGTCGCGGCGGGCGCCGCCGAAGGCCACGTCGAAATTGTATTTCGTCAGCGCCTGTTTCAGACCTTCGGTCTTCCACATGTCGGTATGCAGCGACCCGTGGTCGAAGGGGTTGATGCCCTTTTCCTTGGCTTCGGGGTTCTGATAGACCAGAAGCTCCATCCCGGCATCGCGGGCGGCCTTGTCGCGCAGGTCATACATCGCCCGGAATTTCCAGGTCGTGTCCACATGCAGCAGCGGGAAGGGCGGCGGGGCCGGATAGAAGGCCTTTTTCGCCAGATGCAGCATGCAGGCGGAATCCTTGCCCACGGAATACAGCATCACCGGGTTTTCGGCATTGGCCACCACTTCACGCATGATGTGGATGGCTTCGGCTTCCAGGCGCTGCAGATGGGTGAGCGTGCTCTGGCTGATCCCGGCCGCGGCGGACGTGCTCGTCGTCATGAATGGCCCCTTTGAAACGGTTTGAGGCGATGTGGCAAATTTTTCGCCTTGCTCCAAGAGGCGGCCCATCGATTTTGGCCGCTTTCGCCCCGGGACGCACAAAAAAACCCTCTCTTTCTAGGCGAAACCCTGCCCAAGCTGTCCCGTGGGCATGCTCTGTCCGGATGTGGCTGTTCCCTTGTGGCGGGGGGGGGTGGAACAAGGTTCTTTTTTGCGCGCGGCCGGGCTGATCTGCGGAGAGATTGTCCGGCCCGGCAACAGGCGGCGTGTCCTGCCGCCCTGCGGGGGGGGGCAGGCCCCAGATTCTGGCGCGGGTTTGCCGCTTAGAATTTTTGTTGTCCACAATTTGGAATGTCGCTTTATCTGCAAAGTAGAAGTGTCGCTGGGGCTGCGCAGAGCGGTACTGGGCAGGGCGGAGACCTCCGACATCGCAGACCTGCCCGGTCCTGCGGGCAGGTTCATTCAGCGGCATGTTGCATCTCTGCTGCCGCCTCGGCAGCACGACGGTCCGCACGTTTCTCAGCCCAGCCCTTGGGACCTGGAGGCTTGCGGCCGGTGGGGGTGTATTTGGTCCTCTGCTTGCCGATCTTCACCTCGTCCATCGCGAGGCGGGTATCCTGTATCTCCTTGGCGAGGGCCAGGGCTTCCGACAGCCGCTTGTTCTCGGTGATCGCCGCATGGGTCACGCGCTGCTGGTCAGGGTCGAAGACCTTGTAGGGCAGGGAATAACCCCTCCAGCGCACGTCAAAGCGGCCATCCCGCTAGGGTCCAGCCTCATTGATCCTCATAGCCAGAACATGACGGTTGCAGCGAGGGCGACGACGGACAGGAAGGTCTTGGGGCATCTGTCATAGCGGGTTGCAACCCGGCGCCAATCTTTCAGCCGACCGAACATAATCTCGATGCGGTTGCGGCGACGATAGCGCCGCTTGTCGTAGCGAACGTTCTTGCCGCGCGACTTCCTGCCAGGGATGCATGGACGTATCCCCTTGTCTTTCAATGCATCTCGAAACCAGTCTGCATCATAACCGCGATCCGCGATCATCCAGTCGGCCGCGGGCAGACTGCCCAGCAGGGCGGCGGCTCCGGCGTAGTCGCTGACCTGACCGGCGGTCATGGAGAACTTCAGGGGCCGCCCCTTGGCGTCAGTGACGGCATGCAGCTTGGTGTTCAGCCCACCTTTCGTGCGCCCGATCAGGCGCCCGCGCTGGTCGTCGGGTCCCCCTTTTTCGCCCGCAGGCTCGAAGCCGTGCGGTGCGCCTTGAGATACGTCGCGTCGATCATGACGGTCTTCTGCCCGGTGCTCTCGGAGGCCAGTCCCTCCATCATCCGGGCAAAGACCCCCATGTCGCCCCACCGCTTCCAGCGGTTGTAGAGCGTCTTCGGCGGCCCATACTCCCGCGGAGCATCGCACCACCGCAAACCATTGCGATTGAAGAAGATTATGCCGCTCAGCACGCGCCGATCATCGACACGCGGCTTGCCATGGCTCTTCGGGAGTGAGGAGGATCAGAAAACAGTCCGGGGGACTGTTTTCCCGACGAACGGCCTCAACCGCCCCATCTGCTCGTCCGTCAGCCAGAAAAGGTTGCTCATCATCACCCCCCTCAGTTCGGGAGCTTGAATCACGCAGGCCCGGCGCTCTCAAGCCTATCAATGGGTCCTGACCCTAGGCATAGGTGTCGACATATTTGCCCACCAGGCCGCGCGAGACCTCGGTCTCCTCCAGCGTGATCCGCTTCCTTTCATAAGAACATAAGAAAACGTCAATTGCTGACCGACATCGCGTTCGTCGCGCCAACACAGAATGCCGTTCAGCCGGTCCGGGCTTTCGGTCACCGCGCGGTGGAGGTTGTCAGGGCGGGCAGAGGTTCTTGCAAATTGCTGGTTGTGGCGCTGGGTACAACCCGGCAGCCAAGCAGTCCCTGCCACCATGCCAGTCACGTCATCAAGCCGCATCTCCTTGACAAGACGGTCTTGCAGGGTACGGTTCTTGCGCTCGACCCGCCCCTTGGCCTGGCTCGAATTTGCACAGGGGATCTCGATATTTAGCTCCAAAAGCGCACGACCGAACTGCGTGGTGCCGTGACCTGTCCGCACCTCGGACTTCGCGACACGGAACACCGAATGCTTGTCGGAAGGGAAGGCAACAGGTTTGCCATGAGCCCGCAGATAACCCGCCAGCATCTCGAAAGAGGCAAACGTGCTTTCCGAGGGCACAAAACGCATCTCCTGGATCGCGTCGGTCGCATCGTCCACCGCCACGATCAGCGTGCAAGGGGCATCGCGATCTTCGAACCAGCGATGGTCCGAGCCGTCGATCTGCACCAGTTCGCCATAACATTCCCGCCGAAGGCGCGGCCGATGGAGCACCCGCCGCTGGCTGCGGGACAGCCAAAGCCCGTCCTCAACCATCCATTTGCGCAAGGTCTCGCGGGAAATCTTCACTCCGTCGCGCTCGGCCAGCTTCTCGGCTGCCAGCGTCGGCCCAAAATCGGCGTAGCGTTCCCGCACAAGCGCCAGGGTCACCCTCGAGCGTCCGATTGTTCGATGGACGTCCGCGCGCCTTGTGTCTCAGCGCCACAGCGCCGTCTTCGCGAAACGTCCTTAGCAATCGTTGAACCTGTCGATCGCTCAGGCACAAAATCGAAGCTGCCTCTGACGTGGACAGCCGCCGCGCAACCACGCTCGACAGCACTTCAACCCGGTGAACCTCGCGCTCGCTCATCAGCATCCATCCCATGACGCCCGACTCCTTTAACGGAAGAACAGGGCGACATTCCAACTTTGCTCAGGTGCGACAGTTCTACTTTGCGCTTACAAATTTTTACGTATAACTTTGATTATGTAATATTTATATACTGGCGGTGAGTCCGCTAAAACCTTGAGCAAGGAAGAACACCCCACCTGAACCGGTACGCTTCAAGGTGGATGCGGCTTGTTCCAGCCCTGCATTGACAAATGATACCCTTATCATGGCCCATTTTGACACTTTGAACGCGACCACCCTCTGGCAGGATTTTGCATCTGAACGTCAGTGGCGGGGCCTGGAATTCCGCACTCGAAGTCTCGGACCGGTCCGCAGGGAAATCCATACCCGCTTAGACGGTGCATATCGCTGCAAGAGCGCCAAGAAACCTGCCCTGAAACCTGTGTGGCGACCCTGAAAACCCTCCATCCTATACGGTCAGTCTCTTGGTCATGTGCCTGACAAGACGTGCCATGACCGCATCGCGTCTGACTGGGATCCCAAGAGGACCGCTGCACGCGGGGGATCGGCCCGAGCGCCGCAGGAGCAGAGGCGCCGCCTCGATCATGTCGCCGGGGAGGAAGATATGCCTGAAGCCCCTCGGAGGGCACATATTGATCAGATGCCTTGTCCACGTGCTTTTCACGCGATCATGGCCGCGCGTTCATCGCGCGCGACATGGATCTTTGGACTTGGCAACACAGCACCGTGCCCGATTTCTCCTGGCCAGGCACGCTGACCGATACTGCCTGCCTGCCCTTCGGGCGCGCCTATCCGAGCCCCCTTGCTTGCCTGGGGGTGAGGGAGTAGGTCCAAAGGCGACCTAAACGACATAAGAATTCTTGCAAATTCCAAGAAAGTTGGAACTTCATGACCAGGTTCATCGTCCACATCGGGGACGGCAAGTGTGGCAGCTCTTCGATCCAGAAGAGCCTCTTTGAAGCCCGAGAAGATCTGCGTCAGGCAGGCATCCTCTATGAAACATCCGTTCCGAAAAATGGTCAGTTCAGTTTGATCTCCCTGATCGGCAGGGGAACGCGTGGCCCCGCGGACGCGGTGGCTGAGCAGACCCGCCAGACGCTGGAAATGATCCGGGCCAATCTGCAGCCAGGCGATACGGTTCTTCTGTCCGGAGAGTCCTTCTTTTCGGTGCCGCCAGAACAGATGATGCAAATTCTGCAAGCCATTGCGCCTGAGATCGGGCAGCTTGACATCATCGCATATGTCCGGTCGCCCCATAGCATGTATCTCTCTCTGACCCAGCAGACGCTGAAGGCGAGCAGCACCTATGTAAAGCCGGATGCCTATGTCCGCAGGTTGGACAGCATCCTTTCTGCCTGGGCGTCGTTCGACCGAACCAACAGTGTGACCGTGCGGCACTTTGACCGGGCGCATCTTGTCGGTGGGGATGCGGTTGCGGATTTTGAGCAGGTTCTCAGAGACATCACCGGGCAGTCCGGCCTGCAGCTTCCCAGATCGGTTGAAAACACCTCCCTGTCCGCCGAGCAGATGGTGGTTCTTCAGCGTTTCCGCACCGCATTTCTTAAAGAGATGGATGGAAAGTTCAGCCCGCAAAGCAACCATCTTATCCAGTGTTTTGAAAAGATGAACAGCACAGGGCTGGTCGGCCATAAGCCGCAGCTCTCCGATCATGCGAAGTCGGTTGTCTGCCAAGCCAATGCGGTGGTTGTTGAGAACTTGGGCCGCCAGTTCCCCGGGCTTGTGCTGGACAATACCGCCCCCCAGTTTGACGGTGTGAGGGATCTGGCCCCCTGGGCGTGGTCCGATGGCGTGCAGGACATTCTGGCGCATTGCGACGACGAGCTGGTCGCACATCTCATGAAGCTGGTGCCGGGTTTCTCGCCAGCTCTGCAGGGAGGCATGACGGCTGCGGCAGAACAGGCCGTGCGCACCATTTTGAACTTGCCCCGCGTGACATGTGATGAGGTGATCGGTGCGGTTCGGAACTACTGGCGCAGATCGGGATGTGCACGGGCGGCGCAGCAGCTGGATGCACTGCAGCTGTGCCAGAAGCTTCCAGACATCGTAGGGTGACGCACGGGACCATGTACCGGTTCGACGACAGGAGACAGGGGTGGACGTTTTTCATTCCGTGAACGGATCGCAAGTCGGTCGCAGGTCCGGGAACAGCCATCCATTTTATCCGACCGGCGATTGGGGGCGGGACGATGAGCGCCTCCGGGGAAGGCGCGCTCGACCTCTTACCCGGCCTGCATCCCGTCAGAGCCGGCTTTGGCTTGCTGCAACTGCTTTTCCAGCGCCAGAATGCGGTTCTTATACTTGTCCACGTCGCGCCGCAGCCTGCTGATGAGCTCTTGCTCAGCCGTCTCGGCCACGCCGTCGTTTTGCATCGCGGCTTCCGTAGCCTCAACCAGACCGTATCGTTCGAGAAATGTCCCGATGATGCGGCCCACGATGAAATCGCTCGCGTGCAGCCTGTCCTCCTGCCAGGCAAGAGACGGGGCACTGTTCATCACTGTCTCATAGCTGGGAAAGTAATCTATTCCGGTGTGAGCGTCCGCGAACTCCATCGCCGCGACCCTCAGTGTGGATTTCGAGGTCATATTGGCGACGATGATGTCATCTTCGGAAAATGTGCGGCCCAAAGCCACGGGGGAAACCGTGACAATGACTTTCTGCCCCGGCTTCCCATGGCGCGCGAGAAGGCCATGAATTTCCTGCAGGGCGCGGGTGCAATCATCCAGCGACAGGCATTTGAAGCCAAAACGGTCGGGCTCCTGCGCGATCAACCTTGGGGCGGGCATTTCCGTCAGGTAGAGGTCGGTTTTGTGATCATACCAAGCCTCGATCAGGCCGAGCGTGAGGATCACCACGTCAGCCTTGAACACCTGGGCAAAGGCGGTGTTGATTTCCGCACGACGCGCGCTCAGGGCATCAATCGTCGCATCCCCGGAATTTACCCGCAGCTGTGAGTCATAGAAGAGGCCGTCTCGCACGGGCAGAAAGGCTTCCACCGGGAAGGGGCGTTCCCCGGCGGCGAACTGCAGCTCCTGCAGGATCGACAAAGGGGTATATTTGTTGAAAATGCCGAGGGTGCGGCCGCCGGTGTCGCCAAGATCGCGCACATTCATCTTCCGGCTCAGAACCTCAGCCCCGGAAAGCTCCAGGCGTTCCTCCACATTGCGGGCGAAACAAGATCCGATGGCAAAGAACGTGTCACCCGGCTTGCAGGAAAAGCTCTGTCGTCCGACCGGGACAACCACCTGCTTCAGGATACGCTCGCGGGCCGACAGATGGGCGCCGCCCACCCAGCGATCAAAATCATTGGCCTTCGAGCGTGCAAGAGCATCTTTTGCGGTGATCATTAGGTCACATCCCGGAAAGTAGTATGGCTGCTTCATGAACAGAGGCGCCCCGAGTCTGTGCCATTCACTGATCGTGTGCAAGGGCGCCATGTTGTCCGGGCTTGAGTGAGGGACCTGCCACGGGATTTCTCCTCCTCCGCCGAGATGAGAAGCCGGCTCAGGGAGACGACAGGCCGCACGATTGACGGGAGAGGAGAGCATGGGCGCACCGCAGGATCAGGGTCGAAGGCATGAAATGGCTGATCCTTGCCGCAGGCACGGGAGGCGCGCGCGCCATACGCGCAGTCACAGGGCACCCTCAACCCCCAGCGCCGGTCTTCCTGCTCGGCAGGGCGTGGGCGGGTGGCCGGCGGGAAAAGGTCCCGCGCTTTGCCGGAGCCAAGCAGAGTACGCCCGAACCTTCAGGGCTTGCCCCGAGGCGCGATCCTTTGCCGAGAGGGACGGATGTCATGGATCCTGCTGCCTGCGCCCCCTGCCCTGTCAATGCCACAGGACTGTGCTATGTAGCATGGCCCCTTTCGTCATGTTTTGATCGGCTATGTCTTTTATGTCTTTGATGTCACTCAAGAAGCGACCTTCATCCCGCAGCGCCTCGGAGAGCGCGCCCCAGCGGGAGACGCGCCGCGTCCGGGGCTGTCTGATTGTACGGCAAATGGTGCACGGCTATGCCTTGCTTGAGACTGGCGCCCCGCAAGGCTGCAGGAAGCTGGCAATTCCGTCCGAACACAGGAGCAGCGCGATGATGATTGCTTGCATGGCCGAACGACATCACCTTTCAGCAGGGCCAGATCAACAGTGAAGATGCCGCAAGCGCTGGCGCGGATGCTCGCCAAGACCGTCTGCGGCGCCGACATGGCACTGGCACAGAAGTAAACTCCACCAGATCGATGGGATCGGGCAGGACAGCGGAGACAGAAGGTAACGCATATGGCGCAATCCAAACACGCGGAGAACGAGCCGGGCTCGGAGGCTCAGGGGGCATCGCCGAAGGCCGAACGGCATGCCGTGATCGTCCTGCCGATGCATCGCAGCGGGTCGAGTGCCTTGTCGCGTATGCTGAGCCTGCTGGGGTGCGATCTGCCAAAGACACTGATGGTCGGCAATGAGACCAACCCGACCGGCCACTGGGAATCGACGGTCGTGCGGGCGCTGAACGACGACATCCTGAGCTCTGGCGGATCAAAGTGGCAGGACTGGCTGGCATTCAATTCCAACTGGTACAAGACGCCCAAGCCGCGCGAATTTCAGGCCCGCGCGCTGGAGGTTCTGGCGAAGGAGTTCGGATCATCAAGTCTGTTCGTCTTCAAGGATCCCCGCGTCTGCCGGATCTTTCCGTTCTGGCGGGATGTCTTCGCAGCCGCCGGGATCGAGCCGAAGATCGTTCTGACCGTCCGTCACCCGCAGGAAGTCGCTGCCTCGCTTGAGCGGCGCAAAGACAACGGGATTCCCGCGCTGGTGGGGCTGCTGCTCTGGCTGCGCTACATGCTGGACGCCGAGGCTGACACGCGCGGGATGACCCGCGCAGTGGCATCTTATGACATGCTGCTGCAGGATCCGGTGGGTCTGGCGGAAACTCTTCAGGCGCGGCTGGGGCTGTTCTGGCCCAGCCTGTCGGAATCGCAAGCCGATGTGATCCGCGGCTTCATGGACCCTAGCCTGCGCCATCACAATGCAGCGGCCGAGGCGGGTCTTGCCGCGATGCCCGACTTCCGCGAGTGGTTGGAGGCGGTCTATGAAATATTCCTGCGGTGGAGCCGTGACGGTGAGGATGCCGCCGACTATCCGACGCTGGACGCGGTGCGCCTGCAGCTGGATGATCTGGCGACCCCGCTACATCGGCTCGTCAGCACCGTCACCGCACAGGCCGGGAACCTGGCCCATAAAACCGCCGAAGTCGATGCTCTGAAGAAAGAGAAGGCGGTCCTGCAGGGCAAGGTGGACGAAACTCTGACAGCCCGTGATGAGGCCCTCAGTGTCCGTGATGCGCTGCGGGGGGAAAAGGATCGGCTTGCGCAAAAGCTGAGCCAGCGTGACGCCGCCCTTCAGGACCTGCAGGGCAAAGTCCAAAGCCTGAGCAATGCGTTGGAGCAGCACAACCATGAGGTAGGAGCCGCCGCCGAGGCGCTGCGGGGGGAAAAGGACCGTCTCGCGCAAGAGCTGAGCCAGCGTGACGCCGCCCTTCAGGACCTGCAGGGCAAAGTCCAAAGCCTGAGCAATGCGTTGGAGCAGCGCAACCATGAGGCAGGAGCCGCCGCCGAGGCGCTGCGGGGGGAAAAGGACCGGCTCGCGCAAGAGCTGAGCCAGCGTGACGCCGCCCTTCAGGACCTGCAGGCCGAGGTCGAACGCCGGCGCCGGGCCCTCCGGACAGCCGAGCGTTCAGTTGTGCAGCTGCGCGAGAAAGCCGCAAGGCTGGATGCGGTGGCGAAGACCCAAGCCGATGAGCTGGCGCAGATGGCGCAGATGATCGTCGAGAAGGAAGAAGCGCTCAAACGCCGCAAGGCTGCGGCCCATGCTGCGGATACAGCGCTCGCAGCACTGCGGCACAAGCTTGCCCGGATCGGAGCGCAGCACGAGGCGGTGCTGCAGAGCGACTCTTGGAAGGTGACCGCCCCTCTGCGGTGGATCTCCAGGTTATTGAGACGCTTTGCTCGGGGTGCCGGGGCAGCCCGACAAACGCAGCGGAAGAATGGGAAAGCGACATGACGATTGCCGAAGAAATCAGTGCCTCCGGCCTGTTCGACCGCCGCTGGTATCTGGCGGCCTATCGGGATGTCGCCCTGTCTGGGATGAAGCCACTTGCGCATTTCATCCGCATCGGGATGAAGATCGGCCGCGATCCCGGGCCGAAATTCGACACGCGCCACTATTTGCAACAGGTCTCCGCGGCCGAGCTCAAGGGCCTAGCGCCTGTCCTGCATTATCTCCGGGTCGGCCGTGCACAGGGCAAGACGGCCCTTGCAACGGCTGGAAAGAGCGCCGGCCGGCGGCGCACGCCTGCCGTCCCGCCGTCGCGCCGGATCCAAGCACCGCAAATGTTTGCCTCTGCCGAAAAAGCCTCGCAGCGGCTTCGGAAAATTCTCTCCGCCAGTCTGAAGGGAAAGCCGAAAAGGCTGTTCAATAGCTTTGACACGGCGCTTGAGAACGAGGTGCGCTCTGCGGCGGCGCGGCTCTATTGGAAAGAACGGGATCGCTATCAGGCCATCAAGGTTTCAGTGGTGATGCCCGCCTACAATCGTGCTGACCGGATCGGTAAGGCCATTGAGTCGGTTCAAGCGCAATCGCATGGAAATTTTGAACTGCTGATTGTTGATGATGGCAGCAGCGACAATTTGAAAGAGGTTCTGAAAGGCTATGCCGACGATAGCCGTATCCGGACTTTCTGGAACGATCACAAGGGGGTTAGCGCGGCGCGTAACACAGCGCTTGAGCACGCAACCGGCACCTATGTTTTCTACCTCGATTCTGACAATGTCTGGACCCCCGATTTCCTTGCCATAATGGTCACAGCCTTTGAGGTGTCGGGCCAGAGCTGCCTTTATGGCGCGTCACAGCTGCAGAACGGTCTGCAGGAGGTGCTGGGCTATCGAGGCGAACCGTTCAACTGGGACCAATGCCTGTCGGGCAATTACATCGACATGAACGTCTTTGCCCATCGAGCCGATCTGATCCGGAAATACGGCGCCTTCGATACAGTTTTGCAACGTATGGTCGATTGGGATCTGATCCTGCGCTACACGCGTGAAGGCGGGGCGGCCTATTGTCCTGTGCTGGGTTGCATCTATTTGGAGGACCGTGAGGATACCGGCCGGATCTCCACCTCCCGGCCTTATATCTTCCGCAAACTGGTACATGAGAAGAACCGGCTGGGCTTGACGTCTGTCGCCGAGACCCTCGACAAGATTTCGCTGCGTTTTGCGCTCAAGATCCCTGCCCCGTACAAGGTGCGCCATGCGTGGGGCGATTATCACTATGCGGAGTCGCTCCGGGCGTCGCTGGAGATGCTGGGCCATAAGGTTCGGATCGATTTCCTCGAGGACTGGGACAAGCATCCCCCCAATACCAGCGATGTGGTGGTGGTTCTGCGCGGGCTGTCAGCCTATACGCCCAAGCCGACCGAATTCAGCATCCTGTGGAACATCAGCCACCCTGATCAGATTTCCTACGAGGAGTATGCGCGCTACGACATTATCTGCGTCGCCTCTGTGTCCTATGCTGATCTTCTTTCGAAGATTCTTGAACGCAAGGTGCATGCGCTACTCCAATGCACCGATTCACGGTCCTTCGCCTATCGGGAGCATGAAAACCGTCCCGGGGCGCCTGGCGTTTTCATCGGAAATTCGCGTAACGAATTCCGAGAGATCGTGAAGTGGGCTGTCGAGGCAGGGGCCGGGCTTGAGATCTACGGGCAGCGTTGGGAACAGTTTGTCCCCGCAGAGATGATCGTCAAGGACAACCTGCCCAATGACCAACTGGCAAATGTCTATGCTGGTGGCCATTTCGTTCTGAATGATCACTGGGCGTCGATGCGGGATTTCGGGATCATATCAAACCGGGTCTTCGATGTGGTGGGCTGTGGCGGTAGACTGGTGTCCGACAGCATCCCCTCGATCGCCCAGACCTTTGGCGGAGTTGTCGAGATGGTGGACGATCCGGAAGGGCTGAGGAAGGCCCTTGCCGAACCGTTGCCGCCAGTCGCCCAGGCGCAGCGTCGCTGGGCAGCGGAACAGGTACATGCGCATCACAGTTTCGACGTCCGTGCACGGGAGATGATGCAGCTGATCAAGATGAAGCTGGTCGAACCCGGCACAGGGCCCCGCGCTCCATCGGCACCGGTCCGCAGTCCGCGGCGCCGGCGTATCGGGCTTTTGTTGCAACAGGGGAAGCGCTGGCCGACCAGTTCTGCCTTTATTCGTCTGATCGCCCCGCTGACAACGGATTATGCCGCCACCAAGCTGGAGCTTGTCTACCTTCAGGACGGTTCTGATCCGCAGCTGAAGGAATGCGACATCTGCATCGTGCAGCGCATCGCCGTGCGGGACGATACGGAGGCCGACTTGCTGCTGGAGCGTCTGGAACGTCTTTGCATCCCGCTATTCGTCGATACCGACGATGCGTTCTCATTCCACGAAAAGCATATGGCGGATGACCTGGTGCTGAAGAGGCTGATGGGACGCGCGCGCGAGGTCTGGTTCTCGACAGAGGCGCTGGCAGAGGCCTATAGCGAACTGCAGGTGCCGAAGCGGGTCATTCCAAACAATCTCGATCCGCGTTTCTGGCGCAATTACAGACAGCCTGTGAAAACCAGCTTCGATGCCCCGAAGGTCCGTTTCCTCTACATGGGAACTGTCACCCACGAGCAGGATTTTCTGAGCGTTCTGCCCGCCTTCGAAAGGCTGGGCGAGGAAATGCCCGATCGTTTCGAGTTGACCCTGATCGGTGCCGTCCGGAATCCGCCCCAATATCCTTGGCTAAAGCAGTTGATGCCGCCGGAAGCTGCAGGCAGCTATCCACGCTTTGTGCGTTGGCTGGTCGAGAACGCGCAGTTCGATGTCGGCATCGCCCCGCTGGTCGGTAGCACCTTCAACGGCGCCAAATCCGACATCAAGTTCCTGGATTATGCCGCGCTTGGCTTGGTTCCGATGGTCTCGGAAGGTCCCGCCTATGCCAAGGTGATCGCGTTGGGTCTCGCGATCGGATGTCGTTCAGATCCCGAGGATTGGTTTGAAAAAGCCGCGCGCATCATTCGTGATCCGCAGGCCTATGAGGGGATGCGTCAGGCAGCTCTGGCCCATGTGTGGCGAGAGCGGAACGTACTCAATTCAGGGAACGAACTTGTGGATATCATGAGCGCCTCCTGGTTCCCCGGGGAAATCGCCGACTGAACGTTGGCTTTCGAGGGATATGAGAGCCACTGCCCGGCCCAGCATTTGCGCCTGGCAGCGGCTGGTGCTGGATCGAGAGAAGCCCGGCTATATTGACGCCGTCCAGTGTGTTTCGGCGTGCAAAATTGCCCCCCTGACGTTCTGTCGGACCGTTCGTTGCGAGGTAGAGGATGTGATGGGTAATCCCCCCGTTTTAACGGGGTGCAGAAGTAGACTTCAGGCAGCCATCTTCAGTTTCTGGGCGGGTGTGATACCGCCGATTCCCATGTTGGGGCGCTCATTGTTGTCAGTCCATAGCCAGTCGGTTGCGATCTGTTGCGCCTCCTCGATGGTTTCAAAGATGTAGAGGTCCAGCCATTCCTGCCGGAACGTCCGGTTGTAGCGCTCGACATAAGCATTCTGCTGGAGCTTTGCGGGTTGGATGTGGTTCAGGGCAATGCCTTGCTTCTCGGCTCAGATCATCAGCGTTGAGCTGATGTATTCCGGGCCGTTGTTCACCCTGATGGCCAGCGGCTTTCCGCGCCACTCGATGATCTGGTGCAGCGCCCGGACCACGCGCTCAGCACTGCGCTAACCTCCTGCGCCGATGCCGACTTGCAGTGGGCCGGCCGGAATCAGCCGAGATGAAGCAAGCGCGCGATCCCCTCGGCATCCCGGCGATCGGTCTTGATTGGCATCGCCTTCAGCGCCCCCTTCACCTGCCGGGTTTCCATCAGCACAACGTCAAGTCCAGCCTCGGTCAGCCCGCGGTACAACCATTGCGACAGGGGGCCGACTTCGAGGCCGATGGCGGCGATGGTGGCGTCGAGTTTGTTTGTTTTTCACTGAGAACTGAGCCATGTGAACCTTTTCCTAAAGCGGTGAGCGGCGGGGGCAACGGAGTGATCCACATGAGGCTTTTTGAACATCATCCGACGCATGCACTTGCGGCAGAAGCTGTCGATCCGCGAGATTGCGCGGCTGACGGGCGTGTCGCGGAATACTGTGACCAAGCATGTGGCAGCAAACATGATCGAGCCCAAATTTGCGACGCCGGAGCGGCTCAGCAAGCTTGATCCCTATGCGGAGAGGCTGGCAGGCTGGCTGAAGACCGGGGCCGGGAAGTTGCGCAAACAACGGCGCACAGTGAAGCAGTTGCATGCTGATTTTCTGGCGCTTGGCTTCACCGCTTCCTCCCCCCGGGTTGCGGCTTTTGCGCGACGGTGGAAGGCAGATCGGCCGCCCGAACCGCAGACGACGGGGCGCGGGACCTTCGTGCAGTTGCACTTTGCCCCCGGCGGTGCCTTCCAGTTTGATTGGAGCGAGGATTTTGCGGTTCTGGGGTGTGATCCTCCGGTGCATTGGCCAGGCACCGCGCGACCGCCTCATAGGACGCCAGCGGACGGCGTGCCACCGGGGCAGCGACCGGCGCTGTCGGGACAGATGCCGCCCGCCGGGTGAGCGGAATCGGCTTGCGATGGCCGGGATCGAGCCGACGCTGGTTCTTGCCCTCAAGCACCGGATGGGTGGCGATCAGTCGACCATCCTCGAAGATCCGCACCTCGGCCGGATGGTTCTGGACCTCGACGAGGCGGCGCCTGGTCGTGTCCGGCACGCTGTATTGGTTGCCGCCAACCGCGACCATTCCTTCCTGGCTGATCCGCCGCTCCACCGTCAGCACCGCGTCATATGGGTGCAGCGGCAAGGGCAGCAGGTGCGGTCTCTTCTCGGCAAAATGGTCTTCCACGACCCGTTGCGTGGTGGCATGCACGCGGGGATTGGCGATGGTCACGCGCCAGTCCTCGAACTGGGCATTCAGATCGTCCATGTCGCGGAAGCTGCGGCCAAGGAAAAAGTCCTGGCGCACGTAGCGAAAGGGCCGCTCGACCTTGCCTTTCGTTTTGGCCCGGTAAGGCTGGCAGGCCCGTTGCGCGGACCCGTAATGCGCCAGCAGCGCCACGAGAGACTCGTTGTAGGTACACCACGCCCGCAGAATCCTCCCCGATGACCGCCGTTTTCATTCAGTCATAGAGGATCTCGGCGCATCACCGTTTCCAGCGTCTGATTCTGGCGGAACCGCCCCCACAGCCACCGGCTGTGCCCCAGCACCATGCTGAACAGCCAGACCTTGCGAAGAACGCCGGGCTCCGAGGTGAACGCGACTCGGAACTCGGCAAAGTCCACCTGCACCTGCTGACCCGGCCCGCTCTCGTGGCCGAGCGCTTCAACCCCGATCTGAAGCGCGTCTACGACAGGCTGATCGATGTGGGGAAGCGCCAGAAGGTGGCGCCCCCCGCGGTCATGCGCAAGCTTGTCATCTTGGTAAACGCGCTGGTCGCAGGAGCGCAGAAATGGCCCCCAACGCGCTGTTGCCAAGAGGGATACTATCTTCTCCTCAGTAGCACGAGTAGATTTCACTGGCTCGATACCGACGATGATACACACCGCCGCCTGTTTACGAGCCTCGGCGGCCTGTTCCGGCAGGGGGGGTATTAGCCGATCCGTGAAGGACCAAGCTTTGAATAGAGCCACCTTCAGACCGAGGACGAGTCTGGAGGAGGTCGGGGAGTTGGGCGCCATTTTTTCGC
>NZ_BMYQ01000017.1:400-87068 GCF_014652355.1 Gemmobacter lanyuensis | reverse complement strand
CAGCACCAACGCTATGTGCCCGCAGAACCGGTGTGAAGGCTTTGTTCAGGGCGAACGGGTTAGTTGCACAGGTCGCGATGGGGAGCCCACAGCTTTGACGCTAACATGGCGCTGACGGCCGTGCTGCACCCGGCGCATGTCGCTGTCCACAGAAATATGTCGCAATCCGATCCATCACTTTTGCAATAGCGGCGACTACTCGCGCATTGTCAAAGGATGGGACCTCGCGGCTTGGCGGTTCCCTCCTGCGGCTTTGCACACAAAACCCAGGGAGAAAGACCATGAAGCGCATCATCGGCATTCTGGCCGCGACCACCGCCATCGCGGGCTTCGCGGCCACGGCAAACGCGCAAGAGTGCGGAGAGCTGACCATCGCCAGCATGAACTGGCAAAGCGCCGAGCTTGCCGCCGCTGTCGACCAGTTCATCCTGAACAACGGCTATGGGTGCAGCGCTGAAATCATCCAGGGGGACACCGTGCCGACCATCACCTCGATGGTGGAAAAAGGCGATCCGCAGATTGCGCCAGAAGGCTGGATCGATCTGGTCCCCGAAGTCGTGCAGGCGGGTCTGGCCGAGGGCAAGATCATTGGCGGCGCCAAGATCCTGTCGGATGGTGCCGTGCAGGGGTGGTGGATTCCGAAATACATCTCTGACGCCAATCCCGACATCAAGACGATCGAAGATGCGCTGAAGCACCCCGAACTGTTCCCCGATCCTGAAGATGCTGCGAAGGGCGCCGTTCACAATGGCCCGCAGGGCTGGGGTGGCACGGTCGTGACCTCGCAACTTTACAAGGCCTATGGCGCCGAGGCGGCTGGCTTCACTCTGGTTGATACCGGGTCCGCCGCGGGGCTGGATGGGTCGATCGCCGCAGCCTATGAACGCCAGCAAGGTTGGGTGGGCTACTACTGGGCCCCGACGGCACTGCTGGGCAAATACGAGATGGTCAAGCTTGAACACGGCGCAACGCTCGACATGGCCGAATGGAAGGCCTGCACCTCGAACGCGGATTGCGCCGAGCCGAAGAAGAACGACTGGCCGAAAGACACTGTCCAGACGCTGATCGCCAAGCCCTTCGCCGATGTCGCCCCGGCACCGGTGCTTGACTATCTGAACAAGCGGTCCTGGAGCAATGCCACGGTCAACGGTGTCATGGCGTGGATGAGCGACAATCAGGCCACTGGCGAAGACGGTGCGCGTCACTTCCTGCAAGAGAATGAAGCGCTCTGGCTGGACTGGGTCTCGCCCGAGGCCGCAGAAAAGATCAAGGCCGCCCTCTGATCGGCAGATCGCCTGATGGGGGGGCTGCTGCTGCGCCCCCTCGTCTTCGTGGCTGCTCAGGCGGCCCCCCCTCCCTGACCAAATTCGGATCCGAGACATATGGACTGGCTGACCCAGTTCCCCCAGATGGATGACAACCGTCTGCGGGACATCAAGAAGATCATCGACGAAGCCTTTCGCGGCTTCACGCGCGCCTATGGCGACAGCATCGAAACCCTGTTCGAACCACTCCGCATCTTCATGGTGCAGGCGGAGCGTTTCATGACCGGTACCCCCTGGATCATTGTCTTCGCCCTGATCATCGGCGTGGCATGGCTGGGCAGCCGGAACCCCAAGGTCGTGGCGGCCACTGCCGTGACCATGCTGCTGATCGGCTATTTCGGCATGTGGGAAGACACGATGAAGACCATCTCGATGATCTTCGTCTGCACCGTGATCTCGATCGCCGTCGGCATTCCGCTGGGCATCGCCATGGCGCGCTGGAACCGGATGCAGGCCATCGTGAACCCTGTTCTCGACGTGATGCAGACCATGCCGAGCTTCGTCTACCTGATTCCGGTCGTCATGCTGCTGGGAATCGGCAAGGTGCCGGGCCTGATCGCCGTCGTGATCTATGCCATGCCGCCGGTCATCCGTCTGACGAACCTCGGCATCCGCCTGGTGGACAAGGAAATGCTTGAGGCCGCAGATGCCTTTGGGTCGTCCGACTGGCAGAAGCTCAAGAATGTCCAGCTTCCCCTCGCGCTGCCCACCATCATGGCGGGTATAAACCAGACCATCATGATGGCGCTTGCCATGGTCGTCATCGCCTCGATGATCGGGGTGCAGGGGCTGGGTCAGCCGGTGCTGCGCGCGATTTCCAACCAGTATTTCACACTGGGCGTCTTCAATGGTTTTGCCATCGTCGGCATCGCCATCATCTTTGACCGCGTGAGCCAGTCCTTCGGCAAGCGGCTTCAGAAACACAGCGAGGTGGTCCATGGCTGATCCCATCGGCATCGAGATCCGCAATCTTTACAAGATCTTCGGGCCCCAATCCGCACAGCTCATGCAGGCCGTCCGCAACGGCATGACCAAGGCTGAGCTGAACGAAAGGCACCACCATGTGCTGGGCCTGAACGATATCAACATTTCCATGCCTGCCGGGCGGATCCAGGTCATCATGGGGTTGTCGGGTTCGGGGAAGTCCACACTGATCCGCCATATCAACCGTCTGATCGATCCGACGGCCGGTGAGGTGATCGTGGGCAACCAGAACGTGGTAACAATGTCGCCCGAGGCCCTGCGCGACTTCCGCCGCCACAAAACGGCGATGGTGTTCCAGAAGTTCGCCCTTCTGCCCAACCGCACCGTGCTGGAAAACACCTGCTACGGGCTTGAGGTGCAGGGCATCCCGCAGGGGAAGCGCGTCGCGGCGGCGATGCATTGGTTGGAACGGGTGGGCCTGAAAGGGTTCGAGAAGAAATACCCCAACCAGCTGTCGGGCGGGATGCAGCAAAGGGTGGGCCTTGCCCGCGCGCTTGCAAATGATGCCCCGATCCTGCTGATGGACGAGGCCTTCTCGGCGCTTGATCCGCTGATCCGGGTGGACATGCAAACCATCTTGCTGGATCTGCAAAAGGAAATCCGCAAGACGATCGTTTTCATCACCCATGACCTCGACGAAGCGCTGCGCCTTGGCGACAGCATCGCCATCTTGCGCGATGGCGAGATCATCCAGCAGGGCACCAGCCAGGATATCGTGCTGCGCCCCGCCGACGCCTATATCGAAAGCTTCGTGCGTGAGGTGAACCGCGGCCGCGTTATCCGTGCCGACGCCGCGATGGAACCTGCGAGCGGCCCGCTGCCCGATGTGACCGTCGGCGGTGATTGCACGCTTGAGGATGCCGGTCGGCTGATGGTGCAATCGGGCACCACGCGGCTTGCCGTGCGCGACATGCAGACCGGGCGCCCCGCAGGGACCCTGTCGATGGAACGGATTCTGGCCGCAATCACCCAGCGGGCGCCGGGCCACGCCTGACACCGGCCGGGCCGTGCAGCAGGCTGCGCGGCCCTACTCTGCCTTCGTCTTGCGGAAATGAGAAAATCGATGGGGCGACATGCCAAAACGCGCCCGGAAGCTTTTGGAAAAATGGGTCGTTGACCCGTATCCACAGGCGACCGCGACATCGAGCACGCTCATATCCGTTTCCGCCAACAATGCGCGTCCGTGTTGCAGCCGCAAACCCGCAAGATATTGCAGGGGCGTCACCCCGAGGTTCTTGCGGAACAGCCGTTCGATCTGACGGCGTGACACCCCCACATGCTCGGCGCAGCCGTCAATCGAGAACGGCTCTTCGAGGTGCTGCTCCAGATAGTTCACCGCATTCAGCAGATGCTGGTTCCGGCTTCCCAGCCGCGAGGTCAGAGACGTGACCTGTTCGTCCTCGGCATCGCGGCGGCGGGTCATCAGGCACATGTCCATCACCGCCTGAGACAAGGCTGGACCCATGTGATCGTCGATAAGCTTGAGCACCAGATCCGCCGCCGCCACCCCGCCCGCGCAGGTCATGATGCGTTCATCGACGCAATAGACTTGCCAGACCGGGGTCAGCGTCGGGAAAAGTTCGGCAAAGCTGCGGATGTTTTCCCAGTGCAGGGTAAAGCGGCGACCATCCAGAATGCCGGCGCGCGCCAAGGCATAGGCGCCGGTGCAGATGCCCCCCACCGTGCGACCGTGGCGCCATTGCGCGCGCGCCCAATCAGTCAGGGCGGGGGTGCAGGCGGCTTCGGGTTCCACGCCACCGCAGATCATCACATAGCCCGGCGGGGCCATCGCCGGCAGTGGGCCTTCGGGCGTCAGGGGGATGCCGTTCGAACAGGTGATCGGCGCCCCGTCCTGCGTATAGACATGCCAGCGGAACAGCACGCGACCGGCCAGCTGGTTGGCGACCCGCAGCGGCTCGATTGCCGAGGTGAAGGCCAGCATGGTGAATTGCCGCATCAGCACAAAAGATACGTTTACCTCGGGCATCGCCTGCATCGGCACATGGGCGATCCCGCGCGAGACATATCTGCGGCTTTCTGAACTATCCGTCATCTGAGTCTCCAACCGTCGAATTGGGCCCCTTGGGGCAGCCCCATCTCGACATAGCGGCGGGACCATGCGGTATGCTGATCGACCTTCTGCTTCGCAATCGCGACCTTCCCGGCCACAGAGTGCTTCTTCGGGCATTCCAGACCACGACTCACACCCCTGTGTGCGGCGTTCGTGCGACAGAGCCGCACACCCAAGGCGCAGCCCAAGCTCCAGTTCCTGACCTTGATGACCACGATGCCGCTTGCGCCGCCCCAGCCTCCACCACAGTGCGCGCGGGCCGGGCCAACGTCGCCCATGTTTGATCCCCGATGTAACGATCCTGTCCATATGCGCCGGAATCCGGCCACGGTTTTCGTCACGATCTGGGCGCGTCGGGGAACGCCGCCGCCGCTTGTTGCGCCCGGATCGGCGATGCTAGGGTTGCGGGGTCCAACCCGTGACCTGAGGATGCGCATGACCCGTACCCCCCTTTCCATTCAGATGCGCTTGGGCCAGATCCGCCGGGGTCGGACATGAGAGCGCTGGTCCTTGGGTCAAGCGGCGGGATCGGCCGCGCAATGATCGACCAGCTTGAGCTGCGTGGGGCCACGGTCACGGGTTTGTCGCGGCGTGACGACGGGCTGGACCTGACCGATCAGGAGAGCGTGGCCCGTATCGCCGGAAGGCTGGAGGGCGGTTTCGATCTGATCTTCAATGCAACGGGGGCTTTGCAGATCGGAGATCATCGACCTGAAAAGTCGATCAATGCTCTCGACGCGCAGGCGATGGCGCAGCAGTTTGCCGTGAATGCGATCGGCGTTGCGCTTGCGCTGCGCTATTTCTCGCCCCTGCTGGGTCGCGCGGGGCGTTCGGTCTTTGCCTCGCTTTCGGCGCGGGTCGGATCGATCGGGGACAACCGGCTTGGCGGCTGGATCAGTTACCGCGCGGCGAAGGCGGCCCAAAACCAGATCCTCCATACCGCCGCCATCGAAATCGCCCGCAAACGCCCCGAAGCGATTGTCGTGGCCCTGCATCCGGGCACTGTCGAAACCGGCTTGAGCGCAGCCTTTGCCAGCAATCACCCGACAATCACCGCAGCCCAATCTGCTGAGGCCTTATTGACGGTGATCGACAGACTGACCCCCGCGGACAGCGGGACCTTCTGGGATTGGAAAGGTCAGCAGGTGCCATGGTAAGGGTGCGGCGGTCAGATCCGCCGCCCCTCCACCATCCAAAGGGTTGATGGCCAGGCCACCGGCAGCCGCAGCCCCGCCGTCATCAGTGCCCGCCCGGTCAGGACCAGCGGCCCCTGTTGCAACGCCGCCAGTCCACGCGACTGGGGCGGGGCATCCTCGGGGTTTAGAAGTCGCAGTTCATAGCCCGCTGCGGGGTCAAGCCCGTTCAGGACAAGGGGGCGCGGCAGGATCTGGCGGCTCATCCCCGCGATACCCGCCGCCAACAGGAATTGTGCGCCATCTTCGGCCAGATGCAGTTCGGCTACCACCGCAGGGTCGGCGCTGTCGATCCGCAGGATATCGGCGCGCATTAGCCAATGACGATTGGCCTTCCACCAGGCGGTGACAGCGGCAAGCAGCCGTTCCTCATCGCCGCTGAGGGCGCGCAGGTCCATCTCGAACCCGAAATGCCGCAGTGCGGCCAGGCGGGCGCGGAAGGCCATTGGCTGCACCCGGCCCGTGGTATGGGCCCTGGCGGCGCCGACATGGCTGCCGGTGATCGCGGCGGGCAGGAACAGGGCCGCATCGGCCTGCATCCGCAGCCGTTCCGTCGGGTCGATGCAGTCCGAAAGCCAGACCCGGTGGGTGCGCGCCAGAATGCCCGCATCGATCCGCCCCCCGCCCGAGGCACAGCTTTCGATCTCGACCCCCGGATGGGCGGCGCGCAGCCGATCCAAGAGCGCATAGACCCCTTCGGTCTGCGCGGCATCGACCATCGGCAACAACCGGTTGTGATCCCATTTCAGATAGTCGATCCGGTGGCTGGCCAGCAGCCCGTCCAGCACGGTGAAAAGATGGTCGCGCACGTCCGTCCGGCCCAGATCCAGCACCATCTGGTTGCGCCCGGTGGTCTGATCGGCCGGACCAAGGATCCAGTCAGGGTGGGCGCGGGCCAGATCGCTGTCGGGATTGACCATTTCGGGTTCGACCCAAAGCCCGAAGCGCATGCCAAGGGCTTCGACATGGGCAATCAGCGGGGCCAGCCCGTCGGGCCATTTGCGGCGGTCAACCTGCCAGTCGCCAAGGCTCGTGGTGTCATCATCGCGGCGCCCGAACCAGCCGTCGTCCAGCACGAAGCGTTCCGCCCCAAGGGCTGCGGCCCGGTTGGCAATGTCCGAAAGGGTGGCAAGATCGTGTTTGAAATAGACCGCCTCCCAGCAATTGTAATGCACGGGGCGCGGGCGGGCCGGATCGGGCCAGCGCACGATCCGGTCACGCAGATCGCGCTGGAAGCTGCGGGCAATGCCGTTCAGGCCCGTTTCAGAAGCCGCGGCTAGCAACTCGGCGCTCTCGAACCGGGTGCCGGGGGTCAGATGGGCACCGGTGGCATGGCCGAATTGCACATGCCTGCGGCCATCGGGCAGCTCTTCGGCCAGCATGCGATGACCGCCCGACCAAGCATATTGCAGCCCGCGCGCCGTGCCGTGACCATAGCTGCATCCCGGACCGGAAAAGACCGCCAACGGCGGGTGTTCCTGCCCGGACCGGCCGGTCCGCGCCTCGCGCAGGCGGATACCGGGCTGCCAGGGGGTGCGGACGGGCTGCAACTCGCCCAGCCATTTCCCGGTGAAATCCATCAGTTCGGTATCGGTTTGCGGAATGGGCAGGACGGGCGCGGCCAACCAAGACACCCGCACCGGACGGTCTGCCTCAAGCCGGGTTTGCAGGGCGATGACGCCGGTCGGATGGGCCTCGAAACGATGCGTCAGCAGCACCCCCTCGCCCCCCGAGATGAGCTGCAGGGACCCCGTTCCGGTTTCGGCCCGCTGAAAGCGCAGCCGCGGGCTGAGCGGACGTCCATCAGCCTCGGCCAGCACAAGGCCCGGCTGCCCCTGCCAATCGGCACTGGGCAAGGGGCAGAGCGTCAGTTCGGGCAGGCGGTCCAGCATCCCCCCCGTCATATCCGAGGCCTCGGCCCGCGCCAGTTCTGCCAGATCCTCGGATGCAGGCAGGGTCGGCCCCCACCAGATCACGCGCGGCACCCCGCTGCTGCTGGCCAGAACAAGGGTCTGGCCCGGTGCGTCGATGCGCCACTGGCTCATGTCCAGCTCCGCGCGATGGTCAGGCCCTGCGGCGGCACAGTCGCCGACCCCAGCAGCAGGTCAAACCCTTCGGGCAGGGACCACTCGCCCGGCCCGTAGTTGAAGAAGAACCACCAATCCCCACGGCGGCGCAGGCGGATCTGCGGCGGCAGGGCCAATGTCCGCAGGCCCGCGGCCCCGGCCATATGGGCCGCCACCTGGCCTAGCAAGCCTTCCTCCGGCCAGCCCATCAGGGAATGGACGCGCCCCTTCCGGGTCAGGGCCGGGCCGCCATCGTCAAAACGGGCCAGCACCTCGGCCCCGACGGCCTCGGCATGATCGCGCCACCGCGCCACCGCGCCGGAAACCGCGCCCGTCACCCCCTGCGACAGACCGGGCCGAAGCGAGGCGACCTGCGTCACCCGCGTGCCGGTCAGCGCAGCCAGCGGCCCCGGCGGCAGGCCCTGCGGAATGGCGAAATGCCGGTCCCGCGATCCGGCACGCGGCCCGATCAGCACCAGCCCCTCGGCCTCGGCCAGCGCCTTCTGGGCGGGTTCGCTGACCTGCAGCATGGTCGGCACAACCACCAGCGCATAGCCCAGGAGCGGTGCGCCCGGTGCCACTACATCGACATTCAGACCCAGACGCCGGAAGGCCTCATACCAGCGGAAGACCAGTTCCTCATAGCGGAAGTCGCGGCCCTGCGGCTGGATCATCGTGGCCCAGTAACTTGGGTAATCAAAGACAAAAGCCACCTGCCCGCGCGTGGTTGCGGGCAATGTGGGCAGTGCGGCACGCTCGCGGGCCACCTGCGCCGCCTCGGCACCGCCGGGGGACAGTTCATCGCTATGGGGCAGGTTCAGGCCTGCGTGAAACTGTTCCTGTGCGAAGGGCGCCTGCCGCCAGCGGAAGTAGCTGACCACCTCGGCCCCGTGGGCCAGTGCCTCCCATGACCACAGCCGCACCATGCCAGGCTTCGGCACCGGGTTCCAGGCCGCCCAGTTCACCGGACCGGGTTGTTGCTCCATCACCCAGAACCTCCCGCGCCCGACGCCGCGATAGAGGTCATGGTGCCAGGGCGCGATATCGGGATGCGAGGTTTCGGCCCATCGGTTGCGCTCCGCCTCGGAGAATGGGAATTTCTCGACAAAGCCGATGGGATAGCTGTCCCAACTTGCCAGATCGAGGTTCTCGGCCACCTTGAAGTGATCGAAATCCGACACGAACCCCATGAAGTTATGCGTGATCCAGCGCCCCGGCGAATGGGCGCGCAGGATATCGCATTGCATCCGGTCATAGGCGGCGATCTGATCGGAATGGAAGCGCCAGAAATCCAGCCGCTGCGCGGGGTTCGGCTCGGTCACGGTGCCGGTGGGCAGGGCGACCTGATCAAAACCTGTCACCTCCATCGACCAGAAGACCGCGCCCCAGGCCTCATTCAGCTGGTCGGTCGATTGATAGCGGCGGCGCAGCCAGTCGCGGAAGGCGCGCAGATCCTCGGGGCCCCAGGACAGGCTGCTGTCATGGCAGCCATATTCATTGTCGGTCTGCCAGCCTGCAAGGCCCGGATGGGTGCCGTAGCGGCGGGCCAGCATCTCGACGATGCGGGCAGATTCACGCCACCAGGTTTCCGACGAAAAGGTGTAATGGCGGCGCGACCCGAAGCCTCGCACCCGCCCCTGTTCGTCGTAGGGCAGAATGTCGGGACATTCATCCACCAGCCATTTCGGCGGCGTGGCCGTGGGGGTGCCCAGCACGATGCGCAGCCCTGCCCCATGCAGCACATCCATCGCCCGGTCGAGCCAGTCAAAGGTGAATTGCCCCCGCGCGGGTTCCAGCCGCGACCAGGCGAATTCGCCGATGCGGACATAGGAAATGCCCAGCTCGACCATTCGGCGGGCGTCGGTTTCCCAGCGGTTTTCGTCCCAATGTTCGGGGTAATAGCAAACTCCCAGCATCAGCGTGTCAGATCCCCGTTGAGAAGGGCAAGCCCCGCCGCGTCAAACAGGTGGCAGGCACGCGCCGGAACCCCCACGCGCATCTCATCGCCGGGGCGTTCCGGCGCCAGACCGTCGGCCTTGACCGCGATTTCGGATCCGTCTGCCAGTTCCACGAAGAACAGGGTTTCCGACCCGAGATGTTCGGCCAGTTTGACCCGCCCTTCCAGCACGGCATCGCCCGCCCCGCCCGCCTGCGCATGTTCCGGGCGCAGGCCCAGCGTCATCGGCCCGGCGGCCGCAATCTGCCCCGGCAGGCGCAGCACCCCGCCGCCCGGTAACGTCACCTCGGTCCCGCCAGCGACGGGCTGTGCGGCGACGGTCAGGAAATTCATCTTCGGGCTGCCGATGAACCCCGCCACAAAGAGGTTGCGGGGGCGGTGATACAGTTCCAGCGGGCTGCCCACCTGCTCGATCTGACCGGCGGACAACACGACGATCTTGTCGGCCATGGTCATCGCCTCGACCTGATCATGGGTGACATAGATCATCGTGGCGCCCAGATCCTGATGCAGGCGCGAAATTTCGCCCCGCATCTGCACGCGCAGCGCGGCATCCAGGTTCGAGAGCGGTTCGTCAAACAGGAACACATCGGGGTTGCGGACAATGGCGCGACCGATGGCCACGCGCTGCCGCTGCCCGCCCGAAAGCTGCCCCGGCTTGCGGTCCAGCAGCGCATCCAGCTGCAACATCTTGGCCGCGGCGGCAGTGCGTTTGGCGATTTCGGCCTTGTCATGCCCAGTCATCCGCAGGCCAAAGCCGATGTTTTCCGCCACTGTCATATGGGGGTAAAGCGCATAGCTTTGAAACACCATCGCCACGCCGCGATCGGACGGGCCGACCTGCGTCATGTCGCGGCCGCCGATCTTCAAGGCACCGGAACTGATCTCTTCCAGGCCCGCCACCATCCGCAGCAGGGTGGATTTGCCACAGCCCGAAGGCCCGACGAAAACGCAGAACTCACCATCCGCGATCTCAAGGTCGATGCCCTTGATGATGCTGACCGCGCCGAAATTCTTGGTGACCTTACTGAGGCTGACCTCGGCCATGGGAAGCTCCTTCTTCTCAGCCCTTGGTCGCGCCAAGGGTCAGACCGGCAATGAAGTGCCGCTGCATGAGGAAAAACATGAGGACGGGGGGCAGCGCCGCGATGATCGATCCGGCCGAAACCAGATGCCAGGCGGCCACCCATTGCCCGTTGAGGGCATAGAGCCCGGCAGTCACGGGCATTGCATGGCTGCCCTGCACAAGGACCGTGGCCCAGAAATAGTCGTTCCAGACAAAGGTGAAGACCAACACCGACAGCGCGGCAATCGCAGGCCGCATCAGCGGCAGCACGATATGGCGGAAGATCTTCCATTCGCTGACGCCTTCGACACGGGCGCTTTCGATCAGCGCGAAGGGCAGGCCCTTGATGAAGTTCCGCATGAACAGCGTGCAGAACCCGGTCTGGAAAGCGATGTGAAACAGCACCAGCCCCAGTGTGGTGTCATAAAGCCCGGCCTTCAGGGTCATGTCGCGCACCGGTACCATGAGGATCTGGAAGGGGATGAAATTGCCCGCGACGAAGGCAAAGAACACCCAGAGATTGGCGCGGAATCCGTAAACCGCCAGCGCAAACCCCGTCAGGCAGGACAGCGCCACCGCCCCGATCACGGTCGGCACCGTCACCTTGAAGGAATTCAGGATATACCAGCCGATCGGGCTGTCGCGGAACACGGCGGCGTAGTTTTCGAAGGCCAGCCCCGAAGGCACGCCAAAGTAGTTGCCCGCCGCCAGATCCGAAGCCGGGCGGACCGAGGTGACGGCCACCCCGATCAGCGGGATCAGCCAGATCACCAGCGCCACCGGCAAGAGCACCTGATAACCGATCCGAAGCGCAGGCGAGGCCTTGTGAATGGGTGTGGGGAACATCAGCGGTTCCTTTCCTGCGCGATCATGCGGACGATGAACAGCGTGATGAAGACCATCATGATCAGGAACAGCACCACCGCGATGGCCGCGCCATAGCCCATGCGATAGCCATATTCCGACAGTGCCTGTTCATACATGAAATAGCTCAGCACCTGGCTTGACCCGTAGGGGCCGCCCGCGGTCATGATCGACACGAGATCAAAGCTCCGCAGCGCGCCGATCACGGTGACGACCATGGCGATGAAGGTGGCCGGGGCCAGTTGCGGCAGGATCACGTGCCACAAGAGCCGCCAGCCACGGGCATTGTCCATGCGGGCGGCCTCGATCTGTTCGGGGTTCAGGTTGTTCAGCCCGGTCAGATAGAGGATCATGCAATAGGCCGTCTGCGGCCAAAGCCCCGCTGCGATGATGCCCAGCGTCACGAAGCGTTCATCCGCCAGAATGGCGACCTCGGCCCCGGTCAGCCAGTGGATCGCCTGCGAAAACAGGCCGAAATCGGGGGCATAGAACCAGGTGAACATCAGGCCGACCACGACCTGGCTGATCACGAAGGGGAAGAAGAACAGTGACTTGTACAGACGGATGCCCCAGACCGATTGGTTGAGGAACAGCGCCGCCGCAAGGCCCATCGGAATGGCCAGAAGGTAAAGCGCCAGCCAGATCAGGTTGTTCTTCAGCGCGACATAAAAGGTGTCATCATCCAGAAGCTCGGCGTAATTGCCCAGCCCGATCCAGACCTTGGCGCCCAGACCATCCCAGTCGTGAAAGCTGATCCAGACCGATTGGACGATGGGGATCAGCACATAGATCAGGAACATCAGCGCGCCGGGCGCAAGAAACAGGATCGGCGCAATCCGGAGCTGGTTGCGTTTCCAGAATCCGGCAGAGGGGGCAGTATCGGGCATGGCCGTCTCCCATCGCAGTCAGAGGGCCGAGGCCCGGTGTCGGAAGGCCCGGGGCCACCCGAAGGCAGCCCCGGCAGGGAGGAGACTTATTTGTAGACCTTGGCGCGGACCTTCTCGAGACGCTCAAGGATGCGGTCGATCTGATCGGGCTTGACCATGAATTCCTGGAAGCCCTCCATCCCGGCCTTGGCCATTTCGGCGTCGGTATCGCGGTCGTAGAACTGCGCCAGCGCATAGGCGTTCGACAGCATGTTGAACCCGGCCTCAAGGAACTTGTCTGCGGGTTTCGCAGCCTGGTTGTTCACCGGCAGCTGGCCCAGCGTGGCGTTCATCTTGGCCTGCGCCTCGGGCGAGGCGAGATAGGCGAGGAAGACCTTCGCATCTTCCTTGTTCTTCGCCCCAGCGGGGATGTGGAAGGTATCGGTCGGGGCCTCTTCGGCCATGGGGATGCCGGGGGTGATTTCCGGGAACTGCATGAAGCCGATCTGGTCTTCTGTCAGCCCGCCTTCCTTCATCGTGGCCACGGCAAAGTTGCCCATCAGATACATGGCCGCCTTGCCCTGCACCATCTGCGGAATGGCATCCTGCCAGTCGATCGCGGCGTGGTTTTCAAGGAAATAGCCGGGCGTCACCAGCTCGGCCCATTTTTCAAAGACGGCCTTCACCCGCGGATCGGTGTAAGGCACCTTGCCGGCTGTCAGATCCATGTGGAATTCATAGCCGTTCACGCGCAGGTTCAGATAGTCGAACCAGCCGCCCGTCGGCCAGAGCGCCTTGGTGCCGATAGCGAAGGGCGCAATGCCCGCGGCATGGAGCTTCTCGCTCGCGGCCAGCAGCTCGGCCCAGGTTTTCGGCGGCTCGATCCCCTGTTCCTTGAAGATATCGGCGCGGTAATAGATGCCCCACTGGTAATAGGTATAGGGCACGCCCCATTTCTTGCCGTCGATGGTCATCGAGGCGGCGCTGGATTTCAGCTGATCATCCAAGCCATTCGCGGCCCAGACGTCGCTTACATCCTCGAAAAGACCGGCCTCGACAAAGGGGGCCATGCGGTTGCCGGCATACCAGGCCGCCACATCCGGCGGATCGGCCGTCAGGAAGTTGCGGATCGCCGCCTTGTAGCCTTCGTGGTCAAAATTGTTCCATTTGACGGTGATGTCGGGGTGTTTGGCCTGGAAATCCGCAATCAGCTCTTCCATGGCTTTCTTGGGCGCGGGGTCGGAATGGTCCGAATTGATGACGATCTCGCCCGCGAAAGCGGCCGATCCCATCAGCAGGGCCGAAATGGCCAACCCTGCGAGCGCCTTGAACATGGTCATGGTTCCCTCCCTGAAACTCTCTATGCCGGTTTTGGTCTGTCTCGCCACGCCCGGGCCTCCTCTGCCCCGGCGTCTGAAAAAGAAGATGACAGGAAATCAGGCAGGTTCTACCGTCAGATCAAGGAAATATTCCGGGATTCTAAGGTCTGCAATGGCAACACGCCCCCCCTCCCCCGGCACGCAGGACGAATCCGTCCCCGCTCACCCCGAATTTGACCCGCGTCACCCGCTGGTCGTCTTCGGCGATCACAGCTTCTGCGCCGGTGCCTCGCTTGAGGTGCAACGCATGCCCGGCCCCCATATGCATAGCCAGGTCGAGCTGAATTTCGTGCTGGATGGCGCGATGACCTATTGGTTCGACGGGCGCGAACTGACGGTGGATGCGGGCCGCCTATGCCTGTTCTGGGGGATGGTGCCGCATCAGGTGATCGACCGGCAGGACCCCACGCGGTTCATCTGCCTTTATGTGCCGATGTCGGTCTTTCTGGGTCTGCCTGCGCTGTCGCGCTTTCGGGATGCGGTGTTTCGCGGCGCGGTGATCGAGGCAACAGATCTGCGCGCCTGGGACCGCGACATCTTTCTGCGATGGCGCGAAGAGCTGTTGTCCGGCGATCCCGCCCTGACAGAAATCGTCCGCAATGAGCTGACAGCCCGGGTCTTGCGGATCCAGCATGAGGGGTGGCGCGACCTGCGCGCGGATGCCTCGGCCATCCCCTCGCTTGCGCCGCATGATGCCGCGCGCATCGATCATGTCGAACGAATGCTGCGCTTCATTGCCGAACGGGCGCATGAACCGATCTCGGCCGAGGATGTCACCGCCACCACCCCGCTGCATCCGAACTACGCAATGACACTGTTCCGCCGTTCGGTGGGCCATACGATCAATCAGGCGATCACCCGCCACCGTCTGGATACTGCCCGGTCCCTGCTGATCTCGACCGATCGCAGCATCGCCGAAATCGTTTTCGGCGCGGGCTTCGGTTCCTCCTCGCGGTTTTATGAGGCTTTCGAGCAGCGCTTCCACGAGAGCCCCGGCGTCTTCCGCCAACGCATGCGCCGCGGAACCCAGGCGGGCACGGGGCAACCCTAGCGGCGGAAGAGACCGATGGTCGTGCGGGCCAGGCGGGCCACATTTTGCACCAGCCCGGCGACAAGCGGATCCAGTGGGAAAGTATCCATCTGCTGCCGGGTCAGCCCGCCACCGGGCAGGGCGCCGTTCGACAGGACAAGGCGCTGCTGGCTGTCCTGCAAAGCGGTTGCCCCCAGACGCCCCGACCCAAGACAGGACAGGGCAAGTTCATCTTTCGCCGCGTCTGCCCGGGGTCGCGTCATCTGCTCATGCCTCAGCCACAAGGTGGCTGTCCGTCGGCGCCCAATGCGCATAGAGCGTTTCGCCGATGTCGAGCGGCAGACCGACCAGATCCTCGTGCCCTTTCTGAACCCGGATTTCCTGGCCTCTGGGCGTTTCCAGATAGATGGTCGCGGTAGCGCCTACAAATTCCTCGCCGATCACGCGGACGGGCAAGACATTGGTGGCATCGGGCGGCGGGGTCATGCTGAGATGGGTCTTGGTGTCGAGCACCGTCAGCGTGGCCGTCGCACCCTGCCGCGGCGGCTGCGCGAGCCGCGCGCCCTTCAGCACGATCGGCCCATCGGCGGTTTCGAGCTGCACCCCGCTGTCCGAGGCCGCCAGCACCTTGCCGGTAAAGATGTTCGACGACCCGAGGAAATCGGCCACGAAACGGGTGCGGGGGGCGCCGTAAATCTCTTGCGGGGTGCCGATCTGTTCGATGACCCCGCGGCTCATGATCACCACGCGGTCAGCCATGGAAAAGGCCTCGGACTGGCTGTGGGTCACATAGACGAAGGTGATCCCCGTTTCGCGCTGCAGGTTCTTCAGCACCGATTGCATCCGCACCTTCAGTGCCGCATCCAGCGCCGACAGCGGTTCATCCAGCAGCAGGATCTCCGGCTCGACCACCAGCGACCGCGCAAGGGCCACGCGCTGCCGCTGCCCGCCCGAAAGCTGGGCGATGTTGCGTTCGGAGAATTCGAGGATCTGCATCCGATCGAGCCATTGTTCCGCCCGCCGCCGCCGTTCGGCCTTGCCGACGCCGCGCATCTTCAGCGCGAATTCCACATTCTCGCGGACATTGAGGAAGGGAAACAGCGCCAGGCTTTGCCACACCATCGGCGTGTCGCGCTGCCATGTGGGCAGATGGTTGATCGGCTTGCCAGAAAGACGGATGACCCCTTCGGTCGGGGCCTCAAGCCCGGCCAGCATCCGCAACGTGGTGGTCTTGCCGCAGCCCGACGACCCCATGATGGCCAGGAACTCGCCCTTGCGGATTTCGAAATCCATCTTGCGGACAGCGGTGAAGGACCCGAAGCGCTTGATCACGCCTTCAATGGAAACCAGCGTATCGCGTTGCATTGCTTACTCCTTTTCGTCGCTCTTGGGCGCGGCGCGGCCAGACAGCAGGACCTGCGCCACGATCACCAAAGTCATCGAGATGACGAAGACAAAGGTGCCGATGGCATTGATGCGCGGGCTGACCTGACCTTGCAGGAAGCCCAGAACCTTGACGGGCAGCGTTTCATTCAGACCCGAAACGAACCAGGCGATGGCGAATTCGTCGAAGGACACGGCCATGGTGATGAACAGCGCGCCGAAGATGGCGGGTTTGGTGAAAGGCACGATCACATGCCACATCGTCGCCCATTCGGATGCGCCGAGGTTCCAGGCCGCAGGTTCCAGCGCCGGGTCCATCTGCGACAAGCGCAGCCGGATGATCGCCATGGCGAAGGGCGCACAGATCACCACATGCGAGATGATGACCGAAATCGCCCGCCCCGAGAGATCCACCCGGCTGAGGAAGGCCAGCATCGCAAGGCCCATGATGATGACCGGGATCGTCGGCGGCAGCAGCGCCAGCGCGAGGTAGGCCTGCTTGCCGAAGAAGTGGTAGCGATAATCGGTATAGGCCGCCCCGAAGCCGAGGAAGGTCGAAACCACCCCCACGATCAGGCCGATCATCAGCGTATTGCCCAGACCCTGCCAGACCAGAGGGTCGGCGGCCACCGCGCGATACCAGTCGAGAGAGACGCTCCCAAGCGGGATCGAGGGGAATCGGTCTGAGTTGAGGGAGAAGACGAAGCTCGCCGCGATCGGGGCAAAGACAAAGACATAGGCCAGCACGATATAGGCGCGCAGCGTCCAGTCCACGGTGCGGCTGCGGTTGATCTGTTCGCTGTTCATGTGCGGCTCCCCTTGGCTTGACCGGCATAGGCAAAGCGCACCGACAGGAAGGCCACGACCAGAAGGGTGGCGATCATCGTCAGGGCAATCACCGCCGCGCGGGGCCATTGCTGGCCGGATTTGGTGGTATCGGTGATCAGGATCGACAACGTTGTCGGGTCGCCTCCGCCCAGATAGACGGGGCTGACGAAATCTCCGAAGGTCAGGATGAAGCAAAAGAGCGCGGCAATCACCAGACCCACGCGGGCCGAAGGGATGACCACCTCGAACACCGTGCGGATGCGGCCGCAGCGCATGTTATGCGCGGCCTCGATCAGCGTGCGGTCGATGAAGACCAGGCTGAAAAGCTGCAGCAGGATCACAAGCGGCAGCGCCAGGGTCATATAGCCCACCATGGTCGCGCCGACGGTGTTCAGCATCGGATAGGGGCCAAGGCCAACCGCGCCCAGCATCACATTCACGATGCCCGCATCCGACAGGAAGATCTGCCAGGAATAGACCCGCACCAGATAGCTGGTGAAAAACGGGATCACCATCAGGAACACGGCCATGCGCCGGGCGCTATCGGACAGTTTGAAGGCAATCGCGTAGGAACAGGGAAAGGCCACCACCGAGGCCAGCACCGAGGCGGCGGCCGCAAGCCCGAAGGTGGTGCCATAGGCCTGCCAGAACACAGGTTTGCCGAACATCGTCACCCAGTTCACCGGGTTGAAATCGGGCCGAATGGTAAAGTTCTTCACCGTCCAGAAGCTGAGTGCCACAAGAAACACCAGCGGGAAGACGAAGAACAGAAGTTGCCAGACCAGAAGCGGCAACGAGAAGGTCAGACCGTAAAGGGAAATCGGGCGTCGCATCAGCAGCTTCACCTATGCAGGAAGGTTGGGCCGGCGGGTCTTGCCCACCGGCCATCGGTCGATCAGGCGCCCTTGTATTCCGACCAGAAGTCGTTCCAGGTTTCCAGATCCTGCTGGATCGGCCATTGCCGATACTGGATGCGGCCCGCGCGGATCATGTCGATCACATTGCCCGCGTCCTTGGTCATGCCCTGACGCTTGGCCTCTGCCGGGTTTTCGGCCTGCAGCACCTCCCACCCCTTCTGGTTGGGGATCAGCGCCGGATAGGCGGCCATCTGGGCCGATTTCGCCTGACCCTTGGCCGAGGTGATATACTGGATCCACTTCTTCGCCAGCTCGGCCTTCTGCGACCCCTTCCCGATCGAGAAACATTCCGACCATTGCAGCCCGCCCTGTTCGGGAATGACCGAGCGCACCTTGGCCCCGTTCTTTTCCAGAACGCCGGTGATCCAGTCACCGATCCCGGCAAAGGCCAGCATCTGCCCGTCATTCAAGGACGAGAAGGTGCCGCCGTAATCGAAGAACCCGCCGATCTGCGGCCGCAGCGTCAGGATCTTTTCCTTCACGGCCTCCCATGCGGTTTCGTCGATGTCATAGGGGACGGCGTTACCGTTCAGCAGGCTCATCTGTCCCAGATTGGGCAGGTGCCAGTCGAAATGCCCGACCTTGCCGGTCAGCTTCGGATCCCAGAAGATGTTGTAATTCGCAGCCTGGGCTTCGGTCAGGGCGTCGGTGTTATAGGCCACGCCCAGGAACCCGAAACGCGCCACCAGCGAGAACAGCTTGCCGTCGGCCCAGTTGCCGGGGAAGTTCTGGAATTCGGGGAAGTAATCGGCCAGCGCGTAATCTTCCGGGTCCAGCTCTTCGACAAATCCGCCCGCATTCAGGGCCTGCACATATTCGGCGTCCGACAGGATCACGTCGAACGTGCCGGGCGGCGATTGCGAGATCAGCCCCAGCATGTTGTCGCCGCCGGTATAGTATTTCGGCACGAACTTGACGTTATGCTCGGCTTCGAACTCGGCCACGATATCGGGTTCGGCATGGCCATACCAGGCCAGCATCGTCAGCTCGGTCGGGGCGGCAAAAGCGCGGCGCGACAGCATGGGCGTGGCAAGGGCTGCGGCCGAAGTCGCAAGAAAGCTGCGCCGGTTCAGAACCTGCGCCATAAAGCGGGGCTGTGTCATGGGGGTCATCCTGTTGGGTGATGTTTGTTTGTTATTGACAGGACGTTATGGGACGGATCGGGCCTTGTTAAATCCGTAATGGAAATTGATCCATTAATAGTGGAAATGCCTCTATCCGAGGCTGACCTTGGCCACCCCAGACCCCACGCTTTCCAGGCTTGCGACCAGCTCGCTCACAAGGTGCAGGCCCGCGGCGGTCAGGCGGGGATGTTTGTAGAACAGCCCGATCCGCAACGGCTCAAGTCTCGGGAATCCTTCATCTTCTGTCAGCTCGCGCATGCCGGGCAGCAGGGTCGCCCGCGTCAGCGCGGTCACGCAGAGCCGGTTCTGCACCGCGTTCTGCAACCCTGAGATGCCCGGCCCGCTGTAGACCAGCCGCCAGCGCCGCGCAGCACCATCAAGCGCGTCAATCATCCGCGATCGGTAATCGCAGCCTTCCAGATGCGCGCCCAGTGGAACCGGGCGGTCGGGATCGGGCACATACGATTCGGCGCAGGCCCAGATCGGCTGTTCCACCCAGGAGCGCGACAGATAAGGAAGGCGCGGATTGTTCATCGTGGCGATGATCATGTCCAGCTCTTCGGACCGCAGCTTCTTGTGCAATTCGCGGCTCAGATCGCAATGGATTTCCAGCTCGACCGCAGGGTTTTCCTGCATGAAGCCAGTCAGGGTATTCTGAAGGAAAGCAACGGCATAGTCGGTCGGAAGCCCGATCCGCAGCACCCCGGAACGATCAGTGCGGTGGAAGTAATTCACGGCCTCATCGTTGGTGCGGACCATTTCGCGCGCATAGCTGAGCAGCGCTTCACCGGCGGGGGTGGGCTGGATGATCCGGCCCTCCTGCACCAGAAGCTGGGCCTTCACCATCTCTTCCAGCCGGCGGATCTGAAGCGAGATCGCAGGCTGGCTGCGCCCCAGCGCGGCCCCGGCCTTGGAATGTCCCCCCAGCTCCACCACGGTGATGAAGGTTCGCAACAGATCGGTCGGCAGATTGATCAACAGGGCCATGGGTATTTGCCGTTACAATGGAACCATTGTGAGTATATATTTTCCAAATGGCCCCGGCGCAACGAATATGACGGACAGATCCACCAACCGTCGAGAACGCCATGCCCCTGCCCTCCGCCTTTGCCTCGGAACTGACCTGGCCGGATTACGACGCCGCCGTGCGCGGTGGCGATACGCCGATCCTGATCCCCATCGGGTCGATGGAACAGCACGGCCATCATATGCCGCTGCATGTCGATGTGCTACTGCCGACCGAATTTGCGCGCCGTGCGGCGCTTGAGGTGGGCGGGCTGGTCGCGCCGCCCTTTACCTATGGCTACAAATCGCATCAGAAATCGGGGGGCGGCAATCATTTCAGCGGCACCACCAGCCTGGATGGCGCCACGCTGGTCGCGGCGCTGCGCGATGTGGTGAAGGAATTTGCCCGCCACGGCGTCCGCAAGGTTTGTCTTGTGAACGGGCATTTCGAAAATTCCTGGTTCATCATCGAGGCCATCGACCTTGCCCTGCGGGAATTGCGCTGGGATGGCATCACCGACCTGAAGGTCATCGTCTTGTCCTATTGGGATTTCGTCGATCAGGCGGCCATCGCCAAGCTTTATCCCAACGGCTTTCCCGGCTGGGACATTGAACATGGTGGGGTGCTGGAAACCTCGCTCATGCTGGCGCTTTACCCGCATCTGGTGCAGCTGGAACGCGCGATCGACGTGGAACCGGCGACCTTCCCGCCCTATGACGTCTATCCGGTCAAGCCGGAATGGACCCCCTGCTCGGGCACGCTGTCCTCGCCCAAGGAGGCCTCGGTCGAAAAGGGCCATATCCTGCTGGAGGTCTGCACCCGCGGCATCGTCGATGCCTTGATCACCGAATTTGCGCTGGCGCGCGCCGAGCCGCGCCCGATGGCGCAAGCCAGCTGACCGGCTTCCCCGCCGCTCCCGACTGGGCGTCCGTTCCGGGCGCCCTTTTTTATGCGGGATCAGATGATGTTGTGTTCGGGGCCGACCGGAACATCGGTCAGGTTTTCCGCCCCGTCGGGGGTGACGATCAGCAGATCATGTTCGCGGTAGCCCCCTGCCCCCGGCAGACCCTGCGGCAGCATGACCATCGGCTCCATCGAGACGACCATGCCCGGTTGCAGTTCCGTCACCACATCCTCGCGCAACTCGACCACCGCCTCGCGGCCATAGTAATGGCTGAAGATGCCGAAGGAATGGCCATAGCCGAAGCTGCGGTATTTCAGCAGGCCCATCCCGCGGTAAAGCTCATTCAGCTCGGCTGCGATTTCATTGCAGCGCGCGCCGGGGCGGATCAGGCCAAGCCCGCGGCGATAGACGGTCAGATTCTGTTCCCAGATCCGCAGGCTGGCCTCATCCGCCGTGCCGCAGAACAGCGTCCGCGCCACTGAGGTGCCATAACCGAAAAGCATAGGACAACAGCTGAGCGAGAGGATGTCCCCCCGCGCCACGCGCCGGTTGGTCACGGGGTTATGCGCGCCATCGGTGTTGATCCCCGATTGGAACCAGGTCCAGCTGTCCATCAGCTCGACCTGCGGGAAGGTGGCCGCGATTTCGCGGATCATGGCGCTGGTGGCAGCGATGCTGACCTCATATTCCGGCACGCCTTCGGCGATCCGGTCCATGGCGGCCACAGCCCCCAGTTTAGAGATGCGCGCGCCGGTGCGGATCAGGGCAAGTTCCTCTTCGGATTTGAGCGTGCGGGTCCACATGGCATGCAGCCCGACATCCATCATCTCGACCCCGGGCAGCGCGGCCTCAAGCAACCGGCGATAATCGAGCGAGACCTGGTCAAATTCGATGGCAAGACGCCGCACCCCGGCACAGAGCTGCCGCACCGCGCGATAGAAATTGTCGCGCCGCCAGTCGGTATAGGTGACGTTCTGTCCAAAGCTGCGCCGCCAGCCTTTGCCGCCGTCCACGCCCGAGGAAATCGTCGTGCTGGCCGTGGGGGTGATGACCATCCCATAGCGGCGCCCGAATGCGCAATAGACCCAGCCCGAGTAATAGGTGATGCAGTGATGCGAGGTGAACAGCACCGCATCCACCCGGTTCTGCGCCATCCAGCTTCGCAGCAAAGTCTGGCGGCGGGTCATTTCGGAATCCGAAAACGGCGAGAATTCTTTCTCGCCGTTATGCCATTCCATGACATGCAGCATATCGTTGGTCATCGCGCACTTCCGGCAGGTCCTTGTCGTGCGAGACTACGTTGCCGGGGGGATGAGACTGAAATTTGTAGTGGAAATCCACCTATTTGGGGAACGGCGGGGTCAGGCGCCGGATTTGGACTGGAACGGCGAATAGCGCGAGGGCGCGATGCCGAACCTTTCGCGGAACAGTTTGGCGAAAGTGCCGGTGGCGGTATAGCCACAGGCCAGCGCCACATCCTGCACCGACATTTCGGTCTGCGCCAGAAGCGCGCGGCCCTGATTGAGCCGCACCTCCGTCAGGTATTGCGTGGGTCGCACCCCCAGATGCACCCGGAACAGCCGCTGCAACTGCCGGGCCGAGGTGCCTGCCTCATGAACCGCCTGTTTCAGGCAATCAGGCTCGGCAAAGTGCTGTTCGATCCATTGCACCGCGCGGTGCATGCTGGGGTTGCGGGTCTGGGTGCGCGGCGCGACCGAGGCGGTCTGCGGTGTATCTTCGCCCCGCGGCGCGGTGACAAGGCAGGCATGCATCGCCTCATGCGCGGCGGCCTGACCGACGCTGTCATGGATCAGCCGCAGGCTCAGATCCGCCATCGCGATCCCGCCCGCACAAGTGACGACGCGGCGATCCATGCAATAAAGCGTGGCCACCGGCGCCAGATCGGGCCATTGCGCGGCCAGAACCGGCAGATGGTCGCGATGTGCAGCAAAGCGGTGCCCACCCAGAATACCTGCCTGCGCCAGCGCGAAGATGCCGCCATGCACGGCGCCCACCCGCCTGCCCTGCCGCCAGAGGCGGCGGAGCGCCCCGGTCAGCGTCTGGGGCAGCTGGGGGCAGATCCCCTCGCCGCCGACGACCAGCGTCAGATCGGCATCGGGATGGTCGGTAAGGTTGCCTTCGACCGGCATCGCCACGCCCTGGGCCGACATCACCGCCGCCCGGTCCAGCGACAAAAGCCGTGTGTGGACTTGCCCCCGCGGGCCAAGCCGGTCGGCCAGCCGCAAGGGTTCAAGCCCCGCCATCAGTGCCAACAGGTCAAAACCCGGCAGCAGGACAAAGGCCAGCTCAAGTCCCGCCTGACGGCGCGGCGGGCGGGCCGGGGTGGCCCGCAGCGCGCCGGGCCGGCATGAACGGGGCAGCAGCGCGTTCATCGGGGTCTGCATCCTTGAAGGGGGAGGTGGCGGGGCGGCCCGGGCGGGCCACCCCCTTTTCATCCGCCGGGCGGGTTATTCCGCCGCCTCGGCATAGCTCTCCAGCGGCGGGCAGGAACAGATCAGGTGCCGGTCGCCATAGACATTGTCCACGCGGTTCACGGGCGACCAGTATTTATCCACCCGGAAGGCCCCGGCGGGGAAGCACGCGGCCTCGCGGCTGTAGGGGCGGTTCCAGTCGCCCACGAGGTCTTCCACCGTATGCGGCGCGCGCTTCAGTGGGTTGTCCTCGGCGTCCAGCTTGCCCTCGACGATCGCCTCGACCTCGGCCGCGATGCCCAGCATGGCGGCGATGAAGCGGTCGAGTTCGGCCTTGGGTTCGCTTTCGGTGGGTTCCACCATCAGCGTGCCTGCAACAGGCCAGCTCATCGTCGGGGCGTGGAAGCCGCAATCGACCAGACGCTTGGCCACATCATCCACCGTCACCCCGGCGCGGTCCTTCATCACTCGGGTATCGAGGATGCATTCATGCGCCACCCGGCCCCCGGCCGAATAGAGGATCGGATAGGCCGCCTTCAGGCGGCTGGCGATGTAGTTGGCGTTCAGGATCGCCACCTTGGTGGCCTGCGTCAGCCCCTCGCCGCCCATCAGCAGGCAATAGGCCCAGCTGATCAGCAGGATCGAGGCCGACCCATAGGGCGCCGCCGAAACCGCACCACCATCGGCCTGCATCGGATTTCCGGGCAGATAGGGCGCCAGATGCGCCTTCACCCCGATCGGCCCCATGCCGGGACCGCCGCCGCCATGCGGAATGGCAAAGGTCTTGTGCAGGTTCAGGTGGCTGACATCGGACCCGATATCGCCGGGGCGCGACAGGCCCACCATGGCGTTCATATTGGCGCCATCCAGATAGACCTGCCCGCCGTGCTGATGCGTGATCTGGCAGATCTCGCGCACGGTGGTTTCAAAGACACCGTGGGTCGAGGGATAGGTGATCATGCAGGCGGCCAGGTTCGCGGCATGGGCCTCGGCCTTGGCGCGGAAATCGTCAAGGTCGATATCGCCATTGTCGGCCACGCGCACGACCACGACCTTCATGCCCACCATCTGCGCCGAAGCCGGGTTGGTGCCATGGGCCGAGGTCGGGATGAGGCAGACATCACGATGCCCCTCGCCCCGCGCACGGTGATAGGCCTGAATGGTCAGAAGGCCCGCATATTCACCCTGCGCGCCGCTGTTGGGCTGCATGGAAAACGCGTTATAGCCGGTGACAAGGCAAAGCTTCGCCTCAAGATCGCGCAGCATTTCGGCATAGCCTGCGGTCTGCGTCTCGGGGGCAAAGGGGTGGACATCGGCGAATTGCGGCCAGCTCAGCGCCATCATTTCGGCCGTGGCATTGAGCTTCATGGTGCAGGAGCCGAGCGGGATCATTGCGCGGTCAAGCGCCAGATCCCGGTCGGCTAGACGGCGCATGTAGCGCGTCATTTCCGCCTCGGCCCGGTTCATGTGGAACACCGGATGCGTCAGATAATCCGAGCTGCGCACCAGCGCCTGCGGCAGGCGATAGTCATGGCTCAGGTCGTCATCGCGGCGATCAATGCCGAAGGCGCGCCAGATGGCCTCGGTGTGCGCGCGGGTGGCGCGTTCATCAAGGCTGATGCCGATCTTCGTGGTGCCGACGCGGCGCAGGTTGATCCCCTCGGCCTCGGCGGATTTCAGGATGGCGCCCTGCACGGCCCCGACCTCGATGGTGATCGTGTCGAAGAAGGCCGCCGGTTCCACCTTGAACCCGGCCGCTTCCAGGCCATTGGCCAGACGCACCGTCTTGCGGTGGATGCGTTCGGCAATGGCCTTCAGACCTTCGGGTCCGTGGAACACGGCATACATGCTGGCCATGACCGCCAGCAGCGCCTGTGCGGTGCAGACGTTCGACGTGGCCTTTTCGCGGCGGATATGCTGTTCGCGCGTTTGCAGCGACAGGCGATAGGCGCGGTTGCCCCGGGCATCGATCGACACGCCCACAATGCGCCCCGGCATGTTCCGCTTCAGCGCATCCTTCACCGCCATATAGGCCGCGTGCGGACCGCCATAGCCCATCGGCACGCCAAAACGCTGGGTGGTGCCGATGGCAATATCGGCGCCCATCTCGCCCGGCGCCTTCAGCACCGTCAGCGCGAGCGGATCGGCCGCCACGCAGGCCAGCGCGCCCGCCGCGTGCAGCTTGGCGATGACATCGGTAAAGTCATGGACATGGCCATAGGTCCCCGGATACTGGAACAGCGCGCCAAAGACGGCGGCGGGGTCCAGATCTGCAAAGGGATTGCCTGTGACCACGGTCCAGCCCAGGGCCTCGGCCCGGGTTTTCACCACGGCGATGGTTTGGGGGTGGCAGTCCTGATCGACGAAGAAGGCCGTGGCCTTCGACTTGGCCGACCGCTGGCACAGGGCCACGGCCTCGGCCGCCGCGGTGCCCTCATCCAGAAGCGAGGCATTGGCCACGTCCAGCGCCGTCAGATCGGCGATCATGGTCTGATAATTCAGCAGCGCCTCAAGGCGGCCCTGGCTGATTTCCGGCTGATAGGGGGTATAGGCGGTATACCAGGCCGGATTTTCAAAGATATTGCGCTGGATCGGCGGCGGGGTGACGGTCCCGTGATAGCCCTGCCCGATGAACGAGGTCATCACGCGGTTCTTGTCAGCCACCGACCGCAGCTTGGCCAGCACGCCCTGTTCCGACAGCGCCTTCCCCCAGGTCATCGGGGTTTTCAGACGGATGTCGTCGGGCACGATCTGGTCGATCAGCGCATCAAGGCTGGGCGCCCCCACGGCTTCCAGCATCTCGGTCATTTCGGCAGGCGACGGCCCGATGTGCCGACGATTGGCAAAATCATAGGGCGCGTAGGCGGTTTCCTTGTAGGTCATCGCAGGCCCCCTTCAGCCGACGAGGGCGAGATAGGCGCCCTCATCCATCAGACCCTCGGCCTCGGCCGGGGTGGCAAGCTTCAGCTTGAAGAACCAGCCCGCGCCCTGCGGATCGGAATTGACGATCGAGGGGTCGTTGCGGATGGCGTCATTGACCTCGACGATCTCGCCTTCCAGCGGGCAATACACGTCAGAGGCCGCCTTGACGGATTCCACCGTCGCTGCGGCATCGGCGGCGGCCAGGGTGGCGCCCACTTCGGGCAGATCGACAAAGACCAGATCGCCCAGCTGTTCCACCGCGTGATGGGTAATGCCGACCGTGGCAATCCCGTCCACGACGTTCAGCCATTCATGATCATCCGTGAATTTCAACATCTTGCGTTTCCTTAGCGCTTGTAGCGGGGGGTGATGAAGGGAAGGTCCGCGACCGTGACCGGCAGGCGTTTGCCGCGCAGATCGGCAAAAAGCCGCGTGCCGATTTCGGACAGCGACCGGGGGACATAGCCCATGGCGACGGGGGCCTCGACCGTGGGGCCGAACCCGCCCGAGGTGATCTGGCCCACGGCCTCGGTCGCGGTTTCCGAGAGGTAAAGCGCGCTGCCCGCCCGGATCGGCGCGCGGCCCTCGGGGGCGATGCCCACGCGGCGGCGCGCGGCGCCCTGTTCGAATTCCGGCAGAATGACATCCGCACCGGGGAAGCCGCCCGCCCGCGCGCCGCCGCTGCGGCGCACCTTCTGCACCGCCCATTCCAGGGCGGCGGCCACAGGCGTGGTGGTGGTGTCGATGTCATTGCCATAAAGGCACAGCCCGGCCTCCAGCCGCAGGCTGTCACGCGCGCCAAGGCCGACCGGTTCGACCGCCGGGTCCGACAAAAGCGCCCGTGTCACCGCCACAGCGGCGCGCGCGGGAACCGAAATCTCAAACCCGTCCTCGCCGGAATAACCCGACCGCGACACGATGCAATCGGCCGAAAGGATCGTCACATCCCGCACATCCATGAAGGCCATCCCGGCGACCTCGGGGGCAAAGCGGGCCAGCGCCGCCTCGGCCGCCGGGCCTTGCAGCGCGATCAGCGCGCGGTCGGTCAGCTCGGTGACTTCGCAGAGGTCTGACAGATGCGCCGTCATATGCGCCACGTCCTGCGCCTTGCAGGCGGCGTTCACCACGACGAACAGATGGTCACCCCGGTTTGCGACCATCAGGTCATCCAGAATGCCGCCCTGCGGATCGGTGAACAGGGCATAGCGCTGCCGGCCCGGCTTCAGCCCAAGAATATCGACCGGCACCAGCCGTTCCAGCGCCAGTGCGGCATCTTCGACCCGGCCCGAGCGCGCGCGCAGGATCACCTGACCCATGTGGCTCACGTCAAAAAGCCCCGCCTTTTCACGGGTGTGCAGATGTTCTTTCATCACGCCCAGCGGGAATTGCACGGGCATCTCATAGCCCGCAAAACCCACCATCTTGCCGCCGAGCTCAATGTTCAGCGCGGTCAGCGGGGTCTGTTTCAGGGTGGCGGTTTCGTCACGCATGGGGGGTGTCCTCGGGTTGGGCGGCGGCCTTGCGGCTGGCCTGAAGGCGGGCGAAATCGTCGCCCGCATGGAAGGATGACCGCGTCATCGGCGTGGCCGAGACGGCAAGAAAGCCCTTGCCATGGGCCATGTCCGCGATCCGCTGGAATTCATCCGGGGTGAGAAAGCGGTCGATCTTGTGATGCTGGGGAGTGGGCTGCAGATATTGACCCACGGTGATGAAATCGACACCGGCAACGCGCATGTCATCCATGACCTGCCGCAGCTCTTCCAGGGTTTCGCCCAGACCGACCATCAGGCCGGATTTGGTGAAAATCTCGGGGCGATGGCACTTGGCCTCATCCAGAAGGCGGAGCGACTGGTAATAGCGCGCGCCCGGCCGGACCGAGGGGTAAAGCCGCGGCACACATTCAAGATTGTGGTTGAACACATCGGGGCCCGCCTCGACCACCTGCTGCCAGGCGGTTCCTTTGTGCAGGAAATCGGGGACCAGAACCTCGATGGTGGTGGCGGGGTTCTGATGGCGCACGGCGCGGATGGTCTGGGCGAAATGGGCAGCCCCCCCATCGGCCAGATCATCACGGTCCACGCTGGTGATCACCACATGCCGCAGGCCAAGCTTGGCCACGGCCTGCGCCACCCGGCCCGGTTCAAAGGCATCCAGCGCATCGGGGCGCCCGGTGGCCACGTTGCAGAAAGAGCAGCCGCGGGTGCAGGTGTCGCCCATGATCATCATGGTCGCATGGCGCTGCGACCAGCATTCGCCCCGGTTCGGGCAGGCCGCTTCCTCGCAGACGGTGGAGAGCGCATTGTCCTTTAGGATCTGCCGCGTCGCGCCGAATTCGGCGCTGCCCGCACGCGACACGCGGATCCATTTGGGCTTGCGCAGGGTTTCCTGCGCGGGACGATGCGCCTTTTCGGGGTGGCGCGGCTTTTCGACGAAATCCTTCATCTCGGGCCTCCTCAGGCGTGCAGGGGTTTGCCAAGGGCGGCGAGGCAGGCTTCCTTCACCGCCTCGCCCATGCCCGGATGCGCGTGCGACGATGCGGCGACCTGCGCCAGCGTGGCCCCGGTGGACATGGCCAGAACCAGCGGTTGGATCAGCTCGCCCGCGGTGCGGCCAAGGATATGCGCACCAAGGATGCGGTCCGTGTCGGGGCAGCGCAGCACCTTGACCAGACCATCCGTCGCCCCCATCGCGCGGGCGCGGCCATTGGCGATGAACTGGAACTTGCCCACCACATGCGGGCGATCCGCCTCTTTCAGCGCCTCTTCCGTAGCGCCGAGGCTTGCGATTTCCGGCGCAGTATAAACGACGCCCGGCACCAGCGCATAATCGGGCGCGGCATGGGGATGGCCCGCCAGCGCCTCGACCGCGGCGATGCCATCCTCTTCGGCCTTGTGTGCCAGCATCGGGCCGGGCACGGCATCGCCGATCGCCAGAATGCCCGAAACATTGGTGCGGAACTGCGCGTCCACGCTGACGAAGCCGCGCGCGTCCATCGCAACGCCAAGCGCCTCAAGTCCCAGCCCCGCGGTATTCGGGCGGCGCCCAATCGCTACCAGCACGGCATCGGCCTCAAGCGTGTCCACCTTGCCGTTGTCGCGGCGTTCCACGGTCACGGTGGCCCGGTCCCCCTCGCGAAGAACCGAGGCAACCTTGCGGCCCAGCTGGAAGGCCAGCCCCTGCCGCTGCAGCAGGCGCTGCGCGGTCTTCGCAATCTCGCCATCGGCACCGGGCAGGATGCGGTCCTGATATTCGACGACCGTGACCTTGGCCCCAAGCCGCGCCCAGACCTGACCCAGCTCCAGCCCGATCACGCCCGCCCCGATCACCACGAGATGTTCCGGCACACGGGAGAGCGCCAGCGCCCCGGTCGAAGACAGCACCACCTCTTCATCCACCGCAACGCCCGGCAGACCGGCCGAGACCGATCCGGTGGCGATCAGGATGGTTTTCGCACCGACGATCTCTGCGCCGACCTGCACCTGCCCCGGCGCCGGAATGGTGCCGCGGCCGTTCAGCCATTCGACACCGTTCTTCTTGAACAGATGCGCGATCCCCTTTGTCAGGTCGCCCACGACCTTGTCCTTGCGCGCCATCATGGCCGAAAGATCAAAGCGGGCCTCGCCGGGCGTGATGCCGTGGGCGGCCAGATGCTTCATCTCGGCCCAGTGGTCCGAGGACGACAGCAGTGCCTTTGACGGGATGCAGCCCACATTCAGGCAGGTGCCGCCCAGGGTGTCGCGTTCCTCGACGCAAGCCACGCTCAGGCCAAGCTGCGCGGCGCGGATCGCGGCCACATAGCCGCCGGGCCCGGCACCGATGACGACAAGATCGAAATTCCGCATTTCAGGCTCCTCAGGGGGCGGGGAAGAAGGGGGCGGCGCACCGCCCCCGACGGGATCATTCGGTTTCGGCCAGCTCGTGCTGGAAGGCCTCGTATTGCTTGAGGTGACGGGGCTGCCGGCGCACCACCAGCCAGGCCAGACCCAGCGCGATGAACCAGACCGGGGTCACGATCAGCGCCTGCAGCGTGTCGGCCTGCTGGGTCAGCGCCCAGATCAGGAAGCCGAAGAAGCCCAGCACCACCCAGCACATCGCAACGCCACCCGGCATCTTGAACTTCGACGCCGCGTGCAGGTGCGGCCGCTTGCGGCGATAGGCGATGTAGCTGACGAGGATCATCGTCCAGACGAACATGAACAGCAGAGCCGAGATGGTCGTGACCAGCGTGAAGGCCGCCAGCACCGTTTCACCCGAGAACAGCAGGAACAGCGACGACAGTAGGAACATGCAGGAAAAGAGCAGCGCATTGACCGGCACGTGGCGGCGGCTCAGCTTCCCGAACAGCGACGGCGCGTCGCCCTCTTGCGCCAGGCCATAGACCATGCGCGAGGTCGAATAGATCCCCGAGTTGGCCGAGGACGTGGCCGAGGTCAGCACCACGAAATTGACGACCGAGGCCGCAATGCCCAGACCCGCCAGGGCGAACATCGACACGAAGGGGCTTTGGCCCGGCACCATTTCGCGCCAGGGCGTCACCATCATGATGGCAACCAGCGCGCCGATGTAGAACAGCATGACCCGGATCGGGATGGCGCGAATGGCGCGCGGCAGGGTCTTTTCGGGGTCTTTCGCCTCGGCCGCGGTGGTGCCGACCAGCTCGATCCCGACAAAGGCGAAGACCGCGATCTGGAAGCCCGCGACAAAGCCGGTAAAGCCGGTCGGGAAGATGCCGCCGTCATTCCACAGGTTCGACACCTGCGCCACGGCCCCGTTCGGTGCCACGAAGCCGCGCGCCACCATCGCCAGACCCACGATGACCAGCGCCACGATGGCGACGATCTTGATGATGGCAAACCAGAATTCCAGCTCGCCAAAGGCCTTGACCGAAGGCAGGTTCAACACGAGCAGCAGAAGGATCGTGGCCAGCGCCGGAATCCACAGCGCCAGATCGGGCCACCAGAAGGCGATATAGCCGGTGATCGCCACGATATCGGCCACCCCGGTGACGATCCAGCAGAACCAGTAGGTCCAGCCCACGAAGAACCCCGCCCATGGCCCGATCAGATCGGCGGCAAAATCAGCGAAGGATTTGTAGTGCAGGTTCGAGAGCAGGATTTCGCCCATCGCCCGCATCACGAAATAGAGGAAGAACCCGATGATCGCATAGACCAGCAGCACCGAAGGCCCGGCCAGCGAGATGGTCTTGCCCGACCCCATGAAAAGGCCCGTTCCGATGGCGCCGCCGATAGAAATCAACTGGATGTGGCGGTTGGTCAGGTTGCGCTCCAGATGGTCGCCGCCTGTGGTCGCCCCCCCGTGGCCGTTGCGGCCCTGTGAGGTAGTCATGTTCTGGTCTCCTCTCTCATTCATTGTCCCCCGTGCACCGGCAACGCATGCGTCACCGGTCCCTGGCGTTCCCTGCGCCATGGTTTTTGTTGAAGTGTCAGTCGCCTCTCCTCGACGGCCCGCATGGGGCGGGCGGCCGCTGATCCGGCGGATAGATCCTGTGATCGCCAAGCCGGATTCGCAGAGCGGCCGCAGACCTGCCTGCAGACCAGGTCAACATAGGCCGCGTTTGACATTTGTGAATTTCATAGTTCAAATGCTTTTGTGAGTTTTGTTAAACATAGGCTTGCAATGCAAAACATCCCGATGGACTTGCTCCGCACCTTTGTGAAGGCGATCGACAGTGGCAGTTTCACCCGCGCGGCCGAGGCGGTCGGGCGCACGCCATCGGCCGTCAGCCTGCAGATCAAGCGGCTGGAAGAGACGGTGAATTCCGTTCTTTTCCAGAGGGATGCACATAAATTGCAGCTGACGGCGGAAGGCCGGATGATGGCGCAGCATGCCCGCCGGATTCTGGCGCTGAACGACGAGATCCTCTCCAGCCTGCGGCAACCCAACGTTGCAGGCAGGGTTCGGCTAGGCGCGCCGCATGAATACACCGCCTCGCTGCTGCCTGACTTTCTGGGCAAGTTCGCACAGTCGCACCCGAACGTGATGCTTGAGGTGACGAGCGACCTGAGCAAGAATCTGTTGCGCCGCCAGCAGGCCGGAGAGTTCGATCTGGTGATCGCGCTGCACGATGGTGCGACCGCGGAAGGCGGCCGCTCAATCCATACAGAGCCGCTGGTCTGGGTCGGCAGCGAGGACCATTCAGGCCATCTGCGGACCCCCTTGCCGCTGGTCTTGGCCCCCCCGCCCTGCATTTACCGCACCCGGATGCTGAATGGTCTGAACCAGATGGGGCGGTCCTGCCGGATCGTCTATCTCAGCTCCAGCTACAACGGGATTTCGGCGGCCGTGCAGGCCGGGATCGGCGTTACCGTCATGGCGGGCAGCACCATTCCGCCCGGCACCAAGATCCTGTCCGAACGCGAGGGCCTGCCCGCACTGGGACAACTGGAGCTGCGCCTGCACCGTGGCATGGCCAGCAAATCCGAGGCCCTGTTCCGGCTTGAGGATTACATCGCCGGCAGCTTCGCCAGATCAGCGCCACAACGGGGCCAAATGCGGACGGGTGATTGACGGCCAGGGTCAGAAACAAAGACGCCACGCCAAAACTGGCGTGGCAAAGTTGCCCAAGGCGCGTTTGGAACGGCAAGTTGGCGTTTCACCTTGGGAAGGCGTCGCCACCTTACCCTGTGGCTGTGGCGGGGAAAGCTGCCCACAGGTCGCGAGATCGCTATCATTTGATCATAATTTCGTCCCGTGATAACAATCGGTTCAGTCGCGGCGGGCCATCAGCCACAGGAAAAACACCCCTCCCGCCAGCCCGGTGACGACACCGACCGGAAGATCCTCGGGCGCGATAACCAGGCGCGCGGCCGTGTCCGACCAGATGAGGAGCAAAGCCCCCAGCACGGCTGCGCCCGGCAGAACCCGCGCATTGGCATGACCCAGCCCAAGGCGCACCAGATGCGGCACCATCAACCCTACGAACCCGATCAGGCCGGAAAAGGCGACCATCACCCCGGTCATCAGCGCGGCCGCGACAAAGACAGAAAGACGGAATCGTCCGGGATTAAGACCAAGTGTCGCCGCGGTTTCATCGCCCAGCGACATCGCATCCAGCGCCCGCGACTGCCGCCAAAGCCACACCCCGCACGGCACAAGCACCGCGAGCGGCCATATCAGATGCGACCATTGTGCAAGGCCCAGCCCGCCCAGCATCCAGAACACCACGGTATGCGAGGCCCGCGGGTCGCCCAGAAACAGCAAGAGATTTGCCGCGGCCATGATCACGAAGCTGACCGCCACCCCTGCCAGCACCAGCCGGTCAGCCGATTTCAGCCGCGCCATCTGCGCAAGGCCCAGCACCAGCAGTGTCGCCCCCAGCGCGCCTACGAAGGCAAAGGCGGGCACCGTCAGCGGGCCAAGGACCATCCCCGTATGCATCAGCGCAAAGATCGCGCCAAAGGCACCGCCCGACGAAATCCCCAGAAGATGTGGATCGGCCAGCGGATTGCGCGTCACCGACTGAAGCGCGGCACCCACCGTCGCCAGCCCGGCCCCGACAACGCCCGCCAGCAGCACGCGGGGGAAACGGATTTGCCAGACGATGTTTTCCCGCCCGGCTGACCAGTCCACCCCACCCCAGCCGAACAGATGATGCGCCGCAATACGCCCGACCGTGCCCAACGGGATCGACACCGCCCCAACCGACACGGCCAGCCCGACCGACAGGATCAGGACCGCAAGCCCCAGCGCCAATTTCATGGCGCAGCAAAGCCCGCGACCAACTTGACAATGGCGCCGATATTGCGGGGGCCGGGTGTGGCTTCGACATAATCCAGCACGACGAAACGCCCTTCGCGGATGGCCGTCACCCCGGCAAGGGCAGGATTTTCCTGCAGGCTGGCGATCTTCTGCTGGGCGGTCTGCGCGCCATAGTTGACGATGACGATCACCTCCGGGTCGCGCTCAACCACCGGCTCCCAACCGACTTCAGCCCAGGATTTACCAAGATCATCCATGATGTTGCGGCCACCTGCGGCTTCGATCAGGGCCGTGGGCATGGCATATTCGCCGGCGGTAAAGGGCTTTTCCATGCCCGAGTCATAGACAAAGACCCGCAGCGGCGTCACTGGCCCGGGGGGCAAGGCGGCAAGTTCGGCCTTCCACCCGCGGATCAAGGTCTCTGCCCGGTCAGGCACACCGAAGATGGCACCAAGATTGCGGATGTCGGTGTAAAGATCCTCCATCGATGCACGCGCCTTCGGCCCGGTGAAGATGCAGCTTTCGGACAGCTCATAGGTTTTGATGCCGAGGGGTTCCAAGGTTTCGGGCGTGACCTCGCCACCGGGGGTGAGTCCATAGTTCCAGCCAGCAAAAAGGAAGTCGGCCTCGGCCCCGGCCAGGATTTCCTTCGTCGGATAGTCGGGCGACAAATCGGCCAGCCCGCGCGCCTCATCTGACAGCTGGGCATCCTTGGCATAATCATAGCCCGAAAGACCCGTGTAGCCGATCATATGATCCTGCAGGCCAAGCGCCAGCATCATGTCGGTCAGGTTGATGTCATTCGAGACAGCCCGGCGGGGCGCAGCATCGAAGGTGACGCTGCGGTTGCAGCTCTGGATCGTGACGGGATAGGCCGAGGCGGCGCTCGCCAACATCATGAAGGCAGCGGCAAGTTTCAGCATGGTGACGGGTCCTCAGAGATGGAAATCAAAGCGCGGTCGCGCACCTGTGGCGTCGACGTGGGCGCAGATGTCAAAGGCGGTGGACAGATGTTCGGCGGTCATCACTGTCTCGGGGGGTCCGTCCGCCAATACCATCCCGCGGTGCAGCAGGATGATCCGATCTGCAAAGCCCGCCGCCATCGAGAGATCATGCAGCGTGGTGATGACCGTCAGGCCCAGTGTGCGCAGCAGCGCCAGGAGTTCAAGCTGATGGCGGATGTCGAGATGGTTCGTCGGTTCATCCAGCACCAGGATTTCCGGCTCTTGCGCGAGCGCCCGGGCCACCATGGCGCGTTGACGTTCTCCGCCCGACAGCGTCGCAAGCTTCCGCTTTGCCAGCGCGGCCAGCCCCATCTGCTCCATCGCCTTGGCGCAGATCTCATGGTCCCGCTGTGATATGCGCGGGCCCCGCTGATGCGGCAGACGCCCAAGGCCCACGATCTGTTCGACCGTCAGTTCCAGATCGCTGGGCTGTTCCTGCAAAACGGCCGCGATCCTGCGGGCGACTTCAGGGCCGTCGAGCGCCCAGATGTCCTGCCCAAGCAGCCGCACCGTTCCTGAAATGGGACGCTGATAGCGGTAGATCAAACGCAGAAGCGAGGATTTGCCCGCGCCGTTCGCCCCGCAAATCCCCACAACCTGTCCTTCGGGAATGGCAAGACTGATGCCCTGCAGGACGGTCGCCCCCCCACGCGGCGCCCAGGATACCTGGTCCAGAACCAGCAAGGCCGCCCGCGCCGGACGGGCAATGGCATGGCAGGGAGAGGCAGTGCCGAACCGCCATCGTGTGATCATCATCAAAAGCTCCTTCCGGGGCACCCCGCCCGGTGTGGTCTGTGTGATGACGGCAGGTCTCCTGACTCGCGGGTCGTGGCTCTCCCCGCCTTCCCGGCCTGAAAGGGCCAGTGGCATCGGGGGTCGCTCACCGCTTACAGTTGCGGGGGCAGTCACGGATTTGGCGCCGTTGCGGCTCTTCCTCACCGTATTCCCTTTTCACCCGACCGCGCTTTGCTTGGTCAGGACCATCCGGTTCAAAGTGACGGAGTTGCGCCGACGGGTCAACGCGGAAAACGGCCCGACAGCGCGGAAACGCGACTTGCGCCCAAGGGTGCCGCGCGTCTCTCGACGGTAAAAAGGGCACCCCGCTTTGCGGGATGCCCAAGGTAAGACAGGCAAAAGCCCATCAGGAAGGTCCTATTCAGCGGCCTTGCGGGCCTCGGCCAGCCAGCCGTCATATTGGGCCTGGTGCGCGGCGATCCAGTCAGCGACATGTTTGTCGATCGCCTCAGACGTATCTTCGCCGTCTGCGATCAGCTTGTTTTCAGCCGAGACATCGTTGATGTCGATGGTGGCCACTTCAAAAAGCTTGGCCGCGGCCGGGTTGGCTTCAAGGAAATCTTTGCGCGCCACGACGCGGATCGAATCCACCGCGAAGCCAAGGTTCTTGCCTTCGAATTCGGTGACGCCGGTTCCCCCGTCGGGAAGCGAGGTGTAAGGCACCGAGAGCCATTCCACATCCTTGCCCGGAACGAGGGCGCCGGACACCCAATAAGGCGTCCAGGTGTAGTAGAGCACGGCATCCCCATTCCGTTGGCGGGCAATGGTATCGGCAATGATCGCGTTATATTCACCCTGGTTATGGGTGACAGTATCGCGCAGGCCATATTCGGTCAGGTGATGTTCAATCACGCGCTCGCAGCCCCAGCCGGGGACGCAGCCGGCCAGATCGGCGGTGCCGTTGCCATCCAGGTCAAAACGCGCAGCCTTGGCAGGATCCTTCAGATCGCCGAGGTTGGTAATCCCCGCATCGTAGCTGGCCTTGTCAACAAGATACCCCTGCAGGGCCCCGTTGATCAGCGTTCCGACCTTGGTCATCACGGCGTCGCCACCAGATTCCTTGACGAAAGCGTCGTGCAGGGTGTTCCAGCTCGAAGGGAAGAAATCTGCGTCCCCTGCGCCCACGGCCATATGGGCGGTCTGGGCAGTGGCCTCTTGTGGCTCGGCGACCGTATAGCCAAGATCGCCAAGCGCGCGCATCAGGACGCGCGACTGGAACATCTCTTCCATCAGCGGCTGGATGACGGGGCGCACGGTCACGCCTGCGCCGGGCGTATCATTGGCCAGCACGGGCGAGGCCAGAAGGATCGCCATCGCGGTGGTGAGGGTCAGGTGTTTCATTGGGGTCTCCTGGTTGGACTTGGTTACAAAACGGGTGCGTTTGCCGCACCTCTGGTCAATGGGGGCCGCCCCGCGGGGCGACCCGCCTTGTCTGTGGATCAGGCGGTCCACCGGGCGACGGGGTCGCCCAGAACGTCGCGCCGGACGGTGATGCCAAGGCCGGGTGCGCGGGGCGCAAGCACACCGCCATCGCGAACCGGGGCATCGAAATCGGCGGTGACCAAGGTCACCATGTCGCGACAATCGAGGATACAGCGCAGGAACCGTTCCGGCACCGTCGCCCCCAGATGCACGATTCCGGCAAAGGCGATGGCCGACCCGACCGTGTCCTGCACGCTGATCGTCAGCCCTGCGGCGCGACAGATGTCGCGGTGGCGCCGCCCACGTGTCAGACCGCCGGCCTTCGACACCTTGAGGCCGATGCCATCCGCAATATCCTCGGCCACGATCCGGCTGATGTCGGCATCAAGTTCGGCCAGCTCATCCATGATGATCGGCACAGGGCACCGCTTGCGCAGGCTTGCCGTCTCGCGCCAGCTGGCACAGGGCGCCTCAAGCACGAAATCCATGCCATCGGGCAACATCCGCAGCATCCGCAGGGCGGTTTCGGGCAGCATCCCCCCATTGGCATCAACGATGAAATATTCCCCCGGCTTGCGATCTGCGAGACAAGCCGCAATCCGTTCGGCATCAAGCGCAGGGCCGCCTTCGCTATCCAGCGCACCGATCTTGACCGAGTGCCCTCGATAACCCATCTGCCGGTGCCGCGCCACGCGGGATCGCATATCTTCGGGCGTGCCGGCGTAAATGGACGAGATCGTCGGCATCCGGAACCCGGTCGTCCCGCCCAGCAATTCGCAGACCGGCATATTCACCGATTTGCCAAAGGCATCCCAACAAGCGATGTCGAGGGCGGTCTTCGCGTGATGGTGGCCGACCAGCGCCTCATCCATGGCGTCATTGATGCGGTCCACCTGCCGGGGATCACGCCCCAGCAGATAGGGCGCAATCTCCTCGATCCCGGCGCGGGCGCCCTTGGCATGCGAGGCGATGTAGGTCGATCCGAATGGGGTGCTTTCGCCCCAGCCTTCGATCCCGGTATCGGTTTCGATCCGCACGATCGACGCCTCAAACGCGCGATATTCACGGCCACCCGACAGCAGATAGACCCCCCCGGAATAGGGCAGTTCTACCTGAAACAGCTCGATCGTCTTGATTTTCATTCCGTCACCTGCGGCGGGATCAGCACCAGTTTCCCGGTGTGGGATTTTGACAGGAAGTCGCGCTGTGCCTGCGCGATCTGGTCCAGCGGATAGGTCTTGGCGACCACGGGGCGGATTTCACCGGCCTCGATGTAGCGGACAAGGTTTTCAAAGACCGCGTCCTCCTGGAAGGTGCAGCCAAAGAGCGTCAGATCCTTGAGGTAGAGCGTGCGCACATCCAGTTCGGTGATCGGCCCAGCGATGGCACCCGCACAGGCATAGCGCCCGCCAAGGCGCAGCAAATCAAGCAGCGCAGGCCAGACCGGCCCCGCCACGATGTCGATCACCACATCCACCGCATTGCGGCCAAGGGTGGCCACCAGATCCGCGTTGCGATCAAGGGTGCGGTCAGCGCCAAGGCCGCGCACCTCATCTGCCTTGGACGGGGCGCAGATGGCAACGACTTCGGCGCCGCGGCGTTTGGCCAATTGCACCGCGGCCGACCCCACCCCGCCCGAGGCGCCGGTGATCAGCACGCGCTCGGCCCCGACGCCAGCCCGGTGCAGCATGTTTTCAGCCGTCGAGTAGGCGCAGGGAACAGAGGCAAGCTCGGCATCGGTCCAATCGCAACGCACGGCCAGCGTCTCACGCGCAGGGGCCACGGCGAACTGAGCAAAACCCCCGTCGATCTCACTGCCGAAGGTCCAGCATTCATAGGGCCGGTAATCGACGTAGCTGCGCAGCATGTTGCGCACGATCACGCGTTCGCCGATGCGGGCCGGATCGACATTCCGGCCCACGGCCACGATGCGGCCGCAGACATCTGCACCCTGGATGCGCGGAAACTGCATGGCAACGCCCGACCAGGTTGCATCGGCGTCATCAACCTGGGCAAAGCCCGAAGCCCCGCCCTGTTCCGTCGCAGCATCAACCTTTTTGGAATACCACCCGATCCGGGTATTGATATCGGTATTGTTGATCCCTGCGGCCGCGACCTGGATCAGCACCTCGTTGTCCCGCGGCGCGGGCCGCGGCACATCGGTGCGGTAAGACAGCACATCAAAATCCCCATGCCCGGTCAGGAGCACGGCAGCCATGGTTTCGGAAGTCATTTCAGGCTCGTTTTCTCTTGTTCTTGCCGCAAGACGGGCGGTGTTTCTGCCCCGTGCAGGGCGTGCCGAACCGTCATCGGACACCCCCAATGGACCCCGTCAGACCGTTTCGATCAAGCGAACAAGTTGCCGCCGCGCCTTGAGGAAAACTCAACGCGCCTGGGCCAGCAGCCAATCCTTCAGGATCTGCGCCTCACGGCTGGGCGGGCGGCGCTCGGGCCAGGTCACGTAGAAAGAATTCGGGTCGGCAAGCTGGGCATCCGTCACCTGCTGAAGGGCGCCGGACGCCAGCAGCGGGGCCACGAGGCTCATCCAGCCCAGGGCGATACCCTGTCCATCGCGGGCCGCCTGCAAGGCGATGACATAGCTGTTGAAGCGCCGCACATTGAGCTTGCGGAACATTGCCCCGGCTTCGGTCAAGAAGCGGGCCCAGGTCATCCAGACCCAATCGGCCCCTTCGACCGACAAAAGCGGCGCCGCGGCAAGGTCGGCAACCGATGTGATCGGCTGCCGGGCAAGGAATTGCGGAGACGCCACCGCAACCACGCTGTCGCCCTGAATTTTCTCGGCCACCTCGCCCGGCCAATGCCCATCGCCATAACGGATGCGCAGATCGATATCGGGGCGCGGCACATCCTGCAGGCGGTCCGAGATGATATGTTCGACCACGATGTCCTGATGTTCCGCCCAGAAAGACCCCAACCTCGGCATCAGCCAAAGCTGCATCGTGGCCATGGTGGTGACAATCGATACCGGCGCCTTTTCCCCCGCCGCCCGCACACTCTTCAATGTGGCAGAGATGCGGTCAAAGGCGTCATGCAGGCTGGTGGCCACCGCCTCGCCCTCGGTTGTCAGCGATACGCCATTGGAATGGCGGCGCAAAAGTTGATGGCCCAATTCGTCTTCAAGATGACGGATCTGCTTGGAGACGGCCCCCGGCGTCACGTTCAACTCTTCCGCGGCACGGGTCAGGTTCAGATGTCGCGCCACGGCCTCAAAGGCCGCCAGCGCGTTCAGCGAGGGCAGATTGTAATGGCGCCGTGTCATGGCCGCAGTCTAGCGCGGGGGCGCGATGGCGCAAAATCGATTATCCGGCATGCGGTCGATGAAAGCCGACGCCGCGCAGCCAAGGCTGAATTCACGACAACCCGAATTTGTGCCCATAGCATCAAAATCACCCAAGACTTGCAGGCCCGGCTTGCCTGCCCATGTCGCATTTGCCCGATTGTTGGTCGGGATTCGTCGCAGATAACGCCTCTTTTCTGCGCTGCGGCAGAAGAATCCGCCCCATTTTCCGGCAAAACATAGCGGTCCGAGGCATCCTGTCAGCGGCGCCGTTGCGTGCCGCGACCTGCTGCCGCCAGCTTTCTCTGTCCGGGGAAATCTTCGGATTGTGCGGTGGCGACAAGTGTCCAAGCCGATCACCACCGCACGGGTGCAACCAATGGCTGCCTGCCCAATATGGGTGGTTCATTCCCGACAGGGAAGAGCCCGAAGGCCGCTCTGACAGGGGAAAAAGAATGAAGCTTACGCGTCGCATGATTCTGGCCGGAGGCGTCGCCTCGATTGCGGCCCCGCTTTTGAACCGTCCGGTCTTTGCTGCCGAAGACACGATCAAGGTCGGCATCCTGCATTCGCTCTCTGGCACCATGGCCATTTCGGAGACCACGCTGAAAGACACCATGCTGATGCTGATCGAGGCGCAGAATGCCAAGGGCGGCCTGCTGGGCAAAAAGCTTGAGGCGGTGGTGGTTGACCCCGCTTCGGACTGGCCGCTGTTCGCCGAAAAGGCGCGCGAGCTTCTGACCGTGGACAAGGTGGCGGCGATGTTCGGGTGCTGGACCTCGGTCAGTCGTAAATCGGTGCTGCCCGTGATCGAGGAACTGAACGGCCTGCTGTTCTATCCTGTTCAATACGAAGGCGAGGAATCTTCGAAGAACGTGATCTATACGGGCGCCGCCCCGAACCAGCAGGCCATCCCGGCAACGGATTACTTCCTGAACGAACTGGGCATCCAGAAATTTGCACTTCTGGGCACCGATTACGTCTATCCCCGCACGACCAACAACATTCTGGAAGCCTATCTGAAATCGAAGGGCATCCCGGCTGAAGACATCTTCGTGAACTACACCCCCTTCGGCCATTCCGACTGGGCCAAGATCGTGGCCGATGTCGTGGCCCTGGGGGCCGATGGAAAGAAGGTGGGCGTTATTTCCACCATCAACGGCGATGCCAATGTGGGCTTCTACAAAGAGCTGGCGGCAGCCGGTGTGACCGCCGACAAGCTGCCCGTGGTGGCCTTCTCGGTCGGCGAGGAAGAGCTTTCGGGCCTCGATACATCGAACCTCGTGGGGCATCTCGCGGCTTGGAACTATTTCCAAAGCGCCGAAACGCCGGAAAACAAGGCATTCATCGACCAGTGGCATGCCTTCATCAAGGATGACAAGCGCACCACCAATGACCCGATGGAGGCGCATTACATCGGCTTCAACATGTGGGTGAATGCCGTGACCGCAGCGGGAACGACCGAGGTTGATGCCGTTCTGGATGCGTTGGTGGGTCAGAAATTCCCCAACCTGACCGGCGGCATGGCCGAACTGTTGCCCAACCACCACCTGACCAAGCCGGTGCTGATCGGCGAAATTCGCGCAGATGGCCAGTTCGACATCATCAGCCAGACCGACCCCGTCCCCGGCGATGCCTGGACCGACTACCTGCCGGAATCGGCGGTGCTGGAAGCGGATTGGAAAGATCTCAAATGCGGCATGTACAACAAGGACACCAAGACCTGCGTGCAGTTGAAATCGAACTATTGATCCACCAATCAGGGGGGGCCTGCCGGTCCCTCCTGCCCCTTCCGAAGTGGAATCCCCATGCGCGCCTTTCTTCTGGGGCTGGCGATGGCCTTCCTGGGCCTGACCGCCCATGTCGGGCCAGTGCTGGCCGAAACCGTGGCGAAGATTGTCGCCACACATGCCCGCGACATTGAAAAACCGTCCCGTCAGACCATCGGGCCGGTGATTGCGGATCTTGCCGGTTCGGGCGATCCGATGGCCGCCCGGCTGCTTGAGGCCTGGGGCGGCAAGCTTCTGGGCAAACGCAAATCGGATGGCGCCATCTTCCTGCTGGCGCCGGACGCGGCGGGCTATGCCTTGACCGATCTGCAAGGCGCATCTGCCGGTATTGCGGCCAATGCCGAGATCACGGTGCTGAAACCCAACGCCGGGGTGCGGGGGCTGATTGCGGCAGCGCTGGTGCAATTTACCCTGTCGGACCCCGACCCGGCAAAACGGGCCGAGGCGCTGAATTCCATCGCCAAAGACCCCAATGTCGAAGCGCTGGCCGCCCTGCGGGGCGCGACCGCAAACGAAACCGATCCGGCCTTGTTGGCGCGCAAGCTGCGACTGGAACGGTTGCTGACGCTGCGCTTTGATCCCGACCCGAAGGCGCGCGTCGCCGCTATCGAAGGGTTTGGTGCAGACGCAGGCCTTGACCTGCGCGCGGCACTGACGCCGTTGCTTGCCACCACACGCATCGCGGCAGTCACCCGTCCCGAAGGCGCGAATATCGCGCGCAGCCTGACGGTGGGCACGGATCTTTCCGCGGCCGATGCCTATGCACTTTTGGTGACAAGCGGGGCCGCGCCGGCCCGCATCACCCGCGAGGACCAGAAACAGGCCCTGGCCGCCCATATCGCCGCGGGGCAGGTTGCCGGGGTTCCGCTGTCTGAACTGGGTGATCAGGCAACCCGCGACCGTGCCTATACCGCACTTGAAGCCGCGGGGCAGGTGCCGTCTGCCGCAACCGACGACGAGGTGGCCAAGGCCATCGCCGCACATGGATTTTACGACGTTTACACCGAAGCGGATGCGACCGTCACAGCGGCTGCCCGCAGCGCGCTTGACCGGATTGCGCTGAAGGTGGCCGCTATGCAGGCGGCTGATCTGTCGTTGGACGGGCTGAGCCTTGCTGCAATCTACTTCCTTGCCGCGATCGGCCTTGCAATCACCTTTGGCGTGATGGGCGTCATCAACATGGCCCATGGCGAATTTATCACCATGGGGGCCTACACGGGTTATGTGGTGCAGCAAATCGTGCCGGGATACACCGCTTCGCTGCTGGTGGCCTTCCCGCTTGCCTTCGCCGTCACTTTCGCCGCCGGGGTCGGCATGGAGCGGCTGGTGATCCGCCATCTCTACAAGCGGCCTCTGGAAACGCTGCTGGCGACGTTCGGCATCTCGATCGCGCTGCAACAGATCTTCAAGAACATCTTCGGCACGCAGGCCCGGCCACTGACAGCACCGGATTGGCTGGGTGGGGCGCTCACGCTGAATGATGTCATTTCGATCAGCTACATCCGTCTTGCCATCATCGTGCTGGCGCTGCTGTTCCTGGGGTTCTTTCTCTATCTCATGAAACGCACGCGTCTTGGCCTTGAGGTGCGCGCCGTCACCCAAAATCCGGCGATGGCAGCCAGCATGGGGATCAATCCCGACCGCATCAACATGCTGACTTTCGGTCTTGGTTCGGGCATCGCGGGTATCGCTGGCGTGTCGATCGGGCTTTACGCCAAGGTCACATCCGAACTTGGCAGCGACTACATCGTCCAGAGCTTCATGACCGTGGTCGTGGGCGGCGTGGGCAATATCTGGGGCGCACTCGCCGGTGCGGGGATGATCGGCGGGCTTCAGAAGGCGATCGAGTGGCTGAACCCCTCGAACACGCTGGCCGCACAGACCTACATGATCATCTTCATCATCCTCTTCATCCAATTCCGCCCCCGCGGGATCATTGCGCTCAGGGGCCGTGCGGCAGGTGACTGACATGACCGAAACCACCCAAAACCCGGTGACGGCCCCGGCCAACATCCTGCATCCGTCCGGTTATCTGCGCCGCAATCCTTCGGTACTTTGGTTCCTGCTGGGCCTTGCGGTGCTGACGCTGGCGGTGACGCTGCTCAGCCCGGCCTATGGCGGGGGCGGGATCAGCACATCCTTCGTCAAGACATTGGGCAAGACGCTGTGTCTCTGTCTCGCCGCCCTCGCGATGGATATCGTTTGGGGCTACACCGGCATCCTGTCGCTGGGCCACATGGCGTTTTTCGCACTGGGCGGTTACATGATCGGGCAGTGGCTGATGTATGCACGGACGCAGGAAATCGTCCTGCAATCGCTTGTCGCAGGCCCCCTGCCCCCCACGGCCGAAGAGATTGCGCAAGGCGTAGGCAGCCAGATCTTTGGCGTGGTCGGCGGGTCGGACATTCCGCTGATCTGGGGATTTGCCCATTCCCTGCCCCTGCAGCTTGCGCTGGTGGTGCTGGTGCCGGGGCTGCTGGCTCTGATCTTCGGATGGCTTGCCTTTCGCAGCCGCGTGACCGGCGTCTACCTGTCCATCCTGACGCAAGCCATGACGCTCGCACTGTCGCTGTACCTGTTCCAGAACGACAGCGGCCTGCGCGGCAACAACGGCCTGTCGGGGCTGCAGAACCTGCCCGGTCTTGCCGATGTGTCCCAGGATTTCCTGTCGGTCTGGTTCTTCTGGGCCTCGGCGCTGATGCTGGCGCTGGCTTATCTGCTGCTGTCTGCCGTGGTTTCGGGCAAAATGGGTTCGGTGCTGCGGGCCATCCGCGACGATGAGGCGCGGGTCCGTTTCCTTGGTTACCCGGTCGAGGGCTACAAGCTGTTCGTCTTCGTCGTGACGGCGATCCTCTGTGGCATCGCCGGGGCGCTCTACTACCCGCAAGCGGGGATCATCAACCCGGCCGAGCTTGCTCCCATCGCCTCGATCTATCTTGCGGTCTGGGTGGCGATCGGCGGGCGCGGCAGGCTTTACGGGGCCGTGATCGGGGCAGCCTTCGTGTCGCTGTTGTCGAGCTGGTTCACAGGCGGGCGGGCACCATCCATCCCGCTCGGGGTCTATACCATCGACTGGGTCGATTGGTGGCAGGTGCTGCTCGGTCTGTCCTTCGTGGCGGTAACACTTTGGGCGCCAAAGGGGATCGGCGGAGTGTTCGACCGGTTCCAGGGCCTGCACAGCCCCGACCGCAAGGGACAGCCCCTGGGTCCGGATGCCGGATCACTCCAGGAAAGCGAGGCCGTGGAATGACTGCCCTTCTCGAAGTTTCTGGCGTCTCGGTCAGCTTTGACGGGTTCCGCGCCATCAACAACCTGTCTTTCTCGATCGGGGCGGCCGAACTGCGCGCCATCATCGGCCCCAACGGGGCGGGCAAGACCACCTTCATGGACATCATCACCGGGAAGACCCGCCCTGACAGCGGCAGCGTGACCTGGGGGGAGCGCGCGATTTCGCTTCTCAATCTGTCCGAGGCCGCCATTGCGCGCATCGGGATCGGGCGGAAATTCCAGCGCCCGACGGTGTTCGAGGACCAGACCGTTGCCGAAAACCTGATCCTTGCTCTGAAATCGCCCCGTAACCCCTTTGCTGCGCTGGCCTTCGTGCTGACTGGCGAAGGGCGCGCGCGGGTGGCCGCCCTGGCGGCGCAGGTGGGGCTCGGGGCGCATCTTGCACGCAAGGCGGGCGAGCTTTCGCATGGTCAGAAACAATGGCTCGAAATCGCCATGCTGCTGGCGCAGGAACCCAGGCTGCTGCTGATTGATGAACCCGCTGCGGGCATGACGCTGGCCGAACGGGAACAGACCACCGCGATGCTGGTCGGGATTGCGCGCACCCGCGCCGTGGTGGTGGTGGAACATGACATGGAATTTGTCCGGCGGCTGAATTGCCGGGTCACGGTGCTGCATGAGGGGGCGGTTCTGGCGGAAGGATCGCTCGACCATGTGACGCGCAATCCAGCCGTCATCGAAGTCTATCTCGGACGCGGATAAGGAGCGGGCGGATGATCGAAACCAAGGGGCTGACCCTGCATTATGGCGGCAGCCAGATCCTTCACGGGATTGATTTCATGGCGGCGGCAGGCGAAGTGACCTGCATCATGGGCACCAACGGCGTAGGAAAAACGTCGTTTCTCAAGGCATTGGCGGGGACGCATCCTCGCTCGGGCGGAGAGATTGTGCTTGATGGCCGGGTGCTGCCCCGGCTGCCACCACAAGAAATGGCCGCGCGCGGACTTGCCGTGGTGCCGCAGGGCCGGATGATCTTTCCCCTGCTGACCGTGCAGGAAAATCTGGAAACCGCCTATGCGGTACTGCCGAAATCCGAGCATTGCATCCCGGATGAAATCTATGACCTCTTCCCCGTGCTGAAAGACATGTCGCGGCGGCGCGGCGGCGATCTGTCGGGCGGGCAACAGCAGCAGCTGGCCATCGCACGGGCCATGCTCATGCGTCCCAAAGTGCTGCTGCTCGATGAACCGACCGAGGGGATCCAGCCCAATATCATCCAGCAGATCGGCAGGGTCATCACCTATCTGAAATCGCGGGGCGACATCGCGATCGTGCTGGTCGAACAATATTTCGACTTTGCCTATGGGCTGGCCGACCGGTTCTACGTCTTGCGGCGCGGGACGGTGGCGATGCAGGGCAGCCGCAGCGAATTGACCCAGGCCGAATTGCGGGCCGAGGTGTCGGTCTGATCTTCTTCCCCGAAGGGACCCCGGGCCGCGCAGATGCTGCGCGGCTTTTTCGCATGACCTCAAGGGGCTGATGGATCAAGCGCGCCAAGGCACCGACCGGGGCGCTGAAGGATCACAAGACCCAAAGAAAGCGCACGCGCCTTGAGCAGGATCGGGGCGAATGACGCACACACTCAGGCACGCTGCGTTCTGTGCCTTGTCGTCCCCAGAGAGGACTCCGCCGCAGTGGGGTTCCGGGGCCGATGATCGGTCGCGCGGCGGGGGCGGGGCCAGGGCCCCGATCTTCCCCCTAGACCGAAACGCCGAAAAGCCGCCCGACCCCTGCGGTAATGGCCATGGCGGCCGCTCCCCAAAACAGAACGCGGGATGTCGCCCGCAGTTTCGGCGCCCCGCCCGCATGGGCGCCCAGTGCACCAAGGCCCGCAAGGCTACCCAGGGTGGCGATCACCACGGTCGGGACGATCATGCCATCGGGCGCCAGGGCCGCGGCGGCGAGCGGAACCGCGGCAGCAGCTGTGAAGGTCAGCCCCGAGGCCAGCGCCGCCTGCAACGGGTTCGCGGCATGGACCTCGGAAAGACCCAGTTCATCCCGGACATGGGCCGCAAGCGCATCTTTTTCGGTCAGTTCCCGCGCGACCAGCGCAGCGGTCTGCGGTGACAGCCCACGCGATTCGTAGATTGAGGCCAGCTCGCGTTCTTCGGCCAAGGGTGTGTCGATCAACGCCTGGCGTTCCCGGGCGATATCGGCGCGTTCCACATCGGATTGTGAGCTGACAGAGACATATTCCCCCGCGGCCATCGACATGGCCCCGGCAGCGAGGCCAGCTGCCCCCGCGACCAGGATGGAGATGCGGCTGGGATCGGCGGCGGCCACCCCCACAATGAGGGATGAGACGGAAACAATCCCGTCATTCGCGCCCAGCACCGCGGCGCGGAGCCAGCCCGCGCGATCCAGATAATGCAGTTCCTCATGGGCGGATTCGTAGGGCAAGCTCATGGTTCAGTCCGTCAGTTGGGGGATTTGGGGGAGGAAGGAGAGAGAGGCCTGGAAACCATCGGCTCGGCCGGGGACAGGCGAATGCAGAACCAACTGCGAGCCGATGCGACCGGCGATGGTCTGGACGATGGCAAGGCCAAGCCCGCTGCCATCGTCGACACTGTTTCCGCGCACGAACCTGTCGGTCAACGACAACATCCGATCGGCGGGCACGGTCGGGCCGCTGTTCTCGACCGTCAGGGTCGCGTCTGCATCCAGCCTTACGGAAATGGTACCGCCATCGCCATGGCGGATGGCGTTCTCGATCAGGTTGCGCGCCACAATGGCAATGGCATCCAGATCGACGCGCGCCAGCACCGGCTGGTCTGGCAGGTCAAGACGTATCTCTCGAGCACTGGCGGCATGGGCAAAATCCCGAACGACCATATCCAGAACGGGCCGGATATCGGCGGCTGCATCTGTCAACAGACGCGCACCTTCGGCACGGGCCAACTGCATCAGCTTTTCCGAGAGGCGGATCAGGCGTCGCAGCGTATGTTCCACCTCATCAGCACGTCTTCGGGTTTCGGGGTCTTGCGACTGATGCCGCAAACGCTGCAGTTGCCCCAAAGCCCCTGCCAGGGGTGTGCGCAGTTCATGCGCGGCGTTGGCTGCAAAGCTGCGTTCGGCGGCAAAGGCCCGCTCCAGCCGCATGAGAAGATCGTTGATGGTATCTACAATGGGACCAAGCTCTGACGGAACACCGGTACGGACAAGCGGGGCAAGCCGGGTCGCGCCCCGTTGGGCCAGCTGGTCGCGCAGCCGGTTCAACGGGCGCAGACCGAAACCGAGACCATAGAAAATCGCGATCAGGCTGAGGGGGACCGTGACCAGCAGGGGCAGAGCGAGCGAAAGCGCCATGTTGACTACCGCTTCGCGACGATGCGACAGCGGCTCGGCAATGGTCAGGATCACGGTGCCGCGGACCGCCATTTCCTGGTAAAAGCGCATGTCGCCGGTATCATGAAAGCCGGAGTCGGGAAAAAGTGGAAAATCTTCCGGCCGCGCGCGGTGCGAGGTCAACAAAAGACGCCCCTCAGGATCGCGGACCACATAAGTGAAATGCTCCTCATGTTCCGCGAGCCCGGTCACTCGGCGGTTCACTCCCTCTTCATCGCGGTTCAGCACATCGACCACAGCCAGCTGCAGGATGCGCTGACCCGTTTCCTGCAGGGCAGAGTCGAAGACCTCGGCCATCTCTTCGGAGACAAGGCGCAGCGTGGCCATGGCAGTGCCAAGCCAGAGCAGGGTCACGATCCCCGACAGCAGGAAGGCAGAGCGCAGCCGGATGGAGTTCCCCTTCACGGCCGGACCAACCGGTAGCCGAGGCCCCGCTCCGTCGCGATCACATCCGCGCCGAGCTTTTTTCGCAGGCGGCTGATGTGCACTTCGATCGTGTTGCTTTCGACCTCGGCGTCAAAGGAATAAAGCCGCTCTTCGAGCACAGCTTTCGACAAAAGTTGACCGGGTTTTTGCAGAAAGGCCTCAAGCAAAACCCATTCCCGCGCCGTCAGCGGCACCGACTTGCCCGCCCGCGTCAGACTGCGCGCCGCGATATCTATGGACAAATCCCCCAAGGTCACGCGCGGATTTGGGTTCCCGGCATAGCGGCGCGAGACCGCCCCGATGCGGGCGGAAAGTTCGCTCAGATCAAAGGGCTTGACCAGATAATCATCGGCACCGGCATTCAATCCGTCGATCCGGTCTGAAATCTGGTCGAGGGCCGTCATGATGATGACCGGGGTCGTATTGCCCTTGGCCCGCAGTCGGCGCAGAAACGGCAACCCGCGCCCGTCAGGCAGCATCAGATCCAGCAGGATCAGATCGAAATGTGCCGTCGCAAGTGCATCTTCCGCAGTGTCCAGCCGGGCGGCGTGATCGACCGAATGGCCCTCGCCCTCGGCCTGTTCGCGCACCGCAGCTGCGATGACACGATCATCTTCGACCAGCAGAATCCGCATTCCGGACCGTCCTCTCGGTTTCACCCGCCCTTGCCCTACAGCCCCAACCTGACGCGGACCTGAACCAGATTCTGGCACCGCTTCAGGCAGGCGTCAGCTTTGCCGCGCAGAAAGACAACATCAGAAGCACGACGGAGTGTCACGCATGGTCCGCATGTCAACAAGCCTTCTCATTGCCTGCCTGCTTTCCGCCGCACCCGCCCGTGCGGATGACGATTGCAGCGTGCCGATGGCCGATTGGCAGCCGCGCGACGCTGTCGAGCAATTTGCCATCGCCAAGGGGTGGCACGTGGGCCGCATCCGGCTGGACGACGGCTGTTATGAGGTGAACGGTCGGGATGCCAGCGGGCGGCCGATCGAAGTGAAGCTGGATCCTGCGACGCTGACCATCCTCGAAATGGAGTTCGAGGATGAGGACAGCGACGCGGATGACGACTGATCCCGACAAACGAACTGGAGAAGATTATGAAATACGCCCTTGCCATTGTTCTGGCAGGCGGTGCGCTTGCGGCTGTGTCTGAAGCGCCTGCAGCGACCGTCCCCGCCACGGCCCATGCCGTTGATTTGGATCGTGAAACAAAGAGCCGGCCCGCCCATCCACTGCTTCTTTTGGCAGATAGCGATGCCGACGATGACGACGATCACGATGATGGCCGCTGGTTCAGCTGGAATGAGGACCACGATGACGATGACGATGACGATGACGATGACGATGATCGCCAAGCCTGCGATCGGATGAAAGATCCGTCATGCCGGGGCCAAGGCAACCCTGCCCCCGCCGGAACGGTCGCCCCGCCCAACAACAATCTGTTCACCAATGGCACCGCACCTGCGGTCAAGTCGAACTGACAGGAGCGCGTGATGAAACGCATAATCGCCACCTTGGCCCTGACCACAGCCCTGATTGCGCCCGGATTGGCCCTTGCCCGCCCCGTCACCCTGACGGTCAATCTGTCACAATATGGCGGACAAGGCGCATATCTCGCACTCTATGTCACCGATCCATCGGGCGCCTACGCGGGTAGCCTGTGGATGGCAGGTGGAAAATCCAAGTATTACAAGCATCTCTCTGACTGGGCAAAGTTCACGGGCGGGGATGTGTCGCAGGTGGACGGCATCACCGGCGCCAGCGTCGGCGCCGGGCGCAATCTTGAACTGACGATGGACCTTGCGGATGCGCTGTTCGATGCAGGCTATACCCTGCATGTCGACGCGGCGGTCGAGGATATGCGCGACAGCCCCAATGAGATTGCCATGCCCCTGACCAGCGAAGGTGCCGGACAGCCGGTTCGGGGACGTCGCTACATCGCCGATCTTACCTACACCTTCTGACAGGTCCCCGCATGATCCGGCTATTCCATCGCTGGCCCGCGCTTCTGGCCACTGTTCTTCTGCTCGTGCTGGCGGTCAGCGGCACGATCCTGTCGGTTTTCCCGGCGGTGGAAAGGACCACCGCCCCTGCCCCTGTGGCGGGGCAGACGGTCGCGGATCTCGCGGGCAAGGTGATCGCGGCCTACCCCGGTGTCGAACAGATCCGTCGGGCACCATCGGGCAAGATCACGGCGTACTGGTTCGATGGCAACACCCCCGGCGCGGCGGTGATCGACCCGGCCACCGGCCTTGCGACAGGAAATGCCGATCCATCCGCGCTTCAGGGGTGGCTGACCGACCTGCACCGCGCCCTGTTTCTGCAGGATTTGGGGCGCTGGATCACGGCGGCGGCCGCCTTGGCGCTTCTGGTGGTTGCCCTGACCGGGGCGGCGCTGATTGCACAGCGACAGGGCGGATGGTCCTTGTGGTTCTCGCGCATGCGGGGACCCACTGCCGGACGATGGCATGGAGAGTTGGCGCGTGTGGCGGTCGTGTCGCTGGTCTTGTCCTCGGGAACGGCGCTGTGGATGACGGCGGCAACCTTTGAGCTCTTGCCCGTCGACGAGGCGAGCCCTGCCCTGCCCGCCGAAACCAGCGGTCTGGTTGGACTTGCGCCGGGCGATATGTCCGCCTTGGCCGCAGTTCCCGTAACGGCGCTGCGGGACCTGACCTTTCCCTATGCTGGGGACACGACGGATGTCTTCACCCTGACCACCACCGCCGGGATGGGCTATGTCGATCAAGGGACCGGTACCCTGCTGGCCTGGCAGGCGTCAGGTCCCTGGACACGGGCCGGCGAGTGGATCTACCTGATGCATACGGGTGAGGGGGCAGCCCTTTGGGGATTGATCCTCGGCCTGCTGACGCTGTCCATTCCGGCACTGGCGATTACAGGAATTCAGGTCTGGCTCAAGGGTCGCAAGGCCCGTCTGTCCCTGCCCGGTATGGTTCACGCCGAACATGCGGAAACCATCCTTCTTGTCGCCAGCGAAAGCGGCAGCACCCTTGGATTTGCCCGCGCACTCGGCCTTGCGTTGCAAGAAGTCGGCGGCAGCGTTCATCTCGCCCCACTTGCCGCCTATGCGCCAGACCGATATGCGGCCGCAAAACAGGTGCTTGTCCTTGCCGCCACCTGGGGCAATGGCGATGCCCCTGTCGCTGCCCGCGGCCTCGACGCACGGCTGGCGGCAACGCCACCCCACCCGCGCGCCAAAATGGCCATTCTGGGCTTTGGCGATCGCAGCTTTCCGGCCTTCTGTGCCTTTGCCGAGCGGCTGGATCATGCGGCCCGTCAGGCAGGTTGGTCGATGCTCTTGCCGCTGGAACGGATCGACCGGCAATCCGCGCAGGCCTTTGCCCGCTGGTCGCGCGATCTGGGACAGGTGATCGGCTATCCGCTCGACATCCTCCACCAGCCCGAAATGCCGCGCAGCACCCCGCTGCGGCTTGTGTCGCGCCAGGATTATGGCGAGGCGCTGCAAGCCCCAACCGCAATCCTGACCTTCGCCCTGCCGCAGGTTTCACTGCGGGACCGACTGGCCGGACGGGGGTTTTCGCGCTTTCACGCGGGTGACCTTCTTGGCATCCTGCCGGTGGGCAGCGCAATCCCGCGGTTCTATTCGCTTGCTTCGGGAACTGCCGATGGGTTTGTCGAAATCGTGGTGAAAAAACAGTCGGGGGGCCTTTGTTCAGGTCAGCTGATGGATCTGGAACCGGGCCAAATGGTACGGGCCTTCATCAAACCGAATCCCGGCTTTCGCCCTGACCGCAGCAAAGCGCCGCTTCTTCTGATCGGCGCCGGAACAGGCATTGGGCCTCTTGCAGGCTTCATTCGGGCCAACAGGGGCAAGCGTCCCATCCATCTTTGGTTCGGTGCGCGGCATCCGCAGGCGGATTTCCTTTATGCGGATGCGCTTGAGGGCTGGTCCAGCCAGGGCCACCTCGCATCGCTGAACACGGCATTTTCGCGCACGGCAGCGCGCCAGCATGTGCAGGACCGCCTGCGTACCGATGCCGACCGCGTCCGCCATCTGGTCGGACAGGGTGCGCGGATCATGGTGTGCGGCGGCCGCGACATGGCAACCGGCGTTCGTGAAACACTGGCCGAGATCCTTGCACCTCTCGGGCTTTGTCCCGATCAGCTCCGGGCAGGAGGGCGCTATGCCGAAGACACCTATTGACGCCTTCACCCTGTCCGGCAGAACGATGGGGACCTTCTGGCAAGTCCGGCTTGACACCCCGCTGGCGGCTGAAGAGCGCCACAGCCTGACAGCCGCATTTCAGGCCGCGGTGGGTGAGGTTGATCAGCAGATGTCCACTTGGAACAGGCAAAGCGCCCTCATGCGCTTCAATGCAGCACCCTGCGATGAATGGCATCCCCTGCCCGCGCCCTTGATGACCGTGCTTGAGGCTGGCCTCGCAGTCAGCGCCCTGAGCGGACAGGCCTTCGAGATGAATGTCGGCGCGGCGGTGCGCGCCTGGGGGTTCGGACCGGATGCCATAAACCTTGCGGCCATTCGTCAGGCCAGTGCCGCCGCGCCGGTGCGTGCCGCCGATGCGCTGACGCTTAATCCGGCGGCAGGCCTGGCCCGCAAAGCGGCGCCCCTGACATTGGACCTGTCCGGGATTGCCAAAGGCTATGGTGTCGATCGACTGGCGGAAACCGCGCTTGGACATGGCCTTACGCGGGCACTCTGTTCGATTGACGGTGAGGTTCGCGCCCTGGGACGGCGGGCTGACGACAGCCCCTGGTGTGTCGGGATTGATGCTCCTGATGCCGGGCACCGGCGCGGCAGCCATTCCATCCTGATGCTGGAAGATGGGGCTGTTGCCACCTCGGGCGACTATCGCCACTTTGTCGAGGTGCGCGGGACGCGTCTGTCCCATACGATCAACCCGTTGACCCAGGCCCCGCTGCTCGAGGCCCCGGCTTCTGTCACAGTCATGGCGCAGAGCTGCATGATGGCCGACGCCATGGCGACCGCGCTGATGGTTTTTGGGCCGGATCGCGGCCGGGTATTGGCCGAGGCACAGGGGCTGAGCGCGCTTTTCATCCGGCGCGACGGAACAGTGACGGGGACGGGCCACTTTTCCGAAACCGAAACGGCCTGACGCCCGCCGACCTTCGGCAGATCCGGCGTGGTTCGGGTGTATCCAGCTGATTTTATGGCTGGAAGCCCGCGAGAGGCAAAGGCCGCCAGCTTTCACCCGCGCAGCGACGCACAGCTTCTGCGCGGGGATGCGCGGTTGGTGCCGGCTGACAATCGCGGCGCAGATGTTAGCTTCGCGCCGCATGTGCGGACCTGATCCGCTGTCCTTCTTCGGAGATGTCATGAAGCTTTTCTACTCGCCCGGAGCCTGTTCGCTGGCCTGTCACATTACCCTGGCCGAAACCGGCTCGGCCTTTGCAATCGAACGTGCAGATCTGCGCAGCAAGACCACCGAAACCGGCGCCGATTACAGCACCATCACCCCCCGTGCCGCGGTGCCTGCGCTTCAGCTTGAAAGCGGCGAAGTGCTGACCGAGGGCGTGGCGATCATGCAATATGTCGTAGATCACCTGACGCCGGGCGTGCTGCCCGCTCAAGGCACGCTGGCCCGCGCCCGCCTGCAAGAGATGCTGAACTTCGTCTCGACCGAGCTGCATCAATCCTATGTGCCCTTTTTCCGCGGGATTTCGGGCGAGGCACGCGACGCGCAGGTCGCCCTGCTGAATGCGCGTCTGGCACTGGTCGAAGCGCGGCTGGCAGATGGGCGTGACTGGGTCCTTGGCGACGAATATTCGCCCGCCGACGCCTATCTTTTCACGGTGACCAACTGGTCGGCCTATATCGGCCATGACCTGTCGCCTTTCCCGTATCTAAACGCCTGGCGCGCCCGCGTCGCCGCACGCCCCGCCGTGGTGGCCGCAATGCGCGCCGAGGGCCTGCTGGGCGAAGCCGCCTGAGGCATTGGTCGATCGGGGGCCGCCCATCCGGTGGCCCCTGTATGCGATCAAATCCGCGTTGCAGCGCCGGTGTGGCCATTTATGGTGCAGGCTATACATCTGCGGAGGCAGCATGAAAGAGCGGCTGATCGAGCTTTATGAAGGGGAGACCCCGCGCGGCGTGCGCTTCCGCTATGCCCTGCTGATATTCGATATCACGACCATCCTGTTCTTGGTCGGGTCATCCTTCACCCATCACGGGCTTGCGGTCGAGATTGCAGATGCGGTGATCGGACTGGCAATCGTGGCAGATTTCACCGCGCGGCTTTGGATCAGCCGGAACCGCCTTGGGGAACTGCTCCATCCTGCGGGGGTGGCCGATCTGGTGGTGATCGCCTCTCTGCTTGCGCCCCTGGCGGGTGAGGGGCTGGCCTTCCTGCGTGTCGCGCGCATGCTGCGGCTGCTTCGGTCCTATCGGTTACTTTCGCGCCTGCGACAGGATTTCGCGTTCTTTCGTCGGAATGAACAGACCATCGTCGCCGTCACCAATCTTGCAGTTTTCGTCTTTGTGATGACGGCGCTGGTCTATGAGACGCAGCACCAGACCAATGACAAGATCCAGAACTATGTCGACGCGCTTTATTTCACTGTCACCACGCTGACAACGACGGGCTTTGGCGACGTCACCCTGAACGGATCGGCGGGCAAGCTGATCTCTGTGCTGATCATGATTTTCGGCGTTTCGCTGTTTCTGCGTCTGGTGCAGGTGCTGTTCCGTCCCCGCAAGGTCGAATTCGAATGCCCCGGCTGTGGCCTCAACCGTCATGAACAGGATGCGGTGCATTGCAAGGCCTGCGGTCGCCTGCTGCACATCGTGAATGAAGGCGAGGATTGAGGGCGGCTCCCCGGGGCAATGCGGGCCGCAAAAAGCGGCCCGCATCCGCGTGGTCAGCGATCAGGGAAAGACGAAATCCGCCGGAACCATCTGGGTTTCCACGCTGAACGTGACCTCATCGCCAAGCTCGGGGATGCCATAGTCCAGCCCCCAGTCGCTGCGGCGAATGACGCCCGTGGCTGAAAAGCCGATCTTTGCCACGCCCATCATCGGATGTTCGGCCATCGATCCGTTGAAGGTGACATCCAGCCGCGCCGGATGGGTCTGGCCAAGGATGGTCAGAAGACCTTCAACGACGCCGGTGTTCGGGCCGGTGACGCGAATGGACTGCGACACGAACGTCATCGGTTGTGCGTCGAGGAAATTTTCACCACCCCCGATTTCGGCATCGAAATCGCCCATCTCGGCCCAGGGAAAATCCGTCCGCACAGACAGCGGGTCGATGGTCACTGTCAGGGCAGACTGCTCGGGCTTCTCCGGTTTCCAGTCGAGCCGGGCATAGACGCCGGTAAAGCGCGCCGTATAGCGCGACAGGCCCGAGTGATTGAGCGACCAGACCAGGCTGGAATGGGAAGGATCGGTCTTGTAGGCGCCGCCGGGGGCTGGATCGGTGGCAATTGCATGGGCAGCGCCGGCGCACGAAAGAAACAGAAGTGAAGCGATCAAACGAAGCATGGTCAATTCCTTGTTGTATCAGAAGGGTCAGGCGGCCCGGCTTTGACGCAGGGTCTCGATGCGATCCCAGATGGCATCCGGGCGCGGCACGTCGATCTGGAAGGTGGTGTGCAGAATATCGGCCAGATGATCGGCGCCCGTGATCTGATGTTGATCCAGGCTTCCCGCCGTCACATGGCGCAGGCTGTCATTTTGCAGCGCAACATAGCCGTCTTCGGTGTGCCGCATGATGGCAAGCGCCCCGGTGAAGGGCGATCCCGCGTCTTGCAGCAGCCAGCCTTGTGCGGCGGCCAATGCAGTCTCGTCACTGTGATCGGGGCGAAAATCGAAACTTCTGGCGACACCCAGTGCGTGGTTGCGAAAGCGCATCCAGCCCTGATCGGCCGCCCCAATCGCAAAGTCGAACCCACGCTGGCAGATCGGGCCCGGTTCCATCGGCACAGGCGCGATGATGGCATCGGCCACACCGACCTCTGCCAGATAGGGGCGGTCCAGGTCGACGCGCAGCGTCAGATGGTTGCCGATGGCCAGATCGCCCAGGACTTCGCGGTTCACGCCGCCGCAAAGGCGGGTCACCCGGAACCCCAGGGCCGAAAGTGCAGCCCCGAAAAGGCCATTCATCTCATAGCACCAGCCGCCGCGACGGCCAGTGACCATCTTGGCAAAGGCCGCTTCCGGGCCAAAGCCTTGCGGCCATCCCATGAAGGCATCCAGCGCCTCCCAGGTGAAGGACAGAAGATGGGCGCGGTGCAGCGCCGTCAGGCTTTCACGGTCGATCCGCCGGGGCCGGTCTTGGCCAATTCGGGCGAGATAAGCCTCCAGCTGATCCTGGGTCAGGGGTGTGGCTTGCATGGGTCTGTCTCCGATTTAGGGGCAGCCGCGCGCAAACCCTCTCCGGCCCCCCCCGATGTGTCGGGGTGGCATGGATTGCAGCCTGATGGCATGTGCCGTCCGGCGGTCTGTCAGAGGGGTTGGGCGTTGCCGCCGGTGTGACCCCGGTATAGCCCGCCCCGAAAATGCGCGTTCCTAAATGGATGTAAAAACGGTGCCAGATATCCTAAAAGGTTGTTAAACCCGCCACGCGGCGATGGCAGAGGAAAATGATGCGGATCGACGAAAGGCTGGTCGCCTTCTTCCACCGACCCTTGATGAGCATCATCGCCGCGACGGACGCCTGCGGCAAACCGGCCGCTGGCCGCGGCATCGGCTTTCACCTGATGGAGGATCGCGAAGGCATGGATGTGATCTTTTCGGGCTGGCAGTGGCCGGGCCTTGTCGCAGCCATTGCCGAGCGCGGCAAGCTGGCCGTCACCTTCGTCAGCCCCGCAGATTACGTGAGCTTTCAGATCAAGGGCAGTGCCAGCCTGCGGCCCACCGAGGCCCGCGACGTGGCAGAGGCGGACCGCTTCATCGCCGCCGCCATGACCGAGCTTGAGGGGCTGGGGGTGCCGCGCGGCGTGATTATGCCCTGGCTTTGCCCGCAGGAGCCGCGGGTGGCCCGCCTGCGGATTTCGGAGATTTATGTCCAGACGCCCGGCCCGCTGGCCGGGATGCTGGCGGGGGCCGCCGCAGGATGACCTGGCGCCTTTCAGATCTGGCCCCATGTTTCGAAGGGGTAATCCCCTCGATCATCGCAACCGCCGCGGCAGACGGGATGCCCAATGTCTCTTACCTGTCGCATGTGGTGCGCGTTGATGACGATCACGTCGCGCTTTCAAACCAGTTCTTTGCCAAGACCGCCGCGAATGTGCGGGCCAATCCGCAAGTCACGCTGATCTTGGTGGATGGGGTGACGGGCGCGCAATTCCTGCTCGATATCCGCTTTGTGCGTTCGGTCGATGCCGGGCCCCTGTTCGATCGGATCGCTCTGCAGCTGAAAGCCAGCAGCGCGCAGGTCGGCATGGCCGAGGTGATGCGCCTGAAAAGTGCTGATATATTTCGGGTTTGCGCGATAGAACGGGTGCCCTCGCCCTGCGAAACCCCGACATCCGCCCCCACACCCGCGCCGGACCTCTGCGCCCTGGCAAATGTGCTGGCCGCGATGGATCGACAGCCTGGCGCCGAAGAGATTATCGAGACGCTGTTGCAGGCTGTCCGATCCGTCTTGGGCTATGATCACGCGCTGGTGCTTGACCATGATCAAGCCCGCGGCTGTCTGACCACGACAGGAAGCCTCGGCTATGCGCCCTCGGGCCTTGGATCAGAGATCGCACTTGGCGATGGTTTGATCGGTGCTGCCGCCATCAGCCGCCAAACGATCAAGGTCAGCGACATGAGCCGCGTCCGCCGTCTGGGCGAGGCCATCCGACCCGAAGGCCCCGGCGCAGAAAACGTCACGCGCACCGTAGCCTTTCCGCATCTGCCCGCTGCGATGAGCCAGATCGCCGTGCCGATGATCGCGCGCGGGGCCGTCGTCGGGGTGCTGTTCGTCGAAAGCCTGCGACGGCTCGCCTTTCGGGAAGAAGATGAGGCCGCGCTTTCAATTCTGGCAGGGCAGGCCGCGGCGGCGCTCCGCGCCAGCGAAATGGAGGAGGCCGAGGCCGAGCCGGGGGCCCCCCTTGGCAGGCCCGCCCCGGTTTCGATGGCCGACGTCCGCGTCGTGCATCATTGCTATGACGACAGCGTCTTTGTCGATGGCGTCTATATCGTGAAGGGGGTCGCCGGGGCTTTGTTGCGTCTGATGGTCGATTGGCAGCTGACCGAGGGGCGGCGCGAATTTACCAACCGGGAGCTGCGTCTTGCCGCCGGAAGCCGGATGCCCGACTTCAAGGACAATCTGGAAACCCGGCTCTTGCTCTTGCGTCGCCGTCTTGAAGAAAAACAGGCCCCGCTGCGGTTGGAGCGGATCGCGCGAGGCCGCCTGCGGCTTGACGTGGCAGGCACTATGACACTTGAGACGGGCGGGGACGACCGGACGGCCTGAGGCCGAGGTCGCCCCTGCCCCCGTTCACTTCACACTGGCAAGGTAAGCCGCGACATCAGCGCCGCCCTTGGCGAGCTTGAAGGTCATTTTCGATCTGGCGCCTGCATCCCCGGAGGCAGCCTGCACCCAGGCGGTGGGATCTGCGACATAGGCCGCAAGCGAAGCTTCGTCCCATTGCGTGCCCTTGGCCCCGATGGCGGTGATCGCAGGCCCGTAACCCTTGAAATCGGCACTGCCGACTTTTCGCCCGATCACGCCATAGAGGTTGGGCCCCGTCTTGCCGCCCTTGACGATCTCGGTGCCGTCTGCGGCGATGATCGAGTGGCAGGCCTTGCATTTCTTGAACTCGGTCGCGCCGACGGCTGCATCACCCGCTTGGACGGCGGACGCGACGGTCAGGGCAAGGGCGAAGCTCGCGACTGCGGATTTCAGCATGTTGGTCTCCTTCAGGTCAGATCAGAGAGTGGTCCAGTGCCCGCAAGGCACCAGTTGGAAACTGCGCGTGGGTCGGCAGGCAACGTCAGCGAAAGGCCGTCTGCAAAGGCAAGATATTGCGGCAGGTTCAGCCCGTTCACGCCCACGAGCACCCGGATGCCCCGGCCAAGTGCCTCGGAAATCACCGGGATCAACCCCTGCCCCTCGGCCTCGGCCTTGCCGAATTTGTTGACGATCAAGAGATCGGCCCCATCCAGGCGCCGGGCGACCTCGGCCACGGTATCGGCCAATGCGCCGTGATCCAGCATGCAGCCCCGCGCCAGCGCCCCGCGGTCCTCACTGATGCGGATCACAGGACCATCCGGCAGGACGCGCAGGTCCATGTCGCATTTGCGCCGATCCGCGCGGGCGATATTGGTTTGAACCGTTCCGGCAAGGCGCAGACCCGAGGCTTGCAGGCTCTCCGCCACGACGGCAAGGAAGCGGTTGGTTTCACCGCGTCCGGCGATACTGACATGGGCAAGTGTCATGGCGTCACCCCGGCCTCATACCGCCCTGATTTTCCGCCATCCTTGACGCGCAGGTGGACCGCGTCGATCACCATCGACTTCTCGACTGCTTTCAGCATGTCATAAACGGTCAGGGCAGCCACGGTTGCGGCCGTCAGCGCCTCCATTTCAACCCCGGTTGTGCCGGTCGTCTGCACTGTGGCGCGGATGCGCACGCCGGGCAGTGCGGGGTCGGTGTCCAGATCCAGCGCGGCATGGGTCAGAGGAAGCGGATGGCAGAGCGGGACAAGATCAGCCGTTCGTTTGGCCGCCATAATCCCGGCAAGGCGGGCCACTGCCAGCACATCGCCCTTTTTGGCCCGGCCTTCGGTCACAAGGGCAAGCGTTTTGGCCTGCATCCGCACCACGGCCTCGGCAATGGCGATGCGCGGCGTCACGGGCTTGTCCGAGACATCCACCATATGGGCATGCCCCGCGGCGTCGAAATGGGTCAATTGCATGGGGTGTCTTCCTTCAGGCTGTGACAGACAGGGCAATCCCTCCGGCGATGCACGGCGATTTCGCGGGTTTCGCCCCAAAGGACATCTTGCAGGATCAGCCGCCCCCGCAGGCTGCGCCCCGCCCCGGTGATCAGCTTGATCGCCTCGGCCGCCATCATCGACCCGATGATGCCCGGCAGGGCGCCCATCACGCCCGCGCGGGCACAATCCGGTGCGAGATCATCGGCGGGGATGGTCGGGAACAGGCAGGCCAGACAGGGCGCGCCGCGCGCCGGATCATAGACCGTGATCTGGCCTTCCCACTGGCTGATGGCACCCGACAAAAGCGGCACACCCGCCGCGACGCAGGCCGTGTTCAGAAGATGCCGCGTGGGCAGGTTGTCGGTTGCGTCCAGAACCACGGTTTGCCCTGCGACAAGCGCGCGCGCATCCTCGGCCCCCAACCGTGTGGCAATCCCCGTGACCTGCACGAAAGGGTTGATCCCGGCCAGCGTAATCTCTGCCGACGTGACCTTGGCCATGCCCAGCCGGTCCTGGTGATGGATCACCTGCCGCTGCAGGTTCGACAGCGAGACCGTGTCATCATCGACCACGGTAATCTGCCCGACCCCGGCTGCCGCAAGATACATGAGGATCGGTGCCCCCAACCCACCGGCCCCCACCACAAGAACCGAGGCCCGTTTCAATCGCCCTTGCCCCGGACCGCCGATTTCGCGCAGCGCGATATGGCGGGCATAGCGGGGCAGTTCATCGGGCGCGTAAAGCGGCTTTGACGTCGGCATCACCTCAGCCTCCCGTCATCGGTGGAAAGAAGGCCACCTCGGCTACCCCGGCCAAAGGTGCGTCAAAGCACGACAGCACCTGATCCAACGCCACCCGGACCGAAGTCGGGTCGGCAAAGGCCGCGGCGTGGCGGTCGCTGCGGGTGACGAGTTCGGCCACCAGATCGGCAACCGTCACCGCCGCTGTTTCCACCCGCTCGCGCGGCGCGTCGATGCGTTCGCGCAGCCAGGCAAAATACAGGATCTCTACCGTTGCCATCGCTCAGCCCCCCGTGTGGTTCATGCCACGCGACATCACCCCTTTGGGGATGCCGCGGGTGTAATCAAAATCGTGACCACGCGGTTTTTTCGCGATGGCCGCTCGGATGGCCTGTTCGAGCGGGACGCCACTCTCTGGCGCGCGCAGCACATGGCGCAGATCGCTTGCGCCCTCTTGCCCCAGACAGGGGTAAAGCTCGCCGGTGCAGGTCAGCCGCACGCGGTTGCAGCTTTCGCAGAAATTATGGCTCAGGGGCGTGATAAAGCCGATCTTCTGGCCGCTTTCCTCCAGTCGGACATAGCGGGCCGGGCCGCCGGTCGTCTCGGCCAGCGGCTGCAGGGTGAAGCGGGCAGCCAGACGCGTGCGGAGATCGGACAGGGGCAGGAATTGCCCGATCCGTGCTTCAGCGCCCTCCTCACCCATTGGCATCAGCTCGATGAACGTCAGTTCATGCCCCTCGGCGGTGCACCAATCGACAAGCGGGAAAAGCTCGGTTTCAGTCAGGCCCCGCAGGGCGACGGTGTTGATCTTGACCCGCAGACCCGCGGCCTGTGCGGCGCGGATCCCCTCCAACACAGGGGCAATCTGGCCGCGGCGCGTAAGCGCGGCAAAGCGCGAGGCATCCAGCGTATCGAGCGAAACATTGACGCGCCGGACCCCGCAGGCCGCCAGATCCGCCGCATGGCGGGCCAATTGGCTGCCATTTGTGGTCAGCGTCAGTTCCCGCAGCGCCCCCGTTTCCAGATGACGGGACATCGCGCGGAAAAAGCCCATGATGTCGCGCCGCACCAGCGGCTCGCCCCCTGTGACGCGCAGCTTGGTCACGCCAAGGCCGATGAAGGCGGAACACAGGCGATCAAGCTCTTCAAGGGTCAGCAGATCCTTGCGCGGCAGGAATTGCACCCGCTCTGCCATGCAATAGCTGCAGCGAAAATCGCAGCGGTCGGTGACCGACACGCGCAGATAACGCACAGACCGACAGAACCCATCCATCAGCGGGCCACAGACAGGCTGGGCCGTGGCGCGAAAATCAGACGGGGCGTTCAGCATTGCACAGCCCTCCGCCAGGCGCGGGCAGAGTGGCGCATGGTAAAGCCAATCAAGGGTCGGGATATCGGCTGGGCTGTCATGAGTCGGGTCTTTCAAAGGGGGATCTGCGGCCGGATCAGACCGGCCGCAGACAGTTCGTGTCACTTCTTGGCGTCGGAAGCGTTCGCCATCAGGAAGTCCATGATCGTTGCGGCCTCGGCGTCATCGAGACCCGCGCGCGGGAACATCGAGGGCGTGATCGCCTTCCATTGCAGCTGGGTAAAGGCGCTGACATCGCGCGGACCATGGCAGACGGTGCAGCGTTCGTAGAACAGCTTTTCGCCCGGGCTCATCTCGGCATAAAGCGCCTCGATCACCGCATCCAGACGATCCAGCCCCAGATCGGCATCATCGATCGCAGCCAGTTCGACCCCTTCCAGGATCGGCGGCTTTTCATAGGCCATATTCGGTCCTTCGGGATCTTCGCATTTGCGGATCGAGGCAAGGCAGGTATTGGCCGTCGTCGCCTGGCTGAGCCCCGAAGATTTCTGCGTCGAGGTCAGGAAGTTCACCAGACCCGAGTTGCACCGCCCCTTGCTGTCAAGGCTGGGCCAGCACCCCTCATAGATCGAGATCACGCCCGGCATGATGTCATCCGACACGACAGCCCCGGCAATGACGGTGCCGCGGTCGTTGTAGATTTCCACCAGATCGCCATCGGCGATGCCGCGCTTGGCGGCGTCTTCGCTGTTGATCCGCACCGGTTCGCGCCCCTGCACTTTGTAGAGATCGCGCAGCGAGGCCGATTGGTCCATCTGGCTGTGCAGGCGGAACCACGGGTGGGGGCTGACGACATGCAGCTGCCCGTCCTTGGCATTGCCAAGGTATTCTGCCGGTTCCAGCCACATGGGCATGCCGGGGCAGTCTTCCAGACCCATGTTCGCGATGGTGTCGCAGAACATCTCGATCTTGCCCGATTTGGTATGCAGATGGTTCGCCTCGGGGTCGGTGTAGAAATCGCCATGCCGCACCCAGGCGCGGGCCTCTTTCGGAATGGGCTGGAAGGCGTAGCCGCGTTCCCAGAAGTCCTCGAAGGGCGTGGTTTCAGCGGCGGTGGTGCCGTTGTAGGCCTTTTTGATGATGTCGATATATTCCGGGTAGGCCTGATCTTCGATGAATTGCGACTGACGATAGAACAGGTCCGCCAGCCCGGCGAAGATTTCGAAATCGCTGCGGCTTTCCCCCAGCGGCTCGATCACCTTCTTCATCGCGTAGATGCGGTCATTGGAATAGGTCCCGCCGACCGAAATGTCATCACGTTCCAAAGGCGAAGACGCGGGCAGCACGATATCGGCCCAGCGGGTCGCGGCCGTCCACCAGACATCCTGGCTGACGATGGTCTTGACCTTTTGCAGCGCCTTGATCAGCCGGTTCGTGTCCTGCTGGTGGGACATGAAGTTGTTGCCGGCGTTGTAGATCATCTGCACGTCCGGGTATTTGCGGACGTTGCCGTTATAGACCACCTCAGCCCCAGGGTTTTCCAGCGCCTCGGTCAGGCGCGAAGCCGGCACAACATATTCCGTGACAAAGTTCTTGCCCTGACTCAGCCCTGCGGGCGTCTTGCCGCCCGATTGCGGCATCCCGCCGCTGCCATAATGCCATGAGAAGCCGACACCCTGGCCCGGTTTGCCGATCTTGCCGGTCAGTGCGGCGAAGTTGATGATGGCCCAGTGGGTCATTTCGCCGTGGTGGGCGCGCTGCAGCGACCAGGCCCCGGCAATTTCGGTGCGTGACTTGGCCAGCAGTTCTGCCAGTTCGCGGATCTTGGCCGCGTCGATGCCGGTGATGGCGGCCGCCCATTCCGGGGTTTTGGGCGTCTTGTCGTCGCCCTCGCCCTTCACATAGGCAATCCACTTGTCGGACCCGACGGTATATTTCGCAAGGTAATCCTTGTCGTCCAGACCTGCCTCGATCACGTGGTAGGCCATGCCGAGGAACAGCGCCACGTCGGTGTTGGGGATGATCCTGATCCAGTCCGACCGCAGCACGGTATCCGAGGCGGTCCGCTGCGGGTTGATCGAGATGAATTTCGTGCCGTTGTCGCGGATCTGTTCCCATGGCGTATACATGCCGTGGTCGGCCACGGTGTATTCGACGCGGTTGTTCTTGACCGGGTCACAGCCGACCAGGACGAACACTTCGGTATTGTCGCGGATCACCTCCCAAGAGGTTTGTGCCGAATAGACCTCCATGTCGCCGATGACATGCGGCAGCGAGATCTGGCTGGCGCCGCCGGACCAGTCGCCCACCGTATTGGTGCAGCCGCCGATCATGTTGAAGAATTTGCCCTGCAACACATTGGGCCGCATGATCCCGGCATGGCTCCAACCACCATAAGAGGTCGACAGGATCGACTGGTTGCCGAAATTCGCCACCGTATCGGTGATCGCCTTGGCGGTCAGCTTCAGGGCGGTATCCCAATCGACGCGGACATATTCCTCTTTCCCGCGTAGTTCGGGCTTCACATCTCCGGTCTTCCAGTTCTCCAGATAGGATTTGCGGACCATGGGATAATCGATGCGCGTCTTGTCATAGACGCGGTCCAGCAGGCCATAGGTCAGAAGTTCGGTCGGGCGCTGGTCAAGCTCGATCATGGGGGAAATGCCGACGATCTTGCCATCGCGCACCACCGCCTCGAAGGGGCCATAATGGCTGGCGCTGAAAATGCGCCCGCCAAAGGAATTCGGGTCAACGGCGGCCAGCGCCGTCGAGTTCAAAAGCCAGCCGGACCCCAGAAGGGCGGCACCGCCCGTCAGGAATCCCCGTCTGGTCGGATTGATCATGTTCATGGCGGACCTCCGTCTTGTTTGCGCCCGCACCATGCGCCTCCGCGACATTCGGCGACTTGACAGCCGTCAACGCAGACGGTGAAGAAGTGTAAAGAGATGTAAAGGTCGCCAGCCATGAGCGCGCATATCCTCATCGTCGAAGACGACCGCGTGACGCGAATGCGGCTCGCGGGGTATCTCCGCAGTCTGGGCCACCGCGTGACCGAGGTCGGCGATGCCGAGGCCATGCAAGAGGTCATCGATATCGATCCCCCCGAGGTGCTGGTTCTGGACATCGGGCTTGAGGGCAAGGATGGTCTGACGATCACCCGCGAACAGCGGGCGAAATCGCGCGTGGGGATCATCCTGCTGACCTCACGCGATGAACAGGTGGACCGGATCGTCGGGCTGGAAATGGGGGCCGACGACTACGTGACAAAACCCTATGATCGGCGCGAATTGGCGGCACGGATCAAGAACCTGCTCTTCCGCATCACTGACATTGGCCGCAGCGCCCCGGTCACGGATGCGGTCGAGGATTTCGGGCCATGGCATTTCGACCGCATCCGCCGCCGTCTGGTTTCTGCCGCACGGATCGAAACGCTCAGCGCGCAGGAATTCGATCTGCTGGATGTGCTGACCCGCAACCCCGGCGTGACCTTCGGACGCCCGCGGCTGAGCGAGATCATCGGCCGCGGTGATTTGCGGCCGGGGGACCGCACCATCGATGTGCTGATCGGCCGTCTCCGCAAGAAGATCGAGGCGGACCCAACTAAGCCCGACCACATCCTGACCCGCACGGGTGAAGGTTACTGCTTCGCCGCAGAAAGCTGAGGGCCAAAACCTGCCTCCTCGGCGCCCGCCCGCAGCGCAAGCATTACCTCTGCGGCCACCGCTTCCAGATCGGAAAGGGCGGAAAGGTCGTCTTCCTGCACCCGCTGCATCAGGGCGCAGAACGTGCTGAGCCCGAAATTCGACGCGGCGCCCTTCAGCCGATGGGCCAGTTTGCGGCGCAGCACAGGGTCTGTTGCAGCCCGCAGGTCCGGCACCGCAGTTTCCAGATCTGCCAGCAAGGCCAGCACGATCTCGGCAGTCTGGTCTGCGCCCATCACCTCCATGTCATCCCGCAGCACAGCCGCTATGCCTTGGGCCAGGGGCGGCAGAGGAGACGCGGGCTGCGCAGAACCGAACAGGAAATCCGCCAACGCACGGGGAGAGATCGGCTTGTTCAGGATGCGGTCCACCCCGAACCGAGAGCGGGTTCCGGCATCGTCGCGCACCAGATCGGCGGTGAGGATGGCCACCCTGGCGCCCTTGCGGTTGATGCGCTGCGCGACCTCCTCTCCATCCAGATCGGGAAGGCCCAGATCGATCAGCAGCGCGTCAAATCTGCTCTGCCCGGCAACATCAAGCGCGGCCTGCCCGGTTTCAGTTTCGGTGACGCTGCAGCCCAACCGTTCCAGATACCCCCGCGCCACCAAACGGTTGACAGGATGGTCATCCACCACCAACACGCGCTTGCCGCTGCCCGGCTGCAACATCGGCTGTGGCATCGAAATCTCGGCCAGAGAGGCTTCAGCCAGTCGCAGGACAAGCGTGAAGCAACTGCCCTGCCCCGGCCGGGTCGAAACATGCAGCGCGCCCCCCATGGCATCGGTCAGCTGTCGCACGATGGCCAGACCCAGACCCACCCCGACCACCCCATTCTGCCGCGCGCTCCGGCTGCGCCCGTAGATGTCAAAGGCATGCCGGGTTTCCTCGGCGGTCATGCCTGGGCCGGTGTCGCGGACGGCAAAGGCGATCTCATGTTGGCCATCCGGGGCAGGATGCGCGGTCACAGACAATGTGACACCACCCTGAGCCGTGTATTTCACCGCATTCGACAGCAGGTTCATCATCACCTGCCGGATTTTCGGCGCCGCACCCAAAAGTGCGGGCGGCAGCGCGGGGTCAATTTCGACCTCGGCCCGAAGCCCCTTGTTTGCGGCCAGAACCTCAAGATGGGCACCCAGACCACGGGCAAGGGCCACCGGATCGAACGGATCACGCTCTGCCTGGTCCTGTCCGTCTTCTGTGACCGAAAAGGCCAGAATATCCTCGGTCATCGCTTGGAGATCGCGCGCCGAGGTCAGCGCCACCTCGAGGCGCGCCCTGCGCTTCGCATCCCTTTCGTCGCCCGCCAGCAGATCCAGCAGCCCGATCAAGCCGTTGAGGGGCGTGCGGATCTCGTGGCTCATGCGGGCGAGGAAATGGGTCTTGGCGCGACTTTGCGCTTCGGCGTCGGCGCGGGCGGCATTGGCCGATTGCATCTCGGCCACCACATCGGCGGTGCGATCCAGAACCGCCGCCTCCAGCCGGTTCCGCAGGTCGGCAGCCTCAATCGCGCGGGCGCGCAAGATGTTCAGCGCCTGCTCGAGACCGCCGATTTCATCCTGCCCGCTGATAGGCATCTGCGGACCAAAATCCCCCTCGGCGACCGCAACCATGCGTTCGGCCACATGCCCGAGCCGGAACACGACCTTTCGTCGTGTCCGTGCCCAGACCAGCGCCCCGATCAGCAAAACCAGCAGGATGAACCCTGCCAATGCCAGCGACAACACGGTAGCCTGCCACCCGGCCGAGGCGACGCCCAGCTGCATCCGCGCCCGCGTTTCGTCACGCCCCAGCCGCGCCTCGGTGATAAGCTGCTGCAACGCGAGATCCAACTGGGCAAACAGACCATCGAGCCGCGTCCGTGCCGCGACCGCGGCAAGACGGCTGGCAAAGATCCCATTGGGTGCAAGGGCTTGTGCCAGCTGGTTCACCTCATCGCCTGCCCGGCTCTGCGCGGTTTTGGAAAGCATGAACCCGACCCGATCCCGGGCAAGGGCCAGCGCCGCCTCAAACTCGGTCTGCAAGGCGGCTAGCTCTTTCGGGTCTGTGGCCGTTGCGATACGGGGCAGCAGACGGTCCAGTGCGGCAACGGCCTCAGCCATCTCGGCAAGACGTTCGTAGGCAAAGAAATCGGCATCTGCCAAACGATCAAGTCCGGGTCGCGGGTCGTGACCCGCCGGCAGGGCATAGAGATCCCAGATACCCGCCGTGATCCGCAGTCGGGCCAGATCGGCCTCGGTGGAGATCAGGGTGGCAAGGCGCGCATCCGCATCTGCCAGGTGCGCGGCCTCATGCTGCAAGGCTATATCCGCCGCAATCAATTGGCGGACAGTGTCCTCCATCTGGCGGATCAGCGCCGCTGAGCCACCCGTGGCCTCCGGCCCACTCGGCCGCCCCAGAAAGACGCGCATTGCGGCCATGTCTTCTGTGATTTGGTCAAGCCGCTGTCCCAGCGCCGCTGCGACCGTCCGGGCCTGCGCGCCGCTCTCTGCCGCTGCCAACTGCGCCGCAAGCGAAGCCGCGAAATCTGCATCCTGCGCCACCCGTTCGGTCCGTTCGATCACGGCGATGCTGGCGGCCAAGACATGCTGCTGGCTTTGGGCAAGGAAGCGATTGACGCCGAACGATACGAGGCCGACAACCACCATCAGGCCGGAGAGGACCATGAAGACCGATTGCAGCTGCTTGTCGAACCGTCTGGGGTGCATAGCCCCTGTCTACCGCCGCTTTCTCGGCGCAGCAATCGTTGCGCTGGGGGGCCTGTCAGCGGGTGCGGCAGCTGCGCAAGCCGATTTGCTTTGCGTGCTGGTCCCGCATTTCAAGGATGAATACTGGCTAAGTGTGGCCTATGGCCTCGAACAACGGGCAGCCGAGTTGGGCCTTTCGCTGCGGTTTTTCGAAGCGGGCGGTTACGACGCGCTGCAAACGCAGGTCACGCAGCTGTCGGAATGCGCCGATCTTGATCCCGGCGCCATCCTGATCGGGGCCGTGTCGTCCGATGCACCCGCGCTTTTGGTCGCGCTCGACCGCGCGGCCGAGGCGCATCCGGTGATTGGTCTGGTGAATGAGCTGCATTCCGATGCGCTGGTCGCGCGCATCGGGGTCGATTGGGCCGAGATGGGGCGTTTGCTGGGCCAGAGTCTGGCGGCGCGGTTCCCGGCGGGTGGGCCGATGCAGCAGGCAATCCTGCTGTCAGGTCCTGCCGAAGCCGGCTGGGTTGCACCCACCGAACAAGGTCTACGCGCAGGCCTCGACGGGTCTGCGATCACGATCACAGCCACCTATGGCGCCGATACAGGCACAGCTGAACAGTTGCGGCTTCTGGAACAGGCCTGGGCCGAACATCCGCAGACCGATCTGGTCATCGGCAGTGCCCCGGCAATCGAAGGGGCCATGGCGCTGTTTCGCGCAGCCCCCCACCCCCCGGCCCTTGCTGCAACATATATGAGCCACAGCGTCGCAAGGGGGCTGGTGGGGGGCAAGGTCCTGGCCGCGCCCTTCGATGACCCCATCGAACAAGGGCGGCTCGCTGTTGACGCCGCGCACAGGGCGATCGCCGGCAGCCTCGGACAGCCACAGATCGGTCCTCAGATCACCGTCTTTACGGCTGGCATCGCGGCGGAGGGCCTCTCCCTGTCGCCATCCAACTACTTTCCAGACCTTGATTGATCATCGCGCGGCGCAAATGTGCCATTCATCGTTGGCTTCGAACAGCACCGCGCCGATCAGGCGCATGATCGGGGCCTCGTGGGGGAAGATCCCGACGACATCGGAGCGCCGCTTGACCTTGTTCAGGCGCGCGATCGCGGTGGTGTCCGCCCTTGCAGCTCTGCGCTAACGGCTTGGCGGCATATGGCGTGATCCGACCTGCTTGGCGACCTCGACAAAGGCCTTGACCTGCGGCGACCGGTTCGACCGCTTCCAGGCCAGAATGGTCTTGCTCCGAAAGCCGGGGTGCATGATCTGGCGGACCTCGACATTGCGGCCCAGAAAGCCGATCAGGCTTTCGGGGTAGATCGTCACGCCCAGGCCCGCCGCGACCAGCCCCAGCAGCGCGAGCGTGTTTGACGCCTCAAGCGCCACGCGCAGGGCGATACCTTCGCCCGAGAACATGTCGTTCAGACGCCAGCGATATTCCTCCCATTCGCGCATGTCGCCCAGGATGATGTCCTGATCGGCCAGATCGGCGGGGCTGACCTTGGGGCGCAAAAGCAGCGGGTGGTTGCGCGGCGTCACGACATAAAGCGGCTCGGACGACAGTTGCAGCGTCTGGAAATCGGGGTGGTCGAAGGGGCCGATCATATAGCCGATATCGACTTCGCCATTGGCTAGCGCGATCTTCTGGCCCTGCGTGCGGATATATTGCAGCTTCACGTCGATATGGGGGTGGCTGTGGCGGAATCGCGTCATGGCCGAGGGCATCAGCTCGGTCGCGGCAAAGGCCATATAGGCCACGCGCAGCACGCCCGACTTGCCTTCGGCAATGCGGCGGGCGGAAAGAACCGCCTCCTCATAGCCGCGCATCAGATGGGCATTGTCGTGGTAGAACTGCTGCCCCGCCTGGGTCAACGAAACCTCGCGCGTGGTGCGTTCCAGAAGCCGGAAACCAAGGCTCTGTTCCAGCTTCTGAATCCGTCGCGTCAGCGCCGATTGGTCAAGGTTCAGCCGGTCTGCCGTGCGACGGAAGTTCAATTCCTGGGCAAGCGCCAAAAAGGTCTGCACATTCTCAAGGCCCGGCAGGTTTCTCACCGTTTTTCGTCCTTTTTGATTGATGCGCCAGGCGCAATAATAATTGCTGACACGCCATTTCCCCTTGGTCAATTCTGCAGGCAGATTTCCTGACAGAGCCGCCCCAAACCCTTGTAGAAAAGGCACGGACGGGCGCTCGCATCGCAGGCGCTTCGCATGGACGGCGCTGCAATAGACAAGGACAGGAGAACGAAATGAGCGACGTCGACACCAAGGAACTGGACCGGCTGCTGCAAGAGGCCTTTGATACCGCAAGCAAGCTCTATCAGCAGCGCGGCTTCCAGCGCCGGGTCGGGTTCGGCAAGCGTCCGGCACTGGTCAGCGTCGATCTGGCCAATGCCTGGACCCGTCCGGGCAACCCCTTCACCTGCGATCAGGAGAAGATGGACAACGAAATCATCCCCGGCATGCAGAAGCTGCTCAAGGCCTTCCGCGCGGCGCATCTGCCGGTGGTGCATGTGACCACCGCCTATGAGATCACCGACCGCAACGCCGATTTCACCGACATGGGTCTGTGGCACAACAAGATCCCGGTGGATGTGGTCGATCTGAAGAACAAGGATCTCTGGGCCATCGACAGCCGCATCGCCCCGGTGGAGGGCGAATACACGCTGCTGAAAAAGCGCGCCTCGTCCTTCCACGGCACCGAACTGGCGGGCATCCTGCGCGCGAACAACGTGGACACCATCCTTGTGACGGGCGTCACCGCCTGCGCCTGCGTGCGCCAGACGATCTGTGACGGCATCGCCGACGGCTTCCGCACCATCGCTGTCAAGGAATGCATCGGCGACCGCGTGCCGGGCGCCGTGGCCTGGAACCTCTTCGACATCGACGCCAAATTCGGCGACGTCCACACCGTCGATGAATGCGTGGCCTATATCGACAGCCTCGCCGCGCAGAAGATCGCTGCGGAATAAGCCTTCCGGCCGGGCCTGTCACCGGGCCCGGCCCCTTCATTCCGCCCGTCAGAGGCGGATCGCCAACAGGAGAGATGACAATGGCCAGAATTGGCGTCGATGTGGGGGGAACGAATACCGACCTCGTGCTGGAATGTGCGAAGGGGGTGTTCTACCACAAAGTTCCGACCACGCTGAAAAACCAGTCGATCGGGGTGGTTGACGGGGTGCAGGGCATCTGCCGCAAGGCCGGGATCGCCCCCTCCGAGGTGGAGACCATCGTGCATGGCACCACCACGGCCACCAATATCACCATTGAACATAATGGTGCCGAATGCGGAATGATCACCTCTGAAGGCTTCCGCGACATCCTGCATATCGGGCGGCACAAGCGCCCCTATAATTTCTCGCTGCATTTCGACGTGCCCTGGCAGAGCCAGCCGCTTGTGAAACGCCGCAACCGCATCTCGGTGTCCGAACGCATCCTGCCGCCGTCGGGCGATGTGGCAACGCCGCTGGATGAACAGGCGGTGCGCGATGCCTGCGCCCTGTTCCGCAAGCGCGGGATCAATTCGGTCGTCATCGGCTTTATGTTCGCCTTCCTGAACGATGCCCATGAACGCCGCGCCAAGGAAATCGTGCTGGAAGAGATGCCCGACGCCTATGTCACCCTCTCGTCCGAGGTGGCCAAGGTCATGCGCGAGTATGAACGCTTCTCGACCGCGGCGATGAATTCCTATGTCGGGCCGAAAACGGCCTTCTACCTGCGCGATCTGGATGCCCGCCTGCGTGAGGCCGGGGTTACCTCCAAGCTGCGGATCATGCAGTCGAATGGCGGTGTTTCGACCGTTGAAGCCTGCGCCAAACGCCCGATCCGCATCCTGATGTCAGGGCCTGCAGGGGGTGTGATCGGCGGGGCCTCGGAAGGCGCCATGGCCGGCGAGGCGAACATCATCACTGTCGATATCGGCGGCACTTCGGCCGATATCTCGACCATTCCGGGCGGCAGCGTGAAGATCATGAACCCGCGCGATACCTATGTCTCGGGCCATCCGGTGCTGACACCGATGATTGATCTGGTCACCATCGGCGCGGGCGGCGGGTCGGTCGCCTATATCGATGAGGCCGGGGCCTTCCACGTCGGCCCGCGGTCGGCCGGGTCCGAGCCGGGACCGGCCTGCTATGGCCGTGGCGGCACCGAACCCACCGTCACCGATGCGCAGATCGTGCTGGGGCGGCTTGACCCCGACATGGCACTGGGGGGCGACCTCAAACTGGATGCGGCGCTGTCGCACAAGGCCATCGAAGAAAAGATCGCCCGCCCGCTGGGCATGACCGTCAAGGAAGCGGCGCTGGGGATCATCAAGATCATCAACAACAACATGGCGCTGGCGATCCGGTCGAATTCGGTGGCCCGCGGCATCGACCCGCGCGAATTCTCCATCATGCCTTTTGGCGGCGCAGGTCCCCTGCATGGCGTGGCCCTGGCCGAGGCAATGTCTTGCAAGGATGTCATCGTGCCGGTGGCGCCGGGCATCACTGCCGCCGTGGGCCTTCTGAAGACCGACCTGCAATATGAACATACCGAGGCCGTCATCGTCGAATTGATGAAGGCAGGCCCGGCTGATTACGCCCGCATCAACGCCGCCGTGGCCACGCTGCGCGACCGGGTGCAGGCGGAACTGGATGGCGATGACATCCCGCGCGATCAGCAGACCATCACCGTCATTGCGGAATGCCGCTATCACGGTCAGGGGTTCGAACTGCGCGCCGCCATGCCCGAAGGTCCGGTCACGTCCGAAAACCGCCATGTCATCACCGACAGTTTCCACGACCAGCATCAGCAGGATTACGGCTACAGCTATCGCACGGCCGAGGTGGAGCTGATCACGCTGCGCGCCATTGGTTCGGCCGCGGTGCGGCGGATCGAGATCCCGACCATCGCCCCCACCGATGGCAGCAGCATCGACCGCGCCCTGATGTTCGTGCGCCCCACCACCTTCGACGACGGCCGCACGCTGGAAACCCCGCGCTATGACCGCACCAAGCTGTTCGCGGGGGATCGGGTGCCGGGTCCGGCACTTCTGCACCAGCACAATGCCACGACCCTCGTGCCGCCCGGCTATGTGGCCGAGACGCTGGACTACGGCAATACCCGCATCCGCCCGGTCGGCGCGTAAGGAAGGGACAGACCATGAACCTGATGACCAACCCCGCCGCCGCCGCCGTCACCGTCGATCCCATCACCCTGCAGGTGATCCGCGGCAGTTTTGAAACCATCGCTGAGGAGATGGGCCATGTGCTCTATCGCATGTCCTTTTCGTCGATCATCCGCGAAAGCCAGGATCTGGGCGCGGGCCTGTTCGATGTGAACTTCAACACGCTGTGTGAATCGGAATCGACGCCGATGCACATCGGATCGATCCCCGGCTATCTGCGCGGCATCGCCCAGACGCTTGAGGATGACGAATGGTACGAAGGCGATGTGGTGGTGCATAACCACCCCTATTACGGCGCCTCGCATACGCCGGACCTCGCCATCGTCGTGCCGGTCTTCTTTCAGGGGCGGCTCGTGGGCTTTGCCGGGAACACCGCCCACCATGTCGATATCGGGGCGGCGACACCGGGCCTGATCATCGATGTCCCCGATGTCTATGCCGAAGGGATGCTTTTTGCCGGGACCAAGCTTTACCGCAAGGGCCAGCCCAATACCTCGATGTGGAACTACATCCGCCGCAACAGCCGCGCGGCGCAGCAGCTGGTGGCCGATATCGAGGCACAGGTCGCCTCGGCCCGCCTGGGGGCGAAACGCTTTGTCGAATTGCTGGAGAAATACGGCGAGGACATGGTCTTTGCCGCCGCCAATCAGCTGATGGACTATGCCGAACGCATGACCCGGCAGCGGATCAGCGAAATCCCCGACGGCGATTATGTGGCCGAAGGCTGGCTGGATGATGATGGCCGCAACCGCGACAAGCAGCTGAAGGTCAAGGTCACTGTCCGCGTGCGCGGCGATGAGGTGGAGGTCGATCTGACCGGATCGGCCGACCAGACACCCACCGCCTATAACGTGCCGTTTGAAGGGTCGACCAAGGTGGCCGCCTATGCGGGCTTCCGCAAGCTGCTGCTCGATGCCGCGACCTCGGACACGCGGGTGCCATCGAACGAAGGGTCCTTCCGCCCGATCAAGGTGACGGCGCCGCTGGGGTCGATCTTCAACCCCAAGGCCCCCGCCAGCGCCGAGGCCCGTTTTACCCAGTGCAACCGCATGATCGACCTGATCCTCCGGGCGCTGGCGCCGGTGATGCCCGATCGGGTGATCGCGGGCTCTTCGGCCTCGATCAGCTTTGCGGCCTATTCGGGGGTGCGACCCTCGGGCGATTACTGGGTTTTCCTTGAGGTGAATGAGGGCGCCTATGGCGGCCGACCGCGGTCGGACGGGCCCGATTGCATCGACAACCTGATGGCCAATACCCGCAACAACCCGCTGGAAGACCTGGCGATGCATATCCCCATGATCTGCGATCGGTATGAGCTGCGCGACGACCTGCCGCCGGGTGCGGGCGAGTTTCGGGGCGGGATCGGGGTGGTCAAGGCGCAGCGGGTGCTGACGCCCGCCTTCATCACCCATGAATCCGAACGCCATACCGATGCGCCATGGGGTATTTTTGGTGGCCATGACGGGGTGGTCGGGCGCTGCACCATCACCAATCCCGCCAAACCCGGCGAGCTGCGCGAGATGCCCTCAAAATTCTCGGGTCTCGCCGTGCAGGCGGATGATGTGATGACCTATTACAGCCCCAATGGCGGCGGCTATGGCGATCCGCTGAACCGCCCGCCGATCAAGGTGCTGGAAGACGTGCTGGACGGGTTCTGCACCCTGTCCCACGCGCGCGAGGTCTATGGCGTGGCCATCGATCTTGACGCGGAAACTGTGGACATGGCCGCGACGGAAAAACTGCGCGCCAACCTGCGGAAACATCGCTGACAAAACCGAAAGGGCCGCTTCTGCGGCCCTTTCCATACCAAGGACGAAAGCGGGCGCCTGAAACCACGGGCGCACGACAAAGACGTTCATTCCAACAACAGGGACTTCAACATGACCGTGATCGAACAGACCGGCGAGAGGGCCGGCGCCCGCACCGCCCTGATCGAAGACAGCATCCTGCCCACAAGGGCCAGCCAGCGTCCGATCGGCTGGCTGGGCTATGCCTGGATCTGGGTGGGCATCGCCGTGATCATCGCCACCTATTCACTGGGCGCCACCGGCATCGGCGGGGGCTTTTCGCTGGCAACCGTCATCCTGACCATCTTTCTGGCCAACCTCGCCATTGGCGCCTTCATGATCCTGACGGCCGATATCGGCACCGAACACGGGCTGTCTTTTGCCGTTTATCTGCGCGCGCCCTTCGGCATCTACGGCACCCACCTTCCCGCCGTGTCACGCGGGGTCGTGGCGGCAATGTGGTTCGGCATCCAGACCTATCTGGGGGCGCTGGCGCTGAACGGGATCGGGGAATATTTCTTCGGATTTTCCAACTGGTTCGTCTGGTACCTGGCCTTCGGCGCGATGCAGATCGGCAATACCATGCTGGGGATCAAGTCGGTCGAACGGCTGGCCGCGCTGGCTGCCCCGGCGATCATCGCGATTTCGGTCTGGATGTATTTTTCGCTCGATGGCATCGCCCAGACCAAGGGGCTGAACATCTGGACCTTCCGGGCCGAGGGGCAGATGTCACTGCTGGTGCTGTTCATCGCCAATATGGGCTTCTGGTCCACCATGGCCATCGACATCCCGAACCTGACCCGCTTTGTCAAAACCCGCACGCATGAACGCGGCTTCTTCCAGCGCAACCGCAATATCTTTGCGGCGCAGCTGGTGGCGCTGCCGGTGACGCAGGCCATGATCGCGGGCATCGGGGCTGTCTCATTCATTGCCACCGGCAACTGGAACCCGATCGAGGTGATCCAGGCCGATGCGCAGGGCCTTGTGCTGGTGGTGCTGCTGGCACTGGTGGTTCTCGCGCAATGGTCCACCAACAATTCGGCCAACCTGATCCCGGCGGCGCTGACCTTCATCAACCTCGCGCCGCGGTCGGTCAGCTACAAGACCGGCGTCGCGCTGGCGGGGGTTGTCGGCACACTCTGCTTCCCTTGGGAGATCCTCGATAACCTCTTTGTGTTCCTCGGCTATTATGGCGCGTTCCTGTCGGCCATCGGCGGCATCATGGTGGCGGATTACTATGTGATCCGTGGCCGCAAGGTGAATGTGCCGGAACTGTTCAATCCGCAGGGCCAATACCGGTATACCGGCGGCGTGAACGTGGCCGGGATGCTGGCCTGGGTCATCGCGGGCGGGCTTGCGGCGATGTGGTCGCAATATGCCTTCGTCATCGGTTTTCCCTGTGGTTTTGTTGCTTATCTGATCCTGGCACGCATGCTGGTTCTGCCGCACCATCCGCAGGCCGAACTGGCCCGCGGGGCCGGGGATGAATTCCTCGCGGCTTCGGTTGGCAAGGACTGGGTTCATCTGGGTGGCGGTCGCTTTGACCGGGTCGATTGCGGCCTGCGTCTGGGCGACGGCGGACGCGAGGATCTCTGACCCTACGCAGCAAGGCTCCCCGCTGGCTGCGTTCAACTCCGGCCCGTTCTTGCGGGCCGGTTCTTTTTTGTCCGGATGCGCCAAGGGGTGATTGGCGATGCCTGCCGTCTGCCCCCTTGCGCCGCATCGTCCGCCCTCTGCATCCCACAATACTGTGGGGCGATGGGGTCAGCCCCCCAAAATGATCGAACTGAGCAGGTTCAGGTTCAGCCCGATGATGGTCAGCGCGACCAGCGCACAGACCGCCGTCAGCCATTTCGGCGCCACCATATCGCCCATCTTCGCCCGGCTTGCGGTGAACATCACCAGTGGCACGATGGCAAAGGGCAGCTGGAACGACAGGATGACCTGGCTGAGGATCAACAGCTTGCCGGTTTCCTGGCTGCCATAGATCAGGATCACCGCAACCGCAGGGGCAATGGCCAGAACGCGGGTGATCAGGCGGCGCAGAACCGGGCTGATGCGGAAGGCGATGAAGCCCTCCATCACGATCTGGCCCGCCATGGTTGCCGTGACCGTGGCATTGAGCCCGCAGGCCAGCAGCGCCACCCCGAACATCATCGGCGCGATTCCTCCGCCCAGCAGGGGCGAAAGCAACGCATGGGCCTGATCGATCTCGACAATCTCGGTATTGCCGCTGGTGTGAAAGGCCGCCGCCGCAAGGATCAGGATCGAGGCATTGACCCCCAGCGCCAGCATCAGCGCCAGCGTGCTGTCCCAGGTGGCCATCCGCAGCGCATCGCGTTTCTGGTCGGGGTGGGTGCCGAAGGCCCGGGTCTGCACGATCCCGGAATGAAGATAGAGGTTATGCGGCATGACCGTCGCCCCGATGATCCCCAGCGCGAGATACAGCATCTCGGGGTTGGTGGCGATTTCGACCGAGGGCGCAAAGCCGCGGATCACGGCGCCCCAGTCCGGATCTGCCAGCCCGATCTGCACCACGAAACAGGCAGCTATCACCCCCAGCAGCGCGATCACGAAGGCCTCGACATAGCGGAAGCCCCGATTTTGCAGCCACAGGATCAGGAACACATCTGCCGCAGTAATGAAAACCCCGATTTCCAGCGGGATCCCGAACAGCAGGTTCAGGCCGATCGCGGTGCCGATCACCTCGGCCAGGTCAGTTGCAATGATCGCAGCCTCGGCAAAAATCCAGAGCGGGAAAGACACCCAGCGCGGATAGGCATCCCGGCAGGCTTGCGCCAGATCACGCCCCGAGGCGATGGCCAGCCGCGCGCAAAGCGATTGCAGCAGGATCGCCATGATGTTCGACAAGAGCGCAACAAAGAGCAACGTATAGCCAAACTTCGCCCCCCCGGCGAGCGACGTGGCCCAGTTGCCCGGGTCCATATAGCCCACCGCAACCAGATAGCCCGGCCCGACAAAGGCTAGAAACCGGCGGAAGGGCGAGGCGCCACTGGGAACGACGACAGAGCGGAACACCTCGGACAGGGAGGGTTCGTCGCGGTTTTGCCGCCAGGCATTGCTGGTCATCTTGGATCGTGCCCCCGTCAATGGGTCGAGTTGTTGGTTGATGCATGAAAAGTTAGACGGTGCTAACTTGATACCGCCCCCCCTTTCGTGTCAAGAGTGTTCTTCGACCGGAGTGTGCCATGAAACCAGTTCCCGCCCCCCTTTCCGCCGAGGACGATCTGCGGAGCGCCGAAACGCAGGCTGGCGCCTTTCAGGCCGTGCGCGAAGCCCGGCGGAGCGAGCTGGCCGAAGATTACGTCGAACTGATCGCCGAGCTGATCGCCCATTTCGGCGAGGCCCGCCCGGTGGACATCGCATCGCGGCTGGGCGTGACGGCGCCGACGGTGGCCAAGACGTTGGACCGGCTGGCGCGGGACGGGCTGGTGATGCGCGCGCGCTACCGTTCGGTCTTTCTGACGGATCAGGGCCGCGCCCTGGCCGAGGAATGTCGGGTCCGCCATGACATCGTCGTGCGCTTTCTGATCCGGCTTGGGCTGGATGCCGAAACCGCGGAACAGGATGCCGAGGGCATCGAGCACCATGTCAGCGCCCGGACGCTGGCCCTGTTTGCGGCCTTTGCCGAAAGGCGCGGTCAGCCCGAAACGCGCTGAAGACGGGGAACTGCCAAGTCCGACGGTGTTCCGGTCAGATCCGGCAGGTCCAGTGTCAGAATGGCGAAATCATCCTCGATCTGAAACCTGGCAGACCCGCCCAAAGCCTTTGCAACCTGGCGCACGATGAACAGCCCCAGCCCGCTGCCGCTTGTGGCAAGAACATGCGGGTCACGGTAGAACTTGTCGAAGACGCGCCCGGCATCGGGTGCAGGACCGGCCAGCCGTTCATTTCGGACAGTGATCCTGACCCCCGCCCGATCGGCCAAGGGCGCGATCTGCAACTGGATCGGGGTATCTTCTGGTGAATATTTTATCGCGTTTTCAAGGATATGCGTCAGCGTGACCCGGATCAGGTCGGGGTCTGTCGTCAAGAAGATCGGCTCTTGCAGCCCGTCATCCGCGATCCGGCGCTGGCCGTGGAACTGTTCGCGCAGGCCCAGAACAACCTCTGTCAAATCGAGCTTCCGGGGGCTGATTGCCAACTGCCCGGCCTGAATGCGGTCCGTATCAAGGCAATGGCGGATCACGCGATCCAGCCCATTGATTGCCTTGTCGATGCGGCGGGCATTGCGATCGGAAATCGTCTCGCGCGTCAGGGCAAGCCGGATGATGGCAAGCGAGGTTCCCACCTCATGCGACAGCATCCAGGTCAGATTGCGCTGCGCCTCGAGGCTCTGGCTTTGAACGCGACGTTCGGTTTCCGCATCGCGCATGCGTTCGGACGCCACCTCGGCCAGCCGCCGTTCCCGCAGGGTCTGATAGGCGAGCATCGCCATGATGAGCGCAAGGTTCACCGTCCCTTGCAACATGATGGCCTGAAATGAGATCGACAGAGGCGCGGTCCAGCCCAACATGGGCAATAGCCAGATACAAATGGACAATACGAGCGCGCTATAGACCGTGCGCAACATGCCGACCGATACGACCGAGGGCGCCTTTGCCGTCCAAGCCATGACGGCCATCAGTACGACAAAGATCGCCGACAGGATGGTGCGGAACTGCATCGCCAGCATCACGTCCTGAAAAAACAGGATCGGCACGGCGAAAAGGCCCAGAACCGCCACCCCCGTCGCGGTCCAGAAGGCCCATGCGGCGGGACGGAACCGACGGACCAGCGCAATGTGGAAGAACATGTCCACAAGAAAGCTTGCTGACCCGAGGACTGAATAGATGCGGTCCGTCGGGGTGCCCGGCAGCAGAACCGAAGTATAGCCGTTGAAGGTCACTGCCTCCGCCAGCCAGAGCATTTGGGTCAGGCAAAAGCCCAGAAAAATGCGCTGACGCGAAACGGCATAGAGCAAAAGGCACAACGCAATCGCCATCAGGACCAAGCCGAAAATCGCCGCATCAAGGATCATGTGCCGGTGTTCCGACAAAAGCCCTTGTTCAATGGGACGGGCGGCGATGTTGATCCCCGTGGTTCCGGTCGTCAGGATCCGCAGATAAAGCGGTTGGCCGGTCTGCTCGGGCTCGATCCGGAACGCCAGAAACGGAGATCGCCAGGGCCGCTCGGCATAGGGGACGGTGTCACCGCTTTCGGTGGTGTGCCAGACACCGGCCTTGTCACGCCGGAGGAGACGGACGTGGTCCAGGTTCGGAATCTCGATCGACAGCAGCAAGGGCACGGCCGAGGGGCGCAATTCGACCCGAACCCAATGGGCGGCCCGCGAAAACCCCAAGGCCAGCTGATGGTCATAGGATTGGAAAGGACCGGCGCGGACGGAATCGGGTGTAAAATTCGCGGCCGGATCTTGCAGCAGGCCGAGCCGCTCGATCCAGTCATCGGCGGCCTGCAGCGGACCGGCGGCCAGCCCGAGCCAGAAGGCCAGGGCCAGCAGGATGCGCTCAAGATCCGCGACCAATGCTTTGCGCACCGGAACTGCCATGCTGTCTTCGGCCTCTGTTACTCCGAACGTCTGGCCCGCCGGGGCGCAGACAACATGCCTCCGGTAATCGCTTCGCAGCCCTGTGTCACCCCGGGGTTGGGGATCATAACCATAAGATAGTCGTGGCACTGCGACGGTGTCCGACCAAGCTGGCCGGGCAGGAAGCGGCGCCCCTGCCCGGCCAGCCATGGCGATCACATCCCCGCAAGCGTAAGGTAGAGTGGCAGGCCGAATGTGATGTTGAAGGGGAAAGTCACCCCCAGCGAAAGGGTCAGATAGACCCCCGGCTGCGCCTGCGGCAGGGCGATCCGCATGGCCGCCGGAACCGCGATGTAAGAGGCAGACGCAGCCAGAACGGTCAGCAGGAACAGGCTTCCCGGTTGCAGCCCGATCAGATGCCCGGCCGCGCAGCCCATAAGCCCGCCGGTCAGCGGCATGACCACGCCGAACCCGAACAGGCCGGGCGTCAGCAGATGGCGGTTCTTCAGAAGGCTGCGCCCGGCGGAAAGCCCCATGTCGAGCAGGAAAAGGCAAAGGATGCCGGTGAACGGTGTGACGACGAAGGGCGCGATCATCTTCATGCCCTTGTCCTGGGTAACGAAGCCGATGGCAAATGCGCCCAGAAGCAGCAGGATCGAACCATTTGCTAGAAGTTCGCGCATCGGCACCGAACCGCTTTTCCCCTGCCCCGCAACCCGGTGGGCGATCCAGAGTCCGGACAGGATGGCCGGAACCTCCATCGCGGCGGCAACGGCGACCATATATCCATCCGAGGCGATCCCCCGCAGATCCAGGAGGCTGGTCGCGGCAACGAAGGTCACGATCGACACCGATCCGTAATGCGCCGCGACGGCGGCGGCATTGGTGCGGTCAAGCTGCGTCATGATCCGCAGCAGCGCGAAGGCAATGAAGGGAATGGCAAAGGAAAGCAGCACCCCCACGCCGATGGCCGCGAAGAGATCGGGCTTCAGCCCATGATCGGCAAGGCTGTGTCCACCTTTGAACCCGATCGACAGCAGCAGGTAAAGCGACATGAACCGGGCCGCGCCTTCGGGAATGGACAGGTCGCTGCGGATAAGGGCGGCCAGCAGGCCGAGAACGAAAAACAGGATGGTCGGGACCAGAAGGTTCCCCGCCAACATGTCGAGAGCATTGGGCATTTGCGCACTCCTAAACGGTTGGCGTGCTGTTGCCCCAAATTTGGCCATAGGATAAATACTATCACCAGCCATAAAATATAGGATAAAACTATAGATGCGGCCTAGCCTTCGGCAGCTTGAATATGTCGTCACGGTTCATCGTCTCGGCCGGTTCAGTCTGGCCGCCGAAGTCCTGCATGTCAGCCAGCCCAGCCTTTCGGCGCAGATTGCCCAGGTTGAGGCTGATCTTGGCGTTCGGCTTTTTGAGCGCGGGCGCGCAGGCGCCGTAGCGACTGCCAAGGGCGAGGAATTTGTCCGCCGCGCGCAGCGCATTCTCGCCGAGGTTGAAAATCTTCGGGGCGCGATGACTTCGGCCCTGCCCTTTGCGGGGCGGCTTCGGCTTGGGGTTCTGCCCTCGATCGGGCCTTATCTTCTGCCGCAAGTGGTGCAACGGTTGCACGGCACCCTGCCTGACCTGCGTATTCTGGTGCGCGAAGAAAACACCCGCAATCTTGAAGACGGTCTGAAGACCGGGCGTCTCGACGCGATCATTTCCACGCCCGAAGACCATCCCAACACCATTCAGAAGCGGCTTTTCAACGAAAAGCTCTGGGTTGCCGTGGCAACGGACGATCCGCTGGCCGGGCAGGCCGAAATCGGCCCCGAAGCGCTGACGGGGCGCCGTTTGCTGACGCTTGACCGCGGCCATCGGCTGTCACGGATCGTCTACGCCTTGGCTGCGGCTTGTGGCGGCGTGGTGTCGGACGATTATGAAGGCACAAGCCTCGATTCCATTCTTCTGATGGCGGCGACGGGCACAGGCGTTGCCGTCCTGCCCGAACTTTTCGCCCGCAGGCAGGCGATCTACCGCGAAGAGGTGGTGGTTGCGCCGCTGCGGATGGTCGATGCTCATCGGGATATCGCCCTGCTTTTTCCGGTCGGCACCGATGAGGAGGCGGGCTTTGCCCAGTTGACCGAGGCGTTGCGGCGTGCGGCGGCCTCTTTCGGGCTGCAACCCTTGGCGGGTTGAAACAGATTCGTGCCGAAGTGCGGCTGTGTCTGTTCCCCTCCGGCGGGGCGATCCCCCGCCCGGAGTTCAGTTAACTCTTTGATCTTTTGGTCTTTCCTGCGATGGAAATCCGCGCAACAGTCGCTAAATGAATTTGTTGCAAAATAATACTATTGAAAGTAACAATTTGGTCAGGCGGCAGGTCAGGAGGACGTTGCCGCGCGGGAGGGATATACCATGACGACGACGATCGGCGCCAAATCGGCACCCGCCGTGGGACGCCTGCGCCTTATCAGCGCCTGCACCATCGGCAATGCGCTCGAATTCTACGATTTCGTGATCTACAGCTTCTTTGCGGCCACCATCGGTGCCCTGTTCTTTCCGGCACAGGATCCGACGGTGCAGCTACTGTTGTCCTTTGCGACCTACGGCGTAGGCTTTTTCCTGCGCCCGCTCGGGGGGATGATCCTCGGCTCTTACGCTGATCGGCGGGGACGCAAATCGGCCACGCTTTTGACCCTGTTCCTGATGGCCATTGGTACCGGCATGATCGGTCTTGCCCCGACGTATGACCAGATCGGGCTTTTCGGACCGGTCATGTTGGTTCTGGGCCGCCTGATCCAAGGCTTCTCGGCCGGGGGTGAGATCGGTGCTTCGACGACCCTGCTGGCAGAATATGCGCCGCCGCAGGAACGCGGCTTCTTCGGCAGCTGGCAGATGGCCAGCCAAGGTGCCGCGGTGATGCTTGCGGCTGGTCTTGCGCTGACGCTCAACACCAGCCTCTCCACGGAACAGTTGCAATCCTGGGGCTGGCGCGTGCCTTTCCTTCTGGGTGTGATGATCGTGCCGGTTGGGCTGTGGCTGCGCCGCGCCCTGAAGGAAACCCATGCCAATGAAACACAGCCCAAGACCCGCGAGGTGAGCTCGCTCGGCCTCGCCCTGCGGTCGCATCTGGGCAAAATCACCCTTGGGACAACGCTGATCATTGGTGGCACCGCGGCGAATGCGGTGGTGGTGCTCTACATGTCGACCTATGCGATCCGTCAACTCGGCATGGCGCCGACCACCGCGCTGATGGCCGGGATTACCGCCGGCTGCGTGACCTTCCTTGTGTCGCCGATTGCAGGCATGCTGTCGGATCGGCTGGGCCGCCGCACGGTGATCGGGGTCAGCTACGCCCTTCTCGCGCTGCTGATCTGGCCGGGCTTCCTGATGCTGAATGCCGTGCCGACGGTCGGCACCCTGCTGACCGTGGTTGTCGTGCTGGGTGCGCTGAACGCAGGTGGTGCGGCGCCGGTGATCCTGACGGTTGCGGAAATCTTCCCGGTCGAGGTGCGCGCCACCGGCATGTCGCTGGTCTATGCCCTGGGTGTCGCGGTGTTCGGCGGTTTCGGGCAGTTCATCGTGACCTGGCTGATTGCCGCGACCGGCGATCCCCTCGCCCCGGCGTGGTATGTGATCGTCTGCTGTGTAGCGACGCTTCTGGCCCTGCGAAAGATACCCGAAATGTCGGGCGTCCGTCTCACCTGAGAAAGATCTGAAACGGCGGGGGCTTCCCCGCCGTTGGTTTTTCTGGGCCTGCTATCGGCCGCCCTCCGGGGCGGCTTTGTCATTTGTGCATCACCGCAGACCTCGTCATCTTCAATGTCGCAATCGCGCCGAAATATGCAAGGCGGGTGGCAGTCTGAATCTATCCGAACGGAAAATAGACACTTGTGTTTACTTCATTGACCATAGTGTCTTTATCCGATAGATCATCACGACGAAGCCCGAAGATTCGGGTTGCCCCTGTAAATGACCTCGCATCGCCACTGTCCGAATTTACTGCCATGATTTCGCTGCTGTCAGACGACCTGAAAGAAAGTCCTTGGCTTGGGCAATCGTCAAAGCCCGGAAGGGGTTTATTGTGTGTGCCGAGGCTATCATCAGGCAGGATTTGTTTGTCGCGGCCAGGTCGCCGGGGCTTTGCGTCAGAGGCTGCAAGACAAACCGGCCATCTGGCGCATTTGCCGCCCGTTCAAAATCGCACCTCGAAGCGACACCGCCCTTCAACGGGTCAAGCGCTTTTGCGAGCAACTCTAACCCGCCGCGAAGCTACATGCTCTATGTGGCGTACCCCTGACACCCTAGCTGTGGAGACCGCCTTATGAAGGTATTGGTGCCTGTGAAGCGCGTGATTGACTACAACGTGAAGGTTCGCGTGAAGGCGGACGGGAGCGGGGTTGATCTTGCGAATGTGAAGATGTCGATGAACCCG
>NZ_BMYQ01000017.1:0-375 GCF_014652355.1 Gemmobacter lanyuensis | reverse complement strand
GTCCGAGATTGTGGTTGTGTCGATCGGCGTGAAGCAGGCGCAAGAGACGCTGCGGACGGCGCTTGCGATGGGGGCGGACCGGGCGATCCTGGTTGAGGCTGCGTCGGACGTGCATACTGACATCGAACCGCTCGCCGTGGCGAAGATCCTGGCGGCGGTAGCGAAGGAAGAGGCGCCCGGCCTGATCCTTGCGGGCAAGCAGGCGATCGATAATGACCTGAACGCGACGGGGCAGATGCTCTCGGCGCTGCTGGGGTGGTCGCAGGCGACCTTTGCCAGCGAGCTTTCGGTTGAGGGTGACGCGGCGACGGTGACGCGAGAGGTGGACGGCGGTCTGCAGACCATCCGGGTGCAGCTGCCTGCGGTGGTGACGGT
>NZ_BMYQ01000016.1:72491-87958 GCF_014652355.1 Gemmobacter lanyuensis | reverse complement strand
CTCCTTGATGGCGAGTATCGCTCTCAAAAGACTGGAACGAAACCGGTGCAGGTCCAAATTGCCAGATGACCGGGACAGCGAAGAGCGTCAGGGACGCGCCACACGACGGCGCTGAGGGCAACGGGCTGAACGCTCGCAGCCTGACCGACTGCACGATTGATGTGGTCTTGGAGGATTGCGACGGGCTGGCTCGCCTTGGGGCGTTGACCCGATGCAGCGCAACGGTGGACGCAACGAATATGGGGCGCAATGGGGCGAACGTCACCGGCGCAGTCTACATTGACGACACAGGCAGCGAAACCACTGATACCGTTCTTCGGGTTCACTCGCGCGAAAAGAGCGGTTCGGCTGTCATTCAGTATCCTTGCCGGATCAACGGATCAGGCACAGGCTATGATGTTGAGGTGTCATACGCTGGCCCGCACACCCTTTCCGCAGGCATTGTAACGCGCGCCGACGGCGCAAGTTTCCGGGCCTATCGGAACAATGGTGCAATCTTCGGGCGCGGCAGCGTGGTCTTTGATAGCAGCGGTAATGCTGACATCACACACAACGCCGGCACGACGCCATCTTTTGTTGCTTCGCATGAAGGGGGGCTGGCATATGGGGTTCGGGTAAGCGCAAACAGCGCTAATACAGCCACTCTAGCCCTTTATGATCTCGCGACCGGCGCGCCTGTTGTCAGCGCAACCCGCACGATCTCTTGGGTCGCGCATCGCTTGCGGCAAGCCCAAGGCTTCACGTATTGAGATTGTAATCCCGTTGACATGGCCACCGTCCAGTGCCAACGCATAGGGAGGTTGCGTAAGGGTCAATCGATGCATCAAGCGACGAGTAACTTGCCGTTTCAGTCCGGCCGCACTCAGGGCACCATTTCTGCAAGATTTGCCGCCGCCGCAGTCGTATCGATGGTGTTCTTGTTTGCATCGCCTATTAGCGCGCTGGGGTTACCCGGGCATGCTCTCATGGTCGGGGCGGCAATGATCTCGGCGCTTATGCTGCTTTTCTCGATGCCCGTGCTTCTGGTGCCAACTGTGTGCGCGGGGGCTGCGCTGGTCCTTATCTACATCACAGGTTCCGTTGGCAGTTTTTACGCTGATCAGGGCATTCGCCACACCCTTTAAGCGTTTTCTGTGATCGTGGCCTTCTGCTTCTTTGTCCGTTTTGGCGGGCAGCTTGCCGAAAGCCGCCTCTGGCGGGTGGCTGTCTACGTTGGGTGTGCAATTGCCATCGCTGCGGTTTCTGTCGCTGGGATGCCCAAGAACATCACGGGCGGCACGATGACCTATATCCTCGCCATCGCGGCGGTCCTTTACTTGAGGTCGACACGCGGGGCGGGCGGGATGGTCGCACTGGTCTTTGTTGTCGTGGCCATCGCCATCGGCCTGTTAATGGAGTTTCGGGCGATCCTTGCTTATGCTGTGGTGCTATTGGCTGTTCGCTACGGCGTTCGCGTTTTTCCAAGGTGGCTCGCGTTCTGGGGTGGGATCGCCGCCGTCATCGCGGCCGCATGGTTGGCGGTATGGTTTTTTAGCAACCTATACTCTTCCGAGACTGCGGCTGTGGTGCGTCAGTGGATTGAAGCGCAGACTGGTCGCAGGGTTGAGTCTGGTCGGGAATGGTTGTGGCCTATGATCCTGAACACGGTCGGCCCACAGCCCTGGTTTGGACTTGGGTCAGGGGTGTTACCGCGCGACTTCCTGAGCACGGATTATTCCGCACACAACTACTATATCCAGACGATCATGCAGGTTGGCTATGTCGGTCTGGGCGCTCTGGGCCTCTATCTGGCATCGGTATGGCGCCTACTTATCGGCGTCAGGAATGCGGCCGCTGGCGCTTTCGCGGCTGGGGTTATGGTGATGTTTTGTCTTCATAACATCACTGAAGTCCTCATGTTCCAAAACGGATTGACGGCCGGCTTGCCAGCTTGGATATCAATCGGACTTGGTATCGGAGCCAGTGTTAAAGCCTGCTCAAACTCTAAAGCTTAGATGTGTCGCGCCTGCATCTGCGCGACAATGAACCCCGCCCTATCGGCGTGGCTTTACGTCTCCTGTCGTGCTCGGCTAGGAGTGGTGGAAAAGATTTGGGCCCCGGGCCAAGGTTGATCGATCAAGATAGGTTGCGATCCAAGGCGCAACCGTTGATCAATATGCTAGGTCCTCAAGGTCTCTTGCGAAGGTTGTCCGGCTAGCCCGCGCCGTCATTTCACACGATCCGCGCCACTCGCACAAAGGCAAAAACGGCCCGACGCCGCGGAAACCGCTCTGCTGCAAGTTTGCGTGTCAAACTCTGCAAGTTTGCCTGTCACGCTACAACAGCAAGGGCAGGTTCTACTTATACACAGAAGAATGCGTGACAAATCGCTTTACAGGCTTTCGCTTTCGCCACAACATCTAGTAAGTGGACGCAGGGGTTCCGCAGCGAGTGGCCCCTACCCCTGCCTCTTGTGGATAACTCTCCACGCGGGGCCGTATCAAGAGGCCGGGCATGTCGCTAGCAGAGGAATTCTTCGTCGGAGACGATCTTCACCCCATCGATCTGGTGGAATCCCTTGCGGCTGACCATCAGTGGGAATTCGACCGCGTCACGGAAAACCAGATCGCCATGTCGGTCGAAGGGCTCTGGCGCAGCTATGCCGTGACGCTGGCCTGGTCGCCGCAGGACGAAACCCTGCGCCTTATCTGCACCTTCGAAATGGAGCCGCCCGAACACCGCCGGGCCGAGCTTTATGATGTGCTCAACCGCACCAATGATCAGGTCTGGACCGGGGGCTTCACCTTCTGGTCGGAACAGAACCTGATGGTCTGGCGCTATGGCCTGTCGCTGGCCGGGGGGCAGGTGGCCAGCGCGCCGCAGCTGAACCACATGATTTCCGCTGCGATCACCGCCTGCGAGAAATATTATCCGGTGTTCCAGCTGGTCGCCTGGGCCGACCGCCCGCCCGCCGAGGCGATGCACCTTGCCATGGCCGAGGCCTACGGGCGCGCCTGACCACGCCTTCGGCATTGCCCCCGCCCCGACACCTGCCTAATCTGCGCCCGAGGAACGGAGGCGTCGATGTTGGAACGTGTGAAAGAACAGGGCCTTGTGCTGCTGGGCTGCGGGAAGATGGGCTCGGCCCTGCTGGAGGGCTGGCTGGGGCAAGGGGTGCCGCCGGGTGCGGTCTGGGTGATCGAACCCCACCCCTCAGACTGGCTGCGCGGCACCGGGGTGCATCTGAACACCGATCTGCCAAAGGCGCCCGCGGTCGTCCTGCTGGCGGTCAAGCCGCAGATGATGGGGGCGGCGCTGCCCGCCGTGACCGCGCTGGGGCAGGGGGAAACCCTGTTCCTGTCCATCGCAGCAGGCACCACGATTGCAAGCTTTGAGGCCGCTTTCGGCGCCGCCACCCCCATCGTGCGCGCCATGCCGAACACCCCTGCCGCGGTGGCGCGCGGGATCTCGGCCATTGTCGGCAATGCCCGCGCGTCGGCGGCGGATCTGGATGTGGCCGAGGCGCTGCTGTCGGCCGTCGGGCAGGTCGTGCGGCTGGAGGGCGAGCATCAGATGGATGCCGTGACCGCCGTCTCCGGCTCTGGCCCCGCCTATGTCTTTCATCTGATCGAGGCGCTGGCGGCGGCAGGCGTGGCCGAGGGGCTGTCGCCCGAACTTTCGATGCAGCTTGCACGGGCCACCATCTGCGGGGCGGGCGAACTGGCGCATCAGGCGCCGGAAAGCGCCAGCCAGCTGCGGATCAACGTGACCTCGCCCGGCGGGACAACGGCGGCGGCGCTGGCCGTGTTGATGGACCCGGAGACGGGCTTCCCCCCGCTGCTGCAACGCGCGGTGAAGGCGGCGGCAGACCGCGGGCGGGAGCTGGGCAAATGACCATCACCTATGACGATTTCGCCAAGGTCGATATCCGGGTGGGCCGCATCACCCGCGCCGAACCCTACCCCGAGGCGCGCAAGCCGGCCTACAAGCTCTGGGTCGATTTCGGGGGGGAGATCGGTGAAAAGCGGTCCTCGGCGCAGATCACCACGCATTACACGCTGGAAGAGTTGGTCGGGCGGCAGGTGCTGGCGGTGGTCAACTTCCCGCCCCGCCAGATCGGCAAGGTGATGTCCGAGGTGCTGGTCTTGGGCGTGCCGGATGCCGAGGGCGCGGTGGTGCTGGTCGGGCCGGGGCATGAGGTGCCTTTGGGCGGGCGGCTCTTCTGATGCGGCTCTTGATCACCCGCCCGCTGCCGGACCCGGTGATGGAGGCCGCGCGGGCGCGGTTCGAGGTGACGGCGCGTGCCAGCACAGCCCCCCTGTCCCCCGCCGAGCTGCGCGCAGCTTTGGCTGAACATGATCTGGTGCTGCCCACGCTGGGCGATCTGTTCCGGGCGGATGTCTTTGCCGATGTGCCCAAGCCGCGGGCGCGGATGCTGGCGAACTTCGGGGTGGGGTATAACCACATTGATGTGGCGGCTGCACGGGCGGCGGGACTGGAGGTTTCAAACACCCCCGGCGCGGTGACCGATGCCACGGCTGACATCGCCCTGACGCTGATCCTGATGACTGCGCGCCGCGCGGGCGAGGGAGAGCGTCTGGTGCGCCGGGGCGCATGGGAGGGCTGGCATCCGACGCAGATGCTCGGCCTGCATGTCACCGGCAAGCGGGTGGGGATCATCGGCATGGGCCGTATCGGTCGGGCCATCGCGCGGCGCTGCCATTTCGGCTTCGGGATGGAGGTGGTGTTCCACAACCGATCCACCGTCGATCCGGGGGTGCCCGCGCGTCAGGTGCCGCTGGCCGAGGCCATGGCCGCCGATGTGGTGGTGATTGCCGTGCCGGGTGGGCCTGCGACGTATCACCTGATCGATGCGGCGGCGCTGCGGGTGATGCAGCCCCATGCCATCCTGGTCAACATCTCGCGCGGGGATGTGATCGATGAGGCGGCACTGATCGCGGCGCTGGCCGAGGGGCGGATCGCGGGCGCGGGGCTCGATGTCTATGAGCAGGAGCCGCTGGTGCCTGTGGCCCTGCGCGAGATGGAGGCCGTGACGCTGCTGCCGCATCTGGGCACGGCCGCGCTGGAGGTGCGGACCGCCATGGGCCTGATGGCGTTGGACAATCTGGTGGCCTTCGCCGAGGGCCGCCCGCTGCCCAACCCGGTCTGAGGCCGGCCTTGGGGGGCGCGGCATGATCCTTTCGCGCGGGCGGCGCTTCATCTTTGTGCATATCCCCAAGACCGGGGGAACCGCCTTCACGCTTGCCTATGAGGCGCGGGCGATGAAAGATGACATCCTGATCGGGGACACGCCCAAGGCCCGCGCGCGCAAGGCGCGCTGGCAGGGGGTGAAGGCGCAGGGGCGGCTGTGGAAACATTCGACCCTTGCCGATCTCGCCGGACTGGCGAGCGATGCCGAGATCGAGGGCTTCTTCGTCTGCACGCTGGTCCGCAACCCCTGGGACCGGATTGTCAGCTATTATCACTGGCTGCGCGCCCAGCATTTCGCCCATCCGGCGGTGGGTCTGGCGCGGACGCATGGGTTTTCGGACTTCTTGCGCCATCCGCAGACCCAGACGGCCCTGCGCCTGACGCCAGTGCGGAGCTATCTGACCGACCGGCATGGGGTGGAGCGCATTCAGGCCTGTGTGCGGCTGGAGCATCTGGCCGAAGATCTGGCCCCGGTCGAGGCGCATCTGGGGCTGCGGCTGGGAGGGATCCGGCCTGCGAACCGATCCGATCGCGCGCGGGACTGGCGGCCGCTCTATTCCGATGCCGATGCCGCGCTGGTGGCGGATCTGGCGGCCGAGGATATTGCGCGCTTCGGCTATCGTTTCGAGGGGTGACCGGGAAGGGGAGGGGCTGTCTGCCCCTCTTGGCCTGCGGCCAATTCACCCCGAGGATATTTTGGGACAGAAAATGTGGGGGGCGGGTTTGCGGGCCGCCCCCTTTGGCATCAGGCGGCGGCCGCAGTCGGGGCGGTGTAGAAGCCGCGGCCGGAGTGGGCGAGGTCTTGCAGCAGTTTCGGCGGGGTGAAACGGGGGCCGAAGCGGGTGGCGAGGTTGGTGCAGAGATCGACCGCGCGGGCGGCGCCGAGGATGTCGAGCCAGCCGAAGGGGCCGCCGGACCAGGGGGCAAAGCCCCAGCCGAGGATGGCGCCCACATCGCCTTCGCGGATATCGGTGAGGACGCCGTCTTCGAGGGCGCGGACGGCCTCGAGCACCTGTGCGAAGAGCAGGCGGTGTTGCACCTCGGTCAGGTCGGGTTGGGCGTCGGCGGTGGGGTAGAGGTCGGCCAGCCCGTCCCAGAGGCCAAGGCGGTTCCCCTTGTCGTCATAGCTGTAGAAGCCCGCCTGCGCCTTGCGGCCGAGGCGGCCCAGATCGGCCATGCGGAAGATCACCGCATCGACGGCGTCATCGGGGTAGGCATCGCCCATGGCGGCGCGGGTTGCCTTGGCGATCTTGACCCCGAGGTCGATCGAGGTTTCGTCGACAAGTTGCAGCGGCCCGAGCGGCAGGCCCACAAGCCGGGCGGCGTTTTCGATCAGCGCCGGTTCAACCCCTTCGGCCAGCATGCGGATGCCTTCGTTGATATAGGGGATGATGCAGCGGTTGGCGTAGAAGAAGCGGGCGTCATTCACCACGATGGGCGTCTTGCGGATCTGGCGCACGAAATCGAGGGCCTTGGCCACGGCGCGGTCGCCGGTCTGGGCGCCGCGGATGATTTCCACCAGCATCATCTTGTCGACGGGCGAGAAGAAATGGATGCCGATGAACTGATCCGGGCGCTGGCTGGCCTTGGCGAGGCCGCTGATCGGCAGGGTCGAGGTATTGGTGGCAAAGATGCAGTCGGGGCCGGTTGCGGCCTCGACCTTTGCGGTGACTTCGGCTTTGACCTTCGGGTCTTCGAAGACGGCCTCGACGATCAGGTCGCAGCCGGCGAGGGCGGCGTAATCCGTGGTGGCGGTGATGCGGGCCAGCACCTCGGCCTTCTTTTCGGCCGTGACCTTGCGCCGCTGGATGCCCTTGTCGAGCAGCGCCTCGGAATGGGCGCGGCCGCGGTCGGCTGCGTCTTGCGTGGCGTCGATCAGCACGACCTCGATCCCGGCATTGGCGCTGACATAGGCGATGCCTGCGCCCATCATGCCTGCGCCAATCACGCCCAGTTTGCGGACGGACTGGTCTTCGACCTTGGGCCGGTTCGCACCCTTTTCCAGCGCCTCTTTGTTGATGAAGAGGCTGCGGATCATCGCCGAGGAGGAGGGGTTCATCAGGACTGAGGTGAAGTGCCGCGCCTCGATCCGCAGGGCGGTGTCGAAGGGGACAAGGGCGCCTTCATAGACGGCGGCCAGCAGGGCCTTGGCGGCGGGGTAGACGCCCTGCGTCTTGCCATGGACCATGGCGCCTGCGCCGACGAAGGTCATGAAGCCCGCGGGCTGATAGGGGGCGCCGCCGGGCATCTTGTAGCCCTTGGCATCCCAGGGTTTGACCAGATCGGTTTCCTTGGCGGAGAGCACCCATTCCTTGGCACGGGCCAGCAATGCCTCTGGCGCCACGACCTCATCGATCAGGCCCGCGGCCTTGGCGGCGGCGGGGGCGGAAAGCTTGCCTTCCAGCAGGAAGGGGGCGGCCATCATCGCACCCATCTTGCGGACGAGACGGGTTGTGCCGCCTGCGCCGGGGAAGATGCCGACCATGATCTCCGGCAGGCCGATCTTGGCCTTGGGATTGTCGGCGGCAATGATGCGGTGGCAGGCGAGCGGCAGCTCCAGCCCGATGCCAAGCGCCGTACCGGGCAGGGCCGCCACGATCGGCTTGGCGCCCTTGAGCGTCTTCGGGTCCATCCCGGCGCGCTCGATCTTGCGAAGGACGCCGTGCATCTGCATCACGCCGTCAAAGATCGCCTGGGCGCCGCCTTCGCGCATGCGGGCGATCACATTGAGATCCATGCCGCCTGCGAAATCCTTCTTGCCCGAGGTGAGGATCACCCCCTTCACCGCAGGATCGGCCAGGGCGGCGTCGATCAGGGTGTTGAGCTGGGCAAAGCCTTCGAGCGACATGACATTCATGCTTTTGCCCGCGACATCCCAGGTGATGGTCGCCACGCCATCGGCGTCAAGGGCAGAGGTGAAATCGGTCATTCGGTTCTCCTTTCGGGTGTCGGGGTGGGCGGGGTAGGCCCTGACCCTGCGGAATTCGGTTGGGGTGCCGACGCAGGGGCTTGGCTTGCGTCGAAGGTGCCAAGGACGCTTCCGTCGCGGCGCAGATAACGCCGGGCGGTGCCGTCCTTGTGGGTGACAAGGTCTTGGTCGGTATAATGGATCACGTCGCGCGGGTTGCGCGTGCCGATCACCAGATAGCGCGCGGGCTGGTCCGAGCGATTGTCGAGCCGGTGGCCAACCGGATGCCCCGCGGGCCAGCAGGCCACATCGCCGGGGTGAAGCGGGGTTTCCCTCTCCTCGACCAGCACCACGCTGCCCGACAGGATCAGGACCATTTCATCCTCGGTTTCATGCCAATGCCGTCGGCCAGAGGTGGAACCCGGGGGGAGTTCTTCCAGAAACGCGCCGAACTGCGTGAGCCCGCCGGGATCGGACAGAAGCCGCGTGGCATAGGGGCCAAGGCCCCCGCCCAGCAGCGGGTGAAGGCTGTCCTCTTCCCGGACCCAATCGGGGAGCATGACCTTCGGCATCACGCGGCCCTCCGGCCGGATCGCGCACCTACCGTTTTGGCGAAGGCGCGTAGCGGTCGAGGAAGTTTTCCCGCGCCGTCGTGATGACCCCGTTCAGGCGCAGGCCATTCGGACCCTCGTATCCGCTGTAGACCACGCGATAACTGCGGGCGAGCAGGGGCTCCTGCGCCGCCTCGTGCCAGCGGGTAACAATGGTCAAACGCCCTTGTTCGGCGTCCAGCACCTCTTCCAGCTGGACGGCAATCGCGGTCACATCCCGCGTGCGCAGGCCCATATGCATCGCGGCCTGATAGCGCCAGATGTCGCGCCGCGTCTCCAGGACATAGTGCTTTGGTCCCTCGACCACCGAAACCGGCAAATCCCAGATGTCGATCAGATCGCCAAATTCGCCTGCCAGAACCAGATCGGCGCGCAACTGAAACAGGGCTTCGAAAAGCGCGATCTGCTGAGGACTGCGGGGAGACGACATCGGGACCCGTAGAAAACGAACGCGCACACTGCGTTTTGGGGGTTGTCACCCTCGAACGTGCCGAAGGACCAACCATCCCCTGCAGTATCCCGGCATCGCGAGAAATTTGCAATCTGAAATTGTTTTTGTGGCTTTTCACAAATCTTGAGGCGGAGTTCATTGGCCATCCTCCTTCGGGGGAACATAGGCCGTGCCGTCATGATGGGTAAAAAGGGCCTGCCCTTCCGTGATCGTCACCTTCAGGTCCACGTCGGAATAGGTTGCCACCTCATGTACGGCGCGGCTGCCGACCACCAGAAACCGCGCGGGCCGTTCGCTGCGGTTGATGAAGTGGTGGCCGTCCGGCCGCCCGGCGGGAAAGGCGGCGCAATCGCCCGCCTGCATCAGGGTTTCCCCTGCATCTTCGACCAAAAGGCATTCGCCTTCGATCACCATGACGAATTCGTCTTCATTCAGGTGCCAGTGTCGCAGCGAAGACAAGGCCCCCGGCAGGAGCGTCACAAGGTTGACGCCAAACTGGCTGAGCCCCCCCGCAGCACCAAGGCGGAGCGAGCTGCGCCCCTGCATCTGCGCGGCATAGGGTGCAGGATAGATGGAGCCGGTCTTGACCGGAACAGTCGAGAGATCAAGCTTCGGCATCGCGCCCTCCCATCCGGGCGCGGGCGCCCGTCAGACTGTGAACCGCCGCCGTCCGGGATAATCTGCCATCTCCGCCAGCGACAATTCGGTTGCATCCGCAGCGATGACGCGCAGGCTCTCTCCCAGATCTCGGAGCGTGTAGATCATGTCGGTATGCCCCACCATCTGCCCGATGGGGTTGCGGTGATACCACCGGACCGAGGCACAGAAGACCCCATCCTCGGGCGGAGTGATGCGCCAGACCTCGGCTTGGGTGGCGGTCTGTCCGGCGGCAAGACGCGTCACGGTCAGGTGCCGCAGCAACACCACCATTTCGGGCAAGGCCTGCACCATGATGCTGCGTCCGGCGAGCGTCACCCGAAGCGGATAGTCGCAACAGGCGGCTGCGGTGGACAGATCGCCGGCCAGAAAGGCGTCCATCATGCTTTGCAGAAAGGTTTGCACACGGGTGAACACGGGGAAAGACAACTCCATCACGAATGCATCTTCCGGAAGATGACTTCCGAATTTTACTCTCAATGGTGGAGTTGTAGCAGCCGCGCATGGAATTGTCACACCCGCTCGATGATGGTGGCGACGCCCATGCCGCTGGCAATGCAGAGCGTGGCCAGACCGGTGGTCTTGCCGCTGCGTTCCAGTTCGTCCAGTAGGGTGCCGATGATGATGGCGCCGGTGGCGCCCAGCGGATGGCCCATCGCAATCGAGCCGCCGTTCACGTTGACGCGGGCGGGGTCGATGTCGAAGGCCTGCTGGAAGCGCAGCACGACCGAGGCGAAGGCCTCATTCACCTCGAAAAGGTCAATGTCGGACAGGGACATGCCGCTGTCTTGCAGGATCTTCTGCGTCACCGGAACCGGGCCGGTCAGCATGATGGTCGGATCGGTGCCGATCTTGGCGGTGGCGCGGATGCGGGCCCGGGGTGTCAGGCCATGGGCGCGGCCAAAATCGGCATTCCCGATCAGCAGGGCCGCCGCCCCATCGACGATGCCTGAGGAATTGCCAGCGTGGTGGATATGTTCGATCCGCTCCAGATGCGGATATTTCATCAGCGCGACCTTGTCGAAGCCGGGCATGGTTTCGCCCATCTCCTTGAAGGCGGGCTTCAGGCTGGCCAGCGCCGCCAGATCGGTGCCGGGGCGCATGTATTCATCCCGGTCAAGGATGGTCAGGCCGTTGCGGTCGCGCACCGGCACGATCGAGCGGGCAAAGCGCCCCTCGGCCCAGGCCGCCGCCGCGCGGCGCTGGCTTTCCACCGCCAGCGCATCGGCCATGTCACGGGTAAAGCCGTATTCGGTGGCGATGATGTCGGCGCTGATGCCCTGCGGCACGAAATAGGTTTTCATGGCCAGCGATGGGTCCACGGCGATGGCCGCCCCGTCCGAGCCCATGGGGACGCGGCTCATCATCTCGACCCCGCCAGCGATATAGGCAGCCCCTGCGCCCGCACGGACCTGATTGGCGGCAAGGTTCACCGCCTCCATCCCCGAGGCGCAGAAGCGGTTGATGGAAAGGCCGGGGATGGATTGGTCGAGATCCGAGGCCAGCACGGCCGAGCGTGCAAGGCAGCCGCCCTGTTCGCCGATCTGGGTGACATTGCCCCAGATCACGTCCTCAACCGCGTGGCCCTGCAAATGGTTGCGCTGCTGCAGGGCATTGAGCATCTGGGCCGAAAGGGAGACGGCCGTCACCTCATGCAGCGCGCCGTCCGGCCGGCCCTTGCCGCGCGGGCTGCGGACCGCGTCGTAGATGAATGCTTCGGTCATGGGGTCCTCCGGGGTCGTCCTCAGGATGCGTTGGGATGAGTGTAGCAAGGAGAGGGGTGGGGTGGGGAAGTGCCGTGGCGTCGCAAGACAGGGTGACGTTACGGCCTTTCACGTCAAGGTGGGCGCGGGGTGGGCCGCGCCGGGGGCTTTGCGCCCCCGGACCCCCGCAGGATATTTTTGCCAAGATGAAAAAGGGTTTCTTAACCTTTTTCTGGCTGATGTGAGGGGGCGGAACAGGCTGGGAAGCCGATGGCCGTCCAAGGTGAAACCCTGTCCTGCCCCATGCAGGGGCGGGGCAGGACGATCAGCGTTTGCGGGCGTCGAGATCGGCGTTGAAGAGCCGCAGGCGGTGGGTCAGCGTGTCATGATCGATCACGCTGGACCAGTTTTCAAAGAGGAAGGAGAGGGCCTCGCCTTCATCCAGACCGGCGTCCTGGGCGAAGGCGCGCAGGCGGCGGTAGCCGTCTTCGGTCATGGCGACCGGGAAGCGGCGGGTGAGGCGGAAACGCTTGGGCATGGGCTACTCCTGGCTTGGGAACCGGCCCCCTATGTGCGGGGGCCGGGCTGGGCCAGCTTAGAACGCTGCGTCGGGCAGCGCCATCACCGGGTCGGCACCAGATTCGATGCGGGCAAGGTGCATGGCGCAGGCCGGAAGCTGGCGTGCCATGTAGTAGCGGCCTGTCGCGATCTTGGTTTCGTGGAAGGCGGGGTCTTCGCTGCCCGCATCCAGCGCGGTGAAGGCGGCCTTCGCCATGCGCGTCCACATCAGGCCGAGGCAGACATGCCCCATCAGATGCATGAAGTCATAAGACCCGGCCAGCGCGGCATTGGGCGATTTCATCCCGTTCTGCATGAAGAACAGGCCAGCCTGTTGTAGCTGTTTCGAGGCGGTTTTCAGCGCCTCGGTGAAGGGTTTCATGCGGTCGTCGCCGTCATGTGCGCGGCATTCGGCCTTGACCAGTTCGAAGAAGGCCATGACGTGCTTGCCGCCATCGGAGGCCAGCTTGCGGCCCACGAGGTCGAGCGCCTGCACCCCGTTGGCGCCTTCGTAGATCATGGCGATGCGGGCATCGCGGACGAATTGGGACATGCCCCATTCCTCGATATAGCCATGGCCGCCATAGACCTGCTGGGCCTGCACCGCCATGTCAAAGCCCTTGTCGGTCTGGAAGCCCTTGATGACCGGGGTCAGCAGACCGACCAGCCCGTCGGCTGCGGCATCGCCGGACCGGTGAACCCGGTCAATGAGCGTGGCGCCCCAGAAGGTCAGCGCGCGGGCGCCTTCGACAAAGCTTTTCTGATCCATCAGGTTGCGGCGGATGTCGGGGTGCACGATCAGCGGATCGGCCGGGCCGGTGGGGTTTTTCACGCCCGTCACGTCACGGCCCTGCAGGCGGTCCTTGGCATAGGCGACGGCGTTCTGATAGGCGGCCTCGGCCACGGCATAGCCCTGCAGGCCCACGCCGAGGCGGGCCTCGTTCATCATGGTGAACATGGCGCGCATGCCCTTGTGCAACTCGCCCAGCAGGAAGCCGGTCGCGCCGTCATAGTTCAGCACGCAGGTGGCATTGCCGTGAATGCCCATCTTGTCTTCGATCTTGCCAACCGAAACCGCGTTGCGGGCGCCGAGGGTGCCATCGGCATTCACGAGGAACTTCGGCACGATGAACAGGCTGATGCCCTTCGTGCCCTCACCCCCGCCCGGCGCCTTGGCCAGCACGAGGTGAATGATGTTCTCAGCCAGATCGTGATCCCCGGCAGAGATGAAGATCTTCTGACCCGTGATCTTGTAGCTGCCATCGGCCTGCGGTTCGGCCTTGGTCCGCAACAGGCCCAGATCGGTGCCACAATGCGGTTCGGTCAGGTTCATGGTGCCGGTCCAGTCGCAGGTCACCATCTTGGGCAGATAGGTGGCCTTCTGGTCATCCGTGCCATGGGCATGGATCGCCGAATAGGCGCCGTGGGTCAGGCCCTGATACATGTTGAAGGCCATATTGGCAGAAACGAAGATTTCGCCCACGGCCGAATTCAGCACATAGGGCAGGCCCTGGCCACCATAAGCCGGGTCGCAGTCGAGCGCGGTCCAACCTCCGTCCTTCATCGCGGCGAAGGCGGCCTTGAAGCCTTCGGGTGTCCGCACCACGCCGTTTTCCAGCACGCATCCGTCGCGGTCACCCACGCTGTTGAGGGGGGCCAGAACCTCGGACGCGACCTTGCCGGCCTCTTCCAGCACGGCGGCGGTAAAGGCGCGGTCCAGGTCTTCATAGCCGGGTATTCCGGCTTCGGTCACCTTCAGCACGTCCTGCAACAGGAACTGCATGTCCTTGATCGGGGCGGTGTAGGTGGTCATCGGTCTCTCCCTCGGATGGTCGTCTGGCGGGCGCGGCCCGCAGGATCTGGTTCAGGTGGCATTCCCCTTGGCAAGGGTGGCCAGCATCTCTTCGCCCCAGGCCATCTGGGCCTTCAGGTCGGTGATCGCCTCGTTCAGCTCATCACGCTGCTGTTCCATTTCGGACAGGCGGGCGCGGGCCAGCTCGTAGGTGCGCTGCAGCTGGGCGGCCTGTTGACCGGGGTCGCGGTCATACATGTCCAGCAGCTGCCGGATATCCTCGAGCGAGAAGCCGAACCGCTTGCCACGCAGGATCAGCTTCAGCCGCGCGCGGTCGCGGCGGGTGAACAGGCGTCGGGTGCCCTGACGAATGGGGAACAGAAGCTCTTTCTGTTCATAGAACCGGAGCGTGCGCGGCGTGACCTCGAAGGCATCGCACATTTCCCGGATCGTCAGCACATCCGCCGTATCGGACGGTTTTGCAGGTGTCATAGGCGTCTCTCGCAGCATTACTCTGCGTCAAAGATGAGAGGTCACGCCCCGTCATACCAGAGGGCCTGACGTTGACGTAAATGTAACGTCACGTCAGATTTCCCGTGACGTAATGTCAGGAAAAATGACGCAGGGTAAACGAAAGAAAAGAACCCGGCGCGGGCCGGGTTTTCGGGCAGTTCACAGCGGTTTGGGCGACTCAGGACTTGAGTTCGGAGAGCGCAGTTGCCCGCAGCGCCTGCAGATCGGCGATGGTCACGTCCAGCTCCTGGCGCTGGCGGTTCAGCTCGGCCAGCTGGCGGTCGGCCATGGCAATCCAGGCCTCAAGCTGCGGGCCGGTGCCCTTCTGCTGATAGATCAGCAGCCATTGGCGGATTTCCTCAAGGCTGAAGCCGAAGCGGCGGCCACGCAGGATCAGCGTCATGCGTGCCACTTCGCGCGGGCCATAATAGCGGGCGCGGCCTTCCTTTTGCGGGGCCAGAAGTTCGATATATTCGTAATAGCGCAGCGTCCGGGGCGTCACGTCGAAGCGCGCGCACATTTCCTTGAAGCTGAGGCGGGTTTCCGTCATGCGCTGGTCCTCCTGCGGGCTACCCTAGGGGCAAGTTCTGGGCTTCGCAATTGTTTCGCCGATGTTCCCCTGCGTCCGATTGCGGCAGGTCTTGCGGGGCGGGGCGCGGCGGTGTCAGATGCGGGCAGCGAAAGGGATGACCATGACCGAGAGCCTGCACATCGCCCGGCAATTCATCGAGGCGCTGCCCCATGCGCGCGCGCTTGGCATGCAGCTTGATGCCTTTGGCCATGGCCGGGCCGAGCTGTCGATGGCCTATGACCCGCGGCTGATCGGTGATCCGGCGACCGGGGTGATCCACGGGGGCGCGGTGTCGGCGCTGCTGGATACCGCAAGCGGGGCCGCTGTGATGAGCCACCCTGCCGCCCCGCCCACTACTGCCACCATCGACCTGCGGATCGATTACATGCGCGCCGCGACCCCTGGTCAGGCAATCCGCGCCCGCGCGGAATGCTACCACGTGACCCGGTCGGTGGCCTTCGTGCGGGTGACAGCCACGGATGACGATGAGGAGCGCCCGGTCGCCACTGCGAC
>NZ_BMYQ01000016.1:0-72476 GCF_014652355.1 Gemmobacter lanyuensis | reverse complement strand
ACCTTTGACCGCAGGGGGGCTTCGGTATGAGCCGCGCAAAACCGGAACCCGTGCAGGTGATCAAGACCCGCCGCGATGCCATGCTGCGTCATCTGGTCGAAGGGGTGCCCTACATAAGCTTCATGGGCATCCAGTTCGACCGCCGGGGGGATGAGCTGACGGCCATCTTGCCCTTCAAGGATGACCTGATCGGCAACCCCTTGCTGCCCGCCCTGCATGGCGGGGCGACGGCGGCCTTCCTTGAGGTGGCCGCCATCATCGAGCTGAGCTGGACCACCCTGTGGGAAGGGATGGAGACGGGCCAGATCGATGTGACCGCGCCCGATGCCCCCTTTCCGCGTTTGCCGAAAACCATTGATTTCACGGTTGATTATCTGCGATCCGGCCTGCCGCGCGATGCCTATGCCCGGGCGCGGGTGAACCGGTCGGGGCGGCGCTATGCCAGCGTCCATGTCGAGGCCTGGCAGGACAACCGCGCCCGGCTGTTCGCACAGGCGACCGGCCATTTCCTGATGCCGGACCCCGAGGCGTGAGCGACCTGCCCGCCGTGACCCATCGCAGGGTGCTGCGCATCGCGGCGCCCATCGTGTTGTCGAATGCCACGGTGCCCCTGCTGGGGGCGGTCGATACCGGCGTTGTGGGGCAGATGGGGCTGGCCGCGCCCATCGGGGCGGTGGGCTTGGGGGCGGTGGTTCTGGCCACCTTCTACTGGATCTTCGGCTTTTTGCGGATGGGGACCACCGGCCTTGCCGCACAGGCGCAGGGGCAGGGGGATGCCGCCGAAAGCACGGCTGTGCTGCTGCGCGCGCTGATCATCGGCCTTGCGGCGGGGGCGGTGTTCATCCTGTTGCAGGGGGCGCTGTTCTGGGCCGCCTTCCGCGTGGCCCCCGCCAGCCCCGAGGTTGAGACGCTGGCCCGCAGCTACCTGTCGCTTCGCATCTGGGGGGCACCCGCGACCATCGCGCTTTATGCCGTCACCGGCTGGCTGATTGCGGTGGAGCGGACGCGGGCGGTGCTGGTCTTGCAGCTGTGGATGAACGGGCTGAACATCGTGCTGGATCTGTGGTTCGTGCTGGCCCTGGGCTGGGGCGTGCGCGGGGTGGCGGGGGCAACGCTGATGGCAGAGTGGTCGGGTCTGGCACTGGGCCTTTGGCTCTGCCGGTCGGCCTTCGGCCCGGCGCTGCAGGCGGCCCGGGCGCGGCTTGCCGATACCGTCGCCCTGCGGCGCATGGCGCAGGTCAATTCCGATATCATGGTGCGGTCGGTGCTGTTGCAGGGCAGCTTTACCGCTTTCCTGTTTTTCGGCGCGGGTCTGGGGGATGTGACGCTGGCCGCCAATCAGGTCTTGATGCAGTTCCTTGAGATCACCGCCTATGCGCTGGATGGCTTTGCCTTCGCGGCCGAGGCGCTGGTCGGTCAGGCGGTCGGCGCGCGGTCGCGTCCGGCGCTGCGGCAGTCGGTCGGCATTGCCTTTCGCTGGGGTTTTGGTGGGGCTGCGTTGCTCGCCTGCCTTTTTGCGGTGCTGGGGCCGATCATTGTCGATCTGATGACCACCGCCCCCGAGGTCCGCGCCGCCGCCCGCGATTACCTGCCTTGGCTGGTGCTGGCCCCGGTGATCGGCGTGGCAAGTTGGATGTATGACGGAATCTTCATCGGCGCCACCGCCACCCGCGACATGCGGCAGGCGATGATGGTCTGCGTTGCCGCCTATGCCGTGTTGCTGGCCGTCCTGTTGCCGCTGTTTGGCAACCATGGGCTTTGGGCCGCGCTGATGGGCCTCAATGCGCTGCGCGGGATCACGCTGGCGCGGCGCTGGCCGGCGATCGAGGCGCGCAGCACCGCCGCCGCCTGATCACCAGCGCAACCGCGCAAAGATGGCCGAAGCCCCCCACCCCGCAACCGCCGCAATCAGCAGGGCCGCCAGACCGTAGAGCAACGCATATTGATGCGCGGCCTCATAGAGGAACCGCTCCAACCCCGCCTTGCGAACCCAAAGCGTGCGCTTCATTTCGTCCACCACTGCGCCATCCCGCGTCAGGAACACCCGCACGGTGTAGTTCCCTTCGGTCAGTGCGGCGGGCAAGACGATATCGGTGCGGAACAGCGTCTGTTCGGTCAGGGCGATGGTGTTTTCATAGGTCGCGTAGCGGCCATCCTGGGTGCGGATTCGCAGCAGGGCATCCAGGAAAGGCTGGCTGTCACGATCCTCGGTCCGCAGGGCAGGGGGCAGGGTAATCCCGTAGCGCAGGTCCGCCTCGGGGCTGAGCGCATCTTTCAGCGGGGCCGAAGTGGCGACCGCATAAAAGCTGGGCACCATCCCGGCCTCAAGCTTGTCATTATTGATCCAGATCCCGTAGACGCGATCCTTGCGCCGGACGAGAACAGGCTGATCCGGCCCCTCGACCGTGATGATGACGCGCAGGGGCGCCCCTTCGGGGATCGGGGTTTCGCGCTTGACCGCGCCATAGACCAGGATCTCGGACCCGGCATAATCCGCCGTGATCGAGACTGAGGATTGCGACAGGCCTGCGACGATCTTTTCTTCCGCAACGGCGGGCAGCCCAAGGGCCAGCATCAGGAACAGGGCAACAGCACGGATCATGGCAGGCGCCCCGCAGTGATCGAATAGAACTCCTCGGGCGTCATCACCAGATCGAAGGCCACCCGGGCGCAGACCGCAAGTACCAGAAGCGCCAACAGAATCCGCAATTGCTCGGCCCGCAGCTTGACGCCCACCCTCGCACCGAACTGTGCCCCCACAACCCCGCCCAGGATCAGCAACAGCGCCAGCATCAGATCGACCGTCTGGCTCGACACTGCGTGCATCACCGTGGTGAAGGCCGTGGTGAAGATGATCTGGAACAGCGAGGTGCCGATGACGACCTTGGTCGGCATCCCCAGCAGATAGATCATCGCGGGGACCATGATGAAGCCGCCACCCACCCCCATGACTGCCGACAGGAACCCGATGAAGGCGCCGATCACCAAGGGCGGGATCACGCTGATATAAAGCCCCGAGGTGCGGAACTTCATCTTCAACGGCATCCCATGCACCCAGGTATGCACATGGGCGCGGCGGATGGGTGCGCCGGGTTTGCGTGATCGCGCCAGCGCGCGCAGGCTTTCCTGCAGCATCATCAGGCCGACGACGCCCAGAAACAGCACATAGGACAACTGCACGAAGAGATCGACCTGACCCGCCGCGCTCAGCTTGCGGAAAACCCAGATCCCCACGGAGGATCCGATCAGACCGCCCCCCAGCAGGACCGCGCCCATGCGGAAATCGACCGCCTTGCGCTTCAGCTGGGCCAGCACGCCGGAAATGGAGGAAGCGACAACCTGGTTCGACCCGGTCGCCACCGCCACGGCCGGCGGAATTCCGATGAAAAACAACAAGGGCGTGATCAGAAACCCGCCGCCCACGCCGAAAAGGCCCGAGAGAAAACCGACAATGCCGCCAATACCGACAAGTGCGATGGCATTGACCGAAACTTCGGCGATGGGAAGGTAAAGCTGCATGGGGATGGCCGGTCAGAGAAGACTGTAGCGCCCAGCCATGTGCAGCTTTGACCCCGAAGTCAAATCAACCCCTGCGCTTTTGCTGCGCCTGCGAAAATTTGATCAGCGCATGTTGCGCAAGAATCTCCGCAGGATTTGGTCGAGTTTTCTGGCCCCCAGCGGCGCCATGGCCTTGGTGTGTTCGTGGCTGATCTTTTCGTCCGACATGCCCTGCGCCATGTTCGTGATGGTCGAGATCGCCGCTACCCGCAGCCCGAGGAACCGCGCGAGGATCACCTCGGGCACGGTGGACATGCCCACGGCATCGCCGCCGAGGATCTTGATCGCCCGGATTTCGGCTGGCGTCTCGAACGAGGGGCCAGAGTACCAGGTATAGACGCCTTCGGGCAGGAGGATGCCCTCGGCCTCGGCCGCCTGTTTCAGGGCGGCGCGCAGGGCCGGGTCATGGGCATCGCCCATCGGGACAAAGCGGGCATCCGTGGGCTCCCCGATCAGCGGGTTCAGGCCCGAGAAATTGAGGTGATCCGACAGCAGCATCAGATCACCCGGCGGAATATCGGGGCGCAGGCTGCCTGCGGCATTGGTGGCAATCAGGCATTCAGCCCCCAGCGCCTTCAGCAGGGTCAGCGGCACCCGCATCGCCGCCGGATTGCCGCGTTCGTAGTAATGTTCGCGCGCGCCGAAAACGGCGACGCGCACGCCTTCCAGATCACCAATCACCAGGTTGGGGTTATGCCCCGACACCCCGGCATGGGGAAAACCCGGCAGATCGGCATAGGGGATGGCCACGCCATCCACCGCCTGCGCCAGATGCCCGAGCCCCGATCCGAGGATCAGCCCCAGCTGTACCGGGGCGGCCCCTGCGCGCGCCTGCACAAGCGCGGTCAGCGCGGTGATGTCGGTCATCTTACCGTTCCTTCACATAGGGTTCGCCGCCTGCACGCGGCGGCACGGCCTTGCCGACCAGCCCGGCCAGCACCACCACCGTCAGGATATAGGGCAGGGCGTCCAGCGCGGGGCCAGGGATCTTGATCCCGACCGCCTGCATCACATCCGGCCGCAGCGCGAGCGATTGGAAGAACCCGAACAGCAGACAGGCCCAAAGTGCGTGCCAAGGCCGCCATTTCGCAAAGATCAGCGCCGCCAGCGCGATATAGCCGCGCCCGGCCGTCATCTCACGCCCAAAGCCCGCTTGCAGGCCCGTAGCCATATAGGCCCCGGCCAGCCCGCAGAGGACCCCGGCGATCAGCACGGCCGAAAAGCGCAGACGCTTGACCGAAACGCCGGCGGTATCGACCGAGGCCGGGTTTTCCCCCACCGCCCGCAGCCGCAGACCAAAGCGGGTGCGATAAAGCAGCCACCAGGTCGCAGGCACCAGCAGAAGGCCCACATAGACAAGGATCGGATGGCCCGAGATCACATCGGCATAAAGCGGGCCGATCACCGGCACCGGACGCAGCGTTTCCGCCAGCGGCAGGGTGATTTCCAACATCCGCGCGCCGCCCTCCAGCGGCGGGGTGCGCCCGCCTTGGCCGAACAGATCCTGCGCGATCAGCACGGTGATCCCCGACGCGACAAAGTTCAGCGCCACGCCCGAAATCAGCTGGTTGCCCCGGAAGGTGATCGAGGCGATCCCATGCACCAAAGCAAAGGCAAGCGAGCCCACGATCCCGGCCATGAGGCCGATCCAAACCGATCCGCTCAGCGCCGCGACCGCGCCCGAGGCCATGGCTGCCATCAGCATCTTGCCCTCAAGCCCGATGTCGAAAACCCCGGCGCGTTCGGAATAAAGCCCCGCAAGGCAGGCAAAGAGCAGCGGCGTCGCAAGGCGCAGCGTCGTGTCGAAAATCTGCAGGAAGGTTGCGTAATCCATCTGTCGCGCCCTCTCTCAGACAGTGCGGCGGGCGCGGAAGGCCCAGCCCAGCATCATGCGGACCATCTGGTCCAGCGCGCCGGTGAACAGGATCACCAGCCCCTGCACCACCGTTCGCAGCTCGATCGGGATCGCGGTTTCAAGCCCCAGCGCGGCGCCCCCCTGATAGAGGAAACCGAACAGGATCGCGGCCAGAAACACCCCCACCGGATGGTTGCGCCCCATCAGCGCCACGGCGATTCCGATGAAACCCGCCCCCTCGGCCGAGTTTTGCAGCAATCGCTCGCTCTGCCCCATGACGTTGTTGATCGCCATCAGGCCCGCCAGCGCGCCCGAGATCAGCATGACGGTCATGGTGATCTTCACCGCCGAAATCCCGGCATAGCGGGCGGCCTTTTCCGATTTGCCGAAAGCGCGGATCATATAGCCCAGCCGGGTGTGCCAGAGCATGACCCAGACCCCGACACAGGCGAGGATTGCAAGGAAGAAGGTCACATTGGCCGGAACCTTCTGATAAAGCGGCAGCCCCTCGGCATTCAGGCGCACCGTGCCATCGGCGGCATAGCGCAGGAACAGCGACTGCAGCCCCGGAATGTCCTGGAACTGCGGCAGCGAGGTGGTTGCCGGGAAGCGGGCCGAGGCCGGGTCCATCTGGCCTGCGGGGCGCAGCACCTCGACCAGCAGATAGATCAGCACGGCTGCGGCGATGTAGTTGAACATGATCGTGGTGATCACGATATGGCTGCCGCGCTTGGCCTGCAGCCAGGCGGGAATGGCAGCCCAGGCCGCGCCGAACAGCGCCGCCCCAACCATGGCCCCCACCAGCGCCAGCGACCAATGCGGCCAGGGCAGGAACAGGCAGGCCAGGGCCACGCCCAGTCCGCCAAGCTGCGCCTGCCCTTCGGCGCCGATGTTGAACAGCCCCGCATGATAGGCGACCGAAACCGCCAGCCCCGTGAAGATGAACGAGGTCGCATAATAAAGCGTATAGCCCCAGCCATAGGGCGATACGATCGCACCATTGACCATGACCGTCAGCGCCTGCATGGGGCTTTGCCCGATCGCCAGCAGCACCAGCGCTGACACCAGCGCCGCGAGCAGCAGCGAAATCAGCGGCACCAGAAGGATGTCCGCCCACTTTGGCAGTTTGTCCATCATGCGGCCCCTTCACTCACACCGGCCATCAGCAGGCCCAGTTCGCGTTCATTGGTGGTAGCCGGGTCGCGCTCGCCCATGATGCGACCATCGAACATGACGGCGATACGGTCTGACAGGCTCATGATCTCATCCAGCTCGACCGAGATCAGCAGCACAGCCTTGCCTGCATCGCGCAATGCAACGATCTGCTTGTGGATGAATTCGATGGCGCCGATGTCCACGCCGCGCGTGGGCTGGCCCACGAGCAAGAGATCGGGGTTCCGCTCGATCTCGCGCGCGACGACGATCTTTTGCTGGTTCCCGCCCGAGAAATTCTTGGCTGCCAAGGTCGGGATCGGTGGGCGCACGTCAAAGGTGGCCATCTTGGCCTCGGTGTCGCGGCGGATTGCCTCATTGTCCATCAGAAGGCCGTTCTTCTGGTATTCCGGCGCATGGTGATAGCCGAAGGCCACGTTCTCCCAGGCGGTGAAATCCATGATCAGGCCCAGCACCTGCCGGTCTTCTGGCACATGGGCGATACCGTCGGCGCGGCGGCTTTGCCCGTCGGAATGGCGGCCGGTCAGGTCCAGCGTCTTGCCATTCATCCGCACCACGCCCGTGCCACGTGTCAGACCGCCCAGCACTTCCAGCAGTTCCGACTGCCCGTTGCCCGCAACCCCGGCGATGCCCAGAATCTCGCCCGCGCGGATCGAAAGCGAAATGCCCTTGAGCCGTTCGACCCCCTGTTCATCGACCACACGGAGGTTTTCAACCTCCAGCACGGTGCGGCCAGGGTTCGCGGGCTGCTTTTCGACATGCAGCAGCACCTTACGGCCCACCATCAGTTCAGCCAGCTGTTCGGGGTTCGTCTCGGCCGTTTTGACCGTCGCGGTCATCTGCCCGCGCCGCATGACGCTGACGGTATCGGTGATCTCCATGATCTCGCGCAGCTTGTGCGTGATCAGAATGATGGTCTTGCCCTGATCCTTGAGGCCGCGCAGGATGCGGAACAGGTGATCCGCCTCGGCCGGGGTCAGCACGCCCGTCGGTTCATCCAGGATCAGGATTTCCGCCTGACGATACAGCGCCTTGAGGATTTCGACCCGCTGCTGGTGGCCCACGCTCAGATCTTCGACCAGCGCGTCGGGATCGACATCCAGTTCGTATTCGCGCGCCAGATCGGCCAGCACCTTGCGGGCCTTCCCCAGCGAGGTGGCCAGCATCGGCCCGTCTTCGGCGCCCAGGATGATGTTTTCCAGCACCGTGAAATTCTGCACCAGCTTGAAATGCTGGAACACCATGCCGATGCCGGCGCGGATGGCGCTCTGGCTGTCGGGGATGGTGGTTGGTCGGCCGTTGATCAGGATCTCGCCGGCGTCGGCCTTGTAAAAGCCGTAGAGGATCGACATCAGCGTCGATTTCCCCGCACCGTTTTCACCGATGATCCCGTGGATCGATCCCTTGGCAACCTGGATCGAGATGTCCTTGTTGGCCTGAACCGGGCCGAAGGCCTTGGAAATGCCCTTCAACTCGATCGCGAAGGGGGCGGCAGATGCCTGCCGCCCCGTGTCATGTGCCCCCATCATGACGGGATCAGAACGTCGCCGCCGGGCAGGTGTTGTCCGACATGTAGTCGTGCACCTTCAGCTCGCCCGACTTGATCTTGGCGGCGGCCTCTTCGACCTTGGCCTTCATCTCATCCGTCACCAGGGCGGCGTTGTTGTCGTCCATCGCATAGCCCACGCCATCGGCCTTGAGGTCCATGACCGTCAGGCCCGCCGTCATCGCTTCGCCGTCGTTGAAGGCGTTGTAGACGGCATTGTCGACGCGCTTGGTCATCGAGGTCAGAACCTTGCCCGGATGCAGGTGGTTCTGGTTGCTGTCCACGCCGATCGACAGGATGCCTTCATCTGCCGCCGCCTGCAGCACGCCGATACCGGTGCCGCCCGCCGCCGCATAGATCACATCCGCGCCCTGCGATTTCTGTGCCTTGGCCAGCTCGGCGCCCTTGACCGGGTCGTTCCAAGCGGCCGGGGTGGTGCCGGTCATGTTCAGAACCACGGTGGCATCGGGGTTCACAGCCTTCACGCCCTCGGCATAGCCGCAGCCGAAGCGACGGATCAGCGGGATGTCCATGCCGCCGATGAAGCCCACGGTCCCGGTTTTCGAGGCGAGCGCCGCCATCATGCCCACGAGATAGGAGCCCTCATGTTCGGTGAAGACCACCGATTTCACGTTCGGCTGTTCCACGACCATGTCGATGATGGCGAATTTGGTGTCGGGGAAGTCCGGGGCGACGGTGTTCAGCGTGTCGCCAAAGGCAAAGCCCGTCATGACGATGGGGTTCGCGCCCGATTCCGCCAGCTGACGCAGGGCTTGTTCGCGCTGCGCCTCGGATTGCATTTCCAGTTCCTTGAAGGTGCCGCCGGTTTCTTCGGCCCACTTCTTGGCGCCATTGAAGGCGGCTTCGTTGAAGGATTTGTCGAACTTGCCGCCGAGGTCGTAGATGATGGCCGGATCGGCGGAAGCAATCGCCGATGACAGCGCGAGCGTGGCCGCTGCGCCGAGCATGGTTTTCATCAGGGTCATGGAAATCTCCCGGTTATCGTTAGGTTTTTTGCGCCGTCGGTCCCGCAGGCCCGTGCGGGTGCCGCGCTGATGGTCGCCAATTTAGGGCGGGATTGGCGGGATCGGTCAAGATGGAATCTGGGGGCCGATGGGGGCGCTTTGATCTTTCGATCAAATTCCGGGCGGCGTTTCGCCGTGCGACCTTACGTCAACCGCAGGTCGTCTGCCGAAACCGCGCGCGCCAGCACCAGCGCGTCCAGCGCGCTGCCATCGGCCCGGCGGTAGTAGCCCCGTCGGCGGCCCGCCTGGGCGAATCCCCCGGCGGCATAAAGGGCAAGGGCGGGGTCATTTTCGGCGGTCACTTCCAGAAAGGCCTGTTCCGCCCCGCGCCGGGCGGATTCGGCCAGAAACCCAGTCAAAAGCGCCCGGCCAAGGCCCTGGCGACGGGCCTCGGGGGCGACGGCAAGGGTCAGAAGCTCGGCCTCACCTGCAACGACGCGGCCGATCAGGAACCCGCCATCGCGCTGAAGGCAAAAGCAGAACGGGTCCGCCTGCAGCGCCGCGATTTCTGCGGCAGACCAGGGGCGCGGTGTGGTGAAGCAGCGCCCATGCAGCGCGGCCATGTCTGCGGGGGTCATGGCAGGATGGTCGGGGGCGGGTCGGCCGGGGGCGCGGCATCGGCGCCGCGCAAGTAGAAGGGAGCGGGGCGGGGCGGGTCATCCTCGGCCCGGTCCTGTGCGATGCGCGCGATCGCCTCGGCCAGAGGCAGCGCCGGGGGCAACCCGTTCGGCACCGCCGAGCCTGTGCCATAACGCACCTGCGGCATGCGATAGAGCGGGATCAGCCGCGCGGGATCTGCATCGTCTTCGTAGAAGATCTGGGCATAGATTTCGTCCCGGCGGGCATCCTCGGCCACCAGCAGCGGGCGGGGCAGGCCATGGGCCAGCGCTTCCAGCCGAGTCACGCCAACTGCGGGAATCCCCAGCCCCAAGGCCAGCCCCCGCGCCGCGGCGACGGAAAGCCGCACCCCGGTAAAGTTGCCGGGTCCGGTGCCTACGCCGATGACGGCCAGATCTGACCAGCCGATGTCGCCTTCGGTCAGAAGGTCGTCCAGCAGGGGGATCAGCCGTTCGGCCTGCCCCTTTTCCATCGCCTCCAGCCGGTTCAGCACCCGGCCATCGGGCAAAAGCAAAGCGGCCGCGCAATGCGCGGCCGATGTATCAAAGCCGAGAACAGGCCTGTTCGCCATGATCAGGCGGCCACCGGGCGAACCTCGGTCACTTCGGGGATATAGTGACGCAGCAGGTTTTCGATGCCCATCTTCAGCGTCAGGGTCGACGACGGGCACCCCGCGCAGGCGCCCTGCATGTGCAGGTAAACCACGCCGCGATCAAAGCCGTGGAAGGTGATGTCGCCCCCATCCTGCGCCACGGCGGGGCGCACGCGGGTATCAAGCAACTCTTTGATCTGGCGGACGATATCATCGTCTTCGGCGGCATGGTTATTGGCATGCCCGCCCGAGGCCGCAGCCTCGCCCTGCATCACGGGGGCGCCCGATTGGTAATGTTCCATGATCGCGCCGAGGATCGAGGGCTTGATATGGTCCCAGATCGCGGCATCGGCCTTGGTGACGGTCACGAAGTCGGACCCGAAGAACACGCCCTGCACGCCATCGACCGCAAAGATGCGGGCGGCCAGCGGGCTTTTGGTGGCGGCTTCGGCGGATTGGAAATCGGCGGTGCCCAGCTCCAGCACGGTGCGGCCGGGCAGGAACTTCAGCGTTGCCGGGTTCGGCGTGGATTCGGTCTGGATGAACATGGGACACCTCCGGGGGGTTGCCCCCGATATGGCCACCACGGGCCACGAAGTCAAGGTTTCGCGCCCCGAGGGGCGGTCAGTCGGCCTGCCAATAGCCGTACATCTGATCCAGCGCCGAAAGCTCGCGCAGGGGGCCAGAGCTGGCCTCGCGGGCGTAGTAGGCAAGGGCATCGGCGGGCAGGGCCACAGGCACGGGGGCTGCGGCGCGGGCGGGTTTCTTGAAACGCATGAACATGGCAGGGGCCTTTTCTCTCTGCATGTCCTCCCTGCGCCCGATATATGCTGCAGCGCAGAAAGAATCCAGAGGTCCGGGCAAGCTTCCCTTACGTCCGTGGCGTCAGATCCCGTTTCAGACGGCGCAACATGGCGCGCACGATCCAGCGATGGGCGGGGGCCACGGGCAGCATATAAGCGCGGCCAAAGGCGTTATGCGTCACGACCGAGGCGGTAGCGCAGACGCGCGGGCCGTCACAATCGGTGGAAATCATCACATCCAGATGCCGGTCGCGCGCTGTCAGCACCAGTTGGGTATCGGACACCCCTTCCACCAGAAAGAAGTCGAGCCGGTCACCCACCGCCACCTTGGCCACCTGCCGGCCGGAAAACCCGCCGATCCGCGCCACCCCGAACCGGGCCGCGATCGCATCGCGCAGCCGGAAGGCCAGTCTTAGCCCCGGCAGCGGGTCCCGCATCATCCGGTTCCAGACCTCGGTCGCGTTCAGAAGGCGGGGCAGTGTCACCTCTTGCTGGTCGTAATAGGCCAGCCGGTCACGCGGGGCGACGAGCGCGGTCACAATGCGGCCTCAAGCGCGGCGGCGCAATGGATGGCCACCGTATCAAAGACCGGCAGCGGGCTGTTCGCAGCAGACAGCAACATTCCAACCTCGGTACAGCCGAGGATCAGGCAGTCGGCCCCGTCAGCGGCCAGCCGGGCCGCGATGCCTTCATAGGCGCTGCGGGACGCAGGCAGGACCTGATCGCGGCAAAGCTCGTCATAGATGATGCGATGGGTCGTGGCCCGGTCCTCGGCCGAAGGCACCAGGGGATCAAGGCCCGCGGCGCGCAGGCGGTCGGTGTAAAAGCTCTGCTCCATCGTGAAGGCGGTGGCCATCAGGCCGGGGCGCGTCAGCCCTGCCTGCCGGATCGCCGTGGCCGTTGCATCCGCGATATGGATCAGCGGGATCGACACCCCCGCCATCATCGTGTCAGCCACCTTGTGCATCGTATTGGTGGCCAGCAGCAGCAGGTCGGCCCCGCCCTCTTCAAGCCGCCGCGCCTCTGTGTTCAGCATCTGGCCGAGGGCGGCCCAATCCCCGGCCGCCTGCGCCGCCGCGACAGGTGCAAAATCCAGACTGCGGATCAAAAGCTGCGGCGAATGCAGGCCCCCCAGCCGCGCCCGCGTCAGATCACAGAGCTGGCGGTAGTAGATCACGGTCGAAGCGGCGGACATGCCGCCCAGAATCCCGATGGTTTTCATCTGCAGGTCCCCGGCGCGGCTGCGCGGTCAGGTGATGGCTTCCAGCCGTTCCTTGGACATGTCGCCCGGAACGATGGTGATCGGAATCGGCAGGGTGCCGGAATTGCGGCTCATGGACGACACCAGCGGGCCGGGGCCGCTTTTCTCGGTGCCTGCCCCCAACACAAGGATGCCGATTTCCGGGTCGGCCTTGACCTGCGCCAGAATCTCTTGCGCGGCATCGCCCTCGCGGATCACGAGTTCCGGGTTCACGCCCTGCTTGTCGCGCATCCATTTGGCAAAGACTTCGAAATGCGCTTCGATCCGTTCGCGCGCCTCGGCGCGCATCAGATCGGCGACGCCCATCCAATGGCGAAACTCCTCGGGCGGGATGATCGACAGGATCTGCACCCCTGCCCCTGTATGGGCGGCCCGCAGGGCAGCATAGCGCATTGCATTCAGGCATTCGCGGCTGTCATCCAGCACGACCAGAAACTTCCGCATGTCGATCTCCTCTGTCGCGATTCATGATGACGGGCGACACCGGGCTTGGCAAGCGCGGCGTCGGTGCAGGCATCGGCCTTGCCCTTTCCGACCGGGCCCTGCCGAGACGGAGATGCGACTTTTCCGCCACGGCCTGTCGGGAGCTGCGGTTTTTTGACATGGTTAATACTTGACTATTTCACATGGGAATTGCATTCGGTCTGCGTTCTTTCCGTTCCCGACCGAGCCGATCCGCGGGCAGAGGCCCCATCACCGCCAGGTCACGTTCCACCGCCCCGTCAGTCCGGGGCCCATGACGTGAGCCCGCGATGACCGATCTGACCCCTGTTCCGATGCTGCGCTGCACCCTTCCCGTTGCGGCCGAGCCATTTCTGACCTTCCTTCGCGCCGAGCTGGACAGCCATGATCGCGTTTATCTTGACCGCGCGGATGGCCTGTCGATCGACACCGGGGTGGGGCTTGTCACATTGACCCGCACGGCGGACGCGGTGCTTTTGCAGGCCGCACCGCTGACGCCGCCCGATGCCTTTGTCTTGCGCCAATGGGTGATCTTCTACCTCGACAGGTTCGACACGTCGCTGGCCGAACGGCTGGACTGGAATTTGCCCGCCCCGGTCAGCGCCCATCCGCAGAACTTCCGCCTTGCGCGGGTGACGGCGGTGACGCGTCCAGTGCCCGGCTTCTTGCGCCTGCGGCTGGAAGGTCCGGGGTTTGCCCTATTTGCCCGGGGTGGTTTGCATCTGCGGCTGCTTTTGCCACCTGATGGGCGCAGGCCGGTTTGGCCGGGTGTGGATGCTGCGGGTCGCACCGTCTGGCCGCAGGGCGAGGACAAGCTGCATGACCCGGTCTATACCATTCGCGCCATCGATGCCGCAGCAGGCTGGCTCGAGATCGACATCTACCACCACGGCCGCGGTCGTACCTGTCGCTGGGCGCCGCATGCGTTGGGGGCTGAGGTCGGGCTGATCGGTCCGGGGGGCGGCTGGCTGCCCGACGCCCGGCATCTCCTCATGGCGGGGGATGAAACGGCGCTGCCTGCGATGGCGCGCATTCTGGCGGCCGCCGACCCCGCGACCTGCGGCGAGGTTCTGATCGAGATCGCCGACCCGTCGCTTCGCCAACCTCTGCCCGGACCAGAAGGCGTGCGCATCCGCTGGCTCCTGCGTGGGCAGGCCGTGCTGGAGGACTGGGTTCTGGCCCGGCTTGCGGCGTCAGGATCGCCCGCTCCCTACCTGTGGTTCGCTGCAGAGGACCGGCAGGCCACGCGCCTGCGCCACGTGATCCGCAAGCGCGGCACCCCCGCGCGCGGCCACAGCTACATCGCCGGATACTGGACCGATGATGTCGCGAAAAACTGAACAAAAACAGAGAAGGGGAAAACCGATGAAATCGAAACTTGCCATGGGGGCAAGCCTTTGGGTCATGGCGTTAATGCATCCGGCCGTCGCGCAAGAGGTGGTGCTGGATGAGGTCGTCGTTGCAGGCACGCAGGGCTTTTACGGCGAGACCCATGCCGAAACGGCGGCCACTGTGCTGAAGACCGAAACGCCGATTCTGGAAACGCCGCGCTCGGTGACGGTCGTCACGGCGCAGCAGATGGCGGAAAAGGGCGTGTCCAACGTGGTGCAGGCGCTTTCGTATTCGGCGGGCGTCGATGCGGGGCAATGGGGCCTGGATAACCGGTCGGATTGGTCGAGCATCCGCGGCTTTGCCCCCACGACGTACCATGACGGGCTTTTGTCGCGCTACGGCTGGTACAATGACACCAAGCCCGAGGCCTTCCTGCTGGACAGCGTTTCGGTGCTGCGCGGCCCGGCATCGGGGCTTTATGGCAATGGCTCGGTCGGGGGGGTGGTCAATACCACCTCGAAAGTGGCGGGGCAGGGGTCGCCCAATATCCTGCAGACGCAGGTCGGATCGCATGGGCGCAAGCAGGTCGGTATCGATTGGTCGGGCCGCCTGTCCGAGACGCTGGAATATCGTCTGGTCGGTGTTGCGCGTGACAGTGCGACCCAGGTCAACCATTCGCGGGATGATGTGCTGGCCTTTGCGCCCTCGATCACCTGGCGGCCGACGGATCGCACCAAGGTGACGGCGCTGCTGAATGTGCAGAACAGCTGGTCCAGCCCGCTGATCCAGTTCGCCTCGCAATATGGCACGCTGGACCCTGCGCCGAATGGTGAATACTTGCCGGGCGACCTGTTCGTGGGTGAGCCGGACTTTGACCGCTACAATGCCACCCAGCGCGCCCTGACCCTGATGGCGGAGCACGAGCTGGACAGCGTCTGGACGCTGGGCGCCACTGCACGCGTCACGCGCGGCACCTCGGACTACCGCCATGCCTGGTGGGCTTTCGACAATTACGGCAACTTCCGCTATAATGAAGACGGCACCATCAACCGCACCTTCTATGCGGCGGAAAATGACATGCGGTCGTTGAACCTCGATGCCAATGCCCGCGCAGAATGGGCGCTTGGCACGGTGCAGATGCAGACCCTGATCGGGGCCTCCTATACCCGTGGCGTCTATGACAGCGATTATGGCTATGGCGCGCAGATCGCCGCGCTGGACCCGTTCAACCCGGTCTATTCCGGGGCGCCCGACATCACCATCACCGATTACAACGCCAATACGGTCGAGGAAAAAGGGCTGTATCTGCAAAACCGCGCGACCTTTGGTGACAGGCTGCATCTGGATACCGGCCTGCGCTGGGGCAGCATCGAGACGGGGGAATCGACCGGCACCTTCACCGATGCGGTGGTCAATGCCTCGGACAGCGCGACCACGGGAAATGCGGCGCTTCTCTACCGCTTTGACAGTGGCGTCGCGCCCTATGTCAGCTATGCCGAAAGCTTCAAGCAGGAATTCGTCGGCACCGATGTGGACGGAAACCCCTTCGAACCCTCGCGCGGGACGCAATATGAGGTGGGCACCCGCTGGCAATCGGCCGATGGGGCAAGCCTTGTCAGCCTCGCCTTGTTTGACATCACCCGGTCGAACATCACCGTGTCGGACCCGGCCAATCCGGGCTTCATGATCCAGACCGGCAAGGCCACCTCGCGCGGGGTCGAGCTGGAGTTGCGCCACGCCTGGGGCGATCTTGCGGTTGAGGCCAATGCGAGCTGGCTGCGGACCGAGGATGTGAACGGCGCGCGCCTGTCGGGCGTGCCAGAGCGGATGGGTTCGGTCTGGGCGACGTGGAAGCCCAGCGAAGGCACGCTGGCCGGGTTCAAGGCCGGGCTGGGCGTGCGGGCGCGCGGCGCGGTCTGGGATGGCAGCGATGTGCAGCGCACGCCGGGCTTTGGTCTGGTTGATGCGATGATCGGATATGAGACCGAGGCCTATGACCTTGCGCTGAATGTCCGCAACCTCGGGAACCTTTCTTACGTCACCTATTGCGGGGGCGGGGCGTGCTACATCGGCGATGAACGCAGCGTGGCGCTGACGCTGACCGCGAAGTTCTGACCATGTATGCGCTGACCGGAATAGGTCGGGTCCGGGCCGGGCGCGAGGTTCTCGCGCTCGGGTCGCTCGCGCTGGGGCAGGGGGGCGTGACCGCGCTTCTGGGCCACAACGGATCGGGCAAATCTACGCTGATGAACCTGCTGGCCCGGGCTGATCGCCCCGACCGGGGGCAGATCACGCTGGATGGCCGCCCGCTGGGCAGCTTCACGCAAAAGGCGCTGGCCCGGCGCGTGGCCTATCTGCCGCAGCGCCCGCCCGCCGTGCCGGGCCTGACCGTGGCCGAGCTGGTGGCGCTGGGGCGCTACCCTTGGCGTGGGCCGCTGGCCCCCCTTCGCGCGCCTGACCGCGCGCGGATCGAAGGGGCGATGGCCGCCACCGATTGCGCTCATCTGGCGCCCGCCTTGGCCGAACATCTGTCGGGCGGTGAACGGCAGCGCGCCTTCATCGCCATGGCGCTGGCCCAAGAAGCGCCGCTTCTGCTGCTGGATGAACCGACCGCGGCCCTTGATCTGGCCCATGCGCATGAGGTGATGGCTCTCTTGCGGCGGCTGGCGGATCAGGAGGGGCGGGCCGTGGTCGTCGTGCTGCATGACGTGAACCTTGCCGCCCGATTTGCCGACAGGATCGTCGCGCTCAAGGGCGGGCAGCTGGCCTTTGACGGGCCGCCCGCCGATCTGCTGCAGCCCGCGCGGCTCTCGGCGCTTTATGACATCCCCATGCAGGTGCTGCCCGTGTCCGGGCGCCTGCCCGAGGCCGTGGTGGCCTGAACGGAGACACCGATGAAACATCTGTTGCTTGCTGCCCTGATGCTGGTGGCCGCCCCGGCCGGGGCGGAACCGCCGCGCGTCGTCGCCCTGTCGTGGGAGGGGTTGGAGATGCTGACTGATCTGGGCGTGACCCCGGTCGGCGGGGCCGATCTGGCGGGTTATGCCACCTGGGTCGTGCAGCCTGCACTGCCTGCCGGGATCACCGACATCGGCCTGCGGACCGAGCCGGACCTTGAGAGCATCGCCGCCCTTGCGCCCACGCTGATCGTGGGCAGCGATCAGCAGGCCGACCTGCAGGCCGCGCTGGAACAGGCGGGGCCGGTGGTGATCTATGATTTCTTCGATGCGGGCCATGATAACCCCGCCGCCCTGCGCGCAGGCTTTCGCGATCTGGCGGCGCGTCTCGGGCGCGCCGACCGGGCCGAGGCTGTGCTGGCCGAGGTGGACGCCCGCGTGGCCGCAGCGGGCGAACGCGTGCGCGCGCATTTCGGCGGGCAGGTGCCGCCGGTGGTGGTGACGCGGCTCCTCAGCCCCACGTCGGTGCGGGTTTATGGTGCCAATTCCATGCCCCATGCCGCGCTGGAGGGGATGGGTCTGACGGATGCCACCTCCGGCCCCGCCAGCGAATGGGGCTTTGCGCTGGAACCGCCTGAAGGGCTGGCCCGCTTTGGCAGCGCCATTCTTCTGAACATCGAACCCTTTGCCGAGGGGGCGGCCCTGTTTGACAGCCCGCTTTGGCAGGCGATGCCCTTTGTGCAGGCGGGTCGCTTCGGGCAGGTGCGCCCGGTCTGGACCTATGGGGGGCCATCCTCGGTCGCCCATCTGGCCGAGGCAATTGCCGAGGCGCTGGTCGCCCTGCCGCCCGTCGGGGCGCCGTGATGCGCGCGGCCCTTGCCCTAGCCGCGCTGCTGACCCTGCTGCCGGTGGCCCTGCACGCCGATCCCGTCACGGTGACCGACCGCAATGGAAGCCATAGCTTTGCCGCCCCGCCTGCGCGGATCGTGGTGCTGGACTGGACGTTGGCCGAGGCGGTGCTGGATCTGGGGCATGTCCCCGTCGGGGCCCCGGAAATCGCGCTTTACGGGGAATGGGTGGTCAACCCGCCAGTCCCTGAAGCCGTCACCGATATCGGCCTGCGGACGGAACCCGATCTGGAAACGCTGGCCGCGCTGCAGCCCGATGTCATCCTCGCCGTCGATCTTGATCCGGCACAAGAGGCCCAGCTGGCCCAAATCGCCCCCGTGCTGGTCTGGACCCATTGGGACGCCGGGCATGACAATGTCGCGGCCACCTTGGCGGTCTTCCGGCAGGTCGCAGCCCTGCTGCGGGAAGAGGCGCGGGCAGAGGCGCTGCTGGCCGCGCAAGAGGCGCGGATCACGGCTCTGCGGGAGGAGTTCGCCGCCCGTTTTGGCCCCGCCCCGCCGCCGCTGACCCTGATCCGGCTGAACGATGCGCGTTCCGTCTGGATCTATGGCGCGAATTCCGTGCCGCAATATGTGGCCACCCGGCTGGGCTTTGCCCCCGAACTGCCGCAACCCGCCAGCCGCTGGGGCGTGGCGCAGCACCCGGTTGAGGCGCTGGGCGGGGCCACCCGGGGCCTGTTGTTGGCCATCCAGCCGCATATGACCGGGGCCGAGGTCTTGGAAAGCCCGGTCTGGCAGGCGTTGCCCGCCGTCGCGGGGCGCCGCTTTGCCGAGATGCGGGCCGTCTGGTCCTATGGCAGCGCCCTGTCGATCGGTCGCACGGCCGAGGCGATGGCCGCCGCCTTGCGGGCGTTGCCATGACGGCGCGCGGGCGTCTGTTCCGGGGGGCGCTGCCTGCCCTGCTGGCGGGGCTTGCGGTGCTGCATCTGTGGCTGGGCGCGGCGCCGGGCATGCGGGCTGATCGGCTTTGGCCGCTGCTGAGCGGGGCGATGCCGGACGGCTTTGCCGAGGTGCAGTTTCTGCAGGCCGCCCTGCCGCGTCTGGTGGTGGGGGCGCTGGTCGGGGCGGCGCTGGGGCTGGCCGGAAGTCTGATGCAGCAGGCGACGCGCAACCCGCTTGCCTCGCCCATGACGCTGGGGGCAGCCTCGGGCGCCTGGCTTGCGATGATCCTGGCCACGCTGCTGGCCCCCGGCCTTGCGGTGGCACAGGGAGAATGGGTCGCCATGGCGGGGGCGGCGGCGGCCACGGGCCTTGTGCTGGCGATTGCGGGGATGCGCGGGCTGATGGGCGTGGGGGCGGTGTTGGCAGGCATGGCGGTCACGCTGATGTGCGGGGCCTTTGCCTCGGTCCTGCTGCTGCTGAAAAGCCCTTACTTCGGGCATCTTTTCCTGTGGGGTGCGGGCGATCTGACCCAGACCGGATGGGCAAGCGCCGCGGCATTGGCCCCGCGGCTGGTGATCGGGGGGGCGCTGACGCTGGCCTTTGCACGGGTGCTGACGCTGATCCGGCTGGGCGCCGACGCGGCCGAGGGGCGGGGCTTGCGGCTTTGGCCCGCACTGGCTGGGGTGGCGACGGTGGCGCTGTGGCTGACGGGCCTGTCGGTCGCCCATGTCGGAATGATCGGCTTTGTCGGGCTGGTGGCGCCCAATCTGGCGCGGCTGCTGGGTGCGCGCCGCGCCGGGGCCGAACTGCCGGTTGCGGCGCTTTTGGGAAGCGGGATGCTGATCGGGGCGGATGCGCTCGTCCTCGCACTTCGGCCGGTGATGCGGGACATGGTGCCTACCGGGGCCGCGACCGCGCTGATCGGGGCCCCGGCGCTGATCTGGCTTCTGGCGCGGCCGCGGGCGCGCGAAGGGGCAGAGGTGCCGTTTCACCTGCCCGCCCCGGCGCATCGGCTGCGGCCCCTCGCGCTTATGGTGCTGCTGATCCTGCCGCTGCCGCTGGGGGGGCTGGCGCTGGCGCTTGGGAAGGGGCCGGGGGGATGGGCGTTGGTCTGGCCGCAGGACCTGATCCTTGCGCTGCGTTGGCCCCGTGTGGTGGCGGGCGCCGGGGCAGGCATGGCCATGGCGGTGGCGGGTGTTGTGCTGCAACGACTGGTCCGCAATCCGCTGGCGGGGCCGGATGTGCTGGGCCTGTCGTCGGGGGCGAGCTTTGCGCTGGTCATGGGGGTGATCCTGACGGGTGGGTCGATCCATCAGGGCACCTTGCCGATGGCCCTTGCGGGAAGCCTGTCGGTGCTGATCGCGCTGCATCTGCTGGGCCGCCGGATGGAGCATGACCCGGCGGTGCTGGCCTTGGTGGGGATCGCGCTGGGGGCCGGGCTGGATGCGGCGGTGAAGCTCGCCCTCGCCAGCGGCACGGCCGAGGCTTTTTCGATCATCGGCTGGTTGTCGGGGTCCACCTATCGCGTGAGGCCGGGGGCGGCGCTGGGGCTTTTGGCGCTGGGGATCGGTGGGATGGCGGTGGCCTTGTCGCTGTCGCGGCTGCTGACACTGGTCAGTGCGGGGGCGGGGCTTGCGGCGGGGCGGGGCGTTTCGCTTGCCTTTGCGCGGCCCGGTCTGATGTCGCTGGGGGGTGGGCTTGCGGCGGGGGTGACGGCGTTGATGGGGCCTGTCACCTTCGTCGGGCTGGTCGCGCCGCATCTGGCGGCGCTCTTGGGCGCACAGCGGGCGGGCGCACAGGTTGCGGTGGCGGGTGCATTGGGCGCTTCGCTGATGATCTTGTCCGATTGGGCGGGCCGGGTGCCGATGCAACCCTTCCAGCTGCCCGCCGGGGCCATCGCCGCCGCGTTGGGCGGCATCTACTTCATTGCCATGATCCGCCGCGGCAGCCGCCGCGCCGGATGATCCACTTGCAAAAGGACAGCAGGATGCTGCGTGATTTCTTTGCCTATTACCGGCCCTGGCGCTGGCTGTTCTGGGTGGATTTCGGCTGCGCCGTGGCCTCGGGCCTGCTGGAGCTTGCCTTTCCGCTGGCGGTGACGGGGTTCATTGACCACCTGCTGCCGCAGGGGGACTGGGGTCTGACCTTGCTGGCGGCGGCGGGTCTGCTGCTGATCTATGCACTGAACACCGGCCTCATGGCGGTCGTGATCTATTGGGGCCACCGGCTGGGCATCAATATCGAGACCGAGATGCGCCGCTGCGCCTTTGCACATCTGACGCGGCTGTCCTGGCGTTGGTATGACCGCGAACGGACCGGCAAGTTGGCGGCCCGCGTCATCCGCGACCTTGAGGAAATCGGCGAGGTCGCCCACCACGGCCCCGAAGACCTGTTCATCGCGGTGATGACCTTTGTCGGCGCCTTTGCGCTGATGGCGGCGATCCATCCGGGGCTTGCGCTGCTGACCGGCTTGATCGTGCCACTGACGGGGGTGCTGGTCATGGTCTATGGCGGTCGCATGACCCGCACCTGGCAAGAGATCTATGCCCGCGTGGGCGATTTCAACGTGCGGCTGGAAGAGGCGCTGGGTGGCATCCGCGTGGTGCAGGCCTTTGCCAATGAACGCCACGAACACCGGCTGTTTGACCGCGACAATCAGGCCTATCGCAGCACCAAGTTGCAGGCCTATCGCGTGATGGCGGCCTCGCATGCGATCCAGTATCTCGGCATGCGCTTCGTGCAGGTCGTCGTGATGGTGGCGGGGGCGGGGCTGGTGCTGCGGGGCGATCTGTCGGCGGGGGGATTTGTGGGTTTTCTGCTGCTGGTGGGGGTGTTCTTCCGCCCGCTCGACAAGATTGCCGCGGTGATTGAAACCTATCCGCGCGGCATTGCCGGTTTTCGCCGCTATCAGGCGCTGCTGGCGACCGAGCCTGACATTGCCGACGCGCCCGGCGCCGTGGCAGCCCCGGCGCTCCGGGGGGAGATCCGCTTTGAGGGGATCGATTTCGCCTATGATCCGACCCACCCGGTGCTGCGCGGCATCACCCTGACTGTCCGGCCCGGCGAGACGGTTGCCATCGTCGGCGCCTCGGGCGCGGGGAAGTCGAGCCTTCTGTCGCTGGTGCCGCGCTTTTATGCGCCCACCGCAGGCGTGATCCGCATCGACGGCCACCGGATCGACCGGCTGACGCTGGACAGCCTGCGCCGCCAGATCGGGCTGGTCAGTCAGGATGTGTTCCTGTTTGGCGGCACGCTGCGCGAAAACATCGCCTATGGGCGGCTGGGCGCGACCGAGGACGAAATCCGCGCCGCCGCCGACCGGGCGCAGCTGGGGGCGCTGATCGATGCGCTGCCGCTAGGGCTGGAGACCGTCGTGGGCGAACGCGGGGTGATGCTGTCGGGCGGGCAGAAGCAGCGCGTGGCCATCGCGCGGGTCTTTCTGCGCAACCCGCCGATCCTCTTGCTGGATGAGGCGACCTCGGCGCTGGATCGGGAAACCGAGCGCGAAATCCAGACCGCGCTGGAGGCGCTGTCGCAGGGCCGAACGACCCTCGTCATTGCCCACAGGCTGGGCACCATCCGCAATGCCGACCGGATCGTGGTGATGGAGGGCGGGCGCATCGTCGAGATCGGCACCCACCAAGACCTGATCGCGCGTGCGGGGGCCTATGCGCGGCTGGCCGCGTGATCAGCGCCGCCGTTCACCCCGCGCCATTGCCAGATGCAGCGCAAAGGAAGGCAGAAACAGCATCAGAAGCCCCGACTGGTAGAACACCCAGACCATCGCCGGAAACCACAGCACGCAGAACACGATACCGATGCCACCCGCCACCCGTGCAGCCTTGGGTGCGGGCATCCAGTGCCGCAGACCCAACAGCAAAAGCCGCCCCCCATCCAGCGGCTGGACCGGCACCATGTTGAAGGCAAAGAGAAAAAGGTTGATCAGGCTTGCAAAGCCGAGCCAGGGCACCAGCACCATCCCCAGCGGCACCCAGGCCGGGTCTGCCAGCGCCAGCTGATAGACGCCCCGCATCATCAACCCCAGCACCGCCCAAAGGCCAAGGCTGACCAGCGGCCCCATCAGGGTGATGAACTCTTTCTTCGAGGCACTGGTATTGGCGATCTTGGTTTGCCCCCCGGCCCCCGTCAGGATGATCCGCGTGACCTTGACGCCCTGCACATGCGCGGCCCAGGCATGGCCCAGCTCATGCAGGAAGATCGACACGAGCAGCACCCCGATCAGCCCGATCACCGTCAGCGGCCCCGCCCCCTGGAACAGCGCCAACACGAAGATGATCAGCGCGAGGAAGGCAAAGTTGTTACGGACCTCGACCGCGATGCCGAAGGGGCCGGGCAGTTCGAGGACGTTTCCCTGCATCGTCAGACCGCCGCGCCGCGCGCCCAGTCCATATAGAGGCTGCGGATATGATCGGTCATGCGGCGGCTGCGGTAGGTGACATCGTCGAACCGGGCGACCGAGGTAACCTTGGCAAAGTTACCCGACAGGAACACTTCATCCGCGGCTTCGACATCGGCGAAGGTCAACACGCATTCGCGCACCTCGATCCCGTCGGCGCGCATATTGGCGATATGGCGGGCGCGGGTGATGCCCGACAGGAAGGTGCCATTGGCGATGGGGGTCATCACCACGCCATCCTTGACGATGAAGACATTGGCGGTCGCGCTTTCCGCGACATTGCCCATCGCATCGGCCACCAGCGCATTGCCAAAGCCCTTGCGCTTGGCCTCGACCAGCATCCGGGCGTTGTTGGGGTAGAGGCACCCCGCCTTGGCGTTGCAGACCGCATCCTCCATCACCGGGCGGCGGAAACGGGTGCGGGTCAGCGTGGTCTGCCCGGCGGCGGGGGGCATCGGCACTTCCTCAAGGCAGAGGGCGAAGGCAGTCGAATTTTCGGCGGGGGCAATCCCCAGGTCCGAGCCGTCAATCGCCCAATACATCGGGCGGATATAGACAGACTTGCCCGGACCATAGGCGCGCAGTCCTTCGCGTGCGATCTCCAGCATCTCGTCCGCGGTCACGGTCGGGGTGATCATCATCGCCTCGGCGGAACGGTTCACACGCGCCAGATGCAGATCAAGGTCAGGCGCCACGCCTTCAAACAGCCGCGCCCCGTCAAAGACCGAGGAGCCCTGCCAGATCCCGTGATCGGCGGCGCGCATGACTGCCACGTCGCCCTCGTGCCATTTTCCTTCAAAGAAGGTGCGGATATTCTTGCCAAATGCCATGCTCGCCTCCGTCGCCGGGGCCGAGTAAACACCCGCGCGGGGGCAAGGTCCAGCCTTGCCCGGCGGGTGTGACAGCGTGGCGGGGCGGGGTCAGCCTGCCTCGGCCAGCAGGGCATGCAAGTCCAGCTGCGCGCTGATCATCGCAAGATTGCCCGCGGCATCGCGCGGCCATTCCGCCTCGGGGCGGTCACGGTAAAGCTCGACCCCGTTGTCGTCGGGGTCGCGCAGATAGATCGCCTCGCTCACCCCATGGTCAGAGGCACCCTCCAGCGGCCATCCGGCCTCGACGATGCGCTTCAGCGCGGCGCCAAGGCTTGCCCGGTCGGGGAAAAGGATCGCGGTATGGTAAAGCCCGGTCGTGCCCGGCGCCGGGGGGCGGCCCCTGCGCGATTCCCAGGTGTTCAGCCCGATGTGGTGGTGATAGCCGCCCGCCGACAGGAACACCGCCTGCGTGCCATAGCGCTGCGTGATCTCGAACCCGAGGATGCCCTGATAGAAGGCAAGCGCGCGGTCAATGTCGGCCACCTTGAGGTGGACATGCCCGATGCGGGTTTCGGGGGGCAGGATCTGGGTCATGGGGGGCTCCGTATCTGGCGGCTTGGGCAAATCTAGCCCAAAACGGGCCGCCCGATAAGGCAAAGCCCCGCACAGCCCCTGCGCGCAAAAAGAGAGGCCCGGCACACGGCCGGGCCGAAAGGGGCCGGCGTCAGAGATCCTGGGGGAAGAACGACCCCGGCCAGAGGTGGGCCCGACCTCCGCGCGTGACATTGCCCGCGCAATGCGACGCCCGCGTGACAGGTCAGCCCCGCCCGCGCAGCAGTGCCCGCGCGAGCCGCAGCCCCAGCGATTGTGCGAAACCCAGCAGCGCCGCGCCAAGGCCCGCCAGCCCCACCAGCAGATCGCGCGCGGTATCCGACAGGCGCAGCCCCAGCCGGAACAGCCGCGCTTTGCCCAGAACCTCGACCCGGCCCAGCGTGCCACGGCCAAAGACGGCGGCGGCATCGGCCATGCGGGTGGCATCGCGCGCGTCATCCAGATGTGGAAGCAGGCGCAGGGCGGTGCGGGTATCGGTCGCCTCTTGCAGGCGCGCCAGGCCCGTGGCGAGCTGCCCGATTTCGTCCAGCGCGCCGGGGCGGAGGAGGGTCGGCACATCCTCCAGCCGGGTGATGCGGCGCAGGGCGGTGGTGTCGATCGCCTCTTCGGCGACGCGAACCAGCCGTGCTGTCAGCCGCGCGTTCAACAGTCCCATCCCCCGCGCCAGCCGCAGCCCCGAGGCCCCGGCCTTGACCGTTGCGCTGCCGCCGCCGCTGACCACAACCGCCGCCGTCGCCCCGAGGCCCAGCGTGGACAGCGCCAGGTCAAGCCGGTCCACCTCGGCGCCCGTGGCCCAGTTCACGCCCTGCCGCCCCATGCCGATCACATCCCCCACGGGCGAAAGCGTCACCGGCGCATTGCAGATCAGTGCCTGAGACAGCCCGCAGGAGGCCATATCCACCGCACAGCGCCCGCAGGCGGTGGCAGTGGCCCAAAGGCCGGTATCTTCGGCCAAGGCCGTTTCGATGCGGGTGATGAGCGTCGGATGCAGCGCAAGGCCGCGTTCGGCGGCCACGTCCAGCACGGCCTCGGTCGCAACCCAGTCGCGCGGCGATTGCGCCATATAGCCCGACAGAAGCCCCGCCACCCGCCCCTCGGTCGCGGCTTCAGCAAGGGCGGCATTCACCGCGGCGCGGTATTCGGCGGCCGTGCGCTGGATCAGCGGCTGCACCCCCGGCGTGGCCCGCAGGTCCGATAGCCCCTGGAGCGTCAGCAGCAGTGAGGCCGCCACCACCCCCCACAACAGGATGCGCCGCAGCGCCGAAGCCTTGCCTGCCATCCGCTGCCCCCTTGCCACAAACGAAAAGGGGCGAAGGTTTCCCCCCGCCCCCTGACGATCTTACACCTGACGCGACCGGATCATCCCCACGATGTCATAGACATCGTTCAGGATCGGGCGGGCAATCGCCTCGGCCTGTTCGGCGCCGCGGCCCAGAATACGGTCGATCTCGGCCGGGTCGCGCATCAGGCGGTTCATCTCGGTGGTGATGGGCGAGAGTTTCGCCACGGCAAGCTCGGCCAAGCGCGGCTTGAAGGTGCCGAACTGCGCCCCGGCGAATTCCGCCACCACCGATTCCGCGCTTTGGCCGGAGAGGGCGGCATAGATGTTCACCAGATTGCGCGCCTCGGGGCGGTCCTTCAGACCGTCAAGCGTTTCGGGCAGCGGTTCAGGATCAGTCTTGGCCTTGCGGATCTTGGCCGAGATCGCATCGGCATCATCCGTCAGGTTGATGCGGCTTTGATCCGAGGGGTCGGATTTCGACATCTTCTTGCTGCCATCGCGCAGCGACATGACACGGGTCGCGGCCCCTTCGATCACCGGTTCGGTGACGGGGAAGAAGTTGACCTTGTAGTCATTGTTGAACTTGATCGCGATGTCGCGGGTCAGCTCCAGATGCTGTTTCTGGTCTTCGCCCACCGGAACATGCGTGGCCTTGTAGGCGAGAATGTCGGCCGCCATCAGCGCCGGATAGGCGAACAGCCCGAGCGAGACGTTTTCGCTGTTCTTGCCGGCCTTGTCCTTGAACTGGGTCATGCGGCTCATCCAGCCCATCCGCGCGACACAGTTGAAGATCCAGCCCAGCTCGGCATGGGCGGTCACTTGCGACTGGTTGAACAAGATCGACCGCGCGGGATCGATCCCGGCGGCGATGAAGGCGGCGGCGCCTTCGCGCGTCTGCTGGCGCAGCTTTTCCGGGTCTTGCCAGACGGTGATCGCGTGCATGTCCACGAGGCAATAGATCGTCTCGATCCCCTCATCCTGCTTTTCCACAAAGCGCTTCAGCGCCCCGAGGTAATTGCCGAGGGTCAGCCCGCCCGAGGGTTGAATCCCCGAGAAGATGCGCGGTGTGAAGGTCTGAGGCGTTTGGACCGGCTCGGACATGTGTTTGCTCCGTCTGGAAATGGCTGGGCCTTCCGCTTACCCTTGGGGGCGAGGGGCGTCAATGAAAGCCGCCCGCAGGAGAACCGATGCGCCAAGACCTGAATGCCCCGCCGCTGAACCCCTTGCCCCCCGTGGTCTGGATTCTGGCGCTGCCGATCATTGCGATGGAGGTGGTGCTGGCCGTGGGCGAGGGGGGGCTGGCCGGTGGCCCGGCCTCCGTGGGCTGGCGGCTGGATGCGCTGCAACGCTTTGCCGTGTCGCCCGAACTTGCGCGCTGGATGGTGGAAAATGCCGTCTGGCCGCCCGAGGCGCTGCTGCGTTTTCTGGCCTATCCCTTCGTGCAGGGCAGCACGACGCAGGCGATTTTCGTGGTGGTGATCCTGCTCGCGCTGGGAAAGATGGTGGGCGAGATCTTCCGCTGGTGGGCGGTGATGTTGGTCTTCTTCGCCTCCAGCATCGCGGGCGCGGTGGTCTATTGTGCGGTGCCCGCGATCGAGGCGCCGCTGTTTGGCGGCTATCCCGGCAATTACGGGCTGATCGGTGCCTTCACCTTCCTGCTTTGGGTGCGGCTGGCGGGCAGCGGTGCGACGCAATACCGCGCCTTCAGCATGATCGGCTTTCTGATGGGGGTGCAGCTGCTCTTCAGCCTGCTGTTCGGCACCGGGCCGCAGTGGTTCGCGGAACTGGTGGCCTTTTTCGTGGGCTTTGGCCTGAGCTTCGTGGTCAGCCCCGGCGGTTTCGCGCGGGTGCGCGCACGGCTGCGGGAACGTTGAAAAGGGGGGCTGCGCTGGTCAGCCCCCGCCGGTTCAGGCCTTCTTGCGGCGCAGGGCGGATTTGAACTCGGATATCCTGAAGGCGCCGACCAGTGTGCCCGCGGCAAAATAGCTGACGATGCCGCCCCCGACCAAGGCCCCCAGCGCGATCCAGCGCCATTTTGCTGCATCGAGCGCGGGGCCCAGCACCACCGCCAGCCCCCAAAGCACCACGCCCATGATGGCGCTGGCCAGCAGGATGCGGGGCAGGCGGCTTTTGAACCGGGCATCAAAGCGCGCGGCATCATCCATCCGGCGCGAACCGTGCCAAAGCTGCCAGACCATCGTCCAGCCCGAGACTGTGGTCGCCAGTGCCGCCGCGAGATAACCCATCACCGGCATCAACCCCACGGCAAAGCCCGCGTTGACCACCATCGACCAGATCGCAAAGCGGAAGGGGCTGCGCGTGTCTTCGCGCGCATAGTAAAGCGGCTGCAGCACCTTGTGCAGCACGAAGGCGGGCAGGCCAAGGCCATAGGCCGCCAGAACCATCGCCGTATTGGCCGTGTCATCCGGCCCGAAGGCGCCCCGCTGGAACAGCACCTGCACCAGCGGCATGGCGATCACCACCAGCGCGACCGCCGCAGGCAATGTCAGCGCCAGCGCGAATTCCGCCCCACGGTTGAACGAGGCCCGCCCGCCTTCCAAGTCGCCCGCCCGCAGGCGGCGGCTCAGATCCGGCAGCAGCGCGGTGCCGATGGCAATGCCCACCACCCCCAGCGGCAGCTGATAGAGCCGGTCAGCATAGGACATCCAGGCGACCGCCCCTTCGGTATGCGAGGCAACTTGCCGCCCGACCAGCAGGTTGATCTGCACCACCCCGCCGGCGAGGATTGCCGGCCCCGCGATCAGCGTCAGCCGCTTCAGCTCGGGCGTCCAGCGCGGCAGGCCCAGCGTGAAGGTATGTCCCGCCGCCCGGGCCGAAAACCAGGTGAAGCCGAATTGCAGCGCCCCGGTCACCGGCAGCGTCCAGGCCAGTGTCATCCCCATGTCCCAGCCGCGCCAATCGGCCATCCACATGGACCCGATAAAGGCGAGGTTCATCAGAATCGGCACAAAGCCCGCTTCGGTGAACCGGCCATTGGTGACCAGAACCCCCGACAGCAGCGCGACGAGGCTGATGAAAAGGATATAGGAAAAGCCGATCTCGCCATAGGTGACGGCCAGATCGAAGCGCCCATCCCCCACAAAGCCCGAGGCCATCGCCCAGACCAGCAGCGGCATGGCCAGCGTCCCCACCACGGTAAAGACCACCAGCAGCGCCGCCATGCCGTTGAAGGCATCCTGCGCAAAGGCCTGTGCATCCTCGCCCGCCTCGACCTTCTTGGCAAACATGGGCACAAAAGCCTGGTTGAAGGCGCCTTCGGCAAAGAAGCGGCGGAACATATTGGGCAGCGATTGCGCCACGAAGAACGCATCCGACACCGCGCCCGCGCCCAGATAATTCGCCATCATCACGTCACGGGCAAAGCCCGCCCCGCGCGACAAGAGCGTCCAGCCCCCCAGCGTGACGACGTTGCGGATCAGTCCCTTGCTCATCTTGCTTCCCTATCGCGGCCCGATGCCGGACGCGGTCAGGCCTGCGCCCGTTCCGCGCCCTCGGCAATTGCCTGGCGCAGCTTCTTTTCGAGCGCTTCCTGCCGATGTTTCTGGTGCAGCTTCAAGCCGAACATGTCCTTCACATAGAAGGCATCCACCACCTGTGCCCCGAAGGTCGCGATCACGGCCGAGGCGATGTAGATATTGTTCGCCGCCAGCGTGCGCGTCAGATCGTAGAGCAACCCCGGCCGGTCGCGCGTATCGACCTCGATGATCGTGTAGATCTCGGACCCTTCGTTGTCGAAGGTGATATGGGTGGGGAAGCGGAATTCGCGTTCGCGCTTTTTCACCTTGTCGCGGTCGGCCAGTGCCTGACGCGGGCGCACCTCGCCCTTGAGCGTCTTGTCGATCATCTGCGACAGGCGGGGCAGGCGGGCGACCTCATAGGGGTGGCCGTCGCTGTCCTGAATCCAGAAGACCGCGGTCGCATAGCCGTCTTTCGACGTATAGGTCCGCGCGTCCACCACATTGGCCCCGACCAGCGCCAGCGCCCCCGCCAGACGCGAGAAGATGCCCGGATGGTCGGCCAGCGCGAAACAGGCGCGCGTGGCATCGCGGGCGGGATCGGGGTGCAGGTCGATGCGGATCTCGTTTTCCGGCAGGCCACGCAACATGCGCGCGAAGGTCGCCTGCGTTTCGGTCATCAGACCCTGCCAATAGGGCGGGTAATGGCGGCCCAGTTCGACCCGCAGGTCCTTGGCCTCCCAATCCGACAGGGCCTCGCGCAGGTGGCGCTTGGCCTCATTCTCGCGCCGTTCGCGGTTGACGTTCTCCAGCCCGCCTTCCAGCGCCTCGGCGGTGTGCTGATAGAGCTGACGGATCAGCACGGCCTTCCAGTTGTTCCAGGTGTTCGGCCCGACGCCGCGGATGTCGCAGACCGTCAGCACCGTCAGCAGATCCAGCCGCTTGCGCGTCCGCACCGCCTTGGCAAAGTCGCGCACCGTGCGCGGATCGCCGATGTCGCGCTTTTGCGCCATGTCGGACATCAGCAGGTGATAGCGCACCAGCCATTCGACCGTCTCACATTCTTCATCATTCAGGCCAAGACGGGGGGCCACGCGGCGTGCGATCTGGGCGCCAAGGATCGAATGATCTTCGGGGCGGCCCTTGCCGATGTCATGCAGCAGCAACGCCACATAAAGCACCCGTCGGTTGACATGCCCGTCCTTCAGGATCGAGGAACAGAGCGGCAGCTCCTCGACCAGCTCGCCCCGTTCGATCTGCGCCAGCGTCGAGATGCATTGGATGATGTGTTCGTCCACCGTGTAGTGGTGGTAGACGTTGAACTGCATCATCGCCACGATGGGTTCGAATTCCGGGATGAAGGCGCCCAGCACCCCCAGCTCGTTCATGCGGCGCAGCGCCCGTTCGGGGTTGCCGTGTTTCAGCAGCAGATCAAGGAAGATCCGCAGCGCCTCGGGGTTTTCGCGCAGCTCGTCGTCGATCAGGTGCAGGTTGGCCGCGATGATCCGCATCACATTGGGATGGATCAGATAGCCGGTCCGCAGCGCCTCTTCAAAGACGCGCAGCATGTTCAGCTTGTCATTGAGAAATTTCTTCGGGTCGGCCGCATCGATCCGCCCCTGCACCGCCTTGAGCCCGGGATGCACCTTCTTGCGGCGGCGGAACATGCCGATCAGATTGGCCTCGGGCTTGGCATGGCGTGCCTCGAGCTGGGTCAGGAAGACGCGCGTCAGCTCGCCCACCCGGGTGGCATGGCGGAAGTAATCCTGCATGAAGACCTCGACCGCGCGGCGCCCGCCGCTGTCGTGATATCCCATGCGGGCTGCAACCTCGACCTGCAGGTCGAAGGTCAGCTGATCCATCGCGCGTTTGCAGATGTAATGCAGGTGGCAGCGCACCGCCCAGAGGAAGTTTTCCGCCCGGTTGAAGGTGGCGAATTCCTCTTGCGTGAAAAGCCCCGCAGACACCAGCCCGGCCGGATCGGATACCCGGTTGAGGTATTTGCCGATCCAGTAGAGCGTCTGTAGGTCGCGCAGGCCCCCCTTGCCCTCTTTCACATTGGGTTCCAGCACATAGCGCTGGCCGCCCTGCCGTTTGTGCCGCTCGGCCCGTTCCTTCAGCTTGGCATCGATGAATTCGGGGCCCGAGTTGCGGAACAGCTCGGCCCAGAGGGTGTCATCCAGCTCGCGCACCAGAAAATGGTCCCCCGCGATCATGCGCGATTCCAGCAGGGCGGTGCGGATGGTGATGTCCTCGCGCCCCAGCCGAACGCAATCGCGCACCGTGCGGGAACTGTGGCCGACCTTCAGCTTCAGATCCCACAGGATGTAAAGCATCGTCTCGATCACGCTTTCCGCCCAGGGGGTGATTTTCCAAGGCGTCAGGAACAGCAGATCGACATCGGAAAAGGGCGCCATCTCGGCGCGGCCATAGCCCCCCACGGCCAGCACGGCCAGACGCTCGGCCTCGGTCGGGGTGGGCAGCGGATGAAAGATCTGCCGCGCCAGATCGAAGGTCACGGTGACCAGCCCGTCGGTCAGATAGCTTTGCGCCCGGGTCAGGGCGCGCGCCTCAAGCGGCCGCAAGGAAAAGGCAGCGGCAAGGGCGGCATTGGCGGCCGTCTTGGCCTGCGCCAGATGCCGCACGGCCAGGGCGCGGCCATTTCGGGCATCGGGTTCGGCCGCGATCTCGGCCGAGATGGTGGCGAAAAGCGCGCGGGGGTCGATGATCTCGACCCCCGGCAGGAGCATGTCCTGATTGGAAATGGCAGCGCGGTGCAAGATGCGTGGATCCTGCCTCAGAACCCAGGGCCGGCAAAGCTGCGCGGCGCGGGGTCAAGGATCGTGACCTGATTGTTCTGAACGGCCGCCACCGCAAGCCCGCGTTCATTGGTCCCATCGGGGCGCAGGCGGAAAATGCCGTTCACGCCCACAAAGCCCGACCCCTGGGTCAGCGCCGTGGTGGACAGGGCACCATTGCCGCCCCGCTGCATCAGCGCGCCGATCGCGGCAATGCCGTCATAGGCCAGCCCCGAAATCGGCAGCGGCGGTTCGCCGTAAGCCGCCTGATAGCGGTTCTGGAACTGGTTGAACAAAGCCGGGTCCGGCATCGCGAACCACCCGCCCTGCACGCCCGGAATCGACAGTGTCGCCGCCGGGATGTCCCAGCGCGTCAGGCCGATGAAGGCCGTGCTGGGCGGCACGATCCCCTGATCACGGAGCATCTGCGTGATCAGCGGCAGCGCCCCGGCGGTATCGGCAGTCAGGAACACCGCCTGTGCATTGGCCGTGCGCGCCGTATTGGCGATGGCCGGCGCGGCCTGCACGATGCCGTTTTGCGAAAATTCGTAGGATTCGACGCCCACAACCTGCCCACCCGCGCTGGCCACGCCGCGCTGGATGGCAACCTTGCCGGCCTCACCTGCGATATTGCGGTCGGCGACAACAAGGATGCGACCCTTGCCTGACCGGACGGCATAGCGGCTCAGACGCTCGGCCGTGTTCTGAAAGGTCGGACCCAGCACAAAGACATTGCCACCCGCGATGTCGGTATTGTTCGAGAAAGACAGCACGCTGACCCCCCGACCCGCGACCGCCACGCCTGCGGCATTGGCCTCTTGCGCATAAACCGGGCCGAGAATGATCTTCGCCCCTTCATCGACCGCCTTCACGGCCTGCGCCTGTGCCTGTGCAGGCTGACCGGCCGTCGGATAGACCCGCAGGTCAATGCGCGCGCCGCCCAGATCGGAAATCGCCAGCCGCGCCGCATTCTGCAGGCTACGCGCGAGCAGCTCGTCACTGGCCTGCCCGGACCCCGACGGTACCAGAAGCGCCACCTGCACCGGGGCGTTGGGATCGATCTTGGGTCCGCCTCCGCCCGTCGGTCCCCCGGCAGGCACACAGGCGGCCAGCGTCGCGGCGGACAGGGCAACGGCAGCGCGGGCCAGCGACTTGCGGGCCTTTGCGAAAACAGAGAACATGCGGACTTCCTCACTCTCGGCGGCTGGTCAGACGATCTTGACGATAGCCGCCGCCGGGGGGGAAGTAAACTTTGGAGGAAGGACCCCTCGCGCGATGAGCGAAACGAAGCCAACCCTGACGCGACTCGCCCCGGGGCTCTATTTCGTTGCCACCCCGATCGGGGCCGCGCGCGATATCACCTTGCGCGCACTGGACATTCTCGCCAGCGCCGATGTGCTGGCCGCGGAAGACACCCGTACCCTGCGGCATTTGATGGAAATCCACGGAATCCCCGTCGGGGGGCGACCGCTGGTCCCCTATCACGACCATAACGGCGAAAGCGCGGGCGTGCGGCTCCTCGCCATGATGGCCGAGGGGAAGTCAGTCGCCTATGCCTCCGAGGCCGGAACGCCGCTGGTGTCAGACCCCGGCTATCAACTTGGCCGGGACGCGATTGCCGCGGGCCAGACCGTGCTCGCCGCGCCGGGGCCATCGGCCGTGCTGGCGGCGCTGACCGTTTCGGGCCTGCCCAGCGACCGATTCCTTTTTGCGGGCTTCCCCCCCGCTTCGGGCGGGTCACGGCAGAGCTTTCTGGAAACTGCCGCCGCCAGTGATGCGACCGTGATCCTGTATGAAAGCCCCAAACGTCTTCAGAAATTGTTAGGGGAATTGGGCCAATATCTGGAGGAAGACAGGCCGGTCGTGGTCTGCCGCGAACTGACCAAGCGATTCGAGGAAAGCGTGCGCGGGACTTTGGCCGAAGTCCGCGCCGCCTTTGAGGATCGCGACGTGAAGGGGGAAATCGTGGTGCTTTTCGGGCGGGCGCCGACGCGCGTCGCATCCGAAGGGGATGTCGATACGGCTCTGCGGCAGGCCCTGACCCAGCACCGGGTCAAGGATGCTGCGGCGCTGGTTTCCGAGGCTTTGGGGCTGCCACGGCGGGATGTCTATCAGAGGGCGTTGAAACTTTCGGGGGAATGATGCGGCAAGATCAGGGGCGGACGGCGTTTCACGCCGGGGTAGCTGCGGAAGGGTCGGTGGAACGGCTTTACGAGCGGGCGGGGCGACCGATCCTGGCCCGCCGCTGGCGCGGACAGTCCGGCGAGATTGATCTTGTGGCGCGCGATGGTGACGCCGTCGTGTTCATTGAGGTCAAGAAAAGCAGCACCCATGCCCGGGCAGCAGAACACCTGTGCCCCCGGCAGATGGCGCGGATTTATGCTGCCGCCTCGGAATATCTGGCCCGCGAACCCAAGGGCCAGCTGACCCCGGCCCGCTTCGATGTGGCGCTGGTCGATCAGGTCGGGCGGATCGAGATTCTTGAAAACGCCTTTGCCGCCTGATTGCATCCCGGTCTGGGCTGAGGCACACAAAAAGGCGAAAGCAGAAGGGAAATCCGATGCGCCTCAAAGTTGCCTTCCAGATGGACCCGATCGGGTCGGTCAATATCAACGCCGACAGCACGTTCCGCATTGCGCTTGAAGCGCAGGCGCGGGGGCATGAGCTGTTTTACTACACACCCGACAAGCTGGCCTTCGTCGAAGGCCGCGTCATCGCACGGGGCTTCCCGATCGAGCTGCGCCGCGAAGTCGGCAATCATGTCACCTATGGGCCGGAAGCCGAGGTTGATCTGGGCGAATTCGATGTGGTTTGGCTGCGCCAGGACCCGCCCTTCGACATGGGCTATATCACTACGACCCATCTGCTTGAGATGATCCACCCTGGAACTCTGGTGGTGAATGATCCGTTCTGGGTGCGAAACAGTCCCGAAAAGCTCTTGGTGCTGAATTTCCCGCAGTTGACTCCGCCGACCGCCATTGCCCGCGATCTTCAGACGATCCGCGATTTCAAAGCGCGGCACGGCGACATCATCCTCAAGCCGCTCTATGGCAACGGCGGGGCCGGTGTGTTCCGGTTGGATCCGAACGACCGCAACCTCGCCTCTCTGCATGAGCTTTTCACGTCGATGAGCCGTGAGCCGATGATCGTGCAGAAATTCCTGCCGGCCGTCGCGCAGGGGGACAAGCGGGTGATCCTGGTGGATGGAGAGCCTGTCGGGGCAATCAACCGGGTGCCGCAGGCTGGTGAGACACGGTCGAACATGCATGTCGGCGGTCGCCCCGAGCAGGTGGGTCTGACCCCCCGGGATCTTGAGATCTGCAGCATCATTGGCCCCGTTCTGCGCGAAAAGGGCCAGGTTTTCGTTGGGATCGACGTGATCGGCGATTGGCTGACCGAGATCAACGTGACCTCGCCCACCGGCATTCAAGAGCTGGAGCGGTTCGACGGCATCAACACCGCCGCCCGCATTTGGGAGGTCATCGAGGCAAAACGCGCTCGTTGATCGCAAGCCGGTAGCTGACGGCCTCGGCGATATGGGGCGTCCGCACGTCGGGCGACCCCGCCAGATCGGCAATCGTACGGGCCACGCGCAGGATTCGGTGATAGGCCCGTGCGGACAGGCCAAAACGTTCTGCCACGCGGGTCAGCAGGGCGCGCCCTTCGGCATCTGGGGCGGCGATCTCCTCCAGCACGTGGCCATCGGCATCGGCGTTCACGCGCACCCCCGGCGTCTTGGCAAAGCGTTGGTCCTGAAGCGCCCGCGCCGCAGCGACCCGCGCGGCCACAGTGGCCGAGCTTTCGCCGCCAGATGGCAGGTCGAGGTCGTGGAAGGCCACAGGCGGCACATCAACCCTGAGGTCGAAGCGATCCATCAGCGGCCCCGAAATTCGCCCGAGGTAGTCCGACCCGCAGCCCGGTGCGCGGCTGCAAGCCCGTCCGGGATCGCTGAGATAGCCGCAGCGGCAGGGGTTCGCGGCTGCCACGAGCAAGAATCGGCAGGGATAGCGCACATGGGCATTGGCCCGTGCAACCATCACATCGCCGGTTTCAATGGGCTGGCGCAGCGTTTCAAGAACGGTCCGTGCGAACTCGGGCAGTTCATCCAGAAACAGAACCCCGTTATGGGCCAACGAGATTTCCCCCGGCTTTGCCCCGCGCCCGCCCCCCACAATCGCGGCCATCGAGGCCGTGTGATGCGGCGCCCGAAAAGGACGTTCCCGTGAAACCCCACCTTCTGAGAGAAGGCCCGCAATCGATTGAACCATTGAGGTTTCCAGCGCCTCGCTGGGCGAAAGCGGAGGCAAAAGGCCGGGCAGGCGGGCGGCCAGCATGGATTTTCCCGATCCCGGTGTGCCGACAAGCAACAGATGGTGGCGCCCGGCGGCGGCAATCTCAAGCGCCCGCTTGGCGCGTTCTTGTCCCTTCACCTCGGCGAGGTCGGGCAGATGGCGCCGGGCTGCGACCTCACCGGCTTCGGCGGGGTGGATCGGGGATTGGCCGGTGAAATGGCGCACCACCTGATCGAGCGATCCGGCCGCGAGAACCTGTGTCGCACCGACCCAGGCGGCCTCGGCCCCGCAAGCCTGGGGGCAGAGCAAGGCGCGGTCGGCCTCGGCGGCGGCCATGGCTGCAGGCAGCGCCCCCGTCACAGGCAGGATGCGCCCGTCGAGCGATAGTTCCCCCAGTGAGACCAGCCCCTCGACTTCATCCCTCGGGAGGATGTCCAGCGCGGCCAGCAGCGCCATGGCGATGGGCAGGTCGAAATGCGACCCCTCTTTCGGCAGATCAGCGGGGGCGAGGTTAACCGTGATCCGTTTCGACGGCAGCGCGATCGACATGGCGCCAAGGGCGGCGCGTACACGCTCTTTCGCCTCGGACACTGCTTTGTCTGGCAGGCCCACCACGGAAAAACCGGGCAGGCCGGGGGCGAGGGCGCATTGCACCTCGACCAGCCGGGCCTCGATCCCTTCGAATGCGACCGTAAAACTGCGCGCGACCATGATCCGCCACCCCGTTAACCCTTATGAACGGGGTAGCGGGGAAAGCTTTACGATTGGTAAATGGCCATGAAGGCGGGCCAGGCTTCCGGGTCGGCAACCGTTTTGTCGCGGCAGAAGGCGTTGCAGAACCCAAAGCGCCGCCCGTCCAGTTCAAGGACATGCGTCACGGGTTTGCCGGAATAGGGGCAGGCGGCATTTTCCGCCTCGGTCCCTTCAACGGCACGGGCGGGCAGAGGGCGGGAGCCGGGCCAGTCGCGGCGGGCGTAATCACGCCAGTAGAACGGCTGATCCGCGCCATCGACCAGGCCCATGGCGCGCCAGCGGCGGAAGGAAGGATGCGCCAGATGCTGATCGACATAGGCCTGCGCGGCGGGGCCGACGGGCAGGTTGTAGGTGGCAATCCGCGTGGCGACAGGGGCGAAGAACACATCCGCAACCGAATAGGACCCGGCCAGCCAGGTGCCGCCCACTTCTGCCCGTGCCCAGGCCCAGAGCGTTTCAAGCCGGGCGAGATCGGCCAGAACCTCGGGCGGGGGCGCGCAATCCTGATAGCTGACGCGCAGGTTCATAGGGCAATGGCTCCGCAGGGCGACAAAGCCCGCGTGCATCTCGGAGGCCAGCATCCGCGCCACGGCCCGCGCCTTGGGATCGGTCGGCCAAAGTCCGGCGTCCGGGTGGCGCGAGGCGAGCTCTTCGGCGATGGCAAGGCTTTCCCCGATGGCCAGCCCCTCGGGCAGGCGCAGGGCCGGGGCGGTACGCGCGGGGAAGAAGTCCTTGAGCATATTGGGTAATTCATCAGTATAAAGCCGCGCCTGATGCAGATTTACCGGAATCCCGAAGGCATCGAAAAGCAGCCAGCCGCGCAGCGACCAGCTGGAATAGGCGCGATCTCCGATCACAAGATCATAGGTCATGGCAATCTCCTTTTCCGGCACGCTAATGCAGGTCGGACGGGCTGCCAAATGGTGATCTGTTGGGCGATCCATCACGAAATGTGATTGACCCGCCCGATCTGCCAGCTGCCGTCGAATTGCACTTCGCTGAGCGAAAGCGGATCAATTTTCTGGCCGAAGATCACCTGCACCGAACAGCCGCGGGCCCGTTGCAGGGCGGCAAGGATCGGCCCGAAATGACAGACGACAATCGCCTGATCGGGCAGGGCATCCAGCCCCGCATGAACGCGGGCGGCCATGGCGTTCCAGCTTTCGCCCTCGGGGGCGGCCACATCGCCTGCATCTTCCCAAAAGGCGCGCAGCAGGGCTGCGTCGCGGGCATCGGCCTCGGCGTGGGTCAGGCCATCCCAGGCGCCGAAATGGATTTCGCGCAGACGCGGGTCATGGGGCAGGCGCGGGCGGGTGCCTTGCAGCGCGTCAGCCGTGGCGACCGCGCGGATCAGGTCGGAGGAGATGACCGGCACATTGTGCGGCAGCAGCGCCCCCAGCCGCGACAGGGCGCCAAGGTCCGACAGATCGGCCGCGCGGTCCGTCCAGCCGATCATCTCGCGCGCGTGGGTCGGCCCGTGGCGCACCAGCCAGAGGCGCTTCATGGCCGCTCTCCCTTCAGCGTCACGGGCAGGCCCGCGATCACCGCCACCGCCAGACCTGACGCTGCCGCCAGCGCCTGATTGAGCCGCCCCTGCGCGTCGCGGAACCGCCGTGCCAGCGCGTTTTCCGGCACGATGGACCAGCCGAGTTCATTGGTCACCACCACCACCGGGGCGGGGCAGGCCTCAAGCGTGGCGATCAGCGTGGCGGTTTCCGCAGCCAGATCCGCCTCGGCCAGCATCCGGTTGGTGAGCCACAGCGTCGCACAATCGACCAGAACCACCGCCCCCGCCGGAACCTGCGCCAGCGCACCGGCAAGATCATGCGGGGCCTCAATGGTCTGCCAATCGGGGCCGCGATCTTCGCGATGGGTGGCAATGCGTTGGCGCATCTCGTCATCCCAGGCCTCGGCCGTGGCGATATAGACGCGCGGGCGGCCCGTCGCGGTCACCATCTGCTCGGCAAAACGTGACTTCCCGGATCGCGCCCCGCCGATCACCATGGAAACCTTCGGCAGAAATACTTGTTTATCCGGTGATCCGACCACGTTTCTGCCCCGTATCCAGTTCAAACTTCCGCAAGATACACCGAACACGGGGGATCTCATGGCTCTCGACGGATATAGCGACCATCGCATGTCGCGCCAAGCGATGAAGGCCGAACTGCTGGACCCGGAGACCGAGGCCCGCCTCGCCCGCGCCTGGCGTGACCAGCGGGATGAGGCGGCCCTTCACCGCCTGATCCATGCCTATATGCGGCTGGCAATTTCAATGGCCGCCAAGTTCCGCCGCTATGGCGCGCCGATGAATGATTTGATCCAAGAGGCAAGCCTGGGCCTGATGAAGGCCGCCGACAAGTTTGACCCGGACCGCGGCGTGCGTTTTTCGACCTATGCGGTCTGGTGGATCAAGGCGAGTATCCAAGACTATGTGATGCGGAACTGGTCGCTGGTGCGGACGGGATCGACTTCCAGCCAGAAATCGCTGTTTTTCAACATGCGCCGGGTACAGGCCCAGCTGGAACGGGCCGCTGCCGATGCGGGCGAGGTGCTGGATACCCATCAGCTGCACGCGCGCATCGCCTCGGACCTTGGAGTGCCGCTTGCGGATGTGCAGATGATGGAGGGGCGGCTCAGCGGGTCGGACTTGTCGCTGAACGCCGCGCAGGGCAGCGATGAAGAGGGGCGCGAGTGGATCGAGCTTCTGGAAGATGACGGCCCGCAGGCGGATGAACAGATCGCCGCCAGCCATGACGGCGCCGCCCTGCGCGGCTGGCTGGCAGAGGCACTGGGAAGCCTGAGTGCGCGCGAACGCTATATCGTGGCCGAGCGCAAGCTGAAGGCCGAGGGGCGGACGCTGGAGAGCCTCGGTGCCGAATTGGGCCTGTCGAAGGAGCGCGTGCGGCAGCTTGAAGCCGCGGCTTTTGCCAAGCTGCGGCGCAAGCTCGAGACCGGCGCCCCCGAGATCGTCAATTTCCTGTAAATCCCGCCGCCTGAGCGGGTGGTTGAGTTTCCGTCCCGCGCCCCCTACACCAAGACAAAAGCGGGAGGGCGGGCGATGCTGGCAGGAAAGCGGCTTCTTGTGATGATCGGGGGTGGCATTGCCGCCTACAAGACGCTTGAGCTGATCCGGCGCCTGCGGGAACGCGGCGCCGCAATCACGCCGGTGATGACTCGCGCCGCCACTGAATTCGTAACCCCCCTGTCGGTTTCGGCCCTTGCGGGTGAGACGGTGCATTCCGACCTTTTCGACCTGACGGCCGAGGCTGAAATGGGCCATATCCAGCTGTCGCGCGTGGCCGATCTGATCGTGGTGGCCCCCGCAACTGCCGATCTGATGGCGAAGATGGCGCAGGGGCGGGCGGATGATCTGGCCTCGACGCTGCTGCTGGCCACCGATACGCCCGTGCTGATCGCGCCTGCCATGAATGTACGGATGTGGCAGCACCCCGCAACCCAACGGAACCTGCGTCAGCTCCTTGCCGATGGGGTGCGCTGTGTCGGCCCCAACGAAGGGGATATGGCCTGCGGGGAATACGGCCCCGGCCGCATGGCCGAACCGATGGAGATCGTCGCCGCCATCGAGGCCGCTTTGACGGCAGGTCCTCTGCAGGGGCGGCATGTCCTGGTGACCTCGGGCCCGACGCATGAACCCATTGACCCGGTTCGCTATATCGCCAACCGCAGCTCCGGCGCGCAGGGCACGGCGATTGCCGCCGCGCTGCGGGATCTGGGCGCGCGGGTGACCTTTGTCACCGGGCCGGCCACCGTTCCCCCGCCCGCGGGCGTCGACCTGCGTCGGGTCGAAACCGCGCGCGAGATGCTGGCTGCGGTTGAGGCCGCCTTGCCCGCCGATGCCGCCGTGTTTGCCGCCGCGGTGGCGGATTGGCGGGTGGCCAATGCGGCGGGGCAGAAGATGAAGAAGGATGGCAGCGGGCAGGCCCCCGCGCTGGAATTTGCGGAAAACCCCGATATTCTGGCGACAGTTTCGCGCATGGGTCCGGGGCGGCCCGGTCTTGTTGTGGGCTTTGCCGCCGAGACCGAAAAGGTCGTGGATCATGCCACCGCCAAACGCGCCCGCAAGGGCTGTGACTGGATCGTTGCGAATGATGTCAGCCCCGAAACCGGCATCATGGGCGGTAGCGAAAATGCCGTGGTGCTGATTTCCGAGCGCGGTGCCGAACATTGGCCGCGTATGGCGAAGGAGGCGGTCGCCCAAAGGCTCGCCCGGCGGATTGCCGATCAGTTGATCGGGCAGCCCGTGACTTCCAGCGCCTGACCCGGCGACAGGATCGTCAGCCGCAGCCGCGCCGGATCAAAGGTGAAGGCTTGGCCCGGTTGCGGCACGAAATCGGCCATGGCGATCAGGTCAGACCCTTCACGCGAAACGGCCGAATCCGACACCCAGACCGGGCCATCCGTTTCCATCACCACGGTTTCATGGCCCGGCGCGGGCGGAATCGCCAGCCGGGCAGTCACGCGCAACCCATCCTGAATGTCTTCGACCCGGCACCCCACCTGCGTCAGGCCGGCCCGCGCCGCATCTGCAGGCACGGCCGCCATGGCATCTGAAATCATCCCGTCCGGCGCCCCGGTCATGGGCAAGAGCCCGGCCAGAGACAGCGCTGCGGGCATGCAGATGTCGTTGCACACCCCCAGTTCAACCCCCGCCTGCAAGCGCACCGGGCGCTGCGGATCCTTCGGCGTGATTTCAACCGGCAAGACCACGTCGCCACGATAACCGATGGTCTGCATCCCCTGAAAATCAAAGACCTCTGGCCGGGGCCAATGGATCTGCACCGCGCCGACATTTTCCGACCCCGACCAATCGAAGATCGGCGCCACCCCGGCATCGCCGGGCGCGCGCCAATAGGTCTTCCAATGGGGGGCGAGTTGCAGATGCAGCGCGGCGAATTGCTGACCGCTTTCGCTGCGCCAGCCGGGGCGAAGTTCGGCGCGCAGGACATCGTCCTGCGTGACCGGCTGGGCGGCAAGCGGCGAGGACAGGCAGATCAGGGACAGGACATAACGCATCATGACGCGAACATAGGCAGCATGGCGCGAATCCGAAATCACAATCCAGCGAAGCCATGCGGAGGTAAGCCTTGAGGTGGCCGCCCTGCCACGCCATATCTGAAGGAGAAGGGAGGCCGCCTATGGACCTTAGTGGCTCGATCCTGATCTCCATGCCTGGCATGGGCGATCCACGGTTTGAAAGAACTGTCATCCTGATCTGCGCCCATAGCCCGGAAGGGGCGATGGGCCTGATCATCAACAAACCTGCGCCCGATCTCGACTTTTCGGCCCTGCTCGACCATCTCGATATTCCGCGCGGTCTGGCCGGGCGGGATATTCGCGTGCATCTGGGGGGGCCCGTCGAACGGGGCCGCGGCTTCGTGCTGCATTCGCCGGATTATGCAAGCAATGGCGGCACCCTGGATGTGGCTGGCATTTATGGCATGACCGCGACGCTGGATATCCTGCAGGACCTGGCACAGGGGCGCGGGCCATGCGAAGCGTTGTTGGCGCTGGGATACGCTGGTTGGGGGCCGGGCCAGCTTGAGGATGAAATCGCCCGGAATGACTGGTTGACCGCGCAGCCCCCTGCGGGTCTGGTTTTTGCCCCCGATGATGGGGGCAAATGGGGCGCTGCGCTGCGGTCGATGGGAATTGACCCGCTGGTCCTGTCTTCGGCCGCGGGTCACGCCTGAGCGGTCAGAGCCAGTCGGCGCGACCGGTGCCGGTGGCGTCTGTGACGCGGGCAAAACCTTCGCGTTGCGCGATCGCCTCAAGGCCCCGCGCGACGCGGGCGGCAAGCGAGATGCCCTCATAAACCATCGCGGTATAGATCTGCACCGCAGTCGCCCCGGCGCGGATCTTTTGCCAGGCCTGTTCGGGCGTGGATATGCCGCCCACCCCGATCAGGGGCAGTCGCCCTTCGGTCAGTGCCGAAAGCTGCGCCAGAACGCGCGTGGATTTTTCGAACAATGGTGCGCCAGAAAGCCCGCCCATTTCGCCTTTATGTGCAGATTTCAAACCTTCGCGCGAAAGCGTGGTGTTCGTGGCGATAATCCCCGAGATGCCGGAATCCAGCGCCACCTGCGCGACATCCTCAAGGTCCGCCGCCGACAGATCTGGCGCGATCTTGAGGAAGACCGGCACCGGACGGGCCAGTTCTGCCCGCACATCCATCACCCGCGCCAAAAGCGCGGCCAGCGCGGCCCGCCCCTGCAGATCGCGCAGCTTTTCGGTATTGGGCGAGCTGACATTGACGGTGGCAAAATCAATATGCGGCCCGCAGGTCGCCAGAACCTCGCCGAAATCGGCGGAACGGTCGGCGGAATCCTTGTTGGCGCCAAGGTTCAGACCCACCGGCACCGGCCCCTTGGGCCGCAGGGCAAGGCGTGCCGAAATCGCGCAGGCGCCATCATTGTTGAACCCGAAACGGTTGATCGCGGCGCGATCCTCGGTCAGGCGGAAGAGGCGCGGCTTGGCATTGCCGGGCTGCGGGCGCGGCGTCGCTGCGCCCACCTCAAGGAACCCGAAACCCGAGCGCATCAGCGGCGTCAGCGCGACGGCGTTCTTGTCATAGCCTGCAGCCAGCCCCACCGGATTGGGCAGGACCATCCCGGCCAGATCGGTTTCCAGCCGGGCCGAGGTCACAACCCCCGGCAGCGGGACAAGGCCCGCGCGCAGCGCGAGCAGCGAAAGCGAATGCGCCCGTTCCGGATCGCAGCGGTGCAGGGCCGCAAGGCCAAGGGATTCGGTCAGGCTCAAATCACGCCCTCGGGGAAAATGTGTCCGGAAACGCCCAGCGGTAGCGACTTGTCCCAGACAACATCGCCAAGACGCAGGCGGCGGTAGAGATGGGGGAACAAGGCCCCCCCGCGCGAGGGTTCCCATTTCAAGTCCGCGCCCAGCGGTTCCACCCGCACGGCAACCAGCACAAGGTCGCTTTCCGTGCTGAACCATTTGGCGGCGGTTTCCGCCACCTGGGCCGAGGTCGAGAAATGGATGAACCCATCCGCCAGATCGACGGGCGCCCCGGCGGTTTCACCCGCGGCGCGGAAGGCATCCCATTCGGGGCGGCGGAAGATCTTGTAGATCAGCATGGCGCTTCCATGCACCGGGACGGCCGTCCGGTCAATGGCTGCTGGGCCTTGGCGGAAAATTGCGCAGGGTCATGGTGCCGTTACGGAAGGCGGCAAGGCTGTGTCGCATCCGGCTTTGACTTGCGCGGGAATGGCGCCCAGGCTGCCATCATCAACTTTAAGGGGAGTTTTCGGAATGCGTGCCACGCTTCTTCTGACGGCGGTTCCGCTGGCCCTGTGGGCCGGGGCCGCGCAGGCGGATTACACCTTGCATGTCCTTCATACCAATGACTTTCACAGCCGGATTGAACCGATCAACAAGTTCGATAGCACCTGTACCCCGGAAGAGGCTGCCGAAAACGCCTGTTTCGGCGGTGTCGCCCGCCTTGCCGCCAAGATTGCCACGCTGCGCGGGCAGATCCGTGACGCCGGGGGCAATGTCGTGGTGCTGGACGCGGGCGACCAATCCCAGGGCAGCCTGATGTTCACCACCTACAAAGGTTTGGCCGAGGCGGAATTCATGGCCGCCATCGGCTATGATGCCATGGCGATCGGCAACCACGAATTCGACAATGGCCCCGAAGGTGTGGCGACCTTTCTTGGCGCCGTGGGCTTTCCCATCCTGTCGGGCAATATTGATGTCAGCCAGAACCCGCTTCTGAAAGGGCGTGTGCAGCGTCATGCCATCCTTGAGGCGGGCGGCGAAAAGATTGGCATCGTTTCGGCGCTGGCAACCGATACCCCCGAAACCGCGAGCCCCGGCCCAACCATCATTTTCAAGGATGACATCGACAGTCTGAAGGCCGATGTGGCCGAACTTGAGGCGGCCGGCGTCACCAAGATCATTGCCCTGACCCACGTCGGCTACAAGCGCGACCAAGAGATCGCGGCGGCAGTCCCGGGGATCGATGCGGTCGTGGGCGGGCATAGCCACACCTATCTTTCCGCCACCGACCCCGAGGCCGATGGTCCCTATCCCACCTGGGTCGAGGGGCAGGGCGCGCGCGTCCCGGTGGTGCAGGCCTATGCGTATTCGAAATACCTTGGCCATCTGGAGCTGACCTTCGATGATGCGGGGCAGTTGATCGAGGCCAAGGGCGATACCCTCCTGCTGGACCACACGGTTGCCCCGGACCCGGCGCTTGAGGCCAAGGTCGCGACGCTCGCCGGGCCGATTGCGGCGCTGAAGGCCAAAGTGGTTGCCGAAACCTCGGCCGTCATCGACGGCACGCGCGAAAGCTGCCGGGCGATGGAATGCCAGATGGGCAATCTGGTGGCCGAGGCGATGCTGGACCGTGTCAAGGAACAGGGTGTGACCATCGCGCTCACCAACGGCGGGGGGCTGCGCGCCTCGATCGATGCAGGCCCGGTCAGCATGGGCGAGGTGCTGACGGTGCTGCCATTCCAGAACACTCTGGCCACCTTTACCGTCCCGGGATCGGCGCTTGTCGCCGCGTTGGAAAACGGGGTCAGCCAGATCGAGGAAGGCGCGGGTCGTTTTGCGCAGGTTGCCGGTCTGAAATATAGTTTCGATCCTGCCGCACCTGCGGGCGCCCGCGTGTCGGATGTCGAGGTGCGGGTTGGCGAAGGCTGGGCCCCGATTGACCCGCAGAAGGATTATCTGGTGGTCTCCAACAATTATGTCCGGGGCGGCGGCGACGGGTTCAAGATGTTCGTCGATGCGAAGGATGCCTATGACTTCGGCCCCGATCTGGCAGATGTTCTGGCCGAATATCTCGCCAAGAACAGCCCCTATACCCCGGGCACCGATGGGCGCATCACCCGTAAATGATCATCCGCGCGTGAGAAGGCAAAGCCCGGGCGCAGGCCCGGGCTTTTCGTTCAGTCCTGCTTCTTGGCCTCGGCTGCCGCCTTCATGCGCGCCAGCAGGGCCGCTTTGTCATCCTTCGATCCGAAGGGGTTTTTGGCGCCGCCCTTCTGATTGAGTTCCTGATGGCGCTTGGGCGCCTTCTTGGCCCCGGCGACGGAACCCGATTTGCTGTAATCCATGGTCATTCCCTTACCAGACGCGCCTTGCCGTAAAGCGTATCCATCGCGACCTCAACCACCCTCATCTTGCCATCAGCCCCCGGGGCATAGGTCAATGTGAAGGGGAAGCTGGTCTTTTCGGCCATGTCGTCGGGCGAAAAACCAGCCACGCGGCGGTATTCCCCGGCGCAAACCACCTGGCTGCCCTCTGCCTTTGGCGCCCCGAGCAAAAGCTTTGACGACCTCCGCCCGTCGAACATGGCAAGGTCGCGGTTGCATTCCTTGCCCGGCGCCACGTCCCGCAGCACGGCATACATGGCCGTCAGCGGATCGACAGTGCCCTTCTGGCTGGTGGGGTCCACATCCCAGGGCTTGGCCTTGCGTTCGGGCTTGTAGCTTTCGATGCGTGGCACGCCCTGTTCCCAGATCATGACCGACTGCGACTGGCGCTTGCCGGTGTCGGCATCCTCGGCATAGCGCGTGGCGCTATAGGTGCCATCTGCCGCGATGCGCCCCTTGGCGGTGGCGTCGTAACGCACCTTCTTGAGCAGCGCCGCAAAGCCCGAGGTCTTGAGCACCCCGCGCACCGCATAGTCGCCGCCGGGGTCTCCCGCGCCGCTCCAGCTGAGGCTCCCGGCAGTGATGCCGCGCAGCACCAGATCGAACTGCGCCTCTTCTGCACGGACCATCCCGGCCAGCGCGGCCGAGATGCCCGCTGCCAGTCCTACGCGTTTCAGCCAGTTTGCCACTGCCTCACTCCGTCTGTTTGTCTGCACCGATGGCGCGACATGGCGCCCCGCTGCTTTCACTGGAATATACAGACGCAAACAGGCATTACAGCCCGAAGGTTCCCGCATCGGCCCCTTCGCGCCGATGACGTCGGGGCCGCGCAAGCAGAGGGCCGGAGACCAGCCATGGATGTTTCAACTCTTGCACAATCCGTGATTGCGGGGGATCGCCGCGCGCTTGCACGCGCAATCACGCTTGTGGAAAGCGCGCGCGAAGATCATCGCACCCAGGCCCGCGCGCTGGTGGCCGCGGTGGCCAAGGGCGGGCGGCAGGCGCTCCGGATCGGCCTTTCGGGTACGCCGGGGGTGGGGAAATCCACCTTCATCGAAAGCTTCGGCTGTTTCCTGACCGCGCAGGGGCTGCGGGTGGCGGTGCTGGCGGTCGATCCGTCCTCGGCCCGCTCGGGGGGGTCGATTCTGGGCGACAAGACCCGGATGGAGCGGCTGTCCCGCGACCCGCTGGCCTTCATCCGCCCGTCACCCAGCCAGACCCATCTGGGCGGCGTGGCCCGCCGCACGCGCGAGGCCGTCACCCTGTGTGAGGCTGCGGGCTATGACGTGGTGCTGATCGAAACCGTCGGCGTCGGGCAATCGGAAACCATGGTGGCCGAGATGTGCGACCTGTTCCTGCTGCTGCTTGCACCCGCGGGCGGGGATGAACTGCAAGGGGTCAAGCGCGGCATCATGGAGATGGCCGACCTGATTCTGGTGAACAAGGCCGATGGTGATCTGAAACCCGCCGCACTGCGGACCCAGGCCGATTACGCGGGCGCCCTGCGCCTGCTGCGTCACCGCCCGCAAGACCCCGAGGGCTTCCCCAAGGCGATGACCGTCTCTGCGCTGGAGGAAGCCGGCCTGGCGCAGGTCTGGTCCGAGATCACGACGCTTGCCGAATGGCGCCGCGCCGAGGGGCATTGGGATAGCCGCCGCGCGGCCCAGGCCCGCCACTGGTTTGAGGAAGAGGTGCGGCAGGGGCTGCTGGCCTCGTTGGCGCGCGATCCGCTGCGCGGGCTGATGGGCCAGTTGGGCGAGGCCGTGGGGCAGGGACGTCGCACCCCCGACGAGGCCGCGGCCGAGCTTTTGGCCCTGCTGGGGCGCTGATCGGGGGATGCGCCCGCAGCCGGCCCATGCTAGAGATGGTCGAGCCGGAAATTCCTTTGCTGGGGTTGGAAAAAACCAGGGCAGGGCAGGGTGAATCGCTTGACCTAAGGCCCGTTTGCCCCTACACGGCTGCGATGGAATTCGGTGCCTGCTCTCTTTGCGGGCTCCATGGGTGTTACTCCGGGCCGCCGCCATCTGCTGGCAAAGGTCCGAAAGACAAGGAACTCGAAGATGTCGCGCGTCTGCGAACTGAGCGGTAAAGGCCCGATGGTTGGCAACAACATCAGCCACGCAAACAACAAGACCAAACGGCGCTTCCTGCCGAACCTGAACGACGTCACCCTGATGTCGGACGTTCTGGGCCAATCGTTCAAACTGCGCGTTTCGGCGGCTGCTCTGCGCACCGTTGATCACCGCGGCGGTCTGGATGCCTTCCTTGCCAAGTCGAAAGACGATGAGCTGTCGGCCAAGGCCCTGAAGATCAAGAAAGACATCGCCAAGGCGCAGGCTGTCGCCTGATTTCTGCCGGTGATGCACCAGCTTGGCCCCGCCTTTGGCGGGGCTTTTGCTTTTCTGGACAGGATGCCGCACTGGCGCCGGTGGCGCATTCCGCCTAAGCTTTTCGAATGCGTGTCCCAACTTCCATTCTGCATCCCGTCATGGGGGTTCTGCTGGCCCTGACCCTTGTGGTGGGCAGCGTCGGCATGGCGGTCGCGCGGGGGCAGGCCCGACCAGTGCAGACGCTTGTGATCTGTACCGGACATGATCTGGCCACCATCACGCTGAACGCCGATGGCGAGCCGGTGGGGCCCCGGCACCTTTGCCCCGACTGCGTGCCTGCAGGTCTTGCGGTGCTGACAGTGGCGCCGGTGCCCACCCGCCCCATGACGCTGACTTATGCCGAATTTGGCGCCCCGTTGCCTCTCTCGGCCTTCCTTCCCCGTCCGCCCGCCTTGGCGCGGGGGCCGCCCCTGCTGTCCTGATCCGAGCTGAATTTCCAATCTGATCAAGGACAAGACTGATGTTTCTGAAATCTGCCCTCACCGCAACTCTGCTCTGTGCGGCGCTTCCTGCCTTTGCTGAAGGCATCAAAATCTCTGACGCTTATGCCCGCGTCTCTGGGCCATCTGCCAAATCTGGCGCGGCCTTCATGATCATTGAAAACGCTGCTGATGCGGATGACCGCCTCATTGCCGCCACGTCAGAGGTGGCGGCCAAGGTCGAGCTGCATACCCACACGGAAGACGCAGCCGGGGTAATGCAGATGGTGCATGTGCCCGAAGGGTTTGTCATTCCGGCGCAGGGCCAGCATGCGCTGGCGCGCGGCGGCGATCATGTGATGCTGATGGGGCTGACTGGGCCGCTGGCGCAGGGTGACAGTTTCAAACTGACCCTGACGTTCCAAAATGCAGGGTCCATCACCCTTGATGTCCCGGTCGATCTGACCCGCGACGAAGGTGGCATGATGCAGCAGGGCGCCAAGATGGGCCACGGCCACGCTGCGCACGGCGCCTCAAACTGACCCGTTCGGGGCCGCGGCTAACCTTTCGTTGACCCAAGCGGGCACGATCTAGCTAGCCGGGCCAAGGCGAATCCCGTGAAAGCCCGAGGCCACTGCGCTGGCCTCGGCGTTCCGCTCGAAGCAGGCTACGCCAAAGCGCGCGGCTTTCTGCGTGAAGGCCGCTACCGGGAAAACCGTTTCAGATGCCCCAGTGGGCACAATCAGAACCGCGGCCCGAAGCGCCACCCAGATTTCTTGCAGATGGTAATAGGATTCGTCGAACCAGACGATATCTGGGCGCACCGGTCCAGCGCAGCAACCGGGGCATCTGTCGTCGGGCGCCGTCACCGCGGGCCTTTGCCAACGCGCCCTGCACGCGGCATAGTGCGCGGATGCGAGGGCAGCATGCATGTCAAGCGCAGCCCGTTCATGCAGGTCATCCACATTCTGTCTGGCGATCAGCAGGTTGCCCTGCCATTTCCGTCCCATCTACGCAGTGCAAAATGGGCTGAATCCGGAACGCTGCTGCGACGGTTGCTGCGCCCTTCGTTGTAAAACTCAAGCACCTTGGCCGAGGTCGCGAACCTTTGCGGGGCGCCCTCGGCCAAGTCATAACGCGTCCAAAGGCCAAACTCGTCGCGAAACGTCTCTAGGCCGCTTTCGGCGCTGACGCCTGGCCCGGTCAGAATCAAGAGGCGTTGCATCGCCTGTGGCCGGTCAGCCCCCGCAATAGGCGCCAGCCTGGTCGCCAAAGACCTTGTAACGTTCCCAGAATTCATCGTCCGACTCGCGCTTGGACACCCAGACGTCATGGGCCAGATCTGGGTCTTTCATCAGCTTTGCCGCACGACGTTGGTCTGCGCCCCGCAGCGTCATGTCGGCAACTTGCTGGATGCAGGCGCAGACCGCACCATTGCCACCGTCGGCCTGTCGACAGGCACGTTCAATGGGGCCGGCGGAAGCCGAAGTCACCAAAAGGGGAAGCGCCAACGCCGCGAGCGCGACGATGAGAGTGGGTTTCTGCATTGCTCTGCCTCTTGCCAGTTGGCGGGGTCTTCCTCCGCCACGGGTCATTTTCTGGCAAATAGTATGACGATTCGGGTCAAAATTCGCAATGCCGCACCGCAGCTGCACGCGATTTGACGGTGAATCTTTTACTGGACCCAAGAAAAGCTGAGTCGGGCTCAGCAGGCACAAGACTTGGGGCCCGCAGGTCTGGGTATCATGGCTTTGACCGGGTGCTGCCTCAATAAAATCCGGGCGCAGCCGCTGGGTTTCCAGTCCGCCTGCATGCCTCAGGGCGACTCGGTGGCATGCCGAGATGCGGGGAGGCCGCTGATCCCCCTTTCCGGGCCAGTGCTGACAGGCTATATCGCGCGAATGACCCAGCTTGACCGTATCCGCAACTTCTCCATCGTGGCCCATATCGACCACGGCAAATCCACCCTCGCCGACCGTCTGATCCAGATGACGGGCACGGTGGCTGCGCGCGATATGAAGGCGCAGATGCTGGACTCGATGGATATCGAGCGGGAGCGGGGCATCACCATCAAGGCCAACACGGTACGGATTGAATATCCGGCCAAGGATGGCCAGACGTATATCCTCAACCTGATCGATACGCCCGGCCACGTCGACTTCGCCTACGAGGTTTCGCGGTCGATGCGTGCGGTTGAAGGGTCGCTGCTTGTGGTGGACGCCTCGCAAGGGGTTGAGGCCCAGACGCTGGCCAACGTCTATCAGGCCATTGACGCCGGCCATGACATTGTGCCGGTTCTCAACAAGATCGACCTGCCCGCCGCTGACCCGGACCGGGTCAAGGAAAACATCGAAGATGTGATCGGGATCGATGCCTCGGATGCGATTCCGATATCGGCGAAAACCGGCCTTGGCATCCCGGATGTGCTTGAGGCAATCGTTCAGCGTCTGCCCGCCCCCAAGGGCGATCGCAACGCGCCGTTGAAGGCGATGCTGGTCGACAGCTGGTACGACAGCTATCTGGGCGTCGTGGTTATGATCCGCGTGATCGACGGTGTGATCCGCAAAGGGGATCGCGTCAAGATGATGCAGACCGGCGCGGTCTATGGCATTGACAAGCTTGCGGTTCTCAAGCCGCAAATGCAGGATATTGCAGAGCTGGGGCCGGGCGAGATCGGCGTTCTGACAGCCTCGATCAAACAGGTGCGTGATACCCGCGTCGGTGACACGATCACCCATGAGCGCAAACCTTGCGATGCGCCGCTGCCTGGCTTCAAGCCTGCCCAGCCGGTGGTGTTCTGCGGCCTGTTCCCGGTGGACGCCAATGATTTTGAGGCGCTGCGGGATGCGATCGAAAAGCTTGCGCTCAACGATGCGTCCTTCAGCTATGAGATGGAAACCTCGGCCGCGCTCGGCTTCGGGTTCCGCATGGGCTTCCTCGGTCTGCTGCACCTTGAGGTGGTACGCGACCGTCTGGAGCGGGAATATGACCTTGATCTGATCACCACGGCGCCTTCGGTGGTCTTCAAGCTGCATATGAAGGATGGGGAGGTGCGCGACCTGCACAACCCCGCCGACATGCCCGACCTGACCTATATCGACCATATCGAAGAGCCGCGCATCAAGGCGACGATCATGGTGCCTGACGAATATCTGGGCGATATCCTCAAGCTTTGCCAGGATCGCCGCGGGATCCAGCAGAACCTGACCTATGCGGGCAGCCGTGCGATGGTGGAATATGACCTGCCGCTGGCGGAGGTCGTGTTCGACTTTTATGACCGGCTCAAATCGGTGACCAAAGGTTATGCGAGCTTTGACTACCAGCTGAGCGAGTATCGCGAAGATAACCTCGTGAAAATGTCGATCCTGGTGAATGATGAGCCTGTCGATGCGCTGGCGATCATGGTGCACCGTGACCGCGCCGAAAGCCGCGGGCGGGTCATGGTGGAGAAGCTGAAAGAGCTGATCCCGCGCCATATGTTCAAGATCCCGATCCAGGCTGCCATCGGTGGGCGCGTGATTGCGCGCGAAACGATTTCGGCCATGCGGAAGGACGTGACCGCCAAATGCTATGGTGGTGATGCGACGCGGAAGAAAAAGCTTCTGGAGAAGCAGAAGGAAGGCAAGAAGAAGATGCGCCAGTTCGGGAAGGTTGAAATCCCGCAGAGCGCCTTCATCAATGCGCTCAAAATGGATAGCTGAACGCCCAGACAGGTTTCCCGCGGCCCGCAGTTTTTGCGGGCCGCTTTCATTTCTGCGCGGCAAAGCCGTGGGGTGGGGAAGGGAATCACGCATACCCACAGTCTGCGCTATGGGCGGTTAAAGAAGTCTGACCTTCAGATTTAACCGCTTCTTAGCGATCTGCGGGTCAGCATGAGGGCATGCATTGGTTCGTGATTCTCTTTTTTCTCTGTGCCGCCTGTGGCACCCAGCCCGCGCCTATGATGTTCGGTGGCGCGCGGCATGAAACAATCGTCGATGGTCGGACCTTTGTGGTCTATCGCAAGGGAAACCGGGTCGAAGTCATCCGCGATGGCCCCGCCGGACCCGGTGAACATGACAAGATCAGGGCGACGATGATTGAAATCGTCCCATGGCTGACCGGGTGTCAGGTCGTGCGACGCTCAGTCGAAGGTGATAGCGGCGCGCTCCGCGCACGTGTCACTTGTCCGAGGGGCCGACGATGAGGAGCTTGTAAGCCGCCACTGCACCAACTGCGCCGAACAGGATGCCCCAGCCCGGCTCTCCCATCGAGAATTCGAGCGTTGCCCAACCCAAAGTGAAGAGCGTGATCGCCCAGCGCACCCAAGCGCGGCGATAGAAGGGATGGTCAGGGTCGATGAACCGCATGAATTTCCTGCAAAAACCTGTTACCCTGCACTTCAGGGAGGAGAGAAACCATGCCAGAGATCACCACGACCTTTCAAGGGCAGACCGTCATTACCACCTTCGAAGTCAGCCCAGGCACCGCGCATGACCTGATCGAGGCGCTGCAAGAGGCGTATCAGGACTTCATCCGCCACCAGCCAGGATTTCTGGGCGCGGGACTGCATATGAACGACGCCCAGACGCGGATCTGCAACTATTCTCAATGGGTGCGGCGCGAGGACTATCAAGCGATGCTGCGCACCGAAGAGATGCGGCAAAGAAACCGCCGAATCGCAGAGCTTTCGCGCAGCTTTGAGCCGGTGATGTATGAGGTTCAGGCGGTCTTCTGACCGCCTTACCGCTTGCGCCGTTTATTGCCGCCGCGTTGCCCGGCGCGGCCGGCGGTAGAGCGGCCACTGGCCTTTGTGGCCTCCTCGACAGCTTCTTCCACGACGCTTTGGCGCGCCATCGGGTCGTCCGACACAGCGAGTTCTACAGCCTCAAGACGCTTCACCTCATCGCGGAGACGGGCGGCTTCTTCGAACTCAAGGTTCTCGGCGGCCTTGCGCATCTGCGCGCGCAGCGCATCAAGATGCGCCGCCAGGTTCGAGCCGACCAGCGGCTTGTCAACCTTGGCCGTGACGCGCGACATGTCGGTGTCGCCCTGCCACAGGCCGGCCAGCACATCCTCGACGTTCTTCTTGACTGTCTGCGGCGTGATCCCGTGCAGGGCGTTATAGGCCATTTGCTTTTCGCGCCGACGGTTGGTTTCAGCCAGCGCCCGTTCCATGCTGCCGGTGATCCGGTCGGCATACATGATCACTCGGCCCTCGGCGTTCCGGGCGGCACGGCCGATGGTCTGGATCAGCGAGGTTTCAGACCGCAGAAAGCCTTCCTTGTCTGCATCCAAAATTGCAACCAAACCGCATTCAGGGATATCCAGCCCTTCACGCAGAAGGTTGATTCCCACCAGAACATCAAAGGCCCCCAGGCGCAAATCCCGCAAGATTTCAATGCGTTCGATCGTATCGATGTCGCTGTGCATATAGCGGATACGGATGCCCTGTTCGTGGAAATATTCGGTCAGATCCTCGGCCATGCGCTTGGTCAGGGTCGTCACCAGCACGCGCAGCCCCTGCGCTGCAACCCGTCGGATCTCATCCAGAAGATCGTCCACCTGCATGTCCACCGGGCGGATTTCGACAACCGGGTCCAGAAGGCCGGTCGGTCGGATCACCTGTTCGGCAAAGACGCCGCCCGCCTGCTCCATCTCCCAGGCGGCAGGGGTTGCCGAAACGAAAATCGACTGCGGCCGCATGGCATCCCATTCCTCGAATTTGAGAGGGCGGTTGTCCATACACGACGGCAGGCGGAAGCCGTGTTCTGCGAGCGTGAACTTGCGGCGATAGTCGCCGCGATACATGCCGCCGATCTGGGGCACGCTGACGTGGGATTCGTCTGCAAAAACAATCGCGTTGTCCGGAATGAACTCGAACAGCGTCGGTGGCGGCTCGCCGGGTGCGCGACCTGTCAGATAGCGCGAATAGTTTTCGATGCCGTTGCAGACGCCGGTCGCCTCGAGCATTTCGAGGTCGAAATTGGTGCGCTGTTCCAACCGCTGCGCCTCAAGCAGCTTTCCCTCGGCCACAAGCTGTTCCAAGCGCTGCTTCAGCTCCAGTTTGATGCCCTTGATCGCTTGTTGCATGGTGGGGCGCGGGGTGACGTAGTGGCTATTGGCGTAAATCCGGATCTGTTTGAACACATCGGTCCGCGCGCCTGTCAGGGGGTCGAACTCGACGATGCTTTCCAGCTCCGGCCCAAAGAAGGAAAAGCGCCAGGCGCGGTCTTCAAGGTGGGCAGGCCAAACCTCAAGGCTGTCGCCGCGCACCCGAAACGCCCCGCGCGAAAAGGCGGCGTCATTTCGGCGATACTGTTGGGCAACCAGTTCGGCGATCACCTGCCGCTGTTCGTACATCTGCCCCACGACAAGATCCTGCGTCATGGCCGAATAGGTCTCGACCGAGCCGATGCCGTAGATGCAGCTGACCGAAGCCACGATGATCACATCATCGCGTTCCAGGAGCGCCCGGGTGGCCGAGTGGCGCATCCGGTCGATCTGTTCGTTGATCTGGCTTTCCTTCTCGATATAGGTGTCCGAACGCGGAACATAGGCCTCGGGCTGATAGTAGTCATAATAGCTTACGAAATACTCAACGGCATTCTCGGGAAAGAAGCCCTTGAACTCGCCATACAATTGCGCGGCTAGCGTCTTGTTCGGGGCAAGGATGATCGCCGGGCGCTGCGTTTCCTCGATGATCTTGGCCATGGTGAAGGTCTTGCCAGTGCCTGTCGCCCCCAGCAGCACCTGATCATGTTCGCCACTGCGAATCCCCTCGGCCAATTCGGCGATGGCGGTTGGTTGATCGCCTGCTGGCTGGAAGGGCGAATGCATCACGAACCGCTTGCCGCCCTCCAGTTTCGGGCGGGTCAGCACGTCGGGGCGTTCGGTCGGGGCATTGGTATTGTTGTGGGGCATCACGACTCTCTTGCAGCACCGCAAAGATGATCTGTTTTTGTTCCCGTTCAAGGCCAGAATTGCCTCTGGGGCAGGGGATCTGCGCCCCCCTTGCGAAAGTCTAAACAAAGAAGGGGCAATTTTAGCGATCATTTTCCGAAATTAATCATCTTATGATTGAATTTTGGCGCTTGCTTTGCCATCGTGGTAGGGCAAGCAACGCACTGTCGGTCGGCCGCACCACACCCACCCCACACCCAGGCCGGCCGACAGAACCTTGCGCCTTTCCCTTGGATCTGATGCAGAAACCGGGTGCCGGGCCTTGCCTCGGATCAGGATTTCGCCAATAAGAAGGCAGTTCTTCAAGGAGCCTCCCATGCGCGCACGCATCTATCAGCCCGCCCGCAACGCGATGCAATCCGGCACGGCCAAGACCAAGGGCTGGGTTCTGGAATTTGCCCCGGCCTCGGCGCGCGAAGTGGACCCGCTCATGGGGTGGACCTCGACCACGGACACCACCACGCAGGTGAAGCTGCGCTTTGACAGCCGCGAGGCTGCCGAGGATTATGCCAAGGCCCATGGCATTGACGCCGAGGTGCTGGAGCCGAACAAGCGCAAGCCTAACATCCGTCCGCTGGGTTATGGCGAAAACTTTGCCACCAGCCGTCGCGGCGCCTGGACGCACTGAGGCTGTAAATCGGGGCAAAGTTGTCGCGGAATCGGAGCCAAGATTTCGCGGATCCCCAGATTTAGATATTGGCGAGCGCGACGATCAACATCTTGACGCTCGTCGCGTTGCCGCCGAAATCACCCCGAACACGACTTCCGCAGGGCGACCCAACCGGTCGCCCATTGTATTTCCTGACCTGCCAGAGTGCCTATTATGACCATTACCCACCTCGTCACCCACAATGGCGGCTTTCATGCAGACGAACTGCTGTCCTCGGTCATTCTGGCCCGCCTCTATCCGCAGGCCGAGGTGGTGCGCACCCGTGACACCGCATGGATCACCCCCGGTGAGGGCAAGATCATCTACGACGTGGGCCGCGATTATGACGCCGAGGCGGGCATCTTTGACCACCACCAGCGCCCCAATCCCGTGCGTGAGGACGAACAGCCCTACAGTTCCTTCGGTCTGATCTGGAAGCATTACGGCCTTGACTACCTGCGCGCCTTGGCGATCCCCGAGGTCGATTTGGAAGATATCCACGCCAGCTTTGAGCAGAGCTTTGTCTTGCCCATCGATTTGATGGACAATGGCGCGATGAACCCTTCGGTCGCGGGTCCGCTGACGCCTTTGACCCTCTCGATCCTCTTGGAAAGCCTGAAGCCCGTCTTCGACAACCGCAGTTCTGACGCGGACGATAAAGCTTTCTCAGCGGCTCTGCCGATTGCGCGGGCGTTCGTCGAGGCGTCGATCACCAAGAAAGCCGCCAAGCGCCGCGCCGGGGCCATGGTGACCAAGGCGATCAATGACGCTGGCACCTCGCACATTCTGGAATTACCCATGGGTATGCCCTTCCGCTCGGCAATCGAGGCCACGGGCGCGGACCACCTGCTCTTCGTTGTCAATCCCCGGGACACGGACTGGTCCATCGGTGGTATCCGCATCAGCGGCGACAGCTTTGAGCAACGCGCTGATCTGCCAGCCGCATGGGCGGGGCTGAGCGATGCGGCGCTGGAAGAGGCCTGCGGTGTCAAAGGCGCAAAGTTCTGCCATAACGGCCGCTTCATCGCGGTCGCCAGCAGCCGCGAGGCGGCCATCAAAATGGCCGAACTGGCCGTCGAAGAGGCCGAGCGCACAGGCCCCGCCGACTGATCCCGCAGGAGGGCGGCATGGCGTTTCTGTTGTACGGAGACGAAAAGGGGCGGCCACGATCCCTGGCCCACGGCTCTGGCGCGAGGATGGAAAATCCTTGGATGGACACGGTCGCGGAGAAGTTTGCAGACTTGGGCTTCCAACGTCGGGGAATTCCTGCCGAAACACACCGAGGCTCGATGCCAGCGGATCGTTGCGCCCGGCCCAAAGCCGACGCGCACATGGGCTTGGCTCGACGCGTCAACAGTGACGGCAGATGCTGTTGAGTTGAGCAGCGCCATTTCAAGTATTAGGGCGAAGAACTGGCGCTGTGCACGACGCAATGGGATTTCCACGTGGTACGCTTCTCGGTAAACCGACATTTCGTCATGCGATACGCTCATGTCGTTCTTGCTGCCAATCTCATGCGGATGAAGCTCATCGAAATATGGGTGCGGTGCAAAAGCGCTGCCGAACGTACATCGCCTATTTCCAGCGCGCGAAGGATATCGTCTATCTCGTCGGCGAAAATGGCGGCTTCGGTGGCCACGTCGATCCGTTCGGCACCCATTGACTTCATCCAGATGCGCGATGTCTGGACGAAAAGCCGGTCGCATATCTCGCGCAGGGGCTCGTTCGCGGTGATCCGGTAGAACTCGTCGAAGAATTCGAGGTTCAGTTGCCCGAAGCGGCGGGCATCGGGGTTGTCGGCCAACTGGCGGATTTCTGTCGACAGGCTGGCGAGGCGGTTCCAAAGCACCGGATTTGGCGGGTTCGGTGATAGAACGCCAAGAAGTTCGGCCAATTCCATCCGCAGTTGGTAAGTCTGCCCGAGCGTTTCGATATCCGCATCGGTGACGAAGGTTCCGACGCCGTGAACCGATTGCAACAGCCCTTCGCCCTCGAGCCGGACAAGAACGCGACGCAGCGGCGTGCGGCTGGTGCCGAATTCCGCGGCCAGTGCTTCTTCGGAAAGGCGGGTCCCCGGCGGATAATCCAAAAGGCATATCCGGCTTTTCAGGATGTCGTACAAACGGTCGAAACGATCGCGCGCACTCGGGGTTTCGGTTGGGTCGAAATCCATCAATCCTACCATCAATCCTACCTCGTCTGGTATGAAACGACGTACACGCCGAACGCCGACAAAGCGAGTCCCGCAAGCGCGAGCGGATGAAGCCGCTCACCCAGAAGCGCCCATGCGAGGATCATGGCCAGCGGCGGAACGAGGTACATGTAGGAAGAAATCTGCGTCGCATCGCCGCGCTGGACCATCGCCAGATAAAGCCCGATGGACACAAGCGAATTGGCCAGCACGAGATAGGCCAGCGCCATGACCAGTTCGGGCTGCCAGTCGATCGCCATGCGTTCGGTCAGCGCCGCCAAGGGGGCCAGCAGGACGAAACCCACGACGTATTGCACAAGGCCGCTTGCGACCGGATCGGTCCGGAAGCCGTGCCATTTCTCGAACAGGGTGGCGGTGCCGATTCCCGCCAAGGCCCCCAGCGCCAGAAGTGATGCCCCCCACGGGCTTGGCCCGAGGCTGCCTTCGGACCAGATGGCCAGGACGACGCCCGCCATTCCCACCGCCAGACCGAGCCAGAGCAGCGGACCGCTCCGTCGCCCGCCCAGCAGCGGCGTCAGCGCCGCGACCAAGGCCGGTTGCAGCGACATGATGATGGCGGTCGTTCCGGCATTCATGCCCCGCTTCATGGCCAGATAGGCAAGCCCGAAATAGACGCCCTGGATGAGAATTCCCGTCAGGACGAGCGCCGCCCAATGCCCCGCAGCGACGGGCCATAGCGGGCGCCGGATCATGGCCAGCGGAACCAGAACCGCGACCGCCAGCCCGTAGCGCAGCGCCAGCATCGTCATTGGTTCGCTATATGCCAGACCCAGCTTGCCGAAGACGAAGCCGCCAGACCACAGCAGGACAAAGACGAAAGGCGCTGCTCGCCAGAGGGCGGACGGGGCATGAACGGTCGCGGGCTGTTGCATCTGTCTATTCCGTCAGTCTTGTGCCCAGCCGGTTCAGCATCGTTAGGCATTGCGATAGCTGGTCCAGCGACAGGTATTCGTCGGGCTTGTGCGCCTGTTCGATCGACCCCGGACCGCAGATCACCGCCGACATTCCAAGCGCCTGGAAAATGCCTGCCTCGGTGCCGAAGGGGACCAGACCCGCACCGTTCACGCCGGTCAGTTCCATGACGATGTCACGGGCTTCGTTGATCTCAGCGGGAACCAGGCCGTCGACCTCTCCGATCACCTCGGTGACGATATCTGCCGCAGGGTGGACGCTTCGCATGGCCGGAATCAGGTGGTGCTGGCAGTAGTGGTGCAGGTCCTGCTTGACCAGATCGGCATCCCCGGGCTGGACGGGCCGCATCTCCCAATCGATCCGGGCCTTGCCTGCGATGACGTTGTGCGCCACGCCACCAACCAGCGCGCCGGTGTTGATCGTCGTCCATGGGGGCTCGAAGCGGCTGCCGGCAGGGGCGCGGGTCTTCAGCACCTCAGCCATTTCCAGCAGGCGCGCGACGTAGCGCACCGCATATTCGACGGCATTCACGCCCCGGTCCGGTGCCGAGCCATGGCCCTCGAGCCCGGTGAAATGGACGCTGTATTCGTAGCACCCCTTATGGCCTTCGATCACCCGCATCATCGTCGGTTCGCCGATGATCGCCACGCCGGGCCGGACCTCGCGGTCACGCAGCAGGGGGGCCAGAGCCTGCGCACCGAGACAGCCGATCTCTTCGTCGTGTGTGAAGGCGAAATGGATGGGGCGCTTGCGGGCCATCTTTGCGTAATGCGGGGCCATCGCGACGGCTGCCGCGATGAACCCCTTCATGTCGCAGGTGCCGCGTCCGTAAAGGCGACCGTCCCGTTCGGTCATCGCAAATGGGTCGGTCGTCCAGTTCTGGTCGGCGACGGGCACCACATCGGAATGTCCGGATAGCAGGATACCCCCGCCGACCTCTGGCCCGATGGTGGCGAAGAGGTTCGCCTTGGTTCCCGTGGCGTCCTTGAAAACCTCGACCCGCGCCCCTGCATCTGAGAGCCGGTCGGCCAGAAAATCGATCAGCGCCAGATTGCTTTCGGACGAAACCGTCGGAAAGGCGATCATCTCGGCAAGCAGGTCGCGGGTGCGGGTCAAGGTATCCAAGGTGGTCAGTCCTTAATGAAGAGTTTGCGTTCGACGTTGCAGAGCGCCTGCGCCGGACCGCTTTCTCCGATCAGGATGGTTTCGGTCGTTTCCAGACCCCAGCTTTCCATCCAGAGGGCGGGCATGAAGTGGAAGACCATGCCCGGTTGCAGGACCGTCTCGTCCTCGGTCCGGATCGAGGCGGTGCGTTCGCCCCAGTCCGGCGGATAGGACAGGCCGACCGGATAGCCCATCCGGCCTTCGCGGTGGATGCCGTGCTTCTTCAGCACCGCCATGAAGGCGTTGGCGATGTCGCAGGTGCGGTTGCCCGCCTTTGCTGCGGCCAGACCGGCCTCGATCCCTTCGATCTGCGCCGCTTCGGCACGCCGCATCTCGTCGGGCGGGGTGCCCAGATAGACGGTGCGGCAGAGCGGGGCGTGATAGCGGCGATAGCAGCCCGAAAGCTCGAAGAAGGTCGCCTCGCCCGATTTCATCGGCGCGCCGTTCCATGTCAGGTGCGCGGCCGTGGCGTCGACGCCCGAAGGTGTCAGCGGGACGATGGCGGGATAATCGCCCCAGTCATCGCCAACGCCCGTCAGGGCGGCGTGGTAGATTTCGGCCACCAGTTCGTTCTTGCGAAGGCCGGGCCGCGACTCCTCGATCGCGGTACGGATGACTTTTTCCGAGATCGACGCCGCCTTGCGGATGAAGGTGATCTCTTCGTCCGACTTGATCAGGCGCTGCCAGTTCACCAATGCGGTTGAATCGACGAATGTCGCACCGGGCAGCTCTTCCAGCAGCGTGGCGTGGGCCTTGGCCGAGTAGTAGTAGTTCTCCATCTCGACGCCGATGCGGGCCTTTTCCAGCCCCAGATCGCGCAGGATGCGGGCAAGGTCCTGCATCGGGTGGCGGACCGTCGACTGCACATAGCTGTCTGCGTAGCCGTGGATCGACCCGGGCGCGATCCAGCAGGTCCGCAGCGCGCCGAGGCTGTCCATGTAGCGGCCCCACCAGCGCGGCTCGCCGTCCATCGTCAGGATGACGCCCTGATGAACGTAGAAGGACCAGCCGTCATAGCCCGTCAACCACGCCTGATTCGACGGGTCCGTGACGAAAACGGCGTCCACTCCGGCACGGGCCATCGCCGCGCGCGTTAAGGCAATGCGCCGAGCATATTCGGCAGGACTGAAGGGGGCGTTCTGCGGTGCCATGATGTCTCCCTGACGGCCTAGTTGTGTACATGTATACGGAGAGAATTTCTTTCTTGGCAAGATGTAAGCCAAAAATAACGGATATTTCCGAGATACCGCCTTGACAGAATTGTGTTCATTGCTGTGTTGTGTACAACAAGCGGGAAGCGCGACGAACTAGCCCGCCACGCAACAGGAGGAATGAAATGAACGCTTCCACGATGAAGACGACGGCCATCGCCACGCTTTGGCTGGGCATCTCGGCTTGTGCCGCGCTGGCTGGCCCCTTGTCGGACCGCATCGCCGCGGGCGAGCCGATCCGCATTGGCTTTGCCAATGAAATCCCCTTCGCGTATCCGGGCGAAGACGGCAGCCCCAAGGGCTTCGTGAATGCCGAGGTGATCGGCGTTCTGGCGAAGATGGGCTATACCGACATCGAAACCGTCCAGACCGAATGGGGCGGGCTGATCCCCGGTCTGAACGCGGGCCAGTTCGACATCATCACCGGCGGGATGAACATCCTGAAGGCGCGCTGCGAGAACATCGCCTTTTCCGAACCGATGGCCAAGATCGGTGACGGGTTCATCGTCGCGCCCGGCAATCCCAAAGGTCTGAAGACTTATGACGACATCAAGGCGCAGGGTGCCATTCTGGTGACCGGTGCCGGCTATTCGAACATCGACGCGGCCAAGTCGGCGGGCATCGACGAAGCCAGCATCATGGTCGTCCCCGGCCCGACCGAAATCCTCGCCGCCGTGAAGGCGGGCCGCGCCGATGCCGGAACGGGCACCTATCCGACCATGAAGCAGCTTGCCGACAGCTCGGGCGGGGCGGTCGAGATCACCGATCCCTCGGCCATGCCGGAAGAGTCGTTCAACTGGGCGGGCGTCGGTTTCCGCAAGGAAGATCAGGACTTCCTCGACCAGTTCAACGCGGCGCAGAAGGAATACCTCGGCAGCGCCGACATGATGGCCGCCGTGGCCGAGTACGGCTATTCCGAAGCGATGCTCCCCGGTGACAAGACCACCGAATGGGTCTGCGCGAACCGCTGACGCAGTCCGGATCTTCACCATTGGAAAAGGGCTGGTTCGATCCGGCCCTTTTACCCGCAAAAGGGGGCGGGCTGCTATGTGGGATTTCTTGCAGACATACGGGGGCCGCCTTGCCGAAGGGACATTGGTCACCGCCGCGCAATTCGCGCTGGCCACCGCAGTGGCCCTTGTGGCGGCCCTGGCGGCCGGTCTGGGCCGGTTGTCCGCCCATTGGCCGGTGCGCGCCGCTGCGACGACCTATGTGGAAATCTTCCGCGGCACCTCGCTTCTCGTGCAACTCTACTGGATCTTCTATGTCCTGCCGCTGTTCGGCATCAGCCTTCCGAAACTCACTGCAGGGTTCCTATCCGTCGGTCTGAACGTCGGTGCCTATGGCGCGGAAATCGTGCGCGGCTCGATCCTTTCCGTCCAGCGCGGCCAATGGGAGGCCGCCTATGCGCTGTCCATGTCGCCATGGAAACGAATGCGCCGCATCATCCTGCCGCAGGCCATCGTGCTGATGCTGCCGCCATGGGGAAACCTTCTGATCGAACTGCTGAAGGGGACCGCTCTGGTCGCCCTGATCGGGGTGGCGGACCTGATGTTCGTGGCCAAGCAGATCAACGGGTCCACCTTCCTGTCGGCCGAAGCCTTCGGGACCGCGCTGGTCATCTACTATCTGCTCGCCCGCGTCCTGATCACGCCCGCGATGCGCCGGCTCGAGCGGTCCATGGCACGGAGGCTCGGTCGCGCATGACGTTCGACTGGAAATGGGATTTCGTCTGGGAAATCGCGCCGCGGCTGGCCGCTGCCACGCTGAACACCCTGCTGGCGGCCGGAAGCGGCTATGCCATCGCCCTTGTGCTGGGCCTTGCCCTGGCCTTGGGGCAAAGGACGCGCTGGCCCGCGCTGACCTTCATCCTGCGCGAGACGCTGGAGTTCATCCGGTCGACGCCGCTTGTCCTGCAAATATTCTTCATCTTCTACGTCGGGCCGCAGGTGGGGATCACCCTGTCGCCGTGGGTGGCAGGGATGATGGCCATCGGGCTGCACTATTCGGCCTATCTGTCCGAAGTCTACCGCGCCGGAATCGAGGCCGTGCCCAAGGGCCAATGGGAAGCCTGCCGCGCCCTGAACATGACGACCCGCGATACCTATGCCCGCATCGTGCTGCCGCAGGCGGTGCCGCAGGCGATACCCGGGATGGGCAACTATCTGGTCGGTATCTTCAAGGACACGCCGATGCTGTCCGTGATCGGCGTCACCGAACTGATGCAGACGGCCAACGCCATCGGGTCGGAAACCTACCGCTTTCTTGAGCCCTACACGCTGGTCGGGGTGATCTTCCTCGCCCTGTCGCTGCCCACGGCCGGACTCGTCAGGCTGCTGGAGCGCGTGCTGCGCCGCAAACTGGGAATGTGAACCATGGAACTCTCTGCCTATCCGCTGGAATTGCCCCCTGACGACCGCCCCATGGTGCGGTTCATGAACGTGACCAAGTCCTACGGCTCGCTCGTGGTGCTGGACGACCTGAACCTCGATATCCAGCGGGGCGAGATGGTTTCGGTGATCGGGCCGTCCGGTTCGGGCAAGACGACCGTGCTGCGGATGCTGATGACGCTGGAATCGATCAATGGCGGCGTCATCTACATCGACGGCAAGCCCCTGACCCACATGGAACGCAAGGGAGTGCTGGTGCCCGCAGACGAAGCCCATCTGCGGCGGATGCGGGCGTCCATCGGGATGTGCTTCCAGCATTTCAACCTGTTTCCCCACATGACCGCGCTTCAGAACTGCATGGAAGGGCCGGTTCAGGTCCTGGGTCTCAGCAAGGCCGAGGCGCGCGACCGCTCCGAGGAACTGCTGAAGATGGTCGGCATGATCGACAAGAAGGACCAGCACCCGTCGCGCCTGTCGGGTGGTCAGCAGCAGCGCGTGGCCATCGCGCGTGCCTTGGCGATGCGCCCGCGCATCATGCTGTTCGACGAGGTGACATCCGCGCTGGACCCCGAGGTGATCGGAGAGGTGACCGAAGTCATCCGCAGATTGGTGGCCGAACATGACCTGACTATGCTGATGGTGACGCACCAGATGGGCTTTGCGCGCGACATCTCGGACCGCATCTGCTTTTTCTACAAGGGAAAGATCGAAGAGCAGGCCGCGCCCGAACAGTTCTTTACCAACCCCCAGCGGGAACGGACCCAACAATTCCTGCGGGCGGTCAAGGATGCCGACTGATCCCTCAATCGCGCTGGCCGATATCCTGTCTGCCGCATCCGTCATTCGTGGACAGGCAAGCGACATGCCTTTGGTGCCGTCGCCATCACTGACGGCGCTGACGGGGCAGACGGTCCTGCTCAAGCTGGAAAACATGCAGCCGATGGGGGCATTCAAACTGCGTGGCGCCCTCAACGCATTGGCCAACCTGTCCGAAGACTCCGGCGGCGTCGTATGCTGTTCGACGGGCAATCACGGGCGTGCCATTGCTTTTGCCGCACGCCAGCGCGGTCTGCGAGCGGTCGTCTGCATGTCGGAACTGGTGCCCAAGGCCAAGGTGGACGGCATCCGCGCACTGGGGGCCGAGGTGCGGATCATCGGGCGGTCGCAGGATGACGCCGCCGTCGAAAGCCTGCGCCTTGGGAAAGAGGAAGGTTTGACGGAAATCCCGCCCTTTGACGATGCGCGCGTGGTTGCGGGGCAGGGGACCATCGGCCTCGAACTGCTGGCGGCGCGGCCGGATCTGGATACGCTACTTGTTCCTCTGTCGGGGGGCGGGCTGGCGGCGGGGGTGGCCTTTGCCGCCAAGACGATCAAGCCGTCGATTCGCGTGATCGGTGTCTCCATGGTTCGCGGGGCCGCGATGCAGGCCGCGCTCGTCGCGGGCAAGCCCGTGCAGGTGACCGAATACCCCTCGCTGGCCGACAGTCTGGGTGGCGGGATCGGGATGGACAACCGCATCACCTTTGCGCTCTGCCGCGACCTGCTGGACGAGGTGGTGCTGGTCGGGGAAGACGCGATCCGCGACGCGATGCAAGCGCTGTTCTTCGATGACCGGATCGTCGCCGAAGGGGCCGCAGTCGTCGGCATCGCGGCGATCCGCACGGGTGCGGTTCGCCTGACCGGACCGACCGCAACCATCATCACAGGACGAAACACCGACATGCCCAGCTTTGCCGCCATGATGGCGGGCCAGAGCGTGACCGTCGGTGACCTGACCATCAAAGGCAAAACCTATGGCGCATGACATCCAGATCGTAACCGAGGCAGAGCTGCGCCGTCTGGTATCGCTTGACCTGTCCACGGTCGATGTCATCGAACGCGCCTTTCTGGCCTTGGCGCAGGGCAGGGTGGCCATGCCACCGATCCTGTCGATGGTGATGGCAGAAGCCCATGGCGAGGTTGACGTCAAGACCGCCTATGTGTCGGGGATGGAGGGGTTTGCCATCAAGGTCAGCCCCGGCTTCTTCGGCAATCCGGCACTGGGTCTGCCCAGCCTGAACGGTTTGATGATCCTGTTCTCGGCCAAGACGGGATTGGTGCAGTCGCTCTATCTCGACAATGGCTATCTGACCGATATCCGGACCGCTGCCGCAGGTGCCGTCGCGGCGCGCTATCTCGCTCCGGCCAAGGTCGAAACGGCGGGCGTTATCGGAACGGGCGTTCAGGCGCGACTGCAGATGCAGGCGGCGCATCTCGTCCGTCCGTTCCAGCGCGTTCTGGTCCACGGGCGCGATCACGAAAAGGCGCAGCGGTGTGCCGACGATCTGGCGAGCCTGCTCGGCATCGTGGCCGAGGCGGTGGTCGACCCTGCCGCCCTCGTGCGCGACGCGCAGCTTGTGGTGACGACGACACCTGCCCGCGCACCGGTTCTGCGGGCCGAATGGCTGCATCCCGGTTTGCACATCACCGCCATGGGTTCGGACCAGTCCGGCAAGACCGAAATCGACCCGCGCGCCCTACTGGCCGCCGATGCCTATGTCTGCGACCGCGTTTCCCAATGCGAAGTGTCAGGCGAGCTTGAGGCCGCCTTGGCTGCCGGCATATGGGACCGGGGAACCCCGCCCGAACTGGGCGAGGTCATCGCAGGGCATAAGCAGGGCCGACGGTCCGAAGCAGATATCACCATCTGCGACCTGACCGGCACGGGTGTGCAGGATACCGCCATTGCCACCCACGTTCATGCCATGCACCCGACAGCGGGAACGGTCCTGCGCGCCTGACCCGACCATGAAACTTGACCCCCGCGACATTGCCATCCTGCGCGTCCTTTCGGCAGAAGGCCGGATCTCGAAGGCAGCCCTTGCCGAACGCGTCGGCCTGTCGCCATCGCCCTGCTGGGAGCGGCTGCAGAAGCTTGAAAAGGCGGGGCTGATCGAAGGCTATCGTGCCGAGGTTTCCCTTCGCAAACTGGGCCCGCATGTGACGGTCTTTGTCGCGGCGGAACTGGCAGACCACACCGCCGCCCGTTTCCGCGCCTTCGAAGCGGCAGTTGCCCAGCACGACGAAATCACCGCCTGCTGGGCATTGGGCGGCGGCTTCGATTACCTGTTGCAGATCGTGACCCGCGACATCGACGCGTATCAAAGGCTGATCGATGCGCTGCTCGATGCCCGTATCGGACTTGCGCGCTATTTCACCTACATCGTGACCAAGCCTGTCAAATCCTCTGGCACCATCCCGTTCGAGGCTTTGTTGGGCGATGGATGAACCGGCACGCAAACCCCCCATTCGGCAGATGAATCTTCTGCACCGGTCAGCAAGTTCGGGCGTTTCCTCTGCCTTTCGCGGCCCAGACTGTGGCCAGTCGAACAAGAGGTTTCCATGCTAGACACAGCCATCTCAGCCCGCCCCGATGTCACGGACAAGGCCTTGGTCCGCAGCTTTTCCTATGTCGATGGCCGCTGGGTCGGCGGCGAAGGCGGCGAAAGCTTTGCCGTGAACGATCCGGCCACCGGCTGCGAACTAGGCCGCGTCGCGCGCCTGACCGCGGCCCAGTCGGTTCAGGCCGTGGACGCGGCGCAAGCGGCCTTCGGCCCTTGGTCGCACCGTTTGCCGCAGGACCGCGCGGCCATTCTGCGCCGCTGGTTCGAACTGATCCTGACCCATGCCGACGATCTTGCCCGGATTATGGTTCTGGAACAGGGCAAGCCCCTGTCCGAGGCCAAGGGCGAAATCTCCTACGGCGCGGCCTTCGTCGAATTCTACGCCGAAGAGGCGAAGCGCCCGAACATCGAAGGCGTGACGAGCCACCTGACCGATGCCGAAGTCGAACTCTGGCGCGAACCGGTCGGCGTGGCGGCGTTAATCACGCCGTGGAACTTTCCGTCGGCCATGCTGACGCGCAAAGCGGCGGCGGCACTGGCGGCAGGCTGCACCGTGGTTTGCCATCCTTCGGCCGAGACGCCGTTTTCCGCGCTGGCTCTGGCCGAGCTTGCCGAACGGGCAGGGGTTCCGGCGGGTGTGTTTAACGTCGTGACCGGTGCCGCGCCCGAGATCGTTAAGCCGTGGACCGAAGATCCGCGAGTCCGCGTGCTGTCCTTCACGGGTTCGACCGAAATCGGGCGGCTTCTCTACCGCCAGTCCGCCGATACGGTGAAGCGGCTTGTGCTTGAACTTGGTGGCCACGCGCCGGTTCTGGTCTTTGCCGATGCCGACATGGACAAGGCGGTTGCCGAGGTGATGAAGGCGAAATGGGCGACCAGCGGGCAGGATTGCCTTGGTGCGAACCGCATCTTCGTCGAACGTCCCGTCTATGACGAATTCTGCCGCCGCTTCACCGAGGCGACGCGACGTCTGACGGTGGGGCCGGGCATGGATGATTGCGACATCGGCCCCCTGCTGAACGACCGCGCCGTGGCCAAGCAACGGGAACAGGTGGCCGACGCGCTAGCCAAGGGCGCGCGTCTGGCCTGTGGCGGGGGATGCCTGCCCTTGGGCCCGCTGTACTTCGAACCCACCGTTCTGGTCGACGTGCCCGACACGGCGCGCATCCTGCACGAGGAAACCTTCGGTCCCGTCGCGGCCATCCTGCCCTTCGACACCGAGGACGAGGTGACGGCCCGCGCCAATGCGACGGAATACGGGCTGGTCGCCTATATCCACACGCAAGACCCGCGCCGCATCTACCGTCTCAGCCGTGCGCTGCAATTCGGCATGGTGGCGGTGAACCGGACCAAGGTCACCGGCGCGCCGATCCCGTTCGGAGGGATGAAACAATCCGGCCTGGGGCGCGAGGGATCGCGGCTCGGCATGGAAGAATTCACTGAAATCAAATACGTCTGCCGCGATTGGGCCTAAGGAGAACACGAATGCTGACGAATGACCAACTGGCCCAATGGGACCGGGATAACTTCTTCCATCCATCCACGCATTTGGCCCAGCACGCGCGGGGTGATACACCCAGTCGCGTGATCCGGACCGCCAGCGGTTCCCATATCGAAGACCGCGATGGCAACCGTTTCCTTGACGCCTTCGCGGGGCTTTACTGTGTGAACGTGGGCTACGGCCGACAGGAAATCGCGGAAGCGATCGCTGCGCAGGCCCGCGAACTGGCCTATTACCACGCCTATGTCGGTCATGGCACCGAAGCGTCGATCACACTGGCCAAGATGATCCTGGACCGCGCGCCCGCCAACATGTCGAAGGTCTATTTCGGTCTGGGCGGTTCGGACGCGAACGAAACGAACCTTAAACTCGTCTGGTATTACAACAACATCCGTGGCCTGCCGCAGAAGAAGCGGATCATCTCGCGCTGGCGTGGCTATCATGGATCGGGTCTTCTGACAGGGTCGCTGACGGGGCTCGAGGCCTTCCACAAGAAGTTCGACCTCCCGCTGTCACAAGTGATTCACACTGAAGCACCCTATTACTTCCGCCGTGCAAACCTTGAGCAGTCCGAGGCGGAATTTGTCGCCCATTGCGCCAATGCGTTGGAAGCGCTGATCGAGCGCGAAGGTGCCGATTCCATCGCGGCCTTCATCGGCGAGCCAGTGCTTGGGACCGGCGGCATCGTTCCACCTCCGGCTGGGTACTGGAAGGCCATTCAGTCGGTCCTGAAGAAGCATGATATTCTGCTGATCGCGGACGAGGTGGTAACGGGCTTTGGCCGCCTTGGCACCATGTTCGGCAGCACGCATTACGGCATCGAGCCAGACCTGATCACCATCGCAAAGGGCCTGACCTCGGCCTATGCACCGCTTTCGGGGTCCATCGTTTCTGATCGTGTCTGGAAGGTTCTGGAACAGGGCACCGACGAGAACGGTCCCATCGGCCATGGGTGGACATACTCTGCTCACCCGATCGGGGCAGCGGCGGGTATCGCCAATCTCCAGTTGATTGACAGGTTGGGTTTGATCCGCAACGCCTCGGATGTCGGAACATATCTGACCAGGACGATGGCCGAGGCTTTGGCTGATCATCCCAATGTTGGCGAAGTGCGGGGCGAGGGGATGCTTTGTGCGGTCGAACTTGTGGAAGATCGCAATGGTCGGCGCTTCTTCGATCCGGGCCGCAAGATTGGCCCGCAGGTCGTCGCATCGATGCTGGCGAAGGATCGGGTCATCGCGCGCGCAATGCCGCAGGGAGACATCATCGGCTTCGCACCACCTTTCTGCCTGACACGGACAGAGGCCGATCAGGTCGTCATGGCGACAGTTGCCGCCATTCGCGCCGTGATTGGCTGACGCGGCCCTAGGCATCTCTGCGCATGGTTCGACGGGTTTAAGCGTGACAGCCACCGAAGCCCAAAGCGCGGCAAGACTGCGCTTTGGGCGCTTCACTGTGTGGATGCCGTCCAGCAGAAGGGTTAGGGGCCTCTCCAAGGGGCCCCGCGCTCGACTATTGTGAGTGCTGGACGTAATCTCCCCAAAAGCGCTGGATGAAAATTCCCCAGTTTGGCGCTGAAGGCGATGGTCAGGGGGGGGCATGCCCCCCCTGACCATCGGCGGCGCAGAATTCCTCCTGCTGATGCCAAGGGAAGGGCGCGCAGGTGGTAGGACTGAGGGAGATCGTGATGATCTTGGAATTGAAGCGTCAGGGCCTTGGTGTCAGCGCGATAGCGCGGCAGACGGGGCTGGATCGCAAGACGGTGCGGAAATATCTTGAGCGGGGGCTGGAGGCCCCGGTCTATGGGCCGCGGGAACCGGGGGAACGACTGGCCACCCGGTTCGGTTCGTATCTGACCGAACGGCTGGCGGCGTTCCCCGGGCTTTCGGCGCGCAGACTGCATCGCGAGATCAAGGCGATGGGTTACGAGGGGGCCTATTCGACGTTGACGGAATACCTGCGCTGATCCGACCGGCGGTTCCGCGAGAGTTCGAGCGGCGCTTCGAGACCGGGCCGGGTCAGCAGGCGCAGGTGGACTTTGCCGAGTTCCAGGTCGCGTTCACCTCGGAACCGGCGTTGTTGCAGAACTCTGGCTGCGGCGGATTCACAGCGTGAATCCATGCGGTTAGACAGGCCGCATGAGCAAGCCATCACCTGCCCGCTACCGCACGACGAACTGGTCCAGCTACACCGCCTCGCTTCGCAGGCGCGGGTCTTTGCTGATTTGGCTGGACAAGGAGATGGCTTGGGTCGCGCCGCCTGAGGGCAAACCCGGTCGGCCTGCGGTATTCTCGGATGCGGCAATCCAGTTTTGCCTGACAATCAAGGTCCTGTTCAAGCTGCCGCTCAGGCAAACGACCGGGATGGTGGCCAGCCTCTTGAAGATGGCGAACCTGGACTGGGATGTGCCGGACTATACGACGCTTTGCCGACGGCAGAAGACATTGGCAGTTCATATCCCGTATCGGCGCGCCGATGGGGCTCTGAACCTGCTGGTGGACAGCACCGGGATCAAGTTCCTCTGTGATGGTGAGTGGCAAGCGCGCAAGCATGGTGTGCAAGGCCGACGTCAATGGCGCAAGGTCCATCTGGCCATGGACACCGCCACTTCGGACATTCGAGCGGTGGAATTCACCCCCAGCAGCGATGGTGACAGCCCCGTGCTGCCAGAGTTACTGGACCAGATCCCCGGAGGCGAAGAGATAGGCACGGTGACTGCGGATGGTGCCTATGACACGCGCCGCTGCCACACAGCCATCATAGACCGGCAGGCCACCGCGATCATCCCTATCCGAAAGAATGGGCGGCC
>NZ_BMYQ01000015.1:97988-98391 GCF_014652355.1 Gemmobacter lanyuensis | reverse complement strand
TCGGCGGCGGCCGAGGCGGCGGCGCTGTCGGGGGTTGCGAAGGTGCTGCATGCGGAGGAGGCGGGCCATGGCCTGGCCGAGGGGCTTGCGGCTCTGATCGTGTCGCTGGCGGGTGGCTACAGCCATATCGCGGCGGCGGCGACGGCCTATGCCAAGAACGTGCTGCCGCGGGTTGCTGCGCTTCTGGACGTGATGGTGCTGTCGGATGTGACGGCCGTTATCGATTCTGAAACCTTTGAGCGGCCAATCTACGCGGGCAATGCGATTCAGACGGTGAAATCGTCGGATGGCACCAAGGTGTTCAGCGTGCGGACGGCGGCCTTTGCGGCGGCGGGTGCCGGCGGCACGGCAGGGATCGAGGCGGTCGGCGCGCAGGCGTCGGCGCTGTCGGCCTGGGTGGAAG
>NZ_BMYQ01000015.1:0-97939 GCF_014652355.1 Gemmobacter lanyuensis | reverse complement strand
AAGGACAGCAAGGTCATCGTCGCCATCAACAAGGACGAAGAGGCCCCCATCTTCCAGGTCGCAGACTACGGCCTCGTCGCAGACCTCTTCGCCGCCGTCCCGGAACTCACTGGGAAACTGTGACCGCAGCGCGCCCGCACACAGGCGCATGGAACGGGGGACCACAGGTCCGCCCCACAAAAAACGCGGCCGCCGAGGACTTGCCCGGCGGCCGTCTCGGCCCATTTTCCGGGGCGAGACAAGGGCTGTGGCGCCAGAGCCTGACCGCACTCCGCCTTCAGCATGGTCTGACCGTGACTGATAGGCGGGATTGCAATTTCACGTTCTGCCGCAAGGCTGGTCATCAGTTAGATCGTGTTAGCCTGCGCCACCGCATCGAGACGCGGGGCCAGATCATCGTTGAAATGCACATTTGTTAAATAATAACATTTCCTATCCCGATGGGTCGGGCCCACAAGGGCGATCGGATGGGCCGTGGTGCTGGCAGGTGACAAGGGGCGCGGCCATGGCCGCACCCTCGAAGGTTGTGCCGGGGTGGGTCTTAGCCGTATTTGACCCAGACGGTTTTCAGTGCGGTGTATTTGTCAAAGCTGTGCAGCGACAAGTCACGGCCAAAGCCCGATTGCTTCAGCCCGCCGAACGGCGTCATGGCCGAGAGCGCATCGACGGTATTGACCGAAACCGTCCCCGCGACCAGCCGGTCCGACAGGCGCAGTGCCCGGTTCAGATCCCGAGTCCAGAGCGAGGCGGCAAGCCCGTAAGGCGTGTCATTGGCAAGGGCGATGGCCTCTTCCTCGGTGCGGAAGGTCTGGATCGACAGCACGGGGCCGAAGATTTCCTCACGGACGATCCGCGCCGTGGGGTCAGCTCCCAGAAAGACCGTGGGCTGCACATAGGCATCGGACCCGCCCAGCGTCAACCGCTCGCCCCCGCAAAGCAGCTGCGCCTCCTGCCGCCCGGCGTCGATGAAGCCCATCACCGTATCGGCATGGCCGCGCGTGACCAGCGGCCCCATGCGCGAAGCCGGATCCAGCGGATCGCCCGGCTGATAGGCCGCCGCACGCGCGACCATACGCGCGGCCATCTCATCCGCGATGCTTTCATGCACCAGCATCCGTGAGTTGGCGGAACAGACCTCACCCTGATTGAAGAAGATCCCGATAGCGGCCTTGTCGGCGGCGGCATCCAGATCGGCATCGGGGAAGATCAGGTTGGGCGATTTTCCCCCGGTTTCCAGCCAGACCTGTTTCATGTTGCTGTCGCCCGCATAGCGCTGAAACAGCTTGCCCACAGCGGTCGAGCCGGTGAAAGCCAGCGCATCCACATCCGGATGCAGCCCAAGGGCCATGCCCGCCTCTTCGCCAAAGCCCGGCACCACATTCAGAACCCCATCCGGCAGGCCCGCCTCGGCCGCCAGCTCGGCCAGTCGCAGCGCCGACAGAGGGGATTGTTCGGCCGGTTTCAGCACCACTGAATTGCCCGCCGCAAGCGCCGGGGCCAGCTTCCATGTCGCCATATCGAGCGGGAAGTTCCACGGCACCACCGCGCCGATCACCCCCAGCGGTACCCGTCGGATCATCGCCAGATCGCCCGGCCCGGTGGGGGCGATTTCGTCATAAAGCTTGTCGATCGCCTCGGCATGCCATTGAAAGAAATGCGCCGATCCGGGGGCATCAATGGTCACGGCATCCGTCACCAGCTTGCCCATGTCGAGACTGTCGAGCAGCGCAAGTTCGACCACGTTCTGCCGGATCAGCGCGGCAAGGCGCAGCAGAACCTCCTTGCGGTCGGCAGGGGCGCGGCGGCTCCAACGGCCATTGTCAAAGGCGCGGCGCGCGGCGGCCACCGCGCGGTCGATATCTGCGGCGGCACCGCGCGCGACCTCGGCCAGAATGCGGCCATTGGCCGGGTTCACGCTGGGAAAGCGGCGGCCATCGGCGGCAGGCACCGGCTTGCCGTCAATCCAGAGCTGATCGCGAAAGCGCAGGCGGGCGGCTGCGGCCTGCCATTCGGCATGGGTGGTCGGGGTGGTCATGCGCGTCTCCTTAGTGCGGGGGCAGGCGGGAGGGGCCGGGTTCAAGCCTCGCCACCTCGCGCCGGAAGGGGGGCGTATCGCCCCGGTCATCGGGCTGATCCAGATCCTCGGCAAAGCGGCGCCCGGCATAGGTGGCCCAAGCGATCGGGCCGGGGGCGGCAGCATCCCCGATCAGGCGGACCGAACGGACCTCCGCGCCCTCCCATTCTGCCTGACGGGCGCGCAGATCGTGCCAGAGGCTGTCATGCGGCAGGCGGGCCGTCACCATCACCACCGCCTCGGCGGGCAGGGGGCTGGCGGCGCCGGTCCAGGTGCAGGCCAGCGTCACCTCACCCACCCCGATGCTTTCGGGGGCCTTGCAGGTATGGACGCGCACGCCAAGCGACAGCAGGCGCCGCATGATCGTGCCTTGCTCCAGCGTGTTTTCCGTCCATTCCGCCACCTTGGTGGCAGGGGTCACGAAATCCACACTGCAGCCCCGGGCCACCAGCACCTCGGCAATGACCGAACCCATGTAGAAATGATCGTCATCATAAAGCGTGACGCGGCCGACGGTCGGACCAAGGCCCGCCATGATGTCATCCGGGGTGAAGATGGGCATGGCCGGATCGGTCGGAATGGGGTGCAGGTGGAACCTCGCCACCGCGTCGCGCCGCCAGCTGGCGCCGGTGGCCAGCGCCACATGTTCGGCGCCCATGGCCAGCACGTCATCGGCGGTCAGGCGGCTGTCGCGGTAGATTTCGGCATTGACCAGCGGGGCAAGCTGCCCGGTGCGGTAATCGGCGACCCGGCCCCAGGCCGAAAGACCCGGCAGGGTCCGTTCCCGCGCGATGCGGCCGCCCAGCGTATCGGTCGCCTCGGCCAGCGTCACGGCATAGCCGCGCCGGGCGGCTTGCAATGCAGCCTCCAGCCCGGCAGGCCCCGCGCCCACCACCAGCACCGAGGACGAAGGCCCCTTGGGCCGGACCCGTTCGGGGTGCCATCCTTTGCGCCATTCCTCCATGAAGGCGGTGTTCTGGGTGCAGCGGCTGATGCCCCCGGTCATGTCACCCGAGACGCAGATATTGCAGCCGATACATTCGCGGATGTCGTCAAACCGCCCCTCCTCGATTTTCTTCGGCAGGAAGGGATCGGCAATGGAAGGGCGGGCCGCCCCGATGAAATCCAGCACGCCCGAGCGCACCTGCCGGACCATCGCATCGGCGCTGGTGAACCGCCCGACACCCACCACAGGCTTGGACGTCAGCGCCTTGATCCCGCGAACCAGATCCTCTTGCGCCCCTTCCTGCACAAAGCGCGAGGTACCGGAACAGGCCTCCCAAGTTCCCTGCGCCAGATCCCAGAGATCGGGAAGATCACCGTGCATTTCGATGAAATCGCGCAGTTCCGCATTGGAAAAACCGAATGCCCCGCCTTCATGCAACGACAGGCGCAGGGTCAGGGCCAGTTCGCCCTTGGTTTCCTCACGCGCTTCTTCCACGATTTCGCGCAGAAAGCGGGACCGGTTTTCGAGGCTGCCGCCATATTCGTCGCTGCGGTGGTTGGTGGCGCGCGACAGGAAGTGTTGCAGAATGCCAAAGCCATGCGCGCCGTAAAGGCAGATCAGGTCGAACCCCGCCGCCTGCGACCGGCGAAAGGCATTGCGGAACCAGCGGCGCAGGTCGCGGATATCCTCACGGTCCATGGTGCGGGCTTGAACCGGGTCGGATGTGAAGGTCAGGATCGGACCGCCCGTCACCGCCAGCGGCACCTCGCGGCTGTAAAGATTGGGGCCATTGATCCCGGAATAGGCAAGCTGGATGCCCGCCAGCGCGCCGTGGGATTTCATCGCCTCGGCCATGGCGGCAAGGGCGGGGATGTCCTTGTCCTCCCACAGATGCTGTTCGATGAAGGGGGTGATTTCCGAGGACGGGTGGATTTCCGTCTGTTCGGTGAAGATCACACCCCAGCCGCCCTCGGCCTTGGTGCGGCGCATCTCGGCCACGGCCGAGGGGTCGCGATAGCCCCCGCCATTGCAATGGGGGACCTGATAGAAGCGGTTCTTGGCCAGTTTCGGCCCGATGCGGACGGGTTCGAACAGGATGTCGTAGTGGCTGGGGCGGGTGTCTTTGGGCATCGTGTCATCTCACGCGGCGGTAATCGGCCAGCTGGGTTTGCAGCAGGGCCGGGTCAGGCTGATACGACAGATCGGCGATCAGCAGGGCAGGGGCGGGGCCGGAAAAGGCCAGAATGGCGCCGTCGGGGGCGACGATCGTCGATCCGCCGCAATAGGCGAGATCACCCTCGCGACCGGCGTAATTGGCGTAGCAGATGGTCAGTCCGTGGTTGATCGCATGGGCAGGCACGACCAGACGGCTGACATGGATATTGGGTTCAGGGTTGGCGGTCGGCACCAGCAAAAGCTGCACCCCCTGCAGGGCAAGTTCACGCAGCAGCGGCGCAAATTCAACGTCGTAGCAGATCAGGATCGCCGCGCGTCGGCCTTCGGCCTCAAAGATGCACAGGCTGTCGCCGGGGGCGAAGATCGCCTTTTCGCGCGGGCCGAAAAGCTGGGTCTTGCGGTAATGGGCCACCTCTTGCCCCGCCGCATCAAAGGCTACGGCGGAATTGTAGACCGTGTCGCCCGCGCGTTCGGCATAGCCCAGCACCAGCCCGCAGCCCGCCGCGCGGCAGAGCGCAGCGAGTGCCTGATGCCAGTCCCCGCCGCGCGGTTGGGCAAGTTCGGTTATGCGGGCCGAGTTGTAGCCCGGCAGGAACAGTTCTGGCGCGACCAGAAATCGGGCACCCATGGCGGCGGCAGCGGTCACCCCTGCGCGCAGATCGGCCAGCGCGGTGGCGACATCGTCGGTGCGGGCAATGCCCTGCCAGAGGGCGATGGAAAATGGCATGACGCCTCCGATCTGGCCGAAAGGCCGGTCCTTTGCGGGCTTTGGGGGGCCGGTGTCCCGGCCCCGGCGGGATTACTTTTTCAGGTTGGTCCAGATCGCGTCGTAGTATTTCTGCGTCGCCTCATCGCAGGCCTCGATGAAAACGCCGGTCGGACCGTCGGCGGGCGGGTTGTTTTCCGGGCTGGTCTTGATCGCCTCATCCAGGAAGGGCTCTACCCCCATGACCCCCGCGGTATAGGCGGCGTAGTTCGTCACCGCCGCCGCGTTTTCGGGTTCGAGCAGGAAGTTCATGAATTTCAACGCGTTTTCACGGTTCGGCGCATCTTTCAGCAGAACCATGTTGTCCATCCACAGGACGTAGCCCTCTTTCGGATAGGCATATTCCACCTTGGCCCCTTCGGCGCGGGCCTTGGCCGAGAAGCCGTTGTAGATCATACCCGCCGCGGCATCGCCCGAAACCAGCACCTCTTTCGCGGTATCCGACCCGAACGAGGCCCAATATTGCTTGGCGTTCAGCAGCATGTCGTTCAGCGCCTTCAGTTGCGCCTTGTCGGTCGAACATTGCGGAATGCCCAGGTAGAGCGAGCCGAGCGCCAGAACCTCGCCCTGGCTGTCCAGCACGTTGATCTTGCCCTTCAGCTCGTCCGGCGGATCGAAGATCATCGCCAGCGTGTTGATATCGCCCTGATAGACATCGCGGTTCACCGAAAACGCGGTCGAACCCCACTGATAAGGGATCGAGTGCTTCCGGGCCGGATCAAAGGGCACATCCACCCATTTCGGGTCGATCTTGGCGAAATTCGGCAGTTCTTCCGGGGTGAAGCTGCCCAAAAGCCCCTCATGCCCCATGATGGCGACCATATAGTCACCCGGCACCGCCACATCATACTGGCCGATCTTGCCTGCCTTCAGCGCGGCGAGCATCGCCTCATTGCTGTCATAGGTGTCGATCGTGACCTCGATGCCCGTCTCGGCCTCGAACTTGTCCACAAGCTCTTGCGGCATGTATTCGAACCAGTGGTAGACCGAGAGCTTCCCCTCGGCTTGCGCCGTGCCGGCCATCAGCGCCAGTGCGGCGGCGGTTGTCAGGTAGGTCTTCATCTGCGAACTCCCGTTGGGTCAGGTTCGGGTCTTCTGCCCGATGCGGTTGACAAGGTAGGAAAGCGAAACGAACAGCACCGAAACGGCGAGCATCACGGTGGAAATGGCCATGATATTGGGCTTGATCCCCTGCTTGACCGATCCGAAAATCGCCGTGGGCAGGGTTTCCATGCCCGCGCCCTTGACGAAATTCGTGATGATGAAGTCATCAAGGCTGATGATGAAGGCCAGCAGATAGCCCGACACGACCCCCGGCATCATCAGCGGCAGAAGGATCAGCCAGAAGGCTTGCGTCCGGGTGGCATATAGATCCCGCGCCGCCTGCTCATAGACCTCTTCAATCCCTGAAAGCCGGGCCGCGATGGGCAGATAGGCAAAGGGGATGCAGAAGGTGACATGGGCAATCAGGATGGTGAGATACCCCGTGGTCAGCCCGATCACCGAAAAGAAGATCAGCGTGGCAACCGCCGTCACGATTTCCGGCACCAGAAGCGGCAGGTTGATCAGCGCGTAGGTTGCCGATTTCCCGCGAAAGCGCCCCGAGCGGATCATGGCCAGCGCCGCCGCCACCGCGATGGCGGTCGAGGCCGTAGCCGCCAGAACGGCGATGGTGATCGAATTCCAGGCGGCGGCGGCAAAGCGCGCGGATTCCGGCCCTGTCAGGACATCGACATACCAGCGCAGCGAAAACCCGCCCCAGCTGGTGATCGAGCTTGAATCGTTGAAGCTGTAGATCGTCACCACCACCAGCGGCGCATAGAGCACCAGCAGACAGCCCAGCGTCAGGATCAGAAACCCTGGATAATGGCGCACGCCTTTCATTTGCGCTCTCCTTTCAGGGCGGCGCGGGCCTGGGCCATCAGCACCATAAGCACCATGGTCATCAGGATCACCGCAATCGCCGCGCCGAAGGGCCAGTTGCCCTGGCTGCCCTTGAACTGTTCGTCGATCAGGCTGCCGATCATGTAGGTCTTGGCTCCGCCCAGAAGATCGGGCGCCAGAAAGGCCCCCAGCGACGGGACAAAGACCAGAATGCAGCCCGCCACGATCCCCGGCCGCACCATCGGCAGCACAATTTCCCGCAGGATGGTCCAGCGCCCGGCATAAAGATCGGAGGCGGCCTCGGAGAGGGCAAAGTTGTAGCGCTCTACCGCGGCATAGATCGGCAGCACCATGAAGGGCAGGTAGCTGTAAAACAGCCCCAGCTGCACCGCGAGATTGGTGTTCACCAAAGGCAGGGGATGATCCAACAGCCCCAGCCCGATCAGGGCCTCATTCAACGGGCCATTGTCGCGGATTAGGAACTTCAGGCTGACCGTGCGGATCAGCAGGTTCACCCAATAGGGAATGGTGATCAGGAACAGCCAGACCGTCCGCTGCGCGGGCGCCCGCGTGGCGATGAACCAAGCGGTGGGGAAGCCTACCAGAAGGCAGGCCAGCGTCGCCACCCCCGCCTGCCAGATCGACCGCCAGAAGATCGAGATATAGGTCCATTCGATGACTGGCGGTTCATCCCCGAACAGGCCGCGGTCAAAGAAGAACTGGTCATAGGCCGCCAACGTGAAATCCCAGATCACGCCGCCGCGGAATTCCTTGGTCAGAAAGGAATAGACCGCCATCAATAGCACGGGCAGCAACAGGAAGATCCCGATCATCACCCAAGTCGGGATCAAAAGCGGCACCCGCAGCGGGCCCCAGCCCGTGCCGCCCCTGTTCGAAGGTGGGGGAAGCACGCCGCCCGCCATCAGTCCACCAAAAGGCGCGCAGCGCCGTCCTCGAGCTGAAGGGACACGGTGCTGCCCGGTTCGGGCACCTGTGTCCGGGCCGAGTTTTGCAGGCGCAGCGTAAAGGGCGCGCCATCGGGCAGGCGGGTCAGCAGCTGCAGGTCGGTGCCCAGATAGACCACGCGCTCGACCGTGCCGGTCAGCGGGCCTTCGGCAGCAATCGATAACCGTTCGGGCCGGATCGACAGGTGATGCCGCCCCGGCGTGGTGTCGGCCGCGGCGCAGCGCAGCCGGTGGCCGCCGGGCAGCACGACCTCGGCCATGCCGCCCGATGCGGTGACGACCTCGACCTCCAGCAGGTTCGTCTCACCGATGAAATCGGCCACGAAGCGGTTGTTGGGCGCCTCATAAATCTCACGCGCGGTGCCGATCTGCTGGACGCGGCCCTGCGACATGACCGCGATCCGGTCTGACATGGTCAGCGCCTCTTCCTGATCATGCGTGACGAAGATGAAGGTAATGCCGGTCTGTTCCTGCAGTGTCTTCAGCTCAACCCGCATGGCCTGCCGCAGCTTGAGGTCGAGCGCCGACAGCGGTTCATCCAGCAAAAGCACTTTGGGTTCGGGGGCAAGGGCGCGGGCCAGCGCCACGCGCTGCTGCTGCCCGCCCGAAAGCTGCGACGGCATCCGGTCGGCAAAGGCCGACAGATGCACCATTTCCAGCATCTTGCCCGCCCGCGCACGGCGCTCGGCCAGACCTACGCCTTTCATCTTCAGCCCGAAGGCCACGTTGTCCAGCACGCTCATATGCGGAAACAGCGCATATTGCTGAAACACCGTGTTCACGGGGCGGTAGTTCGGCTCCAGCGTGGCGATGTCGCGGCCATAAAGCAGGATATCGCCGCCGCTGACGGATTCAAACCCCGCGATGCAGCGCAGCAGCGTGGTCTTGCCACACCCCGAGGGGCCAAGCAGCGTGAAAAACTCATTGTCCCGGATCGCCATCGACACCTGATGCAGCGCCGTCATGGTGCCGTAGTGCTTGACGACAGAGCGAACGTCGATTGCTGTTGACATGCGGTCTATACCCCTCGGTATTTGCAAGAAGCTTATGTTCGACAAAAGCGAGGGGTATATACCCCCAGAGAGGTATGATGCATCCGCTGCCCAACCTTGCTGAACTTCGGCTGGCCGAAACCATCCGCCATCTGGGCGCTGCGGGGTTTGAAAGCGCCCTGCACGACTGGCTGCGCCGTTGTCTTGCACCAGACAACATCCTGATCCTGGCCTATCGTGACGCGCTGGCGCCGCAGATCCTGTTCACCCAGTCAGACCAGCCCCAGGTCTTTTCCCAGTTGAAAGCCCACTATCTGGCAGGGGCCTATCTGCTTGATCCCTTTCACGACATGCACTTGAACCGCGTCACTGCGGGGGCTTATCGGCTGCGGGATGTGGCACCGGATGCCTTTCATCGCAGCCGCTATTTCATCGATTATTACCAGCAGACCACGCTGGTCGATGAAATTACCTTTGTGGCCTACCCGCATCCGGATATCTCGTTGAATATCTGCCTCGGTCGGGATGCGACCTCGGGTCAGCCCTTCGGGCCACGCGATCTTGAAACGGCACAACGTCTGGCGCCGGTCGTGGCGGCGCTGGGGGAAAGCCATTGGGCCCATCTCGCTGATCCGGGTGGCGCCCCGGCCGATGTGACGGCGGCACTGATTGCCACATTGGGCGACCGGCATGGCATCCGCCTGTCACGGCGCCAAGCCGAGGTCGCGCTGCTGATCTTGCGCGGCCATTCGACCCAGTCGATCGGGCTGCGGTTGAACCTGTCGCCGCAGACGATCAAGGTCTTTCGCAAACAGCTTTACGCAAAATGCGGCCTCACCTCGCAGGCTGAACTGTTCGCGCTAATGGTCCCGTTGTTGAAGGCCACGCAAAGGGGGGCCGCGCCCTGACGGCCCCCCCCCGGGACGCACCGGGGGGGCTTGGTTCAACCCGCAAAACTGTAGGCTGTTTTGACGGTGGTGTAGAATTCGACCGCATGGCGCCCCTGTTCGCGGCTGCCGTAAGAGCTGCCCTTGGTTCCACCGAAGGGCACGTGGTAATCGACCCCTGCGGTCGGCAGGTTGACCATCACCATCCCGGCGCGCGCCCGGCGGCGGAATTCGCGCGCATGGCGCAGCCCGCTGGTGCAAATTCCGGCAGAAAGGCCAAAGGGGCTGTCATTGGCCAGCGCCACGGCCTCGTCAAAGTCGGTCGCGCGGATCACCGTGGCGCAGGGACCAAAGATTTCTTCCCGCGCCACGCGCATGGCATTGGTCGCGCCCAGGAACAGGGCCGGGCGCTGGAAAAAGCCCTCGGTCGGACCGTCAATCCGCGCGCCGCCGATCACCTCACACCCCTCGGCCGAAGCGAGATCAACATAGCCGAGGTTCGAGGACAGCTGCGCGAGGCTTGCCACCGGGCCGATCTGGCTGTCTGCTGCGAGTGCCGGGCCGACGCGCAGCGCCTGCATCTGGCGCGCAAGCGCCTCGACGAAGGCATCATGGATGCCGTCTTCGACAATCAGCCGGGATGAGGCCGTGCAACGCTGCCCGGTCGAAAAGAAGGCGCCGTTCAGGCAGGCGGCAACGGCCGTGGGCAGATCGGCATCCGCCATCACCACCATCGGGTTTTTGCCGCCCATCTCCAGCTGCACCTTCTTGAGGCGCGCGCCACATTCACGCGCGATCATCTGGCCGGTGGGCACCGATCCGGTGAAGGAAATGCCCGCGATATGCGGGTTTTCGATCATGGCCCGGCCCACGACGGACCCAGGCCCCATGACCAAGTTGAAGACCCCGGCCGGGCAGCCCGCATCATGCAGGATCTGCGTGAGGGCATGGGCCGAGGCGGGCACCAGCTCGGCCGGTTTCAGCACCACGGTATTGCCATAGGCCAGCGCGGGCGCGATCTTCCAGGCGGGGATGGCAATGGGGAAGTTCCAGGGCGTGATCAGGCCCACCACACCGATCGGTTCGCGCGTGACTTCGATATCCACACGAGGGCGGACCGAAGCCAGCGCTTCACCGGGGGTCCGCAGCGCCTCACCTGCGAAAAAGCGGAAGATCTGCGCCGCGCGGCGGGTTTCGGCAATGGCTTCGGGCAGGATCTTGCCTTCCTCGCGCGCCAGAAGCGTGCCGATGTCGGTGGCGCGCGCCTCGATCGCGCTGGCCACGCGATCAAGCAGGTCGGCGCGCGCCTGCGGCCCGGCGGCGAACCACGCGGGCTGCGCCTCGGCTGCGGCGGCGGCAGCGCGATCCACATCGCCCGCGCTGCCCGCGGCATAAAGGCCGATCAGGTCGGAAATGTCCGAGGGATTACGGTTTTCGGTCAGATGTTCGCCCGGCACCCAGGTTCCGGCGATGTAATTCAGATGCGTGTCGGCCATGCGCGGGCTCCTGCAAGGGGCCGCGCCGCTGCCCCGGGGCACGGGGGCAGGGCGCGGCAGGTGGGCTGCAGCACCAGGGCTGCAGCCGGGGGTCAGGCGGCGGCCGCCATGGTGGCCGCTTCGATCGAGGCTTCGAGGATGTCCATCGCCTCGGCCAGATGATCTATCGGGATGGTCAGCGGCGGCAGCAGGCGGATCACGTTATAGCGCGTGCCGCAGGACAGCAGGATCAGCCCACGCTTCTCGGCCTCGGCCACGATGCGGGTGGTCAGGGCGGCATCGGGCGCATTGGTGTTGCGATCGGTCACAAGCTCGAACGCGTTCATCGCGCCCAGGCCGCGCACCTCGCCGATGCATTCCATGCCCTGACGGGCGGCAAGCGCGGTCAGACGACCCCGGATCACTTCGCCGATCTCATCGGCGCGGGCGCAGAGGTTTTCCTCGGCGATCACGTCCAGTACGGCGTGGCTGGCGGCCACGGCCAGCGGGTTGCCCGCATAGGTGCCGCCCACGCCACCGGGGTTCGGCGCATCGACGATCTCGGCGCGACCCGTCACCGCCGAGAGCGGGAAGCCGCCGGCCAGACCCTTGGCCATGGTCACCAGATCCGGCACCACGCCCGCATGTTCAAAGCCGAACATGCGCCCGGTGCGGGCCATGCCTGCCTGAACCTCATCGGCGATCAGGACAATACCATACTGATCGCAGATTTCGCGCAGGCTGCGCAGGAAGCTGAACGGTGCAATGGTGAAACCGCCTTCACCCTGCACGGGTTCGATGATGATGGCGGCCACGCGTTCCGGGTCCACCGACGAGGCGAAAAGCCGTTCCAGCTGACCCAGCGCCTCGGCCTCGGACACGCCATGCAGCGGGTTCGGGAAGGGGGCGTGGATGATTTCGGGCGGCATGGCGCCAAAGCCCTTCTTGTAGGGCGCGACCTTGCCGGTCAGGGCCATGCCCAGCAGCGTGCGACCGTGGAAGGCGCCGGAAAAAGCGATGACGCCCGAACGGCCGGTGTAGGCGCGGGCCATCTTGATCGCATTCTCCACCGCTTCGGCACCCGTGGTGACAAGCATGGTTTTCTTGGCGAAATTGCCCGGCGTTGCGGCATTCAGGCGTTCCGCCAGCGCGATATAGCCTTCATAGGGCGCCACATGAAAGCAGGTGTGCGTGAAGGCCTGCGCCTGATCCGCAACGGCGGCCATGACCTTGGGATGACGGTGGCCGGTGTTGTTCACCGCGATCCCGGCCGCGAAATCGATAAAGCGGCGGCCTTCGGCATCCCACAGTTCGGCGTTTTCGGCGCGGGTGGCATAGATGCCGCGGGTGGCGACACCGCGGGCGACGGCATCGGCCTTGCGGGCGGCGAGAGTGGCGGATTGGGTCATCGGAGCCTCTGGTTGATTCGGGAATTGATGCTCAGTATATTGAGCATATATTGTACTGAATAGACGGAATCTTTGGGCAGATGCATCTGCGCTTGACGTTATGATTGCCTGCATCCATCGAGGTGCCTATTCTGCGAAAGACAGGCGCAAACCGGGATCGGGGTTAGAAATGCAGGATTTCGACGTGGGTGCGCGGCTGCGGCAGATGCGTCAGGCGGCGGGCCAGTCCCAGCGCCAGCTGGCCGAGGCCTCGGGCGTGCCGCATGGGCAGATCTCGATGATCGAAACCAACCGTTCCAGCCCCTCGGTGGCCTCGCTGCGCAAGATTTTGGGCGGGCTGGGCGTCACCATGTCGGAATTCTTTGAACCCGATGCCCCCAGTACCCAGGCTGTGTTCTTCAAACCGCATGAGCTGCGCGATCTGACGACCCGGCTGTACACCACGCTGGATGATCCGCGGGGCAAGATGACCCTGCAACAGGTGGGGGATGCGCGGGCGCATAACCTGCAGATCCTCTACGAACGCTACGAACCCGGCGCCGATACTGGCGAGCAGATGCTGGAACACGCCTCGCATGAAGGGGGGGTCGTGATCGCCGGTGAGGTGGAGGTGACCGTCGGCGATCACTGTGCCGTGTTGAAGGCGGGGGACAGCTATCTGTTCGACAGCACGCTGCCCCACCGTTTCCGCAACATCGGCGACCGTGAGGCGGTGGTGGTTTCAGCCTGCACACCGCCCTATCTGTAAGCGGCGGGGCGGGAAAAAGCGCCCCGCCCCCGGTTCACTTGCCCATCAGCACATCCAGCGGCACCGGCTGCGAGATGCGCCATTCATCGACGCGGGCGGGCTTGCCCCCGGTGATTTCCACAATCTGCATCAGCGCAGTGTTCTGGTGGTGCAGTTCGTTGGAGAAGCTGCGCGGACCAAAGGCCGTGGGTTCATCGCGCATCTTTTCCAGCTCGGCTGTGACGGCGGCGCCTTCGACCGTGCCTGCACGTTCCACCGCCTTGGCCCAGAGATCGATCAGCACATAGCCCGGATAGGCATATTGGCTGGCCGGGCGGGCGCCGGTCTTGGCCTCATAGGCCTTGTTGAAGGCCTCGACCTCGGGGCGCGGATCATCGCCGTGGATCGAGCCCTGCACCGGCAGGACAAAGCCCGACAGATCCGGCGTCGCATCAAGCCAGTAGGACCCATCGACCGCCGACCCGTTCAGGATCAGCGAATTGATCCCCGCCGCGCGGATCTGCCGAACCGCCGCCGCAGCGCCCGGCATCACGGAACAGAGCATGATGACATCGGGTTCGGCCGGCAGCGACTTGATCCGCGTGATCTGGCTGGCGATCGAGGCATCGTCGTTCTTGAAAGTGTCATTGCCGACGATCTCGGCGCCTTCCAGCTGCGGGAACATCCAGTTGAACCCGGTGCAGATGCCCTTGTTGTACTCGATGAAGGTATCCTCCAGCACGAAGGCCGTGCGGGCCTCGCGCTTGGCATGGGCCCATTCGGCCATGGTCGCGCCCTGCACCGGCGCGAGGACCGATGACGAGAAGCTGTTGGGGCCAACGCCCTGGATTCCGGCCTTCACATCCTCGGCACAAAGGAAAAAGCTGTTCATGCCTTCGCCTTCCGCGACCAGCGCGGCGGGGGCGCCAAAGTCATAGTCGCAGGACACGACCATCATCTCGGCACCCTGGTCCAGCACGTCAAGGCCGGCCTTGGCGGCTTCGGCGCGGTCGGTGCGGGTGTCGGATTCCACCACCTTGATCTGACGGCCCAAAAGGCCGCCCGCGGCGTTGATCTCTTCGATGCGGATCTTGGCGGCGGTGGCGGCGGGGGTGTCATAGGCCTCCATCCAGCCGGATTTCGCGATGGCGAAACCGATGGTCAGGTCCTCGGCCCGGGCGGGCAGCGCAAGCGCGATCAGCGCCAGCGCGGTTAATGCGTGTTTCATGGGTGCTCCTGTTGAACGGGTCATTCTTTGGGGATGCTGCGCCCGGTGACCCAGCGGGCGGGCAGCATGATCTCGCGTCCGGCCAGCAGACCGGCCGGGCGAAAGACCAGAACAAGGATCATCGCGATGGCGATGAGGATCTCTTGGCTGCCGGGGGGCAGCGCGAAGGTGGTGGCGCCGAAAGTGACGCCCTTTTCCAGCCGCACCAGCAGCTCGACCGTGACCGAAACCGCCAGCACCCCGATCACCGCGCCCGAGAGCGAGCCTATCCCCCCCACCACCAGCATGGCCAGCATGAGGAAGGTGAGGCTGAGGTAGAAGCCGTCGGGGTTGATGACGCCGATGAAATGGCCCATCAGCGCGCCGCCTACCCCGCAGAAAAAGGCGGACAGCGTGAAGGCGAGCAGACGGTGTCGGTAGCGGTCGATCCCCGAGGCCGCGGCGGCGACCTCATCCTCGCGGCTGGCGCGCAGGGCAAGTCCCGAGGCCGAGGCGCCATAGACGCTGGCCGCGATCAGGGCCGCCACGGCCCATCCCAGCGCGACCCAGGGGGTCACGTAACGCTCAAGCCCGACGACGGACGAGGTGCCGCCTGTAATCGGTGTCCAGTTCGACCAGATGGTGTTGATCATGGCGAGGAAGGCGAAGGTCGCGATCGAGGCTGCGATCCCCGAGAGCCGAAGGATGGCCGCCCCCGTGACGAGCGCCAGAGCGGCGGCGATGGTCCCGGCAAGACCCGCCCCCGCCAGCACCGGCCAATGGGCATCGGCAATGGCTTCGGGCAGGCCGGGCAGCAGGGTGGCCTTCATCCCCGGTTGCAGCGTCGTCCAGGCCGAGACATAGGCCCCGACACAGGCAAAGGCCGCGTGGCCAAAGCTGATGACGCCGGAATTGCCCGCGAAGATCCAGAAGCCCACGACCAGCGTGACCCGGATCAGCGTTTCCGAGGCCATGCGCGCCGCGGCGCGGTCGCCCAAGGTGACGGCCATCAGCACAAAGGCCAAGAGCAGCAGCGCCAGAAGCACCGGGGTGGTTGCCGCCATGCGGCGGCGGATCTGATGGGAGGTCAGCATGGCTCAGACCCTCGGTTTGGCGCTGGCAGAGGCGAAAATCCCCTGCGGGCGGAAGAGGAGGACAAGGATGACAAGGGCGTAGAGGAACGCATCGCGGAAGGGCCGCGCGGCATCGGGCAGAAAGGCCTGCAGCAGGGCAGAGGCCGCCCCCAGCGCCATGCCTGCCGCGACCGCGCCCGGCAGGCTGCCCATGCCGCCGACGACCGTGGCGATGAAGGCCACCAGCATGATCTGGCCGCCCATCCGCACATCGGCGACGCCGGTCTGGGCCACCAGCACCAGGGCCACCACCGCCGCCAGCGCCCCGGACAGCGCGAAGGCGCCCGAAATCACGCGGTTTGCACGCACGCCCAGCAGGCGGGCCATGCCGAAATCTTCGGCGGCGGCGCGCATCTCAAGACCCAGACGGCTGCGTTTCAGCATCAGCGCCAGCGCCCCGAGGATCAGCGCGACCGCACCGATGACGATCAGCTGCAAGAGGGGCACCTGCGCCGCACCGATCTGGACAGGCTGGCCCAGATCGGGCCAAAGGCTGATCGCCTTGGGACGCCCGCCATAAAGCACCAGCAGCAGGTTCTGTAGCGCGACGCCAAGCGCGAAACTGCCCACCATCAGCGCTACGGGCGAGGCATGGCGCAGCGGCCGGAAGACCAGCGCCTCGGCCAGAACGGCCAGACCCGCGCCAAAACCGATGATTGCCGGGATCAGCAGCACCGCAGGCAGCGCCCCCAGCCCCAGCACCGCCACGGCATCGGCCGTGGGCAGGATCAGGGCAAAGACCGCGCAGGCGATGAACTGCCCATGGGCGAAATTCACCAGCTTCATGACCCCGAAGATCAGCGCGATGCCAAGCGCGGCGATGGCATAGATGCCGCCCAGGCTCAGCGCGTCGAATACAAGTTGCAGGCTCATGCCGGATCTCCGAAATAGGCCTCGGACAGCAGGTCGTCGGCGGCAAAGGTGGCGGCATCGCCATCGGCGACGATCCGGCCGCCGCGCATCAGGATCATGCGCCCGCCCACCCGCGCGGCCCGGGCCGAGGATTGCTCAACGATCACGAGCGTCAGCCCGCGCAGGGCCTGCAGGGCGCAGAGGTGGTCATAGACCTCGTCCACCACCTTGGGTGCGAGGCCGAGCGAGGGTTCATCCACCAGCATCAGCTTGGGGTTGGTCATCAGCGCCCGCGAAATGGCCAGCATCTGCTGCTGCCCACCCGACAGGGCGCCCGCATTGGCATGGGCGCGTTCACGCAGGATAGGGAAGGCCTGATAGACCGTCTCCAGATCATCGCCCACCGCTGCGCGGTCACGTCGCAGGCCGGTTCCGACCAGCAGGTTTTCCTGCACTGTCAGCCCGCGGAAGATGCGCCGCCCTTCCGGCACCATCGACAGGCCCCGCCGCGCGATGCCCTCGGGCGAAAGGCCCGAGAGGATGTCGCCATCCATCTCGATCCGCCCGTGGGCCGCGCGCACCGCCCCCGAAATCGCCCCAAGCAGCGAGGATTTGCCCGCGCCGTTCGGCCCGGAAATGAACAACCGCTCCCCCTCGGCCACGGTGAAGGACAGGTCCGAAATGGCCGTCAGCTTGCCGTAGCGGACCGAAAGATCATGCACACCCAGCTTGGCCATCATGCGGCCTCCACATTAGCGCCGAGATAGGCCTCGCGCACGGCGCGGCTGCCCAGAATGGCGGCGCGGTCGCCCTGTTCGATGACCCGGCCACCGTCCAGCACCACGACATGCGCGCAGACCGACAGGACAAGCCCGACATTGTGTTCAATGAGCAGGCAGCCGATGCCCTTTTCGCGCGCGATGCGATGGATCAGCGCGGCGAGATCGGCGGCCTCTTTTTCCGACATGCCTGCGGCGGGTTCATCCAGCAGCAGGAAATCGGGATGCCCCATCAGCGCGCGGGCAATCGCCACGCGGCGTTCATCGGTATAGGGCAGACCGGCAGCCGGGCGGCTTTGCAGATCGGCGATGCCCATCCAGTGCAGCAGGTCTTCCGCCTCATGTTCGGCCGCGGCGCGGCGCTGGCCGAGGCCGACGCTCGTACAGGCCAGGTTGTCCAGTACATCCAGCCCCGTGAACAGCCGCCCCGCCTGAAAGGTGCGCGCCACGCCCGCGCGGCGAAACCCGTGGGCGGAAAGGCGCGAGACATCGCGCCCCCCCAGCATCACCCGCCCGGTGCCGGGCGCCTGAAACCCTGTCAGCGTATTGACGCAGGTGGTTTTGCCTGCACCATTCGGGCCGATCAGCCCGATCACCTGCCCCGGTGCGATCGACAGGCTCACCTCGCTCAGGGCGCGGAAGCCGCCAAAGGCGACCCCCACATTTTCCAGCGCTAGGGCCATCTCAGGCATCCTCGGTCACGGCAGCGGCGCGGATGGTCTGTTCGGCGGGCAGGCCCAGCGTCACGACATAGACGCCTGTCGCATCGAGTTCGGCCAGCCAACCCGGTTCGATGACGATGGTGGTTGTCACCTCCTGGATCACGGCGGGGCCGGTGATGCGGTCGCCCGCCCCCAGAAGCGCCCCGTCATAGACCGGCGTTTCATGGGCCAGACCTTCGGCGTTGAAGATCATCTCGCGCGTGCCTTTCAGCGCGGCATGGGCGCCCTTGCCGGGGGCCACCGACATGCGACCGGGCTTGTCCACGCTGCCGGTGATCGCGCTTTCGACGTTCACGACCTCGACCGCGCTGTTCGGCTCGGCATAGGTGTAAAGCTCTTCGTGGCGGGCGTGGAAGGCGGCCTTCAGCCGTTCCAGCGCGGCTTCGGTCACGGGGAAGGGGTCCACGTCCACGGTGCATTCATGCACCTGCCCCACATAGCGCATGTCCAGGCTGCGGCGGATCGAGATGCGATCCTCGGTGAAGCCATCGGCCTTCAGATCGTCGCGGCCGCGGGCTTCAAGCCCGTTGAACAGCGTATCGAGCTTGGCGGCCGCCTCGGCCCCTTCCAGACGGGCGGCGGCGGGGGCCATGTAGTTGTATTTCACATCCGAGATGATCTGCCCGAAAGCGCAGAGCCCCGAGGCAAGTTTGGAGATCAGCACCTTGCGGATGCCCATTTCGCGCGCCAGCGCCGTGATATGGGCCGCGGTGGCGCCCCCGGCACAGTTCAGCACGAAGTCGCGCGGGTCATAGCCCCGTTCGACCGAGACGCGGCGGATGGCGTTGACCATGTTGTTGTTGACGATGGTGAACATGCCATAGGCGGCTTTTTCGACCGAAATGCCCAGCGGATCGGCCAGATGGGTTTGGATCGCGCGGCGGGCCTTTTCGACATTCAGCGGCAGGCGCCCCCCCACCAGACCATCGGGATTGAGATAGCCCAGCACGAGGTTCGCATCCGTGGTGGTGGGCTTTTCGCCGCCCTGATCATAGCAGGCCGGGCCGGGTTCCGAGCCCGCCGATTGCGGCCCCATCTGCATGAGACCCATGCTGTCGATCCAGCCGATCGAGCCGCCGCCTGCGCCCAGCGTTTCCACCTGAATCATCGGGATGCCGATGCGATACCGCAGGAAATCGATGTTCTTGGAGACATTGGCCCGCCCGTCGCGGGTCAGCGTGATGTCAAACGAGGTGCCGCCCATATCGACGGTGATGATGTCTTTCATCCCCCAGGGCTCACCCAGCCAGAGGGCCGCCTGCGGGGCGGAGGCGGGGCCGGAGTTGATGGCATAGACCGACTGGTCGGTCACCACGCGACCAAGCGCCAGACCGCCATTCGACTGGAAATACCGCACCGGGTGCCGCGCGCCGAGCGACTGGAAATAGGCATCCACCTTTTCGACATAGCGCTGCAGGATGGGGGCCAGATAGGCGTTCACGATGGCGGTGGAGGTGCGGGTATATTCGCGCACCTGCGGGTAAAGCTGGCTGCCCACGGTCAGACGCACATCGGGCATCATCTCGCGCACGATCTCGGCCGCGCGGAGTTCATGTTCGGGATGCAGCACCGACCAGACGAAGCTGATCGCGACCGATTCCACGCCTTCGCGCAGGAAATGACGGCAGGCCTCGCGCACGTCGTCTTCGTTCAGGGGGGTGTGGACGGCGCCGGTCGAGATCACGCGTTCGGACACCCCGCGGCGCAGGTAGCGCGGCACGAGCATGGTGGCCGGGGGATATTCCGGGTCGTAGCGATAGCCGTCTTCCTTGTGGCCCAGACGGATTTCGATGCTGTCTTCATGGCCCTTGGTGGCAATGAGGCCGGTCTTGGCGCCGTTATGGGTGATCAGCGCGTTCAGCCCCACGGTTGTGCCGTTGATGCAGAGATCGGCGTTGGAGACGATGGTTTCGGGCGAAAGGCCGGTTTCTTCCTGGATGAGGGCCAGGCCATTGCGGATCGCGCGGGTCGGATCATTCGGGGTGGAGAGCGCCTTGAAGATCCGGACGCCGCCCTTGCGATCGGCAAGGATGAAGTCGGTGAAGGTGCCGCCGGCGTCGATGCCGAGACGATATTGGTTCTGCATGGGATGCGGTCCTTTGGGATGGGTCGGCGGGGGTGGGGGGCTGCCTGCCCCCCATGGGCCTGCGGCCCGCCCCCCGGGGATATTTCGGGACAGAAAATAGGATCAGGCGGCGGCGCGCAGGCGGGCGGTGGCGGCTTGATCGACGGTGAGGCTGTCGCGGTCGGTGATGACGACGCCGTAGTCGAGTCGGGCGCCTTCGAGCGAGACGAGGCCGTTGCGGACATCTTCGACGACCTTCTGGATGTCGCGTTCGAAGGGGTTGCCGTAGCCGCCGCCGCCCGGGTTCTTGTTGGCGGCGCGTTCACCGGGCTGGATGGTTTCGATCACGTTTTCGGTGATGATGCGGGTTTCGCCGTTCCGCGTGACTTCGAGCCGTCCGACCTTGGGCTGAACCAGGGCGGATTTCGCCCCGGCGGCGCCCATGGCGGGGATGCGGCGGCCTTCTCCGAAGGTGATCAGGGTCATCGGGCTGTCGAGGGGCTCGACCTCCCAGCAGGTGCCGGAGCCGCCGCGGTTGCGCCCGGCGCCGCCGCTGTCTTCCATCAGGCCATAGCGGTGGATGATGATCGGGTAGCTGTGTTCCAGCATCTCGATATCGCCCGACGTGAGTGCGCCGAAGCAGCATTCGGGGCCGCAGGCATGCCAGCCATCCTGGCTTGCGGTGGCGCCCGCGCCCGAGATGATGGAGGCGAGGACCATGGTCACGTATTCCTCGTCATGGCGCTTGTCCCAGCCGGCAATATTGCAGCCATTGGCATGGCCCCAGCTGGCCGAGACCTTGGACGGGGCGGCCTGTTCAAAGGCGAGGCGCACCGCATCGGTCAGGGTTTCCATCGGCGTAGTGGTGCAGTTCATGTGCGGCGCGGGGGATTTCGCGTTGCAGAGCGTGCCCTTTGGCCCCATGTCGGTCGAGACGCAGCGATAGAGGCCTTCGTTATAGGGCGGGGGCAGCTGGGCGAACATCATCAGGCCCAGATAGACGCCCGAATGGCTGTTCCCTTCGTAGCTGTTGATGAAATAGGGGATCTGCGGGGGCGAGCTGATTTCGATATGGCAGCTGTCGCCGGTGATGGTGACGGTCGCCTTGATTTCGAAATCGCCATAGCCGTGGCCTGCGTCTTCCAGGATCGCGGTGCCGGTATAGGTGCCGTCGGGCACGCCCGCGATCAGCTTGCGCATATGCGCCTCGGCCATGTCGAGCAGTTCGGCGATGCAGTCCTGCACCACGTCCTTGCCGTATTTCTTCATCAGGTTGATGAGGTTGCGTGCCCCCACCTGGCAGGCGCCGATCAGCGCGTTGAAGTCACCTTCCTGATCGCGGCGGGCGCGCATGTTGGTGAGCAGCAGGTTCATCACGTCGTGGCGCGGCTTGCCCTTGTCCCAGAGCTTGACCGGCGGGATCCGCAGGCCTTCGGCGAAGATTTCTGTGGCATTGGGGTTGTAGCCTGCGGGTACCGGGCCGCCGATATCGGTCAGATGGCCCTTGCAGACGGTCCAGAACACCAGCTCGCCTTCATAGAACACCGGGTAATACATGCAGGTGTCGATGATATGGCTGCCGCCATAGGCCGGGTCATTGTGCAGGATCAGGTCGCCTTCGTGGATGTCACCTTCGAAGAAGCGCGCGACCGATTTCATCGCCGGGATGAGCGAGCCGAGGTGGATCGGGATATCCTGGCCCTGCAGGATCATCTCGGGCGTATGGTTGAACAGCGCGGTCGAATAGTCATGCGCCAGATTGAACACCGAGCTGCGCGCGGTCTGTTCCAGCGTCAGCGTCATTTCGCGCTGGGTCGTTTCCAGCACCCCCCGCACCACGGAGAGCGTGATCGGATCTACCTTGCGTTTTGTCATTCCCTGTCGGTCCTTCCTGGGGCGAAACGGCATGACAGGACCGGGGCACGGCAACGGCGCTGTGGTGATTTCCCTGTTCTGCGGGCCGTTTCGCGGGCCTCTCGATATGGGACTCAGGGTGCCGCGAAAGGGGGCGGCGATCTTGCAGATGGATGCGCTTTCGCTTGGCAATCCGTGCACAGGGCGCGGCGGATTTGTCAGCGGGCGCAAGACTGTTTGGCGATCCGTGCAATCGGGGCCGGTTGTCATGAAATTTTCTTGATCGGATGCCGTGTCCCGATTACCGATTCTTGCATCGGGAACGGAGAAACGGGATGGAGGTCACCTCGCACAGCACGGATCTGACGCCCGCCGCTCAGCGCGCGGCGCAATGGGGCCGTGTCATTGCCGAGACCTATTTCCCCCTGCACCTGACCTTTCGAGACGCGGCACATTTCACCGGCGCGCTGGAGCGGCGGCAGATGGGGCAGGTGTCGCTCTCGCGGATGAAGACCGAGCCGCTGCAGTACGAACGCCGCCCCGATCATCTGGCCGGGGTGCGCGAAGAGGAATATCTGATCACCGTCCCACGGCTGAGCCCGGTCGAATTCCGCCAGCTGGGCCGTGAGGTGCGCTGCGACCCCGGCGGCTTCATCCTTGAGCGGGGCGATGAACCCTACCGCTTTTCCTATGACACCGCGAACGAACTGAGCGTGCTGAAGGTGTCAAAGCGGGCGCTGGCCGAAAAGATTCGCGACCCCGACCGTTTTTGCGCCAAAGTGGTCGATGCGCGCAGCGGGGTGGCCGAGCTGTTCACGCTGATGATGTCGCAATTGCAGGCGCTGCCCCCGGCCGATGGCCATGCGGCGCAGGTGCTGGGGCGGCAGATCGTCGAAGTGCTGGCGCTGGCGCTGGACGAACGCATGGACAAGGATGATGGCGTCCGCAGCGCGGTGCGGCAGGGGCATCTGCGGCGCGCCGAACAGGTGGTGCGGCAGAACCTGTCGAATGCCAACCTTTCGCCCGAGATGATCGCCGAGGTCTGCGGGATTTCGAAACGCTACCTGCATGAGCTGTTCAGCGAAACCAACAAGACCGTGTCGCAATTCATCCGCGAGGAACGGCTGATTGCCGCGCGCGACACGATTGCCGCCGCGCGCGGCCTTGCGATGGCCGAGATCGCCTATCGCTTCGGCTTTTCCGATCAGGCGCAGTTTTCGCGCCTGTTCAAGGCCATGTTCGGGCTGACCCCGTCGGAATGGCGGCGCGACGGGTCGCGCCAGCCGTAACCGTCACTTCACCACGAAACCGTGGGCAAAGGGATCGCGGTCGTCGATGAAGATGGTGTTGTAGCCGGTCATGCGCGCCCAGCCTGCGACCGATGGGATGATCGCCGGGCGGCCTGCCACGTCGACCGCCGCCTCGACCCGGCCCTTGAAGATCGAACCGATGATCGATTCATGCCAGAATTCATCGCCGACCTTCAGCTTGCCCCGTGCCGCCAGCTGCGCCATGCGGGCCGAGGTGCCGGTGCCGCAGGGGCTGCGGTCGATGGCCTTGTCGCCGTAGAACACCGCATTGCGGGCATGGGCGCCTTCGACCGTGGGCTGACCGGTCCAGAGAATATGGCTCAGCCCGTTGATCGTCGGATGTTCGGGGTGGATGAATTCATATTTGGCATTCAGCGCAGCGCGCAGCTTGGGTGAAAAGCCCACAAGCTGCGTTGCGGTAAAATCGGCCATGTCGCGGAAATTCTTCTGCGGTTCGACGATCGCATAGAAGTTGCCGCCATAGGCCACATCCACCACGATCTCGCCCAGACCTTCGACCTCGGCGGTCAGGCCCTCGGCATAGAGGAAACCCGGGACGTTGGTCAGGCGCACCTCTTCGACATAGCGGCCTTCCTGGCGATAGGTGATGTCCACCTTGCCTGCCGGTGCGTCGATCGACAGCTTGCCGGGTTCGCGCGGCGTGATCAGGCCGTTTTCGATGGCCATGGTGATGGTGCCGATCGTGCCATGGCCGCACATGGGCAGGCAGCCCGAAGTTTCAATGAACAGCACGGCCACATCGCAATCCGGCCGGGTCGGCGGATAGAGGATCGCGCCCGACATCATGTCATGGCCGCGCGGCTCAAACATCAGGCCGGTGCGGACCCAGTCGAACTCGCGCAGAAAATGGGCGCGGCGCTCCAGCATGGTTGCGCCTTCAAGACGCGGGCCACCGCCCGAGACGAGGCGGACGGGGTTGCCGCAGGTATGCCCGTCGATGCAGGAAAACGTATGGCTGGCCATGGGTCAGAACCTTTGTGGTGAGAAGGGGGTCAGGTCCAGCGCGGGGCGCTGTCCGGTCAGAAGATCGGCGACGATGCGGGCGGTGCCTGCGCTTTGCGTCAGGCCCAGATGGCCATGCCCAAAAGCATGGATCACGCGGGGCGTGGCGCGGGCAGGGCCGATGGCGGGCAGGCTGTCGGGCAGTGAGGGGCGGAAGCCCATCCATTGCACCCCGCCCGTCGGGCGCAGCCCCGGCAGGAAGGCCTGCGCTTTTTTCAGCATCGCCTCGGACCGCTTGTAGTTCGGCGCAAGCTCCAGCCCACCCAGCTCCACCGCGCCGCCGACGCGGATGCCGGTCGACAGGCGGCTGATGACAAAGCCGTGGCCGCCAAAGGTGATCTGCGTCCTCAGGTCGAAGGCATCGGCGGGCAGGGTGGTGTTGTAGCCGCGCTCGGTTTCCAGCGGGATCTTTTCACCGATGCTGCGCGCGATGCGATGCGAAAACGCCCCTGCCGCCAGCACGACTTGTGCAGCCGTCAGTCTGGCGCCGCCCTTGAGGCGCAGCGTCACCGCCGCCTCACCCGGTTCCAGCGACGCAACCTCGGCCGTGAGGATCTGGCCGCCTTGGGCGCGGAACCGATCCGCCAGCGCCAGGGTGTAGAGTTTGGGGTCGGCGATGGAATACCAGCCGGGCGTAAAGGTGCCATGTGTGAAGCGCGACGAAAGACCCGGTTGCAGATCGGCCATCTCGGCCGGGGTCATGTGGTGGAATTCGATCCCGTGATCGGTGCGCGCTTGCCAGCCGGGCAGCGAGGCCTTGAATTCGGCCGTGCCTTCATAGACCTGCAGGTTCCCGTCGCGGCGCAGCATGCCTTCGGTCCCGGTCAGGCGCAGGAAGGGTTCCAGCTCGGCCTTGGACAGATCCATGAGGCCGGTTTGCGCCACGGTGGACCGTGCCACCGCCGCGGGCGAACAGGCCCGCCAGAAGCGGAACATCCAGGGCGCGATCTTCAGCGCATAGGCGGGCGGCACCGTCAGCGGGCCCAGCGGATCGAGCAGCCACTTCGGCGCCTTCCGCAAAATCCCCGGCGAGGCGAGCGGCAGGATATCGGTAAAGGCAAAGGCCCCCGCGTTCCCCGCGCTGGCCCCCGCAGCCGGCCCTTCGCGGTCCACCACCGCCACGCGCAACCCCCGCGCCTGCACCGCCAGCGCCGCCGAAAGCCCGACCACGCCCGCGCCGATCACCAGCACATCGGCCGGTCCGTCCTGTTGTTGTGAAAGCTGCAAGATTCCCTCCGCACCGGCGGTATCATTTCCGCGCCAATATCCTCCGTCAAGTTCGGACTGGCAATCATTAAATACAAGACGTATACATGACGCACCCTTTGCCGCAGGTTCCGGCCCCGCCCCGGCCTGCGCTTTTGTCCCTCCACCAGCTGCAGGCCCGCCATGACCGATACCGTGACCCTTTCCCTTGCTGATCTGACGGCCCGGGTCGAAACGATTTTCCGCCGCGCCGGCATGAACGCCGCGCAGACCCGTGCGCTGACCTCGGTCATTGTCGCGGGCGAACGTGATGCTTGCAAATCGCACGGGATCTATCGCATCGAAGGTGCGCTTAGGACGGTAAAGGCGGGCAAGGTCAATCCGCTGGCCGAACCTGTGCTGGACGCGGGCGAAGGCACCGCCATCGTGCGGGTCGATGCCAAGGGCGGTTTCGCCAATCCGGCGTTCGAGCTGGGTCTGCCGGTGCTGGCGGCACGGGCGCGCGAGCTGGGTCTTGCCGCGCTGGTGATCAATGATTGCACGCATTTTTCGGCGCTTTGGCCCGAGGTGGAGGCCGTGACCGCCCAGGGCCTGTCGGCCATGGTCATGTGCCCCAGCTATGCCACCGTCGCCCCCACGGGTGGGAACAAGCCCCTTCTGGGCACCAACCCCTTCGCCTTCGGCTGGCCGCGCGCCGATGCGCCGCCTTATGTCTTTGACTTTGCCACCTCGGTCGCCGCACGGGGCGAGATCGAACTGCACCGCCGCGCGGGCAAGCCCCTGCCGGAAGGCTGGGCCATTGATGCCGATGGCAACCCCACGACCGACCCCGAGGCCGCGCTTGAGGGCGCCATGCTGCCTTTCGGCGGGCACAAGGGGGCGGCCATCGGCACCATGATCGAACTGCTGGCCGCCATCATGATCGGCGATCTGACCAGCCCCGAAGTGCTGGATTATCTCGGCACCACCACGCTTGCGCCCTTCCATGGCGAGCTGATTCTGGCCTTTGACCCCGCACGCTTTGCCGCCGGGCGCCCCGGCAATCCGCTGGCGCGGGCCGAAGTGCTGTTCGAGGCCATCGTGGGGCAGGGCGCGCGGCTGCCCTCGCAGCGGCGCTTTGCCGCGCGGAAGATTTCGGAAAGCCAGGGTGTTACACTGACTGCGGCCGAGATTGCCGGGTTGGACCGGCTGACGGCGCAGGGTCTGGACGCGGTGGCCTGAGCCGCCCGAGTAGCAGGCGGCGGGATCGCTCCTCCGGTTTCACCTGCCTGCCCCGGGGCCGTGCCTTCCCTGCGGCCCCGGACCCCGCGCTGCGCCTGTCCGTCCCATCGGGACGGCAGGCGCAGCTTACAATTCAATGTCCTGACGTTCGTCGCGCGACAGCATTTGCTGGATCTGATGCACGATCTGATCGGCGTGTGCCTTTGCCAATCGGTCCGACGTCGCAATGTCGCGCGCGGCGATGGCGGCGATCATCTCTTCATGTTCTGCGACCACGGCCGGGGGCGGGCTGTCATCGAAGGATTGATAGTACAGCCGCAACAACCGCCGCCCCTCATCCAGCAGCCGCACGAAAAGCCCGGTGTAATAGGGGTTGCGCCCGGCCTCTGCGATGGCGGCGTGAAAATTGCGGTTGGTGGCGATCATTCCCAGCGCATCACGCCGCGCCACGGCGGCGGCAAATTCGGCCTGATGGGCGCGAAAGATGTCCAGATCCTCGGGGCGGTGATATTGCGCGGCGAGCCGGGTCGTCACGCGATACATCAGCGTGATCGCCTCAAAGAACGTATGCAGATTGGCGAAATCGATGTTCGACACCATGGTCGACCGGTTGGGCAGCGTATCGATCAGGCCTTCCGTCGCCAGCCGGGCCAGCGCCTCGCGGATGGGGGTGCGCGACATGGCAAAGCGTTCCGCCAGGGCCACCTCGTCCAAAGGGCTGCCGGGGGGCAGCGCCAGATTGAGGATCTCATCCCGCAGCAGATCGTAAACCATCTTCACGCCGGAACCGCGCTTGCGTTCGGGAAGGGGCGGGGCAGGGGTATCGGTCATGGGGTCGGTCCTTTGCGTCCCCCCAAGGACTAAGGCCCGCCGCCCGCGCTGGCAACCATTCGCAGGATCACAGCCCCCCGCCTTGCCGGATCAGATGCCGCACCCAGCGGGCCGCGGCCCAGGTCGCGGGCAGCCCAAGGGGCAGCGACCAGACCAGCGCCGTGACCGGCGGCAGTGCGGGCAGACCGATCGCAACCCCGATCAGCCCCAGCAGAAAGAGATTGATCGCCACCGCCCCGGTGGCAAAGGGCCAAAGCAGCAGTCCCAGCCGCCAGAGCGAGGGGTCACGCCCCTCAGTGTGAGGTTCCGTCCTCGAAGGTGATCTTGTTCCAGACATTGTATTTCCCGGAGGGTTTCCGCATCGGCAGCCGCGTGATTTCGGTCAGGGTGGCGGTGTCATAGACGATGACCGCCCCGTCCTGTTCCCAGATCGACACCAGCGCGCGGCTGCCGTCGCGGGTGAATTCGGTATGGGCGACCGTCTTGCCCGGTGCGGGCGTCAGCACCTTGACCACCTCAAGCGTCTCTTTGTCGATCAGGTGCATCTGGCCCTTGTTCGGCCCGGTGAAGACATCGGCCCAGATATAGGGGTTGCCATCATGGCTTCGCAGGAAGAACCCGGGCCCCGAGGTTTCGATGACCTTGATCACCTGCCATTCCTGCATGTCGATGATGCTGATCCGGCCTTCCTCAAGATGCGGGACCGCCATCAGGCGCCGCCCGTCGCGAACCCAGCTGATTCCCGATCCCAGATGTGGCATGCCGGGCAGGGGCAGGGTCGCAATCTCGCGCCCGACATCAAGGTTCACGACCACCCCGGTCCCCGCGCCGCGGTTTGCGCCGATCAGGTTGCGATAGCCGGGGTCAAAGAAGAAATCATCCAGCGGCGCACTGACCGCAATCCGCCGCCGGGCGAAAAGGCCTTGTTCGGTGGCCAGCGCCTCTTCCATGCCGGCTTCGTGGCTATGGACGAAACCGTCATGAAAGGGGCCGCCGTCGGGGGTGGTGGCGATCTCCCAAATCTCGGGGACATCCTTCAGCGCCAGCAGGAAAGATCCCCGGTCTGGCGCCTGATAGACGGCCGAGACCCGGCTGGGTGTGCCATCGCGCCCCGCGACCGGCATGACACGGGCGACCGACAGGTCCGCCGCCGACAGGATGGTCAGCGTATTCGGCAGGTAATTGGCGACAGCCAGCCATTGCCCATCGGGGCTGAGCGCGATGTTGCGGCTGTTCAGCCCCGCGCGCACCCGGCCCACCTCATGCAGGGACCAGAGGTCGTATTTCTGTACCCAGCCATCGCGCGACATGATGAATACATAGCGCCCGTCGGGGGTGAACTTCGGCCCGCCATGCACGGCAAAGGGCGTGGAAAAACGGTCGAGCACGGCGAAACTGTCGCCATCCAGCACGCTGACATGATGGTCGCCGGTTTCCACGACCAGCGTCACATTCATCGGATCGGCGGTAAAGACGGGTTTCGTGGCCGGATGATACCCGGGGTCGGGCGCGCGGCTGGCGGTGATCTCGGCCACGCCCCAGACCGGAACTTCGGGCAGCGGGGCCGAGACATGCGCGGCAACCGCTGCAATCTCGGCGGCGGAGAGCGTGTCCTTGAAGGCGGGCATCTGCGTCATCGGCCGCCCCGCGGCGATCAGCGCGGTCAGCTTCTCGCCGGTCAGACGGCCGAGGCTTTCGGGCAGCAGCGCGGGCCCCGTGCCCCCAAGCCGCCCCGCACCGTGGCAGGCGGCGCATTGATCGGCATAGATCATCGCGCCATCGGGGGCGGCCTGCAGCGCGGTCCCGGCGAGAAGACCCAGCAGAGCGAGATTACAAAAACCGATGCGCGGGATCATGGCTCTTTCCCCGGAAGGGTGCGATTTCCAGACGCGCGGCATCTGCGGCCCCGATTTCGCGGTTGGTCAGGTAACAGGCCGGATCTTCGGCCCACGGATCGCCTGTCAGCTGCAGGGCGCGGATGCGCGTATTGCCCCCGCAAACGGCCTTGAAGGCGCAATCGCCGCAGCGCCCTTTCAGCGGGCGTGGGCGTTGCCGCAGGGTGGCGAGCATCGGGTCATCCCCGGTCCAGAGCGTGCTGAACGGCGTTTGCCGCACATTGCCCACGGTGTAATCCGACCAGTAGGTATCGGGGTGAACGCGGCCCTGCGGGTCGATATTGGCCACGCCAAGGCCGCTTGAATTGCCGCCCCAGGCCTCAAGATGCGCGCGCAGATGATCCACCCGGTCGGGTTCAAAATGCTTGGCGGCCCACCGGAGGAAATAGACGGCATCGGCATCATTGTTGCCGGTCACGATCTCCAGCGGCTGATCCTCGGCCACGGCGACCCAGGCCCGGTCGATCAGCTGATCCATCGCGCGGCGCGTGCGGGCGTGGGCCGCATCCTCGCCCCGGTGCTTGTCGCCCCGCCCGGCATAGACGAGATGGCTGAGATAGAACTTGTCCACCCCTTCTGCATCGCAAAGATCCAGCATTTCCGGCAGGAAACCGGCCGTGTCTTCGGTGATGGTGAAGCGCAGGCCCACCTTCACGCCCCGCGCCTTGCAGGCCCGCACCCCGGCCAGCGCCGCATCATAAGCCCCCGGCACGCCGCGGAACCAATCATTCATCGCGCCGGTGCCATCAAGCGAGATGCCCACATAATCAAACCCCAGATCGGCAATCCGGTCGGCATGTTCGGCCACGCGGGTGCCATTGGTCGAAAGCGCCAGATGCCGGAACCCCAGATCCCGCGCCCGCTCCGCCAGCGGGAAGAAGTCGAACCGGCTCAGCGGCTCCCCCCCCGACAGGATCAAACCGGGGATGCCGAAGGCATGCAGATCCTCCAGCACGGCCATGGCCTCGGGATGGGTCAGCTCACCGGGGAATTCGACATCGGCCGAGGTGGTATAGCAGTGGCGGCAGCGCAGATTGCAGCGCCGCGTCAGGTTCCAGATCACCACGGGTTTTACCGGACCGCCCGCACCCCGGCGCCGGGGCAGGGTGGGCGCGGTCAGCTCGCGCATGTATTGGGTCAGACGGAACATCCCTCAGCCCCCTTCGGCAAGGCGCATCCCGGTCTTTTTCAGGATGCGGGTGGAATAGAGAATGTCATGCCCCCGGCAGGCATCGCCCAGAAGCGCCGCAATCTCGGTGCGTTTCTGCTGCACTTCATCGCGAGAGGAGCCGTGGATCATGGCAAAAAGGTTATAAGGCCAGCCGGGCAGGGCGCGGGGTCTGCGGTAGCAGTGGCTGACAAAGGGCAGCGCACCGACCCTTTCGCCCAGCCGGTCGACCGCCTCATCGGCGACGTCCCAAACGCTCATGCCATTTGCGGTCATGCCAAGGGCGTAATGGTTGGGCGCGGCGGCGATGCGGCGGATGATCCCGGCCTCTTGCAAGCCGCGCAGGCGGGCGATCACCTCATCCTCGGACAGACCCAGCCAGCCCGCAATTTCGGCAAAGGGCGCGGGCGTCAGCGGCAGGCCGCTGGCGGTGGCGGCCAGAAGGCGGCGGTCTGTTGCATCCGGGATCATGCCTGCACCCTGAAGCCGATAAAGAACTCGCGTTCCTTGGGAAAGCAGAGAACGGGCAGACCCGTTTCCGCGGTGATTTGCGCGGCCAGTCGGCTGATATCCTTCGGGTCTTCGCAGGCCAGAACGAACCAGAGATTGAGCCGGTGCGCCCGTTCATAATTATGCGCCACCTGCGGATGGGCATTGACCAAAGTCACGACCTCATCAAATCGGGGACCGGGCACCTCCATCGCGCAGAGACAGAAGGCCCCGCCCATGGCGGCGGCATCCAGAAACGGGCCAAAGCGCGTGATGGCGCCGATTTCACGCAGATGCGCCAGACGGGCGATCAGGGCGGCTTCTGTCAGGCCCAGCCGGTCGGCCAGCGCGGCAAAGGGACGGGGCACCAACGGCAGGGGGTCCTGCAGGGCATTCAGCGCGGCGCGGTCGGTGGCATCGAGCGCCTCGGGGGGAAGGGGGGTGCGTCTCATGCGGCCTCCGCGATCAGGGCGCCCCGCTGCTTGAAACAGCGGGTGGAGAAAAGGATGCGTGGCGCGGCCCCGGCCAGTTCCGGCAGGCGGGCCGCGCGGTCCAGCACGGCCAGCGCCTCGGGGCGGGTGCGGGCGTGGATCATGCAGAAAAGCGGATGCTCCCACAGCCCCGGCACCGGCCGCCGTTCATAGCAAAGCGTCACCCCCGGCAGTGTGGCCAGCGCCCGGCCTGCATCAGGGATCTGGCCTTCGGGCAAGGCCCAGGCAACCATGGCATTGGCGGCATATCCCAGCGCGCGGTGCCGCACGATCAGACCTAACCGGGTGATGACCCCACCGGCAATCAATGCGGCGATGCGTTGATGCAGATGCCCCTCGGTCAGCCCGAGCCTTGCGGCAAGCGCAGCATAGGGCCGGGGCAGCAGGGGCAGACCGTCGCTCAGAGCCTGCAGGATGGCACGGTCGGCGCCCTGCAGGTGGGTTGTGGCCGCCCCCCTGTCGGCGGGCATCGCCGCGCGCGCACCGGTCAGACGAAAGCCGAGGTCGATATTGAAGGCCCGCACCAGCGGCAGGTTCAGCACCTTCAGGCCGGTGGCCTGCCCGATCCGCGACAGGCTGGCCGCAAGCGCCGGGGCATCCGGCGCAGTCGCCACAAACCACAGGTTCCAGAGGTCTTCGCGTTGATAGGAATGGTTCACGCCCCGCTCGGCGCCGACAAGGGTCGCCACCTCCTCCAGCTGCGCCTCTGGCACGGCAAGGGCCGCAAGGGTCGAGGCGCCCGCCGTATGCGGGCGCACCGTCGCCCCCACGCGGGCCAGGGCGCCGGTTTCCGTCAGGTGTTGCAGGCGGGCCAGCACTTTGGGCTCTGACAGGGAAAGCGCTGTGGCGACGCGGGCAAAGGGCCGCCCGGTCAGCGGGAAATCGCGCTGGAATTCATCCAGCAGCCGAAGGTCCAGTGCATCCATGATCACAACCCCGGCTGATGCGCGCGGGCGGTGAAGAAGATGCCCGAGGGGGCCGCCGCCGGAACCTCGGCAATCTTTTCGCGGCGGTGGGTATCATAGACCAGCACCTTGTCGTCATCGCGAGCGCTGATCCAGACCTCGGCCCCGCGGGGCGCGAATTCCATATGGAGGATCGCCTTGCCCGGTGTCAGCGTGGCGACGACCGCGTGGCTGCGGCTGTCGATCACCTGCACCACATCATTCAGCGGTGTGGCGAAATTCACCCAGACGAAGGGCGATGCCGGTTGCGCGATGATGAAGACCGGCTGGCCATGCACCGGGGTGCTGGCGGTTTGTGCCTGGTTCTGACGATCGACCCACAGCACTTCATGCCGGCCGACGGCGGGCAAGGCATATTGCCCCTCGGTAAAGGCCCAGCTTTGCAGGTGCGGCATCTTGTAGACCGGCATATCGGTGCCGGTCTTGCCGTAATCGGTCAGGAAATGGCGGGGCGGGGCGGTTTCATCCCAAAGGTCAAAGGCGGCAACACCCTTTTCGCCGAAAAGGCCCACCAGATAGGTATGGGCATCGTCGGTCAGCACGGCATCAAAGGGGTTGGCGCCCGCGATGCCCAGCGGGGTGATCTTGGGCGTCGGGGCCGAGAAATCGCCCAGAAACACCTCACCCGTCTCCCAGACGGCCCAGGCAAAGCGGCGGCCGGGCACATCGACCAGACCGACGGTCTTACCCTGCGTCGGAATATCGGCCACTGGGGCCAGGGTGTCAGCGTCAAACACCCGGATGCCCCCCGGTTCGTAATTCGACACGGCGACCAGGCGCCCGTCATCGGAAATCGCCCCGCCGATGGAATTGCCCGCCTGCACGACGCGCGCCGCGATGGAGCGGGTCAGCAGATCGACCTTGGTCAGCCCGCCATCGCGGCCAAAGACATAGGCAAACCGTTCGTCCGGGCTATAGGTCAGCGAGGCATGGGATAGATCGCCCAACCCCTCGATCCGCCCCAGTGCCGCATGGTCCGACCGGTCGATCAGCACAAGGCTGCCGGTCGCACGTTCGATCACCAGCCCCAGATCGCCCGTGGCCGTTGCGTCGGCAAAGGCCGGTGGCGCCAGGATCAGCGCAAGGCAAAGGGTAAGGGCTTTCATGGTGTGGGGTCCTTCAGATAGTCGGCAATCCAGCGCGCCTCGTCTTCGGTCAGCAGCGGGCGCCAGGGCGGCATCGCGGTGCCGGGGATACCGTCGAGGATGACCTCGGCCAGTACCTCGGGCGGGGTCTGGTTCAGCGCGGCGGGGGTGATGGGGCGGCCAAGGCCCCCGGTCAGGCGCAGCCCGTGGCAAGACCCGCAATCCTGCGTCACCATATGGCGCAGGGCGGCGGCACGGTCAGGGGCCACTTCTGCCAAAGCGGGCGCCGCCAGCAGCAGAAGGGGCAGCACCCTAAGCATGGGCCACCCGGTCTGGTGCGGCCTCTGCGCGGATCATCAGATCCAGATCGGCGGGGTAAAGCGTCACCACGCGGCCGATGATGAACAGGGCCGGAACTTCGGGCGGCAGGCAGGTGGCGTCCTGCCCAACGCCCCCCAGGGTCGAAAGCACGCGCCGTTCCGCGGCGGTGGTCGCCCCGGCGACGGCCAGCACCGGCAGATCGGCGGGCAGGCCGCGCGCAATCAGCCGCGCGGCAATATCGGCAATGGTGGCCACGCCCATATAGACGACCAGCGTCGTTTGCGGATCAGCCAACGATTGCCAATCGAGATCGAGCGCCAGATCGCGCGCGCGATGGCCGGTCACATAGCGCAGGCCGGTTGCTAGGCCCCGATGCGTCAGCGGCACCCCCGTCGCGGCGGCGGCGCCCTGCGCCGCAGTGATGCCCGGCACGACGCTGACCGGAATGCCCGCCGCACGGCAGGCTGCGGCCTCTTCCGATCCGCGGCCAAAGATGAAGGGATCGCCGCCCTTCAGGCGCACGACCTCGGCCCCCGATTGCGCGAGGCGCACCAGAAGGGCGTTGATGTCGTCCTGCGGAACCTTGTGATAACCCGGCAGCTTGCCCACGTCGATCCGGCGGGCGGTCGCGGGCACGAGTTCAAGGATTTCGGCGCTGACCAGTCGGTCAAAGACCACGACCTCGGCCCCCGCAATCAGCTGCGCGGCGCGGATCGTCAGCAGATCGGCGGCACCGGGGCCGGCACCGATCAGATGCACATGGCCGCTGCGGGAACTCTGGTCTTTCATCTTCTGGCTCGCTTGAAAACTGGCGGAAGGAACCGCCCCCGGACAGGCCGGGGGCGGCGAAGGCGTCAGTAGACGTCGTCGCGGGTGTTCAGGACGTTGAACTTGCCGGTCGGGGTGATCAGGCGCGGGTCCTTGATCACTTTCTTCAACTCCAGCGTCTTGTCATCGACCACGACGATGGCGCTTTCCGTCTCTTTCGAGTTCCAGACCGAGAACCAGACCTCGCTGCCGTCCTTGTTGAACTCGGGCTGCACCACGCGCGGTTGGCCATCCGCGATCCCGGCCCATTCCCCGATCGGCAGGGTCTTGAATTCGGGGTCTTTTTCGGTGTCGGCGGGCATTTTCGAAATGTCGAACACCGCCACACTGGCCGAGGTTTCGGCATCCGGGTTCAGCGGCGCATCAACATAAAGATGGTCCGAGGTCGGATGCGTCTTGATGAAGAGCGAGCCGCCGCCAAGTGCGAAGAACTTGTCCACGACCTTCCAGGCCTGATCGGGGTGCTTCTCGGGGTCGGTGCCGATCAGCGTGACCGTTTCATCCCCAAGGTGCGAGGTCGCCCAAACCGGGCCAAGCGTCGGGTGAGTAAAGTTCGCGCCCCGGCCCGGGTGCGGTGTCTGGCCGCCGGTTTCCACCAGTGCCGTCAGCTTGCCTTCCTTGGTATCCACCACGGCGATCTTGCCGCGCTGGTTTGCCGCCACCATGAAATAGCGGTGCGTGCTGTCCAGACCGCCGTCATGCAGGAATCGTTCGGCCTCGATCTCGGTGGTTTTCAGGTTCTTGAGATCGGAGTAATCCACCAGAAGGATTTTCCCGGTCTCTTTCACGTTGACGATGAATTCGGGCTTGTAGTGGCTGGCCAGGATCGAGGCCACGCGCGGTTCCGGGTGGTAGGTCTGTTCGTCATAGACATTGCCGCGGGTCGAGACGATCTTCAGCGGCTCCAGCGTGTCGCCATCCATGATGACATACTGGGGCGGCCAATAGGCACCGGCGATGGCGAACTTGTCCTCCCAGCCCTCGAATTTCGAGGTTTCGATCGAGCGGGCTTCCATGCCGATCTTGATCTGGGCGACGGTCGCGGGTTCCTTCATCCAGAGGTCGATCATATTGACCAGACCATCGCGGCCGATGACGAAAAGATAGCGCCCCGAGGCCGAGATGCGGCTGATATGCACCGCATAGCCCGTGTCGATCACCGATTTGATTTCATAGGTGCCGCCGTCGATCAGGGCGACCTGCCCGGCATCGCGCAGCGTGACCGACATCAGGTTGTCGATGTCGATATCGTTTTCCTTCTGCTTGGGCCGGTCCTCAGGCTTGATCAGCACCTTCCAGCTGTTCTTCATCTCGGGCATGCCCCATTCCGGCGGGGCCGAAGGTTCGAGCAGCAGGTATTTGGCCATCATCTCGACCTGCTTTTCATCCAGCTGCCCCGAGGTGCCCCAGTTCGGCATCCCGGCGGGCGAGCCATAGGTGATGAAATCGCGCAGATATTCGAACCCGTTTTCGCGGGTGATGTCGGTGGTCAGCGGCTTGCCGGTGGCCCCTTTGCGCAGCACGCCGTGGCAACCGGCGCAGCGTTCGAAATAGATGGTGTTCGCTTCCTGATATTCCTCGCCGGTCATCACCGGATCATCCGGTTTCATGCCGGGGATTTCGACCTTGAGCTGGCTGAGCGTCGTCATCGACGGTTCATAGGCGGCGGCGGGGCCATCGGCATGCGACTTGGGCTTTTCTTCGGCGGCCAGCGGCGCGGCGAGAATCGTGAGCGCCAGCGTGGCGCTGCCCAGAAGCATGGACCTGGCAGTTGAGGCTCGGGGGATCATGGAGGGGTCTCCGATAAGCTGGTGAGGCTGGAGACGACCTTGGGCGACAAGGCCCTTGCATTCCTTGACTTTTGTTAAGGTGAAAACCTGTGGATGAGATCAGGGTTTCCCGGACCCCAAACCCCAGCCGGACCGCCCCTTCCGATGCCCAGATTTTTGCCCCTGATCCTGATCGCGCTTGCGGTGTTTCTTGCCCGCCCGGTCGCGGCGGCCGAACGGACGGGGACGGATGTGACGGGGACCGAGGCCGCGGCGCTGCTGGGTGTGGCAGGCCCGGTGCAGGTCCGACGCGACGAGACGGGCGTCCCCGGCTGGGCCGTGGTGCAAGAGGGCCGCGTGATCGGGCAGATCGGCTCCAGCTGGGAAATCGCAGGGACGGTCGGCTATTCCGGGCGCCCGCTGGATGTGCTGGTGGCCTTGGATCTGCAGGCGCGGATCACCGGCGCCCGGCTGATCCGGCATGAAGAACCGGTGCTGACGCTGGGCCTCTCGGATGCCCAGATCAGCGCCTATGTCGCAGGTTTTCGCGGGTTGGACCTTGCCCATCCGGCGGCGGGTGAGGTGCCTGATATCCTCAGCCGCGCCACAGTCTCCAGCGGGGTGATCCGCGATGGCATCCTGCGGACCGCGCGCACCCTTGCCACCGCACGCGGGCTGCTGCAGGGCAGCGCGCTCGATCGGCACAGCTATGCCAAGGCGGGCTGGGCCGATCTGCTGGCGCAAGGGGCGGTCGCTGAAACGCGCCTGTCCCTGACCGAAGCCGCGGCTGCCCTGCCGGGGGCCAAGGTGCCACTTCCGCAGGGACAGGGCAATTTCCTGCACCTTTGGGCTGCGCTGATCGATCCGCCGACGATTGGCCAGAACCTGTTGGGTCAACAGGAATTTACCCGCGCCATCGGGGCGCTGGGGCCGGGGGATGCCGGGCTTTTGATCCTCTCTTCCGGGTTGCAATCGCATCGCGGGACGGACTGGCACCAGACCGGGATCTTTGACCGCCTGATGATCGTGCAGGGCGCGACGCGCTGGCAGCCCACCGCCGACCGATACCGCATCATCCGTAGCCTCGCGCTGCCCGAAGCCCCGGCGATGAAGGAGATCAGCTTTTTCGCCCTGCCCGCCGCGATTGACCCGACGCGACCCTTCCGCATCGAGGTGACTGCCCGCCGCGAAACCGCTACCCGGCCGGTGCAGGTGACCATCGCGCTGCCCTATGCGCTGCCCTCCGCCTTCCGCCCCGCCGCGCCCGAGGCGCTGCCGCTCTGGCAGACGATCTGGCAGGCCAAGCGGGTGCAGGCAGGGGTGGTGGTCGCCATTCTGGCGGTGTTGACGGTGATCCTGTTCGCGCAAGACTGGATCGTGCGCCGCCCTTTGCTGTGGCGGCGCGGGCGGCTGGCTTTTCTGACGGTCAGTTTCCTCGGCCTTGGCCTTGGGCTGAACGGGCAGCTTTCCGTCGTGCAGGTGGTGGCCTTTGTCCATTCGCTGCTGACCGGCTTCCGCTGGGAAACCTTCCTGATTGATCCGGTGATCTTCCTGCTTTGGTGCTTTGTCGCGCTGGGGCTGCTGTTCTGGGGGCGCGGGGTCTATTGCGGCTGGCTTTGCCCCTTCGGGGCGTTGCAAGAACTGACCAATGCGGCCGCGCAACGGCTGGGACTGCGGCAAATCGCCGTGCCCGCGGCCTTGCACGAACGGCTTTGGGTCATCAAATACACGCTCTTCGTGGCGGTGCTGGGCCTGTCCTTCCAGTCGATGCACAAGGCCCTGCTGCTGGCCGAGGTTGAACCCTTCAAGACGGCCATCAGCCTGCGGTTCCTGCGCGCCTGGCCCTTCCTGGCCTTTGTCGGCGCCATCCTGATCGCCGGGCTGTTCATCGAGCGGTTTTATTGCCGCTACCTTTGCCCGCTGGGGGCGGGGCTGGCGATTCCCGCCAAGCTCAAGGTTTTTGACTGGCTGAAACGGCGGCCCCAATGCGGCCGTGAGTGTCGGCTTTGTGAAACGAAATGCACCGTGGGCGCCATCGACCCGCTGGGACGCATCAATGCCAATGAATGTGTGCTGTGTCTGCGCTGTCAGGTGGTGATGCAGGACGCCACGCAATGCCCGATCCTGAAACGCCGTGCCCGCAGCACGGAAGGAGCCTGAAATGTCTGCCCTGAAACGCCTGTTTTCCGAAGGGTTCCGCGTGTTCTTTCTTGCGGCGGGGCTGTTTGCCGTTCTGGGAATGACGATCTGGTCCGGCTGGCTGGGCTGGCAATTCGCGGGCGGGGGCGGGGCGCTCCCCCTCGGCCCTGCGCCGCAGCTGTGGCACGCGCATGAGATGATCTTCGGCTATGGCGCGGCAGCCTTGGGCGGATTTTTCCTGACGGCCGTGCCGAACTGGACCGGCGCGCGCGCGGCGCCGCATCTCTTTATCACCGGGGTGGCGCTGATCTGGCTGGCCGGGCGGATCGCCATGGCGGCGGCGGGGGTCTTGCCGCCGCTTCTGGTGGCGGTGCTGGATCTGGCCTTCGTGCCGGTGCTGGCCGCCAAGATCCTGACGCAGCTTCTGCACCGCCCGAAACCGCAACAGATGGTGTTCCTACTGACGCTCACGCTGTTCTGGGCGGCGGATCTGGCCTGCCATTTGGAGTGGTTGGGCCTTGCCGAGACCGGCTGGGCGGGGCTGCGCGCGGGGCTGGCGGTGCTGGCCGCCATGATCATCATTCTGGGCGGGCGCGTGACGCCCGGCTTTACCCGCAATGCCATGGTGCAATCGGGGCGCGAATCGCGTCTGCCGTGGAACCCGCCCGCCCTGGCGCTGCTGGCCGGTGGGGCCGCGGTGGCGGTGTCGGTGGCGCTGCTTGCGGGCCTGCCCGATTGGGTTGCCGGGGGGCTGGCGGTGCTGGCGGGGGTGGTCGGGCTGATCCGGCTGGCCTTCTGGCGCGGCGGATGGACGGCAGGCAAGCCGATCCTTTGGGCGCTGCATCTCGGCTATGGCCTGACGGCGCTTGGGCTTGCATTGACGGGACTTGCCTGGGCGGGCGTCGGGTCAGAGCTTGCAGGCCTGCATCTGCTGGGCATCGGTGGGGCCGGGGGCATGACGCTGGCCATCATGTCGCGCGCGACGCTGGGGCATACCGGGCGGGCGCTGGTGGCCCCACGCCCGGTGGTGGTGGCCTATGGTCTGATCCCGCTGGCGGCGGCGCTGCGGGTTCTGGGCGCTGTTCTGCCCGACCTGCATGATGTGACCGTGCTGCTGGCGGGCGGGATCTGGGTGCTGGCCTTCGGGCTTTATCTTCTCGCGCTTTGGCCGGTGTTTCTGGCCCCGCGTCTGGCGCGGGGGGGTGCAGCATGATCGCCCGGCGGCAAATGATGCTGCTGGCCGCGGCCGCACTGGCCACTCCCGGCCGGGCGGCCACCGTGCTGGATTGGCAGGGGCGGGGGCTTGGCGGGGCGCTGTCGCTGCGGCTGGTGGGGGCAGACCCGGCACAAGGCCCGCGCCTTTTCCGCCGGGTCGAGGCCGAGGTGGAGCGGATCGAAAGCCTGTTTTCCCTGCACCGTGATTCCGCCCTGACGCGACTGAATCGCGACGGCCGCCTTGCCCACCCCACGCCCGAGATGTTCCAGGTTCTGGCCCTTGCCGGTGCCGTGCATCAGGCCACCGGCGGGCTGTTCGACCCGACGGTGCAGCCCCTTTGGCGCGCCTTGGCGGAAGGGGATGATCCCGCCCCCGCCCGCGCACGGATCGGCTGGGACCGGGTAGAGATCGGACCCGAAGAGGTCCGGCTTGGCCCCGGCATGGCGCTGACACTGAATGGTATCGTTCAGGGCTGGGCGGCGGATCGCATCGCAGCCCTGGTCCGCGCCGCGGGCTTTCAGGATGTGCTGATCGACATGGGCGAAATCGCAGCCCTGGGCCGCCGCCCCGATGGCCGCGCCTGGCAGGCGGGAATCGCTACCCCCGGCGGCGAACAGATCGGCACGGCGGCGCTCTCCGACCGCGCCCTGGCCACCAGCGCCCCCTTTGGCAGCCCGCTGGGTGGGGCAGGGGGTCCTCATATCCTTGGGCCAAAAGGCGAGGCGCCGCGGTGGGAGACCGTGTCCATCTCCGCCCCGCAGGCGGCAGTGGCCGATGCGCTCTCGACCGCGTGCTGCCTGCTGCCCCGCGACGGGATCGACCGCGCCGTTTCGGCCTTCCACGGCGCGCGACTGGAACTGGCCCGGCCTTTTGACAGAACATTCCTGCCAAATTGACTTTTGTTAAGGATCGGCCCCGCCCGACAGGGCAGGGATAAAGGGCCATAAACCGCTCAGGGAAGGATCCGCGCCATGCGCGAAGTAATGACCAAGAGCATGGCCCGCAACATCTTTTACGGCGGGTCTTTGTTCTTCATCCTCATCTTCGTGGGGCTGACGTTGCAGTCGCATCGCTACATCGTCACCACCTCGACCAATACCGCCACGCTGACCGACAGCGTCGCCGCGGGCAAACACCTGTGGGAAAAACATTCCTGCGTGAACTGCCATTCGATCCTGGGCGAGGGCGCCTATTTCGCCCCCGAACTGGGCAATGTGATGACCCGCTGGGGCGTGCAAGACGACCCCGCCGCCGCCTTTGACGCCTTCAAAGGCTGGATGGAGGCCCAGCCCACCGGCATCGAGGGCCGCCGCCAGATGCCGCAATTCAACCTGACTGACGAAGAGCTGCACCAGCTGACCGACTTCCTGATGTGGACCAACACGATCCGCGCGCAGGACTGGCCCCCGAATGACGCGGGCTGAGGAGAACCATCATGAAATACCAATCGCAAAAGATTGCGCTGGCCTATTTCGCCGTCGCCCTTGCGCTGTTCGCGGTGCAGGTGACGCTGGGGCTGGTGCTGGGCTGGATCTATGTCAGCCCCAACTTCCTGTCCGAGGTTCTGCCCTTCAACATCGGGCGGATGCTGCATACCAACAGCCTGATCGTCTGGCTGCTATTGGGCTTTTTCGGCGCGGCCTATTACCTGGTGCCCGAAGAATCCGAGCGTGAGATCCATTCCCCCAAACTGGCCCTTTTGCAGCTGGCGATCTTCGTCATCGGCACGGCCGGGGTGGTGGTGACCTATCTGTTCAACCTCTTTGACGGCAATTTCCTGATGGGGAATGGCGGGCGCGAATTTCTGGAGCAGCCGCTCTGGGTCAAGGTCGGCATCGTCGTGGCCGCGCTCATCTTCCTTTACAACATCAGCATGACGGTGCTGGCGGGCAAGAAGACCGCGATCACCAATATCCTGCTGCTGGGGCTTTGGGGGCTGGCGCTGCTGTTCCTCTTTGCCTTCTACAACCCGTCGAACCTCGGGCTCGACAAGATGTACTGGTGGTATGTCGTCCACCTCTGGGTCGAAGGGACCTGGGAACTGGTGATGGCCTCGATCCTCGCCTTCCTCATGCTCAAGCTGACGGGGGTTGACCGCGAGGTGATCGAGAAATGGCTTTATGTCATCGTCGCCACCGCGCTCTTCTCGGGCATTCTGGGCACGGGGCACCATTACTACTGGATCGGGACGCCCGGGTACTGGCAATGGATCGGTTCGATCTTCTCCAGCCTCGAAGTCGTGCCCTTCTTCGGGATGATGGCCTTCGCCTTCGTCATGGTCTGGAAAGGCCGCCGCGATCACCCGAACAAGGCCGCCCTGTTGTGGAGCCTGGGCTGCGCGACGCTTGCCTTCTTCGGCGCCGGGGTCTGGGGTTTCCTGCACACGCTGCATGGGGTGAACTACTATACCCACGGCACGCAGATCACCGCAGCCCACGGCCACCTTGCCTTCTATGGCGCCTATGTCTGCCTCAACCTTGCGATCATCAGCTATGCCATGCCGCATCTGCGGGGGCGTGACCCCTACAACCAGGTGCTGAACATGGCGGCCTTCTGGCTGATGTCGGCGGGCGTGGTCTTCATGACCTTCACACTGACCTTTGCGGGAACGGTGCAAACCCACCTGCAGCGCGTGAACGGCGAGGCTTATATGGATGTGCAGGATCAGCTCTGGCTCTTCTACGCGATGCGCTTTGGCTCGGGCGTGGCGGTGGTGCTGGGGGCGGTGCTGTTCATCTACGCGATGGCCTTCCCGCGCCGTGAAGTGATCGAACCCGGCTACAACCAGCCTGCGGAGTGATGACCATGGATGGAAACCTGCCGAGGGGGGCCGACGCCCCCTTCTACCTCCCCCAGGGCGATGAATGCGAGGTCTTCGCCGCCGCCGCCGCCCATGATCTGCCGGTGCTGCTGAAGGGGCCGACGGGCTGCGGCAAGACCCGCTTCGTCGCCCATATGGCGGCGCGTCTGGGGCGGCCACTTTACACCGTCGCCTGCCATGATGACCTTTCCGCCGCCGATCTGATCGGGCGCTACCTGTTGAAGGGGGGCGAAACCGTCTGGGTCGATGGCCCCCTGACGCGCGCGGTGCGCGAAGGTGCGATCTGCTATCTGGATGAAGTGGTCGAGGCCCGCAAGGACGTGACCGTGGTGCTGCACCCGCTGACCGATGACCGCCGCATCCTGCCCATCGACCGCACCGGGGAAGAGCTTGAGGCCGCGCCCGGCTTTCTGCTGGTGGCCAGCTACAACCCCGGTTACCAGAACATCCTGAAAACGCTGAAACCTTCCACCCGGCAGCGGTTTGTCAGTCTCGAATTCGGCTTTCCGCGGGCCGAACATGAAATTCCGGTCGTGGCGCGCGAAAGCGGGCTGGCCGAAGATCGCGTGGCGCCGCTGGTGCGTCTGGCAGGCAAGCTGCGCGCGATGAAAGGGCAGGATCTGGAAGAGGGCATCTCCACGCGCCTCGTGGTCTATGCCGCCACCTTGATTGCCGGGGGAATGGGCGTCGAGCGGGCCATCCGCACCGCCATGATCGAACCCCTGACCGATGACCCGGATGTGAAGGCCGGGCTCCGCGATCTTGTGACAGCCGTTTTCGGGTGAGGCCGGCCATGTCACGGATCGAATTCGAGCCATGGGAACCCGAAGAAACCGTCGGGAAACTGTGGCACGCCTTTGCCAGCCGTCTGGACGCTGATCCCGTCCACGAAGGAGCCCGTGTCCCCCTGTCAGAGGTGGGCGGACGGTTGGCAGTCCTGTTCCGCGGCCTCGGCGGTGATCCTGCCGTCGAGGTGAAGGCCGCGGGCGAGGAAACCTCGCATCACCGGCTGTCGCTGATGCGGCGGCTGGGTACTTGGGCCGAAAGCGCCCCGCGGGCTAGTTTCGATGGCGCCACGCTGCGCCTGCCCGAAAGCCTTGCCGTCTTTCCGCTGCGCGAGGCGAATGCCGCGCTTTACCTTTGGCTTGCGGCCTCGGCCGCCCATGCCGCCGGAGGGGAGCTGCCCGAAGATCCGCTACAGGCCGATCTGGCGCGACTTGCCGCCGCCCGTGCCACGGTGGCGGCCACCCTGCGGGATGCGCCGGGCCTGCGCGCGCTTTACGCCGATCTCGCCCGCGCGACGCTGACCCTGCGCCGCACGCCCCATCTGCCCGGCACCGAAGCCGCGGTCGAGGCGCTGATCCGCGCGGAACTGGGCGATCCCGCCCCCCTGCCGCCGCTGGCCCAAAGGCTGTTGCTGGCACCGGATGCCGCCCGCGCGCCCCGGGGCTATCGGCCTTTCCGCCCCATCACGCTCTGGCCCGATCTGCGGGCGCAGGGGCGGTCCGAGGCGACGGCGGTCGAGGCCCGCGCCACCGAAGGCACGCCCGAAGAGGGCGAGGGCAACCGCACCCATCGCGCCCGCCGCCGGAAGGCCGATCAGGCCAACCGCAATGACAGTTTCATCCTGCATAAATTCGAAGCGATCCTCAGCTGGGCCGAATTCCTCAACCTCAACCGCCGGGTTGAAGACGACGATCAGGACGATGCCAAGAAGGCTGCTGATGACCATGATGAAATCGGTCTGGGCCAGATCAGCAAGGCGCCCGCCACGCGGCTGAAGCTGCACCTCGACCTCGCGCCCGAGGATGTGGACCGCGAGGCGCTGTCGGGCCAATCGCTCTACCCCGAATGGGATATGCGGACCGGCGCCTATCTGCCCGCCCATGCGCGGGTGCTGCATGCGCCCCTGACCGCGACCGAGGCGACACCTGCCTTCCGCAGCGATCCGGCCGCCGCCGCGCGCATCCGCGCCGTCCGCCGCCAGTTCGAGGCCCTGCGCCCCGCCCGCATCTCGACCCCCGGCCACCCCGACGGGGATGAGCTGGATACCGACCGCGCCGTGCGCGCGCAGGTCGATCTGCGGGCCTGCGGCGAAGGCACCGACCGGATCTGGCGCCAGACCTGCACGGAAAACCGCAGCCTTGCCGTGTCGATCCTGCTGGATGTGTCGCGATCAACCGAAAGCGTGATCCCCGGCCACGGCCATGGCGGGCGCAGCGTGATCGAGGTGGAGCGCGAGGCGCTGGCCGCGCTGTCCTGGGGGCTTCAGGCCTGCGGCGATGATTTCGCCATCCATGCCTTCTCCTCGCTCAAGCGACAGCGTGTTTTCGTGCAATGCGCCAAGACCTTTGCCGAACCCATGTCGGATGAAGTTGAGGGCCGCATCGCCGCCCTGCGCCCCGGCCATTACACGCGTCTCGGTGCCGCGATCCGCCATGTTTCGGCCGATCTGGCAACGCAGGCGCGGCAGCGGCGGCTGCTGATCGTGCTGACGGATGGCAAGCCGAATGACCTCGATCACTATGAGGGCCGCCACGGGATCGAGGACAGCCGAATGGCCGTGCGCGAGGCCCGCCGTGCAGGCCAGGCGGTCTTTGGCATCACCGTGGACCGCGAGGCGAAAAGCTGGTTCCCGCGCATCTTCGGGCAGGGTGGCTTTGCCCTGATCCCGCAGGCGGAAAAGCTGACCGTGGCCCTGCCGGCGATCTATCGCCATCTGGTGCAGGGATGACCGTCGCCGCCCGCCCCCAGCCCGACACCCTGCCGGGTGAGCTGTTAATGTGGGTGCTGATCCTGTCAGAGCTGCTGGTCTTTGGCGCGGGCTTTGCGGTTCTGCTTGGCCTGCGGCTGACCGATCCCCCGGGCTTTGCCGCGGCGCAGGTGCGGCTGGATCAGCCGGTTGCGGCGGCAAATACGGCGCTGCTGATCACCTCGGGCTGGTTGGCGGCGCGGGGGCTTGCCGCGGCACGGTCAGGGGCGGCCGCGCGCTGCCGGATCAGCCTTCTGGCCGCGGCTTTGCTGGGCTGCGGGTTCCTGATCCTGAAGGCGCATGATTACGCGGCGCTGGCCGATCAGGGGATCGGCATGGAAAGCCATCCCTTCTTCACCTTCTTTTTCCTCCTGACCGGCTTTCATGCGGCGCATGTGGCGGCGGGGATCTTGCTGCTGATCGGGGTCGCGTGGTCCGCCCAGCCTGCGGGGGTCGAGGTTGCGACCGCCTTCTGGCATATGGTCGATCTGATCTGGGTGCTGCTTTTGCCGGTGGTCTATCTGCTATGACGCGCATCACGCAGGTCTGGATCGGGCTTCTTTTGCTGACCGGGGCCACGGTCCTGCTCGCAGAACTCGCGCCGCCGCGGGCGGTGCTGGTGCCCGGCGCGCTGATCCTTGCCTATGGCAAGGCGCGACTGATTTTAGGTGAGTATCTGGAACTGCGGCAGGCGCCGGGCTGGTTTCTGGGCGCCCGGCGCGGGCTTGCGGGGGTGATGGTGCTGTTTGCCGTGCTGGCGCTGGCCGGTTAGCCGCGCGACCAGGCCAGCGCAGGGTCTTCCTCGGCAAAGTCACGCAGCTGGGCAATATTGGCGATGACCGCCACGTTCTGCCGGATCGTCACGCCCTGTTCGCGCAGCTTGGCGAAGGCGCGGCTCAGGCTTTCGGGTTTCATGCCAAGGCGCCCCGCGATCAGCACCTTGTCATAGGGCAGCAACACCTCGCAGGCGCCCTGTTCGCATTCGGCCAGTTCCAGCAGGAATTCCGCCACCCGTTGCGCGCCGCTTTGCGCCTTCAGTGCCTCGACCTGCGCGACAAGCCCCTGTAAATGCACAAAGGTCGAGGAGAGCATGGAAATCGCAATCTCGGGGCTTTCGCGGATCTGGCGCATGAAGGTATCGGCATCGATGCGGATCAGGGTGCAATCCGTTACCGCCTCGGCTGCGACGGGATAGGCGGCGTGGCGCAGGGCCACGGCTTCGCCAAAGCTGCGACCGCGGGTAAAGACCCCCACCACCGCCTCAGCGCCGCTGGGTGCGATGCGGTAAAGCTTCACCCAGCCATCGACCACGATATAGATCGCTTCGGCCCGTTCCCCTTGCAGAAAGATCGTGGCGCCGCGGTCGAACTGACGCAGCCGCGCCGTGGCCAGCACAGCACGCACCACATCATCGGGGGCATCGGCCAGCAGCATCGAATTGCGGGCAAGGTCGAGATGCTGGGGTTTCATGGCCGGGCTCCGCGCTGAAGATCATTCAGCGGGGTATCACCTCAAGCGGGCGCGAGCGCATTGATTTATATCAATTCTGCGTGACGGCCCAATCCACTCCCGGCCGCCCCGCCAGAAAGCCGTTGGCCCAATCCATCCCCGCCAGATCGGGCGGCGCGGTGGACCCACCCTTCAGCGCGCGGTCATAATGCGCGCAGATCGCCGGGAAATCGCTGATCTGCGGCGAGATGCGCAGGGATGACACCCCCGCCGCGCGCAGATCGGCCAGTTGGGGCAGGGCGGTCTGGGTGTGATGGCCCAGGGTCTGCACCCCGTTCACCCGCAGGAAGGGCTGGCCTTCCATCGTTTCGACCTCACGCCCGTCGGGATCATCGCCGCAGACAAACTGACAGGAATCCTTGGCCCGCCCATGCAGGCGCGCGTGATAGCAGCGCCCTGAAATCGCCAGCGGCGCGCGGCCATGGCCCCAGACTTCGATCGCGACGCCCAGGCCCTGCCCGGTTTCCGCCAGCACCCGGACCGAGGTCAGCGGCAGCTCGGGCGGCAGGCAGACCCGGGTCGCGCCCCGCGCCGCCAGCCAGCGCAAGGTGCCTTCGTTATAGACATTCACCATCGGCCCGACCCAGAAAGGGGTGCCTTCCTCTAGATGGATCAGTGCGGAAAGATCATTGATTTCAACAGGAAGGCCCACGCGCACCAGATCGGCGGCAAGTTTGCGTTCCCGCCGCAGGGTGATGAGGGCAAGGGAAGACAGCGCCACCTCTTTGTCCGCGCCCAAGAGTGTGTCCACCGCAACCGGGATTTCATCCTGCCAGAAGGGCAGGCGTTTCGAACAGACCCATTCCCCGATCACCACGCGCGCAACAGGGGCGTCCGCCAAAGCGGCATAGAAGGCGCGCACCGTTTCGGCCGGCCAGAAGAACGCATTGGGGCCAACTGTCAAATCCATGGTCATCTCCAGGTCTTGGCATAGGCGCCGGTGGTGGCAGCCTGACCTTCGGCCAGACGCGCCAGCGCGGCAGCGGGCGGTGGCGTGTCCGATCCGATGGCGGCCACGACGGCACGGAAGGCGCGCACCACTTCGGCCACATAGGCACGGGATCGTTGTCGCCCCTCGATCTTCAGGGCCGTCACCCCGGCCCGCGCCAGGGCGGGTACAAGGCGTGAGGCATCAAGGCTGACCGGGTCTTCAAAGATATGCCCGGTTTCTCCGCGCGAGGTGAAACAGCCCTTGCAGAGCGTCGGATAGGGCATGGTCGCCCCCTGCGGCCGCTGGTGGATCAGATAGCCCCCCAGCCGCGCGGATTGCTGCCCCCCGGCACTGTCATAGGCGACATGGCTGGCGGGGGAACAGACGCCGTTCATATTGGGTGACTGCCCGGTCGCATAGGACGACAGCGAACAGCGCCCCTCAGCCATGACGCACAGGCCGCCAAAGACGAAGGCCTCAGTCTCGACGCTGATTTCCGGGGTGATGGCGGCGATTTCCTCCACCGACAGCACGCGCGGCAGCACCACGCGGCGCACCCCGAATTCGCGCGCATAAAGGTTGATCGCATCGGCATTGGCCGCGGCGGCCTGTACCGACAGATGCAGCCGCTGGTCTGGGTGGCGGTCTGCGGCATGGGCGAGGAGCCCCGGATCGGCCAGGATGATGGCATCGGCGCCAAAGCGCGCGGCATCGGCAATGGCGCGGTGCCACATCGGCTCGGCCCCCGCGCGGGGAAAGGTATTGATCGCGACCAGCACCTTTTTGCCGCGCGCATGGGCCAGATCGATGGCGGCGGCAAGTTCCGGTCGGCTGAAGTTCAGGCCGGGAAAGTTGCGCGCATTGGTTTCATCGGCAAAGCCGCAATAGACGGCATCGGCCCCGGCCTCGAGCGCGGCGCGCAGGGCGGCAGGGGTTCCGGCGGGGCAGACAAGTTCCATCATCGGTCCTCGGGTTGGCGGTGCAGGGAAACCCCGGCCAGCGCACCCGCGCGCCGCAGGCCCCATCGCATCAGCCGCGCGGCAGCATCGCCCGCGGCGAGGGTTGCTATGATTTCCTCGGTCAGATCCAGTTCGGCATCATCCAGCGCATTGCGCAGGGCCAGCACCGCCGAGGTATCGCCGCTGATGGTCAGACGGCCGGAAAAGAACAGCGTGTCCCCGTCTTCCAACCCGTGCAGCATCGACAGGAAATCTGCCATCGGGCCGGTGATGCAGGCATCGTGGGGCGGCACATGGCTGCGGTCATGCGCGGTCAACCGTCGGGCGGCAGGTTCCATCAGGAACAGGACCGGCCCTTCCTGGGCATCAATCAGGATGCGGGCCCCGGCATGGGGACCGAGCCGCGTGAGGATCGCAGGATGCCGCGCCGCCACCCGCCGCATCAGGCGGCCAAGCAGGAAGGTCAGCGGAAAAAGAGGCGGTGCGGGTAGGTTCCGCACCGCTTGAGGGAAGGTTAGAGGCATGTGTTCCTCCGGGACGCAAACAAGGGATAGCGTGACTCGGCGCATCGCAACTTGATAAATATCAAGTAACGAAAATTTCCTGACTGATAGCGATAAGGGCATGTCAGATGCCTTTCGCTCCCTTCCCGTCTTCCCCGACCTGCGCGCCTTCCTGAGCTGGACCGCCGCGGAAAAGAATCTTGCCGTGCTGCCCGATCGGGTGGACCTGCGCCATGAAATGACCGCCTTTCAGCAGGCGGCGCTACGGGCAGGCGGGCCAGTGCTGCGCTTCAACTGCGCGCATCTGGACGGGCAGCCTGCGACCATGCCGGTGATCGGCAATCTGTTCGGAACTGAAGCGCGGGTTGCGGCCGGTCTGGGTGTGCGCCCCGAAGGGATTGCCGATCTGGGTGCCTTTCTGGCAGCCCTGCGAACCCCGGCGCCCGTTGATGGCTGGCGCGATGCGCTGTCGCGCTGGCCCGTGCTGCGCGCGGCGCTGCAAAGCCGCCCGGCGTTGGTGAAACACGCGCCCGCGCAGCAGGAAACCGCGCCGACCGATCTGACTCGGCTGCCGGTGCAGATCCCCTGGCCCGGCGATGCGGGGCCGCTGATCACCTGGCCCGTGGTCATCACCCGCCCTCATGGCAGCGAGGCCAGGGACACCGCGCGCTACAACCTTGGGGTCTACCGCGCGCAGGTCATCGGGCCGGATCGGATGATCCTGCGCTGGCTGTCACAGCGGGGCGGGGCGGCCCATGCCCGCAGTTGGGCCGCCGCGGCTGAGCCGATGCCCGTTGTGGTCGCACTGGGGGCGGACCCGGCACTCTTGCTTTCAGCCGCGTTGCCCTTGCCGGAAACGGTGTCCGAGCTTGCCTTTTCCGGCGTGCTGCGCGGTGCCCGCCCGCAGATCACGCCCGCGCAGACCGTGCCGATGCTGGCCCCCGCCACAGCCGAGATCCTGATCGAAGGCTTTGTTCACCCAGGTGACACCGCGATGGAAGGCCCCTTTGGCGACCATACCGGCTATAATAACCCCGCCGAGGCCTATCCCGTCCTGCAGGTCACGCGCATCACCCATCGGCGCGATCCGCTTTACCTGACCACCGTCACGGGCCGCCCGCCGGATGAGCCTTCGGTGATCGGCGGCGTCTTCAACCAGCTTGCCCTGCCCAGCATGCGTGCCCAGATCCCCGAGCTGCGCGACCTCTGGCTGCCGCCTGCGGCCTGTTCCTATCGCATGGCGGTGGTGCAGATCGCCAAGCGCTATCCAGGGCAGGCGCGGCGGGTGATGATGGCACTTTGGGGGATGCTGGCGCAGTTCAGCTATACCAAGATGATCGTGGTGGTGGATGAGGATATCAATCCCCGCAACTGGGATGACATCGCCTGGGCACTGTCGACGCGGTTCGACCCGGCGCGCGATACGCTGCTGATGGATGGCACACCCATGGACCACCTGGATTTTTCCGCCCCGCGCATGGGGCTTGCCGGGAAGATCGGGCTGGATGCGACGACCAAGATCGGGGCCGAGACCGGCCGGGGCTGGGCCGAGATCATCCGCCCGGACCCCGCCCATGCGGCCCGTGCCGAAGCGGTGTTGCGCGCCGCGGGATGGGGGGCATGATGCGGGTGGTTCTGGGCGTATCGGGGGCCTCTGGCGCGATGCTCGCGCTTGCCGCCGCGCGACATCTGCGGCGGTTGGGGGCCGAGCTGCATCTGGTCCTGTCGCCGATGGCGCGCCGCACGCTGGAGCTTGAACTTGGCCCCGACGCCGCGCCCGAGCTGATCGGGTTGGCCCATCGCCTGCATGATCCGCAGGATCTGGGGGCGCAGATCGCCTCGGGGTCTTTCGCGGTGGCGGGCATGATTGTGGCCCCCTGTTCGATGCGGAGCCTTGCCGCCATCGCGCACGGGCTGGATGATAATCTGCTGACCCGCGCTGCGGGTGTGCAGCTGAAGGAACGCAGGCCGCTGATCCTGCTGGCGCGCGAGGCGCCGCTAACCCTTGCCCATCTGCGGAACATGACCGCCGCCACCGAATGCGGCGCCATCATCCTGCCGCCGGTGCCTGCCTTTTACCTCTGCCCTGCCACCCTAGCCGAGGCCGCAGACCAGATCGCCGCCCGTGCCGTCGATCTGCTGCGCCTTGCCCCGGCGCAGGCCACTCCCTGGACCCCACCGAAAGGACAAGACCATGGCCCATGATCCCGCCAAATCGCCTCTGGCTTTGATTGACCATATCCTTCAACGCTATCACGCCGAACATCGCGCCGATCTGGCGGCGCTTCTGCCGCTCGCCCGCAAGGTGGAAACCGTGCATGGCGATCAGGATGAGGCCCCCCTTGGCGTGACCGATCTGCTGACCGCGCTGGCCACCGATCTGGAACAGCATATGGCGAAAGAGGAACAGGTGCTGTTTCCGCTGATGCGCCAGGGCGGGCATCCGATGATCGCCCAGCCCATCGCGGTGATGCGTCAGGACCATGCCGAGGCCGAGGCGCTGACCGAAAAGCTGCGCCTGTTGACCCGTGATTTCACCCCGCCCGCCGGGGCCTGCGGATCGTGGCGCGGGCTTTATGCAGGGATCGAAAAGCTCGTCTCCGACCTCAAGGAACATATGATTCTGGAAAACGATGTGCTTTTCCCGGCCTTCGCCCCGGTCGCATGACCGATCTGTGGCAGGCACCCTTCCGGCCGTTCTTCCTTCTCGCAGGGATCGCTGCGGTGGCCGGGGCGCTGCCTTGGGCGTTTCCGGGTGCTACGGATGATCCGGTCGGCCTGCATGCCCGTGCGTTTCTGCAGGTCTGGGTCGGGTTTGCCGCGGCTGGATATCTGCTGACTGCGGCACCGCATTGGACCGGGCGCCCGCCTTTGTGTGGCGCCCGGTTGCCGTTGCTTGCCTTCCTGGGAGGTGCCGCCGGTGTTGCGGCCTTTGCGCTGCCCGACGGGGCGGCGCGTTTCGTGCATCTGGTCTTTTGTGCGGGGCTTGGACTGGCCTTGCGGGGGCCGATGGCGGCGGGGCGGCGCGTGATCGCTCTTGCCCCCTGGGGGCTTGGGGCGCTGCCCTTTCTGCTGGATCCCGCCGGGCAGGTCTTGGTGGTCACGGCGCTGATTGCGTTGATTGGTGGCGCCGCGGTGCCTGGGTTTTTGTTTGCCGCCGGGGGGCGCGTCTCCCGGTCGCGGATCTGGAACCTTGTCCCGCCTGCGGGCATTCTGACCGCCGTGGCACTGCGGGGGACCGCCTTGCCGATTGCGGCGGCGCTGCTGGTGACGGTCGGGGGCGTGCAAGTGCTGCGCCTTGCATTCTGGCTGCCCCTGCAACACTGGGATCGCCCGGCACTGACCATGCTGCGTCTCGGCTGGCTGTGGCACGGAGGAGGGCTGGTGCTGGTGGGCCTTTCGCTGGTCGATCTCGGATTGGCACCGTCGGTTGCGATCCATGCGCTGTCGGTGGGGGGCATGGGGACCATGGTGCTGGCATTGGCGGGCCGTGCCGCGATGGCGCGGACGCCCCTGGGCCTCCGGCCGCGCGGGATGCTGCGGTCGGCTGTCGGGCTGATCTGCCTTGCGGCCCTGTTGCGGTTGATGGCGATGCCGCTGGCTGCCAGCTGGGTCTGGGGCGGTGGCTGGATCGCGTTTCTGGTGGCCTTGCGCCCCGCGCTGACCGGGGCGCCGCCGCATCCCGTCCTGAGCGCGCGGCGCCCGCCTCATTCGGCATAGTTGATTTCGATTTCGATCCTGCGGTTCTGTGCACGGCCTTCGGCGGTCTCATTATCGGCCACCGGAGCGAATTCACCCTTGCTGATTGCCGAAACCTTGGACGGGTCCACGGTTCCGCTTGCAATCAGTTCACGCATGACACTGGACGCCCGCGCCGCCGCCAGTGCCACGTTGTCCTCATAGCGACCACCCGAGATCGGCACATTGTCGGTATGTCCCGTGATCGTGATGGTCCGGCCGGGAAATTCGGTCATCTCTGCGATTTCTGCCATGATCGCGCGCGCCTCTTCTGTCAGATCGGCCGATCCCGAGGCAAAAGAGCCGCCCGCCCCCACGGTGAGGAAGATTTTGCCGTCGCGCTGTTCGACCTTGACCAACCCCTCACCGATTTCCGGCTGCAGGCGGTGCTGAAGCTTCAGGCTGTCCACCTCGGCGCGCACGGCCATGGCGCGACCCGCGCCATCCCCCCCCGCGTCCACCCCGGCGGTCGATCCGGATTGGCCCCGCGTGGCCTTACCGCCATCGCCATCAACCGGCTGATCATTGCCGGCCATCTGTGTCTTTTGGCCCTTGTCTTCGCCCTGACCTGCGGTTTCGGGATTGGTGGCCTGATGGGGGGCCGTTTCAGGCTCTGGCAGCGGCTCGGGTTCCGCTTTGGTCCGGGCAGCTTTGGCAAGGGCTTGGGCGAGGGCGTCGGCGGCCTCTGGCCCCGCCGCCTTGGGCAGGTTGACGACGACCCGGTTCTCGCCGGACTGGACCTCGATCTTGCCGTTTTCCAGCGCAGCGCCGAGCGCCTTCGCCACGGCCTCGGCGGTGGTCTGGCCATCCGCCTTCCCGCTCTCCTCCTCGGGGGTGGAGCCGGGTTCCGTGCCCTCTTCGGTTGTCGGGCTGGGTTGCAGGTCGATGACCGACTCGCCCGATGATCCCGGTACCACCTGCACACCAAAGCGCTCGCGCATTGCCCCCGCCATTTTCTGGAACGAAGGTTCGTCGAACTGGGCGAAGCCAAGGATCAGCACGAAGAACGCCATCAGGTTTGTGGCGATATCCGCGAAGGTCGCAAGCCAGGCCGGCGCCCCCACGGGGGGGCATTTCGGGCATTCGTGATCGTCGTCGTCATCGTCAGGGACGGGGGGCTGAAAGGGAACGACTTTTGCCTTTGCCATGTGGACATCCCCCCTTACGCGGCCTTGCGTTTCTGCTGTTCCTTCATTTCAAGCGCGCAGATCAGCTGATCCTCGATCGCGCGGGGGGATTCCCCGCGCGCAATGCCGCGCAGGCCTTCGATCACCAGTTCGCGCCAGGTGACCTCGTCGCTGGAAAAGCCCTCAAGCTTGTTCAGGATCGGGCCGAAAATGACATTGGCGATCAGCGCCCCGTAAAGCGTGGTCAAAAGCGCCACGGCCATCGCCGGGCCGATGGATTTCGGATCGGACATGTTCCCCAACATCAGCACAAGGCCGATCAGCGTGCCGACCATACCCATGGCGGGGCCGATGTCGATCCAGGCCTTGATTGCCCCCTGATAGGCCTCATGCCGGGCCTTCAGCGCCTTGATTTCATATTTCAGCTGCTTGACCATCTTTTGCTCGTCAACGCCATCAACCAGCAGCTGCAGCCCCTTTTCCAGAAACGGGTCCGAGGTCGCCTTGCCTTCCAGCGCCATGATCCCGTCCTTGCGGGCGATGTTCGACAGCTCCACCATCAGGTCGATCAGCGCGGCCGTGTCGAAGGTATCGGGACGAAAGGCTTTCATCATGGCCCGGAAGTGCCCGATAAAAACCGGCATCGGCTTCATGGCCATCACGACGAACAGGGTTCCGCCGAACACGATGATGACCGAGGGCACATCGACAAACGGCATCACACCGCCGGCATAGACCATCGACCCGATGATCATCAGGACCGCACCTGCCAGACCGATCAGTGTTGCAATATCCATTCCGACCCCCTCAACGCGCAGATTTCTCGCGCAGCGGGATCTGCAAAAGCCATGCCGAAACGCTGGGCGACGGCAGGTTTTCATGAACCTGCCGGGCAGTTCGGCGTTATGCTGGGCGGGCCCGGCAAGCTGCCGCGCACATCAGGAAAGGGACTGTCATGGAACAACGCTCGGCCTATGATCCAGCACAAGAGGCCCGCCTGCTGGCCCATCGCGCCCTTCTGGCAGAGATCATCCGTCTGTCGGCACCCGATCTGCGCGCGGCCCTGCTGGGCTGGCTGGAGGATCGCTCTATTCCGCGCGACGGTCAGGAAGACCCCGGCGCCGTGCCCTCGGAGGTGCTGGTCAGTGCCTTGGCCACGGCGGATGAATATCGGCGCCTGCGCGACCGCATCACCGAGCGCCTATCGGCCATGGGCTGATCAGGGCGGTCAGCTCGAAGGGTCGAGTAGCCAGTTCTGTTCGACCACCGCCTCCATCGAGACATAGCTGCTTGTCGCGTGGATAAACGGCAGGGCCGAAATCCTTTCGGCCATGATCTGGCGGAAATGGACCATGTCGCGCGACCGCACTTTCAGCAGGTAGTCAAACCCCCCGGCAATCATGTAGCATTCCTCAACTTCATGGATCAGCCGGACCCCGGCGTTGAAGCGGTCCAGCGCCGACTGGCGGGTATCGCTCATCTTCACCTCGACATAGGTGACATGGGTGAGGCCCAGTTTCAGCGGCGACAGGATCGCGCGATAGCCGGTGATGAGGCCGATCTCCTCCATCTGGCGGACCCTTTGGGCCACCGGCGTCTTGGACAGGCCCACACGTTCGGCAAGCTCGCTCATGGGGATGCGGGCATTGGCGACCAGCTCGGCCAGGATCTTGCGGTTGATCGGATCGTCAGGATTGACCATCTGTAAAGTTTTCGCCCCGGAAATAGTCGTTTCGCCTACGATAATGCCCCCGATTGGTCGCATCGTCCATCGGCAATCGGCTATTCAGGGTCACCCGCAGGAGGTTCCCATGGCTGCCCACGATCTGACCGCATTCGACCTGAACGCCAAATTCCAATCCGAGTCCGCGCTGCTGGAGCGTCTGGTCGCCGAGGCCGCGCTGAGCGACGAGCTGCGCGCCCGGATTTCGGCCAAGGGTGCCGATCTGGTGCGCCGCATCCGCGGCGAGGCCAAGCCCACGCTGATGGAACATTTCCTGTCGGAATACGGTCTTTCGACCCGTGAGGGCGTGGCCCTGATGTGTCTGGCTGAAGCCATGCTGCGCGTGCCCGACAAGCTGACCATCGATGCGCTGATCGAAGACAAGATCGCGCCCTCTGACTGGGGCAAGCACCTTGGCGAGGCGTCGTCGAGCCTTGTGAACGCCTCGACCTGGGCGCTGATGCTGACGGGCAAGGTGCTGGACGCCGACCAACCCGGCATCGCCGGCACGCTGCGCGGTCTGGTCAAGCGTCTGGGTGAGCCGGTGATCCGCACCGCCGTGGGCCGCGCGATGAAAGAGATGGGCCGCCAGTTCGTGCTGGGCCAGACAATCGACGCCGCCCTTGACCGCGCGCAAAAGCGCGAGGCACAGGGCTTCACCTACAGCTATGACATGCTTGGCGAGGCGGCGATGACCACCGCCGACGCGGCGCGCTATGCCCGCGAATATGCCAATGCGATCAGCGCGATTGCCCGCGCCTGCACCAAGGGTTCGGTCGAAACCAACCCCGGGATTTCGATCAAGCTTTCGGCGCTGCACCCCCGCTACGAAGTTGCGCAAGAGGCCCGCGTCATGGCCGAGCTGGTGCCGGTCGTGCTGAAGCTTGCCCAGGCCGCCAAGGCCGCGGGCATGGGCATGAACATCGACGCCGAGGAGCAGGACCGTCTGGTCCTGTCGATGAAGGTGATCGAGGCAGTTCTGGCCGACCCGTCGCTGGCGGGTTGGGACGGGTTCGGCATCGTCGTGCAGGCCTATGGCAAGCGCGCGGGCGGCATCATCGACTGGCTTTATGCAACCGCCAAGCGGCTGGATCGCAAGATCATGGTCCGTCTGGTGAAGGGCGCCTATTGGGACAGCGAAATCAAGCGCGCGCAGGTCGAAAGCCTGCCGGGCTTCCCGCTCTTCACCACCAAGACCGCCACGGACGTGAGCTATATCGCCAATGCGAAAAAGCTCATCGGGTATGCCGACCGGATCTATCCGCAATTTGCCACCCACAACGCTCAGACCGTGGCGGCCATTCTGGAAATGGCGGGCGGCATTGCCTTTGAATTCCAGCGCCTGCACGGCATGGGCGAACGCCTGCATGACATCGCCCTGGCGGAAACCAAGGGCCGCTGCCGCATTTATGCACCCGTCGGTGCGCACCGCGACCTGCTGGCCTATCTGGTGCGTCGTCTGCTGGAAAACGGCGCGAATTCGTCCTTCGTGCATCAGATCGTCGATGAATCGATCTCGCCCGAGGATGTGGCCCGCGACCCCTTCACCGCGCTGGCCACGGCCAAGGCTCCGGCCTCGCTGGTGGCCCCGGCCGATCTGTTCGGCGCGGGTCGTCGCAACTCGGTCGGCTTTGACCTGAGCGATGAGGGCACGCTGGCCCGGATCGAAGCGGCGCGCACTTCGGCCCATGTCGTGGCCGAGGCTCTGACCGTGCGCCCCGCCACCGGCGAGATGCAGCCGATCACCAACCCCGCCACGGGCGAAAAGATCGGTGAGGTGATCCACGTCGACGCCGCCACCGTGACGCGCGCCATCGAAGACGCACATGTCTGGGATGCCCCCCCGGCCGAACGGGCCGCCGTGCTGCGCCGCGCCGCGGATCTTTACGAAGAGAACTTCGGCGCGATCTTTGCAACCCTTGCGCGCGAAGCCGGGAAATCCCTGCCCGACGCTGTGGGCGAACTGCGTGAAGCCGTTGATTTCCTACGCTATTACGCGACCGAGGGCGAATTCGCCAGCGGCGCCCCCCGCGGCATCTTTGGCGCGATCAGCCCTTGGAACTTCCCGCTGGCCATCTTCTCGGGCCAGATCGCGGCGGCACTGATGGCGGGGAATGCCGTCATCGCCAAGCCGGCGGAACCGACGCCCATGATCGCCACCATCGGCGTGCGCCTGCTGCATGAGGCCGGCGTGCCGAAGTCGGCGCTGCAGCTGCTGCCCGGTCGTGGGTCGGTCGTGGGGACGGCGCTGGCCTCGGACGCGCGGATTGCGGGCATGGTCTTTACCGGCTCGACCGCGACGGCCCAGACCATCGCGCGCAACATGGCGACGAACCTCGCCCCCGGCACGCCGCTGATTGCGGAAACCGGCGGTCTGAACGCGATGATCGTCGATTCCACCGCCCTGCCGGAACAGGCGGTGCGCGATATCGTGGCCTCGTCCTTCCGGTCGGCGGGTCAGCGCTGCTCGGCGCTGCGCTGCCTCTATGTGCAGGAAGACATCGCCCCCCATGTGATCGAGATGATCAAGGGCGCGATGAATGAGCTGGTGGTGGGCGATCCGTGGTTCCTGACCACCGACGTCGGCCCGGTGATCGACACCCGCGCCCAGACCGGGATCGCGGATTACATCGCCCAGAACCGCAGCCGCATCCTGCATCAGCTGGCCGTGCCCGCGCAGGGCACCTTCATTCCGCCCACCATGCTGAAGGTGAACGGGATCGAGGATCTGGACCGCGAAATTTTTGGCCCGGTGCTGCATGTCGCGACCTTCCGCGGCGAAGATCTGGGCCGCGTGGTCGAGGCGATCAACGCCAAAGGCTTTGGCCTGACCTTCGGTCTGCACACCCGGATCGATGCCCGCGTGCAGGAAGTGTCCGAGGCGATCCATGTCGGCAATATCTATGTGAACCGCAACCAGATCGGCGCGGTCGTGGGCAGCCAGCCCTTCGGCGGCGAAGGGCTGTCGGGCACGGGTCCGAAGGCGGGTGGTCCGAACTACCTGACGCGCTTCTTCAAACCGGCGGCGGCACCTGCGGCCAACGGGCTTTGGGCGGCGAAGGCTGATCTGGCGGCGATTGCGGCCGAGGCTGCGGCCAAACCCTCGACCCGGATCAGCGAACGCCACATGCCCGGCCCGACGGGCGAGCTGAACCGCCTGTCGCTCTTCTCGCGTCCGCCGGTCCTGTGCTTGGGCCCCGGTGCCGCGCTGGCCGAGGCGCAGGCCAAGGCCGTTACGGCACTTGGCGGGCAGGCCGTGGTGGTCGGGGGCGAGGTTTCGCCGCAGGCGCTGACCGGTCTGGCCGGGATTTCCGCCGCGCTGTGGTGGGGCGATGCCGAGGCTGCGCGCGCCTATGCCCAGGCCCTTGCGGCGCGCGAGGGCGAGATTGTCCAGCTGATCACCGCCCAGCCCGACGTGGCCCATGTGGCGCATGAACGCCACCTCTGCGTGGATACGACTGCAGCGGGCGGCAACGCGGCCCTGCTGGCCGGGTGATCCAAAACCGAAGGCCCCCCGGTTTCGGGGGGCCTTTTGCTTAGGGGCGCTCACTGCCGGGCAGGTGGCTGTGCAGCGAAGTGCAGGCCTGCATGATATGGTCGTAAACCAGTTGCGCCGCCGCCTCGGCATCGCGGCGCTGACAGGCGGCCAGGATCGCCTGATGTTCCCGGTCGGCCAGCGCGTGCCCGCCCGAGACCGTCAGTTGCACCCGCAAATACCGCTCGACCCGGTCATTGACCGACCGGATCATCCGCAGCAGGTAGGGGCGGCCCGCGTCGGCATAAAGACTGGAATGAAACGTCCAGTTCAATGCGGCCCATTTCGACACGTCGGTTTCCTGCCCGAAAGCCGTACAGGCCGCCGCTGCGCGGGCTAGGCTTGCCTCGGTCAAAAGCGGCACGGCCCGCCGCAGGGCATTGGATTCCAGAATGGCGCGGACCTCGAAAATCTCGGCAATCTCGGGCCCGGTTAGGCTTGCCACCACCACGCCCTTGTTGCGCTGAAAGGTCACGAAACCTTCGGCTTCAAGCTGTTTCAGCGCCTCGCGCACGGGGATCTTGCTGACATTGAACTGTTTGGCCACGTCGTCCTGTCGGATCGGTGCGCCTTCATCCAGCGCCCCCGACATGATCGCCGCGCGAATATGCCGGGCAATCACATCCGAAGCGGTGGGCGCGGCCCCCAGATCAGGGGCGTCCGTGAAGGCAAGGGACATGGCGCCTCTCCTCGTGCTGGCGATCCAGGCCGCGGGCATAGCCGAGCGCCCCTGTGAAATCAAATCGCGGGTTGATCTTGATAATATATCGTATACGATAGACGATAACGCAGCTAATTGCAAACGAGGCCAAGATGCGCAGCACGAAGGTGATTCATGTGGTGTCCTGCCACGCCGAGGGCGAGGTGGGCGATGTCATCGTGGGCGGCGTCGCCCCGCCCCCCGGCGCCACGATCTGGGATCAGCGCAGCTGGATCGCCCAGGATCAGACGCTGCGGAACTTTGTGCTGAACGAACCCCGCGGCGGCGTCTTTCGCCATGTGAACCTGCTGGTGCCGCCAAAGCACCCCGAGGCGCAGGCCGCTTGGATCATCATGGAGCCCGAGGACACCCCGCCAATGTCGGGGTCGAACTCGATCTGCGTCTCGACCGTGCTGCTCGATACCGGGATCATCCCCATGCAAGAGCCGGTGACAGAAATGCTGCTGGAGGCCCCGGGGGGGTTGGTCCGCGTCCGCGCTGATTGCGCCAATGGCAAGGCCGAACGGATCACGGTGGAAAACCTGCCCTCCTTCGCGGGCAAGATGTCTGTCCCGCTTGAGGTGGAGGGTCTGGGCACCCTGACCGTGGATACCGCCTTTGGTGGTGACAGCTTTGTCGTGGTCGATGCTCCGGCGCTTGGCCTTGCGCTGGAAACCGATGAGGCGCGTGATCTGGCGGTGCTGGGCGTGCAGATCACCAATGCCGCCAACGCGCAGCTTGGCTTTCACCACCCCGACCGGCCGGATTGGCGTCACCATTCCTTCTGCCTTTTCGCGGGTGCTTGGCAGCGCGATGCGGCAGGGCTGCGCGCGAAATCGGTGGTGTCGATCCAGCCCGGCAAGCTTGACCGCTCGCCGACCGGCACGGCGGTGTCGGCGCGGATGGCATTGCTGCATGCGCGGGGCGAAATGGCGGTGGGGGACCGCTTCACCGGCGTGTCGATCATCGGATCGGAATTCCATGGCCAGATCCTTGGCACCACCACCGTGGGGGATCTGCCGGCCATCCGCCCGCAGATCAGTGGCCGCGCCTGGGTGACGGGGACGCATCAGCACATGCTTGACCCCTCGGACCCTTGGCCGGGCGGATACAAGGTAGCCGACACCTGGCCCATGCCGCGCAAGCGCTGAGGGGGGGCGGGGCTGGTCAAAGGTATATCGGGCATGTAACGTAAGATACTGCTTGCCCGTCCACCGGCCGATCTGGCCCCAAAACCTGTGCATTTTCAGATGGATGACCCGATCGCCGATCTTCTGCACCGCTGCGCGGCGCAGGATCGGGCCGCCTTCCGTGCGTTATATTCCTCCACGAGTGCGAAACTCATGGGTGTTCTCCTCCGTTTGTTGAGGGAACGGGCGGAAGCGGAGGATGCCTTGCAAGAGGTCTATACGCGCATCTGGTTGCGGGCGCATCGCTTTGATGCCGCCCGGGGCCGGGGTATGACCTGGATCATCACGGTGGCGCGCAATCTCGCCATCGACCGTCTGCGCGCACGTCCCGAAGAAACCCAGGCTGACAGTGACGATCATTTCGATGCTGTCGCCGACCCCGGTCCCCGCGCGGAATCGCGGCTGGTGGCCCTGGGCGAGGCGCGCCGCATTGCCGAATGTTTTGGCACGCTGGAACCCGACCGGGCCAAAGCCCTGCGCGGCGCCTATCTTGACGGGCTGAGCTATGCGGATCTGGCCGACCGCCACGCCGTGCCCCTGAACACGATGCGGACCTGGCTGCGGCGTGGGCTGCAGGCGCTCCGCAGCTGCATGGACGGACAGCCGACATGAGCATCGATGACACCCTCGCCGCGGAATATGTGCTGGGCACTTTGCCCCATGCTGAACGGCTGGCCTTTGCCAAACGCCTTGCGGGCGATCCGACCCTGCAGGGTCTGGTGCGCGATTGGGAAACCCGTCTGGCCGATTTGAACGCTGACTTCCCCGAGGCCGCGCCGCCGCCGGACATGCTGGACCGGATCGAGGCCCGGCTCTTCCCCGCGCCGCCGCGCGCAGGGTTTGGCCTGCGGCTCTGGCTTGGCGGGCTGGGGCTTGCCGCCGCGGTTCTGGCGGCCGCGCTGTTCCTGCCGCCGCTTTTCGCGCCGCAGGCCACTGTCGTGGCCGTGCTGGGGGCCGAAACCGATGCGCTACGCTTTGAGGCGCAATATGATGGTGCCCAGCTGCATGTGGGCCGCATCGCAGGCGCCCCGCCGCCCGCAGGCCGCAGCCATGAGCTGTGGATCATCGCGCCCGAAGCCAAGCCTGTCTCGCTCGGCCTGATCGGAGATCAGGGCCTGAGCGTGGAATATCCGGCCCTGCCAAAGGGGTGGACGCTGGCGGTCACCCTGGAACCCGAAGGTGGCGGGCCGGGCGGTGTGCCGACCGGCCCGGTGGTTGCTGCGGCCGAGATCACGCTCTGACACAAAGTGATCACGAGGCCGTGAGCCTGAAACTTGCCTGAAAAAGCCTTCGTAACTCTCAGCGACGGCGGGGATGGCCCCGCCGCGTTTTAGGGAGAAAACGATGAAATCGATCCGTATCGCCACCGCCATTCTTGCTCTGACCGCGACTTCGGCCCTGGCCGAAAACCCGATGGTCGGCGGCGCGCCGATGTATGACACGAAAAACATCGTCGAAAACGCCGTGAATTCCAAAGATCACACCACGCTGGTTGCCGCCGTTCAGGCTGCGGGCTTGGTGGAAACGCTTCAGGGCGCCGGCCCCTTCACCGTCTTTGCCCCGACCAATGACGCCTTCGCGAAACTGCCGGCCGGCACCGTTGATACCCTGCTGAAGCCCGAAAACAAGGATCAGCTGACCAAGATCCTGACCTGCCACGTCGTCGCAGCCAATGCGATGTCGGATGCGATCAGCAAGATGATCGATGACGACAAGGGCGCCCACCCGGTCAAGACCGTGGGCGGCTGCGAATTCACCGCGATGAAGGATGGCGACAAGATCCAGATCAAGGATGGTCAGGGCAATGTGGCGACCGTCACTATCGCAGATGTGAAGCAATCGAACGGTGTCATTCACGTGATCGATACCGTCCTTCTGCCTGCGTCCTGATATACAAACGGCCGGGGGCAGGCGTCCCCGGCCAAACCATGTCCCCGCGCGGATTTTCGGGCGGGGATTTTTCGAGAGGGGATGTGCAGATGACCTTGGGCCACTGGGATGTGACACCGAAAGATCTGTTTCTGAACCGCCGGCGCTTTCTTGCGGCCGCGGGCGCAGGGGCGGGTCTGGGTCTGGCGGGGTTTTCCCCCGCACGAGCGGCTGCCGATCTGACCCCCACACCGAAAGATGCTGTCACGAGTTACAACAATTTCTATGAATTCGGCACCGACAAGGAAGATCCCGCCCGCAATGCCGGATCCTTGACACTGTCGCCCTGGAGCGTCGAGGTTGGCGGTCTGGTGGAACGTCCCGGCACCTATGCTTTGGCCGATCTTCTTACCGGGCTGACGGTTGAAGAACGCATCTACCGCTTCCGTTGCGTCGAGGCCTGGGCCATGGTCGTGCCCTGGAACGGGGTGCCGCTGGCCGCCGTGCTTGAAAAGGTGGGCATTGCCAAGGGTGCGCGCTACGTGGCCTTTGAAACACTGTATCGCCCCGAAGAGATGCCGGGGCAGGCGAGCCCGATCCTTGACTGGCCCTATCGTGAAGGCTTGCGTCTGGATGAGGCCCAGCACCCGCTGACCCTGCTGGCGACGGGCCTTTATGGCGAAAGCCTGCCACCCCAGAACGGCGCACCACTGCGGCTGGTCGTGCCGTGGAAATATGGCTTCAAGTCGATCAAATCCATCGTCCGCATCACCCTGACTGCGGATCAGCCGCCCACGACCTGGAACCAGATGGCGCCGGAAGAATACGGGTTCTACGCCAATGTGAACCCTGCGGTGGATCACCCCCGCTGGTCACAGGCAAGCGAGCGGGTCGTCGGGTCCGGCCTGTTCGGCGGGCGGCAGGATACGCTGCCGTTCAATGGCTATGAGACCGAGGTTGCCGGGCTATACGCAGGGATGGACCTGCGGCAAAATTATTGATGCCGGGCATGGATCGTCTGAACAGCGTGCTGCGGCGGGTGCCAGCCTGGCCGATCTATGCCATCGCCGCGGCCTATGCGGCCTGGCGGTTCTGGCTGGCGGTGACAGGGCAACTCGGCCCCGACCCGGTTGACCGTTTGACGGCGGACAGCGGCACGCTGGCGCTACAGATGTTGATTGCAGGGCTGACCATCTCGGTGCTGCGAAAGACCATCGGGCTGAACTTGCTACGGTATCGACGCGCCATCGGGTTGACCGCCTTTTTCTTTGCCGCTGCGCATTTTCTGGTCTGGTTGCTGCTCGACCTTGCGCTGCGCTGGGATCAGATCCTTGCGGATCTGTCCAAGCGCCCTTTCGTGATGATCGGCATGGCGGCGCTTTTGTTGCTGCTGCCGCTGGCACTGACCTCGAACAATATGTCACTGCGGCGGCTCGGTGCGCTGCGCTGGCGTCAGCTGCACTGGCTGACCTATCCGGCAGTGCTTTTGGCGGCGCTGCACCACCTGATCGGGGTGAAAGTGGTGACGGCAGCACCCGTCGCCTATCTGGCGGCGACGGTGCTTTTGCTCGTGGCGCGGCCCGCCCTGATGCGGCGGCGGTCTTAGCCGGCCCGTCGGCACCACAGCTGCGCGGCGCCCCGAACCTCGGCCAGACGTGCCAGAAGCGAGGCTCCGATCGGGAGGATGTCGTCATTGAAGTCATAGGCCGGATTGTGCAGCGCAGGGCCGGTGCCCTGACCCACCAGCAGATAGGCCCCCGGCACATGGGCCAGCATCTCGGCAAAATCCTCTGATCCGCTTTGTGGATCTGCGTCCACCACCGTCAGATCCGGCCCGACCAGATCGCGCGCAATCTCCAACGCGGCAAGCGTTTCGGCGGGACTATTGTGCAAAACGGAAAAGCGGGGGTCGATCTGAACGCTGGCCGCGGCGCCGAAGGCCGATGCAATGCCTGTGGACAGCGCCTCCAACTGTTGCAGCACCAGATTGCGGGTTTCAGCGGCAAAGGTCCGGATGGTACCGCTCAGCCGGGCGGTATCGGGAATGACGTTATAGGCCGATCCCGCATGGATCTGCGTCACCGACAGAATGGCCGCGCGCAGCGGATCGACGTTGCGGCTGACAATGGTCTGCAGCGCCTGGGTCAGGGCTGCGGCCACCACCACCGGGTCGACAGCATTCTGCGGTTGCGCCCCATGTGCGCCACGCCCCGAAATCACCACATCGAAACTGTCGGCGGCGGCCATGGCCACACCGGGTTTCAGGCTGATCTGGCCGAGCGGGGCATTGGGCCAGTTGTGCAGGGCATAGATTTCGTCGCAGGGGAAGCGGTCGAACAGGCCCTCTTCAATCATGCGCGCGGCGCCGCCCAGTCCCTCTTCTGCCGGCTGGAAGATCAGCACAACGCGACCCGCGAGCCGGGGCTGCTGGGCCAGGTAGCGCGCCGCCCCCAGCAGCATGGTCGTATGTCCATCGTGCCCGCAGCCATGAAACACCCCCGGCCGGGTCGATGCATGGGCGGCGCCTGTTGCCTCGGTCATCGGCAGGGCATCCATATCCGCCCGCAGACCGATGGTGCGGCCCGGTTTGACGCCGTTGATCACCCCGACCACCCCGGTCGTGCCGATGGCACGATGGACGGTGACGCCCCAGCTTTCCAGCAGTTCCGCGACCCGGTCGGCGGTGCGGTGTTCTTCAAATCCGATTTCGGGATGGGCGTGCAGGTCACGACGAATCGCCGTCAAATCTGCCGCATAGGATTGGATTTCCGGGACAAGCTTCATGTCGGTGCTGCCTTTTTCTGCACGGGCCGGGGCGGGCGGGGAACTTTGATGCAGTCTGTCGCAAGTAATTTTATATTGCAACTATTTCTCATTGAAAGTAGGAGTTCCGCAAACGAGCGACAGAGGATAGGTTGCATGGAAAGTGAGGGCACCATGCTGCGCCAGAGTTTCACCTATCAACTTGCCTCGATTGCCGAGGATGCCGTCAGGCCGCCTGCACGGCTGTTCGAATTGCGCTTTGGCCTGAACGTGCATGACCTGCGCGTCCTGCGACTGATCGACGATCAGCCCGGTGTCACTTTCACGAGCCTTGCCAAGCAGACGAAATTCGAACGCTCGGCGACTTCGCGCATCCTGTCCCGGCTGATCAAGGCCAAGCTTGTGCGGCGCGAGATTGACGAGGATGACGCCCGCCATTTCCGCCTGTTCGTGACCGAGGCGGGGGTCGCGCTGCGTTCCAAGGCCGATCCGCTGAGCCTTGAGATGGAGGCGCTGATCCTGTCGGCGCTGACTGAGGGCGAGCGGTCCGAATTCCGCCGGATGCTCGACAAGCTCAGCGGGTGGCTTGCAACCGAATTTCCCGAACAACTCGCCCGGCGCTACCCGGATGCGGCGGCGCCCGTGCGACGCAAGCGCCAGCAGGGCTGAAGCCAGATGCAGATCCGCGACGCAACCGAAGCCGACATCGAGGCGATCACGGCGATCTACAACGATGCGGTGCTGAACACGACCGCGATCTGGAACGACACCCAGGCCGACCGGGCCAACCGCAGCGACTGGCTTGCCGCGCGGCAAAGGGCCGGGTTCCCGGTCCTTGTCGCGGTTTCCGAAGAGGGGCAGTTGCTGGGCTATGCCTCTTTTGGGGATTGGCGGCCCTTTGAGGGGTTTCGACACACGGTTGAACATTCGGTTTATGTTCGGGCCGATCAGCGCGGGGCAGGGCTTGGCCGCGCGCTGATGCAGGCGCTGATCTCCCGCGCCCGTGCGGCGGGCAAGCATGTGATGGTTGCGGCGGTCGATGCCAGCAACGGCGCCTCGATCCGGCTGCACGAGACGCTGGGCTTTGAACAGGTGGGCCACCTGCGCCAGGTCGGCACCAAATTCGGCCGCTGGCTGGATCTGGCCTTTCTGCAGCTGACGTTGGACGATCAGCCCCCGGATCAGGGTTTCCGCGCGCTGATCGCGTAGCGGTGTACACTGCGGCGCAGAAGCGATTTGCGCCAGCCGAAAGCGCGCGCCTGTGCGCGGTGGATGGCGCCAAAGCCCGTATCGATGCGGAGATCGACAAACCCGGCCGCCGCCAGCAAGGCGGCCACCGCCTCGGCCCGCGCACCGTTCGAGAAATGCACCCGCGCGAGGATTTCGGCATGGCGCTGTGCCATTTCACTGCTTTGACGGGCATGTGAACCGCCAATCCAACGGGCCAGAACCCGCCCCAGCCAGCCGCGCGACACGAAGTCGCCATCGACGATCAGGATCTGCCCGCCCGACGCCAGAACGCGCGCCCATTCGGCAAAGGCCGCGGCCGGATCGACCAGCGTCCAGACCAGATGCCGCGTCACGATCACATCCTGACTGCCGCCCGGCAGCATGGTCCGTTCGGCATCGGCCTGCAGAAAGGTGCAGTCTGCCCCCGCCGCCCGGGCCTTGGCGCGGGCGTGGTCCAACATCGGCTCGGCCCAGTCCAACCCGGTGACCTTGAACCCAAGTTCATGGCAAAGCAGAGAAATTTCCCCCGTGCCCGAGGCGAGGTCCAAAAGCTGCCGCTCCCCAGCCGGGCCCAGATGGCGGCGCAATAGCGCGGCCCACGCCTGCCGTTCGGCGCCGTCGGCAATCTTGTGACCCGGGTCCAAATCAAACCCTGCGGCCCGGTCAGACCAATACTCACGGATATCATCGCGCAGGTCGCGGTTCGTTCGAAGGCTTTGGATCTGGGTCATGGCTGGGCATCCGCAGGGCAGCAATTGGCCCCGTTGGGGTAGGTGAATAAATCTGACAAAACAAGTCAGATTCTATTGTTGACAAATTTTATCGGCCAACCTACCCCTCATCCCGTTCTATCTGAGAGGTCCCGATGAACCCCGTCCGTTCCCTGCTGGGCGCTGCTGCGCTTGGCGTTCTCGCAGCCAGCCCCGCGCTCGCCGACAAGGTCACCATCACCGACATCACCGGCCGCGAGGTCGCCGTCGAAACCCCGGTGCAGCGCGTCATTCTGGGTGAGGGACGGCAGGCCTTCTTCACGGCGGTGCTGGACACCGAAAACCCGTTTGCCCGCGTCGTGGGCTGGCGGGATGACTTCAAACAGGCTGACCCCGACAGCTATGCCGCCTATGCCGAAAAGTTCCCGCAGATGAACGCGCTGCCCACCTTTGGCGGGTTCAAGGAAGGCACGTTCGACATCGAACAGGCGGTTTCACTGAAACCCGATGTGATGATCCTGAACCTTGAGGCCAAGGCCGCCACGGATGAGGCGGGCTATGAGGAAAAGCTCGCCAAGGTGGGCATCCCGATCGTCTATGTCGATTTCCGCGAAAACCCCTTTGAACACAACGCCCGCTCGATGGAGATCATCGGACAGCTTTACGGCGAAGAGGCACGCGCCGCCGAATTCAACGCCTTCTTCCAGCAGGAGATGGCCAAGGTCACCCGCGTGATCGCCGCCCAGACCGATCTGAAACGCCCGTTGGTCTTTGTCGAACGGGCGGGCGGCTATACCGAAGATTGCTGCATGTCCTTTGGCGCAGCGAATTTCGGCCAGATGGTCGAGGTTGCAGGCGGCGCCAATATGGCGACCCCCTTCATCCCCGGCACCTTCGGCACGGTGAACGGTGAACAGATCATCGCCTCGAACCCCGACACCATCATCGTCACCGGCGGCAACTGGGAGGCCTATGTCCCCGGTGGCACCTGGGTGGGTGTGGCGCCCGGCGCCGATATGGCCGCCGCGCGCGAAAAGCTTGGCGGTCTGATGAAACGACCCGCCTTCACCGGGGTGAAGGCCGTCGAAACCGGGAACGTCCACGCAATCTGGCACCAGTTCTACAACAATCCCTACAGCTTTGTTGCGGTGCAGCAGATCGCCAAATGGCTGCATCCGGATCTGTTTGCCGATCTCGACCCCGAAGCCACGCTGAAAGAGCTGCATGCCCGTTTCCTGCCGGTGGAGTATCGCCCCGGCTACTGGGTGTCGCTGAACTGATTGACGGGGCCGGGGGTGTTCTGCCCCCGGCCCGCATGTCCCCTTACTGGAAAGCCGCGCCATGACCAGCCTCACCGACCCGGCCGAGATCCCGGTCCAAGCTGCCCCGCACCCCTATCACCGCCTTGTCGCGCGGCGGCTGGTGGTGGTGCTGGGGCTGACGCTGCTTTTGTGCCTGTCGGTGGCGGTCGATGTGTCGCTTGGCCCGGCGCGTTATCCGCTGGCCGATGTGGCGCGGACGCTGCTTTTGCCGAAAGTGGCGCCGATGCAGATGCAGGTGGTGATATGGGACATCCGCTTGCCCATGGCGCTGATGGCCGTGACCGTGGGGGGCTGCCTGTCGCTTGCCGGGGCGCAGATGCAGACGATCCTTGCCAATCCGCTGGCCAGCCCTTTTACCCTTGGCCTCTCTGCCGCGGCAAGCTTCGGGGCGGCGCTGGCGATGGTGCTGGGCGTCGCGCTCTTTCCTGCCGCGCTGGCGCTGATGGTGCCGGTCAACGCCTTTGTCATGGCGATGGGGGCGGCGCTGCTGATCTTCTTCCTGTCGGGCATGCGGGGGGTCACGGTGGAAACCATCGTGCTTCTGGGCATCGCACTGGTCTTTACGTTCAACGCCTTGCTGGCCCTGCTGCAATACTTCGCGTCGGAACAGGCACTGGCCGCGGTAGTCTTCTGGACCATGGGCAGCCTGACCAAGGCAAACTGGACCAAAGTTGCCGTCACGGCGGCCGTCCTTCTCATCTGCACGCCGCTTTTTGCGCGCAGGGCTTGGGCGCTGACCGCAATCCGCCTGGGCGAAACCCGCGCGGCGGCCATGGGCGTGCCGGTCCGCCGCCTTCGGCTTGAAACGTTGCTTCTGGTGGCGCTGCTCGCGGCGGTGCCGGTGTCCTTCGTGGGGACAATCGGCTTCATCGGCATCGTCGGCCCCCATATCGCCCGGTTGCTTCTGGGTGAGGATCAGCGCTTCTTTCTGCCCGGATCAATCCTCGCCGGGGCGCTGATCCTGTCGGCCACGTCGGTGCTGTCGAAGGCCATCCTGCCGGGCGCGGTGCTGCCCATCGGGATCATTACGGCATTGGTCGGGGTGCCGTTCTTCGCCACCCTCATTTTCACCCACGGGAGACGGGCATGGTGACGCTTCAACTGACAGGGGTCGAGGCCCGCTATGGCCGCAAGATCATCTATCAGGATGCAACCACCCCGGTTGTTCCGGGAGGCCGACTGACCGCCCTGATCGGCCCCAATGCGGCGGGCAAATCCACGCTGTTCCGCCGGATCGCGGGTCAGCTGGCCGGGGCGGGCGACGTCCGCCTCCAGGGCGCTACGCCCGGCGATTTGCGCTACATGCCGCAGGACACCGGCATGACTGCGGCGCTCAGCGTCTATGAATCGATCATCCTCGCCCTGAAACAGGGCCGCGGGGGCTGGCGGCTCTCGGCGCCCGAGCTTGCGGCGGTGGATGCCACCCTCGCACGGCTGCGGATCGGGAACCTCGCCAACCGCCAGCTGTCCGAGCTTTCGGGCGGGCAGCGGCAGCTGGTCTCCATCGCACAGACCCTCGTGTCGCGGCCCAAGGTGCTGCTGATGGATGAACCGACCTCGGCGCTCGATCTCTATCGGCAGTATGAGGTGCTGGAGGAGCTGCGCCGCTATGTCGCCGAAACCGGCGCCGTGGCGGTGCTCGCGCTCCATGACCTCAATCAGGTCATGCGGAACTGCACCACCACCATCGCCGTGGCCGAAGGCCGCATCCGCGCCGTCGGGCCCACACTCGAAGTGCTGACGCCCCAACTGATCCGCCAACTCTACGGCCTCGACACCCGCGTCGAAAACTGCTCCCGCGGCTGCCCGATGATGATCGTCGACGGTGCGGGGGTGGATTAAGGTTACATAATTATCATTCTCCGTTTTTGCTGTGTGTAGCGGCAAAGCTAAAATGTCACCCGTGAGCAATTCAGGAATGTCACTCTGCCCTCAAAAATCATTGAGGGTGAGCAGACATGGGATGGGTGATTATGAGCGAGCGCGAGCTGAACCGTGTGGAGGTTGTGGCGCAGGTCGAGGATAGTCGGCTGAGCATCGACAATGCGGCGAGCATGTTGGACCTGACGCGTCGTCAAATTTTCCGTCTGTTGCAGCGGTATCGTCGGGACGGCGCATCAGCGATCCGGCACAAGGCGCGCGGCAAACCTCCGAACAACCGTATCCACAAAGCTAAGCGCGACTATGCGCTGAACCTCATCAAAGAGGATTACGCAGATTTCGGGCCGACTTTGGCTGCTGAGATGCTGGCTGAACATCACGGGTTGAAGGTTTCGCGTGAGACTGTTCGCAAGTGGATGGTCGAGGATGGGATTTGGTTATCCCGCAAACAACGACGCACATTCCATCAGCCCAGACTACGCCGGGAGTGCTTCGGCGAATTGATCCAGATCGACGGTTCTGATCGTCGATGGTTCGAGGATCGGGGGGATCCCTGCACCCTGCTCGTCTTCATCGACGACGCGACCAGCACGTTGATGGAACTGCGGTTCGTGACGTCTGAGAACACGTTCAGCTACTTTGAAGCCTTGGAGAGCTATCTGCTTAAGCACGATCGTCCGGTCGCATTTTACAGCGATAAGCACAGTGTCTTCCGCAATCCGAATCCCAATGAACACATGACGGGGATGACGCAATTCGGGCGTGCCCTGGCTGAACTGAACATCGAGATCATCTGTGCCAATTCATCCCAAGCCAAAGGTCGGGTCGAACGCGCGAACGGACGTTGCAGGACAGGTTGGTCAAGGAGCTGCGCATTGCGGGTATCACCAACATGGAAGACGGCAGCGCATTCCTGCTGGGCTTCGTTGAACGCTATAACGCGAAGTTCACAAAGGCACCCGCCAAGCCTGACAATCTGCACCGCGCTCTGAACATTGAGCCGGATCGCCTCACAGAAGTCTTTTGTCTCCGCGACAAACGCTATGTCACCAAAGATTTGACGCTGAAGTATGACCGCAAGCGCATCCGGCTGGAGGTCAACGAGCTGACGCGCGGCTTGGTCGGCAAATACGTCGATGTCTACGAGATGCGAGATGGGCTGATCCAGGTGCGTGCCAAAGGCGTTGCCCTGCCCTGCAGCATCTTCGATCCGAACCAACAGCGTGTCACCCACGCAGCGATCACGGAGAACAAGCATCTCAGCGCCGTGCTGGCCTACATCAAGAAAGAGCAGGAGAAAGCCGCGTCTCAACCGACGGTCAAACCCGCCAGCGCATTGGAGCATGCGCTGATCAGCCGGTTCGGCACCTTGGGAAAGGTCACGCGCGAGTTCCTTCTGAGGTCCGACAACGGCGTTCGCCATCGGGCTCGGACCGGTGGCGCCGCGTTGGCTCACTCTTCACCAGCCACCGCTACACCGCGCTGGTCCGAAGCTACGGCCTGAACAAGAGTTCATCACGCCGCATTGCCCGCAGCAGAATGGCATGGTCGAGCGTGTGATCCGGACACTGAAAGAACAGTGCATCCATCGCCAGCGCTTCGACAGCATCCAGCACGCGACGCGAGCCATCGGCGACTGGATCAGCTTCTACAACAACCGACGCCCGCATCAGGCGCTGGACATGAAAACCCCCGCTGAGGCATTCGCATTAGCGGCTTAACCTGCGCAGATTCCGCTGGGTCGATACAATGGCGGGTTATCTGCGGGCTCATGGCAAACCTGTTGCCTTCCCTTCCGACAAGCATTCGGTGTTCCGTGTCGCGAAGTCCGAGGCGCGGACAGGTCACGGCACCACGCAGTTCGGTCGTGCGCTTTTGGAGCTAAATATCGAGATTCCCTGTTTAAATTCGAGCCAGGCCAAGGGGTGGGTCGAGCGGAAGAACCGCACCCTGCAAGACCGTCTTGTCAAGGAGATGCGGCTTGATGACGTGACTGGCATGGTGGCAGGGAATGCTTGGCTGCCGGGGTGTACCCAGCGCCACAACCAGCAATTTGCAAGAACCCCTGCCCGCCCTGACAACCTCCACCGCGCGGTGACCGAAAGCCCGGACCGGCTGAACGGCATTCTGTGTTGGCGCGACGAACGCGATGTCGGCTAGCAATTGACGTTTTCCCATGAAAGGAAGCGGATCATGCTGGAGGAGACCGAGGTCTCGCGCGGCCTGGTGGGCAAATATGTCGACACCTATGCCTGGCCGGATGGCCGCTTTGACGTGCGCTGGAGGGGTTATTCCCTGCCCTACAAGGTCTTCGACCCTGACCAGCAGCACGTGACCCATGCGGCGATCCCGAGAACAAGCGGCTGTGGGAAGCCCTGGCCCTCGCCAAGGAGATACAGGATACCCGCCTCGCGATGGACGAGGTGAAGATCGGCAAGCAGAGGACCAAATACACCCCCACCGGCCGCAAGCCTCCAGGTCCCAAGGGCTGGGCTGAGAAACGTGCGGACCGTCGTGCTGCCGAGGCGGCAGCAGGGACGCGACATGCCGCTGAATGAACCTGCCCGCAGGACCGGGCAGGTCTGCGATGTCGGAGGTCTCCGCCCTGCCCAGTACCGCTCTGCGCAGCCCCAGCGACACTTCTACTTTGCAGATAAAGCGACATTCCAACTTGTTGACAACACTAGCGATCACGGCGCGCCGGGGGTGCCTTGGGGTTGCGGTTGCGGGGCAATCGGGGCGGTTTGCTGTCCGGGCTCAGTCGCCTGAGCGGGGCTTGTCGTGTCGGGCGGCAGCGGGGAGACGGGCATGTCCTGTTCGCCGATCGGGGCGGCGGGGTCGGACTCCTGGACCTCTTCGAACAGCCAGTAGATGATCAGCAGGACGGCAAAGATCGTCACCACGGCGGTGCCGATCAAGGGTCCGATATGACGCCGTTTCTCGCGCTCTAGATTGGTGCGGGGGGAGGACATCGGTATTTCCTTTGTCTGGGGTCATCCGATGTAACTCCGCACCGCCCGACTTGTTCCCGTCAGCTGCGGGCATGGCCGGTTAGAGAAGCGGCTTTCCCCCGGTCACGGCAAGCGTGGCGCCAGAAATATAGCTCGACATCGGCTCGGCCAGCATCACATAGGCCGAGGCGAGCTCTACCGGCTGCGCGGGGCGCTTCATCGGATAGCTTTTGCCAAAATTTGCCACCTCATGCGGCGGCATGCTTGCCGGGATCAGCGGGGTCCAGACAGGACCGGGTGCCACGCAATTCACCCGGATGCCCTTTTCAGCCAGCATCTGCGCCAGCCCGCCGGTGAAATTCTGGATCGCCCCCTTGGTGGTGGCATAGGCCAGAAGGCGCGGGTTCGGCATATCGGCATTGATGGATGCCGTGTTGATGATGGCGGCCCCCCGCCCCATATGCGGCACAGCTACCTTGACCAGATAGAACATGGCATGGATGTTGACTGCGAATGTGCGCTGCCATTCTTCGTCAGGGATCTCGGACAGGGTGTCAAAGCTTGCCTGATGCGCGGCATTGTTGACCAGAATGTCGATCCGCCCAAAATGTTCGACCACCCGGGCGACCACCTGACGGCAGAGGTCGGCATCGGCGATGTCGCCGGCCAGACGCAGACAGCGGCGACCGGACTCCTTGATCAGGCGCGCGGTATCTTCGGCATCGTCAGATTCATTCAGATAGGCAATCGCCACATCCGCCCCCTCGCGCGCATAGGCGATGGCAACGGCCCGGCCGATCCCGCTATCGCCTCCGGTGACAAGCGCCACCATCCCCTCAAGGCGGCCAGCGCCGCGCCAGGCCTCTTCCCCGTGATCTGGTCGGGGATCCATCTTGAGGAAACTTCCCGGCAATTCCTGCTGCTGTTCCGGAAACGGCGGTTCCGGGTAGGTTCTGGGCCGGGCGGCTCCGGGAATATCATCATGTCCGGGGGCATTCGCAATGATTGTCGCCCCTTGGGTCGCAGGATTTGAATGTGTCATGGGTATTTCTCCGATCTGGTCGGAAGAAGAACCTGCAGGGGTCAGGCTTGTTCCGCGGGCCATTGACGGCGAATGGACCGCGAACTTGACCAGCCTGGAAACAAACGGCGCTGCCCGTGGTTGCACCTGCACATCACATATCACGGAGTGACGCCATGAAAACGAAAACGCTGGAAGACCTGTTTCTCGACATGCTGCGGGATGTTTACTACGCCGAACGCAAGATCTTGAAAGCCTTACCGAAAATGGCGCGCGGCGCACAATCGCCCGATCTTCGGGCGGCCTTTGAGCGTCACCGGGATGAAACCGAGATCCATGTCGAACGACTGCAGCAGGTCTTTGACCTGATCGGTCGCCCGGCCCGGGGCAAGACCTGCCCGGCGATCGACGGGATTGTGGAAGAGGGCGAGGAGGTGATGGAATCCTTCAAGGGTTCGGCCGCGCTGGATGCGGGTCTACTGGCGGCCGCACAGGCGGTAGAGCATTACGAGATCGCCCGTTACGGCACCTTGCGGAACTGGGCCGCGCTTCTCGGGCAGAAAGAGGCCGCCACCATTCTTCAGAACACGCTGTCAGAAGAGGAGGCGACCGATGTCATGCTGACCGAGATTGCCGACAGCCAGGTTAATCGTGACGCGCTGCAAACAGCCTGATCCGGCCTGGGGGCGGGTCGGATCATCCGGCCCGCCTCTTTCCGCAACAGAAGGAGCTTTTCCATGACAGGCGTGTTTGTGACCGCAGGGTGCGGCTTTCTGGGGCGACATCTGGCCGACAGCTTGCTGCTGATGGGCCATCGCGTGCTGATCGAAGAACAGGACACCCCAAACCGCCCCGATTATCTGCCCGCGGCAGCGGTGCTGGTGCCGGGGCTGATGGAAGACCCCGCCGTGCTGACGACGGTTCTGGCCGAGGTCGAGGTGGTGGTGCATCTGCTGTGCCCCGACCGGCCCGATCCTCTGACCCCGCGACTTCTGGCTGCCATGGCAGAGGCAGGGACGGCCCGGCTCGTGCTGGAATCCACGCTCGAGGTTTATGGTGAAGGGCTTTATGCCGATGGCGCGGGCCGGATGCTGGTGCCTCGCCGTCGCGCCGCCGATCTGGAGGCGGGCCGCTGGGAGGTGACCGGGCAGGACGGCCAGCCGCTGCTGCCCCTGCCCACCCCCGAAAGCACAGCCCCCGATCCGACGGGACGGCGCGGGCAAGTCGCCCTCGCACGTGAGGCGATGGTGCGGGACTGGGCCTCGGCGCCGGGGCGGCAGATCCGCATTCTGCGGATGGGGGCGCTGTTCGGCCCGCCCCATGAAAGCGCACACCCCCTGCCCGGCGCAATTGGACGCATGATGGCCGAAGTCGCCGCCGGCAGCCCCCCCAGCGTGGCGGAAGATGGCGGTCAGATCCGCGACTGGCTGCATGTGCGCGATGCGGCGCGGGCGCTTCGCCTGGCGGTGGAACATCAAACGACGCCGACCCAGATCCTGAATATCGCCTCGGGGCGCGGTCTGCGCAGCGACGAGGTCGCCCGGCTGATCACTACAGCCGCGTTCCGCTATGACCTCGATCCCCGCCCGCTCGGCGTCACCGAAACGGGCGCGGCGCGGCATCTGGTCGGCATGCCCGATGCGGCGGCACGTGATCTGGGCTTTACCGTCGAACATCCGATCGAAAATTCGCTAGGCGAATTGGCCATGTGGGTGCGGGACAATGCCGTCGAAGACACCCAGGCCGCCCGATTGCACAAGCTGGCCATGCAGGGCCAGCTTGTGGGGCCGGGTGCAGCCACGGTCTGATCAAAGGCTCGCCCGCGTCCGCCGCCGCGCGGCGGCAAGGGGCGGGCGGATCACGTCGGGCAGCATCGGCGTCGGCGGGATCAGCCCGACAAGCTCGGACTGGGCCTGCAACCAGTGGTGTTCATGCAGACCGTGGGGGCGACCGCTCTGTTCCCAGATTTCATAGGCCCGCAGGCGGACAGTGTCGTCATCGTGCTGCATCAGCTTGCTCCAATTGGTAATGTCGACGGCGGGGTGACATCGGACATCGCGCCGCATGCCTCATTCGATCACAGCGCAGGCCAGACGGTCCCCGGCACCGCCACTGGGTTGGGTCACGTGATCATCTGCCCCGGCGTGGATCATCAGCGCCCGACCGCGGATCAGGGTCTCGCCCTCTGTCAGGACCACGAAAGGATTGAAGAGCTCCGCCTTGGCCCGGCCTTCGGCATCTACCCAGATATTCGGCATGTCCCCGGCATGGGGACCTGTGGTGGAGCGGAAACCATGTTCCGTGCCGGACGGGTTGAAGTGGCCACCCGCGGTTTCGTAATGCGCGGCAGGATCGCAGGTTCCGCTTTCATGGACGTGAAAAGCAACCCAGCTGCTGGCGGGAAGGCCCGTCACCTCCAGCGCGATCAGAACGCCGCCCTGGGTGCTGTCAACTTTCGCCGTCCCGATTGGCTGGCCCTTGAGGTCAAGGAAGCTGGCTTGGGCGGCGGGGCTGTCCTGGGCCGTGGCGACGCCAGCGGCACATAGGGAAAAGGCCACGCAAGGGGCCTTCAGGAAACGGAACATCGGATCATCCTTCTGGTTGCATGACAGGCAAACCGTCGGGCGCGCGCTTTGTTCCCCTGCGGCAGTTACGTCAGTAGTTTGCGGCGATGAGGTCGTCTAAGCGGGTCGCACCCAGATCCTCGATCACCATATGGCGGGCCCGGTTGATACGGCTTTTTACGGTGCCGATGGCGCAGCCGCAGATCTCGGCCACATCCTGATAGCTTTCCCCCATCAGAAACACGAGGATCAGCGCCTCGCGGTATTGGGGGGGCAGACGCTCGATTGCGGCCATGACCCGGTTGCCCGCGATATGGGCGTCGTGCTTGGGAAAAGAGACGAGAGTCCCCGACACGCAATCGGCATTGCCCACGGGTTCGCGCGTGCGCTTGACGACGCGGGTCAGGAAAGAATTCCGCATGATGGTGAAAAGCCAGGCCCGCAAATTGGTTCCCGGCTGAAAGCTCGAGACATTTGCCAAAGCCTTCATCAAGGTTTCCTGGACAAGGTCATCCACCTCATCCGTCCCCCGCATCAGATTGCGCGCATATATGCGCAGCGCGGGGATCATCTCGATCAGTTCGTCGGTGGTATTGGCAGGTTGCTGTGGGTCACTCTCATGCGCCGTGGACATGCCCGGTCTCCCTCCCCCTGGTGCCGAAGTTTGCAAAACAAAACGGTGGGGCAGAAAAACGGTTCCCGGTTTTTCACCCTATGGGCGAGTTGTCGCTGCCCGGGACGTCATCTGTCGGCTTCGGCGCGGTTTGCGCGCGCCGCTGTTCCTCGAGCGCGCGACCCAGCTCTGCCGCAAGGTGGCGCAGGCGGTCGGGGACGGGTTCTGCGGCCACGGCATCCAGCAGGGCCTGCGCGGCCGCTCGAAGGCGGGCCTCCTCCTCCGAAGCTCGGTCTGAGGGTTCCTCGGGAAAAGGAATGACCGAGTTGTTCATGCGCTTTGGTCCAGATCTGTAAGTCACAGATCCGATCTTACGCGACAAGCGCCCGGGAACATAGCCTCTTTCGCGTGATTGGGTGGGGCCGGGCCGCGCGGGCAGCCCGGCCGACCGTTCAGTTTTCTTTGGTCCGGGCTTTCTGGGCAGTGTTCTGGCCCGACTGGCCGGTGCTGCCTGTCCCCGCAGAATCGCGGACCCGCAGATTGTTCTGCACATGGGTCACACCCGAGCAGCGTTCGACACAGTCCTCCGCAGCCCGGCGGGCTTCCCGCGAGGAAACCGTACCTTCCAGCGATACCTCGCCGCCCGAAACCTCGATGGAAATTTCGGAAGCGTCGATCATGTCGTCGTCGCTGAGACGGTCGCTCACATCTTCGCGGATGCGGTCATCCGACCGGGTATAGCCCTTTGGCCCCTTGCCGCGGTGGGGTCCGGCTTCGCGCTGCGGCTGCAAACCTGCGCCCTGCCCCATCCCGCCCGCAAAGCGACCGCCCGATGACCAGGGATCAGCATCCCAACCGCCATAAGACGACCCCGCCGACTGGCTGCCACGCAAGCCGCCCGACATGCCATACCCATAGGAACCGCCTCCCGACTGGCCGGGGCCACGCTCGCGATCAAGACCGCCGTAATTGCCGGGGTCCCATTCGCGACGGCGCATATCGCCCATTTCACGGCTGCCACCCTGCCAGCCGCGGTTCTGCCGGTCGCCACCTTGGCCGTCACGGCTTTGGCCTTCCCGGCTCTGCCAATCGCGACCGCGATCTTCGTCCTGATCCCACATGCGCCGCTCGTCGCGGCCACGGTCCCCGAAGCGATAGTCGCGCTCGTCATCGTCCTCGCGGTAACGGTCCGACATGCGCGGCTCGTCGCCGCGGCGCGATGACCAGCGGCCCTGCGGATATTCGTTCCGGTCATCCGATCTGTTCGCCATGACACTCTCCTTGTCGTTGCGGGTGACCGCAGCTCCATGCCGCGATCAGACCGTCAAACCGACCTTGGGCCGCAATGTTCCCGCCCCAAAAGCCGCGTGGCAATGCATCCGCAGCGGAACATTTGCGCGGCACGCCAGTTGAACCCGCCGTCCCATCCCCTTCTGTTCAGGAGATTACACATGCCGAACAAGAGCTTGGCTTACCTGCTTCTGGCGACACTGGCCGCCCCTTCCGCGGTCTTGGCGCAAGACAGCACCCTGCCCGCAGCCCCGGATGCCGCGACCGCAGACAGCACAACAATGGCGGGCACGGCCCCCGATTGCGAAGGTGAATTCACCACGCTGGATGCCGATGCCAACGGCTATCTGAGCGAGGCGGAATCCCCGCGTGACCATGCCCGCGCCTCGGTGGACGGGGTCGCCGCCGGGTCTGACGGACTGGATCGTGACCAGTTCCTGCAGCTCTGCAACGCCCCGGCCTGGGCCGAGGACACGCCTGAAGCCGGGGCGCCCTTCGAAGGGGCGAACAGCTTCACCGAAGAACAGGCGCAGGAACGCGCAATTGCCTGGAATGTCACGGATGTTTCGGCGCTGACCAAGGATGACCAGGGCATCTGGCGCGGCACCGGCATGGTTGGTGGCAAAGCCGTCTCGGTTGCCATCGACTACAAGGGCAACGTCGTCACCACCCCCGCAACGAACTGAGGATGGAACAGAACATGGCTGTCATCACACGCGTATATGAAGACTTTACCGCAGCCGCTCGGGCGCGGTCGGCGCTCCAGGCGTTGAACAACCCGCGCATCGAGGTGGGGATGCTGGGGGATGAACGCCTCCGCTCCCATTACGACACCTACGATTCGACGATGGATGCGACCGACGCCGAAACATCCGGCGCGGCGACCGGGGCCGGGGTCGGGGCTGTCGCTGGCGGCGGCGCCGGGCTTCTGGCGGGTCTGGGCATGATCGCCATTCCGGGGATCGGCCCGCTGGTCGCAGCGGGCTGGCTGGCTGCGACGGCGGTCGGGGCGGTCGGGGGCGCCGTGGTTGGCGGCACCATCGGGGCACTGACCGACCTTGGCATCAGCGATGAAGATGCGCCGGTCTTTGACGAAGCTATGCGGCGTGGCAATGTGGCCCTGACGGTGCGCTTTCCCGAAGAGCTGCGCCCAACGGTTACGGCGACGCTTGATCAGGTGGCGTCGGTCGGGTTCGGCGACCTGCGTAGCCGCTTTGAAAGCGATGGCTGGCGCTATGACGATGCGCTGACCGAACGTCAGGCGCGCCTGCGGACCCCGCCGCCGATGTGAGGACGAGAGGCCGTGCCCAGAGGGCACGGCCTCTGCGGACATCGGAAAAGGCCAGCCGCGGGGCTGGCCTTTTTTATGGCATCGCTTTTTAGGGCATCTTGGCGTCAGGCGCGGCGCCAATAGGAATGATCACGCAACCAGCGGAACAGACCACCATTCCAACCTGCCTGACCGGCCCGACGCGGGCGCAGCCATACCCAGTTAGCAAGGGCTGCGGGCAAGCCGATGACCAGACCTGCCACCCCAGACCAGAAAAAGGTCGTGCTGGAATAAAACCCCATCGCCAGACCGAAAATCAGGGCTGCGCCCGCGATGGACGCGACCCAGATCGCGACCAGGAACACACGAAGCCAGGGAATCATGTCGACATCCAATCCATTGCCTCTGACCGGGATGAACCCGGTCGCGGGGCGGAATGTTCCTGCCAGCAGGGCTTTGTATCAGCGGTATTTGGGGGCTGCGATCGCGGGGGCCCAACCGTCCGTGCCGCAATTCGGACAGTGGGACGCGGCGTCATCCATTTGCCCGCAATTGACACAGCAACGGGCCTGATCCGGGCTGCAATCGGCCGGCACGCATTCGACCGGCGGCACGATGCGAAGGCCGGGCTGCGGTGGATCAGCAGCAAAAACCGACAGCGCGCCCGAAGTTTCCATATAGGCACATCGGACCGATCCAAGGTTTTCGACCCCTTTCAACCGCAAAAGTTCCATCAACTCCAGATTGCCGATCTGGCGTGTGCCGCGCGCAGACATGTGGATGACACCGTCGCGCAGCACCTCGACCGGCTGGCCATCAAAAATGCCCTTGGCCGGACGGAACAGGCGGATCGCCTGATCAACCAGCTTGTCGATGGCAATGATCACGAAAATCACCAGCATCGCATGCACAAGAGGAACGTCCGGATAGAACAGGCTGTCCCCCACCGCCGATCCCAGCGCGATGACCAGCAAAAATTCGACCAGCGACAGCTGCGAGATGCTGCGCCCCCCGATCCAGCGCAACAAGAGCATCGTCCAGGGCCAGATCACGGCAATTCGGAACAGGATCTCGGCCAGAAACAGGGGGGGCTGATCGCCCAGCACCATGCGCTGCAGATCAAAGGGCACGACCGTTTCCATGGCAACCTCTGGTTTTGGGAAGGACCCGGGGAAACGCCGCGTCGGCGGCGAATGTTCCCGCTAGCGCGCTTGGCGCGGAACATTCCCCCCCATCGGCGGATTGGATGCTGAAAGCCATGTCCCAGGAGGCCATCATGCCCAACGAACCCAAACCCGCCGCCGAGAAACGCGCCCCCCTGTCGACCCCGCGCCAGAACGCGCAGGACGATCACGAAGGATCGCCCCACACACCGGCCGAGTTTCGCAAGGGAAACCCGCAGCCCCCCGAAAATGTGCAGGGCGCTGCCGAGGAGGGGTTTTTCGGAAGCCGCGCCTGGGAAGCAACCAGCCGCGCCGAACAGGATGCCGAACGCGGGCCAACCGCACCGGGGCCGACGCGCGAAGAACGGCGCGTCACCCCCGCCGAGGTGGCGCGCCATGCCACGGCCCAGGGGACCGACAGCCCCGCCATTCCACGGGGGCGCAACCCGGATAGCGCCATGTGCGAAGACCGCCAGCACCCCGGCCGGATCGACAAGGGCAACGACTGCTGAGGCCCACCGCACGGCAGTTTCCGCCGACCGGTCGCAAATGCGGCAGAAAGCCCGGAACATCCCCGCCCGCCGCCTGTTGAAACGACCACATGCCCCAGACGGCATGCCCATACGGACCCCTGATCCTGGCCCCGCATCGGGGCCCAGAGGGTCCACCCGCAAGGCCCCGGCATTCGGCCCGGGCGCCTCTGAGACCGCCATTTCCTGAGGAGGAAAACATGCCCAGATACAATGACATGCCCGAACGCGACTCGCGCGGTCGCTTTGTCAGCGATGATGATCGTCGCGGCAGCAGCCGGTCCGGTGGCAGCTCGGGCAGCAACGACCGCGAACGGGATTCGCGCGGCCGCTTCATGAGCGATGAGGACAGCGGCGGGCGCGGACGCTCGGGCCGCGGGGGATATGACGACCGCGATCAGCGCGGGCGCTATGAGGACGAAGACCGCGGGCGCGGCAGCCGTTCGATGGGCCGCTACGATGACGATGACCGCCGGTCGTCGCGCGGGCGGGGCGACGATTATAGCCGCGATCATGGTCAAGGCGGATGGTTCGGCGATTATGAAGGCCATTCCGAGGCTTCGCGCCGGGGCTGGGAACACCGCCGCGAGGATGACCGCGGGTCCGGTGGGCGTTCGTCCAGCCGCTATGACGATGATGACCGCCGGTCGTCGCGCGGGCGGGGCGACGATTATAGCCGCGATCATGGTCAAGGCGGATGGTTCGGCGATCCGGAAGGCCATTCCGAAGCCTCGCGCCGCGGTTGGGAAAACCGCCGTGACGATGATCGCGGGTCGGGTAGCCGGTCGTCCAGCCGGTATGAGGACGATGACCGCCGGTCGTCGCGCGGGCGCGGTCGTGACGATGATTATGGCCGCGACCATGGCCAAGGCGGCTGGTTCGGGGACTCGGAAGGTCATTCCGAGGCCTCGCGCCGCGGCTGGGAAAACCGCCGCCGGTGAGGGGGCAAAAGGGGGCAGCGGCGCTTTGCGCCCCTGCCCTCCGCTTCCCGTCTTTCTTGTCGCCCCGCGCGATGCTTGCCCGAAGGAACAGTCAATGGACGAACTCCGCAATCACTACATCGCTTGGCTGCGCGATGCCCATGCCATGGAGGAACAAGCGCTTACGATGATGAAAGGGATGCTTTCGCGGCTTGAGCATTATCCCGACCTCAGCGCGCGCATCGAACAGCATATCGCGGAAACGCAGGAACAGGCGGCGGTGCTGCGCGGGCTTCTGGACAGCCGCGCGGCCGGAACCTCGATGGTGATGGATGCGATGGGCAAGATGGCCGCCACGGGCCAGGCCCTGAGCGGCATGTTTGCCGAGGACGAAGTCGTGAAGGGTGGCATGGCCAGCTACACTTTCGAACATATGGAGATCATCGCCTACAAGGTGCTGATCGCCACGGCGCGCCAACTGGGTGATGCCGACGCCGTCAGCCTGTTCGAGAAAAGCATGGTCGAGGAACAGAACATGGCCGACTGGCTGTTCGACCATATGGATGAAACGACGCGGGCCTTCCTTGCGCGCGATGCGGCCGATCTGCCCGCCGGTCGCTGACCGGGGCATTCGGGTCAGGCGGCCGGGGCCCTCGACGCTTCCTGAAATCTGGCCGCCATTCTGGCCCCTCCACCGCAGGATCTGCGCGGTGGGCTAGGGGCAGCTTTTGGAAATCCCTTGTCGCCACCACAGACGACACTGAAACGGAGATCAAAGTCATGAAAAACTTGCTTTTGACCACCATTCTTGCCACCGGACTGGGCGTGGCCGGTGCGATTGCACAGACGAGCGAGACCGGGACCTCGGAAACTGGAACCGCGGAAACGGGCACCACAACCATGGACGGGACCACCGCGCCGACCATCACCGCCCCCGAGGGGTTTGAGCGGCAGGACATGGCGCTGACCGCCGAAGACCTGCTGGGTGCAACCATCTATGACACCGCAGGGGATGCCATCGGCACGGTCCATGACCTTGTACTCGACAAGGCTGTATCGGGCGGCAGCGCCCCCGCGGCAACGGGCGCAGATGCGACGACAGGCAGCATGTCGGACACCTCGACCGGCACTGCGACCGACACGGCAACCGGCACTGCGGGTGATGCCCCGGCCGACGGCACCCTGACACAAGAGGGCACGGCAACGACCGGCACCGACAATGCCACCGGCACGATGGATACCGACAGCACCGCCCAGACCCCTGATGCGACCGGCACGACCGGCACCGATAGCGCGGGCGACCCGGTCCCGGGGGCCGATACCACCACGACCACCGATGGAACCGCTGGCACGTCAACCGATATGACCGCCGGCACCACGGGCGTCACCGAAGGGGCGACCACCGAAACGGCCGGAAACGCGACCCATGCCGTTCTTGATATCGGCGGTTTCCTGGGTATGGGCGAACACCGCGTGGCCGTGCCGATTGCCGACCTGCAGATCTATCGCAGCGACAGCGAAACCCGGGTTTACCTGCCCTGGACGCGCGAACAGCTCGAGGCACTTCCCACCTATGCGGCCGAGGATCCCTCGACCCTCGGCACCGCAACCAGCCCGGCCGAGAACTGACCCGAAGCCGGGCCCAGCCCGGGGGTTCCTGCCAGCGCCGTCCCCGGCGCTGGCATCCTGTTGAGCGAACAGGGCCGCAGTCCGGCGGGCATCGCCGATGGCCCCAGCATAAGGCGGATCTGCAAATGGCATATGAACGTGACAGCGATGCAAGCAACACTGAAAGCCCCGAGAACCTGCGCCAAGTGGCCCCCCGTGTGATCGACCAGCGCCAGCAGCAGATCGACCCGGCAGGGCGCCACCGCATTGATCCGGATCACCGCCCCGATACCAACACCAAGCAGCCGGGCAGCATTCCCCCCGCCCCCGAGGTCGGACGGCTGACGCCAACGTCGCAAGAGGCCCGGGTCCACGACCAGACACTTACGCGCGGGGCCGGGGGCGAATGGCACCAGACCGCCACCGATCAGGACGTTCTGACCACGGCGCAGGGCACCCCGGTCGCCGACGACCAGAACAGCCTGAAGGTTGGTGCCCGCGGCCCGGCGCTAATCGAGGATTTCCATTTTCGCGAAAAGCTTTTTCACTTTGACCACGAACGCATCCCTGAACGGGTGGTCCATGCCCGCGGCTATGGTGCGCATGGCTATTTTGAGACGTACCAGAACCTTTCGCATCTGACCCGCGCGGACATCTTCCAACGGTCGGGCGAAATCACCCCGGTCTTTGTGCGCTTTTCAACGGTCGCGGGGTCCAAAGGCTCATTTGATCTGGCGCGGGATGTGCGGGGCTTTGCGGTCAAATTTTACACGCGTGAAGGAAACTGGGATCTGGTCGGCAACAATATTCCGGTTTTCTTTATCCAGGATGCGATCAAGTTTCCCGACATGGTCCATGCGGTAAAGCCTGAACCCGACCGCGCCTTCCCGCAGGCGCAATCGGCACATGACAATTTCTGGGATTTCATCTCGCTGACGCCGGAATCGATGCATATGATCATGTGGATCATGTCCGACCGAGCCATTCCGCGATCCTTCCGCTTCATGGAAGGTTTCGGGGTTCACACGTTCCGGCTGGTGGATGCCGAAGATCGGTCGACCTTCGTGAAATTCCTGTGGAAACCCAAGCTGGGCCTGCAATCGGTCCTGTGGAATGAGGCCGTCAAGATCAATGGCGCAGACCCCGATTTCCACCGCCGCGATCTTTGGTCGGCAATCCAGAGCGGGAATTTCCCCGAATGGGAACTGCAGATGCAGCTTTTTGATCAGGACTTTGCCGACAGCTTCGATTTCGACGTTCTGGACCCCACGAAGCTCATCCCGGAAGAGATCTTACCCCCCCTCCCGGTGGGGCGGATGGTGCTGGACCGGATGCCGGACAACTTTTTCGCGGAAACCGAACAGATCGCCTTCATGACGCAGAATGTGCCGCCCGGCATCGATTTTTCCGATGATCCGCTGCTGCAGGGGCGCAACTTTTCCTATCTCGACACACAGCTCAAACGGTTGGGCAGCCCCAATTTCACGCATCTGCCCATCAATGCGCCGAAATGCCCCTTCGCGCATTTCCAGCAGGATGGCCACATGGCGATGCACAACCCGCGGGGTCGGGTGAATTACCAGCCCAATTCCTGGGGCCGTGGCCCGCGCGAAGACCCGAGGCGCGGTCACCGCAGCCACGCGACCGAGCCGACCGGGCCGAAGCAACGCCTGCGCCCCGAAAGCTTTGCCGACCACTACAGTCAGGCCCGACAGTTCTACCGCAGCCAGACGCCAATCGAACAGCGCCATATCATCGACGCCCTCACCTTCGAGCTGTCGAAATGCGAAATGCCCATGATCCGGATCAGGATGGTGGCCCATCTGATGCAGATCGACCGTGCCATGGCCGAAATGGTGGCAGAAAAGCTGGGCATCGACAGCATGCCACATCCGGCCGATGCCGCCCTGCCCGCACAGGATCTGCCGCTGTCGCCCGCGCTGAGCATTCTGGCCAATGGGCCGATGAACTTTGCCGGGCGCAAGCTGGGCGTGCTGGTCTGCGACGGGATCGAAACGGCCCTCCTGCACGATCTGCAGGCCACATTTCAGGCGGAAGGCGCGGTCGTGGAAATCATCGCCCCCAAAGTCGGCGGGGCGCGGGCGGCGGATGGGACCATGATCCCGGCCCATCACATGATCGACGGCGCGCCGTCGGTTCTCTTTGATGCGGTGGCGCTGCTGCTGGATGCCGATGGCGCGGCGATGCTGGCCAAAAGTCTGCCCGCCCGCGATTTCGTGAGCGACGCTTTCGCCCATTGCAAGATCATGGGCTTTACACCGGGGGCCACACCTCTGCTGGTGTCGCAGGGCATTCAGACTGGGGCCGATGACGGGATGATCCCGCTCGACGGCACCAATGCGGGCGATTTTCTGCGGGCCTGCCGCAAGCTGCGGCAATGGACCCGGACCCTTGTGATCAAAAGCTGACGCCCGATGATGCTGCACGGCCTGCGCCATGGCCCGCCGGGTCCGGACTGCCTGCATCTCTGTGTCGACATGCAGCGCCTGTTCGGCCCCGGATACACCTGGTCCATGGCCTGGTTCCAGCGGATCCTGCCCGCGGTCACGGCCCTTGTGGGCCATGATCCGGCACGGACCATCTTTACCCGCTTCATTCCGCCCCTGACCGCCAGCGACCTGCCGGGCAGCTGGCAGCGCTATTACCGCAAGTGGGAGCGGGTCACCCGCAGCCATCTGCCGGATGCGGCGCTGAACCTCGCGCCGCCGCTTGATGCGTTCGTGCCCCCGGCGCGGATCGTGGACAAGATGGTCTACTCTCCCTGGTTCGCGCCCGATCTGGATCGAATGATCGGACGCGGCCGGGTCGATACCCTGATCGTCAGCGGGGGAGAGACAGATCAATGCGTGCTGGCCACGGTCCTTGGCGCCGTGGATCGCGGCTTTCGGGTGATCCTTGTCAGCGATGCGCTATGCAGCGCGTCGGATGAAACGCATGATGCGTTGATGATGCTCTATGCCCGGCGCTTCGACACGCAGATCGAGCTGGCCACCACGGCCGAGGTGCTGGCTGACTGGCCCCGCCCCTAGGCCGGGAGCCGAAGATCCGGCAGGACAGCGCGGCCGAAGACCTCCAGAAAGGCCCGCTGATTGCGGCCGACGCAATGCAGGTGGACGACATCCCCGATTTCGGCCAATGCGGCGATCCGTGCGGCGTGCCAGCCCGGATCAGCGGAAATCGCAAGCGCCATGCGCAGGTGATCGTCGCTGACCAATGCGCCCAGCCGATCGAAATCGGCCGGGCGGCGCAGGTCCCAGTTCACCTCGCCCCCTGCCAGAACAGGGGCCCATTGGTCGCGGGCCTGCGACAGGGCAGCGGCTTCTGTCTGGTCCCATGACAGGGCGTGCTGGATATGGACGGGCTTGCCCGCCCCCCCCGCCTCCCGGAAGGCATCGACCACCGCGGCCACCTGATCGGGCGTCCCGCCCACGGTCAGCAAACCGTCCGCCCAAGCCCCGACTTCGGCCGCCGTTTCAGGCGTCACGGCAGCCCCAAAAAGCGGAACCGGCTGGTCCGGCAGTGTCCAGAGCCGCGCCTCGACCACGGTGACGCGGCCACGGTGGGTCACTTCCTCACCGGCCAGCAGGGCGCGGATGATGGCGACACATTCCCGCAGCCGGGCATTGCGTTCGGGCTTGTCAGGCCAATAGCGGCCAAGGATGGCCTCGTTGATCGCCTCGCCGCTGCCAAGCGCAAGCCAGAAACGTCCGGGAAACATCTGGGCCAGCGTGGCGGCGGCCTGTGCCACAAGGGCCGGGTGATAGCGCCAGCCCGGTGCGGTGATCAGCCCCATGGGCAGACGACAGGCCTGCAATGCGGCGCCCATCCAGCTCCAGGCAAAGCCCGACTGGCCCTGCGCCGCAGACCAGGGATGAAAATGGTCCGAAGATTTGGCGGCCTCAAAACCTGCCTCCTCTGCCAGGCAAAGAAGTTCAAGCAGATCGCGGGGCGAAAACTGTTCCTGCGAGGCATGATAACCGATGCGGGCCATGGTCGTTCCTGTCTGAAAGGGGGCGTGCGCAGACCGGGCCGTCCCCGGCGCGCAAATGACCTGAACCCAGAAAGGAACAATCTGTTCCACCGGAACAATTCCGCGTTACCACGGTTTGAACCGGGTGGTCGTGCCCTGAAGCATGGCCCTTTCAATATCCGGAGGATCGTCATGCACAGCATCATTTATCTGGTCGGCCTTGTCGTGGTCGTGCTTGCGCTTCTGTCCTTCCTTGGCATCCGCTGAGGAGCAAGACAGATGGAACGCAGCGAAACAGTGACCAAAACAATCGTGCCGGGTTCGGCGCAAACCGCCCCTTACGTGGATTGGGCGGCCATTCTGGCAGGGGCTGTCATCGCAACCGCGCTTGCAAGTCTTGCCGTGCCCTTTGGTGCGGCGCTGGGGCTGTCGGCCATTTCCGCCGAACGTGGGGAAGGATCGTTCGATGTGGGTGTCATCCTGACGGGGCTCTGGCTGGTGATCAGCACCATGGCCAGCTATCTGGTGGGCGGATATGTCGCCGGACGGATGCGCCGCCGGGGTGACACCGCCTCGACGGACGAGATCATGGCCCGCGACGGGGTGAATGGCCTTGTTGTCTGGGGGCTGGGCATTCTTGTCACCGCCTGGATGGCTGCCGGGGCCCTGGGCACTGCGGCCACCACGGCCGGTCAGGCGGTCGGCGGGGCGGCAAGCGGCGTGGTCGAGGCCGCGGGCAATGCACTGGGCGCGGCGGCACAGGGCGCAGCGGCCACCCTGGACGGCGACGATGGCGAAGCGGCGATTGACTGGATCAGCGATCAGCTTTTGCGCCCGGATCTGGCCCAAGACACGCCACCCACGACCGAACCTGCAGCGACTACCGACCGGCGCGAGCTTGCCCGGCAAAGCGCAGCCATTCTTGCGCGGACCGCAGCCACAGGACAGATCACCGAACCCGACCGCCTGTGGCTGGTCGCCGCCACCAGCCGACTGACCGGTCTGTCGAGGCCCGAGGCCGAAACCCGCGCGAATGAAGCGATCACCGCCGCCCAGAGCCTGCGCAGCGACATGCAGCGCAAGGCCGAAGAGGCCGAGGTGAAGGCCCGCGATGCGGCAGAAACGGCGCGGATCGGCACAATACTTACGGCGTTCATCCTGACGGCAGCGGCGCTTGCGGCGGCAGCGGCCAGTACCGCGGGCGCCGTGCGGGGCGGGCGGCACCGCGATCAGGGGCGGTTTTATTCCGGCTTCAGCTACCGCGTCTGACCGATAGGTAAGGCAAAGGGCGCATCCCTTGCGGGATGCGCCCTTTCCGTTTGTCCACCGCAATCAGAGCCGGGACAGCAAGACCTGAACGCTTTGCCGCGGCAGGAACAGGGTTCCTGCAAAGGTGGCATCACAGGACACGGGATCGGCCGCCGTGTCGATCACATGCTGCCAGTCGCCCGCAGGCAGGGCAAATTCGGCATCGCCGGCCGCATTGAACAGCATCAGGATGCGGCCGCGCTGCGGGTGATCAAGCTCCAGCCCCAAAAGATGCAGCGCCTCGTCCTGCCAGTCGGCCTCGGACATGCCCTCGCCTCTGGGATGAAGCCAGCGGAGCTTGGGGCGACCTTCGTCATCATCGCGGCCAAAGCGCGGATGCGCCAGGCTTTCGCCTGCCCCGGCCCGGAAGGCCAGCAGATCCCGCAGCGCGGCGACAAGCTCATGGCGCATCCTGTCCCAATGCAGCCAACTGATGTCGTTATCCTGGCAGTAGGCATTGTTGTTGCCATCCTGACTGCGGCCGAATTCATCGCCTGCCTGCACCATCGGTACCCCCTGTGACAGCACCAGCGTTGCCAGCATGGCCTTGGCCCGACGCAGCCGACGCGCAGTCAGATCCGCATCGTCGGTTTCGCCTTCGACCCCCATGCTGTCGGAGTAATTCGCCCCGTGACCATCGGCACCATCTTCACCATTGGCCGCATTGCGGGGCGCGTCATAAGACAGCAGATCCCACAGGGTGAACCCGTCATGGGCGGCGATGAAATTCACGGAACTGGTCGCGGGGCGGTGGGAATGGTCGAATTGGACCGGCGACCCCGCCAGCCGCTGCGACAGGCGGGGCACCATGCCCTGGTCCCCGCGCCAGAACTTGCGCAGATCATCACGGCACTTGTCGTTCCATTCGCGGAACGGCCAGGGAAAGCCCCCAAGCTGATACCCGCCGGTGCCGATATCCCAGGGTTCCGCGATCAGTTTGACGCGGCTCAGCACCGGGTCTTGCAGGACGGTTGCGAAGAAGGCCGCGCGCTGGTCGAACCCTGTCGGCCCCCGCCCGAGGGTCGAGGCCAGATCAAAGCGGAATCCGTCGACATGCATGGCCTGCACCCAGTAACGCAGACTATCAAGCACCATCCGCATGACCATCGGATGTGCAAGATCAAGGCCGTTTCCCGTGCCCGTCGGATCATAGCAATAGCGCCGCTCCGGCATCAGCATATAGTATGAGGCATTGTCGATCCCCCGGAACGATAGGGTCGGCCCCTGTTCATTGCCCTCGGCGGTGTGGTTGTAGACCACATCGAGGATCACCTCGATTCCGGCAGCATGCAGCCGCTTGATCGCAGCCTTCATCTCGCGCACCTGACCCGTTCTCAGATAGGCCGCATGCGGGGCAAAGAAGGAAAGCGTATTATAGCCCCAATAATTCCGCAGCCCCTTTTGCAGCAGATGGCGATCCTGCACAAAGGCATGAACCGGCAAAAGCTCGACCGTCGTGACCCCAAGGTCTTTCAGATGGGCAATCACCGCATCGGACCCCAGTCCGGAAAAGGTGCCGCGCGCAGCCTCGGGCACATCGGGGTGAAGCATGGTCAGGCCGCGCAGATGCGCCTCGTAGATCACGGTCTGTTCCCAGGGGTGGCACAGGGCGCGGTCGGCCTCCCAGTCGAAGGTCGGATCACTGACCACCGATTTCGGCATGAAGGGTGCACTGTCCCGGGCATCGCGCGTCAGATCATCCTGCCCGATGACATATCCGAACAGAGCATCGTCCCAGATCAGATCGCCGCTGATTTCGCGGGCATTGGGATCAAGCAGCAGCTTGGCCGGGTTGAAGCGGTGGCCCTCTTCCGGCGCCCAAGGACCATGGACGCGATAGCCGTATCGCGTTCCGGGCCCGACTCCCCGCAGATAGCCATGCCAGATGCCGCCCGCCATATCCGGCAGATCGGCGGAAAAGGTCTGATGGGTGCCGCTGTCATCAAAAAGCACCAGCTCCACCCGTTCGGCATGATCGGAGAAGAGCGCGAAATTCGTGCCCTCCCCGTCGTATTCTGCGCCGATGGTATGGTTGGAACTGCGCGCCCGATCAAAGCTGCGGGGCAGATGGGTGCCATCCATTTCAGCTTCCCTGCGTTTGCGCCGTGGACAACGGATAGAAAGGCAGCTGGCAGGGCCGCTGCTGTTCGGCGCGTCGCCGGGCCAACATGGACTGCGTGACCAGCACTGTTCCACCAGGAGTCACACGGAACCAGCGGCGGTCTTCGTCGGGATCCTCACCGATGACCATCCCGTCGGGGATCATCGCGCCGGGCGCCAGAATGGTCTGACGCACCCGTGCCCGCCGCCCCAGATGCGCCCCGGGCAAAAGGACATTCCCCTGCCCGGCCGCACGGCGCACCTCGCGCCCCGGCAGATGTGCAGAGGCGGGCACAAGAAGGGGCGGTGTTCCGGTCGCAAGAAAATCCAGCTGGGCCAGTCGGTAACTGTCCAGCGTGCCCACATCGCGCCAGTAAAAGTCGGCCCCGGTGCGATGAACCTGCACCACCCCCTGCGCCACCGCCTCGGGCAGGACGTCCTGACCGAAGTCATCCATGTCGGTACGACGGAGCAGGTCACTCAGCCAGAGCCGGTCGATCACATAGATCCCCATGCTGACCAGCGCATGGGTGGGGCGGTCGGCAATGGGCTGGGGATGGCGCGGCTTTTCGTCAAAGGCCGTGACACGCCCTGCCGCATCCGCGGTCAAAACGCCGAAACGCCCGGCCTGCGCCAAGGGGATTTCATCCACCGCGACCGTCAGCTTTGCGCCGCTTTCGCGGTGGCGATGCAGCATGGCGCGGTAATCCATCTGATAGACATGATCAGCCGATAGGACGAGAACCTCATCCGCGCCGCTGGCGGTCAGATCGGGCAGATGCGCCCGCACGGCATCGGCAGTGCCCCGATAGCCCCCCGGCTGCACCGACATCCCGTCGTACAGCGCCAGCCCTGCGGGGAATTGCGGCCCCCAGACCGCCCGCAGATGGCGGGCCAAAAGCTGGGGGCGATACTGTAGGGCGACCAGCATCTGCCGAAGCCCCGACCGCGCCGCATTGGCCATGGTGAAATCCACCAGCCGGGCCCCGGCAAAGGGAACAGCCGGCTTGCAATCCATCGCGGTCAGCTCATGCAACCTCGACCCTTGGCCACCGGCGAGTAGAACACAGAAGGTAGGGGAAGTCTGCGATTGCATGCGATGCCTCCTTTGCGACAAAGAGGTAATCGCCCACCGGCCATTTTGTTCCCGCAGCATCGCCACAGCGCAGGCGCAGAAAACGAAGAGCGCATATACGCGGAAACCAGCCGCCCGGATCACCCAAAGGTTGTGGTTTCACCCCCACCGGCCCATATTGCCAGCGTCACCATCTGCCCAAAGATATTTGCTTCACCGGGGGCCGCAGGTTGACCGCGCCCCGCCCTTTGAACGGAAAGGAACGACGGATGCAGCAACTGGCTGGCCGGCGTATTCTCATCGCCGAAGACAACCTTCTGTCGGCGCAGCAGCTTGCAGAACATTTCCGAAGCGCTAGGGCCATCGTGCTGGGTCCGTGCCTGACATTGGCGGCCGCCGAACGGCAGGCACCGGGGGCCGATCTGGCGATCCTGGGCCTCGATCTTCGGGGCGAGCAGGTTTTCGATCTTGCCGATCAGCTGCGCCGGTCGCGGGTCCCGTTCGTCTTCTATTCCGCGCTGGACCTGTCACAGATCCCCCTGCGCTTTGCTGATGTGCATCGGCTGGAAAAACCGGTGGCGGGGAATGAGACGCTGGAAGTCGTGCTGCAGGAACTGGGCCGCGCCGAATTGACGATCGAGGCGATGCTGCCCTGGCTGCGCCTTTCCGCCCGCCTGATGATGGCCGATGCCAATGCCGCCGACCGCCTTGTCGAAGCGGCGCTGCAGCTGGCGCTCGATCATCCGCGCCCGCTGTCGCAGGTGTCGTCGGTCGCGGCCTGGCTGCATGCCCTGATGGCGCAGGCCCTGCAGGATCGCGGCCGCGACCTTTTGAACTGACCGCTCAGTCGGCCCCGGCGGCGCGCGCCAGTTTGCCAAGCGTCTGCAGGCCAAGCTCGACCGCGCCAAAGCCCCGCGCCTCGGCGTATTCCCCGGCAGTCGAAAACACCATCCCGAGGGTTACAAGCGTTCCGTCCTCGGTATCTTCGAAACTCGCCCAGGCATCGGCATGTTTGGGGCCGTTCTCTCCCCAATGCAGGGTATAACAGATCCGATCCTGCGGAGAGATTTCGGAGTAGCGGTGGTGATTGGGAAAGACCGTCCCATCGGGTGCGATCATGTCAAAAACCCATTCGCCCCCGCTGCGCAGGTCGATCCGCGTTGTCCGGCAGGAAAACCCGTCCGGTCCCCACCATTGCGGCAACCGTTCCGAATTGACCCAGGCCCCCCAGACCAGATGGCGCGGTGCCCGGATGCGGCGCTGGATCACCATGCTGCGCTCGGCAACCTGTGCCAAGCCTGTCACTCCTGCTTCGAACCCCTCACGATAGCCCGCCTGCATGTCCTGACCGACCGAGGCAAGCTGCACCGTCACCCGCAGGTCGGTGCCCGCTGGCGCGGGCGCCAGCTCTGCCGTCACAAGGGCGGTGGACAGGGTCTGGCCCTCGCTCGACACCACCTCGGCGCAGCTGCTGCGCAAGGCGGGTTGCAGATCCAGCCATGTCACCTCGCAACGATAGGTTTCACCCCCCGGCGCATGACAGAGCGAGATTTCGCGGCCACCCCGGCGGGGATCGGTCTCCAGCACCTCGACAGCTGTATCGGCTGTGGGCGCGGCCCAGACCGCACGGGCGGCCGGCGCAGTCCAGACCTGCCAGACCGTTTCGGGCGGGGCCGCAATCTGGCGGTCAAAGGTCAGCGTGGCAAACGCGGTCATCGGATCAAGCCCTTGGCATAGCTTTCAAGCTGGGTTGCGACCGTACCCCAACCCTCAAAAAATCCCATGTCGGCATGGGCCTTGCGCGTCTCGGGGGTCCGGTGACGGGCGATGGCAGTATAGGTGGTACCGCCTTCGGGCGCATCCGACAGCAGAAGGATGGCCGTCATGAAAGGCTCGGGCACGGGTTTCCAGCCCTCGGTATAGGCATCGGTAAAGACAAGCCGTTCCTGCGACACGACCTCAAGGTAGACGCCGCGGTTGTCCATCTGCTGCCCGTCCACGTCAAAGACCGTATTGAAGCGCCCACCGACCCGCAGGTCCAGATCAACCGCCGTCACCTTGTTCGGCGCGGGGATAAAGAAATGCGGGATATGTTCGGGACGGGTCCAGCATTCCCAGACCAGCGCCCGCGGGACGGCAAGCAGGCGGGTAAAGCTCAGGTCGGTTTCAGGATCGAGATCAAGGGTCATCATTGGCGCGTTCCTTCATCAGGGTCATGACATAATCGTCAAAGCGGTCGAGGCGCACCTCCCAAATGTGACGCTGCGCATCGAGCCATGTCTGAACCGGGGCCAATGCCTCGGGGATAATGACGCAGGATCGGACACGACCGTCCTTTGCCGTCGAGATCAGACCCGCCTCTTCCAGCACCGCAAGATGGCGCAGCACGGTGGGCAGGCGCAGGCCGGTCGGCGCGGCAAGTTCCGTCACAGGCGCCGGCCCCTGGGCCAGACGCGCCAGCATCATGCGCCGCGTCGGATCGGAGAGCGCGTGAAAGATCAGCGAAAGATCGGGCTCATGCTTAGCCATACAGCTAACTATACGCGGGCCGAGATGCCGGGCAAGGAAAACTTTGCCGATCAGCTAAGTTTTTTCTGGCCGCTCTCGCTCAGGCCGATCCTCAGGGCCAGCGCGGCATGCGAAAGGACCAGCGCCTCGGCGCCATGGGCAATCAACGCGCGTCCCTGTCGGTCTTGCGACTGCGCCAGATGGCTGCCCCCCAGAAAGCCGATCACGCGCATGCCCGCCGCACGCGCCGCACGGACGCCCGCCACCGCATCTTCGACCACAAGGCAGTCCGCAGGCGGCACGCCACGTCGGGCTGCGGCATGGAACATCAGGTCCGGTGCGGGCTTGCCCATGGGCACTTCCTCGGCGCTGAAGGCTCGCCTGGCAAAGCGCGCCGCAAGGCCGAGACAATCCAGTGCCAAGGCCAAACGACCGGGCGAACTGCCCGATGCGATACAATAGTCGATCCCTGCGGCATCCAGCGCATCAAGCAGCCCGACGATCCCCGGCACCGGCAGCAATTCGCGACGGTAGCGGGCAAAAAGCCGATCGTGCCATGTGCGGCGGAACGCGTCACCCACCACTTGACCGGTTTCTGCCTGCAGCACCGCGACGATTGAGGCAAGCGAGGCACCCAGGAACCGGTCCATCAGCGTGGGCTGGTCCATCAGCAGTCCGTGTTCGGCCAAAATCCGACCCAGCTCCTCCAGCGCGATGGATTCGCTGTCGGCAATGACGCCGTCGAAATCGAAAATGACCAGCCGGATCATCCCAGCTTATCCAGGATCAAATGGCCCGTGACGTCGTCGGTGATCAGCGTGTCCACCACGCCACGCCGACAGCTGGCAATGATCGCCTCTACCTTATGCGCCCCGGCGGCGGCCAGCACGCATTGAGGCACCTGCGACAGCGAATCCAGATCAAGCCCGATCGCACAGCGGTTGATGGGATGATCGACCTCGACCCCGTCGACGGTCAGGAAATGGCCCAGCACGTCACCCACCGCCCCAGCCGCGCGCAGGTCGTCAGCCGTGATCCCCGAAGGCAGCCCCATCGACACCAGAAAGGACTTGTCGGTCACATCGCCGACCACCAGCACCGCCAGATCCAGTTTTTCCAGCTTCCTGAGATGCGTCTTGAAGACCCCCTCGGACAGGAACCCCGCCTTGTCGGTGCCAGGCGAAAGATAGATCGGCGCCGAGAACAGCGAATAGCTGGCTCCCAGCTTGTCCGCGAACCCCGAGGCGATCCCGAACGAGTTGAAGCTGCCCCCCTGCGAGGTGCCGCCGATCATCGACACGATCTCAACCCCCGGCAAGGTCATGCGGGGCAGCCGCAGGAAGGCGTTTTTCAGCGTCATCCCCCAGGACACGCCGATGGACCGCCAGCGCCCCTCACGCAGGCCGGGTTCAAGCCAGGCGGCCAGCGCTGCGCCCGCGGGCATATGGTAATCATGCGCCTCGGGATTGGCCGGGGCGCAGATCACCTCATCCAGGTTCAGCTTCTGGCGCAGCTCTTCCTGCATTTCGATCCGGGCCAGGAAGGGTGAGGTGATCTCGACCCGCACGATGCCCGCCGCCCGCGCCTCTTGCAGCGCCCGGTTCACCCGCAGCCGTGTGACCCCCATCGCCCGCGCCACCTCGGACTGGGTAAGTTCGTTCACGTAGTAATGCCAGCAAACCTCGGTGAGGAAGGCTTCGCTTTCCTCGGTGGTACCCATCGTCATGTCACATCTCCACAGGGCCGGTTGCTGCCGTCGACTCACCTTAACCTAATACAAATGCAAATCCAAATTTACATCTGCATTTTACAGTTGTGAATCATCAAAAACATTTGTATCCGGACTTCGACAGTTATTCCCTGTTTTTTGGTTTTTCGGGTGTCGGCGTTTCAG
>NZ_BMYQ01000014.1:72296-100279 GCF_014652355.1 Gemmobacter lanyuensis | reverse complement strand
GCCTTCACGCGAACCTTCACGTTGTAGTCAATCACGCGCTTCACAGGCACAAGGATTTTCATGACGGCTTCCCCAAGCAGGACAATTTCGCAGCGAAGGCTAATGCAGCTGACACGCGGACACACGGAAGAAATTAGGCCCACAGGAAAGCTGAAATTTCCTATGAGGCATTCGCCGCCTTGCCCTTCAGCGGATCAGGATCGCCCTGAAATCATTCACATTCGTGCCGGTCGGCCCCGGCATAAACAGATCGCCCAGTGCGGCAAAGGCGGTGCCGCTGTCGTTGCGATCCAGACAATCATCGATCCGCAGGCCGCACTCCCTCAGACGGTCCGCCGTGCTGCCATCCGCAAAGGCGCCAGCCTGATGGCCAATCCCGTCAATGCCGTCGGTATCGGCGGCCAGCGCATCGATCCCCCCCTGCCCCGCAATCCGGCCTGCAAAAGCCAGCAGGAATTCGGTATTGCGCCCGCCCCTGCCCTTGCCCCGCAGCGTGACCGAGGTTTCCCCGCCCGAGAGCAGCACCACCGGCTTGCGAAAGGGACGGTCCCGACGTGCGACCTCCAAGGCCAGATCGGCATGAAAGCGCCCGGCTTCGCGGGCCTCGCCCTCAAAACTGTCCGAGAGGATCACCGCCTCCACCCCGCTTGCACGGCAATGCCCGGCCGCCGCCTCAAGCGAACGGGCAGCCGAGGCGACAACGGCGACATGGTCGCGCGCAAAGGCCGGATCCGTGGGCTGCGGCCCCTGATCGGCAAGGATATGGGCGCGCTGCGCGGCGCTGAGCGGAATCTGATAGCGATCGGCGAAGGCCAGCGCGGCGGCCGTATCGCCCTGCCGCGGGATCGTCGGCCCCGAGGCAACCTGCGCCGGATCATCGCCCGGCACATCCGAGACGACAAGGCTCACCACCCGCGCAGGATGGGCAAGTGCCGCCAGGCGCCCCCCCTTGATGCGAGAAAAATGGCTGCGGAGCGCATTCATCGCCGAAATCGGCGCGCCGGAAGCCAAAAGCGCGGTATTCAGCGCGATCTCGTCCTCCAGCCCAAAGCCCGCTGGGGGCGCAGGCAACAGGGCCGATCCCCCGCCGCAGATCAGGGCAATCACCAGATCCTCGGCCGTCAGGCCCTGCACTGCGGCCATCAGCCGTTCGGCCGCCTGCAACCCGGCGGCGTCGGGCACGGGATGCGCGGCCTCCAGCACCTCAATCGTTTTGCAAGGTGCAGCATGGCCATAGCGCGTGACAACGAGCCCTTGAAGCGGGCCGGGCCAGAGCGTCTCAAGCGCCTGCGCCATCTGCGCCGCACCCTTACCCGCCCCGATCACAACCGTCCGCCCACGGGGCGGCGACGGCAGATGTGCGCGCAGCCCGGTCAGCGGATCGGCCGCCGCCACGGCCGCCTGATAGAGCGAGGTGAGAAAGGCCTTCGGATTGTCCATGCCCATGGTTTAGCGTGCCTTGAACCGCGCCACCAGATCATCCGATCCGCGGGCGAGCAGCCCGAGGTCCGAACCCACCGCAACCATGGTGAAGCCGGCCTGCAGATAACGCTCGGCATCGGCCTGCTGGGGTGCAAGGATCCCGGCCGCCTTGCCTTGGCCCCGAGCCGCATCAAGCACCGACTGGATCGCAGCCTGCACATGCGGCGCCGACGGGTTGCCCATCACGCCCATATTGGTCGAAAGATCACCAGGCCCGACAAACAGCACGTCCACCCCCGGCACGGCGGCGATTTCAGCAGCATTGGCGACACCAGTTTCGCATTCGATCTGCACGGCCAGCAATTGCTGCTCTCGCGCAGTCGCATGGTAGTTCTTGATCCGGCCAAAGGCATTGGCGCGATGCCCGACCGAGAAACCGCGCATGCCCTGCGGCGCATAACTCATGGCGGCCACAATCGCGCGCGCCTGATCTGCGGTACGAACATTGGGCACCATCAGGCTGCGCGCGCCGCCATCCATCATCTGTTTGATCAGGTTCGCATCATCCGACGGCAACCGGACCGCCGGCTCGCAGGTCGGATAGGCGCCGGCGGCCTGCAGCTGTGCAACGATGCTGCGCAGATCGTTGGGACTGTGTTCGCCGTCGATCAGAATCCAGTCGGCCCCGGCGCCTGCGACCACTTCGGTGGTCAGCGCGGTCGCCAGCGAACACCAGATCCCGATGCCCGGCTGCCCGGCCTGGAGCAGCTGTTTCAGCCCATTGATGCGTTCCTGCATGGCAAATCCCTCTGCGCAATTCTCTTGTATGTTGTCATACATCTTATAAATATGTCCGGCAAGCACGACTCTTGCAAAAGGACAGAAGATGAAGATCGGATTTATCGGGCTGGGCGTGATGGGCGCGCCCATGGCGGCGCATTTGGTGGCTGCGGGCCACGCGCTCAGCACCACGCTCAACCGCTCCCCGCTGCCCAACGCGCTGCAGGCCGAGGTTCTGCCTTCCCCTGCCGCCGTGGCACAAGTCGCCGAAGTGGTGATCCTGATGCTGCCCGAAACGCGCGATGTTGATCGTGTACTGCTGGGGGCAAACGGCGTTCTGGCGGGGCTCCGCCCCGGAACGCTGGTGATCGACATGAGCAGCATCAGCCCAACGGAAACAGCCCGTTTTGCCGCCGAGGTGCGGGCGGCGGGCGGCAGCTATCTGGATGCGCCCGTTTCGGGTGGCCAAGTGGGCGCGCGCAATGCAAGCCTGACCATCATGGTCGGCGGTGCCGAGGCCGATTTCGACCGTGCGCTGCCGCTGTTTCAGCTGATGGGCAAGAACATCACCCTGGTCGGGGCCCAGAACGGTGCGGGCCAGACCTGCAAGATCGCCAATCAGATCATCGTCGCGCTGAACATCGAGGCGGTGGCCGAGGCGCTCGTTTTTGCCAGCAAGGCGGGCTGCGACCCGGCCAAGGTGCGCAGCGCGCTGATGGGCGGCTTTGCGGCCAGTCGCATCCTCGAGGTGCATGGCGAACGCATGATCGCCCGCACCTTCGACCCCGGCTTCCGCATCAAGCTGCATCAGAAGGATCTGGGCATGGCGCTCGATACCGCGCGTCAGCTGGGGGTGGCGCTGCCCAATACCGCCACCGCGCAAGAGCTTTTGAACAGCTGCAGCGCGCAGGGCCTGGCCGATGCGGATCATTCGGCCCTTGTGCGCGCGCTGGAAACCCTGTCGGGTCACACGCTGTCGGCGGGCTGATCCACCTCCCAGTCTTGGTCAAGAAGCCAGCGGTGCAGGGCCGCCACATTCTTGGCGCGCAGCCGCGTCTTTGTCGTGATGAGGTAAAAACCCGGGATCGTTTCCGGCGCCATACCCTCCAGAATGGTCGTCCCCAAGGGGGCGACCAGCTTGCCCGAGGCGATATCCTCTTCCGCGTCCAAAACCGAAACCAGCCCGACGCCAAGCCCCTGATAGGCCGCCCGGCGCATGGTGGCGGCATCATCAAACGTCAGGCCCCGGTCCATCTGCGGCACCTCAACCCCTAGATATCGCAAGATGTCGGGCCAAAGCCGCATCGACCGCGCCGGTTGCAGCAGCGTGAATTTCAGCAGATCCCCCGGCGCTTGAATCCGGTCCGCCATATCGGGGTGGCAGCAGATGATCTTGGGGTCGCGGCGCAAGAGGTGGCTTTGAACGTCCTTGCGGTCACCGTAGCCCCATTGCACCGCCAGATCGATCTGGTCGCGTTCCAGATCCACAAGGTCGATCATGGTTGTCAGGCCGATTTCGGCCTCGGGCACCGCGGTGCGGAATTTACCCAAGCGCGGCATCAGATAGCGGGTGCCGAAATAGGGGCTGACGTTCAGGTTGATGCGTTCACGGGCGCGCGGGCCGGTCACGCGACGGATGCCTTCCTCGAATTCCTCGAAACCCGCGTTGATGTAATGCGAAAGGGTAATGGCCTTTTCGGTGAGCCGAATGCCGCGGCCCTCGCGCTCCATCAGCACAACGCCAAGCGCCTCTTCCAGCAGCCGGATTTGCTGGCCGACGGCCTGCGGCGAGACGTAAAGCTCTTCCGCCGCTTCACGCAGCGACCGGTGCCGCACCACGGCGTGAAACACGCGTAAGGAGTTGAGCGGCGGTAACCGCATCCGCGTGGCCATGGCAGAATCCCCCTGATGTGGCGAAAGCCCAACTTTCGTGCAAAGGCTAGCACCGGCTCGCATCTTTGCAAAGGCCAGCTTGGTTATGGGCTGCGGGCGCGCAGCGCCTCGGCAAAGGCGCGGGCGGGGGCGCTCAGACGGCGCCCCGTGGGGGTCAGCAGATAGAGAACCCGCCACAGAGCCAGATCGCGCAGGGGCAGGAAACGCAGGCTTGGGTCGCCAAACAGCAAGACCGCATTGCGGGGCAGCAGCCCAACACCCAGCCCTGCACGGATCATGCAAAGCTGGGCGATGGTCGAATGTGCCTCGATCGCGCCATTACGCAAGGGGGCAGGCACGGATTGCGACGTCGCCAGAATCTGTTGCGTGCCGGTGCCGGGGTCGAGGACGATCACCTCGTCGGGGTCGATATCCTGCAAACCTGCGCTTTCCTGCCGGGCCAGCGGATGGGACGCGGAACAGGCAAGCCCGAAGGGATCACGTGAAATCTCGGTCTGGCGCAAATCATCGGAATGGAGCGCCCGCCCCGCCACCGCCAGATCCAGGTCGCCCGCAACCACGCCCCGCGCCAGATGTTCGGCAATGTCATCATGCACCCGGATCCGTAAGCCCGGATGGCTGCGGCGCAGCTGACCCAGCACAGGCACCACCAGTTCGGAAATCGCCGATGGGGTGCAACCGATTGTCAGCACCCCACCGCTGCGGTCGCCCCCAGCCTGCAGGCGCAGAAGCGCGCGGTCCAGCCCATCAATCAGCGGGGCGGTTTCCTGCAGAAAGGTCAGGGCCAGTGGCGTCGGCGCGGGGGGACGTTGACTGCGGTCAAACAAAGGGCCACCAGCCTCGGCCTCAAAATGGCGGATGGTTTCAGTCAGGGCCGAGGGCACGACCCCCAGCTCTGCCGCCGCGCGGGCAAAGGTGCCTTGCGCCCAGATGGCATGAAGCGCCCGGATATGCCGCAGGTTTATGTTCATTTATTCCGAACCTATGTTCATTAGGTTCCAATTTTATGAATACAGATTTCATGCTTCAAGGGGGAAAACCGAAAGGGCGCCGCGATGCTTGATCTTCCTCCCCTGACCGATGGAACGCTGGAGCGGGCGCTGCGCGCAGCAGGCTTTCGCGGCGAGATCGAGGCCGACCACGCCCTGCGCGCGGCGATGGCCACGGACAATTCCGTCTATCGCATCCTGCCAGACCTGATCCTTTCCCCGCAGGACAGCGCAGATCTGGCCTGTGTGCTGCGGGTCATGGCTGCGCCGGATTGGGCAGGCGTGCCGCTGACCATGCGGGGGGGCGGCACGGGCACCAATGGGCAGGCGCTGAACCGGGGGGTCATCCTTGATCTGCGGCGGCACATGAACCGGCTGCTGGCCGTCGACGCGCAGGCAGGCTGGGCAGATGTGGAACCGGGCATGGTGCTGGACGACCTGAATGAACGTCTCCGCCCGATGGGTCTGTTCTTCGCGCCGGAAACCTCGACCTCGACACGCTGCACGATTGGCGGGATGGTCAGCACCGATGCCTCGGGCAAGGGATCGCGCATTTACGGCAAGACCAGCGACAATATCCTCGCGCTGGAAATTGCCACGCCCGAGGGTCTTCTGGCCAGCGATGCCCCCTGCCCGGCCTGGGCGCGCCAGATGCTGGAACAAGCTGAGGCTGCAGCGCGGGGGGGACGCGCGGCGTTCATCGCGCATACACCACGCCTGAACCGGCGGTTCACCGGCTATGATCTGGACCGCGCCTGTCGGGAAGACGGCGGGTTCGACTGGTGGCGCCTGTTTCTGGGCGCCGAGGGCACGCTTGGGCCGGTCACGCGTATCCGCGTCAGCCTGCGGCGGATCGAGCCAGAAAAGCGCCTGCTTGTGGTGGGATTCGACAGTTTCCACAACGCGCTGGCCGCGGCGCAGCCCCTGTTGCAGGTGAACCCCACCGCCATCGAGGTGATGGATGAAACCGTCCAGCAAATTGCGGCCAAAGCCGGGCTTCTGGATCAACTGCCACCGGCCCTGCATGTCCCGGCGGGACAGTCGCTTGCCTATAGTTTCCTTGAATTCAACGGGTCGGATGCGGCGGTGCTGAACGCGCAGGTCGCGGCCTGCCGCGCGCTGTTGGCCCGCCTGCCCGGGGCAAGCGCGGTGCATGAAGCCCGCGATCTGGCCGAGATCAGTCGGCTTTGGGCCGTCCGATCGGCCGGGGTGGGCCTGCTGGGAAAGGTAGAGGGCGCGGCGCGGCCCGTGGCCTTCGTCGAGGATTGCGTGGTTCCGCCCGAAAACCTGCCCGCCTTCGTGGATGAATTTCTGGCCGTGCTGCGCCAGTATGATTTGGGGTTCGGCATTTACGGCCATGTCGATGTCGGCTGCCTGCATATCCGCCCGGCGCTGAACATAGACGCGGACGAAGATCGCGCGCGGCTTGTGGCGGTCTCAGACGCCGTGTTTGAACTGACGCGCAAACATGGTGGGATCTTCTGGGGCGAACATGGCAAGGGGGTGCGCGGCGCCTATCTGCAAGACTGGATCGGAACCGAGGCCTATCGGGCGTTGCAGGGCGTCAAGGCGGCCTTCGACCCCGCTGGGCGCTATAACCCCGGCAAATTGGTCAGCCTGGACAAACCGGTCATGGGCATTGCCACCACACCCTTCCGCGCCTTCAACGCGCCCGAGGGGGACCCGCTGGCCAAGGCCTTCCGCTGCAATGGAAATGCCCAATGTCTGAGCTATGCGGCAGCCACACCGATGTGCCCTTCCTTCAAGGCCACCGCCGATTTGCGCCATAGCCCCAAGGGCCGGGCGGATGCGCTGCGCGATTGGCACCGCGCCCGGACCGAGGGCTCCGTGACCCCGGAACAGGAACGTGATCTGCTGGCGGCGCTGGATGGCTGCCTGGGCTGCAAGGCCTGCGCTTCAAACTGCCCGGTGCAGGTGGATATTCCCAGCATGCGAACGGTTTTCCTCGCCGACTATCACCATCGCCACCGGCGCCCGATTGCCGACCGGCTGGTGCTAGCGGCCGAACGGTTCAGCCCGCTTGCCCTGCGTGCAGCGCCGATACTGGCGCCGGTCTGGCCGCTGCTGGCCCGGGTGGGTGCGCGGATGACCGGCAGCACCGACCTTCCGCGTCTGACCCGCCAGCCGGGCAGGCGCTGGATCCCGGGGCAGGCGCTCCCGCCCCGGGCTGTGGTTCTGGTTGAGGATTGGTTCACCGCGCTGTTCGATGCGCCCCTGCGCGCCGATGCCGAGGCGGGTTTCCGTGCGCTTGGTTACGCGCCCGTCGTGCTGCGGATGCAGCCTTCGGGCAAAGCCGCGCTGAACCTTGGCGATCTCAAGGGGTTTCACCGCATGGCGCGCGCCTTGCTCACCGATCTGGAGGCGGTGGCAAGGCTCGGGCTGCCGATGATCGGGCTTGACCCGGCGCTAGTCATGGTGCTGCGGCAGGATTACCCGAAACAGGGCCTGAGCGCGCCGAACATCCTGTTGCCGCAAGAGTTTCTGGTGCAGGAACTTGCGGCCGGGGTAGCCTTCCCCCGGGCACAGGATAGCGCCCCCCTGCGCCTGCTGACCCATTGCACCGAGACCACCGGCCACCCCGCCGCCGCCCGCCAATGGGCAGAGGTATTCGCGGCCTTGGGTCGGAAGATCGAAACCCCAGCCACGGGATGTTGCGGTATGGCGGGGTTGTTCGGGCATCAGGCGCGGCATCAGGCGGTGTCTGAAAAGCTCTTTGACCTGTCATGGCGCCAACATCTGCAGGATGACACCCCCACCGCCGCCACGGGCTTTTCCTGCCGCTGCCAGGCGGAACGATTGGCCCACCGCCCGCTGCGGCATCCGCTGGGGCTGATCGCAAACGCGTTGCAAGCTTAACCCCCGCGATCAGGCGCTGAATGGGTCGGGCTCACGGCTTGCCCAACGTCATCGTCGATCAGAGGCAAGGGCCTATGGCAGATGAGGCAGGGCTAGGCGGCCAATGTCGTGACGAGGTGATATAGGTGGCAGCTGCCACGACCCACTGTAGCGCATCACATAAAATGACCTGAAGGATCGGGCAGCTCGGTGCCCCTGGAAGGTAATGCGTGTCTCTCAGCCGGCTTCGGGCGGACCGATGACAATCTCGCCCGTTGTGCCAAGATTAATTCGCAGCCGCGGCTCTGGCCTCGATAAAACTGCGGATTGCCGCGCGCATCCGCGTGATCTGGATGTCGCCGCATTGGGGGATGCCGCGACATTTCAACAGGAAGGCCTCCATACGGTCTGGGTCAGAGGCGCAGTCGCGCAGGGTCACGCTGTCCAGCAGATCACTGTCCAGCACGCGTTGACGAAAGCCCCCGAAAGGAAAGCTGCCGCGCAGATATTGCCCAACGGTCTGGTCAAGGTCGGCTGCGACGCAGGAGTTGGAAACATCAGATCCAGAGCTTTCCGGCATGGATTCTCGGCCATGCGATTGCTCTTCTGTCCGCATGATCGCGTTTCCTTGCTGACCGACTGCCCGCGTTCCTGCGTCGGTTTCTTGTGGCGCATCGTTTCATTACATCTGTATCCGTACTCTGAACGGGTGACGGATACAGATGCTGCTCGATAGGTGCTGCGTCGCCCACACGCAGCGTTTTCATGTATTTGTAGGGTTATGTAGGCTTGCATCCGGGTTAATCGGCGATCGCGACTGGTGTCAAAATATCGTTCGACACCACAATTGCCCAAACGACAGGATCCGCCTGGCGCACCAATCTGGCAGATAGCGGCGCGAGATGGAGCTTAGGCTGTAGAATGAACCCCCATGCGCTTATCTAAAAGCTTTCCGGGCCGCGTCATCTGGGTCGCGTTCAGCCTGTTCATCAATTTGATCTTCCTGTCGGGGCAACTTGCAGCGCAGGCTCGTGATGAGTTGATCGAACGTGTCGAACTTCTGAACGACTCCTCCACGCAGATGGGAATCGATGAGGTTCTGAGCAAATCGTTCCGCCCCGTCGAAAGCTCTATCACCTTGGGTTATACTTCGGCGGCACATTGGCTGCGCCTACGGATCAACCCGGACCCCGCCGATGGCGAGGTGATCCTGTTGATCCGCCCCCCGCTGCTTGATGATGTCCAGCTGTATGTTCCCAAGACAACCCAAGGTCAGGGTGTAACCCCGGCGGGCGACTATATAGTGCAAGAGGTAGACTGGGCCTCATCCCTGCGCGGCTATCGGCTTCATCCGCCCGTGGGGGGCGCTGATTATTATGTACGGATCCGCTCCAGCGGATCAGTGGCCGCCAATGTCACGGCAAAGCCGCGCCTCCTTGCCCAACGTACCAGCCTGATCACCGATCTGGTCCAGATCGCCTACTTTTCGGTCATGCTGGTGCTGTTCGTCTGGGCCTTGCGGATGCGCCTGATCACGAAGGAGCGTGTCTTCCTGTGCTTTGCGGCCATGCAGGGGCTCTGGCTGCTGCATAATTTCATCTACTTCGGCTATATCAAAGCCTTGGCGCCCGGCATCCCGCATGAAAGCCTGATGCTTGTCTTCCGGTCGCTCGTAATCTCTGCTGCAATCCTGTCTGTTTACTTCCACCGCACGGTTTTGGCGCGGTTCAAGCCCAATCCGGTTTTCCTCAGACTGTTTGATGTGCAGATCATCGTTATGTTGGGTGCAGCGGTGGTCTATTTTATCGCCAACAGGTGGGTCGGCCTGCAGATCAATGCCTATTGCATCGCAGCATCGCCCTTCGTCTTCTTGCTCAACGTTTTTTCGGCCCGCACCGATGCCTCGCCGGGGCTATACATCACGAGGGTCATCTACAGCGCCCTTTCGGCCGCCTTGCTGCTCTGGGTGTTTTCGCTTCTCGGGTTCGTGCAGATCTCGGTCTTCTCGCTTTATGGCTTCATGATCCATGGCCTGACGACCGGATTGCTGATCTTTATCATTCTGCATCTTCACGGCCACAGGCTGATCCTGCAGGCACGCGAAGCGACGGCACAGGTGGCCTGGATGGAACGCCAGAACATGCTGGAGCAGGAGAAAAACGGCGCGCTGTCGCAGTTCATTGACATGATAAGCCACGAAACCCGAAACGCGCTGGCAGTGGTCAATATGACCATTTCCAATGGCACCATCAGCGATGCCCAGCGGTCGCGCATGACGAGGATGATTTCCAATCTCACCGATCTGATTGACCGATGCAATCAAGCGGTGCGTATCGATAGCAAGCTGCAAAAGGTCGAAAAAACGGACTGCGATATTGTCCAGATCCTCCGAAACTCGCTCTCCGGCCTGTGCGATGCCCATCGCATCAACTTATCCGGTGCTGTTGTGGCACAGTTGGAGACCGACCCGGTCCTTGTTTCCATCATCTGCAAGAACCTGATCGAGAATGCCTGCAAATATTCCGTCGCCCAATCTGCAATCACGATCCACACCGATCACGGGCATGGTGGTCTGTTCGTCACATTCGAGAACAGTGCCGACCCTGCCGGCCTTCCCGATGCCACTCAGGTCTTTTCCCGCTACTATCGCAGCAGCCATGCAAAATCGGTAACAGGATCGGGCCTCGGGCTGTATATCGTGCAGCGGCTGGTCGACATGCTGGGCGGAACGATCACCTATCAACCCGAACATCAAATCGTTAGGTTCAGACTATGGTTGCCCAACTGAAGATGGCCGTCATCGAGGATCACAAGGACCTGCGCGCGACCCTTGTCGAGATACTGGAGAGCGACGGCCATCAAGTGGCGGGCTTCGAGAGCGGCCCGAGCTTCTGGGCAGGCAGCGATCCCGCGGCGCTGGATATTGTCATTCTCGATCTCAATTTGCCCGACGAAGATGGCATCGCGATCGCCCAGAAACTGCGTGCCGGTTTTGCCAACATCGGCATCATCATGCTGACCGCCCGGGTTGAGCCCGAAGATCGCAGACGTGGCTATCAGAGCGGCGCCGACATCTATCTTGCCAAGCCCAGTTCCGCGCTCGAACTGACGGCCTCGGTCCATGCCTTGGCGCGACGGCTGGGGCCGCCTCAATCGGCGCTCCGACTTGATCTCACACGGATGGCGCTGATCGGTCGCGCCGGGAATATCCCCCTCGCCTTTTACGAAGTCGCCATGCTGAAAGAGTTCATCCTCGCGACGGACAACACACTCGACAATTCCACGATCGCGAATATCGCCGGAACCGGGTCTGAAGTCAGCAAGGCAGCGATCGAGGTCCGCATCGTCCGGCTGCGGAAGAAGATCACGGCAGCAGGGGCAGAAGGGAACGCGATCAAGGCAGTTCGCCACTTCGGCTATCGGCTTGCAACGAAGATCGATCTCTCATGAGGCCTACGACATACCGTCAACCTGGGCGCTATAGGCCGTCGGATTGCGGGGTTGGGTCGGCGCGGCCGTGTTGGGCCAAGGTACGACTGTCGTCAAAAACATCCATCGTGCAGACGTGCAGCATGGTTGCCACCTCGGCGGTGTGGTTCCAGCACGAATGAACCCGCCGCGACGGGAAATGGAGCGAGTCCCCGGGCCCCAGCACATGTCGCGCGCCTTCAATTTCCACGGTCAGCGCACCTGACAAGATAAAGAACAGTTCTTCCCCCTCATGGCTGATGGGGGCGTTGCGGTGGCCCGGTGCTTCATGGATGATCACGGCGCGCAGCACATTGCCCGGAAAGCTTGAACTCAGCCGTTCATAGGCAAGCTGCGCGGGGTCCACGCCGTAAAGCGGGCGCGCACCCTGCCGTGAGGCGACACCGGGATCTGCAGGCAGGGCCATGAAGCTGAACGGGTCCAGATCCAGCACCCGAGCAATCCCGTTCAGGGACGAGAGCGAGGGGGTGGCAAGACCGCGTTCGACCTGGCTGATGAACCCGGCCGTCAGGCCCGCGCGTTCTGCCACGGTCTGCATCGTGAGCTTGAGCGCCTTGCGTCGCTTGCGCATCTGTTCGCCCATTGCGGCACGGTCCACCTGAGGGCGCGGCGCGGAGGGAGGCAGGGTTTCAGCGGTCATCTGTGGGCGTGGTGTCCTTCAGGGTCGTCGCAGACTGCGAAGATTTCGCGGCGCGGGTCAATGATTATGTGAGCTTTCCGGGGGTTTACGTGGCCTGACGCCACACCAGTCCAGAATGAAACGCGCGATCACTTCGGTGGTTTGCTGCAGGCTGTGCAGGTTCATACCCTCATCCGGGGCATGCATCCCGCGGGCAATGCCGCCGTAGCACAAGGCGGGAATGCCGTAGTAAAGGTCATAGAACCGGGTGTCACTGGTTGCGGGCATGATATGGGGTTCCAGCGACGTGCCCAGAACCGCCTCATGCACCTCCGCCAGAACGCCCTCAGCCGCCGAGCCGGGCTGGAACACATGCCCGTCTGCCTGAAAGCCAATCCAGCTGAGCGCGGGCGGCGGTGTGCCCAGACGCGCGGCACACGCCGCAACCGTCGCCGCGACCCGCGCCCGGACATCCGGCAGGGCGTGACCAGGCAGCACCGAGAGCCTGCAATCCACCTCGCACCAAGAGGGGACAGAGCCGAGCCAGTCGCCCCCCCGGATCTTGCCGGGGTTGAATTTGACCGGTTCGGGGATCTGGCTGAACCAACGATGCTTCTGTGCTTCGATATTCATCGCATCGGCAAGACCCTGCAGCGCCGCCATGTAGTCCTGCGCCGCAAGAATCGCATGGGCGCCGGGACCACGCGCTGCCAGCACATGGTCGGGTCGCCCCAGAATCCGCAGCCGGAACCAGACAGACCCCAGTTCGGCCCGCAAGATCCGGTGGCCCATGCTTTCCGGGATCAGCGCCGCATCGGCCCGGTAGCCGCGCGCCAATGTGGCCAGAGCGCCATTGCCGGTGCATTCCTCCTCGGACACCGTCTTGATATGCACCCGCGACGCGGGCTCGAGACCGAGTGAGGCCAAGGCATCCAGCGCAAACACCATGGCCGAGACACCGCCCTTCATGTCGCCCGTCCCGCGCCCGGTGATCCAGCCATCCGCAAGGCGGGCTTCAAAGGGTGGCTGATCCCAGAGTTCGGGCGCCCCGGGCGGCACGACATCGATATGGCCCTGCAGGATCAGGCTTTTACCTGCGGGGGTGTCAACCTCATGGGTGGCAACGACCTGGATCGCCCGGGTGTAATCCACATCGACCACTTCGGATTTGCCGGGCAGGCCGTCCAGTTCGACCTCGGAAATGCTGAAGCGGTCTACGGCATAGCCGCGGGCTGCCAGCTCGGCCGCGATCCAATCCTGACAGGGGGCTTCGCGACCCCGCGTGGAGTCGAAGGCCACCAGACGGCTCAGCCAGGCCAGCTGAGCCGGAAAATTGGCCGCAATGGCCGCGCGAAGGCGCATGGGATCAAGGGGCATCGAAACCGCTCCGGGTCAGGGGAAAGGGGTGCGGCAGCGGGCCGACGCCGCACCCAGGCCGGATCAGGCCTTGTAGCCGTAAACCTCGGCCGCACGTTCCGGCGTGAGATAACCATTGCGGAGGTCGCGCGCGATCTCGGCCTCGGGGCGGTCGGCAGGATCGCCAAAACCACCGCCATTTGCCGTCATGATGCGGATCACGTCGCCCGTGTTCACCACGACATTCGTTGCGAATGCGTAGCGTTCGACCGCCCCGTCCGTGCGCCGCAGCTCCACATAGTTCAGCGATCCATCCCGACCGCCCCCCTGCCCCCACGGCGGCATCCGCGAGCGGGTGTAGCCCAGCGAAAGGAAATTCCCGTCGCCGCGCACACGGTAGTGCACCTCGATCCCCTTGCCACCGCGCCAGCGCCCCTCGCCACCCGGTTCGGGGTTCAGCGCGACCTGATCCACGAACATGCCATACCGCGCCTCGGCGATTTCCGCCGGGCAGTTGAAGGTTTCGCCGTGGAAGCCCGAGAATTGCCCCGAGGGCCCATCGTGCCCCTGCCATGCGCCCCAGCCGCCGATCTGCGGCTCGACGATGGTGTAGTGGCGCCCGGTATCCGGGTGCTTGCCCCCCATGACGGTTCCGCAGATCGAAGCGAAATTGCCCGACGGAACCACCCCCGGAAAATGATGCGCCAGCGCCCGAAGGGTAAGGTCAAAGAGGCGGATCTCGACCTCGGAATAATAGCCCAGGGCGCCGGGTTCGACGACATGGAAGATGGTTCCGGGTTTGGTGATCACTTCAAGCGGGCGGAAGCAGCCGCCATTGCCCGGCCCTTCCGGGTCGGTGAAGGTCTTGAAGGCCAGTTGCAGGGCGATTTCCGACCCTTCGCGCGAAGAGTTGTTCGAGCCCTTTTGCCCGGGGTTGTCTGTCAGATCGACGCTGAACTTTTCGGCCGAGATGGTCAGTCGGATCTTGTGGATCGCGCCATCATCCTGCTCTTCCTCATAATCGTAAACCCCCGGCGGCAATGCCTTGAGGGCAGCCAGCGCCCGCCTTTCGCCCAGGTCCATATAATCGGCCACCGCGGCCAGATAGGTTTCGACGCCGTATTTGCGCGTCAACTCCAGCACGCGCCTCTCACCGATCCGCAAGCCCGCGATCCCGGCCCATAGATCGCCCTTCAGGAAATCGGGCAGACGGGTATTGACATAGAGGATGTCAAAGACCGCCTGATTGGGCCGCCCTTCTTCAAAGATCTTCACGGCGGGGATGCGGACACCTTCCTGGAAGATCTCGGTCGCCTCTGACGACATGGACCCGGGCACATTGCCGCCCACATCGTTCCAATGGGCGATATTGGCCACCCAGCCCACCAGACGGTCACCATCAAAGATGGGCGAAGTCAGCACCATGTCATTCAGATGGGTGACGCCGCCGTAATAGGGATCGTTCGAGGCGAACATGTCGCCGGGGCGCACCTGATCCAGCGGATATTTCTTCAGAATGCCCTTCACCGCCTTGTCGAGCACGCCAATGAAGGCGGGAATCCCAGCCCCCGCGGCGGCAATGTCGCCATTGGGCGCAAGGATCGAGGAGGAGAGATCCAGCACCTCATAGATGATGGCCGACATCGAGGCCTTGCGCTGCGCGACGAACATCTCATCCGCGATCGCCTCAAGTGCGTTCTGGATGATATCAAAGGTGACGGGATCGTGTGTCAGGTCAGTCATGCCTCAGCCCCAGAGCGCGATGTGGATATTGCCGAAATCATCAATCTCGACGCGGTTGCCCGGATGGACGACGATGGTTGTCCCCGGATCTTCGATCACGGCCGGCCCGGTGAAGGACATGCCGGGTTCAAGCCGGGTGCCGTCATAGATCGTGGCCTCATGGCAGCCTTCCGTAGCGTAATCGACCATACGGCTGCCTTTGATCGCCGCCGTCAGGCTGGCGTCGGTCCGCGGCAAGGACACCAGTTCCAGCTTGCCCACCTCGGATGATGCGATCAGGTGGATGCCGATGATTTCGACGCCGGTTTCAAGGCGATAAGTGTATTCACGTTCATAGGCATTATGGAAGGCCGCGATCATGGCGGCGGTGCTGGCGGCATCGGGCGGGCCGTCCTGCAACGGCACCTCAACCGCGAATTCCTGGTTCTGATACCGGGCCCGCACAAAGCGCTTCAGCGTGACCTTTTCCGGGGGCACCGTCTCGCGCGCGAAATCTTCAAGGGCGCGGGCTTCGGTCGCGGCCAAAAGACGGCCGAGCGCGCTGTGGTCTTCGGCATCCATCAGCTCGGTCACGAAATAGTCGCGGCGCAGATCGCTCATCAGCATCCCCCAGGCCGAGAAAACCGGGGCACCGCGCGGAATGACCACCTTTTTGACGCCCAGTTCCTGTGCCAGCGCCACGCCATGCATCGGGCCGCCGCCGCCAAAGACGACCAGCGTAAATTCGCGCGGGTCATATCCCCGGTTCACCGAAACGAGCTTCAGCGCATTGACCATATTGGAATTGGCAATGCGGACGATGCCGCGCGCAACTTCCACCGGGGTCATGCCCAGTTTGGCCCCAAGAGTCGCAAGGGCCGTTTCCAATGCCGCCATATCGGCAACGACCGATCCGCCGCAGAAATAGTCCTTGTTGATCCGCCCCAGCGCCAGATTGGCGTCGGTGGTGGTGGCGTGCATCCCGCCCCGGCCATAGGCCGCAGGCCCGGGGGTCGAACCCGCGGATTTCGGCCCGACATGCAGCTTGTCGAATTCATCGACCCAGGCGATCGAGCCGCCGCCATTGCCGATTTCCACCAGATCAACCACCGGCACCATGATGGGATAGCCTGCGGATTTGCGGTCACGTTCAATCCAGTAATCGGTCTTGATGGTGACGTGGCCATCCTTGATCAGGCTGCACTTTGCCGTCGTCCCGCCGATATCGAGCGCAAGGACATCCGGCTCGCCAATGATGCGGCCCAATTCGGCGGCCCCCCAGAAGCCCGATGCCGGCCCGCTTTCGACCATGGTGATCGGCACCGATTTGATCGACTGCACCGAATCCACGCCGCAATTCGACTGCATGATGAACAGACGGCCGGCATAGCCCTTGTCTGTCAGACCGTTTTCCAGCCGCTCCAGATAGCGTTCGGCGGCGGGCTGGACATAGGCGGACAGGACGGTGGTCGAGCTGCGTTCATATTCGCGCCATTCGCGGGTGATCTGATGGCTCGCCACGGCGGCGACCTCGGGCCACAGACGCCGGACCTCGGCCAGAACGGCCTGTTCATGCGTGGGGTTCGCATAGGCATGGATCAGGCAGATGGCCACGGCGGTCACGCCATCGGCTTTGAAATCCGCCAGAATTGCGGGCAGGGCGGCAAGATCCGGGGCCTCGACTTCTTGTCCGCGGAAATCGACCCGGCCCGCGATTTCGCGCCGCAGATAGCGTTCCACGAAAGGTTCGGGCTTTTTGTACATCAGATTGAAAAAATCGGGACGGTTGCCACGGCCGATTTCCAGCACATCGCGGAACCCTTTGGTGGTGATCAGCCCGACCTTGGCGCCCTTGCGTTCGGTCAATGAATTGATGACGACCGTGGTGCCATGGGCAAAGAAATCGACGGCCGTCACATCGACCCCGGCCTTGTCGAGTACGTTCAGCACGCCCTGTTCGAAGGCAGGCGGCGTTGTATCGGATTTCTCGGTCCGCACCGTTTGCTGACCTGTTGCGAGATCGGTTTCAAAAAACACCAGATCGGTAAAGGTCCCCCCGACATCGGTGGCAACACGCGTGATCTTGTCTGTCATGGTTCTGGCCTCTTGCGGCAAGTTTCACAGGCCCGCTGCGGCAGGCATTCGGGTTTGCCCCCGGACGGGGACGCACCTGCAATTTCGGAGGGATCAGCGCCTGCGGCCCGAGGCCGCCAGCGCCACGGCGATCACGATGATCACGCCTGTGGTCAGATCCTTGAAGAACGGGTTGACGTTCAGGATGTTGAACCCGTTGCCGATCAGCGCCATCAGCAGCACCCCGGCCACAGACCGCCAGACCGCCCCGGCGCCCCCCATGATCGAGGTGCCGCCGAGGATGACCGCGGCAATCGCTTCGAATTCCAGGCCCGCGCCCGCCTGGGGTTCCGCCATGGAAATCCGCGAGACGGTGATCACCCCGGCCAGACCCGCCGCCGCGCCTGAAAGCGCAAAGGTCAGGATCTTGATCAGACGGGTGCGGATGCCGGACAGGATCGCGGCTTCTTCGTTGCCGCCCACGGCAAAAACGGCGCGGCCAAAGGTGGTGCGGTTGAGCAGGAACATCATCAGCACCATGAAAACCAGCATCACGATGACCGCGACATTGACCATGCCCATTTTCGTGCGCCCCAGCCAGGCAAACTCGGCGATCCGCACGGGGATCAGTTTGCCATCGGTCATCAGGATGGCGATGCCGCGATAGACGAGGCTGGTCGCCAGCGTGACCAGAAAGGAATGGACGCCAAAGGCGGTGATGATCGCACCATTGACCGTGCCAAGTACAAGCCCGATCAGCGGCCCCGCCACGATGGCCAGATAGGGATCGACATGAATGGCGATCCAGCCCGCCGTTACCGCGGCAACCCCGAAGATCGCCCCCGTCGAAAGATCGAAGCCACCCCCGATAATCACAAGCGTCAGGGCGCTGGCCATGATCGCCAGAGGTGCAGATTGATTGAAGATATTCAACAAGTTCCGTGGTGTCAGAAAGCTGTCGGAGGCGAAGCTCAGGCCCAAAAGCAACAGGGCGATGATGATCACGACGCCCTGTTCGCGGGCGATCTCGCCCAGCGAGAGGGCTTTGCGGGGTGCAATGACGCTCATGTGGTCCGGGCCTCCTGCCCTGCAAGATTTTGGTTCTGTTCGGCAAAGACGCGCGCCAGCGCCGTCTCGACCGTCAGATCCCGGGATTGTTCTTCGGCAAAGATGCGGCCCTCGCTCATCAGATAGCCGCGGTGCGAGAGGTTGATCACCTCTTCCAGTTCCGAGGAGATCAGCAGCACCCCCGCCCCCGACCTTGCCATTTCAACGATGAATTCATGGATGCGCTGCCGCGCCCCGATATCCACCCCGCGCGAGGGCTCATCAAGGATGAGAAGCCGGGGTTTCGCCACGGCCCATTTCGCCAGCAGCACCTTTTGCTGATTGCCACCAGAATAAGAGACGACCTGACCATCGACCTTGCCTGGCACGATGCCGAAATGGCGGATCATGTCCTCGGCGCGGGCCACCTCTTGCGGGCGGCTCAGGATGCCCCAGCGGCTGATCCGGCCCAGTGTCGCAAGGCTGATGTTGGGGCGGGTGGTCTGGGTCAGGACAAGTCCCTGCTTGCGCCGGTCTTCCGGCACCAGTGCGATGCCTTGCCCGATTGCGGCCCGCACCGAAAGCGGCCCCTGCACCACGCCATCCACCAGAAGCTGCCCCCCGGTGATCGGATCTGCGCCAAAAAGCGCCCGCGCCACCTCGGTTCGGCCGGCACCGACAAGGCCGATCAGCCCGACGATTTCGCCGGGGCGAACGGTCAGGCTGATGTCCCGCAGGCCCGCGCGGGTGCTGACCTGCCGCATCTCGACAAGCGGTGTGGTGGCAGGGGCCGGCGCCGGCGGAAGCGGCGGGAAGAGGATCTCTGAATGTTGCCCCAGCATTGAGGCGACAAGGCTTTGCTTCGTTTCCCCCGCAATCGCGTCGGTCCGTACGACCCGGCCTTCCCGCATGACCGTCACCCGGTCGCAATTGGCGAGGATATGATCCAGAAAATGGCTGACATAGATGATGGTCTTCCCTTGCGCCTTCAATCGCGCAATCAGGGCATGCAGGCGCTCGGCCTCATCCTCGGTCAGGGAAGAGGTCGGTTCATCCATGATGATCACCCGCGCATCGCGGGCAATGGCACGCATGATTTCCACCTTCTGGCGTTCCGCAATCCGCAGATTTGCCACCTTGGCCATCGGGTCCAACCCGAAATCACAGGTGGTTTCCAGCGCGTGGAACCGGGCCAGATCGCCGCCGACAAGCACACCGGCCCGGGCGCTTTCCTGGCCAAGGAACACGTTCTGCGCCACGGTCAGTTCGGGCACCAGCTGCAGTTCCTGATGGATCATCGCCACGCCATGGCGCAGCGCATCGCGCGGCGAAAAGCGCGTCACGGGCGCGCCGCCGACCGTCACATGCCCCTGATCCGGCGAGTAATACCCGCCGATGATCTTGCCCAGACTGGATTTGCCTGCGCCGTTTTCCCCGACCAGCGCATGGACCGAGGCCGTCTCGATATCCACCGTGATGTCATGCAGGATGCGGGTGCCGCCAAAGCTTTTGGCAATCCCACGCACGCTCACGGCAACCTGATTGCTGCTCATCGCAGTCCCTTCCGCGTCGCAATAGCGGGCCGGGGTGTCCCCGGCCCGGCGCCAGATCGGCTCAGCCTTCCCATTCAGCGGTGAATTCAGGATGCGCCTTCAGCCAGTCGGTGGTCACGATCAGCGGGTTTTCGATGCTGGCCGAGGGGTCGATCCAGGTCGGAGAGGTGCCGCCACGTGCCACTTCGATCAGCGCCTTTGCCGCCAGATAGCCTTCCGATTTCGGGTTCTGCGACAGGGTCGCGTCATACCGCCCCGCCCGGATCGCATCGACCGTGATCTGGTTCAGGCCACCGCCGATCAGGTAGATCGGCTCGATCTCCAGCCCGGCGTCCTCAAGCGCGATTTCGATCCCCGCGAGATGCTGATCGGCGGTGCCGACCACAACATCCACCTCGGAATGGGCTTGCAGGATATCGCTCATGGCTGCGAGCGAGGTGTCGGGGCTGTAGTTTCCTTCGCCCGTCGCAAGGATCTTGATATTCGGGTGCTGGGACAGCACCTCCATCTGCGCCTCATAGCGCAGATTGTCGAAGGGGTAGATCTTCTGCCCCATGAACATGACGGTATTGCAGGGGTCCTTATCCTTGCAGAACTCCGCCACGGCCTCGGCCTGGGCGATGGCACCCGTTTTGGGGTTCTGCGCCACGGTTACCGTCAGGCCCGGCACCTGCGGCTCCATCACCGTCAGATCCGGCCCCACGGGAAACAGGACCGAACCCACAAGGATTCCTGCCTTGACCGCATCTTCCAGCGCCGTTGCGATGCCGACCGTGTCATTCGGCGCCACGACGATCGCATCAAAACGGCCCGAGGCGATGATGTCTTCAACCTGGCTGAACTGGACAGAGGCGTTGAACTGTCCGTCAAAGATTTCCGCCTCGACATTGCCCAGTTCGGCCGCGGCCTGCTGAACGCCCTGCCAGGTCGCGTCATTATAGCCGTTCTGGCTGGACGCCGCGAGGAAGGCCACCCGCACGGGCTTGTCGCTTTGCGCCAGCGCCGAAATCGGCACCAGCATGGTTCCCGCCAGCGCGGCAAGTACAAGTTTCTTCATCTTCGTCTCCCTGTCGTGGGCCCCCGTTGTCCGGGTGGCGTTGGTCCTTGTTGGATGTCTTGGTCAGCAGCCCTCGGACCCGACCCCGACCGGGATCGCTTGGTCCGCGGGGTGCAGCGTCCTTGTGGCCGCACCTGCGTGATGCAGCAGCAGGAAGGCCAGCGTCACGACCGGCTGCCAGGCCATTGCCGCCTCAACCCGATCTTGGGTGAAATGGCCTTCCTCATGCAGCAGATTGACCGTGCCGATAACCTGATCGCCCGCAACAGCAGGCAGGTTCAGGTTGGATTCAAGCCCGAGCGCCCGGATCTTTTCCCAGTCGAAGAACACGGTCGCAATTTCGTCGATCGTGGTGGTGTGGAACGGCCTGCGCCCCTTGATCACGATGTCATAATAGCGGTTGCGGTCGAGGCGCTTGAAATTGCCCGTGGGATAGGCCTCGGCATTGTCCGTATAGACGCGGCGCGATTGCATCTTCTCAAGATCATAGACCGAGGCGGTGGTCAGCTTTGAGGCCGTGACCGCGCTCAGACCTTCGATCGCATAGGCAAAGACCGTCGCAGCCGCATCCGGCCCGGCAGCAAGATCAAAGGCATGCTTCAGATCCGGGGTCATGCGGCCCTCCGATCCCGGCGGATGGTGCCATTCATGGTGACCAGCCGGATGGTTTCTTCGGGGCGGCCCAGCAGGGTGATATCGGTCAGCGGGTCGCCCTCCACCGCGATCAGATTCGCGCGCGCGCCCGCGGCCAGGGTGCCGATCTGGCCCTCCATGCGGCAAAGACGGGCGCCCGCCTCATACATCCCGCGCAGGATTTCTTGTGGGGTCAGCACCTGCGCCAGCAGCCCGAAGTTCAACCCGCCATATTTCCGCAGCTGGCCCAGCAGGTCCGTGCCATAGGCCATCGGCAGCCCTGCATCCCGCATATATTCGAGCGATTTCAGCCCGCCGTCACGGACGACCGCGATTTTCGCATATTCCGCATCCCCAAACCCGAAGGCCTTGCCTTCACGATGCAGCCCTTCGTAGGCGACAAGTGTCGGCGTGGCGATGCAGCCTGCGTCGGCGGCCCGCTTGGCCGTATCGGCGCTGATCAGGTTGCAATGTTCGAGAGATTTGATCCCCAGATCGACACAACGCCGGATCGAGGCATCGGAATAGACATGGGCAGACACATAGGTATTCGCGTTCCCGGCCTCTTCGACCATGGCCCGAAGTTCGTCATCCGAATACTGCAGGCCGTCGATCGGATCATTGGGCGATGATACGCCGCCATTGGCCATGACCTTGATGAAGCGCGCCCCCTGCTTGAGCTGCGTGCGGCAGAACCGGCGCACATCATCGACGCCATCGACGATGGCGCCCATATTGCCCAGCCTTTCGCCCATGGCATCCGGGCGAATATCGGTGCGGGCGCGCAGATCGGTGTGGCCGCCCGTCATCGACAAGGCCTTGCCGCAGATGACCAGCTCGGGGCCGTCGACCAGCCCCTCTTCCACGCCGCGCACAAGGCCAAGGTCGGCACCGCCCAGATCACGGACGGTGGTAAAGCCCTGATCCAGCAGCCCGGACATCACCTTGGCCGCGCGCAGGGCCGTCAGGCTGTCCGGCGCAATGATGTTCTGCCACAGGTCAAGCTGCCAGGCCACGACATGGAAATGGCAGTCGATCAGGCCGGGCATCAGCGTCAGACCCTGAAGATCGATCACCTCTGCCCCTTCAGGCGCAGGTTTTCCCGTTTCAATGATATACCCGTCGCGCTCTGTCAGGCTTGAGGGTGCAGAGATCCGTCCGGCTGCTGCGTCCAGCAGCCGTGCATTCACGTAAGTCTTTGTTGCCATTTGCCAATTCCAGTGTTGGAGGCGCCCGCGAGGCATAAGAACACCGTCGCAGCATTGCTGCGTGAGCATCCATTCACCTGGCTGACGATCCCCGTCCCTTGACCCTGAGAAAAGACGAAAGCCATCCATCTGGCAAGAAAAATTTAGCCACATTAAAATTTTTACTGCTGTCAGTCGTGACTTGGCCCAAAATTCGGGCAGCCCCCGGCGGGAAACTTACAAAGCGCGGCAGAAACGGCCTTAATTCGCTTGTCCCTCAGAGGCGCGACTTTCCAAAATCATTGGCAGGCGGGCGGATTGGTTCCGCGACGCCTGACTGCGCGGCGGGGTGCATTCGCGTGGCCAGGCAATCTAGACCCGCGCGGCCTCGGCCGTTGTCAGAAGCCGCGCGACAAGCTCAGATGTGTTCCGCACCCCGGCCTTGCGCATCATATTGGCGCGATGCACCTCAACCGTGCGGGGAGAACAGCCCAGCGAGCGCGCAATTTCCTTGCTGGTAAAGCCATTGACGAGATACCGCGCCACACGCGCTTCCGCACCGGTCAGCCCCTCGATCTGCCGGCTGTCTTCCTCAAGCGGACGATAGGTCCAGACCGCGATGGCCTCGGGATTTGACGGGTCCAGCGTTGTCCCCCGCGCCTCCATCCAAATAACGCTACCGTCGGCGCGGCGCATGAAGCGCGTGTCGCTATAGACCGGGTTTTGCATCATGGCGCGCCGCGCACGTTCTCCAATCACCTCGTAATCGGTTTGTGCCGGGTAAAGGACGCGGATCGACTGTCCCTCCAATTCCTTGATCGTCCAGCCGAACACCCGTTCCGCCTGCAAGCTGGCACGCAGGATGAGACGGTCGGACAGCACCAGAGTTGCATCTGCCGCATACAGAAACCCGATCCGGTCCAAGGCGGTCTTGCTGGGACGTGACATGCCAATCCTACGTATACGCCTACGTATTCCTACGAATGGCCCAAGACCTGCGCAAGATCGAAGATCAGCGCTGTTGGGCACCCGCTGGGCCAGGACGCCCGCACGGAGGAAGGCAATATGAACAAGATTTATCCGGATGCGCGCAGCGCGTTGTCTGGAGTTTTGCGGGACGGGATGCTGATTGCGGCCGGGGGGTTCGGCCTGTGCGGCATCCCCGAGCTGCTGATCGCGGCGATCCGCGATAGTGGGGTGACGGGGCTGACGGTCGCGTCAAACAATGCAGGCGTGGATGACTTCGGTCTGGGGCAGCTGCTGGCGACGCGGCAGGTCAAGAAAATGATCTCGTCCTATGTGGGGGAAAACGCCGAATTCATGCGCCAGTATCTCTCGGGCGAGCTGGAGCTGGAATTCAACCCCCAAGGCACCCTGGCAGAACGCATGCGGGCAGGCGGCGCGGGTATCCCGGGCTTTTACACCAAGACAGGCGTCGGCACGGTGATCGCCGAGGGCAAAGAGGTCAAGACCTTCGACGGGCAGGATTACATCCTGGAACGCGGGATCGTCGCGGACCTGTCCATCGTCAAGGCCTGGAAGGCCGATACCTCGGGCAACCTCGTGTTCCGCAAGACCGCGCGCAACTTCAACGTGCCGGCCGCCACCTGCGGCAAGATCTGTGTGGCCGAGGTCGAAGAGATCGTGCCGCTGGGCAGCCTTGACCCCGATCACATCCACCTGCCGGGCATCTATGTGCATCGCATCGTCACCGGCGCGCATGAAAAGCGCATCGAACAGCGCACCACCCGCAAGAAGGAGTCCGTCTGATGCCCTGGGACCGGAACCAGATGGCCGCCCGCGCCGCGCAAGAGCTTCAGGACGGGATGTATGTGAACCTCGGGATCGGTATTCCGACGCTGGTGGCGAACTATATCCCCGCGGGCGTCAATGTGACGCTGCAATCGGAAAACGGCATGCTCGGCATGGGCCCCTTCCCGTTTGAGGGCGAAGAGGATGCCGACCTGATCAACGCGGGCAAGCAGACCATCACCGAACTGCCGCAGACCGCCTATTTCGACAGCGCCACGAGCTTTGCGATGATCCGCGGCGGCAAGATCGCCATGGCGATTCTTGGCGCCATGGAGGTGTCGGAAGAGGGCGATCTGGCGAACTGGATGATCCCCGGCAAGCTGGTGAAGGGCATGGGCGGTGCGATGGATCTGGTCGCGGGCGTGGGCCGCGTGGTGGTGGTGATGGATCACACCAACAAGGCGGGCGAATCGAAGGTGCTGAAAGCCTGCACCCTCCCGCTGACAGGAAAATCGGTAGTGAACCGCATCATTACCAACCTCGGCGTCCTCGACGTCGTCCCCGGAGGCCTCAAAATCGTCCAATGCGCTGACGGTGTGCCGGAAACCGAACTCCGCGCCGCAACAGAGGCCACAATCGTCGCCTGATCATGGCGCAAAAGCCGGACCACCCGGTGAAAGCCTGACCCTTCGGTCAGGCTTTTTTCATGTGCGACGCCCCATCGCGCGCCCCTTTCCGAGGATCACGCCAAGTCCGCGGACAGCGCCTGTCGCAGTGATTCATCGCACCGTAAATCAGGCCCCGTTCCCTCGCCAATCCGGGCCCGATGATGAAACTATCCGTCGATAGGAATGGGGCGGCGCTCACCCCTGCCGTGTGTGACATTGGGGTGCAATCCATCCGTTTGAAAACAGTAAGCATCCAAGAACGGATGTATCTGAATATCCAAAAGTCTTGTTTCCTGTCAGTCAGTTACATCACGGGCTGAAAGGGAAATTGCCATCTTAAATCTTACCAATTCTTTCTGAACCTCGAAGTCTGCCGGTCGCGCGGCACAAGCAAGAGGTTCATTGATGCCCAGCACATCTCCTTCGGCGCGGTACGTTCGCCGCACCGTGAAAACAATCACCCAACGGCCCGGCGCCATGTCACAGCTTCTGCGCCTGGGCACGCCCGTGGCACTGTCGGCGATGCTGGGGGCGGCACCCGCCATGGCGGCCTCGTTCATCGCGGCAGATGCGTGGATTGCCGACAATGACCGCTCTCAGGTAACGTCGGGCGCCTCGCTCGAAACGCTGGGTGGCACTGCGGTGACCTTCACCAGCACCCCCGACAACGCGAACTTCGGCAGCTCGATGACAAGCGGCGAGCTGCGCGGCGTGCTGACCTGTTCGACGTCGATATGCGGGGCCAGCGGGCTGAGCGGGGCCTTCCGGTCGCGCACCCCCGTGGGTGGTCGAAATATCGAAGCGATCACCTTCACGCTGGACACGCCCAAAGTCATCAACGGCGAAACCGTGAGTTATGTCGTGGTCGCGATCAACAATGCCTCGGCCTATGCGACCGGCAACCAAGTCAGCTATTCAGCGAATGCGGGCGCAATCGCGGGTGAACTGGATACCGCCCTTGCCGCCCTGCGGGGCGATGTGACCGACCCGCTCATCACCGGTCCGTCTGGGGGCCAGGGGGATGCGACCTCGGCCAAGACCATCAACGAAGGCAGCACGACTGTCGCCACCTTCTCCGCGAACGAGGATGTGACCTGGGCAATCGACAGCGGGGCAGACCAGGCCCGCTTCACCATCAACCCTTCGACCGGCCTGCTGAGCTTCACCGCAGCGCCGGATTATGAAAGCCCGAACGACTTGGGCGACACGGCGAACAACAACACCTATGTTGTAGTGATCAAGGCAACCGACCTTGCCGGCAACGTGGCGACCCAGACCGTGACCGTGACCGTGGCCGATCTGGATGACAGCCTTCCGATCATCACGGGCCCCGATGGCGACGGCACGACGACGGGTCCGAATGCGAACATCACCCTGCCCGAAGGGGGCCGCACGGTCACGACCTTCACGGCGAGCGAACTGGTCGAATGGTCGATTTCGGGGACGGACGCGGGGCGCTTCAGCATTGATCCCGCCACCGGCGCACTGACCTTCAACGCAGCCAGCGACTATGAGAACCCGCTCGATGACAACGCCGACAACGTCTACACGCTGGTCGTGTCGGCGCTTGATTCCGACGACAACGTCACGACCCAGACGCTGACCGTCACGATCACGGATGTGGATGACACCGCACCGGTGATCACCGGACCGAACGGCAACACCGGAACGACGGCCGGGATCACCATCAACGAAGGCACCACGGCGGTGACAACCTATGCGTCGAATGACGCCACCGCAACCTGGTCGATCACCGGCGGGGCAGATGCCGCCCTGTTCAGCATTGATCCGGACACTGGTGCGCTGACCTTCATCAACGCCCCGGATTATGAGACGCCGAACGATCAGGGCGCGACCGCAGGCAACAACACCTACGTGGTGCGGGTCGCCGCCACCGACCGCCGGAACAACAGCGATAGCCAGACGCTGACCGTCACCATCGCCGATCTGGACGAGGACGGCCCCGTCATCACCGGCCCGGATGGCGATGGGACCACCACCGGCGAAAACGCCAATATCACGCTGGATGAGGGCGGCACCGCCGTCACCGCATTCACCGCCAACGAGGACGTGACCTGGTCGATCTCGGGCACCGATGCCGATGCCTTTACCATCGATCCGGCAACCGGCGTTCTGGTCTTCCGTGCCCGCACCGACTATGAGGCCCCGGTCGATGGCGACGGCAACAACGTCTATGTCATCACCGTGTCCGCCCGTGACGCCGAAGGTAATGTGACGCGCCAGACGCTGACCGTCACCATCGCCGACCTGGACGAGGACGGCCCCGTCATCACCGGCCCGGATGGCGATGGGACCACCACCGGCGAAAACGCCAATATCACGCTGGATGAGGGCGGCACCGCCGTCACCACATTCACCGCCAATGAGGACGTGACCTGGTCGATCTCGGGCACCGATGCCGATGCCTTTACCATCGATCCGGCAACCGGCGTTCTGGTCTTCCGGGCCCGCACCGACTATGAGGCTCCGGTCGATGGCGACGGCAACAACGTCTATGTCATCACCGTGTCCGCCCGTGACGCCGACGGCAATGTGACGCGCCAGACGCTGACCGTCACCATCGCCGATCTGGACGAGGACGGCCCCGTCATCACCGGCCCGGACGGCAATGGCACCACCACCGGCGAAAACGCCAATATCACGCTGGATGAGGGCGGCACCGCCGTCACCGCATTCGCCGCCAATGAGGACGTGACCTGGTCGATCTTGGGCACTGATGCCGATGCCTTTACCATCGATCCGGCAACCGGCGTTCTGGTCTTCCGTGCCCGCACCGACTATGAGGCTCCGGTCGATGGCGACGGCAACAACGTCTATGTCATCACCGTGTCCGCCCGTGACGCCGACGGCAATGTGACGCGCCAGA
>NZ_BMYQ01000014.1:0-72273 GCF_014652355.1 Gemmobacter lanyuensis | reverse complement strand
GCCCGGATGGCGATGGGACCACCACCGGCGAAAACGCCAATATCACGCTGGATGAGGGCGGCACCGCCGTCACCACATTCACCGCCAATGAGGACGTGACTTGGTCGATCTCGGGCACCGATGCCGATGCCTTTACCATCGATCTGGCAACCGGCGTTCTGGTTTTCCGGGCCCGCACCGACTATGAGGCTCCGGTCGATGGCGACGGTAACAACGTCTATGTCATCACCGTGTCCGCCCGTGACGCCGACGGCAATGTGACGCGCCAGACGCTGACCGTCACCATCGCCGATCTGGACGATAATGGCGGGATCAGCTTTGCCCCGGCCGGTAGCGCAGACAATGATCTGGAAGCGGGCGAAACCGAAGGCGAGACGGCAGTTCTGCCGCTGCAACTGACCTCGCGGCCCACGGCGGATGTGATCATCACCATCGCTGACGATGCGCAATGCAGCTTCTCGCCCTCGACCATCACCATTTCGCCTGCGGACTGGGATCGGCTGGTCAATGTAACCGTTTCGGCCAAGGACGATTCGGCCATCGAGGACAGCCAAAGCTGCACCCCGGTGCTGACGGTGCGCTCGGCCGACCCGGCCTATGATGGGCTGATCGTCACGGATGTTCCCACGATCACCATCGTCGACAATGATGCGGCGCCGATGATCCAGGGTCCGTCGGATGGCCCCGGCGCTGCGCGTTCGGAGGAAACCATCCCCTCGGGGCAGGACTTCGTGCACAAATTCACCGTGCCGAACGGCATCAACGGCCGCTGGCTTCTGCCCGCCGTTTCCGGCAGCACGGATCGCCCGGCCTTTGTCATCGACGCGGAGACCGGCGTTCTCGCCTTCCGCAACCCGCCGCTGTACATCCCGAATGGCGACAACGAATATTACGTCGTCGTGCGGTTTGATGCGGGGGATGGCAATTACACCGATCAGCTGGTCAAGATCATCGTCACCGATACGGCCAAGCAGGCACTGGACCGGAACCGCGGTGATATCGAGCAGATCATCTCGGATCTGGAGGTCAGCCGTCTGCGCGATCAGCAGCGTTCGCTGCACGCAATGGGCACCGCCGCGCGCGACCGTCTGGCCGATTGCGCCACAGAAGACCGCGATGAAGCCCTGCCGGTCGAGGATGAGGACCAACCGCGCTGCAACGTGGACCGCAACGATGTAAGCCGTTCCGTGACCACCGTCGGCAATACTGTCACGGCGGAAAGCGCGACCACGTCGGTCCGTCACTTTGAAGGCTACCGCAAGGTGGTTGAGGCCGATGTGCGGGCCTCGGGCGAGGGCGGCATCGACACGCTGAGCTTCAACGGCAGGATCGCGCTGGAAAACACCAGCCATGAAAACGCCCTTTACGGCATGTTCGCCGGGGCCAACTTCATGGGTGGCACCATCTCGCGCGGCTTGTCGGGGGACAGCCGGTCCTTCACCGTCAACTTCGGCGGCTATGCCGTGAACGAACTGCGCAAGGATCTTTACTCCACCGCCTATCTGAGCTTCGGCGTCGGCCAGAACATGCTGGACCTGTCGACCACCGACTTCACCGTGGCCGCGGACTATGGCACCCGCGAACTGCATGCGGGCTGGTCGCTGGCCGGGTTGATCGAGCGTGGCGATTGGGAAATCTGGCCCGAGCTTAACATTCAGGTCTCGCGCAGCTGGACATCGTCCATCGACGTGACGGGCAGCATTCCGGGTGACAGCGCAACCCAAACCTGGAAAGGCCTGGCCACCGGTCTTGCACGGGCCGAGCTTCTGACGGACTTCCGCCGCGACATCAGCCTTGGTGCGGGCGCGCCGTGGGAGTTCAACGTCCAGCCGGGTCTGGTCTGCGAAAGCATCGATGCCGTGAAGGACAGCAGCGGCTGCGGCTACAAGCTGGCGCTCGGGCTCGATCACATGTCGGTCGATGAAAGCCGTCGCTTCTCGCTCGGGTTCGAGACCGAAGAGGTGGATGATGTCCGCCGCAACAGCGGCAGCATCACTTACGAGGTGAAGTTCTGATCCTGATGGGGCGTCCCGGGGCTTTGGCTTCGGGGCGCTCCGCTCTCCACCGGAACGGGCGAGGCCTGCCACCGCAAGGTTGGCAGGCCTTGTTCATGGTCCGGCTGGGTCACGCGCTCGCGCGGGCCTGGCGCAACAGCCAGTCGCGCACGGCTGCGACCTGCGCGCCGGTTCGGGACTTGCGCGGCGCAACAACATAGAAATCGGCACCCGTCCGCAATTCGACATCAAGGATCTGGACAAGCTTCCCCGTGCCCAGATCGGCCGCCACAAAGAACCGGGGCGCGAGCGCAATCCCCTGCCCTGCCAATGCCGCCTCGATTGCAAGGACAGTCTGGTTGAAGCGGATGTTCTTGGGGGCGGGTCGTCCCCCCCGACCCGCGATGGCCAGCACCTGCGGCCAAAGATCGTGGGCATCGTGCAACAACGGCAAATCCGCCAGCGGATCCGCGCCGAGGGGCAGGCGCTGCACGGCAACCGGACTTGCGACCGCCACCACCGCCTGTTCGAACAGCAGATCTGCCACCAGACCCGGCCCGAAAGGGGGACGCCCCAACCGCACCGCAAGATCGACGCCGTCGGTTTGAAAATTCGACATCCTGTCTGTCGCCATGATGCGCAGGTCGATGGCCGGATGACTGTCTGTAAAGCAGGTCAGACGCGGGATCAGCCATTTCGCGGCAAAGGTCGGCGTCACACTGATCGTCAGATGGTCGGGTTCGGGGCGCAGAACATCTGTTGCCTCGGCAATCAGCTCAAAAGCCTTGCGGATATTCGACACATAGCTGCGCCCGGCCTCGGTCAAGAACAGGCTGCGAGAGTGACGGTGGAACAGCTGAAGCCCCAGCTGTGCCTCCAGATTGCGGACCTGCTGGGCTACCGCGCCTTGCGTGACACCCAACTCCTCGGCCGCGAGACGAAAGTTCAGATGCCGCGCCGCCACTTCAAAGGCGCGCAGCCCATTGAGCGAAGGCAGCCGGGCAAGATCCTTGGACATGTGCAGTTTTTCTACTGGATGATAACAGCTATCATCATTCGTGCCGCAGTGGTCAATGCGCTATTGTTCTGCAAGTTCGTCATTTTTGGCGTCAGAACACATAGGAATTGTCGAATGGCTGTAGAAAAAGTAGCGGTTATCACCGCCGGTGGAAGTGGCATGGGTGCGGCAGCGGCCCGTCGTCTGGCCGCCGATGGCTATCGCGTGGCAATCCTCTCCTCCTCAGGCAAGGGCGCGGCGCTGGCGCAAGAACTGGGGGGCATCGGGATGACCGGATCGAACCTGCAGGATGCCGACGTGGCCGGGGTGGTGGGCCGGGCCGCCGACAGCTGGGGGCGCATCGACGTTCTGGTGAACAGCGCCGGGCATGGGCCGCGCAAGCAGCTGCTGGAGCTGACGGATGCCGACTGGCAGATGGGCATGGATGTCTATTTTCTGTCAGCGGTGCGGGCGATCCGGCATGTCACACCATATATGCAGGCACAAAAGGGCGGCGCGATCATCAACATCTCGACGGCCTGGGCCTTTGAACCTTCGGCCATGTTTCCGACATCGGCAGTGGCACGGGCGGGTTTTGCGGCCTTCACCAAGATCTATGCCGATACCTACGCCCCCGACAACATCCGTATCAACAACATCCTTCCCGGTTGGATCGACAGCCTGCCGGCCATAGAGGAACGCCGCCAAAGCGTTCCGATGGGCCGCTATGGCCGTGCCGACGAAATTGCCGCAACCGTTGCCTTCCTTGCGTCGGACGGTGCAGGCTATATGACGGGCCAAAACCTGCGGGTCGATGGTGGCCTGACGCGGTCCGTTTAACAGGCAGGCCCGGCGCCGGCCGTCAAAAGGGGGAAAAGATGGCAGGCTATTGGATCGTGAAGGCAGGACCTGTGCGGGATACCGAGGCGCAAAAAGCCTATGGCGAGCTGTTCCGCCGTGTGGCGGATCGCTACGGCGCCGAGGTGATTGCCGGTCGCGGGCGGGTGGATACGCGCGAAGGCCCGGAAAGCCCGCGGCACTTCATCGTGCGCTTCGACAGTTTCGAGACGGCGCAAGCGGCCTATGATGACCCGGATTATCAGGCCGCCCTGCCCATTGCGGCACGGATGTCGGACCGCGAACTGTCCATCGTTGAAGGCAACTAGCGGGCCTGCGGCTCCGCCCCCGGCCGCTTGCGGCCATGGCGGAGCCGCAGGCTTTCAGCCGACTGCCGCACAACTTCAGAGATCTGGAGCAACTGCTTCCCAAGCGGGTTGGTCTGGCGCCAGATCATCCCGATGGTGCGCGAAGGCTGTGCCCCGGCAAACCGCGCAATCGACACCGGGGCCGAGCGCGTTTCCACCGCCACCGCCATCTCAGGGATAAGGGTCACGCCGATCCCCGCCCCCACCATCTGCACCAATGTCGAAAGCGAACTGCCATCCAGCAATTCGCGCGGCAGCGCCGATTGCAGGTTGCAGAAGGAAAGCGCCTGATCGCGGAAGCAATGCCCTTCTTCCAGCAGCAAAAGCCGCATCTCGCGCAGCATTTCCGGCTGCGGCACCGGCTTTTCCGCATCTTCGGCTGGTCGGACCAGCACGAAATCTTCCGAAAAAAGCGCGATCTCTGTCAGCGCAGGTTCGGACACCGGAAGGGCGACAATGGCCGTATCCAGCCGTCCTTCTGCCAGTTCCTGCAGAAGTTTGGGGGTGACGGTTTCCCGCACGTGGATATCAAGGCTCGGGTTCTGGCGCGTCAGATTGCCGATAATCGTGGGCAGCAGGTAGGGAGCAACCGTTGGGATCACCCCGATCCGAAGCCGCCCGACCAACCGGTCCCGCGCCGCACGGGCCATATCGCCCAGCTCATCCACGGCACGCAAAATCTCGGCCACGCGGCGGCCGAATTCCTCGCCAAAGCTGGTCAGGCGAATCTGCCGCGCCCCGCGTTCGAAAAGGTCAGCCCCGAGCGATTCCTCAAGCTCTTTGATCTGCATCGAGAGCGCGGGCTGGGAAATGGCGCAGGCATCCGCCGCACGGCCGAAATGCCCATGCCGCGACAGGATGTCGAAGTAGCGCAATTGCTTGAGTGTGATATTCTTCATAAGAACTTCTTATCACATATATCAGAAAATCAAAATTAAACTAATCAACAGACTTTGCTAGAACGATTCCAGACAGCGCGTCGGCCCCCTGAAAAAGAGGTGTCCCGCCCTGTGCAGGAACGTAACCCGGAGGATGAAGATGAGCGGACATGACAACGCCAGCGCGGGCAAATGCCCGGTGCATCATGGCGGCAGCAAACAATCGGCTTTTGCGGGCCGGTCCAACCGGGATTGGTGGCCCAACCAGCTGAACCTGCGGGTGCTGCACCAGCATTCGGCGCAATCGAACCCGATGGACGCGGGCTTCACCTATGCCGAGGCCTTCCGCAAGCTGGACTTTGCCGCCGTCAAGCAGGACTTGCACGCCCTGATGACCGACAGCCAGGATTGGTGGCCGGCGGACTGGGGCCATTACGGGCCGCTCTTCATCCGCATGGCTTGGCACAGCGCCGGCACCTATCGCACCGGCGATGGTCGCGGGGGCGCCTCGACCGGGACGCAGCGCTTTGCACCGCTCAACAGCTGGCCGGATAACGGCAACCTCGACAAGGCCCGCCGCCTGCTGTGGCCGATCAAGCAGAAATACGGCAACAGCCTGTCCTGGGCCGATCTGATGATCCTCGCGGGCAACGTCGCGCTGGAATCGATGGGCTTCAAGACCTTCGGGTTTGGCGGCGGCCGCGCCGATGTTTGGGAACCGGAAGAGGACATCTACTGGGGCCAGGAAGGCGAATGGCTGGCAACCAGTGACAAGGCCAACAGCCGCTATTCGGGCGAACGGGATCTGGAAAACCCGCTGGCCGCCGTGCAGATGGGCCTGATTTACGTGAACCCCGAAGGCCCGGACGGGAAGCCCGATCCGCTGGCCTCGGCCCGCGATATCCGGGAAACCTTTGGCCGCATGGCGATGAATGACGAAGAGACCGTGGCACTGGTGGCGGGCGGTCACACCTTCGGCAAGGCCCATGGCAATGGCCCGGCCAGCGCCGTCGGCGCCGAGCCGGAAGGCGCGCCGATCGAGGCGATGGGTCTGGGCTGGCTGTCCTCGCACGGGACGGGCAAGGGCTATGACACCATCACCAGCGGCATCGAAGGCGCCTGGAAACCTAATCCCACCACCTGGGACATGGGCTATCTGAACGTTCTGTTCAAATATGACTGGGAACTGGTCCATTCGCCCGCAGGCGCCAAACAATGGGCCGCCAAGGACGTGGCCGAGGAAGACATGATCGTGGATGCCCATGATCCGTCCCGCAAGCACCGCCCGATGATGACGACGGCGGACCTCGCGCTCAAGTTCGACCCGATCTATGAGCCGATCGCCCGTCGCTTCCACGCGAACCCCGAAGTATTTGCCGATGCCTTTGCCCGCGCCTGGTTCAAGCTGACCCACCGCGACATGGGGCCGAAGGCGCTCTATCTTGGTCCCGAGGTCCCGGCCGAAGACCTGATCTGGCAAGATCCGGTTCCGGCGGTCGATCATGCGCTGGTGGATGCGGCCGATATTGCTGCGCTGAAGGCACAGATTGCGGCTTCGGGCCTTTCGGTGTCGGAGCTCGTATCCACCGCATGGGCTTCGGCTGCGACCTTCCGTGGGTCGGACAAGCGCGGCGGCGCCAATGGCGCCCGCATCCGCCTTGCCCCCCAGAAGGATTGGGAGGTGAACCAGCCCGCCCAGCTTGCCAAGGTTCTGGCCGTGCTGGAAGGTATCCAGACCGGGTTCAATGCGGCGCAGACCGGCGGCAAGAAAGTCTCGCTCGCGGATCTGATCGTGCTGGCAGGGAATGTCGGTGTGGAAATGGGCGCCAAGGCCGCGGGCCATGCGGTTGAGGTGCCCTTCACCCCCGGCCGCACCGATGCCACGCAAGAGCAGACCGATGTTGAATCCTTCGCGGTGCTGGAACCGGCGGCGGATGGCTTCCGCAACTACCAGAAGGCGCGTTTCTCGGTCGCCCCGGAAGAGCTGTTGGTGGACAAGGCCCAGCTGATGACGCTGAGCGCACCGGAAATGACGGTGCTGGTCGGCGGTCTGCGGGTGCTGGGCGCAAACCACGGCGGGGCGCAGCATGGCGTGCTGACCCACCGTCCCGGCGCGCTGACGACCGATTTCTTCGTCAACCTGCTGGATATGGGCACCCAATGGACCCCGCGCGAAGACGGCACCTATGAGGGACGCGACCGTCAGAGCGGCGCGATCAAATGGACCGGCACCCGCGTCGATCTGGTCTTCGGTTCGAACTCGCAGCTGCGCGCGCTGGCCGAAGTCTATGGTCAGGCCGATGGCAGCACGAAATTCGTCAAGGATTTCGTCGCGGCCTGGGCAAAGGTGATGATGCTGGATCGGTTCGACATCAACTGATCCGCACCAAGAACGCTGAAACGCCCCGGCATTGCCGGGGCGTTTTCATTTGGGGGCGTTCTTGGGCTGGATTTGCGGCCCCAAGGTATTATCCTGCAAGAATAGAATACGAAGGCTGTTTTCATGAGTCGCATTACAACCCTGGGCCGTATCGAGCTTTTCGGCTGGCTGGTGGTTGCCGGCCTTGTCCTGATGGCTGTGGCCTATCCGGTGCAGCATATCTTGTCGGCATCGCAAAAGGCGCGGGGTGTACAACTTGCAATTGCTCAGAATGCCGTTGAAGCGCGGGCAACCGCCACCTTCCATGCGTTTCTCTATACGCTGCAAGGCGATTGGGAACAGCTGCAGGTCCTGAGCGAGACGATCGCCGAGACCCCACCGGAACAGCTGGCAGCTGCGCTCCGGGTTTTTGCCCGTGACGGTGGGCGGATTTCCTGGGTGGGGTTTGCCGATGCGCAGGGGATCATCCGGGCCGCGGCCAATGATGTATTGCTGGGACGCGATGTCAGCGCGCGGCCCTGGTTCCAGCAGGGGATGACCGCGCCCTTCGGCGGCAACGCCCATGAAGCTGTCTTGTTGAGCGAAGTTCTAGGCCGTCCCAAGGGCGAACCCTTCCGCCTGCTGGACCTTGCCGCCCCCGTGCGCGACGCCGAGGGGCGCATTCTGGGCGTCATCGGCGCCCATATTAGCGTGGGCTGGGCAGAAGATTTCCTGAAAAAGGGAGCTGGGGCCGCAAAAATCCGCGTCGCAATCCTGAACGACAAGGGCGAAGCGGAGATCGACCCCGAGCGGTTGCTGCAAGGCAAGGTCTGGACAGGGGCCACTTTGCCACCCGACGCTCCTGCCGCAGGCTGGATGACCTGGCCCGACGGACAGTCGAACATCACCGTGCTGGTGCCGGAAACCACCCTGCCCGGCATGCCCCGCTTCGGCTGGACCCTGCTGGCCCGGCTGGATGCAGATGTCTTCCCCGACGTTCGCAAATCTGTTCTGACCGATTTGCAGACAGCCATCCTCATCGGCGCTTTCGTCCTTGCCGTGGCCGTCACGGGTGGATTCGTACTCGCACGGCTCCGGTGAAATTCTCATCCTGATCTTGAAACGCCCAGACACATCTGAAACATCTTTCCCATGTTCCGCCCCCAGCGAGAGATAGAAATCTCTGCCAAATGACACCCCTTGCGCTGATCCGATCGCTGATTGTGGCGTTGGCCGTGCTTGCAACCGCCGCCGAAGCGCAGGACCCTGTCGGGACCGGGCGCAGCCTGAAGATCGGCATGCCGATCGATCGCCCCCCATTTTCGTTTCTGCATGAAGCGGGGCAGCTCGATGGACAGCGCATAGCGCTTTGGCAGGCCATGGGAGAACGGACCGGTATCCGGATCATCCCGCATGCTGTTCCCACCGAAAGCGCCCTGACCGCCCTGAATGACGGACGGGTGGATGCCGTCGATCTTTTTGCCCAATCCACCGCGCCGGGCTTTGGCATCCGGATCATGGCACCGGAGGAAATTCTGCGCTTTGTGGAATTCCAGCGCATGAAGAACGGCAAACTTCCGGCGGAAGATTCGCCTGTTGCGGTTGTAGAGGGCAGCGCCTGCGACAATTTCATGTCGGATCAGGCCACAAGCCGGGTGCTGCGCTATCCCAACCCGCAAGGCGTGGTGCTGGCTGCGGCCATCGCGGAAGCTGATCGCTTCTGCCTGTCAGAGCCGACGGGCATCCTGTTGCTGCGTCAGGCTGGTCTGCAAGATGCCTTCACCCATGGCGAGCCGATCTCGATCACCCGGACGGCCACGGCCTATCGGCTGTCCGACCCGGACACAGGCATTCTGCTGGCCGAATTGGCCGCAAGTCTGACGCCGGAAGAGCGCAAACAGATCATCGACAATTGGCGCCGCGAAAACCGGATCGACAGTGTGGGTCTGACGGATGGCGGCATTATCCTGCCGCTTGCCGGGCTGATTGCAGGCGTGCTCATCCTTCTGTTGCTGGCCATGCTGCTCCGCTTTCGCCTGTGGCGTGCCCGTGCCTGGGCCGAGATGACGCGCAGCAGCCTTGCCCGCAGCGAGGCGCGGTTCTCAACCGCGTTTGAAAACACGGGCCTGCCGGTCATGGTCCTGCGCGAGGGGCGGATCTACCGCATCAATGACGCGGCGCGCCAATTGCTGGGTTATCACGACGCGGCAGAGTTGATCGGACGACAGCCGGCAGAAATCTCGCCCCCGATCCAGCCCGACGGTCGCTCTACCGCCGATCTGGGCCAGGAAATTCTTGCGGCGCTGAACACAGGTGGGCGCACCCGGACCGACTGGACCCACCTTCGCGCCGACGGATCGTCGATCACGACCGAAGTCCTTTTGACGAAAGTTCCGACGCGGCAGGGCTTTGAAACCATCGCCGTCCTGACCGATGTGACGGCCCAACGGCAGGCCGAAGAAACCCTGCGCGCCTATCAAAGTCGGCTGGAGAGCGCCGTCGCCAAACGCACCGAAGAGCTTGAAAGCCGGAACGAAGAGCTCCGCGCCATTTTCGATACCTCACGGTCGGGCATCCTGTTCCTGCGGGAACATCGGGTGGTGCAGGCCAATACACTGATCCACCACCAACTCGGACGCACCAATACCGGCCTGACCGGTCTGCTTCTGACAGAGGTCTTGGACGGCGCCCCCACCTTCTGGCACGACAATGCCGAGGTTCTGGCGGGGATCTGGCAGGGGCGCACCGTGGAACTGACCACCGAATTGCGCAGGCCGGATGGAACCTCGATCTGGGCGCGCATGCGCGCGGCCGCGGTTGATCCGGACGACCCTGAAAAGGGCGAGGTCTGGGTTCTGGATGACATCACCGCCGAGCGTGAGGCCGAAGACCTGCTGCGCAATGCCCGCGATCTGGCGACCCAGACCGCGCAGCTGAAATCCGATTTCCTTTCGACGATGAGCCACGAAATCCGCACGCCGCTGAACTCGCTCATCGGGTTTCTCGACCTGCTGGCCGAGACGCAGCTTGACCCCAAGCAGACGGCATTCCTGTCCAAGGCGGCGCGGTCGGGGCAACATCTTGCCGCAATCGTGAATGACATTCTCGACCTTTCAAAGGCAGAGGCGGGTAAACTGGCCCTGGAACGGGTCACGGTCAACCTGCGGGACCTGGCCCGCGATGCGCTGGAAGGCATCGCCCCCACGGCGGGACGTCGCGGCATTGATCTCGTGCTGAATGTGGCGCCGGATGTTCCGGCGACCATTCAGGCCGATCCCCTGCGCTTGACCCAGGTTCTGATGAACTACCTGTCAAACGCGGTGAAGTTCACCGAGGCGGGCGAGATCACGCTTTCCATCAGCCATGTGCGCGAAGACCGTCCGATGTTGCGCCTTGCGGTTTCAGACACGGGCGTTGGGCTGAATGAGGAACAGGTCCAGCGGCTGTTTCAGGCCTTCACCCAAGCCGAACACTCCACCGCGCGGCTTTATGGGGGCACCGGGCTTGGCCTGGCGATCTGCCGACAGCTGGCAACGCTGATGGGCGGCGAAGTCGGCGTCCGGTCGCAAGAAGGAGAAGGCAGCGAATTCTGGCTGCAGATCCATCTTGATGATGCTGAACCTTCAGCCCCCCCTGCGGTGCCTGTCGGAGAGGGCCGTGTCGCCGTGGCCATCGCGAACGAAAACCTGCGCGCCCTGATCTGCAATCAGCTGCGCCGCTGTGGTTTTGATGCGGGACTGGTCCTGGGATTGGCCGACAGGTCGGTCATCGGACTTGAAGGTGCTGATCTTGCCGTGGTCGATGATGCCTTCATCCATCGCGTCCCTGAGTCCATCGCACTTTTGCAGCAAGGGTCGCGCCCTGTGCTGGCCTTGATGGACAGCGATGATCCGCATTTGACCCCGATTGCCACTGAAATTCTGCGCAAGCCCGCCGATCCCTTGCTGATCGCCGAGCGTCTGGCCCAGATGCGGCGGGGCGGGGCACAGATCCCACGGCCCGTTGCAGAGCCGGAGCAGCACCCCGCGCTACGCGTCCTTGTGGCTGATGACGATGGCCTGAACCGCGATCTGGCGGCGGCACGGCTGGAGAGGCTGGGCCTTTCGGTCATCACCGCCGCGAATGGCGCAGAGGCTGTCCGCGCCGTTTTGGAGGATCGCATCGACTTGGTGCTGATGGATCACCAGATGCCGGTCATGGACGGGATCGAGGCCGCCCGCCGGATCCGCGCGCTTGGCACCGCGCGGGGCGAGGTGCCCATCCTTGCGGTCAGCGGCGCCGAGGATGACGACGTCAAGGCCGCATGCCTGGCCGCCGGGATGAACGGGTTTCTGAAAAAGCCCCTGGATAACAGGCAGCTGCGTGCGGCCCTGCAACAGTGGCTGCCGGGGTTCGGCGCCTCCGCAGGCGCCTGATCGCGGGTCAGAACCGCGCCTGCGCCACATGCACCAGCTGGGCGCCAGCCTCATACCAAGCCTCGCGCAGCGGCAAGGCCGAGACGGGTGCCGGATCGGTCACGGGCAGTGGCATGTCGGCATCCCCGATATCGCCCGCAACATAGGCCGCCAGCAACTGACCAAACACCGTTCCCGGCGAGATGCCGCGCCCATTGTAGCCGCAGACCGTAATGACCCGCTCGTCCAGCTTGTGAAACCGCGGCAGGTTGTTTGCGGTCATGCCGATCTGGCCATACCATTCCGCCTCAAGGCCGATCCCCGCCAGTTCGGGCCAGATCCGGGCGATGGCCCGCCGGGCCCAGGCCCGATGCACGCCCGCACCACCCCGCCGCAGCGCTCCGACCGACCCGAAGACCAGCCGCCCCTGCTGATCGAAGCGGAAAGAGGTCAGGACCTCGGGCGTATCCCAGCATCCTTCGCGGTTCGGCAAGATCCGGGTCCGCGCAGATGCTGGCAGGGGTTCCGTCGCGAAGTTGAAATAGGGCAGATGCACCTGTTGCGTGCGGATCTGCGGAAACAGCCCGCCGGTATAGGCATCGGTCCCCAGCACGACCCACTTCCCCCGGACAGAGCCACCTGGCGTCTGCGCCGTCCAGTCCGCGCCATCCCGGCGCAGGGCGGCGACCGGCGATCCGGTGAAGAGCCGCACGCCCTGCCCCACCGCAGCGCGGGCCAATCCCCGCGCATAGGCAAGCGGCTGTATCGTGCCCGCCCGCTGATCCCAGAGCGCACCCGCATAGGCTGAACTTCCCACCCGCGCAGCCGTTTCTGCCGCATCAAGCAGATGGACAGGCGCCCCGCGTTTTTGCCATTGGCGCGCCCGCTCGCGGATCTCGGCCAGACCCTTGTCCCCAACGGCAAGGTGCAGCGTGCCCTGACGCTCGGCCTCGCAAGCAATCGCGTAGCGGTCGATCACCTCAAAAACCTTGCGCGGACCGTTGCCAAGCGCCTCCAGCAGCCGGTTCCCAAAGTGATCGCCCAGCCCGGCGCAGAGGTCTTCGGGCATGACCCACATGCCCGCGTTGACAAGTCCCACATTGCGCCCGGCCCCGCCAAACCCCACCTCGGCGGCCTCAAGCACCACGACAGACACGCCCCGTTCGGCCAGATGCAGTGCGGTCGAAAGGCCGGTATAGCCCGCGCCGATCACCACGACATCGGCCGTCAATTGATCGCACAGAGGCCCGGTCACCGGGGCGTCCGGCGCCGTCCGTTCCCAAAGACCGTGCGAGCGCGGATCATTCAACATCTGAGGCCCCTTTTCCCTTGCGCGTCGCCCTGCGGCTGACATGCCTTTCTTGCCCGAAGCACGGCCTTGCGCTAACGAGATTTTCTCATCACCTCATTCCGAATGGGAATGCTATGCGTGCGCCTCGTCGCTTTCTGCCCTCACTTCCACTGCTGGCGGCTTTTGAGGCGGCGGCGCGGACCGGGTCGGTCACACGGGCCGCACAGGAACTGGCACTGACGCAAAGCGCCGTCTCACGCCAGATCAAGGCCCTCGAAGAACAGTTGGGCTATGCGCTTTTTCACCGGGAACGGCAGTCGATCCGCCTCACGGTCGGGGGTGCCGCATATGCGCGCGAGATACGCGAGGCGCTGGCCCGGATCTCGGCGGCCTCGCTCAATCTGCGGGCCAATCCGCTGGGGGGAACACTGACCCTTGCCGTATTGCCGACCTTTGCCGCACGGTGGCTCACCCCGCGGCTTCCGGGGTTTCTGGCGGCCTATCCCGGGGTCACGATCAACCTGATCTCGCGGCTGACAAGCTTCGATTTCAAGAACGAAGCCATTGATGCAGCAATACATTTCGGAACAGAGGACTGGCCGGGGGCGGAACTGGTGCTCTTGCGTCATGAAACGGTGCGCCCGGTCTGCGCGCCGGGGCTGCGCGATCATCACAGCTTTCGCCGACCGGCTGATGTGCGCGCGGCGCCACTGCTGCACCTGACCAGCCGCCCCGATGCCTGGGAACTTTGGCTGCGGCACCATCACGTTGATGACACCCATGTGCAGGGGATGCTGTTCGACCAGTTCACAACCCTTACAGCCGCAGCTGCCGCGGGGCTGGGGGTCGGGCTGATCCCGGATTTCCTGATTTCCGAGGATCTGGCAGCAGGCCGCCTTGTGCCCGCGCTGGATTTGCCCGTGCAAAGCGACGGGGCTTATTACCTGTGCTGGCCCACCGACCGTGCCGAACACCCGCCACTCGCCGCATTCCGGGCGTGGCTTTTGCAAGAGATGGAAGCGGATCGCAGCCCTGGCCCTGTGACAGATCATTCCCTGAGGGAATGATCCCGCCGATCCCGCATTATCCGGCGCCCATTTGGCAGGCCATGACCCCGAAAGCACAGGGGCCGTCCCGCCTTATGCTGCGGGCAAGGCTTTGCAAAAAGGGATAATTTTGGACCGAAAAGATTGATCCGCTTGTGCGACGGGCTATTCTTCAACCTATGGGCAACTGCGCAGGGAACATGGACATTACATCGAAATTCAGCCCCACGGCCAATATGTCCCTGCCCTCGGACCGGCTTGTGGAGCTTGCCGCCGCAGAAGAGCTTGTCCGGTTGACGCTGGGGTCGGTGGTGATTGACCTGCTGCGCAGGGGGCACACACTGTCCCTCGAAACCCTGCGCCAACATCTGTCTGACATCGGGACACGTGTGGTGGAACTCGACCCGGTCGCGGACATTCTGGCGATCGGGGCCAGCGAATTCCTGGATCAGCTTTTGCGCGACGTGGGGTGATCTGGCGGCCGAGTATGTATGCCTCATCCGAATGGTGCGCCGTTCCGACCTTCGGGTCGGATGGACAAGGTCCGGGTGCGCTGCCACGTTGGTTGTATGTTCCGCAGATACGCCTTTGTCCTTCTTTTGCAGCTCTTCGCCTTGCCTTGCGGGGCGGGTTCGGTTGCCGGCTTCGTCACCGTGGTTTCAGGCGATACGATCCAGATCGACGGGGTTACCCTGCGGCTGGCCTGGATCGACGCGCCGGAACCGCGCCAGACCTGCCATCATGCCGATGGGCGCTCATGGGCCTGCGGTGCTTCCGCGACCCGGGCCTTAAGCGATGCTGTCTGGCGCAAATCGGTGCATTGCAATCAGGTCGCGGCAGATCCGAACGGGGCAGCACAGGCCATCTGCACGGCTGACGGGCTCGACCTCGGGGAAGAACTGGTACGCCAAGGCTGGGCGGTCGTCCGCGAGGGTGCCAGCCCGGAGTATGAGGCCGAGCAGAACGCCGCGCGGACGGCGCAGTTGGGGATATGGGAGGGCAGCTTTGAGCTGCCCTGGCTTTGGCGCGGGGAACGCTAGGCCGCGGCACCAAAGGCGAAGGAGGTCATGCCGATCGACCCCCAGGAAAAGCTGCGGTGCAAAACTTCGCCCTGTCCGCCCCCGGCCCCCATGGCCACATAAAGCGGCATCAGATGTTCGGGTGTGGGATGGGCGATGCGCGCCTCGGCCGGGACCTGTGGGAAGCTGAGCAGCGTCTCGGCATCACCACGGGTAACGCCCTGCACGATCCAGTTGTCAAAGGCGCGGGCCCAATCGGGGGGCGGGCTGCCTTCGCGGCCGATACCACGCAGGTTATGCACCGTGGCGCCCGACCCGATGATCAGCACCCCCTGTTCCCGCAAGGGCGCGAGGGCCTGACCCAGCGCAAAATTCTCGCGCGCGGAGGCGCCGTGGCGCAGTGACAGCTGGATCACCGGAACCTCAGCCTGCGGAAAGGCGAGAAGGAGCGGAATCCATACCCCGTGATCATAGCCGCGCCGACCATCGCGGGCATGGGGCACCCCGGCGGCGGTCAGGGCGGCAGCGACCTCATCAATCACCGCGGGATCGGTCCGGGCGGGATAGCGCAGATTGTAAAGCGCCGGGTCAAACCCGCCGAAATCATGGATGGTTTCGGGGTGCGGCGCGATGCCGATGGTATTGACCCGATCTTCCCAATGCGCGGAAATCACAAGGATCGCGCGCAGGTCAGGGTAGCGGGCGCCCAAACCTTCCGTGAAGGCCCGCGCGGGCGTGCGCGAAAACGGCAGATCCGGCGCGCCATGGGCCAGAAAAAGGCTGGGCAGGGTCATGTCCGGTCCCCCAGCAAGGCCGCGACATGATCAGGTCCGGCAGGTACGATGCCCGATGGGTTCAGCGCCTTGATCGAATAATACCCCGCCTTGATGTGATCGAGGTTGACCGTCTCACGCACCCCCGGCAGCGCAAGCATCTGCCGCAGGAACGCGGTCAGACGCGGGTAATCGGCGATCCGTCGCAGGTTCGTCTTGAACAGCCCGTGATAGGCCGCATCGAAGCGGATCAGCGTGACAAAGAGGCGGATGTCGGTTTCGGTCACCCGGTCGCCAAACAGGAACGGCCCCTGCAGCGCACCCTCCAGCCGGTCGAGCATGGCAAAGACGCCGGCCACCGCCTCATCATAGGCAAGCTGGGTCGAAGCAAAGCCTGCCTTGTAGACGCCGTTGTTCAGCTGGTCATAGATCTCGGGGTTCCAGGCGTCGATCTGCAGGCGCAGGTCTTCGGGATACAGATCAACCGTTTCCGGCACTTGATCCGCAAAGGCGGTGTTGAACATCCGCAGGATATCGGCGCTTTCGTTGCTGACGATGGTCCCGGTCTTTTCATCCCACAGCACTGGAACAGTGGCCCGGCCATTCACTTGCGGGTCGGCATGGGTATAGATCTCATGCATCCATGTCGCGCCGAACACCGGATCGGCATCAGCGCCCGGATAGCCGCCAAAGCGCCAGCCCTCTTCCCCCAGCACCGGGTTCACCACAGTCACGGCGATAAAGTCGTCCAACCCCTTGAGCTTGCGGGCAATCAGCGTACGCGACGCCCAGGGGCAGATCAGCGCGACATAAAACCGGTAACGGCCCTTTTCGGCGACATAGCCCCCCGTCCCGGTCGGCCCCGGCGCCCCATCCGGGGTGATCCAGTTGCGGAAGGTCGACGTTTGCCGCACGAAGCGACCCTGTTCATCCTTGGCCTGCACCGGGTGCCAGTTGTTCTGCCAGATTCCATTCACCAGCATCGTCATTCTCCTTTCGGGGCGGGTCACCCCGGTTGGAAGGAACTATGCGTCCGATTGTTTCCCGTTGAAATGGCGCATATGGTGAATGACTGTCGCCAATATGTTCGGAATTACTGATGGACCTTGTGGATGGAATCCGCGTCTTTGTGACCACGGTGGAAACCGGATCTTTCGCAGCGGCGGCAGCACGACTGGGGATATCCCCCAAGCTCGCATCGAAATACATGGCTGAGCTTGAGGATCGGTTTGGGGCACGATTGCTGCAACGCACCACGCGGCGGATCGGGCTGACGGCGGCGGGCGAACGGCTGCTGCGCCGTGCCCCCGACTGGCTGGAAACGCTGGAGGATATGCGCGGCGATCTGCGCGAAAGTGGCGCGCGGTTGTCCGGCACCCTGCGCGTTTCCGCCCCGCTCAGCTTTGGTGAAATGCACGCAGCCCCGATGCTGCGGCGGTTCCAGGCCCGGCATCCCGATCTGACGGTGGACCTGCGTCTGTCGGACCAATTTGCAGACCTCGCGGCCGAGGGCATCGATCTGGCGCTGCGGATCGGGCAGTTGCAGGATTCGGCGCTGATCGCGCGAAAACTGGGCGAAATCGTGCTGCTGCTGGTGGCGGCACCCGCCTATCTGGACCGCGCGGGGCGGCCGCTTCAGGCGCAGGATCTGACGGCGCATGACTGCATCCGGGACACCAACCTCCGCAGCAGCGGCGGCTGGCCCTTGGTCGAGGCCGGGGTGCCCCGGCGCATCCCCGTTTCGGGCCGGTTTCTGGTGAATAGCGCGCGGGCGACCCGCGACCTTGCGCTGGAAGGGGCGGGCATCGCACTTTGCCCCGATTACATGATCGGCCCGGACCTTGCCGCAGGACGGCTGGAACGGGTGCTGCCTGAAACCGAAGGCGCCCGGCTGGATGTGCACGCGCTGCACCTTGACCACCGGCGCATGGCGCGGCGGACCCGCGCCTTGCTGGATTTCGTGGTGCGTGACCGGTTCGACAGCCTGCTTTAGCCACGCGGGGTGGTGGCGAACATCGGTCCGCCGCGCCAGCGCGGAAAGCCATAGCCATGGATTTCCGTCAGGTCGATGTCGGAGGGTTGGCGTGCGATGCCCTCCGCCAGAATGGCGTGCCCCTCGGCGGCCATTTCGCCCACCAGATGTTCCGCAATCGCGGCGCGGTCCATCTGTCTGGGTGCGGCCAGACGGTCACCCAGCAACTCGGCGACAGTGGCCGAAGGCTGCGGCTTCCGGTCGCCCGGGGTATAATCATACCAGCCGCCGCCGGTCTTTTGCCCTTTGCGGCCTGCACGGACGAGCACATCACCCAGCGTTTCCGCCACCTCTTGCCCCGCCGCCCGCGCGCCTTCGCGCTGCAGGAAGGCGATATCAAGACCACCCAGATCCTGCGCCTCAAACGGGCCCATGGCAAAACCGTAGCCGCGCATTGCCGCATCAATCTCTGCAATGGCCACACCGCTGCGGACCAAGGCCTCGGCGCTAGCGCGATAGCGTTTCAGGATGCGGTTGCCGATGAAGCCCTCGCAAATTCCGGCCTGCACCGGCACCTTGCCGAGGCTGCGCGCCAAGGCAAACCCGGTGGCCAGCGTTTCGGGCGCGGTATCGGGGGTCGGCACGATTTCCAGCAGTTTCATCACATTGGCAGGGCTGAAGAAATGCAGCCCGATGAAGCGGCCGGGGTTCACCACGCCCTCGGCGATCAACCGCGGGTCGAGGTAGGAGGTATTGGTGGCCAGCACCGCATCCGGGCGACAGGCGGCCGACAACTGGGCAAAGACCGCGCGCTTCACCGCGATGTCTTCAAAGACAGCCTCGATCACCAGATCGACCTCGGCCAGTGCGGCGTAATCGGTGGTGCCGGTCACACCCTCCATCCGCGCGGCGGCCTGGGTTTCGGTCAGGCGACCGCGTTTGACTGCACCGGCAAAGATGCTGCGCAGGTTTTCCAGCCCACGGGCCACGGCGGCGTCATCGCGTTCGATCAGCACGACCGGAAGTCCCGCATCCCGCAGTGCAGCGGCGATGCCCGCACCCATGGTGCCACCGCCGACAACGGCCGTCTGGCGCAGAGGCAGGGACTTGGCATCCGCAAGATGTGCCGGTCGCGGGGCGGCGCGTTCGGCAAAGAACACCGCCCGCAAGGCCGCCGCCTGATCCGAGGCGCGCAGGTCAAGGAAGGTGGCGCGCTCGAAGGCCATCGCCTCGGCGAACGGAGCCTCGGCCGCCTTGCGCAGACAGGCGAGCGCCCGCAGGGGCGCAACTTCACCCTTTGCGCGCTTGGCAATCACGGTTTCCTGTTCCGCCCAGAAGCCTGCATCGGGGGCCTCAACCGCACGATCTGCGGCTTTCGCGGGCAGCGGTTGGTCAAGTGCGGCGCGGGCGAAGGCCACGGCCTCGGTCCGCAGATCGCCCGTTACCACCGCATCGATCAGGCCCAGCGTCAGGGCGCGGGCAGCCTTGGCGGGTTTGCCCGTGGTCACCAGCTCGACCGCCGCAGCCACGCCGGCGACGCGGGGCGTCCGCACCGTGCCTCCGGCACCGGGAACGATACCCAAGGTCACCTCGGGCAGGCCCACAGAGGCCGCTTCATCCGCAACGCGGAAGCGGCAGCCAAGCGCCACCTCGAACCCGCCACCAAGGGCCGACCCGTGGATGGCGGCGATCCACGGCTTGGTCGCTGCCTCGATCCGGGCCACGACATCGGGCAGATGCGGCTCCATCGGGGGTTTGCCGAATTCTGACACATCCGCCCCGGCGATGAAGGTACGCCCGGCGCAGATCAGCACCACCGCCCGCACCGCAGGATCGGCGTCTAGCGCAACGGCCGCATCCCAAAGACCCTGACGCAGCGCCTGCGACAGGGCATTGACAGGGGGGTTGTTCACGGTGACGACGGCAATATCCTGATCGCGGTCGATGGTGACGATGGTCATGTCAGATCCCCAGATAGGCTTCGCGGATGCGCGGGTCGGCAATCAGCTCGGCCGCCGTGCCTTCCATGGTAATGTGGCCGGTTTCCATCACATAGCCCCGATCCGCAATCTTCAATGCGCCAAAGGCGTTCTGTTCCACCAGCAGCACGGTGACGTTCAGCGCCTTCAGGCCCTTCACCACATCAAAGATCTGCTGCACGATGATCGGCGCCAGACCCATCGAGGGTTCGTCAAGCAGCAGGCACGACGGCCGCCCCATCAGCGCCCGTGCCATGGCCAGCATCTGTTGCTGCCCACCCGAAAGGCCCCCCGCGGCGAGATTGCGCTTTTCCTTGAGGATCGGGAACATCTGGAAGGCGTCTTCCATATCCCGGTCAACCCGGTCATCGCTGAAAAGAAACGCGCCAAGACGCAGGTTTTCCTCAACCGTCAGGTTGGTGAAGATCTGCCGCCCCTCGGGCGATTGGGCAAGTCCCCGGCGCAGGCGCTTGTAGGCGGGAACGGGGGTCAGAACTTCACCCCGGAAGGTGATCGACCCGCCCGACACCGGCTGCACGCCCGAAAGGCAGCGCAGCAGCGTGGTTTTGCCCGCGCCATTCGCGCCGACGACGGTGACGATCTCGCCGCTGTCCACATGCAGATCGATGCCGTGCAGCACCTCGATGCGCCCATAGCGCGAGCGCAGCCCCTCAACCGTGAGCATGTTCCGCCTCCGTCCCCAGATATGCGGCAATGACAGCCGGATCGCGGCTGACGGTGGCCGGATCGCCTTCAGCGATCTTTTCACCATGGTCCAGCACGACGATATGGTTCGAAATCCGCATGACCATCTTCATGTCATGTTCCACCAGCAGGATCGCCACGCCCGACGCTGCGACCTCGGCAATCAGGTGGTCGATCTCTTCGGTTTCAACCGCGTTGCAACCGGCGGCCGGTTCGTCAAGCAGCAGCACCTTCGGTTGCAGCGCCAGCGCGCGGGCAATCTCTAGACGTTTCAGCGCGCCGTACGAGAGGTTCGCCGCCTCGCGTTCGGCGGCACGGTCCAGACCCACCCGGGCCAGCAGCGCCCGCGCGCCTTCTTCCGCAGCCCGCGCCCTGCGGCGCGAGGACGGAAGGCCCAGCAGGTCCGCCAGGATCGGCCCGCGTTCCTGCAGGTGATAGCCCGACACGGCGTTTTCCAGCACGGTCATGCCCTGAAAGATCTGCAGGTTCTGGAAGGTGCGCGACATGCCGCGCCGCGCCAGAAGATGCGGCGACATCGCCGTCACATCTTCGCCGCTCAGCACCACCTTGCCCGCGCCGGGCTGATAGACGCCCGAAATCATGTTGAACAAGGTGGTCTTGCCCGCGCCATTCGGCCCGATCACGGAAACGATCTCGCCGGGCTTGACCTTGAAGCTGACATCATGGACAGCGCGCAGGCCGCCAAAGGTGATGCCAAGACCCTGAATTTCCAGCAGGCTCATTCGCCCCTCCCCCGGATCTTGCGGAGCACCGAGGGCAGCAGCCCATCCCGCATGAAGATCATCACCAGCATCATCACCGCACCCAGCATCAGCTGTTCATATTCGGCAAAGACGGTCAGCACCTGCGGCAGCAGCGTCAGGATGCCTGCGCCGAAGATCGCGCCTAGCACCGACCCCGCACCGCCCAGAACGGCCATGGTCACCATTTCGATCGAATGCATGAAGCCTGCGACATCGGGAGTGACGAACTTGTTCATCAGCGCCAGCAGCGATCCCGCAACCGAGGCATAGACCGCAGAGATGACAAAGGCCTGCAGCTTGAGCTTTGCCACATCGACGCCCACGGTACGGGCGGCAATCTCCGACCCGTGCAGGGCGCGCAGGGCGCGGCCCGTAGGGCTGTTATACAGGTTCAGCACCAACCACGCGCCGATCAGCAGGCAGATGCCGCTGAAAAAATACCAGAATTCGCCATTCGCCAGCTTCAGGCCCATGTCCTTCAGCAGGTCACGCAGGCCCAGATCCGGCACTTCGATCCCGTCGGGGCCCTTGGTCAGCCAGCGCTCGTTCGACAGCACCATCGACACGAGGATGCCGAAGCCGAGGCTCGCCACACCCAGGTAATAGCCCTTGAGCCGCAGGATGGGCCGACCGACCAGCCAGGCCATGATGGCAGAAATCACGGCGCCCAGCACGATGGCCAGCGCGGGATGCAGGCCCAGATGCACCGGCGCCAGCGCGCAAGCATAGGCGCCGATCCCGGCAAATCCGGCATGGCCAAGGCTGACCTGTCCGGCATAGCCGGTCAGGATCACGATCCCCAGAACCGACAGGCCGTTGACGAAGATCAGGGCGCCCACTCGATAATAATAGCCCGAGGGGAAGAACAGGGGCGTCAGCGCGATCAGCGCCGCCAGCACCAGAAGCGTTGCAGTTTTCGGGGTCAGTTTCATGGTCACACCCGATCCGTGGATTTGCGGCCGAACAGGCCCTGCGGCATGAAGAACAGCACGCCCAGAATGACGATGAAGGCCGCCGCATCCTTGTAGGTCGAACTCAGGTAGCCCGCCGTCAGCGACTCCAAGAGGCCCAGCAGGATACCGCCCACCAGCGCGCCCTTGGGATTGCCCATGCCGCCCAGCATCGCCGCGGCAAAGCCCTTCAGCGCCAGCGCGATCCCCACGTCATAAGAGGTCATGGTGATCGGCGTCACCAGCACCCCGGCCAGTGCGCCGATGCCCGCCGACAGGGCAAAGGACAGCGTCATCACCCAATTCGTGTTGATGCCCACCAGCTGCGCCGCGAGTCGGTTGTTCGAGGTCGCAAGCACCGCCCGCCCCGTCAGAGTCCGGGTGAAGAACAGCCAGAGCGCCACGAACACGACCAGTGCGCCACCGATCACCCAGAGGCTCTGCGGCAGGATCGTCGCGCCCAGGATGTGAAGCGGGTCGTCGCCGGTGAAGGCCGGGAAGCGGTGGATCTGCTTGTCGAACACCAGCTGCGCAGCGCCGCGAATGAAGATCGATGCGCCGATGGTGATGATGATCAGCGACACGACCGGCGCGCCGCGCGCGGGTTCGATGGCCAGCTTGTTCAGCGCCACCCCTAGGGCCGAGGTCGCCACAACCGCAACCAGCGCCGCCAGCGGCAGCGGAAGCCCCGCCGCATGGGCAAAAACCGTGGTCATACCGCCCAGCATGACGAATTCGCCCTGCGCGAAGTTCACCACGTCAGAGGCATTGTAAATGATCGTAAAGCCAAGAGCGACGAGCGCATAGACCGCGCCCACTGTCGCCCCCGACAGAAGGAATTGCATAAGTTCCGACATGAGAACCGCTCCGGCTGGCGTCAGGGGGGCATGGGGCGGCCATATCGGGCCGCCCCGGTCCGGCCCGATTACGGGCCGGGATGGCTCACTCGACGATGGTCCATTTGCCGCCCTTGATCTCGAGCATGCGGAACGCCGAGAGATCAAGGCCGAGGTGGTTTTCCGGCGACATGGTATAGACGCCGGTGGTGCCGACCAGACCCGAGGTCGCCTCGATGGCGTCCCGGATCGCGGCGGGTTCGGCGGAACCCGCGCGGGTGATAGCATCCTTCAGGATCAGGAAGGCATCATGCGCGTAGCCGCCAAAGGTGCCGACCGGGGTGCCGGTCTTGGCCTCGAACGCGGCCTTGTAGGCGGTGACGACCGGCTTTTGCGCGTCGTCTTCCGGCAGGATGTCGGCGATCAGCAGCGCGGTGCCCGGCAGGCGCACGCCCTCGGCCGCATCGGCACCGGCCAGTTCGATGAACCCGTCCGAGGCCACGCCATGCGACTGATAGAGCGGCAGGTCGATGGCCAGCTGCTTGTAGTTACGTGTCACGATCGACGGGCCTTGGCCAAAGCCGGGGTTCAGCACCGCCTGAATGCCATCGGCGCCCTTGATGTTGGTCAGCTGGGCGGTCATGTCGGCATCTTTGGGATCATAGGTTTCGTCGGCGACGATCTCGATCCCGTAGTTCCCCACGACCGATTTGCACTGCGCCTGCATCGAGGCGCCAAAGCCGTCGGTGCCAGAAATCATGCCGACCTTGGTGAAGCCGCGCTTCTGCATGTCTTCGAAGATCTTTTCGCAGGCCATGCGGTCAGTATGCGGGGTCTTGAAGGTGAAGGGCTTCACCGGCTCGATGATCTCGACCGCACCGGCGAGCGAAATGAAGGGCACTTCGGCGTCTTCCGCAACCGAGATGATCGACATGGTGGTGCCGGTGGTCGAACCGCCGATGATGGCGACGACTTCGTCATCTTCGACCAGACGGGTTGCGAAGGTGCGGGCTTTGTTCGGATCACCGCCGTCATCATAGAGCACCAGCTCGACCTTTTCGCCATTGATGCCGCCGGCGGCGTTCAGCTCTTCCACCAGCATTTCCAGCGTCTTGGCTTCCGGATCGCCCAGAAACGAGGCCGGGCCGGTGGCCGAAACGGTCGCACCAATCTTGATATCGGCCATGGCGGCCGTGGCCAAGCCAAGCGCCATGAGGGTGCCGAGGGCAGTCGTCGTCAGGGTCTTCATGAAGTTCCTCCTCCCAGAGAACAGTTTGGAACGGGTCAGGCCGCCACCGGCATCCGCCACATCACGCGGCGGAAACGGGGAGCGACGAAATCGGTATCGGTCAGGCTGGCATTCCCGGCGGGGTTCGCGCCGGTGACGTGGAAGTCGCTGAATGCGGCTGATTGGTTGACGAAGATATTGCCGGTCAGGTTGACTGACAGGTTTACCCCCGCCCGGGCAAAGGCCTGCACGGCGCGGCCGATGCGGGCGGAATCGGTGTCATAAAGCGCAGCGGTGATGGCGCCCTTGGTTTCGGCCAGCGCAGCCGCACGGGTGATCCCCGCATCGGCATCGGCCACCGGCACGATAAAGGCGACAGGGCCGAAACATTCATCCTCGGCCGCCTTGGCCCCCTGCCCTTCCGGCACGACCAGCAGCGGCGTCGCACTGCGACCCTGCGCCAGTGGCGCCGAGGCGCGGATCACACGGCCGAGGGCTTGGGCAGCCTCGACCCGGGCAAGGGTTGCCGGGTTTGCAACCGCACCGCAGACCCCCGCCGCGCGGGCAGGATCGGCCAGCAGACGGTCGATGGCAGAGGCCAGACCTTCGGCCACGGCGTCAAAGCTGAGATGGCCACCCTCTGTCTCAATCCCGTTTTCGGGCACAAAGATCGTCTGAGGCGACGTGCACATCTGCCCGGAATAGAGCGAGAGGGAGAAGGCAAGGTTATCGCACATGCCCGCGAAATCATCGGTCGCGGCGATGGTGACCGTGTTCACCCCGGTTTCTTCCGTAAAGAGCTGCGCCTGCGCCGCATGGCCGCGCAGCCAATTCCCGAAGACCGAAGACCCGGTATAGTCGATCAGCTTTACCGCCGGATCGGTCGCCAGAGTCTTGGTGATTTCGGCCCCCGCCTCATCCACGGCCAGCAGCACGGCATCGGCAGGAAGACCTGCCTCGACCAGAACCTCACGCGCGACACGCACGGTCAGCGCCAGCGGCAGGATCGCCGAGGGGTGCGGCTTGACGATGACCGGGTTGCCAGTCGCAAGGCTGGCGAAAAGGCCCGGATAGCTGTTCCAGGTCGGGAAGGTATTGCAGGCAATGACCAGCGAAAGACCGCGCGGCACGATGGTCCAGTGCTTTTCCATCACGATGGGCGCGGCCTTGCCTTGCGGTTTTTCCCAACGCGCGGTGGCGGCAAAGCGGGTCATTTCGGCATGGGCCATGGCGACGGCCTCAAGCCCGCGGTCCTGCGCATGCGGGCCACCCGCCTGAAATGCCATCGGGAAAGCCTGCCCGGTCGTGTGCATGACGGCATTGGCCATGACGAAGGACAGACCATTGAGGCGCTGCAAGATCTCAAGGCAGACGCCGACGCGGGCTTCGACCGAGGCGGCCGCCAGCGCGGGTGCGGCCGTACGGGCCGCAGCAATCAGCGTGGCGGGTTCGGCGGTGGGGTAGCGAATCCCCAGCTCCGGACCCCAGGGGGAAATCTCAGCCCCGAGGCGCTGTGATTCGGGGTGACCAGGCAGATCGAAGGGTTTGGCCAGCAGTGCGGCATAGGTCGCATCGCCGTCGGCCTTGGCGGTTTCGCCATAAATCTTGCCGCTTGGCACTTCCGGGAAGGGCGTCCAGAATCCGCGTGCGTAAAGGGCCGCAGTTGCGGCTTCCAGCATCGGGCGATGGCGTTCAAAGAAAACGGTCATGGGCGTCCTCCTCCCTGTTGCGCTTTATCATTGACCGGCCGGTCGGTTTATGCAACAAAAAACTTAAGGCGCCGGGAACAGATCTTCTGCTAGGCGAGGGAGAGAGGAAAGATTATGTCCGACACGGTGCTGCAAAGCCTGAATGCTGGCGTGCTCCAGCTGACCCTGAACCGCCCCGACAAGCTGAATTCCTTCAACGAAGAGATGCACCTTGCGCTGCGCGCGGGCATCCAGCGCGCGCATGACGATGCCGAGGTGCGCGCCGTTCTGCTGACCGGTTCGGGACGCGGCTTTTGTGCCGGTCAGGATCTGGGCGACCGTGACCCCCGCAAGGGCGGACCGGCCCCAGATCTGGGCCATACGCTGGACACCTTCTACAATCCGACCCTGCGCCTGATCCGTGCGCTGGAAAAACCCGTGGTTTGTGCCGTCAATGGGGTGGCCGCGGGTGCGGGCGCGAACATTGCCTTTGCCTGCGACATCGTGCTGGCTGCGCGCTCGGCGAAGTTCATTCAGGCTTTCGCCAAGATCGGCCTTGTCCCCGATGCGGGCGGCACCTGGAACCTTGCGCGGATTCTGGGCGAGCCGCGCGCCAAGGCGCTGGCTCTGACGGCCGAACCCCTGCCCGCCGAAAAGGCCGCGGACTGGGGTCTGATCTGGAAGGCCGTCGAGGATGCAGATCTGTTGGCCGAGGCGACCGCCCTTGCCAGCAGCCTTGCCGCCGGGCCGACGCTGGGCTTGGGCCTGACCAAGCGCCTCATTCAGGCCGCCGCCACCACCTCCCTTGACGAACAGCTGGATCTGGAGCGCGATTGCCAGCGCACCGCCGGGCGCAGCGCCGATTATGCCGAAGGCGTGACCGCCTTCCTTGAAAAGCGCAAGCCGGAGTTCCGCGGCCAATGACCGATCTCGCCCAGATGACCCCGCAACAGATTGCGGAAGCCAGCGCCGCCGCCATGTGGAATGGCGACAGCACCTCGCAGCGGCTTGGCATGACGCTGGATCACGTCGCGCCGGGCGCCGCGACCCTGTCGATGACCGTGACCGAGGCCATGTCGAACGGCCACGGCAATTGCCACGGCGGCTACATCTTCACGCTGGCCGACAGCGCCTTCGCCTTTGCCTGCAACAGCCGCAATCAGGTTGTCGTGGGTCAGCACTGCTCCATCACCTATCTAAACCCCGTCCGCATCGGCGACCGTCTGACCGCCGCCGCTACCGAGATTTCGCTGCGCGGCCGGTCGGGGATCTATGATATCCGCATCACCAATCAGGACGGTGTGCATGTGGCCGAATTCCGCGGCCATTCACGCAGCGTCAACGGCACCCATCTGCCGGTCACCGCCTGACCGGCGCACAGCATTCCAAGGGAGGACACCATGGAAGACCTCACCCCCCGCAAGCAGGATCTCGACCCGATCGAGATCGCCTCGCGCGATGAAATCTCGGCGCTGCAATTCCACCGCATGAAGCGGTCTCTGAAGCACGCCTATGAAAACTCGCCCTTCTACCGCAAGCGGTTCATCGAACATGATGTCCACCCAGAAGAGCTGAAGTCGCTGTCCGATATCGCGAAGTTCCCCTTCACCAACAAGCAGGACCTCCGCGACACCTATCCCTTCGGAATGTTCGCCGTGCCGCAGACCAAACTGGTCCGCATCCACGGCTCGTCCGGTACCACCGGCAAGCCCACCGTCGTTGGCTATACCGCCAATGATATCGATGTTTGGGCCAACCTGATCGCACGCTCGATCCGCGCGGCGGGCGGGCGCCCCGGTGACATCCTGCATAACGCTTATGGCTATGGCCTGTTCACCGGCGGTCTGGGCGCCCATTACGGCGCCGAACGTCTGGGCTGCACCGTGGTGCCGATCTCGGGCGGGATGACGGAACGTCAGGTGACCCTGATCACCGACTTCAAGCCGCGCATCATCATGGTGACGCCGTCCTACATGCTGTCGATCCTCGACGAATTCCGCCGTCAGGGCATTGATCCGCGCGAATCCTCGCTGAAGGTCGGCATCTTCGGGGCCGAACCCTGGACCAATGCCATGCGCCAGGAAATCGAGGAAGCCTTCGACATGCATGCCGTGGACATCTACGGCCTGTCCGAAGTGATGGGCCCCGGCGTGGCGCAGGAATGTGTGGAAACCAAGGATGGCCTGCACATCTGGGAAGACCACTTCTACCCCGAAATCATCGACCCGGTGACGGGCGAGGTTCTGCCCGACGGCCAGATGGGCGAGCTGGTCTTCACCACACTGACCAAGGAAGGTCTGCCGATGGTGCGCTACCGCACGCGCGACCTGACGCGCCTGCTGCCCGGCACCGCCCGGTCCATGCGCCGCATCGACAAGATCACCGGCCGCAGCGATGACATGATCATTCTGCGCGGCGTCAATGTCTTCCCGACCCAGATCGAAGAGCAGATCCTGAAGTGCAAGGGCCTTGCCCCGCATTTCCAGATCGAGCTGACCCGAACGGGCCGGATGGACAATATGACCGTCCATGTCGAATGCACGCCGGATATGGCAACCGAAGACGCCCGCGCGAAATCGGCCAAGGAACTGGGCCATCACATCAAGAGCGTGGTGGGCGTCACAACCCGCATCGAAGTGCGCGATCCGAACACGGTTGCCCGTTCCGAAGGCAAGGCCAAGCGCGTCGTCGACAATCGCCCCAAGGAATGACGCAAGGGCAACGGATGGGCGGTGACTCGGCCCGAACAGTCCGTTAAAGCTGGGGGGCCTCGCGCCCCCCTAATTTTTGCGGAGTAGCGACAAGCGACACGGTGACAGGAATGGCTCGAACAAGAGCAAGCGACTTTGAGGAAAAACAGCGCGGTCTGCTGGATAAAGCAGCCGAGGTCTTTGCCGAACAGGGCATGGAGAAAGCCTCGATGTCGCAGATCGCAACACATGCGCAGGTATCAAAGGCGCTGCTGTATCACTACTATCCCAGCAAGGATGCGCTGATCTTCGCGATCATCATGACGCATCTGGAAGAGCTGGATGTGGCGATCGAGGCGGCAGATGACCCCGCCCTGCCCCCCCAACAGCGGCTGCGGAAACTGGTCGGCACTGTGCTTGAGGCCTATCGTGGCGCCGACAACCAGCACAAGGTGCAGTTGAACGGCACCACGGCGCTGTCGGACGAACAGAAGGCGGAAATCACCGCGCTGGAGCGGAGCATCGTCAAGCGATTTTCGCTGGTGCTGGACCAGATCAATCCCGATCTGAACACCAAGGAACGGCCGCTGCTGATGCCGGTGACCATGTCGCTGTTCGGGATGATGAACTGGGTCTACATGTGGTTCCGCGATGGCGGACGCATCAGCCGCGAAGATTATGCCGATGTGGCAACAACCCTGATCCTGGAAGGGATCAAGGCTGTTCGCTGAACCGCGCGCGTTCCAGAACCAGCGGATCATAGGCCGGCGCGGTTGCGCGGCGACGGTCTGGTTCGGCCTCTGTCAAGGGCACAGCAGGGACCAGCTTGTCGCGCGCCTCCAGTGCGAGGCGCTGATAGATCGCTGTGCCGCGGCTTTTCCAGGCGATTTCGTCTTCGGTCAGCGCGCGGATAACCTTGGCGGGGGACCCCACCGCCAGACTGCCGGGCGGGATCTGCGCCCCGGCCTTCACAAAGGCCATGGCCGCGACGATGGTATTTTCACCGATCACGGCCTCGTCCATCACCACGGCATTCATGCCGATCATGGCGTTGCGGCCGATATGGCAGCCGTGCAGCACCGCGCCATGGCCGATATGTCCCGCCTCCTCCACCACGACATCCTTGTCGGGGAAGGAATGGATGACACAGGTTTCCTGCACGTTTGACCCGCGCTGCAGCAGGATCCGCCCGAAATCGCCCCGCAACACGGCGCCTGGCCCGACGTAAACCGCCGGGCCGATATGCACGTCACCGATCACGACCGCCTCGGGGTGGACGAAGGCGGCCGGATCGATGACCGGCACCAGGCCGTCATAGGCGTAGATGCGGCTCATTCCGCAGCCTGGGCGGCCACGGGGGGCCATTCTTTCGCGACCATGGTCAGCACGTCATATTGCGCGACCACGGCCCCATTCTGGTTGGTGACCTGACAATCCCAGCGCACCTCGCCGTGTTCGGCATTGGCGCGGGGGTTGATCTCTTTGCAGGTCAGGCGGACTTGCAGCGTGTCGCCGAAATAGACCGGGGTCAGGAAGCGCAGGTTATCCACACCGTAATTCGCCAGCACCGGGCCGGGGTTCGGTTCGACGAACAGCCCCGCCGCGAACGAGGCGATCAGATAGCCATGCGCCACGCGGTCATCAAAGAACGGGTTCGCCTTGGCGGCGGCACTGTCCATATGAGCGTAGAAGGTATCGCCGGTGAAATGGGCGAAGTGTTCCACATCCTCTTGCGTGATGGTGCGCTTGGCGGTGATCAGCTGATCACCGATCCGCAGTTCGGCCAGTGATTTGCGGAACGGGTGGATGTCGTAGAAGGCATCGGCCCCTTCGATCCAGCGGCCAGTCACGGCCGACAGCAGACGCGGGCTGCCCTGCACGGCGGTGCGCTGCATGTAATGCTTCACCCCCCGCATGCCGCCCATTTCCTCACCCCCGCCGGCGCGGCCGGGGCCGCCGTGGATCAGACCCGCAAGCGGCGACCCATGCCCGGTCGAGGATTTCGCCGAAGCGCGGTTGCCGATCAGCACGCGGCCGTGGAAGGGCGCAACGCCCAGCACGACGGATTCCGCCACTTTCGGATCATCGGTAAAGACCGAAGACACGAGCGAGCCTTTGCCGCGCTTGGCCAACGCCACCGCCTCTTCGATGTCATCATAGGGCATGACGGTCGAAACCGGGCCAAAGGCCTCGACATCGTGGACCGCGGTCGCCGCGAAGGGCTTGTCGCAATACATCAGCACGGGGTTCAGGAAGGCCCCCTTGGCCGCATCGCCCGACGTGACGCGCACATCATCGGGATTCCCAGCCACGATTTCGGCATCGGCCTGCAGATCCTTGATGCGGGCGCGCACTTCATCGCGCTGATCGAGGCTCGCCAGTGGACCCATGCGCGTTGCCTCTTCGCCCGGCAGGCCAAGGGCGGTCTTGCCCAGGCGGTCGCGCAGTGCCTCGACCAAGGCCTGAACATGCGCGCGGGGCGCAATGACGCGGCGAATGGCCGTGCATTTCTGCCCCGCCTTGACCGTCATCTCGCGCGCGACTTCCTTGACGAACAGGTCGAATTCAGGCGTGCCCGGCCCGGCATCGGGGCCGAGGATCGAGGCGTTGAGGCTGTCGGCCTCCATGGTAAAGCGCACCGAATTGGCGATCACCGCCGGGTGGGACTTGAGCTTGCGCCCCGTCCAGGCCGAACCGGTGAAGGTCACGGCGTCCTGTTCGGTGACATGATCCAGAAGATCCCCGACCGATCCGCAGATCAGCTGCAGCGCGCCATCGGGCAGGATGCCCGTTTCCGCGATACGGCGCACCATCAGTTCCGTCAGATAGGCGGTCTGGCTTGCGGGCTTCACAAGGCAGGGCACCCCGGCCAGCAGCGTCGGCGCAATCTTTTCCAGCATCCCCCAGATGGGGAAGTTGAAGGCGTTGATATGCACCGCCACACCCTGCAGCGGCGACAGGATATGCTGCGCGGCAAAGCTTCCGTCCTTGGAGAGAACCTCAACCTCGCCATCCACCAGCACGCGGGTATTCGGCAGTTCGCGCCGCCCTTTCGAAGCGAAGGAGAGCATGGTACCGATCCCGCCTTCGATATCGACCCAGCCATCGGTGCGGGTGGCACCGGTATGCAGGCTTTCTGCATAGAATTCTTCTTTCATGCCCATCAGCGCCATCCCCAGCGCCTTGAGCATGGCCGCCCGGTCATGGAACGACATCGCCCGCAGACGCGGACCCGCGACCTCGCGCCCATAGGCGAGCGCGGCGGCAAAATCGATCCCGGTGGAGTCGATGAAGGCCACGGGGTCGCCCGTCGCGGCATCCAGAAGGGCCTGCCCCTCGCGGGCGCCCGGGGTCCATTGTCCGCAGACAAAGCTTTCAAGACGGCGCGGGGTGCGGGCCGGTGCGGTCATGGCGTTTCCTTCAGTCTTGGTCTTTCAGGGGCAGTCTGGTCAAAAACGGGGGGCGCGAACCGCGCCCCAACCGTGCAATCATCCGTTCAGGTCAAGCCGCGTGAACAGGTCATCGACCTGCCGCTGCCACATCGCCAACAGGGTCTCATTCGGCGCATGGCGCAGGCCGAACTTCGCCAGCGTCTCAAAGCGCGCGGAAGCTGCAACACCAAAGCTCGCCGCAACGCGGGGGCGCCAGTAGGCGATAGCGGCGCGCACATCGCCGCGGCCCGCGTCCGAGACGATCAGCCGTTCCAGACCTTCGATGCCAAGTTCGGCATGGCGGGCTTCACGCGGCGCGATCTCGCGGAAGACCTCGGCCAGCGGACCGTAAGAGACGCGGGTCAGTTCGGTCATCTGCACGCCGGTCGCAAGGCCCATCAGCACATTCATAACCACCGCATCGGCCCAGCCGATGATCGGGTAATGGAAGACAGACAGACGCATGTCGCCACCACTGCGCCGGGTACCAAGATCGGCATCCCGCGCCTCACGCGCAGCCCAGTCATGCTGCACCTGATACCGGGCCGTATCGGTGCCGAAGCTGCCCATCACGGTCAGGACGCGTTCGGCATGATCAGCCTTTTCCAGCGTGATGCGGCTTGCGGCGATGCGCTCTTTGATCCCGGGGGCAAAATTGATCGCCCCCGCAAATCCGGCCGAGGCCGCAAGTTCGCTATCCACGAAAGACCCCATCAGGCGCAGCAGTTCCCCGCGATAGCGCGGCGGAACATTGCCAGGCGAGGTGAGCACCCCGCCCTGGGCCAGATAGTCGTCGATGTTCATCGTCTCGGTCATGGGTCAACCCTTCATTCGTCGAAGGTGACGACGACGCGGTCGGTCAGCGGCGTTGCCTGGCAGGACAGCACATAACCCGCGCGAACTTCGTAATCTTCCAGCGCATGGTTCACGGCCATCTCAACCTCGCCTTCCAGCACCTTGCAGCGGCAGGTCGAACAGACCCCGGCCTTGCAGGAATAGGGCGCGTCCATATTGGCATCGAGGGCCGCATCAAGGATCGACTGACCCGAACGCGGCATGGTGAAGCTGCGGGTTGCCCCGTCCAGCGTGACCGTCGCCTCGGTTCCGGTGCCGGGCGCGATCGCCACCTTCGAGACGGCCTTGGCGCGCGCGCGGCCCGGCTGACCGCTGGCGAAGAGTTCAAACTTGATCTGCGCGTCGGTCAGGCCATGGTCGCGCAGGCTGGCCGCAATCGCCAGCATCATCGGCTCGGGGCCACAGATAAAGGCAGTGTCCACCGTTTTCGGGTCAATCCAGTGCTGGAACAGCGCCTTCATCTTCTCGGCATCGACGCGCCCGGTGAAAAGGTCGATCTCCTGCGCCTCGGCCTCGAGCACATGAAGCACCGAGAACCGGCCCAGATAGGCGTTCTTCAGATCCTCAAGCTCTTCCCGGAACATGATCGAATTGATCTGCCGGTTGGCATAGACCAGCGTGAAGCGGGCTTTCGGTTCGCGCGCCAGCACGGTCTTGATGATCGAAAGCACCGGGGTGATGCCCGATCCGCCCGCAAAACCGAGGTAGTGCTTTTCGGCCTCGGGCTCGATGGCGGTGTAGAATTTGCCCATCGGCGGCATGGCGTCGATTTCATCGCCCGGCGCAAGGTTTTCATTGGCCCAGGTGCTGAAGGCGCCGCCTTCGACACGTTTGATACCCACCTTGAGCACGCCTTCATCCTTGCCGGCGCAGATGGAGTAGGAGCGGCGCAGCTCTTCTCCGTCGAAATCGCGGCGGAAGGTCAGATACTGGCCTTGGGTAAAATCGAACAGCGCGCGGTCTTCGTCGCGCGGGGCAAGCGTCACCACCACGGCGTCACGGGTTTCGCGGCGGACATCGGTGACCTTCAGGGAATGGAAGCGTGCCATTGGGGTGTCCTGCTAAGAAGGGTCGGCAAGCGCAGCGTCAGATGCACTTGAAATAGTCAAAGGGTTCCAGGCAGTCGGCGCAACGATAGCTGGCCTTGCAAGGGGTGGATCCGAACTGGCTGACTTTCTCGGTCTGAGTCGACCCGCAGCGCGGGCAGGCGATCACCAGGTTCGAGGTGCCCGCCAGGCGCGCGGCGCGGCCCAGAAGCCGGCCATCGGCGGCGGTGCCATCCACCGGGGGGGCGATGCCATAGACGCGCAGCTTCTCGCGCGCTTCGGCCGTGATCCAGTCAGTCGTCCAGGGCGGCGACAAGCGGCGATCGAGCCGAAGCTTGGTAACGCCGTGGTCGCGCAGGGCCTTTTCGATGTCGAGGTTGATGACCGTGGTTGCCGGGCAGCCCGAATAGGTGGGCGTGACCGTGACAACCAGCGTATCATCTTCCCAGGCGACATCGCGGATGATGCCCAGATCCGTCAGGGTGATGACGGGGATCTCGGGGTCTGGCACCTGCGAGAGCCAGTGCCAGACCTGCGCCAGTTCGGGACGGGCCGCGCTGTCCATGGCGTTACCAGGTGCCGCCCGGATAGGCGCGTTGCAGGAACTGCATCTCGGCCAGGATATAGCCCAGATGTTCACTGTGAACGCCCCGTTTGCCACCACCAGCGCCCGATACGCCATGTTGCCAGACCTTGCCCGGAATGGTCAGCGTGGCTTCGGTCAGGACCGAGGTCACCGTCGCCTCCCACGCAGCGTGCAGGGTTTGCGGCAGCGGGGCGATCGCGGCCTGAGCGATGGCTTCGTCCACGGCATCGCCAAGGAAAAGCTCGCCCGTATAGGCCCAAAGCCCATTCAGCGCCTTCTGCATCCGGGCATGGCTTTCTTCGGTGCCATCGCCAAGCGCGATCACCAGATCAGCCGAGCGTTCCAGATGGTAGGCAACTTCCTTATCGGCCTTGGCCGCAATTTCGGCCACGCGCGGATCGGACGAGGATTTCAGCGCACCCAGCAGCGCGTGATGCCAGGCGTCGAACAGGAACTGGCGCATCAGCGTATTGCCGAAATCGCCATTCGGGCGTTCCACCAGCAGCACATTGCGGAACTGCGCCGCGTCGCGCAGATAGGCAAGTGCATCAGCGTTGCGGCCCTTGCCCTCAACCTCACCCGCCAAGCCCAGCCAAAGCTGGCATTGGCCAATCAGGTCAAGCGCGGTATTGGCCAGCGCGATGTCCTCTTCCAGCACGGGGGAATGGCCACACCATTCCGAAACCCGGTGACCCAGGATCAGGGCATTGTCGCCCACCCGCTGCAGCCATTCGAAATAGGCGGCCGGATCGACCGCAGGAACTGCGGTTGCCATCACATATGCCCCACTTCGGCAGGAATGTCGAAGAAGGTCGGATGACGATAGACCTTGGAGTTCGACGGCTCGAACAGCGGGCCTTTTTCCGACGGCGCCGAGGCGGTGATGTCGTTCGACTTCACCACCCAGATCGACACGCCCTCATTGCGGCGGGTATAGACATCGCGGGCATTGCGGATCGCCATATCGGCATCCGGCGCATGCAGGCTGCCGACGTGACGGTGGTTCAACCCGTGCTGACCACGGATAAAGATCTCCCAAAGGGGCCATTCGCTGGACATGTCATTCTCCTCCCGGGGCTGGGACAACTGGCTGGGGAACGGGTGCGGACGGGCCGCACCCGCAGCATCATTCGGCGGCAAGGCGCGCGGCGGCGCGGCGGGCATCCTGCTTTTTCGCGTGGGCCATCAGGCCATCACGGAACCAGGCGCCATCTTCCCAGGCGTTCACGCGGGCTTCGAGACGCTCGGTGTTGCAGGGGCCGTTGCCTGCGATCACTTCGAAGAATTCGGACCAGTCCGGCTCGCTGAAGTCGTAGCCGCCCTTTTCCTCATTCCATTTCAGGTTTTCATCCGGAACCTTCAGGCCCAGATATTCCGCCTGCGGCACCGTCTGGTCGACGAACTTCTGGCGCAGCTCGTCATTGGTGTTGATCTTGATCTTCCAGGCCATCGACTGCGCCGAATGGATCGAGTCCTTGTCCGACGGCCCGAACATCATCAGCGCGGGATACCAGAAGCGGTTCAGCGCATCCTGCGCCATATCCTTCTGCGCCTGGGTGCCCTGCAGGCACATCTTCATCAGGATGTCATAGCCCTGACGCTGGTGGAAGCTTTCTTCCTTGCAGATGCGGATCATCGCACGGCTGTAGGGGCCATAAGACGTTTTCTGCAGCTGCACCTGGTTCATGATCGCCGCACCATCAACCAGCCAGCCAACGGCACCGATATCGGCCCAGTTCAGCGTCGGATAGTTGAAGATCGACGAATATTTCATCTTGCCCGCGTGCAGCAGCTCGATCAGCTCATCACGGCTGACGCCGAGCGTTTCGGCAGCGGAATAGAGGTAGAGGCCATGGCCCGCCTCATCCTGCACCTTGGCCAGCAGAATGGCCTTGCGCTCCAGCGTGGGCGCACGGGTGATCCAGTTGCCTTCGGGCAGCTGACCCACGACTTCGGAATGGGCGTGCTGGCCGATCTGGCGGATCAGGGTCTTGCGATAGCCTTCCGGCATCCACTCTTTCGGCTCGATCTTCTCGCCGCGGTCGATGCGCTCCTGGAAGGCGCGCTCTTCGGGGGTCATCTCCTCGGGCGACTTCATGCCTTCGGCTTTGACAAGCTGTGCATACATGTTGGCTGCTCCCTGTTCAGACGCGTTCAATGATAAGGGCGATGCCCTGCCCCACCCCGATGCACATGGTGCAGAGCGCGTAGCGCCCGCCGGTGCGGTGAAGCTGATACATGGCCGTGGTGATAAGACGGGCGCCCGACATCCCCAGCGGATGGCCAAGCGCGATGGCGCCACCGTTCGGGTTCACATGGGCGGCGTCGTCCGGCAGGCCCAGATCGCGCAGCACGGCAAGCGCCTGTGCGGCGAAGGCCTCATTCAGTTCGATGACATCCATCTGGTCCAGCGTCATCCCGGCGCGGGCCAGAACCTTGCGGACGGCGGGGGCCGGGCCCACGCCCATGATACGCGGCTCAACCCCAGCTGCGGCCATGGCGACGATGCGGGCCTTGGGGGTCAGACCCTGGGCCGCAGCGGCCTCGGCCGAGAGAACCGCCAGCGCCGCAGCGCCGTCATTCACGCCCGAGGCATTGCCCGCGGTCACCGAAAGGTCAGGTCCATTCACGCCACGCAGCTTGGCCAACTGTTCGACCGTGGTTGCGGGGCGCGGATGCTCATCCGTATCGACGACCAGCGGATCACCCTTTTTCTGCGGGATCACGACCGGGACGATCTCGTCGCGGAAGATCCCTGCGGCCTGCGCGGCGGCCCAGCGTTGCTGGCTGCGGACGGCAAAAGCATCCTGATCGGCGCGGCTGACGTTATAGTCGGCGGCGACATTGTCGGCGGTTTCCGGCATCGAATGGGTGCCGTAGATCTTTTTCATCGCCGGATTCGGGAAGCGCCAGCCGATGGTGGTGTCGTAGACCGCATTCGAGCGTGAGAAGGCGGTTTCCGCCTTGGGCATGACGAAGGGCGCGCGGCTCATGCTTTCGACGCCACCGGCGAGGACGAAGTCGCAATCGCCGGCGCGGATCGCGCGAGCGGCCATGCCGACGGCATCCATCCCCGACCCGCAAAGACGGTTGATCGTGGTGCCCGGCACGCCAATCGGCATCCCCGACAGCAGCACGGCCATACGGCCCACGTTGCGGTTATCTTCCCCGGCCTGGTTGGCACAGCCGAAGATCAGGTCGTCGACGGCAGACCAGTCCACATTCGGATTGCGCTCCATCAGCGCCTTGAGCGGCAGTGCCGCAAGATCATCGGCCCGGACGCCCGACAAGGCCCCGCCATAACGCCCCACGGGGGTTCTGACCGCATCGCAGATGAACGCGTCGCGCATTCACGTCTCCCTCAGCTTGATCGCAGAAGGCCGACGATTCTCCCAATTCGCCGACCGATTGGTCGACGTATAGCATCAATACATTACACAAATAAACAGTTTTCTTTTTTTGGTGTAATGTTTTGGCGCAAATTCCGCGTTCCGCGTGGCCCGTCAATGACGAGGATTCAGGCCAAGTTATTGATACGATTAATAGTTTCCGGTGTTTCGGCAGGCAGGGGACCATCGCTCCCCTCCAACTTGCGGGCGACCTCAGCATCCGCCAAGGGCGACAGGCGCGCATAGAGATCGTCGAACAGCCGCCGCGCGGCGGCGCCCTGCCAGCGATCCGGCAGGGCGGCAGCGGGCAAACCGGGGTCGCGCAACAGCGCACTGCGGTAGACCTGAACCAGCAAAAGCCGCGCCGTCAACGCATCGGCCGGGGCCAGCGTTTCCCCTACCAGAAGCGCCTCGTGAAGGGGGCTAAAGCGGGCCAGCATCGCCTCATACCGCCCCTGCACCGAGGTCAGATCCCAGAAAGCGGCGATCTTTTGCAAGGCTACGGCGTCTTCGGCCTGCGTCCGTAGAACCAACGAGGCGCCGGTCGGACGGTCGCCCCGGTCGGGGCAGAGCCAGACATCCCCCCCCATCCGCGCCATGCGGAAACGCTTGGCGGTCTCCTCGCCCAAATCCGGGGCGTGAAGGATGAACCAATGATCGGGTTCAGTCTGCCGCGCAAAAAGCCGCTGCGCGGCTTCGGCAAATTCGGCGCGGGCTGCGGGGGCAAGACGATAGAAGCTGCGCCGCCCGTTCCGTTCGCCCAGCAGACTGCCGGCAGAGACCAGCCGTGACACGGCCGTCCGCACCAGATTTTCGCTGATGCCCACGTTGTCACAGATCTCGATCAGGCTGCCCATCCACAGCACCTCGCCGCGCGGGACGACGATGTCACCATAGACCGTGACAATGAAGGAGGCCGCGGTCAGCGGCAGATCCTGCATCAGCCGATCTGTCAGGGCGGTGCGGGGCATGGGTCCTCGTGGCGTAATGGGCACCCTGGCGGGTAGGCCGAGAGAGGCCGAAAGTCAAATCACCACCGCAGCATTGGGAAAACGCACACGACCCCAGAGAGATGTCTCTGACTCAAGCAACAGGACAGGTGCCACGAAAATGCGGTCAGACAAGGGCTTCGAGACGTACATCCGCAAACCGGGCACAAAGGGCCTGCACGGATGCGGCCCCCTCCATCAGGCAGGCCGCCGTTGACAGCGCATCGGCGAGCGCAGCCGAAGGCGCCGAAATCGACACGCCGCGCCATTGTGCGGCACCGGCCAAACCGGTCAAAGGATTCAGGATATGCCCAACGCGCCCCGCCGCATCAAAGGTGGTCCCCAGCGGGGCCGAGGTTGCCAAAGCGCGACCGCGCAAGGCGACCGCGCCCCCCTGAGCAAGCCGGACGGGCCAGGCATCACCATCGGCCCGACCACCCAGAGCGCGCAATTCCCCCGTGTCGATGAGGATGTCGGTCAACCCGTCCGCCTGTAGCATGGTTGCAACGCGATCAGCGATATAGCCCTGCGCAATCCCGTTCAGCGTCAGTCCCATGCCCGGGTCCATACGCAGATGATCGGGCGCAATGCGCAGACGATCCCAGCCAGTCAGACGGCGCGCGGCATCACGGGTGGCGGCATCGGGAAGGCGCCCCTGCACCGCCGCCTCGGCATAGGCTGCCCACAGGGGCTGAACCGTCGGATCAAACAGCCCGCCGCTTGCGCGATGAACGGATCCTGCCAAGCTCAGGCACTCCAACAGCTCAAATGGTGGCGCGTCAAGGCGTCCGCTGCGGTTCAGCTCCATCAAGGCACTGTCGGTGCGGTAAAGACTGAAAACCCCTTCAAGGCGGTCGATTTCAGCCGCGACCCGTGCGGCGATTGCCGGGGCTTCGGGATGGGTCAATCGCAGCGAAGCGCGTGCCCCGAGGGCAACCCCGGTCCAGACGAATGGCTGTGTCTGCGCGCGCAGAGCAGCCGGAGAGGCCGCGCAAGCGGCACTGATGGCAAGAAAGCGACGGCGCGTCAGCATGGTCAATCTCCGTTCCGATTGGAGAGCGCTTTGATCCGGGCGGCAAATTCAGCTTCCGCCCCGGGATCGGTATCTGGGGCATCGTCGGCGATGACAGCCGTATCTGGGATGTCATCCAACCGCATCACTTTGCCCCCCTCGACCCCGGCAAAGGCCTGTGCAGCATCGGCAGCGGCAAAGGGCACAAGCTCGGGCGCCCCCATGCCTCCTTCGCGCCCCGACCCGACGACGTAATAGGCCGTATCGGCCTTGATCCAGTTCATCGCGCCGGGATCATCCCAGGTGGCACCCGCTGCCCCCATGTCATTGACCCAGATCGCCTTAATGACGTGACTTTGTTCCGGCAGCCGCGCATAGGCCACGGCATCGCGCACCTGGCTGAAGAACAACGGCGCGCCAGGTAGCCCGTCCAGATGCACCTGCGCCTTGGGGCCGGGATGTTCCAGAAGGTTCATCTGGCAATAATGGCCCACGGATTCCGCCGTCAGCGGTAGGGGCGCCAGCGTGGCAGTCGGGGTTTCCTGACAGGCGGCAAGAGCCAGCAGCAGGGCAAATGCGGATCGCTTCATGGCCGGACCCTCCGGAACGCAGCTGTGGCAAGGAAAAGCGCAATAAGCGGCCAGAGGAGGACCGAAGCCGCCGATTGCCATAGCGGGATGGTCGCCGCAGCCCCGCCCACACCTGCCGCAGCGGCCGTCGCCTCGGCGGCCGAGAGGTTGAACAGGCGGAAGGCATCAGCGGGATTGGCCAGCAAGGCCAGGGGAAAGACCTCGGTCGTGAAGCGGCCACCGTCATTGGCGACCACCGCGGCGAGAAGGCCGAGGTCATAAAGCACCACAAGGCCCAGCCAAAGCCCGACCGCCAGCCCCGCCGCCCCCGAAGGCCGTCGCGCCAGCGCCGAAAGCGCATAGCCCGCACCAAGGAAAGTGGCGCCCAGCAGAACAGAGCTCCACGTCAGGCGCCACAGCGCGGGCAGGCCCGCGATCGACGCGCCATCAACCAGCAGCGCCGCAGCCCCCGCCGCTGCATAGCCCGCCCCGACCGCCAGCGTCAGCACCACCAGATGCGCGAAAAGTTTGCCCAGCAGGATCTCGACCCGCGGGATGGGATAGGTGAGCAAGAGTGGCAAGGTACCGCGCTCCACCTCGCCCGCGATGGCGTCAAAGGACATGAGCAGCGCCAGAAGTGGCACAAGATAGACCGACAGCGAGGTGAGCGAGGCCACCGTCACCGAAAGCCGGTCAACCCCGACATCGCCGGTCGGCGCGGCACCCGCCGCGGCCAGAACCAGCGCAAACACCACCATCAGCGCCGTGGCGATCGCCACCCAGCGGTTACGCACCGCGATGCGGAATTCCGTGCCCGTGGTGGCAAGGATGCGGTTCAAGGTCATTGCCCGTCCCTCCGGCTGAAGTGGCTGTAGATGTCTTCAAGGCTGGGGGGCGTGACTTCGAGATCCGCCACCCCAAGGGTTGCGATGCGCCCCAGCAGGGCAAGCTTTTCCTCTTGCGGGCAGGTGATCTGATAAGCGCCGCCCACCGGAACCGCGCCGGGCAGGGCAGCGGCAAGGTCCGCGCCCTGCCCCGGCTGCGGGACCACCGTCATCACAATCGGCAGCGCCGCGCGGCGGCGCAGATCCACCAGCGCGCCCTCGGCCACCAGCACACCCTTGGAGAGGATCAGGATATGGTCGGTCCTGGCCTCAACCTCTGTCAGCGCATGCGAGGACAAAAGGATCGCCGCGCCTTCGGCGGCAAGACCATCGAGCAGGGCATAGAAATCGCGCCGCGATACGGGATCAAGCCCGCTGGTCGGTTCATCCAGCACCAGAAGGCGGGGGTGACCGATCAGCGCCTGTGCCAGACCGACGCGCTGGCGCATCCCCTTGGAATAGGTGCCGATCCGGCGCCGCGCGGCATGGGCCAGACCCACCCGATCCAGCAGCGCCATGGCCTGCGCCGGGTTTTCCCCGCGCAGACGCAGATATTGGCGCAACTGCTCTTCTCCGGTCAGGGCGGGATGAAAGGCCGCGTTTTCCGGCAGATAGGCGACTTGGGCGCGGGCCTCGGCCGATCCCGGCGCGGCATTGCAGACGGTGATGCTACCACCGTCGCCAGCGATCAGGCCGAGGATGATCTTCATCATGGTCGATTTGCCCGCGCCATTATGGCCCAGCAAGGCCACACGGCTGCCCGGAGCGACCGAAAAGGACACGTCGTTCAGCGCGGTGAAACCGTCGAACCGCTTAGTGAGATGCGAGATCGTCAGGGTCGATGTCATCATAACTTCCTTTCGCCCAACGGCCTGCGACGGCAGCCTCATCGGCGGCATATTCGGCGGGCACGGCGATGTCGGGCGCTGTCATCAGGGGGGCGCTGTCCTGGACGCCGCCCGGCAGGGTGGCGGGAAAGCTCTGCTGGCTCCAGCGGATCAGCTGCACGGCGGGCGCCCCGGTCAGAAGCGCCGCCGCAGGTTGCGACCACAGGATGTGGTCCATCAGGTCATTGGGGCGGTAGACGCCATCAGCAATACCATCGCCGTTCAGATCATAAGCCGGGTGGTCGGACCAAAAATTGCCCCGGCCGTCGAGGCTCCATTCCATATGGCGGGAACCGACATATTTCACCTGCTCGCGGTTCGTGACAAAGGCATTTCCGGTCAGAACATTGCGCTCTGACCCGGCGGTGAAATGGATGCCGATGCCGCACCCCTGAAAGCGGTTGTCGTAGATCAGGTTCTTGTGTGCGTTATAGATGAAGAGGCATTTCTTCGCCCCCCCGCGCACCAGATTGCCCGAGACATCGGCATTGTTGGCATAGTTCAGCATGAGGCCATGTTCACGGTCCCCGAGGCTCAGGTTGTCTTTTACGACCACCCGGTCGGAAAACATGATGGCAAAGCCCAGATGGTTGCCAATGCTCACATTTCCGGACACTTCCGAGCGGTGGGTATACATGTAATGCACGGCGAAACGCAGGTCGCGGAAGACATTGTTCCGATAGGTTCCATCGCGCGACGCGTTGGAAAAGATCCCGTCGCGGCCAAAGCGCACTGTATTGCCCTCAACCAACGTTCCGGGACTGTTCCAGACGTAGATGCCGTTGCCGCGTTCGTTCATGCGGTCGTTCTGACGGCCGATGATGTCATTGCCGATGACATGGGCGTCGCGCCCGCCATGCACATCGATGCCATGCATGTTGCCCGAAAGATGCGTGTCCTGAATGACAGCGCGGTCCGCGCCTTTCAGGATCTTGATCCCCGCATCAAGGTTCTGGTTCACGCTGCCCGATCCGGTGACGGAAAAGCCGCGCAGCGTCACATCCGGGGCGGCGACGGTGATCACGGTCCCCTGCCCCAATCCGTCGACCACGGCACCTTGCGGGCCTGCGATGGTCAGCGGACGGTCAATGGTGACGGGGCCCGGATAGGCCCCGCCGGTCAGCACCAGCACATCGCCGGGGGCAGCCCCGGCAATGGCCTGCGCCAGCTGCCCCGGCCCCGGCGGCACGGGCCGTTCCCCGGCAAGAACCGGGGTCGTCACCAGAAGCGCAAGGAAAAGGGCAAACCGGCGCAGGGTCATCACTTCGGCTCCACGAACATGCGGCCGCGCATTTCCATGTGCAGCGCGTGGCAGAACCACTGGCAGTAATACCAGTAAACCCCGGCCGCGCCCGCCGTGAAGGTGACAGACGAGGTCATCTGCGGCCCGATTTCCATGGCAACACCGTGGTTGCCCATGGTGAAGCCGTGGGTCAGGTCGTCGATGTCATCAAGGTTGGTGATGATCACCGTCACCTCATCGCCTTCCTTGACAGTGAAGCTTTCCAGGCTGAACTGCGGCGCTTGGCTGGACATATAGACCCGCACCTTGTTGCCATCGCGGATCACCTGATCCTGATAGTCATCAAGGTTCACGCCATCGGCCTCGGCCTGTTTGCGGGTTTCGGCCCACATCACATCCTGACGGTCCCAGACCGACTTGATCCCCGTCATCTTGCTGGCATGAACGGCAATGGCATCATGCGGTTCAGCGAAGTTGGGGCCGTCATGCACCACCTTCATCTTGTCGCCCGAGATATCGATCAGCTGATCGTTTTCCGGCTTCAGCGGACCGACGTTCAGGAAGCGGTCTTTCGAGAATTTGCAGAGGCAGACCAGCCACTTGCCATCGGCATCCAGCGTTTCCCCCATCGAGGTCTTCAGGTGGCCCGGCTGATATTGCACATCGACCTTGTCGAGGATGGGATCAACCTTCTCGCCCTTGTAGGCGGCAATGGCCTTTTCGATGTTCCACTTCACGACCTGGCTGTCGAGGAACAGTGAGGTGAAGACGTTGCCCTTGCCATCGAAGGCATTATGCAGCGGTCCAAGACCCAGTTCCGGTTCCGCCACCACGCAAGACCGCGGCTCCGCCCCTTCAAAGACCGCATCCAGCAGCGTGACATCGATCACCGTGACGGTGGGCGACAGCTTGCCCCCGATGCAGAGGTGCTTCTTGTCCGGCGCCATGTTGCAGCCGTGCGGGTTATTGGCGATGGGGATATAGCGGGTGAACTGGCTGTTGGCGTCCTTGCGCCCGTCCAGAACCTTGACACCGTTCACCTCTTCGAACTTGCCGGCGGCAATGGCCTTTTCGATCTCGGCGATGTTGAAGACAACCACATGGTCCATCTCGCTTGCGGTCATATCCGCCAGCGTCATCCCCATTTCCGAGTTGTAGGAGGTCGAGAAGGCCCATTTGCCTTCATAATCGGCATCGCAATTGTCGAGGTTGCCCGACACCAGCACCTGCCACGCGACCTCCCACTTGTCGGCGTCAATGGCGGTGAAGACGTTCACATAGGTCTTCACATCTGTCATGGTCGAGCCGTCATTGACCAGCGGCGCCTCATCCTCGCCATTGGCGAAGACATAGTTGGTGCGCGGCCATTTCTGCGGGCGCATCCCGTGGATGCCCTTGGCATTCGGAATTTCCAGAATGGCATCGCATTTCATGACATCGCCACGCACCCGCGCCACGCGGGTATTGGCCTTGTCGTTCATGAACAGATAGCGACCATCGTATTTGCCTTCAGTCATCGACATATGGACGTGGTGCAAATCGCCATTGTCGTGGATTTTCTTGCCATTGGCGGCCAGCAGCTTCTTGGTTTTCTCGGTCATGGTCCGCTGGTGGATGCGGATCGATTCATTCGTCTGACCCCAGCCCGTGGCCGAGCAGCGGTTGAAGACCGGGACGCGCATCAGCTCACGCATCGAGGGGATGCCGAGGATCCGCATTTCGCCCGTCTGGCCCGAGGACCAGAAGCCATAGTATTCATCAAGCTGCCCCGGCGCGATTTCGAAGCTGCCCTCGGAAGCCAAGGCTGCCCCCGTGCCCGCGGTGGTGGCCAGACCCAGCGCCCCGGCGCCGAGCGCCAGACGGCCGCCGGTCGCACCCGCCAGCGCGGCACCACCTGCGGTGGCGCCCAGCAACATGCGGCGGCTGATCCCTGTTTTGTGTTCCGATTCCATGGTGGAACTCCTTTCAGTTGGAACGCTGATGTGCGGCTGCATTCGGATGCCCGGCGGGGGGAGACCCCAGCTTCAGATCGGGCACCGATCCCACGGCATCGCGGCGTTTGGCGCGTTTGATGACCACGGGGCAGACGGTTTTGGATTGATAGAGAACCTGGCAATGCAGGCAGTTGACGCATTCGTTCGGGTTGATTTCACCCGTGGGGTGGATCGCCTGAACAGGGCATTGGTTCGCGCAAGACTGGCAAGGGTTGCCACATTCCCGATAACGCTTCAGCCAGTCGAACATGCGGATACGGGCCGGGATCGCCAAGGCCGCACCAAGGGGGCAAAGGTAGCGGCAATAGAACCGCTCGACGAACAGCCCCGCCATCAGAAGGGCCGCCGCATAGGCCACGAAGGGCCAGGCGCGCACGAATTTCAGGATGATCGCCGTCTTGAAGGGCTCGACCTCAGCCAGATGTTCGGCTTGTTCGATGCTCATCAGGCTGACGCCGAAAAGCCCAAGGAAAATCATGTATTTGACGGGCCAGAGCCTCTCATGCAGGCCCCAGGGCAGCGTCCATTGCGGGACATGCAGCGCCCGTGCGATACGGTTGGTCAGCTCTTGCAGCGCGCCGAAGGGGCAAAGCCAGCCGCAATAGGCCCCGCGCCCCCAGAAGAGCAGCGCCGCCGCGACAGCAAACCACAGGATGAAGGTCAGCGGATCAAGCAAGAAGGCCTGCCAGCTGAAGCCCGACACCAGCGCCCCGAACAAGGCCATAAGGTTGACGACCGACAGCTGCGCGTTGGCGTAAAAGCCAAGGAAAACCAACGTCACCGTCAGGAAAGACATGCGGAACCAGAAAAAGGCCCGGGCGTTTCGCGTAGCAAGCCCCTGGAAGAAGAAGACCCCTGTCAGCACCAGCAGCATTGCACCCAGCCCGATGATTTCAGGCTTGGACCCGGCCCAGATCTTTTGCCACAGCTCTGCCTGCGCGGCATCTTCCGGCGTAGCTGCAACAGCATCGGCGGCAGACGCTTCAGGAACTGGCTGCGCCACAGCGCGGAGGTAAGATTGCGGCAGCTGGTAACCGAGGTCGAAGGTCGTGAACAGCTTTTCGATCGGCCCGACTTCGCGCTGCACCAGCAGCTGGATGCGGAACGGTTTCGTCGGATCGAACCCCACGTCCGCCGGAATACGGAAGAGGTCCATCTCGGTGAAGTCGGGCGCGCCTTCGGCAGAAAGACTGACCAGACGGCGATGCATCTTGTCACGGAAGCGCACAGAGACATCGTCCTGGATCAGCACGATCCGGTCGAAAATCCCGCCGCGCACATAGCCTGATCCCTTGAAGCTATAGAGCCCCCGGCCCGCCAGCATCAGTGCCTGTTCGCCGGGCTTGAGCCATCCCTGCACATTTGCGAACTCTTGTTCACCCAATACAGCACGGCCAATCGCGGGAACGGAAACCAGAGCCGCCTGCATCTCGATGAAGGTGGTTTCCGGGGCCTGGGGCAAAGCGCGTTCCGCAGCACGTTTGTCCTCAAGCGCCGCAAAGGCTCCATTGACCTGCCCCACGTCAAGCGAGAGGCGCCGCAAAGTGCCATCCCCTTCCATGGTCATCCAATCGGCCGGGGATGCAGCGTCTGGGTTGATTTCGAACTTCGGCCCTTGGGCGGCAGCATCCGGGACCAGCCCCCCGAGCCCGAGTGCGCGCGCCACCTTCAGGCCGGACCGCACAATGGAATCGTCGATCACCATCACTGTAACGGTGGCGCCCGAGATGATGTCCACATCATGCGAGGTACCACCGGAATTCGCCTCAGCGACCAGATCCAGACCAATGTAGCCAGACACCAGCGCTTTGACCTTGGCTTCGGGAATCCCGATAAGCACGATCGGCTCAGAATGTTTGACGAGCTGCAGGCCAATCACATGCGCTTTGTCATCCAGTGCGACGATCGTATGGATGGGCTTGCCCGAATAGCCGGTCGTGCCGACAAAATCGCTGGTGACAAAAGCCCAACCCAGCGTCTCGGCCCCTTTCATCACCGGAGCAACGGCCAATTCCGGAAGGATCGGGCCATAGCCGTCAGCACCAGGAACAAGATCGCCCGCGGGCACCTGTGTCAGATATTTTGACAGCACGGTGTCTGCCCACGCGGGCAGGGCAAGACAAAGGCTGATGAGCAGGACAAGCAGACGTGACAGCGCAGTCATGGGAAAACCTCAGGGTTCTGCCCATGGAATGGCATCTGCAGCGCAAAAGATTCTTGACGAAACTCAAGAGTCGGGGATTTTCCGCCGTAAGCTAGGGGAATATCCTGATGCAGATTGCTGCGGCAGGGCGGGCCGCGGGGCTGAGGACGCTGGTTCCGAGACGGGATCACGCGCCAGATTTCTGGCCGGAGGTCGAATTGGACCACGTCCGCATCGGCCAAAGATAGAGAAACGGTCGGCGGTACATGTTGTGCAGCAACCGGATGACAGCCCATGCATGAACAGCAGTCCTGCCCCGGTTCAGCAGGATTTCCGTTCATATCCAACAGGATATGGGTAGGACCGCCTTCAGCGCAAATCACCATGTCGGTCAACGTCGCCGAACGAAGGGCCGCCTGCGCTTGGAAGGCCCCCGAAACCGCCAGTGCGATCGAGAGCAGCAAAATCAGAATGGGGGCAAGGCGGCAATCCATGCCCTCCACCTAAGCGAGCGGCGCACCCGAATCCTTGATAAAGATCAATTATTGGAAAGAATCTGAAACGGCCCGGGTCGGCGCGACAAACAGAAAGACCTTGCCAAATTTGCGATTGCCGACCTAATCACAGATAGTAACGCAAAATGGCGATATTCATGCGGCCATGCGTTTCCAAGACAAGAACCCCCGACAAGCAGAGTGAGGCGAGCGTGCGCATCGACGAGAAAATCCAGCAGTTGGCAAGCAGGCTCAGCACCGCGCTTGACCACAACATGAAGCGATCGTTCCTGTCCGAAGCCAGCAAATCGCTGCGCAGCTTCAGCTCGGCCGAGGTGACGGAATTGCTTGGGATATCGCAGCCTTATTTGCGCAAGCTGCATCTTGAGGGCCGCCTGCCCCAGTTGGAATCCGACAATCGCGGCCGTCGCCACTATACGGCCACTGACATATGGGAAACGCGAAAGGCACTTGCGATTGGTGCCCGCAATCCCCGTCAGTTCCGGCCGGGGCGAACGCCGGGAGACGCCCTGCAGGTTATCAGTGTTGCGAACTTCAAAGGCGGGGCCGGCAAGACCACGACAGCGGTACATCTGGCGCAAAAGCTCGCTCTTGATGGATATCGCGTCCTCGCAGTGGATATGGACCCGCAAGCATCGCTGACGACCATGTTCGGTTTCCGCCCTGAAATTGAGTTTTCCGAGTCCGGAACCGTCTATGACGCCTTGCGCTATGACTCTCCGCTACTATTCCGGGATGTCGTGAAGAAGACCTATTTCCACAACCTTGATTTGGCGCCCGCCGGATTGCTGCTGTCGGAATATGAAACAGAAACTGCCCATGCGCTGCATCACAACCTGCACCCGCCGTTTTATCAGCGACTTGCACTGTGCCTTGCAGATGTCGAAGCGGATTATGATGTTGTTGTCATCGACTGCCCGCCGCAACTGGGATTCATCACGTTGACGGCGCTGGTAGCTTCTACCGGCGTTCTGGTCACGGTTGTTCCCAGCATGCTCGACGTGGCGTCAATGGCGCAGTTCCTGCAACTCGCCTCAAGCCTGATGACCACGATTGCCGATGTGGGCGCAACACCGGATTGGCACTTCATGAAGTTCCTTCTCACGCGGTTTGAACCCAATGATGCCCCTTCGGCGCAGATGGCCGCGTTTCTGCGAACCATGTTCAAGGACGACGTGCTGACGCAGACCTTTCTGAAATCCTCGGCGGTATCAGATGCCGGTCTGACCCAGCAGACGCTTTTTGAAGTGAACCGATCCGATTTTACCCGCCAGACCTATGACCGCGCCCTGGAAAGCATCGGGGGCGTGGTCAAGGAAGTCGAAACACTGATCCAGGCTGCCTGGGGCCGGAAGGAGAGCTGAGATGAGCCGCAAGATCTCTTTCGAAATTCCGTCGGATCCTCCGCCCGTCGCACCGGCTGCAGCCCCCGCCAAGGCACCGGCCCTTTCCGGCATGGCTGGATCGCTGCAAAAGGCCGCCGCCGATACCCAGGCAACCCGACGTCGTCTGGAAGAGGTCGAAACGGCCTTGGCCGATGCGCGCGCCATGGGCGTGGTGGAGCTTGCGCCAGATTTGATCGATCAATCGGAATTTTCAGACCGCTTTTCCCATGACGATCCTGAACTGGCCGGACTTACCGCTTCGCTGGCTCAATTCGGCCAAAGGGTGCCCATTCTGGTTACAGCCAAGCCCGATGGCCGCTACCAAATTGTTTATGGTCGCCGCAGGCTGGAGGCGATGCGTCAGCTGGGTCGACCGGTGCAGGCGCTCATCCGGCATCTCGATCCTGTCGAGGCCTTGCGCGCGCAAGGCCAGGAAAACACCTATCGTCGTGATCTGAGCTGGATCGAGAAGGCCGTCTTTGCACTGACGTTGGCGCAGCACGGCAAAGATTCTGATTTTATTCGGTCCACCCTGAACGTCGATATTTCAGGGTTAAGCCGGATGGATACGGTGACGCGCAGTCTGCGTCAGTGGACGGGAACGGATGCAGCGCTTCGCTCATTCCTGATGAAGATCGGCCCTGCACCGACAATTGGGCGGGACCGCTGGTATGCGATCGCGCAACTGCTTGATAAGGTGACGTTTCCGGCCGGAAACCCCGAGGTGATTGCAGGGGCAATTCACGCTGCAGCCCATACGAGCAGCGATGACCGCTTTCTTCTGTTCCAGCGCCTTATAGAACAAGCGATGCCAAAGGTGACAAAACGCCTGTCTGCCGGGCCCGTGACGGTGGCCTTGTCAGGGAAGCACCATGCGACGGTCAAAGCAGGTGCCGCAGGCGTGGCCATCACCATCCCGTCAAAAGGTGATCCGGCATTGACGGAATGGATTTCGAAAAACCCGGAAGCCGCGATTGCTGCGCTACGCAAGGCGGCCGAAGGTGACGGCGATCTGTAAAACGACAAGGGGGCTTACGCCCCCTTATTTTCCGGACGGAAATCCTTTTACTTCAGATACTTAGTAATTTTCTTCTGGCCCCAGAAGATCGCGCGAAGCGCGGATGGCAGCATCAAGGGCGGCGGAAACCGCGGCCTCGAACCCGGCGGCACTGGCTGCGCGTAACCCTGCAGCCGTCGTACCATTGTAATCGAGATAGGCCTCAAGATAGGTCGCGGCAGATTCAACCCGGCCTTCCAACATGCGGGCGCCATCACAAACTGCCGCTTCAACGGATTTGCGGGCAATCTGTTCGGGCAATCCATGGTCGCGCAGGTAAGTCAGTATTGCCTGCGCCAGAAGCGATGGATAGGCGGCGCCTGATCCGGGAACCGCGGTCATCAGGTCAATATGGTCCTCGCGGTCCAGCGGGTCTGATGTTCCAAAGCCTGACAGCACACGAGACACGACATCGCGGTCGTCCACTGTCACCCCTTCCGCTGCAAACCACGGAGAGTATGACGCGCCCATCTCGGCTGCGGCATTGGGCATGGCCCGCACGATTCGCCCGCCGCAGCGCTGTAGCTCTGCACAGGGCACACCGGCCATGAATGACAGGACCAGCTTGCCGGGCGCCGCGAGCTGCAGGCCACGCCAATCTTGCGGACGAACCGACAGCACGATGATTTCGGATCGTTGCACCAATTCGGGCACGTCTTTTGCCCAAAAGACATCGCTGTAACCGTGGTAGTCGGACGGCGGACCACCACGGTTCAGCAGGGTGAAGTCACCTGGGGCGACAATCCCTTTTTCAAGCAGGCCCTTGCCCAAAGCCGAACCCAGCCAGCCGGTGGCACCGATCAGTCCCAGTTTCATCCGACGTCCTTTCACGAGGGCCCTCTGCAAAGGCGAGCATAGGCCTAGAATGTTCAGTAATGTCTACAATACTTGACGGAGCTGTTTCAAGGCGGAACATTTACTTGACATGTGTGAACATTTGCCCAGACTGGCGCGGAACGTCCAACCAACCGGCAGGCTCTTCCATGTCCAATGACCCGCTTTTGCAACCCTATAAACTGAAGCACCTGACGCTTCGGAACAGAATCATGATCACCAGCCACGAGCCGGCCTATCCCGAAGACGGGATGCCAAAAGGCCGGTATCGGGCCTATCATGTGGAACGTGCGAAGGCCGGCGTGGCACTGACCATGACCGCCGGGTCCGCTTCTGTCGCACGCGACAGCCCGCCGGTGTTCAACAACATCCTTGCCTGGAAAGATGAAGTCGTAGGCTGGATGAAGCAACTGACCGATGAATGCCATGACCACGGCGCTGCCGTGATGATCCAGCTCACCCACCTCGGTCGCCGGACCCGCTGGGACAAGGGCGACTGGCTGCCCGTCGTGGCCCCCAGCCATGAGCGTGAAGCCTCGCACCGCGCCTTCCCCAAGCGGATGGAAGACTGGGACATGTCCCGCATCATCAGCGACTTCGCCGATGCCGCGGAACGCATGAAGGCGGCAGGCGTCGACGGGATCGAGCTTGAGGCCTATGGCCACCTCCTCGAACAATTTTGGTCGCCGCTGACCAACGACCTGGAAGCGCCTTATGGCGGCAGCCTCGACAACCGGCTGCGCTTTACCTTCGATGTGCTGGGCGCCATTCGCAAGCGCGTGGGCGATGATTTCATCGTCGGCCTGCGCTATACCGGCGACCAGGATCTGGCAGGCGGCATGACCAAGGCAGAAGGTCTTGATGTCAGCCGCAAGCTCAAGGACAGCGGACTGGTTGATTTCCTGAACGTCGTGAAGGGCCATATCGACACCGACCCCGGCCTGACCGACCTGATCCCGATCCAGGGTATGAAAAACGCCCCTCATCTGGATTTTGCGGGCGAAGTGCGGGCCGCGACCGGCTTCCCGACCTTCCACGCCGCGAAAATCCCCGATGTGGCGACCGCCCGTCACGCCATCGCCAGCGGCAAGCTCGACATGGTCGGCATGACGCGCGCCCATATGGCTGACCCCCATCTGGTCCGCAAGATCATCGAGCGCCGCGAAGATGACATCCGCCCATGTGTCGGCGCGAACTACTGCCTCGACCGGATCTATCAGGGCGGGCTTGCCTTCTGCCTGCACAATGCGGCCACCGGCCGCGAAGAAACCATGCCGCATATCATTCCCGCGGCCGAGCAGAAGAAACGCATCACCATCGTCGGCGCCGGTCCTGCCGGGGTCGAGGCCGCGCGAGTAGCCGCCGAGCGTGGCCATGAGGTGACGGTCTTCGAAGCCGCCGATCAGCCGGGCGGCCAGATCCGCCTGACCGCCCAGGACGAGCGTCGGCGCGAAATGATCTCGATCATCGCCTGGCGCATGGCGCAATGTGAAAACCGTGGCGTCAAGTTCCACTTCAACACCTTCGCCGATGCGGAAACCGTGCTGGCGACCCGTCCTGATGAAGTCATCATCGCGACGGGCGGCCTGCCCCACACCGAAGTGCTTTCGGAAGGCAATGACCTGGTACATTCGACCTGGGACATTCTGGCCGGGGACGTGAAACCTGCACAGAACGTGCTGATCTTTGATGACGCAGGCGATCACGCGGCCCTGCAGGCGGCCGACATGATTTCCGCGACCGGGGCCAAGGTCGAAATCGTGACGCCGGACCGCAGCTTCTCGCCCGAGGTTATGGCGATGAACCTGGTGCCCTATATGCGCAATCTGCAAAAGCGCGACACCACCTTCACGGTGACTTGGCGCCTGCTGTCAGTCGTGCGTGACGGCAATCAGCTACGCGCACGCCTTGGCAGCGACTATGGTGATTTCACCCGCGAACGGCTGGTTGACCAGGTGATCGTCAACCACGGGACACGGCCGCTGGATGAACTGTATTTCGACCTGAAGCCGCAGTCCAGAAACCTGGGCGAAGTGGATTATGAGGCGCTGGCAACTGGCGCCCTGCAAGAGGTGAACCGCAACCCCGAGGGCAGCTTCCGCCTCTTCCGCATCGGTGATGCAGTGGCTGCGCGCAACACCCACGCGGCGATCTATGATGCGCTGCGTCTGGTGAAAGACCTCTGATCCTGTTCCTTGCCCTGCCTTGCGCAGGGCAAGGTTTTCATCCCGGAAATCTCAGGTTCGTCCCGTCGGGGCGGACCTTTTCAGGCGTTGCACGGTCACAGACCGTCAAAAATACCCGGATCGCGGTCTTCCCAGAAAGCAAATATCGCGTTTGCATTCAATGCGCTGGCCCATCCATGGCGTTGAAACTCTTCCCGTGCCAGATCATCCGCGAGGGTTGATAGGAACAGGCGTCGATCCGCGTCGCGTTGGGTCGGGTTTCGCCGCGAAACCGCCTGCTCTACCGCCGCAAACCGACGTCGCCGCGCGTCACGATCAGCAATGCGCCGATCCAGTTCAGCCTCGGCCTCCGCTTCGGCACTGCGCCATTTCTCGACAGCCGCCACAACCTCCTTGGGGACAGGCGCAACCTCCGGTTTGGGTTCCTGGGCCCCGTAACCCTTTGACAAAGCGTCGCGCAGATAGCCGGCGGTATTGCGCACCTTCCCTTTCCCCGAAATATAGGAAAGCTTCTCGGAGACGACAGCCTCGCCGTGCTCTGCAAGCCACTGCCGCGCCAGACGGTCCGAGACACCCTGCCCCAACAGCTGGGCGTAAACCGCACTCTCACGGACGGCATGATCCCCCTTGATGTCGAACATCGCAAGCTGTGGGTTTTCTTCGATCAGAAACCGAATTTCTGAAACCGCACGCCCCATCCGCCGAAGCTCTGGCGTCAGACGCACGTTGGAGGTCCGATTAACCTCATCCACGGCGGGTTTGATGATCTTGGCATTCAGATGCTTGAAGACCTCGTAATAGGCGCTGTCCTCGACCCCCATCAGGCGTCGGAACGTCTCGATCGGCCACCAACCTGTCGATCCCGTACGAACGAAGCGATAGCAGTTTTCATAAAGCGCCAGCCCATGCCCCGACGTGAACCGCCGCTGGATGTTCAGATTGATCAGCGCATAGATTTTGGGATCATAGAGCTTTTCGGCCAGAGCCGGTGAATAGGCGTATTCGCAGATGCCGCCCTTCAGCTTTGCGTAGGACAAAAGCGAAGACACCCCCCATTCCTGCCGCCCCCGTTCGTCGAGCATGTCCCATTCAGCCACAGTCTCTGCAAGGCCACGCAGCGCATCCCGCAGAGTATCCATATCATTTGAATTGTACCCGATCATCAGCGCCAAGGTCCGCGCATCAATCTGATGGCGGTTCTGGGTCAACAAGGTATCATAGGCGTTCAACAGCAAAACATTCGACAGCTTGCGCTGCAGCAGAGTGAGTTTGCCCGAGACGTGAATGGCCGCGACGTTTTTCTTGACGGATCCGCGCCGCATGGCCCCGGCGAGCCGAGGATCGGAACTGAAATCAATGTCGGGGCTTTGCGAATCTGCGCGCGCCAAGGTCTGCTCCTGTTTTGCACAGTTATCCAGAAAAGGTATCCAAGTGCAACCGGCCCTTAGGTTCCTCTAAACCGCATCTCGACGATCCTGTATCCGGGTACCTTTGGGGACCCGGCAGATCAGATTCGCTCCAAGAAGGTGGTTCAAAGGACTGATTTACGAATCACTGAACGAATCGAGATTGCGAAGCGCCCCAAAACTGCGGAAAAGACCCAGGTTTCGCGCGAAAACACCCCCCGAATTCGGGTACCGGCAATCCTGCCTGCGGGCACCATCCACCCTGTAGATGGGCACCAACGATCCCGTAAACAGGTACCAAAGACACCGAAAACTGGTACCACTTAGGAGATAAACCATATAAAATCAGATGGTTACGTTTCCTAAAGATCTTAAATATTCTTAATAATCAAAACACTTTGTTTCATGCTTTTCCGATGAGAAATGAACTGATTTCGAAAGGAACAGGGCCGGGACCGCGGCAGTTTCGCGGCGAAACCCTGCTATCTGTTCTCAGACTTTGACTTTTCATGCAGATGTGCGCTAAATTCAGCGACAACCACCAAAACTACGCACATCGAGCAAGCAGCCGAACATGACGCGCAAGATAGAGACGGGGCTTCCCCCGTATTTCAACATCGATCCGGCGAAGGCCGCAAGCAAGCTGGGTGAAACCGTTACCACTGAGCGGTTTGCAAAAGCAGCCGCCTTTTGTGGTCGCGGGCGGGACGATCTCGCCCGCAGGGGCTATTCGCCAGACGGCAGAAAACACCTCCGCCGCTTTTCCATGTGGGAGGTAACGCGCTACCTTCTTCCGGTGGCTTCCGCCCATCTGCGCCGTGTGCTGAAAGCGCATCCTGAATTGCCGCAGGGCGAAGGGGATGCGAACTCGCGCAGCTTTACGCTGGAAGAGGTATTGGCCCTGCGCGACTTCTTTGATCGAGAGGGGTCGTCTGCGAAAGAGTATCGTCCTTGGCGCCCCGAGGGCCTGCCCGCGAAAATCTGCGCTGTGACCAATTTCAAGGGCGGGTCGGGCAAGACGACCACCTGCGCCCATCTGGCGATGGCTGCGGCGCTTGACGGATATCGCGTGCTGGTGATCGATCTCGATAGTCAGGCCTCGATGACCTCGCTTCTGGGCGGGAAGGTGCAGGATGAATGGGGTACCGTGTTCCCGCTTATCGCGCGCGATTACGCCCGCGCCGTCACCGCAGAGAATGAACTGCGCGCCGTCCGCGGCGAAGCTGCGCTGCCATTGGACGAAACCCTGACCGAGGCGCTGACGGTTTCGTCGCGAAACGTCGTGCAGAAAACCCACTGGCCGAATATCGACCTGATCGGGGCGCAGCTGAACCTCTATTGGGCCGAATTTCAGATTCCCGTCTGGCGTATGGGGTTGAAGACCTGGCCGCTCTGGGATGCACTGTCCCATGTGCTGGAAGAAGACGGTTTGCTCAATGACTATGACATCGTCTTCCTGGATACGCCGCCCGCTCTTGGCTATCTGACCATCAACTCTCTGGCTGCGGCGGATATTCTGCTGGTCCCGCTCGGGGCTTCGTTCCTCGAATTTGACTCGACCGGGCGCTTCTTCGATATGCTCTATTCCACCTTCGCCTCGATCGAGGACGGGGAAAACGCACAGCGCCGGATCGCAGGCCTGCCGGAGATGCGGTTCGAATGGGATGTAGTCCGCGCGATCATCACGCGGTTCGATGCCAACCAGCAGACAGATCTGGCCAATGTCATCCAGGCCTATTTCGGTGATTTCATGACCGCCTATCGCCAGGAATATACCGCGCTGGTCGGGCAGGCGGGCGAACAGATCAACGGCATCTATGAGGCCGATTACCGCGAATTCAACCGTGACACCTATCTGCGGGGCCGCGAAGCCTTTGACCGCACCTATGCCGAATTCAAAGAGCTGCTGCTTGGCACCTGGTGGCGCGATGATCAGGAACGGAAGGCAGGCTGACCATGGCGAAACGTCGCAAGCTTGAACCGCCAAGCGCCGAGGCGCTGGCCGAAATCGCAGCGGAACTGTCGCGGCCCGCTCTGGTGGTCCGCCCCGGCGCGGCACCGATTGCCCAGATCGCGGCTGAGGTCGCGGCCGTGCGCCCGGCAGAGGATCATCAGACCCAGCTCGCGCGGCAGCGGGACAGCCGCGATGCCGCCGCCTGGCGTGAGGCTGAGGACGAGGGGCGGGTGCTGCAATCCCTGCCCATCGCCGCCATCGACCTCGACCACGTCGTCCGTGACCGTATGGCGAGCGATGCGGAAGAGATGGAGGAGCTCAAGTCCTCGATCCGCGCCTCGGGGCAGCGTCTGCCGGTTGAAGTCGTGGCCTTGCCGGAAGGGCGCTTTGGTCTGATCTCGGGCTGGCGTCGGATCGCCGCGCTGAAAGAGCTGGCCGAGGAGGCGGGCGAAACGGCGCCAGAGGTTCTGGCGCTGGTGCGGGAAGGGCGAGAGGCCGGGGCGATCTACGCGGGCATGGTGGAAGAGAACGAACTTCGCGCCGCGCTGACCCCCTATGAACGCGGGCGCATCGCGGCAGTGGCGGCGGGGCAGGGGGCCTTTGCTTCGGTCGATGCAGCAGTCGATGCAATCTTTGCCGCGGCTTCAAAATCCAAACGGTCGAAGATCCGCGGATTTGCCCTCGTGCATGAGGTGCTGGGCGATCTGCTGGCCCATCCGGCGGCGCTGGGGGAAAAGCAGGGCCTCGCATTGGCGCAGGCCTTGCGCGATGGGCAGGCGGATCGGCTGCGTACGGCGCTGGCCGAGGCTGATGCCGCAGACGCCCGCGCCGAATGGAAAGCCTTGGAGCGCGCCATGGCCACCCCGCAGCCCGCACCGGCCAAGGGCGGGCGCCCGCGCGTCTTGCCCACGGTTCAGCGGGAAAACTTGCCTTCGGGCGGTGTGCTGGAATTTGGCTGGTCGGCCGAGGGTGTCATCCTAAAGGCCACGGGTGTGTCGATCCCCGAGGCGGAGTTTCAGCGGATGCTGGATCGGCTTCGTAGCGCGAAATGAGGCGTCAGTAGATCGGCGGTGACACGACCCAGATCACCACCGCCGGTTCGTCATAGGGATTGGCCCAGCCATAGGGTTTCCCGGCGAATTGAAAGCTGTCACCAGGTGCAAGCTCGGTGTTCAAAGCGCCAATGGTGATCTGCAACCGGCCGCTGATTAGCACGCCGCCATCTTCCTTTTCCCGCGCCGGGGCGAGCCCACCGCTGCTGGCACCGGGGGCGAAGATCGACTTGATCATCTCGAACGACCCCGACAGGGTGGGCGAGAGCAGCTCTTCCGTCAGGCCCGTCTCGCTGGATCCGATGGGGGTGCGGTCGGCGGCGCGCAGGATCAGCCCGCGCTCTTCCTCGCTGCGGCTGGCCGAGCGGAAGAAAAAGCTGATGTTGATGCCGAAATAATCCGCGATCAGCCCCAAATCCCGCACCGAGGGTGTGGTCTGCCCGCGTTCGATCTGGCTCAGCCAACCCAGCGAACGGCCAATCGCGCTGGCCAGTTCGCGCAGCGTGATGGCGCGCGATTTCCGCAAGGCCCTGATGTCATCGCCGATTTGTCTGGTCATCCACGCCGGTCCGCAAGGTTTAGTCTGCCTTCTGCGGTGATATGCCGTGGCGCGCGTCAGTCCAAGGCGATTCACGCGAGAATGAACGGATATGAAATTTTGCGGCGAAAAATGAAATTTCATGTTGAAATTTCATTTTGGCTGCGGCACCTCTATCGCACTGCGCCGCCGTGGCGCGCCCCTGATTCAAGGAATCCGCAATGGCACAACTTCCGTCACAGGCCCGCGTCGTGATCATCGGGGGCGGCATTTCCGGCTGCTCGGTGGCCTATCATCTCGCAAAACTGGGGTGGCAGGACATCGTCCTGCTGGAGCGCAAGCAGCTGACCTCGGGTACGACATGGCACGCGGCGGGGCTGGTGGGCCAGCTGCGCGCCAGTCAGAACATGACCCGTCTCGCCAAATACTCTGCCGATCTTTACACCAAGCTTGAAGCGGAGACCGGCCTTGCCACCGGCTTCCGGCAATGCGGGTCGATCACCGCGGCGCTGACGGCCGAACGCAAGGAAGAAATCCTGCGCCAGGCAAGCCTCGCCCGCGCCTTCGGCGTTGAGGTGAATGAACTTTCCCCCGCCGAGGTGAAAGACCTTTATCCCCATCTGAACATTGATGGCGTCACCGCCGGGGTGCATCTGCCGCTCGACGGGCAGGCCGATCCGGGGAATATCGCGCTGGCGCTGGCCAAGGGCGCGCGCAACCGCGGCGCGCGGATTGTCGAACAGGTCAAGGTCACCCGCGTGACGCAGGCGAACGGCCGGGTGACCGGGGTTGATTGGACCTCGGGCGGCGAACAGGGGCATATCGCCGCCGATCTGGTGGTGAATTGCGGCGGGATGTGGGGGCGCGATCTGGCGGCGCAGAATGGCGTCACCTTGCCGCTGCATGCCTGCGAACATTTCTACATCGTGACCGAGGGCATCCCCGGCCTGACGCAGATGCCTGTGCTGCGCGTGCCCGACGAATGCGCCTATTACAAGGAAGACGCAGGGAAAATCCTGCTCGGCGCCTTTGAGCCCAAGGCCAAGCCCTGGGGCATGAACGGCATTTCCGAAGACTTCTGCTTTGACCAGCTGCCTGAGGATTTCGACCATTTCGAACCGATCCTCTCGGCGGCGATCCACCGCATGCCGATGCTGGCCGAGGCGGGTATCCATACCTTCTTCAATGGGCCGGAAAGCTTTACCCCCGATGATCGCTACTATCTGGGCGAGGCACCCGAGCTGCGCGGCTATTGGGTTGCGGCGGGCTACAACTCGATTGGTATCGCCTCTTCCGGCGGGGCGGGCATGGCGCTGGCGCAATGGATGAACGATGGCGAGGCGCCCTTCGATCTGTGGGAGGTCGATATTCGCCGCGCCCAGCCTTTCCAGAAAAACCGCCGGTATCTGAAGGAACGGGTCAGCGAAACATTGGGCCTGCTTTACGCCGATCACTTCCCCTATCGGCAGATGGCAACGTCGCGCGGGGTGCGCCGCACGCCCCTGCATGAACACCTGAAGGCGCGCGGCGCCGTCTTCGGTGAGGTCGCGGGCTGGGAGCGCGCCAATTGGTTCGCCAATCCGGGGCAAGACCGCGAATACCGTTATTCCTGGAAGCGGCAGAACTGGTTCGAAAACCAGAAGGCCGAACATATGGCGATGCGGACCGGGGTCGGGATGCTCGACATGTCCTCGTTCGGGAAGATCCGTGTCGATGGTGCTGATGCGCTGGCCTTCCTCCAGCACCTTTGCGCGAATGAGATGGACGTGCCGGTGGGCCGGCTGGTCTATACCCAGATGCTCAATGCCCGGGGCGGCATCGAAAGCGATCTGACGGTGACGCGCCTTGGCGAAACCTCGTTCCTGCTGGTGGTTCCGGGGGCCACGCTGCAGCGCGATCTGGCCTGGCTGCGCCGCCATGTCGGCGATCAGCGGGTCACGATCCTCGACATGACCGCGGCCGAGGCGGTTCTGCCGGTAATGGGGCCGAAATCGCGGGATCTGCTGCGGCTGGTCTCGCCCAACGATTTCTCGAATGAAGCGCATCCCTTTGGCACTGCGAAGGAAATCGAGATCGGCATGGGTCTCGCCCGCGCCCACCGCGTGACCTATGTCGGCGAGCTCGGGTGGGAGCTTTACGTCAGCGCCGATCAGGCCGCCCATGTCTGGGAGACGCTGGTCGAGGCGGGCGAAGGGCTGGGCCTCAAGCTCTGTGGTCTGCATGCGATGGACAGCTGCCGTATCGAAAAAGCCTATCGCCACTTTGGCCATGACATCACCGATGAGGATCATGTGCTGGAGGCGGGGCTTGGCTTTGCGGTCAAGACCGGCAAAGGCGAATTCCTCGGCCGCGATGCCGTGCTTCGCAAACGCGAAACCGGCCTTTCGCGCCGCATGATGCAGTTCCGCCTGACCGACCCCGAGCCGCTGCTTTTCCACAACGAACCGATCTTGCGGGATGGCAAGATCGTCGGCCAGCTTTCGTCCGGCAATTACGGCCATGCCCTTGGCGGTGCCATCGGCCTTGGCTATGTGCCCTGCCGCCAGCCCGATGAAAGCGCGGAATCGATGCTGGCTTCCAGCTATGCGATTGAGGTCGCGGGAAAAACCTATGGCGCAGTGGCCAGCATTGCCCCGATGTATGATCCGAAGTCGGACCGCATCAAGCAGTGACCCCACTCAGGCTGCGGCCCGGTCGGGGCCGCAGCGACCATCCTTTGCAAAGGAATGTGCCGGTGAACGCCCATGCCCGCCTTCCGCTTGCGCGCGCGGTTTCGCGCACGGTGTTCCTTCTGTCGGATGGGTTCGATGCCCTGACCCTTTCCGCTGCGATTGCGCCGCTGCGTGCGGCCAATCTGGCGGCGGGGGAGGGGGGCTTTGCCTGGTCCTTTCACGCGGCGCAGGCAGGCAGCGCCGCCTCAAGCGATGGCTGGTCGGTCGAGGTGCGCCCGCTGGATGAAACGATCTGGCAGGCAGATCAGGTTCTGGTCTGTGGTGGTGCCCGGCCAGATCCTGCGCGCCCTTCGCCGCTGCCCGATCTGCTGCGCCGCATGTGGCGCATGGGCAAACGGGTGGGGGCCTTGCAGGGGGGGATCTTCACGCTCGCCCGGTCCGGTATCCTGAAGGGCCGGCAATTCGTCGTGCATCGGGATCAGCTGGCGGCCTTTCACGCGATCTGGCCCGATCTCGACCCGCTGCAGGACATCTACGCCGTCGATGACCGTATCCTGACCTGCGCCGGTGGCATGGCGGCCACCGATCTGATGCTGCATCTGGTGCAGGGCCAGTCAGGCGGCAATTTCCGCAGCGAGGTGATGCAAACCTGCATGATTTCGGGCCTCCGTCCCGGCGCCGTGCCGCAGACGGGGGCGGCCTCGGCCCGTGTGGCGGGGCGCAACCCGGTCTTGCTGCAGGCGGTGCAATGGCTCGACGATCATTATCTTGAGGACGACTGCGTGCAGCGTCTGGCCGCCACCTGCCGGATCTCGGTCCGCCAGCTCCAGCGTCTGTTCCGCGCGCATCTCGACCAGACCCCGCAGGGTTATATCGCCCAGTTGCGGCTGAAACAGGCGGCGCTGCTGCTGTCGCAGACCGATCTGGATATCAGCGAGATTGCGGGGCGCTGCGGATATGAGGTGACGGCCAATTTCTCCAAGGCCTTCCGCAAGCGGTTCGGCGTGGCACCTTCGCGTTATGGGCAGCGCCGGGTTGCCCCGGCGGCCTGAGCGTTACTTGCGGAATTTCTGCAGGCTTTGCGCCAGTTCCGGGTGATCCTTGGCATAGTCCTCCAGCGGGATGCCCGCCTCGGCTGCGGCCCAGGCTTGACGGATGGCCGCAACCCCCGCCGCCGCCCCGCCGGGATGGCCATGGATGCCGCCCCCACCCAGATACATCAGGTCCAGCCGCTGCCCGGTACGGGCGTAGGTTTCCGGTGCCTGCCCGCCCCATTGCCCCGAACAGACCACCGGCAGCGCGCGGTCGTCCGCGGAAAAGATCGGCGTCAGGCAATCGTCAAAGCTTTTGACAAAGCTCTCGTCGGGTTCCCAGTATTTGGCGGCTATGCCGTTGACCTGAAACTGGTCCACGCCCAGCAGGCGCCAGATCTTCTGATAGGCGCGGAATTCCATCCCCAGGGCGGGGTGACGGGTCAGAATGTCCCACCCGTTTCGATGGGCATGCAGGCAGAGCGCCGAGCGGCGGCGCAGAAAGCTCATCCCGCCATAGCCGATGGAGTTGATGTTGATCACCGCGGCATTGCCCCCGGCCGCCACTACGCAGTCATGGTTCCTCATCATCAGGTCCGGATCGGCCGAGGAAATGCCGAAGGCATACATCACCCGCTTGCCCGTGCGCTGTTCATGGTCGCGGATCACCGGCATGATGGCTGCAACACGCGCTTCAAGCGGCGAATAGGCCGGACTCATCAGCTTTTCATCATCCTTGATGAAATCGACCCCCGCGACGCAGAGCGTCTTGACCACCTCGGCCGTCTCTTCCGGCGAAAGCCCCAGCGAAGGCTTGATGATCGAGGCGATCATCGGCCCCGCGGCCACGCCCATCAGGCGGCGCGACCCGGCAACCCCGAACTGCGGCCCCGGATGACAGGCCCAGTCGGGCGGCAGGTCAATGTCCATCACCCGGATGCCGGAAAGACCCCGCGCGGCATAGACGCCGCCTACCGTGATCGTCATCAACGCGGCAAGATCGGTGCCCACGGCCTCCAGCGGATAGCCGATCACCGCATCGGCGCGGTGATAGACCGTCCCCGCCAACGCACCGGGCTGCGGCAAAGCCGGGGCAGGGGTCGGGGGCAGGGCCGTGACCGAAATCACCCGGGCCGCATAACGGGCCTTCAAGGCCTCTGTCTCGCCGGGCAGGTCGGTGAAGGTGCCCGTCGATTGGTCAGACGCGATCTTGGCGGCCATCGCCTCGGGCGAACCTGCCGTTTCGATCCGGTATGTCACCCGGATTTCCGCCCTTTGCGTCATCTTTGCCTCCGTGTCTTTCGAATAGATATACTCATCATACCTGTTGACATCAATATCATTTCACCTCACCTTCCGCCCTGTCAGTATGGAGACTGTGGCCCTGTCGGCCCAGACTGACCCAGGGAGGTTCATATGAAAATTTCGCGCCGGCTGATGCTCTCAGCCATCGGTATCGCCATGACTGCCACCATGCCCAGCTTTGCGCAGGCGGAAGGTCTGATTGCCATCCTTACCCCCAGCCATGACAACCCGTTCTTCAAGGCCGAAGCCGTCGGCGCTGAGGCGCGGGCCAAGGAACTGGGCTATGAAACGCTCGTCCTTGTGCATGATGATGACCCGAACAAGCAGTCCGAACTGTTCGACACCGCGATTGCGCGCGGCGCCAAGGCGATCATCCTCGACAATGCCGGGGCCGATGCGACCGTGGCCGCCGTGCAACGCGCCAAGGATGCCGGGATTCCGTCTTTCCTGATCGACCGGGAAATCAAGGAATCCGGCATCGCGGTCAGCCAGATCGTGTCGAACAACTATCAGGGCGCGCAGCTTGGCGCCGAGGAATTCGTGCGCCTGATGGGCGAAAACGGCAAATATGCCGAACTTCTGGGCCGTGAGGCCGATACCAATGCCGGGATTCGCTCTTCGGGGTATCACGACATCATCGACCAATATCCCGAGATGGAAATGGTGGCCCAGCAATCCGCCAACTGGTCCCAGACCGAGGCCTATGAGAAGATGGAAACCATCCTTCAGGCCAACCCCGATATCAAGGGCGTGATCTCGGGCAATGACACCATGGCCATGGGGGCCTGGGCCGCGCTTGAGGCCGCAGGCCGCACCGATGTGATCGTCGTGGGCTTTGACGGATCGAATGATGTGCGCGACAGCATCCTCAAGGGCGGCATCAAGGCCACCGTGCTGCAACCGGCCTATCGTCAGGCGCAGCTTGCGGTCGAACAGGCGGACCAGTTCCTCAAGACCGGCGCGACCGGGGTCGAGGAAAAGCAGCTCATGGATTGCGTGCTGATCAACGGCGACAACGCAGCCAAGCTGGAAACCTTCGCCCTGGCCGAATGATCCTGTCGGGCCCGGCATGGAGCCGGGCCCCCTTTCCCCGGAACGGAGCCGCCCCATGACACGCGTGCCCCTTGCTGCCCTTGCGCTGACGCTGGGCCTGACCGGCCTTGCCGGTTGCAAGATCGTAAAAAACCCCGAACCCGGCAGCGAAACCGCGAATGCGGCCAGCGCCACCCCCGCCAGCGATGCTGAACGCATGGGCAAGCTTGCGGCGGATCTTTACCGCGCGCGCCTCCTGCCCTTTGTCACCGAACAGGCGGTCGAGATTGCTGTCCTGCGCGGCGCCCTTGCCAGTGGGCTGGAGGCCGCGGGCGCGGCCCATGGCCACCGCCCGCCCAGCGAAGGCAGCCCCTGGAACTTTCTGGTCAAGGGGCAGGGCCGGGTGATCAAGGCCGATACGGCGGCCCGCGCGGCGAAACTGGATCTGGATACCGATGGCGACGGTGCGGCCGATCTGGTGGTTCAGCTTGGGCCGGTCATCAAGGGCACCGCGCTGCGCGATGCTGCCGATTTCATTGTATTCACTGATTTCCGCGATCAGATCGAATTCGCCAAGCTTGCCCGCGCGCTGAATGACGCGGCGCACAAGGCGCTGGCGCTGCCTGCGGGCGATCTGACCGGCAAGACCTTTGCCTTTGAAGGCGCGTTCACGCTCCGCACGGCGGCAGACGCCATGTCCCTTGTGCCGACGCAGTTGAAAGAGGTGCCGTGATGGACCATCCGGTCGGCCTGCAGATCCGCGGCGGCGTGAAGGTTTATCCTGGCACCCGGGCGCTCAAATCCGTGGACTTTGACCTGCGGATGGGGGCGGTCAATGTGCTGGTGGGCGAAAATGGCGCTGGCAAATCCACCATGATGAAGGTGATCGCCGGCGTCGAACAGCTGACCGAGGGGCGCATCTTGATGAACGGGCAAGAGGTGCAGTTTCGCGGCACCGAAGACGCCCGCCGCCACGGCATCGGCATCGTATTTCAGGAACTGAACCTCTTTCCCAATATGACCGTTGCGGAAAACATCTTCATCGGGCGCGAAATCACCCGCGGCGGCGTCGATATCGACATGGCGGCGCAACGGGCCGAAACCCGGCGTCTGATGCAGCGGCTGGAACATGACATCGACCCCGACACTTTGGTGGGCGAATTGCGCGTGGGCCAGCAGCAGATCATCGAGATTGCGAAGTCGCTCGCGCAGGATGCGCGCATCCTGATCCTTGATGAACCCACTTCTGCGCTGTCGGCAGCCGAGGTCGACATCCTGTTCCGCGTCATTGCTGAACTGAAGCGGGACGGCGTCGGCATCGTCTATATCTCGCATCGTCTGGAAGAGCTGATCCGCATCGGCGACTACATAACCGTGCTGCGCGACGGCGCCATCACCGGCGCCCGGTCGATGGAGGGGGTCGATGTGCCCTGGATCGTACGGAACATGATCGGTGAGGCCTCCAAGGACTTCGCGAAAGAGGTGGACCATCCCTATGGGGATGAAATTTTCCGGGCCGAAGATGTCTGTCTGCCCCGCGCAGGCGGCGGTCTGGCGGTGGATCACGTCTCGCTGTCGCTCCGCGCGGGCGAGATCGTGGGGATTTACGGCCTGATGGGTGCGGGGCGGTCCGAATTTCTGGAATGTGTGATCGGCCGCCACGCCCATGCCACGGGGCGCATGTTCATCGCCGGCGCCCCCCTGACAGATCGCAGCATCGCAGGCCGTATCGCGCGGGGCATCGCGCTGATCCCCGAAGATCGAAAGAATGACGGGCTGATCCAGCTGGCCACCATCCGCGAGAATATGACGCTGTCCAGCCTTGGCCTTTTCACCCGGTTTTTCCATATGGACCTCGGCGCGGAACGCCGCAGTGTGGCCGATTTCGTGAAACGGCTGACGGTCAAGATCGCCTCGATGGAAAACCCGGTTTCCAGCCTCTCGGGCGGGAACCAGCAGAAGGTGGTGATCGGCAAGGCGCTGATGACCGGCCCCAAGGTGCTGCTGATGGACGAACCCTCACGCGGGATCGACATCGGCGCCAAGGCCGAGGTCTTCCGCACCATGCGCCAGCTGGCTGCACAGGGGCTTGGCATCCTTTTCGTCACCTCGGACCTTGAAGAGGTCATGGCCCTGTCGGACCGCATCATCGTGATGTCCGAAGGCCGCATCACCGGAGAATTCGACCGCAGCGTTGCGACCGATACGGCGGTCGTCGCTGCCTCAGCGCCCGGACAGGCGCGCCCCGAACAGGAGCTTGTCGCATGAGCCACGCCGTCGCCCACCCGCCCGTGACCGGGGCCTCCCCGAACCTCGGGCTTTTGCTGTTGAAGGCGCGGACCTTCATTGCACTGATCCTGGTTTTTGCCTTTTTCGCCGTCGCCGCGCCGAATTTCTTGTCGGCGGCGAATATGGTGATCATGTCGAAACATGTGGCGCTGAACGCCTTTCTGGCGATCGGCATGACCTTTGTGATCATCTCGGGCGGAATTGACCTTTCGGTCGGCTCGATCGTCGGTCTTTGCGGCATGGTCGCGGGGTGGCTGGTGCTTTACGGCATCGACTTCGGGCTGGGCTGGTCGATCCAGTTTAATACGTTCGAGATCTGTGTGCTGGTCTGTCTGGTCGGCATTGCGGTGGGGGTGGTGAATGCGATCCTGATCACCCGGCTGAACGTGGCGCCCTTCATTGCGACGCTCGGCACGCTTTACATCTGCCGGGGGGCGGCGATGCTGGCCTCGGACGGGCGGACCTTTCCCAATCTGGGTGGCAATCCCGAATATGGCTCTGATACCTTCCGGCTGATCGGGGCGGGCAGCTTTCTGGGCCTGCCGATCTCGATCTGGATGCTGATCGCGGTTGCGGCGCTGGCAGCCTATATCTCGCGTCGCACACCGCTGGGACGGTATATCTATGCCGTCGGCGGCAATGAACGCGGCGCGGCGCTGTCGGGCGTCAAGGTCAACCGGATCAAGCTCTTCGTCTATATGTTCTCGGGCTTTTGCGCGGCGCTGGTGGGGCTGATCGTCAGTTCGCAACTGGTTGCCTCGCATCCCGCCACGGGCGAGACTTTCGAGCTGAATGCCATTGCCGCGGCCGTTTTGGGCGGCACATCGATGTCGGGCGGGCGCGGGCGGATCGGCGGGACCATCGTCGGGGCCTTCGTGATCGGGGTGCTGTCGGATGGTCTGGTGATGATGGGCGTCTCGGCCTTCTGGCAGACGGTCATCAAGGGGCTTGTCATTGTCGCCGCCGTGGTGGTGGATCAGGCGCAGCAGAAACTTCAGGCCCGTGTCGCGCTGCAGGCGCAGGCCGCTTTGGGAAAGTGACACCATGCTGAACGGGGCATTGATTGGCTGCGGGTTCTTTGCACAGAACCAGATGCACGGCTGGGCCGGGATTGACGATGTGACCATCACCGCCGTCTGCGACCGGGACTCTGCAAAGGCCGAGGCCACGGCCACCCGGTTTGGCGCGCGCGCCTATACCGACGCGGCGGCGATGATCGCAGCCGAACGGCTCGACTTCGTCGATATCGCCACCACCGTGGCCTCGCATCGGCCGCTGGTAGAGATGGCCGCTGGCGCCGGGCTGCATGTGATCTGCCAAAAGCCTTTCGCCGAAACCATGGCCGACGCTCATGCCATGGTCGCCGCGGTGGATGAGGCTGGCAAGCTTCTGATGGTGCATGAAAACTTTCGCTGGCAATCGGCCGTCCGCGCCGCAATCGCGGCGGTGCGCGGGGGGGCCATCGGTACGCCCTTCTTTGGGCGTGTGACCTTCCGGTCGGGTTATGATGTCTATGCGGGCCAGCCTTATCTGGCGACGGATGAGCGGTTCATCATTCAGGATCTGGGCATCCATATCCTGGATATCGCCCGCGCGCTTCTGGGGGATGTGGTCACGATCAGCGCCACAGCCCGCCGCGTGAACCCGAAGATCCGGGGGGAGGATGTGGCGACCATGCTGCTGGAACATGAAGGCGGTGCGACCAGTGTCGTGGATTGCTCCTACGCCACGCGCCGGACGCCCGAAACCTTCCCCGAAACCCTGCTGGAAATTGACGGCGATCTTGGGACGCTCCGGCTCGATGCCGGGTATCGGCTGGTCATCCAGCTTGAGGGCGAGGTCATCCGCGATGTCGCCCCGCCGCTCCTTGCTTGGGCGGAACGGCCCTGGCACAACATTCAGGAAAGCGTGCAGATCATCCAGCAGCACTTTGTCGATTGCCTGCGCGAAGGGCGCGAACCCGAAACCTCGGGGCGGGACAATCTGAAAACCCTCGCGCTGGTCGAGGCCGCCTATGCCTCGGCGCGGGATCGTTCCCGCATTGACGTGCGGGGCTGGTGATGGATGCGCGTGCGCTTTACGGCACCGATGTTCCGCCGGACCCTGCGCAGCGTCTGACACGGGGTCCGGTCTCGGTCACGCTGGAGGGGGGGAACCTGCGGCATCTCCGCGTCAATGGGGCCGAGATGATCCGCGCCGTGGCCTTTCTGGTGCGCGACCGCGACTGGGGCACCCTGACCCCCACCATCCGCGATCTCCGGATAGCCGGGGACGATGAGACGCGCATCACCTATGCCGCGCAGTATCAAGCGGGCGGCGCGCATCTGGATGTGTCGGTGGTCATTACGCTTTCGGACACCGCCCTGCGGTTTCAGGCCGAGGCCCGCGCCACGGGTGATTTTGAAACCAATCGCACCGGCTTTACCGTGCTGCACCCGATTTCCGGCGTGGCCGGTGCCCCCCTGCGCGTTGAACATGGCAGCAGCCCGGCCGAGGACACCTGCTTTCCCGCGCTGATCGAACCTTGGCAGCCTTTTCAGGATATCACAGCGCTGATCCACCAGACAGGCGGGCTGCAGGTCGAATGCAGGTTCGAAGGCGATGTGTTCGAGATGGAGGACCAGCGCCAATGGGGGGATGCCAGCTTCAAGACCTATGTCCGCCCGCTTGCGCTGCCTTGGCCTTATCAGATTGCCGATGGTGCGGTGATGCGGCAGGCGGTGCAGATCCGCTGGACGCCCGCCATGGCAGGGCAGGAGGCCGAGCCGATCACCTGCGCTGTGCCCGACGCGCGCTTTCCCGAAACCGCCCTGCTTTTGACCGGGGCCGAGGCCGCGCGCCCGGATGCCGCCGCGCTGCTGCGCCAGATCGCGCCGCAGCGGTTGCTCTGCCATCTGGACACCGCAGCGGGGCAAGGCGTGCCAGAGCTGCGGGCCTTTGCCGCCTTGCAGGCACAGGTGCCGGAAATGGCCTTTGACCTGGAGCTGATCGCCCGTTGCCCGGTTGAGGGCGACCTCGCGGCGGAATTTGCGGGCTATGCGCGGGATGTGGCGGCCGCGGGGCTGCGGCCCGCCTCGGTCATGGTTTGCCCTGCCGTGGATCGGCAATCAACGCCGCCCGGTTCGGCCTGGCCGTCCTGTCCACCGCTTGAGGCGATCCACGCCGCCGCGCGGCAGGCCTTTCCTGGCATCACGCTTGGCGGTGGCATGGCCAGCTTCTTTCCCGAACTGAACCGCAAGCGCCCGCCGGTCGGGATGCTGGATTTCGTGACCCATGGCTTTTGCCCCATCGTCCATGCGGCCGATGATCTTTCGGTGATGGAGACGCTGGAAACCCTGCCGCATATCCTGCGCTCGGCCCGGGCGATCCTGGGGGAATGTACCTATCGACTGGGCCCCTCGACCATCGCCATGCGGCAAAACCCTTATGGCAGCCGCACCATCCCCAATCCGGGGCGGGGGCGGGTCTGCATGGCAGACGATGACCCGCGGCAGGATGGCGCCTTTGCCGCCGCGTGGACCTTGGGCTTTGCCACCGGCATCGCGCCCGCCGGGGTGCAGGTCTGGACGCCTGCGGGGCTGACCGGGCCGCGTGGCCTTTTCCGCGACGATGGCAGCCCCCGGCCGGTGGCCGCCGTGGTCAGGGCACTGGCCGCCTGCGCCGGGCAACCCGTGCGCCGGGCCGAGGTCGCGGCTGGCCGCGCCCGGCTGCAGTGCGGCGATCAGGTCTTTACGGCAGACCTGACCCCCGAGGGTGCCTTTGGCTGGACCGCGGCAATGGCAGGGGATTTGCAACCCCCGCTGCAAAGCTCTATGCCTTGAGCAGCGCCGCAAGGAGATGCCATGACCCGCCGAGACAGCCAGATCGCCGCTTCCGACAGTCTCACCCCGGGCCGGATCTCGCTTGAAAAACCCGCCGCGGAAAAGATCGTGCGGCGCAAGCTTTCGGATCAGGTCTTTGATCGCCTGCGCGAACTGATTGCGCGGGGGGAACTGCAGCCGGGCGATCCCATGCCGTCCGAGCGGGATCTGATGGAGCGGTTCGGCGTTGGTCGCCCCGCCGTGCGCGAGGCGCTGCAATCCATGCATACCATGGGGTTGATCACCATCACGCATGGCGAACGCAGCCGGGTCAATGAACTCAGCGCCGGAAGCGTGCTGGGCCGGGTCGACGAGGTCGCGCGGCTTTTGCTGTCGGCCGAGCCGGAACAGCTCGATCACCTCAAGGAAGCGCGCGGCATGTTCGAATGCGGCGTCGTCCGCAAGGCGGCCGAAATGGCGACCGAGACCGACATCGCCGATTTGCGCGCGCTGGTCGAACAGCAGCGCGCGCAACTTGCCGACCGGGCCGCATTTGTGGCCGCCGATGTGGCCTTTCATGCCCGCATTGCCGCCATCACCGGCAACCCGATCATCGCAGCGGTCAGTCAGGCCATGCTGAAATGGCTGTTCCAGTACCATGACGTGCTGCTGCATTGGTCCGGGAACGAGGCTCTGACGTTGGATGAGCATCAAGAGATCGTCAAGCTGATCGCGGACCGGGATGGCGCGGGGGCGGCAGTTGCAATGCGGGCGCATCTTGACCGGTCAAATCCGCGCTATCAGCACCACGGCTAGACCCGGATCCATATGTGGGGGCAGAACAACAGTCTGGGCTGAAGTGTGGCTTGACCATCGGCCTCAAGACACCTGGGCCCGGAACAATCCCCGAGCCTGTCGGTTGATCCCTGTGCTGGCCCGGTCGTCGGGTCCGCTACAAGACAGGAGAAGCCGCCATGGCAAACCAAAATCGCACCGACCAAAACCCGCAGCAGCAGCAACAGCAGCAGAACCAGACCGACCAGCGCGGCCAAGGCCAGCAGGATCAAGGTGGCGGTCGTGCCCAGCAAGATCAGGGCAAGCAACGTCAGGACAACCGGCAGGAACAGGGCAGCGGTCGTCAGAACCAGCCGCGCTGATCTGATCGCCTGATCCGGTCCTGACCGGAAAAGAAGCAGAAACAGATCCGGGCGTCCCTCCCGGATCTGCAGGGGCGCGGGGCGGAGTCGTGCCGCCCTTGCCCGAGGGGGGCCGCCGCGCGGCGTGCCTGTTCAGGAGGAATGACTCATGCGATCGCTGTTGAAACTCGGGCTTGTCTTTGCGGCGGGAAGCCTTCTGGTCAAGGCCTTAGGCTCCAGACTCATTGATTTTCACAGCCAGAACATGACGGTGGCCGCGAGAGC
>NZ_BMYQ01000013.1 GCF_014652355.1 Gemmobacter lanyuensis | reverse complement strand
ATCTCGGGCGCGATCCAGCACCTCGCCGGCATGAAGGACAGCAAGGTCATCGTCGCGATCAACAAGGACGAAGAGGCCCCCATCTTCCAGGTCGCAGACTACGGCCTCGTCGCAGACCTCTTCACCGCCGTCCCGGAACTCACCGACAAGCTCTAGTTGCGAGTGATTGGGACGGGCATTCCGGTCCAAACCTCAGCAGACATGACCCCGCAAACGCCTGTCTCAGGACGGGCAGGCGTTTTGCAAACTGGCCTGAAGACAAAGAAAAACCTTCTTATAAGGAATTGTTCTTTGCGGTTCCTTTTCTGCCTTTGGTGAATAGTTCGCCTCAGAACGGCCGGGTTTGCACCTGTGCACGAGATGACGACGGACGAAAACATGACCGAACTGAAGTGCAATTACATCAATGGGCTTTGGCAGCCCACCGAAGGCGCGGCGGAAAACCGGAGCCCGGCCAACCCGGACGATCTGATTGGGCTTTATGCGCGCGGCACTGCCGCGGATGTCGTCAAGGCAATTGAAGCGGCGCAAGCCGCCCAGCTGGGTTGGGCTGCGGCCTCGCCCCAGTTGCGGTCGAATGTGCTGCGCCGGGCGGGTGATCTGCTGCTGGCAAAGGTCGAAGAGATGGGTCGCCTGCTGGCGCGGGAAGAGGGCAAAACCCTTGCCGAAGCCAAGGGCGAGGCACTGCGCGCGGCCCAACTCTTTCACTTCTATGCCGGTGAAGCGCTGCGCAATCCCGGCGAGAAGCTCGCTTCGCTGCGCGACAGCGTCGAGGCCGAAGTCACGCGCGAGCCGCTTGGTGTTGTGGGGCTGATCACGCCCTGGAACTTCCCCATCGCCATTCCGGCCTGGAAAACAGCCCCGGCGCTGGCGGCGGGCAATGCCGTGATCCTGAAACCCGCAGATCAGACCCCCGCCTGCGCCCATCTGCTTGCGCAGATTTTGGCCGAGGCCGGTTGCCCGGCGGGGGTCTTCAACCTGGTGATGGGCCGCGGGTCCGAGATCGGCGCCGCGCTGGTGAACCACCCGGGTGTGGCTGCGATCTCTTTCACCGGGTCAGAGCGCGTCGGGCGCGGCATCGCGCTGGATTGCGCCCGCGGGATGAAGAAGGTGCAGCTCGAGATGGGGGGCAAGAACCCCATGATCGTGACGGCACAGGCAGATCTGGACCTTGCTGTCGCGGCCTGTCTGAACGGCGCCTTCTTTTCCACCGGGCAGCGCTGCACGGCCTCTTCACGCCTTATCGTCGAGGCACCGGTGCATGACGCCTTTGTCGAAAAGCTTGCCGCTGCGATGACCGCGCTGCGCGTGGGGGACCCGCTCGACCCTGCAACCCAGATCGGGCCTGTCGTTTCCGAGGGGCAATTGGCGGGGAACCTGGATTATGTCCGGATCGCCGCCGACGAGGGCTGTGAGGTGCTGGGTGGCCAGCGCCTGAACCGCCCCGGTAGCTTCCAGAGCCCGGCGCTGTTTCTGGGCGCGCGCAATTCCATGCGCGTGGCTCAGGAGGAAATCTTTGGTCCCTGCGCCGCCGTCATTGCGGTGGCGGATTTCGAAGAGGCCGTTGCCGTCGCCAATGACACGCAATTTGGACTTTCCTCTGGCATCTGCACCGGATCGCTGCGTGAGGCGACCGAGTTCCGGCGCCGATCGAAGGCGGGCATGGTCATGGTGAATCTGCCCACCGCAGGTGTCGATTATCATGTGCCTTTTGGCGGTCGCGGCGCGTCGAGCCTGGGCGGGCGTGAACAGGGACGCATGGCGATGGATTTCTACACCGCCGTGAAAACCGCCTACACCTTCGCTGGATGAGCGAAAACAAGAAAGAATAAATTTCATGTTTTCGGGCGAAGTTTGTTTTCCGAACCGGCCTGGATTGCCAGAATGACCACCAGAACTTGCCGTGCCCCCGTGTTCGGCGCGGTCAAGAAGGGGATGATGCAATGAAACGAAACGGCGGACAGGTGCTGGTGGACAGCCTGCTGGCACTGGGGGCGACCAAGGCCTTCGGCGTGCCGGGCGAAAGCTATCTTGCGGTGCTGGACGCGCTGCATGACACGAAAGACCGGCTTGATTTTGTGAACTGCCGCAACGAGGGTGGCGCTGCCTTCATGGCGGCAGCCTGGGGCAAGCTGACGGGGCAACCGGGGATCTGTATGGTCACCCGCGGCCCCGGCGTGACCAATGCCTCGATCGGCGTGCATACGGCCATGCAGGATTCCGCGCCGATGATCCTCTTCGTGGGGCAGGTCGGCACGGATATGAAAGGCCGCGAGGCGTTTCAGGAAATCGACTATCGCGCTGTCTTTGGCACCATGGCGAAGTGGGCAGTCGAGATTGATGACGTGGGCCGCATCCCTGAAATCCTCGCTCGCGCCTGGACCACGGCGTTGACCGGGCGCCCCGGCCCGGTGGTCATTGCCCTGCCCGAAGACATGCTGACCAGCCTGACCGATGCTGCTCCGCTGACAGGCGTGGCGCGGGTCCGTGAACCCGCCGCCGATACCGCGGCCCTGTTTGAGGTGCGCGAACTGCTGTCCGCCGCGAAGCGCCCGCTGATCCTGATGGGCGGCTGCAACTGGACGGCTGAGGGTAGCCGCGCCCTCCAAGCCTTTGCCGAGGCAAGCGATATCCCCGTGATCGCCGCCTTCCGCTATCAGGACCAGTTCGACAATTTCTCGCCCGTGTTTGCGGGGGAGGCCGGGGTCGGGATGCCCGCCCATGTGCGCCGCCTGATCACCGATGCCGATACCATCCTTGCGATCAACGTCCGCTTTGGCGAGATGACGACCGATGGCTACACGCTGCTCTCGGTCCCGGTGCCGGTGCAGAAGCTCATCCATGTCCATGCATCCGACCGTGAAATCGGCAAGATCTATCAGCCGACGCTGGGTATTCAGGCCGGGCCCAACACCTTTGCCGCTAGCCTGACCCCGGTTGCGGGCGCCTGGGCCGACTGGCGGGCGCGGGCGCGGGCGGGCTGGGAGACGGGCTTTGATCTGCCGCCGCTGCCCTCGCCCGTGGATATGGGCGTGGCGACCGCGCATTTGCGGGACGTGCTGCCCGATGACGCAGTCCTGACCAATGGCGCAGGCAATTTCACCGTCTGGCCGAACAAGTTCTACAAATTCGGCCCCAAGGCGCGGCTGCTGGCGCCACAATCGGGGGCGATGGGCTATGGCCTGCCCGCGGCGATTGCCGCCAAGGTTGCCGATCCCGACCGGACGGTCGTCTGCTTTGCCGGGGACGGTGATTTCCAGATGAATTGCCAGGAGCTTGCGACCGGCTTGCAATATGGCGCGCAGCCCATCGTGCTTTTGCTCAATAACGGCATCTACGGCACGATCCGGGCCCATCAGGAACGCCACTATCCGGCCCGCGTTTCGGGCACCGACATGGTGAACCCCGATTTCGTGGCCCTGGCGCGCGCTTATGGGATGCATGCCGAACGTGTTGAAACCACAGCGGATTTTCCGGCCGCCTTTGCCCGTGCGCGGGCCTCGGCCACCGGCGCCCTGCTTGACCTTGTGATCTCGCCCGAGGCGCTGACCCCGCGTCAGACGCTGTCGCAGATGCGCGAAGCCGCGCTGAAAGCAAAGGAAACCCAATGACTTCCTCGATCCGACTGGGGGCCGATATCGGCGGCACCTTTACCGATATTGCGCTGGATCTCCGGGGCAAGATCATTTCGACCAAGGTTCTCACCAACTACACCGCCCCCGAACAGGCCATTCTTGATGGCATGGACATTGTTCTGGCCGATGCCGGCATCGGCTATGCCGATCTGGAGATCGTGATCCACGGCACGACGCTGGCCACCAATGCGCTGATCGAACGGCGTGGCGCGCGCACGGCCTTCGTCACCACCGAGGGCTTCCGTGACGTGATCGAGATGCGGACCGAAAGCCGCTTTGACCAATATGACCTGAACCTGACGCTGCCCACGCCGCTGGTGCCGCGCGAGGATCGCTTCACCGTGGCTGGTCGCATCGGCGCGCAGGGGCAAGAACTCGCGGCGCTGGACGAGGCCGCATTGGAGGCGATTGCCGACCAGATCGCCTCGGGCGGTTATGGGGCTGTGGCCATCGGCTTTATCCACGCCTACCTGAACCCCGCGCATGAGGCCCGTGCCCGCGAAATCATCGGCGCCAAAGTGGATCTGCCAATCTCGGTCTCGTCCGAAGTCTCGCCGCAGATGCGGGAATTCGAGCGGTTCAACACCGTTTGCGCCAATGCCTATGTGCGCCCGCAGATGGCAAGCTACCTTGACCGGCTGCAAGTGCGGCTGGCCGAAAAGGGCGCAACCTGCCCGGTCTTCATGATCCATTCCGGGGGCGGTCTGGTCTCCGTGGAAACCGCCGCCGAATTCCCGGTGCGTCTGGTAGAAAGCGGCCCGGCAGGTGGCGCGATCTTTGCCGCCGATGTGGCGCGGCGCTTTGGCCTTGAAAAGGTCGTCAGCTATGACATGGGCGGCACCACTGCCAAGATCTGTCTGATCGAGGATTTCGCCCCGAAAACCGCCCGCTCGTTCGAGGTTGCGCGCACCACGCGTTTCGCCAAGGGTTCGGGGATGCCGATCTCCATCCCGGTGATCGAGATGATCGAGATTGGCGCTGGCGGTGGCTCCATCGCCTGGGTCGATGCCATGGGGCGCATCCAGACCGGCCCGGAAAGTGCGGCTTCCGAACCCGGCCCGGCCTGCTATCAGCGCGGCGGCCAACGCCCGGCGATCACTGATGCGGACCTGATCCTCGGCAAACTTGACCCGGACAATTTTGCAGGTGGCGCGATCAAGCTTTCGACCGATCTGGCCGCCGGCGCGATTGCCGCGCATGTCGGCGACCGGCTCGGCCTCTCGGCGCAATCGGCCGCCTTCGGTATTGGCGAGGTGGTGGACGAGAACATGGCCAACGCCGCCCGCGTTCATGCGGTGGAAAACGGCAAGAACATCTCGGACAACATGATGGTGGCCTTTGGTGGTGCGGCACCGCTGCACGCTGCACGGCTCTGCGAAAAGCTGGGCATCGATCGCTGCCTGATCCCGCCGGGGGCAGGGGTGGGGTCGGCCATCGGTTTCCTCAAGGCGCCCTTCGGCTATGAATCGCTTGCCTCGCGTATCATCGGCCTCAGCACATTCGATGCGGCGACCGTGAACGGCCTGATCGCCGATCTGAAGACCACGGCTGAGGGTTTTGTGCGTCAGGGCACCGAGGGCAAGATCCTCTGCGAAATCGTGGCGTTCATGCGCTATCGCGGCCAAGGCTGGGAAATTCCGGTTCCGCTGCCCGACCGTGCCTTCACCGCGGCGGATGTTGAACTGATCCGCACCCGGTTCCTGGATGCCTATGCCCGGTTCTTCGGACGCGCCATCGATGGTCTTTCGGGGCTTGAGATCGAGATTGTGACCATTTCGGTCAAGGCTGCCGATGAACGCCCTGCGCCGGAACCGGCCACGCTGACCCACGGCAGCCGCAGCTTTTCGGCACCGCAATCGCGCGCGGTCTTTGATCCGTCCTCGGCCAGCGTGCTGCAAACGGGCATCGTCGCGCGCGACAGCCTCGCCCCCGGCGACCGCGTCTCTGGCCCCGCCGTGGTGGTGGAACGCGAAACCTCGACCGTGGTCACCGCCCCCTTCGACGTCGTGATGCAATCCGACGGCTCGCTTCTGATGCTTCGCAAGGAGATCGTCTGATGTCCGACCAGACCCGTGAAATCCACATGCAGGTCATGTGGAACCGCCTGATTTCCGTGGTGGAAGAACAGGCCATGACACTGCTGCGCACCGCCTTTTCCACTTCTGTGCGCGAAGCGGGCGACCTTTCGGCGGGGGTCTTCGACCCTGCGGGCCGGATGCTGGCGCAGGCGGTGACCGGCACCCCCGGCCACGTCAACACCATGGCCGAGGCGGTGCTGCATTTCATCGCCGAAATCGGCCGCGAGAACATGTTCCCCGGCGATACCTATGTGACCAATGACCCCTGGCAGGGCACGGGCCACCTGCATGACATCACCATGGTTTCGCCGAGCTTCAAGGGCGATACGCTGGTCGGCTTCTTCGCCTGCACCGCGCATGTGGTGGATGTGGGCGGGCGTGGCTTCGGGGCCGATGGCAAATCGGTCTATGAGGAAGGCATCCAGATCCCGATCATGAAATTCGCCGAACGTGGCGTGGTGAACGCCGATCTGGTCCGCATTCTGCGCACCAATGTGCGCGAGGCCAATCAGGTGGTGGGCGATTTCTACTCGCTCGCGGCGTGCAACGATGTCGGCCACAATCGGTTGATCGCCATGATGGAGGAGATCGGTCTCGATACGCTGGATGACCTGGGGGACTTCATCTTCGCCCGCACCCGCGCCGCCACGCTGGAACGGATCGCGGCGCTGCCGCGCGGTGCCTGGACGAATGTCATGGTGACCGATGGCTATGACACGCCTGTCAAGCTGATGGCGACGCTGGAAACCCGCGGCGAGACGGTCAATGTCGATTTCGGTGGCACCGATGGCATCAGCCGCTGGGGCATCAACGTGCCGATCATCTATACCAAGGCCTATGCCTGCTATGCGATGAAATGCGTGGTGGCGCCCGACATTCCGAACAACTGGGCCTCGCTCGAACCTTTCACCGTATCCTCGCCTGAAAACATCCTGAACGCGCCGCGGCCCGCGCCGGTCAGCCTGCGGCATGTCTTTGGCCATATGGTGCCCGATCTGGTGCTGGGCGCGCTCGCGCAGGCGCTGCCGGGCAAGATCCTGGCGGAAGGTTCGGGCGCGCTGTGGAACATCCATATGTCGGTGCGCCCCGCCGCCGGGCAGGACGGCCGCCGGGCCGAGATCCTGATGTTCAACTCGGGCGGGATGGGCGCGCGGCCCGAACAGGATGGCCTGAACGCGACGGCCTTCCCCTCGGGTGTGATGACCATGCCGATCGAGGCGACCGAACATACCGGCCCCGTGGTGATCTGGCGCAAAGAGCTGCGCCCGGATTCCGCAGGCGATGGCCAGTATCGCGGCGGTCTGGGCCAGATCATCGAAATCGCCCCGGCCGAGGGTCATGAATTTGACTTTTCGGCCATGTTCGACCGTATCCAGAACGCGCCGCGCGGCCGTGACGGAGGGCAGAATGGTGCCCCCGGCATGGCAGCACTGGACGACGGGACGCGCTTGAAGCCAAAAGGCTGGCAGCACGTGCCCGCGGGCCGCAAGCTCGTGCTGCATCTGCCCGGCGGCGGCGGATATGGCGACCCCGCCCTGCGCGACCCGCAGGCCCGGGCCAATGACATCCTGAAAGGCTATCTGAGCGGAGATCGCAAATGACCTATGTGGCGGGCCGCCTTGCGGCAGTCAAACCCTCGGCCTCGATGGCGGCCTCGATGGCAGCCAAGGCGCTGCGGGCGACCGGGGTGGATGTGATCGACCTCGGTCTGGGCGAGCCGGATTTCCCGACGCCGCCGCATGTGGCCGAAGCCGCCCATGCGGCGGCGCTGCGGGGTGAAACGCTCTATACCGCCTCGGCCGGGACGCCGGCGCTGCGGGCGGCTGTGGCCGAAAAGTTCCGGCGCGAGAACGGGTTGGACTATGGCCCCGATGATATCGTCGTGGCCAATGGTGCCAAGCAGATCATCTTCAACGCGCTGATGGCCACCCTGAACGATGGGGATGAGGCGATCCTGCCCGCCCCCTATTTCGTCAGCTACCCTGAGATGGTGAAACTGCTGGGCGGCGCCCCCGTCACCCCGATTTGCAGCGCCGAGGCGGGCTTTCGCCTGACGCCCGAGGTGCTGGAGGCTGCGATCACCCCCCGCACCAAATGGCTGTTCCTGAATGCACCCGGGAACCCTTCGGGCGCGGTTTATTCGGCAGCCGAGCTGCAGGCGCTGGGGGCAGTGCTGGCCCGCCATCCGCAGATCCTGATCCTGTCGGATGAGATCTACGAACATATCATCTTTGACGGGCGCGCATTCGTGTCTTTCGGCAAGGCCTGCCCCGAACTGAAATCGCGCACGCTGATCGTGAATGGTGTGGCAAAGGCCTATGCCATGACCGGCTGGCGTGTGGGCTATGCGGCGGGTCCGGCCCCGCTGATCAAGGCGATGAACACGGTGCAAAGCCAATCCTGCACCTCGGTCGCGGCCCCGATGCAGGCGGCGGCGCTGGCTGCGCTGACTGGCCCGCAGGATTGCGTGGGCGCGTTTCGCGCGGCCTTTGAACGGCGGCGCGATCTGGTGGTCGCGGGCGTGGCCCAGATCCCCGGCCTGACGCTGCCCCCGCCGGAAGGCGCCTTCTATGCCTATATCGGCTGCGCCGGTCTGATCGGCAAACGCACCCCAAAGGGCGACATCCTGACCGATGACGTGGCTGTCGCCAATTACCTGCTGGCCGAGGGGCATGTTTCTTCGGTGCCGGGATCGGCCTATGGGCTGTCACCCTTTTTCCGCATCTCGACCGCGACCTCGGACGCGGTGCTGACCGAGGCGATTGCCCGGATCGGCCGCGCCGTATCTGCCCTTTCGGAGGCCAAATGACCCCGCGTTACGATACCATCCTGATCACCGGCGCCGCAGGGCGCCTTGGCACCGAACTGCGCCGCGGTCTTGCGCCGCTGGCGCGGAAGCTGCGTCTGGCCAGCCGCAACGGCATCACCGACCTTGCGCCGAATGAAGAGTCCGTCACCTTTGATCTGGCCGATGACGCGGCAGTGATGGCGGCGGTCGAAGGCTGCGATGCCATCGTGCATTTCGGCGGCGCCCCGATGGAGCGCCCCTGGCAAGAGATCCTCGATTCCAATATCCGCGGCAGCTACCACATCTATGAGGCCGCGCGGAAACACGGCGTCAAACGGGTGGTCTATGCCTCGTCGGTGCATGCGATCGGCTATCATCGGCTGGAAGATCATATCGACACCAATGCCCCGCATCGTCCCGACGGGCTTTATGGACTGTCGAAATGCTTTGTCGAGGATCTGGGCCGTCTCTACTGGGACAAGTTCGGCATCGAAAGCGTGGCTTTGCGCATCTTTTCGTCCTTCCCGGAACCGGCAGACCGGCGGATGCTCTGGTCCTGGCTGTCGTTTGAAGATTGCAACCGCTTGACCGCCGCCGCCCTGACTGCGCCGCGTGTGGGCTTTACCGTGTCCTTCGGGATTTCCGATAATGCGGTCAAGCCGGTGGACAACCGTCTGGCCGATCACCTCGGCTATCGCCCGCAGGACAATACCGAAGCCTTCCGTGCCGCGGTTGAAGCCCGCACCCCGGTTCCCGATCCGAAGGCCCCTGCGGTGCAGCATCTGGGCGGCTGGTTCGTCGATCTGGGCCACCCGGATGATGAGGCGGAAAAATGAAGGCGTCTTACGACGTAGTTATCGTGGGCGGGGCGGTCATCGGCTCTGCCGTCGCCTATTTTCTGGCGTCGAACCCTGATTTCAACGGGTCAGTCCTCGTGGTCGAACGCGACCCGACCTATCGCTATGCCTCGACCTCGCTGTCCTCCTCGTCGATCCGGGTGCAGTTTTCCAACCCGATCAACGTGAAGATCAGCCAGTTCGGCAGCGCCTTCATCCGCGACTTTGCCCGGACCATGCAGGTCGCGGGCGAAGCGGCGCCGGATCTGAACTTCCATCAGGGCGGCTATCTTTTCCTTGCCAATACCGCCGAACAGGAACAGACGCTGCGCGAAAACCATGAGGTTCAGCGCGCCTGCGGTGCGGATGTCGTCCTCTGGGGGCAAGAGGATCTGCACCGCGCCTTCCCGCATCTGAATGTCGATGACATTCGTCTGGCAAGCTATGGCCAATCGGGCGAGGGCTGGTTTTCCAACACCGGGCTGATGAACGGTTTCAAGGCCAAGGCACGTGAACTGGGTGTGGATTACATCACCGATGAGGTGGTGGCGATTTCCCGCGCGGGCGACCGGGTGACGGGTGTCACGCTGAAATCCGGTGCAAGCGTGCAGGCCGGGGCGGTGGTGAATGCCTCGGGTCCGCGGGCGGCGCTGACGGCGCGCATGGCGGGGCTGGATGTCCCGGTTGAACCGCGCAAGCGCACGCTCTTTGTGTTCGACTGCGCCAAAACGCCCGAGGGTAGCGCCACGGTGAATGGCGGCCGACTGCCGCTGATGATCGATCCCTCGGGGGTGTTCTGCCGCCCCGAAGGCCGGTTCTTCCTGTCAGGCGCTCCGCCGCTGGAAGACCCCGCCGTCGACTGGGACGATTTCGAACCGCGCTGGACCGAATTCGAAGACCAGATTTGGCCGACGCTGGCAGAACGGTCACCTGCGTTCGAGGCGATCAAGGTCGTCAATCAATGGGCCGGGCATTACGATTTCAACAGCCTGGACCATAACCTGATCGTCGGCCGCCATCCGCAGGTGACAAACTTTGTCTTTGCCAATGGCTATTCCGGTCACGGGTTGCAGCAAGGCCCCGCCGCCGGGCGCGGGGTGGCCGAATTGCTGATATACGGCGCCTATCGCACGCTGGATCTCACCGAGGTCGGCTATGAGCGCATCCTCGAAGGGCGTCCGTTCTTGGAAAAAGCCGTCATTTGACATCATCGACCTTTGCGGAACATCGGGGTGCCGTGATCTGGATCAGATCACGGCATCTTCCATGAAGGGGCGGTTTGCTGGGATGCGTTCATAGCACATCGGCGAAAGGTCCAGGGTGCGGAACCCGCCATGGACGATCAGCTCCATCACGCCGCGGCCCGTGGCGGGCGACTGCTGAAGCCCGTGCCCCGAGAACCCGTTGGCGAACATGAAATTCGTCACCTCGGGGTGAAAACCCACGATGCCGTTATGATCGAGCATGTTCATCTCGTAATGCCCGGTCCAGGCCTGCTGCACCTTCAGCGCGTCGAAAGAGGGGATGCGGTGGTAGAGCGCGGGCCAGATCGCATCCTCGAACTCTTCGTGGCGGGGCGCGAAATCGTCGTAATCGGCGGGGCCGTCATCCCCGGGGGTATTGCCGGTCAGGAACAGCGGACCCTCGGGGCGCACGAAAGTGCCGGACAGATCAATGACATTGGGCATGCGCCCCGGAATGGGTGTCGCGCTGGAAAAGACGAAGCTGTAGCGTTTGAACGGCGCGACGGGGATCGACAGACCCGCCATGGCTGCGACCTGCTGCGCGCGGGGACCCGCGGCGTTGACCAGCGTGCCGCAGGATATCACCTCGCCCGTGGCAAGCTGCACCGTCGTCACCCGCCCCGATTCCACACCCAGCCCCGTCACCGCATTGTCGACGTATTCGGCCCCCAAAGCCCGCGCGCCCCGGCGGAACCCCATGAGAAGCCCCATGGAATCAAACCACCCCTCCGCCTGCGCGCCCCAGCTGCCGCCGCCCAGATCCTCGACATTCAGCCAGGGGAATTGCGCCTGCAGGGCCTCGGGTTCCAGAAACACCGTATGGGCGCCCAGACTGCGCTGCATCTCGACCCGCGCCTTTGCGGACGCGGCTCCTTCGGGCGAACAGCAATAGAGATAGCCATACTCCTTGAATCCCAGATCCGGCGCGGGTTCGCCCGGAAAATACGGGGCCATGCGGTCCTGAAAACTGCGAATGATTTCAACGCCGAACTGGCTGATCTGCACATTGATCGGGTTCGAATACTGCTGCCGGATCGCCGAGGTCGACAGCGCGGTCGAGGAAAACGCGTAGCTCGAATCCCGCTCTACCACCAGAACCGACAGTTTCCCGCGCATTTCCTCGCCCAACCAGTAGGCCACGGACGAACCGACAGCGGCGCCGCCGACGATGACCACGTCATAGCTGCGATGTTTCGGGGGGACATAACGGGGGATCGGCATGGCGCGGCTCATTTTCAGTTGTCATTTGTATGATGACTGATAACAAGAGAAGCGCAAGCCCCGAATCCATGCAAAGGACAAAAGATGCGAGGAACAGGAAAGGCCGATGTTTTCGCCATGCTGGCGCACCCGGTTGGACATGCGAAAAGTCCCGGTGCCTTCAACGCACTGTTTGAGGACCGCGGCCTGGACAGCCTGATGGTGCCGATGACCTGCACCCCGGACCGGCTTGAGGATCTCTGGGCAGGTCTGGATGCGATGCAGAACCTGCGCGGCATCATCGTTTCGATCCCCTACAAGGGCAAACTGCTGGAGAAGGCGGTGAAGGCCCATCCGCGCGCCGCCCGTGTTGGTGCCGCCAATGTGCTGCGCCGCCTGCCCGAAGGCGGATGGGAGGCTGACAATTTCGACGGCTATGGCTTTGTCATGGCGATGAAGACCAAGGGCCACGTGATGCAGGGCAAGCGCGCGCTGCTGGTCGGGGCAGGGGGTGGTGGATCGTCGATTGCCCATTGCCTCGCGGAAGAGGGGGTGGCCGAGCTGACCATTGCCGATGTCGATGCCGACCGGGCCGAGGCGCTGGCCGCCGCAGTGCGCCGTGAATTCCCGGCCTGCAGCGTCGTGACCGGCCCGGCTGATCCGGCGGGGATGGATATCGCGGTAAACGCCACGCCCATCGGGATGAAACCCGCCGATCCGCTGCCCATGGCCATCGAAAACGCGCGGCCCGGCATGGTGATCTTCGACATCATCATGGAGCCGAGCGAGACGCGTCTGCTGCAAGAGGCCCGCGCCCGTGGCTGCCATGCAGAAGCCGGGCGCCCGATGATGGATTGCCAGATGCAGGCCTGGGTCGATTTCTTCGATGTGGACAGGAAGAACCGCGATGTCTGAACCGATTTCGCTTGTGATCGGGGGCACCTCGGGTATTGGCCGCGCCGTGGCGCTGCGCTTTGCCACCGAGGGGCACCGGGTGCTGATCGCCGGGCGCAATGCCGCACGGGGCGCTACGGTCGCGCAGGATTGCCTCGCCGCCGGGGCCAGCGACGCGGCCTTCCTGCCGGTCGATGTCGCGGATGCCGCCGCGATGGAGGCGCTTGGCGCGGCGGTGCAGAACGGCTTTGGCACCCCCGAAATCGTGGTCAATTGTGCGGGCATCCTGCAAAGCGGCAAGCGCGTGCTGGATCAGCCGCTGGATGAAGATGAACAACTGTGGCGCATCAACTATCGCGGCACGCTCTTGGGCTGTCAGGTCTTTGGCCGTCTGATGGCGGCGGCGGGGCGCGGGGCAATCCTGAATGTCGGATCACTGGCTTCATTCGCGCCGCTGTCGCTTCCGGCCTATACGCCGGGCAAACAGGCGGTGAAGGCTCTGACCGAGATTTTGGCAAACGAGCTGGGTCCCAAGGGGGTGCGCGTCAATGCAGTTGCGCCGGGCTTTACGCTGTCCGACGGCTTGAAGGCCAAGATTGCCGCCGGGGAACGGAACCCCGAGGCGATCCTTGAGACCACCGCGCTGAAGAAATTCGTGCAGCCCGAGGATATTGCCGAGGCGGTGATGTTCCTCTGTTCCGACCGCGCCGCCAGCATCACCGGCGTGACCCTGCCTGTCGATGCCGGATGGCTCGTGCAGGCTCCCTACGCGCATTACCAGCGCGGCAACCCGATCCGGAGCTGATCCATGGCCGAGATTCAAAGATTCGATTTCGATACCCGCATCCATCATGGCGTCGTCCATAACGGCACCGTCTATCTGACCGGGCAGGTCGGCACCCCCGGCACCAGCGCCGAGGCCCAGATGCAAGAGGTTCTGGACAAGATCGACCGCCTGCTCGCCAAAGCGGGCAGCAAGCGCGAGAACATCCTGCATGTGCAGATGTGGCTGGACGATATCCGCGACTTTGACGCCGTGAACCGCGTCTGGGATGCCTGGATCACGCCTGAACATGCGCCTGCGCGATCAAGCGGGGAAGGCCGAATGGCCAAGCCGGGGATGCTGGTAGAGTTGATCGTGACCGCCGCGCTCTGATAGGGCTTGGCGCAGCTAAACCGCAGGGTGCCGATGAAACGGAAATCTCTTTCGACCGTCGTATTTGAAGGTCTGCTCGATCAGATCCGGACCGGCAAGCTTGGCCCCGGCGCGCAACTGCCCACCGAAGCTGAGCTTTGCCTCAGCTTCGAAGTCAGCCGCACCGTCGTGCGTGAGGCGATTGCCCGGCTGCGATCCGAGGGGCTGGTCGTGCCGCGGCAGGGCAAGGGGGTCTTTGTTTCCGAGGCGCCGCTGGGAAGTTTTTCCATTCCTGATCAGGACCTTGCGGCGCTGCCCCAGACCATCGCTCTGCTGGAGCTGCGCCTTGCGGTTGAGGTGGAGGCGGCGGGCCTTTGCGCCGAGCGCTGCGCTGACGCAGAGGCCCGCGCCATTCGCGCCGAGATGGAGCGGGTGGATTCCGCCCATCCCGACCCCGCCGCGACGCGCGTGCATTATGACCATGATTTCCATCTGCTGATTGCCCGCGGCACGCATAACGCGCAGATCATCGATTTTCTCACCTATCTCAGCCAGCAGATCGCCCCGCGTCTTCAACTGGGCTACGTGCTGAGCGCGGCGCTGAAGGACGAATATTTCGATCGTATTCATGCTGAACACCGGGCGATCGTCGATGCGATCGAACGCCGCCAGCCCGATGCCGCCCGCGCGGCCATGCGAAGCCACTTGCTGAACAGCCTGGAACGACTGCGCGCCCTGGCCCATGCGACTGGGCGCAAGGACCGTCTGGAGCCCAAACCGACCTGACAGCACAGATCCGCCCCCATGCAAGGCCCGACCGCATTCGCCTGCGGCCGGGCCTTTCATTTTGCGCGTCGAATGGAAAGGCTGGCTTTCCTTTTCGCGGTTTTTCTTCCTTTTGCAAAAGGCCCCGTGGCGACATCCTGCCCAAACCAGAGTTGGAGGTTCCATGCAACGCGCAATGGTCACGGGGGCGACAAGCGGTATCGGCCGCGCCATCGCCATCACCCTGCGTCAGGCGGGCTATGCCGTCCTCGCCACCGGGCGCAATCAGGCGGCGCTCGCCGATCTTGCCGCTGAGGCGCCGGGGATCGAGACCCTGTGCTTGGACCTGTCGGACCGCGCCGCGCTCAAGGCCGCGCTGACGGGGGTGAAGGTCGATATCCTGATCAACAATGCGGGTGTGATGCCCAAACCCGGCCCCTTCGACACGATGGGCTTTGACGATATCGACCAGACGGTCGAGGTCAATCTGCAGGCGGTGCTGTCGCTGACACGGCTGGTCCTGCCGCAGATGCGCGCCGCGAAATCGGGTCATCTGGTCTTTACCGGGTCTTCCGCCGCCCATGCGCCGGGTGCGAATTTTGCAGTCTATGCCGCGACCAAGGCCGCGATCTCTGCCTTTGCCGCCAGCCTGCGGGCCGAAGTTGCGGTCGATGGCATCCGCGTGACCGAACTGGTGCCGGGGCGCGTGCAGACCGCGCTTTATGAAAGCGTGCTGAGCGCCGAGACCCGGCAATCCATGTATGCGGGCGGCGATTCCTTGATGCCCTCGGACATTGCCGACGCGGTGCTGGCGCTGCTGCGTCTGCCTGCGCGGGCCGATGTCACGCGGCTCGACATCATGCCGACGCGGCCCGTTCCCCCTATCTCGCTCAAATGAGGCAGACATGAAAGACTTGAATCTTGTGGTTGTCGGGGGTGCTGCCGGATTGGGCGCGCTGCTCGTGGATATGGCGGTGGCCGAGGGCGCCGTGGGAATCGGCATCATCGACATTGATGGCGCGGCCGCCGAAGCCGCGCTAGCCAGCGCCAAGGCCAAGGGCCTGCGCTGCGTCGCCGTGGCCTGCGACATCCGCACCGCAGCGGCCTCGCATGCCGCCTTCCGTCAGGTGGCCGAGGTCCTCGGCCGGGTCGATACCCTCATCAACAGCGCCGCAATCTACCCCCGTCGTCCCACGCTGGGCGTGACGGATGAGGAATGGGATCTGTCGAACGCGGTCAACATCAAGGGCACCTATCACATGATGGTCGCCGCGATCGAACAGATGAAGACGCAAGAGCCGGTGGCCCATGTGCGCGGCCGCATCGTCAACATCACCTCGGTCGACGCCTTCAAGGCGCATCCGAAGAACATCCATTACGCCGCAACCAAGGCCGCCGTGGTCAGCCTGACGAAATCAGTTGCCGATTACGTCGCCCCTGACGGGATTTTGGTGAACTCGGTCGCGCCAGCGGGCATGGCGACCGAGAAGGCGCGCGCCTCGGGCTTCCTCGACGAACTGGCCAAGGCAAGCCCGCTTGGGCGCGGCGCGTTACCCACCGAAATCGCCGAATGGGTGCTGATGGCGGGCGGGCCGAAGAATACCTACATGACCGGTGAAAACGTCATTGTTTCAGGCGGTTACATCTACGCCTGAGTCCCCGGCCCAGGTCAAAGGCGCCGCAGGTCACGCAGGCGATTGCGGCGTCATGCACAAAGTCCTGCTTCCATCACAAAACAGGGAATCTCCATGAAAACGACACTGAAACTGACCCTTGCTGCTGGTGCGATGGCGCTGTCGGCCGGTGTGGCGCAAGCCGGAACGGGCGACACGCTGAAATCGGTGCAGGCCCGTGGCCAGCTGAACTGCCCGGGCGATATCGGTTCCTACCTCGGCTTTGCCGAGGTCGATGACAAGGGCGTCTGGAAGGGCATCGATATCGAACTGTGCCGCGCCATGACCACCGCCATTTTCGGCGATCCCGCCAAGGCGAATATCGTGCCGATCGACTGGGCGCAGCGCTGGCCCGCCCTGCAATCGGGTGACATCGACATCGTGATCAAGGCTTCGGGCGGCACGCGCAGCCGCGATACCGAACTGGGTCTGCAATTCTCGATGTCCTATTACCTTGGCACGACCAAGGTGATGGCGCACAAGGAGCTGAACCTGACCTCGCTGAAGGACGCCGAAGGCGGTTCGATCTGCGTTCCCGCCTCGACCTCGACCGAACGTCAGGTGGCCTCCTATCTGCAGGCCAAGGGCATCAAGATGGAAATCGTCGCCATCGAGAAGAACGAAGAGGTCGAGGCCGCCTATTTCTCGGGTCGTTGCGATACCTACGCCCAGTGGGGGCCGGTGCTGGCGATTGCCGCCTCGCAATCCGAAGCGCCCGACAGCCACGTTTTGCTGCCCGACGTGCTGGCGCTGGAGCCTGAAGTCATGATCATGCGTCAGGGCGACGACAACTGGGTCGATATTGCCAACTGGACGCTGTCGGCGCTGCTCTTTGCTGAGCAGGAGGGCATCACCTCGGCAAATATCGATGAGGTGAAAGCCAATCCGCCGACCGCCGAGATCGGGAAGTTCCTGGGCGCGACGCCGGGCATGGGCACAGGTTTGGGTCTGCAGGATGACTGGGCCTATAATGTGATCAAGAAGGTCGGCAACTACTCCGAGATCTTCGAGCGCAGCCTTGGTCAGGAATCGCCCTACAAGATGCCGCGCGAAATGACCGCGCTGTGGAACGCGGGCGGCGTGCTGTTCCCGCTGGTGGTTGACTGATCCTTCGGTCCCGGGCCGTGCCGGTTCATCCGGCACGGCGCTTTGCTCAACATATAGCGGAGGACAGGCCAATGACGGGACCGTCTTTCTTGCGCAGCAGGGCGTTTCGCAGGGTAACGCTTCAGGCCGGCTTCGTGGCCGGCCTGTTGCTTCTTGTCCTTGCCGCGACGCTGACCGCGCGGACCAATCTGGCGACACAGGGGTTGACCTCGGGGTTTGATTTCCTGTGGAAAAGTACCGGCTGGGAAATGAACTTCTCGCTGCTTCCCACAACCACGGCAGACCCCTACTGGTGGTATCTGCTGATGGGGCTGATGAACACGCTGTTCATGGGCACCCTCGGGCTTGCCGGGGCTTCGGTGCTGGGCCTGGTGGTCGGGCTGATGCGGTCTGGCCGCAATCCGGCGGCGCGGCTTCTGGGCACGATCTACATCGAAATTTTCCGCAACCTGCCGCTGATCCTGCAGTTGTTCTTCTGGTATGCGATGGCCAATGCGCTGCCTGCGCCACGCGCCTCGATTGCCTTTGGCGGCGCGCTGATCAATGCGCGCGGGCTCTATCTACCGGGCCTGATGGTCGGGCCGGGGACGGTGGCGCTGGCGGTGCTGTCGGGTCTGGTCGGGCTTGGGCTGGCGATCTGGGTGCTGACCGCGCGCCGTTTCAACCGAGTGGAACCCAGAGGCCAACGCCGAGTCGCGCTGCTGGCGGTTCTGGCAGGGCTGATCGGTGCCGGTGTCTTTGTGGTGCTGGGCCATGATCCGGCCGACGCCTGGGTCACGCTGCCCGCTTTGCAGGGCCTGAAGATCGACGGTGGCTTCCGCATCCAGCCCGAATTCTATGCCCTTGCCATCGCGATCACCACCTATGGCGCGGCCTATGTCGGCGAGATCGTGCGCGGCGGCTTCAAATCCGTGGGGCGCGGGCAGATGGAGGCGGCGGCAGCCCTTGGCCTGTCGTCCTGGCACATCTTTACCCGCGTGCGGCTGCCGCTGGCGTTCAGGGCCATGCTGCCCATTCTGATCAACCAATATGTCTGGCTGATCAAGGCGACGACGCTGGGTATTGCCGTGGGCTTTTCCGACTTCTTCATGGTCATCGCCTCATCCATCAACCACTCGGGCCAGACCTTTGAATTCATTGGTATCCTCATGGCCGGGTTCCTTCTCATCAACTTCTCGCTTGCCGCTGTGCTGAACCGCCTGAACCGGGCAATCGCGCTGAAGGGCCATCAGACCACGGGGTCCGCATGACCGCATCATCCCTTCCCGGCGGGCAGTCCGCCCGCCTGCGGCGCCTGCGCCGCGACTATTTCGGATCGCCGCTGGCGGTTCTGATGACCCTGCTCAGCGCCGCAGTCATCGCATGGATCGGCTGGTTTCTGCTGGATTGGGGCGTGATCCGCGCAACCTTCGGCGCCGATGGCACGCAAGAGACCTGCGTGGCCCACGGTGGCGCCTGCTGGTCGGTGATCGCGGTGCGCTGGCGTGTCATTCTGTTTGGCATCTACCCCTACGAAGAACAGTGGCGCTCGGCGCTGGCCTGCGTGGTGGTCGGTGTGGTGATCCTGCTGTCCTGCCTGCCGCGCATGTGGAGCTTTGGCCGCCTGGCGCTGGTCTGGGTGCTGGGCACGGTGATCTTCTACACTCTGATGCGCGGGGGCGTGCTTGGCCTTGTGCCGGTGAATGAACAGCAATGGGGCGGCCTGCCGCTGACGCTGTTCATCTTCGTCGCCACCGGGATCATCGGGATGCCGCTGGCCATCGGGCTCGCGCTGCTGAGACGGTCGGAATATCCGGTCATCGCGCGGGTGACGGGCTGGATCATCGATACCATCCGGTCACTGCCGTTGCTGTCGATCCTGTTCACCTGCGCGATCGTGCTGCCCTTCATGCTGCCGGGCTTCCTGATCGGGGAAAAGCTTTATCGCGTTCTCTTTGGCGCGGCGCTGTTCTTCGCCGCCTATCAGGCCGAGATCATCCGCGGCGGGTTTCAGGGTATTCCCAAGGGGCAGGAAGAGGCCGCGAAGGCCCTGGGCCTGACCTATTGGCATCGCACCTTCCGCATCGTGCTGCCGCAGGCGTTTCGCCTAGCGCTGCCCGCAACCATCAACCAGTTCGTCATTGCCTTCATGGAAACGTCGCTGATCGTCGTCGTCGGCTTCATGGAGCTTCTGGCGGCGGGCAACACGGCCTTCAAGACCGGCGAATGGAAATTCGCCTATGCCGAGGTCTATGTCTTCATCGCTGCCATCTACTTTGCCTTCGTCTTCGGCCTCTCGCGCTATGGCGCCTATCTCGAGGCCCGGATGAATGTCGGCCATCGCAAGGACTAATGTCATGGATTTGACCGCACCTGCCATCGAAATCACCGACCTGAACAAGTACTACGGCACCTTCCACGCCCTGCGCAGTATCAACCTGACCGTCTCGAAGGGCGAAAAGGTCGTGGTCTGCGGCCCGTCCGGGTCGGGCAAGTCCACCATGATCCGCTGCATCAACCAGCTCGAGGAACATGACAGCGGCGCGATCCGCGTCTTTGGCACCCAGCTGGACGACAACCTCGGCTCCATCGACGAAATCCGCCGCGAGGTGGGCATGGTGTTCCAGCAGTTCAATCTGTTTCCGCATATGACCGTGCTGGAAAACTGCACTCTGGCGCCGATGCTGGTGCGCAAGATCTCGCGCGCAGAGGCAGAGGCCACGGCCATGCGCTATCTGGAAAAGGTCCGCATCCCCGATCAGGCGCAGAAATTCCCCGGCCAACTGTCGGGCGGGCAACAGCAGCGTGTGGCGATTGCGCGGGCGCTGTGCATGCAGCCGGAAATCCTGCTCTTTGACGAACCGACCAGTGCACTTGACCCCGAGATGATTGCCGAGGTGCTGGATGTGATGGTGACGCTGGCCCAGGAAGGCATGACCATGGTCTGCGTCACGCATGAGATGGGCTTTGCCCGAAAAGTGGCAGACCGCGTGATTTTCATGGACAAGGGCGAGATCATCGAGGAAGCCCCGCCCGAAGAATTCTTCGGCCAACCCAAAAGTGATCGCACCCGGCTGTTCCTGTCTCAGGTCTTGGGCCACTGATCCTTGCCGATATCTTGAAAACAGCGCCCCGATGACATCGGGGCCCACAATATCCGCAAGATTCTAGGCCACCTCAGACCTTGGTTTGCCCGGGTTATCGCCTTGCTATCGACCGCCGAAGCCGAGCTGAATCACTTCTATCTGATTGTAAATGCAGCGTGAAATCTTTGTTCAGGATGAACTATCGTAAGTTCAGCTTGCTTCGGACCGGCCCTTGTCGGTACGCATGTCCCGACCTGAGGCACAGTGGCCGACATGGACCGAGGCACGGAGGGATCATCTCGTCTATGACGGCTGCGGGGGTTGTGTCTTCCTTATCCGGAGGTCTGAGAGCTCCGGTTGCCCTCTGGCGCCATCACCCGGTCGCGGACCAGAGCGTGGATGGCTTGGTAGATGCCACCCTGGCCTTCCAGCAGCGATTTCCTGCGGACATCGTAAAGATCACCCCGGCGTCGAGTTTTCAATTGCGCGACCTCGGCCAGACGGATGCCTGGACCGGCGACAGGCTGGGTCGGCGTGATTTCGGTCCCGCTCTCGTCTCTGCCCCCGAGGATTGGATGAAGGTGATTGAATGCTCTCCGTCAGAGAGCCATTTGTCACTCCACTTCCAGGCTGCCCGACGATTGCGCTCCCAGATCCCCAGAGAGACGCCATTGGTACAGACGATCTTCGATCCGATGTTCCAGGCCTGCACTTTGGCCCGCGGCGTTTGGGAGGATCATATCCATACCGTGCCGCATTTGGTCAGGGCGGCGCTTGATGTCTTGACCGACCGCACCGTGCGAATGATTGAAACTTTTCGGGACATCGGGGTGGATGGTGTCTTTTTGGCCGTCCAACACGGCACGAGACCCGAATATGGCGCCCTCGGGCTGGGGCGAGCGCTGGCGTGCGTTCGGGCAGCTGGTCCCGATGCAGTGAACCTGGTCCATCTGCACGGTGCAGGGCACCCGGAGTGGTTTGCTACAAGCTTTGCCGGGTCGATCCTTCATACATCGTTTGAGGACAACCCGGCCGTCCTGGACGAAGCGGCGCGACATCCGGACCTTTGGCTCGCAGGAGGGCTGGCGCCCAGCTTGCTGGCACAAAGCACCGCGGCCGAGGTGTTCGCGGCCACCAAGGCCATTCGTTCGTGCATGGCGAACAGGCGGTTCTTGCTGGGGGCCGGTTGCGTCATTTGGCCGGAAACACCTGCAGCAAACATCGACGCCTTTCTGGGAGCTGCGCGAGAAGGATAGTCGAACCATGGCTTGGGATATCGCACCCCTCGGCCCTGCCGATCTGGATAGGCCGGTCGCGGATCGCTTTCTAAGGGTTGCCGATCTCTTCGGGGCGCGTGTCGCGATCGTGGATTCCGAGGGTGCGATCGATTATCGCACGTTTGCCCTGAAGGCCCGCGCCATCGCCTCGCTTATCGCGGCGGCTTCGGGCGAGGGAGAGCCAGTTGCGCTTTTCCTGCCTGCCACGCGGACAATGCCATGCGCGATGATGGGTGCGCTGTTGGCGGGCCGTCCTTATGTTCCGCTTGATCCAAGCTTCCCGGCGGAACACCTTCTTCGCATTCTTTCCCATAGTGGCGCACAGGTGATGATCTGCGAGCCCGAACACGCCCGCGCGGTGCTGGGGGACATGCCCGAAGGGCTTCGGCTGATCAGCCCACACATGCCCACGGCACCGGTCGATCTGGCCCCGATCCGTCCCGACAACCCGGCTTATGTCCTTTATACCTCCGGTTCCACAGGCACGCCAAAGGGAGTGTGGCAAGACCAGACGGGCCTGCTTCACGATGTCATGCAATTCACGCAAGCTGTCAGACTGACGCCTGCGGACCGCTTGAGTCTGCTTTATTCTCCTGCCGTGAATGGTGCCATCCGCGACATCTTCGGAGCGCTGCTGAACGGGGCGACCCTCTGTATGTCCGACTTGCGGCGTGAGGGCCTGTCGCATGTTCTCGAGGATCTGGATCGACGGAAGGTCACCGTTCTTCACGCCATGCCGCCTGTCCTTCGCGCGTTGATGAGTTCGCAGAAGCGGAACATCTGCCCTGAGGCGCGCGTTCTTTACACCGCGGGCGACCGCCTCTTGACACGCGACCTCAGCGATCTGCGGGCAAGGCTGCCCGAGGGCTGTTCCGTCTACACCGGCATAGGATCGACCGAGTGCGCGACACTCTACCGGGAATGGACAATTCCGGATGGGTGGGCTGCTGACGGCGTGACCGTGCCGGTCGGTCATGCCATTCTCGACCGCGAGATGCGCCTCGTGGACGCTGGCGGGCAGGAGGTTGCCGCCGGCGAGGTGGGATTCATTGAGATTTCAAGTCCGTATATTGCGCGGGGGTACTGGAACGATCCCGCGCTCACCAAAGCATCATTCCGCCCTGTTTCGGGACGACCGGGTTGGCGCTGCTTCCGTCCCGGCGATCTTGGGCGGGTGCGCAATGACGGATTGCTGGAATTCGTGGGGCGTGCAGATCGCCAGATCAAGATCCGGGGCTACCGGCTCGATCCGGTGGAGATCGAGGCTGCCTTACGGGAACTGGGCGGCGTCAGGGATGCGGTCGTCCTCGCAGAGGAGATTTGCGGTCGCGTGCGGGTCTATGCCTTTGTCGAAACCGCATCGACGCACTTGTCCGAAGATCAAATGCGCCGCGAGCTTGGTCGGCAGGTGCCCGCGCACCTCGTTCCGGACAGGATCGTCCTCCTGTCCGCGATGCCGCGCCTCGCGAATTTCAAATGCGACGTGGGAGCGCTGCGGCGCATGATCCCGGTCACCCCCGACGTCCAGACCGATCCTGACCTGCCCTCGGGGTATCTGGCGATCTGGTCGAAAGCGTTGAAACGCCCCGTTGCCGCCGGCGACCGTCTCGAGGGTCTTGGGGCGGATTCGCTTGCTCTGATGGAGATCGAGCTCGAGGTTGCCGAGCGGTTTGGGCGTTCTTTCGGCGGACTGTTTACGCCCGAAATCACGCCGGGTGCACTCTGGATGTCAGCGGCAGAGGTCCAGCGCCCGACGGACGAAGCCTCAAGAGCCAGCGATACAATTCGCCGGTTGTCCATCCTGATGGCCCGCTCGACCGGGGCGGCGGTTGACGCCGAAGGGACGATGCGCGGGTTCAATCTTGACGGTGATCGCACCCCGCTTGTGTGGTGTTTCAACAACCATAACGAAGCGGAGGCCCTTGCAGGCGCCCTCGGGGCGGATCAGCCCTTGCTTGCGTTCCGATCCCTAAATGGCATCGTGTCACCTGACGCCCCGGATCCCTGGCGCGAGCGTCTAGTCGCAGGGAACGCAATGCGGGCCCTTGACGCGGTGGGGTCCTTGGCTTCTGTCGTCGTCGGCGGCAACTGCCAGGCGGCGCCAATTGCCTTGAATCTGGCAAACAACCTTTGGACTGCGGGGGTGCATGTCGCGTCGCTGATCTTCATGGAGCGCGCGCTCCCCATCCCCTATGCTGGCAGACATCTGGTGCTTTTCGGGGCCGCGAGTGCGAGGCATAACCCACGGTTTCTATTCGCCCAGCCACAGACCGCCTGGCCAAGATATGTACCCCGAAGCCGCCGCGCCGATATTCCGGGGGCACATGGGCAGTTCTTTCAGCCAAGATATGTGGCCGCATTGGCCCAAACGCTGCGCGAAGAAATCGATCTCGCGCGTCACGATCCCAGCGGACCTCTCGGCCCCGCCGGGCGTCGCGTATCCCTCTCGGCCGAAACCAGCTTTCAGGGTGATGGGCGCGGTCAGCTGAAGGTCCGTATCACCAATGCCGGACCGATGATTTGGGCGGAAGGGGCCATCAGCGGAATTGCCCTGACCGTCCATAGCCTTGCGCCGTCCGAGCAAGGGCGTCCGCACCGAAAACCTGACCTGACCGTCCCGCTGCCTTTTGCCCTTCTACCGGGCGAGACGCGTGAGATTTCCATTTCCTTTCTCCATGGCCTCCGCACTGTGACACGGCTTCATCTCGGACTCTGCGAAGAAGGTTATCATTGGTTCACCGAGGTGACATGACCTCATCTGGCCGCCACCACAGAACGTGCCAACTTGATGTTGTTTCAGTGCAGGTGCGATTTACCTTTCTCTTGGCTATGCTTGATGTAGCTTGGAGATTTCCGTCAGGGGCGATTTTATGGATGTGCTGATCACTGCGGCGGATCTCAAGGTCTTCCGCCCGATCCTCTTGCGCGCTGCTTGCGGCCGCGCCGGGGCCACGCGCGGTATGTTCGTAACGGAAGTGGTGCTGTAGTTCCTCGTCCTAGTGCTGTAGAGCCTGCACAGGCTTAGCCTTGAGGCGAGCAAGCGGCGGGTTCAGCTGGATGCGGTCCTGTAGGCTTGGCTTCGCCGGCCCAGTGTCCGACGCCGCCACGCTCTGGGATTTCCGGGAGGCGCTGGCCAAGGCCGATGCATCTGAAGATCTGTTTCGCTGGCACGATCGGGCGAATAACGTGGCGGGTTTTCTGGCGCGCGGTAGGCAGATCGTGGGCCGGACGCTGGTGGCCAGCCGACGCCAGAAGGACCAAGCCGTCCTTGCCGCGAAGCGGCGTGTGAACCGCGTATTGGTGGCGGAAATCGAGACCGGCCGAGAGCAGGGGGCAGTCGCAATGCTGCATATCCCGGCCAATGTTATGGGTATCAGTCTGGACAATCTCGCAGCACAAGGTCTGGCCAAGGCGACCTTTCATCACATGCCAAACACTCTTGCCATCGCCACAGCCCTTCAACTCGTCGTGCCCCCATACCGCGACCACCATGGAGCCACGGCCGATCTGCATGTTGCTTGCGATTACCTGTCCGAGATCGTGGGCAGCTGCATCACCCTTTGGTCCGTCGCTGTTTCGCGGACGAAATCGACCTCGCTTTAAACGCCGGGGCGATCCGTTGGATTTCCAGTCCGGGGACGATCGATTTGGGCACTCCCACTGGCAAACAACGAGAGAAGCCTCTATCCGAGCCTCGGTGCTTCCGAAGGCCGCCAGATACCTTGATCCACGTCATGGGTCGTCAGTTGGATTATGGCTTATGCTCATGCAATCGTAGACGATGAAGGGGGGTGGCGAATGAGCGACAGGCCGGAAATCGTGTTTCGTGCAAGGGGTCTGACCCGGACCTACCGTTCTGCTGCCGGAGATGTGCAGGCGCTGCGCGGGGTCGATTTTACGGCGGCGCAGGGCGATTTCATCGTCATCCTTGGTCCTTCGGGGTCTGGCAAATCGACCTTTCTCAACATCGTCGGTGGTCTGGACGCGGCCAGTTCGGGCGATCTTTGGTTCAAGGACCACCATTTGACGGCTCTGGATGAGCGGGGCCTGACGCTTTACCGGCGTGACCATGTGGGATTTGTCTTTCAGTTCTATAATCTTGTGCCCAGCCTAACCGCGCGTGAGAATGTGGCTCTGGTCACCGAGATCGCCCGCAATCCGATGACACCTGAAGCGGCGCTTGCGATCGTAGGGCTGACCGACCGGGCCGACCATTTCCCTGCGCAAATGTCTGGGGGCGAACAGCAACGGGTGGCCATCGCCCGCGCCATCGCCAAGAACCCAGAAGTCCTGTTATGTGACGAGCCGACCGGCGCTTTGGACTCTGCCACCGGGGTGCGCGTTCTGGAGGCGCTGGTCGAGGTGAACCGCCGCATCGGTGCGACGACGCTGGTCATCACCCACAATGCCGCGATTCAAGAGATCGCCGATCGCGTCCTGCGCTTTGCCGACGGGCGCATTGTCGCCGAGAGGGTGAACGCCTCGCGCAAAGCCCCGGCAGAGGTCTCTTGGTGATGCCTCCCCTGCGCCGCAAAGTCCTGCGCGATTTAGTCCGGCTTTGGCCGCAGGCGCTGGCCATTGCGCTGGTGCTGGCGGCAGGGGTGGCGACGATGATCTTGGGCAACGGCGCGTTTGCTTCGCTTTCCGACACTCGGACGCGCTATTACGAGAGCTATCGCTTTGCCGATGTCTTTGCCGATGTGACCCGCGCACCCTTGGCCCTGCTGGACGATGTGCGTGCCATAGACGGGGTTCTGGCGGCCGAGGCGCGGGTTGTGCAGCTGGCGTTACTTGACCTGCCGAGTCTGCAAGAGCCGGGAGCGATGCTCCTTGTCTCGCTGCCGGAAAACGGGGCGGCTGGGCTGAACCGTCTGCATCTGCGACAGGGGCGGCTGGCCGATCCGGGGTCTTCGCGCGAAGTCGTGCTGTCGGAAGGCTTTGCCACGGCTCATGGCCTGCGCCCGGGGATGACCCTGGCGCTCGTTCTCAACGGTCAACGACGCGAGTTGACGGTCGCCGGAATTGCCCTGTCGCCCGAGTTCATCTACGCTCTTGGCCCCGGCGAGATGATGCCCGACCCGCGACGCTATGGCATCGGCTGGTTGCCGCGTCAGGCGCTTGCGGCCGCCTATGAACTTGATGGGGCCTTTTCGAATCTGGTGGTAAAGCTTACCCCGAGCGCGTCGGTCGACTGGGTGATCGAACAGGTCGACCGCCTGACCGTCCCCTATGGCGGCACCGGCGCCACGGCGCGGGCAGATCAGACCTCGCATGCCTTTCTTGATGCCGAACTGAAGCAACTGGGCACGATGGTGAAGGTGCTGCCGCCGATCTTCCTTTTGGTCGCGGCGATGCTGGTCAACATGACGCTCTCGCGCCTTGTGACCCTGGAACGCGAACAAATCGGCCTGTTGAAGGCCATCGGCTATTCTTCGCGTGCGATCGCGCAGCACTATGTCGAATTTGTGCTGGCCATCGCGGTTGTCGGCATTGCCATGGGCGCAGTGGCGGGGCAGTGGATGGGGGCGGAACTGGCGCACATCTACGCGCAGTTCTTCGCGTTTCCGTTCCTCGTCTTCTCGCGCGATCTGGGCCTCTTCTTCCTCGCGGCCTTGGTGACGGCGGGTGCGGCAGTGTCCGGGGCGCTTTTGTCGGTCCGTTCGGTGCTGCTTTTGGCGCCCGCGGTTGCCATGACTCCGCCTGCACCCGCGGATTATCGGTCGCAAGGGGGTAGCTTGTGGCGGAAGCTTGGCCTGCGCCAGACATCGGTCATGACGCTGCGACACCTGTTGCACCGGCCCTGGCGCACGCTGTCGGGGGTGCTGGGAATGGCGATGTCGGTGGCAATCCTGGTGGCTTCGCTCTGGTCCTTCGCTTCGATCGACCGGATGATCGACATCAGCTTCTTCCGGGCCGAGCAGCAGGATGTGCAGATGGTTTTCGGCCAACCCGAACCGCCGCGCGCCGCCTTTGCCGCCCGCGCCATGCCCGGCGTCATGGCAGCCGAGCCGTTCCGGGCAGTGGCCGCGACGATCAGCCACCGCAATGTGTCGCGCCGGGTCACGGTTTTTGGCAGACCGGCCATGCCACAACTGTCGCGGGTGCTGGACCGCGACCTGCGCCCAATGGACATGCCCGAAGCTGGCCTGATCCTGTCGGAGGCGTTGGCGCAGGGGTTGGGTGTGCGACAAGGCGACACCGTTACCGTTGCCTTCCTCGATGGGTCGCGACGTACTGTCAATCTGCCGGTCAGCGGCCTGTCTGTTGGGTATGTTGGTCTGGGCGCCTCGATGGAGCTGGGCGCACTTCACCGCGCGACGGGCGGCGCCGAGGCGATCTCGGGCGTCAATCTTCTGATCGACGAAAATCAGGCGCCAGCCTTTTTTCACGCGGCTGCAGCAGCGCCCGAAACCGGGTTTCTGTCGGTCATGGCGCTGACGGTTGCGCAGTTCCGCGCGACATTGGCCGAAAACATCACCGTGATGATCACGGTCTTTGTCGGACTGGCCGGTGTGATCGCGGTTGGGGTGATTTATAATTTTGCCCGTATTTCCCTGTCCGAACAGGGAAGGGAAATGGCTAGCCTGAGGGTGCTCGGATTCAGCAAGGGCGAAGTTGCCGCAATCCTGTTCTTGGAATTGGCGGTGATTGTGGTGCTTGCACAGCCACTTGGCTGGCTCCTTGGTTATGCCATGGCGCGCGCCATGGTTGCGGCCTTTTCCTCTGACCTTTACCGTGTGCCCTTCATCATCGGGCCGGGCGTCCATGCCACTGCCAGCCTGGTCACCTGTGCCGCCGCGGTCCTTTCTGCCCTTGCTGTCCGGCAACGGATCAACCGCCTCGACCTGATCGAGGTTCTGAAAACACGAGAGTGACCATGCGCCGGGCGATCCTTGTCATTCTTGCCCTCGCGACCCTCGGCCTTGCCATGTGGGCGCTGATGCCGCGTGCGGTCGAGGTGGAGGTGGCCACTGTCGCCGCGCGCACCATCAACGTCACGATTGCCGGGGAAGGTAAGTCCGAAATCCGCGAGGTGTTCACCGTCTCGGCGCCAATTGCCGGCAGGATGCAGCGGATCAGCCTGCATGCAGGCGACGCGGTCATGGCCGAAGATACCGTGGCCCTGCTGGGCCCTGTTGCGCCTGCCCTGCTCGACGCACGGTCCCGCGCCGTGGCCGAGGCGGGCCTTGCCGCCGCCGCCGCCGCGGTCGAACTGGCGAAGGCACAGCTCGCCCAAGCCGAGGCGGCGCTGGCCTTCCGCATGACCGAGGCCGACCGTTCCATCGCCCTATTCGATCGCGGTGCAATCCCGCGTCACCAGCTCGATTTTGTCCTCTTGGAACGGGACACGGCCGCGGCGATGGTGGACAGCGCCCGGGCCACAGCCGCCATGCGGGAGCGCGAGCGTGACAGCGCAGCCGCGGTGCTTGATCCTTTCGGCATTGGCGGAGAGCAAACCTGTTGCGTGCCGGTGACCGCCCCGGTGTCAGGCCGGGTGTTGCAGGTGCTGACCGAAGATGACCAGATCGTCGAACCGGGCACCCCGATCCTCGTAATTGGCGATCCGGGCGATCTGGTGCTGCGGGTGGACCTTTTGTCGCGTGATGCTGTCCGAGTCCGACCAGGGGCTGCCGCGCGGATCACTGGTTGGGGCGGCCCCGACCTTGCTGCCGAGGTCGAGCAGGTCGAACCGACCGCCGTCACCCGCACATCGGCCTTGGGCATCGATGAGCAGCGGGTCGAGGTTCTGTTGCGCCTGACGGGCGACCGCAAAGATTGGCAGGCGCTTGCGCATGGCTATCGGGTCGTCGCGCAGATCTCTGTCCTGACGGTCCAGGATGCGCTGGCCATACCCATCGGGGCCTTGTTCCGAGATGGTGCGGACTGGGCAACTTTCGTGGTCCGCGGCAATCGCGCCGAGATCCAGCCCATCGTCCTGGGCGAACGCGATGATATCCATGCGCAGGTGCTTGGGGGGCTGCACCCGGGCGATCAGGTCATTCTGCATCCCAGCGATCGCGTCCTGAACGGCACGCATGTCACCGCAACGGATGATCTCTGAAAAGATCGTCGCAGGTTCGTTTTGCAATCGCAGAACCGAGCTTCTTCCCAGACCCCAAGCTGCCGATCTCTGATCGTGGGTAACCGCTCGATTGCGGCTGCCGTGTTTCAGCCGGCTTTGGCCTGAGCAGTCGCAGGGCGGGTCATGCCTGTGATGCAGCGCTGTGGATTCTGGCCGGGCATGTCCACCTGAATGCTGGCAGGTGGGCTGCCCGATGTGGTCGGCGGACCCGGAGGTGATCCTGAATTTGGGCACAGCGGCGCCCAGACGTGTTGCAGAATCATGCTGAATTGTAGCCCCCGCTACCTCGCCACCGGAGAGAATCGGGATAGCTGCCAGAGCTGCCGAAGTAACAGCCCCCAAGCAACCATCTGATAATCATCATGAAAGCTTCATCTGGCGCAATTTCCGGCCGACGCAGAATTTCTGTTGTCAGATTCCGGGCTGTTTGTTATCCGTATTGAAAGAAGCAAATGTCCACTAATGTGAACATAAGTGCCAATCGAAGAGGGGGCGGCGACAGAGTCTTGACTGCGGGACCGCTGGGGGCAGAGGAGGCCACCAGACCTGTGGCACAGGACACGAAGGACACAACACAAGACAAGCCGGGATTTCGGCTGGTCGTGGGTGACGTGTGGGCCGCCGACTGACAGAAGTAGGCAGGCGTCCCGATGGGGTGCATCGCCGCAGGGGAGACAAGGGAGAACGGAATGTCAGTGCTGCAAGGGATTGAACCGCAGGAAGTGATGGGCTTTTTCGAACAACTCAGCGCCAAGCACCGGTGTTCACAACATGAAAAGCAAGCGACGGATTTCATTGCGGATTTTGCCACGTCGCGGGCGCTGGTGTTTCACCGTGACGCGCTTGACAATATCATCGTGAAAAAGCCGGGCACGCCGGGGTACGAGAATTCGCCTACGGTGATCCTGCATGGCCACATCGACATGGTCTGCAAGCTGGATGACGGTGTGCTGCACGACTTTGCCACCCAGGGTGTCAAGCTGAAGGTCGATGGCGACCGAATCCGGGCCGAGGGCACGACCCTTGGCGCCGATAACGGGCTGGGCATCAGCTATATGCTCGCGCTGCTCGACTCTACCGATATTCCTCACCCGCCGCTGGAATGCGTGATGACGGTGATGGAGGAGATGGGCAAGGTCGGCGGTGACAGCATCGACCTGAAGCTTCTAACCGGCAAGCGCATGATCGACTTCAACTGGATTGACGAAAAGCAACTGCTTGCGGGCTGTTCGGGAGATGTGTCCTGCCGTCTAGATTTCGACGCCGAATGGCAGGTGCCAAAACCGGGCCTAGTGCCACTACTGATTGACCTGCGGGGTCTGCGGGGCGGGCATTGCGAATTCGACATCGATCAGGAACGCGGCAATGCCATCGTGCTGATCGGGCGGCTGGTGCGCCGGGCCATCCAGGCGGGGGCGGTGCAAATCGCGCGGATTTCGGGAGGCGTGCAGAACAACGTCATCCCAGCCGAGGCTGAGGCGCTGCTCATGGCTCCGCCCGAAGCGACTGGCGCGATTGAGGCTGCGGTTGCGGCGCTGGCGGCTGATATCCGGCACGAATTCCGTCTGGCTGACCCCGATATGCGGATTGCCACGAGGCGCGTCGACGACCCCCCCGCACAGGCCTTTTCGCCCCGCGCCTCGGCCCGGTTGGTACAGGCCATCGCGCTGATGCCCAACGGGATCACCAACCAGAACCTCGATGTGCCGGGGAACTGGGAAACCTCGAACAATATCGGGCTGATGAAGATGACGAAGCCCGGGGTCGAGATCATCTGCACCATCACCAGCGCCGTCACCTCGCGCAAGCATGCGGTGCTGGATCAGCTGATGCTGCTGGCCGATCTTGCAGGCGAGGGTGTGTCCGCCACGCAGATCGGGCTGGATGCGCCGGAATTCCCCTGGAACCCGAATTCGACCATGCTGCAGATCGCCAAGGACAGCTATGAACGTGTGATGGGCCACAAGCCCGATGTGCTGGTTTCGGTCTGTAGCCTCGAACTGGGGATGTTCACCCAGCGGATTGCAGGGCTCGATACCATCGGTATTGGCACCAACCTTTACGACCTGCATTCCCCCAAAGAATCCATGGATCACACCTCGGCGGCGCGCGTCTGGCCGCTGATCAAGGATGTGATGCGCAGCCTGAAGCACTAACCCGGCCGCCACCTCTGACATCTGACATCGCAGACCTGCCCAAGCGCCCGTTCGCTTGGGCAAACAGGGAAGATTTGCCACGAGGGAGAAACCAGGATGGCACCGAAATACGATGTGAAACCCTTCAAGATCGCCATTCCCGAGGCCGATCTGACTGACATGATGGACCGGCTGAAGCGCACGCGCTTTCCGGATGACTTCGCCAATGACGACTGGAAATACGGCTACAACACCGCCTATCACCGCGAGCTGATCCGCTACTGGATCGAAGACTACGACTGGCGCGATGTTGAACGCCGCATGAATGAGCTGCCGCAGTTCAAGGTCGATCTGATGGGCGTGCCGCTGCACTTCATCCATGTGAAGGGCAAGGGCAAGAATCCGATGCCGCTCTTGATCCATCACGGCTGGCCTTGGACCTTCTGGGACCTTCGCAAGGTGATCGGGCCGCTGACCGACCCCGAGGCTTATGGCGGCAAGGCGGAAGACAGCTTTGACGTCGTGCTGATTTCGCTGCCGGGTTATGGCTTTTCGTCGCCGCTGCGCGAAACGGGCTGGAACTTCTGGCACACGGCCGATCTTGAAAACGTGCTGATGAAAGAGGTTCTGGGCTATGAGCGCTATGCGACCGCCGGGGGCGACTGGGGGGCGCTGATCGCCCAGCAGCATGGCCACAAGTATGAAGACGATGTGATCGGGGTCTATACCCATTTCCCCGCACAGATGAGCCACTATCTGCCCAGCCACCCCGACCAGCCCGCAGGCGTCACCTTCGACCCGGTGCTGGGGCTGCCCGCCGAAAGCGAATACACGCCCGAGGAAGCCGGATGGTTCGAACGCGGCAAGCTTTTCGTGCAGAACGAAAGCGGCTATGGCGAAATGCAGCTGACCAAGCCGCAGACGCTGGCGGCGCTGGTGGCCGACAGCCCGGCAGGCCAGCTCGCCTGGATCACCGAGAAACGCTATTTCTGGGGTCTGGCAGAACGCGGCCTGGGCACGGCGGCCTTCGAACAGGTCTGGCCCAAGGAAGATCTGATCACCACCGCGGCGGTCTATTTCCTGACCAGCACCGGCGGCACCTCGTCGCGCTACTACTGGGAATGCCGCGGCAATCCGTGGAAGCCCAGCCATGACCGCTTCCCCGTGGTGGGCGTGCCCACTGCCGTCTCGATCTTCCCCGGCGAGATCTACAAACCGCCGATGACCTGGACCGAGAAGTACTTCAACCTCAAGCAATACCGCGTCCATGACCAGGGTGGCCATTTTGCGCCTCTTGAGGTGCCCGACCTGTTCGTCGGCGACCTGCGCACCTTCTTTCGAGCCTATCGCGGCTGATCCGCGGACCCGAAACGCAAGATAACAAGTCCAACGGAGGAAAACATGAAAACGAAATCTCTGCTGCTGGCCGGTATCGCGGCCAGCACACTCTCTGGTGCTGCCCTGGCCGCCCCGGTTGCCAAGGAAGACATGGTTCTGGTGGTTTCCGTCATCAACACCACGAACCCTTACATGATCTCCAACATCGAAGGCGGCAAGGCGCTGTCCGAAGAGCTGGGCATCCCGCTGGAGATCGTGAACTCCAATGGTTCGTCCCAGACCGAGATCGCGGGGATCATGTCGATCCTTGCCAGCGGCAAGACGCCCATCATGTTCGTCAATACCGTGGCCTCGTCCGACGCGCCGACCATTGTGGACGCGGTCAAGCAGGCCGGTGGCTATGTGACGATCTGGTGGAACAAGCCCGCCGATTACAAACCGCAGGACGTGGGCGACAATTTCGTGGCCTTCCAGAAAATTCCGGGCCTGTCATCGGGCGCGTGCGGTGCCAAGGCGATTGCCGAATCCATCGGCGGCAAGGGCAATGTGGTGCTGCTGCCGGGCGTGCCGGATTCGACCACGTCGAAAACCCGCGTGGCCGGCTTCCGCGCCGAAATCGAGGCCAACTGGCCCGATATCAAGATCCTGGACGAACGTCCCTCCAACTGGGACCCGCAACTGGGCGCCCGCAACGCGCAAGACCTGATCGTGAAATACGGCGATCAGATCAACGGCGTCTGGAGCGCAGATGACGGCATGCAGATCGGCGCGATGCAGTCGTTCGAAAATGCCGGGCTGCTGGACAAGGTGAAATTCGCCTCGGACGGCCTGTATCCCAAGACGCTGGAAGACATCCAATCGGGCCGCGGCAACAATGCCATCGTCGGCGAAACCTTCCATCGCGGTTACATGGCCTCGGCGGTTGGTCTTTACACCGCCTATCTGGCCGCCACGGGCGAGATCGTCCCAAGCGAACTGTCTGACGACAAACGCGAAAGCCTGTTCCAGCTGAGCTGCGTCACCCCCGGCAACTACCAGCAATATCTGCAGTATGACGAACCGGGCGCCCCGGCCGCCTTCGTGGATCGTCTGGTCCAGAATGGCCCCTGGGCGACCGATCCCATGCCGCTGGTTGGTGGCGGTCGCGCGGACGCCTCTGAATGGTAACCGCCTGACGCGGCGGGTCTGGCCGGGGTGTCCTGGCCAGACCTGTCATGGCCCCAAGGCGCACCAATCATTTGAGATTTGAGGAGAAAGAAGATGGTCAATCATCTGCTGTCCAGGGAAAGCAAGGGGCCGACCGGGCTGATCCTCGCGGTTGTGGCCCTGATGGTCGTGTTCTCGTTTCTGAACCCGCGCTTTGCGAGTGTGGAGAACCTGCAGAACGTGCTGTTCCAGTCATCCGTGCCGCTGATCATTGTGGTCGGGGCAACGCTGGTCATCCTGATGGGGTCGATCGACCTTTCGGTGCAGGGCGTGATGGGGGCGGCCGGTATGGCTTGGATCCTGATCACGCCGAACACCCGCACGGGCCTAGATTACGGGGTCTGGGCCTGGGTCATCGCACTGGGAACCGGGGTCGCGCTGGGGCTGTTTGCCGGGCTGATCTATGAACGGCTGAAAGTGCCGTCCTTTGTTGCCACGCTAGGTACCTGGTATGTCGGCCTTGGCATTGGGATTATGCTTTACGGCAACGGGCTTCTGCCCAGCCTGACGAATGAAGCCCTCGCCCGCTGGCCCACACGGCTGACGCTGGGCATCCCGAACTCCTTCTGGCTGGCCGGCGCTGTCGTCGTGGTTGGTCTGGTGATCATGAATTACACCCGTTTCGGCCGCGGTCTGCTGGCCATCGGCAACAATGAAGCGATCGCCCGGTCAAGCGGTATCAGTGTCTCGCGCTATAAGATCATGGCGCTTGCCATCGCCGGGGGGCTAAGTGCCCTGGCAGGCATCCTTGCCACCATGCAGCTTGGCTCCGGGTCCTCGGACATCGGTTCAACCCAGCTTTTCACCGTCATCCCGGCGGCCGTGATCGGCGGTACCGCGCTCAGCGGGGGGGAAGGCGGCGTTCTGCGGTCTTCGCTTGGGGTCTTCCTACTGGTCATCCTGAACAATGGCCTCGTGTTGGCGGGGGTAGACCCGGATTACCAGCAGGGCGTCTTCGGGCTGATCCTCATTCTCGCGATCGTCACGGTCGCCTGGCCGCATCGCAACCGCCTGAAGGTGGCAAAATGACCCAGACCCCTCCTCCTGTCCTGCGGCTGATCAATGTCAGCAGGTCATTCGGGGCCGTTAAGGCGCTGAACAATGTCTCTCTTGAAATCCGGCGCGGCGAGGTGCTGGGCCTTGTGGGCGAAAACGGCGCCGGTAAATCCACGCTGCTGAAGATCCTTGCGGGGATCGAAAAGCCCGACACCGGCAAGATCGAGATGAACGGCGTCGAGGTGAAGTTCCGCGGTCCCAATGATGCCCGCGCGGCGGGGGTGGGCGTGGTGCATCAGGAGCAGTCGCTTTTCACCAACCTCACGGTGGCCGAAAACATCGAACAGCATGCCATGACCGGAAGCGCCCTGTCGCGGCTCGGCCTTCAGGATTGGGGCCGTCTGAACCGAGAGGCGCAGAAGGTGCTGGACAAGATCGGGGCAAAGCTGAACCCGAATACCAAGGTTTCAGACCTCTCCTTCATCGACCGCCAGATGGTAGAAATTGCCCGCGCGGTCTGCATCGACCCCGGCAGGCGATCGACCCCGCTTGTCATCCTTGATGAACCAACGGCCGTGCTGGAACAGCAGGAAACCGCGGTGCTGGAACGGGAAATTCGCAAGCTGCGCGAGTTTGCCAGCGTGATCTTCGTTTCGCACCGTCTGGATGAGATCCTGCGGATCTGTGACCGCGTGGTCGTGATGCGCAGCGGATCGCTGTCAAGCGACCGCCCCACCGCCGGGGTGTCCAAGGCGGATCTCTTCAGCGCCATGGTGGACGGTCAGGCGGAACCCGTGATCCACGCCCGCCAGCGCCCGGCTGTGGCCAGCAAGCCTGCGGTCAAAGTGACGCGCCTGTCTCGGCAGGGGGAATTCCATGATATCTCGTTCGAGGTGCATCCCGGCCAGATCCTCGCGTTGGTGGGGGCATCAAAATCGGGGCGTGAATCGCTCGCTCGTACACTTTTTGGCGCCGAAACCCACGATGGCGGCAGCATCGAAATCAACGGCAAGCCTGTATCCCGCTGGTCGATCCGCAAGGCGGTGGCGGCGGGGCTGGCCTTTGTGCCCGCCGAACGCAAGGTGGAAGGCATCGTGGGGGGGCTGTCGTCAACCCGCAATATCGCACTGACCAATCCGGGTGTCGGCGCGGTTGGCCCCTTCCTGCGGCCCCGTACCATGGCACGGGTGGCGAAGGACTGGTTCAGCCGTCTGGATGTGCGGCCCGGTGACGTATCGCTGCCGCTGGGGCAGTTTTCCGGCGGGAACCAGCAGAAGGTCGTCATGGCCAAATGGCTGAACAGCGATGCGTTGAAGGTTCTGATCCTCGATCACCCGTTGCGCGGGCTGGATGTGGGGGCATCAAAAACGGTGAACGCCCAGATCCGCGCAGCCTGCAAGGCCGGGGTGGCGGTGATCCTGATCCCCGATACCATCGAAGAGGCGCTAGAGATGGCCGACGACATCATCGTCATGCGCGATGGGCTGCGCTCGGCCCGGCATGACCTTCACAGCAACCGGAACCTGGCGATTCAGGACATCGTGGCGGATATGGTATGATGAACAAGATACAGACGATCTCCTCCTCACAGCCGAGCTTTGGCGGCGTGATCCCGCCGGGCGGTCTGACGCGCCATCGCGTCGTGGCGGCCTGGCATGCGCTGGCCCCGGTGCTGGTCTTTGTGTCGATGCTGCTGATCGTCGGGATTTTGAACCCCAACTACCTGAAGCCGCTGGGGATTTCCATCGTCACGGCATCGGCCGCACCCATCCTGTTCGTCGCACTGGGGCAGGCCATGGTGCTGAACATCGGCTCCATCGACCTCTCGAATGCGGCGATCAGCATGGTCGGCGCCATTCTTGTTGCGCTTTGGTTGCCGGGCATGGGGGTGATGGGCATCGTGGCGGTACTGGCGGTGACCGTTGCCATCGGTATCCTGAACGGGCTGCTGGTCGCGGTTACGCAGGTACCGTCCTTTGCGTTGACGCTGGGGACGCTTGGCCTGCTGCAGACTGCGGCTCTGGTCACGAGCGACTCTCAGACCATCTACATCTCGGAAAACCGGGAGCTGATCGCCGCGCTTTACAGCACCTCGCTGTTGTTCGCGCCGCTGACATTCTGGATCGGGGTTTTCGTAGCGCTGGTTTATTGGGGCCTGCTCTCGCTGACCCGCCTAGGCCTTGGCATGACGGCAATCGGCAAGAATGAACGCGCGGCAACGCTTTCTGCCGTGCCGACCCTGCCCATCAAGGTCATCACCTATGCGATTTCAGGGCTGAGCGGCGGTCTTGCGGGGCTTGCGATCGTGGCACAGGCTGGATCGGCCTCGGCCAGCGGCTTGGGCAGTAACCTGCTTCTGCCGGGGATCGCGGCTGCGCTTGTGGGCGGCACCTCGATTTCGGGCGGGCAGACCAACCCAATCAACGTGGTGTTCGGGGCACTGACCGTGGCCTTCGTGCCGATTGCCATTCAGGCTATGGGGTTTGGCGCCGAAGCGCAGAGCCTTGTTTACGGCCTTTTCATCATCACCGTAGTTGCGCTGACCACGTCGCGCGTGCGCGGCGCGGTGATCAAGTAACGCTGTCGCCCTTCGGCCCGGGACGATATGTGTGCGGCTTGTCCGGCGGTTGCCGGGCAGGCCGTTTCCTTTTGCACCTCGGCTGCAGGGCAGAGAAAAAGGCGCCAGGGAAAACTCCCGGCGCCGCACATTCCGATAGGGCAGGACGTCAGCGCGCTGCTTTCCCCAGTGCCTTCAGGCGGTTGTCGCGCAATTGCGCGAAATCCGCCCCGGCGTGATAGGACGACCGGGTCAGGGGCGAAGCAGAAACCATCAGGAACCCCTTGCCATAGGCCGCACGTTCATAGGCGGCAAATTCCTCGGGCGTGACGTAGCGGTCGATGCGGTGATGCTTCGGGGTCGGCTGCAGATACTGGCCGATGGTCAGGAAATCGACCTCGGCTGCGCGCATGTCATCCATGACTTGCCCCACCCCTTGCCGGTCTTCCCCCAGACCGACCATGATGCCGGATTTGGTGAAGATGGTCGGGTCCAGTTCTTTCACCCGCTGCAGCAGACGCAGCGAATGGAAGTAACGCGCGCCGGGCCGGACCGTGGGGTAAAGCCCCGGCACGGTTTCCAGATTGTGGTTGAAGACATCAGGTCGCGCGGCCACCACCGTCTCCAGCGCCCGGGCGTCACATTTCAGGAAATCGGGGGTCAGAACCTCGATCGTCGTTGCGGGGGTGCGGTGGCGGATCGCGCGGATCGTCTGGGCGAAATGCGCGGCGCCCCCATCCTGCAGATCATCCCGGTCGACCGAGGTGATGACGACATGCGACAGGCCAAGCTTGGCGACCGCATCGGCCACGCGCCCGGGTTCGAACAGGTCCAGCGCATCGGGCTTGCCGGTTGCCACGTTGCAGAAGGTGCAGCCGCGGGTGCAGATCTCGCCCATGATCATCATGGTGGCGTGGCCCTGGCTCCAGCATTCGCCGACATTGGGGCAGCCCGCCTCTTCGCAGACTGTCACCAGCTGGTGGGCGCGCACGGTGTCGTGCGTGTCCTTGAAGGCCTTGGAATGGGTCGCGCGCACGCGGATCCAATCGGGCCGTTTCAGGCGTTCGATATCGGGCCGATGCGCCTTTTCAGGGTGGCGCTCGGACGGAATGGTCAGGTCACGCAAGGGCTTGGCTCCTTCGTTCGGAAAATGGCTACACCCGGTAGGGGCTGTGCCAGAGCGGGCGCGCCGCGGCGACCATCTCTTGGTAAAAGGCGAAGCCGCGTTCGTAATGGGCGGCCATCGCCTTGTCTGGCGTGATCACGCCCTCTGGGCGTGTCCAGGCATCTGCGTCGAAATCGACACCGATCACCCTTAGCGCCGCCATCGAGGCGCCGCGCGCGCCCACTTCGGGACGGGGTGAGATATGCAGCGGAATTTGCAGCGCATCGGCGATCATCTGGCTCCAGAGGGTCGAATTCGATCCCCCGCCGCAGACGTAAAGATTGCCCGTCAGCCCCGCCGCTTCGATGCAGTGCCGCGCGGCATAGGCGACCGATTCACAGACCGCGCGCACCAGATCGGCCCGTGTGGTCGAGGTATTGAGACCGGAAAGCATGCCGCGCGCATTCACATCCACAAAAGGCGCGCGTTCCCCGGTGGCCGAGAAATAGGGCAGCGCCGCCACCCCGATTGCCCCCGGGCGGCTTTGCGCCAGCAGGCGGTCGACGTCCGTGGCATCGGCACCGATGATCCCCAAAATCCAGTCGAGCGAGGCCGTGCCCACCGTGGCGGGCAGGGCGCGGATCCAGCGCCCGGTTTCGGGCAGGCACAGTGTCATCCCGACCGGCGGGCCATCGGTGCGGACCTCATCGACGAGCACCTCACAGGCGAGCGTGGTGCCCACGATGATCAGACCATCCCCCACATTGCGCACGCCACCGCCAATCGCGCAGGCGGGCAGATCAAAGGGCCCGGCATGCACGGGGATGCCTTCGGGTAACCCGGTCAATTCGGACCCCGCCCTCGTCATAGGGAAGGCTTGGCCCGGTGCGGGTATGACCGGAGAGAGCAGGCGGCGATACGTCTCCAGCCCCAGCAGGCGGAAAATCTCGGGGTCATATTCGCGGGTGCGGGTGTCGAGAAAGGGCAGCGAGGCATCCGAGGCATCGGTCACGCGCACGCCTGTAAGCCGTTGCAGGATCGCATCCTTGAGGTAAGTTACTGTATGCGCCCGCTCCAGCGCCGCCGGGTCCGCGGCCGCCATTGCGGCAATCAGCGGGGCATGACTGCCGGGGAAAATCGCATTGCCGTTCCGGCGGAAAACGGCCTCGAAGGTGCCGTTGTCGATCCAGTTCTTGAGATAGGGGTTCCCCCGATCATCAAGCCAAGACACCGCCGCCTGCGTGGCATGGCCCTTGTCATCGACCAGCCACAGGCCGTCACTTTGGCCGGTGATGCCGATGGCGATCGGGGTTTGTCCGGTGCTGGCGACGACTTCGCGCACCACGGCGCCAACGGATTGCACCAGCAGTTCGTAATCCTGTTCAACTCGGCCTGCGCCCAGGTAGTTCAGCACCGTCCGGCGTGCCGCCGAACCCAGACAACGCCCGTCGATGGAAAAGGCCGTGGCCTTCACCATCGACGTGCCCAGATCGATTCCTAGGATCATCGCAACCCTCCCCGTCGCGGTGACAGCTTGCCGCTGTCTTGGGAGAAGTTGTAAGACTGAAACAAATGTCCGTCAACTGAACATAAGTGTCAAATTAGTATGGGTGGGGCGGTCAGCGGGCAGGGTGACCCCCTGTGGGATCAGCGCCCCAAGAGTTCATGCGCAGTGCGTTCGTCCGACACGAAATGCGTCACCAGCCCGCCCTTCAACCCGGCACGAATCGCATTCAGCTTTTCCTGCCCCCCGGCCACGGCCAGACGTTCGGGGATGCGCTTCAGCTCTTCCAGCGTGATTCCGATGGGGTGGATGGTGGCGGGGGTCCGCACGGAAACCCCGTCACGGTCGATCCAACGGCCCGCGATTTCTCCCACCGCGCCGTTCCGCAGCAGGAATTCCCGTTCATCCGGGGTGACATAGCCCAGTTTCAGCATGGTGGCGTTTTCCTGAATGCCGCCAAAGCTGAAGACCACCAGCCCTGCCTTGCGGGCAAGGTTCAGCGCCTCTTGCACGCCGGCATCGCGGTAGAGCCCTGCAGCTGTCGCTTCGGTGCGAACATAGACCGGAGCGTAGAGCGAATGCGAAATCGCCCCGAAGAACTGGCCAACCTGTTCGGCCACCTCATGCGGGTTGGTGCCGCGGCTGGCGTTGTGCAGCCCGCCGTTCAGCGCCACGGTCATCATGCCCTTATGCGCTGTGCTGCCCTGCAGCGAATCAGCCATCGCCTGCATGGTGGACCCCCAGCTGAGCGCTATGATGGAATCGTCGCGCGCCAGTTCGATCAGCATCTCGGCGGCGGCCTGGCCCAGCCATCGGCGCTGCATCTGGTCGTTCACGGCTTCGGGGACCAGCCTAACCTTGCGCAATCCAAACATATTTTCCAGATCACGTTCCAGCTCGAACGTGTCGGACGGCACCCCGATCGAAATCTTGACCAGCCCGATTTCACGAGCGCGCTGGATCATGCGGATCACGGTGCTGCGGCTGACGTTCAGTTTGTCGGCGATTTGGCTCTGGGTCAGCTCTTCGGCGTAATAGAGCCAAGCCGCACGGGCCATTTCGCTCGATCTCTTCTCAAAGTCATTCATCTGACGGCCTCGGTTTCGACCTGCGGTCGGCTGCGCTCTGCAGGGCTAAGGCCTTGCAGAAACAATCATGTTCTTACCCTGAACACTTTATTCACCCCCACGCCGTCAAGCAAATTTTTCTGCACAGAAAATCTAACAAACTGAAAATACGTCCAAAAATTCCGATCTGCGAAAAAAGATCGGTCGGGCGCAAATCTGGGCTTGTCAGAACAAAACCTCAGACGCTACAAATGTTCATCAATTGCACAAAAGTTTCAACCGGAGCTGCCATGACATCGCGCCCCAATCTCGCGACGGAAACCCTGCTCGAAATGCAGCGTCGCATGTTGCGTATCCGCCTCTTCGACGAACGCGCTTCGAAGATGGTCAAGCGCGGCTATATCCCCGGCACCGTGCACACGAGCATCGGCCAAGAGGCCCAGGTGGTGGGGGCCTGCATGGCGCTGCGTCCGGGCGATCACATGTCGGGCAACCACCGTAGCCACGGGCATCCCATCGGCATGGGCTCGCCCCTCGGACCGCTGATGGCGGAGCTCGTCGGCAAGGCTACGGGCGTCTGCAAGGGCAAGGGCGGGTCGCTGCATCTTGCGGATTATGCGGTGGGCAGCCTTGGGGAGTCCGGGATCACCGGGTCGTCGATCCCGATTGCGGTCGGAGCAGGGCTGTCGGCGCAGGTGCTGGGCGAAGATCGTGTGGCCATCTGCTTTTTCGGCGATGGGGCGGCGAATCAGGGCGTGCTTTATGAATCGATGAACCTTGCCTCGGCCTGGAAGCTGCCGATCATTTTCCTGTGCGAAAACAACCACTATGCCCTTTCTACCCCGGCCCATACCGTAACTGGCGGCCGCATCGTAGACCGCGCGGCGGGCTTCGGGATGCCGGGTGTCCGTGTTGAGAACGGTCAGGATGTGCTGGCCGTGTATGACACCGTGTCAGAGGCCGTGGCCCGCGCCCGCCGGGGCGAAGGCCCGACGCTGGTCGAGGTGATGACCTACCGTTTCCGCGAACACTCCGAAGGACTGCGGATCAACGTCGATTACCGCGATGCCGCCGAGCGCGAGCTATGGCTGTCCCGCGATCCGATCCAGATGTTCCGCACCGAGTTGATCGAGATGAACCGGGCCACCGTCGAGGAAATGGACGCGCTGGACGCCGTCATCGCCCAAGAGGTTGAGGATTGCGCGACCTTCGCCCTCGAAAGCCCCGATCCGGCTGAAAGCGTCGCCTACGACGACCTTTACAGCGACCACTACGAACTGGAGGACGTGCTTTGAGCGTCATGACCTACATCGGTGCTATCGGCGCCGCCCAGCGTGAGGCCATGCAGGCCGACAAGCGCGTCATCATCATCGGCGAGGATGTCGAAGCCAACGTCTACGGTACCACCGGCGAAAGCAAGCAGCGCGCAGAGTCTGGCGATTTCGTCCAGCAATTCGGCAAGATGCGGATCCGCAATACGCCGATTTCGGAAGAGGCGATGGTGGGGGCCGCGATCGGCGCGGCAATGACCGGCCTGCGCCCCATCGTGGACCTGTCCTATTCCAGCTTCCTTTACATGGCGATGGATCAGTTCGTGAACCAGGCGGCCAAGAACCGCTACATGTTCGGCGGGCAAAGCTCGATCCCGGTCGTGTTCCGCTCGGCCATGTTCTACGGGCTGAACACCGGCGCGCACCATTCCGACCGCCCCTATTCCATGTTCATGACCATTCCGGGTCTGAAAATCCTAGCCCCTGCCTCGGCAGCCGATGCCAAGGGGCTGATGCGGTCCGCGGTGGACAGTGATGACCCGGTCCTGATTTTCGAGGCCGTGCCGCTCTGGGGCCAGAAGGAAGAGGTTCCGGACGAGGAATACCACATTCCCTTCGGCAAGGCCCGTATCCGCCGCGAAGGCAGCGATGTGACGGTCGTGGGGATTTCCGGATCGCTGCCGCTGGCGGTGCAGGCGGCGGATGTGATGGCCGAAAGCGGCGTCTCCTGCGAAGTGATCGATCCCCGCACATTGGTGCCGCTGGACAGTGCGAGCATCGTGGAATCGGTCAAGAAAACCGGGCGTCTGGTCATTGCGGAACCCGCGCACCGCACCTGTGGCGCGGCCGCCGAAATCTCGGCCATCGTCGCGGAAAAGGCGCAGCCCTGGCTGAAGGCGCCGATCCTTCGGGTCACTGCGCCGAACATGCAGATCCCATTCAGCCCGGCGCTGGAGCGCCACTTCTATCCCACCAAGGAAAAGATCGTCGCGGCCATCCGCACCGTCTGCGGCAAGTGACCCGTCATACAGGAGATTGCACCCATGAAAGTTGAAGTTCTGCTGCCCCAGTGGGGCATGGGGATGAGCGAAGGCACCATCACCAGCTGGCTGAAAAAGGTCGGAGAGCGCATCGAGGAAGACGAGCCTCTGGCCGAGATCGAGGCCGAAAAGGCCACGCAGGAGCTTGAGTCCCCCGCCTCTGGCGTGCTGGTCGAGATCCTCGTTCCCGAGGGGCAAGAGGTCAAGGTGCGCGAGATCATCGCCTATATCGAGACCGACGCCTGATCCCCCTCTTCCTCCCGGAGGGGTGTTCCCGGGGCGGCGGTGGGGTTGCCGCCGTCCCGGAACCGAAAACCGCACATTCGCGACAAGACGAAGGCAGTCATGCAACAGGTTCAGGACACTCACACTTTGACCACCCAAAGCCCGCGCGGCGATGGCATCGTGGATTCGGTCTATGATCTGATCGTGATCGGGGCCGGATGCAACGGCGCGGGGATCGCCCGCGACGCTGCGGCCAGGGGCCTGCGCGTCGCGCTGGTGGAAAAGGAAGATATCGGCAGCGGCACCTCAAGCTGGTCGGGGCGCCTGATTCACGGCGGGCTGCGCTATCTGGAGCAGGGCGATATCGCGCTGGTGCGGGAATCGCTGCGCGAACGCGAACTGCTGTTCCGCCTGGCGCCCCATATCGTCAGGCCCGTGCCGCTGATGATGCCGCTTTACAAGCATAATGCCCGCCCCGCCTGGATGATCCGTCTGGCGATGCTGGCCTATGATATCCTGTCTTTTGATAAAAGCACGGTGACCCACCGCATCCTGTCGCGGTCGGAAACGCTGAAGCGGTTTCCGGGCATCTCCACCGACGGGCTGCGCGGCGCGGCCATCTTCATGGACGGGCAGGTCGTCTGGTCGGAACGGCTTTGCACCGAAATCACACTGGCGGCCCATGCCGACGGGGCGCATGTTTACACTTGGTCCAAGGTGGATGGCCTGTTGCACGAAGAAGGGCGCGTGGCCGGGGTGCAATTCACCGATATGATCGACGGATCGCGCCACAGCCTGCGGGCCTCGGTTGTGGTAAATGCCGCCGGGCCTTGGGTTGATATGGTGCTGGGTGACGCCAATGTTGGCGATCGCCGCCATATTGGCGGCGCCAAGGGCAGCCACCTCATCGTCAATCCCTTCGCCGGCGCGCCGAAGGATGTAGTCTATTACGAATCCCGCGCCGATGGGCGTCTGGTGTTGGTGATCCCTTGGGGCGATCGCTACATGATCGGCACCACCGACAAGAAATTCGAGGCCGATCCGGATACCGCCAAGGCCGACCCCTTGGAAATGGACTATCTGCTGGGCGAGGTGAACCAACTGATCCCAGGCGCGAACTTGACCCCGGCGGATGTGCTTTACACCTACAGCGGCGTGCGGCCCTTGCCCTATGTCCCGGCGCAAAGCGAATGGAAGGTGCCGCGCAGCCATGTGATCTTTGATCACGCGCCAAAATGGCCGGGCCTCCTGTCGATCATCGGGGGCAAGCTGACCACCTATCGTAGCCTTGCCGAGGAAACCGTCGATCAGGTCTTTGCCATGCTGGGCAAGAAGGCCCCGCCTTGCCCCACGCGTAAGGCGCTATTCCCCGGTGCGCGCATTGCCGATCCGGCCCAATTTGCCCAGGCGCTGAAGGCGAGCTTTCCGGTCGATGCCATAGTCGTGGACCGGCTGGTCGGGGTCTATGGCGCCCGCGCTGCCGATATCCTCGAACTTTGCCGTACGGATTCGGATCTGTTCAAGGTCTTTGACCCCGACAGCGGCGCAATTGGGGCCGAGCTGGTCTTTACCTTCCGGAACGAATTCTGCCGCACCCTGACCGATGTACTGATCCGGCGGATCATGGTGGGGCTGAACGGGTCTTGCGGACGCGAGGTACTTGAAAGCGCCGCGGATATCCTTGCCAGCCGGCTGGGCTGGTCCGAGGCGCGCCGGCAGGCCGAGATCGCCGGATACCTCAACTATATCACCCGATTTGACGTGCCCACGGCCTCGCAGGCCCGGGCGAGCTAACCCCTTCCAAACTGCGGCGGCCGGTCAGGCGCGCCAAAACCTCCTGGAGATGCCGAGATGAAACAAGCCAACCCCCGGTCGCTGATCGAGAACGCCCGCCGCGGCGGCTATGCCGTGGGCGCCTACAACATGCACAACGAAGAGACGACCGAGGCGCTGGTCTGGGCGGCAGAGCGGTCGAACTCGCCCATCTTCCTGCAGGTTGGTCGCGCGATCATCCCGCATATGGGGGTCCGTCGCGCCTTTGAGATGACCAAGCGCATCGCCGAAAAATCGAATGCTGATTATGTCATCCACCTTGATCACGGCTCCTGGGATGAGGTGCTTGAGGCGATCAAGCTTGGCTTCAGCTCGGTCATGTATGATGGCGCGCATCTGCCCTTTGAGGAGAATATCGCCACCACCCGCAAGATCGTGGAAATCGCCCATGCCTTTGGCATTCCGGTCGAAGCCGAGCTGGGCAAGATCCCGGATGTGGGTCAGTCGGTGAACTGGGAGGACTATTATACCGATGTCGAAGAGGCCCGCCGCTTCGTTGCCGAAACCGGGATCGACTATCTCGCGATTTCGGTGGGCATCGTGCATGGCGTGGTGCCGGGCATCCCGCTGGAGCCAATCAATATCCAGCGCATCAAGGACATCAAGGCCGCGACCGGCATTCCGCTTGTGTTGCACGGCGCTTCGGGTCTGACGCAGCAAGAGGTCGATGCCGCCCGCGCCGCAGGCGTCCACAAGTTCAATGCCGATACCGATTTGCGCCATGCCTTCCGCGCCGGGTTCGAGGCGGTCTGGGCCAAGGGGGATCGCCAGTTGGAAGAAGCGATGGCCGAAGGCCGCACCCGCATGATCGATGCCACCATCGACAAGATGAAATCCTACGGCTGCATCGGCAAATCTGCCCTTGACGCTGCTGCCGCATAAGGGGGCCGCCGTGACCGCTCTGCTTGAACAGGACCCGCAGGTCACCGTACGCGCGCTCACCAAGACCGAAAAGGTCATGTCGCGCGCGATGCAGACCGCCTGGTCTGCGCCAATGTTCGACATTGTCGTCGAAATCGACATGCAGCACGCCCTAGACCAGCGGCGCCCCGGCGTTACCGTCACCGACGTGATCCTTGATGCCTGTGCTCAGACACTCATCCGCTTTCCGGCGATGAATGCGCTGTATCGCGATGATGCCGTGTATCAATACGCTGTCGCTAATGTCGGGCTGGCGGTCGCGTCGCCCCGCGGACTGACGGTTCCGGTCATTCATGGCACCGACAGCCTGTCGATTGAAGGCATCGCCGAACGCCGCCGCGCCCTGGTGGAGCGGGTCCGCGCGGGTTCCATCACCGTGGCCGAAGTCATCGGCGGCACCTTCACGGTGTCGAACCTCGGGATGTTCGACGTCAAGCAGTTCACCGCCATCATCAATCCGCCGCAGGTGGCCATCCTAGCCGTCGGCTCGACCCGGATGTGCAACGTCTGGAACGACGGAGCGCCGGAATGGCGGCAGATCAGCGAATTCACCCTGACCTGCGATCACCGCGCCGTGGATGGCGCGCTGGCGGCACGGTTCATGGGCGAATTGAAGACCCGGCTCGAAGGCCGCCCGGTCTGAGCCCAAAGAAACCTGAAGGCACCGCGCGTGCCTTCGGGACCCAAGAACAAGATTTCCAATGCGGAGGAGAAACGAAAATGATGAATGCAACCAAACGAATGGTGTTGCGCGGCCTGATGGGGGCAGCTTGCGCCTTGACGCTGGCGCCGACGGTCACCCTGGCACAGGACAAGCCTGTGATCGGCATTGCCGTGGCCGACCAGAAGTCTCTGTTCTATGTTGCGGCGCTGGACGGCATGAAGGCCGCCGCCGAGGCCGCGGGCTATGAGGTCGCCGTGGCCGTCGCCAACAACGACAGCCGCGAACAGGTGAACCAGGTCGAAAACCTGCTGGTGCAGAACATCGGCGCGCTGGTCTTCATCTCGCAGGATTCGACTGCGGCGGCGGCGGGCGTCAAGGCCGCCAACAAGGCCGGCGTCCCGGTCATTGCCGTGGACCAGCGCCCGGAATCGGGTTCGGGCGAACTTGCGACCTATATCGCCACCGACAGTGTGAAAGCGGCCCGTGATCTTTGCACCTGGATGTTCGGCCAGATGGGCGGCAAGGGCAAGATCGCCATTCTGCATGGCGTTCTGGGTTCGACCGCCGAAATCCAGCGCACCCAGGGTTGCCAAGAGGCACTGACCAAACACCCCGACATCCAGGTCGTGGCCGAACAGACGGCCAACTGGGATGAAACCGAAGCCTTCAAGGCCACCCAGAACATCCTGACCGCCAACCCCGATTTGGCCGCCGTTTTCGCGGAAAGCGACGCCATGTCGCTCGGCGCAGCGAAGGCCGCGCGTGAGGCGGGCCGTGAGGACCTGATCTCGGTCGGCATCGATGGGTTCCCGACCATGTTCGACGGCATCAAGGAGGGCCTGACCCAGGCCACCATGGCGCAGATCCCCTACAAGATGGGCCAGATGGGCGTCGAAAACGCGATCAAGGTGCTGAACGGCGAAACCATCCCCGAGCTTCAGTATCAGGACACCGTGCTGGTCACTGCCGAAAACGTGGAGTCGATCTCGCCGGTCGATTTCTATGGCCCGGCGGCCGAGGCCATGAAGTAAGCGTCCCTTGCGGGTCCGGCATCGTTCGGGCCCGCAGCTCCCCGGTTCATTTCCGCCGCCCTATCACGGAACAGGTAATATGCTAGACACCGCACCCCATGCCGCCGGTCTGCACGTGCGCGGCCTTTGCAAGAGCTACGGTCCCGTTCAGGTGCTGAAGTCGGTGGATTTTTCTGTCCTGCCCGGTCAGGTCGTAGCGCTGATTGGCGAAAACGGGGCCGGGAAATCCACGTTCAACAATATCATCGCCGGTGGCATCCTGCCTTCGGGCGGTCAAATGTGGCTGGACGGAGAGGTCTATGCCCCCCATTCCCCGGCCGAGGCAATGCAGCACGGCGTCGTGCTGATACATCAGGAAATCCGCCTGCTGCCCGATCTTTCCGTGGCCGAAAACATCTTTCTGGGCCGTCAGCCCACCCGCGGCGGCCGGGTTGACCGCGCGGAGATGATCCGCCAGTCGCGCGAAATCCTGGAGGCACTTGGCTTTGACATTGATCCCGCCCGGCAGGTGCGCGGTCTGTCGATGGCAGTGCAGCAGGGGATTGAGATCTGCAAGGCGCTGCTCCGCAAACCCCGTTACGTGATCTTCGATGAACCCACGGCCTCGCTGGGCGAGGCGGATGCGGAACGCATCTTCGAACAGGTGCGCCGGCTGAAAAGCAACGGAACCGCAATCATCTACGTCTCGCACCGTCTGGACGAGATCAAGGCGATTGCCGACCATGTAGTCTGCTTCCGCGATGGCGTGCGCGTAGCCGATTGGGATGGCCCCTCAGTCAGCAAGGAACAAATGATCAACGGCATGGTGGGCCGCGAATTCACTTTTGAACATCGCGCCCCGGCCCCAAATGGCGACCGCCCGGTGCTTGAGGTGCGGGGCCTGTCGCGCGGCAGCGCCTTCCGCGACATTTCCTTCGACCTGCGGCAGGGCGAAATCCTGGGCCTTGCGGGTCTGATCGGCGCGGGCCGGTCCGAGGTCGGCCGCGCGCTGTCCGGCGCCGACCTGATCGAGGCGGGTGAAATCCGTCTGGACGGGCGCGCGCTGCGCCTGTCCTCGCCACGCGACGCGATCGAGGCCGGGATTGTCATGGTCTCGGAGGACCGCAAGGGGCTGGGACTCTCGCTCAATCAGTCGGCCGCGCGCAACATCGCGCAGCCCTGGGAACGCAGGCTGGCGCGGGCGGGCATGGTGATGCCCGCGGCCATCGACGATCTGGGCCGCACGCAGCAGAAACGCTTTGACATTCGCGGCCGGATGGAGCTGCCGGTCAGTTCCATGTCCGGCGGCAACCAGCAGAAGGTACTGCTGGCGAAATGGCTGGTGAAGACGCCGCGCGTCTTCATCGTCGATGAACCGACACGCGGTGTCGATGTCGGCGCCAAGATGGCGATTTATGAAATCATCCGCGAACTTGCAGCTTCGGGGATCAGTGTGATCGTCATTTCGTCCGAACTCGAAGAGGTGCTGGGTCTTTGTCACCGCGTCATGGTGATGTCGGGCGGGCGCATCCGGGGCGAACTGCCCCGCGCCGAAGCAACACCGGAACGTGTCATGTCGCTTGCCGTGGTCAGCTCCGCTGACGCGCATGGGGGGAACTGAAATGGCTGTGCTGGATCAGACCGGACAGAAAACCGGTGCAACGCAGAAGGGCAAGGAAAAGACCATGTTGAACGCCATCAAGACCGTGCAGAGGTTTATTCCGGGGCCGCTGATCGGGCTGATCCTGGTCTGTATAGTGTTCTCGACGCTGTCGCCCTATTTCCTGACGACGCGCAACATGTTCAACATCTTTTCGCAAATGTCCGAGATCGGCATCATGGCGGCGGGTGCAGCGCTGGTCATCATCATCGGGGGGATCGACCTTTCGGTCGGCGCAGTGCTGGCGGTGACGTTGATGCTCAATGCCTGGCTTTACCGCGACATGGGCGTGCCTTTCGTGCTGACCACGCTGGCGGGTCTGGCGCTGGGTGCCTTCATCGGTTTCGTGAATGGCGTGCTGTCGACCTACGGCCGCATCCAGCCCTTTGTCGCGACGCTCGCCACCATGTCGGCCTGTTCGGGCCTTGCGCTGTTCATCACCAACGGCAGCCCGGTGACCGGCTTTCCGACCTGGTTTTCCGACATCACTTCGGCGCGGGTGCTTGGTCTGCCGCTGGAATTCGTCATCCTCGTCACGGTATATCTCGTGGTAGCTTTCTGGCTCTACTTCCGACCCTCGGGGCGGGCGCTTTATGCCATCGGCGGGAATGAGGAAGTCGCGCGTCTTTCGGGCATCAACACCCGCCGCGCCAAGGTAATGGTCTATGTCGCCGCAGGTTTCCTGGCTGCACTGGCTGGGCTGATCGTGGGGTCCCGTCTGGACGCGGCCCATCCGACCGCGGGTGTGAATGATCTGCTGTCAGTCATCGCCGTGGTCGTGATCGGCGGGGCGAGCCTTGCTGGCGGATCGGGCGGCATGATGGGCACTTTCATCGGCTTGATGATCATCGGTGTGCTTCGCAACGGCATGGCGCTGATCAATGTCTCGCCCAACTTGCAGCCTGTGGTCATCGGGTTTGCCATTATCCTCGCCGTGATGCTGGACCGACGCAGCGCGCAGCGCTGAGACCCTCGCTGCCTTTCCGTACCTGTCCCGTCACCTGCGTCACAAGGAACGCCGCGATGCTGCTTGGACTTTCGATTGACGATCTGTCGCATCTCGACCGAATCAACGCTGCCATGAAGCGCAACGATCCGCGCGGGCAATTTGCCGACCTTGGTATGAAAGATGTCATCATCGCGGAAAACGTGCTGGACCATCTGATCGACGTGGTGGCTCGGCATATCACCGAGGCGGGTGGGCCAGGGCATCGGGGCGCCGATATCCGGGTGGTGGTCGATCCGGTGGTGATCCGCCGCGCAGGCCGCGATCTGAAGGCCGATGTCATCGCGCTTTTGTCGCGGCGCCACCGGGTCAGTCGCGTGGAACTGGATGACGGCAGCGATGTGCTGCATGCCGATGAACCGATCCTGGCTGAGGCTGCCGCGCGCGTGAAGGGCGCCGATTGCATCGTCTCGGTCGGCAGCGGCACGCTAACCGACGTGGCCAAGGTCGCCTCGGTCCGCGCGGGGGTTCCGGTGCATGTGGTGATCCAGACTGCGGCCTCGGTCGACGGGTTCACCGACAATTTCTCGGTCGTGCTGCAGAACGGGGTCAAGAGGACTGCGCTCAGCCGTTGGCCCGATGCGGTGCTGGCCGATGTGCGCACCATCGCCGAGGCGCCCGCCTTCCTGACCGCGGCGGGCATGGGCGAGATGATGTCGATGTTCTGCGCGCCGGGGGACTGGTATCTGGCGTCTGAGCTGGGCGTCGACGGCTCGTTCACGCCGGTGCTGCTCGAACTTCTCGCGATCTGTGGCTACGGGATCGAAGATTGGTCACGTGGCCTGCAGAGCGGCGATATTGCCGCTGCCGAAAGCCTGACCCGCGCCCTGTCGCTGCGTGGCATCGTCACGGGCACGGGCGGCACCACGGCTACCCTGTCCGGGATGGAGCATCTCTTCAGTCATATGCTCGACATGGTCGCAAGCCAGACCCACAGCCCCATGAGCCAGCATGGCGCGCAGGTGGGCGTGGGGGCGGTGATTGCCGCCGCAGCCTGGGATGTGTTCTGCGCCCGCATGTCGGAAACCCCGCTGACGGCGGCCATGCTCGCCTTCGATCTGGAGGAACAGCTGGCGGTCTGCCGCGCTGCCTTTGCCGATCTTGATCCCACGGGCGCGATCGGTGCGGAATGTGAGGGCCGCTACCGCAGCAAGCTGCTGGCACTGCAGCAAAGCTGGTCCGCCGTCGAGGCCTTCTTTGCCGATTGGCCGCGTCACCGGCAGGCCCATGATGCGCTGGTCTTCGACACGGCCAAGATTGTCGAATACCTGTCACGCGGCGGTTCGGCCATGCGGTTTGACGCGCTGAAACCCGCGCCGTCGGAAGAGCTGACCCGCTGGGTGATCGGCAATTGCCAATTCATGCGCGAACGTCTGACGATTGCCGATCTGCTTTATCTGTCCGGCTGGCTGGATGCGGCGGGCGTCTCGCGCATCATGGCCCGCGTGGATGAAGTGCTGGCCCAGGCCAAAGGGGTGGACCATGCCGCGTGATCTGGTTCTGGGGCTGGATTGTTCCACCACGGCGGCCAAGGCGGTGGTCTGGTCGCTGGATGGCACCAGCATCAGCGTCGGTCGTGCGCCCTATAGCCATTCCTCGCTGCATCCGGGTTGGGGCGAGCAGGACCCGGTTGATTGGTGGAACGCCACCATCGCTGCCATTGGCTCTGCCTGCCGCCAGATCGATCCCTCGCGGCTTGCGGCAATTTCCATCACGCATCAACGCGAAACCTTTGTCTGCCTTGACCGGGAAGGCCATGCTCTGCGCCCGGCGATGCTCTGGCTCGATACCCGCGCCACCGATCAGGTGAACCGCCTCGGATCGGACCATATCCATCAGATCACTGGTAAGCCGCCGAATACCGCGACCAGCTGGTACAAGCTGGCCTGGCTGCAAGACCACGAACCCCGCTGCCTTGAGGCGACGGATCGCGTGGCCGATGTCCATTCCTATCTGGTGAACCGCCTGACGGGTGAATGGCGCACCTCTTACGGCAGCGTCGATCCGCTGGGGGTGGTGGACCTGCGGACCTTCACGTTGTCCTCTGACCTTGTGGGGCAGGTCGGGCTGCGCCCCGACCAGTTTCCCGAACTTTGCGCCCCCGGCGAGGTGCTGGGCATCCTGCGCCATGATGTGGCCGAGCTTTTGGGCCTGAACCGTGGTCTGCGCGTCATCGCGGGGCTGGGCGATGGGCAATCGGCGGGCCTTGGCGTCGGCATCACCAAGCCCGGTGAGGCCTATCTGAACCTTGGCACCGGCATCGTTTCGGGCAACTTCAGTGCGAGCTATGGCACAGACCGCTCTTTCCGCACCATGACGGGCGGTGTCCCCGGCAGCTATATCTTCGAGACCTTCTTCGGCGGCGGGACCTATAACCTCAACTGGTTCGTGCAGCAGTTTTCCGGGATCGACGATCGACCCTTTGGCCTCGATCTGAACCCCGAACAAATTCTTGAGGCCGCGGCGAGCGCGTTGCCGGCAGGTGCCGACGGCCTGCTGTCGCTGCCCTATCTGACCGGGGTTCTGACCCCCTATTGGGACAGCACCGCTCGGGGCGTGCTGTTCGGGCTGACCGGGCGCCATGGCAAGGCCCATATGTATCGTGCCATTCTCGAGGGCCTCGCGATGGAGCAGCGCCTGTCCACCACCGGGGCCGAGGCCGCAAGCGACATGCCCATCCGCCGCTTCCTTGCGATGGGGGGCGGGGCACGCAGCCCGCTCTGGTGCCAGATCATTGCCGATGTGCTGGGCAAACCCGTCAGCGTCGCCCGCGAACCCGAGGCGACCTGTCTGGGATCTGGCATCCTCGCCGCCTATGGCGCGGGGTGTTTCGGGTCAGTTGAAGAGGCCGCTGCCGCCATGACCGGCGTGGGCAAGACCTATGACCCCCAGCCGCAACAGAGCGCCAAATATGATCACATCTACGGCCTCTACAAAGACATCTACCCCGCCCTGCGCGATCATTTCCTGCGCTTGCGGCAGGTCATGGCCGACATCGGTTGATCCAGACCCGGAAACGCGACAGAAATGATCAGGATGACAGCTCCGCCCGCCACCCAGCCCACCCTTGCCTTCGACACGGCCTTCGCGCGCTATGAGGCGATCCGCCCGCGGCTGCCCGCCGCCGGAACTCCCGGCGCCGGGCGCCTGGCTGCGGGGCTGCGCGACACGTTGGGAGATTTCGACGGATATCTCTTTGATTCCTTCGGGGTTCTAAATGTCGGTGAAACGGCCATTGTCGGCGCCGCTGAATGTCTTTTGTCTTTGCGTCAGCTGGGAAAGCCCTTCTGCATCCTGACCAATGCCGCCAGCTACACCAGCGCCGAGGCCTTCCACAAATACCAGCGCCTCGGGCTGGATATCCACCCCGAGGAGATCCTCTCAAGCCGCGATGTGCTGTTCCGCCATCTGGAAACCGCCCATGCCGGGCGGTGCTGGGGGGCGATTGCGGCGGCCGAAGATCGCTTTGCCGATACCGAAGCTGACCTGCGCCATCTGCACGATCTGACCGATTGGGATGCGGCCGAAGGGTTCCTCTTCCTCTCGGCCGTGCGCTGGACGGTGGCCGACCAGGATCGGCTGGTGGCCGCACTGCAGCGCAACCCGCGCCCGGTTCTGGTGGGCAACCCCGATCTGGTGGCCCCGCGCGAAGACGGGCTGACGGTCGAACCCGGATTCTGGGCACATGACCTGCAGGACCGTGCCGGAATTACTGTCGAATACTTCGGCAAACCCTTTGGAGATGCCTTCGCCATTGCGGCCGAGCGCCTCGGGGGCGGGCGGCTCGGCATGGTGGGCGATACGCTTCATACCGATATTCTCGGCGGACAGGCGGCGGGGCATGGCACCATCCTTGTCACCGACCACGGTCTTTTCAAAGGGCGCGATGTGGCCCCCTTCATCGCGGCATCCCGCATCGGGCCCGACTGGATCATCCCCACGATCTGAGGCGCGCCCTGCGGCGCGCGACCACAAGGACATCAAAGAATGAGTAATTACGACATTCTCGTCATCGGGGCTGGCCCCGGTGGCTATGTGGCGGCCATTCGCGCCGCGCAGCTGGGCAAAAAGGTCGCGCTGGTCGAGCGGGACCATCTGGGCGGCATCTGCCTGAACTGGGGCTGCATCCCGACCAAGGCGATGCTCAAGGGCACCGACCTGCTGCATGCGGCCCGGCAGGCCGACCGCTTCGGGCTTGCGCCGCTGTCGCCGGTGATCGATCCCGCCCGGCTGGTGGGCCGCGCGGTCGAGGTCAGCGGCCAGCTGACCGCAGGGATCGGGTTTCTTCTGAAAAAGAACGGCGTCGAGGTGATCTGGGGCGCCGCACACTTGGCCGCGCCCGGTCAGGTCGAGGTGGCAGAGAGCGCGACCCCCGCCCCCCGCGGGGCCAAGGGGCCGGGCCGCTATAGCGCCGATCACATCATCCTGGCCACCGGCGCCCGGCCGCGCGTCCTGCCGGGGTTGGAGCCGGACGGCCAGCTGATCTGGACCTACCGCGAGGCACTGCGCCCCGCCGCCGTTCCCGCGCGGCTGATCGTTGTCGGGTCAGGGGCGATTGGCGTCGAATTCGCCTCGATCTATGCGGCGATGGGCAGCAAGGTGACCATCGTGGAAATGGCGCCGCGCATCCTGCCCACCGAAGACAGCGAAATCGCGGGCCTGATGGCCAAAGCCCTGCAAAAGCGCGGGATCGAGATCCGCAACGGAGTTCTGATCGCCACTTTGGACCGGCAGGCCGAGGGCGTGATTGCCACCCTGTCGGATGGTGCGGTGCTTGAGGCTGATCGGCTGCTGTCGGCCGCCGGGGTGGTGCCGAATGTCGAGGGGCTTGGCCTTGAGGCGCTTGGCGTCACTTTCGACCGCGGCGCTGTTCGGACCGAAGGGGCAGGGCGCACCAGCGTTCCGGGCCTTTACGCCATCGGCGATCTGGCGGGGCCGCCCATGCTCGCGCACAAGGCCGAACATGACGGCATCGCCTGCGTCGAGGCGATTGTCGCCTCCTCTGACGCCAAGCCGCATAAGGCGCCCATCCCCGCCTGCATCTATGCCAGCCCGCAGGTCGCCTCGGTCGGCCTGACGGAAGAGGCGGCACGCGCAGCGGGGCTGGGTGTGCGTCTGGGCCGCTTCTTGCTGCGCGGCAATGGCAAGGCGCTGGTGCTAGGGGAACCCGAGGGGTTGGTGAAATGCGTCTTTGGTGCCGCGACCGACAGTCTGGTCGGCGCGCAGATCATCGGTGCCGAGGCGTCCGAGCTGATCCACGGTCTGACCATTGCCATCACCCTTGGGGCGACGTCGGCGCAGCTGGCGACCGTGGTCTTCCCGCACCCGACCCTGTCCGAAGCGCTGCATGAAGCCGTCCTCGCGGCACGCGATGGGGCCATCCATGCCTGACGACGGCAGCGACAGACACGCGCCCCGCAAGGGCCTAGGTCACCAGCTGAATGCGACCTGTGGCATCAAGCCGGTCTATCACAGCACCAGAGGATCGGCGCAATTGAAACAGGTGTCGGTCAAGAGGGGTGGCCTCTTCGCCGGCGATACTGCCAATCTCGGGCATGCTTCGGACAAGTGGCACCCATGCCCTAGATCTGGCGCGCAGTCCTGCATGGCCGCCGCAATCAACTGTTGCAGACGGTGAAGAGAGGCGGCGCCGACAAGCTGGGAAACGTGGTCATGCCATAGGCTCAGACCCCGGGCACCACCTGTCACCGACCTTTGCCGGGGCAGGTGACGGGGTTGTGAACGGCCCAGCTTCGCAGAAAGCAGGCATACAGAAGGGTCAAGCCCGCCCGGATCGACCGTCGCGGCGCACCGACCCCATCCGGGCGGTCCGAAAGGCCGCGCCACAGGGCCCGAGGCTTGACCCGGGCCGCAGTTTTGGGTACCGAATGATCAGGGTCCCGCGCACCTGCCGCCTGCAGACGAAAGTCACGGTGAAGCGCGGAACGGTTCGACATCTCACCCCCTGAAGCATTTCGCGTGGTGGGCAACGCAGGCTCCCATTCGTCTCGAAATGCCGACCCAGAGGAGTGAGCGATGTCGCAGCGGCACGCTTTTCATAACGACGATCTCTCTCCGGCGCCATTCGCCGGTTCTTCATTCTTCGCGCCTTTCACCTGCGCTGGAGGTGCTGCATGACAAGGCACACACTGGCCGATGTCAAATCTCAGGCAAAGGCGCTGCGCGCCGCCCTGCAGGCAGGTGGCACCCCCGTCAGCCATGCGCAGGCCCTGGAACTGGTAGCGTGTCAGCATGGGGCGAAGGACTGGAACACGCTCCATGCCCGACTGTCGCTGGGCAATGCGCGGCCCCAATTGTCCTATGGCGATCGTGTCCGGGGCCAGTTTCTGGGCCAACCGTTCACCGGCGCCATTCTTGGCATTTCAGGCCCCAGCACCCATCGGGAGATCGAAATCCGTTTCGACAGCCCGGTTGACGTTGTCAGGTTCGAGAGCTTTTCGAACCTCCGCACCCGTGTCCGCGCTGTGATCAATGAAATAGGGCAATCACACCGCCGCACCTCTGACGGCGCCCCCCAGCTTATCGTGGAACTGGAAAACGGGTAACGCGAAATGGATCGCGGGAGGGCGGCGTAAATCGGGGATCCAACGAGCCCGGTTGTCGCAGCCCGCGGGATGACCAACCGCTTTGACAAGGAAGATGCCTCCATCTGCGGCGCGTCGGTCGGATGAGTCCTGGGGGAAGGACGCGGGGTGACGCTGACCCTATCTTTGCGCGGCCCCGGCGGGGGCCGCGTTCCGGTTCAAAGCGCAGCCAGCGTTTCAAGGGCAGTCTGGCGATCCAGCGACCCAAGGGTGCGGCCCGCCTTGTCCGTCACTGCGATCGGCCCGGCTGAGGCAACAATCTGCGCGGCGACCTCGGACACCGTTGCCTCGGCCGGGACGGACATTGCCGCCGACGCGATGCTTTCACGCCGCATGAGTGAGGCCACCCGGATGACCCGCGCCGGGGGCACTTTGGCGACGAAGCGGCGGACGTAATCGGTGGCGGGGCGTGTCACAAGCTCTTCCGGGGTGCCGATCTGAATGATGCGGCCATTTTCCATGATGGCGATGCGGTCGGCCAAGCGGATCGCCTCATCCAGGTCGTGCGTCACGAACACCGCGGTGCGCGACTGTTCGCGCTGCAGACGCAGCACCTCGTCCTGCAAGTCTGTGCGGATCAGCGGGTCCAGCGCGGAAAAGGGTTCGTCAAGAAACCAGAATTCGGGATTGGTTGCGAGTGACCGGGCAATGCCCACGCGCTGTTGCTGGCCGCCCGAAAGCTGCGTCGGAAGGCGGGTTTCCCGTCCCGACAGACCCACCAGCGCGACGAGCTCGCGCGCTCGCGCTTCGGCCCGCGCCCGGTCGATGCCCTGCATTTCCAGCGGAAAGGCGATATTGCCCAAGACCGTGCGGTTTGGCAGCAAGGCAAAGTGCTGGAACACCATCCCCATCCGCCTGCGCCGCAGATCGGCCAGCGCCTTTTCCCCCAGTTTCAGAATGTCCTGCCCGCCAAAGGTGATGTGGCCCTCGGTTGGTTCGATCAACCGCGTCAGGCAGCGCAGCAGGGTGGATTTGCCCGATCCGGACAGCCCCATGATGACGAAAACCTCGCCCCGGCCGATATCGAAACTGGCGTCCTGCACTGCCCCGGTCAGATGATCGCGGGAGAGCGCCTCGGCCGTGCGTTCGGCGGGAGGACGGCTACGAAAGCGTGCGGCGCCCTCGCCAAAGACCTTCCAAACCGATGAGACAGAGATCGCGGTTTCCGCCGCGCGATGGCGTGAATGAAAGGCGTTCGCTTCAGACATGGCTATTCCCCTCGCTTTGGGTGGCGCGCGCAGCGGCGGCTTTCAGGATGGTGTCGATGATCAGCGCAAGTGCGGCGACGCACAGCCCCGCAACAATGCCGGGTCCGGCCATGCCTTGCGAAAGGGCGGTAAAGACATTCTGGCCCAACTCGCGCGTGCCGACGAGGGCGGCGATCACCAGCATGGAAAGCGCCATCATCACCGTCTGATTGACGCCAAGCAGCAGTGTTGGAAGCGCGCCGGGCAGGCGCACATGGCGGAACGTCTGCCAGCGCGAACAGCCCGACATGGCCGCCGCCTCGATCCGTTCGGACGGAACGTGCAGCATGCCGTCAATGCCATAGCGCACGGCCGGAGCCACCGCGTAAGACAGAATGGCGATCAGCGCTGAGAAATCGCCATTCCGGAACAGCATCACGGCCGGCAGCAGATAGACCAGCGTCGGCAGGGTTTGCAGCGTATCGAGGAAGAGTTGCACCCCTGCCTGCAAGCGCGTCCTGCCCGCGACCCAAATGCCGAAGGGGAAACCGATCGCGAGCGCCAGGATGACCGAAAGCAGGGTGAGATAGAGAGAGCCCATCGCCGCGCTCCAATAGCCGGTGACGACGATGAAGAGGCCCAGCACCACAACCGTGGCGGCCGTCCGCCCCCCACCAAGACGCCACCCGCCGAGCGCTGTTGCGGCGATGACCAAGGGCCACGGCAAAAGCTGCAAGGCGTCACGGATCGGGTTCATGACATAGAGCAGCACCGTGGTCCGGATTGCCTCCAGCGGGTCGTAGAATTGCTGGTTGATGTAGGACACGGCATCGTTCAGCGGCGCCGCGACGCTGAGCGTCCACGCCTCGGGCCAGAGCGCCAAAGCCGGAACGAACAGGCTCAGCACAGAGGGAACGAGGATCAGCGCAAGGCCGACGACCCAGGTGCGCTGCGCGCGCCCTCTGCCGTTCCCCGCCGATTGCTGCCGCGCCAAGGCCTGTGTCAGCCGGTCCAGCAGCACGGCCAGCACCACGATCGCCATCCCGGCCTCGAAAGCTGCGCCGAAATCGAGCCGCCGCAGGGCGCGCAGGACATCATAGCCCAATCCCCCGGCGCCGATCATCGAGGCGATGATGACCATGTTCAGCGTCATCATCACGACCTGGTTCAGACCGATCGCCAGCCGCGGCATGGCGACGGGAAGCTCGACCTTCCACAAGGTCTGACGGCGGCTGCATCCCGTCATTCGGGCAAGATCAAGCGTGTCCGAGGGCACCGATTGCAACGCAATCACCGTGGCATGAACCATTGGCGGCATCGCATAGGCGACGGTTGCAAACAGTGCGGCGCTTGGTCCGTAGCCAAAGAGCAGCAATGTCGGCAGAAGATAGGAAAAGGTCGGCACGGTTTGCATGATGTTCATCACGGCCCGCACCGCGGGTTCGATGCCCGGCGACCGATGCGCCCGGATGCCAAGCACAAGGCCCAGCGACAGCGAGGCCAGAACACAGAACAGCACCGATGACAGCGTCATCATTGCCGAAGTCCACAGCCCGAAGGTTGCAAGGTAAATCCCCGACATCGCCGCAAAGAGCCCAAGCCGCAGTCCGGCAAGACGCCAGGCCAGAAGCGAGGCTGCCAAAGTCACGCCAAGCCAGCTTGCCGGGGGAAGAACCTGGCGCTTGTTGAAGCCGGCCCCGGAAACCCAGCCTTCGGCCAGCACCTTCTGCATCACCTCGATAGGCCATTGTGCAGCGGTGGCGAGGGCGCGGGTCAGGTCGGAGAAGGCGATCCCGAACAGCGAGGCATCCCGCACGATCCAGTTCATCGCCACGTCAACCCAGACCGCTATCGGCAATGCCGGGGCTTCGGGCGTTCCGGCGGCGCCGAGGGGAAGGACGACGCAGGCAACCGCAATGGCACCAAGGGCCAGAAGGGCAGCAAGCCCGGCGCGCGATAGCCGGTGTTGCGTGGGAGGGGTGGAGATTTCGGCCATGATCCGTTCCGGTCAAAGGGGTGCCGGAAGGTCCGGCACGCCCATCAGGTTCAGTTGGCGGCGCAGGTGGCCCATTCGCGCCACTTCGCCTCGTTGGCTTTTGCCCATTCCATCGCCACGTCCTCGACCGTCCGACCGTTCACATCGACCTCGTAGACCAGTTTGCCGACCTCATCCCCGTCCATCGTGAACTTGCGGGTGATGTCATAGGCGCAGGGCCAGATCTTCTCGCCCTCGGCCCAGGCCATTTTCTTGATCCAGCCCTGGGGCTTGCCGCAGTCAAAGGCCTTGTCCTTGTTCAGACCCCAGGCCGGATCGGTGTAGCAGGCTTCCTCATATGCCGGAAATTCGACGAACTTGCCGTCGTAAACCGACGGTGCCCAGTGCGGCTTGTAGACCCAAAGCAGGATCGGTGCCTTGCGTTCGTAAGCCGAGCGGAGTTCGGCGAACATCGCAGCATCGGTGCCCGCGTGGACGACTTCGAAGGGAAGACCGAGCGCCTCGATCCGCTCTTCATCATGACCGCCCCAGCTGACCGGTGCCCCAAGATACCGCCCCTTGGGCGCGGTCTCGGGCGCCGAAAAGGCCTCGGCGCAGCTCTTGAGCGCGGTCCAGTCGGGCAGGCCGGGGCAAAGCTCTTCCATATAGGACGGATACCACCAATCCTCGCGCGCTTTCGGGCCCAACTCGCCCATATCCAGGACCTTGCCGGTCGCAACCGAGGCGTTGAATGCCTTGTCCTGCGTGGTCTGCCAGGTTTCCAGGGCGATGGTCAGATCGCCGTTCTCGAACCCCGGGTAGCGCGCGCTGTCATCCGCGATGACCTTCTCGACCGTGTATCCATAGGTCGAGAGAATGATGTTCAGGATCTCGGTATCGACCAGCGACGAGGTCCAGTCTGCCTGCATCAGCTTGATCGGTTGATCCGACTCCGCTTCAAAGGCCGCGGCGGCTGTGCCGAAGGCCAGTGCAGTGATCGTGAATGCGGTAAGTGTTTTCTTATACATCCCTGTTTTCCTTCTCGTTTTTAACCTTTGGCGTACCAGCCGTTGTCCACGTAAAGCGCCGTTCCGTTGACAAAGCTGGCCTCGTCCGAACAGAGCCACAGCGCGGCTGCGGCGACCTCTTCGGGTTCGCAGATCCGACCCTGCACACCCGAAAGGCTGCCTTCGCTCCAGGTCTGGCCGAGGCCGTCCAGCTCGTCGATCTCGCGCAGGCCGTGGGCGGTTTTGACAAAGCCGGGGCAGACAGCATTGGCGCGGATGTTCTCGTCGCGATATTCCGCCGCAATGGAACGGGCGAGTTGCAGCACCGCGCCCTTGGTCATGCAGTAGACGCTTTCCAGGGCAAAGCCCTTCTCGCCCCCGATGGAGGAGGTGATGACGATATTGCCGCCCCCGTTCGCGCGCATCTGTGCCACGACTTCGCGGCAGACAATGAAGGACGAACGTACATTGATCGCCATCAGCCGGTCGTAATCGGCATCGGTCGTGTCATGCAGCGGTTTGACGATGATGGTTCCGGCATGGCTGAACAGCGTGTCGACCGGACCCCAGACCGCATTCACCTCGGCCAGCGCGGCGCGGACGGCGTCGCTCTGGGTGCAATCGGTTTCGACGAACATCACGTTGCGACCCAGGCCCTGCTGCTCGGCTTCAAGCCTGCGCCCGGCCTCGACAGCAATGTCAAAGACCGCGACCCGCGCACCCGCTTCCGCAAACATCTCGACAGCCGCGCGTCCCATGCCATTGGCCCCGCCCGTGATGATCGCCGTCTTGCCAGCCAGCCGTCCCGCCAATGGCACTTTCGATCTGGGGTTGGCTTGGTCCTTCATGGTGCCTCCGGCGCATTGGATCATTGGTATGGGTTTTATACCATTATAATTCGACGCAGACTGTCAAGCACGCCGTTTGGGGCGCCTCACGTTTTCATCTGCATCAGGCGGCGGAGCGTGTAATTTCGCGAATAGCGCCCCAAAGGCGGGCATTCAGCGCCTCGGCCGATGCTTCCGCCTCGGCAATGTTCTGGCTCTCCATGGCCATGAACAAGCGGTCGAAGATCGCATCCGATGGCGAATCGACCCTGACTTCGCCGCGATAGGGCAAGAACAGGTCTGCCAGACCATCCTCAATCCCCCGCGCCAGAAGCGGGTTGCGCGACGCATCGGCCACGGCAAGCAAGAACAAGGTCTCGGCCTGCTTGCGTTCGGGTCCGGTCGTGGCCTGCCGCATAAGGGTTTGCGCCTCGCGCATCCGCTTCATATCCGCGGGGTTCCGGCGCTCGGCCGCATAGCGTGCTGCTGCGGTCTGCGTGATCGTCAGGAATTCGACCACCCGCATCGCGGCTGCGGGCGCGCGGGAAATTCGCCTGAGTGCAAGCTGGGTCAGCCGATCGGCATCGGACACGAAGGGCCCGCCCTGCGCGCCGCGCTTGACCGAAATGTACTGGCTTTCTTCCAGTACGCGAAGCGCCTCCCGCAGGGTGACGCGACTGATGCCGAAACGGTCCGACAGCTGCCGTTCTGCGGGCAGGCGTTCATCGGGCAGCAGCAATCCGGCATGGATTTGGCGCTTGATCGAATCCACCGCCAGGCCATAGGTGGCGCGCGGTTCCAGCGGGCGCATCCCCCACAGCATCGGCTCACACCGCCGTAAACGTATTGTCGACGAAGATTTCTGCGCCGTTCACAAAGCTCGATGCATCCGATGCGAGGAACAGCGCCACCTCAGCCACCTCCTCCGGCTCGCAAATCCGTCCCTGCATCACATTCACATCGCTTTCAGAGGCGAAGATGCCATAGCTGCGCAGCTGTTCGATCTCATGCTCGCCATGCTGGGTGCGGATAAAGCTGGGGCAGATCAGATTGCAGCGGATGCCTTGGTCCCGGTATTCGACCGCGATGGCCCGCGCCATCTGATGCATCGCCGCCTTGGACGCGCAATAAAGCGCCTCAAGATGCGTTGCCGCCCGCACGCCGGTGGTCGAGGTAAAGACCAGCGTGCCCTTGCCGCGCTCCAGCATCTGCGGCAGCACCAGCCGCGTCATGAGGAAGGCCGACTTTGCATTGTTGTCCATCAGTTCATCCCATTCCGACAGGCTGCAGTCGAGAAAGGGTTTCACGAGAATGATGCCCGCATGGTTGAACAGCACATCGATCCGGCCCAGATGCGCAAGCGCAGCCTGGTAGGCGCGCTCGGCCTCCTCGGGTTTGGAGACATCGGCGCAGATCATGCCCAGGTCATGCCCCTGCGCGGCAAATTCGTCGCGCAGCCGCGCCGCAGCTGCGCCGTCCCGGTCAGCAATAAAGACGCGCGCGCCCTCCTGCACGAAAAGCCATGCGCTGGCGGCACCCACGCCTTTGGCGCCCCCGGTGATCAGAACGGTTCTGGAATCCAAGCGTTTCATGGTTTTATTTCTATACCATTATCGAGCGAAGTCCAAACGGGGATTTCACACCGGCAGACCGGAATCCGCCTTGGGCTGATCCATCACGATCTGGCTTTGCACCCGCGCCACCGCGGGATGGGGCAGAAGGCGGTGATGGATCAGCTGGTTCAGCGCGGGCAGGTCGCTGACCCAGACGCGCAGCAGGTAATCGGCCTCGCCTGTCAGGGTCCAGCAGGCGACGACCTCGGGCAGGGTATGCATCAGGCGTACAAAGTTCGCGGCATTGTCGGCGTTATGGGCCGCCATCTGCACCTGCACAAAGGCCTGCACGGTCAGCCCCAGATGCCGCGGGTCCAGGCGCGCGCGATAGCCTGCGATCACGCCCTCGGCCTCAAGCCGGGCGCGGCGGCGGGCCACCTGACTGGGCGATAGGTTCAGCACCTCGGCCAGTTCTTGCGCGGTGATGTCGGCGCGGCGCTGCAATTCGGCCAAAAGGCGGGTGTCGAGCGAATCCATCCTGCAAAACTTTCGCATCATTGGGGCTTTGGGTGCGAATTTCACGCAACAAACCCACAAAGTCACCTGAATTTTGCGCGCCGTTGCCGAAGGGCAGGTGAGAAAGTTGAATCAGCCACATTCCTTTGGAGGGAGACAAGGATGGGACCGTTCCCGCATGATGCCCCGCGCGCATCCATCACCGAGGCGAACCCCGCCGGGACTGACGGGTTCGAATTCGTGGAATTCGCCCATCCCAACCCGGATGAGGCCCGCGCCCTGTTCACCTCGATGGGGTTCACCCTGACGGCCCGGCACAAGACCAAGGCGGTCGAGCTGTGGCAGCAGGGCGACATCACCTATATCCTGACAGATGAACCCGGCAGCCACGCCCGCCGCTTTGTCGAGGAACATGGCCCCTGTGCGCCCGCGATGGGTTGGCGTGTGGTCGATGCCCGACATGCCTTTGACCATGCCGTCCGCAACGGGGCCACGCCCTATACCGGCGCGGACAAGACGCTTGACTGGCCTGCAATCGTCGGCATTGGCGGGTCGCTGATATATTTCACGGATCGCTACGGCGCGGGGATCAACCCCTATGCCGCCGATTTCGACTTTGTCGCCGCGCCCAAACCCGCAGGCGTGGGGTTCCATTACCTCGACCATCTGACCCACAATGTCTTCAAGGGCAATATGGATACGTGGTTCGACTTCTACAGCCGACTCTTCAACTTCCGCCAGATCCGCTTCTTTGACATCGAGGGCAAATATACCGGGCTTTACAGCCGCGCGCTGACCTCGCCCTGCGGGCGCATCCGCATCCCGATCAATGAGGATCGGGGGGAAACCGGGCAGATCGTCGAATATCTGAAGCGCTACAAAGGCGAGGGCATCCAGCATATCGCCGTCGGCTGCGACGATATCTATGGCTGCACCGAGGCCATTGCCGCGCGTGGTCTGCGCTTCATGCCGAAACCCCCGATGGCCTATTACGAGATGTCGAAAACCCGCGTCACCGGCCACGATGAACCGCTGGAGGCATTGGCCCGCCATGGCATCCTGATCGATGGCGAAGGCGTGGTTGATGGCGGTGAGACGCGCATCCTGCTGCAAATCTTCTCTAAAACCGTGATCGGCCCGATCTTCTTCGAATTCATCCAGCGCAAGGGCGATGATGGTTTCGGCGAAGGGAATTTCCGCGCGCTGTTCGAAAGCATCGAACAGGACCAGATCGACCGCGGGGTTCTGAAAGCCTCTTAATCCTCGGGGGGGCCAAGTTCCCCTTCGGCAATGATGCGGCGCAGCAGGTCATCCAGTTGCGCCGCGATCTCGGGGCCGATCTGCGCACGCAGTGCCTGATCATAGGCGATGGCGCGTTGGCCCAGATCGGCAAAAATCACGCGGCCCTGATCGGTCAGCGCAAGGATTTCGGCGCGGCGGTCCTGTGGGCTGGGGCTGCGGGTCAGCAGACCCTCGGCCTCAAGCGCGGACACCGCGCGGCTAACCTTTGTCTTTTCGATATGGCTGATGGTGCAGATGTCGCGTGCGGTCATCGACCCGAACTTGCCCAGATTGGCCAGCACCCGCCATTGCGTGCGCGTCATGCCGTAGCTGGCCTTGTAGGTGGCATGGAACGACCGCGAGGTCGCCTCGGCCGCCTGATTGAGCAGATAGGGCAGGAAGCGTTCAAGGTCGAAATCTGTCGTGTCGGGCATGTCCATCGGGCGGTCCTTGGCGTTGCCCAGACCCTGCCATAGCAGGACGCGGCTGTCACGAGGCAGGTTTGACCCGATCGGGATGGGCGGCGGCGAAGGCGGGCAGGGCTTCGGCCCGCGCGGCAATGGTGGCAAGGCGGGGGAACGCATCCAGCGCCACGCCCCAACGGCGGGCGTTATAGACCTGCGGTACAAGACAGATATCGGCCAGGCCCGGCGCTGTGCCATGGCAGAAGGGCAGGTCCGGCCCCTGGGACAGCAGCCCTTCAACCCCTTCAAGGCCCAGGGTGATGAAATGGGTCATCCAGCCTTCCATCGTGGCGTTGCCCCCCAGCGCCACCGCATGGCGCGCGACGCGCAGGTTGCAGACGGGCTGGATTTCCATCGCAATGGCATGGGCCAGCGCGCGGGCGCGGGCGCGGTCTGCAGGGTTTGCTGGCAGGAAGCCCGCATCCCGTGTCTCGTTCAGGTATTCCAGAATGGAAAGCGACTGGGTGAGCCGGAGCCCGTCGATTTCAAGCACCGGGACTAGGCCCTGCGGATTGGCTGCCAGATGATCCGCCCCGCGCTGATCGCCCGCGACCAGATCGACCGGGCGCGCAACATATTCCAATCCAAGCAGATTGAGCGCGATGCGGATACGATAGGCCGAGGATGAGCGCCAGTAATCATGAAGCGTGGTGGTCGCGGTCATCGGGTGGTCTTTCCAAAAGGGGCGGGGCGGATTCAGGTTTATCTTGACTTAGTTGCGAGTGCAACTATTAATGCGACTCAAGCGTCGGCAAGAGGACCAGCGCAGGAGGACCCCATGACCAGCCAAACCCTTCCCGCCGGCATGATCCGTGCGGTCAGCACCATCGGGCCGCATGAGGGCTATATGCCCGGCTTTGGCAATGATTTCGAAACCGAGGCCCTGCCGGGCGCGCTGCCGCAGGGGCAGAACAGCCCGCAGAAATGCGCCTATGGCCTTTATGCTGAACAGCTGTCGGGGTCGGCCTTCACCAAACCGCATCCGGAGCGGACCTGGTGCTACCGCATCCGCCCGAGCGTCAAGCACACGACCCGGTTTGAAAAGATCGACGTGCCGCTGTGGAAATCGGCGCCGCATATCCTGCCGGATGTGATCAGCCTCGGGCAGTATCGCTGGGACCCGATCCCCCATGCAGCCGAGGATCTGACGTGGATCACGGGGATGCGGACCGTCACCACGGCGGGGGATGTGAACACCCAGACGGGCATGGCCTCGCATATCTATCTGGTCACGAAATCGATGGAGGACGAGTATTTCTACTCGGCCGATGGCGAGGTGCTGGTGGTGCCCCAAGAGGGGCGGCTGCGCTTTTGCACCGAGCTGGGGATCATCGATCTGGAGCCGAAAGAGATTGCCATCCTGCCGCGCGGGCTTGTTTATCGGGTCGAGGTGCTGGAAGGCCCGGCGCGGGGCTTTGTCTGCGAAAATTACGGCGTGCCCTTCACCCTGCCGCATCGCGGCCCGATTGGCGCGAATTGCATGGCCAACCCGCGCGATTTCAAGACGCCCGTTGCGGCCTTTGAGGATCGCGAGGTGCCGTCCTCGGTGGTGATGAAATGGTGCGGGCAGTTCCATCGCACGCGGATCGGGCACAGCCCGCTGGATGTGGTGGCCTGGCATGGCAATTACGCGCCCTGGAAATATGATCTGCGGACCTATTCGCCGGTGGGGGCGATCCTGTTTGATCACCCGGACCCTTCGATCTTTACCGTGCTGACGGCGCCCAGCGGGCTTGAGGGCACGGCGAATATCGATTTCGTGCTGTTCCGCGAACGCTGGCTGGTGGCAGAAAACTCGTTCCGCCCGCCATGGTACCACAAGAATGTCATGTCCGAGCTGATGGGCAATATCTATGGGATCTATGATGCCAAGCCCAAGGGCTTTGTCCCCGGCGGCATGAGCCTGCACAATTGCATGTTGCCGCATGGGCCGGACCGCAACGCCTTTGAGGGCGCGTCCAATGGCGAGCTGAAGCCCGAGAAGCTGGATGAGACCATGAGCTTCATGTTCGAAACCCGTTTCCCGCAGCATCTGACGGAATGGGCGGCGCAGGCGGCCCCCCTGCAGGATGATTATATCGAGTGCTGGGACAGTCTGGACAAGAAGTTCGACGGAACGCCCGGTGTGAAGTGACGGCAGCGGGGGTTTCACACCCCCGTACCCCCGTGGGATATTTTCAGACAGAAAATGAAGGAAGCCAGATGGGCTTGATCCGGTCTTGGGTGGAAACGGCGAATGGGGCGGCCTGTCCGTTTCCGTTGAACAACCTGCCGTGCGGGGTCTTTTCGCAGGGGGAGGACGAGCCGCGCTGCGGGATGGCGATTGGCGATTTCGTATTGGATGTGGCGGGGTTGGAGGAAGCCGGGCTGCTGGTGCTGCCGGGCGGGCCTTTGCTGGATGTACCATTCTGGAACGAGGTGATGGCGGCAGGGCCCGAGGTCTGGGCGGCGCTGCGGGCGCGGGTGACGGCGCTGCTGGTGGAAGGTGCGGCGGAGCGTGCGGCGGTGGAGCCTTATCTGGTGCCGCTGACCGAGGTGGCCCTGCATCTGCCGTTTCTGGTGAGCGAGTATACCGATTTCTATGCCGGGCGGCATCACGCCTTCAACGTGGGGACCATGTTCCGGGGGGCCGAGAATGCCCTGCCGCCGAACTGGTTGCATATTCCCATCGGCTATAATGGCCGGGCGTCTTCGGTCGTCGTCTCGGGGACCGAGGTGCGCCGCCCCTGGGGGCAGGTGAAGGGGCCGGATCATGCGGTGCCAGCATTCCAGCCGTCGCGCCGGTTCGACATTGAGCTGGAGATGGGGGCGGTGGTCGGTGTGCCTTCGGAAGGGCCGGTGACGGTGGCCGAGGCCGATGCGATGATCTTTGGCTATGTGCTGCTGAACGATTGGTCGGCGCGCGACATCCAGGCTTGGGAGTATCAGCCGCTGGGGCCGTTTCAGGCCAAGGCCACGGCGACGACGATCAGCCCCTGGATCGTGATGAAGGCGGCGCTGGAGCCGTTCCGCACCGCGACGCCTGCGCGCGAGGTGCCGCTTCTGCCGCATTTGCAGGAGCCGGGGCCGATGCTTTACGACATCGCGCTGGAGGTTGCCCTGACCCCCGAGGGGGGCGAGGAGACGGTGCTGTCGCGCACGAACTATGCCGAGATGTATTACTCGGCGGCGCAGCAGCTTGCGCATCACACGACAAGCGGTTGTCCGATGAACACGGGCGATCTGTTGGGATCGGGCACTATCTCTGGTCCGACGAAAGAGAGCCGCGGCAGTCTGCTGGAGCTGAGCTGGGGCGGCAAGGAGCCCATCGCCATCGCGGGCGGCACGCGCAGCTTCATCGAGGACAATGACACCCTGACCCTGCGCGGCGCCTGCCGCGGGGCGGGCTATACCATCGGGTTTGGTGATTGCACGGGGAAGGTGATCCCCGCGCTGGCCGACCCCTACGCACGATAAGGACCGGGACATGGCCAAGGCTTTTGCATCGCAGGGTGATCTGGGCGAGAAGAAGATCAGCTTCACCCAAATCGGCGAGGGGCTTTATGCCTTTACCGCCGAGGGGGATCCGAATTCCGGTGTCATCATCGGGGATGACAGCGTGATGGTGGTTGAGGCGCAGGCGACGCCACGGCTGGCGCAGAAAGTGATCGATTGCATCCGCAGCGTCACCGACAAGCCGATCAGCCATGTGGTGCTGACGCATTACCATGCCGTGCGTGTGCTGGGGGCCAGTGCCTTTGGTGCGGGTCAGGTGATCATGTCGGAAGCTGCCCGCAATATGGTGGCCGAGCGGGGACAGGAAGATTGGGACAGCGAATTCCAGCGCTTCCCCCGGCTGTTTCAGGGGCATGAGAGCATCCCCGGCCTGACCTGGCCTACCACGACCTTCAACGGCAAGATGACGGTCTGGCTGGGCAAGCGGCGGGTCGATATCCTGCAGCTGGGCCGCGCGCATACCGCTGGCGATGCGGTGATCCATGTGCCGGACCAGAATGTCATGTTCACCGGCGATATCGTCGAGGCCCATTCCGCCTGCTATTGCGGCGACGGCCATTTCGCCGACTGGGGCGCCACGCTGGAGGCGATCCGGGCCTATGACCTTGATGCCGTCGCGCCGGGGCGGGGGGACGCTGTCGTGGGGCGGGCCGCGGTGAATGCCGCGCTGGACCGCACCAAGGATTTTGTGGAAAGCACCTACAAGCCCGTGGCCCGGATCGTGGCGCGCGGCGGGTCGCTGAAAGAGGCCTGGGATGCCGTCCGGGCCGAATGTGACCCCAAATTCAAGGACTACGCCATCTACGAACATTGCCTGCCCTTCAATGTGGCCCGTGCCTTTGACGAGGCGCGCGGTATCCACCACCCCCGCATCTGGACCGCGCAGCGCGATCTCGACATGTGGGCGGCGCTGCAGGGCTGAGCGTCAGCGATCAGGGAGGATCCGATGAAACACGATGTTCCGGAACGCTATGCGCTGGCGTTCCGCCTTTACCCCTATGCCAAATCGCCCGATCAGGACGCAGCCCGGCCGGTGCGCCACAAGGCTGTCGTGGTGGGGGGCGGTCCCGTGGGCCTTGCCACCGCGCTCGACCTTGGCAGGCGCGGCGTTCCGGTCGTGCTGCTGGATGATCACGAAGGGGCCGGGCTGGGGAGCCGCGCGCTCTGCTTTGCCAAGCGGACGCTGGAGATCTGCGACCGGTTGGGTGCGGCGGGTCCGATGCTGGGAAAGGGCGTGCAGTGGAACCTGGGCAAGGTCTTTCACGATAACCGGCTGCTGTATGAATTCAACCTGCTGCCGGAGGGGGGCCATGCGATGCCCGCCTTCATCAACCTGCAACAGCCCTGGTTCGAGAAATATCTGCATGACGCCATCCTTGCCGCACAGGCCGAGGGCGCGCCGATCGAGCTGCGCGGCAAGAACCGCGTCGATGGGGTGATCCCCGGCGAGGATCATGCCACGCTGGAGGTGATGACGCCCGATGGTCCTTACCGGCTTGAGGCAGATTGGCTGATCGCCTGTGATGGGGCGCGCAGTCCGCTCAGGAACATGCTGGGGCTGGGCTTCGATGGCCGGGTGTTCGAGGACAACTTCCTGATCGCCGATGTGAAGATGAAGGCCGATTTCCCGACGGAACGCTGGTTCTGGTTCGAGCCGCATTTCAAATCGGGGGATTCGGCGCTGCTCCACAAGCAGCCCGACGATATCTGGCGCATCGATTTCCAGCTGGGCTGGAACATCGACCGCGCGAAAGAGCTTGAGCCTGCGCGCATCCGCGCCCGCGTCGATGCCATGCTGGGGCCGGATGTGGACTATGAGCTGGACTGGTGTTCCATCTACACCTTCCAATGCCGCCGGATGGAACGGTTCCGCCATGGTCGGGTGTTGTTCGCAGGAGATGCCGCGCATCAGGTTTCACCCTTCGGCGCGCGGGGGGCGAATTCGGGGGTGCAGGACGTTGACAACCTGTGCTGGAAGCTGGCGCTGGTCGTGGCGGGGCTTGCGCCGGACAGTTTGCTCGATACCTATGACAGCGAACGGGTCTATGGCGCGGATGAGAACATCCTGAATTCCACCCGCGCGACGGATTTCATCACGCCGAAAACGCCCGTGTCCAAGCTGTTCCGCAACGCGGTGCTTGAACTGGCGGAAACGGTGCCCTTTGCCCGCACGGTGGTGAATTCGGGGCGGCTGTCGATGCCCTGCACCTATGACGGATCGGTGCTGAACGGGGCGGACCATCCCGACATGCCTGCGCGCAGCCGGCCGGGGTCGCCCTGCCCGGATGCACCACTCGCAACGGGGTGGCTGCTGGAACAGTTGGGGCGGGGGTTCGTGCTGCTTGCCATCGGGGCCGAGGCGCCCGAGAGGCTCGAGGCCGACGGTCTGACCGTTCCCTGCCTGCAGCTTGACCCGACCGAGGCGCTTGCGGCTCGCTATCTCGGCGGGGTGCCGGCGGCGATCTATCTGATCCGCCCGGATCAGCATGTGGCCGCCCGTTGGGACAGCTATGAGGAACAAGCCGTGGCCGCGGCCCTTGCCCGTGCCATGGGAAAGGAGTGACCCCCCATGCTGATCACCACCCCCAATCTGGCAAAGCCCGACGAAACCTATGCCCGGCTGATTGCCACCCATGATGGGCTGTCCGAGGGCGAAAGCCATGCGCTGAACGCGCGGCTTGTGCTGATCCTGATGAACCATATCGGGGATGACATGGTGCTGGCCGAGGCGCTGCGCCTTGCGCGTGATCCGGGCGCGGTCTGATGGCCGCGCTTGACCTCGCCGCCCGGTCTGCTATCGCCTTGCCCATGTCATGCTTCAACCGCCCGCTTGAAAGCTATTATCCGCTGCAGTGATGCGGCGGATGACCCTTTGTGTTCAACCGCTGCCAAGGCTGGCGGTCGAACGACAAGACGGTTTCGCATCTCTGGCCCTTGGTCCCATTTGATGGATCAGAGATGTCCCCGACCCCTGCGAAACTTGCCCTGATCGGCTTTGGTGCCTTTGGCCAGCTGATCGCCGCCCATCTGCCGCCGCATCTGCGGGTGCATGTGATTGACCCGGATCCCGCGGCCCAGTCGGCGGCGCTTGCCCGTGGCCTTTGTCCCGCCGGGATCGAGGTTGTGGGCGACTGTGACTGGGTGCTGCTGGCCGTGCCTTTGGGCGCCCTGCGCCCGGTGCTGCACCAGATTGCGCCGCTGCTCCGTCCCGGCGCGGTGGTGATGGACGTCGTCTCTGTGAAGGAGGAACCCGCGCGCCTGATGCAGGATGTGTTGCCTGAGCATGTCGAGCTGCTGGCGACCCATCCACTTTTCGGGCCACAAAGCGCCCGCACGAGGCTGGCGGGGGCAAAAGTCGCGCTTTGCCCCCTGCGTGGGCGGCGTTGGCGCGCGGTGGCGGTGGTTCTGCGCCGGGCGGGGCTGCGCGTTCTGCGGATGACGCCGCAAGACCATGACCGTGAGGCCGCGGTGGGGCAGGCCATCGTTCATTACCTTGCCCGCGCGATGGAGGAGTTTGCCATCCCCCGCGCCGTCACCACGCGCAGCTTTGACCAGCTGGTTGCCGCGCTTGCCCTCGTGCGCAATGACCCGCCCGAGGTGGCTGCGGCCGTGTTGCAGGGCAATCTTCATGCGCCAGCGGTGGGGCGCCGCCTTGCGGCGGCGATTGCAGCGCAGGCCCGGGGCGACGCACCTACAGCGTGATCCGCAGCCCGTCGGTCCCGATATGCAGCTGCCCGTCCCAATAGGGGGCGAGACATTCGGCCCAAACAGCCGGGCCAAAGGCCGGATCGTCCGAGGGGATCAGATGGTTCAGCGCCAGCGCCCGCACCCCGGCGGCCCGCGCCACCGCCGCCGCATCCTGCGCGAGCGTATGCCCGCGCAGCCAATGCGCCATCAACCGCCCGTCGCCATTGCCGATCCGCGCCAGCAGCGGTGCCAGACCTTCGGCCAGCATAGCCTCATGCACCAGAAGGTCGGCACCCTGTGCAAACTCTGCCAGTTCGGGGTTATGAGCGGTATCGCCGGAAAAGACGACGGTCTTGCCCGCGCCCTCAAACCGCAGGGCGAAGGTTTCGGTCAGCGGCGGGTGGAGGGACTGGCCTGCGGTCAGCGCAAGCGGCCCAATCTCGACCCGTCCGCCCACGGCGAGGGGCAGGATTTCGACCAGCGCGGCCAGATCGGGGCGCCCCTCTTCATGGATGCGATAGGCCAGATCATCGGCCATCGACTCCAGAAACCCCTGCCAATAGCGGCGAAGGCCGGTCGGCCCCCAGACCCGGACAGGCATCTTCAGCCCGGCAGTCCAGGCAGTGTGGATCAGCGGCCCCAGCTCCAGATAGTGGTCTGAATGCAGATGGGTGATCACGATGGCCGACAGACCCTTCAGCGCAAAGCCCTGATCCGCCAGCCCCCGCGTCACGCCAAGGCCGCAGTCGATGACGACGCTCTGCCCCGCCAGCGTCAGAAGCGAGGCGGTGGGCATGGGCGATCCTTTCCGAATCGCCGGCCCGCCCTTGGTGCCTAGAAGTGCGACAAAATCCGTCAAAGCGCTGCAAAGCCCGCGTCGAGTGCCGAGAGGATCGTCTCAGCATCTGCCTGTGTCAGCACGAGCGGCGGCGACAAGATGATGTTCGGCCCCGAAACCCGCACCATCGCCCCTGCGGCATAGGCTGCGGCCTGCACCTGACCGGGCTGCGCCTTGGGCGGGGCGGATTTGGCATCGCGATCGGCCACCAGTTCAATCGCCAGCATCAGGCCATGCCCGCCGCGCACATCACCGATGGCGGAGTATTTGTCTTTCAGACGGTTGATTCCCACCCACAGCTGGGCGCCCCGTGCGGCAGCATTTTCGACCACGTTCAGCCGCTTGGTCTCTGCCAGACAGGCCAGCGCGGCGGCGGCGCCGACGGGGTGACCGGAATAGGTGTAACCGTGGCCAATGGCGGCGCGGCCCGTGTCGTCGCCTTCAAAGACCTCGGCCACGCTTTCGGCGATCATCACGGCGCCGAAGGGGAAATAGCCGTTGGTGATGGCCTTGGCGGTGCAGGTGAAATCAGGCTTCACGCCCCAGAGGCGGCTGCCGGTCCAGGCGCCGGTGCGGCCAAAGGCGGTGATCACCTCATCGGCAATCAGAAGGATGCCGTTCTTGCGGCAGATCGCCTCGACCCCCGGCATGAAAGAGGGATGCGGCGTGATCACGCCACCCGCGCCAAGGATCGGCTCCATGATGAAGGCCGCGATGGTGCCTGCACCCTGAAACGCGATCTCATCCTCCAGCGCCTGCAGGCACAGCTGCGCCAGCCGCGCGGGGTCGGTTTCGTTGAAAGGGTTGCGATAGTCATAGGGTGCGGGGATGTGGTGGCAGCCCGGCAGCAGCGGTTCATAGGCACTGCGGAAATTCGCGTTCCCGTTGACCGAGGCCCCGCCGATATGCGTGCCGTGATAACCTTTCTTGAGCGAGAGGAACTTCACCCGCCCGGACTCGCCCCGGATCTTGTGGTATTGCCGCGCCAGACGCAGAGCCGTTTCCACCGAATCCGACCCGCCCGAGGTGAAGAAGGCCCGCGTCAGACCATCGGGGGCAAAAAAGGCGCGCAGCTCCTCGGCCAGCTCGATCACCTTGTCGTTCGAAGTGCCGCGGAAGATCGAATAATAGGGCAGGGCCTCCAGCTGGGCGGCAATCGCCTCTTTCACCGGCTGGCAGGAATAGCCGAGGTTGACGTTCCACAGCCCCCCCACGCCATCGACCACCTCATGCCCGTCGATGTCGCGGATGCGGGTGCCGGAGGCCCCGGTGATGATGGTCGGCGCATTCGTCAGGCTGTCCGACGGGGCGGTCATCGGATGCCAGAGGCTGCGCGCGTTGTTCGCCTTGAGGAAATTCTCGTCTTTCATCCCTGCACCTTCTCAGTCGGTTGTTCGGTGATGCGCCAAAGCGCGGAAAGTTCGGGGGGGATCTGCCCCCCCCAGAGCGCCATGATCGCCCGCGCAGCGGCGATGAGCTGGCGCGGAATGGTCTGTTCAGCGGCTTCGGTCAGGCGCGGTCCGGCGACGGCCACGGCCAGTGCGCCCTGCACCTGCCCCTGCGCGTCGAAAAGCGGCACGGCAAAGCTGCTCACATCCGCCTCGAATGTATTGGCGGTGCTGGCCCAGCCGGTCGCGCGGGCGCGGGCGATGCGGTCGGCCAGATCCGAGGCCGTGATCTGCACCAGACCGGCAGGCGCGGGCAGCGGTCCGGCAAGGATTTGTGCCACGGTATCGGCGGGCAGCCATCCCATCACGGCATGGCCCGAAGAGGTGGAATGGAAGGGCAGGCGGTCGGCGTCTTCCATCATCACCCGCATGCCATGGGCGGCCGGATAGGCATAGGACAGCGTCACCAGCTGCCCCGCCACAAGATGCGACATATGCGCGGTTTCTCCTGTGGCGACGGCCAGCGCCTGCAACAGCGGCAGCGCGGCCTCGCGCGTCGGGACGGTGGCCTCCCGCAGGGCAGCAAGGCGCAGCACCGCAGGGCCGATTCGATATTCCTTGCTGCCGGCCACCTGCTCGACCAGCCCGTGCTCCATGAGTTCGGACATCAGGCGATAGCAGGTCGCCTTGTTCGCACCCGACAGCCGCGCAAGGTCAGAAAGCCCGATCTGCGGGCGCGAGATCGTGAAATAATCCAGTAAAGTCAGCGCTTTGGATGTCGTTCCCATGGGCGTCTCTTCCCCCGTCCAAAAGGTGTTGGCGCGGTTCATGTATTTTTGTTGACAGAAGTTGCCCCCTCCTGTCAATCTAAAATCAAACCATCGGTTCAAATAATAAACCAACGGGAAGGGGAAGGCAATGTCCGTTACAGACACGCCGACAAAAACTCAGGGGGGCGTAGCCGCTTCCGGTCTTGAGGCAAACCAACTGCGCTCTAATGCGTTGGGGGCGGCCTCCATCATGTTCCTTGTCATCTCGGCGGCAGCGCCGCTGACGGCGGTGGCGGGCGGGGTGCCGCTGGCGATGCTGCTGGGCAATGGCGCCGGTGTTGCCGGGGCGGTGGGCCTTGTTACGCTGATCCTGCTGCTTTTCGCGGTCGGTTATGTCGCCATGTCGCGCCACGTCCGCAATGCGGGCGCCTTCTACGCCTTCGCCGCCCAGGGGCTGGGGGGCCATTTCGGGGGCGCGGCGGCCATGGTGGCGATCCTGTCCTACAACTGCATGCAGATCGGGATTCTGGGTCTGCTCGGCGCGGCCTCGGCGGGCACTTTCGGGGCGATGGGCCTTTCGCTCCCGTGGTGGGTCTGGTCCTATATCTTCATCGCGCTGACGGCGGTGCTGGGCTACCGTCAGGTGGATCTGTCGGCCAAAATCCTCGTGGTGCTGGTGGCGCTGGAATATCTGATCGTGCTGGTTATCGATCTGGCCATCCTGGGTGCGGGGGGTGACAGCGGCACGCTGTCCATGGCGCCCTTTGCGCCGTCGCAGGTTCTGTCGGGCGTGCCGTCCATCGCCATTCTCTTCTGCTTTGCCTTCTTCATCGGCTTTGAATCGACGACGATCTACTCCGAAGAAGCGCGCGACCCCAAACGTTCGATCCCGGTGGCGACCTATGGGTCGGTGCTGCTGATCGGGGTGTTCTACATGTTCACCGCCTGGCTGATGGCCAATGGCGCGGGCGAGGACAAGCTGGTGCCGACGCTGGCCGGTCTGGCCGACCCGACAACCTTCCTCTTTGATCTTGCGGGGCGTTATGTGGGCGGGCCGGTACCGACGATCATGGGGCTTTTGTTCATCACCTCGCTCTTTGCGGCGGTGCTGGCCTTTCACAACGGGGTGGCGCGCTACAAATATGTGGCAGGGCGCGAGGGGCTTTTGCCTGACCGTCTGGGCCAGACCCATGCCGAATTCCGCAGCCCGCATGTGGGGTCGGTCATTCAGACCATCATCGCAAGTCTGGTGATTGCGCTTTTCGCCTGGCAGGGGTTGGATCCTGTGCTGAATCTGTTCACCTGGCTGACGCAGCTGGGCACGTTGGGGGTGCTGGGGCTAATGGGCCTCGTGTCCTTCGCGGTGATCGGGTTCTTCCGCAAGAAAGGGGATCTGGGCGAAAGCCTGCTTGCCACCAAGATCCTCCCGCTGGTGACCGGGGTCATCCTGCTGGGCTTGTTCATCGTGATCTTCAAGCAGTTCGGCGCCATGACCGGGGCCGAGGGCTGGTTGGGCATCGCTTTGCCGTCACTGGTGATCGTCGCGGCGGCGGTGGGGATGATCCTTGCCTGGAACCTGCGAAACCGCGACCAGGTCCGCTTCGGCGCCCTGGGCCGCCACCGCTGAGCCACCTTCGGGGGGCGGCAACGCCCCCCCTTTCTGACCTGAAAGGACGCAAGACATGGCCCCCCCCACCCAGAGCGAAATCGACAGCCTCGCGCAGCGCGCCCTTCCCGAAGGCCGCCTGCTGATCGACGGCACATGGGTTGAGGGGCAGGATGCCCCGACCCCCGTCCAGTCGCCCATCGACGGGCAGGTGCTGACGCAGACGGCCGCCGCCAGTGCCGCCGATGTGGCCCGGGCCGTGGCCAGCGCCCGCCGTGCCTTTGACGATGGCCGCTGGTCGCGCCGTGCCCCCGCTGATCGCAAGAAGGTGATGCACCGGCTTGCTGATCTGATCGAGGCACATGCGCTCGAACTCGCCGTGCTGGGGGTGCGCGACAATGGCACCGATATCTCGATGGCGCTGAAGGCCGAACCGGGCAGCGCCGCCGCGACCTTCCGCTATTATGCCGAGGCGATCGACAAGGTTTATGGCGAAATCGCCCCCACCGCCGACAGCGTTCTGGGCCTTGTGCACCGTGAGGCGGTGGGCGTGGTCGCGGCCATTGTGCCGTGGAACTTTCCGCTGATGATCGGCGCCTGGAAAATCGCGCCCGCGCTGGCGATGGGCAATTCGGTGGTGCTGAAACCGGCCGAGACGGCCTCGCTCTCGCTTCTCCGGCTGGCCGAGCTGGCACTTGAGGCCGGTCTGCCGCCGGGCGTCTTCAACGTGGTCACCGGCCCCGGCCGCATTACGGGCGAGGCGCTGGCCCTGTCGATGGATGTGGATGTGCTGGTCTTTACCGGATCGGGCGCCACGGGCCGCCGGCTGATGCAGTATAGCGCGCAGTCGAACCTGAAGCGCGTCTACCTCGAACTCGGGGGGAAATCGCCCCATATCGTCTTCGCCGATGCCCCCGATCTGGCGCAGGCGGCCAAGGCGGCGGCAACCGGCATTTTCCGCAACGCGGGGCAGGTCTGTGTGGCCGGGTCGCGCCTGCTGGTCGAGGATGCGATCCATGATGATTTCCTGGCCGAGGTCGCGCGGATCAGCGCCGCGATGCCGCTGGGCAACCCACTGAACCTTGCCACCCAGATCGGGGCGATCAATTCACTGCAACAGCTGCGCGGCAATCTGGGCTTTGTCGCCGATGCCCTTGAACAGGGCGGCAAGCTGGTTCTGGGCGGCAAACAGGCGCTGGAAGACACGGGCGGCTGGTATATGGAGCCGACGATCATCGCTGATGTCGCTGCCGACCACCGCCTGTTCCGGGATGAGGTCTTCGGCCCGGTTCTGGCCGTCACCCGCTTTGCCGATGAGGCCGAGGCCCTGCGCCTTGCCAATGCCAGCGACTATGGCCTCGCCTCGGGCGTCTGGACGGGCAATCTGAGCCGCGCGCATCGCATGGTGCGCGGCCTGCGCGCCGGGGTGGTGCATGTGAACACCTATGGCGGTTCGGATGGTACGGTGCCTCTGGGCGGGGTCAAGCAATCCGGAAACGGACATGACAAATCGCTGCATGCGCTGGAAAAATACACCGATCTGAAAACTGCCTGGATCCAACTTTGAAGACAATCGGGATGCAGGACAGGCCCGCCAGAAGGCCCGCGCATCCGAAAGGGGAGATTTCCATGGGACACCGCATCCTTGTTGCCGGAACCTGGGACACGAAGAACGACGAACTGGGCTATATGCGCGATGTGATCCGCGCGCAGGGCGGCGAGGTGGTCGCCATGGATGTATCCGTCTTGGGCGATCCGGCCTTTCCGGTCGACATCAGCAAGCATGATGTCGCGGCGGCGGCCGGGTCATCCATCGCGGCGGCCATCGCGGCCGAGGATGAAAACACGGCCATGCAGATCATGGCGACCGGCGCCGCCCGTCTGGCCGCGCGCCTGCAGGCCGAAGGCCGGATTGATGCCGCCATCGTGCTGGGCGGCACCATGGGTACGGATCTTGCGCTGGATCTGGTCTCGGCCCTGCCGCTGGGCGTGCCGAAATACATCGTCTCGACCGTCAGCTTTTCCCCGATGATCCCGCCCGAACGCATTCCGGCGGATGTGCAGATGATCCTCTGGGCCGGGGGGCTTTATGGGCTGAATTCGATCTGCAAGGCCTCGCTCAGCCAGGCGGCGGGGGCGGTGCTGGGTGCAGCCCGCGCGGTTGAGCCGCCGCAGCGTGACCGCCCGCTGATCGGCATGACCAGTTTCGGCAAGACCGTGCTGCGCTATATGGTGCATCTGAAACCCGCGCTTGAGGCGCGGGGGTTCGAGGTCGCAGTCTTTCATGCCACCGGCATGGGTGGGCGGGCCTTCGAAAACCTGGCCGCGGCGGGCGCGTTTGCCGCCGTGCTGGATTTTGCGCCACAAGAGGTGGGCAACCATCTGTTCGGGTCCGCCATCAGCGCGGGGCCGGACAGGATGATGGCAGCCGGGCAGGCGGGGGTGCCGCAGATCGTGTCGATCGGCTGCCATGACCTTGTGGATCTGGTGGGTTGGCATCCCGTGCCCGAACAGTTCCGCGACAGCCCCTTTCACGCGCATAACCGGATCCTGTCATCTGTGGTGCTGGATGGCGATCAGCGCCGGGCGGTGGCGCGGGCGATCAGCACGCGGCTTGGCCGGGCCAAGGGGCCGGTGACGCTTCTGGTTCCGTCGGAGGGCGCGCATGAATGGGACCGCCCCGGTGGCCCCCTGCAGAACAAGGCCGGGCTTGAGGCCTTTCTGGCCGAGTTGCGCGGCGCCTGCCCGTCAAACGTGCGGCTGATCGAGCTCGGCTGCCATATCAACGATGCGGCCTTTTCCGATGCGGCGCTGGCCATTGTCGATGGCTGGATCGCCGCAGGCGTGCTGCCCGGCGCGGCGCAGGCTATGCGCGCGGGCTGAACAATGACAGGCCCCGATCCGGCACCGCTTTCGCGGGCCGGGTCGGGACCGCCCGACAGACGTCAGACGAAGACGAAGTCCGACGCCCCGATGGCGGTATGGGCCACGTCTTCCACGATGATCGTCACATTGGAAAAGGTGATCCGCACATTCTCGCCCGCGTCGACCACGCTGATGCCGGCAAAGCTCGCGGCGCCCGAGGTGATCTCGAACCGGTCAACCCCATTCTGGAAATCGCGCACCACATCGGTGCCGTCGCCCTGACCAAAGATGAAACGGTCCGCATTGGCCCCGCCGGTCAGCGTATCGGCCCCGCGCCCGCCCATCAGGCGGTCGGAACCGTCACCCCCAAACAGCCGGTCTGCCCCGGCCCCCGCGATCAGCGAATTGTTCGCGGCATTTCCCACGATCAGGTCATCGCCCTGACCTGTGGTGACATGCTCGATCCCGATCAGCGTATCGGTTCCCTGGCCCACCGCAGTTCCCGCGTTCAGCCGCACCGTCATGGCCTGGGATGGGCCGGTCTCGAACTCGGCCCGGTCTGCCCCGAGACCACCGTTCATGGTGTCATTTCCGGCCCCGCCATTCAGCAGGTCATTTTCACTGCCACCCACCAGCCGGTCAGCACCCGCTCCGCCATAAAGCCGGTCCGCCCCCGTTTCCCCCAACAGGGTGTCATTGCCATCATCGCCATAAAGCGCATCGCCAAGCGCGCGGCCTTCGGCGCGGTCATTGCCAGCCAGACCAAACCAGACATTGCGCCCGCCGTTGCCGATATAGCGGTTTGGCCCTTCATCCCCGAACCCCGAGGGCGTGCCGTTTTCAAGCAGGAATTGCCAGACCCCGGTCACGCCCAGATTGCCTGACGAACCCTCCAGATTGAGCATGGCTGCCTGACTGCCCGAGGACGGAAGCTCGAAGTAAAGCCCGCCGAGCGAGAACCCCGCCCGTGCCACGGTGCCGCCCAGACCGCCCGTGCCACCCGAGGCATCGCCTGTCGTCCAGTTGATCGCCGAATAGCGGAAGATGATCTCGATGTTCCCGGCGCCGCGGTCGCGCAGTTCCAGCTGGAAGGTATCGAGCCGGTCGATGTGGTTGCTGAAATACCCGACGCGGTTCCAGGTGAAAACGATACTGTCCCGGACATCCTTGAAGTCCCAGAAGACACCGTCGTTCACGTTCGGCACATCGTTACGCGTGTCCACATCGGCCCAGAACGGGGCGATGATGTTCAGCCCCGTGCTGCCCCCGATCACCCCGGGCGTGTAGGACGACAGGCCGTTGCCGAAGGTGATATTGCCGTTGTTGTTGAGATAGAGCGAGGTAAACGTCTGTTCGCCGATGGTGATCCCGTCCTCGAAGATCGACGTGATGTCGATCGCAGGATAGGAATAGCCATCATCATTCCGCGGCAGGACGTTCGTGCCGAAGGGCAGAAGGGCGTTGCCGGTCACGGGGGTGTATGTCAGGGCCACGATGCATCCTTTCATCTATCTCATTAATGACATTAGATCAGTTAACATATCATATTCTGATATTTGACGAGCAGTGCATGATTCAGATCAATGCCTGTGGCAGCGCAGGCCGGATTGCATGCACGGGTAGGACAATCTGCAGCCTTGGGCCTTGGGTCAGCCGGCCTATCCGCCCCAGGGCGGCGGGCGTTTGTCGAGAAAGGCCGTGATGCCTTGCCGAGCCTCTTCGCCCTCCCAGATTTCGGCCAATCGGGTGATGCTGTCCTCGATCACCGCCGCATCGATCCGGGGGCCAAGCACGCGGGTCAGTGCCTTGGCTGCAGCAACCGCCCCCGGCGCGGTGGCAAGATAAGGCGCGACCTCGGCCGTGACGGCGGTATCCAGTGCCGCTTCCTCGACCACGTGGGCGACAAGGCCCAGACCTTCGGCCTCATCCGCCGCAAAGACCCGGCCTGACATGAACACCCGCCGCGCCCGGCCTTCGCCCATGCGGGCCAGCACATAGGGGCCGATCGTTGCCGGGATGATCCCGAGCCGCGTTTCGGAAAAGCAGAATTTCGTCCCCCGCGCGGCAATGGTCATATCGCAGACGCAGGCCAGCCCGACGCCCCCGCCAAAGGCCCCGCCGTGCAGCCGCCCGATCAGCGGCACGGGCAGGGTGTTCAGCGCCTGCAGCATCTCGGCAAGCTTGCGCGCCTCGGCCATGCGTTGCGCGCGGTCCGCCGTCAACTGCGCCCGCATCCAGGCCAGATCGCCCCCGGCACAGAAGACCGGCCCCGCACCCTGCAGCACGACGACGCGCGTCTCGCGTTCTTGTCCGACGGTGCGGGCGAAAGCGGTCAGATCGGCGATCATCTGCGGCGAAAGGACATTGCGCCTTTCGGGGGTATTGAGCGTCAGCGTCACCACCCCCCGGGCATCGCGCTGCAGCTGCAGGGTCTGAAAGGTCATGTCGCCCTCCTCAGGCTTTGGGCAAAAGTGGCGGCGCGGGTCAGGGCGGTGGTGTCGATCCCGGTGCCAAAGCCCTTGCGGTGCAGCAGATCCACCACCGCCTCGGTCGCCACATTGCCGCGGGCGCCGGGGGCATAGGGGCACCCGCCAAGGCCGCCTGCGGCGCTGTCGAAAACCCGCAAGCCATAGGTCAACGCAAGGGCGATGTTGTCCAGGGCGCGGCCGGCGGTATCATGGAAATGCCCGGCCAGATCGCAGGCCGGAACGCGGTGCAAGACGGCCTCAAGCACGGCGGCCACGGTGTCGGGGCGGGCGGTTCCCAGCGTGTCGCCCAGGCTGATCTGGCGGCAGCCCAGGTTCCGCAGCGCCCCCGCCACCGCGGCCACGGCCTCGGGCGCGATGGGGCCGTCATAGGGACAGTCCGTCACGCAAGAGACATAGCCCCGCACCGGCACCCCTGCCGCCTGCGCGGCCGCCAAAACCGGGGCAAACCGCGCAAGGCTTTCCGCGATGGAGCAGTTGATGTTGCGCTGCGAAAACCCTTCGGAGGCCGAGGCGAAGACCGCGACCTCGCCCACCCCGGCCGCGAGGGCGCGCTCCAACCCCTGCAGGTTCGGCGTCAGCGCGGCATAGATGACGCCAGGCCTGCGCCGGATGCCCGCCAGCACCTCTGCCGCATCGGCCATCTGCGGCACCCATTTCGCGCTGACGAAGCTTGTGACCTCAATATGCGAAAAGCCGCAGTCCGACAGCAGATCGACCAGTCGGATCTTGGCCGCGGTGTCGATGGGGCGACTTTCGTTCTGCAGCCCGTCGCGCGGGGCCATTTCGTAGATCGTGACATGGTCAGCCATCCTTGGCCCCCAGTTCCACCAATATCGTGCCGTCAGTCACCTGATCGCCCTCGGCCACCAGCACCTCGGCGACGATGCCGTCGCGCGGCGCGGTCAGGACATGTTCCATCTTCATCGCCTCAAGCACCAGAAGGGCCGTGCCCTTGGTGACTTTGGCGCCCGCCTGGGTTTGCACGGCCAGCACGCGCCCCGGCATAGGGGCTAGCACGGCATGGCCGCCGTCCGGGTCATGCGCCGCCACATCCAGCGGATCGACCGGGGTGAAATCATGGTCCTGGCCCTGCAGGAACAGGCTGATCCGACCCGCACCCTGCACCAGTTGCCCGGTGGCCTGATGCCCTTCCACGGCATAGCGCAACGTCCCGGCCCGATGGTCCAGCACGGCGATCTGCAGATCAAGGCCCGGCCCGGTCACATGGAACTGCCGGGCCCCCAAGGGCACCACCCGCAGGGCCAGCGGCCCGCCCGCGTGATCCAGCGTCACATGCGCCGCCCCCGTGCCCCAGCTGCGCCAACCGCTGCGCTGATCCCAGGGGTCCGCCGTCGCAGGCGGATCGATCAGGTCCAGCGCGGCCAAGGCCGCCAGCGCAAGGGCCTCGGGCGGAAGGGTGCGGGGGGCGGTCAGTGCGGCCAGATCGCGGGCAATCAGCCCCGTATCCACTGCGCCTGCTGCAAAGCCTTCGTGGCGGGTCAAGGCCGCAAGAAAGGCGACATTTGTCGTGCAACCCGCAATCTGGCAGGCCTCAAGCGCGGTCGAAAGCTGCCGCAGCGCCGCGGCACGATCCGGGCCATGGGCGATGACCTTGGCGATCATCGGGTCATACCAAGGCGAAATCTCATCCCCCTGCCGCACGCCCGCATCGATCCGCAGCGGACCGCGGTTGAATGCGGTCGCCACAGGCAGACCCAGATGCCGCAGCCGCCCCGTGGCGGGCAGAAAGCCGCGGCCCACGTCCTCGGCATAGATCCGCGCCTCGACCGCGTGGCCGGTGATGGCCAGATCCTCTTGCCGGAAGAGCAGGGGATCGCCTGCGGCGATCCGCAGTTGCAGCTCTACGAAGTCCAGCCCGGTGATCGCCTCGGAGACCGGATGTTCCACCTGCAGGCGGGTGTTCATTTCCATGAACCAGAAACCATCAGGGCGGGGGGCGCCATCCACGATGAATTCCACCGTCCCGGCGCCCTGATAGCCGATGGCGCGCGCGGCCTCGACCGCCGCTTGGCCCATTGCGGCGCGCACCTCGGGTGGCATGCCGGGGGCGGGGGCTTCTTCGATCACCTTCTGATGGCGGCGCTGCAGGCTGCAATCGCGCTCAAACAGATGCACCACATTGCCCTGCGCATCGCCAAAAACCTGAATTTCGATGTGGCGGGGCCGGGTGATGTATTTCTCGACCAGACAGGCGGGATCGCCAAAGGCGGCCTGCGCCTCGCGCGCAGCACCTTCAAGGGCTGCGGCGAATTCGGCCGGGTCATCGACCCGCCGCATGCCCTTGCCGCCGCCCCCCGCCCGCGCCTTGATCAGCACGGGATAGCCGATCTCGGCCGCGCGGGCGGCCAGAAACGCCGGGTCCTGATTGGCGCCATGATAGCCCGGCACCACCGGCACCCCGGCACGTTCCATCAGCGCCTTGGCGGCATCCTTGAGGCCCATCGCCCGGATGGCCGCTGCGGGCGGGCCGATAAACAACAGCCCCGCCGCCTGCACAGCTTCAACAAACTCGGGGTTTTCCGACAGAAACCCGTAGCCGGGATGGATCGCCTCTGCCCCCGTCTGCAAGGCCGCCGCGATGATGCGGTCCCCCCGCAGGTAGCTGTCTGCGGGGGGGGACGGGCCGATCAGCACGGCCTCATCCGCCAGCGCCACATGCAGGGCGCCGGCATCGGCCTCGGAATGCACCGCCACGGTGGCAATGCCCATCCGCCGCGCGGTGGTGATGACACGGGCGGCAATCTCGCCCCGGTTCGCAATCAGGATCTTGGTGAACATGGCGCGGACCTCACATGCGGAACAGGCCGAAGCGGGTTTCGGCGATGGGCGCATTCAGCGTGGCCGAAAGCGACAGTGCCAGCACCGCCCGCGTCTGGCGCGGGTCGATGATGCCATCATCCCAAAGCCGCGCCGAAGCATGAAGCGGATGCGACTGCCGATCAAACATCTCAATCGTCGGGCGCTTGAATTCGGCCTCTTCCTCGGCGGACCAGCTCCCGCCACCGCGTTCGATCCCCTCGCGCCGGACGGTGGCCAGAACCCCTGCCGCCTGTTCGCCCCCCATCACCGCAATGCGCGCATTGGGCCAGGTCCAGAGAAAGCGCGGCCCATAGGCCCGCCCGCACATGCCGTAATTCCCGGCGCCGAAAGACCCGCCCACGATCAGCGTGATCTTCGGCACCTGTGTCGTGGCCACGGCGGTGACAAACTTGGCCCCGTCCTTGGCAATGCCGCGGTTTTCCGCCGTCCGCCCCACCATGAAGCCCGAGATATTCTGCAGGAACACCAAAGGGATGCCGCGCTGGGAACAAAGCTCCACGAAATGCGCGGCCTTCAGCGCGCTTTCGGAAAAGATCACGCCATTATTGCCGATGATCCCCACAGGCATTCCCATCACATGGGCAAAGCCGCAGACGATGGTGGTGCCGTAGCGCGGTTTGAATTCGTCAAGGCGCGATCCGTCGACGATGCGGGCGATGACCTCGCGGATGTCATAAGGGGTCTTGAGGCCGGGGGGCACGATGCCCATGACCTCGGACGGGTCATAGGCCGGGTCTTCTGGGGACTGGAGGGCAAGGCCGGGGCGTTTCTGGCGATTGAGGCTTGCCACCGCCTGACGCGCCAGCGCCAGCGCGTGACTGTCATCCTGCGCCAGCTGGTCCGCCACGCCAGACAGGCGCGTATGCACATCGCCCCCGCCCAGATCCTCGGCCGAGACGACCTCGCCCGTAGCGGCGCGCACCAGCGGCGGACCGGCCAGAAAGATTGTACCCTGACCCTTCACGATGATCGTCACATCCGACATGGCGGGCACATAGGCCCCGCCCGCCGTGCAAGACCCCATGACCACCGCAATCTGCGCGATGCCCTGCGCCGACATATTCGCCTGATTGAAGAAGATGCGGCCGAAATGGTCGCGGTCGGGAAAGACCTCATCCTGATTGGGCAGATTGGCCCCGCCGCTATCCACCAGATAGATGCAGGGCAGGCGGTTTTCGGCAGCAATCTCTTGCGCGCGCAGATGTTTCTTCACCGTCATGGGGAAATAGGTGCCGCCCTTCACGGTGGCATCATTGCTCAGGATCATCACCTCTTGCCCCGCAACCCGGCCCACCCCGGCGATCAACCCGGCCGAGGGGCAGGCGCCTTCATACATGCCATGGGCTGCAAAAAGGCCAACCTCAAGGAAGGGTGATCCGGGGTCGAGCAGGCGGTCGATGCGGTCCCGCGGCAAAAGCTTGCCGCGGGCCTGATGGCGCGCACGCGCGGCCTCGCCCCCACCGGCCAGCGCCATAACGGCGGCGGCCTGCACCTCTGCAAAGGCAGCGGTATTGGCGGCAAGATTGCTGCGGAACGCCTCGCTCCGCGGCGAGATCTGGGAACGGATCACGGTCATGCGCCCATCGCCCCCATCAGTTCGCGCCCGATCAGCATCCGGCGGATTTCGCTGGTGCCGGCGCCGATCTCCATCAGCTTGGCATCGCGGAACAGGCGGGCGACGGGACTGTCATTCATGAAGCCCGCCCCCCCCATCGCCTGCACCGACTGATGGGCGACGACCATCGCCTCTTCCGAGGCGTAAAGCACGCAGGCCGCCGCATCGGCGCGGGTGACGCGGCCCCGGTCGCAGGCGCGCGCGACCTCATAGACATAGGCGCGGGCCGAATTCAGCTTGGTGTAGATATCGGCGATCTTGCCCTGCATCAGCTGAAACTGCCCGATGCTTTGGCCAAATTGCTTGCGGCTGACCATATAGGGCATGATCTCATCCAGACAGGCGGCCATGATGCCGGTGCCGATGCCCGACAGCACCACCCGTTCATAATCCAGCCCCGACATCAGCACACGCACCCCGCGCCCTTCGGCCCCCAGCACGTTTTCTGCGGGCACTTCGACATTGTCGAAGATCAGCTCGGCCGTGTTCGACCCGCGCATCCCCAGCTTGTCGAAATGGGCCGAGGTGCTGAACCCCTTCATCGTCTTTTCCACGATGAAGGCGGTGATCCCGCGCGATCCGGCCTGCGGATCGGTCTTGGCGTAAACCACCAGCACATCGGCATCGGGGCCATTGGTGATCCAGTATTTCGTGCCGTTCAGCACATAGGCATCGCCCCGCCGGTCGGCGCGCAGCGTCATGGACACCACATCCGACCCGGCCCCCGCCTCGGACATGGCCAGCGCGCCGACCTGGGTGCCTGCGATCAGCCCCGGCAGATAGCGGCGGCGCTGGTTGGCGGTGCCATTCAGCTTGATCTGATTGACGCAGAGGTTGGAATGCGCCCCATAGCTCAGCGCGACCGAGGCCGATGCGCGGGCGATTTCCTCGACCGCGATCACATGCGCCAGATAGCCCATGCCAGCGCCGCCCTCCTCCTCGGGGACGGTGATGCCCAAAAGGCCAAGCGCCCCCATCTCTGGCCAGAGCGCGGCGGGAAACAGGTTCGCCCGGTCCAGCGCCGCTGCCAGCGGTTTGACGCGGTCCTGCGCCCAGCGATGGACCGTGTCGCGCAGCGCATTGACCTCATCCCCCAGATCGAAGGTCATGGAATGCAGAAACATGTTTGTCCCTTTCTATTGCGCGGCGATGGCGGGGGGTGTCTGGCGGGTCAGCGCCGCGCGCAGTTCGGCGCGGCGGTGCATCTGTCGGGTCAGGGCGGCCTCTTTCACCGGGCCATAGCCGCGAATATCCAGCGGCAGGGCCAGAAGGTCGCGGAAGAGCGGCAGGGTCTCCGGGGTCAGGCTTTGCGCGGCCAGGGCCAGATCGGCCTCGTGGTCCGCGATCAACTGCCGTTCCAGCCGCCGGTCATGGCTGTGGCCGAAGGGGTCGGCCCAGGTGCCGCGCAAGACGCGCAGCCGCGCCAGCCCCCGCAGCAGCGGAAAGATCCAAGGGCCGAATTCGCGTTTTCGCGGGCGGCCGTCGCGCCCCTTGCCCGGCAGGATCGGCGGGGCGAGGTTCAGGGACAGCCGGTAATCGCCCGCAAATTCGGCCTCAAGCCCCGCGCGAAATTCGGGCAGGGAATAAAGCCGCGCGACCTCATACTCATCCTTATAGGCCAGCACCTTGGCATAGGATTCTGCGGCGATGCGCGCCAAGTCGGTCGCGCCGATCCGCGCGGTGGCCGCAATCACCGGGGCCAGCCCGGCCCGGTAGCGCGCGGCAAGGCCCGCGTTCTGATAGGCGGTCAGATGCGCGGCGCGGCGGTCGATCAGCGCCTCCAGCGGTTCGGCCTTCGGGGCAGGGGGGGGCGCGAAATCTCCCGTCAGCCGCACCGGGTCATGCGCCAGCAGACGGCCCCAGTTGAAGGCATCGGTATTTGCCGCGACGGCCGTACCGTTCAGCGCGATGGCCTGCAGGATCGAAGCCCCCGCCAGCGGCACAAGCCCGCTTTGCCACGCATAGCCCAGCATCATCAGATTGGCGCCGATCTCGTCCCCCGTCAGGTGGCGCGCCAGCGCGGAAAAATCGTGGAAGTGCCGGTTCGACCGTACCGCCCCGGCCACCGTGGCCTCCACCTGCGGTTCCTGGAAATCAAGGTCGCGGTTGCGGATGAATGCGGCCACCGGGGTGATGCGGGTGTTCAGCACGGCCTCGGTCCGGTCGGGGCTGCACAGGATGATGGCTTCTTTCGATCCGGCCACCACCGAATCCGCCGCGATCAGCAGATCGGCCGAACCCGCGGCAATGCGCGGCGCCGCAATCGGCCGGTCCGCGCGCGAGATGCGGACATGGCTCATCACCGCGCCGCCCTTTTGCGCCAGCCCGGCCATATCCAGCACCATGGGGATCTTGCCTTCGACATGCGCGGCCATGCCCAGAATGGCGCTGATGGTCAGAACGCCCGTCCCCCCAACCCCCGCCAGCGCAAGGTTCCAGGCGCGCTCGATGGCGGGCAGCACGGGATCGGGCAGGCCGGTCACATCGGCCCCGCCCTGCGCCTGTGGCCGACGCAGCCCGCCGCCTTTCACCGTCACGAAAGAGGGGCAGAAGCCCTTGAGGCAGGAATAATCCTTGTTGCAGGTCGATTGGTTGATACGCCGCTTGCGGCCCAGATCGGTTTCAAGCGGTTCCACCGCTACGCAGTTCGATTGCACCGAACAATCGCCGCAGCCTTCGCAGACCGCCGGATTGATCCAGAGCCGCAGGGGTGGGTCCTCCAGCGTCCCACGCTTGCGGCGGCGGCGCTTTTCGGCGGCGCAGGTCTGGACATAGACCAGAACGCTGACCCCCGGCTCCTCACGCAGCTCCAGCATGACGGCGTCAATTTCGTCGCGGTGGCGGATCGTAGTGCCGGGTGCCAGATCGGAGGCGCGAAATAGTTCGGGGTGGTCCGACATCAACACGATGCGCCCGACGCCTTCGTGATGCACCTGATGGGTGATCTGCTCGGGCGTCAGTTCCCCGTCAAGCGGCTGCCCCCCCGTCATGGCCACGGCATCGTTCACAAGGATCTTGTAGGTGACATTCACCCCCGCGGCGACGGACTGGCGGATCGCCAGATGCCCCGAATGAAAGAAGGTGCCGTCGCCCAGATTGACAAAGCGGTGCTTTTCATCGGTGAAGCGGCTGATGGCCGTCCAGGGCACGCCCTCGGCCCCCATGCTGGTGACGGTTTCGGTGTTCCGCCCCATCCAGATCGCCATGTAGTGACAGCCGATCCCCGCCATGGCCTTTGACCCCTCGGGAACGCGGGTCGAGGTGTTATGCGGGCAGCCTGCGCAGAAATGCGGAACGCGCAGCACCGGTGGCACATGGTCGGCCCCGCGCTGTTCGGCACGGTTGAGCCGCTCGGTCGCCGCCCGCAGCCGCGCCGCCAGATCTGGCGGAAGGTCCAGCCGCAGAAGCCGTGCCGCAATGGCGCCCGCCACGCTGGCGACCGTCAGCCCCGCCGACAGATGCAGGAAGGGGCGGTCGGCCTCATCGAATTTGCCGACGATGCGGGGGCGCACATCGGCGCGCCAGTTGAACAGCTCCTGCTTGATCTGGTTCTCGATGATCTCACGCCGTTCCTCGACGATCAGCACCTCTTCCAGCCCGCGGGAAAAGGCGCGGATGCCTTCGGGTTCCAGCGGCCAGGGCATCCGCACCTTGTAAAGCCGCAGCCCCACCGCTGCCTGTTCCTGCGGGCCCAGCCCCAGTTCGGCGAGCGCCTGGCGCACATCCTCGAACGCCTTGCCCGAGGCCACGATGCCAAACCGCGCGCCGGGATGATCGATCACTAGCCGGTCAACCCCATTGGCGCGCGCAAAGGCAATGGCGGCATAGCCCTTGTGTTCCTGCAGCCGTTCATCCTGCACCAGTGGCGGATCAGGCCAGCGCAGGTTCAGCCCGCCGGGGGGCAGCTCAAAATCCGCGGGAAGAACGAATTGCCGCCGCTCTTGCGACAGATCGACAACCGAAGAAATCTCGACCGTTTCCGAGATGACCTTGAACCCCACCCAGCAGCCCGAATAGCGCGACATGGCGATGCCCAGCAGTCCCATCTCCAGAAACTCATGGATGGATGAGGGGTAGAGCATCGGCATCAGCGCCGAGATGAAGGCATGGTCCGATTGATGCGGGATCGAAGAGGATTTGCAGGTGTGATCATCCCCCGCGATGGCCAGCACGCCCCCCAGCGGCGCGCTGCCTGCGGCATTGGCGTGTTTGAAGACATCGCCTGACCGGTCCACCCCCGGCCCCTTGCCATACCAGAGGCCGACCACCCCCTGCTTGCGCGCCCCCGGTGACAGATGCAGCTGCTGGCTGCCCCAGACGGCAGCGGCGGCCAGATCCTCGTTCAGGCCGGGCTGGAAGATCACGTCATGCCGGTCAAGGAACTTGCGTGCCTTCACCAGCTGCTGATCATAGCCCCCCAGCGGCGAGCCGCGATAGCCCGAGATGAACCCCCCGGTGTTCAGCCCCGCCGCGCGATCCCGCCGGATCTGCGTCATGGGCAGGCGGACAAGGGCCTGCGTGCCCGTCATGAAGACGGACCCGGCCTCGGCGGCATATTTGTCGTCCAGCGAAATGGTCATGCGCGTCCTCCGTCCGGTAAAAGCGGACTCCCCGACATCAGATTAGGTCAGGGTCGGGGAAACAGGGTCGCTATTGCGGACCGCATTGCCGGATGGCTTGTAACACTGTACCACAATAATCGCCAATTGTGGTAATTTGTTGCCAGTGGCAGGATGCAGATGCAAAAAGTGATTGCCCATGACCCTTCTGGACGAATCTGACCGCCGCATCCTGCGGGCCTTGCAGGATCAGCCCGACCTCACGCTGCGCGAGCTGGCGGCGGTGACGGGGCTCAGCCATTCTCCGTGCTGGCGCAGGCTGCAACGTCTGCAAGAGGTGGGGGCCATCAGCGCCAAGCGCCATGTCATCGACCCCGAGGCGGCGGGGTTCGAAATCCTTGTCTTCTGTTTCGTGAAGATCACCCATCATCAGCGCGAAAGTCTGCGCGCCTTTGAGGAGGCCGTGGCCAAGGTGCCCGAGGTGCTGCAGTGCTATTCGCTCAGCGGGGAATACGACTATGTGCTGCAGGTGATTGCGACGAGCGTGCGCGATTACGAGGCGACGGTGAAGAATTCGCTGGTCGAACTGCCGAATGTGCAGGTGATCAACACCAGTTTCACGCTCAAGCGGGTCAAACACACGCTGAATGTGCCGGTCTAGGCCAAGCCGGGGGTGATCCAATCCGGGCTGTTCTGCGTAATCCTGTCGCAGCACGTGACGCACCCCGGACCCGATATGTATCCGATTTCCTTCACCCTTGCCGCCCTTTTCGCCATGGCCCTTGAAGCCCGCGCAGAGGGCTTTGTTCCGGTCACGGATCGCGACACATTCATCGAGCTGGTCAGCACCCGCGAACTGCGCCATCCCTTCGGCATCCGGTTGATTGTCAGTCCAGACGGCCAGATTTCAGGCAATGCCATGGGCTGGCCCGTGTCGGGAACCTGGAACTGGACGGATGGCTTCTTCTGCCGCGAGATGGAGTGGAGCGGCACCCCCATTCCCTTCAACTGCCAGCTGGTCGAGGTCGAGGCAGGCCGAAAACTCCGCTTCACCGTGGACAGGGGCGCGGGGGACTCCGCAACCTTCCGCCTGCAATAAGGATGGTCACGGCATGGCGGCGAAGTCGGACCTGCGATAGCCGTCCACCATGAGGCGAAGGGCCTCCGGGGCCAGAACCTCGACCTTGTTCCCCCATTGATAAAGGTGCCAAGCCATTTCCAGCCAGCCCGCCGCGTGAAAGCGCACGATCAGGCTGCCGTCGGCTTGTGGTTCAAGCTGTTGGCGCGGATGGAACTGAAAGCCCTTGGCGCGTTCGGCCGCCTCCGGGGCAAAACGCCAGATGACCTCGCCGAATTGGGCTGGGTCCTGAAAGACACCAAAGGCCTGAGCTGCGTAATCCGCAAGATTGAAGCCCTCTTGCAGCGAAAAGCTTTCATTCAGGGTTTCGGCAGCCTGGATCAGATCGATCCGGAAATTGCGCACCTCATCGGCCTTGGCCGGATCACGGGCGGCAAGATAGGTGCGGTGGCCGAGCAGAACACCATGCGGTTCCAGAATCCGAAAACCGGCATCCCGATTATAACGCACGCGTAGACGGAAGGGGCCGCGCAGCGCCTCGATGATTGCATCGAGAATATCGGGGGCAATCGTGACGCGCGGCCCCGGTCGCGTCACCTGCCCCAAGGCCGCCAGAACCGCCTCGGCATCCGCCTCGACCCGGGCGCGCGATTGCGTGCGCGACAAAAGGCTGTCCCGCAAATCGTGCAGCGCGCGCAGGTGGCGCAGTCGGCCCTCGGCCTCGGCCGTGCGGGCGGCGATTTCCAGGGCTTCGACCCCGCTTTCGTGGCGTAATGTCAGCTGAGGCTGGCCCTTGTCGATCAGCAGCCAATAGCGCCGACGATCTTCGCCATCGCGCGTCTCGACATTGCCGAAGGTCGCTTGAAGCGCATCGGTCATCCGCTGCGCTGTCCGGTGCGAGACGCCGAATTCCCTACAGATATCGTCGAGACTGACCCCTCCGCGCCGCGCCGCGGCCATCTGGGCCAGCCGGATCAGATCCACCGCCTTGGCAAAAGACATCACCCACCCCGTATCGGTGCCAATATTTGTCACCCCCACACGCTAGGCATGATGTTGCGTCCTGTCGAGCTGATTCCAAGTGATTTGCATGACCAGAGCATAGGCCCGGCAGGCGCACCGATTTTTACAGGAAAGGAACACCCATGCGGGGTACAGTCATTAGCATCGAACGGATTTCGCCCCGTGACGGGATCACCGAAGTGCCCGTTCTGACCGCCCGGGGGTATCAGCTGGGCGATCCGGCGCATGGCGCGCTCAAGCATCACGCAGAGCATGCGGTCCATGTCCAGACACTGGAGGAGGCCGCAGAGCTGATCGAGCGCGGGTTTTCGCTGCGCATGGGCGCCAAGGGCAAATCGTCCTCCCTCATTGCGTCCAAAAGCCTGCGGATCGTGCGCGCCGAGGAAAGGAAACAGTCCTGAATTTACCGGGCCTTGCGGTTGCACTTTCCTGCCAGAGTCTTGAAACTGCAGAAAAACCATTCAGACATCGCATGGTCGCGCCCCCAACGGCCCGGCCGTGCCGCGTGACAGGTATTCGGTTCGACCATGCGATATTTCGGCGGTAGCCTTCTGTTTTCGGCAACAGATCTGATGCGCTTCACGGGCTGCGCGCATGCCACGCAGCTCGATCTGCTGCGCCTTCAGGGCAAAGGCCCCGAGCCGCGCGCCGACAGTGCCGATGCCGCACTTTTGCAGCGGCAGGGCGACGCGCATGAGGCCGGGCATCTTGAACGGTTGAAAGCCCAAGGGCTGAGCGTGATCGAAATTGACCGGGGCGATCTGCAGGTCAATGCGGCCCAGACGCAGGCCGCCCTTGCTGCTGGCCCGCAGGTTGTGTTCCAGGGGGCCTTCCTGGCCGGGAATTGGGGCGGCTGGTCAGACTTTTTGTTGCGGGTCGAAAGACCCTCTGCCCTGGGCGACTTCAGTTATGAGGTGGCCGATACCAAGCTGAAGCGCAGGCCGCACCCCAAGCACGTGCTGCAACTCGTGCTCTATTCCGATCTGCTGGCCAAAGTGCAGGGTGTTCTTCCCGAAGAAGCCCATGTCGAATTGGGCGATGGGACGCGCGCGACGCTGCGCCTTGCCGATTATGCCCATTACGCCCGCGCGGCGCGCGCGCGGCTGGAAGGCTTTGCCGCCGCGCCGCCCCCGACACGGCCGGTCCCCTGTGCCGATTGTGCGCTGTGCCGCTGGTCGGATCACTGCGAAAGTGTCTGGCAGGCCGAAGACAGCCTTTTCCATGTGGCGGGCATCAGCCGCGGCCAGGTGAAAAAGCTTGAGGCCGCCGGCGTCACCACTATGGCGGGGCTTGCTGCGCTGGATCATCCGGTGCGTGGTCTGGCCGAGGGGACGCGGACCCGGCTGGTTGCACAGGGCCGGTTGCAGCACGCCCGCAAGACCGGCGCCCCGGCCTTTGAACTGCGCCCGCCGGAACCCGGCAAGGGGTTTGATCTGCTGCCGGAACCGCAGCCCGGGGATCTGTTCTACGACATAGAGGGGGACCCGCATTATCCCGGCGGGCTGGAATATCTGCATGGCATCTGGTGCGATGGTGAATTCCGCGCGTTTTGGGCCCATGATCCGGCCGGAGAGGCGCGGGCGCTGAGCGATCTTCTGGCCTTTTTTCGAAGCCGACTTGCGGCTTTTCCTCAGGCCCGCATCTACCATTATGCGGCTTATGAAATCACCGCGCTTCGACGTCTCAGTACCAAATACGGGGTAGGTGAGGCCTTTCTGGATCGCTTGCTGCGCGAGGGGCGCTTTGTCGATCTTTTCGCCGTCGTGCGGGGCGGCCTGATCGCCTCGGAGGCGAACTATTCGATCAAGTCGATGGAAGCCTTCTATGGCCGCACCCGCGACGGAGAGGTCAAGACCGCCGGCGGTTCCGTTGTGGCCTATGAGGCCTGGCGCGAGACCGACGATCCACAAATTCTGGAAGAGATCGAAGATTACAACCGCATTGATTGCATCTCGACCCAGGAGCTGCGCGACTGGCTGGTCAGCATCCGACCTGCCGGCCCTTGGCCGCAACCCGTGACCGATGCCGCTGCGCAAGAAAGCACGGATGCCGCCGCGAATGAGAGCCTGCGCGCGGCGATTGCCGCGAGCGGTCTGCCACAGGAACGTCAGGATTTGCTGTTCAACCTCGGCCTGTTTCACCAACGCGAGGTGAAGCCCGCACAATGGGCCGTCTTTGATTCTGCCGCCCGCGATCCCGACGGCCTGATCGATGATCTGGACGCCCTTGCCGGTCTGTCTGCCATCGGTGCGGTCGAGCCTGTGAAGCGGTCCTTCATCCGCAGCTATCGCTTCCCGCCCCAGGAAACCAAACTGCGCGGCGGCAAACGGGCAACGGTCCCGGTGCCCGGCGGGGCGCCCACCACGGTGGCCATCGAAGACCTTGATCGGCGCAAGCGGCAGATCACCCTCAAGGTTGGCTCGGGAAAGGCACATTTGCTTGCCGATCAGCTGACGTTGCACCCGGATTGGCCCCTGAACACCGATATCATCGCAGCTGCGCTGCGCGATGTGATCGCCGATCAATGCGGCGCCCGCCGTTGGCGCGCGGTGGATGATCTGTTGTCGCGGGCCGCACCGCGGCTGACGACGGGGTCGCTTTCACCGGTCGATGATCCGGTCGCAGGCACTGTTGCGGCCGTTGGGGCGATGGATGAAACCGTCCTGCCGATCCAGGGGCCGCCGGGAACCGGCAAAACCTATGTCACGGCGCGGGCAATCCTGTCGCTGGTGGGGCAGGGGGCTCGGGTTGGTGTCACCTCGAACAGCCATGAGGCGATCCGCAATGTCTTGATGGGTTGCCTTGCCGCGGCCGAGGATGCCGATCTGCCGATGACGCTGGATCTGGTGCATAAAACCGGCGGTGACGAGGATGGGTATCCCGACGGTTGCCCGATCCATCGCACCACAAGCAATGAGGACGCGGCCCAAGGCCGCCATGTTGTTGGCGCTACGGCCTGGTTCTTCGCGCGTGAGGAAAACATCCAGGCCTTTGACTGGCTTTTCGTCGATGAGGCAGGTCAGGTCGGCCTGGCCAATATGGCTGCAATGGGCCGCGCGGCGCGCAATATCGTGCTGGTCGGTGACCCACGCCAATTGCCGCAGGTCATTCAGGGCGCGCATCCCCCGCCTGCGAACCTGTCTTGCCTGGAATGGATGTTGGGCGATCATGCCACCGTGCCGCCGGACAGAGGAATTTTTCTGCCGGTCTCGCGCCGGATGCATCCCCGCGTTTGCGGATACATCTCGGATCAGATGTATGAGGAGCGGTTGGGCAGCCACCCGGATACGGCGCGCCAGGCCGTGTCCGGGATCGGCTATCCGCAGGCAGGCGCCTTTTGGGTTCCAGTTCCACATGAGGGCAATGCCCAGATCGCCCCCGAGGAAGTCACGGCCATCGCAGCGGCAGTGGCCGAGCTTCTGCAAGGCTTTTGGACGGGGCGCGACGGCGTGACCCGCCCTCTGCGGCCCGCCGACATCATCGTTGTCGCACCCTACAACGCGCAGGTGGGCGCATTGCGCGATGCCTTGCCCGCCGCCATCCGTGTGGGAACGGTCGACAAGTTCCAGGGGCAGGAAGCGCCGGTCTGTCTGGTGTCCATGACGGCGTCGTCTGCCGAAGAAACCACGCGCGGGATGGAGTTTCTGTTCTCGCTCAATCGTATCAATGTGGCGGTCTCACGGGCCAAAGGGCTTGCCCTTGTGTTCGGTGCGCCACGATTGCGCGAGGCGCGGTGCGAGACGATCGAGCAGATGCGGCTGGTCAACAGCATCTGTGCCCTTGAGGTGCTGCCCGCAGCAGGGGGATGACGGCGCGGGGCCGTCACCCGCGGGCGATCAGGCGTCGCGCAGGTGTGTCCGCAGGTCACGCGCAGTGGCCTGCAAGGCGGTGAAAGCTGCAAAACGCGCGTCATGCAGGTGGGCCATGCGTCCCGTGACCGGCCGGAAGATGCGCGCCGCGCCCGACATCGCCCCCATCGCCGCAGGCACGTCAGGGTAAGCGCCGCTCGCCACCGCCGCCAGCATTGCGGCACCCAGCAGGATCGGCTCGGGCGCATCAGGCAGGGCCACGGTGACCCCGGTGCTATCCGCCAACATCTGACACGACAGCGCGCTTTGCGCAGCACCGCCGCTGGCGATGATGGTGGAAATGTCGATCCCGCGCGCGGTGAAGCGGTCCAACAACTGCCGCAAACCATAGCCGATGCCCGAAAGTCCGGCGAGGTAAAGTGCCGCGAGGCTGTCGAGCCCGCGATCAAGGCCAAGACCGCTGATGACTGCGCGCGCCTCGGGCTCGGCAAAGGGTGACCGGTTCCCGAGGAATTCGGGAACCACGATGATCTCGCCCGCCGCATGGATCGTCGCCGAAAGATCGGAGGCCAGCCGGGCTGCGTGATCGGCGACATGAGCGATCAGCGTGCGCCCCCGGGCAGCGGCCTCTTCTGCCAGCGTTGGGGCATCACGGTGCAAATGCACCAGATGATCCAGCGCCGCACCTGCCGCCGATTGGCCCCCTTCATTCAGCCAAAGCCCCGGCAACATCGCATTGAAGTAAGGCCCCCAGACGCCCGAAACGGGGGTCGCCTCCTCGGTCGAGGCCATGGAGCAGGCCGAGGTGCCAAAGATATAGGCCAGCCGCCGGGTTGGCGCGGCATCCTCACCGGGAATCCGGACCCCAAGCGTGCCGAGCCCACCGGCATGGGCATCGATCAGCGCCGCGGCAACGGTGACACCACCGCCAAGCCCAAGATCAGCGGCGGCGATTGCGGTCAGCTCCCCCAGCGGGGTGCCGGGGGCCACCACCTCGGTGCCGATGCGGCGGAACTCCTCTTCTGCCAGCACACCAAGGCCGATGGCACGGAAATAATCGGCATCCCACCGACCTTCATGCGCCAGGTATGTCCATTTGCAGGTGACCGTGCAGGAAGACCGCGCAAGCCGCCCCGTCGCCCGCCAGGTCAGGTAATCGGACAGGTCGAAGAAATGCTGGGCCGCGGCGAAAGCTTCCGGCCGGTGACGTGCCAGCCATAACAGCTTGGGCGTCTCCATTTCGGGTGAGATGCGCCCCCCGACATACTCCAGCACCGCATGGCCGCCTGCGTTGATCTCTTCCGCTTCGGCCTGCGCCCGGTGATCCATCCAGACAATCACATTGCGCGCGGGATCTTCCGACGGTCCGACGGGAATGCCGCGGCCCTTTGGGCCGATGGCGACCAGCGAACAGGTGGCGTCAAAGCCGATACCGCGGATGGCCCCCGGCGAAACGCCGGATGCGGCCATGGCCTCGCGCACGGCGGCGCAGACGGCCTGCCAGATCTGATCCGACGACTGTTCGACAATCTCGCCCGGTTCCTGCCACATCGTGACGGGGTGCTTGCCCCCCCCCAGTAGCCTGCCCTGCGCGTCAAAGACGCCCGCGCGCGCCGACCCTGTTCCGACATCGACCCCGATCAGCATCTTACAGATCCACCGTATTGGGCAGGATGACCAGATCCCGCACGACCACCCCCTTGCGCCGTGTGAGCATGAAAAGCACGGCCTCGGCCACTTCGACAGGTTGCATCAGGCTGCCATTGGCCAGCGCCTCCTCCATCTTTTCCTTGGGCCAGTCGTCCAGCAGGGCGGTCACGACCGGGCCGGGCAGAACGGCGCCCACGCGGATGCCTTGGGGCGCAAGCTGGCGGCGGATCGTATGGGCAAAGGCCTGAATGGCGAATTTCGAGGCGGTATAGACCGGCTCCCACACCACCGGCACCACCCCGGCGATGGAGGATGTCAGCACGATATCCCCGCTTTTCCGCCCGATCATATGCGGCAGAACCGCATGGATCGACCGGAAGGCCGCGTTGATATTGAGGTTCAGCATCCGGTCCCAGCTGTCGGGGTCACCTTCCGCGATGGGGCCGCCGACATAGCCACCCGCATTGGCGTGGAAAATGTCGAGTTGCCCGGCAAGCGCCAGGATGCGCGGCAGCATCCCCGACACCTGCGCGCCGTCCAGCAGATCCACCACCAGCGGATGCGCCTTCGGCCCCAGTTCGGCGCAGAGGGCAGCCAGCCGATCCTCGGCGCGGTCGATCAGCACGACGCTTGCGCCCTCGGCCAGTAGGGTGCGGGCACATTCCAGCCCGATCCCCGAGGCCGCGCCCGTGATGGCGGCCACTTTTCCAGTCAAACGTTCAGACATCATTCTTCTCCGTTCAGGTCAGCCGCGGCCATGGCTGACGCGGGATTGGCGGGCGAGGCTATCGACGATCACCGCGATGGCGAGCACGCCGCCGGTGATCATGTATCGCAGCGAGGAGGACAGGTTCAGCAGCGTCAGCCCGTTGGAAATCGCCTGGATCACGATGATCCCCAGCACCGCCGACCAGGCACTGCCGCGCCCGCCAAAAAGGCTCGTGCCGCCGATCACCGCTGCCGCAATGGCATTGAGGTTCACATCCCCCGTCCCGGCCTGTTGGCTGGAAGAGGCCAGCCGCGCCGCCGACAGGATGCCGCCAAGGGCCGCGAGCGTGGAGCAAAGCATGAAGGCCGAGATATAGATCTTGCGGACATTGATCCCGGACCGCCGCGCGGCTTCGCGGTTGCCGCCCACGGCGAACATCGACCGGCCCCATTGGGTGCGCGTCAGACCGTAATTCAGGACCACCGCCAGCAGCAGGAACAGCGCGAACATGACCGGCACGCCGCGGCCAAGGTGCAGATACCACAGCGCAAATTCCAGCAAGATCGTCAAAGACACCGCCTTCAGCACCAGCCGCCCCAGCGGTTGCGCCGAAAGGCCCGCCGCACGGCGACGCTTCATCACCGACAGGCCAACCCAGGCCATCATCGCCCCCGGCATCAGCCCCAGCAGATAAGAGAGCCATGCGGGCAGGATCCAGAGCTGCCCGAACCCCACAAGCGGCGAGGCAAACGGCAGGTTGATCGACCCGGTCGGGCCAAGGATGTAAAGCTGCAACCCCAGAATGGCGAGAAGCCCCGACAGGGTAGAAATGAAGCTGGGCATCCCCAGACGGTTGAACAGCAGCGCATAAACCGCCCCGATCAGCGCTCCGGCGACAAGTGCCGCGAGGATCGCCAGCGGCAACGACACCCCGGCATTGACCCAGATCACCCCGATCATGGCCGAGGCCAGACCGCTCATCGATCCAACCGAAAGATCAATCTCGCCCAGCATCAGCACGCAGACGATGCCCAGCGAAATCACGCCCACCGTCGCGCAATCGAACAGCAGGTTCACAAGGTTGTTCGGGGCCAGAAACACCGGGTTCAGCGCCGAAAAGACCGCGGAAATCAGGACCAGCCCGACAATGACGGGCAGCATCCCCAGATCACCCGACCGAAGTCGATCCGTGAAATCGCGCAGCGCCCCGGCGAGGCTGTCATCATGGCGCACGCGCGCATCGGCGCGGTCAAGGGTTTGGCCTTCGTGTTTGGTGCCGGTCATGCCTGGGTCTCCTCTGCGGCGGCGCGGCGCCCCTGCCGGCGCGACACGGCGTTTTCGGTGGCGCCGGTGATCGCGGCCACCAGGTCTTGATGCGAGGTATCGGCCGTGAAGACACCGTTGTTGCGGCCAAGGCGCAGCACCACGATGCGGTCGGCCACGGCGCGGACATCCTCCATATTGTGGCTGATGATGATGACGCCGAGCCCACGGTCGCGCACCCGCTCGATCAGGTTCAGGACCTCGGCCGTCTGGGCGACGCCGAGGGCGGCGGTGGGTTCATCCAGCATGATGATCCGCGGATCAAGAAGCAGCGAGCGCGCAATGGCGACTGTCTGGCGTTGCCCCCCGGACAGCGAGGCGATGGGTTCGCGCACCGAAGGGATGCGGGCCGCCAGCTCCTGCAGCAAGGTCCAGGCGCGGACCTCCATCTGCACCTCATCCAGCCGCCAAGGGTTGATCTCATGACCGAGGAAGAGGTTCGCCACCACATCAAGGTTCTCGCATAGCGCAAGATCCTGAAATACCGTGGCAATCCCCATCTCCAGCGCCTTGGCGGGGCTGTCGAGCGTGGCGGGGTGGCCCATATAGGAAATCTCGCCGCTGGTGGGCTGATGCACCCCGGCCAGGATCTTGACCAGCGTCGATTTTCCGGCGCCATTGTCGCCCACAAGGGCCACGACCTCGCCCGCATGAACGTCCAGATCGATGTCCGTCAGGGCGGAAACCGCGCCGAATTTCTTGGAAACGCCGCGCAGCGAGAGGATCTTCTCTCCCTTCGCGGGCAATCTTTCCCGTGCCTGCATGATGTCCTCCCCGGAGTGTCTGGCAGGCCGGCCCCGGATAAACCGGGGCCGGATCGTGGTTACTGGGTGATGCCAAGCGCCGTGCAGCCCGCCGCATATTCGCCGGTGCAGACCTCTTCGGGGGTGTTGATGCCCTTGTCGAAGATTTCGGTCTTGATGTTCTCGGCGGTGACGACGGCCGGGACGAACAGTTCCGACGGCGTGTCGTAAAGCGTGGTCTTGGCTTCGGGCGTTTCGCCCTTGAGGAAGGTCACCGCGACATGGGCCGCCGCCGCCGCCACAATCTCGGAGGGTTTCGAGATGGTGTTGTATTGATCGCCCGAGATGATCAGTTGCAGCGCCGCGATGGTCGCGTCATTGCCGGTGACCGGCGGAACCGGGTCCACGCCTGCCGCCTTGAAGGCCGCAACCGCGCCGCCGCCAGTGCCGTCATTGGCCGCCACGACGCCCACGATTTCGGCGCCGAACCGGGTGATCTGGCCTGCCGCCCATTGCTGGGCCTCTGGCGGTGCCCAGTCGGGCGTGTCGAATTCTGCGAGCGTCTTGTAGGGCGAAGCGTCAAGCGCCGCATCGATCCCGTCGCGGATCAGACCGGCCGCCGCATCGGTGGGCGAGCCGTTGATCTGCAGCACCCCTGCGCCCTCGGGCACGCCCTTGGCCTTCAGATGATCCACCAGCGATTGCGCGATGGCCTGGCCGATGCCCTTGTTGTCGAAGGACACATAATAATCCGCCGGGGTGCCGGGGATCGGGCGGTCATAGGCGATGACCTTCACGCCCTGCGATTGCGCCAGCGTGACCAGCGCCGCCGCGGCCGAGCTGTCGACCGGGTCCAGCACGATGACCTTGGCGCCCTGCGCCAGAACCGAGTTGAACTGCTGCTGCTGCAGCGCCACATCGGCATTGGCGTTCTGGTAGATCACCGTGCAATCGGCGCAAAGCTTGGCCATTTCGGCCTGAAATCCGGGAAAGTCGTGCTGTTCATAGCGGGTTGAGGCCTGATCGGGCATCAGGAAGGCCACGGTGGCGGCCTCTTGCGCGAAGCTGGCCGTGGCGAGCAACAGCGGGGTGATGGCCGCTCCGGCCAGAAGGATGGTCTTGGCTTTGGTCATTTCTCTCTCTCCCTTGCAGTCAGTCTGGTTCTTTCCCCTGTCGGTGGACAGGACGGGTTTTTCCCGGTTGCGCTGTGTCTTGCCCGTCGCCGGGCAACAAAAGGCCGCGCTGCGCACCGGTGGGTCGGGCGCGGCCAGAGTTGCGGTAGGTGGTTCAGGTCAGGCGGCGAAGGCGCGGTTGCCCTCCAGCAGCGCGCGGAACCGGCTGGGCGGCATGCCCTTGCGGCGCAGGAACTGCCGATTGAAATTCGACAGATTGTTGAAGCCGACCGCGTAACAGATATCGGTCACGGTGCTTTCGGGTTCGTTCATCAGCATCTGGCAGGCCAGATTGATCCGCAGGCGGTTGACATATTCCACCACGCCCATGCCCGTATGCTTGCGGAAGCTGCGCGAAAAGCCCGAGGCCGACATGCCCGCCGTCTGGGCCAGATCCGCCTCGCCAAAATCCTCGGTCAGGTTGTCGTTGATAAAGGCCAGCGCCTTGTTGACGCCCGCCGACATGAAACCCGAAGGATCGGGCAGATAAGTATCCGAAGACAGCGCCACGGCGCCGCTGTCTTCGGCCAGCCGCGCCAGCAGCATCAGAAACAGGCTTGCCCGCCGCGGCCCCTTGGCATGGATCAACTCGGCCAGAAGCGGCGCGCAATCGGCGCTGCAGGCATCCGAAAACAGCGCCCCCCGACGGCTGAGCGCAAACAGCGCATCAAAGCCCCCGGTTTCGGGGAAAAGCTCGGCGATGCGGGCCAGCAGATCTTCGGGGAATTGCAGCACGCGGTTCCGCAGCGGGATCACCGTGCCTTCCGCCACATGCGACACCCAGTTATGCGGCAGGTTCGGCCCGGTCAGCACCAGATTGCCCGGATCGAACTCTCCGATGAAATCGCCGATGTAGTAATGGCCCGAGGTGGCCACGACCTGATGGATCTCCAGCTCGGGGTGGAAATGCCAGCGCACGGTATGGAACGGATAGCCATGTTCCCAGGCCTTGAAGGACTGGCCATGGCCGATCTGGACGACCTCAAGATCTGGTTTCATGCGCTTCTCCCCTTCAGGCACCCACGTCTCCCCCGTGGGGCGGGCCGTTCCGTCCGGATCACGACCTGCCCTTGCAAAATGCACGAAAGAATCGGGAGGAGCTACCACTTCACGACGCCCCGGCTGATACTATTTTGTCTTTCTGCATTGCGGCACATGCAGAATTTGAAAAGCTATGCGGAGCGCTTGGTCCCTAGATCCCCTATTTGCCACACCGCATCCGGTCATTTCCCAAGCGGGGCTGGGCGGTCCGCCGCAATCGCAGGGAAGGTGCCGCGATGACCAAGCCGCCACGGAACGATGTGATGATCCGTGCCGCCGGGAGTGGATTCTGCGAGGGGTTCAACACGATTGTCACCATCGGCCCAAAGCTGATTGTGCGTCTGCCGATCATCTGGGTCGCGGCCTTTCGGCGGTGAACGGGGTTCTTCGGGACATGGTACATCTATGTCATGGCCTTTTATCTTTCGACCTGCCTTGCCCTTGCAGCCATGGTCACCACCGTGCTGAGCGCCGCCGTCACGATCGGTTTCGGCGTGTCGCAATTTGCCAGCGGCCTTTACGATATCACCGCGGCTTGGTGGATTGCCTTCGCGCCATTCGTCTGCCTGTTCCTGGCACGGATTTCGCGCGGCTGCACAGTGCCGGAACATGTGATGGGGCGATGATCGTTCCCTCTGTCATGCGTTTCATCTGGTTTGCAATGGTGCGGCGGCACGGCCATTGATCTTTAACGAAGGGCGGTACCAATCACGCCATTCTGGATTCCGGCCTGTCCAGCCATCTGTTTGCAACGGTCAACCAGCCTTTGGCGCTGATCTTGGCGATTCTGATCATCAACACGATCAACGCCGCCGGGGATGAGACGCGCCAGAACGAAAATTCGGGCCGCCCCGGTCAGGTGGCCTGAACGGCCGAAAAACATTCAGAGCGCCGGGTGGGCGAGACGTCAGCACATTCAAAAGATCAATTTTAATTATACTTTTGCCGCAATTACAGTCCATCGGATGTGCGTTGCTGCTTGACGTGCAAGGAGTCTCCGTATGGCGACCAGCCCGAATTTGAACCTGTTTGCAAATGCGCCCCAGGCAAGGGGCGATACTTTCTCCTTTTCGGAAAATGAACGCGACAATCCGGTTTCGTTTGTGCTGGACGTGATGGCCAATGATCTGGGCGGCAAGGCCAAGACCCTTTGGTCGCTGGATGATGGTGCCGGTGGCCAATCGCTGACCATGCAGGATCTGGTTGCGCGGGACGCAATCGGGGCGATCAATCGCACTGCCCGGGGAAATGAAATTTCCATCCGCGCCGATGGCCAGGTGCAGCTGACAGTCACGGCTCTTGGCCCCAATGGCGCCCGCGCTTTGGGGGCCGGTGAGGTTTATGCCGATTCTTTCGCTTACGCCATCCGGCTTGCCAATGGCACGCTCAGCTGGACGAGCGTCAGTTTCAATCTCATTGGCAGCAACAACGGCCCGACTCTGGTCCAGTCTGCGGCGACGGACCTGTCGGGTACGGTGACCGAGGACCGAACTTTCAGCGATTCCGGTGCCTTCTTCTTTGAAGATCTGGATCGTAACGACCAACATTCTGTCACGGTCGAGGCACAAGAGCCGTCTTCTCTCGGCGAGGTTCTGGCACAGGTCGATGCCTCGGCAGGCCGTGTAGACTGGACCTATCGTTTGAACAACACGGCGGCACAGGCGCTGGCCGAGAATGAAACCCGGGTCGAGCAGTTCACCGTGACCCTGTCGGACGGCAAGGGCGGTGTGCTGACCCAGACAATCACGGTTCGGGTGACAGGCACAAATGATGCCCCCGAAATCACCTCGGCCGTACAGGAAGCGGCACTTGCCGAAGATGGCCTGATGACCGCCCAGGGGCAGGTGACGGCATCAGACGTCGATCTTGGTGCCGTTCTGTCCTTCACCGGGTCGACGGACGGGGCCTTTGGGGCCTTCAGCGTGGATGCCGCCTCCGGACTCTGGACCTATGCGCTTGATCGCGCGGCGGCGCAGCACCTTGCGGCAGGGCAGACAGCGATCGAAACCTTTACCGTCCTCGCGACCGATGAATTTGGCGAGACGGCGAGCCAGGCCGTAACGTTAACCGTCACCGGCACCAACGACGCGCCCGAGATCACCTCCGCCCCGCAAGGGGGCACTGTTGCCGAAGACCTGGTGCCGGTCGCCATGGGCCAGGTGATCGCCACCGATGTCGATCAGGGAACAGTTCTTGCGTTCAGCGGCAGTGCCCAAGGCGCCTATGGCAGCTTTGTGGTGGATGATGAATCCGGGGTCTGGACCTATCATCTGGACAATGCGGGGGTTCAATCGCTTGGCGCAACACAGTCAGTCACGGAATCCTTTGTCGTCACTGTGTCCGATGGCGCCGGTGGGACCGCCCAGCAATGGGTTGCGATCGGAATTTCCGGCACCAATGATGCGCCGGAAATTCTCTCGGATCCGCAAATTGGTGCGGTCACGGAAGACGGCCGGATCACGGCAACCGGGGAAGTCATTGCCGCTGATGTTGACGCGGGCGCGACGCTGATTTTCAGCGGATCAACCGATGGCGCATTTGGCCGCTTCGATGTCAGCGCGGACGGCCATTGGCTTTATGTCCTGAATAACGCCGCGCCAGAGGTTCAGGCGCTGAATGCGGGCGATCAAGTGAGCGAAACCTTCGGTGTGACCGTGACCGATGAGCAGGGTGCCAGCACCGTGCAAGAGGTGGTGATTACCATTGGCGGAGAAACGGATCGCCAATTTGCAACCTCGCCCGGCGAATATGCCGGGGCGGACCCGGACCCGAATGATTTTGACCGGGCGGGCGGTGCCACCGCCACCAACCCGGGTATTTTCAGCGGCGGCAGCGGGCCGAATACCCTCAATGGCAGCGCCGGGGGGAATACGATCAGCGGCAACGCGGGGAACGATACGCTGTACGGTCACGGCGGAAACGATGATCTGCGCGGCGGCAACGACAATGACTCGATCTTCGGGCAAGCAGGCGATGACGTGCTGGAGGGAGGGGCTGGCAACGATACGCTGTGGGGCGGGTCCGGCCATGACCGGCTCAATGGCGGCGCGGGGATCGATCTTGTCTTCGGGGGATCGGGCCGTGATACCGTTCTGGGGGGCGCTGAGAGTGAAAGCATCTCGGGGGGCTATGGCGCCGATCTTTTGACCGGCGGCAGTGGAAACGATGTTTTTGTTTTCCTCTCGACACGGGATACGGGCGATACCATCACCGATTTCGATGCGACCGGCACTGTTACCGGGGCGAACCATGACACGCTGGATTTCTCGGCTCTCCACGCTGGAACGCTGGGCCTGTCGTCCGCAGGGTTGATGGCCTTCTCGGTTTTCTATGACACTTGGTCGGATGCGCGGACGACGGGCGTGCGGGTTCAGGTGGATACGGATGGCAATGTTGCCACGGCAGAATTCGAGGTGTTCCTGCAAAACACCCTCGCCATCCACATCGATGCGACGGACTTCGTGCTCTAATCCCGCGGTCGGGGATTGCAGAGACGGCATGCCCCCGGTGCCGCTGCCGTTCGTCCCTGCGCGGGGGGGCCCTTGGGCCCCCCCCGATTAATCAATCGACCTGCAGGCCGGTCGCCAAAGACCCCGCCTCCCAACGCAGTCCGCGCTGGTAGCGGGCCGTGACCCGACCGTCCTGCAACGCGAAGAGGTGAAGCCAGCCGTTGTCGAACAATTGCCGGACTGCATCATGCCGGCGGAGGATCTCGGTGATCGGCTCGACCGGCGCCTCGATCATCACGGACAGGCGCAACGCCTCATGCGCGGGCCTTTCGCCATCATGAACCGATTGCAGCGGCAGGCCGGGGCGCAAAAGACCGCCATTCCCCTCGACAACACCGATGCCGCCTACCACATTGTGGATCAGCTTGTTGCCGCCCCCGAACAGCCGGGGCGCCACGGTTGATCCGTAATATTGCAGGCTGATCCAGCTTGCGACCACGACCGGCGCGGTCAGGATGAGTTCGAGCGTGGCAAAGCCCTTGTCCATGCCCCAGTCATAGCTGTGCAGGAAGGCGCGGCCCTGCAGGTTGCGGCCCGCAGTGACACTGCGTGGCGCGGCGATGAAGGCCGCACATCCCGCAAGGCCCCATTCCGGGCGAACCTCAGCCCAGTCACGGGCGCGTTTCGCCAGCCCCTCTGCCGTAGCGCCCGGCAGGCGTTGCGCGCGTTCGGCCCGTGCAAGCCGTGCCGCGGCCTCAAGCCATGCATGGGCCTGCTTTACATCCGCCGCATGCCCCGGTGCCGTGTTGTCGTGGTAAAGCACCACCCGGTCCGTCACCGTATCATGCAGACCCGCCACAAAAAGCGTGTCCTCCGGCAGTTCGATCCCTTGGTCCGCAAGCCCTGCACGTGTTTCGGGATCATTGAGCAGCGCTGCAAGAAGCCGCGACGAAACCTCACCGGTCTGGCCGCAGCAGGCTCCGCAATGATAGGCGCTTTCATGCGGGTTATTCGTAAGCTGGGCGCCATGCCCGATCAACAGGACAAGCCGGGCGTAATCCCGGGTCAGGCTCATGGCGCGCAGCACCGCGGCAGCGGTTTGTGCCTTTTGCGCGGCGGTCAGCCCCCCTTCGATCCGCGGCAGCGGCCCGGACGCAAACCCGGCGTTCCCCAGCCCGAGCGCATCGCGGATCAGCTTGCCACCATACATGGGGCCGGCGGCTTCGACGAAGGCGAATGACGAAACGGCTGCCTGCCGGAACCGCCCCCAGGCGCGCGCCGCGCGGGCCCTGATGCGATTTGCGGTTTCCTGATCGTGATCCTTGTGGCTGGTGGATGTGAGCTTTGGCACCAAAAGTGCAGGAAGATGGGCCTGGATTTCGTCCGTGCCTTCCGGCCGATGGGCAAGTGGAAGTCCGAAAAACCCGGCAAATCCAAGGGTTTCAACCGCTTCATCCTGTGCCTCCAATGCGCGCCGCAGCACTTCGGAACGCACGTCGATACAAAATGCGGCCTGAAGTCTGGCGCGGCCCGTCCGCTGTATCGGACCCGAAAGTAGCGAGGCAAGCCTGCGCTGATGCGCGCGTTCCGCCGCATCCTGCAAGACGGCATCCAAGGCGTCGTCGGCCGTGGCAAAGACGGGGGCAGCATGTGCTGCGACCGCCGCCTGCCAAGCGTCGGCAATCTGCGGGATATGGGCCAGCAGCGCCTCTTCCCAGATCAGGCGTATGGCCAGCAGGTCGGTCAGCGTCGTTTCGGTTTCGCCTTTCAACTCGGCCTGCCACAATAGCCACCGGGCGTGCATGGGCCAGCCACCGAGATCAACCAGCAGCCGATGGAAGGCCGTTTCGGCGGCTTCGGGCGGTAGGCCAAGCCGTTCCGCCGCGCGCAGCAGGGCGCGTTCCGAAGTATCCGGGGCCTCGGCGACATGTGCAGAAAATCCGGTCAGCCCCGCAATTTCCGGCGTCAGGTCATGGGTCGCCCATTCCCGCCAGGCGGCAAAGGCTCCATGGCCCGGCCGCGGTGTCCAAAGTGCCTGACCCCGATCGAAGAACCCGCCGGCCCAAAGGCCGAAGCTGCGCGTAATGACGGCCGGCCAATCGATGCCCGTGGCATCTGCGGCAAGTTCAGCCACGGTCGGCAGGGCCTGAGGCTCCGCAACCGGGCTATGCATCCGCGCCTTGAGCCACGCCAGATCGCGCGGCTTTACCGCAGCGGGCGAGGCGATCAGTGCGGCGGCCAGATCATCATCCGTGATCTCGCCGCGCAGCACCTTGGCGACAAGCTCGGTCCGAGGTTGGGTAAGCCGCACCCCGGCCACCCGCGCCAGCCTTGCCGAAGCCTGGGCCAGATCCTCGCCCGTCTGGCCAAGAAAGGGGTTCACCGCAACGGTCGCGTCCAGCGGGAAGGCGGGTGGAATGGCCCGCGCTGCGGCCTCGGCCGCCTGCAAAAGGCGCGATACAATGGAAGGGGCAATCTGGCTATGCTTGAGGAACATCGGGGCCTCCGTCAGGATTTGGGGGATGTCCGGAAGCCGCCGATCATGCGGTCCAGAAGCGCGTTGAGGTAAAGTCCGTTTGCCAGATGCACCCGAAGCCCCGCCGTTGCGGGATGATGCGCCCACAGCGGGAAAAGTGCCTGTGCAAAGGCCACCAGCCCGAAAGACAAGACGGCCAGCACGATCAGCGCCCATTCCAGCGGGCCAGTTTCAGGCACTGCGGGCAGGGCAGGCCCCCAGATCCACTGCGCCACGACCTGAAAGCTGAAGTAGGCCAGCGCGGCCGCGAGTGAGGCGGCGACCGTCCGACGGGTCAGGGGGCCGGGCGCCGCATCGGCAAGGCCCTGTGCGATCAGGTAAGAGACGCCGAAGATAAGCATCGTCCCAAGGGCCAGCGCCTGAGGCGATTTGTCCCCGACCAGCAGGGTGAACGCCGCCGCCACGGCAAGATAGAGCATCAGCGCCAGTCCGAAAGACCGCGCCACGGCGGCCAGGTCGGGTACAGCCACCGGTCCCGGCTTGCGCAGCGCATTCACAGCCCGGACCGCACCGCCCGAAGACAGGAAGGCATGCGCCTTGTAAAGCGAATGGGCAACGATGTGCAAAAGCGCGAGCGCCCACAGGCCCAGCCCGCATTGCAGCAGCATGAAACCCATCTGCGCGACGGTGGACCAGGCCAAAGCCGTTTTCACGGCACTTTGCGTCAGCATCACCAGCGCCCCGAACAACGCGGTGAAACCTCCAAGAACCACCAGCGCCGCCATCGCCCCGGCGCTGTGCTGCACAAGGCCCGAAAGGGTGATGAGCAGCACGCCGCCCGAATTGATGATCCCGGCATGCAAAAGGGCGGACACAGGTGTAGGTGCCTCCATCACCTCTGTAAGCCAGCCATGCAGCGGAAAGGCCGCTGTTTTCAGGGCCGCAGCCAGAACGATCAGGGCCACCGCCAGCTGGGCCGGGGCATCGAGCGCGGACGCAGCCACCAGCGTGGCGATCTCGGTCGTTCCGAAGCTGTGCCACAAGAGGCCCATGGCAACGGCCAGCGCGACGTCGCCCCCCAGCCACACGCGAATGAATTTTGCAGCCGCCCGCCGCGCCTCGGGGCGATCCGGATAGAACAACAGCAACTGCCGCAGGATCTGCCCGGTGGCAAAAAACGCCACGACCAGCACCGGCAGGCTTGCCGCCTGGATCAACACCAGCACGGCAGCAACCGCCGCCAGTGTGAGCGCGTGAAAGCGTCCCTCGCGGGCCTCGCCGTCCAGATAGCGCCCGGCATACCGCACCACGATCCAACCGACAAAGGACACAAGGGTCGCCAGGGTCACGCTGATCGCGTCAAGCCGCAAAAGTGGAAGACCTTCCAGCCTCAGGGCCAGCGGGCCCATCGACCAGAATTGCACAGGCCCCGCCAGCGCCATCGCCAGCGCACCCAACGTCGCAAGTTCCGCCGACTGGGTCATCGCACCGGGGCGCCGCCCTGATCGCAGGAGGAACGGCAAAGCTGCGACAAGCAGAATGAGGGGGGCCAGAAAGGGTAAGGCCAAGGCTGTCATCACAGTCTCCGTCTCTGGTTGATTGACTGCGATCTAGCGCTTGCGCGAAATTCATAAAATTACATATATTATGTTAAATCGTTCTATATGATGAACAATGGCCCAGTTAAACCTGCACCACCTGCGTCTGTTTCGGGCCATCGCCAGCGATGGAACGCTGACAGGGGCTGCACGCGGGCTGAACCTGTCGCAATCCGCGCTGTCGACCCAACTGCGCGCGCTCGAGGCCTCGCTTGGTCAGGATCTCTTTGAACGCCGCGGGCGCGGGCTGGTGCTGACCGAGGCAGGGCGCATCGCGCTTGACCATGCCGAGGCAATCTTTCGCACGGTGGATGACCTGACCGCCACGCTGCGGGAAACGGGCCGGTCGCGCCGTGCGCTCCGTGTGGGGGCGCTGGCGACCCTGTCGCGCAATTTTCAGTTTCAGTTCCTGCGGCCGCTCCTTGGCCGGGCAGATGTTGAAGTCGTTCTGATCTCTGGTTCGCAAGAGGAATTGTTGCGCGGGCTCGAGGCGCTGGCCCTCGACGTGATCCTGACAAACGTTGCCCCGGCACGCGATGCCACAAGCCATTGGCTCATCCATCGGCTGGATGAACAACCCGTAAGTCTGATCGGAACGCCGGGTCGGGTCGGGCCTGCCCCCGTGCCGCTACGGGATCTGCTGGCGACACAGCCGCTGGTCGTGCCGACACGGGCGACCGGCCTGCGGGCCGCGTTTGATGCGATGGCCGCCCGGCTGCAAGTGGCCCCGAATTACGCGGCCGAGGTTGATGACATGGCGATGATCCGCCTCTTGGCCCGTGCGGATGCAGGCCTGGCCATCATTCCACCAATCGTCGTGCGGGACGAGCTTTTGTCGGGGGCGCTGGTCGAGGCGAGCCGACTGGATGGCATTCTGGAAACCTTTTTCGCGGTCACCCGCGAGCGGCGTTTCCCGAACCCGCTTCTGAAAGATGTGCTTCCTGGCTGAATTGGCCCCTTTCGGTGCGGACGTTTTTCGCCACGGAACCACCGCGCCAGTTTGAAACACTGGATTGAACCGCTCAGCCCGGTGTGAGGCGCCAGATGTCGGCGCCACAGGGACGACCATGAATTGGCACCGCTGCGGCGTTTTCAGCCGAGCTATTTGGAAGCGCGGCCGCCGGGCAAGTCCTCGGCGGCCGCGTCTTTTGTGGGGCGGAGCTGTGGCCTCCCCCCGTTCCATGCGCCTGTGCGGGCGCTCTGCGGTCACAGTTTTGCGGTGAGTTCCGGGACGGCGGCGAAGAGGTCTGCGACGAGGCCGTAGTCTGCGACCTGG
>NZ_BMYQ01000012.1:75263-120663 GCF_014652355.1 Gemmobacter lanyuensis | reverse complement strand
GAACAGAGGGCCGCCTAACATGAGCACCTGACCGGAACAGAACCGGTGCAGGTCCAGTGTCAAACAACAATCGGGGCATACAGCCCTAACCGGCGCCGACCTGCAATCATACGGCCCGTCTTGGAAGGAAGATCCGGCGGGCCGCGGGGGCCGTGGCTGCGGATTTTCGGGCGGGCGGGAAGATTTGCCTCGGGCCGGGTGCTGTTTTACAAAACTGTCACACGAATCTTACATATGGGTCACACGAGACGGATACCCCCTCGGCCAAGGACGCCGGATGCGTCTGGATACAGGACCAAGCAGGAGCAATTCCATGTCTGCCATGAAGATCACCGCCTCTGCGATCGCGATCGCAGCCGTCTCGGCCACCGCAGCGATGGCGCGCGACAACGTTCAGGTTGCCGGTTCGTCGACCGTGCTGCCCTACGCCATGATCGTGGCCGAAGCCTTCGGTGAAAACTTCGATTTCCCGACGCCGGTCGTTGAAGGCGGCGGTTCGGGTGCGGGCCGCAAGAAGCTCTGCGAAGGCGTGGGCGAAAACACCATCGACATCGCCAATTCCTCGTCGCGCATCAAGCAGTCGGACATCGACCTCTGCAAGACCAATGGCGTCGAAGAGATCATGGAAGTCCGCATCGGCTATGACGGGATCGTCTTCGCGAGCGATCTGAACGGCGCCGATTTCGCCCTGACCCCGGCTGATGTCTATGGCGCGCTGGCCGCCAATGTTGCCAAGGACGGCGCCATCGCCCCGAACAGCGCCAAGACCTGGGCCGATGTGAACGCAGCCCTTCCGGCGCAGGACATCCTGGCGTTCATCCCCGGCACCAAGCACGGCACGCGCGAAGTGTTCGACGTGAAGCTGCTGGAGGAAGGCTGCAAGGCCACCGGCGCCTATGACCTGTTCCTCGCCGCCTCGACCGGCGCGGATGACGACGCCAAGAAGGAAGAGGCCGTGGACAACTGCCTCAAGGTCCGCACCGATGGCGCTTCTGTCGATATCGACGGCGACTATACCGAAACCCTGTCGCGCATCGACGCGAACAAGAACGCGGTTGGCGTGTTCGGTCTGTCGTTCTACCAGAACAACACCGACAAGCTGAAAGTGGCGACGATCGACGGCGTGGTGCCTTCGGTGGAAACCATCTCGTCGGGCGACTATCCGGTGTCGCGTCCGCTCTACTTCTACGTCAAGAAAGCCCACCTGGGCGTGATCCCCGGCCTGAAGGAATACATCGAATTCTTCGTGTCGGATGACATGGCTGGCCCCGATGGCCCGCTGGCGGCTTACGGCCTCGTTTCGGATCCGGAACTGGCCAAGACGCAGGAAGCCGTGGCGGCCGAAACCCCGATGGGCCCGCTGGAATAAGACAAGAACACAGGGGGGCGCGATCATCGCGCCCCTTTTCCCTCTCAAGCGGACGCAGTCATGAGCGTTGGTCTCCTTACCCTGATCATTCTGGGCCTTGCTGCGGCGGGCTTCCTTCTCGGGCGCCAAAGGGCGCTCTCGGCTGTGAAGGGCGACGCACGCGCCTTGCATTCGCTGCCCTCTTTCTATGGTTGGTCCGTCTTTCTGTTCACGGCCGTGCCGGCACTGCTGGTGATGGTGGCCTGGCTGTTCCTGCAGCCGACCCTGCTGGAAACCCGGATCACGAACACCCTGCCCGCCGCCGAAACGGCCACGAGCAGCACCGATCTCGTGATGGCCGATGTGCGCCGTCTGGCGGATGGGCTGGATGTGCTGGTCGCGCGTGAGGGGCTGGATACCGCCGCCGTGGCCGCGCTGGCCGCCGACCTGCCTGCCCTCTCCGACCGCATGGCGGGTGTGGGCGTGGCCTTCGGCGCCGATCTTGACCCGGCTATTTTCAATGCAGCCATCGCCTACCGCGATCTGGGGGCGAGCTTGACGGGCATGATGACCATCGCCGCGCTGATCGTGGCGGCGGGTGGCTTCCTGTTCGCGCTGATGCGGGTTCATCCCGAACAGCGCGCGCGCAATCTGGTGGAACAGTTCATCGTCGTCCTGCTGATCGCAAGCTCGCTGATCGCGGTGGCCACGACCTTCGGCATCATCGCCTCGCTGGTGGTGGAAAGCTGGCATTTCTTCCGCATCTACCCGGCGTCCGAATTCTTTTTCTCGACCACCTGGAACCCGCAGTTCCGCGGCGGGTCGGACCTTGGCCTTTGGCCGCTGGTCTGGGGTACGATCTATGTGAGCTTCATTGCCCTTGTCGTCGCCGCCCCCATCGGTCTGATGGCCGCGATCTACCTGTCGGAATATGCCTCGCCCAAGGTGCGGGCGACCGCGAAGCCGCTGCTGGAAATCCTCGCGGGCATCCCCTCGATCGTCTACGGGCTTTTCGCGCTGGTCACCGTCGGCCCGATCCTGCGCGACTGGCTGGCGATGCCGCTGGGCCTTGGCAATTCCTCGTCCTCGGTGATGACGGCAGGCCTTGTCATGGGGATCATGCTGATCCCCTATGTCTCGTCGCTGTCAGATGACATCATCAACGCGGTGCCGCAGGCGATGCGGGACGGGTCTTTCGGGCTTGGCGCCACCCAGTCGGAAACCGTGAAGCGCGTGGTGCTGCCCGCCGCCTTGCCGGGCATCGTGGGGGCGGTCCTGCTGGCCGCCAGCCGCGCCATTGGCGAAACCATGATCGTGGTCATGGGCGCCGGGGCGGCCGCAAAGCTGAGCGTCAACCCCTTTGAGGCGATGACCACCGTCACCGTGAAAATCGTGAGCCAGCTGACCGGCGACACCGAATTCGCCAGCCCCGAAACGCTGGTGGCCTTCGCGCTTGGCCTCACCCTCTTCTGCTTTACCCTTGGCCTCAACGTCCTCGCGCTTGTGATCGTGCGGAAGTATCGGGAGCAATACGAATGACCGACGCGAGCCAACACGCCGCCGCGCCGAAATCCCTTCTGGTCGCAGACAGCCGCACGCGCAGCCGCAAGGCCGCCGAGATGCGCTTCCGCCTTTACGGCATGATGGCCGTGGGGGTTGGTCTTCTGGCGCTGGTCTTCCTGCTGACTTCGGTTCTGGGGAATGGCCTTGGCGCCTTCCGCCAAACCTTTGTGCAGATCCCGATCACGCTGGATGAAAAGGTGCTGGACAAATCCGGCACCCGCGACCCGGCAGTGATGAAGAAGGTCACCACCATTGGTTATGGCAAGCTGGTGCAGAAGGCGATCGAGGACGAGTTGGCCGCCAAGGGCATCGACACCCAGGGCCTGAAATCCAAAGAGATCATGGGCCTTCTGTCCAAGGAAGCGCCGGCCGACCTGCGCGACCGTGTGCTGGCAGACCCCGGCCTGATCGGCCAGACCATCGCATTCGACGCTTATGCCACCAGCCGGGTGGATGGCTATTTCAAGGGCCGCGTCACGCTGGAAACCGCCGAACGCGACAGCAACATCAGCCCCGAACAGCTGAAGGTGGCCCAGGCGATGGCCGATGCCGGCATGATCGAGACGCGGCTGAACCTCGCCTTCCTGACCGCATCGGATGCCTCGGAACTGCGTCCCGAGGCGGCGGGTCTGGGCGTGGCCATCCTCGGCTCGGCCTATATGATGCTGATCGTGCTGGTCCTGTCGCTGCCCATCGGGGTGGCCACCTCGATCTATCTTGAGGAACTGGCCCCCAAGAACAAATGGACCGACATGATCGAGGTGAATATCGCGAACCTCGCGGCGGTGCCGTCGATCGTTTATGGTATCCTTGCGCTGGCGCTGTTCATCAACTTCATGGGGCTGCCGCAATCGGCCCCGGTGGTGGGGGGGCTGGTGCTGACGCTGATGACGCTGCCCACGATCATCATCGCCACCCGCGCCGCGCTGAAGGCGGTTCCGCCCTCGATCCGCGATGCGGCGCTGGGGGTCGGGGCCTCCAAGATGCAGTCGATCTTCCACCATGTGCTGCCGCTGGCCATGCCGGGCATCCTGACGGGAACCATCCTGGGCCTTGCCCGTGCCCTGGGCGAGAGCGCGCCGCTTCTGCTGATCGGGATGGTTGCCTTCGTAAAGGACTTCCCAGCGGCGCCGCCGGAAGGGCTGATGCAGCCCGCCACCGCCCTGCCCGTGCAGGTCTATCAATGGACGCAGCGCGCCGACCCGGCCTTCGTGGAACGCGCCTCGGGGGCGATCATTGTCCTGCTGCTGTTCCTGCTCACCATGAATGCGGTCGCCATCGTGCTGCGCCGCCGTTTTGAACGCCGTTGGTAAGAGGCCCACGATGAACGACATGCGAATTGCGGAGAGAACCGTGTCCACCAACACCGCCAAGATCACCGCCCGCGGCGTGCAGGTCTATTACGGCGAAAACCACGCGCTGAAAGATGTCGATATCGACATCCTTTCGGGCACTGTCACCGCCTTCATCGGCCCGTCGGGCTGCGGCAAATCCACCTTCCTGCGTTGCCTGAACCGGATGAACGACACCGTCGCCTCGGCGCGGGTGCTGGGCGAGATCAAGCTGGATGGCGAAGACATCTACGACAAGCGCGTCGACCCGGTCACGCTGCGCGCCCGGGTGGGAATGGTGTTCCAGAAGCCCAACCCCTTCCCCAAGTCGATCTATGACAATGTGGCCTATGGCCCCAAGATCCACGGCCTGACCCGCAACAAGACCGAGCTGGATGAGGTGGTCGAAACCTCGCTGCGCAAGGCCGCGCTCTGGAATGAGGTGAAAGACCGTCTCACGGCGCCCGGCACCGGCCTTTCGGGCGGCCAGCAGCAGCGCCTGTGCATCGCCCGCGCCATCGCCACCTCGCCCGAGGTGCTTTTGATGGACGAGCCCTGCTCGGCGCTGGACCCGATTGCCACGGCCCAGGTCGAAGAGCTGATCGACGAGCTGCGCTCGCAGTTCTCGGTGGTGATTGTGACCCATTCGATGCAGCAGGCCGCCCGTGTCAGCCAGCGCACCGCGTTCTTCCACCTCGGCAATCTGGTCGAATACGGCGAGACCGGCCAGATCTTCACCAATCCGCGCGACCCGCGGACTGAATCCTACATCACCGGCCGGATCGGCTGAGGAGTCTGCGATGAATTCCGAAAAGCATATCGTTTCCGCCTTCGACCGTGATCTTGAAGCGGTGCAGGCCCTTGTGATGAAGATGGGCGGTCTGGTCGAGGCCGCGATGCTGGATGCGGCGCAGGCGCTCGATACCCGCGACGAAGAGCTGGCCGCCCGCGTCCGTCAGGATGACAAGGCCATCGACGCGCTGGAGGAACAGATCCAGCAGGAATGCGCCCGGCTGATCGCGCTGCGCGGCCCCACCGCATCGGACCTGCGGACGGTGCTGTCGGTCATGCGGATTGCGGCCAATCTGGAACGCTGCGGCGACTATGCCAAGAACCTCGCCAAGCGCAGCGTGGTGCTGTCGCAGATGTCGCCCATCGACGGCGCGGCCGGGTCGATCCGCCGCATGGCGCGGTCGGTGGTGATCCTGCTCAAGGATGCGCTGGATGCCTATATCGCGCGGGATGCGCGGATGGCGGCGGATGTGCGGCTGCGCGACCATGAGGTCGATCAGATGTACAATGCGCTGTTCCGCGAATTCCTGACCCATATGCTGGAAGACGCGCGCAATATCACCGCCTGCATGCATCTGCATTTCATCGCCAAGAACATCGAGCGCGTGGGCGACCACGCCACCGCCATCGCCGAACAGGTGATCTATCTGGTCGAAGGGCGGATGCCCGAGGATGAGCGGCCCAAGGAATCCGGGATTTCGGCGCTATCTGCGGCCTCGATCCGGCAGGAGTGAGCCATGTCGAGCCATAACCAGCCGACGGTTCTGCTGGTCGAGGATGAGCCCGCGCAGCGGGAAGTCCTGGCCTACAACCTTGAAGCCGAAGGCTTTGCCGTTGCCCAAGCGGGTGACGGCGAAGAGGCGATGATGCTGGTGGACGAGGCCGCGCCCGATATCATCATCCTGGACTGGATGATGCCCAATCTGTCGGGGATCGAGGTCTGCCGCCGCCTGAAAATGCGGCCCGAGACGCGCAATATTCCGATCATCCTGCTGTCGGCCCGCGCCGAAGAGGTGGACCGGGTGCGCGGGCTGGAAACCGGGGCCGATGATTATGTGATCAAGCCCTATTCGGTGCTGGAGCTGATGGCCCGCGCGCGGGCACAGCTGCGGCGGGTACGGCCCTCGACCGCGGGGGTGGTGCTGGAATTCGGGGATATCCGCCTCGACCCCGAGACCCACCGCGTCTACCGCGCCGACAAGGTGCTGAAGCTGGGTCCGACCGAGTTCCGCCTGCTGACCACCTTCATGGAGAAACCCGGCCGGGTCTGGAGCCGTGAGGCCTTGCTGGACCGGGTCTGGGGGCGCGACATCTATGTCGATACCCGGACGGTGGATGTGCATATCGGGCGGTTGCGCAAGGCGCTGTGCCAGCATGGCGGGGAAGATCCGCTGCGGACGGTCAGGGGCGCGGGATACGCGCTTGGCTGAGGGGCGGCGGGCGGCGCCGGGGGGCTGTCTGCCCCCCGCCCCCCCGAGGATATTTTCAGACAGAAAATGAGGACTGGGGTTTTGCGCCCCGGTCCTTTGCTTTGGGGCCGCGTTCATTGGTGACGCAGGGCCTCGATCGGGTCGAGGCGGGCGGCGCGGCGGGCGGGGAAGTAGCCGAAGATCACGCCCACGACGGCCGAGAAGGCGAAGGCCAGGGCGATGACGGGGAGGGAGGGCAGGAAGGGGATGCCCATGATCCCTGCGGCAAGGGCGGCAAGGCCAAGGCCCAGAAGGATGCCGAGGAGGCCACCGGCGAGAGAGAGGACCACCGCCTCGACCAGGAACTGCAGCAGGACCTGGGCGGCAGTGGCGCCGACCGAAAGGCGGATGCCGATTTCGCGGGTGCGTTCGGTGACCGAGACCAGCATGATATTCATGATGCCGATGCCGCCAACCAGCAGGCTGACCGCTGCCACCGCGCTGAGAAGGCCGGTAAGGACAGCGCTGACGCCGGAAAGGGCGGTGGCGATCTGTTTGAGGTCGAAGACGCTGAAGTCATCCTCTTGGCCCAGGGCGATGCGGCGGCGTTCGCTCATGAGGGCGGTGATGTCGCGGATGCCGCGGGTGGTGCTGACGCCGGACTTGAGCCCGATGGAGACGGAGGCGACCTCGGCCGAGCCGGCAAGGCGGCGTTGCACGGCGCGCACGGGCATCAGCACCGTATCATCCTGATCCTGCCCCATGGTCGAGGCGCCCTTGGGGGCCAAGGTGCCGATCACCGTGCAGGAGAGCGATTTGACGCGGATGGTATCGCCCGTGGGATCGGATTGGCCGAAGAGCGCGGCGCGCACCGTCTCTCCCAGGAGGCAGGCGGGCGTGCCGGCGCGGTCTTCGCTGTCGGTGAAGGCGCGGCCGTGCTGCAGGGTCCAGCCGCCGAGCGCGAGGTAATCGACCGAAGTGCCGGTGATGGTGGTCGTTACATTGGCATTGCCGAAGATCACTGTCTGGGTGCTGCTGACGATGGGCACGGCATAGGCCACCGAGGAGAGGCCTTGCAGCGCCGCCACATCGGCCAGGCGGAAGGCCGGCGCGCTGTCGCGGGCGCTTGGGGGGCCCATCGACTGTTTGCCGGGGCGCAGGATCACGAGGTTGGAGCCAAGGCTTTCGACCTCGGCCGTGACCTGAGCGGAGGACCCCTGCCCCACCGTGACCATGGCGATGACCGCGGCCACGCCGATCACCACGCCCAGCACCGTCAGCAGAGAGCGCATCAGATTGCGCCGGATCGCCTGCACGGCAAGGCGGAGGGTCTCTGTCAGCATGGGGTGGCCTCCTGGGCCTGATCGCGGGCCAGATGGCCATCGACGAAGACGATCAGGCGGCGGGCATGGCGGGCCATGTCTTCTTCATGGGTGACCATGACGATGGTGATGCCTTCGCGGTTCAGATCGGTCAGCAGGGCCATGATCTCGCGCGAGCGTTGGGTATCAAGGTTGCCGGTCGGTTCATCGGCGAGGATGACCTTGGGGTTCCCGGCCAGCGCGCGGGCAATGGCGACGCGCTGCTGCTGCCCGCCCGAGAGCTGTGATGGGTCATGCCCTTCGCGCCCGGCGAGCCCCACGCGGGCCAGCGCCTGCCGCGCGCGGGCGATGCGCTCGGGGCGGGGGATGCCCTTGTAGATCATCGGCAGTTCCACGTTTTCAAGCGCGGTGGTGCGGGGCAGCAGGTTGAAGCCCTGAAAGACGAAGCCCAGAAATTCGCGCCGGAGCAGCGCGCGCGCATCCTGCGACCAGCGGCCGACCTCGGTGCCCTGAAAGAGATAGTCGCCCGCGCTGGGGCGGTCGAGGCAGCCGATGATGTTCATCGCGGTGGATTTGCCCGACCCGGACGGCCCCATGATCGCCACGAATTCCCCCGCGCGGATCGTCAGATCCACCTGGTCGAGAGCGCGGACCTCGGCCTCGCCCTGCCCGTAGCGGCGCGAGACGCCGCGAAACTCCATCAGCGGGGCGGACATGCTATTCCCCCGTGCGCTGATCGATGATGACGGCATCGCCCGCGGCAAGCGTGCTGTCGCGGATTTCGGTGCGGGTGCCATCGCTGGCGCCGACCGTCACGGCCACCTCGACCGGGGCGCCATCGCGCAGCACCCAGACCGACCGGCCGGTGGCAAGGCCGCTGTCGCTGTTGGGGCGGTCGGGGATCAGAAGGCCGATCAGCCCGCCGCCCGAGGATTCGGTCGGGGTTGCAACCGGCGGCGGGGCGTAGCGCAGGGCGGCATTGGGCACGGTCAGCGCATCGGTCACGGTTTCCACGGTGATTTCTGCGGTGGCGGTCATGCCGGGGCGCAGTTTGCCGTTGCTGTTGTCAACCGAGAGGACCGCCTTGTAGGTGACGACGCCGTCGGTTTCCTCGGGGGCGTAGCGCAGCTGGATGATGCGGGCGGGGAAGCTCTGACCGCGCCAGGCCTCGACCGTGAACAGGGCGGGATCACCGACCGAAACCTGGCCGATGTCCGCCTCATCAATATCCACCTGCAATTCCATCCGGGACAGATCCTCGGCCAACGTAAAAAGGACCGGCGCATTCAGCGAAGAGGCCACGATCTGCCCCGGTTCCGCCGTGCGCTCCAGCACGATCCCCCGGATGGGCGACCGGATCTGCGCCTTGTCGAGATCGGCCTCTTCCAGCGCGAGGTTGGCCATGGCCAGCGTCAGATCGGCGCGGGCGCTTTCCAATGCGGCACGGGCGCGGTCATCCTCGGCCTCGGCGGTTTCCAGATTGCTCTGGCTGGTGATGCCGCGCCGGTCGAGCGCGCGGGCGCGGGTCAGTTCGGCGTCGGCCTGCCGCACCGTCGCCTCGGCCTGGGTGACCTGCGCGCGGGCGCGGGCCAGCGCGGCCTCGGCATTGGCGACCTGCGCCTCCATCTTGCGGCTGTCGAGCCGGGCGAGCATCTGGCCCACCTCGACCCGGTCGTTATAATCGACCGCCACCTCGGCCAGCGTCCCCGAAAGCTCGGAGGAAACCTCGACCTCGGTCGTGGGTTGCACCGTGCCGGTGGCGGTGACGATCACAGTCAGCGTGGCGCGGGACGCGGGGGCAGTCTCGTAGCTGATTTGCGGGCTGTCGCTGCCGCTGAACAACCAGAACGCCACAAGCACCCCTGCCCCGCAGGCCAACAGGCCCCAGATCCAGCGGCCCTTGCCGGGACGGGCGGCAAGCAGGATCTTCTGCATCTCGGGCTGGTCGGACATGGGGGTACCTCTGACGCTTTTCCTTTGACCGTCCAACGTTTGTCGCGCAGATTTCCGGCGCTGCAAAGCGGTGATGCCGTCGCAGTGCCAACGCAGGGACCATGATGCAAGATCCAGACACCGCCTATTCCAACGGGGCTTTCATCGCCGGGGCCGAGGGCTATCCCCCCCGCTGGCAGGCCGAGGCCGCGGCCTTCCGCAGCGCGATGGGCGCGCGGGCCGAGCTGGACCTGCCCTATGGCCCCACCCCGCGCGAGGCGCTGGACCTGTTCCTGCCCGCGGGCGCGCCCCGCGGGGTGCTGATGTTCATCCATGGCGGCTATTGGCTGGCCTTCGGGCGCGAGCTCTGGTCGCATCTGGCGGCCGGGGCGGTGGCGCGGGGGTGGGCCTGTGCCATGCCCTCTTACACCCTTGCGCCCGAGGCGCGCATCGGCAGGATGACGGCGCAGATCGCCCGCGCGGCACAAATGGTGGCGGCGCGGCTGCCGGACCTGCCGATGGTCATCACCGGCCATTCGGCGGGGGGGCATCTGTCGGCGCGCATGGGCTGTGCCGATCAGGCGGTGCCGGGGCTGCGGCGGGTGGTGCCGATTTCGCCGCTGGCCGATCTTGCGCCGCTGATGGTGACCGGAATGAACGCCAAGCTGCGGCTCGATGCCGCCGAATGTGCGGCCGAAAGCCCGGCCCGTTTGACGCTGCAGGACGGGGTGCAGGCGCATGTCTGGGTTGGGGGGCAGGAACGCCCGGCTTTTCTGTGGCAGGCGCGCACCCTGTCCGAGGCCTGGGATTGCCCTTGGACCGTGGACCCCGGCAAGCACCATTTCGACGTGATCGACGGTCTGGTCGACCCGGCCTCGGCCCTGGCGGCGGCCTGCATGGACGGGATCTGAGCGGTCAGATCACCTCGATCACCGCGCGAAGTTCCGAGAGCGAGGCCATCCCCGCCAGCGTGACCTGCCCGGCTGCGCCCAGATCAAGGCGCACCTCGGCCCCCAGATCGACGCCCCAGCGTTCGACGATGGTGGTGGGGCTCAGGCCACGCAGCTGCGGCAGGGCGGCAAGGGTCAGCAGCAGATGGTCGCCCTCGGCCCACGACAGATCGACGATGCGATCGGCGCCCGCGGAAAAGACAAAGCGGTCGGCCCCGGTCCCACCCGAGAGCCAGTCATTGCCCGCCCCGCCGTCCAGCCAGTCATCCCCGCTGCCGGCTGCGAGGCGGTCGGCCCCTCCCCCCCCCAACAGCCAGTCCGCCCCCGCCAGACCAAAAAGCTGATCCGCGCCGCCCCCACCCCAGACCATATTGGCCCCGGCATGGCCCGATAGCGTGTCCTGCCCCGCCGCACCCATCAGCCCCTCAACCCCGGCAAGCAGCACCGCGCCCCCCGGACGCGCCTGCCACCCTGTCACGGCCAGCGAAATGCGGTTTCCCCCCGGGCCGGTCAATTCGACCGTGTCAAAGCCGCTGCCACCCGTTGTCTGATCGCGGCCCGGTCCGGCCCGCAGATGATCATTCCCGTCCCCGCCCAACAACAGGTCATTGCCCCGCCCGGCAGAGAGCAGGTCGTTGCCATTGCCGCCTTGCAGCCGATCATTGCCATCAAACCCGAACAGGCTGTCTGCCCCGTCTTGCCCCAGAAGGCGGTTGTCGGCCGCATTTCCCGCCAAGGCGTCGGCCCCCGCCCCGCCCCATAGGTTTTCAACCGATGACAGCACATCCCGCCCCTGCCCGGTGGCCTGCGCCGTCGTCAGGCGCAGGTCGATCCGCAGGGCTGCGCCGCCGCGATAGACCGCCCAATCGTTTCCCGCCCCGCCAGACAGAATATCATTGCCCGCCCCACCGATCAGCGTATCGGCGCCCTCACGCCCCTGAAGCAGATCATCTCCTGCGTCGCCGGACAGGATATTGGCCGTGCGGCCGCCTGCCAGACGATCGCCCCCGGCACCACCGGACAGATGTTCGACCCCCGAGAGCCAGTCGCGCCCCTGCCCAGCCGTATCTTGCCACTGCCCGGCCAAGGCCAGATCGACCCGAACAGCCGCGGCCCCGGCATAGACCGCCCAGTCCGCGCCCGCGCCCCCCAGCAGCAGGTCGGCCCCGCTGCCCCCGGTCAGACTGTCATTTCCCTCCCCCCCGTTCAGCGTGTCGGCCCCCGCGCGTCCCTCCAGCCTGTCACTGCCGCCACCCCCGGACAGGGCGTTCGCCGTGGCATCCCCCGCCAGACGGTCGGCGTAGCGGCCGCCCAGCAGGTTCTCGATCCCGATCAGGCGGTCGCCCGCTGCGGCGCCGCCGCTTTGCACCGCCAGCGTCAGATCCACCTGAACGGAGATGGTTGCCCGGTGCCATCGCGCCCAATCGCGCCCGTCGCCACCATCCAGAAGATCGGCCCCGAGGCCACTGTTCAGGCTGTCGTCCCCGGCCCCGCCCATAAGCCGATCGCGGCCTGCCCCGCCGATCAGCCGATCATTGCCCTGTCGTCCCAGCAGAAGATTGTCGGCCGCGTTGCCCGTCAGGGTATCGTCATGGATACCACCGGCCAGATCCTCGACCGACTGGAACCTGTCCTGCCCGGCAAGCTGCGGAGCCAGCGGGCCGAGCCCAAGGTTTGCGCGGACCGGCCCGCTGGCCCGGCCGTAATCGGCCAAATCCGTGCCCGACCCGCCTGAAAGCAGATCGCCGCCACCATCCGCCAGCAGCGTGTCGGCCCCGCCCCCGCCCGTCAGGGTTTCCCGATCCGGCCCCGAGGCGATCTGTCGCCCCGGAATGACGGCGGGCGTGGTGACATGCCACAGACCGAAGACATCGGCCGAGGTAAAGATGCCGGGGTCCATATCCGCCCCATCGGCAGAATAGATGTAGAGCGCTTCCTCGCCCCAGCGGATGACGACGCAACCGCGGCGCCCCACCATCGGCAGCGCCTCGACCGAATAGATCCGTCCCCAGCCGGACAGGTCGATGCGATCCTCGCCCGGAACGAAGCCTCGGATCGTATCGGCCTGCCCATCGGCCGCCAGCACGAAAAGATCGGCGCCCGCCCCGCCATCCATCTCATCCATTCCGGCGCCATCTGACAGGATATCTGCCCCCGCCCCGCCTGAGAGACGGTCATTCCCCGCCCGCCCCAGGATCAGATCGCCCCGGTCGCCGCCAGAAAGGCTGTCATCACCCGCACCACCCGACAGCGGCACGGCAAGGGGGCCAGGGTCGAAACCCAAACGGATCAAGCCGGAGCCTTCGGCACCGACAACCAGTTCGATGCGGTCGCCCTGAACAACCGCTGCCAGCGCGGTGATGTCGTCCAGTGGCAGGGCGGTGGCGGGCAGAACCTGCCCGGCGGCAACAAGCCGCCCCCCCGGCATCAGCTCAAAGGCCTGAAGCCCGCCGTCACCACCGCCGGCAAAGACGAAGACCCGCCCGGAAATCTGCACGCTGGCCAGCGCCTGAACGCCCTGAAACCGCGTTTCCAGCGTATCGATAACGTGATCCGCAAGCCGCATCTGCCCCCCCGGTTCAAGCGCCACGACCGAAATCGACGACGACCCCGCCCCGGCAATCAACGCGTAGGACCGCCCGGCAAGCTCCACGACCTCCAGGGCCGAGGGGGTGGAAAGACCAAGACCCGCTCCAGCCCCCACCTGTGATACGGCGGTCAGCGTGCCATTCGGTCCAAGCGCCCAGACCCGCAGGCTTTCCTCTGCCGCGGACAGCGACAGCACATAATGCGCAGCTCCGATGCGCAGCGCGGCAAGCGCCGTGATGTCGACCGCCTGCTGCACGGGATTGCCCAGATCGGTGCCATCCACTGCCACCATCTGCCCCGTGGCGGTCATGCGACACACCAAGAGCCGGTTTTCCCCAAGCGGGGCAAGAATGGCAAAGGCAGCATCGCCCAGCGTGGTGAAGGTCTGTGCCGAGATCGGACCGGGTGGCAAAGCGCCTGTCTCTGCCGCGCCGATCCCCCCGGCGCGGCCCAGCAGATGACTGCCGAGGACGATGCCCCCCGTCCAGATGAGGCGATCCGGACCGGCCCCGGACAGCACAGTGATCTGCGCCGGGGCGGAAAGCACCGTGCCTGCCGCGACCCCAGCCTGATCGATCAACCGCAGGCCCACCCCCGTGGTCTGCAGCTCCAGCGACAGCAGGCCCCCGCCTGCCCGCGTGGTGGTAAAGACCTGCACCACGCCATCCACAACCCGCAGCGCAATATCGGTGACCCCCGCCACCATATGCGCCGCCGCGGCACGAAACGTGCCCCGACCGAAGAAGCTGCCCACGGCAGACCTCCACACCCAATTCTCACCCGGGGTCAGGATCGGCGGTCAGGATGTGCGGGGGCTTAACAGACCATGGCAGCCCGCGGCCAAGCTGGGGCGATTGCGGGGCGCATCGGAAAAAGGCGGTTCAAATGCCGCGGATCACGGTCAAAGGGCGGCCGCGACCTCATCGGCGCGGCGGCGCAGCCGCGCCTCGCGCCAGGTATTCGCGCTGATGGCGGTGATGATGATCGCGCCCCCCAAAAGGACGAAGCCATCAATCCCCTCGCCAAAGACCAGAAGGCCCAGCAGCGTGGCCCAGACAAGCTGCAGGAAGGTGACAGGTTGCGTCACCGCCATGGGCGCCACGGCGAAGGCACGGCTCATGCAGTAATGGCCCGTGGTTGCACAGAGCGCGACCACCGCCAGCGCCCCCAGCTGCACCAGCGTGACGGGCTGCCAGTTCAGCAGCGCGAAGGGCAGAAGGCCAAGGGTGACGCAAAGGCTCAGCATCGCGACGATCGCCCCGGCCGAGGCGAGGCCGCTTAACCGCTTTGCGAAAAGATAAGACGCGGCAAAGCCGCTGGCCGCGCAGACCTGTGACAGATGCGCCAGCGAAAGATCCCGCAGGCCGGGGCGCAGCACGATCACGGCGCCCAGAATGGCCACAGCGACAGCGAGCATCCGCCGCAGACCCAGCCTTTCACCAAACAGAAGCGCTGCACCCAGCGTGACAAGGATGGGGTTCAGATAGCCGATGGCCGTGACCTCGGCTACGGGCAGGCGCGCCATGGCATAGAACCAGAAAATCACCGCCGCCGTATGCGCGACACCCCGCCCCAGAAACAGCGGCAGCGCCCCGGGCGCGAACCCCGCGCGCAAGACGGGCAGAATGGTCGGGATCAGAAACACCACGCCGAAAGCAAAGCGCAGGAAGGCGCTTTGCGCGGCGGGCAGATCGGTGCCCAGCCAGCGCACCAGCGCATTGACGCCCACAAAGCTCAGGCCCGAGGCGAGCATCCACAGCACGCCCTGCACAGGGCGCATTTCCAGGTCGCGTTCCATCATGATGACGCAACCCAACCCCAGCCGCATGCGGACCGCAAGGCCCAGTTTGTGCCCCGCACAATCGCGTCAGCCAAGCGCAAGCCCGAGCGCAAGCGCCCACATGGTGCAGCCGATGATCACCTCCAGCACCACCCAGGCGCGAGGCTTGGCAAAGACCGGCGCAAGCAACCGCGCCCCGAACCCCAGCGCGCTGAAGAACGACACCGAGGCCATGGCCGCCGCGGTCCCGAAGGCCACCCCATGCGGGGCATATTGCGCCGACACCGATCCGATCAGCACCAGCGTATCCAGATAGACATGCGGGTTGGCCCAGGTGAACAGCAGGCACATCGCCACCACACGGCGCAGCGGCACCGACTCGTCCCCCTTCGGGATCAGAGCCTCGCCGCCCCTGCGGGCTGCAAGAAAGCGCATCGCGCCATAGGTGGCCAGAAAGGCCACGCCCAGCCAGCGCATCGCCTCACCAAACCACGGCACGGCCTGGGCCAGCGTGCCAAAGCCCGCAACCCCGGCGGTGATCAGCACTGCATCCGACAGCGCGCAGATCGCAACCACGATGCCCACATGTTCGCGCCGCAGCCCCTGCCGCAGCACAAAGGCGTTCTGTGCGCCGATGGCGGCAATCAGGCTTAGCGCCACCAGATATCCCGAAATCGCAGCTTCCCACATCTCATCTTCTCCGTCCTGATGCGCTTGACATAGGCGGGCGCACGGGGATCAATCCAATTAATAATTCTGGATGTGATTAAGTTTTCCTAATGCTCGACTATCCCAATCTGGCCGCGCTGGCGGCGGTGCATCGACGCGGCAGCTTTGATCTGGCGGCGGCGCAGCTGGGGCTGACGCCCTCCGCTGTGTCCCAGCGGATCAAGGCGCTGGAAGACCGGATCGGCGCGCTGCTGATTCTGCGCGGGCAGCCCTGCCGCGCCACCGAGATGGGCCTGCGCCTGATCCAGCACCATGATGAGGTGATGCTGCTGGAAGCCGCCCTGCCCTTGCCCGATCCGCGCCCCACCACGGTGCGAATTGCCGTGAATGCCGACAGCCTTGCCACCTGGGTGATCCCGGCACTGGCCGCGACCGAAGGGCTGCTGTTCGACATTGTCATCGACGACCAGGATGTCAGCCAGGAATGGCTGCGACGGGGCGAGGTCGCTGCGGCCATCACCTCGCATCCCGGGCCGCTGCAGGGCTGCGATACGCACCCCTTGGGGCATTTGCGTTATCTTGCGACCGCAAGCCCCGGATTCATCGCCCGCTGGCTCCCCGAGGGGCCAGACCGTATCAGCATGGCCCGCGCCCCCGCCTTGACCTTTTCCGACAATGACCGGCTTCAGACCGATTGGCTTGCCCAGAATATCGGGGGCGGGCTTGCCTTTCCCACACATCGCATCGCGTCATCCCAAGGATTTGTCGATGCGGCGCTGGCGGGGCTGGGCTGGGGCATGAACCCGCTGCCGCTTGTCGCAGACCTGATTGCCGAGGGGCGTCTGGTGGCGCTGCTGCCCGGCGCCCATCTGGATGTGCCGCTGCACTGGCAGCTGGCGCGACGAACTGCCCCGGCGCTGAGCGGTCTGACACGCACCCTGATCCGCACGGCGGCCAGGCAGCTGCTGCCACCTTAGACCTGTGCGCGCAGCTGCCGCTGCCGCATATGGCGGAACACCAGCATCATCCCCAACATGACCACCAGCACCCCCATCATGTCACCGAAGATCGACAGAGAATAGGCCGCAAGCATCTTGCTTGCCGTCATGTCGCCACAGCAGTTCAGCATGTAGCGCCAGAGATTGTTCAGCATCGACGACAAAAAGCCGATCAGCATCAGCAGCCGCCAGTTGAACATGAAGGCCCCGTCGCCGCGCGCATCTATCTTGCATAGACGAAACAGATCAAAGGCCGCCGGCATTGTCGCGGCTTTCACGGCCATCAGAAGCAGCATTGTGACCGTTACCGCCTCAATCCCGCGGCCGAGTGCCAAGGCAAAGACGGTGGCCGCGAACAGGGGCAAAAACGCCCGCCAGCCCAGCACCCATGTTGACAGAAGCGCAACACCATGCGGCAGGAAGAGGATGCCACCCAGCTGCAGGATCATGCCGGGGAACAGGCTTTTGCCCAGATCGTTCAACTGCACGACAAGAAAGGTAGACCCGAACATCACCCCAAGGCAAACGGACACTGCACCGATCTCACGTGTCCAGTTCAGTGTCATGCGCGCGGGCGCTCCCTTGATTATCACCGCGATAAATTAAACCTGAAGTTCAGCGTTGACAATATAGGATCGCGCCTTGGTTTCCGGCGCATGGGAGACCAGCCCACGTTTGAGCAGACTTTTGAGCGCGCGGTGGAACGACGCCGAAGGAATCTCTGAGACAAGAGGGTGAGAGCGGATCTGATCGGATTTTACCAAATTGGCATCAGACTTCGCGAGCTGATTGATCGCGTAAAGCACGTCCTTCTCGTTCTGGGAGAGTTCGGCCAAGCCCAGAGACTTTTCCATCTCGAACAGCAGGGCGCGAAGCTGCGCAACACTTTTCACATCCAATCGGAACCACCCCCGTTTACAGCGCGTTTACCTGATCATGCGGCACCAAAGCCCTTTTAGACAATAGCACCTGCGACGATTCTTGCAACTTTTTGCAAGAAATCATGCGATATAAATTATCATATTGACAGCCTTCTATGGGTAACAGAACATGTCCGCAACCAATGCGTGTATTCGTCCGCCGCGGCGGGAAAACGGCGCCCAGACCCGGTAGAACAAAAGGAGGGGAGTACCATGGTCGGAACGATTCAGACCCCTGATCTACCCCAGGTCCTGCGGAAGGGGTGGGCGACGCTCCGGCAATGGGTGCTGCCTGAACGCAGGGTCCAGATTCGCCCGGCAATTCCTCATGCGCCCCAATCCACCACGGCCGCCCTGTTCGACAGCTACGGGAAGCTGGTGAACAGCGCCAACTGGATCGGACGCTACGGCCTGATCTGCGGTCGCTTCGCACAAGAGGCCGACCAGCTGGAAGATTGGGCGCGCCAAGCGGGCGCCACCACCATCCGGCTGGGCCAGGGCCTGATCCCCTTCGAATGGCTGATCCAATATGGGGCGATGTTCGATTTCATGCTGCTGGATGCAGACCAGATCGGCGATGCCGATGACGTGACAGATTTTTGCCTGCGGCTGCGCGCCGCACATCCGAGTTTGCCGGTGGTGCTCGTTTCCGAAAATGTGAAGGCTCATGACTTTTCGGTAGAACGCAGCCCCATCTGCGACACGACCCTGAGAAAGCCAGTTTCGCGGGCCGCCTTCCTTCTGGGGGTGGACAGCGCGATCCGCAATCGCGCGCTTTCCGGGCCCCCTCGGTCTGACGAGGGTCGCTAACGCGACACTCCAGATCGGGGGGACATTTCCTTCCCGTGCTCCCTGCTCCGCCTCGCCCCCGGATCTGCCAGACACTTGGCCTCCGGGGGCACTTTTTTTTGCGGGTGCATGAAATGCAAAAGGCCCCCGGAACCGGGGGCCTTCGCCAGATCGTCAAGACCAATCAGCCCAGCTGGGCCGCCACATCATCGGGAATATCGAAGTTGTGCGTCACGGTCTGCACATCATCGTCTTCTTCGAGCATGTCGATCAGCCGCATGAGCTTTTGTGCCGTTTCCAGATCCACCTCGGTGCGGGTCTGCGGCTTGAAGATCAGCTTGGATTCGGTCGATTCCCCAAGGGTCTTTTCCAGTGCGTCCGACACTTCCGAAAGCGCCTCGACCGAGCAATAGATCCAGTGACCTTCGTCATCCGATTCCACGTCATCGGCCCCGGCATCCAGCGCCGCCATCATGACCGTGTCAGCATCGCCGACCGAGGCGGGATAGGTGATCTCGCCCACGCGGTCAAAGCTGTGCGCGACCGAGCCGCTTTGACCCAGGTTGCCACCGCATTTGGTGAAATAGCTGCGCACGTTTGATGCGGTACGGTTCAGGTTGTCGGTCATCGCCTCGACGATGATCGCGATCCCGTTGACGCCATAGCCTTCGTACCGGATCTCGGTATAGCTTTCGGCATCGCCGCCCTGCGACTTCTTGATGGCGCGTTCGATCACGTCCTTCGGCATGGAAACGGCCTTGGCCGCCTTCACCGCCAGACGCAGACGCGGGTTCTTGTCGGGATCGGGGTCGCCCATCTTGGCGGCCACGGTGATTTCCTTGGCCAGCTTCGAGAACATCTTCGAGCGCAGCTTATCCTGCTTGCCCTTCCGATGCTGGATGTTCGCCCATTTAGAATGGCCTGCCATGGCCTCTACTCCAGTCCCAGTATTGGTGATGGGCTCCTCTACACCAGACGGGGGGTTTGCGGCAACCCCCCGGCCCGGCAACGGCACCCTGCCCCTGTGAAATCAGGGATAAAGCGGCCAGAGCAGCGGGATCAGCGCCGAACAGACCAGCCAGGTGAGGATATTGAGCGGGATGCCGACCTTGGTGAAGTCGGTGAATTTGTAGCCCCCGGGGCCATAGACCATCATATTGGTCTGATACCCCACCGGCGTCGCAAAGGCGAGCGTGGCCGAAAACATGACTGCCACCACGAAGGGCCGCGGATCAACACCCAGCTGATGTGCCAGTTCGATCGCGATGGGGGTATAGATCACCGCCACAGCGTTGTTCGACAGGAACTCGGTCAGGATCAGGCCCAGCAGATAGATCGCAAGGATCATGAGGAAGGGGGGCAGACCCTCCATCCAGGGTTTCACCCCGGTCACGATCAGCTCGACCGCACCGGACCGGTCCAGCCCCTCGCCCACGGCAAGCATGGCGAAGATCATCGCCATGAGACGGCCATCGACAAAGCTCAGCGCCTCGTCGCTGTCGATGCAGCGCGACAGCAGGATTGCGGCGACGGCAAAGAAGCCCAGCGTGTAGATCGGCGCCACATCAAACGAGGACAGCACCACCACGAAAAGCAGCGCCCCGATGGCGATGGGGGCCTTGCCCCGGCGATAGGCGCGCTGTTTGGGGTGGCTGACATCCACCATTTCCATATCGTCGGCGAGGCGCTTGATGTCCTCCATCGCGCCCTCGAGCAGCAGCGTATCGCCGACCTGCACGACCAGCTCATCCAGCTGGCGGCCGATGTTCTGGCTTTTGCGATGGGCCGCCAGGACATAGACGCCATAGCGGCGGCGCAGGCGCATCTCGCCCAGGCTGCGGCCGATCATGCGGCAGCCGGGGGTGATCAGCACCTCGACGGTTTCGGTCTGCACCGAAGACAGCTTGTCCACGATCCGCATGTCGGTGCGGTTCTGCATGTCCAGAAGCTCGGTCATCTCGGTCCGCAGGACGACGCGGTCGCCCGCCTCAAGCACGGCCGCGTTCAGATCGCGGCGCAGCGACAGATCGCCCCGCAGCACATCGATCACCCGCACGCCCGAGCGTTTGAACTGCTGCACCTCAAGCACCGGCTTGCCGACCAGAACAGAGTCCTCGGGGATCGCGACCTCGGTGAAGTATTTCATCCGCTTGCGATCGCCCAGAAGCGAGGCCATCGACTGGCGTTCGGGCAAAAGGTAGTTACCAAAAAGCGCCAGATAAAGGCCGCCAACCACAGTCACAGCCAGGCCGAGCGGTGCAATTTCGAACAATCCGAAGTGCGGCAGCCCCGCGTCATGCGCAGAGCCGTCCACCAACAGGTTGGTCGAGGTGCCGATCAGCGAAATCATCCCCCCCAGCACCGTCATATGGCTGAGCGGGATCAAAAGCTTGGAAGGCGCTTTCCCGATGCGCGCCGCGATCTGGATGACCACGGGGATCATCACGGCCACCAGCGGCGTGTTGTTCATGACCGAAGAGGCCACGGCCACAAAGCCAAACAGCACGGCGATGGTGGTCTTGGGTCGGTTGCCGACATGGCTTTCGGCAAGGCCGATGATCATTTCAACGGCGCCGGTGCGGACGAGCCCCCCCATGACCATGAACATCAGGGCAATTGTCCAAGGCGCGTTGTTCGACAGAACCTTGAGGGCCTCTTTCTCGGGCAGGATACCCAAAAGGATCATCGCCGCCGCGCCCATGATTGCGGTCACTTCGACGGGAAACGTCTCTCGGACAAAGAAAACGAACATCACCGCCAGAATACCGAGCGACAACAAGGCCTGCGTCTGCTGCGCGAGTTCTAGACCAAGCATGGGACCCCCAAGTTAAACTCGACCGGATCAGTAGATAATAATCCCCCCAAAAGCAAAGGATTCGTGCAAAGCGTGCTCTTTACGCCCCGGAAAAGGAAAGAATACTCTCTCCGCGCGGCAGAACAGAACAATAATCGGGCAGGTCTTGCGCGTCAGGGACGCGCATCTTCCAGCCGCCCACCGATGCGGATCATCCGCACCTTCTCGGCCCGGCCGGTGCGATCATCGGTTTCGACATAGACGCCCGACAGGGTCGCCGGGCCATTCGCGGGCTGAAAACGCTCTTTCGGCATGCCGGTGATGAAGCGGCGCAGCGGCTCCAGCTTCTCCATCCCGATGACCGAGTTGTAATCGCCGCACATGCCCGCATCGGTCAGATACGCGGTGCCCCCCTGCAGGATCTGCGCGTCGCCCGTCGGCACATGGGTATGGGTGCCGACCACAAGGCTTGCGCGTCCGTCGCACCAATGGCCCATCGCCATCTTCTCGGACGTCGCCTCGCAATGCACATCCACGATGATTGCCTGGGCAAGACCGCCCAGCGGGTGCTGCTTCAGCACCGTATCCACGGCCGAGAACGGATCATCGAAGGGCCGCTTCATGAAGACCTGGCCCAGAACCTGCGTGACCAGCACCTTGCGCCCGCGCGCATCGGTGAAAAGCCGCGCCCCGCGCCCCGGTGCGATCTTGGAAAAGTTCAGCGGCCGGATGATGCGCTGTTCCTGTTCGATGAACGACAGCATGTCCTTCTGATCAAAGGCATGATCGCCCAGCGTCAGGCAATCGACCCCGGCCGCCAGCAGGAGCTTGGCGTGTTCGCCCGTCAGCCCCGCCCCGGATGAGGCGTTTTCGCCGTTCACCACAATGAAATCGAGGCCCCATTCGGCCCTGAGGCCCGGCAGCCGCTCCACGATGGCGGCACGGCCGGCGCGCCCCATCACATCGCCCAGAAACAAGATTTTCATGCCCCAGCACTAGGGCGCCACGGCGCGGCGTGCAAGACCGTTGTCCCGGCAGCGGGGTTTCCCCGACGCGCCAGCGCACTATGATTGCGCCATGACCCATCTGCCCCCCGCCCTGTCCGACTGGTTCGCCGCCCGTGGCTGGCAGCTGCACCCGCATCAACGCGCGATGCTCGAGGCCGCCGCCGACCCCGCCACGCTGTTGATTGCGCCCACAGGCGGGGGCAAGACGCTGGCGGGGTTTCTGCCGTCGCTGGCCGAAATCACGGCAGCGCCGAAGGCGGGGCTCCATACGCTCTATATCTCGCCGCTGAAGGCGCTGGCGGCGGATATCCGGCGCAACCTCCGCCGCCCGATCGAAGAGGCGGGCCTGCCCATCCGGGTTGAGGACCGCACCGGCGATACCGGCGCCACCCAGCGCAAGCGTCAGCGCGCCGATCCACCGCATATCCTTCTGACCACACCAGAAAGCCTGGCGCTGCTGCTCAGCTACGAAGACGCGCCGCGCATCTTCGCCGGGGTGCAGCGGGTGATCCTGGACGAGATCCACGCCCTGGCCGAAAGCAAGCGAGGCGATCAGCTGATGCTGGGCCTTGCGCGGCTGCAAAGCCTGTCGCCGGGGCTGCGGCGGGTGGGCCTGTCGGCGACGGTGGAAGACCCGCCCGCCCTTGCGCGGTTTCTGGGCGGGGGCGCGCAGATCCTGCATGCCGATCCCGGCCCCGACCCAGATATCGCCATGTTGGAGACCGAGGCCCCGCCCCCTTGGGCCGGTGGGGGCGGGCGCTATGCGATCCCGGATATTCTGGAGCAGGTCCGCCGCCACCGCACCACGCTGATCTTTCACAATACCCGCGCGCAGGCCGAGATTTTCTTCCACCACCTCTGGCTCGCGAATGAGGATGCGCTGCCCATCGGCATCCATCACGGCAGCCTGTCGCGCGAAGCGCGCGAGAAGGTCGAGGCCGCGATGGCCGCCGGGGCGTTGCGCGGGGTGGTCTGCACCGGATCGCTCGATCTCGGGATCGACTGGGGCGATGTCGATCTGGTCATCCAGGTCGGTGCGCCGCGCAATGTGAAGCGGCTGGTGCAGCGCATCGGGCGGGCGAACCACCGCTACAATGCGCCCTCGCGCGCTTTGCTGGTGCCCGCCAACCGCTGGGAGGTGATCGAATGTCAGGCCGCGCTTGAGGCCGTGCGCGATCACCGTCTGGATGGCGAACCCCGCGGCCCCGGCCCGCTGGATGTGCTGTGCCAGCATATCCTTGCCACCGCCTGCGCCGGGCCGTTTCTGGCCGATGATCTTTACACCGAGGTCATCACCGCAGGCCCCTATGCCACGCTGAGCCGCGCAGATTTCGACGATTGCCTGAACTTTTGCGCGACGGGCGGCTATGCCCTGCGCGCCTATGACCGATGGCAACGCCTGATGCAGCGCGATGGCAAATGGCAGCTGCGCGACCCGCGCGCCGCCGCCGTCCTGCGGCAGAACCTCGGCACCATCATCGACATTGAAACGCTGAAGGTGCGGCTCAAGGGACGGATGGGCGGCATTCCCCTGGGCGAGATCGAGGAAAGCTTTGCCGCGACCCTGACCCCCGGCGATACCTTTCTGATCGGCGGCGAGGTCGTGCGCTACGAAAACCTCAATGAACTGACGGTCGAGGTCAGCCGCCAACCGGGGCGCGACCCCAAGGTTGCGGTTTTCAACGGCACGAAATTCGCCACCTCGACCCTGCTTGCCAACCGGATTCTGGATCAGCTGCAACGCCCCAGCTGGCCCGACCTGCCCGCCCATACCGCCAAATGGCTGAATCTGCAGCGGCAGGTGTCGCGGATGCCGGAACCCGACCGGCTGCTCTGCGAAAGCTTTCCGCATGAGGGGCGGGAACATCTGTGCCTTTACGGTTTCGCCGGGCGCAACGCACAGCAGACGCTGGGGATTCTGGTGACCAAGCGGATGGAGGAGTTGCGCCTGGCCCCGCTGGGCTTTGTCTGCACCGATTACGCCACGCTGATCTGGGGGTTGGAACCCGTGACCGAGGTCGGCATGCTGTTCGATCTGGCGCAGCTGCGCGAAGGGCTGGAAACCTGGCTCGCTGAAAACGCGGTGATGAAACGCACCTTCCGCGCCAGCGCGATCATCGCGGGGCTGATCGAACGCAGCCATCAGGGGCGGCGCAAGACCGGGCGGCAGGCCACGTTTTCATCGGACATCCTCTATGACACGCTGCGCCGCTTTGACCCCGATCACCTGATGCTGCGCATCACCCGGCAAGAGGCGATGCGCGGCATGGTCGATTTCGGGCGCATCGAAGACCGGCTGACCCAAGTTGCGGGCCGGATCGACCTTGTCCGGCTGGATCGGGTCACGCCGCTGGCGGCGCCCCTCTTTCTGGAACCCGGTCGCATCCCCGTGCAGGGCGAAGGACGCGAACGTCTCGCCGAGGCGGCGGCGGCCCGCCTCATGGCCGCGGCCGGGCTGGCCTGAGGGCGTTGCACCGCCCGTCGGGATCGGGCAGATCAGGGGCCATGACCGCCTTTGCCTTCACCTTTGCCGGGCAGCCGCTGCTGGCCCTGCCCACCGGGGCGCTGTTCTGGCCCGATCGGCGCCTGCTGGTCGTGTCCGACCTGCATTTCGGCAAATCGGCGCGGCTGGCGCGGCGGGGGGGCGTGCTGCTGCCCCCCTATGAGACGCGCGCCACGCTGGACCGTCTGGCCGCCGACATCGCCAACACACAGCCCGAACAGGTCATCTGCCTGGGCGACAGTTTCGATGATCTGGCCGCCGCCGAGGACATCACCGCCGAGGATCACGCCCGGCTGACTGGCCTGATGGCTGGGCGCGACTGGTTCTGGGTCGAAGGGAACCACGACCCCGGCCCCCTTACTCTGACGGGCAGACAGCTGCCGCAGATGCAGCTGGGACCGCTGATCTTTCGCCATATCGCAGCCGAGGGCGGGGAGGCCGAGATCTCGGGCCATTATCACCCCAAGGCGCGGCTTGCCGGGCGGGCGGCGCCCTGTTTTCTGCTGTCAAATCCGCAGCGCATGATCCTGCCCGCCTATGGCGCCTATACCGGGGGCATGGATTGTGCGGACCCGGCGCTGGCGGCGCTGATGGGGCCGGGGGCGCTGGCCATCCTGACCGGGCGGGTCGCGCGGGCGATCCCCTATCCCTATGCGGGCTCGCGCTCCAGCAGGCCGCGCTCTTCCAGCTTGCCGAGATGAGTTTTGCTGACCGGAAGGCGCTGCGCGGGGCACAGGCGCACGTAATGCTTGCCGCCCTCACGCTCGACCCCGGTCACGGCCCACCATGCCACCCAGTGTGAGCGGTGGATCTGATCGCCGTCTTCGGGCGCAGCTTCGCGGATCGCATCGCCCAGACGGATCAGCACCGCCCCCTGCCCCGCCGTCGTATAGACATCGACATAATGGTCACGCACCGTCAACGCGACCAGCCGCCCCTGCAACGCCGAATCAAGGCGCTGAACGATCAGGGGCAATTCAGGCTCGGCCGGAACGGCAATCGCCACTTCGGCAAAGTGCGGCACTGCATCCGCAACGGAATGCCGGAATGCGCCCAGCGACAGTGACACCGCGAAGATGAAGGTGGCCATATCAGCCATCGAAGGGGTCGATGCGCGCGCATGGTCAAACACGGCATCTGCCAGAAAATAAAGCGGCGGCGTCAGCACGACCGTGGCCAGCAGGGCGACCAGAAAAGCCCCGCGCTGGAAATCGCGCAGGCCCCACAGGCCGTGAACAACGGCGCGGATCACCATCCCCACCAAAATGCCCACACCCACGAAGATGAACCAGTAAAGCAGCCGTGGCCCCGGCTGAAGCGCCACGTAGCTGCCGAAGGGGCCAGATATGCCGATGATCAGGCTCAGAACAACCCATGCGATCAAGGGAACGGGACTTTTGAGGTCCGCGCGTAGAACCGTCAGGAATCCGGCCATCTGTCCAATCAGCAATCGCTAACAACCACGCCCAAGGCATACGCGCAGAAGTTTTATTTCGCAATCATAATTCGCGGAAAAATATGGCAGTGCAAATGCTTAACCCCGCGTCAGGGCGCGGGGTCATGCAGGTTCAACAGGGGCCTAAAATCAGGCTGTCAGACCCTTGGGTTCGGGCAGGCCATTGGCGCGGCAGCAGGCCGTCAGCGTATTGGCCAGCAGGCAGGCAATGGTCATCGGCCCCACGCCACCCGGCACCGGGGTGATGGCACCGGCCACCTCTTTGGCGCTGTCGAAATGGACATCGCCCACCAGCTTACCCTTGCCGTCCCGCTCGATCCGGTTGATGCCCACGTCGATCACGGTGGCGCCCGGCTTCACCATGTCGCCGGTGATCATCTCGGGGCGGCCCACGGCGGCCACGAGGATATCGGCCCCGCGGCAGACCGCGGCCAGATCCTTGGTGCGGCTATGCGCGATGGTCACGGTGCAGCTGTCGCCCAGCAGCAGCTGCGCCATCGGCTTGCCCACGATGTTCGACCGGCCCACGACCACGGCATTCAGCCCGGCCAGCGACCCGTGATGGTCACGCAGCATCATCAGGCAGCCCAGCGGCGTGCAGGGAACCATCGACTTCTGCCCCGTGCCCAGAAGACCGACGTTCGAGATGTGGAACCCGTCCACATCCTTGGCCGGATCGATCGAGTTGATCACGAGTTCCGAGTTCAGATGCCCCGGCAGCGGCAGTTGCACCAGAATGCCGTGGATCGAGCTGTCAGCATTCAGACGCGCGATCAGCGCCAGCAGATCAGCCTCGGAGGTGTCGGCAGGCAGCTTGTGCTCGACCGATTTCATGCCCACCTCAACGGTCGATTTGCCCTTGGAGGACACATAGACCTGGCTTGCCGGGTCTTCGCCCACCAGAACCACGGCCAGACCGGGCTGGATGCCGTGTTCTTCCTTCAGGCGCGCGACATGTGCCGCCACTTCGCCCCGCACCTTGGCCGCAAAGGCCTTGCCGTCGATGATTGCTGCCGTCATGGCCTTGTCTCCTCAGCGTTCCACCGCGAAGGCGGCAGAGTAATGATCCATTTGCATCCGCGTCGCCAGCACCGCGTTCTTGAGCAGCGTGGCCACCGTGACCGGCCCCACCCCGCCCGGAACCGGGGTGATCCAGCCCGCAACCTTTGAACAGCTGTCGAAATCAGCGTCGCCGACGGTCCGGCCCTTGCCGTCCGCATCGGTGATGCGGTTGATCCCGATATCGATCAGCGCGGCGCCGGGTTTCAGCATCTCGCCCGTGACCAGACCGGGCTTGCCCACCGCCACGAACACGGCATCGGCCGCGCGGCTGTGGACGGCAACCTGCCGCGTCATATGGTGGCAGACGGTGACCGTTGCGCCCAGACCCATCATCAGGAAGGCGATGGGCTTGCCCACGATCTCGCTATGGCCGATCACGCAGACATCCAGCCCCTGGATGTTCAAGGGCAGGGTTTTCAGAATCTCGACCGCCGCCACCGCCGTGCAGGGGCCAAGGGCGAGGTCGTTGTAAACGATATTCCCGATCGAGGCAGGGTGCATGCCCTCGACATCCTTCAGCGGATGGATGGCCTTCTGCAGCGTCTTGACCGGGATATGCGCCGGAAGCGGGCGCTGGATGATGATGCCGTTCACGCGCGGATCCGCGTTCAGGCCCATCAGCACGCCGGTCAGCTGCTCCAGGCTGATCTCGGCGGGGTAATTGCGTGCCTCGAACTGCAGGCCTGCGGCTTCTGCGCTTTTCTGCTGGTTGCGGACGTAAAGCTCGGCCGCGGCGACATCGCCCACGGAAATCGACACGAGGCGCGGCGCCCAGCCCCGCTCGGCCAGCGCGGCCGCATCGGCGCGGACCTCTTCGACCATGCGGGCCGCAATGGCCTTGCCGTCAATCAGGGTAGCGGTCATCGCTGTCGTCCTCTGACGGGGTGGCGCACCAACCCCTTGAAACATCACGATCCCCTGCCAGCGCATCGGGCGTCGGCGCGCGGATTACCGTCCCAGCACCTGCTCTTCGCGGGCAATCGACCATTCGATCATCATCCGCCAGATCTGTTCGACAAGCGCGGGGTCCAGCCCCTCTGCATTGGCGCGGGCGCAGACCTTGGCCACCACATCCTCGACACGTTCATCAATGCGGGCGGGTAGACCCTCGGCGGGTTTGAGTTCGGCGGCCCGGTCGATGTAACCGGCCCGCCGCGCAATCAGCGCCACGATCTGACTGTCCAGCGCATCGATGGCGGCGCGCAGTTCGGTCATGTTGTGGCAATCAGTCGGGGCCTTCATCATATCCTCCGATGAGGTTTCCCGCGAGGTAAACCCTCGCGGGTATGATGGCAAGGCGCGGCCGCTGATCAGAACAGGCCTTCGACGTGGCCTTCGTCGTTCAGGCGGATCACTTCAGCCGAAGGCACTTTCGGCAGGCCCGGCATGGTCATGATCTCGCCGCAGATGGCGACGATGAAGCCGGCACCGGCCGACAGACGCACTTCACGCACCGGCACCGAATGGCCCGTCGGCGCGCCGCGCAGGTTCGGGTCGGTCGAGAACGAGTACTGCGTCTTGGCCATGCAGATCGGAAGATGACCGTAGCCAGCGGCTTCCCAAGCTTTCAGCTGATCGCGGATCGACTTGTCGGCCAGCACTTCATCAGCGTGGTAGATGCGCTTGGCGATGGTTTCGATCTTCTGGAACAGCGGCATTTCGTCCGGGTAGAGCGGGGCAAAGTTCGAAGCGCCCGATTCCGCCAGTTTGACGACGGCATTGGCCAGATCTTCGATCCCGGCCGAGCCTTGCGCCCAGTGCTTGCAGAGGATGGCCTCGGCGCCCTGGGCAGCCACATATTCCTTCACCGCCGCCACTTCGGCATCGGTGTCGCTGTAGAAGTGGTTGATCGCCACGACGACCGGCACGCCGAAGGATTTCACGTTGGCGATGTGACGGCCCAGGTTCGGGCAGCCCTTCTTGACGGCCTCGACATTCTCGGCCCCCAGATCGGCCTTGGCGACGCCGCCGTTCATCTTCATGGCGCGGACGGTGGCCACGATCACGGCAGCTGCCGGTTTCAGACCCGCCTTGCGGCACTTGATGTCAAAGAACTTCTCTGCGCCGAGGTCGGCCCCGAAGCCCGCTTCGGTGACAACATATTCGCCCAGCTTCAGCGCGGTCTTGGTCGCGATGACCGAGTTGCAGCCGTGCGCGATATTGGCGAACGGGCCGCCATGCACGAAGGCCGGGTTGTTTTCCAGCGTCTGCACCAGGTTCGGCTGCATCGCATCTTTCAGCAGCACGGTCATGGCGCCGTCGGCCTTGATGTCGCGGCAGTAGATCGGCGTCTTGTCGCGGGTATAGGCCACAACGATGTCGCCCAGACGCTTCTGCAGGTCTTCCAGGTCGTTCGACAGGCAGAGGATTGCCATGACTTCGGAGGCCACGGTGATGTCAAAGCCGGTCTGACGCGGGAAGCCGTTCGACACGCCACCGAGCGAGACAACGATGTCGCGCAGGGCGCGGTCGTTCATGTCCATGACGCGGCGCCACACGACGCGACGCTCGTCGATCCCCAGGGTGTTGCCCCAGTAGATGTGGTTGTCGATCATCGCCGACAGCAGGTTGTGGGCGCTGGTGATGGCGTGGAAGTCGCCGGTGAAGTGGAGGTTCATCTCCTCCATCGGGACGACCTGGGCCATGCCGCCGCCGGCTGCGCCACCCTTCATCCCGAAGTTCGGGCCGAGCGAGGCTTCACGGATACAGATCACGGCTTTCTTGCCGATGCGGTTCAGGCCATCGCCCAGACCCACGGTGGTGGTGGTCTTGCCTTCGCCCGCCGGGGTCGGGTTGATCGCCGTCACGAGGATCAGCTTGCCATCCTGCTTGCCGTCGAGCGAGCGGATGAACTCCTGGCTCACCTTGGCCTTGTCGTGGCCGTAGGGCAGCAGATGCTCGGTCGGGATGCCAAGCTTGGTGCCGATCTCTTGAATCGGCTTTTTCTTCGCTTCGCGCGCGATCTCAATATCTGTCTTGAACGACATCTCTTACTCCCTTGGGTGTGGCGCCCGGATTGCTTTGGCGGCACGATAGCGACAGGAAGCCCGGCTGAAAGGCGCGATTGCGACACAGTTACCCGCAAAATCGCCAGCTGCGGTTTCCGATCGGAAATATGGAACATTCATGCGGAAATTTGTCTGCCGTGGAATATTAATTCCATCACGATGGGCAGTCCGCCAAGGAGGCTTCCCTTACGTGATTCGTGCTGGCGCGCCGCCTGATTCCCTGCAACCCTGACGCTAATCGCGTTCGTCCTGGTGGAGGATTGGGAGATGGCCAACAACTTCTATTACATCGAAGACCTCGTCAGCAATGGCAGCAGCACCGTGACCCTGGTTGATGATGGTGTCGGAATCGACTGGATGATCCTGAGAGAGGCCCATACCAGCCAGTCGATTGATCTGGGCTAGTCCATTTTCAACGGCGTCACGCTTCAGTCTTCGGGCATCTATTACGTGGGCAATACCGGCAACCGCCTCGTGGTGGTCGGGCAAATCGAGAACGCCCGCGGGTCTTCCGGCGCGGACTGGATCGATGGGAGCGAGCTGAACAACCGCATCCTCGGCGAAGGCGGGAACGATACCCTGAATGGCGATGCCGGAAATGACGTGATCTACGGTGGCACCGGCGCAGATTCGATGAGCGGCAGCTATGGCGCCGACCGTCTCTTCGGCGAGGGCGGGAATGACACGATCAGCGGCGGCGACGACAGCGATACCATTTCGGGCGGCGCCGGGGCCGATTCCCTTTCCGGCGGAGCTAACCTGACCGACTGGGTCAGCTATGCCGGGTCCGATGCCGCGGTGAATGTGACCTTCACCTTCGGCACCACGACCACCGGCCGTGGAGGCCATGCGGCGGGCGACCAGCTGAACGGCTTCAACAATATCCTCGGCAGCGATTTCGGCGATCAGCTGCGCGACAGCGTCGAGGGCGCCGTGGGCGGCAACTATAACGCCAATATCTTTGACGGCGCCGGCGGCAATGACGACTTGTTCATGGGGGGCGCCAACGACACTGCCTACGGCGGGATGGGGTTCGATTATATTGCCGGGCAGAACGGCAATGACCGGCTTTTCGGCGGGGGGAATGGCGACAGGATCTATGGCGGTGCCGGTGCGGATTTCATGGTCGGGGGCGAGGGCAATGACATGCTCTTTGCCAATGAGGACAACGACCGACTTTTTGGCGGCGTGGGCGATGACGTGCTGCACGGCGCCGCGGGGCGCGACCGCCTGCAGGGCGACGCCGGGGCAGACCGCTTCATCTTCCTGAAGGCGGATGAAAGCACCGTCCTATCGACCGGGCGCGATGTCATCGTCGATTTCAACCGCGCTGAAGGCGACCGCATCGGCCTTGCACAGATCGACGCCAATGGCGCTGCCGACGGGTTTGGCAGCTTTACCTTCGTGACCGTCTTTACCGGGCAGGCGGGTCAGCTGCGCGTGGCAGATACGGCAGACGGGCAGCGCGTTCTGGCCGATCTGAACGGGGATCGCATCTCTGACTTTGCCATCGACGTGCTGGGCAACGGACGGCCGATGCTGATCGAATCCGACTTCAACCTGTGACGCGCAGCACCATGAACAGCCTGCGGAAGGGCATCAGTGCCCCTCCGTCCGGCTGAATCGGATAGGGCACGGCAAGCGCCGCGTCATAGGCGCCCGTGAAGGCTTGTGCCGCCTCTGGGTCGAGCTGCGCCAGAAACGGCCGCATCGCCGTGCTTTCGGTAAAGGCACGGACCGGATGCCCGGCGGTGGACGCGGACAATGGCTGAAGGTAGGTCGTTTCCCAGATCGTGGCCACGCCCAGCGGCGCCAGAATGTCCCAATACTCCGCCGCCGTCAGAACCGGCGGGTGGTAATCCGCAAAATCGAACCGATCCGGGAACATCGTCTCTGCCAGATCCCGCAAGATCCGATGCGACGGCGCCAGAAACTGATCCGGCATCTGGACCGCCAGCACCCCGCCCGGCATCAGATTTGCCGCCAGACGCGGCAAGAGCCGCGCATGATCCCCCAACCAATGCAAGGCCGCATTGGAAAAGATCAGCGCGACGGTCCCCTTCATCTGCCAATCGGCAATGTCACAGACCTCGGTCCGGTCATAGCCGCGCGCCTGTGCCAGCATGGCCGGGGAACTGTCGATCCCGATCAGATCATGCCCCGGAAATGCCTGCCGCAGCGGCGGCGCCACCGCCCCATCGCCGCAGCCCAGATCGACCACCACCCCGTCGGGGATGCCGCCCACCTGGGCCAGCAGGTCCATCGCGGGGCGCAAACGCAAACCCCGGAACCTTGCATAGGCCCCGGGGTTCCAATCTGTCATCTGCGCGGCCACGCCTCAGGCCATCGGCTCGGGCTCAAGCCCAGCATCGGGCTTGCCGCTCTTGGGTTTGGTCTTGGGGATCGCGATGATCGAGGCCCCGCCGTCGCCAGGACCACCCGCATCCTCACCACCCAGTTTTTCACCTGCCACGACCTTGCGGATCTCATCGCCGGTCAGGGTTTCGTATTCAAGCAGGCCCTGGGCCAGACGCTCGAATTCGATTTCCTTCTCAAGCAGGATGCGACGGGCTTCCTGATAGCCGTCTTCGATCAGGCGCTTTACCTCGGCCTCGATCAGCTGCTTGGTTTCCGCCGAAACCGAGAAGCCGCCGGTATTGCCCTGATAGCCCTCATGCGCCTCGGCATAGTCCACATTGCCGACCACATCCGACATGCCCCAGCGCATCACCATGGCGCGCGCCAGCGACGAAGCCTGCTGGATATCGCCCGCCGGACCCGAGGACACGCCCTCCTCGCCGTATTTGATGATCTCGGCCGCCTTGCCCGCCATGGTCATGGCGATCTTCTGCTTGGCCTCATCCTTGTGCATGTTCAGGCGGTCCATTTCGGGCAGGCTGACGACCATGCCAAGCGCGCCGCCGCGCGGGATGATCGTGGCCTTGTAGACCGGATCGCATTTCGGCAGCGCCAGACCGACGATGGCATGGCCCGCTTCGTGATAGGCGGTCTTTTCCTTCTGGTCCTGCGTCAGCACCATGCTGCGGCGCTGCGCCCCCATCATCACCTTGTCCTTGGCATTTTCGAAATCGTCCATGGTGACGAAGCGGCGCCCGACACGAGCCGCCATCAGTGCGGCCTCGTTCACGAGGTTCATCAGATCGGCCCCCGAAAAGCCCGGCGTGCCGCGCGCGATGGTGCGAAGATCGACATCCGGCCCCAGCGGCACCTTGCGGGCATGCACGGTCAGGATCTTTTCGCGGCCCTTGATATCGGGGTTGGGAACATGGATCTGGCGGTCAAAGCGGCCGGGACGCAGCAGCGCCGGGTCCAGCACATCCTTGCGGTTGGTCGCCGCCACGATGATCACGCCTTCGTTGGCCTCGAACCCGTCCATCTCGACCAGCAGCTGGTTCAGCGTCTGTTCGCGTTCATCGTTGCCGCCACCGATGCCCACGCCACGCGCACGGCCCACGGCGTCAATCTCGTCGATGAAAACGATGCAGGGTGCGTTCTTCTTGGCCTGTTCGAACATGTCGCGGACGCGGCTTGCACCCACCCCCACGAACATTTCGACAAAGTCGGAACCCGAGATGGTGAAGAACGGCACGCCCGCCTCACCCGCGATGGCACGGGCAAGCAGCGTTTTACCCGTGCCGGGCGGACCAACCAGCAGCGCGCCCTTGGGGATCTTGCCGCCAAGGCGCGAGAATTTCTGCGGATTACGCAGGAATTCCACAATCTCTTCCAGCTCTTCCTTGGCTTCGTCGATGCCGGCCACGTCGTCAAAGGTGACGCGGCCGTGCTTTTCGGTCAGCAGCTTGGCCCGCGATTTGCCAAACCCCATGGCACCGCCGCGCCCGCCGCCCTGCATGCGGTTCATGAAGAAGATCCAGATGCCGATCAGCACGATGAAGGGCAGCCAGACGCCCAGCAGCGACATGAAGCCCGATTGTTCCTGCGGCTCGACGCGGATTTCCACACCCTTGGCGAGCAGACGCTGGGATACATCCTCCTCGCTCGGCTTGATGGTGCCGTAGGTATTGCCATCCTTGCCACGCACCAGCACGCGTTCGCCATCCAGCGTCACGCTGGCGACCTGACCTTCCTCCACCCTCTGGATGAATTCGGAATAGGAGAGGTTGCGTGAGGCAGCGGTGGTCGTCGATCCGTTGAACATATTGAACAACGTCAGGATCAACAGGAACAACACCACCCAGAAAGCGATATTACGTGCGTTACCCACGAGGGAACTCCTTGGCATCGGGCGCGCGCAGGGGGACCGCGCGCGTCTTTGGATCTAAAATAGACATCTGGGGCGGGGGTTCAATGTGATAAGATGAACATTCCGAAGGAAGGATCGGGTTCCGCCACCCATCCGCCACTTTTTCCGGCCAAGGGGGCCGCAACAAGGCGCGCCCCCTCCCAGATGGCAGGGGAAACGATCAGCGCTTCGCGCGGGTTGCCCGTCGTGCGCCAGTCGGGGCAAAGTGCCAAGCCTTGGGCGCCAAGCGCCCGGATTTCCTCACCCTTGGCCGCAGGTCCGGTCAGACGCCAGCGCCCGTCCCAGCGCCCGCCCGCACCATGGCAGGGCACCGACAGGCCCGCCACGGCGCGCGGTTCCCGCATGACAGAGATGTGATTGCCTTTGGCCCGAAAACGCACGCCCCCCAGCGTGCCCCCCTGCCCCGCCAAAAGCGCGTCGATCAGCCGCGCAAGCTGCGCCTCACGCGGGGGATGTTCGGCGCCGGTCATCCAGCGCAGAATGGCGGGGATCAGCCGCCGCCGCAGATCGGGCAGCAGCGCCGCCCAGGCAACCCGGTCGAAGGTCAAGGCGCCTGCCCGCTCGGTCACATGCGCGGCCACCCAAGCGCCAAGCGCGCGGGTCAGATCGGCCCGCAGAGCGGCCAGATGGGCGATGCTGCGACCAATCGCCTGCAGATCGGCCACCGGGCGCAGAGCCGCCACAGCCCGGCGCGCACGGACACGGGCAAAGCGGTCATCCTCATTCGTGGGGTCGTCGATCCAGCTGATCCCTTGCCCACGCAGGTAAGCGCGCAGATCGGCACGGGCGATGGCCAACAGCGGCCTGCACCAGCGGACCCCCGCGGCCTGCCAATCGGCGCGCATGCCCGACAGGCCATCAAGGCCCGCCGCGCGGCCCAGGTTCATCAGAAAGCTTTCGGCCTGATCGTCCAGAGTATGGCCAAGCGCCACACAGCCCAGCCCCTGTTCTTGCGCCCAGGACGCAATCAGCGCGAACCGCGCTTGCCGGGCCTGCGCCATCAGATTGCCGCTGTCGGCAGGGCCGGACCAGCACAGCACCCGGTGCGGCACACCCAAGTCGGCGCAATACTCGGCCATCTGCCGGGCCTCATCGGCAGATGCGGCGCGCAGCCCGTGGTCGACCGTTACAGCCGCAACCCGCCCCGGTGCCGCGCAATGCGCCAGATGCAGCAGGGCCACAGAATCGCCACCGCCCGAGACGGCAATGCCGACCCGGGCGGGAGAAACGCTGTCCATCCATCGGGCCACCGCAGCCAGCGGCGCGGCCTCGGTCGCCGTCACGGGCAGGCCATCCCCGCCAGCTTGCCCTGCGCTTCGGTCGCGGCGGGGCTGGCCGGGAAGCGCACGCCCACCTCCGACAGGGTGACGCAGGCCTCGGCCGTCTGGCCCAGATCGGCCAGCGATACGCCCAGTTTCAGCAGCGCCGTCGCCGCCTGTCCACCGTCCGGCTTGCCCGAAAAGGCATCAAGATAGGCACGGGCGGCATTCGCGGTGTCCCCCATCTGCTTCAGCGCATCCCCTTTCAGGATCTGCGCTTCCTGCATCAGCGGGCTGCCAGGATAGGATTGGGCAAAGGTATCAAACTCTTGCGCGGCGGCACGAAAGTCACCTTGACCGAGCACCCCCTTGGCCCGGTCGAAACTTTCCTGTTCGCCGATGGCAAGCTCGGCCCCCCCGGAAGTCGGGGTCTGTTCGGGAACCGCGGGCGCTACGGCAGGCGCAGCTGCGGCAGTGTCACCACCCAGAGGCGGCGTTTCGGGGATGGCGCCGATGTCGCCGCCTTCCAGTTCCGTCACCCGGAATTCCAAGTCACCCAGACGGTTGGTACCGTCCGAGACGACGCGGTTCAGCTTCAGCTCGACCTCTTCGGTCTTGGCTGTCAGCCGCACCAGCGCCTGTTCGATGGAATCCATGCGCTGCAAGGCCGATCCCCCTGCGGCACCGCTGGTCACGGCGCCCGAGGTCATCAGTTCCGATTTCAGGGCATTGAACTCGCCGTTCAGGGCGGCGAGTTCGGCCTTGATATCGGCCAGAGTCTGCGCCCGATCCTGACCATGGGCCAGACCGGGCAACAGCATCACAGCCAGCGCGAGAACGCGCAGCTTCATGGGATCAGGCCCCCGCGCCCATCGACAGAACCGTCACGGCGCGGCGGTTCTTGGCAAAGCAGGCTTCCGCGGCACAAACCTCGACCGGGCGCTCTTTGCCATAAGACACGGTGCGCATGCGGTTCGGCGACACGCCTTGCGAAATCAGGAAGTCCTGCACGGCCGAAGCACGACGGGCGCCAAGCGCAAGGTTGTATTCGCGGGTGCCCTGTTCGTCGGCATGGCCTTCGATGATGATGGCATAGTCGGCATTCTGTTGCAGCCACTGGGCCTGACGGGTCAGGATGCCGCGGGCCTCATCGCTCAGGCTCGACTGGTCAACAAGGAAGAACACGCGGTCCCCCAGCGTCTGCTGGAAATAGGCGATCGAGGTCGGATCGCTCGGCCCGCCAAGGCCCTGTCCATTCACGCCGCCCGCGCCATAGCCGCCGGCCCCGCCCATGCCACCGGCGCCGCCCGCGCCGTAACGATCAGGGTTCTTGCAGGCTGCAAGGCCGAGCGCGGCCACGATCAGCAGAGCCTTGGTAACATACGCCATGGTGTTTTCCTTCTTCCTTGTGGCCGATCGGGCCCGGATGTTCGTCTATGTCTAGCAGCTTTGCGCCGCCGGGGGAATCGGCGGCGCATGAATTCACGCTCAGGGCAGCAGCGGTGACCAGGCCGGATCCGAGGCGGCGGTTTCCGTCTGGACCGGGCGGAGAACGCGGCCCGTGGTATCCACCGTCCAGAGCTGCGGGCTGCCTTCGCCCGGGGGTTGGCGAGTGAACATGATCACCCTGCCGTTCGGCGCCCAGGTCGGGCCTTCATCCAGATAAGAGGAGGTCAGCAGTTTTTCTTCGCTGCCGTCGGTCAGCATGACGCCGATGTGGAAGCGGCCCTGATTTTGCTTGGTGAAGGCGATATAGTCACCGCGCGGCGACCAGACCGGCGTGCCATAGCGCCCTGCCCCGCCCGAAACACGGCGCGGCTCGCCGCCCGATGCGGACATGATGTAGATCTGCTGACCGCCCGAGCGGTCGCTTTCAAACACGATCTGGCTGCCATCAGGGCTAAACGAGGGCGCGGTTTCGATCGAAGGCGCATTGGTCAGCTGCGACAGGCTGCCCGAGTTGATGTCGAGCAGGTAGATGTCGGTATTGCCGCCACGTTCCAGGCTGAAGACCACGCGGCTGCCATCGGGCGAAAAGCGGGGCGCGAAGGTCATGGTGCCGGGCTGTTCGCCAAGCGACCGGATCTGCAGGCTGGCCACATCCATCAGATAGATCTGCGGGAAGCCCGAGGAGTAAGAGGTGAAGAGGATGCGATCCCCCGCAGGCGAAAAGCGCGGTGCCAGCACGATCGAGGAGCTGTCGGTCAGGTAGCTGACATTGGCGCCATCGTAATCCATCACCGCGAGGCGCTTCTGGCGCTGGTTCTTCGGACCGCTTTCCGCGACAAAGACGACGCGGCTGTCGAAATAGCCGGTCTCGCCGGTGATGCGGCTATAGACGGCATCGGCCACTTTATGCGCCACGCGGCGCCAGCTGCCCGCATCGCCCGCGAATTGCAGGCATTCGCCCAGCGTGTTGTTGGCGAAGACGTCATGCAGACAGAATTTGACGGCAACCTGACCGCCGCCTGCCTGTACCGCGCCGGTGATCAGCGCCTGGGCATTGATGGCCTGCCAGTCGGGATAAGACACCGGCGCATCAAACGACGTGACCTGCTGGATATAGGCGTTCGGCGGGATCTGCTCAAACAGGCCCGTTCCGATCAGGTCAGCCGCGACCACGGCGCTGATATCGCCCGCCATCCCGCCTGCACCGCCTTCATCCACGAAGGAGGGCAGCGCGAAGGGCATGGGCTCGATCACCGGGGTGCCCAGCGTGATGGTAAGTTCAGCCCGCGCCGCGGTGGACAAACCCACCCCCGACACGAAGGCAACCGCAACGGCAGCGGCGCTGAGAAGATGGCGAAGGCGGCTCATCTGACCCTCTTTCCTGTTCCTGGGGCCGAACGTCTGTCCGGCCCGTCCCGTTCCTGCATCAAGGGGCGACGGATGGCCGCAACCCCGGTTTGGCGCCGGTTTAGCCCGGCTTGCAATTCTGTGACAGGCCCCTGTCGCATTTCTGCGACAGGGCTGCCAAGGCCGGGCTTACAGGCCCACCCCCCGTGAATCAAACACCAGCTTCAGGTCTTTCCACGTGTCGAACTTTTCATCCGGCAGCGGAAAGCCCTTGGCCCCACAGCGCAGGATCGCACGGCGCGCCGCTTCAAAGGCCTGCCGGGTTGCTGCGGGTGATCCGTTGGATTCCGCAAGCTCGATGGTCGTGGCGACCGGCTTCTTGTCCGCCCCCAGCTTGACCCGCACCGAAACGGTGGTGCGCTGCGCCTCGGTCGAAAGCGCGGCCACGTTCCAGCAGCGTTCGACCGCCACCCGCAGCGCATCCTTCTCACCTGCCGACATCGGCGGACCGTTGGCCGCAAGCGACCCGGAGGGGGCCGAGGAAGAGGAGGCCGGGCTATCCGAAGCGGCGCTTTCAGACGCGGCGTCCGAGGTGCTGCTTTCGGCAGCAGCGGCGGCCAGGGCCTCGGCCACGGCGTCTTCAGTCGCCTGCTGGTCGACGGCGGGGCTCAGGTCTTCCGCGGGGGTCGTCGTTTCGGCGGCGCTGGCGGTTTCGGTTTCGGGCGGGGTCTCCACCGGCGTTTGCGGCGCCCGCGGACGCGATTTCGGCCGCATCGAGGCGGTTGGCGCCAATGCAGGGGCCTCTTCCGTCTCGGTCGCCTCGGTCACGATCTCGGTCGAGGCTTCCTCGGGGGCGGCTGCCTCTTGTGTCTCTTCCACGACCGGGGCTTCAGGCGGAGCGTCCTCGCTCACCGCCTGCTGGACTTCCTCGGCCTCGGGCACATCCTCGGGCGGGGCGTCCTGCGGGGTGGGCGCCACGCGGGTAGAGGGCCGCGGCCGCGGCTGGATCGAGGTCGGCGGCACCGCCACCGGCTGTTCCTGTTCGGCCGGCGGGGCCACGGGTTCGGGCACGTCAAAGGGCTGGGCGATATCCGCCTCGGGGATGTCCTCGGCCACGGGTTCGGCGGGCGCGTCGGGCGCTGGCGGCGGCTCGGCGGCGGCAACCTCTTCGGTCACCGGCTCGGCCGGGCGTTCGGGGCGCGGCGGCGGCGGGGTGTCCGGCAGCGCCTCGGCCGCGGGGTCCTCGGTCGCCTGCGTCTCTGACGGGGCGGCGGCCCCGCTCATCATGGCGTCAAATTCGGCGGAAGAGATCATGGAAACCGAAGTCACCGTCATCTCTTCGGGTTCCGGCGGGCTGAACAGGAAATCGCCAAACAGTACCCAGAGGATCAGAACCAGATGTCCCGCCCCCGAGAGTACAAAGCTCCTGTCCATGTCACGCAGCATCGCCGCCGCCTCAGCCTTCGTTCGGCGCGGCAGCCGCACCACCGACCGCACCGCCCATCAGCGGGCCGTTGCTGTCAGTCACCAGACCGATATTGCGGAAGCCCCCGGCATTGAGCGCGCCCATCACCTGCGCCACCCGCTCATAAGGAACCGTGCCATCGGCACGCAGGAACACCTTGTCGGTGGCGCGTTCCGCAGCGATTGCGGCCAGTTTCGGGATCAGCTCGCCCTCGGCCACTTCGCTGTTCATGATGAACAGCTTGCCATCGGCGGCGATAGTCACGGCCAGAGGCTCTTCCTGTTCGGTGGGCAGGCTGGCGGCAGCGGTTTCCGGCAGCTGGATCGGCACGCCGACCGTCAGCATCGGTGCCGCGACCATGAAGATGATCAGCAGCACCAGCATCACGTCCACGAAGGGCGTGATGTTGATGTCACCCATTGCGGCAGAGGTGCCACGACGGCGCCCGCGGCGCCCGCCCCCGCCCGATTTCTTGACGACCCCGGCCCCCATCGGTCAGGCGTCCAGCTGGCGAGAAAGGATGGTGGCGAATTCGTCGGCGAAGGCCTCATAGCCGCCGAGGATGCGTTCGCTGTCGGCGTTGAGCTTGTTGTAGAAGACCACGGCCGGGATGGCGGCAACCAGACCGATGCCGGTGGCCATCAGCGCCTCGGCAATACCGGGGGCGACGGTGGCCAGGTCGGTGTTCTTGGTCGCGGCGATTTCGGTGAAGGCGTGCATGATCCCGTAGACCGTGCCGAACAGCCCGATGAAGGGCGAGGTCGACCCCACGGTCGCAAGGAACGACAGACCACTGTTCAGCGTCTCGCTTTCGCGGGCGATGGCCACGTCCATGGCGCGGTCAATCCGCGATTGCGCGCCTGCGATCAGGCCACCATCAGCGCGGTGGCTGCGGCGCCATTCGATCATGCCGGCGGCAAAGATCTTTTCGCTTTGGCCCTCCGGGGTGGGACCGATCTTTTCAAACAGCTCATCCAGCGGCTCACCCGACCAGAAGGCGCGATCAAAGATCTCGGCCTCGGCGCGGGCGGCGCGGAACATCAGGTGTTTGCGAATGATGATCGACCACGACCAGAAGGACATGACCAGCAAGCTGATCATGACGAACTTCACCGTCAGGGTTGCGCGTGCAAAAAGGGCGAGCATGGAGAAATCGATCTCCTGCGCCACCGCAAGGGTTTCCGTGTTCATTACGCCTGCTCGTTCTGTTCCAGAGGCTCTATCCGGCCCCGTTATTACAGGTGATTCTAGCGGGTTTTGAGGGGGATTGCCAACACAACCTCGTCAGAATGCGGATTGCCGCCCATGCGCCTGACGCATAGCCGTCATGCGTTTTTCGGCAAATCGCCCTCAAGACGCGATCTGACGCCCGCGGGCAGCCGCGCGGCGCGACCCTCCGGGCCAAGGCAGACCAACGTCACCTCGGCGGTGAACAGCAGATCATCCCCCCGCAGCACCCGCTGGAAAAGGTCGATCCGCGCGCCGCCAAGCGCCCGCAGTTCGGTGGTCACGGTCAGCTGATCGTCAAAGCGCGCGGGGCTGAGGTAATCGGCGACCACCCGGCGCACCGCAAAGACGATGCCCAGATCGACCTTGATCTGCACCTGATCCACCCCGCGGGCGCGCACCCATTCGCTGCGCCCGCGTTCGATGAATTTCAGGTAATTCGCGTAATAGACGATCCCGGCAAGGTCGGTATCCTCGTAATAGACGCGGACAGGGTGGCGATGCATCTCAGTGCCCTGCGCGGGCCACGCGGGCGGCAAGGCGCAAGGCGTGGCTTGCATCGCGCGCCACAGGCGGCAGGATCGGGTCATAGGCGGCGCGGATCAGCGCGCCGATGTCGGGGCGCAGGATCACCGTTTCCCCCACCTTGGCCAGCGGCGACTGGTCGGTAAAGGCACGGTCCGACCACAGGAGGATGGTCTGCACCGCCTGCACCAGCGCCAGCGTTTCCGCAGGCACATCCGAGAGCGCCTGATCCATGCGGATGAAGACAAAGGCGGCCTTGACGGCCCCGTCCGGGTCAAAGCGGAAGATGCGGTATTGGTTGGCATCGGCCACCGCCAGCCGGTCGCAGAGCGGCACCAGATCCGGCACCAGCCGGTCGAGGTTCGGCACCTGCGGCAGCTCGGCCCAGTCGCGGAAGAAGAAGATCATCAGATTGGCGCCCAGCTCGGGGTCGGTTTCGGCCATGCGATGCCCGGCCAGCATCACCACCGCCTCGACCGCGCCCTTGACCACCGACAGCGTGGCATCATCGACACCAAAGACCACCGGCACGATCGGCCGCCCCCAGCGGGCAAAGAGGTAATCCCCCCCCGAACGCGTGAACAGCGCTTCCACCGCCGCCGTGTCCATGCTTTTCTCCTCTGGAATTTGCGCCGGGCATACCGGGTTTTGCCCCCGCGCTCAACCCGGCCCCGGCTGGCAGGAGAGATGGAATGCTGAAAGGAATCGACCCGCGCGTCACGCCCGATCTGATGGATGTGCTGATGCGGATGGGCCATGGCGATGAGCTGGCGGTGGTAGACAGCAACTACCCGGCCCATGCCTTGCCCACCCGCAGCGGCCGCGTGGTCGAGCTGCCGGGCCTGAATGTGGTCGAGGCGCTGCGCCTGATCACCGGGCTGATGCCGCTGGACGGATTTACCGATTACGGCGCGCTCTGGATGCAGCGGGACGGCGCGGGCGACACGCCCGACCCGGTGCATCTTGAGGCTTTGGAGGTGATCGGCGCGGCCCTGCCCGAAGGCGCGAAGGCCCGGTCGATCGAGCGGCAGGATTTCTACGCCCATGCGCCGCAATCATACGCGGTCGTCCGCACGACGGAAAACCGCGCGTTCGGCTGTTTCATCCTGCGGATGGGCGTGGTGTTCTGAACCCGAAGGGGGCGTTGCCCCCTGCCCTCAGGCGGCTTTGCGCTCTGGAATGATCTGCTGGGCAATGCCCGCGAAGGTCAGGTAAAGCGAGGTCGCCACCAGCCCCCAATGCGCCCAGCTGCCGGGATGGAAATCAAGCCATGCCGCCCAGCCGGCAAAGACCGTCCAGGCGATGGAGATCGGCAGGGTCACGGCATGCCAGCGCTGCGTCCGAGTGGGGTGGACGAATTTCAGGTTGGTGAACATCGCCACGGTCAGCGCGATCACAATGGCCAGAATCACCCATTGTTCAGGCCGCAGCGCGAACATGACCAGCACCACCATGTTCCAGCAGGCCGGGAAGCCCGCAAAGGACCAGTCCTTGGTCTTCATCCGCGTATCGACGAAATAGACCACCGACCCGTAGGTGATGACGATAATCGCAATCCAGCCCGTCCAGCCCGGCAGCAGCCCCGATTTGAACAAGGCGAAGGCGGGGATGAACACATAGGTCAGATAGTCGATGATGAGGTCGAGCAGCTGGCCATCATAGGTGGGCCAGTTGTGCTTGACGTCATATTTGCGGGCCAGCGGGCCATCGACCCCGTCCACAAACAGGGCCACCACCAGCCAGAGGAACATCATATCCCACTTGCCATCCACGGCTTCGAGCATGGCAAGCATGGCCAGCACCGCGCCGGTGGCAGTGAAAAGGTGAACGAGAAGAGCCTTGATACGCATCGACATGCGGCCTTGATCCTTCATCCGGCCCGGAAAAGCAACCATTCAGGCGCGCGGATGTGCGCGTTCATAGACTTCCATCAATCGCGCGGCATCGACACCCGTATAGGCTTGGGTGGTGGAAAGCGAAGCATGGCCCAAAAGTTCCTGAATCGCGCGCAGATCGCCGCCCGCCCCCAGAAGGTGCGTGGCAAAGCTGTGGCGCAGAGCGTGGGGCGTGGCGCTGGCGGGCAGGCCCAGACGGTTGCGCGTCCGCTCCATCGCCGCGGCGATGAGGCGCGGGTTCAAGGGGCCGCCCCGCGTGCCACGGAACAAGGCGCCCTCGGGCGTCAGGTCATACGGGCATTGCGCGACATAGGCCGCAACCGAGGCGCGGGCGGCGGGCAACACCGGCACCAGCCGTTCCTTGCCGCCCTTGCCGCGAATCCGCAGCACCTCGGGCAGGGGATGGTCGGCGCCGGTCAGACCCAGCGCCTCGGAGATCCGCAAACCGCAGCCGTAAAGCAGCGTCACTACAGCGGTATCGCGCGCGGCGATCCAGGGTTCGCGCGCGTCATCGCCCACGCTCTCCAACACTTCGGCCGCACCTTCGATGGTCAGCGGACGCGGCAGCTTTTTCTGAAAGCGCGGGGCGCGGGCCGACAGGATGGCCGTGGCGTCGCCCCCCTGGCGGTCGGCCAGCCAAGCGGTAAAGCCCTTGACCGCCGACAGCGCCCGCGCCACCGACCGCGCCGAAACACCCCGCCCGCGTTCATGCGCCATCCAGGCGCGCAGATCGGTGATCGGCACGGTGATCAGACCGGAAAGCCCCTCGGTCCCGCCGCGGTGATGCGCCAGAAAGGACAGCCAGCCCCGCACGTCGGCACCATAGGCGGTGATGGTTTTTTCGGCCCGGCCGTCCAGCGCGCGCAGATGGGTCAGCCATTCGTCCAGCGCGGCCCGCGCCGCGGGGGAAATGGCCAGCGTCACGACAGCCAGCGGCGCATCGTCCGCTCAAATGTGCCGCCGAAAAAGGCTAGCAGATCGGTGCCATGGGTGGGTTTGAAATGGTGGGGGTCTTCCGACCCCATCGCCAGAAGGCCCGGCAGCCGCCCCTTGCCAAAATCCAGCCGCAGCAGCGCCTCAGACCGGATCCAGCCCGCCGTTTCGCCATAGATCATGTTCGAGGTCGGGATCGTCTGGCGCAGCGTCACCGGCCGCAGGCTGACATTGCGCCCGCCGCTGACATAATCGGCGATGAAGCCGGGTTCGGCCACGAACAGCACATCCCCCAGTCGGCGCAGCGCGGGGTCATCGGCCTCTTGCACCGATTCCAGCACCAGCCGGATGCAATCCACCCGCAGCGTCTGCGCGACATCGGTGGCAAGGCTTTTCAGGAACTCCTCGAAGGACAGCGGGTCGAGCATCTGCAGGATCGCCCGATGCACCTGATTGGTTCCGGCAAGGTTTTCATAGGCCGCGGCAATGACGGTGCGATGGGTGTCTTCCAGACGCTCCAGCCGGTTTTCCAGCCGCTCCATCGCGATGCCACGCAGGTCGATCACATTGCTGCCAAGCGCCCGGTCATTAGCGGCGATCAGGGCGCGCATCAGATCGCGGTCCTCAAGGATGACTTCCGGTTTCTCCAGAATCCGGTCGCGGAGGTCTGCTTCGATCATCGTTCCATGGCCTGTTGTTCTTTTCCGGCAAGAATAGCAGCAATCGGGCAGGGTTGTCGCGCCGAAATCACAGAATTGGGCAAGTCAAAAAACGCAAACGGCCCGGGTTTTCA
>NZ_BMYQ01000012.1:0-75241 GCF_014652355.1 Gemmobacter lanyuensis | reverse complement strand
CCCGTCGCCAAAATCCGCGCGGATCAGATGATTTTCTGCCCGGTCTTGGCCCAGTCCTTCATGAACTGCTCAAGCCCTTTGTCGGTCAGAACATGGCTCGCCAGCCCCTTGATGACGGCGGGCGGGGCGGTCATCACGTCGGCGCCCACCAGCGCACATTGCGCGACATGGTTGGCCGAGCGGACCGAGGCCGCAAGGATCTGGGTGTCGAAGCCGTAGTTGTCATAGACCTGACGGATGTCCGAGATCAGGTCCATGCCATCGAGGTTGATGTCGTCCAGACGGCCAATGAAGGGCGAAATGAAGGTCGCGCCCGCCTTGGCGGCCAGCAGCGCCTGGTTGACGCTGAAGCAGAGGGTGACGTTCACCATCTTGCCTTCGCCCGACAAAACCTTACAGGTTTTTAGGCCATCCCAGGTCAGCGGCACCTTGACGGTGATGTTCGGGGCAATCTCGGCCAGCTTGCGGCCTTCGGCAATCATCTCATCGGCGGTCAGGGCGACGACCTCGGCCGACACGGGGCCGGACACGATCGAGCAGATCTCTTTCGTGACTTCAAGAATGTCACGGCCGGATTTCAGGATGATCGACGGGTTGGTGGTCACGCCGTCGACCATGCCCAGATCATTCAGTTCGGCAATGGCGGCCACGTCGGCGGAATCGACGAAGAATTTCATCGGGGAAGTCCTCTCGGGGTTGCAGGCGCTCTCGGCGCCGTATTAGCCCAAAGGGGCGGCTGGGAAAAGGAAGGATTGGGCGTGGAGCGGGTCTTTGCAGAGGGCGACCGGGTTGGCGTGCTGCTGACGGAACCGCTGGGCCGGTCGCTGTCCGGCACGCTGGATTATCGCGCGCCCGAAGGCGGCTGCGGCACCGGCGACTTTGTCGAGGTGCCGCTCGGCCCCCGAAGGATGGTGGGCGTGGTCTGGGGCCCGGGGGATGGCAGCTTTGACATGGCGCGCCTGCGGCCTGTGACGCGGGTGCTGGATGCGCGCCCCATGCGGGCCGAACTGCGCGCCTTTCTGACACGGGCGGCGGATTACACGCTGACCCCCCTGCCCGCGATGCTGCGGCTCGCCACGCGCGCGCCGGGGCTTGGCGAAAGCGCCGGGATGCGGCGGGTCTACCGCCTGTCGGGGCCTGCGCCGAACAAGCTGACGGATGCCCGGTTGCGGGTGCTGGAGGCGCTGCGCGGCTTTGGCGGCGCGGCAGTCACGCTGGGCGAAATCTGTGATGCCGCGGGTTGCACATCATCCGTGGTCAAGGGTCTGGTGAAGGCCGGTGTCATCGCCGAAGAAGACGCCCCCCGCGACCTGCCCTATCCCGATCTGAACCCCGCGGCCGCCAAGGTGCAGCTGATGGGCGAACAGATCGCCGCCGCCGCCGCCCTGACGGCCGCCGTCGCACAAGGCAATTACGGCACCACCCTGCTGAAGGGGGTCACCGGGTCCGGCAAGACCGAGGTCTATCTGGAGGCGGTGGCCGAATGTCTGCGCCACGGGCGGCAGGCGCTGGTCCTGCTGCCGGAAATCGCGCTGACGGCCGAATTCCTGACGCGGGTCGAGGCCCGTTTTGGCGCCCGGCCCGCCGAATGGCATTCAGGCGTCACCCAGACCGAACGCCGCCGCCTGTGGCGCATGCTGGGCGAAGGATCGGCGCAGATGGTGGTGGGGGCGCGGTCGGCGCTGTTCCTGCCATTTCAGCATCTGGGGCTGATCGTCGTCGATGAGGAACACGATACCTCCTACAAGCAAGAGGAGGGCGTTCTTTACAATGCCCGCGACATGGCTGTGCTGCGCGCGGCGATCTGCGGGGCACAGGTGGTGCTGGCCTCGGCCACGCCCAGTCTGGAAAGCTGGGTCAATGCCGAACAGGGCAAATATACGCGGCTGGATCTGGGCGCCCGTTTCGGCACCGCCGAACTGCCAGAGATGCGCGCCATTGACATGCGCGACGAACGCCTGCCCGCGAACCGCTGGATTTCGGAACCGCTGGCCGAGGCGGTAAAGGCGCGGCAGGCACTGGGGGAGCAGTCGCTTTTGTTCCTCAACCGGCGCGGCTATGCGCCCGTCACCATCTGCCGGGCCTGCGGGCATCAGGTGGGCTGTGATGATTGCGACGCGCGGATGGTCGAACATCGCTTCCTCAAGCGCCTCGTCTGCCACCAATGCGGGGCGAGCAAGCCGGTGCCGGACACCTGCCCCTCCTGCGGGGTGGCGGGGCGGATGGCGCCGGTGGGGCCGGGGGTGGAACGTCTGGCCGAAGAGGTGGCCGAACGCTTCCCCGAGGCGCGGGTGGCGATTCTTTCCTCGGATCTGTTCGGATCGGCGCGGGCGCTGAAGGAACAGATCGAATCCATCGCGGCCGGGGGGGCCGAGATCATCATCGGCACGCAGATCGTGGCCAAGGGACACAACTTCCCCCTGTTGACGCTGGTCGGTGTGATCGACGCCGATCTGGGCCTGCAGGGATCGGACCTGCGGGCGGCGGAACGCACGTTTCAGCTGATGCGGCAGGTGGCGGGGCGCGCAGGGCGCGCGGGCAACCGGCGGGGGCTTGCGCTGTTGCAAAGCCACCAGCCCGACCATCCGGTGATCCGCGCGATTCTGGGCGGGGATGAGGAAGCCTTCTGGAAGGCCGAGGCGGATGAGCGCCGCGCCGCCGGGGTGCCGCCCTATGGCCGCATGGCGGGGATCATCCTTTCCGGGCCGGATGTGGCGCAGGTTTTTGATTTCGGCGCCGAACTTGCGCGGCTGGACGGACCGCTGCGCCGCATCGGCGCCCAGCTTTACGGCCCCGCCCCCGCCCCGATCGCGCGGGTGCGCGGACGGCACCGGGTGCGGCTGCTGATCAAGGCCGACAAGCTGGCCCCGATCCAGGCGGCCGTGTCGGAATGGCTGTCGCAGGTGAAACCGCCCAATGCGGTGCGGATCGCGGTGGATATCGATCCGCAGAGCTTTCTGTAACCGGACCTGCAAATTGTGCCGGGCACAAGATCGCGCTCGCCCGGCCGGGCGGTGCGGCTTAGACATTTTGGCATGAAAACGCGCACCATTCCCCTCTCCGATGCCGCCCATCTGCCGCGCTGGCGGCAGCCTGTCTCACTTCTGCTGCTGATGGCGGCGGCGATGCCGCTGGCCTTTGCCACCTGGTCTGCGCTGCTCAACAATTTCGTCATCGAGGTTGCGGGCTTTACCGGGGTGGAAATCGGCTGGCTGCATACGGTGCGCGAGGTGCCGGGCCTGCTGGCGGTGGCGGTGCTGGCGATTCTGCTGCTGTTCCGCGAACAGGCAGTGGCGGGATGGATGCTGGTGCTGTTGGGGGTTTCCACCGCCGTCACGGCGTTTTTCCCCAGCCTGACCGGCATCATGCTCGTGACCTTTATGTCTTCGATAGGGTTTCATTATTATGAAACGGTGAACCAGTCGCTGCAGCTGCAGTGGATCGACCGCAAGGCCGCACCCAAGACCATTGGCTGGATCGTGGCGGTGGGTTCGGGCGCCTCGCTTCTGGCCTATGCCGCCATCGTGCTGACCTGGAAGGCGCTGGGGCTCTCTTACGGTACGGTCTATCTGGTGTCGGGCGGGCTTTGCGTGGCCATTGCGCTGTTCTGCCTGCTGGCCTACCCCCGGTTCGAGGCCCCGCATCCGCAGCGCAAATCCATCGTCCTGCGGCGACGCTATTGGCTCTACTATGCCATGCAGATCATGGCGGGGGCGCGGCGGCAGATCTTTGTCGTCTTCGCCGCCTTCATGATGGTCGAGAAATTCGGCTTCGGCGTCGAACAGGTGACGGGCCTGATGCTGGTGAACTTTGTCGCCAATATGATCGCGGCCCCCTATCTGGGCCGCTTCATCAGCCGCTTTGGGGAACAGGCCGCCATGCTGATGGAATATGGCGGGCTGTTCTTCGTCTTTCTGGCCTATGGCGGGCTTTACTGGTTCGACTGGGGCATCGGCGTGGCCTCGGCGCTTTATGTGATCGACAACCTCTTCTTCGCCATGTCCTTTTCCCAGAAAACCTACATCCAGAAGATCGGCGATCCGGCGGATATGGCGCCCACGGCGGCGGTAGCCTTTACCATCAACCACATCGCCGCAGTCTTCCTTCCGGCGGGTCTGGGCTATCTCTGGGTGCAGGCGCCGGGGTCGGTCTTTGCATTGGCGGCAGGGATGGCGGCAGTGTCCTTCGTGCTGGCGCTTCTGGTGCCACGCCACCCCGCGCCGGGGAATGAGACGCGGCTTTCGGGTGGGGGCGGTTGGTCCTCTGTCCCGGCAGAGTGATTGGACGGCGGCTGCACAGCACCTATATTCCGCCCAAGGCAGAAGGAGAGGCCCATGTTCGGACTATTCAATGCAGACAAGATGAAGATGGTCGCCCCGCAGGATGCCCTGCCCGGCCGACCCGAGCCGCTGCCCACGGCCGAAACACATTTCCTGTCGGGCCTGCCGCTGAAATCGCCAGTGCCGGAAGGCATGGCCGAGGCGATGTTCGGCATGGGCTGTTTTTGGGGGGTGGAGCGGCTCTTCTGGCAGCAACCCGGCATCTGGCTGACCATGGTGGGCTATGCGGGCGGCTATACACCCAACCCGACCTACAAGGAAACCTGCACCCAGCTGACCGGCCATAATGAGGTGGTGCGCGTGATCTTTGATCCGGCCCGCATCAGCTATGACGATCTGCTGCGGCTGTTCTGGGAAAACCACGATCCGACGCAGGGGATGCGGCAAGGCAATGATGTGGGTTCGACCTATCGGTCGGGGATCTACACCTATGATGCCGATCAGCAGGCCGCGGCCGAAGCCTCGTTCAGCGCATTCCAGGCGGCGCTGACGCGCGCGGGTCGTGGACAGATCACCACCGAAATCCTGCCCGCCCCGACCTTCTATTTCGCCGAGGATTACCACCAGCAATATCTGGCGAAGAACCCCGACGGCTATTGCGGGCTGCGCGGCACCGGGGTGAGCTGCCCTATCGGCCTCGGCGTGAGCAGCTGAGGGCAAGAAGGCGGCGCGCGGGCGATGGCGCATCTGGCACCCGCCCACCCGCGCCGCCGCCCGGCCCCGGCGCCTTTGGCCCGCCCCCCTGCCCCGCGCGCCTCTATTGACCCCGGCCGGGCATGGGGCTATCGCGGCATGACGCCCCCGATCTTGAGGACCCCGCCATGCCCACCTATTCCGCCCTGACGACCCTGATGGGAGAGGATGCCGCGCAGGCGCTTGCCGATGCCGTCGAGAAGATGGACCCGGCGCCGGTTGGCGTGGGCGTGTTCGAGATCGAGGATGACTCGGGCCTGTGGGAAGTGGGCGCCTATTTCCTGGAAGAGCCCAATGCGGTGATTCTGGACGTTCTGGCGCTGGCCTTCGAGGCCAAACCCTTTGCGCTGTCGGAACTGCCGGAAATCGACTGGGTGGCCCATGTGCGGCGCGAGCTTGCGCCGGTCGAGGCCGGGCGCTTCTTCGTTTATGGCAGCCATGACGCCGACAAGGTGCCGGAAGGCCGCGTGGCCCTGCAGATCGAGGCGACGGTGGCATTCGGCACGGGGCATCACGGGACGACGCTGGGCTGCCTGCGTGCCTTTGACCGGCTGTTTGATGCGGGCTTCCGCCCGGCCAAGGTGGCCGACGTGGGCTGCGGCACCGCCGTTCTGGCGCTGGCTGCCGCCGCCGTGCTGCCCGAGGCGCGTGTGATCGCGTCCGACATTGACCGCGTGGCGGTGGACGTGGCCGAGGCCAATGTCGCCATCAACGGGCTGGACGGCCGGTTGGAATGTCTGGAGGCCGCGGGCTTTGACCACCCGACGCTGGCTGCTGCGGCGCCTTTCGACCTCGTCTTCGCGAATATCCTGAAAGGCCCGCTGATCGAGCTTGCGCCGTCGATGGCCGCGCATGCCGCGCCGGGCGGGATCATCATCCTTTCGGGTCTGCTGGTCGTACAGGCCGAAGCGGTGACCGCCGCCTATCTGGCCGAGGGCTTCACGCTCGAGGCGCGGGAAGACATCGGCGAATGGTCCACCCTGGTGTTCCGCAGGCCGCAATAACGGCAGCTTGCCCAAATCCCGCCACAATTATGCCGCATAAGGATTACGGGTGGGGCCGTATCTTAAAGGTATTGTGGTATGGCCGATCAGGATCTGACGGATTTTTACGAAAGGGTCGCGCGCATTGAAAAAGCGCGCGCCCAAGGTTTCGGATTTGAGGCGGAGGGGACCTTGGGCAGGTCCCATTACTACCGCCCGACACGACGCACACCCCGTATTATCGGGCCGCTTTTCGTTGTCATTGCCTGTTTCTTTGCGGTGAAGGCGGCGATGCATCAAGAGGTGGGCGATGCGCTTTATCGCCAACGCGTGGATCAGATGCAGGCTTCTTCCGGGATTGAACGTCTGGGCGGGATCATCATGCAGGCAGATCCGGTGACGCTCTGGCTCTCGCGCCAGCTGGGTGCGCTGCTGCACTGACCGCCGCGGCAAACCCTCTCCCCTGAAAACCAAAAAGGCCGCCTCCCCTGCGGGTGCGGCCTTCGTCTCGGATCAGGCAGGCGGTGGCCTGCCCTCCAAACGGGTCAGATGCGGTCCTTGGTGCCGATCAGCGCGATATCGCCGCGGCACAGACCGATGTCGGTCAGCTCGCGGTCGGACAGCTTGTCCAGCGCGGCACGAGTCACGCGGGCGTCGTTCCAGGCGGCGACGGCGGCGATGATGTTGCTCACGAACTGAACGAAGCGGTAGGTGGTGATGGCGCCAAGCGGCGCGGTACGGGTCGTCTCATAAGCGGCCATGGCGTGATCCTCGTTTCAAAACTGCTCATTCCGAAGGCTGTCTTGCCTTCGAGGGGGTAAATAATGGGGCGGAGATATAACAACAACAGACGCATGAGCATGCCGCAGTTGCAGAAAGTGCATGGCTCCGACCATGGATTTTCACTTGTTTTACACATTATTCGCCATGCCGCAGCGCAGCGCGTCGCCTTCGGCGGTATAGAGGTCGCTTCCAGAGCGTGATTTGGCGATTGGCGGATGTTCCTCTTTCGTGCTACATTCGCACGAAACGAGAACATACGGGGGCCGGGCTTGCGGGTACTGGGAATCGATCCGGGGTTACGCAATCTCGGCTGGGGAATCATTGATGTCCAAGGCGCGCGCCTGACGCATGTCGCCAATGGCATCTGCCATTCCACCCCCGGCGAGGGGGACGGTGATCTGGCGCAGCGCCTGTACAGTCTGCACAGCCAGCTGACCGAGGTTTTGCGCCAATATCAACCCGGCACCGCCGCCGTGGAACATACCTTCGTGAACAAGGATGCGGTGGCGACGCTGAAGCTTGGCCAGGCGCGGGGAATCGCGCTGCTGGTGCCGGCGCAGTTTGGCCTGACCGTTGGCGAATACGCCCCCAATGCGGTGAAGAAGACGGTGGTGGGCGTGGGCCATGCCGCCAAGGTGCAGATCGATCATATGGTGCGCCTGCATCTGCCGGGGGTGAAGATTGCCGGCCCCGATGCCGCCGACGCCCTTGCCGTCGCCATCTGTCACGCGCATCACTGCCAGTCGAGCGGACGGCTGGAGGAAGCCTTGCGGAGGGCTGCGGGATGATCGGCAAGATTTCGGGGCGGGTGGATTGGCGCGGGGCGGACCATGTGCTGATCGATGTGCAGGGCGTGGGCTATATCGTCTATGTCAGTGACCGCACGCTGGCCGCCCTTCCCGGCGTGGGTGAGGCCTGCGCGCTTTATACCGAACTCGTGGTGCGTGAAGATCTGCTGCAGCTTTTCGGCTTTCCCACCATGCTGGAAAAGGAATGGCACCGCCTGCTGACCACGGTGCAGGGCGTGGGCGCCAAGGCCGCCATGGCAATTTTGGGCACGCTCGGGGCGGAAGGCACCGGCCGCGCCATTACGCTGGGCGATGCCCGCGCCATTCAAGCCGCCCCCGGCATCGGCCCGAAAATCGCGCAGCGCGTGGTGCTGGAGCTGAAATCCAAGGCCCCGGCGATCATGGCCCAAGGCGGCAGCCTGTTGACCGAGGCGCTGGTCGAAACCTCTGACGCGCCCGCCAAACCCACCGGCAAGGCCGGCAAAGCCCCGCCCAAACCTGTGGTCGCCCGCGCTGCCCATAGCGCCGATGCATTGTCGGCGCTGCTGAACCTTGGCTATGGGCAGGCCGATGCCGCACAGGCCGTGGCGACCGTATCGGGTGAGGCGCCCGAGGCCGAAACCGCCGATCTGATCCGCCGGGCGCTGAAGCTTTTGATGCCGAAAGGCTGATCCGCGGCTCTCTTGCACTTGACCGCGGCCCTGCCAATATCGACAGGCAGGAGGTGACCCATGTCCGGTTACATCAAGACCTTCATGCTCATGGCCGCGCTGACGGCGGTCTTCATCGGCGCGGGCGCGCTGGTGGGGGGCGGCAATGGTGCGGTGGTCGCGCTGATCCTTGCCGCAGGCATGAACCTTCTCGCCTTCTGGAACAGCGACCGGGCCGTCCTGTCCATGACCGGGGCGCGTCTGGTGACCGAAGGCAGCGCGCCGGACTATGTACGGATGGTGCATCGCCTTGCGGATCGCGCAGGGCTGCCCCGGCCGCAGGTCTATATCATCGACAGCGACCAACCCAATGCCTTTGCCACCGGCCGCAGTCCCGACCGCGCCGCCGTGGCGGCAACCACGGGCCTGTTACGCCGCCTGACGTCCGAAGAGGTTGCGGGTGTCATGGCGCATGAGCTCGCCCATATCCGCAACCGTGACACGCTGATCATGACCATCACCGCCACCATGGCGGGGGCTGTGTCGATGCTGGCGAATTTCGCCATGTTCTTCGGCGGCCGCAACCGTGAAGGGGGCGGCATCCTCGGGTCGCTGTTGGTGATGATCTTTGCCCCCCTGGCCGCGGCGCTGGTGCAAATGGCGATTTCGCGCGGCCGGGAATATGAGGCCGACCGCATCGGTGCGGAAATTGCGGGCGATCCGATGGCGCTGGCCTCGGCCTTGCGGAAGATCGACCAGATCGCCCGCGGCATCGACAACCGGCAGGCCGAAGCGAACCCCGCGCTCGCACATCTTTTCATCATCAACCCGCTGCATGGCGGGGCGCGGGATGCACTGTTTTCCACCCATCCCGCCACGGAAAACCGCGTTGCCGCGCTGATGCAGTTGGCCGAGGCCGGGGTGCGGCGATCGTCAATCCCCCGCACGGGGCGGCGCGGCGGACCCTGGGCCTGACCACCCTGCCCCTTGCCAAATCCGCCGTGTTCGGGGATTGTTCCGGCATGACCCAGTCCGACCCCACGCTCCGCCCCGAACGCCTGCCTGAAGATGCCGACCGCGCGCTTCGCCCGCAGGTGCTGGATGATTTCGTGGGTCAGGCCGAGGCCCGCGCCAACCTACGGATCTTCATCGAAAGCGCGCGGATGCGGGGCGAGGCGATGGATCACACGCTGTTCCATGGCCCCCCCGGTCTGGGGAAGACGACGCTGGCGCAGATCATGGCGCGGGAATTGGGCGTGGGGTTCCGGATGACCTCGGGCCCGGTGCTGGCCAAGCCCGGCGATCTGGCGGCGATCCTCACCAATCTCGAACCCCGCGACGTACTGTTCATCGACGAGATTCATCGCCTCTCCCCCGTGGTGGAAGAGGTGCTTTATCCCGCGATGGAGGATTTCGCGCTGGATCTGGTGATCGGCGAAGGCCCGGCGGCGCGCACGGTGCGAATTGATCTTCAGCCCTTCACGCTGGTCGGCGCCACCACCCGCCTTGGCCTGCTGACCACGCCGCTGCGCGACCGGTTCGGGATTCCGACCCGCCTGCAATTCTACACCGAGGATGAGCTGGACCATATCGTCACCCGCGGCGCCCGCCTGCTGGGGATCGAACCCCTGCCCGACGGCACGCGCGAGATTGCGCGCCGCGCCCGTGGCACGCCGCGGATTGCCGGGCGCCTGCTGCGCCGGGTGGTCGATTTCGTCACGGTCGAAGGTGATGGCCGTCTGACGCGGGCCATTGCAGACCGGGCGCTGACGCGGATGGGGGTCGATAATCTGGGTCTGGATGGGGCAGACCGGCGCTACATGCTGCTGCTGGCCGAAAACTACGGCGGCGGGCCGGTGGGGGTGGAAACCATCGCCGCTGCGCTGTCGGAAAGCCGCGATGCCATCGAAGAGGTGATCGAGCCTTATCTGCTGCAACAGGGGCTGATCCAGCGCACCCCGCGCGGGCGGATGCTGGCGGCCAAGGCCTGGCGGCATATCGGGCTGGAGCCGCCGAAATCCCCCACGCAGCAGGCCGGGCTTTTTGATTAAAGCCGGGTAACGATCACCCCCGCCACGATCATCAGCGCGGCAATCGCCTTGTCGCGCGTCATCCGTTCGCCAAACATCAGCCAACCGATCAGCACCGCAAACAGGATCGAGGTTTCGCGCAGCGCCGCCACCACCGCAATCGGCGCCACTGTCATCGCCCAGATGGAAATCGCATAGGCGCCGTATGAGGCGAGCGAGGCGAAAGTCCCCACGGCCCAAGCCCGCGGCGCGCGCGGAAAGACGGCCGTGCCGCGCAGCAGCAGGCTGCCCAGCGTAAAGATCAGCCCATCGGCCACAAAGACCCAGGCGACATAGGTGATCGCATCGCCGGACACCCGCGCGCCCAGCCCGTCAAGCAGCGTATAGGTTGCCGTTGCGGCCGCAGACCCCAAGGCAAAAGGCAGCAGGCGGCGGCTCTCGCCATCGGTAAAGACCCCGCGCGCCATCAGCGCAATGCCAAGCGCCAGCACTCCGATGCCCGCATATTGCGGCCCGGTGATCACATCATTCAGGAACAGCGCGCCCACCACAGCAACCACCAGCGGGGCCGCCCCCCGCGCGATCGGGTAGACCCGGCTCAGATCACCCTTTTCATAGGCGAAGGTGAGAAAGGTCTTGTAGAAGAAATGCGTGCAACCCGCAGCCAGCACCCAAGGCCAGGCCGCCGGGTCCATCGACGGGCGCGGCAGGGCGATCATCAGCCCGATGGGGATCTCCGCGACCGAAAGAATGACCATCGCCCCCAGCTTTGAGGTGCCGACTTTGATCAGCGCATTCCACAGCGCGTGCAGGAAGGCGGCGGCCAGTACCGCGAACAGAACCCAGATGCTCACCAGCGCCTCCTTGATCGCCTTAGGGTTAGGGCGCTGTGGCCCGGGCTGCAAGGCGGTTCCCGACACGCGATGCCGCTGGCGGATCAGATCAGCAAACCGGCCGCACCTTCCAGCCGCAGAAGCGCGACCTTGCTTTCCACGCCCCCGGGGGCGGAAAAGCCGCCAAGACCCTTTTGCCCCAACACACGATGACAAGGCACAAGGATGGGCAGCGGATTCGCGCCACAGGCCTGCCCCACCGCCTGCGCGGGGGCGCCCAGATCGCGGGCCAGCGCGCCATAGGTCCGCGTCTCGCCATAGGGGATCGCCGCCATGGCCTGCCGCACCCGGCCCTGAAACCCCTGCCCCATGTCCAGCGGCAGGTCAAAGCGCGTCAAACGGCGGTCGAAATAGGCCTGCAACTGCCGCAAACCTTCGACTTGAAGTGCTGAAGGCGCCCCCGGCCCCGGCCCCCAGACCAGCGCGACCAGCCGCCCCTCAGCTTCCCGCAGGGAAAGGGGGCCGAAGGGGCTGTGCAGCGTCGCCTCAGTCAAATTGGACCAGCGTCTGCGGGTTTAGTTCACCATCATATGTGGCGTCCACCTCATGCCGGATCAGGCGAAACTTTTCATCCACCAGGCGCCAGACCGAGGCGCTGCTGGCATCGCCGATGCCGCGCCATTTGCTGTACTCCGACATCTCGCCCGTCAGGGGATCGAAACTCGCGTTGGTCACGAAGGGCGAGGCGCTCCACCCGGCAATCTTCACCTCTTTCACCGCGCTTTCCGGATCGGCCGGATCTTCGGTGATGATGGTCAGATCGGGCGTCGCAAAGGTCATCGGCACCAGCCCGGTAAGGTCAGAGCGGGCATAGACGACCGAGGACAGGTTATAGGCCCCCATCATGCAGGAAAACTCCCACAGCGTAATCGGTGTTTTCGATCCGTCATAAGAGGTCGTGGATTGCGCCTCATGGCGGGTGGGCGGTTCGATCAGCTGGCCCTGTTCGTCAAAGGCGGAAAAGCAGGCATCGCGGTATGTGGCCACGAATGCGGCGGTCGCGGCCTCATCGGCCGGGTCTGCGATGGCGGGGGTTGCCAGAAGGATCAACGGAAACAGGGCGGCGCGCATGGAATCTCCGGTATGAATGGCAGCAGGCTGCCAAAAAACCGGGCCACCGGCCAGCAAAAACAGGCACCAAAGAAAACGGGCCGCCCAATGGGGCGGCCCGTGGCTGGCTTATCCCAGCGCCTCATCGCAACGGGCGCAGGTCTGACTGTGCTTATGCGTGCCCACATCCGGCAGGATCTGCCAGCAGCGGGCGCATTTCTCGCCCTCGGCCGTTTCGAAGACCACAGCCACGCCTGGCACTTCCGGCAGGCGGAAGGCTTCATTCGGGGCGGGGTCGGCGGTCACCTGAATGGCCGAGGTGATGCAGACCTGCGCGAAATCCACCGATTTCAGCGCGGCCAGCACTTCGGCATCTTCCACATGCACCACGGGTGCGGCCTCAAGGCTGGCACCAATGACCTTGGCCGTGCGCTGCACCTCCAGCGCCGCCGTCACCGCGCGGCGGACCTGACGGATCTGCGCCCATTTCGCGGCCAGCGCCTCATCCAGCCACTCGGCAGGGGTTTTGGGCATGTCCTGCAGATGGATCGACGATCCATCCTCGGGGAAGCGGCAGAGCCAGACCTCTTCCATCGTGAAGACGAGGATCGGCGCCAGCCAGCTGGTCAGACGGTGGAACAGAATGTCCAGAACCGTGCGCGCGGCGCGGCGGCGCAGGGCATCGGGCGCGTCGCAATAGAGAACATCCTTGCGAATGTCGAAATAGACCGAGGACAGGTCAACGGTGCAGAAGGTGAAAAGCTTCTGGAACACGCCCTGGAAATCATAGGCGGCATAGCCTTTGCGGACCTCGGCATCGAGTTCGGCCAGACGGTGCAGCACCCAGCGCTCCAGCTCGGGCATGTCCTTGGCGTCCACGCGCTCGGCCTCGGTGAAGCCCGCAAGATTACCGAGGATATAGCGCATGGTGTTGCGCAGACGGCGGTAGCTGTCGGCCACGCCTTTCAGGATTTCCTTCCCGATGCGCAGGTCCACGGTATAGTCAGACGTCGCCACCCAAAGCCGCAGGATATCGGCGCCATATTCCTTGATCACCTGTTCCGGCGCCACGGTATTGCCCAGCGATTTGGACATCTTCATGCCCTTTTCATCGAGCGTGAAGCCGTGGGTCAGCACCCCGCGATAGGGCGCACGGCCCTTGGTGCCGCAGGCCTGCAGCATCGAGGAATGGAACCAGCCGCGGTGCTGGTCGGTGCCTTCCAGATAAAGGTCGGCCAGACCGTCCTCGGTGCCGTCTTCGCGGTCGCGCAGCACGAAGGCATGGGTCGATCCGCTGTCGAACCACACATCCAGCACGTCAAAGACCTGTTCATATTCCGACGGATCGACGATGCCCTGAAGGACCTTTTCCTTGAATCCTTGCACATACCAGACATCCGCGCCCTCAGCCTCGAAAGCGGCGATGATGCGGGCATTGACCTCGGGGTTCCGCAGCAGGAAGTCCGCGTCGGTGGGCCGGGCACCCTTTTTGGTAAAGCAGGTCAGCGGCACACCCCAGGCGCGCTGACGCGACAGCACCCAGTCGGGCCTGGCCTCGATCATCGAATGCAGTCGGTTGCGCCCGGTGACGGGGGTCCATTGCACCAGCTGGTTGATCGAATTCAACGCACGCTGGCGAATGGTGTCGCCATAAGTGCCCATGCCATCGTCCAGCGCCTTGTCGATCGCCGCGAACCACTGGGGCGTGTTGCGATAGATCAGCGGCGCTTTGGACCGCCAGCTGTGCGGGTAGGAATGCTTGAGCTTGCCCTTGGCGAACAGCGCCCCGGCGCCATGCAGCGCCTTGATGTTCGACACATTGGCCGGGCCTTCCTTGCCATCGGGGTTGATGATGGCCTGACCGCCGAACAGCGGCAGATCGGTGCGGTAGGACCCATCCGCCTCGACATTATAGGTCATCGGCAGGCCGAACTTGAGGCCGACCTGATAGTCATCATCCCCGTGGCTGGGCGCGGTATGCACAAAGCCCGTGCCCGCATCATCGGTCACATGGTCGCCCGGCAGCATCGGCACGGCATAATCCCATTCGCCCGCGCCGCCCTCGATCCCCGCATAGGGGTGGGCAAGAATGACACCCTCAAAGGCGCTGGTGGGCATGTCGGCCACACGGGTGAAGCCCGCGACCTTGGCGGACCCCATCACCCCTTCGGCCAGCTTGTCGGCCAGCACCAGAACCTCGCCCACCTGCGCGGTCGAGTTGTCGGCCACGGCATCGACGCGATAGGCGCCATAGGCAATCGCCGGGTTATAGGCCACGGCGCGGTTCTGCGGGATGGTCCAGGGCGTGGTCGTCCAGATCACGACGGATGCACCATCCAGCGCGCCGCCCTGCGGCTTGAACCGGACCCAGATCATGTGGCTGGTGTGATCGTGATATTCGACCTCGGCCTCGGCCAGCGCGGTCTTTTCGACCGGCGACCACATGACAGGCTTCGACCCCTGATAGAGCGCGCCATTCATGAGGAACTTCATGAACTCGTCGGCAATCACCGCCTCGGCGTGGTAATCCATCGTCAGGTAAGGGGCGGCCCAGTTGCCGGTCACACCCAGACGCTTGAATTCCTCGCGCTGGATATCGATCCAGCCTTCAGCGAATTTGCGGCATTCCTGACGGAAGGCCACGACATCGACGTCATCCTTGTTCAGGCCCTTGGCGCGATACTGCTCTTCGATCTTCCATTCGATCGGCAGGCCGTGGCAATCCCAGCCCGGCACATAGCGCGCGTCATGGCCCAGCATCTGCTGGCTGCGGACGATGAAATCCTTGAGGATCTTGTTCAGCGCATGGCCGATGTGCAGATGGCCATTCGCATAGGGCGGGCCGTCATGCAGGGTAAAGGGCTTGCGCGGGGCGGCCTTGGCCTTGTCGCGCAGGCGGTCATAGATCCCGATCTCGGCCCAGCGGGCCAGCCAGCCCGGCTCGCGCTGGGGCAGGCCCGCGCGCATGGGGAAATCGGTTTCGGGCAGGAAGACGGGGTATTTCAGATCGGCGGTATCAGGCGTGTCGGCGCACATCGCGGACGGTCCTTCGGAATATCGGAAAGGAGGCGGCCCGGCAGGCCGCAAGCATGAGGCGTAACCCGGCGGCTCGTCAGCACGCCGGGACGGTAATTCGATGGATGAGCGCGGAAAGGATCATCATGCGCGCCTTATAAGCAAGGGCGCGCTGCAGGTCCAGTCGGCTTGGGGCTCATGGCTGGACGCGGCGGGCCAGCCAGACCGCCCAATCCCGTTCCGACCCCGAAAAGGCGTTCAGATCCACCTCGCCCGCGATGCCGGGGATCAGCCCGGTCGAACTGTATTGCCAGAAGGCCCAGTGCTGCCCGGCATAAATGTCAGATGGATGCGCCGCCACCGACCGCAGCCAGAAATCCGTGCCGCCCACGCGCCACATCTGGTTATCAACGTAGAAATCGACCGTGGTGTACAGGATCGGCGCCGTGCCGTAATGGCGGGTGAACATCTCGACCAGCTTGGCGGCATCAGCGCGGATTTCCGCCGCCGGGCGGCGGATGGTGCAGGTCGGGCTATCAGGCGTCCATTCCATGTCGATCACCGGGGGCAGATCGCCCGACCGGCGCGGCACATGGGAAAAGAACCAGCGCGCCTGCTCTTCCGGGGCGCGGCAATGGTAGAAGAAATGATAGGCGCCGCGCGGCACGCCTGCGGCGGCGGCCCCGCGCCAGTGGCTGGCGAACATCTCATCCACGCGGTCGCCGCCTTCGGTCGCCTTGATGAAGGCGAAATTCACGCCATTGGCCCGCGCGCTTGCCCAATCGACCGAGGTCTGGAACCGCGCCACATCGATCCCCCGCACCGGGTGGCGACGAATCGCCGGGGCAATTTCCGGATGCGGATCGGCATCGGCAAAGTTCGAAGGCACCACCTGCACCTGCGGCACCCCTTCGACATCGGGTCGCCCGCCGCCTCCGCAGGCAGAAAGCAGCGTGAGACCGGCAAGGAGGGCAATCAGGGGCAGGCGCATCGAAACCTCGGGCAGCAGAAATTTTCGCCATGCTGGCCGAAGTGGCAGGGATTGTCACGTCACGACAACGCGGCCAGTTCATCCCAGCAGGCGAGCGCATGGGCCGCATACATCACCGCAGGGCCGCCACCCATCTGGATGCACATCGACAGCACATCGCCCAGCTCTTCGCGGGTGGCGCCCGCCTTCAGCAGCGCCTCGACGTGGAAGTTGATGCAGGGCTCGCACCGCTGCGAAACCGCGATGCCGAGCGCGACATATTCCTTTTCCTTCACGCCCAGCGGCCCTGTGTCCTTGGCGGCCTTGGACAGCGCGCCAAAGCCCGCCATGGCTTCGGGGATCAGCTTGTTCATCACGCGCAGTTCGGCGCGCATCTCGGCAATCTTGTCTTGATAGGGCATTCCGGCCTCCGTTCATGGGGCAACCCTAGGCGGGCCGCGGGCAGCCCACCTTGACACATATCAAATCTCGAATATGTCAACCAAACCGATGCGGCGACAGCGCGGCGGCCAGATCTGCCCCCACTTCGGGCGCACGTCCGCCCAGCAGATCGACCACCAGACGCGCCGCCGCAGGCGAGGTCTGGAAGCCATAGCCCCCCTGCCCCGCCAGCCAGAAGAACCCCGGCACCGCCCGGTCAAACCCGATGACGGGCACACGATCAGGCGCAAAGGTCCGCAGGCCTGCCCAATTGGCGATCAGGCGGGTGACGGGTTCGGTCATCATCTCTTCAAAGCGAGCCAGACCTTCGGCCAGAACCATGTCATCGGCCCAGGCATCATGCGGCTCCATCGGATGTTCCTCGGCCGGTGAGACGATCAGCGCCCCGGCATCGGGCTTGGCATACCAGGCCTCGCCCGCACCGAACATCATCGGCCAATCTGCCACCGCATGCCCACCCGGCGCCGGAATCCGCGCCATCGACCGCCGCAGCGGCGTAAAGCCCAAAGGCGCTACCCCTGCCATCGCGGCGATCTGATCGACCCAGGCGCCGCCCGCATTGATGAGGATGCGCCCCTCATGCATCCCCTGCGGCGTCTCCACCTGCCAAAGACCGCCGTGCTGGCGGATCGCCGTCACCGGCGCGCGGGTCAGGACCGTGCCCCCCGCCGCACGCAAGCGCCGCACATGGCCCTGGATCAGCAGATCGGTGTCGATATCCCAGGCATGATCGGCCACCGCCGCCCGCGTCACCTTGGCCGCATCGATGATCGGCACGCGCTGGCGCGCCTCTTCAACGCTGATCTCCTCAAGGCGAAAGCCGGTTACATCATGGTCAAGGGCCTCGGCATCGTCGGGGCCCGCCAGCACCATCAACCCGCGCGGGGACAGCACATCCGGCAGCGCCCGGAACGCCGCGTCCGAGGCCATGGAAAGCTCGACCACCGGCGGCAGGCCATAGCGCGGCTCAAACAGCGCGGCCGACCGGCCGGAGGCATGATGGGCGAGGTTCTCCTCCCGCTCCAACACCAGAACGGAACCAAGCGGCGAAAGCTCGGCCGCGGCGGAAAGGCCGGCGATACCGCCGCCAATGATCAGGAAATCGTGGGTCATGATGCAGTGATCCTAGCCACCGCCCACCGCGTGGCCCGCCCGTTCCCGACGCGACATGCCGCAAAATGTGAAAAGGCCCGCCACAAGGGCGGGCCTTTCCTGGACCAATGGCCCGAAGATCACTTCGGAATGTCGCCCTTGATGCCTTCGACGTAGAAATTCATGCCCAGCAGATCGCCGTCCGGCGCGGTCTGGCCTTCGGCCAGCCAGGGCGAGCCATCCTGCTTGTTGATCGGGCCGGTGAACGGGTGATAGGTGCCCGCCGCGATGTCGTCGCGCACCTTCTCGGCCGCGGCCTTCACCTCAGCCGGAACGGCATCGGTGATCTCGCCGATCTCGACTTCGCCTTCCTTGATGCCAGCCCAGGTGTCGGTCTGATCCCAGGTGCCATCCAGCACCTGACCGACGCGCTTCACGTAATAGGGCGCCCAGTTGTCGATGATCGAGGTCACGCGCGGGCTCGGCTTGTATTCCGCCATATCCGAGGCCTGACCAAAGCCGATCACCTTGCCGCCCGACTTTTCAGCCTCGGCCAGCGGCGCCGTGCTGTCGGTATGCGAGGCGATGACATCCACGCCCTGCTCGATCATGGCCTTGGCGGCATCGGCCTCTTTCGCCGGGTCGAACCAGGTCATCGCCCAGACGACCGACAGCTCGACATTCGGGTTCACCTTCTTGGCATGCAGGTAATACGAGTTGATGCCCATGATCACCTCGGGGATCGGGAAGGACCCGATATAACCGATTTTGTTCGATTTGGTCATCAGGCCCGCGATGGTACCCTGCACCGCACGGCCTTCGTAAAAGCGTGCGTTATAGGTCGCGACATTCGGGCTTTCGCGTTTGAAACCGGTCGCATGTTCGAATTTCACATTCGGGAATTTCTTGGCAACCGCATTGGTCGCGTCCATGTACCCGAACGAGGTGGTGAAGATGATGTCGCAGCCGCCCAGGGCCATCTGCGTCAGCACGCGCTCGGCGTCGGCGCCTTCCGGCACGCTTTCCTGCCAAGTGACCTCGACCTTGTCGCCATATTCCTTCTGCACGGCCAGCGCGCCCTGATGGTGCTGATAGGACCAGCCCAGATCGCCGATCGGGCCGACATAGACGAAGCAGGCCTTCGTCTTGTCCTGCGCCAGCGCCGCCCCGCCGAAGGCCAGCGAAAGGCCAAGCGCCGCGGTGGCAAGAAGATGTCTGCGTTTCATTCGCGTATACTCCCTGATGGGGCGCATCGGCCCCGGTTGATCTTGGTCCCGCGTCACCGCGCGGCGTGAAAGTTCTGCCCCAGACAGGCCGGCGCCGACAAAGCGGCCCGTCCCCGCCGAGAAGACATGATGACCAGCACAAGGATGGTTATCAGATAGGGGGACATCGACAAGTATTCGACCGGGATTCCCGCCTGCGCCGCCTGCAGATTCAACTGCAAGACGCTGATGCCGCCGAAAAGCCAGGCACCCAGCAGCGCGCGCCAAGGCTGCCAGGCCGCAAAGACCACGATCGCCAGCGCAATCCAGCCCGCCCCTGCGGTGATCCCGTCCACCCATTGCGGCACCCGGATCAGGCTCAGATAGGCACCGCCCAGCCCGGCCATCGCGCCGCCGAACAGGATCGCCAGCACCCGGATCCGCCGCACCTTGTAACCAAGCGCATGGGCCGCATCATGGTTTTCGCCCACCGCCCGCAGGATCAGCCCCAGTCGCGTGTATTTCAGCACCGCCCAGACCCCCACAACCGACAGGACCGACATATAGACGAAGGCGTCATGGGAAAAGAAGATCCGCCCCAAAACCGGGATATCTGCCAGCGGGCCAAAGGGCACGGGCTTGCTCAGCGGCGGCTTGATGCCGACATAGCCTTGCCCCAGCAGCGAGGACAGCCCCAGCCCGAACAGCGTGAGCGCGAGCCCCGAGGCCACCTGATTGGCCTGCAGCACCTGCGTCAGCACCGCAAACAGCAGGCTCAGCACTGCGCCCCCGACCGCCCCGCCGACAAACCCCAGGGCGGGGCTTCCGGTCTCGACCGCGGTGATGAACCCGCAGATCGCCCCCATGATCATCATCCCCTCGACCCCAAGGTTCAGCACCCCGGCCTTCTCCACCACCAGCTCGCCCACGGCAGCCAGCAGGATCGGCACCGACGCCACCATGAGCGAGGCAATCAGCAGGGTCGGATCAATCCCTCCGAACATCAGCGGGCCTCCTTCGCGGCAGGAACGATGCGGTAATTCGTCAGGATGTCACAGGCCAGCAGGAAGAACAGAAGCATCCCCTGAAAGGCCTGTATCGCAGCCGACGGCAGGCCCAGATTGGTCGAGGCCATTTCGCCCCCGATATAGGTCAGCGCCATCAGAAGCCCCGCAAACAGAATGCCCACCGGATTCAACCGGCCCAGAAAGGCCACGATGATCGCCGTGAACCCATAGCCCACATTGAAGTCGATGCTGATCTGCCCGGCCGGCCCCGTGACCTCGAACAGCCCCGCCACCCCGGCCAGCGCCCCGGCGATGCCCATGCAGGCCAGAACCAGACGCTCGGGCTTCACCCCGGCAAAACGCGCCGCCCGCGGCGCCTGCCCCGAAAGCTTGACCTGAAACCCGAAGAGATGCCGCTGCAACAGCACATAGGCCGCCACCACCGTGGCCAGCGCCGCGACGCCGCCCCAATGCAGCCCCGATCCCGCGATCAGCTCGGGGTTCGCCGCCGCCGGATAGCTGCTGAAATTGCGGCTCCCCGGAAAGCCCGCGCCCTCCGGGTTCCGAAGAAACCCGGTCGAGGCCATCGCCAGAATCGTCTGGGCCACATAGACCAGCATCAGCGAAACGAGGATCTCGTTGGTATTGAACCGCGTCTTCAAAAGCGCGGGGATCATCGCCCAGGCCCAACCGCCAAAGGCCCCCGCCACCACCATCAGCGGAAAGATCAGCCGGTTCTCGGTCGGGAACACCGCAAGTCCCACAGCCGCCCCGATGATGGCGCCCATGATATACTGCCCCTCGGCGCCGATGTTCCAGATCCCGGCGCGGAACCCAAGGCTCAGCCCCACCGCAATCAGGATCAGCGGCCCCGCCTTCACCAAAAGCTGCCCCCGCAGATACCAGGCAAATTCCCCGAACAGCGGATCCCAAAAGATGGTGCGGATCGCCTCGACCGGGTTTTTCCCCAACAGCGCAAACATCGCGCTCCCCGCCACCATGGTCAAAGCCACGGCCAGGACCGGCGTCGCCCGGCTCCAGAACACCGAAGGCGAAGGCCGTTTTTCCAGCTTCAGCATGCCGCAACGCCCCCCTGCCCGTGCCCGAACCGCATCATCACCTTCCCGTTGTCCAAATATCCCCGGGGGGAGTCGCGCCTTGCGCGACGGGGGGCAGGCAGCCCCCCTGCACGGCCCGCCACATAAATCTCACCCGGCATGATGCGCCACCTCCATGCCATGCGCCCCGCCCATCATCAGGCCGATCTCGTCAATGGTCAGCCCTTCGACCGGCCGGGGCCGCGTCAGCTGCCCGGCGTTCAGCGCGGCAAAGCTGTCGGCAATCTCCAGCAGTTCATCCAGATCCTGACTGATCACCACCACGGCAGCCCCGGCCGCCGCCCGGTCCAGGATCGCCTGCCGGATCGCCGCCGCCGCCGCCGCATCCACGCCCCAGGTGGGTTGGTTGATCACGATGACCGAAGGCTCCTGCAACAACTCGCGCCCCACCACGAATTTCTGCAGGTTCCCGCCTGACAGCGCGCGCGCCGCCACCTGCGGCCCCGGTGTCCGCACGTCAAAGGCACGGATGATCGAGGTGGCAAAGCGCTCGGTCGCGGCCCAGTCGATGAACCCGCGCCGCACTAGCCCTTGCCGCACCGCCCCCGACAGCAGCGCATTTTCCGTCAAGGACATATTGGGCGCCGCTGCATGGCCCAGCCGTTCCTCCGGCGCGGCCACCAGACCGGCGCGCCGGCGCTCCACCGGGCCCAGATCCCCCACCGGGCGGCTGTCGATCCGCACCTTGTCCGGCGCACTCGTCAGCTCACCCGACAGGGCCAGCAGCAATTCGTCCTGCCCGTTCCCCGCCACACCGGCAATGCCCAGCACCTCACCCTTGGCCACGGTGAAGGACACGCCCTTGAGGCTGGTGCCAAACGGAATGGGCGAGGCGACCGACAGGTCCGACACCCCCAGCGCCACCGCCCCCTTCTGGGTCGCGCGCCGTTCCGGCGGGGTCAGCGTCGCCCCAACCATCATCTCGGCCATCTCGCGGGCAGTCCGGTCGCGCGGCGTGCAGGTCGCCACCACCTTGCCGCGCCGAAGGACCGTCGCCTCATCGCAAAGCGCCCGGATTTCCTCAAGCTTGTGCGAGATGTAAAGGATCGATGTCCCCTCGGCCTTCAGCTGCCGCAGGGTCTGGAACAGGATCTCCACCTCCTGCGGGGTCAGCACGCTGGTCGGCTCGTCCATGATCAGCAGCTTCGGCGATTGCAGCAGGCAGCGGATGATCTCCACCCGCTGCCGTTCCCCCGCCGAAAGGTCGCCCACCTGCCGCGCAGGATCCAGAGGCAGGCCATATTCTTCGGATACCGCGCGGATCCGGGCGGCGAGTTCGCGCATCGGCGGCGGGTTTTCCATACCCAGCGCCACGTTCTCCGCCACATTCAGCGCCTCGAACAGGCTGAAGTGCTGAAAGACCATCGCCACCCCGGCCGCCCGCGCCGCCCGCGGCTCGGCGGGCGCATAGGCCACCCCGCGCAGCCGCATCGCGCCGCTGTCGGGCTTCACCAGGCCATAGATCATCTTGACCAGCGTCGATTTGCCCGCGCCGTTTTCCCCCAGCAGGGCGTGGACCTCGCCCTCGCGGATGGTGAACGACACGTCGCTATTGGCCACCACGCCCGGATAGGCCTTGGTCACGCCCTCAATCCGCAGCAACTCTGCAGCGCTTGTGTTCATACCGCCTTCTCCCTGCGGTGGTCCCTGCCCTGTCCGGCCTGCCGCAAGACTGCGACAGCCACGCCTAGTGCAATGGCATGTGGATGTTTGCCAAGGCTTTTTTCGCCTATCGGACAGGCAATCCGCGCGACATTCTGCGGCAGATGCCCCAGATCGTGCAGCCGCGCCCGAAAACGCGCCGCTTTGGTGGCCGACCCAATCACCCCCAGCGCGGCAAAGCCATGGCCGAGGATCCGGTGGCACAGCTCCAGATCCAGCGCATGGGAATAGGTCAGCACAAGATGTTCTGCCGTAACGGGCGCATAGCGCACCAGCGCCGCAGGATCGGCCGCAGGCAGCACCGTCACCCCACCCGGCACGTCAGAGGGGAAGCGGTCGGGCGCGGTATCGACCCAGGTCATCGCCAGCCCCGGCAAAGGCGCCAGAACCTGCACCAGCGCCCGCCCCACATGGCCCGCCCCCCAAACCCAGATCTGCCGCTGTGGCCGCGCCACGGGTTCAACCATCCAGCCCTGAACCAGCTGCGGCTCCGGCAGAACCCCTTGCCCCCGCGCCGCTGCCAGCATCCGCTTCAGCGCCATCGGCATCGGGGCATCGGGGGTCACAGGCCGGGCAATCACATCCTCGGCCAGCGCCACGCCCGGCAGATACCGCTCTGACAACAGCGTGACTGCCCCCCCACAACATTGCCCCAGCGCCAGTCCCAGCGGCACGCGCTCCAGCCGCAGGTCCTCTCCCGCTGTCAGCATGGCCCGCGCCCGCGTCACCGCTTGAAACTCCAGCGCGCCGCCGCCGATGGTGCCCGCCTGCCCCCCCGGCCAGACTAGCATCGCCGCTCCCACGCCGCGCGGCGATGACCCCTGCAGGGCGGCAATCACCACCCGGACGACCGGCCCCTCGGCCGCAAGCGCCGCCCGCAGCCCCGCCAGATCAAAGGCTTCATGCTCCATGGCGCTGCTGCCGCTGAACCGCCCAAAGCACGCGCTCGGCCGTGGCCGGCGCATCCAGCGCGGGATAGAGCGATCCATCCCCACAGGCCGCAATCGCATCCGACAGCGCCATGAAGGCCGAAATCCCCAGCATGAACGGCGGCTCACCCACGGCCTTCGACCGCCCGACCGTGTCTTCGCGGTTCGGCCGCTCCCAAAGCGCGACATTGAAGACCGGCGGGCGATCCGAACAGGCCGGGATCTTGTAGGTCGATGGCGCATGGGTCATCAGCCGCCCGCGATCATCCCAGACCAGCTCCTCGGTGGTCAGCCAACCTGCGCCCTGCACATAGGCTCCCTCCACCTGCCCGATGTCCAAGGCAGGGTTCAGGCTCGCCCCTGTATCATGCAGCAGATCGGCCCGCAGGATGCGGTTCTCGCCGGTCAGGGTGTCGATCACCACCTCGGTCACGGCGGCCCCATAGGCGAAATACAGGAAAGGCCGCCCCTGCCCCGTCGCCCGATCCCACTGCAGCTTGGGCGTGGCATAAAACCCCGTGGCCGAAAGCGACACCCGCGCCTGATAGGCCCAGGCCACAACCCGATCAAAATCAAAGACTTCGCCCGCGACCCGGACCATGCCGTCCTCAAACCGCACCTGATCGGGCGCGACGGCGAATTTCGCCGCCATGAAATCGGCCAGCCGCCCGCGGATCGTCTCGCAAGCCGCGCGCGTGGCCATCCCGTTCATGTCCGACCCCGATGATGCCGCCGTGGCGGAGGTATTGGGCACCTTCGCCGTATCCGTCGCCGTGATCTTCACCCGCGCCACCGACACGCCAAAAACCCCTGCCGCCACCTGCGCGACCTTCTGGAACAGCCCCTGCCCCATCTCGGTCCCGCCATGGTTCAGCCGGATCGACCCGTCCTGATAGACATGCACCAACGCCCCCGCCTGATTGAGCCAAGTGAGCGTGAAGGAAATCCCGAACTTCACCGGCGTCAGCGCAATCCCCCGCTTCAACACCGGCGATGCCGCATTCCAGCGCGCAATCTCGGCCCGCCGCGCGTGATAGTCCGACCGCGCCTCCAGATCATCCAGCAGATCACGCAGGATGAAATCCTCGACCGGCATGCCGTAATGCGTGGTCTGCACCACCGCCTTCGGCGAAAACGCCCCGCCGAACCAATGCCCAGTCCCCGGGTTCTCGGCTTTTTTCTGTCTGAAAATATCCTCGGGGGGGAAGGTCCCGCCCTGGGCGGGGCCTGTCGGGGGGGCAGACAGCCCCCCCGGCGCCATCTCGGCATAGAAATTCCGCCGCCGCACCGTGACCGGGTCGAGCTTCAGGGCATGGGCCACATGATCCACCACCCGCTCGATCCCGATCACCCCCTGCGGCCCGCCGAAGCCGCGATAGGCAGTGGCTGACTGGGTGTTGGTGCGCAGCCGATGGCTCTCGATCCGGATATGCGGCAGGTGGTAGGCATTGTCGGCATGCAGCATCGCGCGATCCGCCACCGGCAACGACAGATCCTGCGACCAGCCGCAACGGAACAGATGCCGGAACTCAACCCCCAGAAGATGCCCCTCTGCGTCATAACCCACGCGATAGCCGATCTTCAGATCATGTCGCTTGCCGGTGATGACCATGTCGTCATCGCGGTCATAACGTATCTTGCACGGGCGGCCCGTGGCGTGGGCGGCCATGGCGCAGGCCACGGCCAGCGCGTTCCCCTGGCTTTCCTTGCCGCCAAAGCCGCCACCCATGCGGCGGACCTCGACGCGCACCGCGCTCATGGGCAGGTGGAGCGCATGGGCCACCTTGTGCTGGATCTCGGTCGGGTGCTGGGTCGAACTGTAGACGACCATCTCCCCGCCCTCTTGCGGCAGGGCGGCGGCGATCTGGCCTTCCAGATAGAAGTGTTCTTGACCGCCAACCTCAAAAAGACCCTCGGCCTGATGCGGGGCGGCGGCGATGGCGGCGGCGGCATCGCCACGCGCCCAGACCACCGGGCCGTCCTCGAACCGCGACCCGGCCTCAAGCGCCTGTTCGACGGTCAGAATGGCCGGGCGTTCGGCATAGGTGATGCGCCCCAGGCGCGCGGCCTTGCGGGCGGCCAGATGGCTGTCGGCCACCACCAGAAACACCGGCTGGCCCAGGTAATGCACCTTGCCCACCGCCAGCAGCGGTTCATCCCCGAGCGAGGGGGAACAATCCGGCATCTCGGGCCAGTCGGAGGCCGAAAAGACCGCCACCACACCCGGCGCGGCGCGAACGGCCGAAAGGTCGATCTCGGTGATATCGCCATGCGCGCAGGTGGACAGGCCAAAGGCCAGATGCAAAGCCCCGGCAGGCAACGGGATGTCGTCCGTATACCGGGCCTCGCCCGTCACATGCAGCGGGGCCGCATCATGCGGCAGGGGTTTGCCAAGGCTCATACCCGCACCTCCTGTACCGATCCGGGGGTGCCGGTCAGATCGTGGAACAGGCGCAAGGCCATGTTCCCAGCCGTTTCCAGCCGATAGGCGGCGCTGGCGCGCATATCGGACAGCGGGGTGAAATCCTGCGCTGCGGCGGCCTTGGCGCTGAGGAAGGTCTCGCGCGTCAGGGGTTGGCCGATCAGCGCGGCCTCCATCGCGCGGGCGCGTTTCGGGATGCCCGCCATGCCGCCAAAGGCGATGCGCGCGGCGGTGATGGTCTGATCCGCGACCGTTACGTCAAAGGCGCCCATCACGGCCGAGATATCCTGATCGAACCGTTTGGAGAGCTTGTAGCAGCGCACTGAGGATTGGGCGGGGATGGTGATGCCAGTCACGAATTCCCCCGGCTGGCGATCCTGTTTACGGTAATCGAGGAAGAAATCCTCCAATGCGAGATCCCGGGTGACATCGCCGCGCCGCAGGTGCAGCCGCGCCCCCATGGCAATCAACGCAGGGGGGCCATCCCCGATGGGCGAGCCATTGGCGATATTGCCCCCGATCGTCGCGGCATTGCGGACCTGTTCGCTGGCATAACGGCTGAGCATGGCAGCAAAATGCGGGTGGCTGTCGTGCAGCGCTTGCCGCAGAGCGGCGATGGTGACACCTGCGCCGATGTGCAACCGGTCCCCCTCCGGGGTGATCTGGCGCAGATCGGCAATACCACCGAGGAAAGCGACCTGCGGCAGGTCGCGCAGCTGTTTCGTGACCCAGAGGCCCACATCCGTTGCCCCGGCGACAAGCGTCGCCTCGGGGTGGTCGAGATACCAGGCGGCGAGGTCATCGGTCGTCGTGGGGCGAAAGGCCGTGCCGGGGGGCTGTCTGCCCCCCGCGGGGCCGCTGGCCCCTCCCCCCGAGGATATTTCGACAACGGGAAGATCAGGGGGGGTGGTATCCATCCAGGCGGGGACAGGGGAGGACGCGGCCGCTTCGGCGGCGCGGATAATGGGCGCATAGCCGGTGCAGCGGCAAAGATTGCCGGCAAGCACCACGTCATGATCGGTGCGGCCCTGTTGGTGGGCCGCCGCCATCGAGGTGATGAAGCCAGGGGTACAGAAGCCGCACTGGCTGCCGTGGTGGTCGATCATCGCCTGTTGCACGGGGTGGAGCGTGCCATCCGGGCCGGCGATGCCTTCGACGGTGCGGACGGCTTTGCCTTGCAATTGGGGCAGGAACAGGATGCAGGCGTTCAGCGCGCGCGGGCCATCGGCATCGGTGACGATCACTGTGCAGGCGCCGCAATCGCCTTCGTTGCAGCCCTCTTTCGTGCCGGTCAGGCCGCGGTCTTCGCGCAGAAACTCCAACAGGGTGCGCGTCGGCGGCTGATCCGCGAGGCGCACCGGCGTTCCGTTCAGCAGAAACGCAAGCTCGGTCATTCAAAGTCCTGCCGCGTTACTCCCCATGGTCGTGATGACCCCCCTCCGATGCGGCGTAAGACGGGGGCCGACCTTTTCTGGTTGAGGATAGGAGAACCCGAGGCCCCTGCCCATGGCAAGCATTACCTTTCAGCATTCCACAAAAGCACCTGTCGGATTTGCAGAAGAATGGGGCGGTTTGCCTGTGCTGCGGGCAGTTTGCGGGGCCTTCCGGCGGGGGGGCGGGTCGGCTAGGCTGCCGCGCATGACAGAGCCCGTCCGATTCATCCATCTGCGTGTCCATACCGAATATTCGCTGCTGGAAGGCGCGGTGCCGGTGAAAAAGCTGGTCGGTCTTTGTGCCGCGCAAAACATGCCGGCCGTGGCCGTGACCGACAGCAACGCCATGTTCGCGGCGCTGGAGTTTTCGACCCTTGCGACCGGGGCCGGGGTGCAGCCGATCCTGGGCTGTCAGGTGAGCCTTGCCTATGATCCGCCCGCACCGGGAGAAAAGCCCAAGGCGCCCGCGCCGGTCGTGCTGTTGGCGCAGAGCGAGGCGGGGTATGAAAACCTGATGAAGCTGAATTCCTGCCTCTACCTCGACAAGGGGGGGCAGGTGCCGCAGGTCACGCTGGAGGAGCTGGAAAGCCATGCCGGGGGGCTGATCTGTCTGACGGGCGGGCCGGAAGGGGCGGTGGGCAAGATCCTGCAGACCGGGAACCGTGCCAAGGCCGAGGCGCTGGTCGCGCGGATGGCTGCGGCCTTTCCGGGGCGGCTATATGTGGAATTGCAGCGCCATCCCGGCGAAGGCGGCCGCCTGATGGAGGCCGAGGCCGCGACCGAACGTGGGCACATCGAAATCGCCTATGCCATGGGCCTGCCGTTGGTGGCGACGAATGACGTCTATTTCCCCAAGACCGAGATGTATGAGGCGCATGATGCGCTGATCTGCATCGCCGAGGGCGCCTATGTCGATCAGCCGCAGCCGCGCCGCCGCCTGACGCCGCAGCACTATTTCAAATCCGAAGCCGAGATGTGCGCGCTGTTTGCGGACCTGCCTGAGGCTTTGGAGAATACGGTCGAGATTGCGCGGCGCTGTGCCTACAAAGCGGCCAAACGTGCGCCGATCCTGCCGCGCTTTGCCGATGACGAGGTCGAGGAATTGCGCCGTCAAGCCTGGGAGGGGTTGCGCGCGCGTCTGGCCGTGATCCCCCATGCGGCGCCGGTCGAGGAATACGAAGCGCGGCTGCAGTTCGAACTCGACATCATCGAGCGGATGAAATTCCCCGGCTACTTCCTGATCGTGGCCGATTTCATCAAATGGGCCAAGGCGCATGATATTCCGGTCGGGCCGGGGCGCGGGTCGGGGGCGGGCAGCCTTGTGGCCTATGCGCTAACCATCACCGACCTGGATCCGCTGCGCTATGCGCTGCTGTTCGAACGCTTCCTGAACCCGGAACGGGTGTCGATGCCGGACTTCGACATCGACTTTTGCATGGATCGCCGGGAAGAGGTGATCCGTTATGTGCAGGAACGCTATGGGCGCGACAAGGTGGGGCAGATCATCACCTTTGGGGCGCTTCTGTCCAAGGCTGCGGTGCGCGACGTGGGGCGCGTGTTGCAGATGCCCTATGGTCAGGTGGACCGTCTGTCGAAGATGATCCCGGTCGAAGGGGTCAAGCCCGTCTCGATCCAGAAGGCGCTGGCGGATGAGCCGCGCCTGCGCGAGGCCGCCAAGGCCGAAGAGGTGGTAGACCGCCTGCTGAATTATGGCATGCAGATCGAGGGGTTGCTTCGAAATGCCTCAACCCATGCCGCGGGGGTGGTGATCGGGGACCGGCCGCTGGACCGGCTGGTGCCGCTTTATCAGGACCCGCGGTCCGACATGCCTGCGACCCAGTTCAACATGAAATGGGTCGAAGCGGCGGGCTTGGTGAAGTTCGACTTTCTGGGTCTGAAGACCCTGACGGTGATCCAGAACGCCATCGACCTGATCCGCGGCACCGGGCGGCAGCTGCATGAAGGTGCGGATGGCACGCGGCTTTACGACCCGAAGCCGGGCGCCGAAAACGACATCGGCCATATCCCGCTGGACGACAAGGCCACCTATGAGCTTTACGCCCAGGCCAAGACGGTGGCGGTGTTCCAGGTCGAAAGCTCGGGCATGATGGATGCGCTGCGGCGCATGAAACCCACCTGCATCGAGGATATCGTGGCACTGGTGGCGCTTTATCGCCCCGGCCCGATGGAGAATATCCCGGTCTATTGCGAGGTGAAGCACGGCCTGCGCCCGCTGGAAAGCCTGCATCCGACCATCGACCCGATCCTGCAGGAAACGCAGGGCATCATCGTCTATCAGGAACAGGTGATGCAGATCGCGCAGGTCATGGCGGGCTACAGCCTTGGCGGCGCAGACCTTTTGCGCCGTGCGATGGGGAAAAAGATCGCCGAGGAAATGGCGAAGGAACGCCCCAAGTTCATCGAAGGCGCGAAGAAGACCCATAACATCGACGAAAAGAAGGCGGGCGAGGTTTTCGACCTGCTGGAGAAATTCGCGAACTACGGGTTCAACAAATCCCACGCCGCCGCCTATGCGGTGGTGAGCTATCAGACAGCCTGGCTCAAGGCCAATCACCCGGTCGAATTCATGGCCGGGGTGATGAACTGCGATATCCATCTGACCGACAAGCTGGCCGTCTACAAACGCGAGCTGGACAAGCTGGGCATCAAGACGGTGGCGCCCTGCGTGAACCGCAGTCTGGCCACCTTCAGCGTCAAGGATGGTGCGGTGGTCTATGCGCTGGGGGCGCTGAAGAACGTGGGCGTCGAGGCGATGAACATGATCGTCACGGCGCGGGGCGACCGGCCCTTTGCCACGCTGTTCGATGTGGCGCGGCGGGTTGATCTGAAGCGCGTGGGCAAGCGGCCGCTGGAGATGCTGGCCCGTGCAGGGGCCTTTGACGTGCTGGACGGCAACCGGGCGCGGGTCTTTGACGGGCTGGATGCGCTGGTCGCCTATTCCGCCGCGATCCATGAGGCCAAGGCCAGCAATCAGGTCAGCCTGTTCGGTGAGGCGGGGTCCGACATCCCGGAGCCGCGCCTGCCCAACCGCAACGACTGGCTGCCGGTCGAACGGCTGGCGCAGGAACATCAGGCCATCGGCTTTTACCTCTCGGGTCATCCGCTGGATGACTATATGGGGCCGTTGAAGCGCAAGAAGGTGATGACCCTGACGGAACTGACCGCAGCCTGCGAACGCGGGCCGGTGGTGGGCAAGCTGGCCGGATCGGTCAGCAGCCGGCAGGAACGTAAATCGGCCAAGGGCAACCGCTTTGCCTTTGTGCAGCTGTCGGACCCGACGGGGCTTTATGAGGTGACGGTCTTTTCCGACACGCTTGAGGCCGCGCGGGACCATCTGGAACCCGGCAAGAATGTGGTCCTGACGGTCGAGGCGAACCTTGAGGGTGAGACGCTGAAACTGCTCGCCCGCGCGGCCCAGCCCATCGACAGCGTGGCGGCCGAGGCCGGGGGCGCAAATCTGCGCATCCATCTGGACCAGTCCGAGGCTGCGGCCGCCGTGGCCGCGCTTTTTGCCCGCGTGGAAGGCAACAGCCGCAGCAAGGGCCAGATCACCCTGACCGTCGCCGATGATACGGGCCGCGAAATCGACCTGATGCTGCCCGATCTTTACCCCGTAACCCCGCAGATCAAGGGGGCCATCAAGGCGATGCAGGGTGTCGTCATGGTGGAAGAGGTCTAGCCCACGCCCGGTCACGCCGCGGGCGGTGGCGCAGGCGGACCCTGTTCCATCATGCCGCGGCGGCGGGTGCTTTCCTCGACGGCCTGGCGCAGCGTCTCATTGCGGTTCAGCAGATCCAGGAACCGCGTCTCATCCAGCCGCAAGAGCGTGCAATGGGTGATCGCCGTCACCTGCGCCCGGCGCGGACGGCGGGTCAGCACACCCAGCTGGCCAAAAATCTCGCCCCGGCCCAGACGCTGCACCTGCCCCGCCATCGCCGCCTCGACCGCGCCCGACGCGATGAAGAACACATGGCGCGCGGCATCGCCCTTGCGGATCAGCACCTCGCCCGGCTGGGCATAAACCGTGGCAATGCCCCGCTGCATGACACGAAGCTGCGCCGCATCCAGCCCCGCCAAGGCCGGAAGCTGCCGCAGCATTTCGGATTTCTGCACCATCAGGTCCAGTTTGGGACGTTCCTTCAACCGCCGGCGCAGATCGGAAAGGGACTGGCGCAAGGCGGTGTGCAGTTCCCGCCCGATCAGGCCGTCGTTCAGCAGGGTGTCATATTCGCGCTCTTCCAACCGCAGCTGAAGCCGACGAATGAAGCGACGCTCCAGCTCTTCGGCATAGCCGGGGTATTGCAGGCGCAGACCTTCCAGCGCCTGTTCATTGGCCTCTTGCCGCGCCGTCAGCATCTTGTGCAGCAGCTCGGCCACGCGCCGCCCGTGGATCCGGCGGATCTTGCCGTCCAGATAGGCGTGCAGCTCGGCCAGGATCAGCCGCTGGTTCAACAGCATTTCGAACCGGCTTGCCGTCAGCGAAGCCAGCGGCCGCGAGAGGCGCAGCCGGTTGTGCAGCGCGACCGCCATCCGGTGCCGCCGCCCATAGCCGATGGCCCGCCGCGCGGCCCGGTTATAGCCCGCACGCCCGGCCGCCCGCGTCCCTTCGATCAACCGGTCCACATTGGCCAGCATGACCTCGGCCTCGGCAGGGCCGAGTTCCTGATCGCGAAACGCCTCAAGCACCAGATCGCGTTCGCGCCCCGACAGGGCGACAAGGCCCAGCGGGATACGGTCCTTGTCGCGGATCTCGGCCATGATATCAGCCAGCTCTACCGCCTGATCCAGACGCTGGGCAAAGGCCTTGGCCTCGGAGCGGACGATATCGCGCGTCAGATTGTGACCCTTGACGACGGCCGCCACCTCTTCGCGCACATTTTGCAGCGCCACGGCCACCACCTGCCGCGACAGCGCCAGATCCATCGGAGCAAGCCGTGCCAGACCCAGCCGGCGGATTACCTTGCGCAGCGTCGCCCCCTGCACGAACAGCGTGAACAGCGTGAACCCGGTGGCAAGGATGCCCACCTCGCGCCGCACATCGGCCGGAACGCGCCAGTTTTCCGTCACGGCCAACGCCAGCGCCAACGTCACCGCACCGCGCAATCCCCCCCAGAGCATGGTGATCCGGTAGGGGCGTTCCACCTGCGGCGACAGGCCGAAATGCGACAGCAGCGGCAGCACCCCCCATAGCACCACCACCCGCGCCGCTGTCGCGCCCGCCACCACGACAAGGATCAGGAACAGGTCCGTCAGCCGCGCATCGCCTAGCAGACGCGGGATCAGCAGCGAGGCCATGACGAAGATCAGCGCCCCCGCCCAATGGGCCAGCAGGTCCCAGACCTCGCGCAGGTAGGTCCATGTCGCGGGCGCCAGACGGCCGGGGCCAAGCCAGTTCAGCGTCATCCCCGCGACCACCACCGCCACCACCCCCGAAGCATGCAGCACATGATCTGCAACGACATAGGTCGCATAGGGCACCGCGACCGACAGGGACAGCTGCGCTAGGGGCCAGACTGCCAGCCGCCCCATCAGCCACAGGGCCAGCCGCGCCATGACCCAGCCGGTGAAGATGCCCGACAGGATGATGGTCGGCAGCCCGATAAAGGCATCGCGCAGCGTGGGGTTCGGCACCCCCGCCATGACGAAGGTCAGGAAAAACCCGAACAGCGCGATGGCGGCGGCGTCGTTCAGCAGGCTTTCGCCTTCGACGATCCGGGCCAGACGCTGCGGCGTCGAAAGGCTGCGGAAGATGCTGACCACCGCCGAAGGATCGGTCGTGGACACGATCGCCCCCAGCAATAGGCAGGCCAGCAGCGGCATGGCGGTAAAGGGTGCCAGCGCGCCCCCCACAAAGACCGTCGCCACGATCACCGCCAGCACCGCCATCACAAGGATCGGCACCCAGTCATCCAGCATCCGCCGCAGATCAAGCCCGAGCGCCACCTGAAAGATCAGTGTCGGCAGGAAGATGTAGAGAAAGACGCTCGACCGGATCGGCAACGCCAGAAGCGCCTGCACCTCGGGGCTGAGCGTATCGCCCAATGTGGCCGACACTGCGACCGAAAGCGCCCCCAGCGCAGACCCGACCACCGCCAGCACCACCGAATACGGCAGGCGCAGGCGCTCTGCCAAAGGCTCGGCCAGCGCGATGACAACGAAGAGAATGGCGATGGAAGAAACGACAAGAACGATATCCATGCCGACAGGATAGGCCCGCAAGGCCATGAACGAAAGCCACGCTCACGTCGCTGTGTGCAGATAAGGCGCGGAAATTGCGGGTCTTGCGGCAATTCGTCCCGCCGCCGGGGTGGCCGCCGCTCACAGCTTCGCGCGGGGGGATGCAGGCGGCAGCGCTTCGTCCTATATTCTCTGCATGAACCGTCGCACCGCGCTTGCCGCCCCGTTTGTCCTTCTTGCGCTTGCGCTGCCCGCGCAGGCGGAGAAACTGTCATTGGCCACCCTGTCGGATTACCTCAACAGTCTGACCACAGCCGAAAGCCGCTTCACCCAGTTCAATGCCGACGGGTCGCGCGCGGAAGGGCAGATCTTCATCAAGCGCCCCGGCCGGGTGCGGTTCGAATATGCCCCGCCGGACCGCAATCTGGTTCTGGCCGCCGGCGGTCAGGTCGCGATCTTTGACGGCAAGTCGAACCAGCCGCCCGAGCAATATCCGCTGAAGCGCACACCGCTGAACCTGATCCTCGGCGACAAGGTCAACCTGGGCCGCAGCAAAATGGTCGTGGGCCACACCGAGGCGGGCGGAGCGACGCGGGTTCTGGCGCAGGACCCGGAACATCCGGAATATGGCACGATCGAGCTGGTTTTTACCGACTCGCCGGTTGCGCTGCGGGAATGGATCATCACCGACGACGCCGGCAATCAGACGCGGGTGACGCTGGATGATCTGGTGCGCGGCAAGGACTATCCGCCGTCGCTGTTCAACGTCACGATGGAAGTGGACCGCCGCAAGTAATGACAAAGGGGGCCGAGGCCCCCTTTCCCTTACCCCCGCCCGCAAGCCGCGAGCTGCGAGGCGTAGCGATCTGACCGCGACTGTACCTTGGCCGCCACGTCGACCAGCCAGGCCTTGCTGTTGTAGCTGCCATTGGCAAAGCCCGTGCGCCCTTCATGATAGGCGAGGTACTGGCTGCGCGCGTCCCATTTTGACACGCCCAACCGTTCGGTGGTGCCGTTCATGTACCAGCCCATGAAATCGGTCGCGTCGCTGATGCGGTCGCGCCGGGCGCTACGGTTGCGCGTCTCGGCCTGGTATTCCTCCCAGGTGCCGTCCAGCGCCTGGCTATAGCCATAAGCCGTGCTTTGGCGCCCCATCGGAATGATCCCCAGCACGAAACGGTGCGGGGTCTTGGCGTTGCCGATGAATTTGCTTTCCTGATGGATGGTCGCCATCTGCACATGCACCGGCACGCCCCAACGGCGTTCGGTGGCCTTCATCGCCCGATAGTATTCGGGCCGCTCGCGCAGGATCGCGCAGGCGTCATCCAGATTGCGGGGCGCCGAAAATCTGCCGCCGCCACACGAAGCCAGCAACAGAAGTAGGATCGACGCACGGAGAAGTCTGCTCATCTGCCCCTCGCGTGTCTTTGTTTTTTGGCACGATAGGGCAAATCCGGGGGCGAGTGAATGGGGGGCAAGCCCGGCTTTGATCAGAAAACTGCGATCAAAGCGCCGCAAATGCCGAAAAGGACCACAGACTGTTTCCCTGATTCGCGGCCGCAGCGGTGGACCTTGCCTGAGGAAAGGGTTACTAAAGTGGCGGGGGACTGACAGATGTTGAAAACGCAGGCCAAATATCATCTCGGGCAGGTGCTGCGGCATCGGAAACACCCCTTCCGGGGCGTCGTCTTTGACGTGGACGCGATGTTTTCAAACACTGAAGAATGGTATGCCGCCATTCCCGAAGACAGCCGCCCCGAAAAGGACCAGCCGTTCTATCACCTGCTGGCCGAAAACGACCAAAGCTATTACGTCGCCTATGTGTCGGAACAGAACCTTGTCCCGGATGACACGGGCGAGCCGGTGGACCACCCCGATCTGCACGATCTGTTCGGCGATTTCGAGGATGGTCGCTATCCGCTGCAGTTTCAGCTGAACTGACGCCCCGGGGTCAATACCCGAGGGCGCAGCCGTCCTTGCGCGGGTCCGACGCCCCCTCCAGCACCCCTGTATCATGCATGTGGATCGCCTGTGCGCCGCCGATGGGTTCATCCGCCTCCAGCACCTGATGCCCCAGATCGGCCAGCGCGGCGACAGTTTCCGGCGCATAGCCGCGTTCGATCCGCAGCCCCTCGACCGTGGTGAAGCATCTCGGCGCGTCAATCGCGGCCTGAGGGTCCAGCCCGAAATCGCGCAGGTTGGTTACGAACCGCGCGTGGCCGCAGGGTTGATAGGCCCCGCCCATCACACCGAAGGGCATGGTCACGCGCCCACCTTCCGCCAGCATGCCCGGAATGATCGTATGCATCGGGCGCTTGCCCCCGCCCGCCTCATTCGGGTGGCCCGGCTGCAGGGTGAAGCCCGCGCCGCGGTTCTGGAAGTTGATCCCGAACCGGGCAGAGGCAAGGCCGGACCCAAAGCCCCAGAAGATCGAATAGATCAGCGACACGGCCATGCGGTCACGATCCACCACGGTGATATAGACGGTATCCTTGTGGACGGCCTCGCTCAGCCGGGTGGGGTTGTCCATGGCGCGGCGCGGATCAATCAGCGCGGCAAGTTGCGCCGCCGTCTGATCCGACAGCATATGGTCCAGACGTGCCGCGCGGTCTGCGATGAAGCGGTTGCGGGCGTCGTATGCGAGCTTCGCGGCCTCTGCCTCCAGATGCGCGCGGGGCGCGCCGAAGGGATCAAGCGACGCCAGATCGAAATGCGACAGGATCTTCAGCATCAAAAGCGCCGTCGCCCCCTGCCCGTTCGGCGGATGTTCCAGCAAATCGACGCCCCGATAGGTGGTGGCGATGGGGGCGGTATAGCTGCCCTGCGTGCTGGCAAGATCGTCAAGGCTGTGACACCCGCCAAGCGCGCGGAGCGAGGCCACAAGATCCTCGGCCACTTCGCCTTCGTAGAACCCGGCGCGCCCTGCGCGGGCGACACGGCGCAGCACCTCGGCCTGGCCGGGCGCACGGAAGATCTGCCCCACACGGGGCGCCTGACCGTCCAGCAAATAGAACCGGCGCGCATCACCCTGCAGCACCGACGCATCCTCGGCCCAGTCGCGCGCAACGCGGGGGGCCACGGGCACCCCTTCCTCGGCATAATGGATTGCGGGGGCCAGCACCTCGGCCAGCGACAGCCGTCCGTGATCCGCGTTCAGCCGACAAAAGGCATCCATCGCGCCCGGCAGGGTCACGGCATCAACCCCGTGCAAAGGCATCTCGGTCAGGCCCCTCGCACGCAACGCATCGGCAGAAAGCGCGGCGGGCGCACGGCCGGACCCGTTGAAGCCGATCACATCTTCCTGCCCCGGGAGCTTGATCAGCGCAAAGCAATCGCCGCCGATCCCGGTCATCTGCGGTTCGCAAATCCCCAGCAGCACCGCCCCGGCAAGCGCCGCATCGAGCGCATTGCCCCCGGCCTGCAGCACATCGACCGCCACTTTCGCAGCCAGCGGATGCGAGGTGGCACATATACCATTCGTCGCAAGAACGGGCGAACGGCCCGGGCGCTGAAAATCTCTCATCTCTGCCTCCGTGTCCGGGGGCAGCCTAGGGCGCGAAACTGTCGGGGGGAAGAGCCTCGGCGCCACGATCTGGGTGGGGGCATTGCTCGCGGCGCCGAGGGAAGCCTTATGCAGCTACCCGTCCCGGATAGCCTCGATCCCCGGCGGATTTGCGGGGAAAATCCGGCAGATTTGCGGCAACCGGGAAAAACCGGAAACAATTGCGTCAATGCGCGCGCGCCGTTTCCGGAAGGCGGAAGGACAATTCGTTGCGCGAATCACGTCGGCAGTATTGCAGATCTTCGGTCAGGCAGCGGATGAGATGCCAGCCGAAGCCGCCTTCGGGCAGTTCCACCGGATCGGGGCCGATTGCGGCGCCCCCCGGCAACGCAAGACCCGGCATCGCCCGCCCGAAATCGCGGATGCGGCAGATGACCCCCCCTTGGACACATCGCAGATGCAGGATGATTTCACCCGGGCCATCTGCATAGGCATGTTCCACGACATTGTTCAAAACCTCGGCCAGGACGATCTCAGCCCTGGCACGCAGATCAGAGCGCAGATCCGCCATGCAGGGGTCATCCAGGATCTGCCCCAGCGCCGCCCGCACGGCGAAGGGATCACTGGCAATCACAAGCAGGATTTCGGGCATCGCCGCCCCCGATGCTGAAAGGGCGCGCGGGTCAAGATGCATCTCGCAGGCTTTCGGGCAGCTGGGGATGAATGACAAAGACCGTGTCCATCCGGGTCAGGCGGAACACCTTGTCCACCGTGGGCGTCAGGCCCGCCAGTTCCAGCTTGCGCCCTGGGCCAAGCAGCTTCATCACCGCAACCACCGCGCCAAGGCCCGAGCTGTCAAGGAACGTAACCTGCGACATGTCGAGCAGGAGATTCCCGGCCGTGCGATTGGCCAAGTCGCGCATGCGATCCTTGAACTGGATCGCGCTGGCGGCGTCGATGCGCCTTTCCAGCACCTGCACCAGCAAAAGCCCCCCCGTTTCCTTTGCAACAAGTTCCATTCCATGCTCCTTCCCTCTGGGACGCTTGCAGGCTAATCCGCGTTCGTTACCATCCGGTAAGCGGCCCCCGGCCCGAGGAGGAGAATCCATGACCCCCGATTATGACGATCTTGGCCGTCGCATTGCGGCGCTCTGCCACGGCGAAACCGATGCCGTGGCGCTGATGGCGACGGTGGTCTGTGAAATCCACCACGGTCATCCGATGTCCGACTGGACCGGCTTCTACCGCGTCACCGGCCCCGAGATGTTGAAGATCGGCCCCTATCAGGGCGGCCACGGCTGCCTTGTCATCCCGTTTTCGCGCGGGGTCTGCGGCGCGGCGGCCCGCACGGGCGCGGTGCAGCTGGTGCCCGATGTGGACGCCTTTCCTGATCACATCGCCTGTTCCTCGACCACGCGGTCGGAACTGGTGCTGCCGGTCTGGAACGGGGCGGGCAAGCTGCTGGGGGTGCTGGATCTGGACAGCAACACTGAGGCCGCCTTCTCCGAGACCGATGTCGAGGCCCTGCAGGCCATCCTTGCCGACGTGTTCCGCGACGCAACCTGATCCTGCGAAAGGGGCCTGACATGGCACTCAGTTTCCGGCAGACCGAAATCCTTGCCCTTGCGCGCAGCGAAGGCCGTGTCGTGGTCGAGGCGCTGGCCGAACGCTTTGGCGTGACGCTACAGACAATTCGCCGCGACCTGACCGAACTGGCCGAGGCCGGGCATCTGGACCGTGTGCATGGGGGCGCCGTGCTGCGCAGCGGGGTGAGCAATATCGGCTATGAGGAGCGCCGCGCCCTGCATGACGCCGCCAAGGCCGCAATCGGGCGGGCCTGTGCGCAGGCCATCCCCGACAATTGCTCGATGATCGTGAACCTGGGCACCACGACCGAGGCCGTCGCGCGCGAGCTGATGCATCATCGCCAGATCACCGTCGTGACCAACAACATGAATGTGGCGAATATCCTTGTCGGCAATCCGTCCTGCGAGGTGATGGTGGCGGGCGGTGCCCTGCGGCGGTCGGATGGCGGGCTGGTCGGGGATCTGACCAGCCAGTTCATGGAACAGTTCAAGGTCGACTTCGGGATCATCGGGATTTCCGCGCTCGACCCCGACGGCGATCTGCTGGACTATGACCTGAACGAGGTGCGGGTGTCGAAGGCGATCATCCGGCAATCGCGCAAGGTCTATCTGGTCACCGACGCGTCCAAGCTGATGCGGAGCGCGCCGGTCCGCCTGTGCAGCCTGTCAGAGATCGACGCCATCTTTACCGACGCCCCCCTGCCCGAAGCGCTGATGAAGCGTTGCGCCGATTGGGGGACCGAGGTCCATATCACCTCTCTCGCCTGACACATTACAGCAGAAAGCCCCCTGATGCCGGACCTTTTCACCCTGATCCCCCTGCCCCAGCTGCTGGCCTTTCTGGCCGCGGGGGTCGTGCTGAACCTGACGCCGGGGGCCGATGTGATCTTTGCCACCGCCAGCGGCATGGCGGGCGGCCCGCGCGCGGGTGCGGTGGCGGGCATCGGCGTGGGCTTGGGCGGGCTGTGGCATGTGGCACTGGCGGCGGCCGGGGTCAGCGCGCTGCTGGCGGCCTATCCCCCCGCGATGTTGGCGCTCAAACTGGGCGGCGCGGCCTATCTGCTTTATCTTGCGGTCAAGAGCTGGCGCGCGGGTGACAGCCTGCCCAGCGGACAGGGAGAGGGTGCGGTGCTGCGCGCGCTCTGGCGCGGGTTTCTGACCAATGCGCTGAACCCGAAGGTGGCGCTTTTCATTCTGGCCTTTCTGCCGCAGTTCACCGACCCCGCGCGCGGCCCGGTCTGGGCGCAGATCGCGGTGCTGGGGCTGATGTTCTGCGCCACGGGCATGGTGATCACCGCGAGCTATGGCGCCCTGGCGGGTCTGGCCGGGCAGGCGCTGGCCACGCGGATGGGGGTGATGAACCGCATCTCGGCGCTTCTGTTCGGTGGGCTTGCGGCCAAGCTGGTGTTGGACTGATGGCACAGATCACCCTTCTGGATGGCGGGATGGGGCAAGAGCTGGTCAACCGGTCCGGCGATGCGCCGACCCCGCTTTGGGCGACGCGGGTCATGCTGAATCACCCCGGTCTGGTCCGTCAGATCCATGATGACTATTTCGCCGCCGGGGCCAGCATCGCCACCACCAATACCTATGCGATCCACCATGACCGGCTGCGCCGCTTTGATCTGGATGACCAGTTCGAAGCCCTGCACCGCGCCGCCCTGACCGCCGCGACCGAGGCGCGCGCCGCCCATGGGCGCGGGCGGATTGCCGGCTCAATCGGGCCGCTGGTTGCAACCTACCGCGATGATGTGGTCTTGCCGGTGGACGAGGCCGCACCCCTGATTGCCGAGGTGGCAACCCTGCTTGCCCCTCATGTGGACCTGATCCTGCTGGAAACCCTGTCCACGCTGGAACAGGCTGAGGGCGCGCTGAAGGGGGCTGCGGCGGCGGGCAGGCCGGTCTGGCTGTCGGTCAGCGTGCATGACCGCAAGGGCCATCTTTTGCGGTCGGGCGAACCGGTCGCGGATCTGGCGCCGCTGATCGCGGCCTATCAGCCGCAGGCGGTGCTGGCGAATTGTTCGGTGCCCGAGGCGATGGGCGATGCGCTTGCGGTGCTTGCAGGCTTTGGTCGCCCCTTCGGCGCCTATGCCAATGGCTTTACCCATATCTCGGACGGCTTCCTGCAGGATGCCCCCACCGTACGTGAACTGACCCACCGCCACGACCTGACACCGCAGAAATACGCCGATTTCGCGATGGGCTGGGTGGCCCAGGGCGCCACGATCGTCGGGGGTTGCTGCGAGGTAGGCCCTGCCCATATTGCAGAGCTGGCCACCCGTCTGCGCGCCGCCGAACATGAGATCCTGTAATGCCCCCCTATGCCTATAATCCGCCCGATGTGCCGCTTTCGATCCTGCATCACGATTCGGCGCTGCTGATCGTGGACAAACCGGCGGGGCTTCTGTCGGTGCCCGGCAAGGACCCCGGGAAAGAGGATTGCCTGATCGACCGCCTGCGCCGCGTCTTCCCCGAGGTGCTGCTGGTGCATCGGCTCGATTGCGACACTTCGGGCGTGATGGTCTTTGCGCTGACCAAGGCTGTGCAGGGCAATCTGGGCCAGCAGTTCGAAAAGCGGCAGACGAAGAAAATCTATGTCGCGCGCCTCGCCGGGCGGCTGGAGCCGAAAGAAGGCACGGTGGACCTGCCGCTCTGCGTGGATTGGCCGAACCGCCCGCGCCAGCACGTGAACCACGAAATCGGCAAACCCGCGATCACCGATTACCGGGTGGTGCGCTACGATGGGAACACCACCCGCGTGCGGCTGATGCCGCAGACCGGGCGCAGCCATCAGCTGCGGGTGCATATGCTCGAACTCGGCCATCCCATTCTGGGCGACCAGATCTATGCCGAGGGGGCAGACCGTGACGCCCACCCCCGCATGATGCTGCACGCCGAAAGCCTGCGTTTGCGCCATCCGGAAACGGGCAAGAGCGTCACCTTTTCCGCCCCTGCCCCGTTCTGAGCCGATCAGCGCCGCAGTTTCAGCGCCAGAAGTAGCCCGCCGGCAAAGGCCGCCATCAGCGGCACCGCCGGTTTGCGGCCGATACTGTCGCTGACTTCGGCGCCAAGGCCCGCGGCATCGGCCTGCACTTTGCGAAGCTGCGCCTCCAGCACCGCAATCTCGGCGGCCAAGGCGGCATCCGGGCGCGGCTTCTGCCCCGATATGAGCAGAACGATCAGCGCAAGGAACAAGAACACCCCACCAATGAGCCCCGAGGCCCAGATCGGCCCCAGTTCATAGGCAAGCGCCGTCCAGATGGCGTCCAGCACAAAGCCGAACCCCACCAAGGCCAGCACCGCAGCAAAGACCAGATGGCCCATGCGGCGGGCCTTGCGGCCCACCTGCTGCACGGTCTGCGCGGCAACGATCCCCAGCAAAAGCCGCAGCATCAGCGCCGCCCGAAAAGCATGCCAAACAACAACCCCGCCCCCGCAGCAATCCCCAGCGCGGTAAAGGGATTGCTGCGCACATAGGCGCGACATTCATCCATGCGCAACTCGGCACTATGGGCGGCGGCGGCACCTTGCACCCGCAGCCGCTCGGCCTCGGCCTTGACGGCATCGGTCAGGACCGCGCCACCCGCAGACCCGATCCCGGCCAGCGTTTCGGCGATCCGGGCCAGATCCTTGCGCAATTCGGCCATCTGCGCCTCAAGGTCAGCCTTCTGGGCGGTTGCGCCCATCGCGGCCGCCGTTTCTTCGGCAGTGTCGGCAATTTTCTGCGTGGTCGAGTTTGCCATGGTCTGTCCTCATCATCCTTGCGGGGCCGGATCTGCCCCGCCCTTGCGGCGGGTCAGGGACCGGGCCAGTTTCGTATCCCGCGGCGGCAAAGGCCGCGGCGGCTCTGATGAAACGGCCCCAAGCAGCGCCGGTTCCAGCCAGGTGACAGCGAAATCTGCGCCGATCGCCTCGGCTTCGGCAAGTTTCCCCGCATCAGCCCGCAGACCCCATGCGACATTTTCGCCGGTTTGGGTGGATTCGGGCAAGGACCAGATCACAACACCGACGCGCAGATGGGGATGGTTGCGTTTAAGACGGCGGACATGCAGCAGGGCACTGCGCGGCGGCGACGGGTCAAGAAAATTGAGGATCACGCAGCGGCAGTCGGGCAGGTCCAGATGGGCCAATCGCGCGGGGGCCAGGTCAGCATGGCCATGCGCCTCGGCCTCTGCCCCCTCCACCGCCAGAACCTGCGCCAGGATGGCGGCCGCGACATCGTCCAGCGCCCCGCGCCCGCCCAGCACGACCACCCGCCCCGGTGCGACAACGGGCGCCTCGGTCGCGTCCGGGCGGTTTTCGTCACGCTCCTCGGCCACATAGGGGCGCAAATCCTGCACCATCTGCAGCGCCGTGACGGCCAGCCGCGTTTCCTGCACGGTGCTGAGGACCCCGCGCGACCAATCGGTCTGTGCCAGCAAAAGGGCAGGCAGTGCCGTGTTGCGGTAATAGTCGGACAGGTATTCCTCTTCCAGCGCCTCTTCCGCACGGTAGGTGCTTTCCACCGCATCCCCGGCCAGCCAGCGCTGATACAGATGGGCGTGCGGCTCCAGCACGGGTTCATCCCCGAAGAGGATACCGAACAGTTCAAATTGCGGCACATGCCGCCCCAGCACCACCAGGCAGACCGTCAGCGGCGTGGACATGACAAGGCCCAGCGGCCCCCAGATCCAGGTCCAGAGAATGGCGCTGATGATGATCGCCAGCGGCGATACACCGGTGCGCGAACCGTAAAGCCAGGGCTCGATCAGGTTCGAGGTCACGGTTTCGACCGCGATGAACAGCGCCGCCGTCCAAAGCACCGCCGACCATTCCCGACTGACGGCGAAGGCGAGGAACAAGGGAAAGGCCGCCGACAGGATCGAGCCGATATAGGGCACGAAGCGCAGAACCAGCGTCAGAAGCCCCCAAAGCACCGCATTGGGCACCCCGATCAGCCAAAGCCCGACACCGATGGGCAACGCATAGATGATATTGACCAGCAGCTGCACCAGCAGATAGCGGCCCACGCGGCTTCCCGCCTCTTCCAGCATGGCGGTGGTGCGGTGCAGATCATGCGCGCCGATCAGACGGATGAAGCGGTCGCGCAGCTCTTCCCGTTCAAGCAGCATGAAGATCACGACGACGATGACAAGGCCCGTCGTGGCGACCGGGCTGATCAGGGGCATCACAAGGCTGGTCAGCGTGTCCAGCGGACTGAGCCGTTCGACCACCTCGACCGGGATCGGCGTTTCGGCGGCGGGGGTTCCCGCAGGCTCGGCCGGGATGGCGGCGCCGATTTCGGCATTGATGGCGCCTGCCATATCGGTGATGCGGGCGATCAGGCTGCCCTCGCCGCCCTGTTCCTTCAGGGTTTCCAGCTTGATCAGGATATTGTCCTGAAAGCGCGGCAGATCCCGCGCCAGCGAGGACAGCTGGCTTGCCACCACCAGCGAAAACACCGCCATCATCCCCGATGCCAGAAAGACCACGATCAGGACCGAGGCCGTCATCGGCAGGCCACGCTTGCGGAACAGCGTGACCAGCGGCGAAAGCGCAAAGGTCAGCAGCATGGCAATGGCCAGTGGCAGCAGCACCTCTTTGCCCAGATAGAGCACCGCAACCACCGCAGCGATCGTGGCCAGCCGCGGCAGTGTCACGCGCGGCGATTGCGACGGATCCGGAAAGGGAGGCTCGGGGTAAAGGGCAAACGGCGGGGGGGAAGAAAGGGTCGGGCGGTCTTGATCCACCGGCATGGGGCACCAGAAACTGAGAAACGGCTGAACGACAACACCCCCGGCCGCGTCCGGTTCCCATCGTTCAGCCGCCGCACCGCCGCAGCATTTCGGCAAGGGCCGCCTCCAGCCCGGGCAGCAGGAAGGTCGCTTCCGCAGGCACCTTGTTTGCGGCATCGATCCGCACCGTCAGCAGGTCTGCGGTCAGCAAAGCCTCGACAAAGGTGCCCGCGGCTCCGCTTTCGGCCAATTGCAGGCTGCGGCCCCCGCCGATGATGGCAAATCGCTGCGTTTCGGTGCCGCCGTGATCCAGTCGATAGGCCACCTCTGCGCTTTTTCCCCCCAGCGGCGCAAGGTTGCAGCCCGTCTCGACCGCCACCGAAAGCGTCCCCTGAAGGCAGGCAATCGACAGGGCGGCAGGGCGGGGGGTAAACATGCCACAGGCCAGCGGTTCGGTGCCTTGAATGGTGATCCGGCGGGTGGACCCTGCCCCACCGGGGTCGATCAACTGCCAGCCCGCGCTTTGCCCGCTGGCCATGCCCGCCATCACCCCCAGCCAAACCGCCGCAAGACCCCAGACCTTCACGCACCGCCCCCTTGCGATCCCCCGGACCGGCCTAGAAAGGGACCGCCGCCCTGTCAACCTGCCGCCCGGACTACGACCCCGGCTGCATTGATAGCGCGCCCCCGCCGCCACAGCCTTGGCGCAGGAAGAGGAGAGCCCGATGCCCCGCCGCCTGCTGCCCATCCTTCTGGTCCTGCTTGCAACCCCTGCTGTGGCAGAAGGGGCGAGTGATGGCGAATTGGGCGATCTGAACCCGGATGAGATGAGCCTGTCGCACAGTCTGGATCAGGCCCTGCGCGGCAAAACCAGCATGACGACCTGTGCCTCGGGCTATCTGATGACGAAATCGGGCCAGCATGACATGGCCCGACAAGTGTTCAGCCGCTGCGCCGAGGCGGGTTATACGGGCGCGATGACCTGGATGTCCTACCTTGAGGAGAACGGCTTTGGCGGCCCCGCCAACCCGGATGCTGCCGCCGACTATGACCGCCGCGCGGCCGAGGCGGGCGATCCGGTCGGCATGTTCAACCACGGGCTGGACCTGCTGCGCGGCCATGGCACAGTGCAGGACCCGGCAGCCGGACGCGCGCTGATCGACCGCGCGGCAGGCATGGGCTTTGCCGATGCGCGGCGCCTGCAGGCTGCGGATTATGACCCCGAGGAAGTGACCCCCGACGCCGACCGCTGGAAATATGGCCCCATGTTCTGACCTGCGGTCAGGCGACCAGCCGGGCGGGCCGCCCTTCCAGCCGCAGGGTGCGATGGGCAAGGGTCGCGGCCTCTTCGGCGGAATGGGTCACAAGCACGACCGCCATGTCGCGGCCCCGGCGCAGATCCTTGACGAGCGCCATCATCTCGGCCCCCAGCGCGGGGTCGAGCGAGACAAAGGGTTCGTCCATCAAAAGCACCTCGGGCTGCACCAGAAAGGCGCGCGCCAGCGCAAGCCTGCGCTGCTGACCCAGCGAGAGCGCCCCCGGAAAGGCGCGCGCCCGATGGGTCAGCCCGACCTGCGCCAGCGCCAGATGGGCCGCCGCCTCGCTGCAATCGGTAGTCAGGGTCAGGTTTTCCAGCGCGCTGCGCCAGGGCAGCAGGACAGGTTCCTGAAACACCATCGCCACCCGCCCCGGCAGATGACATTGGCCCTGCCAGTCGGCATGCAGACCCGCCAGAATCCGCAAGAGCGTGGTCTTGCCCACGCCGGAAGGCCCGGTCAGGGCCACGGTTTCGCCCGGCATGACCCGCAGGTGCATCGCTGCCAGAACCGGCGCCCCCTGATGGGTGGCGCCGGAAAGCTGCAGGTCGATGGCCGCAGGCGAGGGGGCCGCGGGCGCGGGCATCAGCTGGCCGGCTGCACGAAGACGCCCGCGGGCAGGTCGGTCATGTCGCCCACCAGCTCGGACCCGCCGAGACCCGCCATGATCGCCAGCATCTTGGCGGCAGCGGCTTCATCCACCGGGCCGGGCGCCGGGATCCCTGCACGGAAGCCCGCTTTCAGTGCCTCGAACTGGGCGTCGGATTTGGCGTTCATCTGGGGGCGCAGGGCATCCCATGCGGCGTCATCCTGGGCCAAAACCTCTTTCGTGGCGCGGCTTGCGGCGGCAAGACCGGCGACCAGATCGGGATTGTCGCGCAAAAGCGCGCCGGACACGACATAGCCCAGCAGCGGGGTTTGCGGATCAAGCCCCAGCTTCGCCCCGGCATCGGCCACGGTGATCAGCGGGCGCATCCCCGCCGCCTCCATCTTGGCACCGAAGTGCCAGAAGTTGACCGCAGCATCCAGATCGCCGTTCATCGCGGTTTCGAAGATCAGCGGGGGGGCGCCAAAGACCTGCTCGGTTTCGGCCTGCAGATCCATGCCCAATTCCTGCTGGGCATAGGCCCGCAGGATCAGCCAGCTTTTGTCCACCGGCCCGCCCGCGATGCCGATCTTCTGTCCCTTGAGATCGGCCAGCGTCTGTGCCGGGCTGTCGGCAGGCACATGCAGCGCACCCACCGCACGGCTATAGGGGATGAACACGTAATCCGCGCCCTCGGCCCGCTGCCGTGCAACCCAGAGCCAGTCAGACACGATGGCATCCACCTCGCCCGCTTGCAGGGCCACCTGCGCGGCAGGACCGGCCGCGACATCCTGCACCTCAAGCGTAAAGCCATTGGCCTTGTCAAAGCCGCGGGCCTGCATGGTGGTCAGTTCCCAATTGACGGTGCCGGACAGCTGGGTGGCGATCCGCAAGCGGGCCTCCTCGGCCCAGGCGGAGGCGGTTGACAGGGCCAGCACAGTGGCGGCGGCGATCCAGTGGCGCGTGGTGTTCATGATGCTCCTCCCAAAGCTTGAGGTCAGCATGGCACCCGGCCACGGGCGCTGCCTATTCGACCAAAGGGCGAAGGCAAGCGATCTACGACCAAAGCACGAGGGGGCGGTTGACCTGCGTCAACGCCCGCCCCTGCAGCCGGGCGCAAGGCTGCGGACGGAAACGCCCAACCCAAGGAGACGGACATGACCCTCCAGCCCCATCCGCAGCGCCGCGCCAGACCCGGCGGCGCGGTCCTTCTGGCTGCCACATTGGCGACGCTTGGCACCACCGCACCCCTGCGCGCCGAAAGCCCCGCGGTTTCGACCATCCGCATCGAGGCCGGCGCGCGGTTTTTCGATGCCGAATGCCGCCGCTGCCATGCGGTTGATTCCAAAGACAAAAGCTATGGCCCGCCGCTTGAGGGCGTGATTGGCCGCCCCGCCGGATCGGTTGAGGGGTATCCCTATTCACCGGCGCTGAAGGCCGCAGGCTTCACTTGGACCGAAGGCGCCCTGCGCGCCTGGATGGAGGATAACCAGGGCCTGATCCCAGGCACCAAGATGCGCCATGTGGGCATCACCGATCCGGTGGAACAGGCCTTCATCCTGGCTTGGCTGGGCAGCGTCTCGGCCCCGAAATAAGCCCGCCCCCCGGCCACCGCAGGAGGGTGCGGCCCGGCCGATACGGGGGTAAGGGACGCGTGAAAAGGGGCGGATCACCGCCCCTTTTTGCGTCTTACGACCATGGTGCAATTTTCACGGCGGCGTGACCGGGCGGATGATAACCCCCGATGACCAGAGCTGCCCGCGGGAGGGAGCGTGTCGCTGGGGTCTCCGACGGATCATCCAAGGGAGGAAACAGATGAACCGCTTTATCGTGGCCGTCACGGCCGCCATGCTGCTGGCTGCGGCACCCGCCGTGGCCGGTGTGACAGAGGAAGATCTGGCCCGCGACGCGGAAAGCACGGGCGATGTGCTGACCAATGGCATGGGCCGCAACCTGCAGCGTTTCAGCCCGCTGACCACCCTGAACAAGGAAAACGTCCAGAACCTCGTGCCGGCCTGGGCCTTCAGCTTTGGCGGCGAAAAGCAGCGCGGGCAGGAAACCCAGCCGCTGATCCATGACGGGATGATGTATGTCACCGCCTCTTATTCGCGGCTGTATGCGGTCGACCTGAAGACCGGAAAAGAGGTCTGGCAATATGACGCCCGCCTGCCCGAAGGCATCCTGCCGTGCTGCGACGTCATCAACCGCGGCGCGGCGATCTATGGCGACAATATCTATTTCGGCACGCTGGATGCCCGTATCGTGGCGCTGAACCTCAAGACCGGCGATGTGGTCTGGAACAAGAAGATCGCCGATTACAAGGAAGGCTACAGCTATACCGCCGCGCCGCTGATCGTGAACGGGCTGGTCATCACCGGCAATTCGGGGGGGGAGTTCGGGATCGTGGGCGAGGTGCAGGCCCGCGATGCGCTGACCGGTGAAACCGTCTGGACGCGCCCGGTGATCGAAGGCCACATGGGCACGCTGAACGGCAAGGAAAGCACCATGACCGGGACGCTGAACGCGACCTGGCCGGGCGATCTGTGGAAAACGGGCGGCGGTGCGACCTGGCTGGGCGGCAGCTATGACATCGACACCAACACGCTGGTCTTTGGCGCGGGCAACCCCGCCCCCTGGAACAGCCACCTGCGGAATGCGGGCGCCCCCACCGAAGGCAATGTCGGCGACAACCTCTATGCGGCCAGCCGCCTAGGCATCGATCCGGCCACCGGCGAAATCAAGTGGCACTTCCAGACCACCCCGCGCGAAGGCTGGGACTATGACGGCGTGAACGAGGTGGTGGCCTTCACCGACAAGGACGGCAACAAGAAATTCGCCACCGCCGACCGCAACGGGTTCTTCTATGTGCTGAACCGCGAAGACGGCAAGTTCCTGAACGCCTGGCCCTTCGTCAAGGACATCACCTGGGCCAAGGGCATCGATGAAAACGGCCGCCCGATCTACAATGAGGAAAACCGTCCCGGTGATCCGTCCAAGGCAGCCGATGGCGCAAAGGGGGAAATGGTCTTCTCCTCGCCTTCGTTCCTCGGCGGCAAGAACTGGATGCCGATGGCCTATAGCCAGAATACCGGCCTTTTCTATGTGCCTTCGAACGAATGGGGCATGGATATCTGGAACGAACCCGTCAGCTACAAGAAGGGCGCGGCCTACCTGGGGTCCGGCTTTACCATCAAGCCGAACTATGAAGACCATATCGGCAGCCTCAAGGCCATCGATCCGGTCACGGGCGAATGGAAGTGGGAATACAAGAACGCAGCCCCGCTTTGGGGGGGCGTGATGACCACCGCGGGCGGCCTTGTGTTCTTTGGCACGCCAGAGGGCGATTTCGTCGCGCTGGATGATACCACGGGCGAGAAACTCTGGTCGTTCCAGACCGGCTCGGGGATCGTCGGTCAGCCCGTCACCTGGGAATCCGAGGGCGAGCAATATGTCTCGATCGTGTCGGGCTGGGGCGGGGCTGTGCCGCTCTGGGGTGGTGAGGTCGCAAAGAAGGTCAACTACCTGAACCAGGGTGGCACCGTCTGGACCTTCAAGCTACCCAAACAGCTTGCCGCGGCGAACTGACCCCCTCCGGTCGGACGCCAGCAAGGACGCGCCACCCCCAGGGGTGGCGCGTTTCGCATGTCAGACCTCGACGGCGATCTTGCCCATCGGATGCGAACAGCAGGCAAGGATATAGCCCGCCTCGATATCGTCATCCGAGATGCCGCCGTTATGCACCATATGCACTTCGCCCTCGGTCTTCTTGACCTTGCAGGTCCCGCAGAGGCCGAAGGTGCAACCCGAAGGGATGTTCAGCCCCGACCGCTTGGCCACGGCCAGAACGGTATCGGTCTGCGCGCAGGGCGTGGTGATGCCCGAGGTGGCAAAGGTGATCTGCGCCTCGGCACTGTCCGAAGGCATCACATCCTCCAGCGCCGGGGCCTCGGCCTCGGTCGCGACGGCCAGGCCAAAGCTTTCCTGATGGTAATGATCCATGTTGAACCCAAGCGAGTTCAGCATGTCACGCACCGCCTGCATGAAGGGCTCGGGCCCGCAGCAGAACACCTCGCGCTCCAGATAGTCCGGCGCCATGAGGCCCAGCATGATCTGGCTCAGCCGACCGCGATACCCCGGCCAGACGCGGAATTCGTCGGCCTCTTCCACGGTAAAGCGCAGCTGCAGGCCGGGCACGCGGTTGGCGAATTGCTCCAGCCGCTCGCGGAAGATGATCTCGGAGGGCCTCTTGGCGGCATGGACGAAGACGATGTCGGGCATTTCGCCCGAATCCCAGGCCCAGGTCGTCATCGACATCATCGGCGTGATGCCCGACCCGGCCGAGATGAAGAGGTATTTCTTCGCCGGGTGCTTGTGGAAGCTGAAGATGCCGTTCGGCCCATAGGCCTTGATCTTCATGCCGGGGCGGAGGTGATCCAGCATCCAGCGCGTGCCGATCGACCCCGCCTGCGCCTTGACCGTGACCGAAATGGACAGCGGCCGCGACGGGCTGGACGAAATCGTATAGGTCCGCTGCACATTCCCGCCGGGGACCGGCAGGTCCAGCGTCACGAATTGGCCCGGCTGGTAGTCGAACCACGAACCCGAAGGCGCGCGGAAGGTAAAGGTGGCAGTATCGGGGTTTTCCGGCACCACCATGGCACATTCCAGCAGCTCGCTGTCATTCCAGGGTTCGGCCGACCAGTTGGCGCGCGTTTTCCGCATGGTGTTCACTCCGCCGCCATCGCCGGTTTCGGGGACAGACGCGACTGCATCGTGCCGCAGTACCAGTCGACGAACTGAATCACGCCTTCCTCCTGGATGGTGGAATAGGGGCCGGGCTCATAGGCGGGCGAAAGGATGCCCTTCTGGTTTTCCTCGACGACCTGACGGTCTTCGTCATTGGTGTTGATCCAGACGCGGGTCAGGTCTTCCAGATCATAGTCCACGCCCTCGACCGCATCCTTGGGTACCAGCCACTTGGTCGTGACCTCGGTTTCCGTGGCGCTGATCGGCAGCACGCGGAAGACGATGGCGTGATCCGCCAGGAAGTGGTTCCAGGTATTGGGGTAGTGGAAGAACAGCAGGCTGCCCGCATCATTGAAGGGCATCTGCCCCATGCGCTGCTTCACCGCGGCCTTGGTGGACATGGTATAGCTTTCGGCATTGTTCAGCAGCGGAATGCGCGCCAGCCGCCATTGCATCTGCGGATGGTTCACGAAACGCGACGGCAGACCCGCGGCCTCGCACCGGTCCCAATGGGCCAGAATGTCGGGGCTTGCGGCATTCGGGCCTTCCATCGCGGTCATGCGCGGGTTGTCCGAATAGGTCCGGCAGAGCGAGGGATGCGAGCCGCCGCAGTGATAGCATTCGCGGTTGTTCTCGATCACCAGCTTCCAGTTGCCCTTTTCCACGATGGTCGAGGAATAGGCCACCTTGGCATCCTTGAGACCCGAGGGCGCCAGATAGCTCATCAGTTTGGGGGCCAGATCGCTGATCGGCGGCGGCACTTCGGCGAGGCAGATGAAGACCATGCCGGCCAGATCGACGCAATGCACCTTCTTGAGGCCATGCGCCGAAAGGTCAAAGCTGTCCTGCATGTCGCGGGCATACATCAGCTTGCCGTCCAGATCGTAGGTCCATTGGTGATAGGGGCAGACGAGCTTGGGCGACGAGCCGGTTTCCTTGGCGCAGAGACGCTGACCACGATGGCGGCAGACGTTGTGGAAGGCGCGGATCTGGCCATCATTGGCGCGGGTGATCACCACGGGATAGGCCCCTACCTGCAGCGTGGCAAAGGCGCCGGGTTTGGGCAGGTCGCAGGCCGGGATGGCAAACAGCCACTCTTTGTAGAAGACATGTTCCAGGTCCATCTGGAACACCCCTTCATCACAATAGAGATCGCGGTCGAGCGAATAATTCGGGCGGCGCGCGCCAAGGCGCGCCAGCATGTCGGACTGGCTGAGCATCGTTTTCCTCGCTGACCCCGCGCCTCCCCGCGCCGGGTATTCCTGGTGGGACAGGGCAGGCGAAAGCACCGGGGACGCCTCCTCCAAGGCTTCCCGATCCCCGCCGTTCCTGCGGTGTCTGGATGCAAGGCTGGTTTCCGGGCTGGGGGAGTGGCCCGTCGGCCTGCATGGCACCTGACCGGAGAGGCCCCTCCGGTCGTTCTTGCCATGCTCTCCCGTCACCGTTGCGGGGGCAGCGCCGGATGTTCGCCGGCTTCCCATTTCTCCGCCTCGCGGCGGCACCTTACGCTGGGAAACCTATGACAAAAGCGACGCGCCCCATGTGCGGTTTGCGACATGGGGCGCGGCAAATGCGATACGGCTGAAATTCAGCTTTTCTCTCGGATTCAGACCAAAAACCCGCAAAAAGCGTGAATTTCAGGCAGACTGTCGGACCATTGCCTTATTTCAGGCGGGCAACAACTTCGTCCGCGAAGGTATCGACCATGGCCCGATAATGTTCGGGCGAATCCCGGAAATCGACCAACCGGGCCCCTTCGGGAATCAGCGGCAGCGCCGCATTGATCGACACGGCAAGTTCGTAGGAATCGAATTTCGAATTGTCGTCGCTGCTGATGTTCACATTGCCCACCAAGACCGAATCCTCGGTGCCGATCACCGATTCAAAGCTGTTGGCGAGCGAAACTTCGTTCACGTCCACACTGATGCGCGAACCCTTGTCGGCGATGCGGTCTTGCACCCGCGCCAGAATGGCGGCCTGCAGGTCATCGGCCAGCTTGCCCCAGTAGCTGGCAGCACGTTCATTGGCGATGGCGGTAACGTCGCTTTCGACCTTGACGCTTTCCACTGGCGTCAAATCTGCCGCCATCGCGGCCGGGGCCATCAGTGCCAACGACAGCGCGGTGGTCAGGGCAAGGGTGTTGAGTGCTTTCATCGGAAAACCTCCTGAAAAAAGGGGGATGATCTGCACCCCCGCTGTGCCACACCAACCCGGAGACGGGCCTTTTGGTTCCCGTGTTCCGCCGTGGTTGTGACAGGCGGCCATGAAAAAGGGGGCCGAAGCCCCCTTTTGCGACTGTCGTTTTTGGACTTCTTACTCGGCCAGCGTCTCGGTCGAGGCGAAGAACATCGCCTGCCCGACGGCAGACCGAACCTGTTCCTCCGAAAAGGGTTTCGTGATCAGGAATGCCGGTTCCGGGCGTTCGCCAGTCAGCAGACGTTCCGGGAAGGCCGTGATGAAAATGACGGGCAGCGCATCGAACTGGCCCAGAATGTCGTTCACCGCGTCAATGCCGGACGAATTATCGGCCAGCTGGATATCGGCCAGGATCAGGTCAGGTTTTTCGCGCGCGGCCAAGGCCACGGCTTCATCCCGGGTGCGGGCCACGCCGGTGACGTGATGGCCGACCTCGGACACGATATCCATGATGTCCATGGCGATGATTGCCTCATCCTCAATGATCATCACACGGCCCGCGACGGATCGTTCCATCTCGCGGCGGGCGATGTTGATCAGCTCGGCCGTCTCGGTGCGGTCGATGGCGAGGATCTCAGCCACCTCGGCATCATGGAAACCCTCGATCACCGACAGCAGCATGGCCTCGCGGGCATTGGGGGTCAGCGCTGCCATATGTTGCTGCGCGCGGGCCGAACGGCGATCTTCGGGTTCGCCCACCGGGGCGCCCGCGCTGGTCCAGACGAGGTGAAAGACGCGAAACAGCCCCACCCGCGGGTTCGTTGCCGCGGCAAGGGGGGCCAGATCCTCAAGCAGGGTTTCAAGGGTCACCGTTGCAAAACGGTCGCCGCTGGTCTGGCTGCCGGTCAAGGCACGGGCGTAACGGCGAAGGTAGGGCAGATTGGCCCCGATCGAGGCGGAAAGGTCGGTGGAACCGGACCGGGTCATCGGATGCTCCCTGATTATTGGCAAAGCAAAAACACGTTTCTGACGGGAACCAAACGCGCTGACCGGCGTTCGGTTCCGTGTATGATTGCGGGGTCGAAACAGAGCCATGCCAGCAAATGAAATGACAAAAACATCAGCAAAGTCCAGCCTTCAGAGCCAGATCGATGAAAACCTCCGCCGCGTCTATGAAGAGGCGCTGAAAGAGGAGGTTCCCGAACGGTTCAAGGATCTGCTGGCCCAGCTCAAGGCCAAGGAAGCTGCCGCAAAGGAGCCGGGGAAATGATGCAAAGCGCAGCCCGGCCCGAAGGCCCCGTCACCGCAGACCCCCGCGACGCGTTGCCCGATCACCTGCCGGCGCTGCGTGCCTTTGCCATCTCCCTGACCCGCAATGTGTCCGAAGCGGACGATCTGGTGCAGGACACCATCGTCAAGGCGTGGTCCAATATCGAGAAATTCACCCCCGGCACCGATCTGCGGGCTTGGTTGTTCACCATCCTTCGCAACGCCTTTTATTCGATCCGCCGCAAACGCAAGCGCGAAGTGGCCGACCCGGACGGCATCCATGCGGCAGGCCTGTATGAAAAACCCCATCACGACGGTCGCCTCGCCATGACCGATTTTTCCCGCGCCTTCGACCAGTTGTCACCGGAACACCGCGAGGTGCTGATCCTGATCGGCGCCAATGGCTACAGCTGCGAAGAGGCTGCCGCCATGATGGGCGTGGCGGTGGGCACCGTGAAAAGCCGCACCAACCGCGCCCGCGCCCGGCTGGGCCAGCTCCTTGGGCTTGCCGCCGGCGAGGATGTTCTGGCAGATGAGGCCGCGGGCACCCTTGCGGTGATGAGCCGGTCCGGCACCCAAGCGGCGTAACCTTCGTGCAGCGCCTTTCACCTTCCGGGCCGGTTGCGGAAAAGGTCCGGCCCACCTCGCGTCTGGGGTTCCGCCTGATGGTGACCTTCGGCATCGTTCTGATGCCGCTGGCCGCACTGAGCTATGTCCAAACCCGCCAATATCAGGAAGAGGCCGCCCGCCGGGCCGAGGCGGCAGTTCTGGGTGCGACGATGCAGGCCGCCGCACCTTTGACCGGGCTCATGTCGCGGTCGCAGGGGGCGGTGGCGGCCCTAGCCGCCGCACTTGCCGGGGTGGCAGACGATCCCGTCGCCTGCAACGAATTGCTGGCGCGCTTTTATGCCCAGCCCGTGAACCGCGCCTATTCCTTTGTGGGCTTCGTGCCCCGATCGTTGCAGATGGACTGTTCACCGCAGGGCCCGCGCGATCTGACTGGCCAGGACCACCTTGTCGAGCGGATGGATACCGGGCTTCCCACGATCACCGTCAACCAGCACGGCATGGTCTCGGGGACCAGTGTCCTCATCTTCTCGCACCCCGTGCGCAACGCAAGCGGTGCGGTCGTGGGGCTGGTGTCGCTGTCAATTCCGCAGCGCGCCCTTGCCACGGCCGAACTGCGCCACGGCCTTGAGGATCGCGTGGGCCCAGAACCCGTTGCACTGATCACCTTCGACAGCAGCGGGCGCATTATGACCTCGAGCGTCGGGCTTGAGGAAGCGGCGGGCCGCCTGCCTCAGGGAATCGCGCTGACGGATCTGGCCAAACGCAGCCCGCGCAGCTTCCGCAGTGTGTCCGTCAACGGGTTCGACCGGGTTTTCGCCGTTGTGCCCCTAGCCGATGGCAACCTGTTTCTCTTGGGCAACTGGGCGCTGCAAAGCTCTGATGCGATGATCTTTGATGCCCCGGTGCCGGTGCTGGCCTTTCCGGTGCTGATGTGGCTTGCAAGCCTTCTGGTCGCCCAGCTCGCTTCGGAACATCAGGTGCTGCGGCATCTGCGCGCCCTGCGCCGTGCCATCGCCGATTTCTCGGGCGGGAGCCGACGTCTGCCGGAAACCGATCTCGAGGACGCCCCGATGGAGCTGCGCGCCCTGGGTCAGGCCTTCGAGCGGATGATGGAGGCCGTCGTCCATGACGAGGCCGAGCTGGAAGACATGGTTCACCAGAAAGAGGTGCTGCTGCGCGAGGTGCATCATCGCGTGAAGAACAACCTCCAGCTCATCGCCTCGATCATCAACATGCAGATCCGCAAGGCGCGCAGCCCCGAGACGCGGGGTCTGCTGAAAGGGTTGCAGGACCGTGTGATGAGCCTTGCGACCATCCACCGCGAACTTTACCAGACCACCGGGCTGACGGACATCCGCGCGGATGAGCTGATGCAGAGCATCGTGACCCAGATCCTGCGCATGGCGGCGCGGCCCGGCGATCCGTTCGACCTGCAAACGGCCTTTGATGATGTGCGCCTGACCCCCGATCAGGCGGTGCCGCTCTCGCTCTTGTTGACCGAAGCCCTGACCAATGCCCTGAAATATGCCGCGGCACCGGCGGGCGAAAGGCCGCGCCTGAGCGTTTCACTCTGCCGGACGCCGGATGGCCGGGCGCGGGTACGGGTGATCAACAGCGTCACGCCCGAAGGTGCGCCCCCCGCCCCGACCGGGCAAGAGGAAGGCACAGGTCTGGGCGATGCCCTTTTGCGGGCCTTTGCCGCGCAGCTGGGCGGCAAGCTGGACCGCGGAACAGAGAATGGCGAATATCACCTGTCCGTGGAATTCGCCCCGCGCGCCCTGACCGAAGCAGAAGAGCGGGAACGTCAGGATGATCTTCTGACCTGAGACGGACCCGGATCAACCCGCCCTTCGATGCTGCGGGCCAAGACCAGCCGAAGCTCTTCGGCCTCGGCGCGCAGCGAGCGCAACAGGCGCACGAATTCGGCGTCCAGCCCCGGCAGGGCAATCGCGCTTTCAAACTGCGCCAGCAATTCGGTTTCTTTCTGCAACAGATCGGAGAGACGAACACTTTGCCCCGACCGGTGCAAGATGCGCGGACGGTCGTTCCGGCTCAGCCGTCCGCGCAGCAGGATGACCGCGCGCCTGCGCCGTGCCAGGGCCGCGCGCAGCGGAAGATCGGCGTCGGGCAGGCTCTCCATCAGATCAAGGCTGGTTTCAAGCCCGCCGAGCAACAGGGCAAGCGCACGTTTCATTGGCATTCGCGGGGGTCCGTTTCAGAAGACAAGAGACAGGCGGGGCCGGTGGGCCGCGTAGGGATGAACGCCCCACACGCGGCCCGGTTCCCCTGAAGGACATCAATGATCGTGCCGGTGCAGCAGCAACGCAACAAGCGCGCCCCCCAGCACAATCCCGGCCGCCGCGGTCATCACCGGATGGGCCACGATCTGATCCTGCCCCCGGCGCAACAACGACGGGCCGCAGGCGGGTTTCGGTTCAGGCAGCGGGTCATCCGTCACATTGCCGCCCTCACCTTCCCATCGCTCAAGCGAGGAAAAACCCGGCGACGGGGTCGGCTTGGGGGCGGATGCGCGCGTCAGCATCGCCCCAAGCGCCGCCGCCGACAATGCCAGCGCGGCGACCACGGGCCAGGTTGGCCGGTCACCACAGATCCGCCCCCACAGGGTCGTCGGCCAGCGGGTCGTGCCGCGCATTGCGGCATGCCAAAGGTCGGGCAGGTCCGATCGCACCCGGGCCGAAGCATTCCGCGCGCGGCGGTACAGATCATCGCCGGACCAAAGGGTTTCATGCATCTAAGCCTCCTGTCAGTTTGGGTGCGAACGGCCAGGCGATGGCCCGCCGCGCGCACCGGGACAGGGTGCAAACGCGCCCAAGGCTGCGAAAGTTCCGGCCGCCGGCCCGTCGCCCAGGATGATCGCCCGACATGATCGCCCGACCGCGCATAAATTTTTGCAGATCCGAGGAACCACGGGCCAGGCCCCGGTGTTTGCCTCTCATCACATCCCGGGGGATTGTTCCTGGGTCCTGAAAGGAGGTTCCAATGCTTGGTTGGGCTGTCACTTTTCTGGTTATCGCCTTGATCGCCGCCGCCCTTGGGTTTGGCGGCATTGCAGGGACGGCCTCGGGCATCGCCCAGGTGCTGTTCTTCCTGTTCCTCATCCTGTTCGTCATCGCCATGGTGATGCGCGCGGTTCGCGGCCGGCCCCCTGTCTGATGGCAGGATGACGGTCGCACGGGCCGCGCCTGCTCGCCCCTCGGCAGGCGCGGCCAACTTGCTCCCACGGTCCTCCCCGGACCGACGTCTGGGCCGCGATCCGTCGCGGCCCCTTTTTCATGGCGCGGGAAAGGGCCGGGACAGGAACGGCGACCCGGCGGCGCCAAACCGCCAGGGCACGTCGCAGGCGCGGGAAATCCCGATCCTCGGCCCGGCAATTACCGCAAGCTTGCGCCCCTGAGCCAACCGGAAATCGGACGCGTCGAAGGGCCGCCCATCATGCTGCCCGGTGATGCCGAGGGCCTGCGCCAGCCGCCCCGGTCCAAGGGCAAGCGGCTGCATCCCGCCCCGCCGCGCCATCATCTGCGAAAGCCCGACCTGCGGTTCCATCGCGCGGATCAGCACAGCCTCACCGGCGGTGCAAACCACATTGAGGCACCAGTGAATCCCGTAAGAGCGATAGACATAGGCCCGCCCCGGGGGCCCGAACATTGCGGCGTTGCGCGGCGTCGGGCCGCGGAAGCTGTGCGAGGCGGGGTCATCGCGACCGTAGGCCTCGACCTCGGTCACGTAACCGCCACAAGGGCCGACCTGCAGCCAAGCGCCGATGAGTTCCGGCGCAACCCACTGTGCGGGGCGGTCGTAAAACGGCACCGGATAAGGCTGCCCTGCCGTCACGGCAAGGCAAGGGCCGCAAATCCGGCCGCCCAGACAGCGGTTCCCAGCACCGCAGCCGGCAGAAACCACCAGCCTGCGGGCATCTGCATGAAATCGGCATCCATTAGGCACTTCATGGCGCGTACTCTCTGATCCGGTCGGGGCGTGGCAACACCCCTTGATGACGATCCTTCCCCAGAAACCTTGCGAAACTCTTAGCGGGCCATCGCTTCCAACCCGGCCTGCGCCCGCGAAATGCCAGGCGCCAACGGGAACAGCGCAGCCTGCACCGAATGATAGAGATCGGGCTTGCCCCGGAATTGCGTCGCCGCAGGCCGATCCTCGGCATCCAGTTCCGGGAACCAGCCGCCATGTTCAACATCGATCAGACAGCGGGCCGAGAATTCCCAGATCCGGCGATACCAAACTTCATCCTCGGGACGCGGGTCCAGCTTGATCAGCGCGGCCAAGGCCCCCAGCGCCTCGGTCACGGGCCACCAATAGCGATTGGGAACGTCGACCTGCCCGTCAAACTTCAGGGTGTAGGCAAACCCACCGCGGTCCGGGTTCCACGCCTTCAGCGCGGTTTCCACCAGATGTCGCGCACGATCCGGCCCCGCATTGTCCGGGCGCCCCGCCAGATCCCAGTGTTGCAGCTGTAGCCGCGCGAGTTCAAAGGAATGGCCCGGCGTGGTGCCCGCGGGGCGGAACATCGGGTTTCCGGCATAGTCCGGGTCCACCTGCCAGTCGGCCGTATAATGTTCGGGGACGCGCCAACCATGTGCGGGCGCCATGCGGCCGAGGAAGAAATCAAGGATGCGCCCTGCGCGGTGCAGGAACACCTCTCGCCCCGTCGCCTCATAGGCCGTCACCAGCGCCTCGACCGCATGCATATTGGCATTCATGCCGCGATAGGTGGAAAAGGGCGTCCAGTCGCGGTTGAATTCATCGGCAAAAAGGCCGGGGCCGTCTTCCCAGAACTTCTGGTCCAGCACCAGCCAGACATCGTCGATCAGGCGCGCGGCATCGGGGTGGCCCGCCTGCAGCGCGCTGGCGCCGGCAAGCAGGACAAAGACATGGCCATAGGCAAGCTTGCGCCCATCGACCACCGCATCCCCCGCAAGGCCCCAATTGTAGCCGCCATGGTCAGCGTCCCGATGATGCGACCAGAGATAGGCCATGCCACGATCAATCATCGCCTCGGCCCCCGGCACACCAATCGCCTGCCCCAGCGCATAGGAATGCACCAGCCGCGTGGTGGTGTGCAGCTCTTGCAGATCATCGGGCAGCGGCTGGCCCGCATGATCCAGCGTGCAGAACCCCGGACCGGGGCGGGCGCTGGCGGCAAAGAAGTCAAACTGCCGCCGCGCATCGGCCATCAGGAAGGCCCGATGCTCCGCAGTCTGCAGCCAGAAACCGGGGGCCCCCGCGGGGCCGGGGGTGGGGGAATGCGTCATGCGTCGTCCTTTTCTGTTGCGCCGAGTATCGGCGCCAAAACCGCTTTGGGCAAGCGGGCATGGCAGTGCGCGCGGGGTCGGGCTAAGATACGCCAAGGGAGACGCGCATGGATTTCAAATGGCTGGAAGATTTCCTGAGCCTTGCGGAAACGCACAGCTTTTCACGCTCGGCCGAATTGCGGGGGGTGACGCAAAGCGCCTTCAGTCGCCGCATCCGCGCGCTGGAGGATTGGCTGGGCGCTGACCTGCTGAACCGTGACAGCTATCCCATCACCTTGACACCGGAAGGCAAGCTTTTCCGCGAAACCGCGGAAGAGGCGGTGCGGATGCTCATGGCCCGCCGCGCCGAATTCCGCGACCGCGCGCGCGACACCGGGCCGATGATTGCGCTGGTCGCCCTGCACAGCTTGACGGTGACTTTCCTGCCCCATTGGCTGACCCAGCTGCGCGAGGTGATCGGCCCCGTCTCAAGCCGCGTGAAGCCCGAGAATTATGATCGCTGCATCGAGGCGCTGACCGAGGGCGGCTATGACTTTTTCCTGACCTATCACCATGATGCCGTGCCCGCCCCGCTTGATCCGCGCGGCTTTCCGCATCTGGTGGTGGGGCTGGATGCGCTGGTGGCGGTCGCCCGCCCCGACCGGCCCGCGATATGGGCGGAAGAGGGCGAAACCATGCCCCTGCTTCAATATTCGCGCGGGTCGTTCTTGGGGATGCTGGCCACAGTCGCACAGGCGCAGCCGGGCAGCCCGCGCGTCTATGTCACCCATACGAACGAGGCCAGCATGGCCGAGGCGATCAAGTCCATGGCGGTGGAAGGTCATGGCATCTGCTGGCTGCCGCGCCGCATGGTCGCGGCGGAACTGGCCGATGGGCGGCTGGCGGTCGTGGCGCCCGAACTTCCGATGGAGATTCGGCTCTATCGCAACGCCGCACGAGGACGGGGGGTCACCAACAAGGTCTGGGCAGCAGCCGAAGGGTTGGCCCAAGGTTATGCAAATTCAGAATAACCCTGCCGATAAAGGCATTGGCCAAAATGCCGAAACAGGCGTAAATCTTTGAACAGGGGGCAGAAATCGCCCCGTGAGAGCATCCTACCCATTCCGTGCCTGCATCACCGCCGGGGCTTGTGTCCCGTGTGGACAGGTACCCCATATGTGAAATTGGCCCATGAACAGAACCCGCTCGGAACATGACCTGCTTGGCGACCGCGACATTCCTGCCAATGCCTATTGGGGGGTGCATACGCTGCGCGCGGTGGAAAACTTCCCCATTTCCGGCCAGACCATCGGGCAGGTCAATGACCTGATCGTGGCGCTTGCCGCCATCAAGCAGGCCGCCGCCATGGCCAATGCCGATCTGGGTCTGCTGGCCCCCGCCCGCAGCCGCGCCATCATCGCCGCCTGCGAGGAAATCCGCGCCGGCAAGCTGCATGACCAGTTCATCGTGGATCAGATCCAGGGCGGGGCCGGCACCTCGACCAACATGAACGCCAATGAGGTGATCGCGAACCGCGCGCTGGAACTCCTTGGCCACAAGAAGGGCGACTATCGCCACCTGCACCCGAATGAGCATGTGAACCTCAGCCAGTCGACCAATGATGTCTACCCGACCGCGCTGCGTATTGCCGCCTGGGCGGGGCTGCACCGGCTGATCGCGCAGATGGCCAGCCTGCGGTCGGCCTTTGCCGAAAAGGCAGTCGAGTTTTCCGACGTGCTGAAGATGGGCCGCACCCAGCTGCAGGAAGCCGTTCCCATGACGCTGGGGCAGGAATTCAACGCTTTCGCGATCATGCTGGGCGAAGATGAGCTGCGCCTGGCCGAAGCCGCGCAACTGATCCGTGAGATCAATCTGGGCGCCACCGCCATCGGCACCGGCATCACCGCCCACCCCGACTATGCCGAACGGGTCCGCGCCCGTCTGGCCGAGGTGACGGGCATTCCCGTGATCACCGCCCCCGATCTGGTCGAAGCCACGCAGGATTGCGGCGCCTTCGTGCAGGTTTCGGGTGTGCTGAAGCGGGTGGCGGTGAAACTGTCGAAGACCTGCAATGACCTGCGGCTCTTGTCCTCGGGTCCGCGGGCGGGCTTTGCCGAAATCAACCTGCCCGCCAAACAGGCCGGATCGTCGATCATGCCGGGCAAGGTGAACCCGGTCATCCCCGAGGTGGTCAATCAGGTCGCCTTCGAGGTGATCGGCAATGACATCACCATCACCATGGCCGCCGAGGCCGGGCAGCTGCAGCTGAACGCCTTTGAACCCGTGATCGCCTATTCGCTGTTCCGTTCGGTCAGCCACCTGATCGCGGCCTGCCAGACGCTTGAGATCAACTGCATCCGCGGCATCACCGCAAACCGCGACCGGCTGCGCGAAAGCGTGGAAAACTCCATCGGGCTGGTGACGGCGCTGAACCCCTATATCGGCTATGCCGCCGCGACCGAAGTCGCGCTGGAGGCCCATCGCACGGGCCGGGGGGTCTATGAACTGGTGCTGGAAAAGGGCCTGATGACACAGGCGCGGCTGGACCGCGTGCTGCGCCCCGAGGAACTGACCCGCCCGCAGCAGATGGTGTCGTGATCTGGTCCGGCCCGTCCCTTCGCGGGGCGGGCCGCGCCACTACCGCCGCCACCGCGTTGCATGCCGGTCCCAGGGGCGGATGATCATGCGGTCGATCACCAGCATCACGGCCACGAAGCTCAGCGCATAGGCCAGCACCCCGGCGATGTCGAACAGCTGGAACTTCAGGTGGATCTGGAACCCGATCCCGCTGGACCGGCCCAGAAATTCGACGACAAGAACGATCTTCCAGATCACCGCAAGGCCGGTACGCGCCGCCGCCGCAAGAAAGGGCGCCAGCTGCGGCAGCAAAACATGGCGCAGCCGCGCCATGCGCGACAGGCGAAAGACCTGCGCCATATCGGCGATCTCGGGCGAAAGCGCGCGCGCGCCTTCCCGCAGCGTGACCATGACCATGGCAGTCTTGTTCAGCGTCACGGCGGTAATGGCCGCAACCTCATTCAGCCCGATCCACAGATAGCACAGCACGATCACCACCAGCGCGGGCAGGTTCAGGAAGATCGTGACCCAGGGGTCCAGCCAGCGGTCCAGCCGCGGATGCCGCCCCAGCGCCACCCCCAGCACCGATCCGATCAACATGGCCAGCCCAAAGGCCACCCCCACCCGCCCCAGCGTGGCCCAGAGGTGATGGGCCATCCGCCCGTCGCGCACCTCTTGCCACCAGACCGACAAGACCTCGGGCGGGGCGGGCAGCACGCGCGGATCGGCCTTCACGACCGAAAGCCCCCACCAGAAGGCCAGAAACCCCGTCAGCGACAGGACAAGAATGAAGCGGTCGGCCAAACGTGGGGTCATGCCCCGATCATAGGGCCATTTTCCCCGCGCGCGGCTGCGACCATGGTCCAATTCCGCAGGCGCGACCCGCGCCCTAGCCTTGCGCCATGTCCCGCATTCTTGCCCTGATCCTGTGGTTTCTGCCCACGCTTGCGCTTGGCGCCCCGCTGTCACGGGACGAGATCGCGGGCTTCATCCTGCCGCCCTATGCGCTGGGTCCGGCAGTGAATGACCAAGGGGTCTGGTCGCTGCGAAACTCTGGCGGGGCCGAGGCGGGCTATGTGTTTGAAACCGCGCCGCTGGCCCCCCTGCCCGGCTTTTCCGGCGGTCCGATCAACCTGCTGGTGCTGCTGGATCTTGAGGGGCGCTTCATCGATGTACGGCTGATTTCGCATAACGAGCCGATCTTCGTCTCGGGCCTGGGCGAGGCGCCGCTGCGCCGGTTTCTGGAGCAATACCGCGGCCTGTCGATCAATACGCCGATGGTGGTGGGCGTACCCTATGGCGATGGCGCGGGCGGCACGGGGATCACCTATCTGGACGGGGTGGCCAAGGCCACGGCCTCGGTCCGGATCGCGCATGAAAGCATCCTTGCCGCCACGCTGGCTGTGGCGAGGGAAAAGATGCAAGGGGTGCATCGCGCGCCCCCGGCCCGGCCCGCCCCCGATTATGCTGAGGCGCTGACCTGGCAGGAACTGGTGGATCAGGGCATCGCCCGCAACCTTCGCGTAACCAATGCCGAACTGGACGCGGCCTTTGAAGGCACCCTTTGGGCCGATGATGACCCCATTGCCCAGTCCGACCCGGAGGGGCTGTTCCTTGACCTCTGGCTGATCGACATCGGCCCCCCCGCGATTGCCCGCGCGGTGCTGCCCCCGCAGGCCGAGGCCGAACTGGCGCGGTTCTTGACCCTTTCGCCCGAGGATGAACCGCTGCTGGTGATCGATGCCGGGCGGCACGGGCTGGTCAGCGCCGATTTCGTCCGCAACACCGCGCCCGACCTTTTGGGCGCCACGCAGGACGGGCTGCCCGTGGCGCTGCGCGATGCCGACATGATCTTTGACACCCTGCCCACACTGCCGCAGGGCACGGCCATGATCCTGCGGACCGACCGGCGGCTGGGGTTTGATCCGGTGCAGGACTGGCAACTGCAGGTGCGGACGCTGCGCGAACACGGCATGTTCCAGCCCGAGATCGGCAGCGTCACCTTCAATCTGCCCTATGCCGCGCCGCCGCGCTTTTTCCTCCGCCCCGAGGCAGCGACCCGCCTGTCACCTTGGGTCGAGGCGCTGCGCGGCCGGGCGGTCGATCTGACGCTGCTGACGGTGACGCTGCCGCTCCTGCTGCTCGCGCTCGGGCCGGGGATGCGGCGACTGGCGGGGCATCGGCGCTTTGGCGCGATCCGGCTGGCGGTGCTGGCGGTGGTAACGGGCTTTCTTGGCTGGTGGGCACAGGGACAGTTGTCGATCGTGACGCCACTGGCCACACTCCGTACCCTGCGGGAGGGGGGAAGCCTCGGCTGGCTGCTCTATGATCCGGTGTCGCTGCTGATCTGGGCCGTCGCAGCTTTGGGCTTTGTGCTGTGGGGGCGGGGGCTGTTCTGCGGCTGGCTTTGCCCCTTCGGCGCCTTGCAGGAATTTGCGCATCATCTGGGTCGCCTTTTGCGCCTGCCTCAGGTTCAGGTTCCGCCCACATGGGACAAGCGTCTGAAAGGGCTGAAATATCTGATCCTGGCAGGATTGGTGGCTGTCACGGTGTTCGCCCCGGACCATCTGGACAGCGCCGCCGAGGTCGAACCCTTCAAGACCGCCATCACCACCTATTTCCAGCGCGGCTGGCTGCCTGTCACCTATGCCCTGATCTGGCTTTTGGGCGGCATGATGATCTTCAAGGGCTTTTGCCGTTATGTCTGCCCGCTGGGGGCCTTGATGGCACTGGGGGGGCTGTTGCGTGGGCGTGACTGGATCGCCCGCCGCGCGGAATGCGGCAGCCCCTGTCAGCTCTGCCGGGTAAGATGCAACTATGGTGCGATCCGGGCGAATGGTCGCATCGACTATGACGAGTGTTTCCAGTGTCTTGATTGTGTCGCCATCCATGATGATGTGAAGACCTGCGTGCCGCTGGTTCTGGCCGCGCGCGGACGGGCGGTCACGCCGCCCAAGGGGGCAAGATGAGGCGTCGGCATTTCCTCAAGATCGCGGCCACTGCCCTTTTGCCGCTTGGGGCACGGCCTGCGCAGGCCTCGGTCTGGCGGGGGCAGGCGCTGGGGGCGGATCTGGACATCACGCTGACCGGCAGGGGGGCCGAGGAAACCCTGGCCGATCTGCCCCCCCTGCTGCGGCGGCTCGAGGGGGTCTTCAGCCTCTATCACCCATCCGAGCTGACGCGGCTGAACGCCACCGGCCACGGAGAGCTGTCGCCGTGGCTTGCACGCGCCTTCGACCTGACCGATCAGCTGCATGCCGTGACCGGCGGGGTCTTCGACCCGACGGTCCAGCCCCTGTGGCGCGCGTTGGCCGAGGGCGGGAACCAGCAGGGCGCAAGGGCGCAAATCGGCTGGCACCGCCTGCGCCGGACGGGTCGCGAGGTGACGCTCGACCCCGGTCAGGCGCTGACCTTCAATGGTCTGGCGCAGGGGCTTGGCGCCGATCTGGTGCGCGACTGGCTGCGCGAGCGCGGCTTTGAACACGCCTTGGTGAACCTTGGGGAATATGCTGCGCTCGGCGGTCCGTTCCGTCTGGGGATCGAAGACCCCGATGCGGGCGTGCTGGGGGAACGCAGCCTGACCGACCGGGCGCTGGCCGTCAGCGCCCCGACCGCCATGACCGTGGGCGGACAGGCCCATATCCTGCATCCGAAGGGTCAGCCCGCGCGCTGGTCCAGCGTGGCGGTCGAAACCGACAGCGCGGCCCTCGCCGATGGGCTTTCGACCGCGCTGGTCTTTGCCGATGCCGCCGAAATCCGCCGTATCCGCGCGCAGGTGCCGCAGCTGCACCGCGTGACCTTGGTGAACCGCAAAGGCGATCTCTGGACGGTGTGAGCGCCCTAGCGGTCAGGCGGGGTGAAAGTCAGGCCATAGGCGGCATAGGCCGCGGCAATCCGCCCATCGGCCAGCGCTGCGGCGATGGCATCGTCCAGCGCATAGGCCAGATCGCGGTGGCTTTGATGCACGGCCAGACCCACGGTCCAGCGCCCCAGCGCAAAGCTAGGCAAGGGCGGCTGATGCACACGCACCCCTGCGGCCGCGCCGAATTGCAACTGGGCGCGCGGGCCCATCGCTGCCATCACCTCCCCCCCGGCCAGAGCCGCCATCGCTTTGGCCATGCTCGGGTAGCGGTGGATGCTGTCGCCGATCTGCCCGCCGGGGAACGAGGTCAGGTAGAAGTCCGAGATGGAATCGTTCTCCACCGCCACGGGGTCAAACCGGAAAAAGGCAGGCACCGGTGCGCCCTCGTGCCGGGGGTGATCCGAAGGCACCGCATCGGGATAGGCGTCCTGGCGATAGGCAATCGCGATCTCTTCGGCGGCATATTGGCCGGTAAAGACCACCTGTTCGACCAGACAGGTAAAGTCACTGTTGTAAGGCACCCGCAGCATGACGTTCGAAACGGGTTCCTTCTGCACCGTCCCGCGCCAGACATAGGACATCAGATCGACCTGCAGGTTTTCGCCCGCCTGCACAAAGCGATATTCGGGGCGCACGCCCAGCGCCTCGGCCAGGATCGCGCCAATGGCAATGTCCACACCCTTGGGGGTGCCCCCCTCTTGCCAGCTATAGGGGGGGAAATCCTCATAGACGGCGATGGTCAGGGTGCCCCGGTCCTGAATTTCATCCAGCGTCTGGCCCACGAAATCGCGGGGGGTGTTCTGCGGGCGCGCCCCCGGCGCCACCCCTTCGCAGCGCGCCCAAACGGGCGCAGCGGCGAGGGTCAAGACCCCCGCCGCCAGCATGGTCACAAGCGCCCGGCGCTGCATCTCAATGCGCCGCCGAAAGCCCGATGGTCAGCGCATCGGCCGCGTGTTTCAGCCCCTCGGATGAACCGTTGAGCAAAAGCGCCGCCCGGCGGGCTGCACTGTCAGCAACCGGCGCACCCGAGGCGGTCTTGACCTCGGCCGCGATGGAGAGAAGCTCTTCCTTGAGCTTGGCCTCATCGACGCCGCCCTTGGCCAGATCATCGCGGATGCTGGTCAAGCGCGCGGCATGGGCGTCCAGCGCCCCATCCTCGGCCCGGGTTTCGATATAGGTGCGGATCGCCCAGCCCGCCTTCTGACCCAGAACCTCGCCAAAGGCGGGCATCTTGGTGGTGCCATCCTGCGTATAGCCGTGCTGGAAGCGTTCGACGAACCATTCGTCGCCATATTCCGCCGCCTCAAGAAACCGCAGATCCGGCGCAAGGCCGCCCGAGACTGCACCAAGCCCGTGGCAGCGCGCGCAGTTCTGGTTGAAGGCACTGTCGCCGATTTCCAGCGCCTTGGCCCAGACCTCTTCCCCGGCCTTCTCGGCGCGATAGGGGTTTTCGGTCAGCCATTCCTCGCCCACATCGGGCAGGGCATCGGTGTTCACCGGCTGGGGGGCGACATCACCATGGCCAAGGGCCATCGTCGCAAGGCCCGCAAAGGCCATGGCGGCCACCAGGCCGCGGGTCATCAGGGTCATCGGCTCGTCCTCCCTTGAGCATGGATCGAGCTAACCCAAGCCTGTCGCGGCGGGGTATTGGACTTTCGTGCCGGGCTGCGGGGGGTTGCGACCAATGTCCTATACCCGTCCGGGCGGGCTGGGCCGAACATGCCCGAAAGGGGGGCCAGATGGTGCAAGGCAGGGTATCGGCATGGGTTTTCGGGGCGTTCATCGCGGCGCTGGCGCCGGCTGCGGGGGCCGAGACGCCGGGGCTGCGCGTCGCCATCGCCTATTTGCGCGCCGAAGCGCGGCTGCCTCCGACCCTGTCGAACCTTGATCCGGTTCCCGCGGATCTGGGCATCGCCGGGGCCATGGTCGCATTGGCAGATACCCGCACCACGGGGCAGTTTCTGGGGCATGACTATCAGCTGGACCTGACCTCGGCCCCGCCGGAAACCGCCCCGCTGCCTGCAGCGCGCGGGGCGCTGGCGGCAGCGGACCTGGTGCTGGTCGATGCGACCGCCGATCAGATGCTGGCCATTGCCGACCTGCCCGAAGCGCAGGGCAAGATCCTGTTCAACGTCGCCTCGGGCGAGGGGCGGTTGCGGTCGGGCGATTGCCGGGTCAATCTGCTGCACACCCTGCCCGAGGACAGCGCGCGTACCGATGCGCTGATGCAGGTGCTGGTCGCCAAACGCTGGACACGACTGGCGCTGATCACAGGGCCCAAGTCCGCCGATGCGGCCTATGCGGAAGCCCTCCGCGCCTCGGCCCGGAAATTCGGGTTGGAGATCGTGGGCGAAAAGGCCTGGACCTTCGACACCGACCTGCGCCGCGCCGCCACCACCGAACTGCCCCCCTTCACCCAGGATCTGCCTGACCATGACGTGCTGCTGGTGGCCGATGAAACCGATGATTTCGGCCGCTATGTCGAACACAACACCTGGCTGCCCCGCCCCATCGCCGGGTCCGAGGGGCTGGAGCCTCTGGGCTGGTCCCCGGTGCTGGAACAATGGGGGGCGGTGCAGCTGCAAAACCGCTTCAAGGCCGCCGCCGGGCGCCCCATGCAAAGCCGCGACTATGCCGCCTGGGTCGCCATCCGCGCAATCGGTGAGGCCGTGACCCGCACCGGCAGCGCCGATCCGGCGGTGCTGCGGGCCTATATGCTCTCGGATGCGTTCCAGTTGGACGGGTTCAAGGGCCGCGCCCTGACCTTTCGCGGCTGGAACGGCCAGATGCGCCAGCCCATCGCCGTAGCCAATGGCCGCGCGCTCGTCACGCTCGCCCCGGTTGAGGGCTTCCTGCATCAGCGCAATGAAACCGACAGCCTCGGGCTCGACGCCCCCGAGAGCGACTGCCACGCCTTCGGAGCCACCCCATGACCCGCCTTGCCCTGCTGCCCCTGATCTTTGCCCTGCCGCTGCAGGCGGGCGAAATCTGGGTGACGAATGAAAAGGACGACACCGTCAGCGTGATCGACACCGCAACGCTGACCGTGACCAAGACCTATCCCACCGGCGAACGGCCACGCGGCATCACCTTTTCCAAGGATTTCAAGCGCGTCTATATCTGCGCCTCGGACAGCGACACCGTGCAGGTGATGGACCCCGACACCGGGGAAATCCTGCATGACCTGCCCTCGGGCGAAGATCCGGAACAGTTCGTGCTGGCCCCCGACGACCGGCACCTGTTCATCGCCAACGAAGACGATGCCGTTACGACCGTGGTCGATACCCAGACCCGGCAGGTGGTGGCGCAGATCAATGTCGGGATCGAACCCGAGGGCATGGCCATCAGCCCCGATGGCAAGATCGCCATCACCACCTCGGAAACCACCAATATGGCGCATTGGATCGACACTTCGACCCACAGCCTTTTCGCCAATACCCTGGTGGACAGCCGCCCGCGCCATGCCGAATTTACCGCCGATGCCGCGCAGCTTTGGGTCAGTTCCGAAATCGGCGGCACGCTGACGGTGTTCCGCACCGCCGACCAGAGCGAGATCGGCAAGGTCCGTTTCGAGATCCCGGGTGTCAATCAGGACCTGATCCAACCCGTCGGCTTTCGCTTTACCCCCGATGGAAAAACCGCCTTCGTCGCACTCGGTCCGGCCAATCATGTGGCGGTGGTGAATGCCGAAACGCTGGCGGTTGAGGACTATATCCTCGTTGGCCGCCGCGTCTGGCATTTGGCCTTTTCCCCGGATTTCAGCCAGTTGTTCACCACCAATGGCGTCTCGGGCGACGTCACCGTGATCGATGTGGCCGACCGCGCCGCCGTGACCACGATCAAGGTGGGCCGTTTCCCCTGGGGCGCGGCCATGCGCCCCTGACGACAGGAGAGTTCCGATGCGTTCCATCCTTCTTGCGGCGTTGACCCTGTTGTGGCTGCCTGCCCCGCTGCTGGCCCAAGGCCCGCCAGCGGGCATCCTTGCCGCAGGCAACAAGCAAAAGCTGCCTCCGATCACGCTTGCCGCCGGGCAACCCCTTGCGGCCCAGCCTTGGGCGCTGACGTCGGGCACCTATTACGAGGTCGAGATCGAGGCCGATGGCAGCCAGGAGCTTGGCCTTGAAGGCGCGGCCTTCTTCCGCGCGATCTGGATCGACGAGATTGTCATCGAGGGGCTGGAAATCCGCCCCCTCGCGCTCGATTCCGTCGAGTTTGACGAGGCAGGGACGATGGAGATCGGCTTTCTTGCCATCCGTCCGGGGCGCTATGTGCTGCAGGTGCCCGGCACGACCGGCCCCGATCAGCAGCTGCAGATCACCATCAACTGAAGGGGCTGCCATGGCCGAGGGGCTGGAGATTTCGGGGCTAAGCTATCGCTACGGCGCGAAATCGGCGTTGGATGACATTGAGCTGTCTGTCCCCGCAGGGCGCTTCTGCGCGCTTCTGGGGCCGAACGGGGCGGGGAAATCCACGCTTTTTGCCCTGCTGACCCGCCTGTTCGTGGCGCGCAACGGCATGATCCGCATCGCGGGCCATGATCTGGCACGCCAACCCCGTGCGGCACTGGCCCGGATCGGGGTGGTGTTCCAGCAGCCCACGCTGGACCTTGACCTGACCGTGCGGCGCAACCTGCTTTACTTTGCGGCGCTGCATGGCTTATCGGGGCGGGCCGCCGATCTGCGCGCAGCCGAGGTGCTGGAGCGTCTGAACATGGCCGAGCGCGCACAAGAACCCGCCCGCAACCTGAACGGCGGCCATCGGCGGCGGATGGAGATTGCGCGCGCCCTGATCCATCGGCCTGCCGTGCTGCTGCTGGATGAGCCGACCGTGGGCCTTGATGCGGCGACGCGGCTCGCGATCACCGGGCATGTGCATGATCTGGCCGATGCCGGGCTTGCGGTCCTCTGGGCCACGCATCTGACGGATGAGGTCGCGCCGGGGGATCAACTTGCCATCCTGCACCGCGGCCGCATCTGCGCGCAGGGCACCGCGCGGGATCTGACTGGCGCGGGCAGCCTGCAGGACCGGTTCCTTGCTCTGACGGAGGCAGCGGCATGAGCTGGCTCATTGCCCTCCGCGCCATTCTGCACCGCGAGGCGCTGCGCTTTCTGGGGCAGCGCGGGCGGCTGGTGGCGGCGCTGGTGCGGCCGCTGGTCTGGCTTTTCGTCTTTGCAGCCGGGTTCCGCGCGGCGCTTGGCCTGTCGATCATCCCGCCCTATCAGACCTATATCACCTATGAGACCTATATCCTGCCCGGCCTCTGCGGAATGATCTGTCTGTTCAACGGGATGCAAAGCTCGCTCAGCCTCGTCTATGACCGGGAAATGGGCTCGATGCGCCTGCTGCTGACCGCCCCCTTGCCGCGCTGGTGGTTGCTGCTGTCGAAGCTGGCGGCGGGGATGCTGGTCTCGCTGCTGCAAGTGGCGCTGTTTCTGGGGATTGCCGCGCTTTGGGGCCTGCGCGCGCCCGCCATCGGCTATCTGGCCGTGCTGCCCGCAGCGGGGCTGGCCGGGCTGATGCTGGGCGCGATGGGGTTGATGCTGTCCTCGTTGATCCGGCAGCTGGAAAACTTTGCGGGCGTGATGAACTTCGTGATCTTCCCGATGTTCTTCCTGTCCTCCGCCCTCTACCCGATCTGGAAGATGCGCGAGGCGAACCCCGCGCTGGCCCGCCTTTGCGAGGTGAACCCCTTTACCCACGCGGTCGAGCTGATCCGCTTTGCGCTGTATGGCCAGCTGAACCTGCCCGCCTTGGGCTGGACAGTGCTGGCGACGGCCCTGTTTTCGGCCGCCGCCGTCTGGGGCTACGATCCTGCGCGCGGGGTTCAGAACCGCCGCGCGTGACCCTTTCAGCCGCGCAGGTCCACCACCACGCGGCCCTGCACCCCGCCCTGCAGGATCTGCGCCCCAAGCGCGGGCAGATCGGCGAGGGTGGCGGGGTGGATCATCGCTTCCAGCTTTTCCATCGGCAGGTCCTGCGCAATGCGGCCCCAGGCCCGCAGGCGGGCGTCATAGGGCTTCATCACGCTGTCGATGCCCAGAAGGTTCACCCCCCGCAGCAGGAAGGGAATGACCGTAGCCGGCAATCCCGCCCCCCCGGCCAGCCCGACCGCCGCAACGGACGCACCATACTTCATCTGCCCCAGCACCCGCGCCAGCATGGCGCCGCCCACGGCATCCACACAGCCCGCCCAGGTTTCGCTTTCCAGCGGGCGCTTCACGGTTTCGGCCAGATCGGCGCGCGGCACGATGCGGCTGGCTCCCAGGTCGCGCAGATAGCCTTCGGTTTCGGGGCGGCCGGTCACAGCCGCCACCGCATAACCAAGATGCGAAAGCAACGCGACCGCGACCGACCCCACCCCCCCGGCAGCGCCGGTCACCAGCACCTCGCCCTGCGCGGGCGTAAGACCGTGATCCTCCAGCGCCATGACGGCCAGCATGGCGGTAAAGCCCGCGGTGCCCACGGCCATGGCCTGCCGCGTGGTCAGCCCTTCGGGCAGCGGCACCAGCCAGTCGGCCTTGACCCGCGCCTTTTGCGCGTAGCCGCCCCAATGCACCTCGCCCACACGCCAGCCGGTCAGCACCACCCGGTCACCGGGGCGATAGCGGGGATCCTCGCTTTGCTCGACCGTTCCGGCGAAATCGATCCCGGCGACATGCGGCCACGTCCGCACAAGGCCCCCGCCCGTGGGCGACAGGCAAAGCCCGTCCTTGTAGTTCAGCGTCGAATATTCGACCTCGACCGTCACCTCGCCGGGCGGCAGGTCGCTGTCCTGCAAATCGGTCAGGCGGGCCGAGGCCTGACCACTCTCGTCCTTTTCCAGAAGCAATGCCCGGAACATGCGCGCTCTCCCCTTTTCTCTCAGGATCAGCCTAGCCGCGGATCGGGGGCAGACACAATCGCGTGAAAGCCGCCGGATCGGACCTTGGTCTGTAGCCTGCCCGTCATCTCGGTTCCTATAGTCGTGACATAATTCAACCAGGGAGCGATAGAATGAAATTCCTCACCCGTGCGATTGCCCTTGCCGTCCTCTGCGGCGCAACGATGGCCCATGCCGAAGGCGAACCGACCGACCCCACCGTTCAGGCGCGGGTGGCGCTGATGAAATCCATGGGCGGGGCGGCCAAGGCACTTGGCGACATGGCGGGCGGCAAAGCCGGCTTTGATGCAGCCGCCGCAGAAACCGCCAAGACGGCGCTGGTTGTCGCATCGACCGACATTGCCGCAAAGTTCGAAGCCCAAGCCAGCGATCCGGCCTCTGAGGCCAAGCCCGAGATCTGGACGAGCTGGGACGATTTCGTCGCCAAGGCCGATGCCCTGAATGCCGCGGCTTCGGCACTTGATGCAAGCTCGGTCGAAGGGATCAAGGCCGGGATGGCCGCCGTCGGCGGCGCCTGCAAGGCCTGCCACACCGCCTATCGCATGTGACACCGGCCCGCCGCGCGGCAGGCGGGGGTCAGCCCTGCCCTCTTCGCGGCACCGCGGGATCAGCCGCAGCTGACGCGCAAGATCACATCCCCCGGTCCGGTTTCAATATTCAGCCGGGCCGGATTGAAATCCATCGTCACAGGGTCACCCTGCTTGTAAACCCGCAGCGGCTGACTGAAGCGGATCCCTGAAATCACCCCGACATCCTGCCCGACCAGCGATTGCAGCTCAGAGGCGCCGCAGCTTTCAACCTGGCCCGGCGCCGGATTTACCGGATCAACCGTTACGCAGCCCGCCAGAAGCCCCGCAGCCAGCAAGCCGGCCCCCATCCATCCTTGTGTCTTGCACATGATGATCCTCGCTTTCGCAATGCCGCGCTCCGCTGCGCTTCATCAGGAAACGCAAAAGACCCCGCCCCCGCAAGGGGCAGGGTCGGCCATAGGCGACAACCGGCCGCTGCAGGCCGGAAAGCGCGATCAACCGCAGGCGATACGGACGATACGGCCGGTCGCGTCAGTGTAGAAGTTGATGCGGAAGGAATTGTATTCCTCCTGGCTGACGATGCCGCCCGGAATGACCATGCGGGTCGGCCGCGTGATGCCCGCGGCACGCACCTCAACCTCGGTCTGACCCATCAGATACTGATGATCCGCCGCATGGCAGGTGTCGGGTTCGCGTTCATTCAGGCCGGGAGTCAGGTCCACCGGCATGCCGGTAACGGGGTCGATCCCCGGCGGCATTTGCGGCATCACGGCCTGAGCCGGTTCCGGCTCGGGCGCGCAGGCCGCCAGAAAGAGTGCCACAAGCAGGGCAGAAGATTTCGCAAGTCCAGTCATTTGTGCCGTTTCCCGCGTTGCGTTTGGCGTCTCTTTCGCACAACTTGCAGCAAATTGACAGAGGGAGGATCCCGATGCGGACACGCGCGGCAGTAGCGGTTGCCCCCGGCAAACCGCTTGAAA
>NZ_BMYQ01000011.1 GCF_014652355.1 Gemmobacter lanyuensis | reverse complement strand
GAAACGCCGACACCCGAAAAACCAAAAAACAGGGAATAACTGTCGAAGTCCGGAAGTCACGCTCTGGTGCGACCTCGAAGAGCAGCGCATAAGGCAGGTCGCCGAAGCCCGCTGGCGACAAGTGCTTGCTCAGAGCCTGGGTCATCCTGCGCTTGGGATCGCCATGCTCCAACAGCATCGCCTCGCGTCTGATGCCGATGTTCAGCGAGACGGCCAAGCCATTCGACATTGCCGCGGCGCGGACAGCTGCAGCAAACTTCCCCGCCTCGGGCAGCTTGTCACGCCGCTCTTTGCGCGACGTGCCTTCCCAAGTCATCCGCGCAGCCATGGCCTCAAGCACGGCGGTCGCGAGGCGTGGTGAGCGATGCACTTCCCTCGGGGCGGCGCCAGCATTTGTCCCGATACGGCGCGCCTGCGCTGCGCTGTCACTTTGTCCTCGCACGGGGGAAGCAGGCCGGACGTGGCTGGCGAGGGCTGCTGGCTGCGTCTGGCGTATGGCAGGCTTTTGAGGGTGGGATGAGGGGGCTGTGTGGGAATGGGATCTGCACACTGAGCGTGATCTCGGGGAGTAGGGTCAGAGCCCTTGTATTCTTGAGGGATTTGCTTCTGCAGAGCAGCAGCCTCGGCGACAAAACCCGGTCGCGGTTTCCCAGCTGACAAAGGTGGGACGTCCGCAGTAAAAAAAGGGGGCAGCTTTTCCATTGCGAAGCCTGCCACTCCGCACGAAAAGGTGAACCCGCGCCTTTGCGCCAGCTTGCCCGATCATCTGGCCAACCTGGCTTTCCCGACGCGTCTGGTTCTGACTCTGCCACTGAAGTGCCTCTGCCCCTGGGAACCGATTGGAGAACCCAGCTCGGCCGGTCGCGGTGTCGCCATTCAACGTCGCCAGAAGGATCAAGTCGTTGCCCAACCGAACGATACCGGCATTCCAGTTGCCAGGGTTGAACGTGGTGCCAAAGAGAGGTGCAATGTCCTCGTGCAGGTACGATTTCACTCAAAGCAAGACCTTGTTGATCGCGCCTGTGCCAACCTATGGCTTGGTAAGCACGAACAATTTGCCATGCCATAGGTTGGCCGTTTCCGTCTTTCCGGACGTCAGTCTCGGTCAAGTTCCTGTCCGAGGCGCGCGAGTTCTGTGAGCGCCGCTTCTTTCTTCTGCAAGTCGTCCTCCTCAGCGATAAGCTTACGGACCGTGCTGACGGGCAGGAACATCCGCAGCGGGTTCGACGCCAGGGACTGGAACCCATAGCTCTCGTACAGCGCCTTGCGGCGCGCAACGCGATCTAGATCACCGCAGTCGAGGACGTCGAGCATGACGACGGCAACGCCGATCGCATCGGCCGCGACGGCAATCCGCCGGAGGGCGTCGACAAGCAGATCGCCGCCATAACCACCGCCGCGAAACTTCTGGTCCCGCCCGATCATCGAGATGTAGGCGGCAGGAATGTTGCCATGCGAAGGCAGGCTCCGCGCAAACTTCGCAGGCAGATCGGTGAAATGAACGGAGTGCGCATTCAGGGCATAGAAGCCGATGACCGTGCCGTCGGGATCGACCATAACATAGAGCCGGACGTTGTCCGCCTTAGCGAGCTTGTTGGCCGTCTTCTGGAAGTAGTTGTCGACCTGCTCGACGCCGCACGAAAAAGCCGCCCGATCATGCCTCGAAGGATCGAACGGCTCGATGGTGTAAGCGACCGGTTGTGAAGCGGCCATTTACTTCGACACAACCGTCTCGCGGTGCCGATGGAAGGCTGCGCGCAGGGCATCGGTCGGCGCAGCTGGTGCATCGAGCGCCGCGAAGAACGCCTCATGATCGACCGGCTGCAACACGGTGCGTTCATGCGCTGCGATCGTTGCCAGCGCGGCCTGGTAGGCGGCGTTCATCGTGAAGACGGAATCGTCGACGCCCGAAAGTGCCGCCGCCTGCTGGATCGCCGTCTTGATGCGCGGCTTGGTTCTAAAATTCATCCGGGCTTCGTTGCGCTCATCGATTGCGCGCGTGGTGTCATGGAAACCGAGCATGGTCGCCTCCTAAGAATGTTCTGCAACATGTACGCCACATCGGCGTACATTTCAAGCTTGTGCTCCGGAAGTCTCGTAGCGAACTCGCCCAAACCGCCGACCTGATCCAGCTTGCCCGAGATCAGGCGGTGAGGGCCACTTTGGGTCCTGTTGGCAGCATCACCTCGGAGCCGTCTTGCGCTCGCTGGCGGCGACGCCGTCCCTGCTCATTGTCATCGAGATTGCGTTTGATGCGGTCGGTAGGGCGGCGGCACCTTTCACAACGGCTCGGCCGAACCGGAAGATCGGATGAACGAGTGCTTCCTAGCCAAGGCGAGAGCCAGGTAGGCGCGCAAGGCGCGCGGGGCCAAAATTACAGATGCAGGTCCAAGAGGGCCTGGCGCATTACTTCGGGGTCCACATCAACGCCCGTCCAATATTTGATGCCGATGACGCCCTGCTGAACCAGCATCCCCAACCCGTCGACCGTCCGGCATCCCTGCCTCTGGGCGGCCTGCAACAGGCGGGTCAGGGGTGGGTTGTGGATACCATCCGCGACGACCATGTGGGGCCTCAGGCTTCCGGTGTCGATCGCGGGCATCGCATGGACGTCGGGATAGAGGCCGACCGACGTTGCATGGATGACGATATCGGTGTCTTGCGGCACAGCGAAGGGCTGGTCCCATAGCGCGAACTGCGCTTGCGTAGGTGTGCGGTCGTTTAGGAGGGTCGCAAGCTCTTGCCCCCGCCGGGCAGAACGGTTGACGACAACGATCCGCGCCGCGCCGGCCAGCGCCATTTCAACCCCTACCGCCCGCGCAGCTCCACCGGCACCAAACAGGACCACTGACTTGCCCTTGGGGTCGATAACCTCGCGCAGGGCAGCAACGAAGCCACGGCCGTCGGTGTTCTCGCCAATCAACCGTTCGCCCTGCCTGACGATGGTGTTGACCGCCCCGATAATCTCGGCTGAGTGGCCAAGCCCGTCCAAGTGCTCGATGACCGCCACTTTGTGCGGGATCGAACAATTGAACCCGCGCCATCCCATCGCCCGAGCGCCTTTGACAGCGTCGCCAAGGGCTTCGGGAGCGACCTCGACATTCAGATAGCGCCAATCCAGACCATGGTGGGCGAAGGCCGCCTCGATCATTGCGACCGTGGGATTCTCGGCGGCGGGTTGGGCAAAGGAGCCCGTCAGGGGCAAGAGGAAATTCATGTTTGATCCTTCAGATTGTGCGCAGATGGGCACCGACGCGCAGCGCCTGGGCTGCGATGGTCAGGGCGGGGTTCAGGGCGGCGGAGGAGGGAAAGAAGCCAGCATCCACCACGTAAAGGTTCGGATGGTCATGTGCGCGGCAAAGCGCATCCAGGGCCGAACTCCTGGGGTCTGTTCCCATCCGCACCGTGCCACATTGGTGAGAGGGCGCCTCAATGCCGAAGCGGTGACGCAGGACCAGAGGAAAGCCTGCCCGCTGCAACACACCCCGGACATGGGCCACGAAACGCTCATGCGCAGGCAGGCCCCCGGGGCGATAGTCGATTTCGACGCTATCGCCCCGCAGGCGGACGCGGCTTTCCGGGTTCGGCAGATCTTCGGACATAGCCAGAACGTCGACCGAATGTCGCCCCAGCCAATCCGCAACAATCCGCGGCGTGGCAGGATAGGCCGAACGGATCATCTCTCCGCGGATGTTGCCCAGCATTTGCATATTGCCGCGCGCATCGGGATCATCAGAAAGGCCGTGGTAGAAATCATTGACGGACAGGGTCTTGGGGAATTTCGTCTCGTTACGCCGCAGGGGATGGACACCCATCAGCCCCGTCAGGTGGTGGTTCATCAGATGGCGCCCCACAACACCCGAGCGGTTGGCAAGCCCTTCCGGTGCCGCCTCGCAGGCAGAGCGCAATAGGATCAGCGCCGAATTGATCGCGCCAGCCGAAAGGACGAAAGTCCTTGCCTCGACCCGCAGCTGTTCGCCGTCACGCCGCACTTCGGCTGCGACGATCCGCGGACCATCGGCGATCAGCCGGGTTACCTCGGTTCTGCGTTCCAAGCGTAGGTCGGAATGCTTGAGCAGAGGGCGAAGGACACGGATTTCGGCGTCGCCCTTGGCATCTATGCTGCAGGGAAAGGCGTCGCAGGTGCCGCAGCGCACGCAGGCTCCGCCGTAATCAATGGCAGAGGGCATATGGAACGGGTGCAGCCCCTGCGCCGCAAGTCGCGCGGCAAGACGAGCAATGACCGGCTCATGCGGGATAGGGGCATGGGGAAAAGCCTCGCGCGGTGGATCGGTCGGATCGAGTCCCGCCTGACCGCGCACGCCGTAAATCGCTTCGGCCTTGGCGTAGAATGGGGCCAGATCCTCATAGGAGATGGGCCACTCGGGCGAACTCTCGCTTCCGATAACCGCCTCGCGGAAATCACTCTCGCGGAAGCGGAACATTGCAGTGCCGTAAAACTTCGTATGACCTCCGACATAGTAATACTGCCCCGGGCGGTAGGACTTACCCTCGGCATCCGTCCATGTGTCGCGCGTCTTGTAGCGGGCTTGAAGAAACACCGCCTCGGCATCGCTGTTTTGCGGCTCTTTTGGCAGGAAATCCCCGCGCTCCAAGATCAGCACCTTGGCCCCGCTTCCCACCAGCTGATGCGCCACAGCCGAGCCGCCGACCCCAGACCCAATGATCGCAATATCGGCCTTGATCGTCTGCATGTTCATCTCCCTTTCCCCTGTCATGCCAAGGCGAAGGGTGATGCGATATTCCCCGGCACCGCACATTCTTGTAGTATTACCGCGCTCTACATTCTTATGGACACGCAATGCCCATATGTCCGCCCTTCTTCGAAACCGTGGCGATCCCGCAGGATCGCTCGCTTCTGGTCTTCGATCGCCGCCTCCCGGAGTTCCCGTTCAACTGGCACTATCATCCCGAGTTCGAGCTGACGCTGACGGTCGGCAGCCGGGGAATGCGCTTCGTGGGTGATGATGTCGGTCAATACGACGACTGCGATCTGGTTCTTATTGCGCCGAACGTGCCTCACGCATTCCAGTCCCAAGAGCTGCTGCGCGGTGCCAGCGAGCACCGTGCGGTCGTCTCGTGGTTTGCGCAAGGCTGGATCGAGGGGCTGATCCGGCTCGTTCCCGAACTGAGCCAGGTTGCGGGTCTTCTGGCGGAAGCCCGACGGGGGTTGCGCTTCGCCCCCGAGACTGCCGGGCGACTGCGGGCACGCATCCTGTCGCTGGGCGCATTGGCCCCTTTGGAGCAGGTGATGGGCCTGCAAGGACTCTTGGCGGAACTGGCTGCCTCGGATCGCACGCCTCTCGCCAGCGGCGAAGTTCTGGTTAGCAATCTGCCCCACGACAGGTTGCGATTGCAAAAGGTACTGGACCACCTTCATGCCACTTATGACCAGCCCCTGCGGCTGCGGCCGATCTGCGACCTCGTGCATCTGACCGAGAGCCAGTTGCAGAGGGTATTTAAGCGCAGCACACGAATGTCGATTACCGCCTATGTCGCGCAGCTGCGGTTAGGACGCGCATGCCAAATGCTGGCACAGACCGAAGCGCCCATTGGCCAGATCGCCCAGGATAGCGGTTTCCCCGATGCGGCCGAATTCGCAAGACGCTTCCGGCAGGCGCGCGGTGTGACACCCACGGCTTACAGGAAGGCGTTTCGCGGTGGTCTGTGACTTTGATTTCGGGGAATTCTGGTGTGAAGCGCAGAGCCAGGCGCACCCACGGCTTCGTCGAGGTCCGCTACTGAGCCGGCTTCCGTCCCGGCGACTGGCCCGAACCCAACCCGGAGCACCACAACCCCAGAAAAGAAAATGACGCCAGACCAAAGGCACGCCGCCGGTATGATCTCGGTCAGCTGTCGCCACTCGCCTTCAACGGTTGGAACAGTTCTGCAATGGCATCCTGATCGAAGGCGAAACCTTCGGTGGATCTTCCTTCAAAGAGCGCGTCAGCTAGGGCTTGCTTGCGGGTCTGAAGGCCAAGGATTGCCTCCTCGACCGTGCCTTCGGCAACAAGGCGGTAGACGAACACGGCCTTGGTCTGGCCGATGCGGTGAGCACGGTCCATGGCCTGGCGCTCGACGGCAGGGTTCCACCAGGGGTCATAGAGGATCACCGTGTCGGCGGCGGTCAAGGTCAGGCCGACGCCTCCGGCCTTCAGGCTGATCAGGAAGATCTGTGCTGACCCCTGTTGGAACCGGGTGACTGCGCCATCGCGGTCAAGGGTGTCGCCAGTCAGCCACTCGTAGCGCCAGCCGCGCGCGGACACATCGGCTTCAATCAGGCGTAGCATTTCGACGAATTGCGAGAAGACCAGAACCTTGCGGCCCTCTTGCACAAGGGATTCCAGCATTTCCAACAGGCGCTCGCGTTTGGCGCTGTCGACCGATGCTGGGCCGTCCTGCAGAAGCTGGGGATCGCAGCAGACCTGCCTCATACGCAGGAGGGCATCCAGAATGGTGATCTGCGCTCCCTGAACGCCGCGCTTGGCAATGGCCTCACGCACGCGGGTATCCATCGCCATTCGGACCGTCTCGTACAGCGCCTGCTGTTTGGCACCGAGCGGGATGAGGTCGGTGATTTCGGTTTTGGCGGGCAGATCGAGCGCCACCTGATCCTTCCTGCGACGCAGAAGAAAGGGTTCGATGCGGCGATTGAGGCGGGCTTGGGCCAGTGTGTTGCCTTCCTTCTCGATGGGCAGCATGACCTGCGCACGGAAGGTCTTTCGGTCACCCAGAAGACCCGGGACCAGCCAGTCGAACAATGCCCAAAGATCAGTCAGGGTGTTTTCCATCGGCGTGCCGGTCAGTGCGAGCCGCATCCGGGCGCGGATGTCGCGGATGCGCTTGGCGGCCGTCGAGGCCGGGTTCTTGACCGCCTGCGCCTCGTCGAGGATGGCCAGTTCCCAGTCGCGGGCCAGAAGGATGTCATGGTCCCTGTGCAGAAGCGGATAGGTCGATATCACCAGATGGGACGTGGAGATCTGATCGAAAAGCCCTTTGCGCGTATTGCCCTGCAGGACCAGAACTTTGAGATCGGGCAGAAACTCTGCCGCCTGACGCGCCCAGGCCCGGGCCAGACTGGTGGGCACAATCAGCAGGCTGGGATTTGGCGCCTGTTTTTCGAGATGGCATTTGGCCAGAAGGGCCAGGGTTTGCAATGTCTTGCCCAGTCCCATGTCATCGGCCAAAAGACCGCCAAAGCCGGTGTCCGACAGGGCCGACAGCCAGCCATAGCCGATCGCTTGATACGGTCGCAGCACGGCGCGCAAGCCGGCAGGCGGAGTTACCGCAGCTTGCGCTTTCAAATCATTCAGGCGTTGGCCGAGTTCTAACAACCCCCTGCCCCCCTGGAACGGGATGCCGCAGCCCGCCAAGGCCTCTGCCAAGGTGACAAGCTGGCCTGCTTCCGCCGGGTGGACCTTGGTCATGAGGCCCAGAGAGCGAAGCAGGACCCTCAAAAGGTCAGTCAGCTGCCGCAGATCAACTTGGGCATGTCGCCCATCGGGCATCTGCACGTAGCAGGGCGTTGCTGCCACCAAAGCCTCAAAATCCGGCGCTGCGATATCTTCATCGGTCAGGTCGGGCGGAAGGGCCGAGAGAATATCCGCGATCAGCGGTGCCATGTCGGCTCGCTGGCCGCCCGCCTCAACCATCAGCCCGAAATCAAAGAAACCGTTGGTGTCGCCTTGGCCGATCCGGGCCGTCACCTGAATCGGGTCAGCGATCAACGGGAAGGGCCAGGTGTCCTCGACAACGACCCGCCAGCCAGCAGCGGACAGGTCCGGCACAACCTCGCCCAGGAATTGCAGTGCCGGGGTCATGGCCTCTGACAGATCGAAAAGCTCGTGATCCCATTCGCCATCGACAAAGACGCGGTCTGCCGCCTCCGCCTGTTTGCCGAAGCTGTGATGTTCGAGGGTTTCTGGGAGGAGGGCACCCTGCCCTGCAAGCATTTGGACAGCCGCGAATTCTGCCGCCAGATCGCGTTTGAGGGTAACGATTGTGTCTCCTTCCTTGAACCGCAGAGCCTCGGAACCGCGGGCGGGCGCTACTTGACCATCATAGTCAAAGGCCAGTCGCAGCGCGGGCTGTACCACGGCTTCCTTCCACTGCCGCCATGCCTCGCCGAATTTACGCTGACCGCGAATCCCGAACAGGCGCAGGACGGGCACGGGGTTTCTGCCCTGCCGCAGTTCGACCCCCATCGCTGTCGGCATCGGAATGGTATGGTCCGAGAACCCCGACAACCGTGCTGCCACTTCTGCGGCGATTTCGGCCGAAATTTTCGGGGCCCGCATCAGGACCTGCAATTGCGCAGGGTCCATGTCAGATCCCAGTCGCCCGAAGGCCCCGGTGGTTGGGTCCACAAAGGCCGGGGTCGCCAGCGGCAAGGCCACCAGCCGCGCGCCGGTGCTGGCGCAGGTCAGTTGCAGTTCCTGAGTGCCGCCTTCTTCTCCCTGCCAGTGAAACTCGGCACGTCGCGGCCCACCCTCATGCAGGAACGGCCCGTTCCGCTCCTCCCAGCGGCCTCGCCCGGTTGCCGCGATACGGCTCAAGATCGGCAAGAGATCCGGCGGGCCATCTTCCAGGAATTTTGGGCGCCACGAATGACCGACCCCGCTACCACCATTCGCAGGCACACCCACAGCCTCAAGATCGCGCAAAATCTCGAGATCTTTGCGCAAGATGAACTGGGGCCGGTTATCCTGCCGTTTCAGCTTTTCGACATCATAGCGCGTTGCCCGATCCGAGACCCGCCCATCGGCCTGCACCGTCGCTTTCATCACAGTGATCTGCGGCTTTCCCGCAGATACAGCCAGAACATAAACCAGCCGATCTCGCACGGCAGGAGGATAATCCGTGGCCGGGCCAGAGCCCTTTTGGGAAGAGACCGTCAGCGCCTCAAGCCACTGCGTAACCGGATAGGGCAAAGGTCGGGAGGGCGCGGCCGGGACCTCTTCACCTTGATCCACCGGCAAGGGTGTCAACCCTTGGGCTACGCGGACGTGCCATGTGATCGCTGCCGCAGCCATATGTTTGCACAAGGCACCAACCGGGCAGGAACAGGCTCCACCAAGCCGTAGAAGACGAAGGTTGTCGGCGAATGTCAGCCTCAGCTGCACCCCATAGATTTGCCGGCCCGATCCCGCAACTTCGGCAGTCACGACGCCATCGGGCGCGCGCTCGGAGAGTTTGACGACGCGACCTTCCCGCGCATAGGCGATGCCCTTCGCAAGGCTCGCGCTGTCGAAAAATCGTTCCAGTCCAAGTTGCACGCCCAAGCCCTCTGCCCTGCCTTCGCTACGTTACAGGCGCGTTCTGTCAGCACACAACCGCAGAACTGGTCCTGGGGCGCACAGGCAAGGCATCCGGCAATGCGGGATTTGAGCTGGAAGCACCAGTCTTTTCATGCGGAAACACTTGCGCGACCTTTCCCAAGGTGCCGACGAAATGTTCTCGGCGATCAGTACAAAGTGTCGATCTTGGAGCCGCTCCGCTCCCATTTTCCATTCCGATCGCGCTGAAAACTCTCACTGATCCGCACCAATGACGAAAACGTAACTCGATATATTTTCCCTGCGACCTCCCACTCGTCGTTCGTCGGATCGATCTCATAGTCACCAATATTACCTATGAATTCTACCTGATGAAGTTTTTGTTTTGGATCGCGACATTCAAGCCTTCTCCCAACATGCATGAGATCAGGGATCATATCAAACTCGTTTGGCTCAACTTTGCCAAGCTCATTAATTAAGTATGAATCTCCCCCTACGTCGAGACCAAAGGGTAGTTCAAAATATGGCTGCGGCAGATCCCCTTTGGGGAACCTGAAACGCACTTGCAGCCAAACATCCGAAACAACAGTGTATTTTCCTGATAGCTTAGATAGGTATTTGGGTTTTCCTAATCCAAAGAAGGTTCCGATTGGATTGTCGCGTTTGATTGCCGTGATCAAAGCATGCCCATTGTCTGCCGACGTGAAATATTCTGGTAGGAAGGGCTTTTGTGGCTCCAGCCAGATTTGAACATCCAATTTTTCAGTCCACTCTAAAATTTTCTCATAAAAAGAGTTGAAATCGAGTTTGAACCATTCTCTGCCCCATCCGAGGCTAACCTGTTGCTTTGAAAAGGCCTTGTGTAGTGTGGTTTCCACCACCTTGGCGGTGATGTCCAAACAGACCAGTACCATGTCGACCCTACGGTCAGCATGTGATGTGCGTCCAAACTCCTTTGCCCAAGGGCTCCTTGCCAAGCGTACAAATGCATTACCATTTGTTTGCCCTATTTTCCCAATTTCAGGAAAATTGGCGTTTCGCATCTTGTAGGCCATGCCGTTGAAGCCTGGAAGGCGGCAGAACTCATCCAAAATGGCACGGAGAAATTTGGATGCAGACAGCCTTTCTTCTTGGCTTTCCTCTCTTCTACTCTCGTCGAGGACAATCACGATCACCAAAGGCTTGCGGGCCTTTGGATACGGCCACCGAAGGATCGGAAGCTGGTGTATCGAGCTATTTTTCAGATATTCAAATTGTACCGGCGACGAAGCCGAGGGAACTTCGAGTATCGAACTCACAGCCGTAAAATCGTCCATTTATCTGCCCTTGATTATTACTGCAGCATGCTTCCAACCGCCCATGGGAAGCGATGGGAGTCGAAGTGTGTGGGGGGGAGGTCAAGAATGGCGGCGTCGATTGTCAGCGATGATTTCGAGTGCTTCTTCGATACTTATTGCGCCCTTTGATACTATCGCCGCGTCCGGGCCGTGCAGCGCCACGAACTGCAGTCGCGTCATCGGGTCGGACAACGCAAACCACCGAGAAATGGTCCGGGCCCAGCGAGCTTTGAGTCAAGTCCGCACAAAGGCGAGCTGCGCATCGTTTTGCCTGTGCAGGTCGGATGTCCAGCGGGCGTGCCAATCAGCCGAGCCTCATCGCCGCGACGAGGTCTTCCGTAGTCATCTTTGCGACTTGTCCTTGATTTTTGGGCGATGAAGTGCGTTTGGACGAAGATGAATGGCTTTTCATGCCCGACCCGCCTTGGAAAAGCGCCGGTCACGTGCGCATCCTTCCGACTGATTTCAATTCGGCCTCGGTCTGCTCTGCAGCCATACGGCTTTGTCGATCAGCCGCAGCACCGTGCGCAAACTTGGACGGTGCCTCGTTGCCACCTGGTCAAGGGCGGCGAGCACGGCCCAGATCGAGTCCTCCGATAGGCCCCGCTCTGTCCCCACGCGCCGCACAAACTCTCGGAGCTGCTCCAGGGTAGGGGCCTCGACGTGAACCACCCTGCAGCGATCCAGGAAAGGTGGGGAAATTTTGCTTATGTCGTTTGTGGCGAAGAGCCAGCTGACATGGCGGACATCGAACGCCACCTCGAAAAACGGGCATGCCCACATGCTGTTTGAGGCGGGTTCAAGGAGAGACAGAAGCGCTGCCTCGAGGCTAAAACTGAGGCCCTTGTCGCTGGTCGCGGTGCCCGCCTTGTCGATTTCATCGACAAAAAACATTGGGTTTCCCATTCGATGCCGCAGGATGCATTCAATAAGTTTACCGGGCCGTGCGTTGCTCCAGCCCCTCTGCACGCCGGCGACGCCGAACCCTGCGTTTTCGGAGCCGGCGTTCACCACTTCGGCAGGCACACCGATCTGGTCGCTGACCAACCTGGCCCAGACAGTTTTGCCGATGCCGTGGGGGCCGTTTAGAAGAATAGGAGGGAAATGAAGGGGCCTTCCCGATCGAGCGCAGTCATGAAATGCTTCCCAAATCACTTGGGTCGCGCCCGCCATCCATGGCATCGCGGCATGGACAGTGGCAGCGATTTCGTCGGCGAGATCTCGGCTAGGTATCGTGGAAACATCCACCCCCGCGGCAAGCGGGCGCAGGCGTTCTCGGTCGGCGTCTTTGAGATGCCCCAGGTTTGATGCGCGACGTCGGCATTCGAGGAACCGCTCTGCCCGCGCAGTGATCCGCTGGTAGTCACGATTACTCAAAGCCGTCAGAGGCTGCTGGTTTTCTTTGATATCCTGGGATCCAGACAGGGTACCGCTTTCGCTGCCCGGGCCGGACTGCGGTCGCCGACGCCACCTTTTGAGGAAGCCTGTAAGTCTTTGTTCCAGAACCGATTGGGTCTCAGAGACAGGGAAGAAGCGGGCATGAATGATCTGGATCCGGGACATTCCCAGGGACTGTGAAACGGGAAGTCTGGTGGAAGGGTGGTCTACGTCCACCTTGGTGTCGGCAACCGGCATAGCTTCGATCCCAACCTTCCCCTCCATCTCTGCTGCAGACGGCCAGTGTGGTTTGCTCTCAAACAGACAGAGTTCCGAAAGCGGGTGCTCGCCTGGGACGCGTGAATCCTCGGGGTATCCGAGGGACACATTGCAGATCACAGTGCTGCCTTGGACTGCACGCAGACGGCGGTGCGAATGGCCAAAATACCATCGACTCGGGTTGAAACGCGCGATCAAATCGCTCAGGTCCGAATGAAAAGCAGGGCTTTGAGGGGTCAGTTTTCCCGCAGTCAACATAGAAGGCCCGTGATGCGTGATGACGATCGTTTCACCGTCTGGCCCGGCAAAATGCGGCTGCGCCAGCTTTTGCTCCAACCAGGCCCGGTGATCGCGGTGCACCTCGACGGTATCTTCCGGGGTGATGAACTCAGGCAGGCTGCCATTCCCATCGGCGCCCTCCCGTGCCTGAAATATGCTGCGGTAATCCGGCATCCAGGGTTGGGCGACTGCCGTAGACTGTGGCACGCTATCCGGCCCGAGAAGGGCGAAATCTGTCCACAGCGTGCTGGCCAGAATGCGGGTCGCCCCATGATGCAGCTCTGATTTTTGCAAAAACTGGACATCGGCCGCCGCCGCGATGCGATGCAGATCGTCATCTGCCTGAAGGTGCATGCAAAAATAGTCATGGTTGCCCGGCAGGATGCATAGACGTTCCCGCATGATGTAGCGGCTCAAGAAATCTATGGCCGGCACCCAGTTTCTGGCGGCGTCATCCGCGATGTCGCCAGCAATGATGACGGCATCGAAGGAGTCCCAATCCAGCCCATCGAGGCCAAACATCACAAAGGGGTCGAGCCCCTCTTCATGATGCAGATCGGCAAGGATCAAGAGGCGACCGGTCTTAAATGGGATGAAAAGTGTGGTCACGCGCGACCCTCCAGACTCACACGATGCACTTCGGATCGGTCGATCACCTGCAAGGTTACAGCTGGAGCGAGCCTGTAATGCACTCCTTCCTGAAGATCGAAATACTGTAGCGCCACGCCCAAGCATTCCGTGCAGATGTCTCCGGTGGCGGTTGCAAGACCGGACATGCCGCGATCCGGAAATGGGGAGATCCGCGTCAGAACAAGCGCGCCGCGGAATGTGACAAGGCGGTCGCCGTCCCAATGATAGCCACCATCCTTGCGCCCGCAGTCGATGGCTCCTGAGCACAGTTCGCAATATCGGTATCGCCGGCGATCTGGGTAATAGGCTTCAAGCCAAGGCGTTGCGAAGAGGTTGTCCTCGCTCTGCCGACGGACCTGATCAATGCTGAGAAAGGCTCCCCCCTGCGCGGACCAATCCACGGAAACGGCTCGCCACCACCCCCTGAACCCGCCACGTCCCTCACCGAAAACGTGCATCGAGATTTTGCGCGACTTGCCGCCAGACACCTGCTCTTCCAGCGGGGCGCCCGCTGCACCCCACCACGACATCATCGGGTAATGTGACATCACAACAAGCTGACCATCGACCACAACTTCACTAGCAAGGTCGACGGTCTTCCAAAGGTCTAGATGGGCAGGAGTAACTGGATCGATCTCACCCCTGAGAAGATGGCAGCGTGCGGTCGTGCAGCTCAGAATGTTGCCGATGTCCTCGACCGAGACCGTGGCCTTGAAAGCATTCCCAAGGACCCAGAGGTCGTCCGCGTGGCTGAGCCTGGCCAAGGCGTGCTCCACTGCCTGTCTGCGTTCCTGTCCTTGGCTGTCTTTGGGTCGGCTCGGATCAAGGCGCCACCCCGCGGTGAAAAAGTCTGCCATTTCGGATCCTCCCCCCTCTCACCGGGGTCAGTCTGGACCCCGTGCCGCGTTAAACTCTTCTGCCGGATCACGGACCGATGGCCCCGGGCATCTGGCTTGACTGGTGGGCGGTAACGTTGATTTGCGCCCCCCCTGTGTGGAGGCAGCTTTAGCCCTGATGTCGTCAGCCGTCCAGATGATTCCAGTCTAAGTTATTGATTGTATTATATAATCCGTTTTTTCGCAAACGTGGTCCAGATGCCCCCAACCGGAGGTGCTCGAGGGGGGCCTTAACGAAATCAGGGAGATACGGGCCGGCCTTGACCCGCCATCCGAGGGAGGCCTGCCTTCAGTCGCGTTTTTTCGCAAATTGGCCTGACCGGGATTTCCGGTTCTCTTGGGCGCGCTGCGGCCGTCGAGACCTTCCTGGATGCCGGCTCGTCTGTTCTGTGTTCGAATCGGGCGATCTGTTACAGAGTCAGGGGCAAACCGAAGGACCTGGCCATGCAGCTGACGTCGCAGAAGCGAAATCCAGATTTGCCGAAATCATCGCCGCTGCTGAACGCGGCGAGGAGGTTGTTATTGTAAGGAGGGGGCACCCGCCGTCCGTTTGGTCCCGCTTTTCACACCTCGGCCAACCCGGCTCGGGCTGCTGAAAGGGGTCGTCAGCAAGGACAGCATCCCCGATTTTTGCTCTCCTGACGGCAAAGAAACTGAGGCCGGATGACGTCCGGCTCCCCATCCATGCTGGTGAGGTTTCGTTTTTTCGCAAATATCGTAACTGGCAAGTGGCGCTGTTTGGGTGCAGCATGGTCGCGTCATGAAACATGCCCTTGCCCGAAACCTGCGGTTTTTCGCAACCGTCCTTGCCGTCCTTCTGCTGGTGCCGATGTCAGGTGCCCGCGCAGAGGACCCGCGCGCACTTGATGCCAAGGTGAGTAAGGTGGTCGATGGCGATACATTCACTTTGCGCGGGGAGTCACGCCGGATCCGCGTCTGGGGCCTCGACGCGCCTGAATGGGACCATCCAGGTGGTGCTGCGGCTACTGCTGTGCTGCGCGGACTCATCTCTGGCAGCCAGCTTCACTGTGATGTTCTGGATGTCGACCGTTATGGACGGCTTGTCGCCCAGTGCTTCCTTCCAGATGGCCAAGATGTAGCCGCCGAGATGATCCGCTCGGGTGTGGCCACCGAGTATTGCCGATATTCGCGTGGCTTCTACGGTACCTGCTGAGGGATTGAATACCTTCGGCCGACGCGCACGTGGGAGGAAAGTTCACACCCGACCGGGCAGGATCAGATGTACACCCCATACTCGATCTGGGTCAGGTACTGCTCGACCAGCTCCATTCCGGGATAAGTCGCGAGGAGATCGACAGGTTTTCGGTTCTCGAGCCCTATAGCGGGTTTCGTCATCCAAGCCCCTGCAGCTTCTTCAGACCCGATGACGTCGATGGCGTGCGCAAATATTTTTGCTACGCGCCAGCACCGGCTACCTTGATCAACGCTGAGACGTGGAGGGGCGATCTTGGCCTTACGGCGCCGGAGCGTCGTGAGGCTCATTCCGATCGCCCGATTCAAAGCGTCGCGTTCCTTCAGTACTTCGGCTTTCGAAGCAAGATGCTCCAGTGCGCCGACAGGCAGGCCTCTCAGGAGTAGCTCGTGCGCGTCAAGTGCATTGCAAACCTTGGCTTGAACTACCGTCTCACCGCCGAGAAGGCTGACGGTACGTCCGATACCGCCTGCAGTCCTAGATGTCTTCATCTTGTCTGACCTCGCCACCAAGTTGCGGCACGTTTCGTCGGCCCGCCGATCCTTACCGAGATTAGTGTTAACGAACTGATCAGCCTGCGTTCACCAGACGCTTTGTCGTAACTGGATCTTTCTCGATCAGACTGATCAGGAGCCGGTTTCCGTGGTCGGGGATCTTATTGCCAAGCTCCCACCCTTGCAGAGTTTTCTTCTGAAGATTGTAATCCCGGGCGAACTCTTCCTGAGACATGTGAAGGCGGATACGGAGCTCCTTCAGGCGGGTGGCAAAGTTTTCCTTAAGATCACGGTCTAGAACGCTACGGAAGGTGACCGACATTCCTGCCGATTCAAGATCGTCAGCCAGTGCTTTCTTATCGTCTACCATCGGCAGATCGATCACTGCATCACCCTCCTGCAGCGCCTTCTCCACTGCGCGCTTTGCTTTGAGCATCGTTGTCCCGCGCCGTACCATGGCAAGCGTCGCAGCGATGACATCAGGTGAGGCGCGACCGAGCTTCAGTACGATTTCTTCAGGGGAACCGGAGGACACGCGGGGTATGACCTGGACGCGCCCCTGTTGTGCGAGCCGCTCCCCGAACGATGATGTAACCATAACTGGTATCCTCCAATATTCTTTTGGCGATCATGCCCATCATCCTTCGCGTCAGGACGCGTGCGTCCGGCGGCGAGATTGATATGTGCGTGCGATCCACGACAAGGCCGCCGTCTACATCCATGAGTTCCCCCATGACCATGATCATCGCTCCCGGCACTTCGATCGCGATAGTCGCGAGCTCACCTTGCGATCCATCATCAAGCAGATAGTAGGCGATGTCTTTCTTCTGCAGAACATATACTCCAGTGGAGTATAAAAATCAAGACCAGCCATGTTATGGTCACTCTGCTGTTTGGCGTGCGCAAAGAGACCGGTCAAGAATAACGGTACTGCAGCGACCATGTGACCTTGACCGATAAGTGGCGGGGTTTCTCGATCGCTATGTGGCGTGGCCGATAACGAGGGCAGCGGCGGCGACCTCGACGACGTCTTCCGTGATCGTGGTCAGCTCGTTGAACCGCGACCGGCTGCTCACGACCGACATGTCCCGCAAGGTGATGGCAGCGATCCTAGCGCACCGCGAGGTCGCGCCGCTTCTGACGGATGATCACTTCTCGGTCGACGGCACGCTGGTCACGGCCTGGGCGTCGATGAAGAGCTTCCAGCCGAAGGCTGATGACACGCCGCCCGATGACGGCACGGGCAGCCCGCCCGGACCTGTCCCCCCCCGCCGAGGATCAACCCCACATGACTGAGACCGACCTGATGTCCCGCCCAAACCGTCAGAACCGCAATGCCGAAGTCGACTTCCGGGGTGAGAAACGCTCGAATGCCACTCATGCCTCGACCACCGACCCAGACGCGCGGCTCTACAAGAAATCCCCCGGCACCGGCGCGCTGCTGTGCTTCATCGGCCATGCGCTGATGGAGAACCGCTCCGGTCTGATCGTCTAAGGCGACCTGACGCAGGCCAACGGTCATGCGGAACGGCGCGCGGCGACGGACATGATCCATCGCCATTCCCCCGGATCGACACGACAACTGACACTGGGCGCGGACAAGGGCTTTGACGTGGCCGAGTTCGTAGCTGATCTCAGGCAGGCCTGCGCGACCCCGCATGTCGCGCAGAAATCCCGATATTCAGCAATCGACGGCCGCACCACCCGGCATGAGGGTTATGCCTTGTCGATCAAGAACCGCAAACGGATCGAGGAGGCCTTCGGCTGGGCCAAGACCGTCGGAGGCATGGCCCAGACCGTCTATCGCGGCCTCGAACGGGCGCGCTCCCGCTTCATCCTTACAATGACCGCCAACAACCTGGCACGGTTGCCACGACTGCTGGCCGCCTGACGATGAAAAACCGCGTGAGGCACACACGCCTTCCGGACACGAAAGCCAGAGGCGGGCTGCCAAGCCTGCAACGACAGAAAACTGTTCCGGCTCGGCGACTATTTCAGCGGCCTATTCTCATGATCGCTGTCAACCCCTTGTTTCATAGCGAATAATCCGGCGGAGCCGGGCGCAGCGTGATGGAGACGCGCAGGGTAGGAGACGGAACTGAGACGACGGTTGAGCAAGCTCTCATGCGCGGGTTGGGTACCGCATGACCGTGGTTTCGTCTTGGGGCTGCCTCGCTCTAAGGATCGGGCATCGACAGGTCGGCCCATAACAGGCACGAGGGTTCCCCACCGCGTTCCGTCCCCAACCCTGCGCATCAGACAGGGTCGAGTGTCGTTGGTCGTGGCTTTCTCAAGCCTTGGCTGGCGTGGTGGCGCGGGCGATCGCCCAGATGAAGCCTGCCATCTCGCGCGCGATGGCCGTGATGACCACCACCTTGGCCTTTCCGGCCGCAACCAGATGGCGATAGCGCTGGCACATCCTGAGCTGTCCTTTCCAGGCAATGTCGCGGACCGCCTGCGGCAGCGACGCCAGTCGGGCAAGGAGCTTCGGGCTGACGCGGGCCTGCATGCGGTAATTCCAGGCGCCCTCGACAAGTGCGCGCCGGGCAAGACCGCTACCCGCCTTGGTGATCCCGCCCCGCCGGACACTTGCACCGCTGGAATGCTCCGACGGCGTCAGGCCGAGGTAGGCCATCAGTTGCCGCGGATTGTCGAAACGCTGGAAGTCCCCTACCTCGGCCACCACCGTCACTGCGACGATGAACCCGACACCGCGCATCGCCTGAACTGCGTCAACGACCGGTGCGAGGCTCCAGGTCGGCAAAAGATCCGCGATCTGGCCCGTCAGACGCTCCACCCTTGCCTCCGCATCCGCAAAGTCAACCTGCGCCTGCTGACCTGGCTCGGTCTCGAAGCGTCGTTCGAACTGTCGCGGGACCGCCGGACGGATCAGGCGCAGGTATTCCGTCAGCGTCGAATAAGCCCCCTCATAGCCCATCGCCCTGATTTCACGATGCAACCTGCGTCCCGAAAGTCCAGGGAACGCTTCCAGCCGTTCCGTCAGATACGACCGGAACCGAAGCGCCAGCCGTTCGCCCGGCTCTCGGGGCCCATAGACCGGCGCCTCCAGGCCACGCTCGAGATATTTCCGCACCGTCTTGCGATCGAGACCCGTCTGCCGCGCGATCGCGCTCACGCCCAGGCCCTGACGATTCAATTCCAAGATCATCACGATCTCCCTCAGTCCTACCACCTGCGCGCCCTTCTCTTGGCATCAACAGGGGGAATTCTGCGCCGCCGATGGTCAGGGGGGCATGCCCCCCCTGACCATCGGCATCAGCGCCAAACTGGGGAAATTTCATCCAGCACTCACAGCGGTTGCGGTTTGAGCTGCCATAAACTCGCGGGGCGCGCGCATTTTCAGCCCTGAGTGCGGGTGGTTGGCCAGAACATAAACCCATGTCAAAATCAGTCGAGTTTTGGGAAAGTTTTGTCCATACTCTTGGGCAGCACTCGGGTTGCAACGCGGGACCAGAACCTCGACGTCCAGCGCGACGCCCCAACTGCCGCCAGAACGGAACAGATTGGCAATCCGGCGTGACCTGATCGAGTGGCAGTTGCACCATGGTAGCGGGGCGTCCGTCACCGTGCTGCCGAAAATCGACTTCGCGGCCAACCGGCAATCCATTCTGGTCGAAGCTGCCATCGCCGGGCTTGGCGTCGCGAATCTGCCGACCTTCCTGGTGGATGCTGCTTGCCAGTCGGGCAGCTTGGTGCGGCTATTTCCCGACTGGGAGCCCACGCCCATCGAGATGACAGCCCTTTGGCAGAGGGACCGGATCACCGAGCGGCTCGTCAAAGCCATCGTCGCCGAGTTCGTCGTGGCGTTCGACTGAGCCCGCGTGCCTCCCCGGTTCATCAGACCGGGGAGGCGCCTTTGTTCAAGACTATGCGCTGTAAAATGACGGTCTTCAGGGAGTGGGCCCAAACGCAGGTTGCGCCCGCGACCGATGGCAATCCGGCTCAACGTGCCGGCAGTTCGGTCAAAACGTATTGTGCCGAGCCGCACGTATAAATTGCTGCTCTCATCCGCCTCTCAGCCCGAAGTGCCAGATTTGTCCATGGAGAAAGTTCGGATTCTGCGGGTTGATCATGGCAGAGAAGTCGCGTCATCGGGCACTTGGGCGCGGGGTCAGGTGAACACCCGCCAGCATGCAGCGCACGGATCCGCCTGCCAGTTCGATGGTGGGAATATCCAGCGGCAGTAGCGCTACATGGGCTTCCAGCCGCGCCTTCTGGTCCGGTTCCAACGCCCGCAGCGCGCGGGCCGAAATCGCCAGGACTGGTCCCTGATCGCCGGTCAGTTCGATGGCATTGCCGGCAAACTCCGTGATCTGGCGATGCGACAGGTCCAGGATATCGCGACCGCTATCCGCTAGGCGTTGCTCGATTTCTGCCCGGCGGGCGGGCAGGCGGATCGTGTCCAGCCCGATCAGCGCAAAGCCGGTGCCAATGCACATCAGCACATTTGTGTGATAGACTGGCTTGCCTGCGCCATCCGCGGCATCGAAGACAATGGGTTCGAAGTTGAAATGCGTGCAGAACCGCTCCAGCGCCACTTCATTGGTGCGATGTGATCGCGCAGCGTAGGCCACACGCTCGACATGGTCCAGCACCATTGCCCCGGTACCCTCTAGAAACACATCGTCTTGTTCCAGCCCGGAATAGTCGATCACGTCCTGAACGCGGTAATTGTGCTTCAGCATTTCGATCACATCGGCCCGGCGCTCCAGCCGCCGGTTGGGAGAGTACATCGGATAGATCGCGACATGGCCGCCCGCATGGGTGGAAAACCAGTTGTTGGGGAAACAGGAATCCGGCGTGGTGGTGCCCGCGTCGTCAAACAGATGCACCCGCACCCCGGCGGCCTGCAGGCTTTCAGCGGCCTTGGTTGCCTCGTCATATGCGGCCTGCGCAATTGCGCGGGCGCTGCGCGCTGAATCGGTGCCCTGAAAGGCGTTGTCCACTGCGGTTTGCGGATTGGGGGTGAAGTGGTGCGGGCGGATCATCACCACGCCGCGCGGGGCCTGAACGCTGGACGCGGCGGAACGGGTCGGGGTCATCACAGGGTCTCCATCAGGGGGGCAGGGGCGGCGGCGCGGATCAGCCCGTAGAGGTTGCGCGGATCGGTGGGGGCCGCCACAAGGTCGATATCTTCAACAAAGGGTGTGCCTTGCACCACATCGCGCAGATAGCGCAGGGCCGACAAGTCTTCGGTGGCAAAGCCAACCGAATCGAACAGCGTGATCTGGTCGCGGCTCGTGCGCCCCGGCAATTCACCCGCGATCACGCGCCAGAGTTCGGTCACCGGGAAATCCGGCGCCATCTGCTGGATCTCGCCCTCGATCCGGGTCTGCTCGGGGAATTCGACGAAAACCGCCGCCCGGTGCAGGATATCGGCCTGCAGTTCGGTCTTGCCGGGGCAATCGCCACCGACCGCGTTGATATGCACGCCCGCGCCGACCATGTTGTCGTTCAGCACCGTGGCATTCAGCTTGTCGGCGGTGACCGTGGTGATGATATCGGCGCCGAGCACCGCTTCGGCCGCGGAGGCGCAGGCGGTGATCGTCAGGCCCTGATCCGCCATATTGGCGATGAACTTGGCTGTCGCCGCGGGGGCGATGTCATGGACGCGCAGCCTGTCGATGCCGCAAAGTGCGCGGAAGGCCAGCGCCTGGAATTCCGATTGCGCGCCCAGCCCGATCATCGCCATCACCTGCGCATCCGGCCGCGCCAGATATTTCGCCGCCAGGGCCGAGGTTGCGGCGGTGCGGATCGCGGTGGTGATCGTCATTTCCGACAGGAAGCGCGGATAGCCGGTGGCCACATCCGACAGCAGGCCGAAGGCGGTGACGGTCTGCAGCCCGTCATGGGTGTTCTTCGGGTGGCCGTTCACATATTTGAACCCGTAAAGCGTGCCGTCCGAGGTGGGCATCAGCTCGATCACCCCTTCCGCCGAATGGCTGGCGACGCGCGGGCATTTGTCGAACAGCGGCCAGCGGCGGAAATCTTCCTCGATATAGGCCGCCATGCCCCGGATCGTGGGTTCAAGGCCCTGATGCGCCAGCAGGCGCAGCATGTTCCCGACCCCGAGATAGGGCACCGTCTGGCAGATTTTCGCTTGGGCTTGCATGGATCTTCTCCGGTTGCGGAAGCTCCGGCAAAGGATAGCTTCCGACGATAGTTGGCATAAATTGTGGTTATTACTGAAAGCCGCGCCGAAACTGTACAATTTGCCCGGCTTCGGCTAACAGTTTGTCATGCACATCTTTGATGACCTTGACCGCCGACTGATCGCCATGCTGCGCGAAGACGGGCGGGTGCCGATCTCCAATCTGGCGACCATTCTTGGCGTGTCGCGGGCCACCGCGCAGGCGCGGCTGGACCGGCTGCTGGATACCGGCGCGGTGCTGGGCTTCACCATCCGCGCGCGCGAGGATCACAGCGACAACAGCATCCGCGCCATGATGCTGATCGAGGTGAATGGCCGGTCGACCACCGCAGTCATTCGCCAGTTGCGCGGCATGCCGGAACTGCATTCGCTGCACACGACCAATGGCAAATGGGATCTCGTCGCCCAGCTCCGGGCCGAAAACCTGCATGATTTCGACCGGGTGCTGCGCGAGGTGCGCACCATCGAGGGCATCACCAACAGCGAGACCAGCATTCTGCTCAGCTCGGTCTGACATCAGCTGCCCCCGTGCAGGCAGAGCCGGTCGTTCAACCGGCCCCAGCTGCAGAACAGATCGGCCAGGACGCGGCCCGAGATGCGCTCCACCTCGGCGGCGGCGATCGCCTCTGCGCCCTGCGCGCCAAAGGCCACCGCCACATCGCCGCCCTGCACTGCAGGAATGTCGGTGACATCGGCCATGATGGCATTCATCGACACCTTGCCCATCACCGGGGCGCGGCATCCGCGGATCAGCACCTGCCCGAGATTGGAAAAGCTCCGCCGATAGCCATTGGCATAGCCTAGCGGGATATTGGCCAGCCGGGTATCGCGGGCCAGCCGGGTGGTGCGGTCATAACCCACTGTGCTGCCAGCCGGAAACTCTGCCACCATTGCCACTCTGCCGTAGAGCGACAGCACCGGCGCGAAATCCGGCGGGGTGCCGATGCAGCCATAAAGCGCGGCGCCGCAGCGCAGATTTTTGCTGACATGGTCAGCGGAACTGCCCTGGACAAGACCGGTGCCCGGTGAGCTTCCCGTCAGTGCTTGCGTCTTCCAGTCGACTGCCCCTTTTCTTTAAGGCATTTGTCCCTGTCAAAACCGGATGGGCGGGCAGCCAATATCAGAGGCGCGTCCGAGCTAGCAGCCTCTTCCCTCAACGAGATCAAAGCCGACTGCCGTCATCCACTTGCCAAACTGCCATCTCCATGCCGATCATGGCCTCGAAGTCTGCGCGGGCCGCAGAAAGGTTCTTCTGCCGCCGCCGATCAACAATCAAAGGCCATGGCTTCCCCCGCTGCCCAATGGGTCGAACCTGCAGATAGGTCAGATGTTCGGCATGATGGACCAGCGCCTCGGAAATATCCGTGCGCTGCAGCCATTTTTTCGCGGCTTCGAGGCTGGGAAATATTTCCGGAGCGATCTGCACCAGCGCCTTGGGCGCGACGGGCAGGAAGCCACCGCTGGCCTCCAGCACGGCTTCAGCCCGGTTTCCACCATTACGAATCTCCGGCCAAGACATGCACCGGTCAGCAGGTACACCGAGCTCCTCGGTCGCGGGATCATCATCAAGCCTGCGCAAGTCCAGTGCGTTGAGAAGAAGAACCCTTCGGGGAAATCGGACGGCCCGGACCCGATCGAGGGCCTGAATGACTTCAGCCTCGCGCACCTGCCACAGGATCCTGTTGATCCGAGAATCCAGATGCACCTGGGTCGTCACTGAATGCGCCCTGCCCATCTTGTCCTGCAAGGCTCTGCGGCGGACATCATAGCTCCCGTCGCCCAGATCGAACGGTCGAGCATCGAGTGCGAAATAAGCCCGGGCGATCGCCTCGACGGCAGAAGCGGGCGGTTGTTTGCGTCCGATCAGGATGATCGTTTGCCGGTTGGTGAAAGCGTTGATACCACGCACGGCGCCGAAGTGGGTCCATGCCAGAGGCATCCCCAGAAGGTCGTCGCAGCAGCCCCGCCGCCGCGCCTCCTCGTCGACGGCAAGCGTGGACACCACCAGCACGCCTGCAGGCGCGGCTGCGACCTCCCGCCTCAAGACTGTGTCCAGCCCCTGCCAAAGCTGCTCCCGTTCCGCAGCTATCTTTGCCGAAACCTGATACCCTGGGATCGGAACGAGAGATCCGGTGCCGAACCCTCGCCCAATGCACTGCACGACCTCGCCCTGCCGCCGCAGATCGATCTTTGACACCACCATCCGCCGCCGCAATGCCCGACCCACCAGAACCGGATCGGCCGTCCCGTCGAGCACGATCATCGGCACGTCAGCCTTGATCGCGGGCCGCGCAAGACGGTGCGCCGTGATGGATCGAAGTTCGCCAGTCGCGTCCCTGCGAAAGCTGAGCCCGTTGAAGTCGGACCGGTCGATCACCCCGGAAACGAACAGCCGGACTTCCTCGAGGATGGCAGAAAGGACCACCAGCAGGGATTGCAGGTCCGGCAAGGCCGTGACCGCGAGATGCTCTCGCAAGGCCTGTTCCGGAAGGCCCGGCTTGAGCCCGCCGCGCAGCTTGCGCTCCAGACCACGCAGCATTTTCAGCGCAGCTTCAATTTCTTCGACCATGATGCTCGTTGCGATTTCCTGCAAGGGAGCCGGGCAAGCCAAGCCATCGCGCAGCCTCTCGAGCAGGTCCATTACCGAGCTTGGCGTTGCGTCGTCCGTCTCGTCAGATACCGCGCAGTCACACTCCTGCAGTGACTTTCGCGGTTTGGGCTCATCGCCATCGTCCGGTAGCAGGGTTGCCCAGTCCGCTGCCATCCCCAGCGCCTCGACCTGGATTGTAATAGCTTGTGGCAAGCTCGCGGACGGATCCTCATCAATGATGACAAGATGCGGCGCAGGGAAGGCGGGCAGCTGCGTGAGGCTGGCATGCGTCAGGATGAACACACCGCCTCCGACGTGATCTTTCAGCGTCTTCATCTGGGCGAGATAGGCGCACCCCGCGGCATGCGGGCAGATGGCAACCGCTCCGGGCTCCGAGCTGCCACAGAGGATGGATTTGACGGGATACCCTTTCCCAGCCAGCTCTGCAGCGGCCGCGTGACGTCGGCACATCCGCTCGCTCGCGCCCTCCTGCACAGGCGCCCCCCTGCCCCGAAACACATGGACGGGGCGGGACGATGCCGCCATATCCCGCGCAAATTCATCGGCCTTTTTCAAAGTGGGTTGGAAGACCGCCACGACCGCCTCAGTGGGGAGAGCGTCGATCAGACCCACGACAGACCGGGTCTTTCCGGTACCTGGCGTGGCGAGGGCGAGGTGCGCTGTGGCAGAATCCGCAGATCCGGTTACAGCGGGAAGGAGATCAAGGGTGATGCCGGGGACATCTTTCAGCAGCCCCTGAACGATCCCGGCCATGGCTGGAAAAGATCCAGAATACCCGCCCATGGCGAAAAACGCCGCCAGTGCCTCGAAGCAGGCGGATCTGCTGGGGGGCTCAGGCTTGGTCTCCCTGCCCTCTTCAGTCGCGTTAAGCTCCTGGGCGCGCGCGGCAATCAGTGCAGAAACTTGCGGAACCACCTCGTCCTGGATCGCCTGCATGACCTCGCACAAGCGTGCTTCGCCCTCGGCAAGATCCACCACCTGCTGATCCGGCCGCGCGGAGGCCGCACCTCCGTCGGCCTCCGCCCACTCGAGAAATTGCTGGTCGGACAGTTGCTTGATCGTGCCTGGGCCGGTCTTCGACAGCAGGGCGTAGTTGCCGGACCGTCGCCCTTCCAACCGGACGACGACCGGGCGTTCATCCAAAAGAGCGAGCGCAACACCAGAGGCAGCGTCAAGAATCCGCCCGCCGCGCAGGAGCAGCAGGGCTTCTATGTGTGCTGCCTCGGTGTAGTCCTCGTGACAGTCGAAGGAGAAATGGCGTGACACGCTGCTGGCGTACCCAGGGTAAGAGGGATCGGATGATCTGCCTATTCTACCCCACGAGGACACACCCGCGAAGCCGGGTTGGACCCGTTGTCCACAGGCTTGTACTTACCCGCAGAAATACGGTCTTGCGGCGTTTAACCAAAAATATCCGGCCCGGACGAATGGTCCAGATCGCTCATGGTATCTGGATCTCCGGCATCAGGGGCATCCGGCACGATATGCGCGCCCAGGATCGCCATCGCGTCAGCGGGTCCGCTGAGACAACAGTATTCCCCCGGCGACATGAGGATATGGATCTCCCTACCCTGCACATATTCTGAAGAACTCAGGGCGGCCTGCGCGCCATCTGCCTGCAAGATCCTGAGACTGATGGAACGGCCGGGGGCAGCCCGCGCGCAGACTTGGCGCAGGTTCCTCAGGAATTCGGCCCGGCTGCCCGGGGGAGCGGAGCGCCGAGCCAATCGATCAAAAGCTTCATGTTCTGGTCGATGGCGGTGATGCCCAATGCTTGCTGCCGCATCCGCACCTCCATCTTCTGCACTGCTTCCGCCAAGGTGGACACCGACGTCTCCTGGTCCAGCATTTGAGACATGGCTTCGGCCGTGGTCTGCAAGCTCGTCGCGATCGTACCAAGGGAATGCATCATTGCTTCCATGCGCTCCGTGATCGTGCTGTCCATCCCTTCCTGCGCCTCCAGCAACTGGTGCAGCGGCAGGATCAGGCTCATCAGTCTCTCCACCATAGTCGTCAGGGTATCGAACTGGGCCTGCGACAGGTTTGGCGCGATGTTCGCGGCGGGCAAGGCTTGCATTCAGGATCTCCAGAGTTCGGACAAGTCGCGGCAAGGTGGACAGGCTATCAGGGATGGCGCGCGCGAACCGCAGCAGGCTCAGCCGGGCACCCAGACGCGGCAAGACCGCCAGAAACCGCACCGTCAACGCGGCGAGAATTCGGCCCGGGCCGGCGGGCCCAGCAAGCGTCCGAGCGTATCGGTCAAGCTGTGGATCGCCTCGTCGCGCGCCCGAACCTCCGCTTCCAGAGCCGCGATTTTGAGGTCCTGCTCCGATACCCGCGCCAAAAGCGACTGCGAGAGGGTCTGAATCTGTTGCAGGAGCTGACGCTCCATCGCGGTCAAAGTCGGTGGCGGCTGCAGCATGGGCGGGTTCCAAGGATATGGGGGACAGACGGTTGGCGGGAATCCATCGGGGGGGCCAAGCCAATGGCCCGGCGGACCAGTCGCGCGCGTGGAAACCCGGCTCCGGCCAAGCCCCCAGACCATAGCGGCTCGCATTGAATAGCGCGCGTTTGCGCCAGGCTGTTTCAAGCCGCGTGTTCGCGGAGGTCAACTCTGCCGCACGTGCGGCGACCGCCTCGGGAGGAACGACCCCAGCGCCGGCGAAATCCTCGGCAAACATCCGACCCGTCAGGCGGATCCGCTGCGCGGCTGGGGCACCCGGAGCGGTAATTGTCATGTGATCTCGCCCGACGCCATGCAGGACCAGTCCGTGGCGCCGACAAAGGTCCCGCACATGTGCCAAGACTGTCGCGCGATTGCAGAGATGGCCCGCAGAAGCGGCGTCGGAGAGCTCGGTGACCAGCTGTGACCGCAGGTCAGGTGTCCAGATGTCTCCGGCGCGTTCGGCCGTCTTTTGCTGTTTGATATGCCAGTCGGGGACATGCACGAGACGGCGCCTCGCCGGATCGCGGGGATCCGCCCAGGCAAAACGGAAGTTGAGCAGATCCTCGAACGCATCCCACATGGCGCGGCTTGCCGGACCCGGCGGATCGATATTGAAGGACCGCAGGGACCCGTCGGGTCGCGTTACCCAGCGCGCCACCAATAGATTGACCTCAAGCCGGCCGAGATGCGTGTGCGTCGTAGCAAAGACCGGGGGTCGACACCGGGGCGGGACGCCGGCAAAGGCGATCTCGCACCAAAGCCCCACAGCCAGATCGATCGCACCGCGTGCCGAAGGATCGCCCCGGTTGAACGCGGCGACATCGACATCTTCGGTCGCGAAGGTCAGCACGGCCGACCGGTATTTCAACTGGCCGGGTGCCATGCGAATGGCGGCGCGCGCCAGGGCCGGATCGCCCATCAGGATTTCTGGAACCGGATCGCGGCGTACCATGATGACACCCCCAAACGTCGGCTTGGGCACGGCATGGGCGGATGGGTATTCCACGGCGTCTTGGGCAGACGGCCCCTCAGGATCTTTCGCATATTTCGAAAAGCTCATCAGCATGGCGGCGCGCCATGATCGCAAGCATCATCAAGGACGAGCGACCATGGCATGGCCACATGCCGAAACGCCCGCTCGATCGCTACAAGATGCGCCTGCAGCAGGAGCGCATCCATGGCCGCCTCTTGGTGTTGGATCTGGCGGGCAAGAGATGCCAATTGCCGCTCGGCCATCACCAGAGCCTGCATGATCCGAACGGTTTCGGAGGATGTGTTGCGGGGCGCGCCGCGATGTGCCGCAAGCAAATACTGGCTAACCGACTGCCCTGCCCTCTCCGCCGCAGCGGTCACTTCCGCGCGCTCGGCCTTGGTCACATAGAGGGCGTCCCAGCGGGTCCGCATGTCATCAGCAGCTTTCCGGGGCCGCGCCATAGCCAATAGGTCCAGTTCAGGGGGGAGTTTTACCCCGGTGGTGCGAGGTGTCTTGCTCCAGGGTGGCCGATCCGAACCGCACAAGCACGTCTTTCCCCCACATCAGCATGCATCAAAATTGCATTAACCCTGCACATCGACCGCACAGTTTTGCATCGGTGAGACCCTGGTGGCGCAGCGCGGGTCAACATCTCCGCATGATCGCTGCATCATGCCAAACCCTTCGGGGTTGCGCCCCAATGCGCCCAGCGTAAGGGCGACTCGCGAAAACGCAAAACTATTTATTATCAATGCGTTGCACGATTTTATATTTGGAGGAGACCCTTTTTCCGGCATCATGTTGCGCAAGTGAACACCCAGAAATGCCGACGAGAATACCACGAATGGAACGCGGACGACCCCTGAGCGAACGGCTGAAAATGCGGGCGGAAGACCTGGAGCCCGACAAGGCTACCGCCACCATTTTCAAGATCATCGAAGCCCGGTGTGTGATTGCCGAACAGCGATTGCGGGGGCTGTCCTGGGCCGCGCTGACCCGCCTCCTGGAAGAGGAAGGTGTCAATCTGTCGGAAGGAACATTGCGCAACTACGCGCGTATGATCGGCATTGCCGAAGCCGCCTTGCGGGCCAAGGGCAATCCCGATCCGACGGACAAGGAAATCCACGCCGCTCTCTATGCACCTGGGAACGCGGGGCGCGCAGCGCCGTCCCGGATGCGGCCCCTGCCCCAAAAACCGCTGCCGTCTGCCCCTGCCCACTTCGGTGCACAGCAAAGTACGCCGACCCGCCCGGATCTGTCGCCGCCCCCGGCGCGATCCTCCGTCAACCGCAATCCAGATCGAGACCTGTAAAGGACAAAACCGAGATGAAATCCTTCAAGAGCTATCTGATGCTCACAACGAGCCTCAAGGGCGGGGGCGGCAAGAGTACCTTTGCCTGCGCCCTCCTCGATAACATGCGCGACCACGGCATCCCGACCGCTGCCTATGATGCTGATGGCGCCATCGGGTCGCTGAGCGACATGCATGCCCGGCGAGATGAACACGGCCGCAAGTTGGACAAGCAGGACGCCCTGGAGGGCGTGGCCGGTTACAACATCCGCGATGAAAGCAGGGCGGAGCTCATCAATTCGCTGGACTTTGGCCATCAGCACATCTTGCACGACGTGGCGGGCGGCGCCCTGGTCGAGCTTCAACGGCTCTTCGCCGACCGGGACAGCCTGCGGAATTTCGCCCGGGCCTTGCGGGACTGTGAGACCTGCGTTGTCTTTTTTCACCTCGTGACGCCGGACATCAGCACCATCGAATCCGTCGCACGTCATATGAAGTTGACGGACGATCTTGGCGATCTGGCGGCCTATTTCCGCCATATTGCGGTCCTGAACATGCAAGGCAATCGCAGCGATCAGGATTTCCCCGTATGGTACGGATACACCAACCGACAAGGCGAGATGCGGGGCGGCAAGACCCGCCAGCGCCTCCTCGAAAACGGTGGGGCCGAGATGCATTTGCCCGCCTTGAACGAGCGCACGATGGTCTTGCTCAAAGATCTGGGGCTCCCCTTCGCGCAAGCCTGCCGCGATCGCGGCCTCTCGCTGATCGATCAGCAGCGCATCAGCATTTTCCGCCAGGATTTCGACGAAGCGATGACCGCCGATGTGCGCCAGTTGATCGGGCTCTAACCATGGTTCCCGAAGTGAAGCAGACGCGGCTGGCACATCTTCTCGAGGGGTACGCTCCCCTCGAGAAAGAGCTCGAGGCCAGAATTTGGGACCGGGTCTTTCGAGCGGGCTGGTCGCCCGATGATCCGATGAGCCTCCAGATTGCCCATGATACGATCCAGGAAAGCCGGATGGACAGCTTCGGCGCCAAGATGGCGGCTTTGCCTGGGCAACTTGACCGGGCTGTTCAGTCCGCTCTGGACAAGGTCGAGGCCGCGCGCGCCCGCGCCGCCAAGGCAGATCGCCAGGCCATTGCCGAGCAGGTGGCCCAAGATACGACGGCGGCGCTGCAGGCCGCCCTGCCGCGCTTCGAAAGGACCCTTCATCGCCGCACCGCGCAGCGCCTCGTGCTGACCTTGGCCTTCGTCACGCTAGTCACAGGGACCGGCGGATACATCTGGGGACGTCACGACACCGCCGAGTTGGAAACCCGGTTCGCCGCTTTTGCCACGCGTGCCGATGCGGTGACCTGGATCAGCCTGCTGACTTCCAACGGAAATCTGGACCAGAATATGTCTGAAGCCTGCACACCCGGTGGCTCCGGGTTCGTCGTGACCCCGGAAGGCAGACGGGCCTGCCATGTCCCGCTCTGGCTCGATGCCCCGGACGTGCCGACGCACGGCCCCCTGACCGTCACCGATTTTACCACGGATCACCTGACGTCCTTGCAGACCCGGGCGTCCTCTTTCGTCCTTCTCGCGGTCGGTCTTTTGCTCGGGGCGGTCCTGCGGCCCCTGCCGCGCAAGCTCCGGCGCTGGATGGCGCAGAGGTAAACCTCGAGACTGAGATGGCGCCACGCCATTTGGCGGGGACAGATTCCTCAAAGAAGAACGGCAGCCAGAAATTCAGCCAGTCAAGACCGCTTCGGAACTTTGGTCGAAGCAAGGACCATAATGAGGGCGCACATCGCCCTCACCGTTCCTGCAGCCGGTTGCCATCGGCTTTGGCGATGACCATGACCATGACCATGACCATGACCGGCCGGATAGTCAGGACGGCAGTCCATCAAGATAGACCGCATCCAACCCGGAAAGGCATGTTCAGCGGACCAGCTTGTGCCAGCGCGTGGTGCGTACCCAAAGCCCTATCGGGTCAATGCCGCAGAGCCACGATGCCCGGCTGGCGGCGTAAGCTGTGGCATCCTTCCAAGACATGGGGGCGGCTCCCATCTTTGAGGGCAGAGGACCATCCCCCGCGCGACAGGCGCCCGAAGTGTCTGACCGGATCTGCAATCACCCTCGTGCGTTTGGCCCAGTCCTTTCTGTTCGGGGCCGAATCCGCGAGGGCGGCACGCCCGCGTAGCCGACCCCCCCAGCCTGATGGGAAATCGGGGTTGAGTGTCAAAGAGACGGATCAGACCAAGGTCAGCGAATGGAAGCGGGGGATGGGGCTTCGACCCAGAACTGGAGCCCCTGCCCCGTCCGAGGATGCCCACCGCTCGCTAGCCCTGCCGCCATGCGGGTCTCAAAGATCGGTGGGTTTCAGGCCAGAAAGTAACAGCGGAACGCTGCAACTGATGAATACCGGCGGGCCTGCCCGCCACCTGGAAATCTCTGGCATCAGGCGGAAGCGCCGAACCTGTCGGCACCGTTTTCCTTCCGGCCAGACTGGCCGTCGCGCAAGAGATCGTTACCCGGATGGGGGGAGACTGCCCGGCAGGCTCCAGTCGGCTCGACCAGAGCCCGGTCCCGGCCCTGCCGGGATGTGCCATATTCAATTGCTGGAACGCTTTTGCCCGTACGCCTCACTCATCCAAGCCTAAGATCGCCACACTTGATTGTCAGAAAAATATAGCCTATTTTCTGACACATGATGACGCCATCCTCCTCTGTTGCCGATCGGGTCATGAAGCGTGTCCGTGCAAACGGACGCGGCAGCGTCTTCACGCCGCGCGATTTCCTCGACATCGCCGCCCGGGCCGCTGTCGACCAGGCACTTTCGCGTCTGGCGAAGTCCGGCCAACTGCGAAGGCTTGCCCGCGGGCTTTATGATTTTCCGAAGCTACACCCCAAACTGGGGCCTCTGTCCCCTGCGCCGGATGATGTGGCACAGGCCCTCGCCCGGGAAACCGGCTCGCATCTGCAGATCGATGGCGCCCGCGCTGCAAACGCGCTCGGCCTTTCGACGCAGGTTGCCGCACAAAGCTCCTGGCTCACCGATGGCCCCTCCCGGCGCGTCGTGCTGGGCAAGCGCGTCGTGGACCTTCGCCATGCCTCGCCCAAGCATCTGATTGCGCCCGGCAGCCCAGCCGGAACCGTCGTTCAGGCGCTGCGCCATGTAGGGGCTTCCCGCGCGGCAGATGTGGCACAAGTGGCCGCCCGCACCCTGTCGGATGGCGACAAGAGAATCCTCAGCAAGAGCGCAGCTCAAGCGCCTGCCTGGATGCGCGCAACACTTCTGTCGATTGCCGGTCACGGATTGGGCGACCTTCGTGGATAAGTTCGCCCGTCTCCCCACCGCCGAACGGGCCGCGCTCTTCGGAGAAAGCGCCGCAGCTCGCGGGGTCGCCAACACGATCATCGAGAAGGACTTCTGGGTCTGCTGGACCCTGAGGCGCATCTTTGCATTGCCAAAGGGCGAGACGGCCTCCCTTGTCTTCAAGGGCGGGACTTCGCTTTCCAAGGCATACAACGCAATCCGGCGGTTTTCCGAAGACATCGACCTGTCATTTGACCGCGCCGACCTCGGATACGCAGGCGAGCGTGACCCCGAGAAGGAAGGCCTAGGCCGAAAGAAGGCGGAGAAACTGATCGACGATCTGGGCGTCGATGTCGCTGCGCATATTGCAGCCAAGCTTCTCCCCGCCCCGCAGAGCGCCTTCGTCAGCGCGTTGGGAGAACCTTCCGAGGGTGAATGGTCGCTGGTCATCGATCCTGCCGATGCTCAGACAGTGAACTTCCACTATCCGGCGGCGTTCACCGGCGCCGACTATGCCGGAATGTCCTACATCACCCCCCGCGTGAAACTCGAACTCGGAGCGCGAGGCGATCCCTGGCCCACTGAAGAAAAGGTGATCCGGCCCTATGCGGCTGAGGACTTCCCCGCCTTCTTCGAGGAGCACGACACAACCGTGACCGTTCTCTCCGCGCAACGCACCTTCTGGGAGAAGGTCACGGCACTTCACGCAGAGGCCCATCGGCCCGACGGCTCACCCACGCCGCAGTATTTCTCGCGGCACTTCTACGACATCGTGATGCTGCTTGAGACCGTCGAGGGGAAGGCCGCCGCGCAGGATTTCGACCTCCTGGCACAGGTCGCGCAGCACAAGTCGATTTTCTTCCGATCAGCATGGGCAAGCTATGGCGCTGCAAAACCCGGATCGTTGCGACTCCTGCCCAGCGAGGCGAGGATCAAGGACCTCCGCGCCGACTATCGGGCCATGGCTCCGATGATGTTCGATGCGAAGGCTCCAGCCTTCGACGAAATCCTGGCACGGATCAGGCAGTTCCAGGACGATGTGAACCGCTGAGACCCATCGGGCGCCGAACATCGGTTATCGCGGATCTGGAAGAAGCCATCGGTCCCGGTCTTTCAACCGGGGCCTTTTGCTTTGGCGATCAGTCGCCGCGGCGGGAGTTGGGGCGGGACCACATAATGGTCGAGCCCTCGCCGTCTTCGTCATCGAAAAGGTTGGCGTAGATCGGGGCCGCAAAGCTCGGATCGTCCAGCTTCAGGCCCGGGTATTCGCGGCCTTCGTTCGACGTCTTCGTCCAGGCGGCGCCGATCTCGGCGCGGCCGACCAGGACCCGGTGAGAGGGCGCCTTCTCGCCCGAGACCCGTAGGTCGGGGACCAGCGCATTGGAGCTGGCTGACCGGCTTGGCGCATCAAGGCGCAGCGAGTGGGTCTTCCAACGCGGCCAGTGTTCTGGTAATGTTCTTGCCTCCCCGCCCCCGCGAATCCCGGTGCTGCCCATGTGCAATCTTTATTCACAGCCACTGGGTCTTGGCCGTGGCGTGGTCGGGCTGCGCAAAGGCCGTGGCGATAAAGGCCGAGACCACCCTACGGCTGCTCTTACCGGCGTGGGCCAAGGCATTGCGCTGGAAAGGCACTCGGCAGCGCTGCCAGGTGGTCGACAGCACTCGCGCCGTGGCCGCCTTGATGCCCTCATGCGCATCGCTGATCACCAGCTTCACACCCGAGAGGCCGCGGCGCACAAGATCGCGCAGAAACTCGGTCCAGAACGGCTCAGCCCTTGGCGCACATGCTGTTCCACTTCCGCCTACCGTGGTCGGGCTTCGAACATGCCCATGTCATCTTGGGTGGGGAAAGCCATGTCGCTCTGGCCGAGGGGCTGCAGAATGCGCTCTGGTCAGCAGGTGGCGCGCCGCATCAGCATCGCACAGACAGTCTCTCGGCTGCATTCCGCAACCTCGATGCAGCCACCGAGGCGGATCTGACCAAGCGGTATGAGGCGCTGTGCGCCCATTATCGGATGTCGCCGACGCGGAACAACCGCGGCGTCGCCCACGAGAACGGATCAATCGAAAGCGCACATGGCCACCTGAAGGCCGCGATCCGTGACGCTCTGCTCATGCGCGGCACGCCCGACTTTCTGGATCTGACGGGCTATCGGGCCTTCATCGACGAGATCGTCGGGCGCAGGAATGCGGCGCGGGCTAAGCGGATCGCGGCGGAACGGGCCTATCTTCAGCCCCTGCCTGCAACCCGCACCACGGACTTCGAGGAGGTGATAGTCACGGTCTCGAGCACCGGAGGCTTCACCCTGCGCAAGGTCTTCTACACCGTGCCATCCCGCCTGATCGGCCACCGTCTGCGGGTGCGCCTTCATGACGACCGGCTTGAGGTCTTCATGGGCGGCACCCATCTGCTGACGCTGCCCCGGGGGCGGGCCCATTCAGATGGGCGACATGATCAGGTGGTCAATTACCGTCATGTCATCCATGCCCTGCGCAAAAAGCCGATGGCGCTGCTGAACCTGGTCTACCGTGACAAGCTCTTCCCGCGCCCGGCCTATCGACGTGCCTTCGAAGCGCTGTCAGCCCACCCAACTGCCCGAGAAGATGGCCTGCAAGATCACCGTCGACCTTTTAGCCCTTGCCCATGATCGTGGCTGCGAGTGTGACCTGGCCGAGGAAGTGGACAGAGTGCTGGACACCGGCAGCCTGCCTGATCCGGTGGCCCTGCGTCGCCTGTTCGGTCCAGACCCTGCCGATTTGCCCAGCATCTCGGTGCTGCCGGTCGCCCTCGACAGTTATGACGCGCTGGTTGCCAACGCTTGTGTGGAGGCGTTCGCATGAAGACCGCGCATCCCATCGACGAGGCCCGTCTTGGCATCATGCTGAACGAGCTGCGCCTGCCCACCATCAAGACCCTTTGGCCCCGGTTCGCCGAAACGGCCGACCGGGAGGGCTGGCCCGCAGCGCGCTTCCTGGCTGCCATCGCGGAGCATGAACTGGCCGAGCGCGCCAACCGCAGGATCGAACGCCACCTGGCTGAGGCACATCTGCCGCCGGGAAAGACCTTCGACAGCTTCGCCTTCGAGGCGGTGCCTATGATCTCGAAAGCACAGGTCATGGCCATGGCCGCCGGGGACAGTTGGCTGGCCAAGGGTGCCAACGTGCTGATGTTCGGCCCTCCGGGGGGTGGCAAAAGCCATCTCGCAGCGGCTATCGGCCTGGCTTTGATCGAGAACGGCTGGCGCGTTCTCTTCACCAGAACGACCGATCTGGTCCAGAAGCTCCAGGTCGCCCGCCGCGAATTGCAGCTGGAAGCGGCCATCGCAAAGCTCGACAAGTTCGATCTGCTTATCCTGGATGACCTGGCCTACGTCACCAAGGATCAGGCCGAAACCAGCGTGCTGTTCGAACTGATCTCCACTCGTTACGAGCGCCGGTCCATCCTGATCACCGCAAACCAGCCCTTCGGCGAATGGAACAGGGTCTTCCCGGACCCGGCCATGACCCTCGCCGCCGTCGACAGGCTCGTTCATCATGCGACCATCTTCGAGATGAACGTCGAAAGCTACCGACGACGCGCCGCGATGGAGGCAAAGCGATCCCGTGGCAGGCCAGCCGCATTCGCGACAATCAACAACACGCCCCAGATTGTCGCGGAGCGTCAATCAACTCCGCGACAATCAGGCTGATACCGTCCCTAACACCGCGACGTAGAATCTCATCCAGATTGACGCGCGCATCTCACCCAGATTGTCGCGCTATATGTGCGGCGCGACAAACAAGTTGAGACTCAGCGTCAATCAGGATGGGACGCGGTGTTGGGCCTGTGACGGAAGGAGGGCGTAGCCCGACTGGAGGAACAGGCCCAACACCGCGTGCGCTTCGAATTTGCGTCTGCGATTGCGGCCGGACCGATACGCTGGTGGTTTTCAGGCCTGCGCCAGGCCGCGATTTCCACTCCGCTCGGCCTTGCGCCAGACCCGCTCCAGCACCGGGCGAAATTCCTCCCAAGGCACGATGGCATCGATTTTCGAAACCGTCCCGTTGGGACCTCAACAGCCGACGTCGCGGATTGTCGCGCCATGCTTCAACAGGACCCAGACGAATGACACCGCCAGATAAGTCCGTTTGGACAGTTTGACCGGATCGTCCTTTTTGAAGGACCTTGGCGCTGTATGTCAGCGCGGACCACCAGCATGTCGCGCCGCATGAAAATTTTCAGCAGGAGCGTCCTTGTCATGGCAACAGTTACCCTCAACGAAGCCTTCGGCTTTTTCCAGGATTGGCCTGGGCAGTTGTTCCGGGCGGATGCAGATGCTGCAATTATCACACGGACCAGCACCCGCTTCGTTTACGAGTTTGAAGGTCCCGCGGGGGAGTTCGCGGGCTTTCAGGTCGAAATGACGGGCACGGGGTTCAGCTATGACCGTGGCGAGCCGGTCGGCGGTACGATGAACCGCGTCCGGGTGCTCGATCCGTCCGGGAATGCCATCCTGACTTACAGCAATCTCGGATCGCATCCGATATCGCGTGACTTCGACCAGTTTTGCACCAGCATCTTCGGCACGGTGGGTGATGATGGTCACGGCATCACAGCCAATCCTTATGTCGCAGCCAGTCTGCTCACGGCCGGAAATGACACGGTCACCGGATCAGAGGGCGAGGATGGTCAGGGTGTGATCGGCTTTGACCTTGGCGATGACGTCTATTTCATGCGCGGCGGCGATGACTGGATCACCGCTGGCATGGGCAACGACACGATCGACGGAGGGGACGGGTTCGATACCTATGCCCTGACCGAAAGCAATTACATCATGGGGGGCATCGCTTTCCGCGGGGCCATCGTCAATCTTCAGACCGGCATGGCGCAGGATCCCTGGGGTGGTACCGATACCCTGTCCAATATCGAAGCCGTGCAGGGATCGCGGTTTAGCGATGTGCTGATTGGTCAGAACCGCGATCGTTCGAACCTGATGGGGCTACGCGGGCGCGACACACTTGACGGTGGAGCGAACACTTTCACGCTTTCCGGTGATATCGACGAGGATCGCCGCGACGAGGTGCGCTATGATCAGGATGCCAGGGACGGGGGGCGGCGCGGCATCGTCGTCGATCTCGAAACCAATTTCGACAATAATTCGATCACAGGAACGGCCCGTGACGGCTTCGGAAATCTGGACACGTTGCGCGATATCGAGCGGGTGACCGGGACGCGGTTCAACGACAGCTTTGTCGGTTCGCAAGTCAGAAACGTCTTCGCCGGAGGGCAAGGGGTTGACAGTTACGATGGACAAGCCGGTTTCGACAGCATCAACTTCGACCGCAACACGGGCGATGCCGGTCCCGGAGTCGGGATTGTAGTGAACTTCACTCTGACCTCAGGGCAGATCAGGAATGACGGCTACGGCAATATCGAAACGGCGCGAAACATTGAAGGTGTCTGGGGCACCTCGATGAATGATTGGGTCAAGGGCAATGCGCGTGTCGAGGAGTTCTGGCTGGGAGAGGGACGTGACACCATGACCGGCGGCGGGGGCAGTGACAGCTTCGTCTGGGAAGCGGCGGATGAACTCGGAGATGGTGATCGCATTACAGACTTCCAGACCACCGGTCCCTCCGCAGACCGTCTGGCCTTCGATACCCCCGGGATTACCGGAATGACCACCGACCTGACTTTGGTGAATGGCACCGCGGCCACGGTTACGGGGGTTGGAACCTTCGTGTTCAACACCGCGAATGACACGCTATTCTGGGATTCCGATGGCGCGGGCGGTGCAGCACAAGTTGCGATTGTAGTTCTGGTTGGGGTCAACAGTCTGACGGCGGCCAATTTCGAATTCTGGGGTTGATCAGGCGCGCCGCGATGGCAGTGCGGTAATGGGCAATCATGAATTGAATGCCCTCCTCTGTCACCGCCGCGGAACAACCTGAGCCCCGAGCCGTCGGCGGACGGCCGCAACAACCAGAAGAGATCACTTACCGTCTTTTGGATCATTGACGGGATGGTCCACTCCCATGTTCAATTTTCCGTGATGGTTCGGAGCGGCAGATTTGAAGTGATAAAGAAGTGTCCCGAATTCTGAAGTTGATGAAAGCCGAAGGCCTCAAACACGAAAGGGCAAAGTCCACCGGCCCAAAGGCTCGTGTCGTGCGCCACGCCGACGCCAAACTGACAAAGCAGAGCAAAATGATTTCAGATGATTAGGGTCCAGCCTCATTGAATTTCACAGCCAGAACAAGACGGTTGCGGCGAGCATGATCGCGGAGAAGAAGGTTTCCGGGCAGCGGTCGTATCGGGTGGCGACGCGCCGCCAATCCTTCAGACGGCCGAACATGATCTCGATGCGGTTGCGCCGTTTGTAGCGCCGCTTGTCGTATTTGACGGCCTTCCTGCGGGACTTTCGACCGGGGATGCAGACCTTTATCCCGCTGTCTTTCAACGCTTCTCTGAACCAATCAGCGTCGTAGCCCCTGTCAGCCAGCAGCCAACCCGCCTTCGGCAGACTGCCCAGAAGAGCCGCGGCGCCTGTGTAGTCGCTGACCTGGCCGGCCGACATGAAGAACCCGATCGGCCGCCCCGTGGCATCGGCAACGGCGTGCAGTTTGGTGTTCATGCCGCCTTTTGTCCGCCCGATCTGGCGTGCGCGCCCCCCTTTTTCACGCACAGGCTCGACGCCGTGCGGTGTGCCTTGAGATAGGTCGCATCGATCATGATCGTCTTGTGATCGGCGCTCTCAGCGGCCAGGCCGACCATGATCCTGGCGAAGACCCCGTTGTCACTCCAGCGCTTCCAACGGTTGTAGAGGGTCTTGGCGGGCCCATATTCCTTCGGCGCATCACACCACCGCAACCCATTGCGGTTGACGAAGATTATGCCGCTGAGAACGCGGCGATCATCGACGCGGGGCTTGCCATGACGCTTGGGAAAGAACGGCTTCAGGCGTTCCATCTGGGCATCGCTCAGCCAGTAAAGATTGCTCATCGATCAGGTCTCCTTGCGGAGCCTCAATCATGCCAAACGCCTGAAATCAATGGGTCTGGAGCCTAGTACGGCGGTGTGCGGGCTTGCGCTGTGGCCTTTCGCCTTCAGCGGCATGCGCATGACGCCGTAGAGGACGAGAGCCTGGAAACAGATCGTGGCTTGGCTGCGGATGCGATCAGGCAGACGATGATGCACCGGCGCGATATTGAATTTGAATTCTGCACGCAGAAGCTGCGCTCGATATCCCTTATCGCGGTTCATACGGCGCGTTGCAACTGCCGGTCGGTTGCACTGGATCACCACGCGCACGGGCTAGCGCACCCCATACGGCGGGCATGCAAATGGCGGCGAGACCTCGGGCGAGCTCAGTGAGGCGAAATTGCCTGCTTGCCGGATGGCGCTATCGGGAAGTCGGACCGTACCTCGATCTGACGAGGCCTCGCATGGCTTTCCAACGCCGCGCGACAGTGTTCCCGCAGATCAGCTACAACAGAAGACGAGCCGTCTCTCAGCACGACCTCAGCGACCGGAACAAATCCAAGCAGCGGATGGGCCTGCCGGATGCAACGCGCCTCGGCAACGGCAGAATGACTGAGGAGAACAGCCTCGACTTCAGCAGGGTTGACAAGTTTGCCCCCCGATTTGAACAGCCGGTCCAGCCGTGCGACGTAGTGCAGCGTGCCGTCGGCATCCGCCCGAACCAGATCGGTCGAATGGAAATAACCTTCCGCATCCAGCCCCTCGTAGCCACCATCGGCACAGATGTAGCCCAGAAAGACCGTGGGTCCACGGATCAGCAGCCGCCCCGTTCCGGCAGGAAGGCCGGGGGTGTCGACCGGCGCGATCCGCCAGTCGAGATGGGCGAAGGGGTGTCCCACATTCCCCTCGACAAAGGCATCGGGATCAATTCGCCGGTGGCTGATGCGCGGGCCAGCCTCGGTCATCCCATAGAGATATTCCAGACGGCAGGCCGGAAAGGCCGCGTTCAGCTGGCGGGGCAGATCCTGGCTCATCTGTTCGCCACCCGTGGTGACAAGCCGGACCCCATCGAAGGGTTGCCCATTCCAGTAGGCCAGAAACAGCCGCAGGAAAGAGGGTGGCCCTTGCAGCACGGTCAGATCCTCGCTGCGGAGGGCCGCCTGAATTTCCGTGGGCGGGGCAGCCGGGCCAAAAAGGCGCACAGAGGCCCCAGCCCACAGCGCGCTCATCGCGCCGCCCATCAGCCCGTACATATAGGTGAGAGGCGTCGGCACCGCGACCCGGTCTTGGGGCTGAAGGCCGAGACGGGCGCTGATCTCGGCAGCGTTGCGGGTGATGGCCTCGGCCGGAAGGGCGACCAGCTTCGGCGCGGCCGTGCTGCCCGAGGTGCAGATCACCAGCGCCTCGTCCCTCGGGCCAAGGCTGCGGGGCGGCGCCTCCCCCACCTGCGGCCCGATCCGCGTGACGGCCGCGCCGTCCATCCGTGCGGCGGGATGCAGGAAACGACAGAGGTCTGCGATGCTTTCGGCGGTGCGCCCTTCCCGTAGGATGACGGGGACCAGACCGCGGCTCCAACAGGCAAGAAGGTTAAGTAGCAACTCGAGCGGCTCTGCCTGTGTCAGCAGAACGCGCGCCGCGCCCTGATCGCCTGCCTCGGGAAGCGGCATCGCCCGCGCCCGTACAGTAGCGACCATTTCGCCATAGCTTAGCCGCCCCCCGTCCCACAGCACCGCCGGCCGGTCAGGGATTTCGGCGGCACGGGCGAGAAACGCCTGCCAGATCATGTGCCAAATTCCTTGCGGAACATGCTGCAGAGAAACCGCAAATTCTCGGGCGAGGAGCGTATGATTTCTGCCGCGTGCTGCCAGTGGCTCTCGATCCAGGCGCGGTGCCAGGCATCTGGGGGCAAGTCATCATCGGGGGCCGGAACCGGTCGCGTCCGAAGACGGATTGCGTTCCCCTCCCAGAGCGCGAGTGTCGTGAAGGCGGGTCGCCTGATAATACGCGCGAGCGCCGCGAGACCCGGCGAAAATCGCCAGCTGCGATTGAAGGCCTGAAGCTCAATGATGGCTCCGCTGAAGCCACCGTCGGGCGCGGCATAGACCAGCCCGCCCTGCCGCAAATGCAGCGCCGCCCGCAGCATGATCTGCGCCCGATCAGCGGTGGCCGGGTCGATCAGCAGATCTGACAGGTCGGGCAACCAGTCCGGCATATCCCGGCGGTTGGTCAAGATGAGGGGGTTGCCAGATCGGGTCAGAAGCGCATTCATGCCAAACTTTGGTGGCCCCAGATGAGAGGCTGCAAGGATCACGCCGCCCGACGCCTGCGCGTGCTCAATGTCGGACCAGTCCGGGTTTTCCAGAAGGGCCAAAGCCTCGTGCCGCTGCTTCCGAGTGTAGAGGTAGACCCGCAACAACTCACCAGCAGCAATGCCCCACCAGGCGCGCGCAACCCAGGGCGCAAGGTCATCCCCAGTCAGGTCAAGATGACGGCGCCCCCAGTCGACCAGCCGGGCGTCAGGCTGGCGCTCTCGTGCGTGCTCGCGCAGCCAGTCTAGCTTTTCGACAAGCGATCCCATCGCGCCTGCGTGATGCGGCGCCGAATAGGCGGGGTCAGTCATGCGCCAGACCATCCAAATAGGCCGCCAGGTGCCCGATAGTGGCCAGCGCGTCCGCGGTCAGGGTTTCACTGCGCAAAGGCAGGCCAGTTTCAGCCTCGATCCCGAGCAAAAGTTCGAGAAGCCCGATGGAATCGATGCCTAGCCCTTCTGGGCCAAGCACTGTCTCCGGGGTCAGGTCTTCCGTCCCCTGCCCCATCTGCCGCGCAACCGCACTGAGGACCGTCTCCAAAGTTGCCTGTCCGCCCATGCTTTCTTCCCAACATGCCCTACACGCGGCACTTTTCGCCCTGCACATATACGCTGGGGTTTGCTCTGTGAACCCCTGCTCTGGTCCTCCCTCACAGGGCAGACAGCGAGGACCAACGGGTCGCCAGGATCCACGATGACCGCAGAGGAAAGGTGCCCCTCAATTCCCCCCGGGCTTGTGGCGCGTCAAAAGGTGCAAGAATTAGTGCAGTAAATGAAAAGATCGGCCCATACCGGATAACAAAAGCTTCTCTTCGCTGCGGCAAATCATCTGTGAAGCGGACGTCAAGTCATGTTTGGCTACATGTTTGGCTAGATCTGCCTGCAATATGCTGTTGAGGAATCAGCAGCCTGCCAAAAGCTCTCAAGTGGCCAAGTCGCCGGAAGCGTTTGTCGGTTTTGTGGCGACGCACTACTTATGCCAGTGTCCAAGCCCGATGTTCAAATTGTTCCTGACTTCGATGCCCGTTACGACACCAGGGCCTTGGCCGTTTGTTCATCAGTGATGAATGTTGTCGGGTTCAGAATCTTGATAGCCCCGCGCACCGCAACCCGCTTTTCCTTGCCCCCCGAGATCAATACCCGCTCGGCAGTCCGGCGCAGGATGGAAAGGTTGACCGAGATCACTCGTTCGTTGACGTCGTGCGGTACGAGATTGCCGTTTTCATCTATGAAATTGTAAAGTACGTCCCCCACGGCCCCGGCGTCGATCAAAGAACGGCGGTCTGCTTCAGTGATGTAGCCGGTTCGGTAACTTGTTGTCAGATTGGTGATCCCGCCGACGGAAAGAAGAGCGACGTCCAGTTTGGTTGCCATTTCGAAAGTTGCAGAAAGACCACACCTTTCGAGCAATGCGTGTTTGGTTTCGGCGCTGTCGACAACAGCGGGGGCGGGGATTAGAAAGCCCTCGCCTTGAAACAGTTCCGCAAATTGCCACGCAAATTCCGCAGGATTGAAACGGCGCGCGGCGGCGATCCCGCCGAGCAGAGAGACGACCCGAAAATCGTCCAGCGTCTCGCCCGTGATGAACGGTAAAGTGTTGTAGAGTGTTCGCCCCCAGCCCACACCAACGGTCATACCAGACTTCATCTGACTGGATATGAAGTTTCCGGCAGCTGCCGCGATGACCTTGACTGGGTCTTCATCTGCGTCGGCGAAGGGCGCGATTATGACACGAGCAATGTTGAAGCGGGTTTCAAGGCGACGCTCCAGTTCGATCAGTTCAGCAAGCGGCGCAGAAACCGTGACCCGGACTTCGTTCCGCCTGCGCGCGTCGGCCAGCAACCGCACGACCATGACCCTACTTATACCCAGTTGTGTCGCAATGTCGTTCTGGGTGCTGCCTTCGACGTGATACAGCCAGACCGCCCGCGCCCGCAGGCGGTCGGTTTCACTTTGCGCGATCGTGGCCTGTTTTGCAGGCTGCATGCGGGATCCTTGGCTTCAAACTCATCTCTTGCCCGCCAAAGCGCCGGATTGGTGCCGCTCGACGATGCGGGCGACTCTATCAGGACATTCGATCTGCGGAACATGACCCGCATCGGACAACAGATGAATAGCAAAATCTCCGCCCGCAGCAAGGGAATGCCGATAGGGCAGGATATGGTCTTTGCGCCCCCAGATCAGCGCCGTTGGGCATTCGACTCGCGCAAGAGCCGGACGCAGGTCAAACGGCTGCACGCCATCAGGGAAGAGAATCTCGGCCATATCAGCTTGAGTCGCCCGAAGCGCGGGGTCGTTTCGCTGCTTCATCGCAGCACGGGCATAGTCATCACTGATCCCCTCAGGGGTGGCCGTCAATCGCCGCAGCCAAGGTGCAAGGCTTTCCGCGCGCGATGCACGGGTGATGCCCAGAAGGGATGCACCATCAATTTCTGGGCCAAGACCGGCGGGTGCGATCAGGGTCAGGCTGGCCACATTGCGCGCACGGATATCAGCGATTGCAAGCGCCAGCGCGCCACCAAGCGAGTGGCCAAGAAGATGCACGCGATCGTGCGTCCGCGTTGCCTCGTCAAAAGCCTCGACCAACATACGGGCCAGATCGGCAAAGCTGCGCAATCTGCGTCGTGGCGAACGGCCATGGCCTGGCAAGTCAATGCGGATCAGCGGCTGATCAGGGCCAAGCGCCTTTTCAAAGGGTGCCCAGCTCTGGCTGTCGGCGGTAAAGCCATGAAGCAAAACCAGCGGGATGCCTGCCCCCATGCGATGACTAACATGCAGCGGGCCGGGTTGGGGGGACCAGATCGCTGGGCCGACAGGAGTGCTGCCACAGATCTCACCGGATTGCCCTTCCAGATGCATAGTAACATCGTCGCTCTGAATGCGGCCCATGGGGCCGGTGCCCTTAACCTCTGCCAAGGTCAGCCCGGCCTGACGTGCCGAGGCTCGAGCTGCGGGCGTAGCGCGCACGTTTCCATCGATGCCTGAATGTGCAATCGATTTGGCTGCCATCATCGGCGCGGGCATCGGCGCTGGGTCCGATGGAGTGGGCGGCAGCTCAGCAGGCGTTGCAATTGCGGCTCGCGCGGGGCGGGGGCCAACTGCCATACCAGGTGGGTAGATATGGGCGACAACATCCCCGACCGGCACTTTGTCACCCGGAGCGGCCATGAGATGATGTAAAGTTCCGGTGGCCGGAGCTTCAACCTCCATCGCCGCCTTGTCGGTTTCAATGTCGAAAAGCGCAGTCCCTTTGGTCACACTGCCGCCTTCGGCCACATGCCAGGCGGCCAGGGTGCCATGCGACATATCCATGTCGACTTTGGGCAGGATAACCTCGATGGGTTGCGGCCCGCTTGAGGGGACCTCCGCCACGGGCGGAGCTGGAACTTCGGCCACGCTCTCGCCTTCGGTGTAGATCAGGGCAACCACCGTACCGACCGCGACTTTGTCACCGGGCTTGGCCGTTACCGCATGTAGCCTGCCAGAAGCGGGCGATTCCACCTCCATCGCAGCCTTATCGGTTTCGATGTCGAACAGGGCGGCCCCTTTGGCAACTTGATCGCCAGGGGCCACATGCCAGACGGCAAGTGTGCCATGGGTCATATCCATATCGACCTTGGGCAGGATCACTTCGACGGGCATGGATCAAACCTCGCGGCGCGTCAGGCGGCGGGCGGCGGCCTCGATGGAGTCAACCTGTGGCACAGAGGCGCGCTCTAGATCAGGGTTATAGGGCACGGGTGCGTCCGCTGCGCCGAGGCGCAGGATTGGCGCATCAAGAAAATCGAAAGCATCACTTTCGGCCACCATTGCGCTGATCTCGGCCCCGACGCCAAAGGCTTTGACACCTTCGTAAACCACCATCAGCTTTCCGGTCTTGCGGACAGACGCCAGAATGGTTTCGTGATCAATCGGGCGGATGCAGCGCAGATCAATCACTTCTGCATTGATGCCGTCTTTCGTCAGCTGTTCCGCCGCCTCAAGCGCGCGATGCAGCATGATAGAGCCTGCAACGATGGTGACATCAGTTCCCTCTCGACGCACCAGCGCCTTGCCGACGGGCGTCAGATAGCTCCCCTCGGGCACATGCCCCTTCATTTTGTAAAGTAGCTTGTGTTCAAAGATCATCACCGGGTCAGGATCGGCAAGCGCGGCCAGAAGCATCCCCTTGGCATCTTCGGGCGTCGCGGGTTGCAGGACCTTCAGGCCCGGTACATGGCCGAACCACGCCTCGATCGACTGGCTATGCTGAGCCGCGGCCCCGGTGCCCGATCCCGCAGGCAGACGAAAAACCACCGGAACCGAGGCCTCACCGCCCAACATGTAGCGCAGCTTGGCAGCCTGATTGACAATCTGCTCCATCGCCAGCATGGCAAAATCGGAAAACTGAAATTCGAAGATCGGCTTCAACCCGGTCAGCGCGGCACCAACAGCCACACCCGCGCCCCCCAACTCCGAGATTGGCGTATCCATCACGCGGTCCGTCCCGAATCGATCGACCAGATCCAGCGTCACCTGAAAAGCGCCACCGTAAACCCCGATGTCTTCGCCCATCAGGATGACGGTCGGATCGGCCTCCATGGCGATGGCCATGGCTTCGCGGATTGCCTCGGAATAGGACAGAGTGCGAAGATTTTGCGGCTGGCTTGACGGCTTGTCTGTCATGGCGTTCATCTCAATTCTCCGCATAAACATAGCGGGTCACGTCCGAAATGCTGGGCGCAGGGCTGGCTTTGGCGAACTCGATCCCTGCCTCCATATCCGCGATGGCCGCAGCTTCGATTGCGTCTGCACTTGCTTCATCTAACACACCATGGGCGATCAATTCGGCACGGAAGCGGGCGATCGGATCACGCGTCATCCACTCTTCGATTTCTTCCTTGGTGCGATAGCGGTTGCGGTCCGATTTGGAGTGACCGCGCCAACGATAGGTCAGGTTCTCGACCAATGACGGCCCTTCTCCCGCCCGCGCCCGCGCAACCGCATGGTGCACGGCCTCCGCCACGGCTGAGAAATCATTGCCATCTACGGTCACGCCGGGCATCGAATAGGCGACAGCCCGGTCAGCGATATGCTTGACGGAAGTTGATCGAGCAATCGAAGTAGACATGCCGTAGCCGTTGTTCTCGCAAATGAAAACTACGGGAAGTTTCCAGACGGACGCCATGTTCAGTGCTTCGTGAAATGCGCCTTCATTGTTGGCTCCGTCGCCAAAGAAGCAGATCGTCACGTCAGATTTGCCCAGACGCTTCGCAGACAAGGCCGCGCCAACTGCAATCGGCAGACCGCCCCCGACAATCCCGTTTGCTCCAAGGTTTCCAGTCTTTACATCGGCAATGTGCATCGACCCGCCGCGCCCGTGGCAATAGCCGGTTTCCTTGCCGAAGAACTCGGCGAACATCCGGCCAACCTCGGCCCCCTTGGCGATGCAATGGCCATGACCGCGGTGGGTAGAGGTAATCTTGTCATCGTCCGTAAGTTCCATGCAGGAGGCCATGGCGCTGGCCTCTTGTCCGATGGAAAGGTGCATTGTGCCGTGGATCAGCCCGCGCATATAGCTGTCCTCGGCGCCTTCTTCGAACCGGCGGATCAAATACATGCGCTTGAGCGCTTCGCGCAACTGATCGGGCGCGTAGGTACGGATGGCGAAGGGGCGATTGTCGGGCTGTGTCATGGCTTACAGGCCCAGCATTGCGTCTTGCTGCGCCCGCAAGGCGGCAATCTTGCTGCCCGCAGGAACAGTCGTGTTGGCATAGGTGATCAGTTCACCTTTGCGAATCGGCGCCGTCACTTTGGCCCCTGCCAGCAGGCCACAGGGAATAGCCGCCGCATGGCGTGCTTCACCTGCCTCCATAATCCAGGCGCGGTAGCAATACTCGCCGATCTGGTCGAGCATGTCGCCAACGGCGAGGTCCTTCTTGGCCACGGCGCAAACCTCGGCTACTGGTCGCGCCATGGGAACCATGTCCGCCTTACCGTAAAGAACAACACGGGCACAGGTCAGCGGCACCTCAAGCGAGGTCAGGTGATAGGGGCGGAAGAAGGTGAAATAGGGGCCTTTGCCCATCTTCAAATCTTCCATGCGCTCCCAAATCCGGGGATGGTCCATCTCGGCCACCACGAACACACCCGGCGCCACCCCTTTGCCGATGGTATAGTCCACCCGTCCCTCGGCAGAGGACAGAAGCCCACCCGCCGATTCGGGGACCAACACCTTGTTCAGCTCATCGCGGCCCGCTGCGGGGCCGTGCATCCCCGGCTTGTCCGGGATAAGGCCAGTGGCATTAGCGATGGCGGCCATTTCCACCATGGTTTTCGACCCATCGACAAATTCGACCAACATCCGCGGGTTCATGTGACGGCGGATTGCCTCTTCGGTGTAAGCATCCGGGGTAGCGTCGATGTTCAGCGGGTTGTTCTTGCCCTTGCCCGCTGAAATTATGCGGTGCCCCATGGCGCTTACAAACTCGATCAATTCCATGCAGGACGACGGCTCGTCGCCCGCGCCAAGCGAATACACGACCCCGAGGCGTTCAGCTTCGGCGCGCAGATAGGCTCCGATCGTCACATCCGCTTCGACGTTCATCATCACCAGATGTTTGCCGCGCTCCATGGCCTGCAAGCCAATTTCAGCGCCGACCGCAGGCACACCCGTGGCATCCACCACCACGTCGATCAGACCCGCCTCCAGCAAGGCGCTGACGTTGTTGGTGACGGCAATCTTGCCCTGCTCCATCGCGGCGTTTGCTGCGTCAGCGGTGGAAACCTCCTGCACCCTGTCAGCATCGCCATAAGCAATTTCGACCGACTTGGCGGCCGCCCCCGCCTTCAACTCGCTGATCGCGCCGATTTCGATGCCGCGCATGTGGGCGACCCGGCTGACGATGTCAGTTCCCATCTCTCCCGCGCCCACCAAGCCGACACGAATCGGCTTGCCGCTTTCGGCGCGTCCGGCCAGATCCTTGGCCAATCCGGTAAGGGCGACATTCGTAGGCATCGGGTTCCTCCATTGCGTGTTTGATCGACAATACGTGAACTTATGTTCTGTTGTCAATCAAGAGTTCACGCCGCATTGCGGCACAATCCGCCAAACAAAGCCTATTGACAGAATAAATGACTGCACACATGCTAATCTTGCGAAACGAAAGTTCACGCACCGTAGTCTGGGCCGTCATGGCGTCTGAGGAGATCGCACTGACGTATGGCTTGCGCGGCATGCGGGTAACCGATCAAGTATCGCCAAAGGGAGGATGACAATAATGACCAATCGTTTGGGGGGAATGTCCCGCCGTTCGTTCTTGCGCACGGGGGCGGCTTTTGGCGCTGCCACGGGCGTTATCGGGCTGAAAACACCGGCTTTTGCCCAGTCGGGCCTGCCGGACATCCAAGCAACTCTCGACAGCATTTCGGTCGAGAAGTATGTCCGCGAGGATTATCGTAAGCTTTACGGCCTTGATAACACCCCGTTGTGGGATCCGGCCAAAGACTGGATTCGCACCGTCGATTGGGACAAGGTTCGCACCGAGCTTGGCGGAACCACTGTGCGCTTCGCCGTCGGTGCAGCCGACCAGGAATCTGCTGCCGAGGGCCTGAAGCCGTTCGAAGCCCTGTCGGGCATCAAGGTTGAACTGGTTCCGATCCCGGACGATAGCATCTATGACAAGGCGATTTCCGAATTCATCTCGGGCAATGCCTCTTTTGACGCGCTGCAGTTCTTCTCGGCTTGGCTGGGTGACTTCGCTGCACCGGGCTTCCTTGCTCCGCTGGATGACTATGCCGCCAAATGGGCGCTGCCGCTTGACGATTTCTATGACACCTATCGCCTGAACTATGGCTACTTCGGTGGCAAACTGGTTGGCATTCCTTTCGACTGCGACATCCAGATGGTTCACCTGCGCAAGTCGTCGATGGAAAAGATTCTTGGCGGGTCGATTGATCTGGCCAATTCGGTGCCGACCTACGATGAACTGATCCGCATTACTGCCGAAGCCAACAAACTGGGCGGCGGCGTGGCCGGTATTGGCCTTTTGGGCGCCCGTGGCTTCTGGTCGACCTATTCGTGGGAACACATCGCGGCGCAAGCTGGGATGCAGCTCTTCGACGCGAACTGGAATCCGACGCTGAATACGGATGCGGGTATCAAGGGTCTGGAAACGCTGCTGGCCTTGTCGAAGAACGCGATCGAAGGCGTTTCGGGCGCAGGCTGGGGTGAAAACCGTGCCGCCTGGCTGGGCGGTCAGGTCGCGGCCAACATCTCGTGGCAGGACTCGGGTACGCAGGCGATGCGTCCCGACCAATCCCAGATCGTCGATGACTTTGTCACGATCTATGAACCCCGTATCGCGGGCGGTGTCTTTGCTCCGCCGAACATCGCGGGCTCGACGTCCGTGGTCACCGCGACCAGCCAGAACCCCGAAGGCGCGTTCCTGATGCTGGCCTTCCTGACCACCTCGTCGATCATGGCGATGAACGAAGCCAACGCCAATGGTGTGGCGCCCGGCTATCGTTCGGTTCTGGGCAATGAGAAACTCCGGACCGTTTCGCAGCCGATGAAGGTCTGGGCTGACAGCCTTGACCATGCCTGGTGCTCTCCGCGCCTTCCCGGCATGTTCGAAATGGAACAGGCCCTTGGAAACGAGATCAACCGTGCGATCACCGGTCAGATCACCGCCAAAGAGGCGCTGGACAATGGTCAGGCCGCTTGGGCTGCCATCATGGCCAAGAACGGCTTCAAGGATGGCGGCGGCCCGGTGGCCTATGCGGATGCAGCACCCGGCCTCTATGTGGGCGGCGGCAAAGCCTTGCCGTTCTGATCCGATGAGAACTGACGCTCCCTCAGTTTCGGCGAACGGGGTGGCAACAGCCACCCCCAAGCCCGCGCCGCGCCGCCGCAGCCCTGCGCTGCGCAAGGCGTTCCCCTATCTTTTGCTGGCCCCAGCGCTGGTCTATCTTCTGGTTATCACGCTTTATCCGGGTATCTTTGCGATCTATCAAAGCCTGTTCGTGGTGAAGTTCTTGAATTGGGAATGGGCCGGGCTTGGCAACTATTCGTCGATCTTGCAGGATCGCGAGTTTTGGGCGGCCCTCGGCAATACCGCGCTGATCGGTGCAATTTCATTGTCTTTGCAGACCGGCATCGCGTTGGCCATCGCCTACTTCGCCTACCGCGACCCGTTCATCCGCGGCTGGCGGATTGTTTATCTGATGCCGATGCTGTTTATGCCCTCGGCCGTCGCCTTCATCTGGAAGCTCGCCTTCAACGATGGGCGTGTGATTTCTGACCTTCTGGGACGTTTGGGCCTGATCGAAGGCAACATGGACTGGCTGGGCAGCATCCCACTGGCCCGCATGACGCTGATTGTAGCCGATGTCTGGCAGTGGACTCCATTTCTGTTCATCATCTTTGTCGCCGCCCTTCAGGGGCAGGACCAAGAGATCGAGGAGGCCGCCCGTCTGGACGGCGCAAGCTGGCCCAGCATCTTCTGGAACATCTCGCTGCCAATGATGCGCCCGGTGATCGTGGTTGCCATCACGCTGCGGGGGATCGACATCACCACCATGTTCACCAACGTCTTCGTCATGACCCAAGGCACACCCGGCGGTGCGACCGAAACGATGAGCTATTTCATCTACCGGCAGGGGTTCCGCATGTTCAACTTTGGCTATGCCTCGGCGGCATCAGTTCTGATGCTGGTCCTGACGGTGATCATCGCTCAAACGGTCGTGAAACGTGCCTTCCATTCGGGGAAGAAATAAATGGCCAAAGCTCGTAAATCCCGCGGCGAAAGCATGCTTGTGCGTTACCTTGTTCTTGGGGGTTGGGCTGCGGTCTGCCTGCTCCCCATCCTTTGGTTCTTGTCCATTGGCTTTCGCCCCCGGACCGAAGTCATCACCCCGCAACCGATCTACTGGCCGACCTTCAGTCTTGATGCCTGGCATTTGTTGATGAGCGATTGGCCCATCGCGCAATATCTGCGCAACTCGGTCATCGCGGTGGCCGGATCGGTCGTCATTGACTTGGTTCTGGCCATTCCCGCCGCCTATGCGCTGGCGCGGTATGAGTTCAAAGGGCGTGAGGACATCGGGTTCTACATCCTGTCCACCCGCATGATGGCACCGGCTATTGTTGCCGTCCCTATCTTCTTTCTGTTCAAGACGTTGGGCTTGCTGGACTCTGTCTGGGCGCTGATGCTGATCTATGCCGCGATCAATCTGTCATTGGTCACTTGGATCATCCGCAGCTACATGCTGGATATTCCGAAAGAGCTTGAAGATGCCGCCCGCACCGATGGCGCAGGCGATCTGACGATCCTGCGCGAAATCATCGTTCCGGCCTGTCTGCCCGGCATCATCACCGCTGCCGTGATCGCAGCCATCTTCGCGATCAACGAATTTCTGTTCACGCTGCTCATCGCCTCGACCTCGAACGCCTATACCATGTCGGTGGCACTGGCGAATTTCACCGGCGGCTCTGACGGCATCATCTATAACGCAATTGCCCTTGTCTCGTTCATCGCCTTTGTGCCGATCCTGATCCTGGTGATCCTGATCCAGAAGCACTTGTCGCGTGGCCTGACGATGGGCGCAGTGAAAGGCTGAACCATGGCTTCGATCCACCTGCAAAACATCGAAAAGCGCTATGGCGGTTTTGTCGGCGTGCAAAATATGTCGCTGGAAATCGCGGATGAGGAGTTTCTGGTGCTGCTGGGGCCTTCGGGCTGTGGCAAGACCACCACGATGCGAATGATTGCCGGGCTTGAACTTCCGACGGGCGGTAAGATCGTCATCGGCGGCGAAGAAATGACCGAAATCGACGCCCGTGACCGCGACGTGGCGATGGTGTTTCAGGGCTATGCTCTTTATCCCAACATGTCGATTTACGAGAATATCCGTTTCCCGTTGAGGATGCGCGGCGTTCCGGCATCCGAGCATGACGCTCGCATTCGCCAGGCTGCCGACATGGTGGAACTGGGCGGCTTCCTTGACCGCAAACCCGGCGCCTTGTCGGGCGGCCAGCGCCAACGGGCAGCACTGGCTCGCGCCGTGGTGCGTCAGCCACAGGTCTTCCTGATGGACGAACCGCTGTCGAACCTCGATGCCAAGCTGCGTCAGTCGATGCGGGTCCAAATCAAGCATATGCAGCGGCAACTCAAGGTGACCACGGTTTACGTTACCCACGACCAGATCGAGGCGATGACTCTCGCCGATCGCATCGTCATCATGAACAAGGGTGCCATCCAGCAGGTCGGCACTCCGGATCAAATCTATTCCGATCCGGCAAATACCTTTGTGGCAGGCTTCATCGGCAGCCCGCCAATGAACCTGATCGAGGGCACAGCGCAAAATGGCACCTTCGTCGCTCCAGGCGTCACGGCTCCTTGTCCCGAATATGTGCGCGGCAAGGTCACCTTGGGTGTTCGTCCCGAAGACTGCCATGTTGGCGGCGACAATGTGCAAGGTATGGTCTACGGCGTCGAACCCACCGGCGACACGACCTATCTGACCGTCCTTGCAGGGACCAAAAAGATCGAGGTCAAGGCCGCGCGCGAGTATCGCTCTGATATCGACGTCCCTGTGGCGATCCATTTTGATCCGGCGCATCTCTACTTCTTTGGCGAAGATGGCCAGCGCATCCGGGGCGCAGCATGAGCACGAAGTTTGATTATACATCGATGGGCTTCATAACATTCGACGCCCTCTGCCGCCCGGTGACCCAGATTCCGCCGGGCGGAGACACCTATTTTGTCGAGGACTACACGCTGGCTGTGTCCGGCGCAGCGGGCAGTGCCGTCATTGTCGCGGCAAAGCACGGTCTTCGCGCCCGCGCTGTAGGCGGAGTGGGCCATGACGACATGGGCGACTGGGTGCTGATGAAGCTGGCGAAATTCGGCATCGACATTTCGATGATGGCGCGGTGCGAGGGGTTCACCACCTCGTCTTCCATCGTGACCACACGGCCCGACGGGGTGCGGCCCGCCTTGCACAAACGCGGCGCAACGGATGGCTTTTACATCGAGGATTCCCAGATTGACGATCTTCTGGACACCCGCATCCTGCATGTGGGCGGCGTTGGCTTGATGAACAGGATGGATCAGGGCCGAACCGAAGAAATCATGGCCGAGGCCAAGCGGCGTGGCGTCATTACAACGTTGGATGTCTTTGCCTCGACCCCCGACGACTTGCCCAAGGTCGCACGGCTATTGCCGCACACCGATTACTTTCTGCCGTCCGAGGAAGAGGCACGCGCTCTGTCTGGCCTATATGAAAACCGAGATCTGGCCCAGTTCCTGATCGACCGGGGAGCAGGTTGTGTCATTCTGACACTTGGCGCAGACGGCGCTTATTACCGCCACCGCAACGGGACCGAGTTTCACACCCCGGCCTTCTGCGTGGATGTGAAATGCACCTGTGGTTGCGGCGATTGCTTCAACGGCGGTCTTGCGACAGGCCTGATCAAGGGCGTGTCCATGCCTGAAGCCATTCAGATCGCTCAGGCCTCGTCGGCGCAGAACGCGACGGGTCTTGGCAGTCAGGCCGGGGTCAAAGATTTCGCTACTACCATGGCATTTATTCAGGCAACGCCACATGGCGCGGCAAAGGACACATTGGTATCCTCGTTCGGCTAGGGTATGCTAGGCTGAAAGAGGATGATGCCTTTGTCCAATCAGACGTTCCCTAGACCTGACGTCATGCCGTTGCGCGAAGCCTTGCGCGGCCTGAGGTTTTTTTTGCGCCGTGGTGGCGAAACACTCGCTGAAACCATTGATCTCGCGTCCCTGCCCAAGCCCGCCTTTGATCTGGCTACAGTCGCCTTGCGCGAAGCGGGGGGTATCGTGCGCTCGGTTGACGACATCGCATCAGATGTGGCCAAGACCGTCCTTGGAGGAACCACACAGTCTTCGGCACCACTACAGGACTTCATAGGCAGTGAGAGCAGTAGTGCCGAATTTGCAGTGGCATTCTATGTCGCCCTAACGGCTGTCTTGCGGCATCTGGGTGCCCCGGGCGTTCTGGTGAGTGAAGCCGCCGCGAGGAGTGCGTTAGAGGGTATGGCGGTGGCGAACCCAGACGAGACGGTTGAAAGCCGGGCTGCCCGACTGACGTTTCGCTTATTGGATTCGCGGGTCTTGCGCGGTACTACCGCACAGCAGGCAGCGCTGGTTCCGGGTGCGGGCCTTGAGGCCGTGAGTCTCTTTGCCGTATTGCTTTGGCTGCAAGCCGTGCGATCAGAAGATGAAAATGAAGCAGCCCTGATGGCAGCATGCGATATGGCCGTCGCCCTGGCACCAGAGATTTCGATGGCAGTCCACCAGAAAAACACCGACCAGATTGCGGCACTTTATCGAAAGTACGTGTCCCATGTCTGAAATCAAGCTGAACACCGGGGCGCTTCCACCTTCCAACGAACCACTACGTATAGCAGTGCGGCGGTTGCGCTGGTTCAAACTTGCGTTTCAGCGCTTTTCCGAGGCAACCGCCCGCGATATCGGCTGCACCTTCGAGATTGACGAAGTGAAATTGGCTGCGGCCTTCATGCGCTGGCTGGACGCTATTGAAATACAAAGACCGACTGACAAGGCCGAGCGCAAAGCGTTTTTTGAGTTTGCCGCTGCGTTGATGCTGCGGGAATTGATTGCCGATGCTCCCCTGAAGGTTCTAGGACCAACCACACGCGCCGCTGCCAATTCTGCTGCTGCCTTCTGGCCTGAAGGTTATTGCTGCACGATGTTTTGTCTCTCTGTGCATGCTGCCGCAATGCAACAAGAGTTTCAGGATCAAACAGCGCTTGATCCTGCCATTGATGATCTGCGTCACTGGTGGTCGTTCAAGGAAAACATCGCGCAGGATGCCAGTTTTTCAGCGGGCTTTCTGCAGTTGCTGCTTGGGCACCAACCCAACTGGATGATGCCGGACGTTTTTCGCGCCCGCCTCCACTCCGAACTTGTCGCACCTTGATAAGGCGCAGGAAAATGATCTTCTCAAAACTGTTGTAGACCATCTGACTTGGCCCGCATTGATCTCACAGACTAACTCGAGCGAGATGCGACCAATCGCTCGGAGGTCGTGCCTTGCAAAAGCTCGGATGGCCAACATTTGGGCAAACACGAACTGATACCAAGTATAGCGTAGAGATCGGGATGCCATAATGCCGTCAAGCGGCCTTCCGTCCATCGCACTAGCGCGCGGGACGCTTGAGCTACGTGATGGCAATGCGCCCGGCGCGCTTGCCACACCCGAAACTGAGGCCTATCAACACCAAGGACTCTCGTTATGAACGAGGGACGACCGGGGGGCAGGTCAGCGGCAATTGCATCAGCGTTGCCTTTCTTTGTGTGCACGTTCGCACATGCTGAGGATGCTCCTATCCTTGAAGCCCGTGTTAGGGCCTGTTGACGTTTGAGGATTCCCAAGTCGGCCTCTGTCTGATTCAAGCTTGCCAACAGGGGAGGCAAGCTTGATCCGCACCGTTCTGACCGACGCCCAATGGGCGGCCATTGCTCCGCATTGTCTTGGCCGGGAGTGCGATCCCGGGCGCACTGGCCCCGATCCACGGCTGTTCGTCGAAGCGGTGCTTTGGATCGCGCGCACCGGCTGCCCTTGGCGCGACCTGCCGTCCGAGTTTGGGAAGTGGAATACCGTATTCAAGCGGTTCCGCCGCTGGGTGAAAGCCGACGCATTCTGCATCATGTTCAGGGCGTTAGCCGAAGACACCGACTTCGAATACGTGATGGTCGACGGCACCATCGTCAAGGTCCACCGCCATGGCCAAGGCGCAAAAGGGGGACTGAAGGCCAGGCCATCGGTCGTTCTCGCGGCGGCATGACGACGAAAATCATGGCGCTGACCGACGCCCTTGGTAACCTGATCGACTTCCGCCTGCTGCCCGGTCAGGCGCACGACCTGCGCGGCACTCCGGCGTTGATCGAGGGGCTTTCGGGCGGACAGCTGCTTGCGGATCGTGCGTTTGACGCGAACTGGCTGCGCGAGACCTTGGCCGAGGCAGGAACCGAGGCGGTGATCCCGCCCAAATCAAACCGCCGCTTCCCGGCAGAGTTCGACCGCGACACCTACAAGTGGCGCCATCTGATCGAAAACTTCTTCGGAAAGCTCAAGGAATACAGAGGCATCGCTACGCGCTGCTGCAAAACCGACACCAGCTTCGCCGCATTCATCGCCATCGCGGCCACCATCATTCGCCTGCGGTGAACTTCAACAGGCCCTAGTCTCCATGGCCCAAAGCATGCGGGCCATCTTGTTGGCGAGCGCGATGGCGACAACCATGCGAGGCTTGCGCAACAGCATGGCATGAAGCCAGGATCCCGGGGTCGCGCCCTTTCGGCTCGCCCAACGAATGACCGACATTGCGCCCGTGATCAAAAGGCGTCGGATGTCACGCTGGCCCATTTTGGAGGTGCGCCCCAAAACCTGCTTCCCTCCGCTGGAATGTTGGCGCGGCACAAGCCCCAGCCAGGCGGCAAAATCCCGGCTCTTCTGGAATACCTTCAACGTGGGGGCAAAAGCTTCGATGGCCATGGCAGTGATTGCTCCAAGGCCCGGCATCGTCATCATCCGCGATGACGCATCAGACTGCGCGGCTTCTTTCTTCAAGACCGCCTCCAGTGAGGTGATCTGAGCCGACAAGGTCGCGATCTGCGCAAGATAGAGCCGCGACATCTCGATCACCAACGGCTCGATATCTTTACCGGCCTCATTGATCAGCCGTTGGATACCTGGCAGGTTCCACACCCCCTGCGGGGCAATAATCCCATGCTCCGCCAGATGGGCGCGCAGTGCGTTGATCGATTGCGTCCGCTGACGCACAGGCTTCCATAGCGACGACACACGGCGGCAGTTGCGCAAAGAAAGTGCGGAGCTGGCCTCGAGACAGCTTCTTGCGACACACAACGCGACCGTCCAACGCGGCGCCGTGAACCTGAAAAACCCGCTTTGCCAGATCCAGCCCAACGATGCTAACATCTTCCATGGATATTCCCTCCCTCCCGTGACGTTACCCAACATCACCTTGGCACATTGCGATGCCGTCGGGAGGGGGTATCCACCCCATCACTTCTGGGTGAAAATCAACATCCTCAGGGTCTGTGCCGTCGACGGCTTTGCTCCGGAGCAGACCTTGATGAGCCGGTCTTTTTCAGGACCGGATCCACTCAAAATGCCGCCGCTGGACGAGACTGATAGCGAGCTTCGTCTCTACCTCTATCACGTCGTCAGACAACCGGGTCCACAGAAGAAGCCGAGTGACGTCTGGCACGCAGATCAAGACCAGAACGTCGAGGAAGGCCGCTGGGATGAAATCCCGGGCGGCTATGCTGTCGGAGCATATTGGATCGTGCCGCTGGCAGAGCTGTTTGCGCCGGAGGGCACTGAAAGGCTCATCCAACGCGTTCGCGCAGCACTGCGTCAACAAGGCATCGCACTTACGGATGCTCTCGCGCGATCGGCCTGAATGATCGTTACAGCAGACTGTCCAGACCGATTGACCAGCGCCCTGCCACGATGTCTGGAGGGGATGCACTTGATTGTGTGTGCGGACCATCCAGCAGACCTTGGCCGAAATGCTGGGCGTTTCGCAGACCGCGGTTTCGAAATGGGAAACTGGCAAGGACGTTCCCGCAAAGCGTCTAATGACGCGCCTGCTGGATGCGATGTCCTTTTCTGCAACCGGACGCTTTGAGGCCGACCGACTTAGTTCGCCCTAGACAATCCCCATGTCATTGATTTTGTTTTGAGATGTGGCTTTTTCGCCTCTGGCCGCGGTGTTTTGTTTGCTTATAGTCCCAACCCTCTAGAATCCGCGCTGCCCGCGTCAAGCTGGCTTGTCACTGCGGCATCTCAGGCATGGCGGGATCGGCGCGCGAGGGAAAGCGCGCTAGGGCAGAATACGCGCAAGAAGGGACCCCGACATCACGGTTGCGCCCGCCTGTGCCGTGATTGTCAGGCGACCGGCGCGATGGGCCTCGATCCGGGTTTCCATCTTCATCGCCTCGACAACCGCAATGACCTGACCCGGCTCGACAACGGTCCCTTCGTCGACCTGCCAGAGCGTCAATGTGCCGGCAACCGGCGCCAGAACGGCGGCCGCGTCCTCTTCTGGCTGAGGGGAAGCCTCGGGCACGGCACCCGCGGCCGGGAGCGATGCCAGCAGACCCGCAGGCAGGCCCAGTTCGTGCCGTTTGCCATCAATCTCGACCGTCAGGCGCAGCATCGGCGCAGGGTGCGCTGGGGTCACACGCCCATGTGGGGCAACCGCACGGGCGAGCGCCTCGGCGAAGTCGGTTTCGATCCAGCGGGTATGCACCCGAAAGTCACCCTCAGGCGCGCGGAAATCGGCGTGTTCCAGAACCGCCCGGTCAAAGGGCAGGACCGAGGCAACCCCTTCGATCCGGAATTCACGCAGGGCGCGGGCGGCCCGGTCCAGCGCCTCCTCGCGGGTGGCGCCGGTCACGATGAGCTTGGCCATGAGGGAATCGAAGCTGCCCGGCACGACCGAGCCTGCGACCACACCGCTATCCACGCGGATGCCGGGGCCAGACGGCGCGTCAAAGATCTGCACAGCACCGGGGGTCGGCAGAAACCCACGGCCCGGATCTTCCGCATTGATGCGGAATTCGATGGCATGGCCGCGCGGTTCAGGGACCGTGTCATCGGCCAGTTGCGCCCCCTGCGCCACGCGGATCATCGCGCGCACCAGGTCGATGCCGCTGGTTTCCTCGGTCACCGGATGTTCGACCTGCAGGCGTGTATTCACCTCAAGAAAGGAAATCGTGCCATTGGCGGAGAGAAGGTATTCCACCGTGCCCGCCCCGCTATAGCCTGCATGGGCGCAGATTGCGCGGGCCGAAGCATGGATGCGCGCGCGCTGATCGGCCGTCAGGAAGGGGGCCGGGGCTTCCTCAACCAGCTTCTGGTTGCGACGCTGCAGGGAACAGTCGCGGGTGCCGATCACCTTGACCATGCCGTGACGGTCGGCCAGCACCTGGGCTTCGACATGGCGGGGACGGTCGAGGAACTGTTCGATGAAGCACTCACCGCGCCCGAAAGCCACCAGCGCCTCGCGCGTGGCGCTTTCGAACAGCTCTTCGACCTCTTCCAGCCGCCAGGCCACCTTCATTCCGCGTCCACCGCCACCAAAGGCCGCCTTGATCGCGATGGGTAGGCCATGGGTCTTGGCAAAGGCCAGCGCCTCGGCGGGGGTTTCGACCGGGCCGGGTGTTCCCGCAACCAGTGGGGCGCCCACAGCTTCGGCAATGCGGCGGGCTTTGATCTTGTCCCCGAGAACCTCGATCACCTGCGGATCCGGGCCGATCCAGATCAGTCCCGCATCGATCACCGCCTGCGCAAAATCCGCACGTTCGGACAGAAAGCCATAACCGGGGTGGATCGCCTCAGCCCCGGCAGTGCGCGCAAGGGCGATGATCTTGGCCGCATCAAGATAGGTTTCCGCGGGGCGTTCCCCGTGCAGGGGATGGGCCTCATCAGCCATGCGGACGAAGAGTGCATCACGGTCGCTGTCGGCGTAGACGGCAATGCTGGTGATGCCTTCATCGCGGCAGGCGCGGATCACGCGGACGGCGATTTCCCCCCGGTTGGCAATCAGCAGGCGACGGATGGGCCGCGTCGGGCCAGTGGCAAAAAGGGTCATTGGGGCCTCGGGACAGAAAGGGGCGCAAATGGAGCGGCGGCGGAAAAGCGGATCAGGGCGCCGGGTGGGGCTTGCCCGGCCAGATCGAGTGCCGATGGCAGCAGCGTCGCAATGACCGGGTAGCCCCCGGTCAGCGGGTGATCGGCAAGAAACAGCACCGGTTGCCCGGAATGGGGGACTTGAATTGCACCTGTTTCCGTCCCCTCGGAGGCAAGTTCGCGCGCCTCGGGACGGAAGAGCGGCACCGCCCCCTCCAACCGCGCCCCAACGCGCGAACTTTGGGGCGTAACGAGCCACTCTTGCGTGAGGAAACGGGTCAGGACGTCGGGTGGGAACCAGTCGGCCCGGGGGCCGAGCGTGACGGGCAGCACCAGCACCTCGCCCACCTTGGGCAGCGCGGGCTGGGGTTCCGGGGCGCGGGTTGCCTGCGCTGGTCGATGGGCGCAGCCGATTGACGCCCCCGGCCGCAGCGGATCAGGGCCGATGCGCGCCAGAGTATCCGTGGCGCACGAACCCAGCACCGGGGCCAAGGCATACCCCCCCCGTAGCGCCAGATAACTGCGCATTCCGGCGGCCGGAAGATCGATGACCAACTCATCGCCCGCATCCATTGCAAAGGGCGCGCCCGGCGCAATCCGCTGGCCCGCAACCTGCGCCCGCCCCGCACCCGTGAGCGCGAGAGTGACCGGCGCCACAGCGCGCAGCCGCACGGGGCCAAGGGTCAGCTCGAGCGCCGCTGCAGTCGCGGGGTTGCCCACGGCCCGGTTCGCCAGGTGCAAGGCCCCATGGTCCAGCGCGCCCGAGGCCGATACTCCCTGCTGCGCCAGACCGGGACGGCCATCATCCTGAAACAGCACCGGAAAGGCGGAAGAGATCAGGGTCAGCGCGGGATCCACCGGCGGCGGGGGCGGGACGACTGATGGGTAGACGGTGGCATGACCCTCAACAAACCGGACCTGCAGACCCGGTCGCAGCATGGCGGGCGGATCGCGCGCCAGATCCCACATCGGCAGACGTGTGGTGCCGATGATCTGCCAGCCGCCGGGCATATCCTGCGGATAGACGCCGCAGAAGCGTGCGGCCAGCGCGACCGACCCGGCAGGAATGCGGGTTCGGGGCACGGCGCGGCGCGGCAGGTCGAACCGGGGGTCATCACCATTCAGATACGCAAAGCCGGGGGCGAAACCACAAAAGGCCACCTGCCAATTCGCCGCCTGATGGGCTGCAATCACCTCGGCCACCGTCAGCCCCAGATGATCCGCCACGTCTGCCAGATCAGCGCCATCGTAAGACATCGGGATTTCGACGACCGCCCCGCCTTCGACCTTGGGCCGCAGTCCGGACGCAGGTTGGAGGGCGGCGATCCGGTTGGCCAAAGAGCTATCGGCCGCGACACCGGGCGCGGTACGGATCATCAGGGTGCGGGCGGCGGGCACGATCTCGGCGATCTCCGGAAGATCGGCGGTCGTCAGCGCCGCAAACAGGGCCAAAGTCTCGTCAAGGTCGAGAAGCTCAACCAAAAGGGTCCGCGGCCCGATGGGAAGCACACGCATGATCAAACCTGCCAATGGGTATCGGGAATGTCGGTGATGAACATGTGGCCGGGTGCATGGCTGATTGCAAAAGGCGGTTTTGAGGCCATAACCGCCGCCTGCGGTGTGACACCACAGGCCCAGAACACCGGAATCTCGCCCGCGCGCACCTCTACCGCATCACCAAAATCCGGGCGCGCGAGATCATGGATCCCGAGGGCCGCCGGATCGCCGATATGCACGGGTGCACCATGCACCGCCGGGGTCCGGCCGCTGATCATGGCGGCCTCGGCCACACGGCCTGCCAGAATTGGGCGCATGGAGACGACCATCTCGCCATGGAGCCGACCCGCCGGACGACAGGCACAGTTCGTACGGAACATGGGCACATTGCACCCCTGCGTGATGTGGCGGACCTCGATCCCAGCCTGTTGCAGCGAGGTTTCGAAGGTAAAGGAACAGCCAATCAGAAATGTCACCAGATCCGGGCATTCGGCCCAGGCGGCGCTGGCATCCGGCGTTTCCTCGGCCAGAACACCGTCGCGCCAGATGCGATAGAGCGGCAGATCCGTTCGGAGATCGGCATCTGGTGCAAGGGTGCTGCGGAAACTGCCGGGGTCGGTCACGTCCAGCACCGGGCAGGGCTTCGGGTTACGCTGCGCGAACAGCAGAAAGTCCCATGCCCAATCCCTGGGCAGCGAGATCATATTGCACTGGGTCAATCCCGGCGCTACGCCCGCGGTAGGGACGATCTGGCCCTGACGGTAGGACAACCGCGCCAGCGCGGCCTGCGCGGGGTCAGGAAGCAGACAGGTCATGCGGATACCTCGGTGAAAGAGCGGATGGAGACGCCGCCTATTTGCAGCACCGCACGGATGCGGGCGGCGACGGATACGGCGTCGGGGCTGTCGCCGTGGACGCAGATGCTATCGGCATGGAGGCGCAAGGGGGATCCGTCGATGGCCTCGATCACCCCCTCGGTTGCAAGACGGAGCATGCGCCGGGCGATCATCTCGGGGTCGTGCAGCACGGCACCCGGCTCTCTTCGAGAGACGAGTTGCCCCGTAGGCGCATAGGCGCGGTCGGCGAAGGCTTCGGCGACCGTGGCAAGCCCGGCCTCTGCCGCCTGCCGCAAGATCGGCGCCCCGGCCAGTCCCATCAGGATCAGATCGGGATCCACGGCGCAGATCGCTTCGATCACGGCAGCACCCTGACGGGCATTGATGGCGATGGTGTTGTAAAGCGCGCCATGCGGTTTGACATAGCGCAGGCGGGTTCCGGCGGCGGTGCAGATCCCCTGCAGCGCCCCGATCTGATAAATTGCATCAGCGCAGAGCTCCGCCTGCGACAGGTCCATCGGGCGGCGCCCAAATCCGACGCGGTCCGGGTAAGAGATATGGGCCCCGATCGCCACGCCCCGTGCGGCGGCAGCGCGCACCGTGGTCAGGATGGTCTGGGGATCGCCGGCATGGAAACCGCAAGCCACATTGGCCGAGCTGACCAGGTCGAGCATCCGGGCATCATCGCCCATCTGCCAGATGCCATAGCCTTCGCCGAGGTCGCTGTTGATGTCGATTGTCAGGGTCATGGGGCACAGACGTCAGGCGATGCAAAGTGGCATCGGCATGAGGGTGAAGAACCAAAGGGAAATGAAGACGGGCCTGCCCAAGGAAACCTGCCGGCAGGCCCGGTTCTGGCGGACGGCGAGAGGAGGCCCGCCCGCCCCGCCCTGTCAGACGCGATCCTTGCGCGACCGGCGGTATTGGTCGATCACGACGGCCGCCACGATGATCGCGCCTTTCATGATCTCTTGGTAATAAGATCCGATCTTGAGGAAGGTGAACCCCGACATGATCACGCCAAGGATCAGCGTCCCGATCACCGTGCCGAGGATGCGCCCGGACCCACCAGCCAGAGAGGTGCCTCCGATCACTGCCGCGGCGATGGCGTCCAGCTCGTAGGCGGTACCCATGGTCGGTTGGGCGGAAGCCGCGCGGGCCGCCGTCACCACACCTGCAAGGCCCGACAAAAGCCCCGCAATCGCATAGACCTTGATCAGGTGGCTGCCGATATTGATGCCGGACACGCGCGCCGCCTGCGGATTGGCGCCGATGGCATAGGTGAACTTGCCGTACCGGGTATAGCCAAGCGCAACATGGAAGATCAGCGCGACAAAAAGGAAGATCAGCACCGGCAGCGGCACCGGAAAGCCCAGCACGTTGAAGCTGCGCCCGATCCAGCTGAATTCGGGCGTGAGCAGACCAATGGGCTGGCCCAGCGTGTACCATTTGGCAATGCCACGAACGCAGACCATCGTACCCAGCGTCGCGATGAAGGGCGGGATATTGGTCTTGGCCAGCAGCCCGCCATTGATCACCCCCACCACAAGCCCTGCAAGAACCCCCGCAAGGATCGGCCACACCGGCATGAGATCGGTCAGGGCCGGAAAGAGCGCCCGCGGATCGGTCGAGCTTTGTGCGAGCGAGGCCGCCACCATTGCAGAAAGACCCACGACCGAACCCGAGGACAGGTCGATCCCGCCGGTGATGATGACCTGCGTCACCCCGACCGCCAGAATCCCGATCACGGATACCTGCAGGATGATGATCGACAACCGCTGCTGGTTCGCAAGGAAGGAATCCCCCACGAAAATCCAGCCGAGGATTTCGAACATGATGGCGATCCCGACAAGGACCAGTGCCATCGACAGCTCATTCTGGTATTTCGATTTCGACGCCGTCGTCTCAAGGGCGCCGGGGTCGATTGCGCGCGCAGTCATTGTGCTACAAGCTCCATTATCTTGATCTGATCGGCCTCGGCGCGATCCAGAATTCCGGTCAATTTGCCTTGGCGGATCGTCATGACCCGGTCGCTCATCCCCAGAATTTCGGGCAGTTCGGAGGAGATCATGATCACGGCGAGCCCCTCGGCCGCGAGGGAAGAGATCATGCGGTGAATCTCGGCCTTCGCGCCGACGTCGATGCCGCGCGTCGGTTCATCCAGGATGAGAATCCGCGGCTTTGTCAGAAGCCAGCGTCCGATCAGCGCCTTTTGCTGATTTCCCCCCGAAAGGTTGACGATCTTCTGCTCCATCGAAGGCGTCTTGACGCGGAGCGCCTCTCTCAGGGTCTGGCATTCCTGACCCAGACGACGCTGCTCGACAAAACCGTTGCGGTGAAAGCCGCTTTGCAGCGCCGCAATCTGCATGTTTTCCTGGATTGTCAGGTTCAGGAAACAGCCGGTATCCTTGCGGTCTTCGGTCAGGAAGGCCATGCCCTGTTGCATCGCGGTGCGCGGCGTATCGATCACCACATGCCGCCCGTCCACAAGCATCGACCCGGAGGTCGCCGGGGTCACCCCAAAAATCGTTTCGGCGATATTGGACCGGCCCGCCCCCACCAACCCGGCCACGCCCAGAATTTCGCCCGCGCGAAGATCGAACGAGATATCGTCAAACACGCCGCGCAAGGTCAGGTTGCGGACGCTGAGGACCACATCGCCGATTTCCGCGGGAACCTTGGGGAACATCTGCGAGATGTCGCGACCAACCATCATGCGGATCACGTCATCGCGGGTCAGATCGCTTGAAGCGCGCGTCGCGATGTGTTCGCCGTCGCGAAAGACCGAGACCTCGTCCGCGATCTCGAACAGCTCGTTCATCTTGTGGGTGATGTAGATGATACCCGTACCCTTGGCCCGCAGCGTATTGATGATACGGAAGAGGTGTTCGACCTCGCGTTCAGTCAGGGTCGAGGTCGGTTCATCCATGATGAGAACCTGCGAGTTGTAGGACACCGCCTTGGCGATTTCGACCATCTGGCGGTTCGCTACGCTCAGGTCGCCGACCAGACGGTCGGGATCGATCCGGATATCCAACTCGGCAAAGAGCGCCGCGGTGCGGCGGTTGAGTTCCGCATGGTCGATCAGACCGAGGCGGTTGCGCGGCTCGCGGCGGATCCAGATGTTTTCGGCCACCGTCATCGGCGCCATCAGATTGAGTTCCTGGTGGATCATGGCGATCCCCAGATCCAGCGCCGCAAGCGGGGTCGTCAGTTCGACTTCGCGCCCGTTCAACAGGATCGTGCCGCCGTCGGGCCGGTAGATCCCCGAGATGACCTTCATCAACGTGGATTTGCCTGCGCCGTTTTCGCCCATCAAGGCATGGACCGTTCCGGCCCGAAGCTCGAAAGAAACGTCATTCAAGGCGACGACACCGGCGAACTCTTTCCGGATACCCCTGACACTCAGCAGTGCCGGTCCTTCGCGGTCGGTCGTGATTTTAGTCGGCCGCGTCGCGGCCGCGATGGATGGCTCTGTCATGGAGGGTCCCTCTGCGATGCCAACCCGATGGGTGCATCCAAGTGGATGCACCCCCGAGGCTTTGCCGGTCAGTACTTCGCGAGATATTCTTCCACGTTCTCGGGCGTGACCAACTGATAGGGGATCCAGTGGGGCGACTCGACCTTCTCGCCCTTGGCAAGGCTGATTGCCATGTCGACAGCGCTGGTACCTTGGGCGCGCACGTCCTGGAAGACGGTCACGTCCAGATCGCCGCGCTTCATGTATTCGAGCGCCTCATGGACCGCATCGATGCCCGCAATCTCGACCTCATCCATGTTCCAGCTGACCGCTTTCAGCGCGTTGATCGCACCAAAGGCCATCTCGTCGTTGTTCGAGATCACGGCGGCGGGCTGATATCCGGCGGTGATCCAGTTCGTCATCAGATCCTGCGCCTTGACGGGGTCCCAGTTGGCGGACTGTTCGTCGATGACTTTCATGAAGCTGCATTCAGGGCGGGCTGCCACATCATGCACGGCCTTGCTCCGCAGCACTGCGGTTTCATTGGCGAGAATCCCCTGCAGGATCAGAACACCAGCCTCACCCGTCACGCCGCGCGCGGTCAGGCGCTTGCAGACGCCTTCGGCCTGCAATGTGCCCGCAACATATTCATCGGACCCGACGAAAGCGGCGGTATCGCCCAGGCTCTCCACGTCACGCGGCGTGTTGTTCACATAGACCAGCGGGATCCCCGCATCTGCGGCCATCTTGGTGATGGTCGGCGAGGTCGAGGTTTCGATCACGTTCACGATGATCGCGTCGACATCTGCCGCGATGAAGTTCTGGATCTGAGACAGCTGCTTGTTGACATCGCCATCCGCGATTTCGACCTGCACCGGCTGGCCCAGCTCTTTCGCATGTGCCTCGATCCCCTGGATCAGCAGCGCAAGGTTGGAATCCGAAGTGGCAATGGTGACACCGATGTCGCCTGCCAGAGCAGTGGTTGCGGAAAGCGTGGCAAGAGCCAGCCCCGGAAAGAACTTTTTCATCAGTCGCTCCTTGTTGGTTGTCGATGGGGTTCGCGTGTCTTTGACGACATCTTCCTGAACCTGCGCCGAAAGCCGGCGCAGGTCTTGAACGCGTGCTTAGCGATGCGCGCGGCCATTCCTGTCTTTGCTAATGAGGTTGGGCATGACGTCGGGCGCATGCCTCCCCTTCCCGTCAGGCTGTCATATGGATGCTCTTCTGGCCCCTTCGACTCGCCTTATGTTAACGTGTACATCAAGACAAGATGCCATGTCAACGTGTACATTTGAGGGAAACCAATCTTCCCAAGCGGTAATTCACTTGAGTTGGCGCCAATCGCCGCTGTCGCCTTTCCATCCGGTCACACGCCCCGCAACCCGCTCCAGTGTGTTGCGGAAAGCGTTGACCAAACCTTCCCATTCGACTGCGGAAATCCCATCCACCGCCGCTTCGGGCGCCATGAACATGCCGTCCACCCCTCCGAAGGCAACACAGTGTTCAATGCAGCGCCGCTCAAGTGCCCCATCATGGAAGATCGAGGGCTTGTTAAGATATGCCGAAAGCGCCGCAATCAATCCGGTTGCGCCCCAATTCGATACATTCGCCACGATCAGATGATCGGCAGCCGTCGCTGCGGCCACCCCCCCGCGACCAGGAGTGCCGCAATCACGGGCTTTGGGCGAAAACGTCTTCAGCTGCTCGGCGACGACCCCCATGCCCAATTCATTCCCGCCATCCCCGATCGCAAGAAACGGCACCCCAAGCGACTGTGCGCGCCGGAAAAACTGATCGTAATCCGCCACCATCCCATCCAATGGGCGTCCGCCGAGCCCATGATAGAGCCCGTTTTCGTTTGCGCCGGGGCGCTCAATGGAGATCACGAGGGACGGGCGCGTTTCATCCAGAATCGCATCTGTCACCGCGCGGCAACCCGCGTCATCTTTCGGCGTGGTGCAGATATAGATCGGCCGGATGAACTCGACAGGGCGGATCACTCCATCCTCGGGGAATGGCAAGGGCGCAAGGCCGGCACCACGGCAAGTGCCCTCCATCATCGTCAACCAGTCAGCATCGGTCAGGATCACCGTCTCGACCCCAAGCCCGAGAAAGAGCGCACGCGCCAGAAGCGCCGCGCCCACGGGACCATCCGTTTCCGGAACGCCCGCGCCCTCGGGAAAGCCGCTCGCGATGACCACCGGCCCCGGCTGGTCACGCAGGCGCTTCACCACGATCTGCGCCGCGATCATGCAAGCAGGGCCAGGCTGCACCTGCTGCAATGCGGCATAGATCTTACCAATCAATCCGACGCCCGTCAGGTCAAGCGTCATGAAGTTTTCGATCGTTGTTGCCGTCATTGCTCCTTTTCCATGGGTGAAATCGAGCATCGGGGGTGCAGCGTTCATGAGGGACATTTCTTTCTTGGGATGAGGTTGGGGTGTTTCCCACAGCAGGGGCTTCGGTGCGAACCGCCTTTTCCCATAGCCGGGACAGCCCATATTCCAGGATCAACGTTCTTCAAGTAAAATTATAATATCTGATAAAGCTGCATCAGGTTAGCGAATGGCTCAGCCCAGCTGTTGTGCCACCGTCTGCGCGATTGTGGTAAGATCCGAGAGAACCCCATCTCCCAACCCAGTCAGATAAAACGAATAGAATGGAAGCACGGGTATAGGCAGATCACTTTTCAAAGCCACAAGCTTGCCTTGCTCAAGGGACAACTGGAAAGCCCCCTGCGCCACCAAGGCCACCCCTATTCGATCCACAGCCATTCGCTCCATCGTTGACAAGGATGAATTGGGAAAGATACGGGGCTGTTGTCCACCCCGGCGCTGCAACAATTCGCGCACTTGGCTATGCGGATAGGCATGTCGAGGATAGGTCAGGATCGGAAAATGACCAATATGTTCAGACTTGAAATGGTTGCCCGGTATCAAATCTGGTGCAGCATAGAATTGCATCGGTGAGTCCTGCAGATGATGGCAGGCAAGTCCATCAACACTGGCTGGCCCCAGCATGAAGGCGATATCAAGCTCACCTTCGCTCAGCCCACGTTGCAATTCCGGAGTAACATCGACGGAAATTTCAAAGTCGACCTGCGGAAAGCGCTGATGCGACGCTTCCAGAAATGATCCCAACCAGGTGTGGACAATCGTTTCGGACACACCCAGACGGACAGATCCGATATGGCCGGGTTGATCAAAATCTTGATTCAACTTTGCGATCTGCTGCAGTATCAGCTCGACATGTGCAAACATCCTTTGCCCGTCTCGTGTCAACGAAACAGGCTTGCTCGCACGGTTCATCAACTGGCGTCCGAAATGCTCTTCCAGCGCCAGGATTCGCTGTGACACCGTGGGTTGCGTCGTGTTAAGCTTCTCTGCAGCACGGGAAAAGCTGCTCAGCTTGGCAGTCCAGTAGTAGATCTCCAAAGCACGGAGGCTGATCATCTGGCAACCGCGTTCATTTTCTCAACGGCAACGCTCACCGAGATTTGAGACGCCGTTGAAACAGGCGGCTCCAAAATCCGGTCTCCTTACCATCCACCCCATAGGTGGAGAATTCAAATGTCGGCGAAAGGCTGGCGAGGATGAGAACCTGGTTGAACATGTGACTACCCTTTTCATCATGCCGGAGTTTAAGCAGACTCGCGAAGGATCATTTCGAACGGGAAGATTTCATTTGGTGCCGAAGCACCAGCCTTAGGGGGGATGTCGATCAGTCTTGCAATTGCCGGACCATACAGATCAGTTCTGACGCGCAAGGTGGACAGCCAAGGGGCCAGCCACTTGTTCATATGACAGCCATCAAACCCAAAAATCCGAACATTTCCCGGTACGGTCAGGCCGTTTTCGATCGCGGCCCGATAAACACCATAGGAAATCATATCGTTTCCACAGAAGATGGAATAGCTTTTCCCTGTTCCGGAGAAAAGCTTCTGCGCCACCTGATAGCCATCCTCGGTGCGATAGCTGCATTCTATCTGCGTCACGGACTCAGCCTGGCCACAGCCCTGCAAAAATCCGTCGAGACGAGAGGTGCTGCCAGGATAGTGTTTTGGTCCATGAATGGCGATGATATTGTCATAACCTTTGGACCTGAAATACTCACCCACTGCCCGGCCTGCGGCAAAGTTGTCAACGCCCACATAAGGCGCGACGATCCCTTCTGCTGGACGGCGATTCACAAAGATGCAATGGGTATTCTGTTTTACGACGGCCCGCAGCTGCGGCGTGTCGATGGCACCCTGCAATATGATCGCCTCGGCGCGCATTCCAATGGCATCCGTCAGAAGCTTGTCCTGATTGGCACCGTTTTCAGAGGTATTTGCCAGAACAAGAGTGCGTCCCATGTCCCGCAAGGCGCTTTCGACCGACACGGCGACGTCTGCGGTAAAGAAGTTCGTCGCGTCCGGGACCAACATCACGACAATATTGCTCCGGGACAGCCGCAATGAACGGCCTACTTCGGACGGCGTATAGTTCAGATCCTGAACAGCCTTTTTGACCCGTTCCAGCGTTTCGGGGGACAGAATGTCATGCTTGCCGTTGAAGTACCGCGACACGGTCGCCGTCGAAACGCCGGAGAGTCGGGCCACATCATGCACTGTTGGCGGCTTCGTCATTCAACCATCTCTCGATCTCGCTCCACGCGGGTGGCAAAGGAGGGAACAGAATAGGCCTGCCCCGGTAGGTCGTGCAATCACCCATGACGGGCGTCGTCCAGGCCAAAAAAGGCCCGGACATCTGTTATCGCGCGTTCGCGGCGTCCACCAAGGGCTTGGTGTACTCCAGCGACGTTCTCGCCACCCAGTCAGGCGAAAGACCACGCTGGGTCCAGCCGCATTCCATCGACAGATAGCCATCAAACCCAGTGTCCCGCAGGGCCGTGATCAGGCCCGGGAAATCGCCGATGCCCTTGCCAGGCGGCAAGCGGTCATTGTCGGACAGGTGGATGTGCACAAGATTGCTGCCCATGCGGTAGACGTAGTCGCTCATCACCTCGCCCATCACGATCAGGTGGTGGGTGTCGAACATCAACTTGACGTTCTTGCGCCCCACCTCCTCCATCATGCGGATGGTATCTTCGCAGGTATTGACGATATTGCTGTCTTCGGGCGTGGGCTCGATGATGATCTCGATGCCGAAATCATCTGCAAAGGTGGCAATTTCTGTAATGGCATCGCGTGCCCAGTCCCAGCCTTGTTGGGCCGAGGTTCCAAAGATCGTCCAACCCGGCAGGCAAATCAGCCGCTTGCCACCCCAGTCCGAGGTCAGCTGGACCATCTCCTTGTAGTGGTGCATCGCCCACTGCCGTTCCTCGGCCACCGGCGAGGCGACGTTGTTGCCCGGACCACCGCCATGCGCGGGCAGCATTGCGCAAAGATGCAATTCATAGTCACGAAGCATCTGCGCAATGTCCTTGCGCCGCTGCGGGCTGAGCGATTGCGGAAAGACATGGGGGCTGGCGGCACCGATCTCGACGGCGTCATAGCCGATGGCCTTGATCCGTTTGAGGGTCTCTTCCAAGGTATAAGCCGGCAACCACCTCGGATTGCTGGCATAGGGCCATGTGTGCATGGCAAGCTTGATCGTCATCTCTGTGTCCCTGTGCGAAGTAAGCCGCCTTCCCGCAATCGGGAAGGCGGTCGGGCCTTGGCCCTCAGACGGCGCTCTGGTCGATCTTTTCCCACTGCCGGGTTTCGCCGGACTTGAGGATGGCCTCGGCGATGCGTTCGATCTGCACGCCATCGGCAAAGTTGGGCGCAGCCTCGCGTTTTTCCGCGATGGCCTTGAGGAAGTTATACCACTCCAGCGACTTCACATCGATGTAGCCCTGCCCCATCCCCGCAATCGGCCAAAGCAGATCGCCATAGGGTTGGTTCGGACCCGAGTAGACGGTCCGCCAGCCGAAGGTGTCAGACTTGGCATCTTCGCCAAAGGCCACGCGCAATTCGTTCAGGCGCTGATAATCAAAAGCAATGGACCCCAGCGTGCCATGGATTTCAAAGCCGAGCTGGTTGTGATGGCCCCAGGCATTGCGGGTCACTTCAATGGTGCCATAGGCGCCATTGTTGAACTGGATCATGGTCAGGGCGGCGTCATCGACATCAACCTTGCCCATCTCAGACGAAGCCTCGCCCCGCTGACCGAAGAAGCGCCCCGAAGGCAGCGGGCGTTCGGGGACGAAGGTCTTGACGATGGAATTCACCGCTTCGAATTCCCCCACCAGCATCCGTGCCGCATCGACAATGTGGGTCCCGATATCCCCCAAAGTGCCTGATCCTGCCTTGGCCTTGTTGAACCGCCAGGACAGCGGTGCCATCGGATCGGCACCCCAGTCCTGCAGGTAGTGCCCGCGGAACGTAAGGATCTTGCCGATGCGCCCGTCCTCGATCAGGCGCTTGGCCATCTGGATCGCGGGCGTGTGGCGATAGTTGTAGGACAGCATGGTGACGACGCCGGTTTTGCGCGCCTCGGCCTGCATCTCCTCGGCCTCGGCCACGGTCATCGACATCGGCTTTTCACACAGGATGTGTTTGCCCGCCTTGGCGGCTGCGATGCCAATCGGGGCATGTGTATCGTTGGGGGTGCAGATGTCGATGATGTCGATATCGGGGCGGTTCACGACCTCGCGCCAGTCGGTCGCGTATTCCTCGAAACCATAGGTCTTGGCCGCATTGCGGGCCAGTTCCTCGTCAATGTCGACCACGACCTTGCGGACGACCTCGACCGGCGCGCCAAACAGGATCGGGACGACAGCCGTGGCAATCGAATGGGCCTTGCCCATGAAGCCCGTGCCAATGAGTGCGACGTTCAGCGGTTTCACCTTGTTTCTCCTTTGGTGAAGTCACCCCACCCCGGCGGATGGGTTGTGCGGTTCTCATCGGCCTTATGTAAACGTGTACATCTTTACACATGAAGATGTCAACGTTTTCATAGGCGGCGCGATGCGTTTGAATGAAACAGCGCCGGGCTGTCAGCGGTTAAGTTTGCGGACCAGCTCGACGCCCGCCTCTGCCACCCAGTGCCGGGTCAGGGACTGGTGCGCGCGCATGTTTTCGGTCGCGGCATGCAGATCGAGTGCAGCCTTGTCTCGCCAGATTTCGTAAAAGGTGAAACGGCCGGGCGTGGCCAGATCCTCATGCAGGTCATAGCGAATGAACCCCGGCTCGGACTTCGCAAACTCGACAAGCTTGAGCAGCGCCGCCCGCAGGGCATCTTCGTGTCCGGGCCGTGCGCGGACATGGGCCACAACATAAATCGGATCGGACATCAGTCGCCCTCCAGCACGATCAACACATCGGACTTGATGGAATTTGCGATGAAGCAGCCCGTGTGGGCGCGATCGTGCAAGCGATGCAGCGCCTGTGCCGTTGGCTGCTTGTCACCACCAAAAACGGCCCGGGGGCGCAGCGTTATGGTCGTGACCCCGAAGCCCCCTTCCGGCAGCTTCTCGACCCGGGCGGTCGCACGGTCTTCGTAGCTTTCGACCCGGTAGCCGCTGCCCTCGCAGAGGGCGAGGAAATAGAGCAGGTGGCAGCTTGCGAGAGCATTGGCCAGCAATTGCTCCGGATCGGCCAGCGCGGGGTTACCGAGATAATCCGGCGCGGCAGAAACGGCGATGCGCGTATCGCTGCCGTAGTCTGCCAAATGGTCGCGGCTGTAAGTGCCGGATGTCGTGGCGTGTTCGGCGCGCCGCCAGGTGACCCGGATCTCGTGTTCGGACATCAGACCCTCCTTTCCATGGTTCTGGATGCATCAGCCCTGCAGGGCGACGATCATCTCTTGCGCAATCTCGATATCGATCTCGGCCGGGCCACCCGAAACACCGACCGCGCCCATCAGCCGGGTGCCGTCAAAGACGGGAAGGCCGCCGCCGAAGAAGATGTAAGGGCGCGCGGCGCTCGTCTGCTCCAACCCATAAAGCGGGCCGCCGGGCTGCACGGCCTCCATCCACTGATGCGTGGGCGACCGAAGACAGGCCGCCGTATAGGCCTTGCTTTGCGCAATGTTCAGGGTCGAGATGGCTGCATCATCGACCCGCAGAAAGGCAAGAAGATGCCCGCCCGCATCGACGATGGCCAAGGCCGAAGGTTCGTTCAGCGCCCGACATTTGGCTGCGCCTGCGGCAAGCGCACGCTGGGCAAGATCATGGGTGATCCGTTTGGACATGAAGGTGATCCCTGGGTTGATCCGCGTCAGTTATAGGCGCCGCCGTCGATGTTGATGGCCTGCGCGGTGATGTAAGAGGCCTCGTCCGAGGCGAGGAACACGAACATCGGTGCGACCTCGGCCGGGCTGGCCTGTCGGCCCAGCGGCACGGCGCGTGCGACCAGCGTGTCCTGCGCCCCGCGCCCACCCATGAAATCGATGATGGGCTTATTGAAGGGGGTGTCGATCCAGCCGGGACAGACCGCATTGACGCGGATGCCATGGGGCGCCAGTTCCAGCGCGAAGGAGTTGGTCATGCCAATGACCGCCGCCTTCGAGGCGGAATAGGCCGTGATCCCCGGCCCGCCGCGCTTACCCGCCAGCGAGGACATCATCACGACAGACGCCTTGCCCGCAGCCTTCAGATGCGGCAGCGCCGCGCGCACGAGCAAATAGTTGGCACGGACGTTGATGGTGAAGGTCAGGTCCCATTTCTCGACCGGCAGCTCATCAATCGCGCCCGAAAGCTGGATACCTGCGTTCAGGACAAGGGTATCAAGCCCCCCCATCCAATCCTGCGCCGCATCGACCGCCGCCGCGATCTGGCTGGCGTCGGTCAGGTCGGTGCGGATGAAACGCACCCTGGGGGCCAGCTCGCGCTCCAGCGCCTCGCCCCGGGTGGCGTCAATGTCCACTAAGGTTACGGTCGCACCTTCCGCAAGGAAGGCTTGCAGGATCTCGAGGCCGATATTGGCCACTCCTCCGGTAAGAAGGACACGTTTGCCCCGAAGCCGGTCAGTCATGTTTCACCCTGTCATGGTTTGGGGCGGCCCCGGTCTGCTGAGGGGCGCGCCACTGGAATGCGAGATCACCCGGCCGACCGGATGAGCGTGAGCAGTTCGCGGTTGACCGAACCCGAGGCTTCCATCTGCGGCATATGCCCAGCCCCTTCGAGGGTGATCAGACGGGCCGACCCAAGCACCTCGGACGGAACGGGCAGGATCTGGTCCTGTGCGCCCCAGATCAGCTGCACGGGGCATCGCAATGCGGCGAGATCGCCACGAATGTCGCGGCGCTGCCGGTTGCCATCGGCAATTGCGGCGGCAATCTGCGTGAGCGCCTCGGGCACCTCCTCCAGCCGTTTGAAGCTGAGCGTGCCTTCCACCATCTCGGCGGTGATCTTGCCGGGGTCAGCGACCAGCCGCTCCAGAACCTTCTGCAGCGGTCGGCGCCGGTCGGCGGCAATGAAGTCGGTCAGGAAGTCACCGGCCATCTGCGGGCCAAGACCAATTGGTGCGATCAGGCTGACCGTGGCGGCACGATCCCCCAGCGCGCGGGCGACCGCAGCCGCAACGCCGCCCCCGAAGGAATGACCCACGAGATGCACCCGGTCGGTGCCCAGCGTCTCGATCACCCCCAGAACAGCAGCGACGGCCCCGGCAAAGGCGTCCGTATTCCGCGTGGGCGCCGAACCGCCGTGGCCCGGCAGATCGATCGCCACTGTCCGCAGTTCGGCGGCAAGGTCATCCTGATTGAACATCCAGGTGCCCAGATCACCGCCAAAACCGTGCAGCAGGATCGCAACCGGCCCCTCGTCCGCACCCAGAGACAGGAAATTGACGGCGGCCCCGTCGACCTCGACCTTGCGGGCGGTGGGGACATCGGCGTCCTCACCCCCTGCCCCGGCGCGCGAAGCATAAGAGGCGATAAAGGCCTCAAGCTCTTCCTCGGTCGCCGCCGGGTCAGCGACAACAGCGGCCAGCGCCCCGACCGGTGCCGTCACGCCTTCCGCCAGCACGATACGGCGCAGGGTGCCCGCGGCGGTCGATTCCACCACATTGGTCAGCTTCGAGGTTTCGATCTCCACGATCTCGTCGCCTTTGGAAATCACGTCGCCTTCCTGCACCAGCCAGGTGACGATCGTGCCTTCCGTCATCGTCATGCCCCATTTCGGGACGGTCACAGCTTCGATTTTGGACATGGCTCAGCGGGTCCTCAGCAGGGATTGGGCCGCCTCGACCACCCTCGCAGCCGAGGGGATATAGGCGTCTTCCAGATTGGGGGCGTAGGGCACGGGGGTATGGGGCGCCGTCACCATGCGGATCGGCCCTTTCAATGCGTCAAAGCATTGCTCACACAGAATGGCGGAGATGTCGGCCGCCACGCTGCACCGCGGGTTCGCCTCATCCACGATCACGACCCGACCGATCTTTTCGGCGAATTCGACCAGCGTCTCGACGTCCAGGGGCGAGGTGGTGCGCGGATCGATCACGCAGGCGGAAATTCCGTTTCGGGCAAGCTCTTCCGCCGCAGCTTCGGCGATATGGGCCATGCGCCCAAGACCGATGAGCAACACATCCTTGCCATCGCGCACCACGCGCGCTTCCGCAAAGGGGATGGTGTAGGATCGGTCCGGGACCTCGCCCACCATGTCGTAAAGCATCTTGTGTTCCAGAAACATGACCGGGTCATCATCCCGGATCGCCTGGATCAGCAGGCCCTTGGCATCATAGGGTGTGCTGGGCATGACGACCTTGAGGCCCGGAATATGGGTCAGGATCGGGTGCAGCGCCTGGGTGTGCTGGGATCCGGCCCGCGTCCCCGCGCCATAGGTCGCGCGGATCACCAGCGGCGTGCGGGCCCGGCCCCCGAACATGTAGCGGAACTTGGCAGCCTGGTTCATGATCTGGTCAAAACAGACGCCCAAGAAGTCGATGAACATGATTTCGGCCACAGGGCGCAGGCCGGTCAGTGCGGCGCCCGCCGCCGCCCCGATGAACGCGGCCTCGCTGATGGGTGTGTCACGCACCCGTTCGGGACCATAGGCGCCGAGCAGACCGCGCGTGACGCCGAAGGGTCCGCCCCAGGCATCTTGCACACCGCTTCCCCCGGCCCCGCCGGTCAGGTCCTCACCCATCAGGATGACGTTGGGATCGCGAGCCATTTCCGCATGCAGGGCTTCGTTGATCGCTTGGCGATAGGATTTCTGTGCCATGGATTGCGCCCTCTCACATGTATTTCACGTAAACATCGGTATGCAGCGCAGCGGCATCCGGCCGAGGGGCTGCGCGCGCGGCGGCAACGGCCTGGTTGATCTGGTCTTCAACCTCTGCCTCGACCTGATCGAGATCCGCACCTTCAAGCAAAGCCGCGCCCTCAACCCGGGACCTGAAGAGGCGCAGGCAGTCGCGGTTCTTGCGCATCTCGCCCTTCTCATCGGCGCTGCGATAGGTATCAGGATCGCCGCTGTAATGGCCGAAATAGCGCGGCACATGGATATGGAGCAGGGTCGGCCCGCCGCCGGTCCGCGCCCGTTCGACCGCGACGCGCGTGGCCTCATAGACGGCGAACACGTCGGTGCCATCGACCTCGTCGGTCGGGATGTCATAGCCTTCGGCACGGCGCGTAAAGCTTCCGGCCGAAACATGCGCATTTGCAGTCGCTTCGCCGTAGCCATTGTTTTCAATGACGAAAATGATGGGAAGCATCCAGATCTTGGCCAGGTTGAAGCTTTCGGCCATGACGCCTTCATTCATCGCACCATCGCCTGCGAAGGCCACGGCAACCTGTTCCGTGCCGCGAAGCTTCGCACTCAGGGCAGCGCCACAGGTGATGGGCGCACCCCCGGCCACGATGCCGTTGGCCCCCAGCATCCCCTTCCGCAGATCGGCGATGTGCTGCGAGCCACCCTTTCCCGCACACGTTCCGGTGGCTCTGCCGAACAGCTCCGCCATCATCGCGTCAATCTCACAGCCCTTGGCGATGCTGTGTCCATGTCCGCGATGGGTGGAAGAGATATAGTCATCCTCGCGCAGCGCCAGACAGACGCCGACCGCACTGGCCTCCTGTCCGGCGTAAAGATGGGTGTTGCCAGGGATGTCGCCGGTGGACATCTCCTCCATCAGCCGTTCCTCAAATCGGCGGATCAGACGCATCGAGCGATAAATGCCGATGATACGTTCGCGCGGAAACTGTAATGCGGACATGCTTTTTTGCTTCCCCCAAGGGCTTGTCGTATTCCGGGTTCAATTCGATGCAGACGATGAGGCACCTATGCCGCAAGCAAGCGCGCGGCATGCGGCGAAGGGATGCGCCCTTCAGCCCGACAGTTTGTATGAAGGCTTCCCTGTTCGCCGTCTTCTTCGTTATGTCAACGTGTACATCAGATTCTGTATCTATGTCAACGTTTACATTTCGGAACAGCAGGGAGTGATTTTCCACCGCCGGCGGCGGGTTCAGCCGCCGAGCTTGCGTGACGCTTCGGCGGCAGCCTCAACGACAAGGCGGCCCATTTCCCGGACACTCGTGTCGGACATGCGGCTTGTCGGCCCCGAGACAGAAATCCCGGCCACGACCTCGCCATACCCGTTGCGAACGGGCGCCGCGACGCATCGCATGCCCAGCGTGCGCTCCTCATCATCCAGCGCATAGCCACGCTTGCGAATCTCGGAGATGGCGTCGCGCAGCTGCGCGGCGCTGGCGATCGTCTTGTCCGTGAAGCGAACGAAGGTCGCTGCCTTGATGAAGGCTTCCACCCGCGCATCATCAAATGCGCCGAGCAGCGCCTTCCCGATCCCGGAGGCGTGCAGCGGCGCGCGCGTCCCCGGCGGAAAGAAGGCGCGGATCGACTCGTGCGTTTCAACCTGGCTCACGAAGAGCACATCGCCGTCGCGCTCGATCCCGAGGTTCGATGTCTCTCCCGTCCGCATCATCAGATCGCGCATCACCGGCCGGCAGGTTTCAACCACATTGGTGCGCCGCAGGAAGGCCGAACCCAGGCGGAACGCCTCAGGCCCCACGAACCATTCCTGTCGTGCGGTGCCGGATTCGACGTATCTGCGGCGTTCAAGCGCCGCAAGCACCCGGTGCATCGTCGCCGGGGCCTGATCCAGATGGGCCGAAAGCTCCGACAAGGTTGTGCCGCCGCGCGTGGCCAAGGCCTCAAGCACATCAAGCGCCCGGTCCAGGGCTTGAATATTGGCAGGCTGCTGGGCTGTTTTCAGCCCCTTCGGACGCCCGCGCCGACGGACGGGTGTTTGCATGAAAAACCCCAGATTTGCAGAACCAGAGGATAGAAAAATGCGCGGTCAAAATCAATTGAACTGTATTGGAAAAATATAAATACTTGAAAAACATATATAATATTATTATTTTTCCATTTAATGGAAGTATTTTTCAGAAAAATTTACCGTGCGACCTGCCCATGCTACACCAGCAGCATCAGCAGAGAGCGCCCCCATGAGCCCCCAGAACCCGATCTTCATTCCCGGCCCGACCAATATCCCCGAGATCCTGCGCAAGGCGGTGGATATGCCCACCATCGACCACCGCAGCCCGCTGTTCGGCGACATTCTCCATCCCGCCTTGAACGGGGTAAAGAAGGTCCTGAAAACCAGCAGCGCCGAAGTCTTCGTCTTTCCCGCCACCGGCACCGGTGGCTGGGAAGCGGCGATCACCAACCTCCTCTCGGCCGGGGACCGCGTTCTGGCGACGCGCAATGGTATGTTCAGCCACCGCTGGATCGACATGTGCCAGCGGCACGGTCTCGACATGACGGTTGTGGACCAGGTTTGGGGCGAAGGCATCCCCGTGGACCGCTTCGCAGAAATCCTGACCGCGGACCGCGGCCACACGATCAAGGCCGTGCTGGCAACCCACAACGAAACCGCAACCGGCGTGCGGTCCGACATCGCGGCCGTTCGGCGGGCCCTGGATGCAGCGGGTCACCCGGCGCTGCTTCTGGTCGATGGCGTCAGCTCGATTGCCTGCTACGACTTCCGCATGGACGACTGGGGGGTCGATGTGGCTGTCACCGGATCGCAAAAAGGGTTCATGCTGCCGCCGGGGCTGGCCATCGTAGGGTTTTCGCCGAAGGCGCTGGCGCAAGTCGAAAACGCGGGGCTGCCGCGCACCTTCTTTGACATCCGCGACATGACGAAGGGCTATGCGGCGAATGGCTTTCCCTATACGCCGCCGGTTGGACTGCTGAACGGCCTGAAAGTGGCCACCGACATGCTGCTCGCCGAAGGGCTGGAGAATGTCTTTGCCCGCCACCACCGCATTGCCGAAGGCGTGCGGCAGGCGGTCGCCGCCTGGGGCATGAAGCTTTGCGCCGCGCGAACCGAACTTCACTCCGACAGCGTCAGCGCGATCTGCACACCCGACGGCTTTGACGCCAACCGGATCGTGGCCCGCGCCCTGCACACCTATGGCGTGGCCTTCGGCACCGGGCTGGGCGATGTGGCGGGCAAGGTGTTCCGCATTGGCCATTTGGGCAGCCTGACCGATGTCATGGCGCTGTCAGGCCTCGCCACGGCCGAAATGGTCATGGTCGATCTGGGCCTGCCGGTTACGCTTGGCTCAGGGGTCGCCGCGGCGCAAGAACACTACCGCCAGACCGCACGGAAGGATGGCTGATGTATATCCCGACCCTCGCAGACATGCGTGCAGCGCGCGCGCGCATCGCACCCCATGTTCACCAAACCCCGATCCTCACCTCGCGTATGCTGAACCAGCTGACGGGGGCCGAGCTTTTCTTCAAATGCGAGAACTTGCAGAAAGCGGGCGCGTTCAAGGCGCGCGGTGCCTCGAACGCGGTCTTCGGCCTGTCGGATGATCAGGCCCGCAAAGGGGTTGCCACCCATTCCAGCGGCAATCACGGCACCTGCCTGAGCTACGCTGCCGGACGGCGCGGCATCCCTTGTACCGTGGTCATGCCGCACACTGCCCCGCAGGCCAAGAAAGATGCCGTGCGCGGCTATGGCGGTCGGGTGGTGGAATGCGAACCCTCGACCACATCGCGTGAGGCGGTCTTTGCCGAGGTGCTGGCCGAAACAGGGGCCGAATTCGTGCACCCCTACAACGACCCGCGCGTGATCGCCGGCCAGGCGACCTGTTCGGCCGAGATGATTGAGCAGGTCGAGGGGCTGGATGCGGTGATCGCCCCGATCGGCGGCGGTGGCATGGTCTCGGGCACCTGCCTGACGCTGTCGCACCTTGCACCGAAAACCCGCATTTTTGCCGCAGAGCCGGAACAGGCCGACGATGCCTGTCGCAGCTTCAAGGCAGGATATATCATTGCCGATGATGCCCCGAATACCATCGCGGACGGCCTGAAAGTACCGCTCAAGGATCTGACTTGGCATTTCGTGCAGAACCACGTGACGGATATCCTCACCGCGTCGGAACAAGAGATCATCGATGCGATGAAGCTGATCTGGAAGCGGCTGAAGATCGTGATGGAGCCGTCCAGCGCCGTGCCGCTGGCCGCCATCCTGAAGAACCCCAATGTCTTTGCCGGCCAGCGCGTCGGCATCATCATCACGGGCGGGAATGTCGATCTCGACAGCCTGCCCTGGAACTGAGGAAGTCATCATGTTTGCGAAAACGGAATTCGAAGGGCTCGAAGTCGGTTATGACGTGCCCGCCCTGCCCGGCATGGATGAAAAAGACATCCAGACGCCCTGCCTGATCCTCGATCTGGACGCGCTGGAGCGCAACATCCGCAAGATGGGCGATTACGCCAAGGCACATAACATGCGCCACCGCGCGCATGGCAAAATGCACAAATCGGTCGATGTGATGAAGCTGCAGGAACGGCTGGGCGGCGCCAGCGGCGTTTGCTGCCAGAAAGTGTCCGAGGCCGAGGTGTTTGTCCGCGGCGGCATCAAGGATGTGCTCGTCTCCAATCAGGTACGCGACCCGGCCAAGATCGACCGCCTTGCCCGCCTGCCCAAGCTTGGCAGCCGCATCCTTGTCTGCGTCGATGACGTGGCAAATGTGGCCGACCTTTCGGCGGCGGCGCAAAAGCACGGCACAACGCTGGAATGCCTGGTCGAAATCGATTGCGGCGCCGGACGCTGCGGTGTCAAGACCGCCGATGCGGTCGTTGAGATCGCGCAGGCGATTGCAGCCGCCCCCGGCCTGAAGTTCAGCGGCATCCAGGCCTATCAGGGCGCAATGCAGCACATCGAAAGCTTTGAGGACCGGCAGGCAAAGATCGACATCGCCGTGACCCAGGTGAAAGAGGCGGTGGCAGCACTGGAGGCCGTCAACCTCCAGCCCAAACTGGTAACGGGCGGCGGCACGGGGTCCTATTACTTTGAAAGCACCTCGGGCGTTTACAACGAACTGCAATGCGGGTCCTACGCCTTCATGGATGCGGATTATGGCCGCATCCGCGACAAGAACGGCAATCGCATCGATCAGGGCGAATGGGAAAATGCGCTCTTCATCCTGACAAGCGTCATGAGCCATGCCAAGCCGCAACTTGCCGTGGTGGATGCCGGGCTCAAGGCGCAATCCGTGGACAGCGGGCTGCCGGTGATCCATGGCCGCAGCGATGTGAAATATGTCAAATGCTCTGATGAGCATGGCAATGTCGAAGACCTCGGCGGGGTGCTGAGGATCAACGAAAAGCTGCGCCTCGTGCCCGGCCATTGCGACCCCACCTGCAACGTCCACGACTGGTATGTCGGGGTCCGCAACGGCAAGGTCGAAACGCTCTGGCCGGTCTCAGCCCGCGGCAAGGCTTACTGAGCGCACCGGATCGGCGACCAAACCGCCGATCCCTCCCCTCGCAAAGGCGCAAGAATGTTTATCGTTCCTGAACACGAAATTTCCGGGCTGATCACGGCGGCCGACTGTGTCGCCGTGGTCGAGCAGGTCTTTGCCGCGATGGCCCGCGGATCGGCCACCAACTTCCCGGTGATCCGCGAAGCAATCGGCCATGCCGATGCGCTTTACGGCTTCAAATCGGGGTTTGACCGGGAAAACCTCGCACTTGGCGTGAAAGCCGGAGGGTTCTGGCCGCAGAACATGGCGCGCGGCCTTCCCAACCACCAATCCTCGATCTTCCTTTTCAACGCCGATACCGGACAGCTGCGCGCGGTGGTCGGTGGCAATCTCTTGACTGCCCTGCGCACGGCCGCCGCTTCCTCGGTGTCGATCAAACATCTGGCGCGGCCCGACGCGCGGGTGATCGGCATGATCGGCGCAGGGCATCAATCCACCTTCCAGCTGCGCGCCGCGCTGGACCAGCGCCCCTTCGAGAAAGTGCTGGGCTGGAACATCGACCTGCGCGATCTGCACCGGCTTGCCGCCATCGCCGCCGAAAAGGGCCTGCCCTTCGAGGCCGTCGATCTGGATCGAATGGGGGCCGAGGCCGAAGTGATCATCACCGTCACCTCGTCTTTCGCCCCGATCCTGCAGGCCGCCCAAGTCCGTCCGGGCACGCATCTGGCCTGCATGGGCACCGATACCAAAGGCAAGCAAGAGGTCGAGGCTGCACTGCTGGCCCGCGCAACTGTGTTTACCGATGAGGTCGCGCAATCGACCTCCATCGGCGAGGCGCAGCATGCCATCCGGCAGGGGTTGATCCGGGCCGACCAGATCACCGAAATCGGTGCCGTGCTGAATGGCGCCCATCCGGGCCGGACTGCGGCCGACCAGATCACGCTCTTCGACGGCACCGGCGTCGCACTGCAGGACCTGGCAGTTGCCTCGGCGGTGGTAGAGCGTGCAGTTGCGCGCGGCATAGCCATTGAGGTGACGTTCTGATGCAAGAAGCTGGGATGGCGTCTGACTGCCTTGCCCGCACCATCCCGAGGCAAGGTATCCAGCCAATTTGCCAGGACGAGGGGCTCTGATGATGGGTTGGGTAGCCCCTCCTGACGGCACTTGTGCCACTGTGATCCATGAAGGATCAGGAGGAGTTGGCTATGAAGGAAGTATCGATCATCGGCGTGGACTTGGCCAAGCAAGTCTTTCAACTGCATGGCGCGACAGCCGAGGGTGAAGTTGTGTTCCGCAAGAAGCTGTCGCGCAAGCAGTTCCTTGCTTTCATGCAGACCCATCCGGGATGCCGGGTGGCGATGGAGGCATGTGCGACCGCTCACACTGGGCGAGGACATTGATGGCTCTTGGGCATGACGTGCGACTGATCGCCCCGAAGTTCGTCAAGCCGTATGTCATGTCTGGACGGCCCCTGATGCGCAAGCTGGGAATTTGACGAGCCCATGCCGAAAGCAGTCATGTCTACGGCCTGTTTGCGCGGCAGTGCCGCTGGCCCAGATGAAGTCCGCAGATCAGGTCCCAATCAAAATTACGCGTTCGATTTGACGCCTTGACCCCCTGGGGTGTCCTGATCCCCGGTTCGACCGGTTTGTCATCTTTCCTCAGTCTCGACGCATTCAGTTTCGTCTGTCTCGCGCCTTCGTCAGGCGGATCGAGCTACGAATACTTCGTTTCTTCGCAAAATTGCCCAAGCGATGCGCGCGGTTTTGTTCGCCTGAGCGACCGCAGCAACCTTTGGCCGCTTACGCTCCTTTATTCCCGCCAGCCACGCTTTGCCGGGATCGCCCTGACGCGTGAAGCGCATGACGGCACTCGCACCTGAGACGAGCAGTCGGCGGATATAGGCATCGCCCTGTTTGCTGATGCCCATCTGCCTCTCCTTACCGCCGCTGGAATTGGCCCTCGGCGTCAACCCCAGCCACGCCGCGAACTGTCTGGCAGTCTTGAAGAGGCTCGCATCTGGCACATTGGCCGCGATGGCGCTGGCTGTGATCGGGCCAATGCCCGGGATAGTAGCAAGCCGACGGCTGGCATCGTTGGTTCGGTGCCAATCCAAGATACGGCTCTCGAGCCTTTCGATCTCGTCGACAAGCCCATCTGCCATTCGGATAAAGGCTTGAAGAGCCTCTGCGGCATGTTCCGGCAGCGATCGCATGACCCGCTGGAAGTGGGCCTTTAAGCTGCTCAGCCCGTCGACGCCCTGAGCTGCAACGATGCCCAATTCCGCGAGATGGGCCCTGAGCGCATTGGTCTGCATCGTCCTCTGCCTGACCAGAAGTTCCCTCGTTTTGTGCAGGATCAATACCGCCTGCTGCTCTTCGCTCTTCACAGCCACAAATCGCATGGTCGGTCGCGTCACGGCCTCGCAGATGGCTTCTGCATCCGAGGCGTCGGTCTTTCCCCGTTTGACGTATGGCTTGACGTAAGCCGGAGGCATCAGCTTCACCTCATGGCCGAGGCGTGCAATCTCGCGCGCCCAGAAATGTGACGACGCGCAAGCCTCCATTCCGACAAGACAAGGCGACAGTTCACCAAAAAATGCTGCTACTTCCGCACGCCGCAGTTTGCGACGAACACAAACTCTCCCGTCAGCGTCGACGCCGTGAACCTGAAACACATTCTTCGCAAGGTCGAGACCGACCGTCACGATCACATCTGACATGGTGGAACCTCCCTATATTGGAACCCTGATCATGAACCGCGGCCGCAAAGCACGCCACGGTTGGGTCAGGGGCCGTCCACCTCATCAAAATTGCACGCCGAAACACAGCCGATGACGGCCGAGGCGCAGCACACCAATGTCCGCATCGCGGCGGCGGCACTGGCCGACCTTGCGCGCGATCACCAGATCGTCGTGGCCCATGGCAACGGCCCCCAGGTCGGTCTGATGGCGTTGCAGGCAGCCAGCTTCGCACCCGATACCCCCTGGCCGCTGGATGTGCTGGGGGCGGAGACCGAAGGCATGATCGGCTACCTGATCGAGCAGGAACTGATGAACGCCCTTCCCGCAGGCTCCAACGTCGCCACGCTTCTGACCCGCGTCGAGGTCGACCCGGCGGATCCGGCCTTCGACCAGCCGACCAAGCCCATCGGCCCGGTCTACACTGCCGAGGAAGCCGGGCTGGTCCGGGCCGAGCACCAATGGTCGATGGTTGCAGAAGCCTCGGGCGGGTTGCGGCGCGTCGTGCCCTCGCCCCTGCCGGTCGCGATCCTCGGGATCACCCCGATCCGGCTGCTGGTCGAGGCCGGGGTCAGCGTGATCTGCGCCGGCGGGGGCGGCATCCCGGTGACGCGCGGTCCGGACGGGAAGATGCGTGGCGTCGAGGCGGTGATCGACAAGGACCGCACCGCCGCCCTGCTGGCCAAGGCTCTGAAGGCCGAAGTCCTGCTGATGCTGACCGACGTGGACGCGGTCTACCGCGATTGGGGCACGTCGGATCAAGCGGCGCTAGGGGTTCACCTTCTCATGGAGCGCGTTGACCCCGAAGCTGAGGCAATGCGCCAAGAGTGCCAGACGGCTGCCCTGATCGAGCACGGTCAGATAGTCCCAAAGCACGGCATCGTCGCCGAGGGGCAGATCGGTCTCCCAAGCTGCGTGACGCTCGTCGACCAGCTTCGCCACCACGCTGTCCTTCAGGTTCGGTGCCTGCGCCGACATGTAGACGTGGCGGACAGAGACTTCGAGGCAACTGCCCGTGCCCAAGGAGGTGCGGAAGGTGTCCGTCACCAGCTTCAGAAGCAGCAGCGTTAGCGCCACGTCGGGGGAACGCCCGATGGCCTCGCGGAGTGCGAGGGTCCGGTGGGCCGTCAGTTCCATGACCAACCGCTCGGGCAGCGGCTTCAACGCGCCGTCATCTTCTTCCTCCGACAGGTCAGCACCGATCGGCTGACCACCCGAAGTGATGACGGTGCCGCCGACAGAGGTCTCCGAGGGTTTCCAGCTGGAAACACCGACATCACCCCCCTGCCCCATATCATCCGCGCCATCACCATCCTGGACCGCGGTTTCCTCGCGCGGCTCGTCCTCGGGCCGGACATAGCCACGATAGACCGCGAGACTGCCGTTCCGATCCAGCGTGACGAAGACGCCCGCGCGCCCGACCTCGGTTGGATCGTAGATCAAGGGCCGCTGCTCGAGCGCTTCCATCGCCATTTCGAGCTGACCGAGCCGCGCATCGATCTCTTCGGGGTATTCGTCCTGACCGGAGTATTCCTCTTCCAGCGCACGATACTCGGCGAGCAGCGAAGCGTGTGCCGCGCTTTCCTCGTCGATCATCGGGGCGGGATCACCGGCCAGACGCCGCAGACCGTGGCTGTAGCAGTAGGGCAGGTCGGCCGCGACCTCGATCCACTTCCAGCCCTCGGAGACCAGAGCCTCGGCTTCGGCCTGGAGCTTCTCGGCAACCAGCCGGTCCAAAAGGGCAGGGTCCTCGAGCCAGCCACCTTCGTCGCCCTGAAACAGATCGCGCAGGACGACGCCACCTGCCGCCTCATAGGCATCGACACCGACGAAGACCGTGCGACGATCCGAGGCCCGGACCGTGGTCTCCGTCAGCATGCGCCGGATGGCGTAGGGCTCCTTGTTCCAGGAGTTCCTCACCGCGTCCCAGACCTGGACCTGACGCCCGTGGTCGGGGTTCACCGTGAAAGCCGTCAGCTGCTCGAGCGTCATGCCGTCATCGGCATAGACCTCGAGAAGGGTAGGGGCGACGGAGGCGAGTCTCAGGCGCTGCTTCACGATCTGCGGCGTGACGAAGAAAGCTGCCGCGATTGATTCCTCGCCCTGACCTTTCTCGCGCAGGGCCTGGAATGCGCGGAAATGGTCGAGCGGATGCAGGGCAACGCGCTGCATGTTCTCCGCCAGCGAGTCATCCTCGGCTAGGATCTCCGAACCAGAATCTCGCACGATGCAGGGGATCGGCGCAGTCTTGGCCAGCCGCTTCTGCTTCACCAGCAGTGACAGCGCCTGGAAACAACGACCACCGGCCGGGATCTCGAACAGCCCGGTTTCGACGCCCTCGGCATCTAGCATCGGCCGCACGTTCAGGCTCTGCAGAAGCCCGCGGCGGGCGATGTCCTCGGCAAGTTCTTCAACCGACACGCCGGCCTTGATGCGCCGTACGTTAGACTGGCTCAGCACGAGCTTATCGAAGGGGATATCCCGCGACGGGGACAGGGTGATTTTCTGGGCTGCTTTCGCCATCAGATCTTCTCCACGACGGGCGCCGGAAGCCACTCTCCCGATCTCGCTTCCCGTCACCCCTCCAACCCCCAACCTTTCTCTCTCAAAGCGGGCGGCATGTTTACCGGGGTATACGTGGAGCAAGAGGGGGTTATGTTTACCCGGGTATACATCAAGCAATGGTCATACTACGCGCTGACGGGGCGCGGCAGGTTGTGAGCGAGCGGAACATACGGACGAAGTCCATGCTTTCACTGGCTGCCCGATTGGTTAGCGCTTGTAGATAGGCCCTCGGTTGCCGGATTCTGTCGAACGCCTCAGTAATACCAAGAATGGCGAGTGCTGAGCCAAGCGCTCCCATCGCTTTTCGAGCAGTCTCTACGTCGGTTCTCGCTAGTCCAATCGCCGGAGCAAGGGTGTCGGACAATCGAATGACATCGCCCCAATCCTTTGCAGTTACGGAAGCGAAGGATGCTGCATTCTTGGCCAGGGCCATGCACTCAGACACCGTGATATCGTTGGTTTGTCCGACATCAGTGCTTCTTGGATAGCTGGTTCGATTGGCTGTGCTTACTTTCTCAGGCGCAACTTCAGATTCATAGTTTTCTTTCTTTGACTTCTGAATGTGCCGGTCATTTTGTCTGTCGCTGACGGTCACTGCATCTGCAACGGACGATGTCTCAGCGCCTGTCTGAGGAAGGTTTTCCTGTAGTTCCTGAATGAGACCGGCCAGTTGGTCCGAAGACAATGAACGACGCAGTGAGCGGCACGCAAGGTCGTGCAGTGCGGGCTGAATGGTCGCAGCCCTGTGGTAAAGAATGTCCCTGATCACTGATCGGAGCGCTTTGCACCGAATTTCTTCTCGGGAGCATTCTTCTGCAAGTGCGATGAGGTGATCGCGGATGGCGAACAGCGGCGCGAGGTCGATGCCGTAGGTTAGTTTGGCTTCGGCACACTCATCCTGTACCCGATATCGCTTTCCGTTCGGGCTCGACTTTCGAGCCAGCAATCCGTTTGCCTTCAAATTGGTGAGGCGGCGCCTTAGTGTGCGTTCGTCGATACCGTCACAGCGCTCGATCAACGCCCTGTTGGAGGCAAAGACAACAAGTGAGTTTGGGTCGGCCGACTGGGGCACGAACGACAGAAGGCCTCGCAGAACCGCAACGTCACGGTCTCTCAGACCAAGAGGTTTGCGGCAACGGCGTACCAAATCCAGAAGCGACCAGCGCGCGTCCTCCGCCTTAACCGGCGTCACATTGCTGCGGTCGTTCAGATATGAGGAATTGGTGCGCCGAACGTGCCGCTGCACGGGCGAAGACATGACATGTTCCATGTTGAATCCGGCGGAACGCTCGGGTCAGCCGAGTGAAGACCTTGCAACCCTGCCTGTCGGTGTCCGTTCTTCTCCAGAAAAAGGATAAAAGATATCAGATCACCGCGAAGCGATGTTGCGTGCGATTCGGGCCTGCGCTAGTCTGCTCGTGCTAGAAGATGAGCATTCTCAGGGTTGGCGCCCTGTGTTTTGCGCGGGCCTTCCGGGTGGTTTCCATTCGGGAGGCCTATCCTTTTCCGACACTGCTCCTCTGTTGTTTTCGTTGCATTCCATCAGTCCTTCTTCTTGGACTGACTGAGAAATTCTTCATGCAGGCGTGAAAAGACGTCATCCGCATTTGCATGCAGCCAAGCCGCGAAACCCCTATGTTGCGCCGATGGCCGGAAGCCCAATGCCCCTTTGGTAAGGGCGACCTCTCCCAGGGCGGACCCATCCTGTGCCATCAGCGTGAAGGGCGTTGTGCCCTTCTCTTGGCGTTTCTCCTTAGGGGTATCCGCCTTTGGAAGAGCTTTCACCCAGGCCGCAAATCGCTCGTCTGAGCTGGAACCTTCAGGGAAGGGGGCAGGGTGGACGGAAAGAACGTCGATCTTCTTCTCAAGTACCACAACGGCGAGTTCGTACCAGCGTTTCCATCCGATCGAGGGCGCGGCACCGATGCGTTCCAGCACTTGTCTCGGAAATGCCTCGCGCACCTTACGCATGTGCGACGTGTGGCTGCGGTTCACGTTCAGCGCGTCCTGAACCACGCGCGCATCGTAACCCGCCTCCTCCAAGTCGCCCGCAAACAAGGCTTTCTCGATGAAGGACGGGTCCTTGCGAAGGTTGTTTTCCTGGCCCTGCGCCAGGACCGCCTCTTCGTCGGAAAGGGTGCGGATCAGCGCCTTGACCGGCGTTCCCAAGCCACGGATTGCGGCAAGCCTGCGGCGCCCGTAAACCACCTGATACCGACCGCTCAGTTTCGGGTGCGGTCGCAACAGGATCGGAACCTGCTGGCCGTGTTTGGAAATGCTTTCGCGCAGGTCGGCGATGTCGTCGTCTAGCGCTCCGATGCGATCCTTTAACCCGGTGTCTTCAATCAGTTCGGGATCGATGTCCTGCACTGATCGAGCCCCGACACTGCGCAGATCGTTGCGGATGGCTGCGATCGGCCCAGCACTTTGAAACACCTCTGGCATCTTGGCGGTCGGGCGGGGCAGGGGTGCATTTGCATCTTCTTCCGGCCGAGGGACAGGAGTGATGCCTTCGAACATGTTCTTCCTAGCCATCTCAGCCGCGCCCCCATGCTCTGTGGATGTCTTGTTCCATCTCCCGCGCGACAGCGTTGATCGATTCCATCGCGCGGTCATAAGTGTTGCGGTTCATGCTACCTCGACCGACTTCGAACAGCGTCTGATGTGTAAGGCCTGCGTCCGAGACGGCGGTGGACTTCAGGAACGTCTCGGTCATCACGCGTTTGCCAAAGTTGGCGCGTAGCAATCCGGCAACCTGCGCTTGCGGCCCGTCCGAAGGTTCGAAGCGAGAGACCAGGTAGCGGAGAAAGTCGTATTCCAACGTCATTCCTGCTTCCCTGATCGTATCGAGCAAGGATGAGGTCATGGTCAGAAACTGGGCCAAGGATGCCACGTCGATAAAGTTCGGCACCACTGGAATGATGATCGAAGACGAGGCCACAAGAGCCGAGAGGGTCAAGAACCCAAGCTGCGGGGGGCAATCGATGAACACCAGATCATAGCTGGCTTCAACCGAGAGGATTGCTTCGCGAAGCCGCAGGTAAAAGGGTGGCTCGGAGCCACGGCGAAGGGCGTAGGGGGTCTCGGTCTCGTATTCCGACAGGATCAGGCCACCTGCGGCTATGTCCAGGCCGTGGAAGTAGGTTTTCCGCACCACCTCGCTCATCGGCACAGGGTTCTCATACCGGATGGCATCATAGATCGTGCCTTGATGCGTGAAGTCGATTTCAGGCCGCAAACCGGTCATCGACGAAAGCGAGGCCTGCGGGTCCATGTCGATCACCAGCACCCGGTAGCCGTGCAGGGCATACCATTGGCTGAGATATGCCGCTGTGGTCGTCTTCGCTGACCCGCCCTTGAACGACACGCAAGATATAATCTGCAGCGGCTCTGATCCGACCCGCCCACGTAGATAAAGCGAAGGGTCGCGCGTGGTTCGCGCCAGAGCCAAACGGATCTGTGCAAGGTCGTCGGCCGAGTACAGTTTCCGTCCACGCTCATCGAGCGGGACGTCAGGGATCTTGTCCTCCGCGTGGAGTTTGCGCAGGTGACCAGGCGCGAGCCCAAGAAATTCGGCCGCTTCTGTCGATGAAAAGCTTCTCAAGTACTTCCTGGCGTCAGGCGCAAAATTGCGCTCCAGATGCATCCGGATAGACTCATGCAGTGTGGATGCGTCGCTCTGAAGCTCTGCAAAAACACGCTCTTCGGTCATACTGCCCTCATCTAGATCGTGGTGCGGTTTACCCACACTCACTGTGCCCCTTGGAGCGACATTTTCTTTGTAGCGCAGAAAACCGCAATTCTCGCGATTTTCCGCTACGACAATAAATGCGTCATGTCTGGCAGTGGTGCAAGAAAATTCTACAGCTCGTGGCTGATGCTGACGGATGAGCGGGCGTGTCATCAGCCTTACTGACCGTCATGACATTGAAAAACAAGAACTTCTACCAGATCAAGCAGAGTTCACGCTTGCTAAATGTTGTGGTGCGCCCGCCAGTACTGCCTTCTAAGGATGAGCGCACTTTCGAATCGTCAAAGCATTAGCCCCAGCTTCTCCGCCCGCTCCAGCAGCATTTTCACCGAAGAAGGCTGCCAGCTTGTCCGCCCACGTGGCGTTCGTTCGCGCATCGCTTCCAGTCGGGTGCAGATCGCCTGAAGCGTAATGTCGGGGTCCGCGCCCTTGATAGCGGCGACGATTGCGGGAAGGCGGTCGTCAGTCTCGCGACGGCCGGCGCGGACCAGCACGGTGTCGGGAAGAAAGCCGTCGCGGACATAGGCATTAACGGCGCGGAGCAGACGGCTTTGCGTCCATTGGCGCTCGCGGGGCAGGGGGCCGTTGACGATCCGCAGTACGTCTTCCCAGGCCATGTCGGGCCGCAGGCGTCGCACATGGGGCACCCAGTCCTGCGCCGTCTCGTTCAGGCTTTCCATGTAGCCGTCCTGCCGCGCCAGCCGGACCTTGCGCAGCGCCGCCGGATCACGGGCGCGCAGGCCCGGGTTACCGCCGACCCTGCCTTTGGTCCGTGCGCTGGCCAGTCCGGCCTTGGTGCGTGCGGCGCCCAGGACCTGGAGAGTGAATTTGCCCTGCGGGGAAGACGTGTCGATCGGGTCCATGAGCGAGCGGAAGAAGGCGCCCTTGGCTTCCAGCCGCTCGATCACCTCCAGCAGATGCGAGAGGGATCGCGCGAGACGGTCGATCCGCACGACGACCAGCGTGTCGCCCTTGCCGATGCGTTCCAACACCCGCGCAAGCACCGGTCACGCACGATTGCCGCCCGAGGCCTGCTCCTCGTGGATCTCGACGCAGCCCGCGGATTTCAGGGCCTGCGACTGGGGCAGGGGGGTCTGATCCTCGGTCGAGACGCGGGCGTAGCCGATCAGGGGCATCAAAACAGGCCGTTTGCAATTTCTTATGCCAGCAATAAACGACCGATTGGCCCCACGCCCAACCTTGCTCAGTCGTCGGATGGCGCAATCAGAGCGTCAACGTCGAGCCCGGACTCCGCGATCTGCTGGTTGATGTCCATACGGCCGTCGAAGACGAACAGGACGAAAGCTACGTCGGCGCGCAGGGTGTAGAAGATGTTATGACGGCGCCGGAAGATCAGTCGTCGAATGCCACGTGGGGCGTGCCAGAGATGGCCGATCTCGGGGTTCGCGCCGATGGCATTCCGGATGAAGCGGTCGATGTCGCGCTGGAAAGCCTCCGCGAGCGCCTCGGAATAGAGCCGGTCATGGTCCCAGATTGTCCAGAGGCAGTCCTCGGCGGTCTGGGTCAGGAAGACCTTCATGCTTCGGGGGGCTGCGTCCGGAAGCGCGCAAGGCGTTGCTCAAGGGCAGCTTCGGTCATCTCCGTGACACGCCCCGCGGCAACATCAGCGAGGCCGGCTGTAATGCCGCGCTCGATGCGCAGGGCGGTCAGCTCCTCCCAATCGGCCACCGACACCGTGACGGCGACGGGACGGTCTTTCCTGGTGAGCAGAACGGGTTCACGCTGCGCGGCGTCAATGAAGCGGCCGAATTCCTTGCTGGCGAGGGTGGCGGACATGGTTTTCATGGCAGGTTCCTTGGTCTCTGGTCCGGATTATACGGATATTCCGGATGAAGGAAAGGCGCTGGTGGTGGTCAGAGCCCGGCCGCCTTGGTCAGGTTGACGCGAAACCTGTCGCGGCGGCGCTGGTAGCGCCGGGTCATCTCGGCCGAGGCATGGCCAAGCTGCTTTTGCACGTAGCGCTCGTCGACCTCGGCCGAGGAAGCGAGGCCGGCCCGCAGGGAATGGCCGGAAAAGAGCCGGACACGCTCTGCCTCGGGCAGATCGGGGCGCAGGCCCGCCTCGCGAACGCAGGACTTGATCAGCCTGGCGACATGCTTGTCGGAGAGCCGTTCGGAGGTTGCTTTCAGCCCGTTGCGGCTGACAGCCACGAAGACCGGCCCGAAGTCGATGCGTCCGTAGTGCAGCCACTGGCTCAGGGCATGGACCGGGCAAGTCTGATCGCTCGACCCGCGGGCGACTTCCACCTCGCGCCAGCCGGTCTTGCCGCGCAGGGTGATCAACGCACCATCGTCCAGCACCTCGACCCAGCCACCGGAATCGGCTGTGTCGTCCTTGCCGTGGTCGAGGCTGACGATCTCCGACCGGCGCAACCCGCCGGCGAAGCCGATCAGCAGGATCGCCCGATCTCGCAGGCCCCGCAGGTCGTGGGGCAGGGTGGCCAGCATGTCGCGCAGGTCTTCCGGCAGGATCGCTTCTTTCTGTCGGGGTGGCCGTGCATGCTTGCGGCGGATGCCCGCCAGGACGCTGGCAATGTGGCGGTCCTTGCGGTCGAGGCGCTCCCCGCGCTGCGTGTAGCCCCAGGCAAGACCCGAGAGGCGGCGTTCGATGGACGACACCGAAAGGGCAGGGGCCTTGCCGCCCGGTGCTGCCAGATCGGCGATGTAGAGCCCAATCACCTGGGGCGAAGCGGGCAGGGGGTCCGCACCGCGCATCCGGCACCAGCGGGCGAAATGGGCCCAGTCCTTGGCATAGGCCTTCAGCGTGTTCTCAGAGGCCGCGGCCTGGGCATAGTCCCGCGCGGTTTCGACCAGGCGGTCGAGCGTGCCCGAGCTAGCGACATGGGACGGCAGGGCGATCGTATCGCGCTCCAGATCAGCGCTGTCGCTTCCTTCATGGCGATCGGGGCGTTGTCGCGGCTCTGAGGGTGCTTTCTCCATATCGCCGAGCCTATCCTCATTGGGTCCGATAATGCAAGATTATTGGACATATTAGCGCTGACAAAGCTACGGCGCTATTGGTGCATTTACCTGGTAGAAAGCGCCGTCACAATGTAGGCTACCAGCATGGGAAAACCGCGCACCGAGCCTTTGGAAACCTTGCCGATGTTGCCCCCGCTGCCGGGCTGGATCGTCTCTGCGCCGTCCGAGACGCCGGAGTGTTGATTTTCACCCAGAACTGAGCCGGTTAGGCGCATAATTTTTACTGAGAACTGAGCCATGTGAACCTTTCCCCGAAGCTTTGAGCGGCGGGGGCAACGGAGTGATCCACATGGGACTATTGAACATCATCCGCCGGATGCACTTGCGGCAGAAGCTGTCGATCCGGGAGATTTCACGGCTGACGGGCGTGTCGCGGAATACCGTGAGCAAGCATCTGGCGGCGAACACGATCGAGCCGAAGTTCGCGACGCCAGACCGACAGAGCAAGATCGACCCTTTTGCCGAGAAGCTGGCCGGCTGGCTGAAGACCGAAGCTGGCAAGTCGCGCAAGGAACGACGGACCATCAAGCAGTTGCACGCCGATCTCGTGGTTCTTGGCTTCACAGGCTCATATGCCCGGGTGGCAGCATTTGCGCGCAAGTGGAAGGCGGATCGGCAGCACGAACAGCAGACGACGGGGCGCGGGACCTTTGTGCCGCTGTATTTTGCTCCTGGCGATGCCTTCCAGTTCGACTGGAGCGAGGAGTTTGCGGTTCTGGGCGGCGAACGCACGAAGCTGCAGATGGCGCATATCAAGCTGTCGCACAGCCGGGCCTTTTTGCTGCGGGCCTATCCCTTGCAGACCCACGAGATGCTGTTCGATGCCCATTGGCACGCGTTCCGGGTTTTTGGCGGCGTCCCCGGACGTGGGATCTATGACAACATGAAGACGGCGGTTGATCGGGTTGGCCGTGGCAAGGAGCGGCAGGTAAACCTCCGCTTTCTGGCCATGACGAACCACTATGTCTACGAGCCTGAGTTCTGCAATCCCGCCGCGGGATGGGAGAAGGGGCAAGTCGAGAAGAACGTTCGGGATTCCCGCCACCAGATGTTGCAAGGCATGCCAGACTTCCCGGACCTTGCCGCGTTGAATGCATGGCTGGAGCAGCGTTGCCAAGAACTGTGGCGGCAGACGGCTCATGGCAAACAGCCCGGCACCATCGCCGATGTCTGGGCTGAAGAGCAGGTGGCCCTGATGCCGCTGCCTGTCGCCTTTGACGGCTTCATCGAGCTGAGCAAGCGCGTCTCGCCCACCTGCCTGATCAGCTTTGAGCGCAATCGCTACAGCGTCCCGGCGTCGTTTGCGAACCGGCCTGTCAGCCTGCGGATCTATCCCGACCGGCTGGTCGTGGCGGCCGAGGGGAGCATCCTGTGCGAGCATGTGAGGATCATCGAACGCAGCCACCACCTGCCGCAGCGGACCATTTACGACTGGCGACATTATCTGGCGGTCGTCCAGCGCAAGCCTGGATCTCTCAGAAACGGCGCACCCTTTCTGGAATTGCCGCACGCGTTCAGACAGTTGCAGGATCACATGTTGCGCAAGCCCGGTGGCGATCGGGAAATGGTGGATATCCTCGCATTGGTGCTGCATCACGATGAGCAGGCTGTGCTGACCGCAGTAGAAATGTCGTTGGCTGAGGGCGTGCCCACCAAAACCCATGTGCTGAACCTGTTGCACCGGCTGATCGACGGCAAGGTGGTGGGCGGTCCGCCTCTGGATACCCCGCAAGCACTGGCCTTGCATCGCGAACCCAAGGCCAATGTCGAACGCTATGACGGCCTGCGCAGTCAGATCGCCGGAGGCCGCCATGCGTCATGATCCCGCCGCCGGCGCCATCGTCATCATGCTGCGCAGCCTCAAAATGTATGGCATGGCTCAAGCCGTGACCGACCTGATCGAACAAGGCGCGCCAGCTTTTGAAGCCGCCATCCCAATGCTGTCACAACTGCTGAAGGCCGAACTGGCCGAACGTGAGGTGCGTTCCATCGCCTATCACATGAAGTCCGCGCGGTTCCCGGCCTACAAGGACCTCTCGGGCTTCGACTTTGCTACCAGCGAGGTGAACGAAGCCACCGTCCGGACACTGCATCGCTGCGAGTTCATGGACGGTGCCCAAAATGTTGTTCTGATCGGCGGCCCGGGAACCGGCAAGACCCATGTCGCCACTGCCCTTGGCATCCAGGCCATCGAACATCACCGCCGCAAGGTCCGCTTCTTCTCGACCATCGAACTGGTCAACGCCCTCGAACAGGAAAAGGCCAAAGGCAAGGCCGGCCAGATCGCCGAAGGCATGACCAAGCTCGACCTCGTCATCCTGAACGAGTTGGGCTACCTGCCGTTCAGCGCATCTGGCGGCGCGCTGCTGTTCCATCTGCTGAGCAAACTCTACGAGCGCACCAGCGTCGTGATCACCACCAACCTCAGCTTCAGCGAATGGGCCACCGTCTTTGGCGACGCCAAGATGACTACCGCGTTGCTCGATCGTCTCACCCACCGCTGCCACATCCTTGAGACCGGAAACGACAGCTTCCGCTTCAAGGCAAGCTCAGCTGCTGCATCAGCTGCCAAGAAAAAGAAGGAGACAAACCCGCCCTTGACCCCAGCATGAACCGAAATCCATAATCAGAGGTGGCTCACTTCTCGGTGAAAAAACCGGCTCAGTTCTGGGTGAAAATCAACACCCCGAGCGCCTTTTTGTGAGGCCGAAGAACTTCTACGCCGATAACGGCATTGATCTTCGACTTGGCCAGTGGGTGAGCGACATCGACCCCGCTGCCAAGACCCTAAAGGTTGGCGGAGACGTGCTCGCCTATAGCCAGCTGGCTCTTACAACCGGTTCCATTCCACGACGCCTGCCGGCACGGATCGGGGGAAGCCTAGGCGGTGTGTACGTCATGCGCGGCTTGGCCGACATTGATGCAATGGCACCGGAATTCGTGGAAGGCCGGAGGCTTTTGATCGTGGGAGGCGGCTACGTCGGGCTCGAAGCCGCCGCAGTCGCCACCAGCCTTGGCCTTGAGGTTACGCTCATTGAGGCCGCGCCGCGTATTCTTCAGAGGGTGGCGTCTGCGGCAACGGCCGACTACTTCCGCAAACTCCACACAGACCATGGGGTGCGAGTACTCGAGAGCACCAAACTGGATCATCTTCTTGGTGATGACAGAGTGCGAGCAGCCGTATTGGCGGACGGAAGGGAGATCGCCGCCGATTTCGTGCTGGTCGGGGTTGGTGTGGAACCAGCGACCGCCCTTGCAGAAACGGCCGGTCTCAAAGTTGAGAACGGCATCTGGACAGACGCCCTGGGCCGAACCTCGGATCCCTCAATATGGGCCGCAGGCGATTGCGCCTCGTTTCCGCACAGCAGCGGGCGCATGCGGCTTGAGAGCGTTGGACACGCAATCGATCATGCCGAATGCGTCGCCCAGAACATGGTTGGCACCGGCATGACCTATGTCGCGAAACCCTGGTTCTGGTCTGACCAGTACGATACCAAGCTCCAGATCGCCGGGCTGAATTCTGGATACGACCAGGTGGTTGAACGGCTCGGCCAAGGTGGCTCTGCCTCAGTTTGGTACTTCGGGGGAAAACGGCTATTGGCCGTCGACGCCATGAACGACCCGCGGGCCTACATGGTCGGCAAGCGGATAATCGAGGCGGGCCAAACTGTTCAGCCCAATCTGGTGCGGGACCCAACCACGGATTTGAGAACGCTGGCTCCGTCAGCCATTGGCAGTTCATAGCATCCACTGTGACTTGATCTCCCTGCAGACCGGTAACGATCTGCAAACTGCGGCACCTTTGGGTGCCGCTTCTTTTTGAGCGGGGTGATCAATCCTGTTCATCGATTCCGGTCGTAAACGCATGCACGCTCGTGCGGCTTGGATCATTGCCAGCCACTCGAGCACTCACAAGCCTTGAGTGATGCTTTGACGGCCTATCCATGCGCAGCCGTTGGAGATACAAGGGCTGACCCGGCGCATCAGCCGGGTCTGTTCTATTTCGCGGCATAGTCTGCGCTCCCAAATCGGCATCGACCAGCAGCCGAGCGGAGATCAACCGGATGTGAGCCTAAAGACGCCTAGGATTACGGGCGACGACGATCATCTCGACGCGCATACCTGCACGCGCCAGAGCAACGCCACCTGTCGCCCGGGCCGGAGGGTTGCCCAGATCGACCCAGGCGTCCCAGACGGCGTTCATCCCAGCGAAATCCGCCATGTCGGCCAGCCAGACCTGGACCGACGCGATGTCGGCCTTGCTGCCGCCCAGTTCTGCCATCACGGCATCGACATTCGCCAGAACCTGCCGGGTCTGGGTCGTGATGTCCGCCGTCAGATCGTCGGGCACCTGCCCGGCCAGAAAGACGATGTCGCCGACCGTGACGGCCTCGCTCATGCGGGGGCCGGGATTGAGGCGGGTCAATGTCATAATTCTTCCTTCGGTTTCAGTCATTGTCGCTGACCATCGCGCCAGCGCCCCGGCGCGAGGTTTCGGATGCCGGAACTGTCGTGCGCATTGACAGCGCGTTGAGTCCGGCTAGCGTCTCTGCCGAGAGAGGGCACATGTCGGGGGCAGGGGGCGCGATCCTGTGTTCCGCCCGGCACGTCACCAGCACAACCTGTGCTTCCTGCAGCTTGGAAAGCGCGGTCAGCTGTGCCGGATCCACCTCACCGTCGGCCGAAATATAGGCCTTTTCGCCGTTCCAACCGATTTCGATCGCCGCATTGATCGCCTTGGCGATTCGCGCCAGATGTGGAACGGCAAGCACCGGATGACGCAACGCCCCGACCATGACAGGCGCGGCAGAAACGCCTTCCGGCAGGCCCGCGTGGTCGTCAAGCGACGCGCCGGCCGTGATCGGGCAAAGCGCGCGCCCGTCCTGCGCCGCCCAGATCCGGCCAGAGATGGTCAGGGCACCACCTCCCGAAGGCCGCGCCGCAAGATGGGCCAGCAGGGCCGCCGGACCATCAATACTGCGGGCAGCCAACCAGCCGGCCGCGAAGCCGGCTTCCTCGGCCAGCCCCCATGGCATGCCGGCACCGCGTGCGGCCTTCAAGCACAGGGTTTCCACTTCGTTGCGCGACAATCGGGTCAGCAGCGCGGGATGTTCGGGAAAGGTCGTCGCCGAGGCTGTCGGATCATGGGCTTCCGTCAAGGACATCACCGACTCCTCCCGGCCATTTCATCGGGATAGGGCATGTCCTGGAACATGCTGATACGGACCCATTTGTCGGACCGCGGATCAAAGCGGCTGGCGCCGAAGAAGGCCAGCTTGCAGCGCATCAGGTCGATGGGCAGCATGTCCTTGCCGATCAGGTTGTCACGCACTTCGGCGAAGGGGTGGCCTTCGGCAATCTGCACCCGCCGAGCAGCATAGCGCTGGCCGGGGTGGCGCATCAGGAAGGCGGCGACGGTCGTGTCACCGTCTTCACCTTGAAGTGCGATGTGCAGCTCCTGCACCAGCCGGGCGATGCAGAGCGGTTGTTCCAATTCGGCACCGTCTTCGCTGTGACGTTCGCCCAACCGCGGTTCGAGCTTTTCCTCAGACACATACCAGAAGCGGGCATCGTTCGCGGAATCACGGAAGTCGATATCCAGCGCCCAGCGGAAATGCTCGCGGATCAGCCGACGCAGGGTCTCGACGGTCATTGCACCATCGATGCGCGCTGCAATGGCCTCGTCAGCGGACATGGTCGGGCCGAGATCGTCGATGAGCTTTCCATGCGGTTCCAGCATCAGGGACAGAAGAGCCTCTTGCCCCTCCAGCGTCAGCGTGACCTCGCCCCAGCGCCAAAGATCGTCCCACGGATAAGGTGAAGTTCGGGGCCAGTTCGTAAGCTTGCTTGCTATCAGGTCCAGATCGGCATCGAGATCCTTCAGCTTTGCAACCTGGATGGGGTGCTCGGACTGCCACAGTCCGGCGTTGCGACGGGCCTCGGCCAGCGCAGCATTCAGGGACTGAATGGTGTCGCCATCGGCTGTCGGCAGGGCGCGGACGCGGGCTAGCGCTTCTTCCCGTGCGCGCATCCAGTTGTTCATGAGAACCGGATGGCGCACAAGGAACGGTGCCATGCCGAGGCCGGTGGAATTACCAACGCCAAGGATGCGGCGGGTGGCAGGATCCAGCCGCGCCGCGCGCTCGCCGCCCCTCGATGCCGCCAGATGTTCAACAAGGTCGGTGGTGAACTGGCGGGTAAGCCAGACGCTGAGCATCTCGGCCTGGAAAGGGGCCGCCATTTCCGGCCGGTCGGCGATGATCGAACGGTCGGCGGCGCCGAACTTGCCCGCGCCATAGACGGCGGTGGTGCGCATCAGATAGCCGACGGCGGCGACCTCGGCCGGGTCGGGCTGTTCGCCCTGCGCCAGCCGGTCAACCACATGTGCAAACAGCCGGACGGAGCGGTTGGCGCGGCTGAGCGACAGCTCGTGCGGGGTGATCCGGCCCGCCTCCTGCAGGGGGACATTGGCTTCGAGCCGCGCAATATCCTCGCGCGTGGGGTTACCATCGAACAGGGCAAAGGTCGCGTCCCAGGCGGTGGCAATCACTCTGTCGGACCGCATCTCGTCAGGCAGGTCATGGGCAAAGGCCACCAGGCTGTAGGTGCGGACGGGGCCGATGGCGCGATAGACCGCGCGGCCGACACCCTTCGCATTGATGTCCCACAGCGGGCGGTCAAAGCGCCAGCCTTCGCTTTCCATTCGGCGCAGCAACTGGCGCAGGAACGAAAGCCGCGTCGGATGGGCGGCCCCCATGCGAGCAAGCGTCATCACTTGATCTGGCGAACGGCGGAACCGGGCCAGATCGCCGGTCGGTTGGGGCAACATGCGGTTCATCTTCTTCTCCGGTTCCGTATGGCCCGGGGGCTGGCGCCCCCGGGCGAAGACTCAGGCCTTGCGGCCCAGCATCAGGGTGATTCGCAGCGCGTCCCATAGCGATGGCAGCAGGATGATCGATACCGGAACTGCCGTCACGACGATGAAGCTTTGCAGCTTGCCAATGCCGCCCGACCCGGTCGAGATCAGGATTAGCGCCATCACCCCCATGGCAATCCCCCAGAAGGCGCGCAGCGCAACTGAGGGTTCGCCCTCGGACATCGCCGCCGAGATCACATAGCTCATCGAATCGCTGGTGGTGGCCACAAAGATCATGGTCAGGATCAGAAACAGGATCGACAGGATGAACCCGGCCGGCATGGCGCTGGTGATTGCCAGCAGCGCGGCGGGCAGGTTGAAGCCCTCGAACGGTCCGGCAATGACCCCGGGCGAGGCCATTTCGAAGGCGATGCCCGACCCGCCGATAATGGTGAACCAGAAATTGGTGATCAGCGGTGCCGCAATTGACAGCATGAGGACGATCTGGCGGATCGACCGGCCACGGCTGACCCGGGCGATGAAGATCGCCATCAGCGGACCATAGCCCATGAACCAGCCCCAGAAGAACACGGTCCACCAGCCCAGCCAGCCGGGTTCGCCGAACATCCCCGCCTCGCCGCGATACATCGACATCTGGAAGAAGTTCTCAAGATAGACGCCCATGCCGCCGAAGAAGCTGGTCAGCATGGCCGTGGTCGGCCCGAATACCAGAAGGAAGACCAGAAGGCCGAGCGCCAGGATCACGTTCAGCGTGGACAGCATCTGGATACCCTTGGCCAGGCCCGAAATGGCCGACAGCGTATAGACCGCGACCAGCGCCATGATCACCACGGCCTGCGTGGCGAAGGTATCGGGAATGCCGGTCAGTGCATTGATGCCATAAGACATCTGCAGACCAAGGAAACCGATCGGCCCGACCGTGCCCGCAACCACGGCGACGATGCAGGTGGCGTCCGCAATCAGGCCGATGGGACCGTTGATCGCCCGGTCGCCGAACACGGGATAGAGCAGCGTGCGCGGCGCCAGCGGCAGGCCTTTGTCATAGTGGTAATGCATCAGCATGACGCCCGAAAGCGAACCGAGGATCGCCCAGGCCAAAAAGCCCCAATGCAGAAAGCTTTGCGCCATTGCAATATTGGCGCGGGCCTGAAGATCGGTCGGCGCCTCGCCGAACAGCGGCGGGGTGGACAGGAAATGCGCGATCGGCTCCCCTGCGGCCCAGAACACGCCGCCACCGGCCAGCAGCGTGCACATGATCATCGACGCCCAGTTGAAGGTCTTGAACTCGGGCATCGACAGCCCGCCAAGGCGCGCGCGACCGCCAGGCAGCGCGCAAAGGACAAGGCTGATCAAGAATGTGGCCAGCATCAGGATCTGCCAGTAAAGGCCGAAGTACTTGGCCGAAACGGCAAAACCCCAGTCAACCGCCGCCGAAAGCCCGTCAAGGTCCACCAGCGCGTATAGGCAAAACAGCAGGATAAACCCACCCGACAGCGCGAACAGCGGTCTGTTGATCCGCTGCAGGGCGCTGCGTCCTCCCTCCATCGAAATATCTGCCATGTCGTTCCTCCCTGAACGTTGTGTCATGGGGCCGCCGTCAACCGACAGCGCGCCTCGATAGTGTTTGTGGCATCTCAGCGGGGCCGAAACTGATCTCAAAAAAGCGATGCCAATTGCCGCCCATCACGCCGTCGATAGCAGCGAGATCCAGCCCTGCCGCCTTGAGCCCCGCGCGGAGGCTGCCGAAATCGCGGTTGTCGTGGAACCATGCGGGCATCGGCGGAAACCCCGGCGCATCGGCACTGCCTTCGCCGTAATCCACCGTCTTGGTCCAACGCCCGGTTCGCATCCATTCGACGATGCTGTCGGGCTGGTCTTGGCACAGATCGGTACCGATCCCAACCTGACGGGGACCGACCAGATCCAGCGCGCGGGCCACCATGTCGCACCAGTCCTGAAGCGTGCAGGCGCTGCCGCCCTTGAGGTGATGCGGATACACCGACAGACCCAGAAACCCGCCGGATTGGCCAAGCGCGCGCAGCAGCGTATCCGACTTGTTGCGCAGCGCCGGGTGCCAGCTGTGCAGATTGGCGTGGCTGATGGTGATCGGCCGCGTCGAATGCTCAATCGCCTCGAGCGTGGAACGTTCGGCCGAATGGCTCATGTCCACGACCATGCCGACGCGGTTCATCTCGGAAACCACGGCGCGGCCCATGCGGGTCAACCCGCTGTCGGTGTCTTCGTAGCAGCCCGAGGCCAGCAGCGACTGATTGTTGTAGGTCAGTTGCATGAACCTCAGGCCTAGCGTGTGCAGCACCTCGACCAGGCCGATGTCGTCCTCGATGCAGGACGGATTCTGCGAGCCGAAGAAGATCGCGGTGCGCCCGGTGTCGCGGGCGCGGCTCACATCGGCGGCTGTCCGCCCCTGAAAGATCAGGTCGGGGAACAGCTCGAACCATCGGTTCCAGCGTTCGATCACCTGCACCGTCTCGCGGAAGGTCTCGTGATAGGTGATGGTGACATGCACCGCATCCACGCCACCGGCGCGCATCTGGCGAAAGATCTTTTCCGACCAGTTGGCGTATTGCAGGCCGTCGATCAGCGGCGTCATTCCGGCGCCCCCGCGGCGACATAGGCGGTCTTCACGCTGGTGTAGAACTCGGCTGCGTAGCGTCCCTGTTCGCGCGAACCAAAGCTGGACGTGCCGCGTCCGCCAAAGGGCACATGGTAATCGGTGCCGGCGGTGGGCAGGTTCACCATGACGCAGCCCGCCCGCATGTTAGCGCGGAAATGACTGGCGCGCGAGAGGCTGCGGGTCATGATCCCGGCGGTCAGGCCGAACTGGCTGTCATTGGCGATGGACAGCGCCTCCGCATAGTTGTCGGCCTTGATCAGGCAGGTAATCGGTGCGAACATTTCCTCGCGGTTGACGGTCATGTCATTGCGGGTTCCGGCCAGCACGGCAGGGGCCATGAAATAGCCCTGGGTCTCGCGTTCCACACGGTCGCCGCCGCACAGCAGCTCTGCGCCCTCGGCGCGGCCCTTTTCGACATAGGCGAGGTTCTGGGCAAGCTGGCTTTCGCTGACCACCGGGCCAATCTGGGTGCCGTCTTGCAGCGCGTGGCCGACCTTGAACGCCTTGGTCGCCGCGACCAGCCGCTCCGCGAACTGGTCATGGATCGCGGAATGCACGATCAGCCGGCTGGCTGCGGTGCATTTCTGCCCCGTCCCGCCAAAGGCCGCATTGGCGGCATGAGTGACGGCCAGATCCAGATCACAATCGTCCATGATGAGCATGGGGTTCTTGGACCCCATCTCCATCTGCACCTTGGTCATGTTGGCCACGGCTGCGGCCGCGATGCCGCGCCCGACACCCACCGAGCCGGTAAAGCTGATCGCATCCACCTTGGGGCTTTCGACCAGCCGCTGCCCGACCTCGCGGCCCGAACCCAGCACCAGGTTGAACAAGCCCGGCGGAATATCCTGCCGCGCGATGATTTCGGCCAGCGCGACCGCACTGGCGGGGGTCAGGTTGGCGGGCTTCCAGACCACGGCATTGCCAAAGGCCAGCGCGGGCGCGATCTTCCATGCTGGCGTCGCCACCGGGAAATTCCACGGGCTGACGATCGCTACCACGCCCACCGGCTCGCGCCGCACGTCGATCTCGATGCCGGGGCGCACGCTTTCGGCCAGATCGCCCTGATTGCGCAGACATTCCGCCGCGTAATAGGTAAAGAACTGGCCGGCGCGATAGGTCTCGCCCTTGCCCTCGGCCAAGGGCTTGCCTTCCTCGCGCGCGATGATGCGGCCGATTTCCCCGGCGCGGGCCATCAGCTCGGTGCCGATGGCCATCAGCACGTCATGGCGTTTCTGGATGCCGGCCGCCCACCAGACCGGCTGGGCCGCCCGCGCCGCGTCCAGCGCCTGATCCAGCTGCTCGGCGCTGGCCTGGTCATAATGGCCGATCAGGTCCGACAGGTCGGACGGGTTGCGGTTCTCGATCGTCGAGATGCCGGACTGCCAGCGGCCCGCGATATAAAGATGCTGATTCTGGGTCATGGCGCCTCACTTTCCTTTGCATCCGGTTTAGGGTGCGCCTATCAATTCAGGCAATCTTGAAGTTCTGAATGAAATTGCAGGAGAACTGAAATGAAACTCGAGATGCTGCGCGTCTTCCAGACCACCGCCGCGCAGGGGTCGCTGGCCCGTGCGGCCGAGGCCCTGGGCAGAACGCCCTCGGCCGTCTCGATGATGCTCTTGCAACTGGAACAGGAGGTCGGCGGCGCGCTTTTCGAGGCGGGCCGCAAGAGCCGCCTGACACCGCTCGGCCTTCTGGTGCTGGAGGAAAGCCGCCGCGCCAACGAGGCGTTCGAGCGCAGCGTCGGCGCGATCCGCCGCTATGCCACCGCGACCGGCGGGCTGGTGCGGATCGCGGCGGTGCCGTCCGCGACCATCGGTCTGTTGCCCCCGGTGATCCTGCGGTTTCGCCGCGAACGCCCGGATGTGCGGTTGGAAATCAACGATGTGGACAGCGCCTCGGTCCGCCGCCGGATCGAGAATGACGAGGCGGATATCGGCATCGTTTCGGCGGCACCGGAAAACGCCGGCGAAGGAACGCTGATCGAACGCACGCCGCTGGGCATCGTCTGCCGGGTGGGTGGCCCCATCGACCGCGCGGCAAGCGAGGGCCGCAGGGATTGGGCACTGATGGAACTGGAGCCGATGATCGTCAACCCGCTCTGCGGGATGGTGAAGAACCCTGCCGTCGAAGGGCTGGTGCTGCGCTCAGGCCTTGAATCGCGCAATACCACGGCCCTTCTGGCTTTCGTTCATGCCGGGCTGGGCGCCACGATCCTGCCCGAAAGCGCGATGCGTGCAACGGGCGGCGCGCTCTCCTTCTTGCAGCCCGACGACCCTGGCGCCTTTCGGCACCTGTTGAAGATCCGCCAGACCACGCGGCCCGCACCCCCGGTGGTCGAGACGTTCTGGCAAAGCCTTCACGCCCTGTCGCCGGGGGATTGAGCCTCTGTCGCGGCAAGCCCGGCAAACCGCTGGCGGACCCGCTGCACCAGATCGCTGACCAGCCGCGAAGCGGGGCGCAGGGCCGGGGTGAGGATGTCATAGGTGAAGGGCTGAACCGGGCGGATCGGACGGGCCACGACCATGCCGAGATGCGCGCAATGCAGCGCCGTCACCGGCTCGACGATCGAAACGCCCGCGCCTCCGGCGACCATGGCGCAGATGGCGAAGGACAGTTGCGCCTCGGCGACCACGCGGGGCTTGATGCCATGATCGGCAAAGAAGCGGTCGGTGTCGGACCTTGTGCTGATCTCGCTGCCAAGGGCGATGAAGGGCCGTTGGTGGAAATCCTGCGGTTCCAGCACCGCCTTGTCACAGAGCGCATGTCCGGGCGGCAGCACCGCCAGCATGGGCATTGTTCCCAGCGGTTCGCGCCGGATCGCCGGCAGATCGAAGTCCAGCGCGCTGAAACCCACGTCGAATTGCTGCGAACTGAGGTGCTGCACCACGGCATGCGAACTGCGCACCCGAAGCGAGACGGCGATGCCGGGCCGCTCAGCGGTGAAGTCGGCTATGGCGCCAGGCAGGAACTGCAATCCAAGGGCCGGCATCGCCGCGATCTTCAGGCTGCCGCTGCGGTATTGCCGGATGTCATCGGCCACGCGGGAGATTTCCTGAAGCCCGACGAAGGACCGCCGCACCTCCTCATATAGCGCGTCGGCCTCGGGCGTGGGCGTCAGGCTGCGGCCGATGCGGGCGAACAGCGCAAAGCCGAGTTCGGCCTCAAGATCGGCCAGCAGGCGGCTGACCGAGGGTTGGGTCAGGAACAGCAGATCGGCGGCGGCCGTGACCGAGCCGCTTTCGATGATGGCGCGGAAGGCCTCGATCTGCCGATGGGAAAGCCGCATGTCAGACTCATAGCATTGGCGTATGGATAGCGCGATTCTTCGGATTTTACATATTCGCCCCTGATCTGTCATCCCTGCAGCAAGGGGAGATCGGCCATGTCAGCGCAAGCAGGCACAGCAATCATTGGCGGGGGCATCGTAGGGCTGTGCGTGGCCCTCGGGCTTGCGGCGCGCGGGCATGAGGTGCTGGTGCTGGACGGGCGCGACGGCGACATGCGCGCTTCGCAGGGGAATTTCGGGCTGGTCTGGTTGCAGGGCAAGGGCGCAGGCTATGCGCCCTATGCGCGCTGGTCTTTTCAGGCGGTGCAGGCCTGGCCCGACTTTGCGAAACGCCTGTCAGGGCTGGTCGACGTCGATCTGGCGCTGTGTCAGCAGGGCGGCTACGAGTTCTTCACCGACGCTGCGGAATATGAGGCTTTCGGCCACGACCTGCACCGGCAGGCCAACGCGCTGGACGACCGCTTATCTTTTGAACTCCTGAACCACGCCGATCTTGCGGCGCGCCTGCCCGGCATCGGTCAGCGCGTGGTCGGGGCGAGTTTCTGCCCGCTTGATGGCCATGTGAACCCGCTGCGCCTGCATTTCGCCTTGCGGCAGGCCTGCCTTGCCAGCGGGGTCCGCATCACTGGCGGCGCCAGCGTCGTATCCGTGCGCCCGGCGGGCGCTGGTTTCGCCCTTTTGGACGAGACCGGCCGTCAGACCCGCGCCAGCCGCGTGGTTCTGTGCGCGGGCCTGGGGGCGGCGCATCTTGGCCCGCAGCTGGAGTTCCGGGCGCCGATCCGGGCGCAGCGGGGCGAGCTGATGATCACCGAGCGGGTGGCCGACCGCCTGCCCTTCCTCTCCAGCACGATCCGGCAGGTCGATGAGGGCGGTTTGCAGATCGGCGGCACCAAGGCCGAGACCGACTGCGACACCGAGACGACCACCACGATGGTGGGACTAGCGCAGCACGCCGTCGCGGTCTGGCCCCGGCTGGCCGATCTGCGCGTGCTGCGCTCCTGGGCGGCGCTGCGCGTCATGACGCCGGACGGCTATCCGATCTACCAGCGTTCCGCAGATCATCCGGGCGCCTTCCTTGTCACCTGTCACAGCGGGGTCACGCTGGCGCCCCTGCACGCAACACGGCTGGCCGAATGGATCGACGGCGATCCCGCCGCCCCGGATCTGGAGGCTTTCGATGAACGCCGCTTCGCGCTTTCGTGACGCCCCCGGCGCCGCCCCGCGCAGCCTGCGCCTGATGCTGGACGGGGTGCCCGTGCTGGCCCGGCCGGGCGAAAGCGTCGCCGCGGCGCTGCTGGCGCACAGCGGGGGCGCCACGCGCCAGACGCCTGTCACCGGCGCGGGGCGCGCGCCCTATTGCATGATGGGGGTGTGTTTCGACTGCCTTGTCACCATCGACGGGCACCCGAATGTGCAGGCCTGCATGGTGAGCGCGCGCGAGGGCATGGTGATCCAGCGCCAGATCGGCGCGCGCCGGCTGGGGGACCAGCCATGAGCGCCGATCTGGTCATCATCGGCGCCGGTCCAGCCGGGATGGCGGCGGCCCGGGTGGCGGCGGAGGGCGGGTTGTCGGTCACGCTTCTGGACGAACAGGAGCGGGCGGGCGGGCAGATCTACCGCAATGTCGGCGCAGTAGCGGGGCGCGGCTGGCTGGGGGCCGATTACGCGCGCGGCGGCGCTCTGGTGCAGGGCCTCGATCATCCCGGCATCACGCATCAGCCCCGCGCAACCGTCTGGCGCATCGACGCAAGGCGCGGCGTGATCTGGTCGCGCGACGGGCAAAGTCATGTCAGCCCGGCCGCGCATGTCCTGATCGCCACCGGCGCGCAGGAGCGGCCCGTGCCTTTTCCGGGCTGGACCCTGCCGGGGCTGATGCCCGCAGGTGCGGCGCAAATCCTGATGAAACAGTCGGGTATGGTGCCGGATGAGGCCATCCTCTCCGGGGCGGGGCCGCTGCTCTATCTGGTCGCGGCGCAGATGATCGCGGCAGGTGCGCCGCCGGTCGCGCTGGTCGAGACGCCGACGGCGATCACCCATGCCCTGCCGAAACTGCCGCGCGCGCTGTTCGGCCTGCCGACCCTGATCAAGGGCCTTGGTCTGATCGCCCGCATCCGCGCGGCCGGCATCCCGTGGTATCGGGGCGCCGCCGACTTCCGGGCAGAGACGACGGAGGACGGCCGGATCCGCTTTGACTTCACCACCGGAAAGCAGAGCCACAGCCTGACGTGCGACCTGTTGCTGACCCATCTGGGCGTGATCCCGCAAAGCCACCTGACCCGCTCGATGGGTCTGGCGCATGAATATGACGCGGAGCAAGGCGCCTGGCGGCCGACGCTGGACCCCTGGGGGCAGTCGTCCGAGCCCCATGTGTTCGTTGCAGGCGACGGCGGCGGGATCGGCGGCGCCGAGGCTGCGCGTGCAAAGGGCGCGCTGGCCGCGCTGGCGATCCTGCACCAGGCCGGAAAGCTGGATGCAGCCGGGCGCGACCGGCGGGCCGCTCCGCTCCGCCGCGCTTTGTCGCGCGCGCTTTCCCTGCGGCCGTTCCTCGATGCAGCTTATTCCGTGCCCTCCGCCTTCCTGGCCCCGCCGGACGAGACCATCGTCTGCCGCTGCGAGGAGGTTACCGCCGGTTCCATCCGCAAGGCCGCCTGCACCGGCGCCGAGGGCCTGCGCCTGATGCGCACCAGCCTGCGCACCGGAATGGGCCCCTGTCAGGGCCGGATGTGCGAGACCACCGTCATCGGGCTGATCGCCGAAGCGACCGACCGCCCCGCGTCCACCCTCGGGCCGGGCCGCATCCGCACCCCCGTCAAGCCCGTCACCCTGGCCGAGATTGCAGCCCTCGGTCCCCAGCCAGAGGAAACCACATGACCGAACCCGCGCTCCGTGTCGAAAACATCCGCAAGAGCTTTGGTGGGCATGAGGTGTTGAAAAGCATCTCGATGAGTGCCGCCAAGGGCGATGTCGTGGCGATCCTTGGCGCCTCAGGCTCGGGCAAAAGCACCTTCCTGCGCTGCATCAACCTGCTGGAGACCCCCACCGACGGCAAGGTCTGGCTGAAGGGCGAGGAGATGCGGATGACCAGCCGCCAAGGCGAACGCCGCCCCGCCGACTTGCGCCAGGTCGAACGGATGCGGGCAAGGCTGGCGATGGTGTTTCAGGGCTTCAACCTCTGGTCGCACATGACCGTGATGGAGAACATCACCGAAGGCCCGGTGCATGTGCTTGGCACCCCGCGCCGCGAGGCGCGCGAGAAGGCCGCGGCACTTCTGGCCAAGGTCGGCCTGTCGGACCGCGCCGACTATTACCCCGCGCATCTGTCGGGCGGCCAGCAGCAGCGCGTGGCCATCGCCCGCGCGCTGGCGATGGAACCCGACGTGATGCTGTTCGACGAGCCGACCTCGGCCCTTGACCCCGAACTGGTGGGCGAGGTTCTGGCCGTCATGCGCGCGCTGGCTGACGAGGGGCGCACCATGCTTGTCGTCACGCATGAGATGGCCTTTGCCCGCGATGTCTCATCCCGGACCGTGTTCCTGCATCAGGGACAGATCTGCGAGGAAGGCCCGCCCGACCAGCTTTTCCGCAACCCGCAGACCGACCAATTCCGGGCCTTCCTGTCCCGGATGAACTGATCACCCAGAGGAGGAACCACCATGATCAGAAAGACCCTCATCGCCGCAGCCACCCTTGCGACCCTTGCCACCGGCGCCTTTGCGCAGGACAAGCTGCGCATCGGCGTCGAAGGCGCCTATCCGCCCTTCTCGTTCAAGCAGGCGGACGGCAGCCTTGCGGGCTTTGACATCGACATCGCCATGGCGCTGTGCGCCGAGATGAAGCGCGACTGCGAGCTGGTCGAACAGGACTGGGACGGGATGATCCCGGCGCTGAAGGCGAAGAAGTTCGACGCCATCGTCGCCTCGATGTCGATCACCGAGGAACGCAAGCGCCAGATCGACTTTTCGGCGAAGTATTACAAGACCCCGGCGCGGGTGGTGGCGAAGAAGGACTCCGGCCTTGAAGGCACGGCGACAGGGCTGGCTGGCAAGCGTCTGGGCGTGCAGCGCGGCTCGACCCACCAGTGCTATGCCGAAAAGATGTTCCCCGAGGCGGAAATCGTCCTTTACGGCACGCAGGAAGAAGTGTTCAGCGACCTTGCCCTTGGCCGGATCGACGCGCAACTGTCGGATTCGCTGATCTCGCAGGAAAGCTTCCTGTCCAAACCCGAGGGCGCGGATTTTGCCTTCCTTGCCGGCGATCATACCGATGTCGATTGCTATGGCGAAGGCGTGGGCATTGCCGTGCGCCAGGGTGAGGAAGAACTGCGCGACGCCTTCAGCGCGGCGATCACCGCGATCCGCGACAACGGCACCTACAAGACCGTCAACGACAAGTATTTCCCCTTCGACATCTACGGCGGCCGTCCCGACGGGATGTAACCGGACCCCGGGGGCGCATCCCGCGCCCCCGGCCTTTGCGTGAGGTCAGGCATGGATCTTCTTATCGAATACCGATCACAGCTTTGGGCCGGGCTGGTGACAACGGTTCAGATTGCGCTGGCCTCGCTGTTCTTTTCGGTAGCTCTGGGGCTGATCGGCGCCTGGGCGAAACTATCGGCCAACCGCACCGCAAGGGCGCTGGCCGGCGCCTATACGACGCTGGTGCGCGGCGTGCCGGACCTTGTGCTGATCATGCTGGTCTTCTTCGGCGGGCAGGTCACGCTGAACGCCATCGGCGCTGCCACCGGCCTCTGGGATTATCTCGAGGTCAGCCAGTTCGCCGCCGGCGCCCTGACCATCGGCGTGATCTTCGGCGCCTACTTCACCGAAACCTTCCGCGGTGCGATCCTTGCCATCCCGCGAGGCCAGATCGAAGCCGGAATCAGCATCGGCATGTCGCGCCCGCTTCTGTTCCGCCGCATCGTCTGGCCGCAGATGGTGCGCTATGCCCTGCCCGGTTTCGGCAACAACTGGCTGGTGCAGCTGAAGACGACGGCGCTGGTCTCGGTCATCGGCTTGCAGGATCTGGTCTACAACGCCTTTGCGGCGGGCCGGTCGACTGACGCGCTGTTCACCTTCATGGCGGCGGCCTTCGTGATCTATCTTGGCCTGACGGCGCTGTCGGACCTGGGCCTGCGTGCACTGGAACGGCGCTACAGCCGCGGCGTGCAAAGGGCCTGAGCGATGGAAACCTTTCTGAACTGGTTCCCGCTGGACCTGCCGCTGATCGCCCAGAATTTCGACCGTTTCCTGGTCGGCGTGCGGGTGACGCTGGGCCTGACCTTTCTATCGCTGGCGCTTGGCGCCGCGCTTGCCGTGCCGCTGGCCATTGCCCGTGCGTCGCGCCACCGGGTGCTGAACCCGCTGGTCTGGACCTATACCTATGTCTTTCGCGGCACGCCGCTGTTGGTGCAGACCTATCTGCTTTATTACGGCGCGGGCCAATTTGCCTTCATCCGCGACTCGTGGCTGTGGGATCCCGTACTGTCGCAGGCCTGGTGGTGCGCGCTGATTGCCTTCACCCTGAACACCGCCGCCTATTCGACCGAGCTGTTGCGCGGCGCCATCGTCGATACGCCCGCAGGCGAGGTCGAGGCGGCGATCGCCACCGGCCATTCCTACTGCGGACGCTTGCGCCGCATCATCCTGCCGTCGGCCTTTCGCCGCGCCATTCCTGCCTACTCCAATGAGGTGATCTTCATGCTGCACGGCTCGGTCGTGGCCAGTACCATCACCCTGCAGGACATACTTGGCGTCGGCCGCTGGCTGAACGGGCGCTACTACCTGGCCTATGAGGGGCTGATCACCGCGGCCGTCCTCTACTTCATCATCGTCTTTGCCATCACCCGGGTCTTCCGTTGGCTGGAGCGGCGCTATCTGCGCCATCTGGAACGCCGCCGCGAACCCGCCGCCGCCGCCGTCGCACCACCCATGGGGATCAAATGATCGAGCGTTTCCACACCACCGCCCGGATGAGCCGCATCGTCCGCCACAACGGCACAATCTGGCTGTGCGGACAGGTCGGCGCAGGCGCCACCGTGGCCGAGCAGACCCGCGACTGCCTGTCCCGCGTCGATGCCTTGCTGACCGAAGCCGGATCCTCGCGCCGCGACATCCTGCAAGCGACGATCTGGCTTGCCCATATGGCCGACTATGACGCGATGAATGCGGTGTGGGACGAGTGGATGCCCGAAGGCTGCGCCCCTGCACGGGCCTGCGGCGAGGCGCGGCTGGCCGGATCGGACCTGCTGGTCGAGGTGATCGTGACGGCGGCGGTGTCGGCATGAGCGGCGGCACCTGCATCCTGATCGGCGCGCCGCTTGATTGCGGCAAGCGCCGCCGCGGCTGTTCGATGGGGCCAGAAGCCTATCGCGTCGCGGGCCTTGCCGAGACGCTGGCCGATCTTGGCTGGCGGGTCGAGGACCGGGGCGACGTGCCCGGCCCCAAGGCGCCGCCGCCCGCGCCCGCCGGGCAGGTCCATGCCCGGTCCGAAAACATCGAATGGACGAGGCTTCTGTCGAATGCTGCCCGTGACGCGATGGCCACCGGCTTTCCGATCTTCCTCGGCGGCGATCATGCGCTGTCGCTGGGCACCGTGGCGGGCGTGGCCGATCACGCCGCGGCGAAAGGCCGACCGCTGTTCGTCCTGTGGCTGGATGCCCATCCCGACATCCACAGCCCGGCCACCTCGGCCTCGGGCAACCTGCACGGCACGCCCATCGGCTATGTCACCGGGCAGCCCGGCTTTGACGGGTTTCCGCCGATGGCGAATCCGGTGCCGCCGCGAAACATCTGCTTCATCGGCCTGCGCTCGGTCGACGGGCCGGAACGCGCGGCGATTCAGTCGGCGGGCATGCGTGCCATCGACATGCGCCAGATCGACGAACGCGGCATCGCCGCCCCGCTGGCCGAGTTCATCGCCGCAGTGAGGGCCGCGAACGGCATGCTGCACCTGTCGCTGGATGTCGATTTCCTCGACCCCGCCATCGCGCCCGCCGTCGGCACCACCGTGCCGGGCGGCGCCACCTTCCGCGAGGCGCATCTGGCGATGGAGATGCTGCACGACAGCGGGCTTGTCACCTCGCTGGACCTTGTGGAACTGAACCCGTTTCTCGACGATCGCGGGCGAACCGCCGCTCTGATGGTCGATCTGACCGCCTCGCTGTTCGGCCGCTGCGTCTTTGACCGGCCCACCCGCAGCCATTCCTGAAGGACCGCCATGACCGCCCCCAAACCCTCGGACCTTGCCTTCATTCGCTTTGTCAGCGTGGAAAACATGATGCGGCTGGTCAACAGCATCGGCGTCGAGACCGCGCTGCGCGACCTTGCCCGCTATATCGAGGACGACTTCCGCCGCTGGACCCTGTTCGACAAGACGCCGCGCGTGGCCAGCCATTCGGCCGAAGGTGTGATCGAGCTGATGCCGACATCGGATGGGGTCAGCTACGGTTTCAAATATGTGAAAGGCCACCCGAAGAACACGAAATCGGGCTTGCAGACGGTCACCGCCTTCGGCCTTCTGGCGCGTGTCGACACCGGCTATCCTGAACTCTTGACCGAAATGACGCTGTTGACGGCGCTGCGCACCGCCGCGACAAGCGCCATGGTCGCGCGCCATCTGGCGCCCAAAGGCGCCACGACCATGGCGATGATCGGCAATGGCGCGCAATCCGAGTTTCAGGCCCTTGCGATGCGCGCAATCTGCGGGATCAGCGAGCTGCGGCTCTACGACATCGACCCCGCCGCGACGGCCAAACTGATGCGGAACTTGTCTGATCGGGGCATCGGGTTGACCGCCTGCAAGACCGCGCAAGAGGCCATCGAAGGGGCGCAGATCGTCACCACCTGTACCGCAGACAAGCAGTATGCCACGATCCTGACCGACAACATGGTGGGGGCCGGTGTCCACATCAACGCCATAGGCGGCGACTGCCCCGGCAAGACAGAGTTGCACGGCGACATCTTGCGCCGGTCCGATGTCTTCGTGGAATACACCCCGCAAACCCGGATCGAGGGCGAGATCCAGCAGATGCCCGAGGACTTCCCCGTCACCGAGATGTGGCAAGTCATCGCCGGCACCGCGCCCGGCCGCACTTCGGACCGCCAGATCACGCTGTTCGACGGGGTGGGCTTTGCCATCGAGGATTTCTCGGCGCTCTGCTATATCCGCGACCGGCTGGAAGGGACCGACCTGTTCCAGCGGCTTGACATCATCGCGGACCCCGACGATCCGCGCGATCTGTTCGGAATGCTCTCGCGGGCGGTCCAGGGCTAGACGCGGCCGGCGCCCGGCCTGATACGACCCGATTGCCGCCCCGGGCGATCATCCCGCATTTCCGGCACCGCCAGCTTTCGATCAAAGCTGTCGCGATCAGGCGATCCAGATCAATGCGCCGGCCTATCTTCCAAAGGTGGTCCTGTCCGTGAGTCGCTGCAATTGAAACCAGTTCACATTCTGATCGCCGTCCTGCCGCCTTTGCTTTGGGCAACCGGTTATTCTTTCGGAAAAGGAGCGCTGGTTCACTTTCAGCCATTGTTCACGACGGCGATGATGTATGCGATTGCTGGTATAACTCTTTTTCGGCCTGGTTCCCCCATCCTGACCCCTTGGCGCTGGCTCATCCTCATCTCTGTCCTGGGGTGCGGCCTGCAAAGTGCCCTTATCTTCTCGGGGGTGGCGCTGGTTGATACGTCGTTGGCCAATCTGGTCGTTCAGGCACAGGTACCCTTCGCAATTATTGCTGCGTCTCTTTTCGGTCTCGAGAAGCTTAGCCCCTTCCGAATGATCGGCGTCGCCGTCTCAATCCTCGGGATTGCTGTGGTCCTCGGGTCGCCGGGTTCTGGCAGCAGCCTGTCCGGGCTGTTGCTGATACTTGCGGGAACCGCCAGTTGGGGCCTCGGCCAAGCACTGATACGGCGGTACTCACGCGATGCTACCAGGCAGCTGATCGGGGTGACGTCCCTGATGGCGACGCCCCAGTTGCTGATCGTGTCGTTTGCCGTTGAGCGGAACCATCTCCACCTTCTGGCGACGGGTTCGGCCTACGAATGGTTTGGAGTGGCACTACTTGGCTTCGGGTCCTTCGTGGCGGCCTATCTGATCTGGTACTGGTTGCTGGAACGCAACCGTATGGATCAGGTTGCCCCATTTGCGCTCTTGATGCCGCTGCTCGGCATGTTCATCGGAGTGACCTTCTTTGATGAGACCCTGACATCCGGTTTCCTTATGGGCTCGATACTCGTACTTTCCGGATTGGTGATCACCTTGATACCTACTGCGCGTCCGATTTTGGGAACCTCAGATAGTCAGAGTGAAACTCCTGCGACGTGATCCAGAAGATTGCCAAGGCGTGGGATGAGATGAGACCCGAGCGCTCCTTCTATCTTGCCAGATGCGCCGCAAGAGTGAACTCTGCCATCCCACCCTCACGCTGCTTGTAGCGGCCCGTCCAGGCACACCCAATCGTGGTCGATATGCTCGCGATCGTTTCCCGCTACCACGAGGAAATCAGTGCGGCGTCGGGCCTATGATCTGACGTCGTTTCTGTTTCTGGGGGCTACGTCTTCCGATCGTTTCGTCGGAGGGAGGTCGTGCAGGCCTCAGTAATGAACCTCCTCATGGCCGTAGCTTCCTTCATAGTCGCGCCACTCGACGAAGACTGACCGGTGCCGATAGTCGCGGCAGTCCGCCGGCACAGCGAGATCTGACGCAGCTGGAACAGCAGAAACACTGCTCCGGCGACGGCTGTAGTCGCCCTGAGCGCCATAGGTGCCCATGTAGACGCTGCCCCAGCTGTTGCAGTCCCCATGCTGATTGCGTCGCTGCTGGTAGGTGATCTCGAACACCCGGATCGACCGGACGAAGTCAAACACCGGATCGGAGATGTCGACATCCGCCCGGTTCTGGACGAGCTGAAGCGCCAGCGGTGTTTCCGGAAACGAGACGAGCGGCACCGGTTCACCGCCAACAGCAATGGCGAACAGGCGCTCGATCGGTTTCGCCTCACCATGGAAACTTGCCCGCATCGGACAATTCCAGATCTGCAGCGGCGGCTCGATCGGCCAGGGTGTGATGCGCCGAATGAAGACCGCCCGCGCGTGGGCGCATTCGGCGGAGGCCGGCCAGCCCCCTGCGAGACAGAGCAGAATCGCGCAGTCGACCGGATAGGCAGCGGCCGGTGAGACGACGGCGGTCGAAAGCCCAAGGCTAAGGAGCAGGGCAGGGAGGTGAGGTTTCACGGGAGATCCTTTCTCAAAGGGATGGTGTTTATGAGGCGGGTGTAGGCCTCGGTCGCAGAACGGGCCTCGTCCAGGACGCGGGCGCGCTCTTCATCGAGGCAGGCGATGTGTTCCGTGATCGACGAGAAATAAGCCTCGAACTCTGCGGCAATCTCGGCGCGGTACTCGACCAGGACGTCGACCGGCAACTCGGTCATCGGTGCTTCGGGGGGGCGTTGTTGCAGAACTTTCGCCGTGAAGGATTCACAACGTGAATCCAAGCGGTTAGACGGGCAACATGAGCAAGCCCAAGCCCGCCCGCTCCACCAACTGGTCCACCTACAACGCTGCGCTCAGGAAGCGCGGGTCACTGCTGATCTGGCTGGACAAGGAGATGGCTTGGCACGCGCCGCATGAGGGCCGTACGGGGCGCCCGCCGGTCTTCTCGAACGCGGCGATCCAGTTCTGCCTGTCGATCAAGGTACTGTTCAAGCTGCCGCTCAGGCAGACCGCCGGGATGGTCGCAAGCCTGCTGCGGCTGGCGGGGCTGGACTGGCCCGTTCCGGACTACTCGACGCTGTGCCGCAGACAGAAGACCCTGAAAGTGCAGATCCCTTATCGCCGTGCCGACGGGCCGCTGAACCTGCTGGTGGACAGCACCGGCATCAAGTTCCTCGGCGACGGCGAGTGGCAGACCCGCAAGCATGGTGTCCAAGGAAGACGCCAATGGCGCAAGGTCCATCTGGCCATGGACACCGCCACATCCGACATCCGCGCGGTCGAGTTTATCCCAAGCCGGGAAGGCGACAGCCCCGTCTTGCCAGACCTGCTGGACCAGATCCCAGACGACGAAGACATCGGCACCGTGACCGCAGATGGCGCCTACGATACTCGCCGCTGCCACATCGCCATCATCGCGCGCGGTGGCACCGCAATCATCCCGATCCGCAAGAATGGTCGACCGTGGAAGGAGGATTGCCCAGCTGCCCAGGCCCGCAACGAAACCCTCCGCGCCACACGCCACTACGGCCGCGCGTTTTGGAAGCGATGGACAGGATACCACGCCCGCAGCCGCGCCGAAGCCAAGATGCGCTGCCTCAAGTCCTTCGGCGACCGCATCGCCGCGAGAGACCCTGACCGACAAACCGCCGAAATCCACATCCGCGTCGCCCTCATGAACCGCTTCAATGCCCTCGGCACAGCCGAGATCGTTCGCGTGGACTGAACCTGAGGGGGAAAGGGGAAGTCACGCGTCAGGCAGCGTTTCTGCAACATGTGTAACCGCCCCTTGCGCAAGAGGGTATTTGCAGGCTCGTCCTGGCGCATCGTCGGGTGCTGACATGTGTCCGGCCTCTGATGCGGCCACTTCCACGCCGCGGGCCCGTATGGTGTTCGCGGATCAGATCCCAAATCAACGCCGCGTACTCGAAGGCACTTTGTTGCAGGCTGGTTCCTCTGATCCTGTCTACGACCGTTGCGCCAAACCACTCCTTGCCCTCTTCCGCTCCGACGTCCTCGCGACCGACGACGGCTATGCCGCCGTGGCCGGAGACTTGTAGACGCCGCCCCGGGCCATCAGGGCCCAGACGATCCGCGCCATCTTGTTGGCCAGTGCGACCCGCACCAGCATCGGCGGCTTGCGCGTCAGCATGCCGCCCAGCCAGGTGCCCGGCCGTGCAGCGGCATGGACGTGTCGCTTGATGATCACGCTGTTCGCGCCGATGATCAGCAGCCGCCGGAGCGATCGCTCGCCCATCTTCGTCGTGGCACCGAGCCGCTGCTTGCCGCCGGTCGAGTGCTGCCGCGGCGTGAGGCCAAGCCAGGCCGCAAAATCCCGCGCCTTGCGGAAAGTCTCGGGCGGCGGGGCCAATACCGCAATGGCCGTGGCGATCAGGGGGCCGATGCCCGGCACGGTCATCAGCCGGCGGGCCACCTCGTTCTTCCTTGCACGCGCCTCGATCTCGACGTCGAGCTTGCCGATCTCGGCCTCGAGATGCGAAAGCGCCGCGACCAGCACCGTCAAGGTCGCGATGGCGTCGGCGGGCAGGCCGCTGTCGGCATCTTCCACAATGGCGATCAGCCGGGCGGCGTTGGCCGCTCCCTGCGGCACGACCTGCCCGAACTCGCCCAGATGGCCTCGCAGGGCGTTGATCGCTTGCGTCCGCTGCCGAATCAGAAGCTCGCGGATGCGGAAGACCATCGCCGCCCCCTGGGTCTCTTCGCTCTTCACAGGTACGAAGCGCATCGTCGGGCGAAGCGCCGCTTCGCAGATCGCTTCGGCATCGGCCGCGTCGTTCTTCTGCCGCTTCACGAAAGGCTTCACGTAGGCGGGTGGGATCAGCCGCACCTCATGGCCGAGCTTGCCGATCTCGCGGCCCCAGAAATGGGCGCCGCCGCAGGCTTCCATGGCTACCACGCACGGCGGCAGGCGGCCGAAGAAGTCCAGCACCTGGTCGCGCCGAAGCTTCTTCCGAAGCACAGCTCGCCCAGAGGCATCAGCCCCATGCGCTTGGAACACGTTCTTCGCCAGATCGAGCCCGACCGTGGTAATCTCCGACATGACCGTCCTCCTCTGTGGATCGTCGCAGACCCACCTTGGCACATCGATGCCGTCGGGGGGCGGTCACATCATCAACGCCCAGTCGGACGACCACTTTCAAAGCTGGTAATGTTCTGTCAATGTTCCAGTCCATCTCCCTCCTGCGAGTCCCCGAGGGCCAAAGTGTGCAACCTTTACTCCCAAACCAAATCCCAGGACGCGATGCGGCATATGTTTGATGGCCTGCTTGGGGATGGCGAAGAGCTGATCGACACCGCCGGGAACCTTCCCCCGATGCCGGGGATATTCCCTGATTACGCCGCACCGATCATCCGAGCCGCGCCGACAGGCTGGCAGCTTTCCCGCGCCCGCTGGGGTATGCCCACGCCGCAAGTGTTTCTGGCAGGCAAGCGCACCGATCCCGGCGTGACCAATATCCGCAATGTGGCCTCGACGCATTGGAAGCGCTGGCTTGGGGTGGAGCATCGCTGCCTGGTGCCCTTCACCAGTTTTGCCGAACCCGATAATCGCCCCGGCGCGCCGCGCAATCATCCGGTCTGGTTTGCGCTTGGGCAGGATCGGCCTTTGGCCTTCTTCGCGGGCCTTCACACGGAATGGACTTCGATCAGGAAGCTGAAGGAGGGCGAGGTCACGGCCGATCTCTTCGGGTTCCTGACCTGCCCGCCCAATGCCGAAGTGGCCCCCGTGCATCCCAAAGCCATGCCGGTGATCCTGACCACACCAGAGGAGTGTCGCCGCTGGCTGACGGCACCCGCGGCCGAGGCTTTGCGCCTGCAGCGGCCTCTGCCGGATGGGATGTTGCAGATTGTTGCTGAAGGAGTTCGGGAAGATGTTGTTGCGTGACGCTACTCCCTCTGACCCGTTGACGCTGCTACGAGCCCGCGTGCATGAGGCCGAAGGCCGTGGCCGTCGGGCCTTTGCCCTGTTTCAGGCGGTGCGTCACCAAGGGCCGCTGGTCTGGGTTTTGCCCTCGCATGTGCCGGAACTGCCGATGTTGCGCGGCCTGCCTGAAGGCGTCGGAGAGCGGTTGCATGTGATCAGACCGGAAGGCGAAGTCGATCTGCTTTGGTGTGTCGAGGAAGCCCTGCGCTCCGCCCCGATCGCCTTGGTCATTGCCGAGCCGGACAAGCCCCTGTCCCTGACTGCGGGGCGCCGGTTGCAACTGGCCGCCGAGGCGGGGCGCACCACTGGTCTGCTGCTGATCCGCGCAGGGGCTGGCAGCAATGCGACCGAGACGCGCTGGAATTGCGAACCTGCCGCCAGCGCCGCTGCGGACTCGACTCTGCACCGCTGGAGCCTTAATAAGAACAAAAGGGGAACGATTGGAATCTGGACCTTGAACTGGAATGGCGCGTCGCCTGCTGTCCATATGGTTTCCGAGGCTCGCCAGCGACACGAGCCTCAGGGCTCGCCCCGTTGAGGGGCCCTTTGCTCTGACCCATCGGTCGGGCAATGCCGATCATCTGCATTGCCTGAATACCGCCGCCAGCGCACGGGGCCTGTCACGCGGCATGTCCTTGGCCGATGCCCGTGCCATCTGCCCCGATCTTGCCACCCGCCCGGCGGACCTTGCCCGCGAAGCTGCGGCGCTGGCGAACCTGCGCCGTTGGGCGGGGCGCTATGCTCCGATGGTGGCGACCGATGGTGTCGATGGGCTGATGGCCGACATTTCCGGCGTGCCGCATCTCTTTGGTGGCGAATCCGGTTTGCGCGACGATCTGCAAGCGCGATTGGAAAAGATGGGGCTGCATGCCACCAGCGCCATTGCCGGAACCCGCGGGGCTGCACACGCCCTCGCACGTCACGGCGGCGGCATCGTTGCCGATGGACGGCTGGCCCAAGGCATCGGGCATCTGCCCGTTACGGCGCTGAGGGTCGACCACGACACCGCCGAGGCCTTGGCGCGTGTTGGGTTGGCACGCATTGCCGATCTGGTGCATCTGCCGCGCGCGCCGCTGGCGCGACGGTTCGGGGCGGGGCTGGTGCTGCGGCTGGATCAGGCCCTGGGCGCGCAGGCCGAGCCAGTGGCGGCAGAGCAGGATGCGCCGCATTTCGGGGTGCGGATGACGCTGCCCGAGCCGATCGGCAAGCAAGAGGATGTGATGGCTGGCCTCTCGCGTCTGCTGGAGCGGCTCTGCGCCAAACTCGCCCAGCATCGGATGGGCGCGCGACGGGTGCGGCTGGAACTGCGGCGGGTGGATCGCGGCACGGCGCAGGTCGAGATCGGCCTCGCCCGTCCGATGCGCGACCCCGCCCGGATCGCGGCGCTGTTTGCCAAGGATGTGGAGGGGGTGGATTCAGGCTTCGGCCTTGATGAACTAAGACTGTCCGCGCCCGTGACCGAACCCCTTGCGCCGGAACAGATCGGCGGTAGCCCGACGACCCGTCACGACGACGCGCTGGCGGACCTGCTGTCCTCTGTCGGCAATCGCATCGGGTTTGACCGGGTGCTGCGGCTCCTGCCCGCAGCCAGCCTGATCCCGGAACGCAGCTTTCTCCTCGCCCCTGCTGCCTATTCGACACCCGAGCCAATCCCACATCGCACGCGGGTGGCGCGGCCGATCATCCTCTTCCCGCCAGAGCCGGTGACAGCCGCCTCTGGCACGCCGCCCGCCAGTTTTCGCTGGCGACGCATGCGCTTCACCACGCTGCGCGCGACGGGGCCGGAGCGGATCACCCCGGAATGGTGGTTCGACGATCCCGCCTGGCGGTCCGGCCTGCGTGACTACTGGCGGATCGAGACGCAGGAAGGCCCACGCCTGTGGCTGTTTCAAACGCCCCAGACGCCGAGTTGGGCCAGCCCAGAGGCCCAAAACTGGTATGTCCAGGGTGAGTTCGCATGACCTCCGCCAGCATCCATCCCTATGCCGAGCTTTGCGTTACCAGCAATTTCACCTTTTTGCATGGCGCATCCCATCCCGAGGAGCTGGTCACCCGCGCAACCGAGTTGGGGCTTGCCGCCATCGCCATCACCGACCGCAATTCGGTAGCAGGCGTAGTCCGGGCCTATTCGGCGCTGAAGGAGCTCGCCCGGCTGCGGGACGAGGCGCAGGCAGCGAGTGAGGCCGTACAGGATGGCCCAACCATCCGGTCGCAACGCGTCACCGACCATTCCAGCCGCCAGACTGTGCCGCATTTCACCGGCCAGACCCATACCCCTGCCATGTCAGACGCCCCCCTGCCGAAACTGATCTCAGGCGCGCGGCTGGTGCTGACCGACACCGCCGTCGAATGGCTGGCCCTGCCCACCGATCTGACCGCCTGGTCGCGGCTGACCCGGCTGCTCAGCTTGGGCAAGCGCCGCGCGCCGAAGGGCGAATGCCACCTGCAACGCGCCGATCTGACGGAATGGGGGCAAGGCATGATCCTGATCGCCCTGCCCCCCGATCCGCTGGAAGACACCCACCCCAAGACCGCGCGCAACGATCTGCTGGCCGTCGCCCGCAGCTTTCCCGGCCAGTGCTTCCTCGGGGCCGCCCCCCGCTATGATGGTCGCGATCAGGCCCGGCTTGACCAACTGGCCCTGCTGGCCCAAGGGGTGAACCTGCCCATGGTGGCCGTGGGCGATGTGCTGATGCACCGCGCCGCCCGCCGCCCCTTGGCCGATGTGCTGACCTGCCTGCGCCTTGGCTGCACCATCGACAACATCGGCGAGCACCGGCTTGCCAATGGCGAACGACGCCTGAAATCGGGGGCAGAGATGGCACGGCTGTTCCACCGGCACCCCGCCGCTCTGCGCCGCACGCTGGAGATCGCCGACCGCTGTGCCTTCCGGCTCTCGGATCTGCGCTACCATTACCCCGACGAGGCCAGCGAGAACGAGCCCGCCCAAGCGCGTCTGGAGCGCCTCACGCGTGAGGGGCTGCACTGGCGCTATCCTGCCGGGCCGCCGCCAAAGATTGTGCATCGCGTCGAGAAAGAATTGGCCCTCATCCGCGAGGTGGACTACGCCCCTTACTTCCTGACCGTGCATGACATCGTGCAATTTGCTCGATCAAAGGGCATCCTTTGCCAAGGACGCGGCTCTGCCGCCAATTCGGTTGTCTGCTATCTCTTGGGCATCACCGAGGTCCCCCCCGAGAGCATCACCCTTATCTTCGAGCGGTTCATCAGCAAGGAACGCGGCGAGCCCCCGGATATCGACGTCGATTTCGAACACGAACGCCGCGAAGAGGTGATCCAGTGGATCTATGAACGCTATGGCCGCGAACGTGCGGGCCTGACCGCAGTGGTCATCCATTTCCGCAGCAGGGCTGCCATCCGCGAGGTGGGCAAGGTCATGGGCCTGTCGCAGGACGTGATCGCGCGGCTCTCGGGGCAGATCTGGGGCTGGTCATCCTCGGCCCCCGGCGAAGAGCGCCTGCGCGATGCCGGGCTTTCGCCCGAGGATGCCCGCGTTCAGCTCGCCACCAAACTGATTGCCGAAATCATCGGCTTTCCCCGCCATCTTTCCCAACATGTCGGCGGCTTCGTCATCACCCAAGGCCGCCTTGATGAGCTCTGCCCCATCGAAAACGCCGTGATGGAGGATCGGACCATCATCGAATGGGACAAGGATGACATCGACGCGCTCGGCCTTCTGAAGGTCGATATCCTCGCCCTTGGTATGCTGACGGCGATCCGCAAGGCGTTCGACCTGTTGGCCGATCACCGCGCGCAGCACCTGACGCTGGCCAATATCCCACCGGGGGACCCGCGCGTCTATGACATGCTCTGCCGTGCCGATGCGATCGGTGTGTTTCAGGTGGAAAGCCGGGCGCAGCTGAATTTCCTTCCCAAGATGCGCCCGCGCAAATTCTACGATCTGGTCTGCGAGGTCGCCATCGTGCGCCCCGGTCCCATTCAGGGCGGCATGGTCCACCCGTTCATCAACCGCCGCATGGGGCGCGAGAAGGTCGAAGATCTTGGCCCGGCGATGATGGAGGTGCTGGGCCGCACCTATGGCGTGCCGCTGTTCCAGGAACAGGCCATGCAGATTGCGGTGGTCGCCGCAGGCTTCACCCCATCCGAGGCCGACCGCCTGCGCCGGTCGCTCGCCACCTTCAAGCGGATGGGAACCATCGGGTCGTTCCGAGACCGCTTCGTCTCGGGCATGCTGGCGCGCGGCTATGACGCCGATTTTGCTGCCCGGTGCTTTGCCCAGATCGAAGGCTTTGGCAGTTACGGCTTCCCCGAAAGCCACGCGGCCAGTTTTGCCCGGCTGGTCTATGTCTCGGCCTGGCTCAAATGTCATCACCAGGCGGCATTTACCTGCGCGCTGCTGAACGCCCAGCCCATGGGGTTCTATGCCCCGGCCCAACTGATCCGCGATGCCCGCGACCACGGGGTCGAGGTGCGGCCCGTCTCGGTGGACCATTCGGTCTGGGATTGCACGCTGGAGACGCGCTCCGACGGGCGGCAGGCCCTTCGCCTCGGCTTCCGCCAGATCAAGGGCCTGCGCGAGGAGGATGCAGGCTGGATCGCCGCCGCCCGTGGCAATGGCTATCCGGATGTCGAAAGCCTGTGGCGACGTGCAGGCGTTCACCCGGACGCATTGGAGCGTCTGGCCGAAGCCGATGCCTTCGCCGCCCTTGGCCTGACCCGACGCGACGCGCTTTGGGCCGCCAAGGCGCTGAAAGCCCCCGCACCCCTGCCGCTCTTCGGCAATGATGGCGAGGGCGGCGCCGAACCCGCTGTCCATCTGCCACAGATGACACTGGGTCAAGAGGTGATCGAGGACTATCTCTCGCTCCGCCTTTCGCTGCGCGCGCATCCGATGGAGATCCTCCGCCCGCACCTGCCCGAATGCTTGCCCCATGACCAGCTGCCCCAGGCCAAGGGCCGCATCACCGTCACGGGCCTCGTGATCACCCGCCAGCGCCCCGGCACCGCCTCGGGCGTCATCTTCCTGACGCTGGAAGACGAAACCGGAACCTCCAACATCGTGATCTGGAAAAAAGTCTACGAAACCTTCCGCAAGGCCGTGATCGCCGGGCGCCTTGTGCGGGTCACCGGTCGGATCCAACGCGACGGCCCCGTGACCCATGTCATCGCCGAGCAGGTCGAGGATGTCTCGCATCTTCTGGCCACGCTGGGCCGACCCGTGTTGATCGAGGCCAATGATGGCCGTGCCGATGAGGTCAAGCGCCCCGTGGGTGGCAGCCTGCGGCCTTCAGCGCGCCATCCGCGCGAACAGGCCAAAAAGCTGTTTCCCAGCCGGGATTTTCATTGAGAACCGTGGTTCCCCGCGCTCTTCCGCTTCCCTTCGCAACCCAGCTGATCCACCGGCTGGGCCAATTTTCGGCGGCCCTGAAGTCGGCGGCGATAGCCTGATCTATGCCGTTTGTAACAGAAGTTGCAGCCTGCGGCAGGGGCTGTTACGACATAACTATATGTTTTTAATGAACAAAAGCCAAAAATAACGCCGTAACGGGATTTCGCCCCCCAGAAATGTATTCATGTGTGCGTGCGTGCATGCGTGTGTACGTATATATAAATCTTTCTCTTTCCTCGTTATAACGTTATAAATATATATATTATTGTTAAATATCATTGACTTACAGGAGATACCTGAAGTGCTACATGATGTAACGCCGTTACGGCATTGATTTCCTTGATCTGGGCTAAACCGTCCACGCCACCCGAACGTCCGAAGCGTATAAAACCCAGCCTGACCAGCGCATTTCTGCCGTAAGTGTGACGGGACCCGACCAAAAGATCGCGTTTTGGCAGACCTGCGCGGTCGCCGTAACAGCGCCAAAGCACCAGCATCATCTGGCAGCACATCTCAGAACGTCGGGGATTGCAGAGCCCTTTGCCCCCTAAAGGCCCCACGAACCCTCAAAGGGGGAGAACTATGCCGGCAAGAGCCAGACTCCCGACCCAATTCACCATTTCTTTCAGGAATATGGAGACGCGCCTTGATTTTGCACACCAATCGTGTGTAAAGTCGCGCTACGGAGGAGCGCGATGATACAATCAGCCCTGGAAAAGCAGCGCACCAACGTCACCCTCACCGCGACCAATCTCGCTGCGGCGCGGGCGTTTGGCCTTAACGTATCTGCGATCAGCGATGCGGCTCTCGCCGAGGCGGTCCGTGCAGCCCGCGCGGAGGCTTGGGCTGCAGAGAATGCAACGGCGATTTCCGAGCGCCGCACTTGGATTGAGTCCAACGGAACGCCGCTGGCTGACTTGCAGGTATTGAAGTTACCTTGATGGCGCAGTTTCATGTCTATCAGGTCCCCGGCGGTCGGCTGGTGCTCGATCTTCAGACAGATCTGATCGACACCGGCTCCCGCGTGGTCGCACCCCTCTTCCTGGCAGCCTCTGGGCCGAGGGCGATAGGAAGGCTCGAGCCTGTGTTCATAATCAACGGTGAGGAGCACGTCCTTCACACCGCCGAAATGGCGGCAATCCCCTCAGCCCTCCTCAAGGGTGCACAGGTCGCCGATCTTTCCAAGGCCGACTATGAGATACGCGCGGCCATCGATATGGTGTTTTCAGGCTTCTGATCTGCGATGCTGAATGGCCTGCACGGCTGGTCCGTTGTTTTCGCGGCGTCTTGGCATGGTTTTCGCCTTGGTCTTTCTTACATCCGGCGCGCGCATGGTGACGGTGAGACTTGGTGCCAATGTGGAGATACCAAGCGCGCAGCTGATGGTTCCGCCTATTGGCGCTTGGCGCGAACTTCTCGCCTTTTGCACAAAATTTTACAACGCTTTGATTACGTCAACACATCTGGGGCGTACTGTTGACCAAAGGTCGTCATTCCAGATCGGAAGACTACTCCTGCTCACTTCACCTAAGCGGCAAGGAAACCCCGTGGGTGCCGCGGCGTGGCTGATTTGGGATAGGTGTTTGGCGTTGGTCTGACGCCGAGGTTCCATGTTTAAGACTAGTTCTACGCCTATGCCTGCGACTGGTAGCTTACAGTTGGTCGAGGCTGTGA
>NZ_BMYQ01000010.1 GCF_014652355.1 Gemmobacter lanyuensis | reverse complement strand
AGCTTGAATCACGCAGGAAGGGCAGCCTCAAGCCGTTTAATGGGTCCTGACCCTAGTACGGCGATGTGCTGCTGAATTCGCTCGAGCAGATCAAGGGCGGTGTGTGGGCTTGCGCTGTGGCCTTTCGCCTTCAGCGGCATGGGCATGACGCGGTAGAGGACGAGAGCCTGGAAACAGATCGTGGCTTGGCTGCGGATGCGATCAGGCAGACGATGATGCACCGGCGCGATATTTAATTTGAATTCTGCACGCAGAAGCTGCGCTCGATATCCCTTATCGCGGTTCATACGGCGCGTTGCAACTGCCGGTCGGTTGCACGGGAGCACCACGCGCACGGGCTAGCACATCCCATGCGGCGGGCAGGTCGACTGGGGGGTGAATGCGGATCGGTACATCGGATTTTTGCCAAATACCGGGACGGACAGCGCCACCTATCCTTATCAGATGACACTGTTCGAGGCGGATGGGACTGTCGTTTCGTCGCTCGGCACGGGGCGGGTGCTGACTGCGGGCACCGACGCCACAGGCAACGCCTATTTCTTCCTCGTGGGGAGTGACGAATTCACCGGGCAGCTTTTCAGCGGCTCCATTGGCATGGATACGACGGACGGGTTCACCTTCGAAGGCACGCTGGAACCGACGATGGCGCAGCTTGATGCCTTCTCGTCCGGTTTGTCGACCGCTCCGCTCGCGGCGGGGCAGAGGGTGGAGACCCCACCCACCGATCCTGATCCCGGCCCCACCGATCCTCCGCCCGTCTATATTGGCCGCTCGGTGTTGGAGCGCGTGCTGATGGCGACGGGTGATATCGGCACGATGGCACCGCTGACGGGAACCTTCCTCAACATCGCTGAAAATGTTGCGACACTTGATCCGCAGACAGGCGCGATCCTGAACCGGATCGACGGGTCTGTTACCAATACGATGACAGGTGTCAGCGCAGCTACGGCCGAAGTGACGGGAGAGGTTCTGGCCATCAGCGAAGTGACCATGGACCTCGGTGACATCTCGACCACCGTGCTGGGTGCGGTCAATACCGGAACGATCACGCTGGGCGTCAACCAGGACCTGTCCGAGGCGATTTCAGGCACTTCCGGCGCGCTTTCGGCCAGCATGCAGCAACTGGGCGGAACCACCGATCATGCGGTGCTGGTGGCCAACATGGCCAGCAATATGACCAGCGTCGTCGGCTCAGTATCCAACAGCTTCGACGGGCTGAACGGGTCGATTGGCAATGTGTCCACCACAGTTCTGGGTGCGGTCAATACGGGCACGGTGGTCTCTGGTGTGAACGAGACGATCACAGGCATCGTGGGCGGCTGACCTTACGCGCGGCCCTGAAGGGGGAAATCGGGGCTAGCCTTTGCGGCCGAGGGTCTGGTCCCCGGCCGCAGTAGTTTGCAATTCGTGGTGCCGAACCTGGGCTTGCAGTCTGCGGACATACCCTCAGTGCAAGCCGAAGGCCGCCATGAGCTGCCGCCGCAGTGCAACAAACCCGGAGGCGCTGCGATCCCGCGGACGGGGCAGATGCAGGTCGATCACGCGGGGCGGCGTGCCACTGTCCTTCGACAGCACCAGCACCCGGTCGGCAAGGAAAATCGCCTCTTCCAGATCATGGGTGACAAGGATCATCGTCACCCCCTGTTCGCGCCAGATCCGGGCCAGTTCCTCCTGCATGGTCAGCTTGGTCATGGCGTCCAGCGCGCCGAGCGGTTCGTCCAGAAGCAGGATTTCGGGCTGGACGGTCAGGGCCCGCGCAATGCCGACGCGCTGTGCCATGCCCCCCGACAACTGGCGGGGATAGGCCGCCTCGAACCCGGCCAGACCGACCAGTCTGACCCAGTGCCGCGCCTGCTCGGTGGCGGTGGCGCGGTCGATCCCTCGCATCTCGAGCCCGAAGGCCACGTTTTCCGTGACGGTCAGCCAAGGGAGCAGCCTGGGTTCCTGAAAGATCACCGCGCGTTGCCGCCCGATGCCGTGGACAGGGGCGCCGTCGATCAGCACATCGCCCCGATCGGGTTCCTCAAGCCCCGCCAAGACCCGCAGCAGCGTGGTCTTGCCGCAGCCCGAAGGGCCGACGATGGCAAGGACCTCGCCCCCCGGAACATGCAGATCGATCCCGCGCAGCACATCAAGCCTGCGGCCGTTTAAGGTGAAGGATTTGGAGAGATCACGGATCGTGACCTCTCCGCGGCGGGCGATGCTGTCCAGCACAGTCATCGGACGGCCGTCAGTTTGTCGTCGGGCTGTCGCCCGTCGTGAACAGGATGTCACGGGCCACCAGTTGCCCCGGCTTCACCGCGCCCTCGCGTTCCAGCACATCGACCCAGAACTGGATGTCACGCTCGACCGGCAGGCCGCCTGCGCGCACACCGTAACCTGCGAAGTAGCGGGCCACCTCGGGGTTTTCGCCGCGCTCGGCCAGCACTTCGGCAAAGATTGCGCGCGTCTCCTCGGGGTGTTCACGGGCGTAATCCAGCGCCTTGGCCGAGGCTTCGACAAAGGTCTTGGCCTCGGTCGGGTGGGCCTCGATCCAGTCACGCCGCAGCACAACGAAGCCACCCGCGATCTCGCCCAGCACATCGGTATCATCAAAGATCGCCCGCAGGCCGCCCGCCTGACGCGCTGCGCCTTCAAAGGTGGTTTGCCAATAGCCAAAGGCCGAAACATCCACCTGCCCCGATCGCAGCACCTGTTCCAGCTGCGGCCCCGGAACGACGACCAGGCTTGCGGCATCCTGCGGCAGGCCCTGTTGGTGCAGGGCTTCGCGCACGACATAATCCAGATGCGCCCCCAGCGTGTTGACGGCGATGGTCTTGCCGGCGAGGTCTTTGATGGACCGGATCGGGCTTGCTTCGGGCACGTAGAAGATGGACTGCGCCTGATCATTGATCCCGTTGGACGGATAGGCCGCCACGAAATCATTGCCCGCCGCGATGGAATTGAGCACTGCCGCTGTCGCGGCGGAACCAAGTTCCACGCTGCCCCCGGCCAGGGCAACCAGCGATGCCGGACCGCCCGAGGCATAGCCGACGTTTTCCAGCGTGATGCCGGTGCCGTCGAAATAGCCCAGTTCGGCGGCCAGTTCATGGGCGCTCAGCCCCCCCTGGCTGGCCAGATAGCGGATCGTCACCTCTGCATGCGCGGCCGATGCCAGCAGCAGGCCCAAGGTGGTGGAGAGGGTGAATGTGCGGAAAGAGAAGGTCATCTTGCGTGTCCTGGATAGTGGAAAGATATTGAATTTTCAGCGATTTTGGGAAGGATCAGCCCGCATCGGCCCAGCGGCAGAGCCGCCGCTGCACCGACACAAGCGCGAAGTTCGCGGCCAAACCGAACAGGGCCAGCAGGAAGATTGCGGCAAACATCAGCGGGATCTGGAAATTGTACTGCGCATTCATCACCTGAAACCCGAGACCCCGGTTCGCCCCGATCATCTCGGCCGCGATCAGCAGAAGCAGCGCCGTGGTCGCCGAAAGCCGCAGCCCCACGAAGATCGATGGCAGCGCCGCAGGCAGTACGACCCGCAGGAACACCGCCCGGCGCGTGGCGCCATAGCTGCGCGCCATCTCGATCAGCTTGCGGTCCACTTCCTTGACGCCGCCGATCGTGGCCAGCAGCACCGGGAACAAGGTGGCCCAGAAGATGACAAAGACCTTCGACAGCTCACCCAACCCCAGCAGCAGGATGAACACCGGATAAAGCGCCAGGGCCGAGGTCTGGCGAAACACTTGCAGGATCGGGTCCAATGCCTGCTCCACCGCCCGGATCTGCCCCATGAACAGGCCCAGCGGGATGCCAAGGCCCACGGCAGCCGCAAAGGCCAGGCCCGACCGCTGCAGGCTGATGGCGATGTCATCCAGCAGCGCGCCCGAGGACAGCCCCTCCCACAGCGCGCCAAGGATCAGGTGCAGCGGCGGAAAGACGGTGGCATTGATCCAGCCCACCGAGCTGCCCACTTGCCACAGCGCGAGGAAACCCAAAAGCAGGCCATAGCGGGCCGTGGCCCGGCGAGCCCCTTGCCCCGCCCGCGCAAGGATCGCGCGGGCGGGCGGGGTGGCGAAGTCCGGGGTATCGAGAGATTGCAGCGTCATGGCCTTACTCCGCTGCCCGGGCCGCAGCGCGGGCCTGTGCATGACGATTGGCCGGGAAGGGCAGGCCAAGATTTTCCCGCAGGGTCCGGCCCTCATAGGCGGTGCGGAACAGTCCCCGGCGCTGGAGTTCGGGGATTACCAGATCGACGAAATCCGTCAGACCCGTCGGCAACCATGGCGGCAGGATATTGAAGCCATCCGCGGCTTCGGATTCGAACCATTCCTGCAGGGTATCGGCGATGCTCTCTGCGGTGCCCACCAGGGTGAAATGCCCACGGGCCGATGCAACCCACTGATAAAGCTGGCGGATGGTGAAGTTGTTTTCATCCGCGATCTGCCGGATCAGCGCCTGACGCGATTTCATCCCTTCCGTCGGCGGGGCGGGCGGCAGCGGGCCGTCAAGGTCATGGCCCCGCAGGTCCAGCGTTCCGCCGGTCAGCCCGTTGAGCAGGGAAATGCCGTCCTCGGGCAGGATCAGACCGGTGAGCCGGTCATATTTCTCGCGTGCCTCGTCCAGCGTGCGGCCCACGAAGGGCGAAACGCCGGGCATGATCAGCACATGGGCCGGATCACGCCCCAGCCCGCGCGCGCGGGCCTTGATGTCGCGGTAGAACTCTTGCGCCGTTTCCAGCCGCTGATGGGCGGTGAAGATGACCTCGGCCGTCGCCGCCGCAAGGGCGCGCCCATCTTCGGACTGGCCCGCCTGCACGATCACCGGATGCCCCTGGGGCGAGCGTGAGACATTGAGCGGCCCCTTCACCTTGAAATGTGCGCCGTGATGATCGGTCAGGTGCAGCTTGCCTTCGTGGAAAAAGCGCCCCGTTTCCTTGTCGCGCAGGAAGGCGTCATCCTCGAAACTGTCCCAAAGCTTGCGAACCACTTCGACATGTTCCGCCGCGCGGGCATAGCGGACCGCATGGGGGTGCTGGCGATCAAGGTTGAAGTTCTGCGCCGCAGCCTCGGTCGCGGTGGTGACGACATTCCACCCCGCCCGCCCGTCCGAGATCAGATCCAGCGAGGCGAATTTGCGCGCCAGATTGTAGGGTTCTTCATAGGTCGTCGAGGCGGTGGCGATAAAGCCGATATGTCGGGTGAGCGGGGCGAGCGCCGCGAAGAGCGTCACGGGTTCAAACCCCGCGACCTTGGCATTGCCCCCCTCCATGCCGCCGCCAAAGCTGACGGCAAGACCATCGGCCAGGAAATAGGCGTCAAAGAGGCCGCGTTCCGCCTCTTGGGCTAGCTGAACATGGAAGGCGAAACTGGTGGCCCCATCGGCGGGGCTGTCCGGGTGCCGCCAGGCGGCAACATGCTGGCCGCCGCCGGGAAGGAAGGCGCCAAGGCGGATCTTGCGGGTCATGGGTCTTGTCCTTTCGTCAGGCATGGAAGGGGGATCGCCGTCCACGGGGGACCGGCGTCAGGGGTTGGCCGTGATGGTGTGTCACGCGCTCAGCTCAAGCGGGCGGGGCGAGACGCGGCGCGCAAAGACAGGCGATAGCTGGTCAATGGCCCGGCCCAGACGATCGAGCAGCGCCGGTGCCGCGGGCTGACCCCCGGCAAAATCCCGGTCGGCGGCATAGACGCCGGTCGGCAGGGTCTGCGCCTCGAAAAAGCCAAAGAGCGGGCGCAGCTGATGTTCGATCACCAGCGCGTGCCGATCCCCGCCGCCCGTTGCGGCAAGCAACACGGGCTTGCCTTGCAGCGCGGCCGGGTCGATCAGGTCGATCAGATGTTTGAAAAGGCCGGTGTAACTGCCCTTGTAGACCGGGCTTGCCACCACCAGCGCATCGGCCGAAAGGATCACCTCCAACGCGGCGCGTGCCGTCGCGGCCAGGTCCTCAACCCGCCGCGCGGTGCCGAGCGAGGGGCCGAAATCCGCCAGATCATAGACCGCCCCCGCCGCTTCGAAACGGTCGGCGGCTGTGGCGACAATGGTCTGGACCAGCGCCCGCGTTTTGGACGGGCGTTCAAGGTTTCCGGACAGTCCGATGAGGGAACGGGTCATGGGCAGGCACCTTATCTCGATTTATCTTGTCGTCTTTTATCATGCCCTCAAAACTGCGCCGCGCTCCATTCCAAATTCAGGGATGAAAGAGGAACGCATCCCCCCTTTGACCTTGATCCTACGATGAAATCTTTCCCCTCTGCTACGCGACAAGACAGCAGACCGGTGGAGGGATGGGTGGTTTCCCGTGGCCCCAAAACCCTGTCACGACCGGCACAATCCTGCAGGGCGGGGGTGCCAGAGAATGCCTGTTCTCTTTCCGGGTGCATCTTTGGAATTAAAATCACGACCTATATGGTAGTCTATTTTTGCACCCAAGGAGACGGCCATGACCAAAACGCGGATCACGCCTATGTTGGACGGATCGCCCGCCCACCGATGTCAAAACTGTCGGGCCATAAGGCACCCTGTGGCGCTGACCGTCGAACCTCAGGACCTGACAATTCGGAACAGCGCCGACTGGGCGGCCAAACTTGCAGGGGGCATCCTGCACCATCCCGGCCGCGGGTTCCTGCCGCGCCGTCCTGCCGCAACCATCGGGGTAACCCCTTCGCGGCGAAAGGCGGGGGCGGCATGAAGGATCATCCTGATTGCGTGCCGAATCCCCCGTCGGCAGGGCCCGCCTGTCGGGGCCCGCATGTGCTGATCGTGGGGGGTGGGGCCAGCGGCGTGCTGGCCGCCGCTCATCTGTTGCGCGCCGCTCCATCCGCCCATGTCACCGTGGTGGAGCCGAATGATCGTCTCGGGGCGGGGCTTGCCTATGCGACCGCAGACCGGACCCATCTGCTGAATGTCTGCGCGGGCCGGATGAGCGCACTTGCTGACGATCCCGGCCATTTCCTCGGCTGGCTGGCCCGGCAAGGTCAAGATGATGATGCCGGGCGTTTCGTACCCCGCCGTGTCTATGGCGCATACCTCGCCGATCTGCTGACGCCATGGCGCACGACCCGGCAGCCAAGGGTCCGTCACATCCGGTCTGTCTGTGTCGATCTTGCCGCTGGTCCGCAGGGCATCACCGCGACCTTGGCGGATGGCAGCACCCTATGCGCCGATCACGCCATCCTTGCCACCGGCCATACCCTGCCCCAAGCGGTGGCGCAGGTCGATCCGCCCGGCCCCTCTGCCACGGCTGAGACCACGCCACAGGGGGGAAGGGTCCTGATCCTCGGGACCGGGCTTACCATGGTGGATCATGTGCTGTCGTTGCTGGATCAGGGGTTTTGCGGCCAGATTACGGCTGTTTCGCGCCGTGGATTGCTTCCCATGGCCCATAGACCCGCGACCGCGCTGCCCCTTGTGGCAGGGGACATTCCGATCGGCCTGCCTGTCAGCCGCCTGTGTCGCTGGCTGCGGGATCTTGCCCGCCTTGCCGAACACAGGGGCGGAACATGGCGCGATGCGATGGAGGCCCTGCGCCCGCAGACCCAGCGCATCTGGCGCAATATGTCCGAGGCGGAACGTGCGCGCTTCCTGCGCCACGGTCAACGTTGGTGGGATATTCACCGCCACCGAATGCCCCCATCCTCGGAGCTGCGCCTGCGGGCCGCACTGGACAGTGGCCAGCTTGGGATTGTCCGGGCCGAAGTGGTTTCGGTTGGTGAGCTGGCAGGGGGCGTGACGGCGCTGATCCGCCCCTTCGGCGGCTCCGAACTGCAAGCCCTTCGCGCCGACCGTGTGCTGGATGCGCGCGGGCTGCGCTGGAACCCTTCCCGGTCGCCCTTGCTGGCACAGCTGCTGGCGCAGGGCACGATCCGCGTGGGCCCGCTCGGGCTTGGACTCGACCTCAGCGCCGAAAGCGCCGTAATCGGTGCGGATGGCAGGTCTTCGGACCGGATCTGGTCAATCGGCCCGCCCGCCCGCGCTGCCTTTTGGGAAATTACCGCCATTCCGGACATCCGCGAACAGGCCGCCCGTCTGGCGGCCCATCTCGCCGGGACAGTGACGACCGATGCTCGGTTGCCGGGGCGATCTTCCGGGTGATCTGGGGCAACAGCGCCCCCGGTTCATTTGATCTCCCCTTCGAGGATGATCAGATGACGGTTTGAGGCGCGGAGTGCGAATGGGAGGGCCTGGCGATAGTCTGGATCGTCATAGCAGGCCTGGGCCATTTCGAGGCTGGGGAATTCGACCAGCAGCGCGCGGGCGATGCCGGGGCCTTCCCTGAGGTCGAGCGAGGATCCACCGGTGATCAGCCGCGCCTGATATTTCGCGGCAATGGGGGCCCAGAGGGCGCCGTAGGTCTGTTGCGCTTCGGTATCTGTCACCGCTGCGCCCAGAACGACCCAATATCCCTTCATCATATTCTCCTTTTCGGACATGGGCCCGCCCGATGCCGGGCAGGCCCGAGGGTGTCAGATGTCTTTGACCAGACGCAACGCGTCATAGACGGCGGCATGGGTGTTGCGGGCGGCGACGGCATCGCCGATGCGGTAGAGCTGGAACTCGCCCGTGGCCCCTTCCTGCTGCGGTACGCCGGCGATCAGCTTTTCGTAATCGACCGCGCCGCCATTCTTCGAGAAGGGCAACAGATCATGGTAAAGGTCGGCATTCGGCCGCGTGCCCTGGTTCACGATGATCTGGTCATGCAGCTGTTCGCGCGCGATGCCGCCATAATCGCTGCCGATGACGGCGAGAAGCTGGTTCCCCTGCTTGCGGACGGCCTCGACCAGATAGGTCACGGTGAAGGTTGCGCCGCGTTTCTGCAGTTCGCGCATATAGGGGACAAGGTTCATCGCCATGACTTCGGGTGCGAAGGCGCGGTCGCGGGTCATGATCTCGACCTTGCCGCCTGCCTTGGCCACCACTTCGGCGGCCTGCAGCCCGGCGTGATCGCCCGCGTCATCATAGATCAGCACGTTCTGCCCGGGTTTCACATCGCCCGAAATCAGATCCCAGGACGAGGTCACAAGGTCATTGCCCTCTTTCAGGATGGCCGTATGGGGCAGGCCGCCGGTGGCAACGATGACCACATCGGGGTTCTCGGCGCGGATCGTGTCGGACTCGGCCCAGGTGTCGTAGCGAACCGTCACGCCCAGCCGTTCGCATTCGGCCACGCGCCAGTCGATGATGCCGATCATTTCGCGGCGGCGGGGGTTTTGCGCGGTCAGCAGGATCTGTCCGCCGGGTTTCGAGGCCGCTTCGAAGACCACGACATCATGACCCCGCTCCCCGGCGACGCGTGCGGCCTCAAGCCCGGCCGGACCTGCGCCTGCGATGACCACCTTCTTGCGGTGGGTCGCCTTGGGGATGTCATGGGGCATGGTTTCTTCGCGCCCGGTGGCCGCGTTATGGGTGCAAAGCGCGAGCCCGCCCTGATAGATGCGGTCAAGGCAATAGTTCGCGCCGACGCAGGGGCGAATGGTTTCCTCGCGGCCTTCCAGGATTTTCCGCATGATATGGGGGTCGGCCATATGCGCGCGGGTCATGCCGATCATGTCCACCTTGCCTGCGGCAATGGCATGGCGTGCGGTGGCCACATCCTGAATCCGCGTGGCGTGGAAGATCGGGAAACGGACCTCGCGGCGCAGCTCGCCCGCCAGATCGAGGAAGGGCGCCGAGGCCATGCCCATGATTGGGATATTGTCGGTCAGGCCCGCATCAGTTTCGATATGACCCTTGGTGACATTCAGGAAATCGACCAGACCGCTCGCCTTCAGGCGGCGCGAGATTTCAAAGCCTTCTTCCTTGGAATACCCCTCGGGGGTGTCCTCATCCATCACATAGCGGATGCCAAGGATGAAGTCCTGTCCCACCCGTTCACGGATCGCGCCCAATACCTCGAGCGAGAAGCGCATGCGGTTTTCGAGGCTGCCGCCATAGTCATTGTCGAGATGATTGCTCATCGGGGACCAGAATTGCGACAGCAGATGGCCGAAGCTTTCAAAGTCGATCCCGTCCACCCCGGCGGCCTTCATGCGTTCGGCCGCATCGGCGAAGTCCTTCTTGATGCGGTCGATGTCCCATTGCTCGATCAGCTTGGGGAAGGCGCGGTGGGCGGGTTCGCGGTCCATCGTGGGGGCGACGACGGGCAGCCAGTCGCCCTTGTCCCAGCGGGTGCGACGGCCAAGGTGGGTCAACTGCACCATCACCGCCGCGCCGTGATCGTGGCATTCGTCGACCATGGCCTTCATCCATGGCACCACCTCGTCCTTGTAGGCGAGGATATTGTTGAAGACGGGCGGGCTGTCCTTTGACACGGCGACCGAGCCCGCAGTCATGGTCAACGCGATCCCGGCTTTGGCGCGCTCGGCGTGATAGGCACGGTAACGGCCTTTGGGCATCCCGTCTTCCGGATAGGCCGGTTCATGCGAGGAGATCATCAGGCGGTTGCGCAGCGTCAGATGCTTGAGCTGGAACGGCTGCAGCAGTGGGTCGGTGGACATAGGGCACTCCGGGTGGATGGCAGGGGGTCGGGCCGCATAGATGCGGAAAGGTTAATCACCCGCAGGGCCGGGGCCACAAGCGGGGCGTTCAGGATCGGGTCGGTGGTCAGATGGCGGTCATGGTTTCTTACCGGTTCTTCCGGGTCGCTGCATCTTAAGTATTCATCTTGACATGATCGTATACGTTTTGCAAGGTGCGAGTCAACGCGGCCCCGGTGCCGGTCTTGATGCGGAGATTTGAGATGGCGCTGACCCTTTTGTTCATCGGCTGCGGCAACATGGGTGCGGCCATTGCCGGAGGCGCGGCTGCGGCCCTTCCGGAAGCGCGGCTTGTGGCGCTGGATCCCGAGCCGGAAAGGGCGCGCAGCCTTCTGCCGCCCGGGTCAGCGGTCGAAATCCATGCGACGCCTGAGGATCTCCGGATCAGCCCCGACTTGATCCTCCTCGGGATCAAACCGCAAAGCTTTGCCGGGCTCGCGCCCGAGGTGCTGTCGCTGCTGGCCGCTGCGCCGGTCGTGTCGATCATGGCGGGCGTGCCGCTTACACGGCTGACTTCGGCCATCGGCCACGCACGGGTGATCCGGGTCATGCCGAACCTGCCCGCGCTGGTGGGGGCGGGGATGAGCCTTGGTTGCAGGGCGCCGGGGCTTGCCGATGCCGCACTGGATGCGCTTGTCGCCAAGGTTTTTGGCGCCATCGGGCGCTTTGACTGGGCGTCGGATGAGGTGGCTTTTGAGACCGCAAACCCGGTTTTCGGTTGCGGCCCTGGCTTTGTCTTTGCCATCGCCGAACAGATGATCCGCGCGGCCGTTGCACAGGGGGTTTCGCCGGGGCTGGCGGACGGGCTGGTGCGCCAGACCCTCTTCGGCGCGGCCAAAATGCTGGCGGAAGACGCGCGCGACGCCGCCATGCTGAAACGCGCGGTTTCCAGCCCCGGAGGCACGACGCTTGCGGGCCTTGCCGTACTGGAGGCGCCCAATGCCCTGCCCGCGCTTCTTCCGCGCACCTATCAAGCGGCCCAAGCCCGCGCCCTGGAACTTGCCGCATTGTCCTGAGAGGTTGCCATGAAATCGCCTGACTACATCATCGTGGGGGCCGGTGCCGCGGGCTGTGTGCTGGCGGCGCGGCTGACCGAAGACCCAGGTACTCAGGTTCTGTTGCTGGAATCCGGTGGGTCGGACCGCAGGCTGACCATCGCCATGCCGGCTGCAATCCCGTTTGTCTATCAGAACAAGGCGCTCGGCTGGAACGAGATGGCCGGACCGGAACCCTACCTCGCCGGGCAGATGATCGATGAAAAGCGCGGCCGGGTCCTCGGTGGGTCGACCTCGGTCAATGCAATGATCTTCAACCGGGGAAATGCGCGCGATTTTGACGGTTGGGCGGCGCAGGGGCTGAGCGGTTGGGGGTGGCAGGATGTGCTGCCGTATTTCCGTCGGATGGAAAACTTTGCCGAAGGGGCAAGCCCCACGCGGGGCGGCGACGGGCCATTGAAGGTGGCCCGCGCCAATGCCGCGCATCCCCTTTTCGAGGTTTACATGCGGTCTGGCGAGCAAGCGGGCCATGCGCGCCCCGCCGATCACAATTCCGGCGATCAAGAGGGGATGCACATCGCCCAATGCACCATCGGCAATGGCCGCCGCTGGAACGCGGCACAGGCTTTTCTGCGCCCGGCACTCGGACGGCCTAACCTGGCCCTTAAAACCGGGGTCGATGTGGTGCGCATTCTATTTGACGGCACGCGCGCGGCCGGGGTTCTGTTGTCTGATGGCACCCGGCTTGAGGCATCGCGTGAGGTGATCCTTGCCGCGTCGAATATCGGGGCGGCGAAGCTTCTGCTTCTTTCGGGCGTGGGCCCGGCGGATGAGCTGCGCGCGTTGGGGATCCCCGTGGTGCTGGATCAGCCCCATGTCGGGCGGAACCTTGAAAACCATCCCGGTGTGAACCTGCAATATGCCGCGCGGCGAGAAGATACGCTGGTGTCGCAGCTGGGGTTGGTCGGGCAGGCGCGCCTTGGGCTGGAATGGCTTCTGTTCCGGCGCGGGCTTGGCGCGTCCAATTTCTTTGAGGCTGGTGCCTTCGTGAAAACCCACGACGGGGCCGACTATGCCAACTTGCAGCTGGAATTCCTGCCGCTTGCCCGGCGTGTGGTCAACGGCAAGGTCACGGTTTTCCCCGGCTTCCAGCTGTGGATGGATTTGTCGCGCCCCCATTCGCGCGGCTTTCTTCGGTTGCGCTCGGCCAACCCCGCCGATGCGCCGCAGATCGTGTTCAACCACCTTCAGCACCGCGAGGATCAGTTGGATATGATCCGTGCGGTTCGTCTGGCGCGTGAACTTTTTGCCCAGCCCGCGTGGGAGGGCATCCGCGGGGCCGAGGTCAACCCGACGGCCGATCTGCAGACCGATGACGATATCTTGGGCTGGATCAAGTCCGCAGTGGGGACAAGCTATCACCCATCGGGTGCCACACGCATGGCCGTGCGCCCGCAGGATGGCGTGGTGGATGTCGACTGCCGTGTTCACGGGCTGGAGGGGCTGCGTGTGGTCGGCCCGGGCGTCATGCCGCGGATCACGACCGGGAACCTGTCGGCCCCCACTTACATGATTGCCGAAAAAATCTCTGACGTCCTGCGCGGGCGCAGGGCCATCTGAAGGAAAGACGATGACGTTTCCCCTTGTTCCGCTGCTGATCGACGGTGTCTATGGCCCCGGTGCCACCGGCGCGACGATCCCGGTGATCAACCCCGCCACGGAAGAACAGATCGCCGATCTGGCCCATGCCGCCCCCGCCGATCTGGACCGGGCGCTTGCGGCCTCGGCCCGGGCTTTTGCGGTCTGGCGCGAAACCACGGCGGCCGAGCGCAATGCTGTTCTGGTGCGGGCCGCCGCGCTGATCCGGGACCGGCTGGAAGAGATCGCCGCCATCCTGACCGCCGAGAACGGCAAATCGCTGGCCGAGGCGCGCGGCGAGGTCGGGTTCTGCGCCGATGCGACCGATTGGTATGCCGAAGAGGCCAAGCGCGCCTATGGCCGCGTGATCCCGGCCCGCAGCCCCGATGTGCGCCAGATCACGCTGCGCGAACCCGTGGGCGTCGCCCTTGGTTTTGCGGCCTGGAACTTCCCGGCGGGCAATGTGACGCTGAAAATGGCGGCCGCGCTGGCTGCGGGCTGCACGATCATCGTCAAGCCCTCGGATGAAACCCCGGCCACGGCGGTGGCCATCGGGCGGTGCTTCACCGATGCAGGCGTGCCGGCCGGGGCGCTGAACATCGTTCATGGCGTGCCGGCTGCGGTGTCGGAACACCTGATCGCCTCGCCCATTCCGAAGAAGGTGTCGCTGACCGGCTCGACGCCGGTGGGCAAGCTTCTCCAACGCCTTGCGGCCGATACGATGAAGCGCTGCACGATGGAGCTGGGTGGCCATGCCCCCGTGCTGATCTTTGCCGATGCCGATATTCCCCATGCGGTCGAACGTCTGGTCGCAGCCAAGTTCCGCAACGCGGGTCAGGTCTGCACCTCACCCACGCGGTTCTTCGTCGCCCGCGCGGTCTATGATCAGGTCGTCGCGGCGTTTGTGGAACGTGCGCGGCAGGTGCAGGTCGGCGATGGGGCCACGCCGGGGTCGCAGATGGGCCCCATGATCACGGAACGCCGTCGCGCCGCGATTGCAGAGCTGGTCGAGGATGCGGTGGAGCAGGGCGCCAAACTGTGCCTCGGGGGCCATGCCCTGCCGGGCAAGGGCTATTTCTACGCGCCCACCGTGCTGGCCGATGTGCCCGAAACCGCGCGGGTGATGACCGAAGAGCCCTTTGGTCCCATCGCGGCCTTTACCCCCTTCGAGACATTCGATGAGGTGATCAGCCGGGCCAATGCCTTGCCCTATGGCCTTGCGGCCTATGTATTTTCGCAAAATCCGGGCACCATCGCCCGTGCGGGGGCGGCGCTTGATGCCGGGGTGGTGGGGGTCAACCATACCTCAGTGCATGAGGCCGAAACCCCCTTCGGCGGGGTGAACGAATCCGGCTATGGCGCCGAAAGCGGGATCGAGGGGCTCGATGCCTATCTGCGCACCAAGATGATGACCGAGAAATTCCTGTGAGGACGAACATGAAAACCGATGTCGCCATCATCGGCGGCGGGGCCATCGGGGCTGCCGTTGCCTATTATCTGAAAACCATGGACCCCAGCGTCTCGGTCACGGTGATCGAACGCGACCCGACCTATGCCATCGCCTCGACGCCCCGCGCGTCCGGCGGGGTGCGGCGGCTGTTTTCGCTGCCCGAAAACATCGCGCTGTCGAACTTCTCGATCCCTTTCTTCGAAACCTTTGCCGATACCATGGCGGTGAACGGCCAGCGGGCCGAGATCGGGTTCAAGAAAGGCGGGTATATCTTCATCGTGCCGCCTTCGGCGATTGATATGCTGAAGGCCAATTACGACACGGAACTGTCGATGGGTTGCAATGTCGTCTGGCTGACCCCGGATGAGATCAAGCACAAATTCCCCTCGATGTATGTGGGCGATCTGGGCGCAGCGGTACATTCGCCCGATGATGGCTGGCTTGATCCCTATGCCGTGCTGATGGGCTTCCGCAAAAAGGCCCAATCCCTGGGTGCTGCATTCGTGGCCGAGGATGTCACCGCGATGGAGCGGCAGGGCGCGCAGGTGACGGCGGCGGTCTGTGCCTCGGGCCTGAGGGTCGAGGCCACGCATTACGTGAACGCCGCCGGCGCCTGGGCCAAGGAAATCTGCACCATGCTGGGCTTCAAAGCCCCGATCGAGCCGCTGCGCCGCTTTGAGCATTATTTCGAATGCGAGGAAGAGATCGAGCCGCTGCCCTATCTGAAGGACCCCGAACGGCTGGCCTTCCGCCCCGAGGGCAAAGGGTATTCCGGGGGAGTCCCGACGCTGGCCGAACCCCGCGCCTACAATATGGAACCTGATCACGACTATTTCGAAAACGTGGTCTGGCCGGCGCTGGCCCATCGCTTCCCGAAGTTCGAGCGGACCAAGTGCAAATCGACGCTGCCCGGGCTTTATGACCAGAATGATCTGGACGGCAACGTGATCATCGGGCCGGGGGCTGACGGGCTTGGCAACTTCCACATGCTGGCGGGCTTCTCGGGCCACGGGCTGATGCATGCGCCGGGCTGCGGTCTGGCAATGGCCGAGCTGATCCTGAAGGGCCGTTACGAAACGCTGGATCTGACCCGCTTCGGCTGGAAGCGCATCGCCGAGGGCACACCTTTGCCCGAACGCGGCATCATCTGAAGCGGCGACCGGTCCCTTCTGCACGATATGCTCCCGGTGCAGAAGGGGCCGCCCCCCGCGATGCATGTTGACGGCCAAGCGCCGATGATTGCATCTCTTGGGGAGGGATCGGCTACGATCAAGTCATGGGGCGTCAGAGATGAACGAGATGAAAGACGAACAGCTGACCGCAGATCCGGTCTACAATGCGCTGAAGTCGGCGATCATCGCGGGGGAACTGGCCCCCGGTGAACCCCTGCGCCAAGATGAGATCGCCCGCCAGCACGGCGTCAGCAAGATCCCCGTGCGCGAGGCCCTGTTGCGGCTGGAGGTCGATGGTTTCGTCCTGTTCCGCAAGAACAAGGGCGCCATCGTGCGCGAGCTTTCGGCGCAAGAGGTGCTGAACCTTCTCGACATCCGCGAAGCACTGGAATGCAAGGCACTGGAACTGGCGGTGCCGCAGATGATCGACAGCGACATCGCCGCAGCGCGCGAGATCATAAATTCCTATGGACAGAAAAAGACGGTCGAGGCCTGGAGCGCGCTCAACCTCCGCTTCCACCAAGTGCTTTATGAACCCTGCGGCAATGCGCCCCTGTTGCAGATGATCGACGATCTGCGCGCACGCATCGGCCCCGTCATGCGCCTGTTGGTCACGGAAACCACCGGGCTGGAACGCCCGCATGCAGAACATACCGCGATCCTCGAGGCCTGCATCGCCCATGACACGCAGAAGGCGGTCAGCCTTCTGCGTCAGCACATCCAGACCACACGCAAGGAAACTGCCGCCAAGCTGATCCGCCGCAATACCTGACGGTCACAGCGGCGCGAGGTTCATGCCCTCGGGCACGGCGTAATCGGCCATGTCCTTGCGTGACAGTTCAAAATGCGCGCGGATCACGCTTTCGGCGGCATTCGGATCGTGCCGTTCGATGGCGTCGATGATCTGGTCGTGGTGTTCGCAGGCGGAATCGCTCTGCCCCATCGCTTCGGGGCTGTTGCGGAAGAAGGTCCGCCCGATCCGCCCATTGTCGATCAAAAGCCGCCGCAGGCTGGGCAGAAGATAGTCATTGCGGGCGATCACGCCGATCTGCAGGTGGAATTCGTTGTTTGCCACGACGCGTTCTTCGACATCCTTTTCGGCAATCGCCTTGCGGAAATCGGCCTGCACGCGCCGCAGTCGCGCCACATCGGCGGGCGTCGCCTTTTCCGCCGCAAGCCGGGTCGTTGCAATGTAGATCATCGGGCCGACCAGATAGAATTCCCGCAGGGCATGATAGCTCATCCCCGTCACGCGGGGGGGGCGGTTCGGTTCCAGCTCGACATAGCCTTCCCCCGCCATCTGGCGCAGTTGTTCCCGCACGGGCGAACGCGAGAGACCGAATTCCTCGCCGATGGCGACCTCGTCAATAATCGCGCCGGGTTCCATGTCCATCGTCAGAATGCGCCGTCGCAGAATATCGGCCAGCGAAGCTTTCTTCTTCGCGCCCGGCTCCTGTGTGTCGGTTTCAGCAGTCTTCATCGGCGCACCTTCTTCATCATAATAATGTTCGACTGAGTTTCGACATTTGTTATAATGCCCCTATCGCCACCCGCGGTAAATGATTCGGGCGTCGTTCCCAGCCATGCAAGCAGTGCTGCCTGCATGATCGGGGAAGGTTTGTCACGAGACCAGCGGGCTCGATCAATCACAATGGAGCATTGGATGTTTTTTGACGGCATTCAGACCCCTGTCATGACACCCTATGGTGCGGATGGCGCGGTGGATTACAAGGCCTATGCGGAGATCCTCGAGGCGCAGATCGCGGCGGGGGTGCATGGCATCATCATCGCGGGCTCGACCGGCGAATATTACGCCCAGAGCATGCAGGAGCGGTTCGAGATCGCGGCCTTCGCCCGCAAGGTGATTGGCAACCGCCTGCCGATGATGGTGGGCACGGGGTCGATCCGCACCGAGGATTCGGTGACCTACGCCAAACACGCGCGCGAGATCGGGGCAGATTCGATCCTCGTGACCTCGCCCCCCTATGCGATGCCCACTGAAGAGGAAAATGCGGTCCATGCGCTGACCGTCGATCAGGCGGCGGGGCTGCCGATCATGCTCTATAACTATCCGGTGCGGATGGGCGTCCAGATGGGCGAGCATTTCTTCCGCCGCGTCAGCGAATCCACGAACTTCAAGGGGATCAAGGAAAGCACGGGGTCGACCGACAGCATCCACCTTCTGGCGCTGAAGTTCCCCAATATTGCGCTGTCCTGCGGCTGGGATGATCAGGCGCTGGAGTTCTTTGCTTGGGGCGCGCGCAGCTGGGTCTGCGGGCCGGCGAACTTCCTGCCTGCCGAGAATATTGCGTTGTGGCAGGCCTGCGTCGTCGAGAATGACTTTGCCAAGGGCCGCGCCCTGATGGGGGCGATGATGCCGTTGATGGATCTGCTGGAGACGGACGGAAAGTTCGTCCCCAAGATCAAGCACGGCTGCCGGATGATCGGCCTGCCCGCCGGCTATGCCCGCAAGCCGCTGAGCGCCCTGACCGAGGAAGAAGGCGCCCGTTTCGAGGCGGTGGTCACCAAGCTTAGGGCCGATGTCGCGCAGGTGCTGGCGACCTGGCCGAAGAAGGCCTAACCCATGGTCACCGTCCGCAAGCTGCCGGTCGATATGGCGCGATCGGGGTGGGAGGCGCTCGCCGAGCGCGCCTTTCCACCAGAGAAGCTGTCGCAGGATGTGGCCGCCGATTGGCTGATCGTCGGCGCGGGCTTTGGCGGCTTGGCTGCGGCGCGGCGGCTGACGCAGCGCTGCCCCGGCGCCCGGATCGTGATGCTGGATGCGACACGGCTGGCGCTGGGGCCCGCGGGGCGCAACTCCGGCTATATGATCGACGTGCCGCACAATGTCTCGACCGGGGGATATGCGACGGGCAACGCGGCCGAGATCCGGGCCGAGATGGCGCTGAACCGGCTCGCCATCGACTATTCCCGTGGGGCGGCCGAGGACTATGGCATGGCCCCGCATGTCTTCGATCCCTGCGGCAAGATCAACGCCGCCGCCAGTGAAAACGGGGAAGCGCAGAACGCCGCCTTCGCCCGAGGCCTTTCCGAGATCGGCGAAGCCTATGAGATTCTGGATGCCGTCCAGATGCGCGATCTGACCGGCAGCACCTATTACCGCAGCGGCTTTTACACCGGGGGGACGGTGCTGATCGACCCGGCGCGCTTCGTCCATGCCTATGCGGCCGGATTGCGCCCCGCGGTCCAGATTTACGAAGACAGCCCGGTAGTGGAGCTGACCCGCGCCGGGCCCGTCTGGCGCGCGCGGACGCCGGGGGGCACGGTTTCGGCACCCAAGGTCATTCTGGCGGTCAATGGCCATATCCAGAACTTCGGCTTTTTCCGGGGGCGGCTGCTGCATGTCTTTACCTATGCCTCGATGACAGCCGCCTTCGAAGGGCAGGCCGGGCGTGACCGCTGGGCGCTGCTGCCTGCCGATCCGATGGGGGCCACGGTGCGCAAGGTGACCGATGGCCGGGCTTCGCGCATCGTGTTTCGCAGCCGGTTCAGCTGCAATCCCAGCCTCGAGACCAGCCAGGCCGCGCTCGACCGCTTTGCGCGGTCCCATCGCAAGGGCTTTGCGGCGCGCTTTCCCGATCTGGCGGGGCTGGCGTTCGAGCATACCTGGGGTGGCCGGCTGTGCCTGAGCCGCAACCATGCCCCCGCCTTCGGAGAGGTCGAAGAGGGGCTCTTTTCGGCATGCTGCGAGAACGGGCTTGGAACGGTGAAAAGCACCCTGGCGGGCATCATGGCGGTGGACCTTGCCACCGGGCAGCCGTCCGAGGCCTTGCGTGCCTTCATGGCCGTGCCGGGGCCGAACCGGCTGCCGCCCGAACCTTTCACCACGATCGGCGCCTCTGCCGTCATCCGCTGGCAGGAATTCCGGGCGGGCCGAGAAGGCTAGCCCCAAACTGGAGAGATCATGAAATCCAATTTGATCGTCATGCTGACGCTGAACGACGTGACCGTCGCCGATGCACGTGAGGTCTTTCTGGCCTCGGCCGACTTGCCCGTCACCTTCTGGGGCTTCAAGAACGTGGGCATCACGCCGGACGCCACGCGCGAACTGGTTGCGCTGATGAAGTCGCATGGCAAGACCACGGTGCTTGAGGTGGTGACCTATAACGAGGCCTCCTGCCTCGAAAACGCCCGGATGGCGGTCGAGCTCGGCTTTGACTACCTGACGGGGACGCTGTTCTATCCGTCGGTGGCAGAGTACCTCGCTGACAAGCCCATCCGCTATTTCCCCTTCTTCGGTGATGTGGACGGAAGCCCCGTCACCCTGCGCGGATCAATTGACGAGATCGTCGCCGCCGCCACGGCCCTTGAAGGGCGCGTCCATGGCCTCGACCTCGTGGCTTGGCGCCACGCGGGCGGAGAGCCCGTGGCGCTGGCCAAGGCGGTGGTGGCGGCCACGGATCTGCCGGTGATCATCGCAGGCAGCATCTCAAGCCGTGAGCGGCTGGAGATCGTCAACGAAATCAATCCTTTTGCTTTCACCATGGGCAGCGCGCTCTTTGAGGGGCGCTTCCTACCGGGTGCAGACTTCCGCACCAACCTGCAAGCCGTCCTGGCCGCGATGGCCGACATCTGACCCTGGAGACCCCCATGACCAGCGAACTCAAGACGACGATGACCAGCGAGCTGAAGCACCAATCCGATGCCCGGATCATCATGGAGGGGCCGGAGGTCGTTCGGTTCTACTTCAAATCCGAACAGCTGACCTTCGGCACCTCGCAGCTGAACCCCGGCCAGACGGGGGCGGTCGATCCGGGCCACCCCAACAGCCATGAGGTGTTCTTCTGCGTGAAGGGCAATGTCCTTCTGCGGGTAGGCGAGGTCTATCACGAGATGAACCCGGGCGATGCCGTCTTCGTTCCGCCGACGATCCCGCATCAGCTCACCAATATCGGGCTGGATGTCGCGCTGATCTCCTTCAGCCTTGCACCGAGCGAGTTCTGATCATGGCGCATGTCATCGGCATCGACATCGGGACCACCGCCATCAAGGCGGCGATCTTCGATGCGGACGGGCGGCTTTCGGGCAGCCACACGCAGGAATATGATCTTCTGACCCCCAGCTCCGGGATCGTGGAGCTGGATGCGCCCACCTATGTCGCTGCCTTCAAGGCAGCGGTCGCCGGGGCGATTCAGGACGCGGGCGTAGACCGTGATGCCATCGTCTCGCTCGGGATCTCGGCGCAGGGCGAGACACTTTTCCTGCTGGACGACACGGGTGAACCGCTGCGCAATGCCATCGTCTGGATGGACACCCGCGCCAATGCCCAGGCCGAGCGGATCGAGGCGCAGCTTGGCCGGGAGCTGATCCACCGCACGACCGGCCAGGTTGGCATGTCGGCGCTGTGGCCGGCATCGAAGATCCTCTGGCTGAAGGAAAACGAGCCGGAAGCTTTCGCGGCGACAGCGAAGTTTGCGCTGATCGAGGATTACTTCATCCAGCTTTTGACCGGACAGCTCGTGTCGGAGGACAGTCTTCTTTGTTCGACGATGCTCTGGGATATCAATACCCGCCGTTATTGGCCGCAAATGCTGGACCTTCTGGGTATAGCCGAAGCCCAGCTGCCAGAGATCCGGCAGCCCGGTTCGGCTGTGGGGCGCATCACGGCCGAGGCAGCGGCGGCCTTCGGACTTGGCCCTGATACGCTGATCTGTCTTGGGGCGCTGGATCAGGCCTGCGGTGCCATCGGGGTGGGCAATGTCCGGCCCGGGATCTTCTCGGAAAGCACCGGCGCCGCGTTGACCTCGGTCGCCATGGCGGATCGCCCGGTCATCGACCCTTCGGGCCAGATGCCCTGCTTCGCTTCGGGCCTGCCCGGGATGTATATGATCCACGCCTTTTCGACTGGCGGCATGGCAATCCGCTGGTTCCGTGACACGTTCTGTGCGGCCGAAATGGCGCAGGAGGCGGCAGGCGGCCCCAATGCCTATGCTGCCATCGATGCCGCTGTCGCACGCACGCCGCCGGGGGCCGATGGCCTGCGCGTCCTGCCCCACCTGCAGGGGTCCGGTCCGCCCGACAGCGACAGCCATGCCAAGGCGGTGTTCCTGAATGTGACCCTGGCGCATGGCAAGGATCACTTTGCCCGTGGCATCATGGAAGGGGTGACCATGGTTCTTTTGCGCATGATCGAGGCCACGCGCGCCCTTGGCGTCGAGGTCGACGAAATCCGCGCGCTCAGCGGCGGTGCCAAAAGCCCGGTCTGGTGCCAGATCAAGGCCGATGCCGCGGGCCTTTCCCTCCGGACCATGAAGACCACCGATTACGCCGCCTGCCTTGGTGCCGCCATTCTGGCGGGGGTGGCCGCAAAAATCTGGACCTCGGTAGAAGACACTGCAACACGACTGGCCGAAGCGGAGCGGACCTATGCCCCCGATCCCGCGCGCAAAGATCTCTATACATCCATGCTCGCCGAATACCGCCAATTGACGGCGGAACTGACCCCAGTCTTTCGGCGCGGCTGACACCTAACAAGCTGTCGTTTTCAGGCGGACGGGCCCTGTGGGCACCGCCCCTGCACGCCTGTTGCTCCTCGTGGCAGGCGGCTCATGCCGCCTGCGTGCCGTGGGGCTGTTTAGGCACATGATTGCCATGTGTAGACCGGCACCTGGAGATGCCTGATTGCCAAAAAGAATACTTGAATCAATAATAGTATACGATAAGGTTTACGGGGATATGTTTGATTCGGGTGCTCCACGTCACAAGGGCCGGCAAGGATCTGGCCACGCCGCCCACCCCTGATCTTGCGTAGTCTGCTGTTTGATATGTCTTCAGCCGTCTTCGAACGCGAAGTGGACGGAAGTCGTAGCAAGCAGGGCATCGTGTCCAAAAGCCAAAAGAACCGGCGCCCAAGGCCGTAAGGCAGCACCGGTTTATCAAGAAAAACAAACATCAACGGGAGGAAACCCTATGAAGAAACTGCTTCTTTCGGCTGCTTTCACGGCATCCATGCTGGGCGGCAGCGCGGTCTACGCCGAATGTGGTGATGTCACGATTGCCGCGTTCAGCTGGCAATCCTCTGAAGCCCTGTCCAACGTTGACCAGATCATCCTGAATGCAGGCTATGGCTGTAACGCGTCGATCGTGGCGGGCGATACTGTCCCGACGATCACCGCCATGATCGAAAAGGGCCAGCCGGACCTTGCCTCGGAAACCACCCCCAGTCTTCTGGGTGGCGTCTATGTCAAGGGCGAGGCCGAAGGTCGCGTAGCCGAAGTTGGCCTCGCGATCTCGGATGGGACGGTTTCAGGCTGGTACATCCCGACTTATGTCGCTGAGGCCCATCCCGAAATCAAGACGGTCGACGATGCCGTCGCCCATCCCGAGCTGTTCCCCGCCCCGGAAGATGCCTCGAAAGGCGGCGTGATCCAAGGCCCGCAGGGCTGGGGTGACACCGTGGTGACCGCGCAGCTCTACAAGGCGCTGGACCTTGACAACAAGGGCTTCACGCTGGTTCCCTCGGGTTCCGCTGCCGCGCTGGATGGTGCGATCGCCAAGGCCTATGAGCAAAAGCAGGGCTTCATCGCTGCCTACTGGGCGCCCACCTCGCTGCTCGTCAAGTATCCGATGATCCGCCTCGAAGGTGCGCATGACGCGGCCGAGTGGGCGCGCTGCACCAGCGTTCAGGATTGCCCGGATCCGAAGCCCAATTACTGGGCGCCGGCCGAGGTGAAGACGCTTGCCAGCAAGGACTTTGCCGAGGCTATGGATCCGGCGGTCAAGGACTACCTTGGCAAGCGCTCTTGGACCCAGGCTGAAGTCAGCCAGGTCATGGCCTGGATGACGGACAATCAGGCCAATGGCGAGGAGGGGGCCAAGTGGTTCCTCGCAAACATGCCGGACGTCTGGACGAAATGGGTTCCTGCCGATGTCGCTGACAAGATCAAGGCGGCGCTCTGACGCCTGACGGAAGCGGGCGAAGGCTTCGCTGGGCGCGGCCTTCGCCTTTTCGATTTCGACCGCATGTTCCCTGACCCTCTGGAACATGCCGCCAACGCGGGGGAGCGTATGGACTGGTTACTCAAATTTCCGCAATTGGACCCGGACTGGTTGCTGACGGCGAAGCGGGCCATTGACGGATCGCTCAAGGCTTTGACGCGCAGCTATGGGCAGTCCATCGAAGACTTCTTTTATCCGCTGCTGCAGGTCCTGATCTTCTTTGAAAATGTCATGGCGAATGCGCCCTGGCCCCTGATCGTGATCGCCGCCGGCGCTTTGGCGTGGTTTGCGTCGCGCAGATGGGCCGAGGTGGCGGGCGTTGTCGCCACGCTGGCGGTGATCGGGCTGCTGGGGCTTTGGGTCGACTCGATGAAGACCATCTCGCTTGTCCTGTCGGCCACGATCTTTTCGGTCGCCATTGGCATTCCGCTGGGCATCGTCATGAACCGCTACCGGCGCCTTGGCGCGGGCATGAAGGGGGCGCTGGACGTGATGCAGACCATGCCGCCCTTTGTCTATCTGATCCCGGTGGTCATGCTTCTGGGCATTGGGCGGGTGCCGGGCTTCATCGCCGTGGTGATCTATGCCGTGCCGCCGATCATCCGCCTGACCGATCTGGGCATTCGCCTGGTCGACAAGGAAATGCTGGAAGCTGCCGATGCCTTCGGCTGCTCACCGTCGCAAAAGCTCTGGAAGGTGCAGATGCCGCTGGCCATTCCGACCGTGATGGCGGGCATCAACCAGACCATCATGATGGCGCTGGGGATGGTGGTCATCGCCTCGATGATCGGGGTGCAGGGGCTGGGCCTGAATGTGCTGCAGGCCATTGCCAACCAGTATTTCACCCAAGGCATCTTCAACGGCTTCGCCATCGTCGGCATCGCCATCATCTTCGACCGCATCAGCCAGGCCTATGGCCGCCGGCTGCAGAAGCACCGGGGCGCAAGCCATGACTAAAAGCCAGACCTCCATCGAAATCCGCAATCTCTACAAGATCTTCGGCGCCCATCCCGAGGCCCATGTCGAGGCGGTCCGGCGCGGCATGTCGAAGGAAGAGCTCGGTGCACGGCACAGCCATATTCTCGGGTTGAACGACATCAACATTTCCATGCCTGCCGGCAAGATCCAGGTGATCATGGGGCTGTCGGGGTCGGGGAAATCGACGCTGATCCGCCACATCAACCGCCTGATCGAACCCACCTGGGGCGAGATCGTGATCGGTGGGCAAAATGTGCTGGAAATGTCCGAGACGGAGCTGCGCGACTTCCGTCGCACCGGCACCGCAATGGTGTTCCAGAAGTTTGCCCTGCTGCCGCATCGAACCGTCATCGACAACGTGACCTTCGGGCTTGAGGTGCGGGGGGTCGATGCCGCCGCCGCCCGCGCCACCGGCCTCCGCTGGATCGAACGGGTCGGCCTGAAAGGGTTCGAGAACCGCTATCCGAACGAGCTTTCGGGGGGCATGCAGCAGCGCGTGGGTCTGGCGCGTGCGCTTTCGAATGACACCTCGATCCTTCTGATGGATGAAGCCTATTCGGCGCTCGATCCGCTGATCCGCACCGACATGCAGACCATGTTGCTGGATTTGCAGAAGGAATTGGGCAAGACCATCGTCTTCATCACCCATGACCTCGACGAGGCCCTGCGCCTCGGGGATCAGATCGTCATCCTCCGGGATGGCTCCATCGTCCAGCAGGGCAATAGTCAGGACATCCTCCTCAACCCCGCCGATGACTATATCCAACGCTTCATCAAGGACGTGAACCGCGGACGCTATATCCGTGTCGCCAGCGTGATCGAACCGGCAAGCGAGTCCGCTTTGCCACAGGTGCCCGCCGAGATGATGCTGGAGGACGCGGTCAAGGTGCTGTCCGATGCCGCCGCCAGTGCCGCGAATGTCATCGACGCAGCGGGGCGGATCATTGGCGCAGTCACCCTGCGAACGATCATGTCGGTCCTGTGAACGGACTGGCGCTCCAGCCGGGGGTCTTTGGCCCCCGTCAGCATGTTCTTCGGGCAGGGGTGCCTTGGTCCAAACCGGTCAGTGTCTGCCGGCCGCCGACCTGTGTGCCCCCTGACTCCGGCAGATCCTGACAGAGACAAGACAGGCAGATGATCAATTTCAGCACCGGAACCGCCATTATCGGCGCAGGCAATCTTGGGATTGCGACAGCCTACTACCTTATGCGCAACCATGGCGTCACCGATGTCGTCCTGATCGATCAAGGGCAGCCGATGGGGTTTACCTCGGCGCAATCGGGCGAAAACTATCGGGACTGGTGGCCGCACCCCTGCATGGTGCGCTTCATGTCGCGTAGCCTTGACCTGATGGAAGAGATCGCGGGCCAGACCGACAATCGCATCGCGATGACGCGGCGGGGGTATCTTCTGGCCACCCGTGCCGATGACATCGGGGCCGAGCTGCAGAAAATCGACCACGCGTTCGAGGGCGCAGCCGAGCTTCGCGTGCATGACGGGCCCCTTGCGCCCGGCTATCGTCCACCTCTCTCATCCGATTGGCGGGCAGCCCCGATCGGCTTTGACATCCTGTCGAATCCCGCGCAGATGCGGGCGCAGTTCCCCCATTTCGATCCTTCGATAAAACATGTGATCCATGTGCGCCGTGCCGGGGATATTGCCGGGCAGCAACTGGGGCAGATCATGTTGGAACAAGTGGCAGCCCAAGGCGGGACGCGGATCACCGGCATGGTGCGGGCCATTGCCCAGACAGCCGAAGGGTTCACGCTCTCGCTCTCGGGTCGGGAGGGGATGGTCGCGGTGCAGGCGGAACGGGTCATCAACGCGGCGGGCCCGTTTGCAGGGCAGATCGCGGCGATGCTGGATATCACCCTCCCGATCCAAAACGTGGTGCAGCAGAAAATCGCCTTCCCGGACGTGGACGGGGTGATCCCGCGCAGGATGCCCTTTGCGATTGATCTGGACGGTCAGCAGATCGACTGGACAGCTGAGGAGCGTGAAGCCTTGCTGAAGGATGCCATGCTGGCGCGGCTGGCTGGCCCCATGCCGGGCGCGATCCATTGCCGCCCCGACGGCGGCGATCACGGACGCTGGGTCAAATTGGGTTGGGCATACAACGCGGCTCCGGAAGAGGTCTCCTGGACACCGACCCTGGACCCGAACTTCCCGGAAATTGTCCTGCGCGGCGCGTCACGTCTCAACCCGGGACTTCGCGGTTATGTTGGTCGGCTGCCGCGGCAGATGCACCACTATGGCGGCTACTACACGCGCACTGCTGACAACTGGCCCCTGATCGGCCCGATGGGTCCGCAAGGTGCGTTCATGGCGGCGGCCCTCTCCGGCCACGGAACCATGGCGGCCTGTGCCACCGGCGAATTGGCCGCCGCATGGGCCGCCGGTGCAGCTTTGCCCGCAGAGGCGACCACCTTCACCCTGGATCGTTTTGCAGCCGATCGTCCCCAGACCGTCGACGACTCTGGCCTGTTGTGATTTGAGGCGACGCCCCCCGTTAAGGGGCTCTTTGGCGATGACCTGCGGCGGTTTGGGCTGGATGAGGCAAGGTTGCTGGCGGGCAGCGATCAAAGGTTTTCGGGCCCGAAAATGTCAAAGCCAAGCAAACGCTTCCCGGGTGCGGCGGCGTTTGCCAAGTCTGCTTGCATATGATGGATCGCTTCCGCGGCCAGACGTTGGACCGGATGGGCGAAGACCATCGTGATGATGTTGTCGATCAGACCGATGCGTGAATGTGCGGTCATGTCGTTTCCAACAGTCACGATCTCCTTGGCACGGCCAGACGCACGAAGGGCTTCCAATGCGCCCGGCATCCCCCCGCCCGCGACGTAAAGCGCCACCAGATCTGGATGACGTTTCAAAAGGTGTTCGGTCACGTCCCGTGCAATCGCATTGTCCTCAAAGGTCTGGACGGGTTCCAACAAGGTGAAGTGCGGGGCGAGTTCGCGACAGTACGACCGAAAGCCGGATTCATTGAGTTCCTGACATCGGTAACGGTGGTTCCCGACAACGATGCCGACAGGCCCGGCGCGTTTGCACATGCCCGCGATGGCCCAGCCCGCCGTACGCCCCACGCGCCAGTTGTCCAGCCCAAAATAGCCGGTCCCGCAGGCGGCGGTGAGTTCCGAAATAAGGCCGTAGGTGGGAACCCCCTTCGCGGCCAGCGTCTCTATCGCATTGGCAACGCGGGCATGTTCGGCTGACACCACGGCAAGGGCCTGCACCCTTTCCCCCATGTGCAGGATGCGGTCGGCAACTGCCTCGGGGGACAGGTCGTTCATATGCTCGACGATGATGTCCACCGGATCGGAAGCGGCGGCGGCGGCTTGATGCAGCGCCTCGGCGATAGAGCGGTAGAAAGCCCGGTGCGATTGCTGAAGCAGAAAACCCAGTCGCACGCTGGGCTTGTTCGATTGCAGGCGCTGGCGCAGGGCGGGCAGGGCGTAAAAGCCAAGCTCTTCGGCCGCGGCAAGAACACGTTCCGCCGTCTTGGTGCGGACATTGTCCCGGCCGTTCAGAATGCGATCGATCGTTGAGACGCTGACGCCAGCCTTTTCGGCAAGGTCCTGAATTGTCGCTCTGCGTGCCATGTCTGTCTCCTGACGGATTCCTTCATTTTTTGCGATGTCAAAAAGAAGGAAAAGAGGGGAAATGCGTCTTACATTATGAAATGTTTATGCCGGAAATTTTGTCAATGGTATGAATTTTCCACGCAAAGCAGCGACTCGAATTTTGAAGGACCGGAGGCCGCAATGGACGATCTGAAATTCGGAACCCGTGACAAACGCGGCAATTGGACGCCCCACAAGCCGTTGGAGATTGCGCCGTTCTGGACTGGCAAATTCAGCAGCATGGGCGCTTGGCTTGTCGGATATATCTGGCCGCACAACACCATCTTCATGGCGGTGACGCTGGCCTACTGGTTTCTGGTCCTGCCCGATTTCGAGGTGATGAAGACCTTCTCCTGGGATTGGATGCTCTGGCTGCATGCAGTGAACAGCGCGGGGATCTTCCTGCTCTATGGTTCGGTCGAGCTGTTCTATTACGTCAAGCGCAAGCAGGGTACGCGGTTCAAATACAACCACAAATTCCCGGCCGAAAATCCGTCGGACGTCTTCTGGTTCAAAAGCCAGAACATCGACAACTTCCTGCGGACGTTCCTGATTTCGATCCCGCTCTGGACGCTGGTGGAATCGGCGGTGCTTTGGGCCTTTGCCAATGGCTATGGCATCTGGCTATCGCCCGAGGATCACTGGCTGTGGCTGGTCGTGCTGGTCTTTCTTGCCCCCGCCATCCACGAGGTGCATTTCTTCTGCATCCACTGGCTGATCCATCAGGGCGCGCTTTATCGCCATATCCATTCGGTTCACCATAACTCGATCAACCCAAGCCCCTGGTCGTCCATGTCGATGCACCCGGTCGAGGCCACGCTGTTCTTCGCCGAAATGGCCTGGCATCTGCTGATCCCGTCCAACCCCTTGGTGGCGCTGTTCCAGCTGACCAGCACGGCCTATGGCGCGATTGTCGGTCACATCGGGTTTGACAAGCTGGAAATCACCGAAGGGCAGGCGATGGATAGCCATGCCTACACCCACTACCTGCACCACAAATATTTTGAGGTGAACTATGGCGGCGATGGGGTCATTCCGCTCGATAAGTGGTTCGGCACCTGGCACGACGGCACCAAGGACGCTGACGAGCGCATGAAGGAACGCTTCCGCAAAAAGAAAGAGCGTGCGAACGCCAGGAAAGCCGGACAGATCGCCGCCGAGTGAGCGCGCAGGGGAGAAAGGCGCGCCCATCCGAACAACCAGATCAAACAACCGCGCAGCGGATGATGCCGCGCGGCCATAACGGGGAGGAGACCCACCATGAAACTGACCAATCTGCTTGCAGCCACAGCGCTTGCAACCCTTGGGGCCGGGATGGCCTATGCTGAAGGCGCAAAGATCTTCGTGATCGGGGGCAAGCCCGATGATCCCTTCTGGTCCATCGTCAAGCGCGGCGCCGAAGATGCGGGGAAAGTGGTCGAGGCGCAGGGCGGCAGCGTCACCTGGCTGGGCCCGCAGAACTACGACAACCTCGGCGTCGATGCAGCCGAGCTGATCCGTCAGGCCATCGATCAGGGCGCCACCGCCATCGTCGGCCCGGACTGGGTGCCCGAGGCGATGGACCCGGCCTTCAAGGCCGTGGTTGATGCCGGCATCCCGCTGGTGATCTACAACGCAGGCGGCATCGAGGCCGCAGATCGTCTGGGCGCGATGAACTATGTCGGCGCGGTCGATTACAAGGCGGGTGTCGCGGGCGGGGAATACCTCGGCAAGGCGGGCAAGAAGAACGGCGTCTGCATCAACTCGCTGCCCGGCGCGGCCAATATCGAAGATTACTGCAACGGTTTTGTCGAAGGCATCACCGCGGCCGGGGGCAAGGGTTCGGTCCTGCCGCTGCCCGCAACCGCCCAGGGCAACGTGACCGCCGTGGCCCAGGCCATTCGTGCCCATCTGCTGGAAAATCCCGAGATTGACGCCGTCTTCACCACCGCAAACCTTGATGCCGTGGGTGCGGTGCAGGGCATCGCGCAGGCGGGCAAGGGAGAGGCCGTGGGCCTTTGCGGGATCAACTTCGACGAAGCGATCCTGACCAACATCCAAAGCGGCGCGCAGGCCTGCGCCATCGACCAGCAGGGCTATCAGCAGGGCTTCTATGCCGTGTCGATCCTGAATGGTTACGTGAACTACGGTCTGACCATCCCCACCCGCGAAATCCTGACCGGGCCGGGCATCGTCGATGCCTCGAACATTGAAGCGACCATCGCCGGCGCCAAGCAGGGCACGCGCTGATCACAGTATGACGTGGGCCGTCCGGCAAAACCGGGCGGCCCTTTTTGACGCAAGGACTTCCGGCCCGCGCCGGATGGAGGGGGGACCCATGTCACAAGACATTTCAAGGGGCGCGGCGGGCGGAAGCCTGGGCCGTCTTGCCCGCCGACCAGAGAGCGGGGCCTTCCTCGGGCTCGTCGTGGTCTATATCATTTTTGCCGTTCTGGGCGGCAAGGTCTTTCTCGGCGCGCCGGGCTGGTCGAGCTGGCTGAACATGGCGGCCGAGGTGGGGATCATCGCCCTGCCAGTCGGCCTTCTGATGATCGCGGGCGAGCTGGATATTTCCGTCGGGTCGGTTCTCCCGGCCTCGAGCCTGACCGTTGCCATCCTGTCAGGGCATTATGACCTGCCGCTCTGGATCGGGGTCGCTGGCGGGCTGGGTGTGGGGCTGGCGGTCGGGCTGGTGAACGGCCTTCTGGTCACACGCACGACAATCCCGTCGTTGATCATCACCATCGGCACGATGTTCGCGGTCATGGGCCTGACGCTGGGCCTGACCATCCTGATTGCTGGATCAACCGGGGTATTCGTCGTGCCGGATGCGCTGACGAAATCCGTCTTTGGGGCGGCTTTCGGGGGCATGTTCCAGATCGGCATCCTGTGGTGGGCCGGGTTTGTGCTGATCGTGCTGGCGCTTTTGCATGTCAGCCCCTGGGGAAACTGGGTATTCGCCATCGGCGGCGACCGTGACAGCGCCCGCAATGCAGGCATCCCCGTGGCCCGCGTGACCATCCAACTTTACATGATGTCGGGCTTTGCTGCCGCCTTTGTGGGCGTGACGCAGGTCGTGACCTTCGGCTCGGCCCAGGTTGCGGCAGGATCATCCTTCATCTTCAACTCCATCATGTGCGTGGTGATCGGCGGCGTCAGCCTGACCGGGGGCGCGGGATCGGTGATCGGCATCCTCTTCGGCACCATGACATTCTGCATCGTGAACCAGGGCATCTTCTATTCCGGGCTCGATCCCAATGTCGGTTCGATCATCATCGGGGCGCTGCTGCTGCTGGCCGTCCTGTCCAACGACAAGTTCCGCGCCATCGCGCTGAGCTATGCCGCCAAGAAGAAGTGAGGGCGCCATGTCTGTTCTGAGCGCATTCCTGCGGCGCCCGGCCGCCGGGTCCATCGTCAGCCTGATTGCTGTGGTCGGGTTCTACATCCTGTTCGGCGGCGTCAATGTCGTCACGCTTTTTGGTGCGGCCAGCTGGCTGAACTTTGCAGCGAACCTGGGCATCATCGCGATCCCGGTGGGGATCCTGATGATCGCGGGCGAGATGGATATCTCGATCGGCGCCATGATCCCGGCGGGGTCGATGGTGACGGCCATCATCTCGGGATACTACGGGCTACCGATCTGGGTGGCGATCCTTGCCGTGGTGGGCGTGGGTGTACTGGTGGGGCTGGTCAACGGGTTGCTGACCGTCAATACCACGGTGCCCTCATTGATCGTGACGCTGGGGACGCTGGTTGCCCTGCAAGGGATCGTGCTGTCGGTTTCGGTCTTTCTGACAGACAGTGTCAGCGTCGCGCTTGAAGCGCCGCCATGGGCCAAGCTGGCCTTCGGGCAGCTGATCGGCGGCAGCCATCAGGTGATCATCCTGTGGTGGCTGGGGCTGACGCTGGTCTTCGCGGCCTTCCTGCACCTCTCGCCCATCGGAAACTGGGTCTTTGCCATGGGGGGCGACAAGGTTTCGGCCCGCAACGCCGGCATCCCCACCCGCAAGCTGACCATCGGCCTCTTCATGGTTTCGGCGATTGCGGCGGCCTTCGTCGGCATGTGCCAGACCATCCAGTTCAACTCGGCCCAAGTGTCGGGTGGCATGGGTTACATCTTCAACGCCATCGTCAGCGTGGTGGTGGGAGGGGTCCTGCTGACCGGGGGGTTCGGGTCTGTCTTCGGCATCTTCTTCGGCACCCTGACTTTCGCGATTGTAAGCCAGGGCATCTACTTCACCCAGATCGACCGGAACTGGTCGAACCTCATCATCGGGGTCACGCTGCTCATCGCCGTCGGCATGAACGAAAGCTTCCGCAAGCTGGCCATGACCGCAATCCGCAAGAAAGGCACGAAGTAATGGAAATGGTCCATACAGCCCCCGTTCTGGAACTTCAGTCCGTCGACAAGTCCTTTGGCCCCATCGACGTTCTGCATGGGATCAGCCTCAAGGTCCACGCGGGTGAGGTGCTTTGCCTGCTGGGTGACAATGGCGCCGGGAAGTCCACGCTGATCAAGACGCTGGCCGGGGTGCATCAGCCGACGCGCGGCAAGATCCTGATGGACGGCGCCGAGGTCAGCTTTGCCACGCCGCGCGATGCCGCCGAACGGGGCATCGCCACGGTCCACCAATTTGGCGGCACCTTCCCGCTGATGTCCATCGGACGCAGCTTCTTTGTGGGGGTTGAACCCACCAAGGGCTGGGGGCCCTTCCGCATCTTTGATCGCAAAAAGGCCAATGACATCGCGGTCAAGGCAGTGCGTGATTTCGGCATCACCCGGATTGACGATGGCGACCGCCTGGTCGGCGGCCTGTCGGGCGGGGAGCGCCAGTCGCTGGCCATTGCCCGCGCCGTACATTTCGGCGCGCGCGTCCTGATCCTGGACGAACCTACCGCGGCGCTTGGCGTGAAACAGGCCGCCCATGTGCTGCGGATCATCAACGAAGCCAAGCGCCGGGGCCTCGCGGTGATCTTCATCACCCATCAGGTCATGCACGCAATGGCCGTGGGCGACCATTTCGCCGTTCTGATCCGCGGCGCGATTGCTGCCGATTTCCGCCGGGGCGAAAAAACCCGTGAAGAGATCACCGATCTTATGGCCGGGGGCGAGACGATGGCCGATCTCGAAGCCTCGATCGATGCACAGGAACGACGCCACGCCTGACTCCCTGCGGAGGTGCGCCCTTCATCGCGCCCCCGCCTCCCCCGTCAGCGCAGCCCCCGCTGCCTGATGATGCGACAGATCGGGGCCGGCCTCGGCCCCGATCGCCCTTTGACCCTCTGGAATAGAAAATCGGAATAAAATCATGCGGATAGCGGTGATCGGGGCGGGCCTAATGGGGGCCGACCACGCAAAGATAGTGGCAGAGGATCTGCCCGGAACCCGGCTGCAGGTCATCTGCGACATGGATGCCACCCGCGCCCGCAGCGTGGCCGATGCCACGGGTGCCGCCGATGTGGCCAATGACCCCGAGGGGGTCATCGCCCGCGCCGATGTGGATGCCGTGATCGTGGCCAGCCCCGATTTCACCCATGCGCCGCTCTCACTCGCCGCGATCCGGGCGGGGAAGCCTGTGCTGTGCGAAAAGCCGCTGTCGCAATCTTCGGCGGAATGTCTGGGCGTGATGGAGGCGGAAATCGCGGCCGGGCGCCGCTTCGTGCAACTGGGCTTCATGCGCCGCTACGATCAATCCTATGTCGAAATGCGCCGCGCCTTGGCCGAAGGCCGGATCGGCCGCGCGCTGATGATGCACAACTTCCACCGCAATGTGGAAACCCCCGCCGCCGATTTCACCGGCGCCATGGCCATCACCAATTCCGCACCGCATGAATTTGACGTGGTCCGCCATGTGCTGGGCTGCGAATATGCCAGCATCGCCGCCTGGCAACCCCGGCGCAGCGATGCGCGGGTCGCCCCTGTGGTCATGGTGCTGGAAACCACCGATGGCCAGATCGTCAATATCGAGATCAACAACAATGCGGCCTATGGCTATGATGTCCGCGCCGAGCTGGTGGGCGAGGGTGGGTCGATTGCGATGAACCCCGTCGCCTATACCCGGATGGATCAGGCGATGGCGCAATCCACGGGCTATGATGCCGATTGGCGCAGCCGTTACGCCGAAGCCTATCGCCGCCAGAACCGCGCCTTCCTGCGCTTTGCCGAAACCGGGGTCTTCCCCGAAATCGGGTCCAGCGCCTGGGACGGCTATGCCGCTGCCGTGGTGGCCGAAACCGGGGTGCGGGCGCTGACCAGCGGCCAGAAGCAACCCGTCCAGATGATGCAAAAGCCGGAGTTCTACAAATGAAGCTGGGGTTCGTTTCCGACAGCCTGGGTGGACTGTCCTTTGAGGCCATGCTGGCCCACGCCGCCCGCATGGGTGTCAGCGGGGTTGAGGTGAATACCTGCGGCTGGTCCACCGCCCCCCATTTCGATCTGAAGGGGATGCTGGGCAATGCCGCGCGGCAAAAGCAGTTCCTTCAGTCGTTCTCGGATCGTGGGCTTGAGGTCATCAGTCTGAACGCCAACGGCAACCCCCTGCACCCGACCGATCCGGCACAGGGCGAGGGGCTGAAAGATACCATCCGCATCGCGGGCGAAATGGGTATCAAGACCGTCTGCACCATGTCTGGCCTGCCTGCCGGATCGGCCAAGGATCTGATGCCGAACTGGGTCGTGTCCAGCTGGCCGCCCGAAACGCAAGAGATCTTGCGCTACCAATGGGAGGACCGGCTGCTGCCCTTCTGGTCCGAGATCGTCGCGCTGGCACAGTCCTGCGGGGTGGAGCGTATCGCGCTGGAGCTGCATGGCAACCAATGCGTCTATAACGTGCCCTCGCTTCTGAAGCTGCGGGCGGCGGTCGGGCCGGTGGTGGGCGCGAACCTTGACCCAAGCCACTTGTTCTGGATGGGCGCCGATCCCCTGATCGCGGCCGAGGCGCTGGGGGATGCGCTGTATCATGTCCATGCCAAGGACACCTTCCTCAACGCCCCCGTGCAGGCCACCACCAGCTTGCTGGAGAATGGCTCGCTCATGGATATTCCGGCGCGGAGCTGGTCCTACATCACCCTCGGTTTCGGCCATGGCGAGGAGTGGTGGCGCCAGTTCTGCTATCGGCTGAAGATGGCGGGCTATGACGGCTGGCTCTCGATCGAGCATGAGGATGTCTTGCTCAACTCACTGGAAGGGTTGGAGAAATCCGTCACCCTTCTGCAAGGCGTGATGCCTAAGGCCCCTGCCGATTACAAACCCCAAGCGATCTGAGAACGACCATGCCCTGGATTGATGCCTGTGCCACCGACGCCATCGACGCCGAAGACGTGATCCGCTTTGACCATGGCGGGCGCACTTTCGCGATCTACCGCAACCACGAAGATGGGTATTTCTGCACCGATGGCCTTTGCACGCATGAGGATATTCACCTCTGCGACGGGCTGGTGGTGGAGAATACCATCGAATGCCCGAAACATTCGTCGATCTTCAATTTCATCACGGGCGAGGTCGAAACCCCGCCCGCCTGCAACAACCTGCGTACCTATGCGACCAAGGTTGAGGCCGGCCGCGTTCTGATCGAGATCTGAAATGACCTTTCAACTTGCTGCCTGCGCCGAGATGCTCTGGCGTGATCGCCCCATCGCGTGGCGCGCCAGCCGTTTGAAGGACATGGGCTTTGGCGTGGGCCTCTGGAACTGGCCCGCGCATGACCTTGTGGCGCTGGAACGCACCGGTGCCACCTTCACCATCATGAATGGCTATCTCGAAGGGCGCCTTGCCGATGCCGAAGGGGCGGCGATGCTGCTTGCCTCGGCCCGCGAAACGGCGGCGGTGGGGCGGCGGCTTGGGGTCCAACGGCTCAATCTGCATGGCACAGGGTTGGGGGACATGGGTGTCCCGATCCCCCGGATCGGGTCGCATGCGCCGGGCGCCGAACTGGTGGCGCGCGATACGCTGCATCGTCTGTGTGATCTGGGCGAGGAGTTGGGGGTGGTCTTCACCCTCGAAAACCTCAATCCGATTGACCATCCGGGATGCCCGTTTGGTTCTACCGCGGCGGTGTTATCCTTGGTGTCGGCCGTTAATCGCCCGCAGCTGCGCATCAATCTTGATCTCTATCATACCCAGATCGGCGAGGGGGATCTGATCCGCTGGTGCCGCGCCTGCTTGCCCTGGATTGGCGAAGTTCAGGTCGCCGACAACCCTGGCCGCTGCGAACCCGGCACCGGCGAGATCAATTATCGCGCTGTGGCCCTTGCCCTGAAGGCGATGGGCTATTCCGGCCCGGTCGGGTTGGAAGCCTTCGCCCAAGGCGACGAGGATGCTGCCCTCACGGCTTTCCGTACTGCATTCACTGTTTGAAAGGGATAAATCATGGTCCACAAGGCAAACCGCCCGACTGTCCACGACATCCGCGCCATGAAGGCGCGGGGCCAGAAGATTTCCATGCTTTATGTCACCACGCCGGAAGAGGCGGCGGCGGCGGATGCGGCGGGGATCGATATGCTTTCCATCGAAGGCCGGTTTTTCACCCCCGAGATGCGCGAGGCCGCAGGGCGCTGCTTCGTGCAGGTCGGGCTGCCTTTCGGCGGATGGGGCAAGTTCGAGGGGCGGCATCTTTCGACCGCCGAAGATTATCTGCGCGCGGCCTTCCACTTCACAGCGATGGGGGGTGATTGTTTCTATTGCGCCGCATCTCTGGATATTCAGAAAGTGCTCTGCGACAACCATGTTCCGGTTGTTGCCCATGTCGGTCTGATCCCGTCTTACATCACTTGGACTGGCTGGCGTGCGGTGGGCAAGACCGCGACCGAAGCCCGGGCCGTCTGGAACCATGTGAAGCAACTTGAGGCGATCGGCTGCTTCGGGGCAGAGCTTGAGGTCGTGCCCGATCGTCTGGGCGCCTTCATCTCTCAGAATACGCCCATGATCATGCTGGGGATGGGGGCGGGGCCGGGGGCTGATGCGCAATACCTGTTTGCCGAAGATGTGCTGGGCTGCACCGACGGTCACAAGCCGCGCCACGCCAAGACCTACCGCAATTTCGCAGCCGAATATGCCCGCCTTCAAGCCGAGCGGATCGCGGCATTCCGGGAATTCGTGGCGGATGTGAATACGGGCGCCTATCCGCAGCCCCAGCATAACGTCGCGATGCCAGCGGAAGAGTTTGACGCCTTCACGGCCGGGCTGGCGACATAGGTTACTGCCTTTCCGGATTGGCGGGGGTGGTCAAGTGCTGCCCTCGCCCGATCGGATGGCCTGAATGCCGACTGCAGGGCAGGTCAAAACCATCGTTCTTGGGCGGGATGCCGCAGTTCATCCCCATTGGTGCCGCGCCATGCAGTGATCGGTGCATTGCGATGTGATTGACAAACTTCTGTGCAGCATGCTCGATGGTCGGGCGGGTTTTTGCCTGCTTTGAAGGAAATTGCCGATGTCGTACCGCCCGCCCGAAAGCTATGAAGAGCTGATCAAGCTGATCCATGATCGCTATGAGGACATGAGCAAGTCCTATCAGAAGATCGCGCTTTACCTGACGCAGAACCCCAATGATGTGGCGGTGCTGTCGGTCAATGCGATCGGGGCCAAATGCGGCATCCATGCCTCAAGCTTTGTGCGCTATGCCCAATCGCTCGGTTACAAAGGATTCAAGGAATTGCAGGCCGTGTTCCAGCGGCGGCTTTCGACCGCGGCGCCGGGGTTCGATGCCCGGGTCCGCGCGCTTGAGGCGGAACTGGGCGGCGCGAAAGAGGGAGAGCTTGGCTTTCTTGCCGATCTTGTCACCCGCGATGTCGCCTCGTTGCAGGATCTGCTGGCCACGATTGATCCGGCCAGTCTTGCCGCCGCGGCCGAGCTTCTGGAACAGGCGGATACGGTCTATCTGCTGGGCCAGCTGCGGTCCGTCCCGGTGGTCGAGCTGTTGCGCTATGTGCTGACGATGCTGGGCAAGCGCACGGTCTTGCTTGATCCCGGTGGCGGTCTTGCCACGCATATGGCCAAGGTGGCCCGGCCCGAGGATATGCTCTTTGTCGTTTCGTTCCGCTTCTATGCGACCGAGGTCGTGAACGTGGCCGAGGAAACCGCCGGGCGCGGCGTGCCGATCCTTGCGCTGACCGACAGCACCCTGTCGCCCTATGCCAAGCTTGCGCGCGTGCTGTTTGCGGTGCCGGAACACGAATACACCTTCTCGCGCAGTTTGGCGGCGCCGATGTGTCTGGCGCAGGCGCTTTGCGTGGCGCTGGCGTCGCGGCTGCAGAAGAACAGCCGCGACCCGCGCATTCCGGTGGTGACGGGGCCCTGATCGGCCCCGCGCCTCGCGTCAGACCTGCATCGGCCCCTTGGGCACCGGCATCCCTTCGGACACCGCCCCCCAGACCGACTGGTCGAAATTCACGATGGCGCCGGTCATCAGCCCGGCGTCGTCGGAGACCAGATAATTGACCGCCCGCGCGGCCTCGGCGGGGTCTACCAGACGACCGAAGGGCAGGGCGGCAGCGGCTTTCGCTTCCCAGTCCGGGTCGCCGCTTTCGGCCTGCAGGGCGCGTTCATGGTCTGACGCCATCCAGCCCACGTTCAGCTGGTTCACGCGGATGCGGTTTGCCATGACGGAGAAGGCGGTATTTGCCGTCAGCGTGGTCAGCGCCCCTTTGGTCGCACAATAGGCGTTGATGAAGGGCTGCCCGGCCAGCGCGGAAATCGAGCCGATGTTGCAGATGGCCCCTGACGTTCCCTTGGCGATCATCAGGCGGATCGCCTCTTGCATCAGGAAATAGGGGCCGCGGACATTGGTGGCGAACAGCGCATCGAAGGTTTCGGGCGAAGTGTCCAGAATGGTCCCCCGCGTGGTCGATGCCCCGGCATTCACCAGCACATCGACCCGGCCGAACAGGCGGTCGGCCTTGGCAAGGACGGCGCGGCAATCCTCGACCCGTGCAAGATCGGCGCGCAGGAAATGCGCCGCAATGCCGTGGGTTTCGGCAATCTCGCGCGCGACCCGGGCGCCCCGTTCGGCATTGCGCCCGGTGATGATGATCCCCTCGGCCCCCGCCGCCGCAAGGCGCCGCGCAATCGCCGCCCCGAGGCCCTGCGTCGCCCCGGTGATGACGCAGATCTTGCCATCCATCCGGTTCATTGCACCACCTCATATCCCGCGGCCGCCATCACCCGCAGCAGCTCGGCATGGCCCTTGATCGCCATGTCCAGCGGCGGCGAGACCTTGGGGTCCTGCTCCGCCTCGACCACGAACCATCCCAGATAGCCCTTGGCGGCCAAGGCCTTCACGATGGCCTCGAAATCCAGACTTCCGTCGCCCGGAACGGTGAAAGCGCCCTTCACCACGGCGTCAAGGAAGCTTTCGCGGCCACGGTCCAGCCCATCGACCACGGCGCGGCGGATGTCCTTGGTGTGAACATGGGTGATGCGCGCGTGATGGGTGTCGATCACGCGCAGATTGTCACCGCCCGCAAAGGCCATATGCCCGGCATCGAACAGCAAGGGCACGCTGGAATGTTTCATCAGCAGGTCCAGCTCGGCCTCGGTTTCCACGACAGCGGCCATATGGTGGTGATAGCTGATCGGCATCCCCTGACCGGCGCACCAATCGGCGAAGTCGCTGATCTTGCGGCCATAGGCGGCCATTTCGGCCTCGGTCAGGCAGGGTTTCGTGGCCAGCGGCGCCGATTTCACCCCCTGAATGCTGCGCGCCGTTTCGCCATAGACGATGCAGGGCGCCCCCGCCGCCTTGAAGAACGCAAGCTGTTGGGCGATGCGGTCCTTTTCGGCTTCAAGATCGCCATCAAGCAGAAGACCGGAAAACCAGCCCCCGCAGACGGAAATGCCATATCTTGACAGGATCGGGCCAAGTTCGGCCATGTCCATCGGGAAGCGGCGCCCGGTTTCCATGCCGGTGAACCCCGCGACCGAAGCCTGGCGGAGGCATTCCTCAAGGCTCACGTCATCGGACAGTTCCGCCAGATCATCATTCCACCAGGCGATGGGGGCGATGCCAAGTTTTGCTTTCATCTTTGTAACCCTCGTTCAAATTCCGATGCGCTGCTTGGCGCGGATGGCATCTTGCTGGGCGCGGGCCTGCCGGACGCTGTCGCGTTCCGACACCTCGGGGACGCCCACATCCCAATCAGCATCACCCGGCACCCAGGCATAGGCATCGGTCACGATGGACAGAACTGTGGTGCGGTCATTGCCCTTGGCCCATTGGAGTGCTGCGGCCAGATCTGCAAGACTGTGGCACTGGCGTGTTGCCGCACCCATGGCGGCAGCATGGGCAGCGAAATCCACATGCAGCGGGTTCTCGGGGGTCTGGATACGGCAGTCCTTGAGCAGATTGTTGAAACCCGGCACGCCCTTGAACTGTTGCAAGCGGCTGATCACGGCATAACCGCCATTGTCGCAGACGATGACGATCATCTTGTGGCCCGAAAGGACGGCCGAATAGATGTCGGAATTCATCATCATGTAGGTGCCGTCGCCCAGCATTACGATGGGGGTGCCGCCGGCGGCGCCGGGGCCGTCCTGCGCCATGGCGCAGCCCCAGCCCGCGGCAATTTCATAGCCCATGCAGGAAAAGCCGAATTCCAGATCGAAGGTATTGGGCGCCTTGACGCGCCACCCCTTCGCCACTTCCCCGGGGATGCCACCAGCGGCGGAAATCAGGGTATCCGTCTCGCCCGCGGCCGCATTCACCACTTGCACCACCTGGGCATAGGTTGGGATCGGCGCATTGGTCGGCGCCTGATGGCTGTCGAGCAGCGCATCCCATTCGGCAAACAGGGCCTTGGCGCGGGGCAGGTGAGCGGCGGGGGCAACCCAGGATCCCAGCGCCTGATCCAGATCCCCGATGGTTTCCAGCGCATCGCCCTGCACCGCCAGCGCCCGATGCTTGACCGCATCATGGCGCGCGGCATTGATGGCGATGAAGCGGGCGTCGCGCGCGAAGGCCGTCCATGATCCGGTGGTGAAATCCTGCAACCGCGTTCCGATGGCCAGGATCACATCCGCCTCTGCCGCAAGGCTGTTGGCGCTGGTGGAGCCGACAATCCCGATCGGCCCGGCATGGACCGGGTGGTAATGCGTCAGCCCGCCTTTCCCCGCGATGGTTTCCACCACCGGGATGCCGCGCGCGGCGGCAAAGCGGGCGAGCGCATCCTCGGCCCCGGAATAGCGCACGCCCCCGCCAGAGACGATCAGCGGCTTTTGCGCCGTCCGCAGCAGGGCGGCAGCCTCGATCACCGCCTGACGGTCGGCGCGGGGGCGGGGGATGCGCCACAGGCGGTCTTCAAAGAATTCAACCGGATAGTCGAAGGCAATTTCCTGCGTATCCTGCGGCAGGCCGATGAAGGCGGGGCCACAATCTGCCGGGTCCAGCATGGCCGACACCGCCTGCGGGAGTGAGCTGATGATCTGCGCGGGGTGGGTGATGCGGTCCCAGTAACGTGTCACTGCCTTGAAGGCGTCATTGGCGGTGAGGGTGGGGTTGTTGAAATGCTCAAGCTGCTGCAGCACCGGGTCGGGCAGGCGGTTGGTGAAGGTATCGCCCGCAATCAACAGCACCGGCAGGCGATTGGCATGGGCCGTTCCCGCCGCCGTCACCATATTCAGCGCGCCCGGCCCGATGGATGATGTCGCCACCATGATCTGCCGCCGCCGCTTGGCCTTGGCAAAGCCGATGGCCGCCAAGGCCATGGACTGTTCGTTTTGCCCCCGCCAAGTGGGCAGGCGATCCTGCACGCCCTCCAGCGCCTCGGACAGGCAGGTCACATTGCCATGGCCGAAAATCCCGAACACCCCGCCGAACAGCGGCACGCGCTGGCCGTCAATTTCGGTGAATTGCACTGTCAACCAGCGCACCAGCGCCTGCGCCATCGTCAGGCGAATCGTCGAGCGTTCCATGATGCCTCCTCCCTCGATATGCGTCGTGACCATAATGGTGAGCATTATAAGTTGACAATAGATGTTATTGGCAATGAATATTGCATAAGATGAATCGGGAGGATGCAAGGTGATCTACGCAGGGTTCGGGCTTTACATCGGTGGCACCTGGTGCGCGGCGAGCGGCGGGGCCACGGCGCCGGTGTTCAGCCCCGTGACGGAACAGCCCCTGGGTCAATGCCCGGTGGCATCCGCAGCCGATACCGCCGCCGCGATCGAGGCGGCTGCAAGGGGCCTTGCCGTCTGGTCAGCCACCCCGGCCTTCGACCGCGCCGAGGCCCTGCACCGCATCGCCGATGAAATGACCCGCCGCGCCGATGAGGCGGCGCGCATGATCTCGACCGAGACGGGGAAACCCATCGCCCAGGCGGGCCGGGAATGGGGTCTCAGCATCGATCAGTTCCGCTGGTATGCCGAAGAGGCCCGCCGCATCTATGGCCGCATCGTCGAAAGCCGCGTGCCGAACGGGCGGTTCGAGGTGCATCATGAACCCGTCGGCATCGTGGCGGCCTTCACCGCCTGGAATTTCCCGGCAGCCCTGATTGCGCGCAAGGTCGCTCCCGCCCTTGCGGCAGGCTGTTCGGTCATCCTGCGCCCGTCCTCGCAGACACCGGGCGTGGCGATGGTGATGGTTGACTGCATCCGCGCGGGAACCCTGCCCGCCGGTGCAGTCAACCTGATCATCGGCCCCACCGCCGCGACCTATGCGCCGCTGATGGCTGACAAGCGGGTCCGCAAGGTCAGCCTGACCGGATCGACCCGCGTGGGCCAGCAGATGATCCGCGATGCGGCGGCGACGCTGAAAAAGGTGTCGATGGAGCTTGGCGGCAATGCCCCGGTCATCCTGCATGAGGATTGCGATCTGGAGGCGGCGCTTGACCTGTGCGTGCCGACGAAATTCGCCAATGCCGGGCAGGTCTGCGTCACGGGTGACCGGTTTTATGTGCATGAGAGCCTGCAGGATGCCTTTGTCGAAGGCTTTGTCCGCCGTGCGCGGGCGATCCGGCTGGGCGATGGGCTGGACCCTGCGGTGGGCATGGGGCCGCTGATCAATGCGGGGCGTCTGGCGGAAATGGAGCGTATCGTTTCCGGGGCGCTGGCGGCGGGGGCGCAGCTGGCGACGGGCGGGCAAAGGGCGCCGGGCTTCAACACCGGCCATTTCTTTGAACCCACCGTGCTGACGCATTGCACCGATGACATGCCGGTCATGGCCGAAGAAAACTTTGGCCCCATCGCCGCGATCAGCGCCTTCCGGACCGAGGATGAGGCGCTGGCCCGCGCCAATGCCAGCGACATGGGCCTGTCTGCCTATGCCTTCACCCGCAGCCCGGCCCGCGCGCGCCGCATGGTCGCGGGGCTGAAGGCGGGGATGGTGGGGATCAATTCTTTCGCCATGGCGGCCTCGGAAGCCCCCTTTGGCGGCACCAACCATTCCGGAATGGGCCGCGAAGGCGGGGCCGAAGGCATCCGCGATTACCTTGATGTGAAATCCAGCCAAATGGTGTGGGCATGATCCCGAACAGGTTGAAACAGATCTGGGCCGAGGGACGGCCCGCCTTGAACGGCTGGTGCAGCATCGGCAATCCGTTCACGGCAGAAATCATGGCGGCGCAGGGGTTTGACAGCCTGACCATCGACATGCAGCACGGCGCGCTGGATTACAGCGCCCTCTTGCCCATGTTCCAGGCAATGCGCGCGAGCGGGGCCACGCTGATGGCGCGCGTGCCCTGGCTGGAACCCGGCATCATCATGAAAGCGCTGGACGCCGGGGCCTATGGCATCATCTGCCCCATGGTGAACACGGCTGCAGAGGCAGCCCGGTTTGTCAGCTATCTGCGCTATCCGCCGCTGGGGCAGCGCAGCTTCGGCCCCACGCGCGTGTCCTTTGCCGCCGGTGCGAATTACGCGGCCGAGGCCAATGACCAGATCCTTGCCTTTGCCATGATTGAAACCGCCGAGGGCATGGCGAACCTTGACGCCATTGCCGCCACGCCGGGTCTGGACGGGCTGTATGTCGGTCCGGCAGATCTGACGCTCTCGCTCACTCAGGGGCGGCTTGCGCCCGGCTTCGACCGGGAAGAGCCGGAAATGATCGCCGCTCTGCAGACCATCGTTGCCGCCTGTCGCGCCCATGGTCTGCGCGCGGGCCTGCATTGCGGCACGCCGGAATATGCCGCCCGCGCCATCGGCTGGGGGTTTGATCTGACCACCGTCGGGGGGGACAGCCGCTTTCTGGCCGCTGCCGCCGGGGCTGCCGTGGCAGGGTTCCGCAAGGCCACCGAGGGCATCGCGCGCCCGAATGAAAAGGGGGGCTACTGATGCCGCATGTGTTGGTCGCAGGCCAGATCCACCCTTCGGGCCTGCGCCTCTTGCAGGATTCCCCGGACGTGACGTTCGATCTGGTCGAGGAGGTTTCTGAACCCTCTTACGCCGCGCGGATCGGGGCGGCAGATGCGCTGATCCTGCGGACCCAACCGCTGCGTGCCGCGACCATCGCCGAGGCCGGGCGGCTGAAGATCGTTTCGCGCCACGGGGTGGGGTTCGATGCCGTCGATGTAGCCGCCCTTGAGGCGCGGGGGATCGCGCTGGCCGTGGTGGGCGATGTGAACACCGTGGCCGTGGCAGAGCATGCGATGATGATGATCCTGGCCGCCACCAAGCGCGTCCTGCGTGCCGACAGGGCCGTGCGCGACCCCGCATTCTGGGGGTGGCGCAACCGGCTCGAGGCGGCCGAGGTGCGGGGCAAGACGCTGTTGGTGCTGGGCTATGGTCGCATCGGGCGCCATCTTGCGGGTCTGGCCGCGGCCTTTGGCATGACCGTCATTGCCCATGATCCCTGGCTGGAACGGCAGGGCTGGCCCCCGGGGCCGGTCCGCCCGGTCGGCGATCTGGCGGATGCGCTGGCGCAGGCGGATGTGATCTCGGTTCATATGCCCCGCGCTGACCGCCCGGTGATCGGAGCGGTCGAGCTTGCGCGGGTCAAGCCCGGTGCCGTGCTGGTCAACACCGCGCGGGGCGGGATCGTCGATGAAGCCGCACTGGCTGCGGCGCTGCGCGCGGGGCGTATCGGGGCGGCGGGGCTTGATGTCTTTGACGATGAACCGCCTGCGCCGGACCATCCGCTTCTGGCGTTCGACCAGGTGCTGCTCTCGCCCCATATCGGCGGGCTGACAGCCGAGGGCGCCGAGCGGCTTGCCGTGCATTCGGTGCAGAACGTGCTCGATTTCTTTGCGGGGCAGCTTGATCCCGCGCTTGTCGTCAATCGTGCGGGGATCGCCCGCCGGGAAGATGTGAAATGACCAAACCCAAACTGCGTATCGGCCTGATCGGCACGGGCTTCATGGGCAAGACCCATGTTTTCGGCTTTGCCTCGGCTCCTCGCGTCTTCGACCTGCCCTATGAGCTTGAGCTGCATACCGTGGCCGATATCACCCCGGAAGCGGCGGCCCGGGCGGCGGCGGCCTTCGGCTTTGCCCATGCCACCGCTGACTGGCGGCGCATCATCGACAACCCCGAGATCGACGTCGTGGACATCACCGCCCCCAATGCCCTGCACAAGGAGATGTCGCTGGCCGCGATCCGGGCGGGCAAGCATGTCTATTGCGAAAAACCGCTGGCCCCCCTTGCGGCAGATGCGCGGGAAATGGCGCTGGCGGCCGAGGCGGCGGGCGTGAAGACGCAAGTCGGGTTCAACTACCTTTGCAACCCGATGATCGGCCTTGCACGTGAGATGATCGCCGCAGGCGAACTGGGGGAAATCCGCGGCTATCGCGGCATCCATTGCGAAGATTACATGGCCGATGCCGAGGGCGCCTTTACCTTTCGCCATGATCCCGCCGGGGGCGGGGCGCTGGCCGATATCGGTAGCCACGCCCTTGCCACGGCCGAATTCCTTTGTGGCCCGATCACCCGCGTGATGGGCGATTGCGTCACCATGATCGCGACCCGCCCTGATGGCAAAGGGGGGCGGCGCGAGGTGGTGACCGATGATGTGGGCCGCGCCTTCCTGCGGTTTGAAAACGGCGCGACCGGCAGCATAGAGGGCAACTGGATCGCCACCGGGCGCAAGATGCAGCATGATTTTGAAATCTACGGCACCAAGGGCGCGCTCGCCTTCAGCCAGGAACACTTCAACGTCCTGCACTACTACAGCACCGCCGATGCCAAAGGTCGGCAGGGGTTCCGCCGGATCGAGGCGGGGCCGGACCATGCGCCCTATGGCCTCTTCTGTGTCGCGCCGGGCCATCAGCTGGGCTTCAACGATCTGAAGGCGATCGAGGTTGCAGGCTATGTCAATGCCATTGCAGGCAAGACGGCAGAGCCTTTCAACTTCCGCAAGGGGCTTCGCATCCAGACGCTGGTGGAAGCGATCCAGACCAGCAGCCGCGACCAGCGCTGGAGGGATGTGCAATGACCCTGCAGGTCGGGGTCATCGGTCTGGGCGTGATGGGGGCCGAACATCTGCGCCTCTTGCGCGAGGAAACCGCGGGGGCTGCGGTGGTGGCCATTTGCGACGCCGATGCTGCGCGGGCCCGCACGCTGGCCGCGGGGGCAGATGTCTTTGACGATCCCTTCGCGCTGATCGCCTCGGACCGGGTCGAGGCGGTGGTCATTGCATCGCCCGACGCGACACATGCGGGGCTGGCGCTGGCCTGTCTTGCGGCGGGTAAACCGGCCTTGTGCGAAAAACCGCTTGCCCTGACGGCCGGGGAAGCCCTGCAGATCGTCAACGCGGAGGCGGGCGTTGGGCGCAGGCTTTTGCAGGTGGGCTATATGCGGCGTTTCGATCCCGCCTATTGCGACATGAAGCGCAGCACCGAGGATGGGCTGATCGGCCCACCCGTGCTGCTGCACAACACTCACCGCAACGCCGGGGCGCCAGACTGGTTCACCGGCGCAATGGCAATCACCAATTCCTTCGTGCATGAGATCGACATCAGTCGTTGGTTGCTTGGGTCCGAACCCGTTTCAGCCATGGTTCATGCCGCCCCCGGCCGTGACCCCCTGCTGATCACGCTAGAGACGGAGCGGGGCGAACTGATTTCGACCGAGGTCTTCATGAATGCGTGCTACGGCTATCACGTCCATGCCCAGATCGTCGGCCGAAGCGGCACGGTAGAGATGGCCCAACCTGCGGTCATGCTGACGAACAGCGCGATGCAGCATGGTCACCGCTACTCGGAGAACTGGGTGCCACGCTTCCGGGATGCCTATCGCCGTCAGATGGGGGCCTGGGTGCGCTCGGTTTCGACAGGGGTGCCGGTCGGGGCTTCGGCCTGGGATGGGTATGTTGCAACGACCATTGCAGAGCAGATCGTGGCGGCATTGGGGGGTTGCGGCAAGGTGTCGCTCACGCTTGCCCCGCGCCCCGATTTCTACCGCTGACATCTGCCTTGACCGAAGGATTCGAAGATGCCCCTCCGCCTTGCCCTGAACCGCACCTGCGCGCCGCAGTTGCCGCTGACGGACTTCCTTGCGCTTGCGGTGGCCGCCGGGGCGCAGGCGGTCGAGATCCGCAATGATATCGAAGGCCGCGAATTCGCCGATGGCACGCCTGCAGCCGAGGTCCGCGCGCGGGTTGATGGGGCAGGGCTGGCCATCGCCTCGGTCAACGCGCTGCAACGCTTCAATGACTGGTCGCCCGCTCGGGCCGTTGAGGCCGAACGGATCATCGCCTATGCCGCGGCCCTGGGTGCGCCGGGGGTGGTGCTGTGCCCGGTGCATGATCCCGGCCACGGCTGGTCAGAGGCGGAGAGCGCACGCAACCTTCGTACCGCCCTGCAAAATCTGCGTCCGATCCTGATGGATCACGGGATGATCGGATATGTTGAGCCGCTCGGGATGCGCGGTTCGACCCTGACGCGACAGGATGTGGCGGTTGCCGCCGTGTCCGATGTCGATGGATGGGACGTCTACCAGCTGTGCTTCGACACGTTCCAGTATTATCGCTGCGGGGATAGCGCGGTGTTTCCCGACCGGATCGGACTGGTCCATATCTCGGGCATTCCGCGCGCCGATCTTGCGCCGGGGGATCTGAATGAACCCGACCGCGGGCTCGTTTTCCTTGATGATCGCGTCGGCAACATCGGCCAACTGCGGGCGCTGCGGGCTGCGGGCTATGACGGGTTTGTCTCGATGGAGCCTTTCAGCCCCTCGGTGCAATCTGATCCCCAATTGGCGGCGCGCCTGCGGGCCAGCCTCGATTTTGTTGCCGCTGCCAGCGGCGCGGGTCAATGACGGCGGCGATGCGCGCCTTTGCCCGTGGCGTCACATCGCGCTGAAGCCCACTGAGGGGCCGGAAATTTACACCGGCCATCGCTGTGATCGGGGCGATCTGCGTCGGTCCTCGGCTTGGGGCAGGGACTGTCGGTACTTGGGCGGACTACCCGGTGATGTCGTGGCAACCGCATCATAGACCAAACATCATCAATAATTGACACATTGTATTTCATGCGATTCGCGGTGCGCGTGGCCATGCTTCGTAATTCGTAGCAATATGTTGTTTTTGCATTATAAAATGAAATAACAATAAAAATTGCAACATATTGACTATTGTCATAAATAAATGCAGCATCCTTTGGCGAGGGGAAAAACCCCCGCAGCGGGAGGAGCCGCCAGACGTCGAAAAAAGGGACAACCCGGAGCCATCGCTTCCGGGAACGGCGAAGATCATCGCCGAAACAAGGGAGGAAGAACGTGAGCCTGAACAAGTTCAAGACCGCCGCATTGGCCGCCGCGACAACCTTGGTTCTGGGGGCGGGGGCAAGCTTTGCCCAAACCCAGGAAAAGGACTGGTCCCATATCAACATCCTATTCGTGCCGTGGTCGCAGTCGTCCAACCCGTTCTTCGAGGCGGTGGTGAACGGCGCCAAGGATGCCGCACTTCAGCAGGGTGTGAACATCGACGTGCAATTTGGCGAAGAGGACCAACAGCACCAGCTTGGCATTCTTGAAACCGGGATTGCGAACAAGGTCAGTGCCATCGCCGTGAACATCGCCGATGACAACGCCTATATCGATGTTCTCTGCAAGGCGATGAACGAGGGGATCCCGGTCGTCACCTTCAACATTGATGATTCACGCCACGGGGCGCCGGGTTCGACCTGCCGCATGGCCTTCATGGGGCAGAATTTCGTTGATGCGGGCTATGTGCTGGGCAAGCGCATGATCGCGGAACACGGCCTGAAAAAGGGGGATGTCGTCTTCACCCCGGTCGAGGCGCCGCAGGCCACCTATGCCGTCGAACGTCATGCCGGGGTGCAGAAGGCGCTGGATGAAATCGGGGCCACCTCGGAAATCCTCGGGACGGGGAATGACCATGCACAGGCGCTCAACCTCATGACGCAGTATCTGCTGGGTCATCCCGATACGGCTGCGGTGATCGGTCTGGGCCAGACCCCGACCAGCCAGGCGGTGCAGGCGATCCGCGATGCGGGGATGTCGATCCCGGCGGGTGGTTTCGATGTGTCGTCCGAGATCCTTGAAAACATCAAGAACGGCGAGCTGACGGCCACCGTCGACCAGCAACCCTACAGCCAAGGCTATTACGCGGTGACCCAGCTCGCGCTCAATCTCAAATACGGGCTCTACCCGTCCGAGATGGACACCGGCGGCACGGGGCTGATCGACAAGTCCAACTTTGAAAAGGCCGTTGAATGGGCCGGTCCGGTCCGCTGACCGCCCCTTCATCACGGGGTGCCGCGACGGTTTGCGCGGCGGCGCCCCTCCACCAGACCCACGCAGGTGAGCCAGATGACAGCAGCCCATTCCGACCCTATCCATTCGCAATCCGATCACATCCGCCGCGCCGTTTCGGACCGCGCCAAACGACCGCTTACCGTCAAGGTCATGGACTGGGTCCGTGACCGCCCCGAAGGCGGGATCGCGGTCATGTTCGTTCTGGTGCAGCTCTGCTGCATCATCGGCGCCTTGCTCTTTCCTGAAAGCTTTCGCTACCTCCTTCCAGCGAACCTGTCGGTTCTGCTCAAATCCATCGCGGTGCCCGGCATCATGGCGCTTGGCGTCGGGGTGCTGATGGTGGCGGGGGAATATGACCTGTCGGTCGGGGCGGTCTATTCGCTGCTGTCGATCGTCTGCGCCAATCTGGCCAATGCCATGCTGGGCGATATCGGCATGGACCCGCATAGCGCCCTTGCCCCCTTCGCGGCGATGGCCGTGGCGCTGACACTCGGGGTGGCGATCGGGCTGTTGCATGCCTTCGTCACGCTGCGCTTCAATATCCCGTCCTTCATTACCACGCTGGGCGGCATGCTGCTGTGGAAGGGCACGACGCTGCTGGTGCATGGCGCCTCGGCGCTGCGCTTCAAGCCGACCGAGCCCTTTGCCACCCTTTTCGGTGGCGGGCTGGGGATCATCCATGCCTCGATGATCTGGTTCCTGGCCTTTGCGCTGCTGTTCTATTTCCTGCTGCATCATCACCGGCTGGGGAACCACTTCTACGCCGTGGGGGGCAACCGCAACGCGGCCGTGGCCATCGGCATCAATCCCAACCGCACCAAGGCCATCGCCTTTGCCATCGCGGGCTTCATGGCGGCACTGTCGGGCGTGATCGCGGCGACCCGCGTGGGGTCGATCCAGCCGGGCGGCGGCCTGGGGATGGAGCTGCAGACCATCGCGGCCTGCGTCATCGGCGGCTTTGCCCTGAACGGGGGCCGGGGCTCGATCCTCGGGATCGTGCTGGGCACCGCGCTCGTCTTCACCATTCAGGACGTGCTGCTTCTTTTGCGCGCCCCCGCCTTCTACTTCGACATGTTCGTCGGTGCGCTGATCGTCATCGCCGTCGTCATGAACACCGCAATCCGCCGTGGCAGGGCGTAATGGAGGCCCGAATGACTGTGCATACCGAACCGCTGCGCCCCGCCGGCCTTGCAGGCCATCCCGGTGCTGGCCTGGTCCCGACCGAGACCCCGCTTTACGAGATGCGTAACATCTGCAAGCGCTACGGGTCTTTCACCGCGCTCGACAACATGAATTTCCACATCGGCCGCAATGAGGTGGTGGGTCTTCTGGGCGACAACGGCGCCGGGAAATCGACGCTGGTGAAGATGATCTCGGGGATCAACCCGCCGACCTCGGGCGAGATCTATGTGAACGGAAAGCGCACCGAGATCCGCAACCGATCAGACTCCGAGGCGGCGGGGATCGAGACGATCTATCAGGACATCGCCCTTGTCGATTCCATGTCGATCACGCGCAACATCTTTCTGGGGCGGGAACTCGTGAACCGCTGGGGGTTCATGGATCATCGCCGCATGCAGGAGGTGGCGATCCAGATCCTGGGCAGCGCGGTGCAGATTTCCGGCATCGACAACCCGGACAAGGAGGTGGGCTTTCTCTCTGGCGGCCAGAAACAGGCCGTGGCCATCGCGCGGGCGGTGCATTTCAAGCGCAATATCCTGCTGCTGGATGAACCGACCTCGGCGCTGTCGGTGCGCGAAACCGAACATCTGCTGGCCTATGTCCGCGATCTCAAGCGCGAGGGCACCTCAAGTGTTCTGGTTACGCACAACCTCTATCACGCCTTCCAGGTTTGCGACCGCTTCGTGGTGATGAGCCACGGCACCAAGGTCTTCGAGGCGCGCAAGGAAGACACCACCATCGAAGAGGTGACGGATCACGTCATCCGCACCTGAGCGCGGCCGAAAGGCCGCCCTTTTCCCTTCAATCGCAATCAGATGGACTTGGTATTTCAATGGGTCTTGCCGGAACTGAATTCTATCCGCCCGCAGAACGCAGGCTGCGCCTCGGCATTGTCGGGGGTGGGCGTGGCGCCCTTGTGGGGCAGTGGCACTGGTCGGGGGCGCGGCTTTCGAACCGCTGGGATCTGGTGGCGGGGGCGCTGTCGTCGGACCCGGAAACGGCGCGCAGCTCGGGGCGCGACTGGATGCTGGCCGAGGATCGCATCTATGACGACTGGCGCGAAATGGCCCGCGCCGAGGCCGCCCGCCCCGACGGGATCGAGGCCGTGGCCATCTGCACCCCGAACTGGTCGCACCGCATGATCGCCGAAGCCTTCATGGATGTGGGGATCGACATCATCTGCGACAAACCCATGACCCTTTCGCGGGAAGACTGTCTGGCGCTGGAACAGCGTCAGCGCGAAACAGGCGTCGTCTTCGCCGTGACACACCCCTATCCCTACCACCCGATGGCCCGTCAGGCGCAGGAGATGATCCGCGCCGGGGCGATCGGCACTGTGCGGCAGGCTCAGGTCGAATACGCGCAGGATTGGGCGACGGGGCCGGATGACCCGAACTCCAAAAGCCTGGCCTGGCGACGCGATCCCGCGCGGATCGGGCGGGCTTCGGCCACGGGAGATATCGGGTCGCATGCCTTCCAGATGCTGGAGTTTGTGACCGGGCAGACGGTCACCCATCTACGCGCCGATTTTCACGTCTGCGGCGCCCCGAAGGCGATGGAGGATACCGCCTTCCTGAACCTGCGGCTGGCCAATGGCGCGCCCGCGGCCATGTGGATCACTCAGGCCGCCCCCGGCAATTACTGCGCCCTGCGCTTCCGCATCTATGGCGACAAGGGCGGGTTGCAGTGGGATCAGGAATTCCCCGAAACCCTGCGCTACACCCCCCTCAATGCGCCCGAACAGATCATCGTCCGCGGCCATGGGGCGGGTGTCGTGCCTGCCGCCGAACGCATGGTCCTGCTGCCGCGGGGGCATGGCGAATCCCTCTCGGATGCCTGGGGCAGTCTTTACCGTGAAATCGCCATCGCCGTGGCCGCGCGCCGCAAAGGCGAAGCCGTGCCCGAGGGGCTGCTGAACCTGCCCGACATTCACACCGGATCGCGCGGGGTGCGCTTCATCAATTCGGCCGCCGACAGCCATGAAGCTGGCGGCAGCTGGGTTCCGCTGAGCTGAACGGGGGGAAAAGATGCGTATCGCCCTGGACCCGTTCATGCACCGCCATCTGAGCCTGGTCGCTCTGCCCCGCAAGGTGCGCGAGCTGGGCTATGACTGGATCGAGCTTTCGCCCCGCGCCGATTTTCTGGAGTGGTTCAAGGCGCCGCGCGTCTTTCCTGACCGCATCCGCGATTTCCGCGCGGCGCTGGCGGCCGAGAATGTGAAGATCGCCTCGCTGCTGCCGATGTATCGCTGGGCCTCGAATGACGAGGCCGAACGCCAGGCCGCCGTCCGCCACTGGAAACGTGCCATTGAGATCGCGGTCGAGTTGGAGGTCGATACCATGAACTCCGAATTCGGGCGCGGGCCGCACCCGGACAAGGGGTCCTGCTACTGCTGCAACACCGGAAGCATGATCGAAACCTGCGAAGAGGCTTGGTGGCGGTCGATGGAAGAGCTGGTGCCCCTGCTGGAGCGCGAGGGCATCAACCTGCATATCGAACCCCATCCCGAGGATTGGGTCGAAACCCTGCAACCTGCTGTCGATCTGATCCGCACCGTGAATTCGCCGCGGGTCAAATTCCTCTACTGCGCGCCGCATACCTTCTATTTTGGCGATGACACGCGCGCCATGCTGCGGGAATGTGCCGATGTGCTGGCCCATGTCCATGTCGGGGACACGTTCAACCACAAGGCCAGCTCGGGGTTGCGCTATATCCTCAACCCGCCGGGCACGCAGGCGCGCGTGCATCAGCATCTGAACATCGGTCAGGGCGAGGTGCCCTGGGACGATTTCTTCGGCACGCTGGCCGAGATCGGCTTTGACGGGATCATGACGGCCTGCGTCTTCGCCTGGGAAGACAGGGCCGACCAATCCGGCCGCTTCATGCGCGCCGAGATGCAACGCTACATCGACACCTATTGGCAGAAGTGAGCGCGGGGATGGATGATCTGAAATACGGAACCCGAAACAAGCGCGGCGATTGGACCCCGAAGACACCGTTGAAGATTGCGCCCATCTACCGTTTGCCCTGGTCGGCGGCCGAGATCTTCGCCTTCGTGAATGGATATTTCCTGCCGTGGAACCTGGCGTTCATGGGGCTGGCGACGGTCTATTGGGTTTACCTTACGCCCGATCTGGAGACGCTGGCCACGCTTTCGCCGGGTTGGGTGCTGTTGCTGCTGGGGCGCAATGCCCTGGCCGTGCTGATCTTTTTCGGCGCGATGGAGCTTCGGCTCTATGTGCTTCGCAAGCAGGGCAACCAGTTCAAATACAACCATCGCTGGCCGTCCGAGAACAAGTCGGATGTCTTCATGTTCAAATCCCAGACGATCGATGGCGCGATCCGCACCTTCACCACGGGCGTGCCGATCTGGACCGCCTATGAGGTGATGATCCTGTGGTGCTATGCCAATGGCATCGGCGCCTGGAGCAGCCTTTCCGCACATCCGGTCTGGTTCGTCCTGCTGTGGCTAGCGGTGCCAATCTGGCATGAATTCCATTTCTACTGCATCCACCGCCCGCTGCACTGGCCCTGGTTCTACAAGCACATCCATTCGGTCCACCACAACTCGGTCAACCCGAGCCCCTGGTCCTCCTTGTCGATGCATCCGGTGGAACAGCTTCTCTTCTTTTCCAGCTCGCTGCTCTATTTACTGGTGCCGGCCCACCCGCTCTTTGCGCTCTATCACCTGCAGCTTTCGGGGCTGGGTTCGATCGTCGGTCATATCGGCTTCGACAAGATCGTGCTGGGGGATGAAAAGCTGATGGATACCCACACCTACAATCACTACCTGCACCACAAGTATTTCGAGGTGAATTATGGCGACGGGACAGTGCCGCTGGACAAGATCTTTGGCACCTATCACGACGGGACGGCTGCCTCGGATGCCGTGCTGGAACAACGCATGAAACGGCGGCGCGACAAAATGGCCGCAAGGGGCTGAGGTTTCACTTTTACACCTCTGACCTGCACTGGCCTGCTCCGCGAAACTGCCTGTCATGCCCCCCGCCTCATCCCGTTTCGGGCCTGTTACCGGGGGGCGGTCAGGCCGCGCAAGGTGGGGTGGTGCAGTGGCTCAGGCCAGGCGGCGTGCGGCAAGCCAGTTCAAGGCGGCCATCACCCCTGCGGTTCCAAGGCAGAGCGGCAGACCGCCCAGTTGATAGCTGACGCCCGACAAGAGCGTGCCCATCAGCCGTCCGGCTGCATTCGCCATGTAGTAAAATCCGACATCCTGGCTCACCCGCTCTGCCCGGGAAAATGCGAGGATCAGATAGGAATGGACCGAGGAGTTGACCGCAAAGACGAAGCCGAAAGCGAGGAGCCCGATCACGAGCAGACCGCTCAGCCACAGGGCCGGGGCGCCCGCCGCCCCTGTGGCCAGTGCCAGCGCAAAGGGGATCGGCACCAGATAGCCAGCCCAGGCAATGGTCCTGGCGACGACTTCAGACTCGGGTCGACCTTTGGTCGCCAAAAGCTTGGGTGCCGCAGTCTGCACTGCGCCATAGGCAATGATCCAGAGCGCCATGAAGCTGCCGATGATGAAAAAGGCGGCTCGGCGGCTGTCGGGGGTTCCGTCGGACAGGATCGACTGAAAATAGACGGGAATTCCCACAACGAACCACACATCGCGCGCCCCGAATAGAAACATGCGTGCCAGGCTGAGCCGGTTAACCCGCACATCCTGTGACCAGATCGAGGAAAGCTTGGCGTCCTTCCTGCCCATCGGCAGGCCGGCCGGCATGAAGGCCCAGACCCCGATCAGGATCGCCGAAAGGACCGCCGCCATCCCCCATACCGCACCCTGGAACCCCGCCAGCGCCAACAGCGCGGCGCCCAGGAAGAAGCCCAGACCCTTCACCGCATTTTTCGATCCGGTCAGCAGGGCAACCCAGCGGAAGAGGCCGCCATCCTCTTTCGGGGCCAAGAGTTTGACCGCCGATTTTGACGACATCTTGGCAAGGTCCTTGGCCACGCCACTTAACCCCTGAACCGCCATCACGAAGACGACAGAGGCACCGATGCTCCATCCCGGATCCAGTTGCGCGAGCCCGACCAAGGCCACGATCTGCATCAACAGCCCTGACCACAGCGTCACTGCCAGGCCGAACCGTGCCGCGATCCATCCTGCCGCAAGATTTGTGACAATCCCCGCCAGTTCATAGAGCAGGAACAGCCATGCAAGCTGCACCGGGCTGAAGCCCAGACCGTTGAAATGAAGAAGCACCAGCATGCGCAAGGCGCCATCAGAAAGCATGAAGGCCCAATAGGCCGCTGTCACCGCCGCATAGGCACGCAGGCTCTGGATCTGGCTGTTCACAGTGACCCCGACACCATGCGGACGATGTCGGCCAGACGGCAGGCATAGCCCCATTCATTATCGTACCATGCAAAGATCTTCACCTGCGTGCCATTGATCACCATTGTCGAAGGGGCGTCGATGATCGACGAGCGCGGATCATTGGTGAAGTCACAGGACACAAGTGGTCGTGTCTCATAGCCCAGGATGCCTTTCAGGGGGCCATCCGTGGCAGCTTGGAAGAGGGCGTTGACCTCCTCCACCGTTGTCGCCCGCTCCACCTCGAACACGCAATCGGTGAGCGAGGCATTCAAAAGCGGCACCCGTACCGCATGGCCGTTCAGGCGACCCTTGAGCTCTGGATAAATGAGCGTGATTGCCGTGGCCGACCCTGTTGTCGTGGGGATCAGGTTCATCAGTGCCGACCGTGCGCGGCGCATGTCCTTGGCCGGGCGGTCGACGATGGTCTGGGTGTTGGTGACATCATGGATCGTGGTGATCGACCCATGACGAATGCCGAGGCCGTCATGGATCACCTTGACCACCGGGGCGAGGCAATTGGTTGTGCAGGACGCCGCCGTCACCACATCATGGATCTTGGGGTCGTAGTCGTCATGGTTGATCCCGTAGACGATGTTCAAGGCGCCGCCGTCCTTGACCGGGGCAGAGACGACAACTTTCTTCACCCCCGCTGCGAAATAGGGTGCGATCTTTGCCTTGGTCTTGAAAACGCCGGTGCAGTCTATCACCACGTCAATGCCCATCTCGGCCAAGGGAAGATCTTCGATCCGCTTGGCCGAAGTCACCCGGACCCGCACGCCATTCAAGGTCAGGCTTTCGGCATCATGCTCGATCTCGGCCCTCCAGCGGCCATGGACGGAGTCGAATTCCATCAACAGGGCATGCTGTTCGGGCGTCCCGGATGGATCATTGATCAGCGCGATCTCGCCCCCGGCTCCGGTGTCGATCAGATCGCGGAGCGCAAGCTTGCCGATGCGGCCGAGGCCGTTCAAAGCGATACGTGTCATGGCGGGTTCCTTCAGGCGGGATCGCGGGAGAGGTCATCGACCGAGGCTTGCAGCGCAATCCGGTCCAACTGGGCAAAAGGCAGGGCGACGAAGGCCGCGATGCGGCGGCGAAGGGCCGCGTAGGTCTGCGCGAAAACCAGCCCCTTTTCTGCCTCGGTTCCGGTAGCTTTTACCGGGTCGGGCAACCCCCAATGGCCGCTGATCGGCTGTCCGGGCCAGGGCGGGCATTCTTCGGCCGCGGCGGTGTCGCAGACGGTAAAGACAAAATCCATCTTCGGGGCATCCGGGGTTTGAAATTCCGACAGATGCTTTGACCGCAGAGCGGACGTGTCATGGCCATTGCGGGCCAGCACCTCCAGCGCGAAGGGGTTCAGCTGCGAACCCGGGCGCGTTCCTGCCGAAAAGGCGCGGAACTGGCCCTGCCCAAGATCACGGAGCAGCGCCTCGGCAAAGACCGAGCGCGCGGAGTTGCCCGAACAGATGAAGAGGACGTTGAACGATTTTTGATCCATGTCGATCAGGTTCCGAAGGTGGGTCTGGCAAAGGGCGGGGCGGCCACGGCAGCAATCCATGACCAGATAGTCAACCAAGGCCCCGGTGCAGGCCAGATCGACGGAATAGAACAGGGACCGGCCTTGCCGTTCTGCCCGGATCAACCCGCAGCGTTCCAGCTCGGCCAGATGATGCGACAGGGTGTTCTGCACCATGCCGAGGGTCTGGGCGATCTCGGTCGGGCGTGCGCCTTGCGGGGCGAGGCGCATCAACATGCGAAACACCGACAGGCGGCCGGGGTGGCCGAGGGCGGCAAAGATTTGGGTGGCTGCAATCATTTCCATAAAACCGGAATAATGGAAATAATGTCACAGTCCAAGTGAACCTTTTGTAAAAGGGATTGATCCAGGTCATCGTCGCGTTCGGATGCGCGGGCAGACTGTGCGAAACGAACTGCGAGAGACGACCATGACCGCACCAAAGCTTCTTGGCGATCCCACGGCCTTCCTGTTTTTCACCGGCAAGGGCGGCGTGGGGAAAACGTCGCTCAGCTGCGCCGTGGCGCTGGATCTGGCCGATCGGGGAAAGCGGGTCCTTTTGGTCAGCACCGATCCCGCCTCGAATCTGGACGAGATGCTGGGTGTTACGCTTGGTGATCATCCGACACCGGTTCCCGGCGCGCCGAACCTGTCTGCGATGAACATCGATCCGGATCGCGCGGCCGAAGATTACCGCAGCCGCGTGCTGGATCAGCTTGACCCCACCACCCCCGAGGACGAACGCGCGACCGTCCGCGAACAGCTGTCCGGCGCCTGCACCATCGAGATTGCCGCCTTCGATGACTTTGTGGGCCTGCTGACCGACGGTGCGCCGGGTTTTGACCATGTGATCTTCGATACCGCACCGACTGGTCACACCTTGCGTCTTCTGAGCCTGCCAAAGGCCTGGAGCGGCTTTCTGGCCGAGAACGATCGCGGCGCCTCCTGCCTTGGTCCACATTCCGGGTTGAAGATGCAAGAGGACCGCTTCCGCGCCGCGCTGAAGGCCCTGGGCGATCCCGCGCGCACCTCGATCGTCCTTGTGACCCGCCCTGATCGGAGTGCGGTGCGCGAGGCGGATCGGACCTCGACCGAGTTGCGGGCTTTGGGGCTATCGAACCAGATGCTAGTGGTGAACGGGGTTTTCCAGACGGACAGCGCCGACCCGACGGCGGCGGGGCTGGCACGTGATCACGCCGCGGTGCTGGCCGCGCTGCCGCCGGATCTGAACCATCTGCCCCGCGCGCAGGTGCCGATGCGGTCCTTCGACATGGTGGGTCTGGCCGCGCTGCGCCGCCTGTTCACGGCCGAGGAAGCGCCCTCGACGCTTTCCGTCAGTGCCGAAGACCTGGACGGTCCGCGCCTGAACGCCCTGATCGACGATTTCGCAAAAGCTGGGCGCGGGTTGATCATGGTGATGGGCAAGGGTGGCGTCGGCAAGACGACCGTCGCTTCGGCCATTGCGGTGGGGCTGGTCCGGCGCGGCCATGACGTACATCTGACCACGACCGACCCTGCCGCCCATGTCGCACTGGTGGTCGATGGCGCGATGCCAGGTCTGACGGTTGATCGCATCGACCCGGTGGCCGAGGCCGACCGCTATGTCGAGAAAATCATGGCGACCAAAGGCCGCGATCTGGATGAGGCGGGCAGGGCGCTGATGCTGGAAGATCTTGCCTCACCCTGCACCGAAGAGGTCGCGGTCTTCCACGCCTTCGCCCGCATCGTGAACGAGGCGCGCAGCGCCTTTGTCGTGGTTGATACTGCGCCGACCGGCCATACGCTGTTGCTTCTGGATGCCACAGGTGCCTATCACCGCCAGATGACCCGCGATCTGGGTGCAAGCCCCGCGGGCCGGGTTGTGACCCCGCTGATGCGTCTGCAGGACCCGGATTATACCAAGATCATCCTGGTGGCCCTGCCCGAAACGACCCCGGTTTCGGAAGCGGCGCATCTTCAGGACGACCTGCGGCGCGCGCAGATCGAGCCATGGGCCTGGGTGATCAACCGCACCATGGCGGGCACCGGGACCACCGATCCTCTGCTGCGCCGACGCATCGCCGGAGAATCCCGGCAACTTGCCCGCCTGCGCGGTGGCTTGGCCCGTCGCCTGTACCTTTTGCCTTTTCTGGCGGAGCCGCCGGTCGGGATTGACCGCCTTGCCACCCTATCCTGACCGCCCGTTGCACCGCAGATGCGCCCTTGTGCCGCTGCGGTTTCGGCCTTCTGGTGCTGTTGCGCGACGCAGTCGCATGTGCTGTGATCACGGCACCTTCGGCTGTGGTGCGCGGGGGGGTGCCCGACTGACGGATTTCGTCTTCCTCGCGTCGGGCAAAGAAAGCCTTAGCCGGACCGAAAGCCCGGCCCCGGTCAGGCCGATCCGCGTTTGATGAATTTACCCGGCAGAAACACGTCGGTCGCATTGCGCCCGCCGTTATCAAGCACCCGCACCAAGGCGTGCGCCATCTCGGTTACCGGCTGGCGATAGGTGGTCAGGTCATAAGCCGGCGAGGCGGCAAGGGCCACGTCGTCAAAGCCGGTAACCGCAACCTCCGCGGGCACGGCCAAGCCCAGCTTGTGGCGTAGGGCGTCAATGGCCCCAAGGGCCAGGACGTCATTTTCGCAGACGATGACGTCAGGGCGAAGCGTTTCGTCCAGATCCGACAGATAGGTCGTGACGGCTTCACAGGCGAGCGCCATGCTGTAATCCGCAACGTGGATGACCGAAGGCGGCGGTGCGCCATGCGCTTCGGACCAGACGCTGAGGAAGGTGTCCTTTCGCATCAGGCGCGTTGACTCGGTATTCGGCCCGGCCAGAAAGAGTGGGCGCTTGAAGCCCTTCCCGAGCAGGTGGCGCGTAATTTCGGTCATGGCGGCAATGTCATCGCAGCCGATGGAAATGGTTCCGGGCGTGGTGCTGGCCCGCGCGAAGATGATAAGCTGTTTGACGCGCTTCGCGCCCAGTGCGGTGCGGCGGATTCCTTCGTCGAACTGGGTGCCGATGACCACTGCGGCGTCCACTCTCCGCTGGCTTGCGGTCAGCAACGCTTCCGGCGCGTCGCTTTCGCCCAGCATGTTGACGAGCAGGGTTCCATAGCCAGCCTCACGCAGAATCCGTGTCAGCCGTTCCAGCATCACCAGCTTGTGCGGGTTGTCGAAGTCATCGACCAGCAAGGCGACAAGATTGGACCTGTCTGACGCCAGCGATGCCGCCAGAAGGTCTGGGACATAACCAAGCTCGGCTGACGCCGCCATGACCTTGGCGCGGGCCTTTTCCGAGATGACCCCGTCTTTCTTGAAGGCGCGCGCGACAGTCCAGCGCGACACACCGGCACGGAGAGCGACGTCATCCGCCGTCACGGTTTCACGGGATTGCTCGTCCATGTCCTCACGTCCTCCAGCCTGCGACCATAGCAACGGGGGGATCGGTGGCAAGCGGCTTCGTGGGGATCGGCGCAGGAATTTGCACGCGCGTGCATAAAAGTGTTGCACGCGCGTGCAGTAATATGGAATGAATATTCCACGGGCCGGAGAATCGGAACGTCATCTACGGGAGGATCATGATGTTGAAGGTAGGCCTGCTTGGGGCAGGGCGGATCGCAGGTGTCCATGCGACGGCCATTTCCACGAACCCGGGTTCGACCCTTGTTGCCGTGTCGGACATCAATGCCGAGGCCGCGGGGAAGCTGGCTGTACAATATGGCGCCGAGGCGCGTTCGACCGACGCGATCCTGAACGACCCGGCCATCGATGCGGTGCTGATCGCCACGTCGACCGACACCCATTCCGACCTGATCGAACGTGCGACGGCAGCGGGCAAGGCGGTGCTTTGCGAAAAGCCGGTGGACCTTTCGCTGTCCCGCGCCCAGGCCTGTCTGACCGCGGCCGCGGGCACCGGCAAGCCGGTGATGATCGGCTTCAACCGCCGCTTTGACCCGAATTTCGCGGCACTGAAGGCCGCTGCCGACCGGGGCGAGATTGGCAAGGCCGAGCTTCTGTCGATCACCTCATTCGATCCGGCCCCGCCGCCGGTGGCATATATCAAGGTCTCGGGCGGGCTGTTCCGCGACATGATGATCCATGACTTCGACATGGCGAATTTCATCATGGGGGCGGCGCCGGTGACGGTTTCGGCCGTGGGCAGCAGTATCGTAGACCCGGCCATCGGCGCGGCGGGCGATGTGGACACGGCGGTCGTGACGCTGACCTATGCCGATGGGCGGATTGCGGTGATCAAGAACAGCCGCCGCGCGGTCTACGGCTATGACCAGCGGGTCGAGCTGCTGGGGTCCGAGGGCCTGCTGCAGGCGCAGAACATGCTGGAAAACACCGTGGTGAAATCGACGACGGCAGGGGTGGTGGGGGCCAAGCCCACTTACTTTTTCCTCGAACGCTATATGCCCGCCTATGCCGCGGAATGGGCGGCCTTCGTGACGGCCGTGATCGGTGGCGGTGCGCTGCCCGTCACGCTGGAAGATGGTGTCGCAGCCCTTGCCATGGCCGAGGCCGCGACGCGATCGGCCCAAACCGGCGCCCCCGTGGCGCTGGCTGAGATCCTCGGGGCCTGAACGCGCCCCGACACCCGATCCGGCACCGCCGGACACTGGGGCGGCAGGGGAGCGCCGCCCTTCCATGAACCTTCCAGGGAGGAAGACCAATGAAGAAACTGATCGCGGGCCTTTTGACGGCAACCGCCCTGACTGCGGCTGCGCCGGTTCTGGCAGCCGACATCATCGTCGTGGCCCATGGCCAGGCGAATGACCCCTTCTGGTCCGTCGTGAAGAATGGCGTCGAAAAGGCCGCCAAGGACACCGGGGCAAATGTGGAATTCCGTTCGCCCGAAACCTTCGACATGGTCGCCATGTCCCAGATGATCGACGCCGCGGCGAACCAGTCGCCCGATGGGATCGTCGTTTCGATCCCGGATGCTGATGCGCTTGGGCCGTCGATCCAGCGCGCCGTGGCGGCGGGGATCCCGGTGATCTCGATGAACTCGGGGTCGGACGTGTCCAAATCGCTGGGCGCGCTGCTGCATGTCGGACAGGATGAGGAATCCGCCGGCCGCGCCGCGGGCGAAAAGCTGGCGGAAATGGGCGGCAAGAAGGGCATCTGCATCAACCAGGAGGTCGGGAACGTCGCGCTCGATCTGCGTTGCAAGGGCTTTGCCGCGGGCTTTGGCGGGGAAACCAGCGTTCTTCCCACCTCGAACGACCCGACCGAGATCGAGGCCAAGGTCCGCGCCGCGCTTGAGGCCGACCCAGGCATCGACACCGTCATGGCGCTTGGTGCAGGCACCGCGGGCGAACCCGCCGTGGCCGCGGTGAAATCCATCGGCAAATCTGGCGCGATCCGCGTGGCGACCTTTGACCTGTCGGCAAGCTTTCTGGAATCGGTCAAGGCGGGCGATGCGGCCTTTGCCATTGACCAGCAGCAATTCCTGCAGGGCTATCTGCCGGTCGCATTTCTTTCGCTTTACGCCGATTACGGCCTGATGCCGGGCGGCAATGTGCCGTCGGGCCCGAACCTGATCACCGCCGACAAGGCCGGCCAGGTGGTCGAGCTGTCGGCGCAGGGCATCCGCTGATCGCAGCGCAAGGGACAGGGGCGGCGCGCGCCGCCCCTGTTGCCCCGAAGGAGGAGGAAGGACATGACCAACACCACCGACACTGCGTCTGTCGATGAACGCATCAAGGCCGAGCCGCTGCTGGCCCGTCTGATGAAACGGCCCGAACTGGGTGCCATCGCCGGGTTGGTGCTTGTCACCGGCTTCTTTCTGGCCACGGCGAGCGAGGCGATGTTCTCGCTCTCGGGTGTGCTGAATTTCCTGAGCCCCGCGGCCCAGCTGGGCATTCTGGCCATCGCGGCCTCGCTTCTGATGATCGGCGGCGAATTCGATCTGTCGATCGGGTCGATGGTGGCCTTTGCGGGCATGATCTTTGGCGCCTGTGTCGTCAATCTGGGCTTGCCGCTGATCCTGTCCATTCCGGTGACGCTGGCCTTTGCGGCGCTGATCGGGGCGGCGAACGGGTTGATCGTGCTGCGAACGGGGCTGCCCTCGTTCATCGTGACACTTGCGGGGCTGTTCATGCTGCGCGGTCTGTCGCTGGTGGGGCTGAAATGGATCACCGGCGGTTCGACCCAGTTGCGCGGCATCCGCGAAGCGGTCGAGGGCGACCTGCTGACCCCGCTCTTTTCCGGGGATGCCTTTGGTGGTCTCTTTGCCTGGCTGGCCCAGGCCGGGCTGATCGAGAGCTTCCCCAACGGCACGCCCAAAGTGCCGGGGATTCCGGTCGAAATCCTGTGGTTTGTCGGGCTTGCACTGGCGGCCACCTGGGTTCTGCTGCGCACGCCTGCGGGCAACTGGATCTTTGCCGCCGGGGGCGATGCGACGGCGGCGTCAAATTCCGGGGTGCCGGTGCGGAATGTGAAGATTGCGCTCTTCATGCTGACGGCCGCCTGTGCCGCACTGTTGGCCGTTATGCAGGTGATGGATGCCGGTTCCACCGATGCCCGGCGCGGATTTCAGAAGGAATTCGAGGCCATCATCGCAGCCGTCATCGGGGGGTGCCTGCTGACCGGCGGCTATGGGTCGGCCATCGGGGCCTTCTTCGGATCGGTGATCTTCGGCATGGTCGTGATCGGTCTGACCTATACCTCATTCGATCAGGACTGGTTCCAGGTCTTCCTCGGCGGGATGCTGCTTCTGGCCGTGATCTTCAACAATGCCATCCGCAAGCGTGTGACGGGGGAGCGCTGAAGATGTCCGAACCCATCATCAAACTTGACCAGATCGAAAAGCATTTCGGCAATGTGATCGCCCTGAATGGCGTGAGCTTCGATGTCCGCGCCGGGGAATGCCACTGCCTTCTGGGCGACAATGGCGCGGGCAAATCGACCTTCATCAAGACGATGTCGGGCGTCCACAGGCCCACCCGTGGCACCATCACCTTCGAAGGCCGGCCGATGTCGTTTTCCAGCCCGCGGGCGGCGATGGAGGCGGGGATCGCCACCGTCTTTCAGGATCTCGCCATGATCCCGCTGATGTCGGTGGCGCGCAACTTCTTCATGGGGCGCGAACCGACGCGGGGCTGGGGCCTGACCCGCCGCTTCGACGTGGAAAAGGCCAATGCCATCACCATGGCCGAGATGAAGAAGATGGGCATCAACCTGCGCGGCCCCGATCAGGCGGTCGGCACCCTCTCGGGCGGTGAGCGTCAGACGGTGGCCATTGCGCGGGCGGTCCATTTCGGCGCCAAGGTGCTGATCCTTGATGAACCCACCTCGGCGCTTGGCGTGCGGCAGACGGCCAATGTGCTGGCCACCATCGACAAGGTCCGCGCCCAGGGCGTTGGCGTGGTCTTCATCAGCCACAATGTCCGCCATGCCCTTGCCGTGGGCGACCGTTTCACCGTGCTGAACCGGGGCAAGACACTGGGCACCGCCCGCCGGGGCGAGATCACCTCGGAACAACTGCAAGACCTGATGGCCGGCGGGCAAGAGCTTGCACAGCTCGAAAGCACGCTGGGCGGCACGGTCTGACCAAGCCCTCCCTGCCGGGGCGTCTCCACCGCTTCGGCCCCGGGTGGTCCGGTCCCTCGGCCGGGCCACCCCCTTGATCCCTTTTCTGCCTGAAGGACCAGCCGATGACATTTTCCCTAGCCGCCTGCGCCGAAATGCTGTGGCGTGACCGCCCCATCGACTGGCGCGCCAGCCGATTGAAAGAGATGGGTTTCGGCGTTGGCTTATGGAACTGGCCTGCCCATGATCTGGACGCGCTGCAGCGCACGGGCGCCACGTTCACCATCATGAACGGATATCTGGAAGGGCGGCTGGCCGATGCCGAAGGGGCGGCGATGCTGCTGGCCTCGGCCCGCGAAACGGCGGCGGTGGGGCGGCGGCTTGGGGTGCAGCGCCTTAATCTCCATGGCACTGGGTTGGGCGACATTGGCATTCCGATCCCCCGGATCGGGTCGCATGCACCGGGGGCCGAACTTGTGGCCCGCGACACGCTCCACCGTCTTTGTGATCTGGGCGAAGAGATGGGGGTGGTCTTCACGCTTGAAAACCTCAACCCGATCGACCATCCGGGGTGCCCCTTCGGCTCCACCGAAGCCGTGCTTTCGCTTGTCTCCGCTGTCAATCGCCCGCAGCTGCGCATCAACCTTGATCTCTACCACACCCAGATCGGTGAGGGAGATTTGGTCCGGTGGTGTAAAGCATGCCTGCCCTGGATCGGTGAAGTTCAGGTGGCCGATAATCCGGGTCGCTGCGAGCCGGGCACGGGCGAAATCAACTACCGCGGCGTTGCGACGGCGCTGAAGGCCATGGGATATTCCGGCCCCGTCGGGATGGAGGCCTTTGCCCGGGACAACGAAGAGGTCGCCCTGGACGCATTCCGGAACGCCTTCACGATCTGATCTGAACAGAAGTAGCCGTTCGCAGTGAACCCGTGGACGGCTGCTTCAGCCCATGCCTTGGTGCCGATTTCCGAAGCTGCGCTGCCCTAGGCCCTGTTCTCATCCAGTGCCGGTATGCCTTGGCCGGTCGAGTTCTTGTCACTGTCCGCCCCACCGCTTCAGCGTCACCGGGGGCGTCCCTGCACAATCCGTCTGCCACAGATCGGGCGGAGAGGCGCCGGTCGCGCGGCCCGTCTTGTCCTTCGGTCGTGCTTGTATTGGCGGGCAGAGCCTGCAAACCTGCTTGGGTCATGACACAGCATCCCGAAGCAGACAGCGGCCGATTTTCCGGATTGTCCACCGCAGAGGCCAAGGCGCGGTTGGCATCGGAGGGACCGAATGAACTTCCTGCCGGTGATCATCGGACAGGCCTCGGCATCCTGCGGGATGTGGTACGCGAACCGATGCTCGCCTTGTTACTTGCGGGTGGGGTCATCTACGCCCTGCTGGGGGACATGCGCGATGCGGTGGTCCTGCTGATCTTTGCTTGCCTCTCGATCATCATCACCCTCGTGCAGGAATGGCGCAGCGAGAAAGTCCTTCAAGCCCTCCGCGACCTGAGCAGCCCGCGCGCGCTTGTCATCCGCGACGGGCAACGCCAGCGGATCGCGGGGCGCGAAGTCGTGCGCGGGGATCTCCTCCTGCTGTCGGAAGGCGATCGCGTGCCTGCCGATGCGCGGCTTCTGGCGGCGCAGGATCTGCAGGCTGATGAATCCCTGCTGACCGGAGAGGCGGTTCCTGTGCGCAAGCGTGCTGCCACCGACTCTAGGCCGGGCGCTTTTCTTCCGGGGGGCGACGATCTGCCGATGGTGTTTTCCGGAACCTTGGTGGTGCGTGGCACGGGCCGGGCCGAAGTCACCGCGACCGGCGCCGCAACCGAGATCGGCAAGATTGGCACCTCGCTTGCCACGATCGGCACCGAAAGCCCGCGGCTCTATGTGCAGACGCGAAGGATCGTCGCCATTTTCGCAATCGCCGGAACGGGGGTCAGCCTGCTGGTGGGCGGGCTTTATGCCTATCTGCGGGGCGACTGGCTGGAGGCGGTTCTTGCGGGGATCGCCATCGGCATGTCGATGCTCCCCGAGGAATTTCCTGTGGTATTGGCCATTTTCATGGCGATGGGCGCCTGGCGACTGTCACGTGCGCGGGTCCTCACGCGTCGGGCAGCCGCCATCGAAACACTGGGCGCGGCAACTGTCCTGTGCAGCGACAAGACCGGCACCATGACCCAGAACCGCATGGCGATCCGTCAGCTTCGCCTACCGGACGGACGGTCATTCGACCTTGATGCAGGGCCGGTTGCCGATGTCGCCGCCCTTCACCTGTTGCGCATGGGTCGGCTTGCCTGCGAGTCCCAGCCCTTCGACCCGATGGAGCAGGCCTTTCACAACACGGCCCCACCGGGCGAAGACCCGGCAGGGATGACTTTGCTCCGTTCTTACGGGCTGCGCCCCGGGCTGTTGGCCATGTCGCAGGTCTGGCGTGCCGCCGGAACCGGGCCGCATACCGTGGCCACGAAGGGCGCCCCCGAGGCGGTCGCGCTGCTCTGCGCCTTGCCAAGCCCGACGCGCGCGGCGCTGGCGGAGGCGGTCGATGCGATGGCGGGGTCGGGGCTCCGCGTTCTGGCGGTTGCGCAGGGCACGGTCGGCGCGGACCTTCCCGACCGCCAGCAGGACTTGCAACTGACCTATCTTGGCCTTGTGGGGTTGGCAGATCCGCTGCGCGAAAGCGTCCGGCGCGCGGTGGCGGAATGTCGTCGCGCGGGGATTTCAGTCAAGATGATCACTGGCGACTATCCCGCCACGGCCGCGGCCATTGCACGGGAGGCGGGTCTTGCAGGGAACGCGCCGCTGACAGGGCAGGATCTGGACAAGCTAGATGACGCGGCCCTAGCCGCACGGCTGAAACAGGGCGATGTTTTTGCGCGCATCATGCCTGACCAGAAGCTGCGCATCGTCACCGCGCTGAAGGCACAGGGGCAGATCGTCGCCATGACAGGCGATGGCGTGAATGACGCCCCCTCGCTCAAAAGCGCGCATATTGGCATTGCCATGGGCGGGCGTGGCACCGATGTCGCACGCGAAGCCGCAGCCATCGTGCTGCTGGACGATGATTTCGGATCCATCGTGCGGGCGGTTCGACTGGGGCGCCGTATCTATGACAACCTGCGCAAGGCCGTGGGCTTCATCGTCGCGGTCCATCTGCCCATTGCGGGATTGGCCGTCGCACCGCTGCTTTTCGGTCTGCCGGTCATACTGGGGCCAATCCACATCGCCTTTCTGGAAATGGTGATTGATCCTGTCTGCTCGCTGGTGTTCGAGGCCGAAGCCGAGGAACGCGATATCATGGATCGCCCGCCGCGCGACCCGGAAGAGCGGCTCTTTTCCCCCGGTCTGATCGGCTGGAGCGTGACGCAGGGCCTTGTGGCGCTGGTCGCCGTCACCCTTGTGATGTTCTGGGGCGCGCGGCAGTCGATGCCCGAAACCGAACTGCGCGCCCTGACCTTCTTCACGCTGGTCATCGTGATCGTCGCGCTGATCTTCGTGAATCGATCGTTCAAGGCTTCGCTCCGGGCCGCATTTGACCGGCCGAAACCTGCATTGCTTGTAGTTGTTGCCACGGTGGCGGGGATCCTTGCAGCCGCAAACCTTTTGCCTGCGGCACAAGACATCTTCCGCTTCGGACCGCTGCATCGTGATGATCTGATCATCACGGCGGGCGCGGGGCTGGCCGTGATGTTGGGTCTTGAGGCGATCAAGCCATTCTGGCACCGCCCACGGCGCGCGCCGAAACCGGGGCGGCGGCCCTGAGGGGCCTCGGCCATTTTCCGCCGCTCTGTCAGCGGGCCTGCAGATGCACAAGACGATGCGCCACCGACCGGCGCATGATGGCAATGGGTGACGAATTCATTTCGATTCCGAAGGTGGCTGCGCCTTTGCGGCCAAAACTGCAATTTCACGGGAAAGGATTGTTGATGCGCTTTCAGGGAACTCCATGCTGGTACGAACTGGGCACCACTGACCTGGACGCGGCCGGCGATTTCTACGCAAAGATCCTTGGCTGGACGATTTCAGACAGCGGGATGGTGGGGTTCGACTACCGTCTTGCCGGATGCGCTGGCGCGCAGGTGGCCGGCATCATGTCGAAGGTTGGTCAGGCCGGCGATCTGCCGCCGAACTGGCTCATTTACTTCGCCGCCGATGATTGCGACCGCACCGTTGCCGACATTACGGCGGCAGGCGGGACGGCCCTGACCGACCCTGCGGACATTCCTGGCACCGGCCGCTTTGCCATTGTGGCCGATCCGCAAGGGGCAGTCTTTGGCCTTCTGCAGCCCGACCTGACGCAGATGACCGCAGAGGAGATTGCAAAGGCCGAGGCGGGTCAGGGCGCCTTTGATCCGATGAAGATCGGGCATGGGAACTGGAACGAATTGATGTCGACCGACCCCGAGGCCGCCTTTGCCTTTTACGCCGCGATCTTCGGTTGGGCCAAAGGCGATACGATGGACATGGGCGCGATGGGCAGTTACCAGCTGCTGCGCCACAAAGGGGGCGATATCGGCGCGATCATGGGCCTTGGGGATGCGCCCGTGCCGGTCTGGCTGCCCTATTTCGGCATTTCGGGCTCTGTCGCAGCAAAGGCCGCGGCGATCACGGCGGCGGGCGGCACCGTCCATCAGAACGCGATGGAGGTGCCCGGCCCCGCTTGGATTGCAGTCGCGCAAGATCCGCAGGGCGCCTGGTTTGCGGTGGTCGGCCCCGAAGCGTGATCCTCCCGGAAGGCAAGCCACGCCCCGTATCGTTCCCGACCGAAAGGAGTGCAAAATGCAGAAGAACACCATTTGCCTTTGGTATGACAAAGAGGCCGAGGCTGCGGCTCGGTTCTACGCCAGCGTCTTTCCCGATAGTGCGGTGACCGCGGTGCACCACGCGCCCGGCGACTACCCCTCGGGCCAGGCGGGCGATGTGCTCACGGTCGAATTCACGGTGGCCGGGGTTGCGTGCCTTGGTCTCAATGGTGGACCTGCGTTCCGACATAGCGAAGCGTTTTCCTTTCAGATCGCGACAGAAGATCAGGAGGAAACGGATCGCTACTGGAATGCGATCATCGCCAACGGGGGCCAGCCGAGTGAATGCGGCTGGTGCAAGGATCGGTGGGGGATTTCATGGCAGATCACCCCCCGGGTGCTGACCGATGCGCTTGCCGCCGGCGGCGCAGAGGCAGAGCGCGCCTTCGCGGCGATGATGACCATGCAGAAGATCGACGTGGCGGCGATCACAGCCGCCCGACGCGGCTGAATTCGGCCCCCAGGTGGCCGCGCACCCCTTGCACATCTCGCCCCGCGGGGCCTGTGGCAACTGGTGTGCTGCCTTCGCAATCCGGGTCCCAAGACCGCCGGGCCGTCTTGTACAGCTGATGCAGGCCGCGCAGCCGCGCTGAGGGTGCAGAGCCTCTCTGTGCCACAGGGCAGGGCGTGATCCGGAATCCCGTCGCCCGCGTAGTCAAAGGCAGGAAATTGACGGGGCAGGGGCATGGCGGGACAAGACAACAGTTGCGGACCCGCAGGGCCCGTTGGCAGCGCCTTCACCTATCCGCTGGTCGGTCTTTACGCCCTCATGCTCTCTGCTGCGGGGTTGCCGCTCTACATCCACCTGCCGCAATTTGCGGCGGTCGAGCTGGGTATCAATCTTGGTGCCTTGGGTGTGATCCTGCTGGCGATCCGGCTTTTCGATCTGTTGCAAGACCCTGTCATCGGCTGGGCCATTGATCGCTGGCCCGGCGCCCAAGGGGCCTTTGCCGGGGCAGCTGCACTGGGGCTTGCTGCCGGGTTCCCCTTGCTTTTCGGGCTTGAGCGGGGCGAGGATGTGGCCCCGCGCCTCGTGGTCACCCTGCTGCTTCTGTATACGGCCTACAGTCTTGGCAGCATCCTGCTCTACAGCCGCAGCACGAGCTTCGCGCGCAGACCTGGCGCCGACGAACTGGTCGTGGTCGCCACCTATCGCGAAGGGGGCGCGCTTGCGGGCGTGCTTTTGGCGGCCATCGCGCCCGCCGCGCTGGTTGCTCTTGGGGCAGGGGCGTCCGGCTACCCGGCATTCGGCCTGGCCCTTGGCCTTGTCGCGCTAGCTGCAGCCCTGCTCTGTCGCCCGATCTGGCAGCGTCTTCCCCCTGCGGGTCAGGGCCTGTCGCTGGCCGGTCTTGCCGCCGCGGGCGGCGTGCGGCTTCTGGCGCTTGGGCTCGTCAATGGTCTGCCCGTCGCGATCACCTCGACGCTGTTTCTGTTTTTCGTCGAAGACCGTCTGGCGTTGAAGGGGACGGCGGGGCCGCTTCTGGTCTTGTTCTTTCTGGGGGCGGGGCTCAGCATTCCGGTCTGGAGCGCGATTGCGCGTCGGATCGGCCCAAGGGCCACTTTGGGTATCTCGATGCCATTGGCCATTGCGGCCTTTGCGGGTTCAGCCTTTCTTGGGGCCGGGGATTTTGCGGCCTTCGCGGTGATCTGCCTGATCTCGGGGGCAACGCTGGGTGCCGAGACCTTGTTGCTGCCCGCGATGTTTTCGGTCGCGCTGGCCCGGGCGGGGCTGCAAGCCTCGCTCGCCTTCGGGGTCTGGACCCTCGCGGGGAAGCTTGGCCTTTCGATTGCGGCCTTCCTGGTCATGCCGGTGCTGGACTGGAACGGCTTTCAACCAAACGGGCCGAACACCCCTGCCGCGCTTGACATGCTGACCTTCCTTTACGCGGTGCTGCCCTGCGGGCTGAAGGTCATCGGGACTGTGCTGGTCTGGCGGCTTCCGAAGGATGGTGCCGCCTGAAGGTTCATCCAAAGGCCAGTGCCCCCAGGTTTCGCAACCCGGGGGCATGCTTGTGAACGGATGTTCAGAAGAGGAAATCAGCCTCGGTCAGGGTGCCGACCAGCGTGTCGATCTGGAACACCAGATCCGGGGCTGCATCGCCATTGGTGAACACACTGACCACTGTCGCCCCGTTCACGAGATTGGTGACCACCGATCCAGCCCCATCCGACACGAGGGACAGGTGAAAATCCGTCTCAGGCGTCAGCGCGGTCAGGTCGATCTTGTCCAGCCCTGCCTCAAAGCGGACGATGTGATCTGTTCCCCCGACGGTATTGAGCGAATCTGCCGTTGTCACAAAGACGAAACTGTCGGATCCAGCCCCGCCATCCATCGTGTCGGCACCCGTGCCCCCGATCAGGATATCGGTTCCGTCATCGCCCCGCAGCAGGTCGTTTTCGGTGCCGCCATCCAGCGTATCATTGTCGGCGCCCCCAGACACGCGGTCTGCCCCTGCGTCGCCGAACAGCATGTCGGCGCCGATGTCGCCCGATACCAGATCATTCCCGGCGTCGCCATGCACCAGATCGCTGCCCGCTCCGCCAAAGGCACTGTCCTGATCGTCTCCGCCGGAAAGCGTGTCATTGTCACTGCCGCCATTCAGCACGTCATTGCCTGCATCCCCGTCAAGCTGGTCAGCCCCGGCGTCGCCGTCGAGCCGGTCAGCTTCGGTCCCGCCCGACATGCGGTCGCCGTCCGAGCCGCCAAACAGCGTATCTGCCCCCGCGCTGCCAGACAGCGTATCGGACCCGGTCCCGCCCAACAGGACATCGGCCCCTTCACGTCCTTCAAGCCGGTCGGCGCTTCCCGCACCGTCAAGCCGGTTGGCCCCGGCGTCGCCGGAGATCGCATCGGCCATGGATGAACCGGTCACATTTTCAAAGCCGTGGAAGGTCGTGGCGAAGCTGCGGCCGGTCACAAGATCGATGGTGTTGAAGACGCCCGGCACCGCAAAGGTCAATGGCAGAGCCGAGGCATCCAGCGTGTCGATCCCTGCGCCGCCTTCGTAATGATCTGCATCGACGCGGCTCTCAAAGCGCACCACATCGTTCCCCTCACCTGCATCCACGGTATCGTTGCCGCCGCCGCCGCTGATGGTGTCGTTCTCGGTGCCGCCCGACAGGTCGTCTTGCCCTGTGCCGCCGATCAGGCTGTCTGCGCCCGTATTTCCGGCAAGGCGGTCATCATTGTCGCCCCCGTCCAGCGTATCATTGCCGGTGCCGCCGTTGATCTGGTCATTGTGCAGCCCTCCGACCAGCGAGTCATTCCCCTCATCCCCAAAAAGGGTGTCGTTGCCCAGTTCGCCAAAGAGCGCATCATTCCCGGTGCCCCCGCGCAGCTGGTCTTGATCGTTGCCGCCAAAGGCCACGTCATTGCCGCTGCCGCCATCCAGAATGTCATTGCCACCCATGCCGAGCAGTCGGTCATGTCCCACCTGGCCCAGGATCACGTTTGCCACGCCCGACCCGGTCACGGTATCGGAAAAGGCGGTGCCGACGATGTTTTCGATGCTGATCAGGCGGTCGCCCGCAGCCAGGCCGCCCGATTGTGCGGCGGTCGACCCGAGGTTGACGATGATCCCGCTGCCCGACCGGCTGTAATCCACCGTGTCGGTATCGGCGCCCCCGTTGATCGTGTCGCGACCCTCGCCGGCGATGATGGTGTCATTCCCTTCTTCGCCGAAGATTTCATCATTGCCAGAGAAGAAGCCGACCAGAGCACCGTCGGTGATGCGGTCATTGCCGCTGCCCCCGAAAACGACATCGTCGCCATCCGAAATGGTGATGGTGTCGTTCCCGGCCAGGGCCGAAATCCGGTCATTCCGCAGGCCGGGGATGCCGAAGGTAAATGTGTCGTTCAAGGTGTTGGAGCCGGTGGTGCCGATGATGTCCGCCATGATCGTGATCCTTTCGGGATGCTGTGTTGCGATGGGTTCACTCTGCTCCGATGGCGGGGTGGGCGCTGTTCCCCGGGGAACAGGCTTGCAAGGGGCCGAAGGGGCGGCCAGCATGCGCGCACACGCAAAGGGGGAGCGGCACATGCGCGATCTGGCGACAAGACCGGGGTTCTGGCGGTCATTCGACCTGTTTTCCGGCCTTGACGTGACCGCCCTGACCGCCCTGTCGGCCCATGCCCGGACCTATCGCTGGCAGCCCGGCGAGGTTTTGTTCCAGCGGGGCGACCCCGGCGACTGGATGGTCGCCCTCGTGTCGGGGCGGGTGCGGCTGACCCTGCTGGCGCCCGGGGGACGCGAGCTTATCCTGCGGCATGCTGCGGCGGGCGATACGCTGGGGGAATTCGCGCTGGTCGATGGCGAGGCCCGCTCTGCCGATGCGACGGCGGTGATCAAGACAGAGGGCTTCATCATCGACCGTCCGCGCTTCGAAGCTTTGGCTGCGGCCCATCCTGCCTTGGGTCTTTCGGTTGCACGCTACTTTTGCCGACGTTTGCGCGACACGACAGAACAGCTGGAAGGGATTGCCCTGTATCAGCTTGAGGCCAGGCTTGCCCGGTTTCTGCTGTTCACGCTACGGCAGCTCAATGGGCCCGAGGTTCCTCCAAGTGCCGTACTGCGGCTTGAGATTTCGCAGGGCGAACTTGCCGCTGTTCTTGGAGCCAGTCGCCCCAAGGTCAATCGGGCGCTGCAGATGCTTGAAGCGGCCGGGGCCATCGAGCGGTCAGGCGGGGTCTGGGTGTTGGATCCGGTGAAGCTGGCTGCCAGCGCCGAGCCCGAGGCATGAGGGTCTGGCATGCCCTGACGCTGCTGCTGGTCGCAGGGTTAGCGGCGCTTCTGGCAGCGGCGCCTCAGCCGCTGGTCAACCTTCAGGAACGTCTGTTTGACCACATCCTGCCGGGCCCCACGGCTGCGCCGATTTGGGTTGTCGATATCGGCGCCATTGATGACGCCGGTGCCGAATGGACCCGCGCGGCGACGGCGCGGCTGGTGGCGCGCCTGTCCGAGGCGCACCCGCGGGTGATGGCGTTCGATATCCTGTTCGCCGGGGCCTGTGATGAACCTGCGACGCGGGATCTGGCGCGCGCGCTTGAAGGCCAGACCGTGGTGCTGGGCCTGCTTTTGTCAGACGTTCCCGGCCCGCGCCTTCCCGCCCCGTGGCTTGGCACTGCGGGTGCAGCTCCGCTTTGGCCTGCGCGTGGCGCCGAAATCCCTTGCCCGCAGTTTGCGGCCCATGACATCGCGGCCATGGCGCTGATGGGGGATGCGGATGCGAAGGTGCGGCGCGTTCCCGTCGGGGTGGCTGTTGACCGGCAGGCGGTGCCCGGCCTTGCGGTCGCGATGGCAGGTCGTGCCCTCGGGCGGATGCCCCTTGTCGGGCCCGGTTGGCTGCGCCTCGGTGACATGGCGTCCGTGCCCGCTGCCTCGGGGATGATCCGGGTCTTTCCGTCAGGTCCATCGGATTGGGCGGTGCGCACCGTTTCCGCGGCAGCGGTGCTGGCGGGCAAGGTTCGGCTGCCCGAGGGGGCGCTGATCCTTGTCGGGTCAAGCCTTCCGAGCCGGGGAGGTCTGCGGCCGACGGCCACAAGCCCGGTGACGCCATCGGTGCAAATTCAGGCAGATGCGGTGACGGCGCTTTTGTCGGGGCAGGTGCCCGATCGGCCGCGTTCTGCGCCCTATGTGGAGGGTGGCGCCCTCGCAGTGACGGCGCTTCTGACCCTGTTGCTGGTGATCCGCCTCGATCCGCTGCGGGCGGCCTTGCTGACGGTTGGCGGGGCGGTGTTCTGGTCGGGCGCAGCTGTCGCCCTGACCCGACAAGGGGTCTTGATCGACCCGGTGTTTCCCGCGCTCGGCTTGGCGCTTGTGCTGCTCTGCGCCCTGATCGGGCGCGCGGCGGCGCTGGCCCGTGCAGAGCGGGTGCTGCGCGACCGCATGGGTCAGCTCCTCCCTCCGGCTCTGGTCAGCCGCCTTGCCCGACAGCCACGCTTGATGCGCCTCGAGGGCGAAACCCGCGAAGTGACCGCGCTTTTTACCGATATCGAGGGGTTTTCGGCCGCTACGGCCCAAATGGGCGCGCAAGAGATGGTTTCCCGTCTGGATGCCTATTTCGGGCTGACCTGCGGCATCGTTCTCAGACATGGCGGGATGATCGACAAATTGGTGGGCGACAGCATCCACGCCTTGTTCAACGCGCCGCTGGATCAACCCGGCCATCCCGGCAAGGCTGTCGCCTGCGCGGCCGAACTCCTGGCGGCGACCGAGGCATTTTCCCGCGCACATGGCGGCTTTGGCCGCACCCGCATCGGGCTGGAATATGGGGCTGCGGTGCTGGGGGATGTCGGCTTCGGCACCCGCATCGATTATACCGCGCATGGTCCTGCGGTGAATCTTGCCGCCCGCTTGCAAGAGGCGAACAAGCAGCTCGGAACGCAGGTCTGCATCGGCCCCGCGCTGGCCGCGCGCGTTCCTGACCTGATCCCGCTGGGTGAGGTCGAGATCCGCAGCTTTGGGCGCCTTGCGCTGTTTACGCTCAGGGCCTGAGCCCGACCGAGGCAAAGGCCGCGTCGATCCGTGTGCGACCCCAACGTGCCACCGCCCCCGGGGCATCGCCGGGGGCCGCGATGTCAACGCCTTCGCCCGCCTGAAGGCTGCGGCGCTGTCCGCCTGCCGAAACCTCGACCGTGCCGCGGGCCACAAACACACCGTAGACGCCCTTCGACGGCCCTGCAAAGAACCGCGTGCCGCGTACACCGATCTGCCCAAAGGCGCTTTGTACCGTCAGGTCCAGTTTCGGCAGATCATCCGGTCGGTCAAAAACCATCGCGCCGCCGATGGTGACAATGCCGCCCAGGTCGGCACTGAAGCGATCAAGGGTGAAGCGGGTTTCAGGGCCGAGATGGATCTCCGTCGCCCGGAAGAGTTCCAGCGCCGCAGTCGAGGCGGCAAGGGTGCGGATGTCATCGCCTTCCATCAGCGGGTCTTTCGGGTGCAGTGCGGATTCAATTCCGGCGCGGCTGATCCGCGCCCGCCCCGTGAGCCCCAGCGTTGTGCCGATCGCGCTGCCCGCACGGGCCTGCCGCAGGCCAAGGCCAAGTGCCAGTGGCACCACCAACAACTGACGTCGCTGCAATGTCATGGATGCCCCCTTTTACGGCTGCCCGGCACTATCCTGCGGCCATCCCTTACCGCGGGTCCAGTGTTTTTCAGCTGCCGGGCGGGCGGCGCCTATTCGCCATAGCCCGTCATCTCCAGATAGCCTACGCCATCATGGCTGCCCGTGAGTGTCACCGGCCCCTCCCAATAGGGGACGGAGGTTGCCATCCAGGCATCGGGATTCACCGCGCGCAAAGTGACATCGACACCGCGAATGGGCAGCCGCACCTGCCAGCCCACCGGAACGGACCTGCCTGCAACGTTGTGCCATGTCAGCGGGCGGGCCTCGAACGCGCCGTCCTTGAAAGATGTGACCGTGCCATCGGCGCCGATCCAAGTGGCCGAAGTATAGTCATCCGCGCCGCGCAGCACGAAACCCATCAGCTTGTCGCCACTGTCAAAGGACAGCGAGAACCAGTCCCAGCCGGTCTGATCCTGCGCGAGCGGCTGGGACGACCATTCCCGGTCAAGCCAGGCCGAGCCTGTCACCTTGACCTCCCCTTCGGCCAGGCGCAGCGTGCCAGACAGGGCAAAGGCCGGCTGGGAGTAATAGTGGCTTGCCTGCCCCTGCGCGGATTTCACGGAATAGCCGTTCTGACCGTGCAGGACCAACGGGCCCCGCGCCTGAAGGTTCACGTCATAGGCGAAATCGGGGCCAGAGGCGGTCAGCCTCAGGTGGTCAAAATCTGGACCGGTCAGCGACCAGTCGTCGATCCAGGCGGCAAAGGGTGCTGCTGTGACCCCGGCCTGCCCGATGCCGCCGCGGGCCAGCCGCTCTGTCACATGATGGGCGGTCGGGGTGGTGACGGCGGCATGCCCCATCCAAAGCTGCGGCGCCCCCCAACCCTGGCCATCCTCTGGCGCCAGTGCCGAGCGGAAGAGTGTCCATTGCAGACCATAGGGCGTGCCGTCCGGCCCCGTCATGTTCGCTGTCAGATACCACCATTCGATTCGGAACGCGGGATGGGCGCCGTGATCTGCCGGGAATTGCAGCACACGGTCGGGGCTGGGCAGGGCAAAGCCCTCGGCCCGCGATCCAAGCCCGGCAAAGCCCTGTGCCAGCCCGGTCAGGGGGGCAGCCAGAAGCATAAGGAGCAGCCAGATCCTAACGCTCATGGCGAAAGACCCCAAGCAAGCGCGCGGGCTTCATCCGGGACAGGCGCCATGCGGGCCAGGCCGCCGCGACGGCCGCTGCGAGCAGCGCGAAAACCCCCAGCCGCAGATAATCCATCCAGAACAGTGACATGGGCAGACGCCATCCAAAAGCTTCGACATTGACAATCGCCAGAAGCGCCCAAGCCAGCGCCAGCCCGAGCGGCAGCGCCAGCACGCCTGTCAGTGCAGCAAGCAGAAGCGCGCGCCCCAGATCCAGCAGCGCAAGGTGGCGGCGCGTGACCCCCAGGGCCCAGACCGGGGCCATCTGTGGCAGGCGCATCGCGGCCAGGGTCAGAAGACCCATCAGGATCGCAAACCCCGCCACCGCCAGGGTCAGCATGTTCAGCGCACTGGTGACGAGAAAAGTCCGTTCAAAAACGTCCAGTGACAGGGCCTTGATCGCCGCCTGATCGACGATACCGGAGGCGGGCAGCCCGGCATCTGCTTGCAGCTTCGCCCGCAGATCGGGGACGCGCCCGGGATCAAGCCGCAGACCGAAACGCAGGGCTGTCACCTCGGGGTACCGCGCGCGAAATTCCGCTTCCGTCAGAACGATCTGGCCGATCGGGTTACCGTAATCGCCGTAGATGCCCAGCACCGGCAGCGCCCCGCCTTGGGCCAGCGGCACGGGCGCACCCAGCCCCAAGCCGGCGCGGCGAAAGAGCTGTTCGTTGATCAGGACACCTTCGCCCCGCGCCAGCGCATCCCACGCGTCGGGCACGGCCTGCAACAGATGCCAATTGTCGCGATAGGTCGCATGGTCCCTTGCGCCATAAAGCTCCACCGGCTGTCCGGCCACGCTCTGGCGCATGGACAAAAGCGGCAACACCGCATCGACCGTGCCCTCAAGGCTGTTCAAGACCCTGTCCGCCTCAGCCGGGTTGGCCGTGGTGACATAAAGCTCGGATGCAAGACGCTGATCCAGAAAGGCCACGAAGGTCAGCCGGAAGGAGGACACCATTGTCGAAACCCCCACATTCGCCGCCATGGCCAGCAGCAGCGCCATCAGCGCCAAAGACAGCCCCGGCAGCTGCTGGCGCGTATCGGCCCAGAACCACTGCGCCAGCGGCCCCCGCGCCCGCGCCTCGGCCCAGTGCAGGACGGCGCGCAGGATGGGTGGCAGCAACAGTGCCCCGCCGATCAGCAAGGCGCCCAGCAAAACGAACCCCGCAAGCAACCCTTGGCCCCACTGGGTCAGCGCGCCCGCCAGACCGAGCAAGACCAAGGCGAATGTCACCTGCGCCCGTCCTGTGCGTGCCGCGCCCCAGGCCTGCGGCAGAGCGCTGGCCAGAAGTGGCATCCGCGCCAGCGACCATAGCGACCCGGCCGCTGCCGCCGCGGTTCCGCCAAGCGCCATGGCAAGGCCCGAGATCACCCAGACGGGGCGCAGGACAAGCTGCCCGGCCACCTCGGCCCCGTAAAGGCCGCGCAGCGTTGCTGCCACATCCGGCAGCAGTGCCGCCGCCATGGCATAGCCGAGCGCGATCCCCACACCCCCGGCGATAAGCGCCAGGCCTGCCAACTCCAGCACCATCAGCGCGATCAGCCGGTTCAGGGGGGCTCCCAGGGCCCGCAGACTGCGGAGCATGGGGCGGCGCTGTTCAAAGGCCAAGCCGATGGCCCCGTGCACGATGAACAGGCCCACCACAAAGGACAGCAGGCCGAAGGCCGTCAGGTTCAGGTGAAAGCTGTCGGTCAGCCGGGCCACATCCGTGCTGCCTTGCGCGGCTGTCAGCAACAGATCGGGCGCAACATCGGCCAAGGGGCGCTGCCCAAGCGGCTGCTCCGGTGTGACCATCAGCCGGTCGATCTGCCCCACGCGGTTCAACAGCAGTTGCGCGACGCCGATATCGGTGATCGCCACGCCTGGCGCGGCGCCCGGCGTGGCGATCCGCGCGGCATCCGTGTCGGGCAGGCGGTTCAATGTCTCGGCCTGCGCCAGAATTTGCCCCGGTGGGATCAGAAAGCCGCTCAGGTCGGCGCCGGTCATCATGCGGGCGGCGCCGGTATCGCGCGGCAGGGTCAGCGGGTCGATCCCGATGATCCGCACGCTTCCCAGGCGCCCCTCGATCACCGGCGACACAAGCCATCCGGCACGGCGCAGGGCGACATAAGTCTGTTCCGAAATCGGCGCGCCCGAGGCCGTCGCAAGCTGCGCCAGCTGCCCCTCATCCAGGGTGCGCGCGGCGTCATCATAGCTGGCGCGCGCCTCGGCGTTGATGGCTTGCACCCCAGTCCAGAGCGCGGTGCCCAAAGACAGCCCTGCCAACAGCGTGAAAAGTTGTACCGGGTTCCGCCACCAATGGCTCAGAAGCGCCGAAAGCAGCGCCGCCGTCACGACAAGAGCCCTCCGCTCAGATGCAGCCTGCGGTCCAGCCGCGCAGCAAGACGCCCGGAATGGGTGACAAGAACCAGCGCGGCCCCGCTGTCCCGCACCAGTTCGCACATTAGGGCAAAAACCGCGTCTGCCGTCGCCTCGTCCAGATTGCCTGTCGGCTCATCCGCCAGCACAAGCTTCGGTCGCGCAGCAAGCGTGCGGGCAATCGCCACCCGCTGCTGTTGCCCGCCCGAAAGTTGTTCGGGATAGCGCGTCAGATGGTCCACAAGCCCCAGCCGCAGCGCAAGGTCATGGGCAAACCCCGCATCATGGCACCCGGCGAGCCGCGCCTGAAAGGCGATATTCCCCGCCACCGTCAGCGAAGGGATCAGGTTGAACTGTTGAAAGATCACCCCCACCGTGCCGCGCCGAACCGCGGCCCGCCCGGCATCGTCCAGCGGTGTCAGATCGACCCCGTTCACCGCAACGGTCCCGCTGCTCGCACTGTCCAATCCGCCGATCAGATGCAGAAGCGTACTTTTGCCCGATCCGGATTCCCCGGTCAGCGCCAGCATTTCGCCCGCCGCCACATCCAGCGTGACACCCCGCAGGACCGGCAGCTCGGCCGAGGGATAGATCTTTGTCACGTCTTGCAGATGTAGCAGCATAGCCCGCCCTTTTTCCCGCATCTATGCCAAAATCGCCCGGCGGCAAGGGACGCGCAACAGTCGGCGGCTGGCGCCTGTTCAGTTGCCCCCGCGGCTGTGCTACGCTGAAAGGGGTATGGCCCGTTATGCCAAAATCGCCGTTTTATGGAGCATTTCCATGACCTTCCCGATCGTTCTCCACCACAATCCCGCCTGCGGAACATCGCGGAAGGTTATGTCCATCATCCGTGCCGCCGGATATGAACCCGTCGTGATTGATTATCTGGCGACCGGCTGGACGCGTCCGCAGTTGCAGGCCCTCTTTGCAGCCGCAGGGCTGACGGCGCATGAAGCATTGCGCAGGGTCAGAAGCCCGGCTGTGGAACTGGGCCTGACGGCGCCCGATGTCACCGAAGATCAGCTGCTGGACGCGATGGTCGCTCACCCGGTTCTTGTTCATCGCCCGATCGTCTGCTCCCCGCGGGGGGTGCGCCTGTGCCGTCCGCCAGAGGCGGTGCTTGACCTGCTGGACCAGCTGCCGCCGGGGCCTTGGGCGAGTGAAGACGGCACTTTGTTGATCGATGCAGAGGGCAACCGCGTCGTCTGAGGGACCACAGGCAGTGTGATGCCATGTCCAGCCATAAGCCGGCGTCATCGCTTGGGTACTGCCGGTCTGCCGATGGCGGCCCGGGAACATCGCGGCAGGCTTGCGGTTTCACCCGGTTAAGGCGGCCTATTCTGGCCCGCCGTTCCAAACCGGAGGATGACTGATGGATCACAGCAAGCACACCCCGCTGACCCGGCAAGAGCTGACCGCCGACATCATTGCCGATGCGCCGATCTATGGGGCAGGGGATGAAAAGATTGGGACCGTGTCGCATGTGCATGGGTCCGGGGCGATCACCGATGTGGTGATCGATGTTGGCGGCATTCTGGGGATCGGCGCCAAACCTGTCCTTGTCAGCATCGACCAGCTGAACCTGATGCGCGATGAGGATGGCAAGGTGCATGGGGTCACGTCCTGGACGAAAGACCAGCTCGAAGCGCTGCCCGAACACCACGATTGATCACGGCGCGCCTGACGCCGCTGCGCCCAAAGCCGTGGGTCGCATGATGCCCTGGGGTCCGGTCTTCCGCCTCCAGGGCCTTCTTTCCGCCCCGACAGGGGGTGTGGCGCAGGGGCGCGGCAATTTATGGCATCGCAAGCACGTCTGAACCGTTGCAAACTTTGGCGCGACGCGTTACCCGCCGCTATGGAGGCGGATGGCCATCGCCACCCGTTCGTTGCCACCGTGCCGGTGCTCCGGCCCAAGTTTGTAAGCCGAGATGACCGACCTGACCGACCCTGCCGTCACCCGTACGGCGCGCCAATGGCTTTCCGTCCTAGCCCGTTACCGTGATCCCTCGACCGCGCGCAGCCTGTTCGAACTGGCCGCGACGCTGCTGCCGTTTCTGGCGCTTTGGGCGCTTGCCTGGGCGGCCATTGGGATCAGCCCGTGGCTTGCTTTGGCATTAGGGGCGTTGAACGGGGGCTTTCTGGTCCGGATCTTCATTATCCAGCATGATTGTGGGCATGGGTCATTCCTGCGTAACCGCAGGGCACAGGACTGGATCGGGCGCATTCTGGGCGTTCTGACCCTCACACCCTATGCTGTCTGGCGTCGCACCCATGCCATTCACCATGCCCATCATGGCGATCTGGATCATCGCGGCATCGGGGATGTGACGACCCTGACGGTCGAAGAATATCGGGCCCGCAGCACATTCGGGCGCTTCCTCTACCGGCTGTACCGGCATCCGCTTGTGCTGTTCGTCGTGGGGCCGAGCTATCTGTTCCTGCTGCAGAACCGTTTGCCCCTTGGGCTGATGAATCAGGGCTGGCGCTATTGGGCTTCGGCCATGGGCACCAATGCGGTGATCCTGCTCGCGCTGGGGCTGATCGTCTGGTTCGGCGGTATCTGGCCGGTGCTGCTGGTGTTTTTCCCGTCATCGGTGGTCGCCGCAACCATCGGGGTTTGGCTATTCTATGTGCAGCACCAGTTTGAGGAAACGCATTGGTCCAAGGGCGCTGACTGGGATCTGCACAATGCGGCGCTTGAGGGCAGCTCGCATTATGTGCTGCCGCAACCCTTGCGCTGGCTGTCGGGCAATATCGGCATCCATCATGTCCATCACCTCTATAGCCGCATCCCGTTCTACCGCCTGCCCGAGGTCATCCGCCATCATGCGGAATTGGCCAGCATCCAGCGCCTGACGATCCGTGACAGCCTGCGCACCGTCGGGCTGCATCTCTGGGACGAGGTGCAGGGCAAGCTGATTTCGATCAAAGAGGCAAAGCAGCGTTACAACTGGGCCTGAGGGCGCCAGCGTCGAACGTCTGTTGCAGGCCCCGGACTTGTCGGTTCGGGGCCTGTGACATGCGCGTGTCATGGTCTGCCTTGGGCAGTGTTTCCCCGGATTGTCAGCTGGGTCATTTCGGGCTAAGAGTGATATATTATCACATAACGAATCGAAGCCATGACCGACACCCGCCTTCCCGTCACGGTCCTGTCCGGCTTTCTGGGGGCCGGCAAGACCACGCTGCTGAACCACGTCCTGAACAACCGTGATGGCCGCCGCGTGGCGGTCATCGTGAATGACATGTCCGAGGTGAATATCGACGCCGATCTGGTCCGCGAGGGGGCGGCGCTGTCCCGCGCCGAGGAAAAGCTGGTGGAAATGACCAACGGCTGCATCTGCTGCACCCTGCGCGAGGATCTTTTGTCCGAGGTGCGCCGTCTGGCTGCCGAAGGTCGCTTTGATTACCTGCTGATCGAATCGACCGGAATTGCTGAACCGCTTCCCGTGGCTGCGACCTTTGACTTTCGGGATGCGGCAGATGAAAGCCTGTCGGATGTGGCGCGGCTTGACACCATGGTAACCGTGGTTGACGCGGTGAATCTGTCGGCCGATTTCAGCAGCCACGATTTTCTGGCTGACCGTGGCGAAACCCTCGGCCAAGAGGACGGTCGGACGCTGGTCAACCTGCTGACCGACCAGATCGAATTTGCCAATGTGGTGATCCTGAACAAGATAACCGATGCAGGCCCCGCCCGCAGCGAGATCGCACGTAAGATCATCCGGGCGCTGAACCCCGCGGCCCGGCTGATCGAAACCGATCAGAGCCGTGTCGATACCGCTGCGATTTTCGACACCGGCCTGTTCGATTTCGAGCGCGCGCAGGAACACCCGCTCTGGGCGAAAGAGCTTTACGGCTTTGCCAGCGACACCCCGGAGACGGAGGAATATGGCATCACCTCTTTCGTCTATCGCGCCCGCAAGCCCTTTGATCCGATGCGTCTGCACGCCGTGCTGAATGGCGATTTGCCCGGCGTGATCCGGGCCAAGGGGCATTTCTGGCTGGCCTCGCGCCCGGAATGGGTGGCCGAGTTCAGCCTTGCGGGTTCTATGTCGACGGTCGCACCATTGGGGCGGTGGTGGGCCTCGGTTCCGCGCGATCGCTGGCCGCGAGATCCTGAAAGTCTCCAGCAGGTGATGGAAAAATGGACCGACCTTTGGGGTGATCGGCGGCAAGAGCTGGTGTTCATCGGTGCCGGTCTCGATCAGGACGGCATTCGCGCAGACCTGGATGCCGCTCTGGTGCTCGAGGCAGATTTCACGCCCGACGCCTGGCGCGACTTGCCCGATCCTTTCCCGCGCTGGGATAGGCCTGCCGCATGAGACGCATCTTCCTGTGCCGGTGGGCTGCCTTATGATGCGGCGAAACCTCAATACTACCCTCCGCGGACGGGTCCGCGCCAATCCGATGGCCGATTATGATTCCCTGCCACCATCCTTGCGCCGCTGGCTGGCCGCCGCCGACCTACCATGGAGCCCGCGATCCGTGCGCAAGATCTGGACGCGCGCACTTGTGCAAAGCGGCGGCGATCCCGCGGCCGCGCTGGCCGTGGTTGACAGATCGGCGCGCAAGACGCTGGCCCGCGATGCAGTTCGTATCTGGGGCAGGGCGCATCCTTCCTGCGCGTTGGTCACTGCGCCCGATCACCCGCCCGTAGCGACGGATAACCGGAACGGGCCAGCGCAGGCGGAAAGCTGACCTGCGCGCGGTCAACGGACGCTTGCGGGGTCTCGAAGCCTGCTATACTGGCCCCGTTGCGTTTAGCTCGCCGTCGGGATCGCGGCGCGATGGATGTCGTCGAGGGACCATCGGTCAGGCGGGGTGAAGGATGCAGAGGCGGACGGCGATTGTGACCGGGGGCACGGCAGGTATTGGCTTGGCCTGTGTCGAGGCTTTTGCGGAGCGCGGCGTGGCGGTAGGCTTTCTGGGGCGAAACCCGGACCGTCTTGTCGCCGCGCAGCGCCAGCTGGAAGATCGCTGGCCGGGTCTGACCCTTGGTCTGGGCGGCGATGTGACCGATCCCGATGCCCGCAAGGCCCTGGTTGCTGCGGTGACGGACCGCTTTGGCACGGTCGACATCCTTGTCAACAATGCAGGGGGTGGCAGTCAGGCCTACCGGCTTGAGGATGTGGAGGATGCCGATCTGGCGCGGGTGGTTGATGTCAATCTGCAGGCGGCCTTTGCGCTGTGCCGCGCCGTAGTCCCGATGATGAAAGCTGCCGGATTCGGCCGCATCATCAATATCGCTTCGATTGCGGGCCGCGATGCCGGCCGGCTGTCCGGCCCCCATTATGCCGCTGCAAAGGCCGGGTTGATCGGTCTCGGGCGGCAACTCTCCCGCGAACTTGGGCCTTCTGGCATTACCGTCAACACGGTCGCACCCGGCGTGATCCTGACGGATCGGATCCGTCAGAAATGGGATGCGCGCAGTCCCGAAGAGCAACGCACCTTGTTGCAAGATGTCCCCGTGGGCCGTTTCGGCACGCCGCAAGAGGTGGCCGATGCGGTGTGCTTCTTCGCGCAAGACGGGAGCGGCTATGTCTCTGGCGCCTGCCTCGACGTGAATGGCGGAAGCTTTCGCGCATGACGGGCGCAACCCTGTCGGACTGGTTATGGGACCGGCTGCAGGATCTGGGCGTGCGGCATGTCTTTACGGTGCCGGCGGGCCAGGTCGAAGGATTGTGCCGCGCCCTGTCGGCACGCCAGATGCCCCGCGCGGTCGTCACGGTCTCCGAGATTGGCGCCGGGTTCATGGCGGAAGGAGCAGCGCGTGTGACGGGTGGCCCGGCCGTCTTCCTGGCAGGCGGTGGGCCGGGGATGGCCCAGGCCCTGCCTTCTGCGATCAATGCCCGGTTGGAGCGGACCCCGGTCCTCTACCTGACCGGCACGCCATCGTCCGTGGCCTCGACCTTTTCCCAGTTTCAGGACACTGGCCCCGAGGGGTCGCGCGATGGCGCGATGATGGCCCTTGCCTGCGGCGACAGCCGGGTCTTGAAGGATGATCCCGATGGCGCGGGCTGGTGGGCAGCCCGTGATCGTCTGGCTCGCGGCCTTCCGGCCCATCTGATGGTACCCGCTGACCTACAGGCCAGACGCTTCACGGACCTGCCCGGTGGCGACCTCTGCCTCCGCCTTGATCAGAATATGGATGCTGACCTTGACCTGATCGCGGCCCTTCACGCCAAGGCCGAGGTGCCGGTCCTGGCGCTTGGACCCCGCGCTGCCTTGCTGCGTGAAAAGCCGGGGTTTTTGCGCCTCTTGGACGGGTGGAACGGCCCCATCGTGGCCACGGTTGCGGCATCTGCGCTTTTGCCGGATCGCACCCCGAACTATCTGGGTCACTTCGGCCTTGGCGGTCTGGCGGCGGCAGACCGCGTGGTGGCAGAAGCCGGGCTGATCCTGTTCATCGGGGGCGCACCCGGGCAACGCGACGGGGTGGATTGGGCGGCAAGGGCCGGGGCCCTTGCGCGCCTCGACGTTCCGGGGGCCGCGGACCCCCGATGGATCGGCCCAGAGGTGCTGACCCCCGATCTTGACAGCGCCCTTAATGGATTGGCCGACCGTCTACAGACCCATCCGACATCTTCACAGCCACGGGGGGCCTGCCACCGTCCCGGCCCGGACCCTGCATACCCGTTTGAAGCCTTCATTGCTGCGGCACAGCAACATCTGCCCGCAGCGGTGCCGGTCTTTGTGGATGCGGGGACGCATCGGCGCAGCCTGGCGCGTCTTTGGGAGGGGGGCCACGGCGGGATGGTGCATTCAAGTGCGGAACATGCACCGATGGGGTGGGCCATCGCGGCGGCAATCGGGGCTGCGTTGACACTGGGCCGTCCTGTCCTCTGTGTGACCGGCGATGGTTGCATGCGCCAAATGGCACAGGAAATCGCGACGGCGGTCCGGTTTGGGGCACAGGTGATCTACCTTGTGGCGAACAATGCCGGTTTTGCCAGCCTCGCGCGGCTGGCAGACGACCCGATGATGATGGGGCATTTTGGTGAGGATGACCGGCTGGACTGGTCTGCCTTTGCCCGCGTTCTTGGCGCGCGGGGGTGCCGTGTGGACAGGACCGATGCGCTTGGTCCTGCGCTGCAAGATGCCTGTTCCGGGTCCGGCCCTTTCGTGATCGACGTGCATCTGCCGCCTCTGGCTGCGGGTGCTGCCTGACGCATTCTGGATGAGACCTGACATGACCGACGAGTTCGCCCCCGCCGAACAGCTTCTGCCGCTGGACCAGCTGGAAAGCATGGCTGATCACCATGGTGGACGTGCCGCAGTCAGGGATCTGTCCCGGCCGCACCTGACCTTTGCTGCGTTGCACGCGCTATCCGAGCGGTTGCGCCGACAGGTTGCAGCCGCAGGGGTCGCGGCGGGTGAGGCGTTGGCCATTTCGATCTCCAACCGGGCCGATGCGGCGATCTGGATCACGGCTTTGGCAGGCAGCTGTCGTTGCCTTCCCATCGCGCCGTCAATGTCGGCGGGCGTCGTCACCATGGCCTTCCGGGCCCTGGATGTTCGGGCGGTAATTGCGGATGCCCAAGGCCTTGGCAACTGTGCCGAAGCAATTGCGGCCACGGGAGCGGCCGTGCTGACGCCCCAGTCTGTCGGGCCATGGGCGTGGGAAATTGAGGGCCGCGCCGGGCCGGTTGCGCCGCGGCATCGCCATGCCGAAGCCGAGGATGTGGCATTCTACCTGACGACCAGCGGCTCGACCGGCCTGCCCAAGATCGTGCCGGTGCGGCATCAGGCGGTGGCCCTTGCCACCTCTCGGGCTGCACGGGGACTTGACCTTGCGCCGGGCGAAGCGACGCTGAATGTCATGCAGCTGAACCACGTGCATGGGTTGGTGTCGGGGGTGTATCTACCTTGGGTCGCGGCGGCCTGCAGCATCATGCCGGGGGAATATACGGCTGCCGATTTTGTCGATTGGTATCGGGCGGCACAGCCAACTTGGGTGTCGACCTCTCCTGCGATTTACGCAGATGTCCTGCGTCGTGCGCGGCAAGGTGGTCTCTCGTTGCACCAGCCCCGGCTGCGGTTCCTGCGTTGTGGATCTGCCGCGCTGGATGATGGCCTGCGCGCCGAAATCAGTACGGCCTTCGGCGCCCCCCTGCTGGAAGCCTATGGCATGTCAGAGGCGCTGATCATCGCGGGTGTGCCTGCGCGCGACCCCCGGCAGGGCACCGTCGGTCGACCCGTGGCCGATGAGCTTGCGGTCTTTGGCCCGGATAATCAGCCCTGCGCCCCGGACGGGGCCGGTGAAATCCGGGTCCGCGGTCGGACTGTGATGCCAGGCTATGTGGGCGACGCGGCGGGATCCGTTGTCTTTCATGACGGTTGGTTCCGGACGGGGGACATGGGGCGGATCGATGCCGATGGCTTCCTGCATGTCCTTGGCCGGATCGGCGACCGGATCAACATGGGCGGCGAGACGGTCGCCCCGGCCGAGATCGAGGCCGCCATCCGCCGTATTCCGGGCGTTCAGGCCTGTCTGTGCTTTGGTCTGCCGCATGACACTCTGGGCGAAACCATCGCCGCGGCCGTTGTGCCGGATGAGGGCGCACCCTTGCGACCCGAGGATATTCGTGCCGAAGCGGCACGGCATCTGCCGCGCGCCAAGGTGCCGGCAAAGATTTTCCTGATGGAGAAGTTGCCTCTGGACGCGAACGGCAAGATCAATCGCCGCCACCTTGCGTCCACCCTCGCGGCCAAGCTGTCCCATTCCAGTGGCCCCGACGATGTCGCCCTCGACCCCTTCGAAGCTTGGATGCTGGAGTTGTTCCGCAGCATGCTGCGCCGCCCCGACCTTGGCCCGGCTGAGAATTTCTTTGATGCTGGTGGAACAAGCCTTGATGCCACCGAAACCATGCTGCGTATCGAACAGCATCTGGGCGTCACGGTTCACCTGCCGCTTCTCTTTGATGCGCCGACGGCCACGGGCCTTGCTTTGGCGATCCGCGAACGCTTTCCCGATATGACGATCCGCCTTTTCCCCCTGGCGGTGGCAGCAGCCCGACCCGCCGCTGCCCGCGATGCACAGATGATGGATGTGCGTGGTCCGGTGATCGCCCCCCGCACCCAGGATCGCAGCGACACGAGCCCATTAATCATTCTCAGTGCGCCGCGTGCCGGGTCCACCCTGTTGCGCACGGCCCTTGCGGGGCATCCGGGATTTTTCTCGCCACCCGAACTGCGGCTGCTGACACATGAGCGGATGGACGATTGGGCCCGCGTCCATTCCGGGAAATTCCGGTTCTTTCAGGATGGTCTGGTGCAGGCGATCATGTCAGCGACCGGCGAGGATGAGGGCAGCGCCCGCGCGTGGATTGACCGCGCCATCGCCGCGCGCCTGTCGGTAGAGCGGGTCTATGACCACCTGCAGCATGCGGTCGGAGATCGCCGGATCGTCGAGAAATCGCCCCATACCGCCCTGTCGCCTTCGGCGCTCGGGGCGCTTGAGACCCGGTTTCGCAAACCCCTTTACGTCGTGTTGCGCCGCAATCCGGTCGAGTCGATCCGGTCCCATGTCGCGGCGGGATTGGATCAGGTCTGGATGCAGGGCAGGGTAGATCACCCGCGCGCCCTTGCCGAGGCCGTCTGGACCGAGAGCTACTGCAATATTTCGGCGTTTGTTCAGAACATTGACCCCCGCCGGGTTCTGACGATCCATTTCGAAGATCTGGTCATTGACCCGGACGAGTGGCTTACCCGCCTGTGCAAATTTGCCAAGCGGCCCTTCGTTCCCGCCATGCTCGATGTTCATGACCAGCCTGAAAAACGGATGTCGACGGGGCTGCGTGGCAGCCGTCGCGGCGCGGGCGATCCGAGTTTCTGGCGCGGCAAAGGCATTGATCCAGGCCGGGCAGGGCTTGGCCATGGTCTGCCCGCAGATGCAGCGATCGCGCCGGAAACCGCCGTGCTGGCTGCGCGGTTCGGCTATCAGAAACCCGGTCGCAAGGATCCCGCCCCGATCATTGCGGCGCAGCGCGAGATGGTGCGCCCGTGGTCTGAACATGGCAGCCCGCTGGGGGATCTGATCCATACCTTCCGGCCCGAGACGGATGCGCCCCCGCTCTTGTGGATCTGTCAGAGCATCCATGAACCTGTTGCCCTGGCGCGGGCATTGGACATTCTGGGCGCGCCCGGGGTGTCCTTGCATGCCTTGCGTTCGGGCAACCTTCTGGCAAGCCGCTATGACCGGGCGATCGAGGACCTGGCTGATGCCTATGCCGACCGGATCGACACCCTTTGGCCCGAGGGCGCCATCCGGCTTGCGGGGAATTGTCAGGGGGCCGATATCGCCAAGGGCGTCGCGCGCAGGCTTTTGGCCCGCGGCCGTGAGGTGCCCGTCCTTTTGGCGGTCGACCCGGATTTCCACGGCCCCCTTGCGGTGCCGGTGGCCCATATCTTCGGCGCCTCAAGCCACCGCAACCCTTTTCTGCGCCCGGGTTGTGATCCGCATGCGGACTGGGAAAAGATGTACCCTGCCCATAGTGTCGATACGCTGCCCTGCGGCCACGGCCAGTATTTCTCGGCCGAGATCGTGCCCCTGCTGGCAGGACTGGTGAAGAAAATCCTCGCCGCGTCAGGGTAAGGTCAGGGCCGCCGACCGACAGGGGGCATCCAGCAGGGTCGCAAGTTCCGCATCCAGATGCAGCAGGCTGAGCGACACCCCCGCCATGTCGAGCGAGGTGTAATACGGCCCGACCAGGCTTTTGTGGACGATGATCCCGCGCGCCTTCAGCCTTTGGCGTACGCGCCGCAGGATGATGTAAAGCTCCATCGCCGGGGTGCTGCCCAGCGAATTGACCAGAACCGCGACCCTGTCGCCCTCTTGCGGGGCCATCTCTGTCAGAATCCGGTCCAGCAGCAGATCTGCGCTTTCATCGGCCGAGGCGAGCTTTTGGCGCACCACCCCGGGTTCGCCATGCACGCCTACGCCCAGCTCCATGTCATGTGGGCCCAGATCAAAGCTGGGGCGGCGCGTTTCCAGAAGGCTTCCGGGTTCCAGCGCAAGGCCCATCGTATAGGTGCGGGCATTGGCGCGGCGCACCACGGCCTCGCAGGCCTCAAGCGGCATCATGCGATCTGCCGCGGCGCCCGCGATCTTGAAGATGAACACATTGCCCGCCACCCCGCGCCGCGCGGCCCGGGATTCGATCGGCGAGGAGGCGATATCGTCCGTCGTCACCACCGATCGCACCGGAATGCCCTCGGCATTGGCAATCTCGGCGGCCATATCGAAATTCATCACGTCGCCAGAGAAGTTCCCATAGATGTAAAGAACCCCGGCGCCCCCCTGCACCGCCTGCGTCGCGGCCAAAATCGGCCCCGGCGGCGGCGAGGCGAAGAGGTTCCCCACTGCTGCCGCATCGGCGAGACCGCGCCCGACATAGCCCCAGAAGCCCGGCTCATGCCCGGCGCCGCCGCCAATCACGAGGCCCACCTTGCCGGGGCGTGGCCCGTCCAGCGCGCGGATGGCGCGCGGGCTGTCGGGCAGGGCGGCAATCAGATCCTCATGCGCCAGAAGCGCACCGCGAAGCGCCTCATCCACCGCATCCTGCGGGGCGTTGATGAGCTTTTTCACATGGCTGCGCGCGGTCAGCGGTGCTGGGTCGGCAGGCGGCGACCGGCGCGGAGTGTCACGATAGCCTTCGGCGGTCAGGATGCCCCGCCCGGTGACCACATCGGTCACCAGTACATTGACATAGCCCCCGCGCAGCGCGGCCAGAATGGCGGGAACCTTGTCCACGCCCCCCGCCACCGCGATGCGCTGGGGGATGCGGCGCAGGGCCTCCAGCTCGATCCCGATGGTGCGTTCCTGCATCGGGCCGATCACGGGTTCGCCGCGGGCGCCGATAAAGCGGCCCACGATGCTGCCGACAGCATCCTGATAATGCGCATGCTGCACCCCGCCATCCAGAAAGCCGCTGCTGTGGATGGTGCTTTCCGGCCGCAGCGAGGAGATGCCCATGACGATGCGGTCGGCCTCCGCCAGAATGGCCAGCTGTTCGGCCAGCACGGGTTCCTGCATCAGCATGGCACGCATCTCGGCCGAGGTGACGATGGCCGGCGCAGAAATCGGGATGCTGCGCGCCTTCAGCGCATCGGCCAGACGCGAAGCGCAGGCCTCGGGCGTCCAGGGGATTTTCGCGGTTGTGCCGCCGGTGGCCTGCACCACGCGCACATCCTGCAACCCCGGATGATCCAACGCTTCGGCCAGGGCCAGCACCGTGCGCCCCCAGGTTACCGCCAGCGTATCGCCCGATTTCACAAAGCGGCGCAGCACCTGCGCCCCCGCCGCGCCAAGGCGCGCGATCAGCGGACGTTCATCCCCCTCGGTCGGGATGATGAGGCAGTCTTGCAGGTTGAAATGATCGCGCAGCGCCTGGGCAATTGACAGGGCGCGGAACTTTTCCGGTGCGATTTCGATATTGACGATCCCGCGGGTGCGGGCATCGGCCAGATAGGCATTCACCGAGGCGCGCGACAGGCCCATCTTCTCGGCGATGTCGCTTTGGGTCAGGCCCTCTTCATAATAAAGCCAAGCCGCCCAAAGCAGCGGATCATCCCCATAGCGCAGCGGCATGGGGGTTAGGGTGTCCGCGTCGGCTGTCTTGTGGGGTTGACGCGGCGCCATCAGGGGCGATCCTGCGCGAGATGATGGGCCAGCCCCTCTTGCAGGGCGGCAATCACGATCACCGCCGAAGCGGCGCCGGGATCGACATGGCCAAGGCTGCGTTCGCCCAGACGCGCGGCCCGCCCGACCGAGGCGACCATGGTCCGCGTCGCATCGCGCCCATCTTCGGCGGCGCGCAAGGCGCGCGCCATCCGGTCGCGCGGCGGGCCGGGCTGTTCGGCGGCGCGGGCGGCGGGGCCCCAGACATCCATCATCGTCTTGTCACCGGGGCGCGCCTTGCCGCGGTCGGAGATTCCGGCGGCAAAGGCGGCCAGCAGGTCGGGCAGATCCGCAATGGCCAGTGTCTTCTGCCCCGCGAACCTTTGGCCCGCGCGCAACAGGGCGCTGGCATAAAGCGGGCCTGTGGTGGCCCCCACCGCATTCAGAAACGACCGGCCTGCCACGACGAAAAGATCGCCGACATCGCTGCCGCGCGTCGCGGCCTCGGCGCTGGCGCGCACCACGGCGGCAAAGCCATCGGCCATGGAATTGCCGTGGTCGGCATCGCCGATGGCGCCGTCCAGCGCGCCAAGCTCGGCCCGCGCCTCGGCCAGGCGGCGGGCGATCACGCGGAAAAGATCAACGATCTGATGGCTGTCCAATGCGGTCATCCCATCAATTGGCCCCAAAGCCCGCCCCGACGCAAGGGCCGAAGCGGGCGGGTGCAGGGCGGTCATGCCATGCGGCGCTGGATCGACCCGGCAAGGGTCGTCAGGATCAGGCAGCAGGAGGTCGCGCCCGCATCCAGCACCCCGCGCGACCGTTCGCCCAGACGGCTGGCACGGCCGATCCGCGCGACCAGATCGAGGGTGCTGTCGCGCCCTGCCTCTGCCGCCGCCACCATGGCCTGAAGGGCGGCGGCAAAACCCTGATCCTGCGCCGCGTCAAAGGCGCCAACTGCAGGGACCAGCGTGTCCATCAGCGTCTTGTCGCCCACCTCGGCCGAGCCGACGCCGCGCACGCCTTCCAGACCCGCGTTCAGCATGGCGGAAAAGGCCGCCGCATCCAGCGTGTCGCGCCCGGCCAGCGCCCCGGCCATGTCTTCAAACATCAGGCCATACAGCGGCCCCATCGACCCGCCGATTTCAGACATCAGCACATCCGACAGCACCAGCAGCGCAGCATCCAGCGTCATCTCCTTGCCGTGGATGCGTTCCGCCGCGCGGCCAAAGCCCTTGGCCATATTGATGCCGTGGTCACCGTCGCCGATCTTGCCATCAATTTCAGACAGATAGGCCTTGTTGGCGACGATCACCTCGGCCAGCTCTTCGACGATGCTGGCCTGATTTGCGGTCTGGATTGCGGTCATCTTCGCCCTCTCACAATGCGGGGGATGCAGTTTCAAGATCGAGCAACGCCTTCAGTTCCCCATCCAGCGCCATGACGGTCAGCGTTGCCCCGACCATTTCCAGCGAGGTGAAGTAATTGCCGACCAGCGCCTTGTGGACCGTCATGCCCTTGGCGGTCAGCCCGGCCTCGATCCGGTCGTAAAGCACATAAAGTTCGTTCACCGGCGTGGCCCCAAGACCCGAGACCAGCACCGCAACCTCCGACCCCGGCGGCAGGGCGTGATCCTCCATCACGATGCGGAGCATGTCGTCGGCCACCTCACTTGCGGTCTTCAGCGCCTCGACCCGCGTGCCCGGTTCGCCGTGGTGGCCGATACCCACCTCCATCGTGCCCGGTTCGATCTGAAAGTTCGGATGCCCCACGCCGGGCAGGGTGCAGGGGCCAAGCCCGACCCCGACCGACCGGCAGGCGTCGATCGCCTTTTGCGCGGCGGCCTGAACCTCGGACAGGGGCGCGCCCTGGGCCGCCTTGGCGCCACCGATCTTCCACATGAAGATCTCGCCCGCGACGCCGCGGCGTTTGGCGCGCTCCGCGGCCGGGGCAGAACAGACATCATCATTGGCGACGACGGTGGCCACCTCGATCCCGTCCTTGGCCACCATGCGCGCCGCCATTTTGACGTTCATGTTGTCGCCCGCGTAATTGCCGTAAAGCACCGCAACCCCGGCCCCGCCATCGGCCGCCCGGATCGCATCGGCAAAGCTTTTGGCCGTGGGGGACGAAAACAGCTCGCCCACCGCCACTGCATCGACCATGTTGCGCCCGGCATAGCCGATGAAGGCTGGCTCATGCCCAGATCCGCCGCCGGTCACAATGCCGACGCGGCCCGGTTGCGGTGCTGCGTTAGACACCACGACACGCGGATTGGCCGGGTCCAGATGCACCAGATCCCGGTGCGCCTTGACGAAACCAGCCACGGTTTCATCGACCAGATCGTCGGGGTTGTTGATGAATCTTTGCATATCCGTCTCACTTCACCGTATAGCCGCCATCGACCAGCAGGTCGGCGCCATTGATCATTGCGGCCTCGTCCGAGGCCAGGAACACCGCTGCCGAGGCGATTTCATGGGGTTCGGCAAAGCGGCCCGTGGGGATCTGCGCCTTCATCGCTTCGCCCTTCGGCCCGTCCCAGGCCTTGCGGCCCAGATCGGTCAGCACCACCGTGGGCGAGATCGAATTGACCGTGATCCCGTGGCGCCCCCATTCCAGCGCCAGGGTCTTGGTCACCCCGATGATCCCGAATTTTGACGCGCAATAGGCGACATGGCCCTCAATCGCCACCGACCCGGCCTGCGAGGCAAGGTTGACGATCCGCCCGCCCTTGCCGGCCGCGATCATCACGCGACCCACGGCCTGCGCCATCAGGAAGCTGCCGGTCAGGTTCACGGCAAGGGTGCGGTTCCAGGCGGTGGCGCCCAGATCCTCGGCCGGGGCAAGGTCCACGATGCCTGCGCTGTTCACAAGAATGTCGATCGCACCGAAGGCCGCCTGCACCGACTGCACGGCCCCGGCCACGCTGGCCGCATCGGTCACGTCGCAGGCAAAGGCGCCTGCTGCGCCCGGCAGGGTGGCCGCATGGGCAGCGGCGGCATCTCCGTTCATGTCCAGCAGCGCCACGCGCGCGCCCTTGGCGGCAAAGGCCGCAGCAATCGCCGCGCCAATGCCCGAGGCCGCGCCGGTCACAACGGCCACCTTGCCGGCAAGTGAAAAGTCGAAAGTCGGAGTGACCATGTTCCTGTTCCTTTAAATTGCTGCCCCAAGGGAAGGCCCCCGGGGCCGGGACGGGAGCGAGGAGGATCCCGGCCCCGGGGGTTGCCGTTGGTGGCGGTTACTGGCGGGTGGCCAGCAGCGCATCCACGTTTTCAGCCGTCACCGGCGTCCACGGCACGTTGTATTCCTTGGCCTTGCCGTCGGCCCAGGGCATGTCCGGGTATTGGGTCCAGATTTCGGACATCGGCTGATAGTCGGGCAGGACGGCGGCAATCGCCAGATCCAGCGCGCCCTGTGCCTGGGCATGACCGTCCTGCAGGATCGAGGCCATGTCGCCCGCCTTGACCGCCAGCAGCGCGTCGGTCACGCCGTCGATGCCCGCAATGGCAAAGTCGGTGGGCTTTAGACCCGCGGCCTTGACCGCTTCGATGGCACCAAGGGCCATTTCATCATTCTGGCCGATGATCCCCTGAATCTCGCCCGGATGGGCGGTCAGCCAGTTTTCCATCAGGGTTTGGGCCTCGGCGCGGCTCCAGTTCGCGGTCTGCTGTTCCAGCACCTTCACATCGGGGCATTCGGCCAGCGCCTTCATATTGCCTTCCAGACGCTGGATCTGCGCCGACTGGCCGATGGGCCCTTCGATGATGACGACATTCCCCTTGCAGCCGATCTTGTCCAGCACATGCTTGGCTTCCATATAGCCCGACTGCACATCATCTGACCCGACATAGGCCGTCAGCTTGTCGCTGTTCACGCGGGTGTTCGACCCGAAGACCGGGATGCCCGCGGCAGCGGCGGCATCGACGGCGGCGGCGCCCGCTTCAATGTCGATCGGCACGAAGACGATGGCCTTGTAGCCCTCGGTGATCATCGTTTCGAACTGTTCCTGCTGGACCAGCGCGTCATAGCGGCCGTCAAAGACGGTCAGTTCCACCAGCCCCTGTTTCACGGCGGGGTGGTTTTCGGCGGCCTCGGCCCAGATCTGCATGAATTCTGCATTCAGGCCATAGACAGCCGCCCCGATCTTGGGCTTGTCCTGTGCGCCCGCAACGCCGGCCACCATCGTCAAGGCGGTTGCCATCATCAACATCGTCTTGGTCATTTGCGTCTTTCCTCCCATGGATCACGCGTGGTTTTGGCAGCGGGCGACAGGCCCGCGCCGGCAAGCCGGGGACGTCAGTCCTGCTTGTTCTTGGATTGGTCCAGCATCACGGCCGCCACGATCAGGAAGCCCTTGATCACCTGCTGGTAGTAGGATTCGACCCCCATCAGATCGAGCCCGTTGTTCATCACGCCAATGAGCAGCGCCCCGATCAGCGTGCCGGAAACCCGCCCCACACCGCCTGCAAGGCTGGTGCCGCCGATCACCACTGCGGCGATGGCATCCAGTTCATAGGCTATGCCCGCCTGCGGCAGCGCCGACCCAGTCCGCGCGGCAAGGATCATCCCCGCAAGCCCCGCCAGCGCCCCCGAGATCACATAGACGAGGAACCGGATCCGGTTCACGGGCAGCCCCGATACCTTGGCTGCATGCGGGTTGCCGCCCACGGCATAGACATGGCGGCCAAAGCGGGTCTGGGTCAGCACGAAATGCGCCAGCGCGAAGGTGCCCAGCAGCAGGAAGATCGGCACGGGAATGCCCAGGATGCTGCCGGTTCCGATCCAGCGGAAGGTCTCGCTCAGCGCGGGGATCGGACGGCCCCCGGAATAGAGCAGCGTCAGCCCGCGCGCGGCCGACAGCATGCCCAGGGTGGCGACAAAGGCCGGAACCCGATAGCGTGCCACGATCACGCCCGACACCGCACCGCAGCCCATCCCCACGGCAAGCCCGATCAGAATGGCGATGCCCGCAGGCCAGGGGGCGCCGGGAATGAAGCCCGCTGATGATGTGGTGGCGAATGAGGCCGCGACCACCCCGCTCAGCGCCACGACCGATCCCACCGACAGATCAATGCCCCGCGTCAGGATGACAAAGGTCATGCCAATGGCCAGAACCCCGTTGATCGAGGTCTGCCGCAGCACGTTCAGCACGTTGCGCGTGGTCAGAAAGTTGTCGCTGATCAGGGTCAGCGTCAGGCAGGCCAGCAGAAGTGCGATGACGATGCCGTATCTTTGCACGATCTGCCCGCCCGACAGGCTGCCGCCCGCCGGTGTCTTAGCCTTCAGTTCCATATCCATATCCTCCCCCTGCCTCTGGCGTCATGCGGCCAGATGCAGCAATCCTTCCGCCGAGAGCGCGTCCCGGCCCAGTTCGCCGGCCAGCCGGCCGTTCTTCAGCACGATGACCCGATCCGCCATGCCCAGCATTTCATCGGTTTCCGATGACACCATCAGCACCGTCCCTCCGCCCCGCGCGAAGTCCGACATCACGCGGTAGATTTCCCGCTTGGCGCCCACATCGACCCCGCGCGTCGGCTCATCCAGCAGAAGAATGCGTGGCGCGGTCAGAAACCATTTGCCCAAGACGACCTTCTGCTGATTGCCGCCCGAGAGCTGGGCCACACCCAGTGCGTCGCCTGCCGTCTTGATCTTCAGTGCCTCAATCATGCGCGCGGCGGCGCCCCCTTCCGCGGTGCCATTCATCACGCCCGCCCGGGACAATGCCCCCAGCGTGGCCAGACACAGGTTGTCGCGCACGCTGCCTGACAGCACGAGGCCCGAGCCTTTGCGGTCTTCCGTCACATAGGCGATGCCTGCGGCAATCGCCTCGGCCGGGCTGCGGAGCGCGACGGGGGCGCCTTCCACAAAAATTTCGCCCCCGGTCACATCTGAAAGGCCAAAGAGGCGATCAAAAATCTCGGTCCGGCCCGCGCCCATCAGGCCGTAAAGGCCCAGGATTTCGCCGCGTCGTGCCGTGAAAGACACATCCCGCACTCCGCGCGCCGCAGACAGGCCGCGCACCTCAAGCACGATTTCCGTTCCTGGGGTGTTTTCCTTGATGAATTCCTCGGTCAGGGGGCGGCCGACGATGAGCTGGATCAGCTGATCCTTGGTGACGTCGGCCATGGCGCCGGTCTGGACGAAGCGACCGTCGCGGAACACGGTATAGCTGTCTGCGATGGAAAAGATCTCGGACAGGCGGTGGCTGACATAGATCACGCCCTTGCCGCGCGCCTTCAGGGTGGCGATGGCGGCAAAGAGGTGTTCGGCCTCGGCCTCGCCCAGGGCCGAGGTGGGTTCATCCAGAATGATGACCTCGGCGTCATAGCTCAGCGCCTTGGCGATCTCGACCAACTGGGTCTGCGCGACGGTCAGGTCCATCATCAGATCGGTGGCCCGGATTGCAAAGCCGAAGCCATCCAGCAAGTTCTGCGTCTGGCGGTTCAGCGTGGCGAAATCAATGCGGCCAAAGCGCCCCACGGGTTCGCGGCCCAGATAGATATTCTCGGCCACCGACATGGCCGGAACGGGCGAGAGTTCCTGTTCGACGATGGCAATGCCGTTCTGAAGTGCCTCGGCCGGGCTGGCAAAGCTGACCTCCTGGCCCCGTCTGCGGATCATGCCGCCGTCGCGCGGTTGGATGCCCATGACAATCTTGAGGAAGGTCGATTTCCCGGCACCGTTCCCGCCGCAAAGCGCATGGACCGATCCCGGTTCCAAGCGGAACCGGCCGTCCCGCAGAGCCGGCACGCCTGAAAAGCTTTTGACGAGATCCGTGACCTCCAGCAGTGCCGACATTCTCGCTCCCTCCCACAGGCATCTATCAATATTCAGGAATTGATCGACAAATGTAAGTTAGTTGGGATTTGAACTTTGTCAACGATGTTATGAATTTTGATTTTCTGGACGCATGGCTATCGTCAAGTCATTATTTTCAATCACTATTATAAATTTGATTCGCGGCAGCCCAATCGTTCAGGCCGGCCTCCGATGGCTGGGAATCAACCTTGGGTCAGCCGCTGTTGGCGCGGGGTTGCGCTGTTGTGCGCCGTGCATCTGCATGACGGGCGCCACATCTCGCAGCGCCGGCAGCACCCTGTTCCGGCGCAACGGGTGCAAGATGGACTGTCAAAGGCGCGTCAAACCGTTCCGGGATCGGATCAGGTTGATAAGCGCGCGCAGGCCGGGGTGAGTGTGGCGGCGGCTGCCATAGTAAATGTGGAACGGATCGCCGGGGGCTGCATAAGCCTCCAGCACCCGTTGCAGGCTGCCGTCTGCCAGTTCGGTGGCGACGCGTGCCTCAAGGACATAGGCCAACCCCAGCCCGGCCTTTGCTGCCGTGATGGTGGTGGCCGTATCGTTGATGGTGATCAGGCCGGGCACGCGCCATGCTTTTTGATCGGCGCCTTCCCCAAGCTCCCAGCGAAAGCTGGAGTTATCGCCAAGCAGCAGTTGCAGGCAGGTGTGATCGCGCAAATCGGCGGGGGTGCGCGGCATGCCCCGCGCTGCAAGATAGCTCGGTGCAGCCACCACGACCCAGCGTTGCGGCCCGGTCAGTGCAACGGCCACCATATCTTCGGGTACAAGATGGCCATAGCGGATCCCTGCATCATACCCCTCGGCCACGATGTCGATGGGGCGATCCTCGACCACAAGGGTCAGCTTCACCTGCGGGCAGATCCGCGCAAAATCGGGCAGGGCAGGGGCCAGCAGCAGATGGGCCGCATCGGCGAAAGCGTTGATGCGGAGGGTGCCAAAGCTTGCCGCCCCGGGGGTATCGAGCGCCTGCACCGCAGCATCAATGGCATCGAACCCCTGCGCCAGCCTGTCGGCCAGATCGCGGCCCAGATCGGTCGGTGTGATGGCCCGGTTGGTGCGGTTCAGCAGCTTGATGCCCAACCGCCCTTCCAGCCGCCGGACAGCATGGCTTGCGGCCGAGGGGGTCAGGCCGAATTCGATGGCGGCGGCGGTGAAGCTGCGCCGCCGCACGATGGCCAGAAACAGTCGCAGGTCGGCAAGGTCGGCACGATCCATTATGAACTTGGTTCACATCAAGATTGATTCAATCTCATCATAAACCATGCCCCTTCCGCCCCGGCAACCGCTATCAGTTTCGGCAAGGGGATACCTGATGGAGTGTCGAGAGATGAAGCATCGCAAATTTGGTCACACCGGGCGCAGCGTTTCGGAAATCGGTTTTGGCGCTTGGGCCATTGGTGGGTCTTGGGGCGAGGTATCCGAAGGCGATGCCCGCGCCGCCCTTCATGCGGCGCTGGATGCGGGGACCGATTTCATCGACACCGCAGATGTCTATGGGGATGGGCGGTCCGAACGGATCATCGCCGAAGTCTTGAAGACCCGTGGTGGCCCGCGCCCCTTCGTGGCGACCAAGGCCGGGCGGCGGCTGTCGCCGCATGTGGCCGAGGGCTATAATGCAGAAAACCTGACGGTCTTCGTGGACCGTTCGCTCCGCAATCTGGAAACCGATTGCCTCGATCTGGTGCAGCTGCATTGCCCGCCGACCGATGTCTATTACCGCCCCGAGGTTTTCGAGGCGATGGAGGCGCTCGTACAGGCGGGCAAGATCCGGCATTATGGTGTTTCGGTCGAAAAGGTCGAAGAGGCGCTGAAGGCGATCGAATACCCCGGTGTCGTTTCGGTGCAGATCATCTACAATATCTTCCGGCAGCGTCCCGCAGGGCTGTTCTTCCGCGAAGCAAAGGCCAGGGATATTGCGGTGATCGTGCGGGTGCCGCTGGCCTCGGGGCTGCTGACCGGCAAGATGACCGCGGCCACCGCCTTTGCCCCGGATGACCACCGCGCCTTCAACCGCAACGGCGAGGCTTTCGACAAGGGGGAAACCTTTGCGGGCGTGCCCTACGACCTTGCGCTGGCGGTTGTCGATGAGATCCGGGCGCTGGTTCCGCAGGGCCTGCCGATGGCGCAATTCGCGCTGCGCTGGATCCTGATGGAAGAGGCGGTCAGCGTTGTCATTCCGGGGGCGAAGACGGCAGCGCAGGCCACGGCAAACGCGCAAGCCGCCGATCTGGCCCCCCTGCCGCCCGAAGTCATGGCCGAGTTGCGCCGACTTTATCAGGCGCGGATCGCGCCCCATGTTCACCAGCTTTGGTGAATAGTGGCGGTTGCAACGGTGCCAGCCACTTCAACGGAAATCGCGGCTGGGAGATGGCCCGCCCCGCACCGCTGACCGGCCCGGGTGCTTATCCCGGCCGGTCATGAAGACGCGTTTCGGCCCCGTCGCGCCATCGGTGCCAGACAAAGAAAGGGCGCCCTGATGGCGCCCATCCGTTTCAAGGTGGTAAGCCTGCTGCGACGACCGCGATCTGCATCGCTGTTCCCGAAACGACGGGGCGCCGACCTGATTAATTGCGGCGACTGTCCTGCGTCATTTCGACCTCTTCGGCGGCGGCTGTCGCCACACATGATTTGCGTCAATGCTTTTCGCCCACGAATCCGCCTCACTCCTCCTGACTTGGGGAAAGTTATCGATCACGAAGCGTTGTTCCGCGGCCCTTGACCTTCCAGCAGGTGGAAACCCCATGTTCGGGAATAGCGCAGCAGATGCGCCGGAAATTGGAGATAACCATGATCGCGTTCCATATCCCTAATATGACGTGCGGCGGCTGCGCCCGTGGTGTCGTCGCCGCGATTCGTGAGGTCGATGGCGCTGCCAAGGTTGAGGCGGACTTGAACGCAGGTTTCGTCACAGTTGAATCCGTGGCTGCCGAAGCAGCGTTGCGCAAGGCATTGGCCGAGGCCGGTTTCTCTCCGGCGTGATCTTCGGGTTCGTGCGAAAGGAAAGCGCCAGGCAGATGTTCGACATCATCGCACGTCTCGTCTTCGGCCTCGTTGTCATCGTGGTGATGACGCTTGGCCTTGGCCTGCGCCTTGATGCGAGGGCAGCTTGTTCCTCCGCGCCGGTCCCGCACCTTGTACAGGCGTCTCACGAACGCCAAGGCGCGGCGGCGGATACCAACACCAGCGTTCGTATCGCACATCACGGCCATGATGCGATGCCCGGACCTTGCAAACATGGCTGCACTGCCCTTTTGGCGCTGTTGCCGCCCCTGGTCGTGACCGACGTATCCGAACCCCGGCTTGCGGTTCCCGACACCGCGGCCCATCTTTCCCCCTCGCGGCCAACCGCGCCGGATGAAAGACCTCCGAAATATCTGGCCTGATCCCTTCGCCCTTCAGGTTCACAAGGTGCGCCAGCGCATCTTTTCGGAGCAATCCCATGGCACTTCTATCCAGGCGCGGTTTTCTTGGCGCCAGCGCAGTATCAGCTGCAGCCCTCCTTCTTCCCCATCGGTCGCTTGCAGCCCAGCCCGCCCTGCGCCTGCGGGCGACGACGCGGACACTCGACATCGCGGGCCGGGCTATCACCGTGAAAGGCATTCTCGACGAAAACGGGCGGAGCGGCTTGTTTCTCAATCCTGACGAACGCTTCTACGTCGAGCTTGAAAACGGCCTCGAGACGGAAACCATCCTGCATTGGCACGGGCAGATCCCCCCGAACCTGCAAGACGGGGTGCCGGACTCTCCGCGGCCCGTCATGCAAGTTGGCGAACGGCGGACCTATGATTTTGCCGCCACGCCCGGCACACACTGGATGCACGCGCATATCCCCGCGCAAGAGATGGAGCTTCTTGCTGCGCCGTTGATCGTGCGGCGGACCGAGGACCTCACGGCCGACCGGCAAGAGGTGACGCTCATGCTGCACGACCTCAGTTTCCGTCCCGCCGCAGAGGTTCTGGCCGACATGACCGGCGGGGCGGCAATGGAAGGCATGGGCCATGACATGTCGGGGCATGATATGGCCCCAACGGGGATGATGGACCTGAACGATTTCGCTTTTGACGCCTATCTGGCCAATGACCGAACACTGGATGACCCCGAGGTGGTGCGCGTCGAAAAGGGCGGGCGCGTTCTGCTGCGGGTCATCAACGGCGCTGCTGCGACCGTCTTCTGGCTTGATACCGGGGCGCTGTCAGCGCGCGCCGTGGCGACAGACGGGAATCCGATCCGGCCGGTCAGCGGCATGCGCTTCGGTCTTGCGATGGGCCAACGGCTTGACCTCGAACTCGACCTGCCGCCCGAAGGTGGCGCCTTTCCGATCCTCGCCCTGCGCGAAGGTGCGGTCGAACGCACGGGGCTCATCCTGGCCACGCCGGGTGCAAGGGTGGATCGTCTTGCGAATACGGCGGTTGATCCCCATCCCGCTTTCTCGGCAGACCTGTCGCAAGAGGCGAAGTTCAGCGCCGTTTCGCCGCTGCCTGATCGCAACAGCGACCGGATCGACAACCTCATGCTCGGCGGTTCGATGATGCCCTATCGCTGGACGATCGACGGTCAGGGCTGGGGCCGCCATCGTCCTGTCGAGGCGCGCGTCGGCGAACGGGTCGTGCTGACCTTTCACAACATGTCAATGATGGCCCATCCGATGCATCTGCACGGACATCATTTCCAGGTTGTTGCCCTGAATGGGCGCAAGGTCAGCGGCGCCATCCGCGATACCGTTCACATCCCACCCATGAGCATGGTCAGTATCGCGCTGGATGCAGGCGAGGCAGCGCGCTGGATGCTTCATTGTCACCACATGCCGCATCTCGCCACCGGTATGATGACCGAATTCGTTATCTCGGCCTAAGGAAGGACACCGTCATGCTTCGCTTTGCACTTCTCGCCCTGGCGGCCTCTCCCGCCATCGGACAGGAAGCCATCCCGCTGCGCGATTTGTTGGACGCAACGCATGTCCATGGCATTGCCGGGGGAACGGGTGGCCTTGATAGTGTCACCCTTGCCTCCCATCACGGGCTCTGGTCCGTCGATCTGGCAACGGGGACTGCGACGAGGATAGGCACCTCTGCGGATGATTTCATGGGGTATTCGGTCGTGTCGGGCGACGCAGGCCAGGCTTTTGCCAGCGGGCATCCGGCGATGGGCGGCAATATCGGCATCATCCGCACGGATGACGGTGGTGCGACTTGGACCCATGTCTCGGATGGTCTCGACGGGCCTGTCGATTTTCACAATTTGGAGGTCAGCCGCGCCGACCCTGCAGTGATCTACGGCATCATTCATGATGGCACGGTCCAGCGGAGTGCCGACAGCGGCGTGACCTGGGAGGTTTCCGGACAAGCGCCCGGAGAGTTGATCGACATCGCGACCTCTTACACCGATTCCGACACGATCTACGCGGCAACGGAGGCGGGTCTTTTCGTAAGCCCGGACAAGGGCGCGACGTGGCAGGGCGTGACGGCAGGCGCGCCGGTCACGTCGGTCGATGTCGGCGCAGATGGTCTTTTGCGTGCGGCAGAGCTTGGACGCGGGTTGTTGTCCATCGATGCGAAGGGCACGGTGTCGGTGCTGTCGCCAGAGCTGCCCGACGGCTATCTGTTGTTCCTAGCGTCGACCCATGCCGACCCGCACCGCCTTTCGGCGCTTTCCGCGAAGGGACAGCTGATCTTTTCTGACGATGGCGGCGCTACATGGACAAACGCCGCAACAGATTGACGCCAATATGACTGCGGCCCCCGCTCTGCCGCCGCGAAGACGCGCCGCCCTGCGCGACCGCGCAGTCATGGCGGTGGACACTCTGCTACAGGAAGGCGCGCATGTCCCGCTTTACACGATCAGGCCAGCCGGAACGGTTGGCCTGATTGCTTTGCGGTTATCCACTGCACGCTGGGTGATGTTCTCCTCGCGGCGGTGACCCTTGGTTTGGCGGGGGCGGTGTTAGGTCGTGGGTGGCCTGTGCAACGCTTTGGCGCTGGCCAACAAGATGCTTGAGAATGCAAATTGTATCCGGCTCGCCATCAGCCTCCCTGGTCTTGCTCCGGTGTCCGGTCGAAACAGGGGCCAGTGCACCGCCCCTTTCCCGCAGATCATTTCGCAGTGGAAATCAACACCTCTATGGCCCATGGTGGAGCCCTGCCGTCGAACGCCAAGCCATGGATCGGGCCCATCGTATCGGTCAGACCAAGGCTGTCTTCGTTTACCGCCTTGTCGCTGAAGGCACGGTCGAGGAGGCCATCCTTCGCCTCCAGGCCCATAAGCAAGCGCTGGCGGATACTCTTTTTGAAGGTCGATCCGCCGACGGCTTCGTCATGGATCAGGACACGATTGCAAAGCTGTTCCAGCCTCTGCGGGGGAGGGGCAAAGCCGATTGATCCCCGCCCCCGTGCCGGGTGTCATGCAGCAAGCAACTGCAGATTTGGATCGAGGTCACTTTGACGAACGTGACTGGACGCGGGTTCGGGTGCCGCGCTCTCGACATCGACCTTGAAGAAGTCCACCACCTCGGTCAGTTCATCCGCCAGCCCCGCCAATTGCACGGCCCCCGCCGAAAGCTCCTCGGCCGCAGAACTGTTCTGTTGTGTGACCTTGTCCAGCTGCTGGATCGCTGCCGAAATCTGCGAAGATCCGGTCGACAATTCTTGCATCATCGCAGCGATCCGCGCCACGAGGCCCGAGGTTTCGGCGATATTGGGCACTAACCCTTCCAGCAGGTTGCCCGCGCGCGCTGCCGATTGCACAGTCGCTGTCGACATCTGGGCAATCTCGACAGCGGCCACCTGGCTGCGTTCCGCCAGTTTGCGCACCTCATCGGCCACCACGGCGAAGCCCCGACCATGCTCACCGGCCCGGGCGGCCTCGACGGCGGCGTTCAGGGCCAGCAGGTCGGTTTGCCGGGCAATTTCCTGCACGATCTGGATGCGTTCAGCAATCAACTGCATGGCCGCCACCGCCTCGGCCACGGCGGCACCGCCCACGCGGGCATCCTCGGCCGACCGGGTCGCCAGACGTTCCGTCTCGGCCGCGTCCTGTGCGCCTTGCCGAAGGCCCGCCGCCATCTGTTCGACCGATGCCGAGGCCTCCTCCGAGAAGGACGCCTGCTCTGTCACACCCTGCGACATCTCCTCCGACGTGGCAGCGGTCTGCGTGGCCCCTGCGGCCACACTGCGAACACTTTCGGCCACGCTGCCTGCGATGCCACGCAGTTGGACCACCATCTCGTTCACGGCACGTTGCAGGTCAGAGATCTCGTCTCGGCCTTGCACCGCGATCACCTGCCGCAGATCGCCCCCGGCCACATTGCGTGCCAGCGCAACCGTCCGCGACAGGCGCCGCACGATGGAGCGTACCAAGAGCCCCGCAAACAGCGCCGAGAGCGTGACCGCGGCAAGGCTGATCAGGATCAGTTCACGCTGCGCCGCACCAAATTCCTGATCGACCACAAGCTCTGCAGACTCCACATCGTCACCCGCGATCTTGCGAAGGTCTTGGGCGGCGGTCAGCACATGTTCGTAGGCTGTATTTCCTTCCAGAAGCATCAGGTCCCCGGCGGCTGCACGCTGCCCGGCCGCGCGCAGGGCAATGGCTTGGGTGATGATGCCTTCCAGCTCATGGTGGCTGGCTTGGAGTTCATCAACCAGATCCAGATCCTCGGATGCAGTAATCGGGCGCAGTGCTTCGATATTTGCCAATACGGCGGCCCCGGCGGTTTGCATCGCCTCGGTCAGATGCGGCAAGCGGTCCGAATCCGGCAGCGCGGTTTCCATCAGAGCCTCGCGCGCATGCGTCTGGACAATAAGCTCTTGCGTCAGCAGATCTTCGACCAGCAGCACCCGGTGCATGTCATGGTCGATGATATCGTCGAGTGCCGCATTGTAGTGTTCCATGTTGCTGAAGGCGACATACAGCGCCACGCCCCCCAAAACAAAGGTCAGAAGGAAGGTCGCGATCAGCTTCAATTTTATCGAAATGCCCACAAAGATGTTCCTTTTTCCGTCGCAGGTGCACGGAGGTTTCAGTTCCACTCAGGGTACCCGTCCGGGATGAAGCTGCGGGGCGTGGCGGGGCCAAGATGTGTCAACCACCTGCCACAGCAACCGCAGGGTAAACTTTTTCCCAAGTGGTCAAAACTGCCAACGGCCGAGTATATAAAGATTTTATCCATCCAAACGGATGGCATCTGGGCCGTGCGCGGCTTTGCGGCCACCCTGATCGGGCACGCCCATCCGCCCTCCGGCTCGATGCCGAAATCCCGGCCGCCTTCCGCTTTGACCTGACCGGAAACAGTCCAAGCAGGAGGGGCCGCGGATCAGGGCCTGCGATATTCTTGGTCAGTCTGGCACTCCGATCCGGCAAAAGGCATGTCAGCTCCGCGTTCGGACACGCTGCAGGATTCTGCGCGACCTTGGAGGCCCTTTGACAGAAGCACCATGCTTGGTGCGCTCGCCGAAAATTCCGTTCCCACGCGTTTTCTCTGCAGTGCATTGCCCGAAATCTTGCATGACAGTCGTCGGACAATCGCACCGCAACCCCAGCAGAGCGATATCCAGCGGTGGCCAGGCAGAGGCTTTCCAACAGATTTCTGGCCCTGCCTCGAAACGCTAACGCTCCGTGATACCGGTCTTGACTGTCCCGCCACCCATCTGCGGCGGCTTGAAATTGTAATGCGTTTATCCAATATGTAATGCACGGACCCATTTTGAATTGGAGGGCGCGATGCAGGAATCCACCGTAACGATCAAGGGTCAGACCACGCTGCCCAAGGATGTGCGCGCGGCGTTGCAGCTCGCGCCGGGTGATCGGGTGCGCTATCTCATTCTCGATGGGGGTGAGGTGCGGCTGGTGCGCAGTGTCCCGGTATCGGGCTTGGCCGGGCTTCTCAAGGGACGGAGCGATCGGGTGGTCACTTTGGACGAGATGGAGGCAGCCATCGCAGGCGGTGCGACCGGGGAATGACCACGACGGCTGCTGCCCTCGGGCTCGACACAAATGTTCTGGTCCGCTTTCTGGTGCAGGACGATGCGGGGCAGGCCGAGGCTGCCACCGCGCTGATTGGCAGCTTGACCGAGTCCGCGCCTGGCTTTGTCAGCCGGGAAGTGCTGGTCGAGTTGGTCTGGGTGTTGGAGCGCGCCTATCATCTGGGACGGGCCGATATCGCGCGGGCGCTGGACGGGTTGCTGGAGGCGCGGGAATTGCAGATCGAGGCGGCAGACCGGGTCTCGCTTGCCGCCGACCGTTATCGCAAGGGCGGTCCGGGCTTTGCCGACCAGATGGTCGCATTGGCCGGTCATGCAGCAGGCTGCCGCGCCACGGCCACCTTTGACCGAAAGGCCGCCTCGGTGCCGGGGATGGAGCTTCTTGGCGTCAAGCCGGATCACTGAACCCGGTCAGCTGCTGCGGCATCGCGCGACCCCCCCAGTCCGCTTTTGTCCGTCCGCTTGGAGCAATCCATGACAGAACTCACGGATCTCATGGCGCAATCCACAGCGGTGAACCAGCCATCAGACGGATTGGCCATGCAAATTCGATCGAGCGCTTCGATGGTCGCCATATGCAGGACCGCGTGGACTGTCAGACCATCAAGACACACAACGACCTATTCCCCGAAGGAAACAAGACGGCCCGCAGCTTCGGCAATTGCCGAGTATTCCAACGATGCACTTCAGGCCACGTTCCTTTTTGGTGTTCAGGAAATAACCCAGATCAACGACGGCCTATGGCCTCAAGTATCCCCCAGGGACGCTGTTGCGTGGGTCAAACCTGGGTCAATGGATGGCGGTTTTTGAAAAGCCCAGATGCCTCGTATCATCCCCAGAGGTCAAAATTGGCTGATGTCAGGCTGTTGACCCCCGGCAAGACCACAATCGCGACCTGCGCGGCGCCGCCTGCGCCATCCGCATCCCAGAACAGCGTGTCATTTGCCCTATTAAAGATGAACGTCCCCACCCCAGCTTCCACCGCTGCAGGCCCATTGACCAGCGTCAGCTCGGTGGTCATCGCGTCAATCCCTGGGGTGTCGAATGCCAGGCGGTCCGCTCCGGCCCCGGTGGCCTGAAAATCGGCGATGCGGTCGCCGTCGCCGAACTCGGTGGTCGACTCCCAAACGAAGCGGTCACTGCCGTCACCACCGATCATGGTATCTCGCCCTTCTGAAAGCCAGAATTCCTCTGCGCGGGCGTTGCCCTTGACCCAATCATTCAACGCGGTACCCCAGATACTCTCGATGTTTCGCGCCGTTTCAATATTTCCATAACCGTCGTTCCTGATCTGCCCCGAGGTCAGGGTAAAGTTTACAACGATCCCGCTGCCCGGCCCGGCGTCGCCGGTATTCCGATCGAAGTTGAGGCTGTCGAACCCGGCCTGCCCGTCGTAACTGTCGATCCCTTCACCTCCGGCAAAAACATTCCCGACCTGAGAGCCGACAAAGCTGTCGTTGAAGCGCGTACCGATGACACGTTCGACATCCCGCACCCTGTCCACATTGCCAAACCCGTCACGGATCGTGCCGGTGATCGAGTTGTTGTCAAAATTGGTTTCGAGGTCGACGACAATCCCGCGCCGCCCGCCATCCTTGGCATCGCGATCATAGCGCACTTCATCACGACGATCGTCGTCGATGTCCCCGGATAGCGTATAGGTATTCGCCCCACCATCTAGCGTGTCGCGCCCCCTAAGCCCCATCAGGCTCGAACGATCCCAGTTTTGACCAATGAGAACATCCCCAAAACGCGATCCTCGTGCGGCTTCGATATTCGACAGGGTGTCTGTCCCGCCCCATGGATCTTGTGCAATGCCTGTCTGCAGGTTTACGGTGGCCCCGCGAAAAGCGACGCCCCCCATGATGTAGTTGCTTTCCGTCAGGGTATAGGTGTCGAAGCCATCCCCTCCGTCGAGCGTGTCATTCCCCATCCCCGCGGTGAGCCAATCGTCACCACCCCGCATGAAGTAGACGTCATCACCAAGGTCAAAGCCGATGACACCCTGACCATCCTCGCCCTCCGATCCGGTGATCGTATCATTTCCAGCCATCAGCAAGCTGGCGGCGACATAAGGATTGGCCTCGATGCCTTGGCCGTCATCCGCCATCGTCCCGAAGATGCTGGCGTAGAATTGGTCGAGGTCGCGCGAAATCGGATGCGATCCAAGATTGCTGTAGGTCAGGATTGCCGTTCCTGACGGATCCAACACTCGAACCCGGTTCATGGTGCCGCCAATTGGCTCGTCGCGGTTGTAGGTGAACTCTGTGCCGGTCACTTCGACCCGGTAGTCGGCAAACTCCCCTGCGCCAGCACCAAACTCGTAAACGAACCGCGTGCTGGTCCGAGTTGTGACTGTTGCATGTGCATCGCCGCGGAAAAGCTGCCCGGGCCAATCCTGAAAATAGGTGAAAGATTCAGTGAATGTGACGGTCGCCATGACAAAAGTGCTCCTGCTTAAAAGCTTTGGTGCGGGCCTGGCCGCAATGGCCCGGGCTGACATCCATAGACAAGCGTCCTGCAAAAAGGAGGTCAGGGTCAAACTGTCCAAACGGACGCATCCTGCAGTGTCATTTGTCGGGGCGTGGCTGGAAGCTAGACAGCGGAGTTCGTGCCGGACCTCAAGCTGCTGGTGCTGCAAGGCAATGACCCGCCGCCACTGCCGTCGCCGTTACCTTGGCGCGTTCAGCCGGGGGGACATGCAGCTCATCCCAGACTTTTCGCAGTTCATGCTCAGGTTTGTGCGGGCGGGCCATGGCAGGAGAATCCGGGAGGAGGCAGAGTTTTACCCCAAGTGTACGAGGTTGGCACAGATGGTGCGTCGACCCTGGTTCGGCATTCATCCGGCCGGCTATCTCCTCGGGTGACCAGCCCGTCTTAAAGCGGTCGACGACAGCCTCCAGAAGGTCGGGATGGCGGATAAGCTTGCGATCGCGACGATCTGCCGCCAATTTCTGCGCCGTCAGCGACCGATAACCATCGGCCTGCGGGACCTCGGCATCGTGCCACCAGTTGCACCGGATCTCGCGATAAATCGTCGAGCGATGCCCTGACAGCACATGGGCGATTGCGGCAACGCGAGTCTTGTGGTGGAGCAGGCGTCCTAGAATCTTGCGCTCTTCGAGACTCAGTTCGACGTGTGAGCGGGGCACGGAAACCTCCATATAACCCTCTGATGTTACACGTTTGTCGCAAGTAAAAATAGAATGTGCCCCGCCTACACGTGAAAAGCGGAGAATGAAGATTATGTATTATAATTGTGCCGAAGTATTCCCGTTGCCTTTGCGCGAAAATCATCCTTTGATTGTATTTCATAATCTTACATCGCCATCATCAGGTGCAGCAATTGACTGAGCAGCGGTTCTACGCCCATTCTGGCATCAAGGAGGATCGAGGGGACTGGCAGCTCTTGCCAGATCATCTGGCCAGCACCGCGGCGCTGGCGGATGCGCGTGGCCGGCCGCTGAGATTGTCGGCAATGGCGGCGATGGCGGGCGCCTATCACGATCTTGGCAAGTATGACCCGGCCTTTGATCGGATGCTGACTGGGGCCAAAGAGCGCGTGGATCACTCGACGGCCGGGGCGAAACTGCTGCTAGATCGCGCGCCGCAGGCCCTCAGGCCTGCAGCCGAAATGCTGGCCTACGCCATTCTCGGCCACCACGCGGGCTTGCCCGACCGCCAGAGGGGCGAAAGCTCCATGGCCGAGCGCTTGGCGAACCACAATTATCGTATCCCGCAGTGGGTGCAAGACGCCTGCCAGCCTGACTTCACCGCAGCAGCGCGCGAAGTTCGGGCATTGATCCGAGATGGGGCCCCCTGCGGCTTTGACGCGTCAGTTGTCGCTCGCATGGTCTTTTCATGCTTGGTCGATGCCGACTTCCGCGATACCGAGGCGTTTTATGCCCGGCTCAAGGGCACTGAACCGGACCGGGTCTGGCCTGACCTGCCCACACTGCTGCCGCAACTCCGAGCGGCCTTTGACAGCAGCATCGCCCTGTTCACGGATGCCAATGAGCTGAACCGCCTGCGGTCACAGATCCTGGCTCACGTGCGCGCTCGGGCCCCGCTTCCACCCGGCCTGTTCACCCTGACCGTGCCCACCGGCGGCGGCAAGACGCTGGCCTCGATGGGCTTTGCGCTGGATCATGCCGCCGTGTACGGCCATCGCCGCATCATCTACGCCATCCCCTATACCTCGATCATCGACCAGACCGCCAAGCAGTTCCGCGACATGTTCGGAGATATAGTGCTGGAACATCATTCCGCCATCGAGCCGGAACAGCCCGGTGCCGCAGGCCGTGACAAGCTGCGGCTGGCCATGGAGGACTGGGCCGCGCCGATTGTGGTCACCACCAATGTGCAACTGTTCGAAAGCCTGTTCGCCGCCCGCCCCTCGCGTTGCCGCAAGTTGCACAATATCGCAGGCAGCGTGATCGTGTTGGACGAGGCGCAGGCCCTGCCGCGCAATCTTTTGCTGCCAACCCTGCGGATGATCGACACGCTGGCGCATCACTATGGCTGCAGCATCGTGCTTTGCACCGCCACCCAGCCCGCCTTTGACAGCCGTCAGTTGAAAGGTGGCGGTCTGGCCCTTGAGGGGCGGGAATTGGCACCGGACCCTGCCGGGTTGGCCAAACGCCTGCGCCGGGCGCGGATCGTGCAGGGCGATATGATGGACGATCCCGCCCTGATCGCCGCACTGCGCCCGCAGCCACAAGCTTTGGTGATCGTCAACAGCCGCAAACACGCGCTGGCACTTTACAGCCAAGCGCAGGCCGAAGGGCTGGAGGGGCTGGTTCACTTGACCACACGGCAATTCCCGGCCCATCGACGGCGGATTCTGGCGATGGTGAAAGAGCGGTTGAAGGCTGGCCTACCCTGCCGCCTGATTGCGACAAGTTTGGTGGAGGCTGGGGTCGATGTCGATTTTCCCATCGGGTGGCGGGCCGAGGCTGGCCTGGATTCCGTGGTGCAGGCCGCAGGCCGCATCAACCGCGAAGGTAAGCGCGCTTGGCAAGACAGCACCCTGACCGTCTTCACAGCTCCCGACAACCCAGCCCCGACCGAGGTGGCGCAACTGGCCAAAGCGATGCGATCAACGGCGGGCAAGTTCGACGATGTGCTCTCCCCCAACGCGATTCAGGACTGGTTTGAGGAAGTCTATTGGAAGGCGCAGCCCGCACGGCTGGGAGCCAAGATGGCGGAGAGTTTCGTGCTGGGGCGCAGCACCGATTTCCCCTTCCGCACGGTCGCTGAGGCCTATCGCATGATCGACAGCCCGATGGTTCCGGTGATCATCCCGCAGGATGACAAGGCGGCAGAATCGGTACGCCAACTTCGGTTTGAACATATCCCCTCTGGTAAACTCGCCCGCGACTTGCAGCTTTACACCGTACAAATCCCGCTCAAGGCCCGCGACCTCATGCGCGAGAACGGCAAGGGCAGTTTCCACGACCCCAGACAGCGCTGCGATCAGTTCTTCGTGCTGGACGAGCCATCGCTTTATCACGACGACACCGGCCTGCACTGGGAAGAGGCCGAGTTTCTGGCGGCGGAGAATTGGGTGATCTGAAGCGGCGCCCAATCTTTCGATCGGGCAGGACACACAATCCAAGGGAATATTACTCTTGCCAGATTCTACTGGAAGATTAATCTGGCCTGATATTGAGGTGTAAGAATGGCTTACGGTGTTCGATTAAAGGTCTGGGGGCAGCATGGGCTGTTCACCCGACCTGAAATGAAGGTTGAACGGGTTTCCTATGATCTGATGACTCCGTCCGCCGCGCGGGGCATTCTTGAGGCGATCCACTGGAAACCGGCGATTGTCTGGCGCATCGACCGTATCCATGTGCTGAATCCGATCCGCTTTCAGTCGATCCGCCGCAATGAGGTGGGCCACAAGGCCCCGGCAGGCAAGATCAAGCAGGCGATGAACCGGGGCGATCTGGAAGGCCTGCAACTTTTGGTCGATGAGGACCGCCAGCAGCGCGCCTCGACCGTACTGGTGCAGCCCCGTTATCTGATCGAGGCGCATTTTGAGCTGACGCCAAAGGCTGGGGCCGAGGATAGCGAAGGCAAGCATCTGGATATCTTCAAGCGCCGGGCCGAACGCGGGCAATGCTTTCACCAGCCCTGTCTTGGCACCCGCGAATTCGCCGCGCATTTTGAACTCGTGCCCCCCGGTGCCCCCCTACCCGACCGCGACGAGGCCACACGCAACGCCGAGCACGGCTTTGGCACCCCGCGCGATCTGGGCTTCATGCTGTGGGACATCGACCACGCCGCCCCCGGCCGTCCCTCGCTGTTCTTCCGCGCCACCCTGCGCGACGGCGTGATGGAGGTGCCCGCCGTGGATAGCCCCGAGGTACGCAGATGAGCCTGCTCGCCGCCCTGGCCCGCGCCTATGACCGCCTGCCCGACGCCCCGCCCTATGGGTTCTCCACCGAGAAAATCGGCTTCTGCGTACTGCTGAACCCGGATGGTTCGGTGGCGGAAGTGGTGGATTTGCGGAATACGGACAAGAAGCGCAGCCCGCGTATGCTGCTGGTGCCGCAGGCGGTGAAACGCACCGTCGGCATCGCCCCGAACTTCTTGTGGGACAAGACCGCCTATGTTCTGGGCGTGACTGCAGGCGAAGGTAAGCGCACCGCCGAAGAGCACGCAACCTTTAGCGCCCGGCATCTGGAATGGCTGGAGGGCGCCGAAGACGAAGGCCTTCTGGCCCTGACCCATTTCCTGCAAAGCTGGACGCCCGAGGCCTTCACCCCGCCGCTCTGGCCCGATGATATGCGCGATCAGAACCTGATTTTCGCCCTGTCGACCGAATACCGAGACCGATATCTGCATGACCGCCCCGCCGCGCGTGAAGCGTGGCAGAGGATCGGTGCTGCAGGGGCGTCAGGGGCGAAAATCTGTCTGGTGTCAGGCCAATCCGGACCGGTTGCCCGCCTGCATCCTTCCATCAAGGGCGTCTGGGGCGCGCAATCTTCTGGCGCAAGCCTTGTGTCCTTTAACCTCGACGCCTTCACCTCTTACGGCCACGACCAGGGCGACAATGCCCCAGTGTCCGAAGCGGCAACCTTCGCCTATACCACCACCCTGAATCGCTTCTTGGAGAAGGGCAGCGGCCACCGCATTCAGATCGGCGATGCCTCAACCGTGTTCTGGGCGGAGGCGACCGAGGCCGAGGCGCTTGCGGCGGAAAGCCTGTTCAGTGCGTTTTTCGACGAGCAAACCGAGGAAAAGCTGGCGGCCAGCGCCATCGGCGCGCGGCTGGAGGATATTCGCAGCGGCAAACCTCTGGCCAAGGTTGCCCCCGACCTGAACGAAGGCGTGCGGTTTCATGTGCTGGGCCTTGCGCCCAATGCCGCGCGGCTGTCGGTCCGGTTTTATTGGGAAAGCGATTTCGGCCAAGTGGCCACCAACTATCAGCGTTACGTGGAGGATACCCGACTGGACCCGCCCCCGCGCGAGGGCTGGCCGCCCTTGTGGCGCTATCTGCGGGAACTGGCGGTCCTGGGCAAATCGGAAAACGTGCCGCCCAATCTCGCCGGCGACTGGATGCGTGCCATCCTGACCGGCACGCCCTATCCGATGACGCTTTTGTCAACCGCGCTGATGCGGATGCGCTCGGACGGCGAAATCAACGCGCTGCGCGCGGCCATCGTCAAATCTGTCCTGATCCGAAATCTGAAAGTGGAGGTTCCCGTGGCGCTTGATCCGTCCAATACCAACAAGGGGTATATCCTTGGGCGGCTGTTCGCCGTGTATGAAGAGGTACAGCGCGCGGCCCTGGGCGGAAACGTCAACGCCACGATCAAGGACAAATTCTATGGTTCGGCCTCGGCCACGCCGCAAAAGGTGTTTGCCGCCCTCAGTTCAGGGTCACAGAACCACTTTTCCAAGCTGAAAAAGCAAAGCCCCGGTCGGGCGGTGAATCTTGAGAAACTGCTGATGACCATCACCGATCTGATGGCACCCGGCGATGATCCGATTCCGGTATCGCTTGCCTCGCACGAGCAGGCGCTATTCGGCATCGGCTATTACCATCAACGCAGCGATTTCTTCCGCAAACATGATGACAGTGAACCCAATGTGACGGAGTCCGCCCAATGACTACGCTTTCCCGCCGCCATGACTTCGTGCTGATTTTCGATGTGACAAACGGCAACCCAAACGGCGACCCAGACGCCGGCAACCTGCCCCGGCTGGACCCCGAAACCAACCACGGGCTGGTCAGTGATGTCAGCCTGAAGCGCAAGATCAGGAACTACGTGGACTTGGCGCGCGAGGCTCAGGCAGGGCATCATATCTATGTTCAGGAGGGTGCGATCCTGAACGAAAAGCATCGGCAGGCCTATGTGGCCCTGCGCCCCGATGATGCCAAGGCGGCCAAGGACGCCAAGCTGAACCCGAAGGACGACACGGAAGCCCATGCTTTGCGTGACTGGATGTGCAAGAACTTCTTCGACGTGCGCACGTTTGGGGCAGTGATGTCGACCGGCATCAATTGCGGTCAGGTCAAGGGCCCGGTGCAGATCACCTTTGCCAATTCGGTCGAACCCATCCTGCCGGTGGAAATCACCGTTACCCGCATGGCCGCCACCAATGAGGCGGAAAAGAAGAAAGCCGCTGAAGGCGGCGACACCGACCAGCGCAGCGACAACCGCACTATGGGTCGCAAGCATATCGTGCCCTATGGGCTTTATGTGGCGCATGGCTTCATCTCGGCCAAGTTCGCCGAACGCACCGGCTTTTCCGATGCTGATCTTGAATTGCTGTTCGAAGCCCTGAAGAACATGTTCGAACATGACCGCTCGGCCGCGCGGGGCGAAATGACCACCCGCAAGCTGATCGTGTTCAGCCACGACAACGCCCTTGGCAATGCCCCTGCCCATGCCCTGTTCGATCGGGTGAAGGTGGGCCGCAATGTCGACGGCGACTTCCGCTCCCTCGGTGACAAGGGTTTGGGCAACCTTCCCCCTGCCCGCAAGTTCAGCGATTATATCGTGACCATCGACCGCGAGGGCCTGCCCGTCGGCGTCGAAATCCTTGACCTGATCTGAGCCATGCCACACCTGCCCGCCGAAACGGAGCCCATCCCCCTCTCGGCGGTGCAGCATGCGGTTTATTGTTTGCGGCAGGCAGCCTTGATCCATCTGGAACGGCTTTGGGCCGAGAACCGCTTTACCGCCGAAGGCGATGTCCTGCATGCGGTGGCCGACAAGGGCGGCACCCGGCGCGGTCGCGGGGTGCGGCGGGCGATGTCTTTGCCGCTTGCCTCGACCCGGCTCAACCTGACAGGCATGGCTGATCTGGTGGAGTTTTCGCCCGGTCCGACCGGGGAGCGCGCGTTTCCGGTCGAATACAAGCGCGGCAAGCCCAAGCTGCACCGCGCCGATGAAGTGCAGCTTTGCGCCCAAGCCTTGTGTCTTGAAGAGATGACCGGCCAGCCGGTGCCCGAAGGTGCGCTCTACTATGCCGAAACCCATCGCCGGGTAACGGTGCCGTTTGACGCCGACCTGCGCAGTTTGACGGAAGCGACGGTCGCAGCCTTGGCGCAGGTATTCGCCACGCTCCAGACCCCCGCCCCAACCCCGCACAAATCCCGCTGCCGGGGCTGTTCCTTGCATGAACTCTGCCGCCCGGAAACCTTTGCCCGCCCGGTCAAGGCTTGGCGCGATCGCATGCTTTCCCAATCTTTGGGCGGACCATGAAAAAGCTTCTGAACACCGTCTATGTCACCACAGAAGGCGCCGCGCTGAAGAAAGACGGCGAAAACCTGGTGGCTGAGGTGGAGGGCTCCGAAAAGGTCCGTGTGCCCCTGCACATGCTGGCCTCGGTCGTCGCCTTCGGCCCGATCCTCATCTCCCCCGCCTTGATGGGGGTATGCGCAGAACGGGGCATTACCATCGCCCTTCTGGACCGGATGGGCCGATTTCAGGCGCGCATTGAAGGGCCAGTTTCAGGAAATGTGCTGCTGCGCCGCGCCCAGTACCGGCTTGCCGACAGCGCCGAGGACATTGTGCGGTCGCTTGTGCTGGGCAAGGTGGCCAACCAGCGCGCCGTCATCCGCAGAACTTTGCGCGACTATAGCGATGACATGGATGCGCCAGCCCGTGCCGCGCTGGAAACCGCCACTGACCGCATGGCGATGATCCTGCGCAGGGTGCAGCTTTCCGATACAAGCATCGATGAAATGCGCGGGTCAGAGGGTGAGGCTGCCAACCTCTACTTCGCCGTTTTCGATCATCTGATCCGCAGTCCAGACCCGGAGCTGCGCTGGACCACCCGTTCGCGCCGCCCGCCCCTGGATGCGATGAATGCGCTCTTGTCCTTTCTGTACACCCTCCTCACCCATGACTGCCGGTCGGCCGCAGAGGCCGTGGGACTCGACCCCGCTGTGGGTTTCCTGCATCGTGACCGCCCTGGCCGTCCAAGCCTTGCACTGGATCTGATGGAGGAATTGCGCGCGCCCGTGGCCGATCGTCTGGCACTTTCTTTGGTCAACCGACGCCAATTGCGCGCCGCCGACTTTCGCAGGGTCGAAAGCGGGGCCGTCCTGCTGACCGATGACGCCCGCAAACTCGTGCTGACCGCCTGGCAAGACCGCAAACGCGAAGAACGCCTCCATCCTTTCCTGCAAGAGAAGGCTCCTTTCGGTCTGGTGCCCTACCTTCAGGCCCAGATGCTGGCCCGCCATCTGCGCGGCGACATTGACGCCTATCCCCCATGGTACTGGAGCTGAGATGCTGGTCTTGGTCACCTATGACGTGAACACCCTCGACGAGGGCGGCAAGAAGCGCTTGCGCAAGGTGGCCCAGGCCTGCGAAGATTATGGTCAGCGTGTGCAGTTTTCGGTGTTCGAGATCGAGGTTGATCCCGGCCAATGGGCCAAGCTCAAGAACCGTCTCGAGACCGCCATCAGACCCGAGGTCGATAGCCTGCGTTATTACTACCTCGGGGCAAACTGGACCCGGAAGATCGAACACGTTGGGGCCAAACCCGCAACAGACCTGAATGGTCCGCTGATCATCTAGTCCTGCGAACCTGCATCGTGCTTGAGAACCCGCCGAGGTTCGCATCGCGCCAGTTCTTTGAAATCGTAGGATTTTCTCAAGCCGGACCATGGCCTGTCCGGCGTGTACCTCCAGTCTCGAGTACTTTCGCATTCCGAAAGTGCTTTGTGATGCGAAAACAAACCTCTAGACACAGGCGGTCGCCCCCTACCCGGGGGCGTGGATCGAAACACCAATGAAGTCAGGGATCAGTTGAAATCTTGGGGTGTCGCCCCCTACCCGGGGGCGTGGATCGAAACTTTGCGAAAGCCCTTGGGTCTGGCGGCCACCAGCCGTCGCCCCCTACCCGGGGGCGTGGATCGAAACTGCGATGACCGGGAAAAGCCAATAACGCCTGCGATGTCGCCCCCTACCCGGGGGCGTGGATCGAAACGCGGTCACGTCAGGGCCACGCGATACGGACGGATGTCGCCCCCTACCCGGGGGCGTGGATCGAAACTTAGATCGGGTAATGGTTTCGTAGGGGCGCGTTGGTCGCCCCCTACCCGGGGGCGTGGATCGAAACTGCCGATGCTGTGCTGATCCGCACGGAGTACGGCAGTCGCCCCCTACCCGGGGGCGTGGATCGAAACTGATAATGGGCGGCGGCGCGCGCGGCGGCCCCGGTCGCCCCCTACCCGGGGGCGTGGATCGAAACTTCGACATGGAAGAGGCCAAGCTTTTGGCCCGCGCCGTCGCCCCCTACCCGGGGGCGTGGATCGAAACCGCGACGGCAAAGCGCACGAATTCCAGCTGCGCAGTCGCCCCCTACCCGGGGGCGTGGATCGAAACTTGTGCCCATTGCTTGTCCATTATGCCCCCCGGCCGTCGCCCCCTACCCGGGGGCGTGGATCGAAACATCGAAAGCCATGTAATCGCGCCTCCAGCGCAGTGGTCGCCCCCTACCCGGGGGCGTGGATCGAAACATAGACATTGCCGCTGGCGGTGCGTTCCTGACCGGTCGCCCCCTACCCGGGGGCGTGGATCGAAACAAACCTCAGCGCGTATCTAAAGATTTCCGCAGGTCGCCCCCTACCCGGGGGCGTGGATCGAAACGCGGTCGGCAGTCGATGGGACTGTCCACGACACCCGGTCGCCCCCTACCCGGGGGCGTGGATCGAAACGGTGAACGTGTGCGAGACGATGATGGTGTGGTTGGTCGCCCCCTACCCGGGGGCGTGGATCGAAACTCGCCAGTCCGCATATCTACGGCCAGGACGGCCGGTCGCCCCCTACCCGGGGGCGTGGATCGAAACACTAAAGCCTGCCCAAAGGCTAACAGGAGGCAATCGTCGCCCCCTACCCGGGGGCGTGGATCGAAACAAAACCCTACAGGCACAGCGCGGCTGGACGATCCGGTCGCCCCCTACCCGGGGGCGTGGATCGAAACGCCCAGATCGGTCGCCGACTTGCCGATCTTGCCCGGTCGCCCCCTACCCGGGGGCGTGGATCGAAACCGGGGTGCTTGCTGCCCGCGAATATCCCGCCGTGTCGCCCCCTACCCGGGGGCGTGGATCGAAACGCAAACGCGGGCAACCCAAGCCCACCCCACAACGGTCGCCCCCTACCCGGGGGCGTGGATCGAAACTGTGTATGTCGGACGAAGCGCGGCAGGAAGCTGTTGTCGCCCCCTACCCGGGGGCGTGGATCGAAACGGACCCGACCCACGGCAATCCATACCAAACCGGAACGTCGCCCCCTACCCGGGGGCGTGGATCGAAACATCATCATGGTGCAGGAGGGGATTGCAGCCGCCGGGTCGCCCCCTACCCGGGGGCGTGGATCGAAACCTTGAATTGCCTTGACGCTGCGGTCGTGTCGGTTAGTCGCCCCCTACCCGGGGGCGTGGATCGAAACACCGTCAATGGGGCTGAGCTGATCGGCCTGCCATGTCGCCCCCTACCCGGGGGCGTGGATCGAAACGACTTCACAGCCACGGTCGGACTGGCCGACATAGACATAGTCGCCCCCTACCCGGGGGCGTGGATCGAAACCACCGGGTGATCCGTATCGAAGAAGTACTGGCCGTCATGTCGCCCCCTACCCGGGGGCGTGGATCGAAACGGTCCGTGGTCCGTCAATGTCGCGCCAAGGGTGAAGTCGCCCCCTACCCGGGTGCGTGTTTCGCGTGATGGCGGGCAGTAATTTCCGATGATGGCGGGCGCCCGTTTCGCGCGATCGCGGGCAGCGATTTCGCGTCATCGCGGGCAGGCTTGGTCGGCAAAGAGAGGATAGAGCTGTGCTCCTTGAAGAGAGGGGGGCAGGATACCGATGGGACGACTGAACATGCGGCGGATACGCGATGTTTTACCATTGAAGTTTGGCCAGGGCCTGAGCGAGCGGCAGGTTGCCGCCTCGCTGGGGCTGAGCAAAACGAGCGTGGGGACTTATCTGCACCGGGCGCGGCAGGCGGGTCTGACCTGGCCTTTGCCACAGGGTCTCGATGATGACGGGCTGGAGCTTTTGCTGTTTCCCGCAGCGCCAACCGTGCCCGACCCCGAGCGGCCGGTTCCGGATTGGATCAGCATCGACCGAGAGCTGCGCCGTCCCGGGGTGACCCGGATGCTGCTGTGGGAAGAATACCGTGCGGCCCATCCGGCAGGCTTTGGCTACACATGGTTCTGCACCCATTTCGACGCCTGGAAAGGGCGGGTTCGCCCGACGATGCGGCAGACGCATGTTGGCGCGAGAAGGTCTTCGTCGACTTTGCCGGCGACACGATCGACGTCATAGACCCGGCAAGCGGTGAAGTGCAGCCCATGAAGCTGTTCGTCGCCGCGATGGGCGCATCGAACTACACCTATGCCGAAGCGGTCGCCTCGGAGGGCCTTGAAGACTGGATCAGTGCCCATGTGAGGCTGTTCACCTTCTTGGGTGGCGTGCCCAAGGTGGTGGTGCCCGACAACCTGAAGTCGACCGTGCTGAAGCCCGACCGCTACGATCCCGGACTGAACCGGACCTATGCCGAGATGGCGGAACATTACGGCACGGCGATCCTGCCAGCCCGACTGATCTGCCCCCCAACCTTGGACCACTGCTGGCCAGAGTTTTGCCGCTTCGCTCAGGGTGACGGGGTGGTGGCATCCCCCGATTTCGTCAGCGCGATCGGCACCTTATTCCCGATCGCGCCGTGTGGCCGTTCTGCGTTGTAGTATCTACGCCAAGCCTCCAACTTTTCCGCTGCATCCGCAAGGGTCAGGAACCAGTGCTGGTTCAGGCATTCGGCCCTGAACCAGCCGTTGAATGCCTCAATGAAGGCATTGTCGGTGGGTTTGCCTGGACGCGAGAAGTCGAGCACGCCGCCGCGCTGGTAGGCCCAGAGGTCCATGTCGCGTGAGACGAACTCGCTGCCCTGATCGACGCGGATCATCCGCGGATAGCGTTGACCTTGGCTTTCTGTTGCGACGTCCACTGCCACGGCAGCAACTCAGGCAAGCGCGATACTGGTAGGTCGGATATCAATGCGATGACATCAGCGAGCCAAGCCTGTGGATCGATGTTGTTCAATTTTTCGGTGCCGATCATGGAAGATTTGAAGGCTGCACGGTGTCCGCCGCGCAGGGATCGTTCGGCGGAATTGTTCGTAAGGCAGATCCGCCCGTCGTCGAGGAACCGCGTAAAGCCCGGCCAATGATCGGGCGACAACAGATAGTCGATCGCCTTGCCGACCTTGGCGTGCTTCGACAGAAGCGCTCTTTGGTCCCGCAGCCAGTGTTCCAGCGCAAAGACCAACAGGGCGGATTGCGCCTCGCGTGCTGCGCCGAAGAACGGACGAGGCGACGCTGAGGGAGCTGGACTAGAGGCATGAGCTTTCGGGTCACTCCAGAACCGGAACTCGAAACGGAACTTATAGCGGAACAGAGTGGGCTTTCTCTGAGGCAAGTTCAGAGATTTTCTATCTACTTTTCTGTGGTTAAGTGCAATAAACTCCCTTTCGAATCCGGAAAGCAAACCGGAACTCGCACAGGGCCAACAAGCCTTGCATCAAGAGGCACCATGTCGACCGATACCATAACAGACAAGGGCGAAGCGATCACCATCGTAGAGCCGCTAATACCTGAGGACGCGTCAAAGCATCGGGCCCCTCTGAACGACCTGGCCGTAGAGCTGGCCAGCCTGTCGTCAGGGCTGCGATCGTCTTTGCCGGAAGGCATCCGCGCGCCGCTGGCCGATCTCGTCCGATCGATGAACTGCTACTATTCAAACCTGATCGAGGGCCACAACACCCACCCGATCGACATCGAGCGCGCCCTCAACAAGGATTTCAGCGCCGATACCGAGAAGCGGAACCTGCAGCTTGAAGCCGTCGCCCACATCGAGGTGCAAAGCTGGATCGACACGGGCGGCCTGACCGACCACCCGCTGGCCCTGGAAAGCCTGCGCGAAATCCATCGCCGCTTCTGCCAGAACCTGCCCCCGGAATTGCTCGTCGTGCACAGACCGGACGGCACGGAGATCCCGATTGTCCCCGGCGAATTCCGTACAGACTTCGTTCAGGTCGGCAAGCACGTCGCCCCCAGCCCCGGCGCTGTGCCGCGCCTTCTGGCGCACATGCGCAAGATGTACGGGCTTCAAGGCCGAAGCGGCGCAATCATCGCCACAGCCTGCGCCCACCATCGCCTTGTCTGGGTCCATCCGTTCATTGACCTGAACGGCCGCGTCTCGCGCATGGTCGCACATGCCATGCTGCGCGATACCGTCGGTTCAGATGGCCTCTGGTCCGCTGCCCGGGGCCTCGCCCGCAGGGACGCCGAATACAAACAGCGCCTCATGGCTGCCGACGAACCCCGCCATGGCGGTGCTGACGGCCGAGGCAACCTCTCCGAACAGCGCCTGGCCGAATTCGCAACCTTCTTCCTTGACGCCTGCATCGACCAGGTCCGTTTCATGGAAACCTTGATGCAACCGCAACGCCTGCGCGAGCGGATCATGACCTGGTGCAAAGGTGAGATGGCAAAGGGCACGCTGGCCAAGGGCGCAGATGTCGTGATGCGCGAAGCGTTACTCTCCGGCGAGGTCGAACGCAGAGCAGTGCCAAGCCTTCTCGGCGTCAGCGACCGCCAGGCGCGAAAGGTCACGGCGGAACTGCTGGCGGTAGGAGCGCTCAAGTCCGACACCCAACGCGCGCCTCTGCGGCTGAGCTTCCCGGCGAGGTTGGCGAACGACTGGATGCCGGGTTTGTTCCCGGAGCCATAAATTTGAACAGCCACCGGCGCGAACGGCCGAGGCTTTGTGAAACTCTGCTGGCTGTCAGGCTCGGACGTTGGACGAGTAGGACTGACGACACCCACCAGCGAAGTGTTGAATTTCAAACCTCCTTGTGGCGCTGATGGCTCTGGAATGGCAGGCGGGTCTACCCTTGAGGCATCATGGGCCCGTTCAGATATATAGATGTTCAGACACTCCAGCCAGCAGGGTCACATTCGGGCAAGGCCGAAAGCAGGCACTTCTGCTGCAACGCATGCCGCCAAGCGTAAATCCGCTGCCGCGTCACCTCATTCCGTTGTGCAACCTGCGTCACCGTTGCACCGCCCACGTCAACCGACAAAACGATCTCAAGTTGCTCCTCGCCGCACCAACGACGACGGCGCTCCAGCCGAAGAATATCCCCACGCATCACAAGACCCGCATAAAACAAGTCGTTATGCACATGCCTTACACGATCACCCTGCCATCAGGCGGGCGGTGCCAACCGGGCTGTTACACATCACCTCTTGTACCGCCCCAGACCAAGTCGCCGAGCGGTCTGCCCCTTGCTGTGCGAAAAGTTAGGCGACGTCATGGGGTAATTTGACGGGAGCCCCCATTTGTTTCGATATTGATCTGGCGTCATTGCATAGGCATCACGCAGATGACGCTTCAGCATTTGAAAGCGGCCCCCACATTTCAGGCAGACAATGAACTCATCGTTCACCGACTCCTCGATCGGGACCGCAGGAACTGGTTTTGCTTCTTCCAGATCGGGCTGGCACGCCGAAGCACCTTCCTCCTTATGCGCATAAAGCATCGCAAACTCTTCAAACAATGCAAGCGTCAGATCGATCGCCTGGGCGTGATTCAGGCTGCCCGCATCGAAATGACTGCGCATTGCAATACGTACCGACTCATGAATTTTCGTGATCTCATTTTTCATATTTAATCTCCTTATGAAATAAGATGACCCCCTTAATATATAAAAATAATCATGAGTCAATATTTATTTTGTAATTTTTAATCATTTTTATACCGCGATCGCATATATTTAATATGCGGGCATCATGGCGCCTGCATATTAAAAGGTAAATTGAAAATGGAAGAACAAGAAACACTACCCTTTGTAGTAAAGATTTCAGAAGAAGCGTGTCAGAGGTTCCTGCAAGGCCTTGGACCCGCCCAATCAGGGACGCCTGGCCTGCCTCGCGGAGAACATCCAGTCACCGGCACCGATCCGATCGTCTTTCACATCTACCTCGAGTCTTACCGCGGCGGCGTTCATAATATGGTCCGCATCGTGTCAGGCTACGAGGTCCATAGTTATGAGTATCTCTGCGACATGGCCAGTTCAGATATCTCACATATCGGCTGGGTGACATTCGATCGGGCAGCAGCAGAGCAGTTTTTCGAAACAACGGACCTAGAAGAGCTTGATCACCTGTTAAGGCTGGCAACGGAAGACAATATCAGCGAACTCTTTGCCGAACACTTTGAACCCAGGCAGGACCTGGCCACGCTTGGATTCTAAAGAGATTGCATCGGGCCCACTCGGCGACCACGGCGGCATTTCTCGATGGCGCCGTGAACTTTTTTAAATAGCTCTCACATAGTTTCCGGAAGCTTCTTTTTGCCACTGCGAGGTCGGCAGAGGCATGAATGACACAAAGATCATTCGTCGCTCAATGCTGGCCCCAGCAGCAATAGCGCGAGGATTGCGCTTTCCGGCACTCCCCTGCCCCTTGGCTGCCTTTAGTCCACAATGAGAGTCCTTGAGGATCGTGATCCGATCCCCAGCCTTTGCTCAGGGCAGGACCTTAGTATGGAGCTACACCCAAGAAATGGCCTCACCGGGGGGCTGGGACAGGCTTCGATCGCCGCTGCGTGAACGTTCCGTGGCAGATCGGTCGGCCACCACCCGCTACCTGTCCCTCGCTCCGGCCCAAGCCACAGCATACTGCCCGCGCATAACGACGTCGGACATCTGCTCCGAGATGCCGACAATCCCGTCCCAAAGGGATTCCTGAACGAACGCCCAGATCTGCGCCTTGGGGAGATCCTCGTCATGGAGAGCATCCTTGGGGCGCCATACAGCAGGAGCGTGGTAGGGGTTCGCGAGCCCCGCCACCTCGGGCTCAAAGATCACATGTCGGATCAACAAACGCAGGAGCAATTCTACGGGAATCTCGGTTGATTTCTGAAGGGCAGCTGCCTCCGCCATCGCCTTATGCAGGGAACCAGGGTGAAGGGCGAGTGCTTCGCTGGCGAAGACGACAATCCCTTTGAGCCCTGCGAAGGCTCTGTGGGCAAGGTCGGGATGGAGGATGCTGCGCGGGTTCGGATGCCATTTCGAGAGCGCCTTGACGAGAAGCTCCTCCAGAACAGTTGACGCAGGTGCGACGGGCTTGCGGGTTTGCAGCATGAACAGCAACGCCGCGTCGAGTTCAGCGTGATATTTTATCCGGAGATATTCGTTGAAATCGAGGGGCTCGACGAGGCTGTACAAATAATTGATGACGGCCACATCGACGGGGCTGAGTTCGTTCAGTTTGCGGGGCATTGTGGGCTCCTATTGTGAGGCCAACTCCAGTTACCGGGCTCACGTTTTCAGCAGAGCCCGGTTCCTGCAAAAATGCTCGAGCATGTGATAAAAATGGTGCTCCTTGGCGCGCAGCCACTTTGAGACACAAAAGATATTTGGGGATTGCCCTGAATATCGACCGTAAAATAGATGCATGTCTTTGGATTGGAAAACCAACCGCCATGCCAGACACCCTTCTCTCTTGATGCAGCTTGAGATTTTTACCGCAAAACGCCTAGTAAGTACTGCACTTGCAGCTAAAATATTTTTTCGCACGAAAAGGCTGCAAAAAATAGTTGTTGATTGCAAGAAGACGCCAATTTGTTCTCAAGAGGAGGACAAATTCATGTCATCGAAAGAAAACCCATATTCCATCGTTTTGAGATTCAAAGGCCTTTTTCCGCGCCACCTCGGGAAGTTCAAGATGCACGCTGACCGTGCGGGCGGAGCGCTCGATCATATCGATCCTGCCGTGAGCCACCGCAACGAAACTCTGATCGGCAGCCCTGACTGGCTTTCAGAACTGCGTGCCGAGATCCGCAGCGCAGCCGAAGCCAACCTTGCCGCGGAAATCGCCGCACGCCTGAAACGCCAGCGCCCCACAGAGGCCGCAAAAGTCGCCGCACGTGGGCCTGTCAATCCATGGGCGCCATCGAAAGAGGGGCCGCTCAGAGAGGGCATCCTGAGTGTAAACGCTGCATGGTTTGGTGCGCCGGGCTACGCGAACTGGGATCCGGAAAAAATCGCGGCATTCCGAGATCACGGCCCCAGCTTCCTGCGCACGTATTTTGGCGCAGCGATTGTTCATGCGCGGATGGACTACGACGAAGAGGCCCTCCATCTGCATTTTATCGTCGCGCCGTGGCACACGAAGATTTCGGCGAACCGAGGTGCACAACGGGTGTTGCAGCCCTCCAGCCAGCCGCTCCTCAAAGATTATGAACACGCCCAGGATCTGGCAGGAGCACATTTTGCCGCTCTCGGGCTCGTCCGCGGCGCCCGTCACGCGGAGGCCCGCCGTCACGCGAAAAAGACCGGAGAGACGCCCCCTGCCCCCCGGACTTCGACAGTTATTCCCTGTTTTTTGGTTTTTCGGGTGTCGGCGTTTCAG
>NZ_BMYQ01000009.1 GCF_014652355.1 Gemmobacter lanyuensis | reverse complement strand
CGCAGACCCACCTTGGCACATCGATGCCGTCGGGGGGCGGTCACATCATCAACGCCCCGTTGATCCCGCGAACCAGCCCAGGGTCGGTCCGGGATGTCGTGGTTTCGCGTAAACATCTCGATGAGATTCTTGGGAAGGTGTCGGTTTTGCCGAAAGCGGGGGAGGCCACACTTGGAGAATTGCACTCGGTCGCCTATGCCTGTCAGCATGGGGCTGGACCGTTCGAAGACGTGTTTCGCAACATTCTCGAAGGCCGGACGCCTGCGTTCCGCCATCCCGAACAGCTCGGCATCAGCGCAATCTGTGTTGACCTGTCCTCTCTGGCGGCGTTGAACAAATCCGCCTGACCCAATCAGGAAAGCGTTATCCAGCAAGTCCGCTTCGGCGGGCTTTTTTGTTGCCGTCTGTGTGTTTCGCGGGATCTTGCCCGGATTTTCGCGAAATCTTTGCTCCTACTTTTGAATGTTCGAAAATAAGCTATTGATTTGTAGTGTATTTTACGGCAACTTCGAAGTAACTTCAGGCCGATTTTCAGGCGCGACAGATCGGGTTCGGAATGGGCGGGGTTCTCCCGCCTTTTTCATGGGGTTCGCCCCCGCGTTGACCACAGGAAAGGGCCTGCCATGTCCATCCAGATCCGCCGCGACACGCCGCTGGCCCCCGAGGTGCTGCCGCTGCTGCAACGCCATCTGGATCTGATGTGGGCTTCTTCCCCGCCCGAAAGCGTCCATGCGCTGGACCCGGCCGAGCTGGCCACCCCCGACATCGCCTTTTTCACGCTGCGCGAGGGCGAGGCGGTGCTGGGCATGGGGGCCGTCAAGCGGATTGACGCGGGCCATGCAGAAATCAAGTCGATGCATGTCGTGGCCGAGGCCCGCGGCCGCGGCCTGGCGCGGGTGCTGCTGGACCATCTGGTCGCCGAGGCGCGTGCCTTGGGTTATGGTCGCCTCAGCCTCGAAACCGGGGTTGAGGATGTCTTTGCCCCCGCCCGCGCGCTTTATGCCAAGGCCGGTTTCATCCAATGCCCGCCTTTTGAGGGCTACTGGGATGATCCGAACAGCTATTTCATGACACTGAGCCTTGCCTAAGCCCGCGCCATGCCGCAAAAGGGCGACAGCGGGCTCATAGCTCAACTGGATAGAGCAGCCGACTTCTAATCGGCAGGTTGAGGGTTCGAGTCCTTCTGGGCCCGCCATAAGCTTTAAAATATAACGATATTTCAGGGAAAATGGTGGCATACTCACCATAAAACCCGCCAATGATTTTGCGCCTGAACGCAACTTATTGCGACATAGTCTGTACGCCTGACGGCTCGGCACAGTTCGAATCAAGACCTCTCCCCTGACTGACCCGCTTTCGTACGATAACGTCCCAAAAGGCTGACGCGTGCTTGGCTCGAGCGCGAAGACCGCAAGTTTTTGACAGCGATCCGCCTCCGAGCGGGAGGACATTCGGGCTCGATTTAGAAAGTTGGGCCAGCATCAGTGCCGCTTGGCGCGCAGCGACATGCCCCAATCACAACACGCTGTCATCAGTCGTTCTTGCGGCCAAAAATGAACAGCGCGGTGCCGGCCATCATCAGCAGGGCTGAAACCAGGAAGGGCGCGCCGGGCCAGTAGATGGCCGCGCCCGTGCGGGTGAAATGGCCGAAAACCGCCGTCATTATCAACGGCGCAAGGATTGTCGCCAAGGCGTTCAGCGAGGCGTTGATACCCTGCAGCTCGCCCTGTTGATCCTCGGGCGTGGCGCGCGACATCATGGATTGCAGCGCAGGCCCGGTGACCCCGCCAAAGGCGCTGACCGGGGTGAAGACCAGCGCCCAGAAGCCCGAGGTGACGAAGGCGTAAAAGCCATAGGTGCCGATCTCGGCGCCCATCCCATACAAAGCGGTGCGCCGTTCGCCAAAGCGGCTGACCATCGGTTGCATCAGCGTTGCCTGTGCCAGCGCCATGAAGATGCCGAAGACCGCCAGCGAAATCCCGATCCAGCGCGCATCCCAGCCAAAAGCCGCCTTGCCGTAATAGGCCCAGATCGATGGCCAGACGTTGAACGTGACGGCATAGATGAAGCTGACTGTCAGCAAGAGCTTCAGTCCCGGCAGCTTGCGGATCGCGGCAAAGGCCCCCAGCGGATTGGCGCGGGCCATCGTCAGGGGGCGGCGCAGCGCGGGCGACAGGCTTTCGGGCAGGGCGATCAGGCCGAACAGGAAGTTCGCACCGGCCAGTGCTGCCGCCGCCCAGAAGGGCGCGCGGCTGTCCACCACGGCAAGCAGCCCGCCCAGCATCGGCCCCGCGACAAAGCCCACGCCGAAAGCCGCGCCGATCAGCGCAAAGCGCCGCGCGCGGTCATCAGGGGCCGAGATATCGGCGACATAGGCATTTGCCGTTCCATGCGTGGCCGCCGCGATCCCCGCCACGATGCGGCCGATCAGCAAGAGCCAGACGCTATGGGCCACCGCCATCACCACGTAATCCAGCGCCATCACCGCCAGCGAGGTGAGCAGCACCGGCCGCCGCCCGAAACGGTCCGACAGGTTCCCCACCACAGGGCCGCAAAGGAATTGCATCACCGCAAAGGCCGTGGCCAGAACCCCGCCCCAAAGGGCCGCGTCCGACAGGCTCTGGCCCGTGACCTCTGTCATCAGGTCGGGCATGACGGGGAAGATCAGGCCGATGCCGATGGCATCGATCACCACCGTCAGCAGGATGAAGGTCAGGGCAAGGTTCTGGCGCATGGGTCACGTCATCCTGGCGGCAAGCTGTGCAATCGCCCCGGCCAGGCGATCCGGCATTGAAAAGAACGGGGAATGGGCAGACGGCAGGTCAAGCGTTGGCAATCCCGCAGCCATGGCCCTTTGGAAGGCCGGGGGCAAGGCCCGATCTTCAGTGCAGATGATCGCCGCGCGGGGCAGGGTGGGCGCATGGCGCAGCGGCAGGGGCGTTTCCTGCGGGCCGATCGGTTCATCCGTCAGCAGATCGCGCGCGGTGGTCGCGGTGCCTGCGGGGCAGTCGTGGTAGAACAGATCCTCCAGCAGATCGGGGCGGAAGCTATAGGTGCCTGATGCCGCGCCCCGCCGAAACGCCCCGTCAAGCGGCGGGTCGGGCCAGCCGCGGCGCAGGGTGGCAAGGCTTTGGCCCGTCGCGGGCGGGATATAGGCGCAGACGTAGATCAGCCCCGCCACCCGGTCCGGCGCGTGTTCGGCGGCGGCGGTGATGGCATAGCCCCCGGCGGAATGGCCGACCAGCACGGCCTTTTCGCCCGCCGCCTGCAAGATCCGCTCGGCATGGTCCTGCAGCCGGGCGGTTGGGGCGCGCGGTAGGTCGATTGCGACCGAATTGTTGAAAAAGGGCAAGACCTTTTGCCAAGCCCATGCCCCGTGGCAGGCACCGGGAACAAAGACAAAGCGCATGTTTGGCAGCCCTTCTTCACGGCGCGGGGGAGGCCCCGGCTTGGTGGCAAAATGTTCGATTCAGAAATGCCCGATCCGGGTCAGGAACCCGATCAGGGCGGCAGCAAAGGCGTCGGGGGCGTCGATGGGGGGCAGGTGTCCGGCGCCGCGCAACAGCTGAAACTCGGACCCGAGGATCAGCTCTGCCGTTTCGCGCACCAGATCGGGCGGTGTCGATCCATCCTCGGTTCCGGCGATGGCGAGGGTGGGCAGCGTCAGCCCTGCGGTGGGGGTGTAGAAATCCGTCCCGCCGATGGCCGCGCAGGCGCCGCAATAGCCTTGGGGGTTTGCCTCCAGCAAGCGGGCGCGCCAGGGCAGGTGGCGCCCCTCGGCGCGAAACCGGCGGCTGAACCACCGCTCCATCGTGGCATCGGCAATGGCCTCCAGCCCGCCTTGGGCCACGGCTTCGGCGCGGGCCTCCCACTGGCTTTCGATGCCGATGCGCGCGGCGGTGTTCGACAGCACCATCCCGCGCACCAGATCCAGCCGCTTGACGGCGAGCCCCTGCGCGACCAGCCCGCCCAGCGACAGGCCGACAAAGACGCAGTCCTTCACCCCCAGATGATCCAACAGCCGTTCGGCATCGCGGATCATCGCGCCCATGGCATAGGGCGGGGCGGGGCAGTCGGACTGGCCGTGGCCGCGGTGGTCATAGCGGATCACGCGCAGCCCCGCAGGCAGGCGCGCGACCAGGTCATCCCACATCGTCAGATCAAGACCCAGCGCGTGGGACAGCACCAGCGGCGCCCCATGCCCTTCATCGCGGTAATGCAGCCGCAGGTCCGGCAGAAACAGCTGGGGCATGGTCACTCCGCAAATCGGGACAGGGCGGTCTGGAACAGGGCGGTATCGATATTGCCGCCGCTGGCCACGACGATCACATCTTCGCCCTCGATCTCATCGGGGCGGAACAGGGCAGCGGCCAGCGCCACGGCGCCCCCCGGTTCCAGCACGATCTTCAGCCGGGTAAAGGCCAGCGCCACGGCCTCAAGCGCCTCATCATCACTGACGACAAGGCCGGGCCCGCAGAGGCGGCGGTTGATCGGAAAGGTCAGCGCGCCCGGCGCCGGGGTCAGGATCGCATCGCAGATCGACCCGGTTGGATGCGGGTTGCGGCAGACCGCATCGGCGGCAAGGCTGCGGGTTGTATCGTCAAAGCCTTCGGGTTCAACCGGGCGGGCGCGCAGACCGGGTGCGCGGCTTTCCAGCGCCAGTGCGATGCCCGCCGTCAGCCCGCCACCCCCGCAACAGACCAGCACATCCGCCTGCCGCACCCCCAGGGCGGTCGCCTGTTCGGCGATCTCCAGCCCGCAGGTGCCTTGGCCCGCAATGACCTCGGCATCATCAAAGGGCTTGATCAGGGTCATGCCGCGCATGCTGGCGATACGGGCCCCGATGGCATCGCGGTTTTCGCGGTGGCGATCATAAAGGATCACCTCGGCCCCATAGGCGCGTGTGTTTTCGATTTTCAGGCGTGGCGCGTCCGAAGGCATCACGATGACGCAGGGCACGCCATGACGTTGCGCCGCCAGCGCCACCCCCTGCGCATGATTGCCCGAGGAATAGGCGATCACGCCCTTGGCGCGCAGATCGGGCTCCAACGCGGACACCGCCGACCAGCCGCCGCGGAACTTGAACGATCCGGTATGCTGCAGGCATTCGGACTTGATCCAGACCCGCCGCCCGGCGATGTCGTTCAGGAAGGCCGAGCCGAGCAGCGGTGTGCAGAGCGCGTGACCGTTCAGCCGGAAGCGCGCGGCCTCGATCCGGGCGATGTCGGTCATGCCATGCGCCCCAGCCAGGTGGTCAGCGCGGCCAGCGCCTCGGGTTCGTCGAGGAAGGGAATATGCGCGCGGTCCGGCACCTCGGCAAAGATCATGTCGCGGCGGCGGCGGCCCATCTCGGCGGCGGTGGCCTCGGACAGCAGATCGGAATTGGCGCCGCGGATCAGGGCAAGGGGCAACCCGTCCAGCGCGTCGAACAGCGGCCAGGCGTCAAAGGCCGGGCCTTCAAACGCGGCCAGAAAGGCATCGCGCAGCGTGGGGTCATAGGTGATGGTCAGGCCGCGCGGACCAGGGACATAGTGCTTGCGCGCCTCTTCCAGCCAGCGGTCGGGGCTGACATTGGCAAAGCCGGGCATATTGCGGGGCAGCGCCTCGGCCAGGCTTTCATGCGTGCGCGACGATGGATTTCGCCCCAGATAGTCGAAGATCCGCGCAAGCCCATCGCGTTCGATCACCGGGCCGATGTCGTTCAGCGCGACCCCCAGCAGGCGCTCCTTGGCGACGGCGGCCAGCGCCATGGCAATCAGCCCCCCGCGAGAGGTGCCCAGCACGGCCGCCCGGTTGATCCCCAGATGGTCCAACAGTTCCAGCGCGTCGCGGCCTTCCTGCGGCACGGTATAGCTGGCGGCCCCGGTCCATTGGCTGGCACCCCGGCCGCGATAATCCATGCGGATCAGCCGCACGGGCGGCAGATGCGGGGCGACATAATCGAAATCGGCCATGGTGCGCGTCAGGCCTGCAAGGCACAGCAGCGGAAGGCCCGCGCCCGTGTCACTATAGGCCAGCCGGGTGCCATCCGAGGCGGTGAAGAACTGGGGGGTCATTGAAGAAGGTCCGTCAAATGCGAAAGATCGGGGGCGACATGGTGGGGGCGGTGGGGCAGACGGTCCACCGGAAGGCCCGCGCGGTTCACCCACAGCGTCCGAAACCCGAAAGACCCCGCCCCCGCGATGTCCCATCCGTTCGAAGAAACAAACAGCACGCCCGCCGGTTCCACGGCAAAATGCTCCATCACCAGATCGTAGACGCGGGGGGCGGGTTTGTAGATCCCGACCTCTTCGATCGAAAGGATCTTGTCGAAGGCGCCCTGCAACCCGGCCGCCGTCATCGCGCTGTTCAGCATCGAAGGCGTGCCGTTCGACAGGATTGCCCGTTTGACCCCCATCCCCTTGAGCTGCGCCAACATCGCGGCGGCCTCGGGGTAGGCGGGCAATTCGCGGTAGAGGTCCAGCAGCCGCGTTCGCAGCCCCAGATCGTTCAACCCATGCGCCTCAAGCGCCCAGTCAAGCGCATCGGCGGTGATCTTCCAGAAATCCGCGTGATCTTCCATCAGGCTGCGGAGCCAGGTGTATTCCAGCTGCTTGCGCCGCCAGTCCTGCGACAGATCGGGCCAGACATCGGCCAGCAGGGCATGGTGGGCGGCGGCCTCGCGGGCTGCGGCATTCACGTCGAACAGGGTGCCATAGGCATCAAAAACCACGGCGCGGATCGTCATCTTGCATCCTCCGCCCGGCAGGGGCCGGGTCAGTATAGCGTGGCACAAGGGCGGGACGGTTTGAACCCCCGTTCCGGCAGGCGGCAGGCTCTGCGGGGGCAGCGTCCCTTCGTCGCGCTTGCCCCGGCGCGCGGGCGGGCCTAAACCGCCTAGGCGAGACAGGAGAACATCATGGCCCGATCCCCCCAGAACCTGCCCGACCGGGCGCCGTCCAAGCGCGTCAAGGCGCTGGCCGGGCTGAAGCCGTTTCTCGCGCCCTATCGCGGGCTGATCATCGGGGCGGGTGCGGCGCTGACGCTGACAGCCGGGGTCAGCCTGATCCTGCCGCTGGCGGTGCGTCGGGTGGTGGACAATTTCAACACCGATGCGGCCGGATTGCTGGACCAGTATTTCACCGTGGCCATGGTGATTGCCGCCGCATTGGCGCTGGGGACGGGGCTGCGCTACTACCTTGTCACCCGGCTGGGCGAACGCGTGGTGGCCGATATCCGCAAGGCGATGTTCGACCGGGTCCTCGGCCAGTCCCCCGCCTTTTTCGAGCGCGTGTTGACGGGCGAGGTGCTGTCCCGCCTGACCACCGATACCACGCTGATCCTGTCGGTCATCGGGTCGTCGGTTTCGGTTGCGCTGCGGAATGTGCTGATGCTGATCGGCGGGATGGTCGCGCTGTTCTGGACGGCGCCCAAGCTGACCGGCCTCGTGTTTCTGATCGTGCCGGTGATCGTTGTGCCGATCGTGGTCATGGGGCGGCGGCTGCGCGTGCTGTCGCGCGACAACCAAGACTGGATCGCCATGTCTTCTGGCACCGCGGCCGAGGCGTTGCAGGCCGCCCAGACCGTGCAGGCCTATACGCATGAGGGGCGCACCCGTGCGGCCTTTGCCGATGTGACCGAGAAATCCTACGCCTCGGCCCAGGCGCGGATCGGCACGCGGGCGCAGATGACGGTGATCGTGATCTTCCTTGTCTTCGCGGGCATTGTGGGCGTGCTGTGGATGGGCGCGCGTGACGTGCGCGCAGGCGCGATGACGCCGGGTGAGCTGGTGCAATTCGTGATCTATGCCGTGATGGTCGCAGGCGCTTTCGGGGCGCTGACCGAAATCTGGGGCGAATTGCAGCGCGCGGCGGGGGCTACCGAACGTCTGGTCGAACTGCTGGAGACGCAAGACCCCGTGCAAGACCCGGCGCTGCCGCTGCCGCTGCCCAAACCCGTGCGCGGCGACATCACCTTTGAAGGGGTGCGCTTTGCCTATCCGGCGCGGCCCGAAACCTCGGCCCTGAATGGCGTGGACCTGCAGGTCCGCCCCGGTGAGACGGTGGCGCTTGTCGGCCCCTCGGGCGCGGGCAAGACCACCATCCTGCAGCTTTTGCAGCGGTTCTATGATCCTCAGGCGGGGCGCATCCTGCTGGACGGGATCGACCTGCGTCAGATGGCGCGCGCCGATTTCCGCCGCGCCTTTGCGCTTGTGCCGCAGGACCCGGTCATCTTCGCTGCCTCGGCGCGTGAAAACATCCGCTTTGGCCGACCCGAGGCCACGGATGCCGAGGTCGAGGCCGCCGCCCGTGCCGCCGCCGCCGACGGCTTCCTGTCGGCCCTGCCCGAAGGTTATGACACCTTCCTTGGCGAACGGGGCGTGATGCTCTCGGGCGGGCAGAAGCAGCGCGTGGCGATTGCCCGCGCGATCCTGCGCGATGCGCCGGTGCTGCTGCTGGATGAGGCGACCTCGGCGCTGGATGCCGAAAGCGAACGCGCCGTGCAGGCCGCCGTCGAAACGCTGTCGCAGGGGCGCACGGTTTTGGTGGTGGCGCACCGTCTGGCCACGGTCAAACGCGCCGACCGGATCGTTGTCTTCGAAGGCGGGCGGATCGTCGCGCAGGGCACCCATGATGCGCTGGTGGCCGAGGGCGGGCTTTACGCGCGCCTCGCCCGGCTGCAGTTCACCGACGGGCAGGACTGACCCCCCCTCCCTTGACGCTACGTTCCGCCTGCCGGAACGTAGCGGAACGGCGGCGCCTATTCCTTGCGCGATCAGGGGATTGGCCTCATCCTTGGTGACGGGAGAAGGCCCGGAACCGCCGGGCGCAGCGGGGGAGAACGACGACGATGGGGAGCTTTGCCAGCCTCGCCGACATCAAGGCCATCGAGGCCGAGATGCCCTGGTCTGATCGGCCAGTCGCGAAAAGCATGCATGAATTTCTGTCCCGCGCCGCGCGTGACCATGGCAACCGCCCCGCGGTGTCCTATCAGCTGACGTCGGGGTCGGCAGATCCGGCGCAGACGCTGACCTGGGCCGAGGTTCTGGCCCGGGCGACCCAGGCCGCGAACCTGTTCCGCAGCCTGGGCGTTGGTGAAAAGGATGTGGTGGCCTATGTGCTGCCCAATTGCCTGGAAACCGTGCAGGTGCTGCTGGGCGGGATGATCGCGGGCATTGCGAACCCGATCAATCCGCTGCTGGAACCCGAACAGATCGGTGCCATCCTGCGGGAAACCGGCGCCAAGGTGGTTGTCACGCTCCGCGCCTTCCCCAAGACCGACCTTGCCGCCCGCGTGGCCGAGGCGGTGAAACACGCCCCCGCCGTGCAGACGGTGCTTGAGGTCGATCTGCTGCGCTACCTGCGCCCGCCGAAAAAGTGGATCGCGCATTTCCTGCGCCCCAAGGCCGCGGCCTCCCATCACGCCAATGTGCTGGGCTTTCAGGCGGCGCTGCAGCGCCATCCGGCCGACCGCCTGACTTTTGCGGACACGCAGCAAGACCGCGTTGCCGCCTATTTCCACACGGGCGGCACGACCGGCATGCCCAAGGTGGCGCAGCACAAGATTTCGGGCATGGTCTATAACGGCTGGCTGGGGCATCGGCTGCTGTTCCGCGAAACGGATGTGGTGATCTGCCCGCTGCCGCTGTTCCATGTCTTTGCCGTCTACCCGATCCTCATGTCGATGATCGCTTCGGGCGCGCATGTCGTCTTCCCCACTCCGGCGGGCTATCGCGGCGACGGGGTCTTCGACAATTTCTGGAAGCTCGTCGAACGTTGGCGCGTAACCTATATGGTCACCGTGCCGACGGCGCTTGCCGCGCTGATGCAGCGCCCGGTCAATGCCGACGTGAGCAGCCTGCGCGGCGCCTTCTCGGGATCAGCCCCCCTGCCGATCGAGCTTTTCAACCGCTTTGAAAAGGCAACCGGGGTGCAGATCGTCGAAGGCTACGGCCTGACAGAATGTACCTGCCTTGTCTCGGTCAACCCGCCGGATGGCGCCAAGAAGATCGGCTCGGTCGGCATCCCCTTCCCGCATTGCCATGTGCGGATTCTGGTGGCGGACGGGGCAGGGGGCTTCCGGGAGTGCGGCCCCGATGAAACCGGTGAAATCTGCGTGGCCAATCCCGGCGTCTTCGAAGGGTCAACCTATACCGAGGTGGACAAGAACCGCACGCTCTTTGCCGAAGGCCGCTATCTGCGGACCGGCGATCTGGGCCGCATCGATGCCGAGGGCTATCTCTTCATCACCGGCCGGGCCAAGGATCTGATCATCCGCGGCGGCCACAACATCGACCCCGCCGTGATCGAAGAGGCACTGATGGGGCATGAGGCCGTGGCCTTCGTCGGCGCCATCGGCCAACCCGACAGCCACGCGGGCGAATTGCCCTGCGCCTATGTGGAGTTGGTGAAAGGCGCTACCGCCACACCCGAGGCGCTGATGGATTATGCCCGCGCCCATATCAGCGAACGCGCCGCCGTGCCGAAACATGTAGAGATCCTGTCGGACCTGCCGAAGACGGCGGTGGGCAAGGTCTTCAAACCGGATCTGCGCCGCCGCGCCATCCAGCGCATCTTCGACGCGGCCTTGGCCGAGGCGGGGCTTGCCCCCCGCGTGGTTGCGGTGGTCGAAGACCGCAAGCGCGGCCTTGTCGCCCAGATCCACCCCCGCGCCGATCAGGCCGCGGTGCAGGCCGTGCTGGGCGAATTCGCAACGCCCTGGGATTGGCAGGCCTGATCCGAAAACCAAAGGGGCGCATCGCTGCGCCCCTTTTTTTGTCTGCTTAGACGGCGGTATCCATCCAGATCGTGACGGGTCCCTGGTTCACCAGCTCCACATCCATGTCTGCCCCGAAAATGCCATTGGCGGTGGCCAGCCCCTCGGCCTGCAGGCGCGCCGTGAAATATTCATAGAGCCGCTTGCCCTCATCCGGGCTGGCCGCGGTGGAAAAGCCGGGGCGGTTGCCCCGCAGGTCGGCCGCCAGCGTGAACTGGCTGACCACCAGACAGGCCCCACCAATATCGCGCACCGACCGGTTCATCTTGCCGGCCTCATCCTTGAAAATCCGCAGCTTGGCGATCTTGGCGGCCAGTTGATCGGCCTGCGCCTCGGCATCGCCCTGCATGGCACAGACAAGGATCATCAGACCCTCGCCGATCTCGCCCACAATCGCGCCTTCCACAGTCACTTTCGCGCGCATCACGCGCTGAACGACAGCTCTCACAGTTCATGGCTCCACGGCGGGTTGGCCCCGGCGCGGCTGACCGTGATCGCAGCAGCCCGCGTCCCCAGCGACAGGGCCGCGTCCAGAACGGCATCGGACAGCGCGGCAAGCGTCGCCTTCTGCAGCACCCCCGCCTCGTCCAGCGCTGCCAGCACACCCGCGTTGAAGGTATCGCCCGCGCCCACGGTATCTGCAACCGTCACCTTGGTCGCCGGGCAGAACCGGTTCTGCGTCGCGGTCACGGCGCGCGCGCCCTCGGCCCCTTCGGTGATGAAGACGACCTTCGGCCCCTTGGCGACAATCGCCCCCGCCAGCGCCGAAACATCGCCCGGCCCCATCAACCAGTGCAGGTCTTCATCCGACAGTTTCACGATATCGGCGCGCGCGATCATCCGCTCGATCCGGGCGCGATATTCGGTTTCCTTCCCGGCGATGAACCCCGGGCGGATGTTCGGATCGATCATGGTGACCCGCGTCGGCGCCTCGCGCATTTGCAGCGCTTCATAGGTTGAAGCGGCAGGATCATTCACAAGGCTGATGCCCCCGAAGAAAAGCGCATTCACCTCAGCAGGCAGCACGGGCAGCTCTTCGACCGACAACAGCCGCCCCGCCGTGCCCTCGTCATAAAAGGCATAGGTCGCCTGACCGTTCACCAGTTTAACAAAGGCCACCGTCGTCGGCCGGGCCGAGCGCGCCAGATGGCGGATATCCACCTTCGAGGCGGTCAGCGTTTCGGCCAGAATCTCGCCCAGCATGTCGGTCGAGACGCCCGAAAAGAAGGCCGATTTGCCCCCCAGTCGCCCGAGTGCGATGGCCGTGTTGAACACCGCCCCCCCGGCATAGGGCGCAAAAGCCGCCTCACCCAGCGTGCTTTCCCGGGGCAGCATGTCGATCAGCGCCTCGCCACAGCTCAGAATCATGGGAATCCCTCCAGAACTTTGGGCGCTTATATCAGATCCCGCCATGTTAGCGCAAACATGACGGCTTTCATCTTGGTCCAAATATCCCCGGAGGGGTTCGGGGAGGCAGGCAGCCTCCCCGTGCGCCGTCTCACATCCCGAAATAGGGGGCGAGGTTGGCGCGCACGCGATCAAGCGGCGTGGCGCCGGACAGATCCGGGACGAAGGTCTGGCCGGTGATGGCCTCATAGGCCTGGACATAGACCTTGCTGGTCTGCTCGATCATCTCGGCCGGGATCTCGGGGATCGCGTCCTTGTAGGGGTCGCAGCGCGCGGCGACCCAGGCGCGGATGACATCCTTGTCAAAGCTGGGCGGACGGGTACCGTCGCGCAGCGCATCGCCATAGCCATCGGCCAGCCAGTAGCGTGAGCTGTCCGGGGTGTGGATTTCATCGGCAATGAGGATATTGCCCGCAGCATCGGTGCCGAATTCGTATTTGGTATCGACAAGGATGAGCCCGCGCTCGGCCGCCATCTTCTGGCCGCGGGCGAAAAGCGCCAGCGCCTTGGCCGAGACCTCTTCCCACTGGGCAGAGGTCAGAAGACCCTGGGCCACGATCTCGGCCGCCGTCAGGGGTTCGTCATGGCCACCGTCGAAGGCCTTGGAGGTGGGTGTGATGATCGCCTGGGGCAGGGCCTCATTGTCGCGCAGCCCGTCGGGCAGGCGGTGGCCATACATCTCGCGCGCGCCCTGTTTGTAGAGCGTGAGGACCGAGGTCCCGGTCGTACCCGCCAGATAGCCGCGCACCACGATTTCCACCGGCAGGATGGTCAGGCGCTTGCCGATGACCACATTGGAATCCGGGTAGGAGAGGACGTGATTGGCGCAGATGTCGGCGGTCTGGTCAAACCAGAAGCGGGCAGTCTGGGTCAGCACCTGGCCCTTGAAGGGGATCGCCGCAAGGATGCGGTCGAAGGCCGAGATCCGATCCGAAGAGATGAGGATGCGCCGCCCCTCGGGGTGGTCAGGCGTGGGGGGCAGGTCATAGCAATCGCGGACCTTGCCGAAATAGGGGTTCGGCAGTTCGGGGATTCGGGCTTCTGAGAGAACGCGCATCGGGGCCTCCGGAGAGCGGCAGTGGGGGAGCGGCAATGGGGTGCCTATTGCGCGCGGCGGGCGGGGTGTCAATGTCGCATGGAAGAGGGGGCTGTCTGCCCCCATCGCCTGCGGCGATTCCCCCGAGGATATTTGCAGGACAGAAAATGAACCTGTCCTGCAAGGGGATCAGCCGAGATAGCCTTTCTGATTGGCCCAAGCGAGCGCGCCCGCGAGGGCAAGGGCCAGAAGGATGGCGAAGGCGATCTTCCAGGCGCTATAGGGCCGTTCGCCCTGCACCCGGCCGGTCTGGCCGTTCACGACGAAGCGGTAGCTTTTGTCGTTGTACTTGTAGGCGGCCATCCAGACGGGCAGCAGGATGTGTTTGAAGGTTTCGGCCGAATATTCGGTGTCGACCCTGTGGACGCGCTGTTCATCACCGCCGATATCGCGGCGGACATCCCCGTCGATGATGGCGGCCATCTGTTCCTGTGCGCGGGCCCAGCCTTCCTCGAGCCCGATGGTATAGCCTTCGGCGGTGAAACCCGAGAGATAGTCTTCGCGGTAGGGTTTCAGCGCGCCGAGATCCCAGGGGGCGAGCGCATCGGTGTAGCGGCGCGGCAGCGATTGGGCCGCCAGCACCAGCACATCATCGAAGACCCGGCTGACCCAGCCGCGGGCGGCGCGCCAGCGGGTCTTTTGCACCTGTTCGGTCTGTTGTTTGCCATCGACCATGACGGTGCGGGTTTCGTAGTAATGATCGCCCCGTTCCCCGACATAGGAGGAGCGGGTCGCTGCATCGAAGGTCCAGTAAGGGACATAGAGGCCGTTCAGCGCGCGGCCCTTGCGGGCATATTCCACAAGGCCATTGGGGGCGAACCAGAGGCTGCCCAGCCAATTCGTCATGGCCTGACGCGCCGTGCGTTCGTCCAGCACGAAGGGCAGCACGGCCTGCGGTTTGATCTGGCGGTTGGTGCCGGTGGTGGTGACGACGGGCGTCGCGCAGAAGGGGCATTCTGTGGCATGTTCCGCGCCGCGGAATTCCACCAACGCGCCGCAGGAGGGGCAGGGGGTGGTCCGCACCTCTTCCATCGCGCCGGGGGGCAGCGCATCGCGGAGGGCCGCGTGCAGGCCATGTTCCCCAAAGGCAAGGGCGCGTCCTTCGGGGGCGGCGGGGATGTCCTGTTCATGGCCGCAGTGGTCGCAGCGCAAATGGGTCTGGCCCGGGGCGAAGCGCAGGTCGGCGCCGCAGGCGGCACAAGGGAAGTGACGTTCGGCCTTGGTCAAGATCAGACCCCCGGCGGCGGGGGCGGCGGGACCATGGCGAAGAGGCGCGAAAGCTCGGTGTCGGCCGCGGGTTTCCAGCCGTCCATTCCGGCGGACCAGACCATCGTGGTGCGCGTGAGCTGACCGGCGCTGGCCATGGCCTGCAGGTCGGATTCGGGGAAGGGGCCCTTGGTCGCGCCATTTTCAGCAAGGTGCCATTGCTTGGCCGCCGGTGGGGGCGGCGGTGGCGGGGGCGCTGCGGCGGCGGGGGCTGCGGGGGCGGCGCCCCAGGGGCCGGAGGGTTGTCCCATCGTCTGGCCCATGGCGGCGCCCATCCCGGCGGCCATGCCTGCGCCCAGCATCGCACCCATAGCGCTGCCCGGTTGGGCCAGCCCTTCGGCGGCGTTGAACTGGGTGTATTTTTGCAGATCGCCTGCGATGCCCATCGAGGTGCGCTTGTCGAGCACCTTTTCCACCTCTTCCGGCAGGCTTACGTTTTCAATGTAGAATTCCGGCAGGTTCAGGCCGTATTCGGCGATCTTGGGCGCGATGGCGCCGGAGATGAGCTTGGCCAGATCGGCGGTATTGGCGGCCATGTCGAGGACGGGGATGCCGGAGCCCGCCAGCACGCGGCTCATTTCCTGGACGATCACGTTGCGGATCTGGTTCGACACCTCATCCGCGGTGAATTCGCCATCCGTGCCGACGATTTCCTTGAGGAATACCCCCGGATCGGCCACCCGCATCGAATAGGTGCCGAAGGCGCGCAGGCGCACTGGGCCGAATTCCGGGTCGCGGCACATGATCGGGTTCTTGGTGCCCCATTTCAGGTCGTTGAACCGCGTGGTGCTGACGAAATAGACCTCGGATTTGAAGGGCGAGCTGAAGCCATGCGACCAGTGCTGCAGCGTGGTCATGATCGGCATGTTGTTGGTTTCAAGCATGTAAAGCCCCGGGCCGAAGACATCGGCCAGCTGCCCTTCATGCACGAACACCGCGGCCTGACCTTCGCGCACCGTCAGCTTGGCGCCGTATTTGATCGCCTGCCCGCGTCGTTCAAAGCGCCAGACCATCGTGTCGCGGGTATCATCCAGCCAGCTGATGACATCGATGAATTCGCCTTTGAGGAAATCAAACACCATGGCCAATGCCTTTCACGTGATGCGCCGGGGCCGCCTTCCCCACAGGGCTACCATACCCGAGGCGCGGCATGTTTGAAGAGGGAATGACGCGCCTTGCGCGCCAGAATGGTTCTCAGCTATTGCCGCCGATCAGGCGGGTCGCAAGCTCGTGGATCAGGGGGCGGGCCTCGGCTGCGCCCATGCCGGGCTGCAAGAGCGGGTCATAAAGCATCTTCAGCATCAGCTCGTCCTGATGGGTTAGCAGGGCGAATTCCTCATCGTCGTTGAAGATCGACGGGCGGGCGAGCGGGCTGTCATTGGCAAGGCCCAGGCCCTGGGCAATCTCTTCATGGATGCAGGAAAGGCGCAGCAGATCCGGGTGTTCGGCCCGCACCACCGCGAAGGCGCGGGCATAGGTCGAGGAACTGCCCTCGGAGAGCGCATAGACGATGCAATAGGTGGAGCGCGGCAGGTTCGTCAGCCCCTGGATCTCTGCCGGGCTGAGGTCGGGCAGGCGCGCGGCGATTTCCGGGCCAAGGGCGCGGCGTTCATCCTCATTCACGATCTGAAGGTGGAAGTTCGCGTCCCGGTCCACCAGTGCGATGGGATGGCCGGTGATCGAGGACAGCCGCGCAAGGTAGGAGGCGATGCGCGCGCGGTCTGTCGCGCGGCGGTCGGCCGGAACCGAGGCGCCGAAGGTCAGGCCCACGCGGACCGGGGCCTCCCACCGGCGCAAGCGGCTTTGGGTCTGCTGCGCCACAAGGCCCGTGGGGCTCCGGCGGTATTCATCAAACAGCGCGACCCGGATGAAGTTTTCCGCCAGCATTGTATCGGTGAAGGGCGCATCCTTGGCCGCGCCATCCGTCCGCAACAGGCCCTGCGCCAGCAGATCGGCCTGCACGCGGGCATAATAATCGACCAGCGCGCGGCTTTCGGCCGACACGGGCGGCGGGGTCTGCACCTCGGCCTTGGGGCGGGGACGCGGCTGGGGCGCGGGCGAGGTGACGGGCGCGGCCGAGCATCCCGCCAGCGCCACGGCCACCATGAGCGTCATGGCCCTGCGGCCCCGTGCAACCCATCCAGCGTTCACCCGCGTCTCCTGTCCGTTCAGACGGCTGTGCCTGTTGCCGTGCCCAGACCATCGCGCCGCGAGCGGGCTGCCGACAGGGTGTCGCGCAGCTCGGCCTCCATCCGGGTCAGATCGGCCTCGGCGGCGGCGCGTTTGGCCTTGCCCTCATCCGCAATGGCCAGGCTTTCGTTGATCGTGGCGATCAGCGTGGCATTGGCCTGTTTCACCGCCTCGATGTCAAAGACGCCGCGCTCCATCTCGGTGCGGACGATGCGGTTGGTTTCCTGCAGGTTGCGGGCGTTGGCGGTCAGCAATTCATTCGTCAGATCATTGGCGGCCTTGATCGATTCCGCCGCCTCGCGCGAACGGTGGATGGTCACGGCCTGTGCCAGCTGGGTTTCCCACAGTGGCACGGTATTGACCAGCGTCGAGTTGATCTTGGTCACCAACGACTTGTCGTTTTCCTGCACCAGCCGGATCGAGGGCAGCGACTGCATCGTCACCTGCCGGGTGAGTTTGAGGTCATGGACCCGGCGTTCCAGATCATCGCGCGCGGCGCGCAGGTCGCGCAGCTCTTGCGCGCGCAGCACCTGATCGGCCTCGGGGGCTGCGGCCACGGCGGCCTCTTTCGCGGGAATGTCGGTCGCGTCCAGCTCGGCCAGCTTGGCCTCGCCTGCCGCGATATAGAGCGCGAGTTCATTGTAGAAATCGAGCGTCTTCACATAGAGCATGTCGAGCGATTTGATATCCTTCAGCAGCTTGTGTTCATGCTGCATCAGGTTCGCGGTCACGCGGTCGATCTGGGACTGGACCTCTTCGTATTTCGCCACGAATTTCGAATAGGGCGCGGTGCGGCCCAGAAGCTTTTCCCACCAGCTGCGGTCGCGGCGCACGTCCAGCTCGGACACGGAAAAACCCTTGAGCGTCGAGACCATGTTGCGCAGCGTATCGCCCGCGGGGCCGACATCCTTGTTCTTCACATCCTGCAGCATCTGCTGGCTGATCACCTGCAGCTCGGCCTGGGCGGCCGACCCGAACTGGATGATCGACTGGGTATTGGCCATGTCCAGCTCGGCCATGCGGCGGCGGATCTCTTCGGCCTGCGGGGCGGAGGCCGCGGCCAGCGGCACGACGGCGGCTTCGGGTTTCGGAAGGACGACGGCGTTGATCTGCTCAACCTCTGCAAGGGCGGCGGCGGCTTCTTGACGGGTGGTGTCGGTCATGGCGGGTCACTCCGAGAGACGGGCCTTTCGGCGGAAAACAGGAACGGGGGCACGGTGCCGGGCCTAGTGGCGCGGCGTTTCAAATTGCAGGCGGTCGCGCAGGACCTGAATTTCCACATCCAGCGCCCCGGCATCATTGGTCAGGAATTGCTGGCTGCGCGCGGCAAAGGTGGTTTCCAGATCGCTCAGCAGCGCCTCATAATCGCTGCGGGCGCGCGCATCGCGGGTCTGGGCGTAAAGGTCTGCAAACTTGACCGTCGCGTCCCGGGCGCCCATCAGATAGACGCCAAGATACTTTCGCGCGGCCGAAAGGTCGCCGGGGTCTTCCTCGATCCGACGGCAGAGCGCGCGGGCGGCGGTGGCAAATCGGTCGACGCGGGTTTCCAGCGCCCGGTCGCGGGCGCGCAGGATGGCGTCCTTCATGCCGGTCAGGTAGCCCTCGGCCTCATCCACGGCGCGGGCCACGCGGTCGGATTGAAAGGCATCAACGCCCTCGGCCCCCTTGTCGCGCAGCGGATCAAGGCCGAAGGCGCCCAGATGGAACAGCGCGCCAAGCCCCCCCAGCAGGGCCGCGGTCAGCGGATTGCCATTGGTCAGCATTGCGCCCGCGAAAAGCCCCGCCGCCATCAGCAACGCGGCAAAGATCTTGCGTGGGATGGCCGGGCGACGCGCGACGCGGCGCAGCTCATAGGCCTGTTCGGCCTTCAGTCCTTCGCGCGTCAGGATCGCCGCCCCCAGCATCAGGCCCGCCGCCCCCAGACCCAGCGCAAGCCCGCCCGCATCGGCGCGGAAGGCCTGCACGGCAAAGATCACCGGCAGCAGGAACAGCAGGTTTGACCGCGCGCCAGCCTTGGCCGGACGCTTGCCGTCAAAAAGATTGGGGGGCTGCGGTGCGGTGGGCGCGGGGCCGCTGTCACCATTGGGGGAATATTTGCCGCCAAAGCGTTGCGCCATGTCACAGACCCCCGCCAAAAGCCGTGTAAATGACGAGCGCGACCAGCAGCACGAAGCTCAGGGTCTGCAGGGCGGATGCGGACATCGGGCCTCCGGAGGATGGGCCTTGCGGCCTTCACCTTCAACTATAGGTGAGGCCGCGCCCGCTTGCCAGAGGTGGTGGGGGTGGAAATTTTCTGACCAATTACCCGCAATTGCCGATCAGCGGCGGGGTTTGGCCGGGCCGCGCGGGCCTTCGGGGCGGCGGGGGCCATCCCCTGCGGGGCGTGCGGGTTTGGCGCCGAAGGTCTTGCCGCCCGCAGGTTTTGCCCCCGTCGGTTTCGCGCCCACTGGTTTTCCAGGGGCCGATTTGCCGGGCGCAGGTTTCGCGCGGGATGGCCGGCCGGGGCCGCGGGCCGGATCGAAATCATCCATCGCCGGGCGCGCGCGGTCAGGGCGCGGGGCGGTGGTGCTGCGCGCCTTGGGCTTGGCCGCAGTATCGCCAAAACGCTCACCCGTGGCGCGCGGGCGGTCCGCGGCAGGGGTGCTGCGCGGTTTGCGCGGGGCGCCGCCCTCAGCCTCGCGCGCGGCGCGGGTGCCGAAGCTGCGCGGACGTGCCGGGGCGTCGCCCTCTACCTTGGGCGGGCGGGGGCTGCTGCCCGAGCGGGTCACGCTGCGCGTCTTCATCGACCGGGTGGGCGCGGTGCGGGGGCCGGGGGCCTCGCCGCTGTCGGGATCAAAGCCCAGCTGATCGCGCAGGATGCGGCCCTTGACCTCTTCCACCTGGCCCGGTTGCAGTTCATTGAGCCGGAACGGGCCGTAGGAGATACGGATCAGCCGGTTCACCGTCAGCCCGATTTCCGACATGGCGCGGCGGATTTCGCGGTTCTTGCCTTCGCGCAGGCCCACCGTCAGCCAGGCATTGGCACCCTGCACACGGTCCAGCACCACCTGCATTGGTTGAAACTTCTCGCCATCAACGACAATGCCCTTCCGCAGCGGCTCAAGATCCGGGTCGGTCGGGTTGCCATGCACGCGGACGCGGTATTTCCGCAGCCAGCCGGTCGAGGGCAGTTCCAGCTGCCGCTTCAGCCCGCCGTCATTGGTCAGCAGCAGCAGACCTTCGGAATTGAGGTCAAGCCGCCCCACCGACATCACACGCGGCATGTCTTCGGGCAGCATGTCAAAGACCGTCTCGCGGCCCTTTTCATCCGAGGCGGACGTCACCAGCCCTTCGGGCTTGTAGTAAAGCCACAGCCGCGCCGGCTCCTTTTCCGCCAGCGGCTGGCCGTTCACGGTGATGCGGTCCTGATCGGTCACGTTCAGCGCGGGCGAGGTGATGACCTTGCCGTTGACCTTGACCTCGCCCAGCTCGATCATCCGCTCCGCCTCGCGGCGCGAGGCGACCCCGGCCCGGGACAGGACCTTGGCGATGCGTTCGCCCTCGGCCTTGGGGGCGGTGGGTTTGGGGCCTTTGGGCGGCGCTTGTTCTGGCATGGGTTTCCCGGCATGAAAGGGGAGTGGCAGGGGACGCGACCCCGCGGGCCGAAGGCGCCCCGGGTACCCCCGAGAAGTGTTTATCAAGGCGCAAGGGTATTGCCTTGCGCGGGAAAGGGCAACGGTGAGCCGCTTCCGGTCCTATATGCAGGTCGCCCTGGCCGAGGCACGGGCCGCCGCCGCCCGGGGCGAGGTGCCGGTGGGCGCGGTCATTGTAGCGCCCTCGGGGCGGATCGTGGCGCAGGCCGGGAACCGCACGCGGGAACTGACCGATCCGACCGCCCATGCGGAAATGCTTGCCATCCGGGGGGCTTGCGCGGCGCTGGGGCAGGAACGGCTGACGGGCCATGACCTTTATGTCACGCTGGAACCCTGCCCGATGTGCGCGGCGGCAATTTCGGCGGCGCGGATCGGGCGGCTTTACTTCGGGGCAGCCGATCCCAAATCGGGCGGGGTGACGGTGGGGGCAAGGGTCTTTGCCCATCCGCAATGCCACCATGTGCCGGAAATCTATGACGGTCTGGCGGAAACCGAATCCGCCCGCCTGCTGCGGGATTTCTTTGCCGGGCGGCGTGGATCGGGCGGTCAGGCTTGACGAATCCCTGGCGGGCGCGCTTGGTGGGATGGTATTTTCGCAATCGGATAGACCCATGCGCCGTTCCCTTTTCCTCTTGCCCGCTGCCCTCATGCTCGTGTCCTGCGGCACGCCGGAATACCGCGCGGAACGGTCGATCTGCGAGGCGGAGTGGATGCAGAAGATCCCCCCGCGCTATGAAAAGCAGATCGTGGAGCGGGTGAAGTATATCGAAGTGCCCACCGGGCGCACGACCTGCGTGACCAATGGCAATGTCCAGCATTGCACCGCCGAAACCCGGCTGGAGGACGTGCCCTATACTGCTGTTGAAACCGTTGACGTGAACGAAAGCCGCCGGGATGTGCAGATCAAGGCCTGCGCGGCCAAGGCCTGTCAGGCGAAATTCGGCAATGGGGAATGCAAGACGGGCGCCTGAGCGCCCGGCTTCGCGGCAGGCCGATCACAGGATGATCGGCTCCAGCACCTCGGGTTCAAGGACCTGCACATTGGGCGACACGCCTGCCCGCAGGGCCTTGGCGTCCTGCTCAAGCACCGGGAAGGTGCGGTAATGGCAGGGGATGATAGTCGAGAAGTTGAAATACTTGCGTGCGGCAAAGGCCGCACGGGCCATGTCCATCGTGTAATGCCCGCCAGCCGACAGGATGCCGATATCGGGCTGGTGATATTCGGCCATCCAGGCCATGTCGGCCATGATATCGGTGTCGCCGGACAGATAGATCGTATGGCCTTCGCCCGCGATCATATAGCCCGCCTCGCCCCCGGCATAGATCGGCCCTTGCGCCCCTGAGATCGAGGACGAGTGGCTGGCATTCACCATCGTCACCTTTGCCCCGGCCAGATCGACCGTGCCGCCCTTGTTGAAACCGATGCCCTTCACACCGGCATCGCCTTCCCAGAAACTGATCATGTCATAGATCCCGACCAGCGGCACATCGCATTCCTTGGCGATGGACAGCGCGCTGCCGGTATGGTCGCCATGGCCGTGGGTCAGCAGCACATGGGTCACACCTGCCAGCGCCTCGGCGCGGCGGTCGGCGGGGAACATCGGGTTCCCGTCAAGCCAGGGGTCGATCAGCAGCACCGCCTGTTCGATTTCGATGCGAAAGCCGGAATGGCCAAGCCAGGTGATTTTCATCAGATGTCCTCTCGCTGGTTCCGTGCCAAAGGGTAAGGCGCGGGGCGGGAAAGGAAAGCCCCGGTCCGGCGCCGCACCGGGTGCCGCTGCGTCAAGGCCTGCGCCGCGCCCGGCAGGGTGCCCCAGCCGCGCGCCTTGCGTCCAACCCCTTGCCCCGTTAAACGGGAGCAAATCTTGAAGGGGGATCGAGCCCATGTCGATCGACGTCGAAACCGCGCGCCGGGTGGCCAAGCTCGCGCGCATCCAGGTGGATCAGGGTGACCTGCCGGCGCTGGCGGTGGAACTCTCCAATATCCTCGGGTTCATGGAACAGCTGAACGAGGTGAATGTCGATGGGGTCGAACCCATGACCTCGGTCACGCCGATGCGGCTCAAGCGTCGCAAGGATGAAGTGACCGATGGCAATATTCAGGACCTGGTGCTGAAGAACGCCCCCGATGCCCGTGAAGGGTTCTTTGCCGTGCCGAAGGTGGTGGAATGACCAACGCGAACGAACTGACCATCGCCGCGGCGCGCGACGCGCTGCGCAAGGGCGAACTGTCGGCCGTGGATCTGACGATGTCCTGCCTCACGGCGATGGACGCGGGCGATGCGCTGACCGCCTATGTCCACAAGACCCCCGAAATGGCGCTGGAGCAGGCGCGTGCCGCCGATGCCCGTCTGAAGGCCGGGGATGCCCCCGACATGTGCGGCATCCCGCTGGGGATCAAGGATCTGTTCTGCACCAAGGGTGTGGAAAGCCAGGCCGCGTCGAACATTCTGCGCGGCTTCAAGCCCGAATACGAGTCGACTGTGACCTCCAAGCTGTTCGGCGATGGCGCGGTGATGCTGGGCAAGCTGAACATGGACGAATTCGCCATGGGCTCGTCCAACGAATCGTCCTGCTACGGGCCTGCGGTGAACCCCTGGCGCGTGGATGACCGCGAACTGACCCCCGGCGGGTCTTCGGGCGGCTCGGCCGCTGCCGTGGCGGGGGATCTGTGCATCGCGGCCACCGGCACCGATACCGGCGGGTCGATCCGCCAGCCTGCGGCTTTCTGCGGCATCGTCGGCATCAAGCCGACCTATGGCCGGGTCAGCCGCTGGGGCATCATCGCCTATGCCTCGTCGCTGGATCAGGCCGGGCCGATGACCAAATCGGTGCGCGACGCGGCGATCATGCTGCGCTCGATGGCCGGGCATGACCCGAAGGATTCGACCAGCGCCGACCTGCCGGTGCCGGATTTCGAAGCCGCGCTGACCGGTGACATCCGTGGCAAGAAGATCGGCATCCCGCGCGAATACCGCGTGCCGGGCCTGCGCCCCGAGATTGACCGCATCTGGACCCGCGGGGCCGAGATGCTGCGCGACGCCGGGGCCGAGATTATCGATGTCTCGCTGCCGCATACCAAATACGCGCTGCCCGCCTATTACGTCATTGCCCCGGCCGAGGCGTCCTCGAACCTCGCCCGTTATGATGGCGTGCGCTATGGCCACCGCGCAAAGCTGGGCGCGGGTGACGGCATCACCGAGATGTATGAAAAGACCCGCGCCGAAGGCTTTGGCGCCGAAGTGCAGCGCCGAATCATGATCGGCACATATGTGCTGTCGGCGGGCTTCTACGACGCCTATTACAACCGCGCCCGCAAGGTCCGCGCCCTGATCAAGCGCGACTTCGAACAGGCCTTTGCGGCCGGGGTCGATGCGATCCTCACGCCCGCCACCCCCACCCCGGCCTTCGGCCTGGGCGAGATGCAGAGCGCCGATCCCGTCGAGATGTATCTGAACGACGTGTTCACCGTGACGCTGAACCTGGCCGGTCTGCCGGGGGTTGCCGTGCCGGTCGGCCTTGATGCCGATGGCCTTCCGCTGGGCCTGCAGCTGATCGGCCGCCCGTGGGAAGAAGGCGATCTTCTCAATCACGCCTATGTGCTGGAACGTGCGGCGGGCTTTGTGGCCAAACCGCAAAAATGGTGGTAAGGCCCACTTGAACCCAAGACACTGCCGGCCCTGCGGGGCCGGTTCCGTTTTCAGGATGACCGTCATGCGCCGTGTGCTTTTGCCTTTTGCGATCCTTTCGCCCCTGGCCCTCGCGGCCTGCAGTTCAAGCGTGCCAGATTCGGGGCAGGGCGTCGGCTTTCAGGATTACAACAGCTACAACGCACAGCGCGAAGCCTCGTTGACAAATGGCACGCCGATGGTGCCGCAGGGCGCGCAGCCGATCATGGGGGGCGGTGTGACCTCGGGGGCGATCGGCACGCCGACCAGCGGCTTCTCGACCGACCGGATCGGTGCGGTGCTGGATCAGGCCGCCGGGACGGGTGCGCCCCTTGCACCGACCATGGCGCCGATGTCGCCCGCGATGGGCGGGCAGGGGGCCGTGATCGGGTCGAACGTGGGGGCGCCGATGGGGACCGTGGCTGCCGCTACGCCGATGGCTCCGATGGCGCCAGCCGCCGCGCCGATGCAGCCGGTCGCCGCTGTGGCGCAGCCGCCCGTGCCGCCTGCGCAGCTTCCCGCCCGCGCCGGGGACAAGGCGAATGTGGTGCAATACGCGCTGGCCACCAACCATGCCGTTGGCACGCCGATGTATGAACGTTCGTCGCTGCAGTTGCGCAGCCCGGAAAAGGCCTGTGCCTCTTACGCCTCGCCCGATCAGGCGCAGGCGGCCTTCCTTGACGCGGGTGGGCCCGACAAGGACCGCAAGGGGCTTGATCCCGATGGCGACGGTTTCGCCTGCAGCTGGGATCCGACCCCCTTCCGCAATGCGGTGAAATGAGGATGGGCGGCCTGTCCGCCTACCCCTCGCCCAATTTCGGGCCGCGCCGCCATGGTGCGTTGCCCGATCTGGTGGTGATCCATTACACTGCCATGCCAACCTGTGCCGAGGCCTTCGCACGCCTCTGCGACCCCGCGGCCGAGGTGTCGGCCCATTACCTGATTTCCGAACTGGGCGTGGTACAGGCCCTTGTCCCCGAGGAGCTGCGCGCCTGGCATGCCGGGGCCGGGTCCTGGGGCGGGTGCCACGATGTCAATTCGCGCGCCATCGGAATCGAGCTTGCCAATCGTGGCGATGATCCCTTTCCCGAACCGCAGATGGCGGCGCTGGAGCGGCTGCTGGCCGATCTGCTGCACCGCTGGGAAATTCCGCCCGCCCGCGTGATCGCGCATAGCGACATGGCGCCCACCCGCAAGGCCGACCCCGGCCGCCGGTTTGACTGGGCGCGGCTGGCGCGGCAGGGCCTGTCAGTCTGGCCTGCCGCGGATGCGACGGCGGCAGAAGGGGATTTCGTTACCCATGCCCGTGCCTTCGGCTACCCTGATCTGCCGGTGGATCAGATTCTGCCGGCCTTCCGCTTGCGCTTTCGCCCCTGGGCACATGGGCCGCTTGATGCGACCGACCTTGCGCTGATCGCCGATCTGGCCGCCCGCTTTCCGGTTGACCTGCCGCCCCCCGCAGCGTAAGCCCGGCCCGCGCGGATGGCTGGATGACCGCGTGCGTCGCAAGACGTGCGAGGAAAGTCCGGACTCCATGAAGTAAGGGTGCCGGGTAACGCCCGGCGGGGGCAACCCCAGGGAAAGCGCCACAGAGAACAGTCTGCCGCCGCTTCGGCGTCGGTGAGGGTGAAAAGGTGGGGTAAGAGCCCACCGCGGACCTGGCAACAGGGACGGCATGGCAAGCCCCACCCGGAGCAATGCCGAATAGGGGCCTCGCGCGGAAAGGTCCGACGTTCAGCCGCAAGGCTGTCGGAGACCTCCGCAAGGGAGACTTCAGCCCAAGAGAGCCCGGGTTGGCAGCTAGAGCCCGTCAGTAATGGCGGGACCAGAGGAATGGTCATCTAGGGGTGGCAACACCCCGGACAGAATCCGGCTTACAGGCCATCCGCGCAAATTCCCTGTTTCCCATGTTGCTGCCCGGCGAGGCGTGCGAAAGCGAAATCCGTGCCGGCATGGATTTTCCCGCGACCACCGCGGCGGATGCGCTATCCTTCGGGCGACTCGGATAGAGGGAGGTCGCTGATGAGTTTCGTCCGCACGCTTGCCACGCTTGCCGTGGGCTTTGCCGCCGCCAAGGGGGTGGAGCGGTTCCAGAAGGCCGGGGGCCTTGCCACGATGAAGGATGCGCTGCGCGGTGCGGGCCAGCCGGGCGGCATGGCCGATCAGATGGGCGCCATGGCCGAAAAGCTGGGCCTGCCGGGCGGGGCAGGGGCGGTGCGCGACATGATGGGCCGGTTCGGCAGCACCGCTGCACAGGCCACCGAACAGGCCGAACTGGGCATGTCCGCCCTGATGGCCAGCATGACCGGCGCCGCAGCCGCGGGTGCGCGCAATATGGGCGATATGCTGGGCACCCTGGCTGGCGCCACCCCCGCCGGACCGCTGGCCGAGGAAAACGCCCGTCTGATGATCCGCGCGATGATTCAGGCCGCCAAGGCCGATGGCGCGATCGACGCGGCAGAACGGGAAACGATTCTCTCGCACCTGACGGATGCGAGCGAAGAGGAGATCGCCTTTGTGACAGCCGAGCTGGACGCGCCTTCGGATATCGCAGGGCTGGCTGCTGCCGTCGGGGATACCGCCCGCGCGCAGGTCTATTCCGCTGCGCTGATGGCGATTACGGTGGATACCGAGGCGGAAAAGGCCTATCTGCGGGGCCTTGCGACGGCCCTTGGCCTTGATGCGGCAACGGTGGCGACGATCCATGTAGGGGCCGGCAAGCCGCAGCCCTGAAACGCAAGAAAAGCAGGGGTTGCAGGGGTTTTCGGTGTTGACTCTGCGGCCTGCATCCTTAAAAGGCAGGTCTCAAGAGATTTGACCGGGCGATGTTGTTTCCCCGGATGCAGGAGAGACGACTATGGCGAAGCCGACGACGATCAAGATCCGTCTGAACTCGACGGCGGGCACCGGGCACTTCTATGTGACCAAGAAGAATGCCCGCACCATGACCGAGAAGATGGTTGTCAAGAAATACGACCCCGTCAAGCGGGAGCACGTGGAATACCGTGAAGGCAAGATCAAGTAAGATCTGTCGATCACAGGCATCCGGCAGGGCCGCATCGCAAGATGCGGCCCTTGTCATTTGCGGCGCCTTCCAAGGCGGGCATGCGTTCATGCAAAGGTCTGGGCGCAAAAGAAAAGGGCCGGGAAATCCCGGCCCTTTCTTCATGCGCTGTGCAGGGGTCACTCGCGGTTGCCGAGGAACTGCAGCAGGAACATGAACAGGTTGATGAAGTCGAGGTAGAGGTTCAGCGCCCCCATGATCGCCGACTTCGCCAGCCATTCCTGATCGCCATACTGGGCGTGCTGGATGTAGCTGGTCTTGATGTTCTGGGTATCGTAGGCGGTCAGGCCCGCGAAGACCAGCACACCGATCACCGAGATGGCGAACTGAAGCGCGCTCGATTCCATGAACAGGTTGACCAGCGAGGCGATCAGGATGCCCACCAGACCCATGATCAGGAAGGTGCCCATCCCGCTCAGGTCTTTCTTGGTGGTATAGCCATAAAGGCTGAGCGAGGCGAAGGCGATGGCCGTCACAAGGAAGGTCGTCGCGATCGAGGCGCCGGTGAACACCAGGAAGATCGAGCTGAGCGACAGGCCCATCGCCACGGCATAGACGTAAAAGAACAGCTGCGCGGCCGGGGCCGACAGGCGGTTGATCATGGCCGACAGCGCGAAGACCATCACCAGCGGCAGGAACATCACCACCCATTTCAGCGGCGAGGTATAGAGCAGCGCGCCGAACTGGGTCAGGTATTCGCCCTGACCGATCTGCATGGCCGAACCGGCCGGGTCTGCCGTCACAGCAAGGCCGGCAATCGCCCAGGCGGCGGCGCCGGTGATCAGCATGGCCACGGACATCAGGCCGTAGACCTTGTTCATATGGGCACGAAGCCCGGCGTCGATCTGTGCCGTCCGGGCACCCAGGCCCGCGGTGCTTCGCATCGTGTTGTATTCAGCCATAAGTGCCTCCGTCAGACTGCTGCGGGTCGGCCCCCCGATGCGGAACCGACCTTATGTCGGCAATATCGGGATTGGCCGACACGGTTTCAAGGACTTCGGGGCAAAATCCGGCATCTGACAAGGGATGATTTCGCCGAATGAATTCAACGCGTCCAATGGCTGGGGGCATCCCAGATCGGACGTTCGGATTCGGCATCGGCCTGGGCGCGCGACAGCCCGATGTCACGCAGCAGATGCGTATCAAGTTCGGCCAGCCGCCTGCGGCTGCGTCCAAGCCCCAGACGGGACAAAAGCAGCGGCAGAAGGCGAAGGCGCGGGCGGGCGGCAGCACGACGCAGCGAGAGCGGGAAAGACATTTGTGACCTCATGAAATGTGATGGAGTTTCAGGGCTTCATTCCATGTTGTGATCTTGACGCAGCGCGATGATTAATGAAAATGAATGATTGTTGGCTGCTTCATCAGGAAATGTGATATGGCGCGAAACCTTGACCTGACGGCGCTGCGCGCCTTCGTTGCCGTGGCGGATGCGGGTGGCGTGACCCGGGCGGCGGGGCTTTTGAACCTGACGCAAAGTGCCGTCTCGATGCAGCTGAAGCGGCTGGAAGAAAACATCGGCACCGATCTGTTCCTCCGCGCGGCGCGGCGTCTGTCGCTGACGGCCGAGGGGGAACAGCTGATGAGCTTTGCCCGCAAGATGCTGGCCCTGAATGATGAGGCGCTGGCCCGGCTGACCTCATCCGCCTATGAGGGGGAGATCCGGCTGGGGGTGCCCCATGACATCGTCTATCCCGCGATCCCCGGCATCCTGAAGCGACTGGCGGCGCAATATCCGCGGCTGCGGGTCAACCTGACCTCATCCTTCACGCTGCTGCTGAAGGAATCCTTCGCGCGCGGTGAGGTGGATGTGATCCTGACCACCGAGGACCGCCCCGGGCCAGAGGGGCAGATCCTGTCGCAGCAACCCCTGGTCTGGGTGGGTGCGACGGAAGGGGCGGCATGGACGCGGCTGCCGCTGCGGCTGGCCTTCAAGGATACCTGCGTGTTCCGCCCCACGGCACAGGCGGCGCTGGATCAGGCGGGCTTGCCATGGGAACAGGCGATCGAAGGGGAAAGCGAACAGGCGGCCGAGGCGCTGGTGGCCGCTGATCTGGCAATTTCGGCGCGTATCCGCGGGCGCTTTCCGCCGGGAACGGCCGAAGTGTCGGGGGCGGGGTTGCCTGATCTGGGCGGGCTGTCGATCTGTCTTTATGCGGCGCCCACGGTGGGGGGCGAGGCGGCCGAGGCGCTGCTGGCAGAGCTGCGTCTGGCATATGGCTCGTGACGGGGCGGGCTGAACCCGCCCCCTCGGTCTTGCGGCGAAGGATCAGTCCTCCATCGCCTCCAGTTCATCGATGAAGCCTGCGATCATCGACAGGCCCTTGTCCCAGAACTGCGGATCGCTGGCATCCAGCCCGAAGGGGGCCAGAAGCTCTTTGTGGTGCTTCGACCCGCCCGCTTTCAGAAGATCGAAATACTTTTCTTCAAAGCCCGGCAGGCCGCTTGCATAGACCGCGTAAAGCGCATTCACGAGGCCATCCCCGAAGGCATAGGCATAGACGTAGAAGGGCGAATGCACGAAATGCGGGATATAGGCCCAGAAGGTCTCATACCCGTCCATGAAGTCGAAGGCATCGCCAAGGGATTCGGCCTGCACGCTCATCCACAGGGCGTTGATGCCGTCGGGCGTCAGCTCCCCATCGGCGCGGGCGGCGTGCAGCTTGCATTCGAAATCATAGAAGGCGATCTGGCGGACGACCGTGTTGATCATGTCCTCGACCTTGCCGGCGAGCAGGGTCTTGCGTTCGGCCTTGGTCTTGGCACCGTCCAGCAGCTTGCGGAAGGTCAGCATCTCGCCGAACACGCTTGCGGTTTCCGCAAGGGTCAGGGGGGTCGAGGCCAGCAATTCGCCCTGTGCCGCCGCCAGCCGCTGGTGGACGCCATGGCCCAGCTCATGCGCGAGCGTCATCACGTCGCGCGGTTTGCCGAGGTAGTTCAGCATCACATAGGGGTGGACGGTTGTCACCGTCGGATGGGCAAAGGCCCCCGGCGCCTTGCCGGGCTTCACGCCCGCGTCGATCCAACCCTTGGTGAAGAAGGGTTCGGCCAGTTCCGCCAGCTTGGGCGAGAAGGCGGCATAGGCGTCTGATACGGTCTTGCGCGCGGTGTCCCAATCGACCGTCTTGGGCTGTTCGATGGGCAGGGGGGCGTTGCGATCCCAAACCTGCAGACGATCAAGCCCCATCCATTTCGCTTTCAGCCGGTAATAGCGGTGCGAGAGTTTGGGATAGGCCGCGACCACGGCATCGCGCAGGGCCTGCACCACCTCGGGCTCGACATGGTTGGACAGGTGGCGCCCATGCTGCGGCGTGGGCATCTTGCGCCAGCGGTCATGGATTTCCTTTTCCTTGGCCAGCGTGTTGTGGATGCGCGCAAACAGCTTGATGTTGCGGTCAAACACCTCGGCCAGTGCGCGGGCTGCGGCCTCGCGGCGGCTGCGGTCGGCATCGGTCAGCAGGTTCAGGGTGGATTCGAGGTTCAGCTCATCCTCTTCCCCCGCGACCTTGAACATCAGGCCTGCCATGGTTTCATCAAAGAGCTTGTTCCACGCGCTGGCGCCCACGACGCTTTCGTCATGCAGGAAGCGTTCAAGTTCGTCCGACAGCTGGTGGGGCCGCATGGCGCGCATGCGGTCGAACACGGGCTTGTAGCGGGCCAGATCGGCGTTCTGCTCCAGCAGGTCCGCCAGATGCGCCTCCTCCAGACGGTTGAATTCGAGGCTGAAGAACACGAGCGGGGTGGTGAATTCGGTCACCTCATCCTGCGCGTCGGCCATGAACTTGGCGCGTTCGCTGTCCATCGTGTTCTGGTAATAGCGCAGCCCTGCGTAAGACATGATCCGGCCCGCGACGATGTCGATGGCCTCATAGTCCTCAACGCATTTCAAGAGGCTCGCGGCATCAAGGCTTGCCAGCTTGCCTTCATAAGCGGCGGCGAAATCGGCGCAGGCCTTTTGCAGCCATTCCATGTCGCGGTCGAATTCGGGCGCATCCGGCGCGGGGTAGAGATCGGTCAGATCCCATTCGGGCAGGCTGCCAAGGCCGCCGCCGCTGGCAATGGCGTCGAAAACCGGGGCGGGCAGGGGAAGCGTCATCGGGAACCTCGCATCTGTTTGGCTTCATCTAGGGGGCGGGTCGGGGCGGGCGCAAGGCTTGGCGGGTGCGGAATTGCGGCGCGGGGGCCGCGCGGGCTGAAATTGGCGCGTTGCAGCAAGGACAAACCCGCGCCGGTTGTGCCGCAAATCCGTGCAGGTTGGCCCCGTCGCCCCGCAACGGCGGTGTGTTCTGCATAAATTTTGTGCGCCTGCGTAGCCCTTGGGCGAAAACGCCCGTCCGGAGCGCGCAAATGCGGGCTGTCGCTTTTCACGCCCAAAAGGCGCTGCTTAACTGACGGAAACCGGGCTGGCGCAAGTCCGGTCGTTGGTGCGGGGGGGGGCTGTAGGTGACCGTCTATTTCAATGAGATGTATCAGGATGGGTTGGTGCGCCCGCCCTATCTGCGGCTGGAAGACTGGATGAAGACTATGCCATCCGAATTCCGCCAGATGAAACAGGCCGAGGCCGAGGCCCTGTTCCGCCGCATCGGCATCACTTTCGCGGTCTATGGCGAAGGCGGCGATCCCGACCGGCTGATCCCCTTCGACATGTTTCCCCGCGTGTTCACCGGGCAGGAATGGGCGCGGCTGGAGCGCGGCATCAAACAGCGTGCGCGCGCGCTCAATGCCTTTCTGGCCGATGTCTATGGCCGGGGCGAGATCGTGAAGGCAGGCCGTATTCCAGCGCGGCTGGTCTATCAGAACGAGGCCTACGAAAAGGCCGTCGTCGGCTTTGTTCCGCCCAAGGGGGTCTATTCGCATATCGTGGGCATCGATCTGGTCCGCACCGGCCCGGATGAGTTTTTCGTGCTGGAAGATAATTGCCGCACCCCTTCGGGGGTAAGCTACATGCTTGAAAACCGCGAAATCATGATGCGGATGTTCCCCGACCTGTTCCGCGAAAACCGCATCCAGCCGGTGGACAGCTACAGTGACCGGCTGCGGCGGACGCTGGCCTCGGTCGCGCCGATGAAATGCAAGGGCGACCCCTGCATCGTCATCCTGACCCCGGGCCATTTCAACAGCGCCTACTACGAACACAGCTTTCTGGCCGACCTGATGGGGGTGGAGCTGGTCGAGGGGCAGGATTTGTTCGTCGAGGGTGAGTTCGTCTATATGCGGACCACCGAAGGCCCGCGCCGCGTGGATGTGATTTACCGCCGCATCGATGATGCCTTCATCGATCCGCTCTGCTTCCGGCCCGACAGCATGCTGGGCGTGCCGGGGTTGATGGATGTCTATCGGTCCGGCGGGGTCAGCATCTGCTCGGCGCCGGGGGCAGGGGTGGCCGATGACAAGGCGGTCTACACCTTCGTGCCGGAAATGGTGCGCTTTTATCTGGGGGAAGAGCCGATCCTGCAGAACGTGCCGACCTGGCAATGCGGCAAGGCCGATGACCTGAAATATGTGCTGGAGAAACTGCCCGAGCTGGTGGTGAAAGAGGTGCATGGCTCCGGCGGCTACGGGATGCTGGTGGGGCCGAAATCCACCGCAGAACAGATCGAATCCTTCCGGGTGAAGATCCTGAAAGACCCCGGCAACTATATCGCCCAGCCCACGCTGGCGCTTTCGACCACGCCGACCTTCGTGGCCGAAGGCATCGCGCCCCGCCATGTGGACCTGCGGCCCTATTGTCTGGTGGGGGAACAGATTGATCTGGTGCCGGGCGGCCTGACGCGCGTCGCGCTGAAAGAGGGCAGCCTTGTGGTGAACTCCTCCCAGGGGGGTGGGGTCAAGGATACCTGGGTGCTGGCGGAGTAAGACACATGCTGAGCAGAACCGCCGACAACCTCTACTGGATTGCGCGCTACATGGAGCGCGCCGACATTGCCGCCCGCCTGCTGGAGGTCGGCTCACGCATTTCCCTTCTGCCTTCCGCCCATGGCTATCGCAGCGAATGGGACAGTCTGCTGCAGGCCTCAGGCACGGCGGACGGGTTCGCGCACAAATACGGTGACCCGGTCCAGCGCAATATTGAAAGCTATCTGTTCTTCGATCGGGACAATCCTTCCTCGGTCGCAAGCTGCATCACCGCGGCGCGGGAAAATGCCCGCATCGTGCGGACGGCGCTGACCAGTCAGGTCTGGGATGCGCTGAACACCGCCTTTCAGGAGCTGCGCCAGCTGGAACGGACCCCGCGATCCGAGCTGGAACTGAGCCGCCTGACCGATTGGGTCATGCGCCATGCGGCCATGGTGCGCGGCGCGATTGATGCTACCCTCTTGCGGAATGACGGCTACAACTTTCTCAACATCGGGTTCTATCTGGAGCGGGGCGACAACACCGCCCGCCTGATGGATGTGAAGTATTACGTCCTGCTGCCCAGCGTCGATTTCGTCGGATCGGGGCTGGACAACTACCAATGGACCACGCTTCTGCGCGCGATGGGCGCGCAGCGGGCCTTCCACTGGGCCTATGGCGGCGAGGTGACGGCGGCCAAGATCGCCGATTTCCTGATCCTGAACCCGCAAAGTCCGCGCTCGCTCATCACCTGCGTAGCGGGGGTCAACAACCATCTGTCACGGCTGGCCAAGGCCTATGGGCGGGTGACGCGGGCGCAGGGCAAGGCCGCCGCCATCCTGGATGAGCTGGAGACGACGACCGTCGATGCCATCGTGGATGAGGGGCTGCACGAATTCCTGACGCGGTTCATCGGCGAATCCGCCGATCTGGGCACGCTGATCCATGAATCCTACCTGAGCGGAGATGTGCGCTGATGCGGCTGACGGTCGATCATGTGACGCGATACACCTATGACCAGCCGGTGCGCGGGGTGGTGCAAAGCCACCGCCTCACCCCCAGTTCGTTCGAGGGCCAGACTGTGCTCGATTGGCGCATTGATGTCAGCGACGGGCTGGCCGGGGGGCAGTTCCGCTGCGGTGCGGGTGACCGTATCCAGAGCTGGTCGGTGCAGGGTCCGGTGACGGAAATCACCGTGCGGGTGCGCGGCACGGTAGAGACGACCGATACCGCCGGGGTGCTGAAGGGCCATCGCGAGACGGTGAAACCGGCGCTCTATCTGCGCGACACCCCGGCCACGCAGATGGATGGCGCCTTGGAAACCCTGTCGGCTGCGGCCGAGGGCAGCGCCAACCCGCTTGAGGCCGCGCACAGGCTTGCCGCTGCGGTGGCCGATGCCATTGCCTATCGGCCCGGCACCACCGCCGCCCATACCACCGCGGCCGAGGCGCTCGCACTTGGGGAGGGGGTCTGTCAGGACCATGCCCATGTGCTGATTGCCATTGCGCGGCACCGAGAGATCCCGGCGCGCTATGTGGCGGGCTATCTTTTCGCCGATGCCGAGGGCCGCGCGCATGAGGCCGCCCATGCCTGGGCTGAGCTTTGGGTGCCCGGGCTGGGCTGGGTGGGTTTCGATCCGGCGAATCGTTGTTGCCCGGATGCGCGCTACATTCGCCTCGGGTCGGGGTTCGACGCGCAGGATGCCGCCCCGATCAAGGGAATTGCGCGCGGTCCGGGGCAGGAAAAGCTGGATGTCACGGTTGCGGTGCTGGCGGCACAGCAATAGTCTTGCTTCGCAATCGCCCATACGGACCTGAAGATGACCTATTGCGTCGGCCTGCTGTTGAACGAAGGCATCGTGCTTTTGTCGGATACTCGCACCAATGCGGGGCTCGACAATATCTCGACCTATCGCAAGATGTTCACCTTTGAAGAGCCGGGCGAGCGTGTCATCGCGATCATGACGGCGGGCAGCCTCAGCATCACGCAGACCACCATCGCGCGTCTGCGGCAGGCCATCGAAGACCCCGATGCCGATGGCACGACTTCGATCCTCAAGGCCCCCACCATGCTTCAGGTGGCCGAGATCGTCGGCAGCATGCTCGCGCAGGTGCGCGGCGAGATCGACGAGAAGCTGTCGGCCATGCGTCAGCACGCCTCGGCCAGCATGATCGTTGCAGGGCAGCGCAAGGGCGGGGCGATGCGCCTGTTCCTCATCTACCCCGAGGGCAATTTCATCGAGGCGACCGAGGACACGCCCTTCCTGCAGATCGGTGAACACAAATACGGCAAGCCGATCCTTGACCGGGTGGTGCGCCCCGAAACCAGCCTTGCCGATGCGCAGAAGGCCGTGCTGCTGAGCATGGATTCGACGCTGCGGTCGAACCTCTCGGTGGGGATGCCGCTGGACCTTGCGGTCATCGCGCGTGACGCCTGTCAGGTGACGCTGCGCCGCCGGATCGAGGCCGGGGACAAACAGTTCCGCGCCATGAGCGAGGCCTGGTCCAAGGCGCTGCGCGACGGGTTTACCCAGATTTCGCTATAGCCCCGCGCGCTGTCAGGGGGCGCGATCAAACATTGCCAGACAGCTTTGGTAAAAGCGGTCGCGATGGCGCGGCACCTCCATCATCACCTCATGTTCGGCATTGGCGTAGATCTCTTGCCGGGCGCCGGGCCAGCGCGCCATGCGGCGGCGGATGGCGCGGGTGCAGATGATCCGCTCGGCCGATCCAACGACGGTCAGCACGGGACAGGCGGGGCTGGCCAGGCCGTCCAGCGCGCGCATTTCGGTAAAGGCGGCGTGAAGCCAGGTCAGCGATGGCCCCCCAAGCGCGAGATCGGGGTGGCGGATCAGATGCTGCCGCATCCAGCCCCACATCTCGTGGTCGCGGGTCAGCATATTGCCGCGAAACCCGGCATGGAGGACATAGCTTGCCCGCGTGGTGGTCGGGGTCAGGCGGTGGCCCTGCCCCGACCGGTGCATGACCGCCGCCAGATTGACCGCCATGGGCGTGACAGTCGGGAACAGCCGGATCCCCCACATCGGCGCGGAAAACACCGCAGACTGGATATCCAGCCCCGCCAGCAGCGACCTCAGCGCGATGCAGCCACCCATCGAGTGACTGATAAGGTTCAGCGGCTCCGGCAGGCCAAGGGCCGCGACAAAGGCCAGAAGCGCCGCGACATCATGCTGATAATCGGCAAAATCCTCGATATGGCCCAGCATCCTGTCGGGAAGTCCGCGCCCAGACAGCCCCTGACCCCGCCAATCGACGGTGACGATATGCCAACCCGCAGCACAGATCACCGCGGCGGTCGGCCCGTATTTCTCAAGATATTCCGACCGGCCGGGGAATAAAAGCACGGTCCCGCGCGCCCGTCCCGCGGCGGGCCAATGGCCCAGCCGCAGCTTTGCGCCATCCGGTGCGGTCCACCAGACGGCCTGCCCCCCGTCCGGGCCACGGGCGGCCTCGGCGTAAAAAGGGGCGGCCTCCATCAGCCCAGCACGGATCCGAGCTGCATGGCCATGCCCATGTTCCCGTCGACCGAAAGCTTGCCTGTCATGAAGGCGGCGGTCGGGTTCATCTCGCCCTCCAGAATCGCGCGGAACACCTCGGTCGAGGCGGTCAGCGTAACATCGGCCGGGTCATCGCCCGCGCGCACGCCATCGGCATCGATCATGATGGCGCCTTCACCGGGGATCACGAATTTCGCCACCCCGTCAAAGCTGGAGACGCGGGCCGACAGGGCCGTGACGGCGGCAGTGATCACGTCGCTCATGGGTTTCTCCTTCATCCCCGGAATGTGAGCTTAGGGTTATGGCATTTCGCCTTCCCTGAGTTACAGTGCAAAACATGAAAGCTGCGTTTCATTTCCACAAGTTTGTCGTTGCGGCATTCCTCGTCTGGGCGGGGTGTGACGCTGCGGCATGGGCTACCCCCGCCGAAGAAACCGCGCAGCTGGACAAGCTTTACACCGAATTGCGCGCCGCCGATGCCGAAGAGGCCAGCCGGATCGAGGACGAGATCTGGCGCCTCTGGTCACATTCCGGGTCGCCCTCGATGGACCTTTTACTGGAACGCGGGCGCAAGGCGCTGGAACAGGGCGATTATGAGGCGGCGCTGGATCACCTGACCGCGCTGACCGACCATGCCCCCGATTTCGCCGAAGGCTGGAACACGCGGGCGATTGTCTGGTTTCAGATGGGGCGCTTTGGTCAGTCGGTGTCGGATATCCGGCGGACCCTTGCGCTCAATCCCCGGCATTTCGGGGCGCTTGGCGGCTTTGGGGCCATCCTTGAGGCGCTGGAGCGCCCCGAACAGGCGCTGGAGGTCTATCGCGCCGCGCTTGCTATACATCCGCATCTGCAAGGGATACAGGATGCGGTGAAACGCCTGGAGGCCAAGATCGCCGGGCAGGATATCTGAGGCGGCGGAAAGCAGATGGCACTGCAAGGACGGGTGACGGCGGTTCTGGGGCCGACCAACACCGGCAAGACCCATTATGCCATTGAACGGATGCTGGGCCACCGCACCGGGGTGATCGGCTTTCCGCTGCGCCTTCTGGCGCGCGAGGTCTATGACCGGATCGTTAAGGCGCGCGGGCCGTCGGTCGTGGCGCTGGTCACGGGTGAGGAGCGCATCGTTCCCGAACGCACGCAATATTGGGTCTGCACCGTCGAGGCGATGCCGCAAGAGATTGGCGCCGACTTCGTCGCGGTGGACGAGATCCAGCTTTGCGGCGACCCCGAGCGGGGCCATGTCTTCACCGACCGTCTTCTGCGCGCGCGCGGGCTGGTCGAGACGATGTTCCTCGGGTCCGATTCCATGCGCCCGGCGATTGCGGCGCTGATCCCCGGCGCGCAATTCGTGCGGCGCGACCGGTTTTCGACCCTGACCTATACCGGGTCGAAAAAGATCAGCCGGATGCCGGCGCGGTCGGCCATCGTGGGGTTCTCGGTCGATGATGTCTATGCCATCGCCGAACTGATCCGGCGGCAAAAGGGCGGCTGTGCGGTGGTCATGGGGGCGCTGTCGCCCCGCACCCGCAACGCGCAGGTGGCGCTTTACCAGAATGGCGATGTGGATTTTCTGGTGGCGACCGATGCCATCGGCATGGGTCTGAACCTCGACATCAAGCATGTGGCCTTTTCGGGCACGCACAAGTTTGACGGCCGGCGGATGCGCCCGCTTTTCCCGCATGAGCTTGCCCAGATCGCGGGCCGCGCGGGCCGCCACATGGAGCCCGGCACCTTCGGCGTGACGGGCGAGGCCAGCCCGCTCGACGAGGATCTGGTCGAGGCGATCGAGGAACATCGTTTCGCCCCGGTCCGCAAGCTGATGTGGCGCAATGACCATCTGGATTTCGGCACGCCCGAACGGCTGATCGCCTCGCTTGAGGCGCCGACGCAGAACGAATGGCTGCTGCGGACCCGCGAATCCGATGACCTCATGGCACTGAAGGCGCTGTCCGACATGCCCGAATTGCGCGACCGGCTGCGCAACCCGCAGGCGGTTCGGCTTTTGTGGGATGTGTGCCGAATACCCGATTTCCGGTCGAACGGGGGGGCGGACCATGTGCATCTTCTGCAACGCCTCTTCGGATTCTTGCAGGATGGGCGGATTCCGACCGATTGGCTCGCAAAAGCCATTGCGCGCATCGACCGTGCGGATGGAGATATTGACGCCATCTCCAAACGGTTGGCGTATATCCGCACCTGGACCTATGTTGCGCAACGCAAAGGGTGGGTCGAGGACGAAACCCATTGGCGCGACGAGACGCGCGCTGTAGAAGACCGCCTGTCGGATGCGCTGCATGCGCGGCTGACGCAAAGATTTGTCGATCGGCGCACATCTGTGCTGATGCGCCGATTGAAACAGAAGGAGAGCCTTGTGGCTGAGGTGAATGACAAGGGTGAAGTGACGGTCGAGGGCGAATTCGTCGGCCGTCTGGAGGGGTTCCGCTTCCGTCAGGATCCTGCGGCAACGGGCGAGGAAGCCAAGGTGATGCGCCAGGCTGCCGTGCAGGCGCTGCGGCCGGAATTCCACCTGCGGGCGGACAAATTCTATAACGCCCCTGATACCGAAATGGACTTCACCGAACAGGGTGGTCTGATGTGGGGTGGCTCGGCGGTAGGCAAGCTCGTGGCCGGGTCCGAGGCGATGAAACCGCAGGTCGAGGCCTTCGTCGATGAGGAAGCCGGGCATGACGTGGCCGAAAAGGTCCGTCGGCGCCTGCAGCATTTCATCGATCGCAAGATCGCCGCGCAGTTCGAACCGCTGCTGAACCTTGGCCGCGATGAAAACCTGCAGGGGCTGGCCCGCGGCTTTGCCTTCCGTCTGGTGGAAGGTCTGGGCATCGTCACCCGCGAAAGCGTGGCCGATGACGTGAAGGCGCTGGATCAGGAAGCCCGGTCGAGCCTGCGCAAACATGGCGTGCGCTTTGGCCAATACACCGTGTTCCTGCCGCTGCTGCTGAAACCCGCGCCGACGCGCCTGCGTCTGGTGCTGTGGTCGCTGGCCAAGGGTCTGCAGGAATTCCCGGAAAGCCCGCCGCCGGGTCTGGTCACGATCCCGAACATCCCGGATGTGCCGAAGGATCATTACACGCTGGCGGGCTATCGTCCGGCCGGCAGCCGCGCGATCCGCATCGACATGCTGGAACGTCTGGCCGATCTGCTGCGCGCCAAGGACAGCCGTGCAGGCTTTGAAGCCGCGCCCGAGATGCTCTCGATCACCGGTATGACGCTGGAACAGTTTGCCGATCTGATGGGCGGTCTGGGCTATAAGGGCGAGAAAGGCGAACGTGCGAAGGTGCGTCACGCTGTCGCCCCCGCGGCGACCGACAGCACCGCGCCGATCCCGGAAGAGGTTTCGGTTCTGGCCCCCGCGCCGGACGCCGAACCTGCCGCCGAGGCAGAGGCCGAAGCCGCGCCCGAGATGGAAGTGTTCTACACCTTCACCTGGGCGCCCCGCGCGCGCAATGAAGGTCGCGGTCCGCGCCGCGAAGGGCAGGCCCCCCGTGGTCCGCGCCGTGAGGGCGGCGACACCGGTCAACCCCGTGGCGACCGTCCGAATCGCGGCCCTCGCGAAGGGGAGCAGGCCCCGCGTGGCGACCGTCCCGAGGGCGGCAAACCCCGTGGTGATCGTCCGCGCGGCGACCGCCCCGAGGGCGGCAAGCGGGATGACCACCGCAAGGGCGGCAAGTCGGACCATCGCCGTGACAAAGATCAGGGCGGCAACAAGGCCAAATCCTATGAAGCCCGTCCGCCCAAGGCCGACAAGCCGATCGACCCGGACAATCCGTTCGCGGCGCTGCTCGCTCTGAAGGGCAAAGTCTGATTGGCGAAATATCGGCCTGATTCGCCCGTAAAACAGGTGGTGGCGCCCCGCGCCACCATCCGGCTCGACAAATGGCTCTGGCAGGCGCGCTTCTTCAAATCGCGCCCTATCGCCTGCGAGGAGATTGCCGCGGGCAATATTCGCCTGAACGGCCAGCGCACCCTGAAACCCGGCCATTCCGTCGGGGCGGGCGATACGCTGACCTTCCCGCAGGGCGGCCGCATCCGCCTGATCCGGGTGCTTGCCGTCGGCACCCGCCGTGGTCCGGCCACCGAGGCGCAGACGCTCTACCTTGATCTGGACGCGCCGAAGGATCAGGGCCTCGCCGGGGACGTTTCCCCGCTTGAATGACCGGGCGGCTTGCACTAGCTAAGCCCCCTAGAAACCGACAAGACCGGGACTGACCCATGACCTATGTGGTGACCGACAACTGCATCGCCTGCAAATACACCGATTGCGTGGAAGTCTGCCCCGTGGACTGCTTCTACGAAGGTGAAAACACGCTGGTCATCCATCCGGATGAATGCATCGACTGTGGCGTCTGCGAACCGGAATGCCCCGCTGACGCGATCCGCCCGGATACCGAGCCGGACATGGACAAATGGGTCGAATTCAACCGCAAATATGCGGAACTCTGGCCCGTGATCACCCAGAAACGTGATCCTCTGCCCGAAGCCAAAGAGCGCGACGGCGAGAAGGACAAGCTGACCAAATACTTCTCGCCCAACCCCGGCGAGGGCAGCTGAGCGCGCGCCCAAGGGCTGCGTCATCACCTGAGCGTGTTCCGCAAGGATCCGGGGGGCGATAGCCCCCTTGATGCAGTTGGAATCGGGGTGATTCTGTGTTATACAGATGCCATAAACAAAGCATGGATGCCTGATCGCCATCTCAGGAACAGTAACCTGGGATGGATTTCTTTGTGACAGCGCGGCGCTCACGTCCGGTGCAAACGCTCCGGTCGGGGGGTTTTGTTGTCGCAGGGGCCGGTGTTTCTGCACATGAGGAAGCTGCTGGAATGACCAAGACCAAGAAGCCCGAGTTCCGTCCCAACGAGTTCGTCGTCTATCCGGCCCATGGCGTCGGCAAGATCGTCTCCATCGAAGAACAGGAAATCGCCGGGTTCAAGCTGGAACTTTTTGTCATCCATTTCGAGAAAGACAAGATGACGCTGCGGGTGCCGACCCACAAGGCGACCGAGATCGGCATGCGTCAGCTCTCGACCCCCGATATCGTGAACAAGGCGCTGGATACGCTCAAGGGCAAGGCCCGGGTGAAGCGCGCCATGTGGTCGCGCCGCGCGCAGGAATATGAACAGAAGATCAACTCGGGCGACCTGCTGTCGATCGCCGAGGTGGTCCGTGACCTGCACCGCAGTGATGACCAGCGCGAACAATCCTATTCCGAACGTCAGCTTTATGAAGCGGCGCTGGAACGGCTGACCCGCGAAGTGGCCGCCGTTTCGGGCGCGGATGAGGCGCAGGCGCAAAAGACCGTCGATTCGGTGCTGACCTCGCGCGCAGCCTGATTTCGGTTGAAGCCTAGGACGGGGCCGCGCCGCAGGGCGCGGCCTTTGTCATGTCAGCAGGGCCACCGCTGCGGCCAGCGCCGCCAGATCGCCCAGCTGCTGGCTTGCCCCCAGCACATCCCCTGTCTGCCCACCGATCTTGGCATGCGCCACCGCCGCCAGCGCCCCGGTGCTGCCCAGCACGGCCAAGGCCATGGGCAGGGCCGCGAATCCTGTGAAGATCAGCGCCAACGCCAGCGCGACCAGCACCGCCACAGCTGCGGCCAGCGGGGCAGGGCGGCCGACGCTCTGGCTCAGCCCGGTGCCGCGGGCATTGGGCATCAGCGCCAACAGCGCGGCCATGGGCGCGCGGTTCAGCACCGCGGCGGCGATCAGCGCGGGCCAGGCCCCCACCGCCAGAAGCGCGGAAACCGCGCTCCAGCGCGAGAGGGTCACAAGGATCAACCCCATCACCCCATAGCTGCCGATATGGCTGTCCTTCATGATGGCGAGGCGGCGGGCTTTGTCCCACCCGCCCCAGAAGCCGTCGCAGGTATCGGCCAGCCCGTCTTCATGCATGGCGCCGGTGGTCAGTGCCCCGAATGCCAGAAACACCCCTGCCGCAAGGCCCGCCGAAAGCCCGAGGCCAAGGGCCAGCTGCGCCAGCACCACGGCAAGGCTGCCCAGCACCAGCCCGGCCAAGGGCCAGGCCCATACGGCGGGCGGGGTGGGGAAGCTGGCAGGAGGCGGAAGCGGCAGGCGGCTGAGCAGGCTCAGCCCTGCGCGAAAATCGCCAATCAGCCGCGACAGGTCGCCGCGCGAGTCGGTCTCTGGCATCAGGATGACCTTTCCGGGATGGTTTTCCATTTGGATACTCGCTAGCCAAGGTGCAATCGCGGATCAATCGAGGACTGACCATGACTGCGCCTTTCTCCACGCTCTCTGACTTTCGCGCCCAGTTGCAGGGGCTGCCGCGCGTGGATGCCGCGGCCGAGGCGGCCGCGCGGGACCGCAACGGGCAGCTGACCAAGCCGCCGGGGGCGCTGGGGCGGCTTGAGGATCTGGCGATCTGGTATGCAGGTTGGCGTGGCAATGCGCGCCCCGCGCTGGAACGGCCGCAGGTCATTGTTTTCGCGGGGAACCACGGCGTTACGGCGCGCGGCGTTTCGGCCTTCCCGGCCGAGGTGACGGTGCAGATGGTGGCGAATTTCCGGGCGGGCGGCGCGGCGATCAACCAGCTGTCCAAGGCCTTTGGCGCCGAAATGTCGGTGCATGAGCTGGACCTTGATCGCCCGACCGCCGATTTCTCGGTCGGGCCTGCCATGTCCGAGGCCGAGGTGGTCGCAGCCCTAGCGACCGGCTGGGCCGCCGTGAACCCGGAGGCCGACCTGCTGGTCGTGGGCGAAATGGGGATCGGCAATACCACCGCCGCCGCCGCCATCGCCTGCGCGCTGTTTGGTGGGCAGCCGGGGGAATGGACGGGCCGTGGCACCGGGGTGGATGACCACGGCCTGTCGATCAAGACGCAGGTCGTGGCCGAGGGGCTGGCCGCCAACCCCGACCGTGACCCGCTTGAGGTGCTGCGCTGCCTTGGCGGGCGCGAGATCGCGGCCATGGCGGGGGCCATCGCCTGTGCCCATGCCCGCCGTATCCCGGTGATTCTGGACGGGTTCATCTGCTCGGCCGCGGCGGCGACGCTGGCGCTTTCGGCGGAAGGTGCAATCGACCACTGTGTCGCGGGCCATGCGAGCGCCGAGGCCGCGCATCGCGCGCTGCTCTCGAAGCTGGGCAAGCAGCCGCTTCTGGAACTGGGTCTGCGTCTGGGCGAAGGGTCCGGTGCTGCGCTGGCGATTGGTGTGCTGAAAGGTGCGATTGCCTGCCACTCCGGCATGGCGACCTTTGCCGAAGCGGGCGTTTCGGACAGCTGATCGGGCAGGCGCCGGGGAAGCCCCCGGCGCCCCCCTTTATTGCGCGGCCTTGTTCGCGCTGATTTCGTCCTGATCATCCAGCAGGGCGGTCCGCAGATCCTCATCCAGCTGGCGGGCGCGGGCGATATATGCCTCGTTCAGATGGACGGGTTTTCCCGGCTCCCACAGCTCGGCCAGATCGCGCATCGCGGCGCGATCCACGCGGAAATAGGTCTGGCTGAACTGCGCGGCCTCATATTCCGTAAAGCCCATGTTTTCCAACACATACCGCCCCGCGCGGATCGAGCTGTCAAAGGTTTCGCGCACGATGTCATTGGCGCCGACGCGATAGAGCTCATAGACATTCACGCGGTCATAGGCGCGGGCCACGATATGCAGGTCGGGGCGCAGCTGCCGCGCGAATTCCACGATGCGGATGGCATTGGCGGGATTGTCCACCGCCACCACCAACACTTGTGCCGTCTTCAACCCCGCCGCCAGCAGCAGATCCGGGCGTGAGGGATCGCCGAAATAGCCCTTCACCCCGAAGCGGCGCATCCGGTCGACCGTGGCGGCATCGGCATCCAGCACCACGGTGGACAGCCCGGCCGACCGCGCCATGCGGTTGACCACCTGCCCAAATCGCCCGATGCCCGCGATGATCACATCGCCCTGTTCGTCGATCTCATCCGGGGGGGCGTCCTTGTCCTTGCTGCGGCGGGCGTGGTGCCGGGCAAGCCAGTCATGGATGCTGAACAGCAAGGGCGTCAGTAGCATGGAAAGGCTGATCACCAGCAGCGCCCGCTGCGCCTCGATCTGCGGCAGAATGCCCTGCGCCACGGCGAAGCTGACGATCAGGAACCCGAACTCCCCCCCCTGGGCGAGCGAGAGGGTAAAGAGCGTCCGCTCCTTCCCCTTCATGCGGAACAACAGGGCCAGCCCCAGCAGAACCAGTGCCTTGGTGGCAATCAGCGCCAGCGTCAGCCCAAGGATGCGGAGCGGCTGGCTGCTCAGCACGCCGACATCAATGCTGACCCCGACCGTCATGAAGAAGAGGCCCAGCAGGATGCCCTTGAAGGGTTTCAGATCGGCCTCGATCTGATGGCGGAATTCGGAATTGGCCAGCACCACCCCGGCGATGAAGGTGCCAAGTGCGGGCGAAAGCCCCACCAGCATCATCAGAAAGGCGATGCCGATCACCATCAGCAGTGAAATGAAGGTGCCCATTTCCGGCAGGCGCGCGGCATGGACAAAGCGGAACACTGGCCGCGTCAGGAAGTGCCCGGTCAGCACGATGCCCGCGACAATGCCCAGCGTCAGCGCCGTCACGGCCCAGCCGGGCAAAGATTGCACGATCGACAGCAACGGTTCAGCCGCGCCGCTTTCGGCGGTACTGGGGGCGGCGCTGCGGGTGGCCATCAACGGGATCAGCGCCAGCATCGGCACCACGGCAATGTCCTGCGCCAGCAGCACCGAAAACACAGACCGCCCGCCGGGCGACCGCAAAAGGCCCTTTTCCGTCAGCGTCTGCAGCACGATGGCGGTGGATGACAGCGAAAACAGCGCGCCCAGCGTCAGCGCAATCTGCCATTTTTCCCCGATGCCGATCAGGATTCCCGCGATGGCTGCAGTGGTCAGCACGACTTGCACGCCCCCAAGGCCCAGAAGTCGGTGCCGCATATCCCACAGCGCGCGGGGCTGCAGTTCCAGACCGATCAGGAACAGCATGACCACCACGCCGAATTCGGCAAAATGTTGCAGATCGTGCGATTCCTGCCCGGCAAGGCCAAGCACCGGCCCCAGCAGCAGCCCCGCCGCCAGATACCCGAGCACCGACCCCAGACCAAAGCGCACCGTCAGCGGCACCAGCAGAACCGCCGCCCCAAGATAATAGGTCGCTTGCAAAAGTAGGTTTTCCATGGCCCCGACTATCGGATGCAGCGCAGGGGCGCGCAACCTCGGGCGCGGTCACAGTTTGCGCGAATATGTTACAGTATGTGTGACAGCGGCCTCAGCCGCGGGGCAGGGCCAGCGTCAGCATGCGCCCGCCCTTCTGATAGCGCAGCTCGCTTTCGGTGATCGCAGCCACCGTGCCGCCATCAACCCGGTCGCCTACGCGCACCTTCTTGTATTGCCCATTGCTGGTGCGGATCATCGCATAGCGTTTGGAGGGCGTGCCATAGACCCCGATCAGGTTCGTCTTGCCGAGGTTGATCGCATTGGCAAAGGTCGCGTTCTTGGCAACCGAGCCGCTGGTGGTAATGCGGTCCGTCTTGGCGGCGGGGGCGTATTGTTCATCATCGCCCGGCTCGATGTCCTTGGGCGAGGGCATGATCGTCGGTTCCGGTGCCGGGGTCCGGGTGCGGCGCGGCGCAGGTTCCGGCACAGGTTCGGGGGCCGGAACGGGTGCCGCGACCGGGGCCGGGATCACCTCGGGCTCGGGCGTGGGGGCGATGGGCTGTGGGCTGATCGCGGCGGCGACGGCCGTCTGGATCGTCGCATCGAAATTGCTGGGCTTGGGCGGTGGGCGGCGCGAGATCGGCACCGCCAGCGGGCTGCGCGGGCCAAGCTCCCCTTGCGGCACGGTCGCAAGCGCCTCTGCGGCGGCCGTGGCGGAAAGGGAGGCGGCCTCGGCCACACGTTGCGCCTCTTCATCCTGACGCTGCTGGTCTGCCGCAGCCTGGGATGCCGAGGCGACCGAGGCCGGACGCGGCTGCGGGCGCAGGCTGACCATCTGGCTTTCGGCCGGGATGGTCAGGGCTGCGTCATCGACTGTCGCCGGGGGAGACGGAACCTGAAGCGTTTCCGGGCGCGGGCGCGGCCGGAACCCTTCCAGGGCCGGGTCAGCATAGGGGGCAGCTGCCGGGGGTGCCGCTTCGGGCACTTCAGCAGTGGCTGGGGCGAGCGCCCGGGCCTTTTCGACGACAGATGCGGGCCGTGCCGGCGGCACGATCGGCGGCGGCCCGGCAACGAGGCGCACCCCTTCGGGTGTCACGATACCGGCTTCGGTCGGACGGATCAGGCCATTGGCGTCGAATTCGTACTGGGTGCCAAAGGGCGGCGGCGGGGCCGGGGCCTGCGGGGGGGCATCGGCCGCGGCCTGCGGCGGCACGAGCGCCAGCGCATCTGCGGCGGCAGGCGGCGTGTCCGTGGTCGAAAGGATGATCTCATCCTGACCTGCAGCCGGGGGGGCAGGGGCCGCTGCGCCGCTATCGCCCGGCGTGGCGGGGGCGATGGTTTCCTCCGCAGGCGCGGCGGCCGGGGCGTCGGTCGGCTGACCGTCGGCCGCGGCCTCGTCTTCGATGCTCGGGTCGGTTTGCGGCGCAGGCGTCTCGACCACCGGGTCGGCGGTCGCGGGCGCAGCCTGCGGGTCTGTCGCCGCGGCAGGCTGGCCTGCAGTGTCGGCATCCGTCGCCTCGATCACGGCCGGGGTCTCGGTGCTGGCAGAGAAAGACGACCAGGCCGCGATGATCGCAAGGGCCAGAAGCAGAAGACCCGTCAGGACCAGGCCGAGATAGCGCGGTTTGCCGCGCGTGCTGGGACGAACCTTCGCAAAGGGAAGGTCCCCCTCGGTGGTCGGTGGCGGTGCAACCAGGGTCACTTCGGGTGGGACGGCTTTGGCAGGTTTGGTCGGTTTCGCAGCCTTGCCGCGCAAACCGGCGATGCCGGGCGCCGTTACCAGACTGCCAAGCCCCTTGGCCGCCTTGGCGTCTTTCACCGCCCGTTGCGGTGCCGCCAGCGGTGCCGCGCCAGCGTTGGCCCGTGCTTGTCGCACAGCGGCGGGCACCGGCGGGGGCAGATCGCCTTCGGCTTCGGCGGGATCCGGATCGTAGACACGGGCAGTCCCCGCGGCCGGCGTCAACTGCGGCGGTGTCAGCGGCGCAGCCGGGGCCCGGCGATGCGAGGTGACGGACGTCACGCTCAGTTTGCCGCGCGGCGCCGCGGGGGCGGCGGGCGCATCGGCGGGCAGGACCAGATCCGGCGGCGGCAGGTCCGTGGGCATCGGCGCAACAAAACTTGCCTCCTGCGACGCGACAATCTCGGGCGGCAGGGCAGGAGTCACTGGTGCAGGAGGCGACACTTCCTCGGGCACAGCGATCGCGACCGGCGGCGGGGGCGCGGCCCGCTTGGCTGCGGGCGGGCGTCGGAACCCGGCGATGACCGGGGGAATGACCTCTGGCCCGGCCGGGCGGACCGGCGCGGAGATCTCGACCGGTGGTGGCCCGGCGTCGGTCATGGGCGGCGCAGGATAAAGCGCCACATCCTCGGGCAAGGTCAGGTTCGTGTCGGAAAGGATCGACAGCGCCGGGGCCTCGGGCGCGGGTTCCGGTTCGGCTGCAACCACTGGTGCTTGCTCCGGCGCGTCAGGTTCGACCTCGATGGTTTCGGGCGCAGGAAATTCGGCCTCGGCCACCTCTGTAGCGGGAGCGGGTTCTTCCACCGTCTCTGCGATCATCGGGGTCGGTTCTGCCGCGGCGGGGGCGTCATCCGCCGCCGGAGTGCGGCCGCGCGAGGTCGGTTCGCGGCTGATGATCACCACGGGCGCGCTGTCGCGTTCGACAAATTCACCCTCTGGCAGCAGCTGCGCCGCAGCCTCGCTGGGACCGAACCACGGCTCGCCGTCAAAACTGGCCGGATCCGGCAGACCCACAAAGGATACCGGGTTGAAGCGGTATTGCTGGGCAAAGCTCTCGGCCTCTTGCAGCGTTTCGCGGGCAATCACCGCAACCTGCACCACCGGACCTTCGCCCGCCCAGTCGAACACCAGATCTTCGACCGCATAGGGCGTACGGCCCTCCAATGCGGCGCGGATCTGCGCGTCACGATGCACATCCGTCGGCCCCGGCGCCGGAAGCTCCAGATACAGGATCTGGTCATCGGGGATGATCAGCTTGGTCGTCACGCCATGCGGCGCAAGGCCCAGAGCGGACCGGCGCAGATAGCTCAGCGCCTCTCCCAGATCGGGGGCGTCGATTGGTGTGGCACCGATCTCCAGCCAGCCCCGCGCCGTGCGGTGCAACAGGCTGATGGTGTCATGGGAGAAGTTGAGGGCAAAATTCGGTTTCATTGCACAGGTCTAACACGGCTGTGGGCGCGGACGGGAGTGGCAGACGCCTTGTGCCCGCGTCAGTATAGCAGCTTTCCGCCGAAAGAAAGAAAAAGACCTGTGAGCGGCGAAATGAACCGGTTTCGATGCACGTCAAGCGTGTAGGATGTGCGAAATTGTCAAGGAGGCAGAAGATGCAGATGCGTTTACGGCAGCGGATGGCGGCGGGTGTTCTGGTCGCGGCGCTTGCGGGACCGGCCTTTGCGCAGGTGTCCGATCCGGCGGCCGGTTCGCTGGCCGCGGCCACCCTGACCGTCATGGGGGAGGGCCGCGTGGACCAAGCCCCCGATATGGCGCGGATCACACTGGGCGTCACGACGGAAGGACCTACCGCTGCCGAGGCCCTGACCGCCAACTCGGCCGAGATCGCGAAAGTCATCGAAAATCTGAAGGCGGCCGGCGTAGCCCCGGCCGATTTGCAAACGACCGGGCTGGCGCTGAATCCCAACTGGCAAAGCAACATGGACGATGGCACCAACCGGATCGTGGGCTATGTCGCCTCGAATTCAGTCTCGGTTCAGGTGCGTGCGCTGGAGGGCTTGGGGGCGGTGCTGGATGCGGCAGTGCGCGATGGTGCGAATACACTGAACGGGGTCGAGTTCACCTTGCAGGACCCCGATCCCGCGCTGGATGAGGCGCGCAAACGGGCTGTCGCGGACGCCCAGCACCGCGCCGCGCTGCTTGCCGGGGCAGCCGGGGTGACGCTGGGGCCGATCCGATCGATCACCGAGAGTGGCGGCTATCAACCCCCGATGCCGATGATGAGCATGGCGGCCGAGGCCAAGGGGGGCGTGCCTATGGCGGCGGGGTCTGTCACCACCGCGGCGCAGGTCACCATCATCTGGGCGCTGGCGCCCTGATGGCAGACGGGGGAAGGATTATCCTTCCCCCGCGTCCTCATTCAGGCCGTCGCTTTTGCCAGCGCCTGATCCAGATCGGCGATAATGTCGGCGGCATCCTCGATCCCGATCGAGACACGCACCACATTCGGCGCGGCCCCGGCACGGACCTGCTGGTCGGGCGGCAGCTGACGGTGGGTGGTCGAGGCCGGATGGATGATCAGGGACCGCGTATCGCCCAGATTGGCCACATGGCTGAAGAGCTTGAGGTTGTCGACGAGCTTCACACAGGCCTCATACCCGCCCTTGACCCCAAAGGTGAACAGCGCCCCGGCCCCCTTGGGCACGATGCGGGCCACGCGGTCGTGATAGGGCGAAGACGCCAGTCCCGCATAGGTCACCACATCGACGCGCGGATCGGCCTCAAGCCATTCGGCGACCTTGCGGGCGTTTTCGATATGGCGCTGCATCCGCAGGCCCAGCGTCTCGATCCCCATCAGGGTGTAATGCGCGCCCTGCGGGTTCATCGTCATGCCCAGATCGCGCAGACCCACGGCGATGGAGTGGAAGGTGAAGGCCATGCCCCCCAGCGCCGCATGGAAGTTCAGCCCGTGATAGGCCGGTTCCGGCGCCGCAAGCGAGGGGAACTTGCCCGAGGCGGACCAGTCGAACTTGCCCGAATCCACCACGACACCCCCGGTCACCGTGCCATTCCCGGTCAGGTATTTCGTGGCCGAATGCACGACCAGTGTCGCGCCATGTTCGATGGGCTTGCACAGATAGGGTGTGGCGGTGGTGTTATCGACGATCAGCGGCAGGCCGGCTTTGTTGGCCACCCCGGCCACAAGATCCAGATCGGTGATCACCCCGCCCGGATTGGCTATGGTTTCACAGAAGATCGCGCGGGTATTGTCATCGATCGCGGCCTCGATTGCTGCGGCATCATCGAAATCGACGAATTTGGCCGACCAGCCGAATTTGCGGATGGTGTTGGAGAACTGCTGGATGGTGCCGCCATAAAGCCGGGTCGAGGCGACGACATTGCAGCCCGGCCCCATCAGCGGGAACAGCGCCATGATCTGCGCGGCATGGCCCGATGAACAGCAGACCGCGCCCGCGCCGCCTTCCAGCGCCGCAACGCGTTCGGCCAGCGCGCCCACGGTCGGGTTCGTCAGGCGGGAATAGATATAGCCAACCTCTTGCAGGTTGAACAAACGCGCGGCGTGATCGGCGTCTTTGAAAACGTAGGCGGTGGTCTGATAGATCGGCACCTGCCGGGCGCCGGTCGCCGGGTCTGGGTGGGCGCCTGCGTGAATGGCCAGCGTGTCAAAGCCCATCGGGCGGGTCTCGGTCATGGTTTATCCTCCCCGGAAAACGCGATGGGTGAAGGCTAGGCCATGCCGAAGGGGCGCCGCAATGGCCGAGTGCGCCTGCAGCCGCTTTTGTGCGGGCCATGCTGTCGCAGCCCCCCGAAAGAGAGGATTATTTCCCCGTCAGCGGAACCAGAGATCCTGCCGTTTCAGGGTGTTGCGGATCACCTGTTCCTTGCGCGGCAGATCGGCACGGTCAAAGAGCGCGCGCGCCTCGGCCCCGTGCCCCTGATAGACCAGCTTCTTGACCGGCTGATGCCGCTTCAGGGCGGCCTTCACCTCTTTGCGGGCGCAGATGGTTTCCAGCATCGCGACTGCCGCATCGCTTTCGCGCGCATAAAGCAGCGAGAGGCTGCGGTAATGGCAGGTCACATCGCCATCCAGCCCTGCGAGTTCGGGCCCCGGCCGCCCGCCGCCCAGCGAATGGATCACCAGCGGCAACGCCACCTGATCAAGCCAGGGGTTCAGCTCTTGGCAGACCAGCGCCGCGGGCCGGTCATCGCGGATGCTGCGCGCGTAATCGAGGTAGCGCTGCCCGAAGATGCGGGGGCTGCGGTGAAAGAACCAGCCCGCGTTGAAATACATGTAACGCTGCCAGTATTCGTCGGGCTGCGACAGATCTAGCGTCGGGGCCATATCCAGCCCGAAGCGATCATAAAGTGCCCCCCAGATCTGGGTGTATCCCGGCCCATAAAGTTCGATCTGCGGCCAGGTTGCCGTGCGCCGCATCGAGGCCGAGGGGCGGTCGAAATCAAACGCCACTCTGCCGAAATCGCCGATGACCAGCGTATCCGTATCCAGAAACAGGAACGGCTCATCGGGCAGGGCAAGCAGCGCCTCGATTTTGTTGCCGTGGGGATAGGCCTCGCCGAAGGTGGTGTTCTGGAAGGGCAGGATTTCGGCGCCGAGCGACAGCAGCAGATCGCGCGCGGCCGCATCATCGGCCCGCGGATCGCCGGACCAGCGCGGCCCCGGCTGTGGTTCGGCCAGAAAGATTCGCCCGGCAAAGTCAGGGTTTGCGGCCCGAAACGAGGCCACGAGCAAGACCCCCTCATACTGGAGACGGCCCTGCTGGATCACTGCGACGATGTTGAACGTCTGCCCCGATGTCGCTGCCATGCCCAAGACCCTGCTACCCCGTTACACCCTGTGCGCGACTATAGGGCGGGTGCTGCGGATGCGAAAGCCATGCCGCCCTCAGGCTTTGGGCGTAAACCGCAGCGACAGGCAGGACATGCCGCCATCCAGTTTCGCACATTCGCTATTGCCGATTTCGCGCACCGTATAGCCCGCCGCCAGCAGACGGTCGCGCGTGCGCGGAAAGCCTGCGGGCATCAGCACCAGATCATTGAAGCGGATGGTATTGGCCGCAGCCTCTTCGCCCTCGGCCACGTCGATCAGGCGATAGCCCTTGAAGCAGCCCGAGGAGGACAGCCGCACGGTCGAGAGAATCGTCTCGGCATCGAGCAGCGAGCAATCGGTCTTGAAATGCAGAACGCCCGGCGGGGTATGCACTTCGCGCACCACCTCGCCCCAGTCGGCGGTCAGGCGCGCAAGCTCGGCGATGCCGACGGCATTGGTGCGGGCGGAACGGCCGACCAGAATTTCGGATTCGGTCATCAGGATATCGCCACCTTCGATGAAACTGTCGGTCCCGCTGATTCGGCGCACCTCGCCATAAAGGGCTTCCAGATGCGGGGCCATCTCTGCCGCCTCACCAAGACGCGAGGGCGCACCGGGCCGCATGACCACCGCCCCCTTGGGCAGGCAGAGCGCCGTATCCTCGACAAAGACGGAATCGGGATAGGCCTCCAGCGGCTCCAGCTCGATCACCGTGGCGCCGGTGTCGCGCAGCGTGGCGACATAGGCTGCGTGATGGGCCAGCATCAGCTGCAGGTCCGGCGCGCCGGTATCGACAGCGCGCAACCCGGCCACGATCGAGGCCGAGGGCTTGCGCGTGATGGCATGGGAAAAGCGGTAGGACCGGTCTGACATGGGAAGCCTCCTGTTGTGCGAAAGGCTAGCGCGGCAAACCCAAGGCAAAGCGCCTCAACGCGACATCGCGCGTCGGTTTTGTCTGTCTTTTCAGGAAGATGGTGGGCGACCCTGGAATCGAACCAGGCACGAGTCGCCTCGGCGGAGTTACAGTCCGCTGCCGCACCTTGCAGCACGTCGCCCACTGACGGGGGGTATATGTGGGGGCGTCGGAGGCGTCAAGGGACAAAGTGAAGGTTTTTTGCTTGCACCCTTCTGCCGCCCCGGCGCATTGTCCGCGCCATATCAAAGAGGTGCGAAGATGAGCGGCGGCGCGAAGAAACCGACATGGGTGATCGACAAGGAACGCGCGAAACGCGCGGCGGCGGCGGAAACCGTCTGGCTGTTCGGTCTGCATGCGGTGCGCGATGCGCTGGTCAATCCGAACCGGGTGAAGCTGCGTCTTGTGCTGACGAAAAACGCCTATGACAAGCTGGCCGAAGCGGTGGAACAGGCGGGGATCGAGCCGGAAATCGTAGATCCGCGCAAATTCAGCGTGCCGATTGACGAGGGTTCGGTTCATCAGGGTGCGGCGCTTGAGGTCAAGCCGCTGAACTGGGGCCGTCTGGCCGATGTGGCGATCTCGGGTGAGGGGGCGCCGCTGGTCGTGCTGCTGGACCGGGTGACCGATCCGCATAACGTGGGGGCGGTGCTGCGTTCGGCCGAGGTCTTCGGCGCCCGGGCCGTGATCGCGCCGCGCCATCATTCCGCGCCGGAAACCGGGGCACTGGCGAAGACCGCAAGCGGCGCGCTGGAGCGCCAGCCCTATCTGCGCGTGACAAACCTTGCCGAGGCGATGGACGAGCTGCGCGAGATGGGGTTCGTGCTGCTGGGGCTGGATGGCGAGGCCGAAACCACGGTGGCCGAAGCGGTGGCCGAGGCCGGATCGCGGCCCATCGGTCTGGTGATGGGCGCCGAGGGGCCGGGGCTGCGCGAAAAGACGCGCGAGACCTGCGACCGGCTGGTGCGGATCCCGTTCCAGGGGGAATTCGGGTCGCTCAATGTCTCGAACGCTGCGGCGGTGGCGCTTTATGCGGTCAGCCAGCGGTAACGCTCACAAATTTGCGACCGCGTCTTTAACGCTTTCGCAAGCTGCCCATATCAAGGTGGCAAGGCGCGGGCCTGGAACTCCCGTCCCTTCCTTTACTGTCCCTCGTTCCACACCTGGCGCCCGGACCCTGTCCTGGGCGCCTTTTTCTGCGAAAGGATAGGTCATGGCGGAAACCGATGCCGAAATCCGCGAGATTCTGACCGGGGTGAAGACGATTGCAGTGGTGGGCTGGTCGCCCAAGCCTGACCGGCCGAGCCACCGTGTCGCGGCCTTTCTGCACCAGCAGGGCTATCATGTGATCCCGGTCAATCCGGGCGTGGCCGGGCAAAACGCGTTGGGGGAAACGGTCCGCGCCTCGCTGTCCGATATTGGTGGCGCGGTGGATATGGTCGATATCTTCCGCCGCTCGGAAGAGGTGCTGCCCGTGGTGGAAGAGGCGCTGGCGGCGCTGCCGGGGCTGACAGCAGTCTGGATGCAGCTGGGTGTGGAAAACGCCGAAGCCGCGGCACTGGCCGAGGCCCAGGGTATCAGGGTTGTGCAGAACCGCTGCCCCGCAATCGAAATCCCGCGGCTGGGGTTGTAAAGGGCAGGGGCCGGGCGCGTCAGCCGCGCGCGGCCTTTTCCGCAATGCCCGAGGTGCCTTCGCGCCGGGCCAGTTCCGCCTCGACATCGGCCAGCGTCACATCGCGCGCGGCCAGCATCACCAGCAGGTGGTAAAGCACATCGGCCGCCTCGGAGGCGAGCTTTTGGCGGTCACCCTTGACGGCCTCGATGATCGCCTCGATGGCCTCTTCCCCGAATTTCTCGGCGCATTTTTCCGGGCCCTTGGCAAAGAGCTTGGCCGTCCAGCTTGTGTCCGGGTCGGCGCCCTTGCGCGACTGGATGGTCGCGGCGAGATCGTGCAGCACGCTCATGTCAGCCTCATGGGGATGCCGGCGGCAGCCATATGGGCCTTGGCCTCGCCGATGGTGTAGGTGCCGAAATGGAAGATCGAAGCGGCAAGCACCGCGCTCGCATGGCCTTCGGTCACGCCTTCCACCAGATGGTCGAGCGTGCCGACCCCGCCAGAGGCGATGACTGGGATGGAGACGGCATCCGCGATGGCGCGGGTCAGGGGCAGATTGTAGCCGCCCTTGGTGCCATCACGGTCCATCGAGGTGAGCAGGATTTCCCCCGCCCCTTTGGCCGCCACGGTGCGGGCAAATTCGATCGCGTCGACCCCGGTGGGTTTGCGCCCGCCATGGGTGAAAATCTCCCATTTTCCGGGCGAGACGGTCTTGGCGTCAATCGCCACGACGATGCACTGGCTGCCGAAGCGATCGGCGCTGCGGGCCACGACATCGGGGTCAGCCACGGCAGCCGAGTTGAAGCTGACCTTGTCGGCCCCGGCGAGGAGCAGGGCGCGCACGTCTTCGGGCGTGCGGACACCGCCGCCTACGGTCAGCGGCATGAAGCATTGTTCGGCGGTGCGGGTGACCAGATCGAACATGGTGCCGCGGTTTTCATGCGTGGCATGGATGTCGAGGAACGTGAGTTCGTCCGCCCCCGCGGCATCATAGGCCTTGGCGGCCTCGACCGGGTCGCCCGCGTCGATCAGGTTCACGAAGTTCACGCCCTTGACCACGCGGCCATCGGCCACGTCGAGGCAGGGGATGATGCGGGTTTTCAGCATGGCGTGGCCTCGGGGTCGCTTCGGGGGAAAGATAGGGGGCTTTGCCCCCTCGCCGCAAGCGGCTCACCCCCAGGATATTTCCGGACAGAAAATGGATCAGGCCTTGAGCGCCTGGAGGGCGGTGGTCAGGTCGATCGCGCCGTCGTAGAGCGCGCGGCCCGAGATGGCGCCCGCGATGATGCCGGTGTCGCGCAGGGCGATCAGGTCTTCCATGCGGCTGACGCCGCCCGAGGCGATGACCGGGATCGAGACGGCGCGGGCGAGGGCCTCGGTCGCGTCGATATTGGGGCCTTGCATGGCGCCGTCGCGGTCGATGTCGGTGTAGATGATGGCGGCGACGCCGGCATCTTCAAAGCTGCGGGCAAGATCGGTCGCCTGCACGGTGGTCTCGGTGGCCCAGCCCTTGGTCGCGACGAAGCCCTTGCGGGCGTCGATGCCCACGGCAACCTTGCCGGGGAAGGCGCGGGCGGCTTCGCGCACGAGATCGGGGTTTTCGACGGCGACGGTGCCGAGGATGACGCGGGCGAGGCCTTTGGAGATCCACATTTCAATGGTGGCCATGTCGCGGATGCCGCCGCCGAGCTGGGCGGGGACTGTGCAGCGCGCGAGGATCGCTTCGACTGCGGCGCCGTTCACCGGCTGGCCTGCGAAGGCGCCGTTCAGATCGACGAGATGGAGCCATTCGCAGCCTGCGGCCTCGAATTTGGCGGCCTGGGCGGCGGGGTCGTCACCGAAGACGGTGGCAGCGGACATTTCGCCGCGCAGCAGGCGCACGCATTGGCCGTCTTTCAGATCGATGGCGGGGTAGAGGATCATCGGCTTGCTCCTTCATCGCTTGGGGCCGTTTCGCATGCGGGCGGGCGCGGGGCAAGGGTGGATCGGGCCGCAACGTCACGCTTGCGGGACTCTGGTGGCTGGGCCGATCATCCGGGCGCAGAGGTTCGGCCTTTGGGGCCGGGCGGCAGGGAGGATGACGGATGCGGATGATCTGGATGGCGGCAGCGCTGAGCCTATTGGCCGGGGCGGCGGTGGCGGACCCGGTGGAGGGGCTGTGGAAGACCAAGCCCGATGACAATGGCCATTACGGCCATGTCGAGGTGAAGCCCTGTGGTTCCGCCTACTGTGGCACGCTGGTGCGCGCCTTTGGTGCCGAAGGCAAGGAGATGGCGAGCGAGAATATCGGCAAGCGCATCATCTGGGATATGGTGCCGAAGGGTGAGGGGGCCTATGGCGACGGCAAGGTCTGGTCGCCGGATCGGGACAAGACCTATAATTCCAAGTTGCAGCTTTCGGGGGACGGGCTGGCGGTCAAGGGCTGTGTGCTGGGTATCTGCCGCGATGGCGGCACCTGGACACGGGTCAAGTAAGCCTGCCCGCATGGCCCCGAAGGCCGGGGCCATGTGCGGCGATCAGGGCTTCCACCGCAGGAAGTTTGCGATGATCCGCAGGCCGGTGGCCTGCGATTTTTCCGGGTGGAACTGGGTGCCGACCATATTGGCGGTGCCGATGATGGCGGTGATGTCGCCGCCATAGTCAACATGCGCCAGCCGTTCCACCGGGTTTGCCACGCGGAAGGCATAGGAGTGGACGAAATAGGCGTGATCGCCCGTCTGGACGCCGTCGAGCACCGGGTGGGGGTTGTCGATCACCAGATCGTTCCAGCCCATATGCGGCACCTTCAGCGCGCTGTCGCTGGGGGTGATGCGCGTGACCTCGCCGCCGACCCAGTCAAAGCCGGGGGTGTCGGTATATTCGCGGCCCCAGCTGGCCATCATCTGCATGCCGACGCAGATGCCCATGAAGGGGCGGCCCTGGCGGCGGACGGACTCTTCAATGGCCTCGAACAGCCCGCCGTGTTCGCCAAGGGCGGTGCGGCAGGCTGGGAAGGCGCCGTCACCGGGCAGCACGATCCGGTCGGCGCGGGCTACATCCTCGGGGCGGCCGGAGACGAGGATCTCGCCCGCGTCCACCTCGGCGGCCATGCGCTGAAACGCCTTTTCCGCCGAATGGAGATTGCCGCTGTCGTAATCGACGAGGACGGTCAAAGCCATGGTCTGTCCTTTCCTTGGGGCTTGCGGTCAGAGCGCGCCCTTGGTCGAGGGGATTTCATCGGCCTTGCGCGGATCGGTTTCAACCGCCTGCCGCAGCGCCCGGGCGACGGCCTTGAAGGCGGCTTCGGCGATGTGGTGGCTGTTCACGCCGTGGCGCATGTCGATATGCAGGGTGATGCCGCCATGGGTGGCCAGCGCCTGGAAGAATTCGCGCACCAGTTCGGTGTCGAAGGTGCCGATCTTCTGGCTGGGGAAGGTCACGTTCCACACCAGGAACGGCCGCCCGGAGAGATCGAGCGCGCAATGCACCTGCGCGTCATCCATCGGCAGGCTGCATTCGCCATAGCGGCGGATGCCCTTCTTGTCGCCAAGCGCCTTGACCAGCGCCTGACCCAGCGCGATGCCGGTGTCTTCGACCGTGTGGTGATCATCGATATGCAGATCGCCCTTGGCGCGCAGCGTCATGTCGATCAGCGAATGGCGCGACAGCTGATCCATCATATGATCGAAGAAACCCACCCCCGATTGCATGTCGTAGCGGCCGGTGCCGTCCAGATCGATGGCGATCGAGATCTCGGTTTCCGAGGTGCGGCGGGTGATGTCTGCCTTGCGCATGGGGCTCTCCGCTGGATGTTCGGCTGCGTTATAGCAACTGCGGACCAAACGGCAATGCGGGGCGGGAAAAAGAAGGGTGGGGGTCTGAAAACCAAAAAGGCAGCCGCAAGGCTGCCTTTTCAGACTGGAGCGGGCGATGAGATTCGAACTCACGACCCTAACCTTGGCAAGGTTATGCTCTACCCCTGAGCTACGCCCGCACTCCGTAAGCGGACTTCTAGCCCTTTGGAAAACGGACCGCAAGAGGGGAATCCGGTTTTCTTTTCATGGGCTTGGCGGTGCTTTGATGGGGAGCGGAGATGACAAAAGGCGCCCGAAGGGGCGCCTTGCTGTCGTCACATGGAGCGGGCGATGAGATTCGAACTCACGACCCTAACCTTGGCAAGGTTATGCTCTACCCCTGAGCTACGCCCGCATCCTGTGGCCGTCTTGCGACGTGGGTCCGAACTGGAGCGGGCGATGAGATTCGAACTCACGACCCTAACCTTGGCAAGGTTATGCTCTACCCCTGAGCTACGCCCGCGCTACCGGTTCGGTGGAGCGGATTTATGGGATCGCGCCGGGGGGCGCAAGGGGGAAAACGGCGGGACCGTAAAATTTTCGCACCGGCCCGAAAGGCGCCGCAGCGCGGGGCAGGGGGAAATGCGAAGGGGGGCCGTCTGGCCCCCCTTCCCCTGTGTCATTCCAGCTCGATCAGCAGATCCTTGGCATCGATCTGCGTGCCCGCATGGACATGCAGCGCCTTGATCGTGGCTTCGCGGTCGGCATGCAGGCCGGTCTCCATCTTCATCGCCTCGATGGTCAGCAGCAGGTCGCCCGCGCGCACCTTCTGCCCGACCGAGACGACAACGCTGGCGATCGACCCCGGCATCGGAGCGCCGATGTGGTTGGGGTTGCCCTCGGCAGCCTTCGGCTTGGCGGCGGTCTTGGCCTTGACGGCGCGGTTCGGCACGCGGACCACACGGGGCTGGCCGTTCAGTTCGAAAAAGACCTTCACATCGCCATCATCGCCGGTTTCGCCCACGGCCTGCAGACGCACTTCAAGTGTCTTGCCGGGGTCGATCTCGACCGCGATCTCCTCGCCCGGTTCCATCCCGTAGAAGAAGGTGCGGGTCGGCAGGGTGCGGACCGGGCCATAGGCGCGGTGGCGGCCCATGTAATCCAGGAAGACCTTGGGATACATGAGATAGCCATTCAGATCCTCGTCATCGACGGCATAGCCGTTCAGCTCGGCCGAAAGCTTGGCCCGGGTGGCTTCCAGATCGACCGGGGCCATGCCTTCGCCCGGACGCGCGGTCATCGGGGCTTCGCCCTTCAGCACCTTCTTCTGGATGCCAGCCGGCCAGCCGCCATGGGGTTGGCCCAGATTGCCCTTCATCATGTCGACGACCGATTCCGGGAAGGCCACATCGACCGAAGGGTCCTCGACCTGCGCACGGGTCAGGCCCTGCGCCACCATCATCAGCGCCATGTCGCCCACGACCTTCGATGACGGTGTGACCTTAACGATATCGCCGAACATCTGGTTCGCATCGGCATAGGCCTGCGCCACTTCGGGCCACCGCTCTTCCAGGCCAAGGCTGCGGGCCTGGGCCTTGAGATTGGTGAACTGGCCGCCGGGCATTTCGTGCAGGTAGACCTCGGAGGCCGGGGCCTGCAGGCCCGATTCGAAGGCCGCATATTGTGCGCGGACATGTTCCCAATAGTTCGAGATGTCGCGGATCGCCGCGATATCCAGCCCGGTGTCGCGGTCGGTATGGCGCAGCGCCTCGACGATCGACCCCAAGCAGGCCTGCGAAGTCCCGCCCGAGAAGGCGTCCATCGCCGCATCCACCGCATCCACGCCCGCATCGCAGGCTGCAAGGATGGTGGCCGCGGCAGCCCCGCTGGTGTCATGGGTGTGGAAATGGATCGGCAGGCCGACCTCTTGCTTCAGTGCCTTGACCAGAACACGCGCCGCTGCCGGTTTCAGCAGACCCGCCATATCCTTCAGGCCCAGAACATGGGCGCCTGCGGCCTTCAGTTCCTTCGCCATCGAGACATAGTATTTCAGGTCATACTTCGACCGTACGGGATCGAGCAGATCGCCGGTATAGCAGATCGTGCCTTCGCAGACCTTGTTGGCCTCGATCACCGCATCCATCGCGACGCGCATGTTTTCGACCCAGTTCAGGCTGTCGAACACGCGGAATACGTCGACCCCGGTTTCGGCCGCCTGCTTGACGAAAGCCTGCACCACATTGTCGGGGTAGTTCGTATAGCCCACGCCGTTCGAGGCGCGCAGAAGCATCTGCGTCATCAGGTTCGGCATGGCGGCGCGCAGGTCGCGCAGGCGCTGCCAGGGGCATTCCTGCAGGAAGCGGTAGGCCACGTCGAAGGTGGCCCCACCCCAGCATTCGACCGAGAAAAGCTGCGGCAGGTTCGCGGCATAGGCCGGAGCCACGCGGATCATGTCGATCGAGCGCATCCGGGTGGCCAGAAGCGACTGGTGGCCGTCGCGCATGGTGGTGTCGGTGATCAGCACCTTCGACTGGGCCTTCATCCAGTCGGCCACGGCCTGCGGTCCCTTCTGTTCCAGCAGGTTGCGGGTGCCGTAGGCCGGATCGGCCTTCTGGGCCGGGGGCTTGGGCGCGCGCACCTCGGCCGCGGGCTTCGGACGGCCTGCGGTTTCGGGATGCCCGTTCACCGTGATGTCGGCGATATAGTTCAGGATTTTCGTCGCACGGTCGCGGCGCTTCTTGAACTGGAACAGCTCGGGCGTGGTGTCGATGAACTTGGTGGTGCAGCTGTTGTCGAGGAAGGTCTGGTGCTGCAGCAGGTTGATCACGAAATCGATGTTCGTGGATACGCCGCGGATACGGAATTCGCGCAGCGCGCGGTTCATCCGGGCAATCGCCAGATCGGGCGTCTGCGCCCAGGCGGTCACTTTCACCAGAAGCGAGTCATAGTAACGGGTGATGACCGCACCGGCATAGGCCGTGCCGCCATCGAGGCGGATGCCATTCCCCGTGGCCGAACGATAGGCGGTGATGCGTCCATAGTCGGGAATGAAATTGTTTTGCGGGTCTTCGGTGGTCACGCGGCACTGCAGCGCGTGGCCCATCAGGCGCACATCGGCCTGCGAACGGGCGCCGGTGGCTTCGGCCAGGGTCGCGCCCTCGGCGATCTTGATCTGGGCCTGCACGATGTCGATGCCGGTCACCTGTTCGGTGACGGTATGTTCCACCTGAACGCGGGGGTTCACTTCGATGAAGTAGAACTTGCCCGAATCCATATCCATCAGGAATTCGACGGTGCCTGCGCATTCGTAATTCACATGGGCGCAGATCTTGCGGCCCAGCTCGCAGATTTCGGCGCGCTGTTCGTCGGTCAAATAGGGGGCTGGCGCGCGTTCGACGACCTTCTGGTTCCGGCGCTGCACGGTGCAGTCCCGCTCATACAGGTGGTAGATCTGACCATGCTTGTCGCCCAGGATCTGCACTTCGACGTGGCGGGCGCGCTGGATCATCTTTTCCAGATAGCCTTCGCCATTGCCAAAGGCGGCCTCGGCCTCGCGGCGGCCTTCCAGAACCTTGGCCTCAAGCTCATCAGGGCCGAGGATCGGGCGCATCCCGCGCCCGCCGCCGCCCCAGGAGGCCTTGAGCATCAGCGGATAGCCAATCTGTTCGGCCTCGGCCTTGATGGCCGCAAAATCATTGCCCAGCACCTCGGTCGCGGGGATGACCGGCACCCCGGCCTGGATCGCCACGCGGCGGGCGCTGGCCTTGTCGCCCAGGGCGCGCATGGTTTCGGCCTTGGGGCCGATGAAGGTGATGCCGGCATTTTCGCAGGCTTCCACGAAATCAGGGTTTTCCGACAGAAGGCCATAGCCGGGGTGGATCGCGTCGGCCCCCGAAAGCTTGGCCACCCGGATGATTTCCGGGATCGAGAGATAGGCGCCCACCGGTGACAGCCCCTCACCGATCAGATAGGCCTCATCGGCCTTGAAGCGGTGCAGCGAGAGCTTGTCTTCCTCGGCGTAGACGGCGACGGTCTTCTTGCCCATCTCGTTCGCGGCGCGCATCACGCGAATGGCGATCTCGCCCCGATTGGCGATCAGAATTTTGCGGAACTCGGTCATGACACCCTCCCCGAATGCGGCATTTGCGGCGCCACTTTAGGGGCGCTGCGGTGCGGCGCAAGGGCAGCCGACGACCTAATTGCAAAGTTTTGCGAAATATTCAGGACAGATTTGCGACTGCAAACTCGGCCAGCTAAGTTTTATCTGTTAGCGCTAACGCAAATGATTGCGCTAACCTGGAACATTCAAAGAACGCGGTCTTTCCAACCCCGGGCGAAGGCTCTATCCTGACGGGCATGAGCGGATATGATGAATCGGACGCCTTCGAGGCCGCAATCCCCCTGTCGCAACGTGCCATGTCGGCGCGGCCTGCGCCCTATCTGGATGATCTGAACCCGGCGCAACGCGCGGCGGTGCTGGCCACGGACGGGCCGGTCCTGATGCTCGCCGGGGCGGGCACGGGCAAGACCAAGGCGCTGACCTCGCGCATCGTGCATCTGCTGATGACGGGCAAGGCCCGCCCGAATGAGATTCTGGCCGTGACCTTCACCAACAAGGCCGCGCGCGAAATGAAAGAGCGCGTCGGCCGCATGCTGGGCGCGGCGGTTGAAGGGATGCCCTGGATGGGCACTTTCCATTCGATCAGCGTGCGCATCCTGCGCCGCCATGCCGAACTGGTGGGGCTGAAGTCGAACTTCACCATTCTGGATACCGATGATCAGCTTCGCCTTCTCAAGCAGCTGATCGTTGCGGCCAATATGGATGAAAAGCGCTGGCCCGCGCGGCAGCTCGCCGGGCTGATCGACCATTGGAAGAACCGCGCCTGGACGCCTGCCAAGGTGCCCAGCTCCGAGGCGGCGGGGTTCAACAACCGCGGGACCGAGCTTTACGACCGTTATCAGGAACGGCTTCGCAGCCTGAACGCCTGCGATTTCGGCGACCTTCTGCTGCATTGCGTCACCATCTTCCAGACCTATCCCGATATCCTCGAACAGTATCAGCGCTGGCTGCGCTACATCATGGTGGATGAATATCAGGATACCAACGTGGCCCAGTATCTGTGGCTGCGGCTTCTGGCGCAGGGCCATCGCAACATCTGTTGCGTGGGGGATGACGATCAGTCGATCTACGGCTGGCGCGGGGCCGAGGTGGGCAACATCCTGCGGTTCGAAAAGGATTTCCCCGGGGCCGAGGTGATTCGCCTCGAACAGAACTACCGCTCGACCGAACATATCCTTGCCGCCGCTTCGGGCGTGATCGAGGCGAATTCGGGCCGTCTGGGCAAGACGCTCTGGACCGAGGCGCGCGGGGGAGAGAAGGTCCGCCTCATCGGCCATTGGGACGGCGAGGAAGAAGCCCGCTGGATCGGGGACGAGATCGAGGCCCTGCAACGCGGCACCCGGCAGCTGGCGCCGGTCAGCCTGAATGATCAGGCGATTCTGGTGCGCGCCAGCCATCAGATGCGCGCGTTCGAAGACCGGTTCCTGACCATCGGCCTGCCCTATCGCGTCATCGGCGGCCCGCGGTTCTATGAACGGCTCGAAATCCGCGATGCGATGGCCTATTTCCGCCTCGCCGTCAGCCCCGATGATGATCTGGCCTTTGAACGTGTGGTGAACACGCCCAAGCGCGGCCTTGGTGACAAGGCGCAGCAGGAAATTCAGCGCATGGCCCGCAGCAGCGGCGTCAGCCTGCTGGAAGGTGCGCGCGAATTGCTGGCCAAGGGCGGGATCGGCGGCAAGGGGGCGGGGCAGCTGCGCGCCTTTGTCGAAGGGATCGACCGGTGGCACGCTGCGGTGCTGAACACCCGGCCCGAGCTTGCGGATGCGGTGATCGAACCGATGCTGCCCGACACGGCGCCGAACCGCGACCACAGCCATGTGCGGCTGGCCGAAACCATCCTTGAGGAATCGGGCTACACCTCGATGTGGCAGAACGACAAGACGCCCGAGGCACCGGGCCGTCTGGAAAACCTCAAGGAACTCGTCAAGGCGCTGGAACAGTTCGACGGGCTGCAGGGGTTTCTCGAACACGTCTCGTTGATCATGGACAACGATTCGCAGGATGCGACCGAAAAGGTCAGCATCATGACCCTGCATGCGGCCAAGGGGCTCGAATTTCCGGTGGTCTTCCTGCCGGGGTGGGAGGACGGGCTGTTCCCCAGTCAGCGCAGCATGGATGAAAGCGGTCTCAAGGGCCTCGAGGAGGAGCGGCGGCTGGCCTATGTCGGGATCACGCGGGCCGAAACGCTTTGCACCATAAGCTTTGCGGCGAACCGTCGGGTCTATGGGCAATGGCAAAGCCAGCTGCCCTCGCGCTTCATTGATGAACTGCCCGACCGTCATGTCGATGTGCTGACGCCGCCCGGTCTTTATGGCGGTGGCTATGGCGCGGCGGGCATGGGGGCGGGCTTTGGCGGCGGATCGCGGATCGAAGAGCGCGCGACCCGGGCGGATGTCTACAATTCACCCGGATGGAAGCGTCTGCAGGATCGCAGCACCACGCGCCCCATTGCGCAGCCGCGCGAAAGCCGCTCCAGCGTGATCGACCTGAATGCCGTGGCGCGGTTCACCGAAGGGGACCGCGTGTTCCACCAGAAATTCGGCTATGGCACCGTCGCCGGGATCGAGGGCGACAAGCTGGATGTCGATTTCGAAAAGGCCGGGGTCAAGAAGGTGGTCGCAGGGTTCGTGACCCCCGCGACCGAGGCCGGCGACGTGCCCTTCTGATCAGCGGGGCAGGCGGTTCAGTGCATGAACCAGAAGCCCCGCTATCAGCCCCCAAAACGCCGCGCCGATCCCCAGTGCGGGGGTGCCCGATGCGGTGACGGCCAGCGTGATCGCGGCGGGAAAGCGGGTTTCCGCCGCGCCGAAGGCCCCTGTCGCGGCCCCCATGAAGGGGCCAAGCAGCGCCAAGGCCACGATGGCGGTGATCAATTCAGTCGGAAGCGCGGAAAGCATGGCCAGGATCAGCGGGCTTAGCACGCCCAGCCCAACCCAGACCCCGGCATAGACCAGCCCCACCACCCAGCGGCGATTGCGGTCGGGGTGGACATCATCGCCCAGACAGATCGCGGCCGTAATTGCGGCCATCGAAATCGTATGCGCGCCAAACAGCCCGATCACCGCGGAAATCCCCCCGGTGACACCCAGCCCCGCGCGCACAGGCGGTTCATACCCTGCGGCGCGCAGCGTGGCGAAGCCCGGCAGGTTCTGCGAAGCCATGGTGACAAGGTAGAGCGGCAGCGCGAGGCCCGCCAGCACGGCGGGGTCAAACGCGGGCGCGATGAAGGTCAGGTTGGGCCAGGGCAGGGTCAGATCCACCGGACCCGCCAGCCCCAGCGCAAAGGCCCCGGCAACCCCGGCCGCCAGCGCCACCAGCACCGCAATCGCCGGGTTCTTCAGACGCACCAGCGCGAAGAGCAGCGCCACGGGCAGAATCAGCAGGGGCAGGGCGCCCGCGCTGGCTGGCAGTTTCAGGCAAAACGGCAGCAGCACCCCGGCCAGCATGCCCCCCGCGATGCCATCGGGGATCAGTGCGACCAGCCGCCCCAGCGGGCGCAGCGCCCCGGTCAATGCGACCAGCACCCCGGCAAGCACAAAGGCCCCCACCGCCTGCGGCATGGTGATGCCGTGGGTTGCTGCAATGAGCGCGGCCCCGGGGGTGGACCAGGCCAGCACCACCGGCACGCGGGTCTGCCAGCTCAGCACCGCCGACCCCAGTGCCTTGCCCAGGCAGATCGCCAGCACCCAGCTTGTGGTCTGTGCAGGCGTGGCCCCCACCGCCTGCGCGGCAGCCAGCACCAGCGCGATGGTCGAGCCATAGCCCACCAGGGCGGCAACAAGGGCGGCGGAAATCAGGGAAAGGCGCATCACATCCTTCGGTCGCAGTCTGGCTTTGGTCGCGGTTTGGCCGGACCTTGGCCGCGCGGCGGCGGTGATGCAAGGGGCAAGCGGGGGTGAAAACCGGTCCCCGAAACGGAAAACGGCGGCACCCAGGGAGGAGGAGGGGGGCCGCCGTTCCGTCAGTGACCGCCCAGGGAGGAGGAGGGGCGGCATCTGTCTTGCGCGTCGCCCTAGGGAGGAGGAGGGGGCTTCGCAGGTTCCATGACCCAGGGAGGAGGAGGGGCCAAGGATCTTGTTCGGGCGCTTGGCGCCCGGAAAGGGGAGGGCGGCGACCCCAGGGAGGAGGAGGGGGCCGCCGCAGAACCCAAGGCCCAGGGAGGAGGAGGGGCCGAGGATCCAGTTCGGGGCTTCTGCCCCTGTAGGCTCGCGACGATCCCAGGGAGGAGGAGGGGACCGCCGCTTTGCGTCCGGCTCAGGGAGGAGGAGGAGCCGCGCAATCTGTCTGGAAGCCGGGACTTCCCTATTCTTGCGACGACACCGGGAGGAGTGGCATCGTCGCTCTCGCTGCTGGCCCCAGGGAGGAGGAGAGGGCCAGGCAGGAAATCTTATTTCCCGTAGGCGGCTTCGCGGGCCAGGTCGGTGATCATGGAGCGGTGCATGCCCAGATCTTCCAGTTCCTTGGCCGAAAGCGCGTTCAGTTCACGCACGGTTTGACGGTAGATCGCGCGCTGTGCCAGCGATTTGCGGATCGAGGCGAAGAAGCGTTCGGCGCGGTCGCCGAAGCTGTCTTGTGCGATGCGGGTCGTGTTTACAAAAGCCATTTCGGTTTGCCTTGTGTCGTTCGATGATCGGCTGGGGCTGTTTCGGTCTGTCGTCCGACCCGCGCCGTTTCGTTGAACCCAAAATGGGGCATTTGCTGCACCTGCACAATCCGGACTCGCCGCATTGCGGCTATGCGGATGACGCATAACTAATCACGACTGCCGGTAGCGTCATTGGGCGATCTGCCCAAATTTTGTACATCTGGTCAACCGCCCCTTGCCCTTTCGCGGTGGCTGCGGAAGTTTGGCGCCCAAAGATCGGAGATCGAAACATGGATATCACGCGCGAAACCGTTCTGAAAACGCTGTCGGACCTTGGCCTCCCGGGTGGGGGGACGCTGGTGTCGCGCGATTTGATTCGGGCGCTGCGGGTTGAGGATGGCACCATCAGCTTCGTGATTGAGGCCGAAAGCGCGGATGCGGCGCGGTCGTTGGCCCCGGCGCAGGCCCAGGCCGAGGCTGCACTGAAGGCGCTGCCGGGTGTTTCGCGCGTGCAGATCGTCATGACCGCGCATGGTGGCGCGAAACCGGCAGCCCCCAGCCTGAAGGTGGGCGGGCATCCGACACCACATCAGGGCGGGCCGAAACGGGTAAGCGGGATCGACCGCATCATCGCCATCGGCTCGGGCAAGGGTGGGGTGGGGAAATCGACCGTCTCGTCCAACCTTGCGGTCGCGCTCGCGCGGCAGGGGCGGCGCGTCGGGCTGCTGGATGCCGATATCTATGGCCCCAGCCAGCCGCGCATGATGGGTGTGAACAAGCGCCCCGCCAGCCCGGACGGCAAGACCATCATCCCGCTCCAGGCCCATGGCGTGACCGTCATGTCCATCGGCTTCATGCTGAAAGAGGATGAGGCGGTGATCTGGCGCGGCCCGATGCTGATGGGCGCGCTGCAACAGCTGATCGAACAGGTGCAATGGGGCGAGCTGGATGTCCTGCTGATCGACCTGCCGCCGGGCACGGGCGACATTCAGCTGACCTTGGCGCAGCGGTTCGCGCTGACCGGGGCGGTGGTCGTGTCCACCCCGCAGGACGTGGCGATGCTGGACGCGCGCAAGGCGCTGGATATGTTCGGCAAGTTGAAGGTGCCGGTGCTGGGCCTGATCGAGAACATGTCCACCTATGTCTGCCCCAATTGCGGACATGAGGCGCATCTCTTCGGCCATGGCGGTGTCGCGGCCGAGGCGCAAAAGATGGGCGTGCCCTTCCTCGGGGAACTGCCGCTGGATCTTGAGACCCGCCTTGCAGGCGATGCCGGCACCCCGATTGCCGCGGGGGCGGGCGCCATGTCCGATGCCTATGCCCGCCTTGCCCGCCGCATGGTTGAAGGTGGCATGGCCTGATCCACAGGGCCAGACGGCCCCGGCGCCGCGTCCCCACCCGGGGCGCGGCGCTTTCTATTGGGGCCACGGGATCGGATGGGACGGCTGGGAATGCATGGGACGGCCCGCATGGTCCGCCATGGAATCCGGTGGGAGCGGCGGATCGCGCCGAATCACCGGCCCGTGAATTTCGCCGGGATTTCACGGGAAATGGGCGTGATTTCGGGTTTATTCACAGTTTCCGGCAGTTGCCGGGCGATCTTCAGGCGTTTCACCGGGATCTTATGGGTGCCCGGGCCAATCTTTTGGCTGACCTATATCTAGTGTATCACGAAGCCGTGTTTCGCCACAATTAGGCGGCTTAATGGCCGAAGGCGGACTATATACTGTGTCAGCGCCTGATTTGCGGCCGCTCTGCCCCAATGTGGTCCAGAAAAAACCGTTGCGTCCCATGATTTCCCGTGGCATCCCTGTCTTACCGGATGACGGCGGGAAATTGAAAACACGGGGCGCTAAGACCCCACAGGCGAAAAGCAGGTTTCATACAGGCCCCTCTGTCATCCCAAATACGACCGGCGCGCGGGCGAGCAGACATCTCCCCCAGGTGGCACGCGCAGCCGGGCCGACCCAGCGATGGGACAGTCGGCGGATCGGGCAGTGGCAGCCGCCCGGTCCGCCGTTTTCATTCGGGTCGGCAAGCAAACAAACAAAACGCCGCGGCTTGGGGGCCGGGGCAGGCAAAAACAGGCCGGACTGGGACAGAGGGTCGTGTCAGAAGCATTCAGAGGCGAGTTCAACCAAAAGGTTGACGGGAAGGCGCGGGTTTCGATCCCGGCGTCGTTCCGGCGCGTCCTCGAAGCTGGCGACCCCGCCTTTGACGGCAGCCGCCCGAAATTCGTGATGGTCTACGGCGGGGGTGCTGCGCGCCAGTTCGTCGAATGCTATACCATCGCCGAGATGAAGCGCCTTGAGGCGCGCATCCGCCGCCTGCCCGCAGGCAGCCCGCAGCGCAAGGCGCTGGAACGCAATTACATCACCCTGTCGCAGCTGGTCGAGGTCGATGACGATGGCCGGATCGTGCTGCCGCCCAAGGTGCGCGAACGCGTGGGGCTGGATTCCGACGCTCTGAAGGATGGGGCCGAGGCGACCTTTGCAGGCACTCTCGATACCTTCCAGATCTGGCGACGCGAGGATTACGACGCCGAAATGGCCGCGCAGGAAGAGATCGCGCTCGACCTGCCGGATGGCGCCGACCTTCTGTCCCTTCTGCCCCACGATCCCGAGGAGTAAGCCATGGCCGAACGCGCACCGCACATTCCGGTGCTCTTGCGGCCGCTGCTCGATGCCTGCGCGCCCGTAACGGGGCGCTGGCTGGATGGCACCTTCGGGGCAGGGGGCTATACGCGGGGCCTTTTGACCGCAGGTGCTGATCTGGTGATCGGGGTGGACCGGGATCCGCTGGCGCTTCAGATGGCAGCGGCCTGGGCAGGTGATTATGGCGACCGGCTGCAGCTGGTGGCGGGGACCTTCTCGCAGCTTGATACCTATGCGCAGGATCTGGACGGGATCGTGCTGGATCTGGGCGTATCTTCGATGCAGCTGGATCAGGCCGAGCGCGGCTTTTCCTTTCAGAAGGACGGCCCGCTTGACATGCGGATGAGCCAGGAAGGCCGATCCGCCGCTGATCTGGTCAACGAAACCGATGAGGCCGTGCTGGCCGACATCCTGTATCTTTACGGCGAGGAACGCGCCTCGCGCCGCATCGCGCGGGCGATTGTCGAGGCCCGCAAGGCCGGACCCATCGCCACCACCCTGCAACTGGCCGAGATCGTGGCAAGCTGCTTGCCGCGCCCGAAATTTGGTCAGAGCCACCCTGCCACCCGCAGCTTCCAGGCGATTCGTATCGCGGTGAACGCCGAATTTGATGAGCTGGCACAGGGGCTTGCCGCGGCGGAGCGTGCGCTGAAACCGGGCGGAAAGCTGGCGGTCGTGACTTTCCACAGCCTGGAAGACCGCATCGTCAAACGGTTCTTCCAAACTCGCACCACGGAATCGCAGGGCAACCGCTATGCGCCCACGCAGGCCGGCCCTGCGCCGAGCTTCACCCTGCTGACCCGCCGCGCCGTCGGCCCGGATGATGTGGAACTGGCCGAAAACCCGCGCTCGCGTTCGGCCAAGCTGCGGGTGGGGCTTCGCACCACCGCGCCCGCGCACAAGCTCGACTTTGCGGCCATTGACGTGCCGCTGCTACGCCAGAAAGGAGGACGCCGCTGATGCGTGCGCTCGTCTATCTGTTGACCTTTGCCTCGGTGATCGGGCTGGGATTCTGGGCCTATACCGAAAACTACGCCACCCAGCAGGCGCTGAAGGATGTGGCCCGGCTGAATGCCGAAATCGCAGATCTGCGCGATGCGCTGTCGATCCAGCGCGCCGAATGGGCCTATCTGAACCGCCCCGACCGGCTGCGCGAACTTTCGACCATCAATTTCGACCGTCTGGGCCTTTTGCCGCTGGAGCCGGAGCAATTCGGCCAGTCCAGCCAGATTGCCTATCCGATGCCTGACCTGCCCCTGCCTGACATCAACGCCCCCGTCGATGTTTCGGGCGAACTGCCCGCTGGAGAGGAGCAAGTGCCGTGACCGCCCGCACCCCCCTGCGCCCCCTTGCCCGGATCCTGTCGGCCCGCGCCGCCGGGGAAAACCCTGATCATATCGAGCGTGAAAACCTGCGCGCCCGGCATGAGGCGATCCGCGAAAAGACCCGTCATCGCGCGGAATTGCGGCTGCTGTTCCTGGGGCTTGCCTTCTTCGTGTCGTTCACGGTGATCGGGGCGCGGATGGGGCTTTTGGCCGCATCAGAGCCGATGGAGCCGCGCTCGGCCGCGCCGGGCGCGCAGATCCTCGCACAACGGGCGGATATCACCGACCGTAACGGCCGCGTGCTGGCGACGAACCTGATGACCCATGCGCTTTACGCGCAGCCCCGCGACATGGTGGACCCGCGCAAGGTGGCACGGGAACTGGTCGCCATTTTCCCCGATCTGAAAGAGGAAGAGCTGTACCGTCGCTTCACCGATGGGCGAAGCTTCCTGTGGATCAAGAAGAAACTCTCGCCCGAACAGATGCAGAAGGTGCATGAGATCGGTGACCCCGGCCTGCTGTTCGGCCCGCGCGAAATGCGGCTTTACCCCAATGGCCGTCTTGCCGCCCATATTCTGGGCGGATCGAGCTTTGGCGCCGAAGGGGTGCATAGCGCCGAGGTGATCGGCACGGCCGGGCTTGAGAAATTTCTCGATGCGCGGCTGCGCGATCCGGCCCAGGCGGGCGAGCCGCTGGCGCTGTCGATTGACCTGACCGTGCAGGCCGCCGTGACCGAGGTGCTCGACACCGGCATGAAGATGATGAACGCCAAAGGTGCCGCCGCCATCATGATGGACGTGCGGACCGGAGAGATCATCAGCCTTGTCTCGCTGCCCGACTTCGACCCGAACGACCGCCCGAACCCGCTGGTCAAGGGCGATCCGGCGGACAGCCCGCTGTTCAACCGCGCGGTTCAGGGGGTTTATGAGCTTGGCTCGACCTTCAAGATCTTTGCGGTGGCGCAGGCGCTGGAACTGGGGCTCGTGAACCCGGAAAGCATGGTCGATGCCAATGCCCCGATGGTCTGGGGCAAATACCGGATCAAGGAATTCCAGAACAAGAACTACGGCCCGTTGCTGTCGGTCAGCGATGTGATCGCAAAATCCTCGAACGTCGGCACGGCGCATATTGCGCTGATGGTGGGCGGGCTGCGGCAGCAGGCCTTCCTGAAATCGCTGGGCTTTTTCGAACCCACCCCGATCGAACTGGTCGAGGCGCGCAGCTCCAAGCCGCTGGTGCCCGCGAAATGGCCCGATATCGTGACGATCACCGCCTCTTATGGCCACGGCATCTCGGCAAGCCCGATGCATCTGGCGACCGCCTACGCCACCATCGCGAATGGCGGCATGGCCGTGCAGCCCACGCTCTTGCGGCGGTCCGGCCCGCCGGAAGGCACGCGGATGCTGTCCGAGCGGGTGGCGCGACAGTCTGTCGCCATGCTGCGCGGCGTGGTGGAACATGGTACGGCCTCATACGCGCAGGTGCCGGGCTATGCCATCGCCGGCAAGACCGGCACCGCCGACAAGCCGAACCGTGCAGGCGGCTATTACAAGGACAAGGTCATCAACACCTTCGCCAGCATGTTCCCGGCCAATGACCCGCGCTATGTGCTGATCGTGACGCTGGACGAACCGGTCGACACCTCGAGCACCGAGCCGCGCCGCACCGCCGGTTACACCGCCGTGCCGGTGGCGGCAGAGGTCGTGCGCCGCACCGCCCCCCTGCTGGGCCTGCGTCCCGAGATTGAACTTCCTGCCGTCGATGGGGTAACAGCCGTCAGCCAAAATCAGTAAACGCCCGGCGGACGGGCAAGGTGGGATGACATGGCCGATCGGATCGCAACGCTGGCGCAGCTGGGCCTGACCGCCCGGGGCGGGGCCGAGGCACAGATCACCGGGCTTGCGGTGGACAGCCGGGCAGTGAGGCCCGGCTTCCTCTTTGCGGCCATGCCGGGGGTGCGGGTCCATGGGGCAAGCTATATCGCCACCGCGCTGGCGCAGGGGGCCGTGGCGATCCTGACCGATGCCGAGGGTGCACGCCTTGCAGGCGATCTGCCCGATCACGTCGCGCTGGTAATTGCCGAAGAGCCACGGGCGGCGCTGTCGATGGCGGCGTCGCTTTGGTTCGGGGCGCAGCCCGAGACCATGGTGGCCGTGACCGGGACCAACGGCAAGACCAGCGTGGCCACCTTCACCCGGCAGATCTGGATGGCGCTTGGCCATGCCGCGATCAATATCGGCACGACCGGAGTGGAAGGCGCCTGGGTCGCGCCCTCGGCGCATACCACGCCCGACCCGATCACCCTGCATTCCATGCTGGCGCAGGCCGCGGGGGCAGGTGTAACCCATGCCGCAATGGAGGCCTCGTCCCATGGGCTTGACCAGTTCCGCATGGATGGCGTGCGGCTGCGCGCGGGTGGGTTCACAAACTTCACCCAGGACCATCTGGATTATCACGGCACTTTCGAGGCCTATTTTGGCGCGAAGGCGGGTCTTTTCACCCGCGTGCTGACGCCCGATGCGGCGGCGGTCGTCAATATGAACGACGCCAAGGGGGCCGAGATCGCCCGGATTGCCGCCGCCCATGGGCAGCGGGTGATCACCGTGGGCCATGATGCGGGTTGCGATTTGTGCATTGCCGGGCAGCGCTTCGATGCGACGGGGCAGGATGTGCGCTATCTCTGGCAGGGGCAGCCGCATCAGGTGCGGCTTGCGCTGATCGGGGGCTTTCAGGCGGAAAACGTGGCGCTGGCGGCGGGGCTTGCCATTGGCGCGGGCGAACCGCCCGGCGATGTCTTCCGTGCGCTGCCGCAGCTTTCGGGCGTGCGCGGGCGGATGCAGCTGGCGGCGACGCGGGCCAATGGCGCCTCGGTCTTTGTCGATTACGCCCATACGCCCGATGCCATCGCCACCGCGCTGCAGGCGCTGCGCCCGCATGTCATGGGGCGTCTGGTGGTGGTCTTTGGTGCGGGCGGTGACCGGGATCGGACAAAGCGCCCGCTGATGGGGGCCGCTGCGCGTGACCACGCCGATGTTCTGTTTGTGACAGACGATAACCCCAGATCCGAGGATCCGGCGGCCATTCGTGCAGAAATTCTGCAAGCCTGCCCCGAGGCGACCGAGGTCGGCGACCGGGCCGAGGCGATCCTGCGCGGCGTCGATGCGCTGCAGCCGGGCGATGCGCTGCTGATCGCGGGCAAGGGGCATGAGACGGGGCAGGTCATCAAGGGTGACATTTTCCCCTTTGACGATGTCGAACAAGCCTCTATCGCCGTGGCCGCACTGGATGGGGTGATCTGATGACGGCTCTTTGGACCTCGGCCGCCGCGGTTGCGGCCACGGGGGGGCAGACCCCCTGCGACTGGCAGGCCCACGGCGTGTCGATCGACACGCGCACGCTGCAACCGGGCGACCTGTTCGTCGCGCTGAAGGACGTGCGTGACGGGCATGATTTCGTGGCGCAGGCCCTGACCAAGGGCGCGGCGGCCGCGCTGGTCAGCCGGGTGCCCGAGGGCGTGGCCCCCGATGCCCCGCTGCTGATCGTTCCCGACGTGCTGAAAGGGCTGGAGGCGCTGGGGCGCGCCGCCCGCGCCCGCACGGCCGCGCGGGTGATCGGCGTGACCGGATCGGTGGGCAAGACCTCAACCAAAGAAATGCTGCGTGCCATGTTGGCCGGGCAGGGCCGCGTCCATGCCGCCGAGGCGAGCTATAACAACCACTGGGGCGTGCCGCTGACGCTGGCCCGGATGCCTGCGGATACCGATATTGCGGTGATCGAGATCGGCATGAACCACCCCGGCGAAATTGCGCCGCTGGCGCGTATGGCCGATCTGGATGTGGCGATCATCACCACCGTCGCGCCCGCACATCTGTTTTCCTTCGAGAGCATCGAAGGCATCGCGCGGGAAAAGGCCTCGATCCTCGAAGGGCTGCGGGCAGGGGGCACGGCCATTCTGCCGCTGGGCCTTGGCGTGTCCGGCATCCTGACCGATACCGCCGCCCGGCTGGGCCTGCGCGCCGTGACCTTTGCCGACAGCGGCGCCGACTGGACCATTGCCAGCGGCCAATGGGGCGAAGAGGCCAGCGCGGTGCAGGCCGCAACACCCAAAGGTGCCCGGCTTTTCCGCGTGCAATCGCCGGGGCGGCATTTTGCGGTCAACGCTCTGGCGGTGCTGGCGGCGGCGGATGCGCTGGGGCTTGATCCCGCGCTGTCGGCGCAGGGGCTTGGCCGCTGGGTGCCGCCTGCGGGCCGCGGCCAGCGCGAGCGCATCATCACGGATCCGGTGGATGACATCGGCTTTGACCTGATCGACGACGCCTTCAACGCGAACCCTGCCTCGGTCGCGGCGAGCCTTGAGGTCCTCTCGCTCTTGCGGCCGCAGGACAATGTGGGGCGCATCCAGCCCGGCCGCCGCATCGCCATTCTGGGCGACATGCTGGAATTGGGTGAAACCGAACTGGCGCTGCATGCCGCCATTGCCGATCACCCGGCGCTGACCTCGGTGGCGGTGGTGCATTGCGTCGGCCCGCGCATGAAGGCGCTGCATGCTGCGCTGCCCATGAAAAAACGCGGCGAATGGGCCGAAACCGCCGCTGAACTGCTGCCCCGCGCGGGCGCTCTGGTCGATGCCGGCGATGTTGTGCTGGTGAAAGGATCAAAGGGCATCAAGGTCAGTCTGATCGTTGACGCCCTGCGGAAATTGGGGCAGGCCAGCCCCCAACAAGACAAAGGGGCAGAGTGAATGCTGTATATCCTCACGCAGTTTTCGGACGGCGGCGACCTGTTCAACCTGTTCCGCTACATCACCTTCCGGGCGGGTGCAGCGTTCTTTACCGCGCTGGTTTTCGGGTTCCTGTTCGGGCGGCCGCTGATCAACCTCTTGCGCCGCAAGCAGGGCAAGGGTCAGCCGATCCGCGATGATGGCCCGGCCTCGCATTTCTCCAAGGCGGGGACGCCGACGATGGGGGGGCTGCTGATCCTTTCGGCGCTGCTGGTCAGCACGCTGCTGTGGTCGCGGCTCGACAACCCTTATGTCTGGATCGTGCTGCTGGTGACCATCGGTTTCGGCCTGATCGGGTTCGCCGATGACTATGCCAAGGTGACCAAGCAGAACACCAAGGGCGTGTCCGGGCGCGTGCGGATGGCGCTGGGGCTGCTGATCGCGGCGCTGGCCTCTTATGCGGCGGCGAGCTTCCATCCCGCGGATCTGACGAACCAGCTGGCGCTGCCGCTGTTCAAGGATGCGCTGCTGAACCTGGGCTGGTTCTTCGTGCCCTTCGGCATGATCGTGATCGTGGGCGCCGCCAATGCGGTGAACCTGACCGATGGTCTGGACGGGCTGGCCATCATGCCGGTGATGATCGCGGCCGCCACGCTGGGGGTGATCGCCTATGCCGTGGGCCGGGCGGACTTTACCGAATATCTGGGTGTGCATTTCGTGCCGGGCACGGGCGAGCTGTTGATCTTCACCGCCGCGCTGGTGGGCGGGGGGCTGGGCTTCCTGTGGTATAATGCGCCGCCTGCCGCGGTCTTCATGGGCGACACCGGGTCGCTGGCCTTGGGTGGCGCGCTGGGGGCGATTGCGGTCTGCACCAAGCACGAGATCGTGCTTGCCATTGTCGGCGGGCTGTTCGTGGTCGAGGCGCTATCGGTGATCATTCAGGTGCTCTACTTCAAGCGCACGGGGCGGCGGGTCTTCCTGATGGCGCCGATCCATCACCATTTCGAAAAGAAGGGCTGGGCTGAACCGCAGATCGTGATCCGCTTCTGGATCATCTCGCTCATCCTTGCGCTGATCGGACTTGCGACGCTGAAGGTGCGCTGATCCGGGCGCGTCAGGGCAGGACGGCGGGACCTTCGGGCCCCGTTTTTTAAGCCCGCGCGCAAAGAAAAAAGCGGCCCGCCCGGGGCCGCATTCTGTTCACCTTGGGTCGTGCGGTCAGGCGCTATGCGCCCCGGCAGCAAGGGCCGCCACGCCGGACAGGATTTCGGCCACGGGTTTGCCGGCGCCGATCTCTTTCACGATGGCGGACCCCACCACGCAGCCATCCGCGATCCCCGCAATCGCCTTGGCATTGTCGGGGGTCGAGATGCCGAAGCCCACGATCACCGGCAGATCGGTCGCGGCCTTGATGCGTGCGACCTCGGGCGCGACATCGCCGGCCTGCGCCGCGGCGGCGCCGGTGATCCCGGTGATCGAGACGTAATAGACAAAGCCGCTGGTGTTCTGCAGCACCTTGGGCAGGCGCTTGCCATCGGTCGTGGGGGTGGCCAGACGGATGAAGTTGATCCCGGCGGCTTGTGCGGGGATGCAGAGCTCGCTGTCTTCCTCGGGCGGCAGGTCCACTACGATCAGACCGTCAATCCCGGCCTCTTTCGCCTCGGTCAGGAAACGGTCGACGCCGCGCGAATAGATCGGGTTGTAATAGCCCATCAGCACGATCGGCGTGGTCGCATCGCCCGCACGGAAGGCGCGCACCATCTCGAGCACCTTGTCCATGGTCATGCCTTGATCCAGCGCCCGCTGACCGGCCAGCTGGATGGTGGGGCCATCGGCCATCGGATCGGTGAAGGGCATGCCCAGTTCGATCACGTCGACACCCGCTGCGGGCATCCCCTTCATCACCGCCAGAGAGGTGTCGAAATCCGGGTCGCCGCCCATGATATAGGCCACGAAGGCCTTTTTGCCTTCGGCCTTCAGCGCGGCGAATTTTGCATCAATGCGGGTGGCGGGGCAGGTCATCGGGCGTCCTCTCTCTCGGTCCTGCCCGGTGTGCCGTGAAGCGGCGCAGAAATCAACAGACCCCGCGCTGCGCCTCGGAAAATCGCCCCGAAAATCCGGTCAGGCCGGGGTCGAGATGATCCAATGGGTGCCGAAGCGGTCTTTCACCATGCCAAAGCCCGGCGAAAAGAACGTGGGGCCAAAGGGCTGGATCACGGCGCCCCCTTCGGCCAGACGGTCGAACCAGCCCGAGGCGGTGCCGACATCGGGCGCGGCCTGCATGATCGACACGGCCGCCTGGGCGTCACCTTCCATGCCCGGCGGAAAGTCCGAGGCCATAAGGCGGCCTGAACCCAGCGAAAGCTCGGCATGCATGATGCGTCCGTCGGCCCCCGGTCGCGCGTCGCCCCCCGGCATGGCGGAATAGGGCAGCATCCGCAGATCGGTTCCGCCCAGGATTTCGGCATAGGCCGCCATCGCCTCGGCGCAGCAGCCCTGAAAATGCAGATAGGGATGTGTGGTCATGGTGGCCCCTCATGCGCTCTGTTCCGCAAGGTTGGCACGTTTTCCCAAGCCACGCTTGCGATTCCGCGCGCCCGGCCCTAGAAGCGGCGGGAATTTGCAAAGGGGAATGCCATGGGCTTCAAGATGGGCATCGTCGGGCTGCCGAACGTGGGCAAATCGACGCTCTTCAACGCGCTGACGCGCACGGCGGCGGCGCAGGCGGCCAACTTCCCCTTCTGCACGATCGAACCCAATGTGGGCGAGGTTGCGGTGCCCGATCCGCGTCTGAACAAACTGGCCGAGATTGCCGGGTCGAAGCAGATCATCCCGACGCGCATGACCTTTGTCGATATCGCCGGTCTGGTGCGCGGCGCGTCCAAGGGCGAAGGTCTGGGCAACCAGTTCCTGGCCAATATCCGTGAATGCGATTCCATCGCCCATGTGCTGCGCTGCTTTGAAGATGGCGACATCACCCATGTGGAAGGCCGGATCGATCCCGTCGCCGATGCCGAAACCATCGAGACCGAGCTGATGCTCGCCGATCTGGAATCAATCGAACGCCGCCGCGCGAACCTGGCCCGCAAGCTCAAGGGCGGGGATAAGGAAAGCGCCGATCAGGACCGTCTGCTTGCCCTCGCGCAAGAGGTGCTGAATGCGGGCAAACCGGCCCGCACCGTGAAGGTTTCGGCGGATGATGAAAAGCAGTGGCGGATGCTGCAGCTGTTGACGGCAAAGCCCGTGCTTTACGTCTGCAACGTCGAGGAATCGAAAGCCGCCGAAGGCAACAGCCAGTCGGCCCGCGTGGCCGAAATGGCGGCGCGGCAGGGTGCGGCTTCGGTGGTGATTTCCGCCAAGATCGAGGAAGAGATCAGCCAGCTGCCCGATGACGAAGCCGCGATGTTCCTTGAGGAAATGGGGCTGACCGAGGCCGGGCTCGACCGTCTGATCCGTGCGGGCTATCAGCTGCTGGGGCTGCAGACCTATTTCACCGTTGGCCCGAAAGAGGCCCGCGCCTGGACCATCACCCGTGGCACGCTGGCCCCGCAGGCCGCTGGCGTCATCCATGGGGATTTCGAAAAGGGCTTCATCCGCGCCGAAACCGTGGCCTATGACGATTACATCGCCGGCAATGGCGAGGCGGGCGCCAAAGAAGCGGGCAAGTTCCGCGTCGAGGGCAAGACCTATGAGGTCAAGGACGGCGACGTGCTGCACTTCCTGTTCAATGGCTGATCGACAGCCCGCAGGCCCAAGGATCAAGGCGCGCCCATCGTGGCGCGCCTTTTCTTTTCTGCCGTTTGATGCCGATCAAGGCGGGGCAGGGCGGCCTGTGCCAATCTGTTCCACGGACGCGCTGACCCTGTGAGGTTCACATGACCCGTTTGACGATGATCATCTTTTCCATGGCCTCGACCGCGCTGATGGGCGCCTTCATCGTGGCGGCGCTTGTGCTGGGCCATGTCACCCTGCAGGCCATTCTGATCGCGGCTGCGGCGGGCTTCGTGCTTGCCCTGCCGGTCAGCGTGGTCGTGGCCCGCCAGATCGCGGGCTGATCAGGAGAGGAAGACGCGCAGCGTCTCTTCGACCTCGCGGGGCTTGTCGGCATGCAGCCAATGCCCCGCGCCCGGCAGTTTGGCGAAATGGGCATTGGGGAACAGCGCCCGGATGATCGGGCGGTGCTCGGGCTTGACATAATGGCTCTCGGCGCCCGTCAGGAACAGGGTCGGCCCGTCGAACTGGCCCTGCGGGTCATGCCAGCCAACGATCTTGGGCATCTCGGCCTCCAGTACATCAAGGTTCAGCCGCCATTTCGGCCCGCCCGGCGCCTTGAGGTCGAGCGACTGCAGAAAGAACGCCCGCAGCGGCCCTTCCGGGACGGTGGCTGCCAGACGGCGGTCGGCCTCGCCCCGGCCGGTCAGGCCGGTCAGGTCCAGCGCGCGCATGGCGGTGATGTATTGCGTCTGGTCATGCTGATAGGCGACGGGGGCGATATCCGCCACCACCAGCCGCCGCACCAGCCCCGGATGCGCCAGCGCCAGCGTCATGGACGCCTTGCCGCCCATCGAATGGCCCAGAACATCGATCGGCCCGGTCTGGGTGGCACGGATCACCTCGGCCAGATCCTCGGCCATTTCGGGGTAGGAATGGGTCGGGAACCACGGGCTCTCGCCATGGTTCCGCATGTCTACCGCCAGCACCTCGCGCGTTTCCGACAGGCGGCGTGCGATGACGTTCCAGTTGCGCGCTGACCCATAGAGGCCATGCACGATCAGCAGCGGCGGCAGGTCAGAGACGGTGAGGGCGGGGTGGCGCAGGATGTTCAGCATGGGCCAAGGTTTAGCGGCTTGGTGCGGCCCTCGCCAGAGGTGTTGAATGGCGGGTGTTCCCTGCGTAAGCTGATGCAACCTCAGGTTCATTTCAGGCAGGTGACTATGGGTGCAGTGACGATTCAGCAGATGGCAGACCGCGTAGCGGCGCTTCTGGAAGATCGGCTGAGGATCCGCGGCGCAACCCTGACCGACAAGGCCCGGCGCGCCCGGCGCCAATTGCCCCGCCGCGTGCGCCAAGCGGTCGATCGTCTGGCCGCCGCATCGGAAATGGCCCGCAACCCCCGGCTTCTGATGCAGATTGACGAGGCCGCCGTGGCCGAGGCCTATGACATCGCCGTGCGCCATCTGGTTCCGCTGGGTGCCTCGGCGCGGCGGCGGAGCCTGCTTGTCGCCACCGCCGCTCAGGCGGCCTTTGGCCTTGTGGTCGTCGTGGGTGTGGTGGTGATGTTGCTGCGCTGGCGCGGCACACTGTAAGCCCCACCTGCCCATGAAAAAAGGCCCCGGAAATCCGGGGCCTTTTTCGTGACCCTTGCGGATCAGAGGTTCGGGTAGAGCGGGAATTTCTCGCACAGCGCCTCGACCTTGGCGCGGACGGCGGCTTCAACCTCGCCATTGCCGTCTTCGCCATGGGCGGCCAGACCATCGACCACTTCCACGATCCAATCGGCGATCAGGCGGAATTCAGCCTCGCCGAAGCCGCGGGTGGTGCCGGCCGGGGTGCCCAGACGCACGCCCGAGGTGACGGTCGGCTTTTCCGGGTCGAACGGGATGCCGTTCTTGTTGCAGGTGATATGCGCGCGGCCGAGCGCCTTCTCGGTCGCATTGCCCTTCACGCCTTTCGGACGCAGGTCCACCAGCATCAGGTGGGTGTCGGTGCCGCCGGTGACGATGTCCAGACCACCCTTCATCAGCTGGTCGGCCAACGCCTGGGCGTTCTTCACGACCTGGGCCTGATAGTCCTTGAACTCGGGGCGCAGGGCTTCCCCGAAGGCCACGGCCTTGGCGGCGATGACATGCATCAGCGGACCACCCTGGATGCCCGGGAAAATGGCCGAGTTGACCTTCTTGGCGATGGTCTCGTCATTGGTCAGGATCATGCCGCCACGCGGACCGCGCAGGGTCTTGTGCGTCGTGGTGGTCGCGACATGCGCATAGGGGAACGGCGAGGGGTAGAGACCAGCCGCAACCAGACCGGCGAAATGCGCCATGTCGACCAGCAGGTAGGCGCCGACCGAATCCGCAATCTCGCGCATTTTCTTGAAGTCGATGACGCGCGGAATGGCCGAGCCGCCCGCGATGATCAGCTTCGGGTTATGCTCTTTGGCAAGGGCTTCGACCTGGGCATAGTCCAGCTCGCTGTCCTGCTTGCGCACGCCATACTGGACCGACTTGAACCACTTGCCCGACTGGTTCGGGGCGGCGCCATGGGTCAGGTGGCCGCCGGCATCCAGCGACATGCCCAGAATGGTGTCGCCGGGCTGGATCAGCGCCTGGAACACGCCCTGGTTGGCCTGGCTGCCCGAGTTGGGCTGCACATTGGCAAAGCTGCAGCCGAACAGCTTGCAGGCGCGTTCAATGGCGAGATTTTCGGCCACGTCCACGAACTGGCAGCCGCCGTAGTAGCGCTTGCCCGGATAGCCTTCGGCGTATTTATTGGTCATCACCGAACCCTGCGCTTCCATCACGGCGCGGGACACGATGTTTTCCGAGGCGATCAGCTCGATCTCGTGGCGCTGACGGCCGAGTTCGGCAGTGATCGAGCCAAACAGCTCGGGGTCGCGGGAGGCGAGGGCTTCGGTGAAGAAACCAGTATCGCGGCTGGCGGTCATGGGCGTCTCCTTTGAGGAACGGCGGATTCGTCGGCATTTAGACCATGCCCCTTGCGACAGGGAAGGGCAGAAAGCGACCCGAGGGCATCTTTGGGCGAAGCGTTTGTCGCCTATCGGAAACTTTTTGGGTGTTCTCTCCCGGCCTGCTCTTGTCATTGGCGGCGTCGCATCCCAAGACTGGCGTCAGACTGAGGAGAACCCGATGCGGATCAGCTTCCGCGCGAGCACCAGCCCCGCTGCGCTCGCGGCTTATACCGCCCTCTCGACCCGTTATGGTGACGAGATGGTCACGCGCGCCGAGATCATCGTGGCCCTGGGGGGCGATGGGTTCATGCTGCAAACCCTGCATGAAACGCAATCGCTCGGATTGCCTGTTTACGGCATGAATTGCGGCACAATCGGCTTTTTGATGAATGCCTATTCCGAGGATGGGCTGGAGGCGCGGCTGCGCGCGGCCGAGGAAACGGTGATCAACCCGCTGGCGATGATGGCGACCACCGTTTCAGGGCGGCAACATCATGCGCTGGCGATCAATGAGGTCAGCCTGCTGCGCGCAGGCCCGCAGGCCGCGAAGTTGAAGATCAGCGTCGATGGGCGCGAGCGTCTGGCCGAGCTGGTCTGCGATGGCGCGCTGGTCTGCACCCCTGCGGGATCGACCGCCTACAATTATTCCGCCCATGGGCCGATCCTGCCGATGGGGTCGGATGTGTTGGCGCTGACGGCCATGGCGGCCTTCCGTCCCCGGCGCTGGCGCGGGGCGCTGCTGCCGAAATCGGCGGTGGTGCGGTTTGATGTGCTGGATGCCGCGAAGCGCCCGGTGATGGCCGATGCCGACAGCCGGTCCTTCCGCGATGTCGCCAGCGTGGAAATCCGGTCAGAGCCGAGCATCCGTCACCGCATCCTCTTTGACCCCGGCCATGGTCTGGAAGAGCGCCTGACCCACGAACAGTTCATGTGACGCCGCAAAGAAGAAGGCCGCCCCGAGGGGCGGCCTTTTCCGTCAGGCCTTGGCCAGACCGATGCCCTGAAGGGCGGTCTTGATTTCATCCAGAATGACCGGGTCGTCGATGGTGGCGGGCATCTTCCATTCGGTGCCATCCGCAATCTTGACCATGGTGCTGCGAAGGATCTTGCCCGAGCGGGTCTTGGGCAGGCGTTCCACCACCAGCGCGCGCTTGAAATCGGCGACGGGGCCGATCTTGTCGCGCATCAGCTGCACGCATTGCTTGACGACATCCTCATGGCTCGTCTGCGCGCCCTTCTTCAGGCAGACAAACCCCAGCGGCGACTGGCCCTTCAGCTGATCGGCAACGCCGATCACGGCACATTCCGCCACATCGGGATGCGAGGCGAGAACCTCTTCCATTGCGCCGGTCGACAGGCGGTGGCCCGCGACGTTGATCACGTCATCGGTGCGCGCCATGATGTAGAGATAGCCATCGGCATCAATATAGCCCGCATCGCCGGTTTCATAATAGCCGGGGAACTGGGTCAGGTAGCTTTTCTTGAACCGCTCTTCCGCGTTCCACAGCGTCGGCAGGGTGCCGGGGGGTAGGGGCAGCTTGATCGCGATGGCGCCCAGTGTGCCGGGCGAGACCGGGTGGCCGCCTTCGTCCAGCACCTGCACATCATAACCTGGCATGGCGACCGAGGGCGAGCCGAGCTTGACCGGCAGCTCCTCGATCCCCAGCGGGTTGGCGGCGATGGCCCAGCCGGTTTCCGTCTGCCACCAATGGTCGATCACCGGCACCTGCAGATGTTTCTGCGCCCATTGGATGGTGTCCGGATCGGCACGTTCGCCCGCCAGATACAGCGCCTGCAGGTTCTTGAGGTTGTATTCCTTGATGAACAGCCCCTCGGGGTCATCCCGGCGGATCGCGCGCAGGGCGGTGGGGGCGGTGAAGAAGCTTTTCACCTTGTTCTCGCTCATCACGCGCCAGAAGGTGCCGGCATCGGGGGTGCCGACGGGCTTGCCTTCAAAGACCACGGTGGTGCAGCCCGCAATCAGCGGACCATAGCAGATATAGCTGTGACCGACGACCCAACCCACATCCGAGGCCGCCCAGAACACATCGCCCACGCCCACGTTGTAAATGGCGCGCATCGACCAGTTCAGCGCGACCAGATGGCCCGCGGTATGGCGCACCACGCCCTTGGGCGCCCCGGTCGTTCCCGAGGTGTAAAGGATATAGGCCGGATGATCGCCCTCGACCGGGACGCAATCGGCCGGCTCCACGCCATATTGGAAGGTGTGCCACGCCACATCGCGGCCCTCGACCAGCTTTGCGACCTCTTGCTCGCGCTGGAAGATCACGCAGAAATCAGGCTTGTGGGTGGCGATGTCGATCGCGCCGTCCAGCAGCGGTTTGTAATGCACGATGCGGTTCGGCTCGATCCCGCAAGAGGCCGCGATGATCGCCTTGGGTTTGCAATCGTCGATCCGCACCGCCAGTTCGTTCGCCGCAAAGCCGCCGAAGACGACCGAATGGATCGCACCGAGACGGGCGCAGGCCAGCATTGCCTCCAGCGCCTCGGGGATCATCGGCATGTAGATGATGACGCGGTCGCCCTTTTCCACGCCCTTGGCGCGCAGCGCACCGGCAAGGCTTGCGACGCGGGTCTGCAGCTCCTTGTAGGTGATGCCCTTCCGCAGATGGGTGACGGGGCTGTCATGGATGATCGCCAGCTGGTTGCCACGCCCGGCCAGAACATGGCGGTCCACGGCGTTCCAGCAGGCGTTGACCTCAGCATCGGTGAACCACTGATACAGCGGTGCATGGTCCGGGTTCAGCGCCCGAGACGGAGGCTTGACCCAATCGATGGCACCGGCAGCCTTCATCCAGAACCCCTCGGGGTCGGTTTGCCAGCTTTCGTAAATCTCTTTGTATGCCATTGTATGCATCCTCCTCCGCTCTGAGATTTTGTTACGCGACGGAGGGGCGTTCACGCAATGCTGTTACCGGTAGCGCGCCCGGCGTGTCGGAAAAAATTTGCAGAATATTGCTCACGTGTGGTCGCAAACTTTTGCAAATATGCGCAAGTCCTTAAATAAATCTACCGATGCAGGGAAGTTTGCAAAGTTTTCCAGCTTTGCAGATGCGGGGCTGAGTCGGCAGCAAAAAGGGGCGCGGTGCCGGACCGCGCCCCTTTGTCTTTCGGGTCGAAAAGTTCAGCCGTATTGGGCAACCGGCGTCCCGGCCAGCGCCGAGATGTTCAAAAGACCCCGCGGCGTGATCGACGGCGTCACGATATGCGCCTTGTTGCCCATGCCCATCAGGATCGGCCCGACCTCCAGCCCGCCGGCCTTCATCCGCAGCATGTTGCGGGCGGCATTGGCGGCGTCGGAATAGCCGAAGACCAGGATATTCGCCGCACCCTCGATCCGGGCGTTGGGCAGCATCCGCGCGCGCAGTTCCGGGTCCAGCGCGGCATCCAGGCTCATCTCCCCTTCATAGGCGAAGTTGCGCGGCTCGGCGTCCAGGATCTCCATCGCGGCGCGCATCCGGCGGCCCGAGTCCGTATCCAGATTGCCGAAGTTGGAATGCGAGCAGAGCGCCACCTTGGGGGTCACGCCAAAGCGGCGGGCATGGCGCACGGCCCCCAGCGCGGTCTGTGCGATCTGTTCAGGTGTCGGCACCGGGTTCACCTGCGTATCCGCGATGAAAAGCGGCCCATCCTCCATGATCATCAGGCTCAACGCGCCATGCGGCGACAGGCCGTCGCGCCCAAGGACCTGCTCGATATAGTTCAGGTGCCACAGATATTGCCCGAAGGTGCCGCAGATCAGGCTGTCGGCATCGCCGCGATGCACGGCAATGGCGCCGATGGCGGTGGTATTGGTCCGCAGGATCGCGCGCGCCAGATCGGGCGTGACGCCGCGGCGGGCCATCAGTTCGTGATAGCTGCCCCAGTAATCGCGGTAGCGGGCATCGCTTTCGGGGTTCACGATCTCAAAATCGCGGTCGGGGCGGATCGGCAGGCCCGCCCGTTCACAGCGCATCGCAATGACCTCGGGTCGGCCGATCAGGATGGGGCGCTCGGTCGTTTCCTCAAGGATCGCATTGGCGGCGCGCAGCACCCGTTCATCCTCGCCCTCGGCAAAGATGATGCGGCGGGCCGTTTGACGGGCGGCCTCAAACACAGGGCGCATCAGAAGCGCCGATTTGAACACCGACCCGTTCAGCTTGGTGCGATAGGCGTCCAGATCGCTCAGCGGGCGGGTGGCGACGCCGGTCTCCATCGCGGCCTTGGCCACGGCGCTGGCGACAACCCCGATCAGCCGCGGATCAAACGGCTTGGGGATCAGATAATCCGGCCCGAAGGCCAGCTTTTCCCCGCGATAGGCGGCGGCGGCCTCGGCGCTGGTGGTGGCGCGGGCAAGGGCGGCGATGCCTTCTATGCAGGCCAGCTGCATCGCGTCATTGATCTGCGTGGCCCCCACATCCAGCGCGCCGCGGAAGATGAAGGGGAAGCAGAGGACGTTGTTCACCTGATTGGGGAAATCGCTTCGCCCGGTGGCGATGATCGCATCGGGCGCCACGTCGCGCACGGCATCGGGCAGGATTTCCGGGGTCGGGTTGGCCAGCGCGAAGATGATCGGACGCGCTGCCATGCGGGCGACCATTTCGGGCTTCAGCACGCCGGGGCCTGAAAGGCCGAGGAACATGTCCGCCCCATCGATCACCTCATCCAGCGTGCGCTTGTCACTGGCCTGGGCATAGGCGGCCTTCTGCGGGTTCATGTCGATCTCGCGGCCTTCATAAACCAGACCGTGAATATCGCAGAGCCAGACATTCTCGCGCTTGACGCCCAGCTTCAGCAGCATGTTCAGGCAGGCGATGCCCGCAGCCCCGCCGCCGGTCGAGACGATCTTGATTTCATCAAACCGCTTGCCCGCCACATGCAGCGCATTGGTGGCCGCCGCGCCCACCACGATCGCGGTGCCGTGCTGGTCATCATGGAAGACGGGGATATTCATCTTCTCACGGCAGAGCTTTTCGACGATGAAGCAATCTGGCGCCTTGATGTCCTCAAGGTTGATCGCCCCGAAGGTCGGTTCCAGCGCGCAGACGATTTCCGCAAGCTTCACCGGATCGGGTTCGTTTAGTTCAATGTCAAAACAATCGATATTGGCGAATTTCTTGAAGAGGACGGCCTTGCCCTCCATCACCGGTTTCGAGGCCAGCGCCCCGATATTGCCAAGGCCCAGTACGGCGGTGCCGTTCGACACCACGGCGACCAGATTTCCCCTTGCTGTATAACGGCTTGCGGTCGCAGGATCGGCCTTGATCTCAAGGCAGGCTTCGGCCACGCCGGGGCTGTAGGCGCGGCTCAGGTCGCGGCCGTTGGCAAGCGGCTTGGTCGCGCGGATCTCCAGTTTGCCGGGTTTGGGGAACTCATGATAATCCAGTGCCGCCTGGCGTGCGTTGTCCTGCCGTGCCTCTTCCATCGCATCCTCCGGAATTTTGTTTACCCCTAAACTACCCTTTGTCCGACGCAAGTCACTGTTAGCGCAAACACGGCATTTCCGGGCTTTCGGCCGACATTTTGCAGCCGTTTGCGACCGGCAACAACGTCCGATTTGTGCAACACTGCTTCACGTTTGGGCGAAGATCGCCTGTCGAATGCCCCGAGGGCGCGGCTTGCCTAACGCGCCCGCCTGCCGCACAATCCGACCAGTTGGTCAAACTGCCCGGAGCAAAGCCATGTCCCTTCTGGAAGCCGCCACCCGCGTGCGCGAAAATGCCTATGCGCCCTATTCGCGTTTCAAGGTGGGGGCGGCGCTGCGGTCCACGGCCGGGAACCTGCATGTCGGCTGCAATGTCGAAAACGTGGCCTATCCCGAAGGCACCTGCGCCGAGGCAGGGGCGATTGCCGCAATGATTGCCGCCGGGGATCAGCGCATTGCCGAAATTCTGGTGATCGCCGACAGCCCCTCGCCCGTGCCACCTTGCGGGGGCTGCCGCCAGAAGATCGCCGAATTCGCAGCGCAGGATGTGGTGGTCACGCTGTGCACCACCGACGGCCTGTCGCGCCAGATGACGGTGGCCGATCTGCTGCCGGGCGTCTTTACGCTGGAACATATGGATCGGGCATGACCGACGCCCGCAGCATCATTGCCACCCTGCGCGACGGCGGCCAGCCCGCGGCAGAAGACCTGCGCTGGTTCGCCCAGGGTCTGGCCAGCGGGGCGGTGAGCGATGCACAGGCAGGGGCCTTTGCCATGGCTGTGCTGTTGCAGGGCCTGTCCGAAACCGGGCGCGTGGCGCTGACGCTGGCCATGCGGGATTCGGGCCATGTGTTGCGCTGGGATCTGCCCGGGCCGGTGCTGGACAAACATTCGACCGGTGGCATCGGTGATTGCGTGTCGCTTCTATTGGCCCCGGCGCTGGCGGCCTGCGGGGCCTATGTGCCGATGGTGTCGGGGCGGGGGCTTGGGCATACCGGCGGCACGCTTGACAAGCTTGAGGCGATCCCCGGCTTTCGCACCGCCCTGTCGGAACGTGAGCTGCGCGCCCAGGTGGGCGATCTGGGATGCGCCATCGTGGCTGCCACTGCCGATATCGCCCCCGCCGACAAGCGGCTTTACGCGATCCGCGACGTTACCTCGACGGTGGAAAGCATCGATCTGATCACCGCCTCGATCCTGTCCAAGAAGCTTGCGGCCGGGCTGGGGGCGCTGGTGCTGGATGTGAAGGTCGGTTCAGGCGCCTTCATGCCCGATATGGCGCGCGCCGAGGCGCTGGCCCACGCGCTGATTACGGCGGCGAACGGGGCGGGGTGCCGCACCTCTGCGCTGATCACCGATATGAACCAGCCGCTTGCCTCGGCGGCGGGCAATGCGCTTGAGGTCATCGAGGTGATGGAGACGCTGACCGCGCGCCAGATCAACCCGCGCCTGCTGGATCTGACCGTAGCCCTCGGGGCTGAGGTTCTGGTGCTGTCGGACCTCGTCCCCGACCTTGCCGAAGGCGCGCGCCAGATGGGGCAGGTGATGCAAAACGGCGCCGCCGCCGAAACCTTCGGCCGCATGGTGGCCGCGCAGGGTGGGCCTGCCGATTTCGTGGAGCGCTGGCGTGACCGGCTGCCCGCTGCCCCCGTGGTGGTCGAGGTTCCGGCCCGGACCGAGGGCTTTGTCACCGAAATTGACGGCTTTGCCCTGGGCCAGGTGGTGGTGCATCTGGGCGGCGGGCGCCTGCGAGAGGGCGACCGGGTGAACCCGGCGGTGGGGCTCTCTGACCTTGCGGGGTTGGGCATGCAGATGCATCGGGGCGTACCGCTTGCCCGCGTTCACGCCGCCGACAATGACGCCGCCCAACGGGCCGTGGCGGCAGTGCAGGCGGCTTACCACATTGGCCCTGCGGCCGGGTCGATCCCGGCGCTGGTCCGCAAAAGGATGACAGCATGACCCGCGCCTTTCTGATCGTGATGGACAGTGTCGGCATCGGCGGCGCGCCGGATGCGGCCGAATTCGGCGATGCCCATGGCACGGATGCGGGGGCGAATACGCTGGGCCATATCGCCGCCGCCTGCGCCGCGGGCCGGGCCGAGGAGGGGCGTAGCGGTCCGCTGTGTCTGCCCGTGCTGGATGGCCTGGGGCTGGGGGCTGCGCTGACTTTGGCGTCGGGCGTCACCGCGCCGGGACTTGGCGCCGTGCCACAGGGCCGCTGGGGCGCCGCGACCGAGGTGTCGCGCGGCAAGGACACGCCCTCGGGCCATTGGGAGCTGGCAGGGGTGCCGGTGCCATGGGACTGGGGCTATTTCCCCAATACAGTTCCCGCCTTCCCCGACACGCTGGTGGCCGAGGTCTGCCGCATCGGGGGCGTCGCAGGCATCCTGGGCAATTGCCATGACAGCGGCACCGCGATCATCGACCGCCTCGGCGCCGAACATATGCAGAGCGGCTGGCCCATCTGCTACACCTCGGCCGATAGCGTCTTCCAGATCGCCGCGCATGAGGGAAGCTTTGGCCTCGACCGGTTGATCGCGCTTTGCGAGGGGCTGGCCCCGACGCTGCATGCGATGAAGATCGGCCGTGTTATCGCACGTCCCTTCGTGGGCGAACCGGGCGCCTTCAGCCGCACCTCGAACCGCCGCGACTTTGCGATTGCCCCGCCAGCGCCGACGCTGCTGGACTGGGTGCAGGATGCGGGCTGCCCCACCCATGCGGTCGGCAAGATCGGCGATATCTTTTCCCACCGGGGGATCGGCAAGCTGCACAAGGGCAAAGATGATGCTGCACTTTTCGATCATTTGGACCGGTTGATAGACACTGCGGAACCCGGAAGCTTGACCTTTGCGAACTTTGTCGAGTTTGACAGCCTCTATGGCCACCGCCGCGACGTGTCGGGCTATGCCCGCGCGCTGGAATGGTTCGATGCCCGCGCCGGGGCCTTTCTGGCACGGCTGCGTCCGGGGGATCTGGCGGTTTTCACCGCCGATCACGGCAATGATCCGACCTGGCATGGCACGGAACACACGCGTGAACGTGTGCCGGTTCTGGTCGCCGGGCTGGGTGTGGGCGAGATTGGTCCTTGCGCTTTCGTCGATGTCGCGGCAAGCGTCGCGGCCCATCTGGGCCTGCCGTCCCAAGGTCCGGGAAGGAGCTTTCTGTGACGCTGCGCCAGCACCCCAAGATCGAACTTCACCTGCATCTGGAAGGCGCGGCCCCGCCCGCCTTCATCCGCGGCCTGTCGCAGGAAAAGAAGATCGACATTTCCGGCATCTTCGATGAGCGTGGCCATTATGCCTATCGTGACTTCTGGCATTTCCTGAAGGTCTATGAGGCCGCGACCTCGGTTCTGGTCACGCCGATGGATTACCATCGCCTCACGCTGGCCGTGCTGGAGCAAAGCGCGGAAAACGGCGTGATCTATGGCGAAACCTTCCTTTCCCCCGATTTCTGTGGCGGGCGGGATCTGGGCGCCTGGCGCGAATATCTTCATGCCATCGAAGAGGCCGCCGCCATCGCCCGCATACAGATGGGCATCACGCTGCGCGGGATCGTGACACCGATCCGCCATTTCGGCCCAGACAAGGCGCGCGAGGTGGCCGTCTGCGCCGCTGAAACCGCGGGGGCCTTTGTTACTGGGTTCGGCATTGCAGGGGATGAAAAGGTCTGCGAGCCCGCCGATTTCGCCTGGTCCTTCGACTGCGCGCGCGAGGCTGGGCTGGGCATTACCGCCCATGCCGGGGAATGGCGCGGCCCTGATCATATCCGCGCCACGCTGAAGGCGCTGAACCCCACGCGGATGGGCCACGGGGTCCGGGCCATCGAGGATCTGGCGTTGGTCGATGAACTGGCCGAACGCGGCACCGTGTTGGAGGTTTGCCCCGGATCGAACATCGCGCTGGGGATCTACCCTGACTGGCGCAAGCATCCCATCGGGCAACTTTTCGACCGGGGGGTGAAGGTCACCGTCTCGACCGATGATCCGCCGTTCTTCCACACCAGCCTGACCCGCGAATGGGACCGGCTGGCCGATGCCTTTGATTGGGATGCGGGCGTTTTCGCCACGCTGAACCGCACCGCCCTTGACGCAGCCTTCTGTGACAGGGACACCAAGGAAACCCTCGCAAAAACGCTGGAGGCCGCGCATGGCTGAACATCTGACCGTCGTCAATCACCCGCTGGTGCAGCACAAGCTGACCATCATGCGCGACAAGAACACCTCGACTGCTGGGTTCCGGCGGTTGCTCAAGGAAATCAGCCTGCTTCTGGCCTATGAGGTGACGCGCGAGCTGGACATGACCACCACCCGGATCGAAACCCCGATCCAGGAGATGGACGCCCCCACGCTGGACGGCAAGAAACTGGCGCTGATCTCGATCCTGCGGGCGGGGAACGGGCTGCTGGACGGCATCCTGGAACTGATCCCGGCGGCGCGGGTCGGCTTTGTCGGATTGTACCGGGATCCGGAAACGCTGCAACCGGTGCAATACTACTGCAAGGTTCCCGACCACCTGGAGGAGCGGATCTGCATCGTCGTCGATCCGATGCTGGCCACCGGCAATTCCTCGGTCGCGGCGATTGATCTTTTGAAACAATCGGGGGCCAAGAATATCCGGTTCCTCTGCCTTCTGGCCGCGCCGGAAGGGGTGCAGCGCATGAAAGAGGCCCATCCCGATGTGCCGATCGTCACGGCCTCGCTGGATTCGCACCTTAATGACCATGGATATATTGTGCCGGGGCTAGGGGATGCGGGTGACCGCATGTTCGGTACAAAATGAGGGGATAGCCCCTTTACTCGAAAACAATCCTGTCGCATGATTCTGCCCATACCACAGGGGGTAGTCATGTTTCGTAAGATCGTATCGGTCGCGGTCCTCGCGGCCGTTGCCGGGGTTACTGTTTCGCATGCACAGACGGTGTCGCAGCTTGGCGGGCCGTCTGAACTTCCCCCGGCAGGCTTCAAGGGCCAGATGTATGTGGACAGCCGTGGATGCGTTTTCTTGCGCGCGGGGCTGAACGGCACGGTGAACTGGGTGCCGCGCGTGAACCGGGATCGCAAGGCGCTGTGCGGCTATCCGCCGACGCTTGCGACGCTTGGAAAACCTGTTCCGGTTGAGCCAGATCCCCTGCCCGAAGCCGATACTGCCCCCGTCGTGGCGACGCTGAAACCCTTGCCCCCCGCCCCCAAGGCCACCGGCAAGCCGATGGACACCGTCGCTTCGTTGACCACGCCGCCCAAAATTAGGGCGGTGACGCCGGCCAAGCCTATTTCGCCCGAACTTGCCAAGGCGCTGCCTGCGCCAATCGCGCCGCCTGCTGCCGTCATGATGGCGCAGGCCCCGGTCGTGCGGGCGCCGCAGCCGGTGGTCATGGCGGCGACGCAGGGCGCAACGGGGAACAAGATCGGCTGCTACAGCTCGGCCCCGGTGGCGCAGGTGGTGGCGCTGTCGAATGGCGGCTCCGCTGTCTTGTGCACGCGTGGGTACGGATCGCTGGATGGCGCGCGCGCGCCGATCTATGCCAAGGTCGCCATGGGTGAGGACAATCGCAGCGGCGCCGGGATCTATGCGCCGGGCGCCGGGGCGCAAGTCGCCGCGCAGGTAGGCCGTGCGGTGGCTGATCCGGTGCTGTTGCCTGCGGTGCCGGGTGTCGCCGCGGTGGTCGGTGTGAACCCCGCAACCTTGCCGGATGTTGTCGTGCCCCAAGGCTATAAACTGGCGTGGGAGGATGACCGCCTCAACCCCTATCGCGGGCTTGGCACCGCCGAAGGGCAGGCGGCGCAGGATCAGATCTGGACGCGTCAGGTGCCCGCCCGGTTGCAGCAACAGACGGCGCAGGCGCCGGTCGTGGTGGTGCGTCCGCAGGTGCAGGTCTCGACCAAGACACAGCCGCGTGCGGTTGCGGCCAAACCCGCGGCTATGGCTGTTCCGCAGCCTGCGCTGGGAGGCAAGCTTTACGTGCAGGTCGGCACCTTCGGCGTGCCGTCGAATGCCGATGGGGCTAAGGCGCGGCTGCGCGCGCTGGGTCTGCCTGTGGGCAGCGCCCAGATCAGCAAGGGTGGGCGCGCGCTGCAGATGGTCATGGCCGGTCCTTTTGCCGATGCCGGTGCGGCGCGTGCGGCGCTGTCGGCGGCCCGCGCGGTCGGGTTCGGAGACGCTTTCATCCGGTAGTGGTTGGTGTCGCAGGCAGCAAAAAACGGGCAGAATAAACCTCCCCCGGGCCGCAAGGTTCCGGGGGATTTCTTTTGGGGTCAGTCGGCGCAGATGGCCTGCAGGCTGATCCAGTCGCCATCCGACAGAAGGGGCGTGATCTCGCCCTCGGCCATCGGATCGGCCTCGATCAGCGGCAGGGTGGTTTCGCCCGTCGGGTCCACCGCGCGGGCAAAGGGGGTGGAGGGCAGCCCCGCCGCGGCAAAGCGCTTCAGCAGCGGTTCGGCCTCGACCACGCTGGCCGGGGCGAGCAGCAGGTCGCGCCCGTAGCCGGTGACCGCATCCGGATCAAGCCGCCCTGTCGTCAGCAGGCCAAAGGTTGCCCGCAGCCCCGCGTAGCGCAAGAGCGGCTTCAACGGATCGGCCTGCGCGGCACGTTCCGCCTCGGCCAGAATGTAGCCTGCGGCAATCTCGGGGCCATTGGCATTTTCGATCAGGCTGCGGTGCAGGGTCAGGATATTCCCCGGCAGATGCAGCGTCTGTGCCGATCCGTCGCGCAGTACAACAAGCTGCGGCGCCCCCGGCCCGAACAGCCGCGTCGAAAGCCGCCCCAGCGCCGCTTGGCCGGAGGGATCGCTGCAGGGGGCGCCGGCCACAAGGCTCAGGTCATTCAGGGCCAACCGACCCACCGCCAGCCGCGTGGCAGGGGGGGCCATCGAAGCCGTGTGATCCACCAAAGCCCCCGGGATGAAGGCGATGGCCAGAACCAGCACCGAAAGCGTGCCCGCCAACAGCAGGCTGCCCCGCAGCCGCCCCGGTTTTGGCCGCGCCGCCGCCAGCGCCGCACGGACCTTGTCGAGCGACTGGATCATCAGCTGATCGTCGATTTCCAGCGTTTCCAGCGCGTCGCGCCCCGGCGCAAACAGCGCGGGTAATTCGCCGGGGTTCAGCCGTTCCACGGCAGGCAGCGACCAATGCGACAGGGCGCTTTCGCTGCGCGGATCGGAAATCGTCAGCGACGCTTCGCCAACCGAAACGATCACCTCGCGGCGCTGCAATTCCGGAGCTTCCCGCCAGAGGCCGGTGGATTCCAGTTTCGCGAATTGCGTGAGCGCGGTGCTGCGCATGGATGGCCTTTTCTGCCCCTTTTCCCGGCAGCTTAACGCCAAAGCCGCAGGGTCACAACCGCATCAACCCATGCGGGCGGCACCCGCATGGGTTGGGCGGGGCATCAGGCGCTTTGGGCGGTCTGTTGCTGCTGTGCCATCAGCTTGGCCACGGCGCGCAATTCGAACTTCTGGATCTTCCCGGTCGAGGTCTTGGGCAGATCGCAGAAGACCACCGCCTTGGGTGTGGCAAAGCCTGCTAGCCGGGCGCGGGCAAAACGGATCAGCTCTTCCTCGGTCGCGGTCTGGCCGGGCTTCAGTTCCACGAAGGCGCAGGGCACTTCGCCCCATTTGTCATCGGGCTTGGCCACAACGGCGCAGAGGCTGACGGCCGGGTGATGCATCAGCGCGCCCTCGACTTCGACCGAGCTGACATTCTCACCGCCCGAGATGATGATGTCCTTGGCGCGGTCGGTGATCTTGAGATAGCCGTCCGGTGTTTGATAGGCGATGTCGCCGGATCGGAACCAGCCGCCCTTGAAGGCTTCGGCCGTGGCTTCGGGGTTCTTGTAATAGCCCTTCATCACCAGATTGCCGCGCATGGCAATCTCGCCCAGATGGGCGGCGTCGCGCGGCACGGGGGTGCCGTGGCTGTCATGCACCGCGGCGGCATCGAGCATGGCCATCGCCACCCCGGTTCGGGCCTTGAGCGCGGCGCGATCCTCGCCCGTGGTGCTGTCCCATTCCGGCTTCCACAGACATTCGGTGGCGGGGCCATAGGTTTCGGTCAGGCCATAGACCTGGGTCACGTTGAAGCCCAGCGGTTCAATCGCGGCCAGCGTCGCGGCAGGGGGCGGAGCGCCTGCGGTAAAGACCTCGACAATATGGTCAAAGGGACGGCGGTCTTCGGGGCGGGCGTTGATGATCGTGTTCAGCACGATGGGCGCGCCGCCGAAATGGGTGACGCCCTCATCCGCGATGGCGTCATAGATCGCCTTGGCGTTCACATCTCGGCACAGGACCAGCGTTCCCCCCATCATCGGCACCAGCCAGGGCTGCACCCAGCCGTTGCAATGAAAGAGCGGCACGATGGTCAGCATCTTTGGGAACAGCTGCATCCGCCAGGCGATGACATTGGCCATGGTCGCAAGATAAGCGCCGCGGTGGTGATAGACCACGCCCTTGGGCCGCCCCGTGGTGCCCGAGGTATAGTTGATGGCAAGGCTTTCCCATTCATCCTGCGGCAGGATCCAGTCGAAATCGGGGGTGCCTTCGGCAACCAGATCCTCATAGCCCAGATAATGGCCCGAAGGGGTATGCCCGGCTTCGGTATCCGTGACCTCGATGATCTGGGGGGCGACGCTGGTCATGCGGCGGATCGCCGCCTCGGCCAGCGGGATCAGGGCACTGTCCACCAGCACCATCCGCGCCCCGGCATGACCGAAGATATAAGCAATGGTTTCGGCATCCAGCCGCGTGTTGATGGTGTTCAGCACAGCGCCGCAGGCGGGCACGCCGAAATGCGCTTCGGCCTGGGCGGGAATATTCGGCAGGAGGGTTGCGATGACATCGCCGGGGCGGATGCCGCGCCCGGCAAGGGCCGCGGCCAGCTGGGTGACCCGCTGCATATAGTCTGCATAGCGCACATGGCGGCCGCGATAGGCAAGGGCGATGCGATCGGCGTGGATTTCGGCCGCACGGCGCAGATGCGACAGCGGGGTCAGCGGGGCGTAATTCGCCGCTGTCTTCTCCAGTCCGGTTTCATCGGCCAACCATCCCATTGCGGTTCCTCCTCGGTTTGGGTCCGGATATGTCGTTTTCCGACGGGCAGTCTGCGGCGGCTGCGTGCCATTGAAAAGAGAGCACGAAAGGAAATTGCGCGATGACCACCGCTAACATCACTGCGACACCGGACCGCACCCTGCTGGCCGGAGGCATGGTTCTGGTTTACGCAATGGTGATCGGCTTTACCGACAACTATGTGCGCGTCATCGCGGCCGAGGCGGGGCTGTGGCAGTTCCACGCGACGCGGGCTGTCATGGCCTGGGCAATCTTGCTTGCGCTGATGGCGCCGCTGCGGTTCCGGCTGCGGCCGGTGAACCTGAAGGCGGTGGTGGCGCGATCTGCGATTCACGGCGGTGCCATGCTGATCTATTTCGGGGCGCTCGCTTTTCTGCCGGTTGCGCTGGTTGCGGCGGGGCTGTTCACGGCGCCGATCTTCGTGCTGCTGATTTCGCGCTTTGCCTATGGGCATCACATCGGGCCGGTGCGCATTCTGGCGGTGGCCATCGGGTTTGCCGGGGTGGTCATGGTGCTGGGGCGCGAGGCGCTGGACGGGACGAGCCTTGCCGCCGTGCTGCCGGTGCTGGCAGGGGCGCTTTATGCGCTGGGGAATATCGCCACGCGGGAATGGTGTGCCGATGAGACGGCCGAGACGCTGCTGGGCGGGTTCTTCTTCGCATTGGGGCTGCTGGGGTTGGTGGGGATGGCGGTGCTGACGGTCTGGCCGCTGGAGGCGCCCGCGGGGACTGCCGGTTTCGTCATGCGGGGGCCGATCTGGCCTTCGACCACCTTCTACTTCTGGACGCTGATCCAGGCGGCGGGGTCGCTGATCGGGGTGGGAATGATGATCAAGGCCTATCAGCTGGCGGATGCGAGCCGGGTGTCGGTCTTTGAATATGTGATCCTGCCGGCTTCTGCGCTATGGAGCTGGCTGATCTGGGGGGAGACGCTGAGCCTGCTTGCAGGGGCGGGGATGGTGCTGATTGCGGCGGCGGGCTCGATGATCGCACTGCGCGCCCGGGGGTAAGCGGGGAAGGGGGGCTGTCTGCCCCCCTCGGCCTGCGGCCTTCACCCCCCGAGGATATTTTTCGACAGAAAATGAGATCAGTCGCCGACGGCGGCGCGCCAGTGGCGGCGGCAGAGGCTGACATAGGTTTCATTGCCGCCGATCTGGACCTGTTCGCCATCGCGCAGGGCTTGGCCATCGGGGCCGCGGCGGATGACCATGGTGGCCTTCTTGCCGCAATGGCAGATCGTGCGGACCTCGCGCATTTCATCGGCCCAGGCGAGGAGGGCGGCGGAGCCGGGGAAGAGATTGCCCTGGAAATCGACGCGCAGCCCATAGCACATGACCGGGACGCCGAGGTCATCGACGGCGCGGGCGAGTTGCCAGACCTGGGCCTTGGTGAGGAACTGCGCCTCGTCGATGAAGACGCAGGCGACCGGGCCCTGGGCAAGGCGAGTGGCGATCTTGGTCTGCATGTCATCTTCGGGGGTGAAGGTGTCGGCGTCTTCGCCGATGCCGATGCGGCTGGCGATGCGACCCTGTCCAGCGCGGCGGTCGACGTTGGCGGTCATCAGATAGGTGTGCATGCCGCCTTCGCGGTAGTTGTGCGAGGCTTGCAGCAGCGCGGTGGACTTGCCCGCGTTCATGGTGGAGTAGTGGAAATAGAGCTTGGCCATGAGGGCGGCAGGTAACGCGAAAGCCCCCTCTTCACAAGCGGGCTTGCGGGGGGTTTTCGGACACTCGAACTCGACACAGCATTTCAGGCCCGCCCCGGCGCGGGACAGGAAACAGGGTGATCGTAAAGCGATCTTTGCGCCAGTGGCGGCGTTCGACTGGGCTGACGGGCCCGCCGTGCGGACCGGGTTGCCCCGGCCCGTCCCGGCAGGGCAGTCACGACGGACCCCCACCCAATTGCCGGTGCTGGGGACACCGGCCACTCGTACCATCGTGGCACCTTCCACGACTGGAATATGAATGACAAAAGGCTGACATCCGATTAATGGGAAAAGAAAATACGTTTTCCCCGCGTGGGCGGGACCGGATCTGTAAGGGGTGGGGCGGATGTCGATTGGCGGGTATCTGAAGAAGCATACCGAAGCGCTGGTGAAGGACGTGGGCATCGAGGCGGCCTGCGATCTGACGGGCAAATCCAAGGCCACGCTGGGGCGCTATTATTCGGATCAGGATGAACATGCCGACCGGTTCATGCCCATCGATGTGGTGGCCCAGCTGGAGGCCGCGGCGCGGTTTCCGCATGTGACGGCGGCGCTGTCCGATCTGCGCGGCATCACGTTGAGCTATGATGGCGAGCGGCGCAATGCCCAGTCGAACGGGATCAATTCCGATGTGGTGGCCTTGGCGCAGCGCTTCGGGATGCTGATGGCGGAATACAATCAGGCCATCGGGGACGGCAAGATTTCCGTCAATGAGGCCAAGCGTCTGCTGCGGGAGACGCTGGCCATCCAGCAGGTGCTGCTGGAGATGAAGCTCAATCTGGAAGACGAGGCCGGGGCGTAAAGACCGAAGACCGGGGCGGCGAAGACGGGGGCGGCAGCGCCGCCCCCGTCAGGGTCAGCCGCGCGCGCTGGTGCTGCGCGCCGGGCCGCGGTTGCCGCCCTGGGCGGGCTTGGCGCCGCCAGCGGTCTTGCGGGGGGCGTTGAAGCCACCGTTGCCCTTGGAAGCTGCGGGTTTTGCGGCCGGTTTGGCACCTTGCGGGCGGCCTTCGGGCTTGGCGCCCTGCGGGCGGGCGCTGGCGGGCTTTTGCCCAGCGGGTTTCTGGCCAGGACGGCCGCCTTGCGGACGGCCACGGCCTTGGCCCGGCTTGGGGGCGGCCTTGGCGATATCCATGGCCCAGGGGGCGCCGCCGATCACCGGGATCGCCTTTTTCAGCACCTTTTCCACGGCCATCAGCTCTTCCATCTCGGCGGGGGCGCAGAAGGCCACGGCCGAGCCTTCGGCGCCCGCGCGGGCTGTGCGGCCGATGCGGTGGACATAGTTTTCCGGCACATTCGGCATGTCGTAGTTATAGACATGGCGCACGGTCGGAATGTCGATGCCGCGGGCGGCGACATCGGTTGCGACCAGCACATCCAGCCCGCCTTCCCGGAATTCGGCCAGGGTGCGCTCACGCTGGTTCTGGCTGCGGTTGCCGTGGATGGCGCCCGCGTTGAAGCCCCAGCCGACCAGCACCTTGGCCAGCTTGTCGGCCCCGTGCTTGGTGCGCGAGAAGACGATCGCCGCCTCGCCCGGGTGTTTCTTCAGATAGGTTTCCAGCAGGCGGGCCTTGTCGCCCTGCGGGGTGAAATGCACGCCCTGCACGATCTTGTCGGCCGGTTTGCCGGGGGGCGAAACCTGCACGCGGACCGGATCGCGCAGATAGGTTTCCGCGATCTCTTCGATGTCCTTCGGCATGGTCGCGCTGAAGAGCAGTGTCTGACGCTTGTGCGGCAGGTGCTTGGCGATGGTCCGAAGGGCATGGATGAACCCCATGTCGAGCATGTGGTCCGCTTCATCCAGCACCAGATAGCCGCAGCGTTCCAGGCTGACATCGCCGCGTTCCAGCAGGTCGATCAGGCGTCCGGGGGTGGCAATCAGCACGTCCGAGCCCTTGGCCAGACGTTCCGACTGCTTGTTGATCGAAGCGCCGCCCACGACCATGGTCACCTTGACCGGGGTGCCCTTGGTGAAGGTGAAGATGTGTTCGTAGATCTGCTGCACCAGTTCGCGGGTGGGCGCCATGATCAGCGCGCGCACATTGCGCGGCCCCGGCGGATGGGTGATGTCGAGCAGACGGTGCAGCAGCGGCAGGCCGAAGGCCGCCGTCTTGCCGGTGCCGGTCTGGGCCAGGCCCATCAGGTCGCGCCCCTTCATCACATGCGGAATCGCCTGCGTCTGGATCGGGGTGGGGGTGGTGAAATCGGTGGCCTCAAGGGCCTTGAGGAGTTTCGGCGACAGGCCGAGGTCTGCGAAGGTGGACATATGCAATGCTTTCCGACAGGCGCGGGCCTGTCTCTGGCCCGGTTGGGCCGCTCAGGGGGCGAACCAGCCTCGCCAGACGGGGCGCATCCCCATCGGCCGTTTGGTCCGCGGCGCCCCTGCGTGAAGGTGGGAACCTGTGCCCGACACCCCATCATGGCTCACGCGGCCCGGTATCGGTTGGGTGGCACATGGGGCCAGATGGGCCAAAAGTCAAGCAGGCAAACGAAAAGGGCCGGTCAAAGGACCGGCCCTGTCTTGCAGATCAGTCGCGGACGCCCGCGAATTTCTGCTGCCATTCGGCGCGTTCTTCATCGGTGATCTTGCGAAACAGGTTCTCCGGCACGGTGAAGGCATGGCCTTCGGGCAGGTGCCGCAGGGCCGCGCCCACGTCTTCGGGCCAGGTCCAGTCGTCCGACCCCATCGCGGCCATCATGGTGGCAGCGGCATCGGGGATGAAGGGCTGCGACAGGATCGCATAGACGCGGATCAGGTTCAGGCTGAGACGGATCATCGCCTGCGCCTGTTCGGGATCTGTTTTCACCACGCTCCAGGGCGCGGCGGCCTGCAGGTATTCGTTGCCCACGACCCAGATCGCGCGCAGCTCGGCCGCGGCCTTGCGGACCTCCATCTGCGACATGCAGGTCTCATAATCACGGATGCGGGCGCCCAGATCGGCGATCAGCGCGGTTTCCTGCGCGCCGAAGCTGCCACCGGCGGGGACGGTTTCCCCGAATTTCGACTTGCAGAACTTGGTCACGCGGCTGACGAGGTTGCCCAGCACATCGGCCAGATCCTTGTTGACCGAGGCCTGGAAGTTTTCCCAGGTGAATTCGGCATCCGAGGATTCCGGCGCATGCGACAGCAGCCACCAGCGCCAGTAATCGCTGGGCAGGATCGACAGCGCCTGATCCATGAACACCCCCCGCCCGCGCGAGGTGCTGAACTGGCCGCCGTCATAATTGAGGTAGTTGAAGGACTTGAGGTAATCGACCATCTTCCACGGCTCACCCGACCCGAGGATGGTGGCCGGGAAGGACAGAGTGTGGAAGGGGACGTTGTCCTTGCCCATGAACTGATAATAGGTCACGTCATCGGCGCCCTTGTCGGTGCGCCACCAGCGTTCCCATTCGGCATCGGGCTTGCCATGGGCATCGGCCCATTCGGCGGTGCCGGCGATATATTCGATGGGCGCATCGAACCAGACGTAAAAGACCTTGCCCTCCATCCCCGGCCAGGGCTGATCGCCCTTCTTGACCGGGATGCCCCAGTGCAGGTCGCGGGTGATGCCGCGGTCTTGCAGACCATCGCCGTCATGGAGCCATTTCTTCGCGATCGAGGTGGTCAGCACCGGCCAGTCGGTCTTGCTGTCAATCCAGGCCTCAAGCTTGTCCTTCAGCGCCCGCTGCATGAGGTAGAGATGCTTGGTTTCGCGCAGCTCAAGGTTCGTGGACCCCGAGATGGTCGAACGCGGGTTGATCAGATCGGTCGGGTCCAGCTGCTTGGTGCAGTTATCACATTGGTCGCCCCGCGCGCTGTCATAGCCGCAGCTGGGGCAGGTACCCTCTACATAGCGGTCGGGCAGGAAGCGACCGTCATCGACCGAATAGATCATCTTTTCCGAAACTTCGCGAATCAGGCCATTGTCGGCCAGCTTGCCTGCGAAATGCTGGGTCAGGGCGTGGTTGCGCGCGCTGGAAGACCGGCCGAAGTGATCGAAGGACAGGCGGAAGCCACGCGCGATTTCGGCCTGAACGTCATGCATTTCGGCGCAATATTCGGCCACGGGCTTGCCCGCCTTGGCGGCGGCCAGTTCGGCCGGGGTGCCGTGTTCGTCGGTCGCGCAGATGAACATCACCTCATGTCCGCGGGCGCGGTTGTAGCGTGCGAAAAGATCGGCAGGCAGCTGGCTGCCCACAAGGTTCCCCAGATGCTTGATCCCGTTGATATAGGGAATCGCCGAAGTGATGAGAATCCGTGCCATGCGCCTGTCCCCTTTGCCGTGCCGGGCGTGTTTAACGCCGGTGCGGCAAAGGGAAAAGGGCTTTTGGCCTTATTGCGCGCAGTAGCCGCCATCCGTCAGGTGATAGGACCCGTTGATGAACCGCGCCTGATCCGACAGCAGGAACAGCGTCAGCGCCGCCACGTCATCGGCAACCCCCAGCCGCCCCACCGGATGGGCCGCCACCAGCGCCTCTTTCGCGCCGGGGGGCAGGGCTGCCAGCAGCGGCGTGTCGATGAAGGCCGGGCCGATGCAGTTCACACGGATGTTCTTGGCGGCATATTCCAGCGCGGCCACCTTGGTCAGCCCCAGCAGCGCGTGTTTCGCCGCGACATAGGCCCCCGCATTGGCAAACCCGACCGAGCCGAGGATCGAGGCCATGTTGACGATGGCGCCGCCGCCCGCCTTGAGCATTTCGGGAATCGCAAAGCGCATGCCGTAGAAGACGGCATCCAGGTTCACGTCCATCACCCGGCGCCAACCATCCAGCGGATAGTCCCCCAGCGGTGCCAGCGGCCCGCCGATGCCCGCATTGTTGACCAGCAGGTCCAGCTTGCCGCCGGCGGCCACTGCCTCGGCGATCAGGCTTTGGACCACATCGGGGTTCGCCACATCGCCCGCGCCCGGCACCGCCTGCCCTCCGGCCGCGACAATGCGGTCAGCGACCGCGGCGGCCTTGGCGGCATCCAGATCCGCCACGACCACCAGCGCCCCGGCCTGGCCGAGCTGCAGGGCAATCGCCTCGCCGATACCAGAGCCAGCGCCCGTCACCAGTGCCGTCTTTCCCGTGAAGGTGATCTGCATGAATGCCTCCTGTCCAATGCGGGGCCATCCTTGGCCGACCCGCAGGCCCTCGCCTTGATCTGACGCAAAGACGGCCAGGCAATCACATCACGGTGACCACGCCGCGTATCGGCTGACCCTTGCCAAGCGCCCCGCGTCCGCTAGGCTCCGCCCGACAGCAGGAGAGACCGATGAAGCAGCTCGCGCTTGGCCAGACCGGCCTGACCGTTTCCGAATATTGCCTTGGCACCATGACCTGGGGCACCCAGAACACCCAGGCCGAGGGGCATGAGCAGATTGCCTATGCCTTGGATCACGGGGTGAACTTCTGGGACACGGCCGAGATGTATCCGGTCAACCCCGTAACCGCCGAAACCGTGGGGCATACGGAAACCATCATCGGCAACTGGTTTGCCGCGCAGGGCGGGCGTGACCGCGTGGTGCTGGCCACCAAGATGGCCGGGCCCGGCGAAATCATCCGCCCCGGCACCCTGATGACGGCCGAGACGTTCAACACCGCGCTTGATGCCTCGCTCCGCCGCCTGCAGACCGATTACATCGACCTTTATCAGCTGCATTGGCCGAACCGCGGGTCCTATCACTTCCGCCAGAACTGGAACTACGTCCCTAAGACCGACCGCGCCGCGACCATTGCCGGGATGCTTGACATCCTGCGCGCGGCCGAGGTGGCGATTGCCGCGGGCAAGATCCGCGCGATCGGCCTGTCGAATGAAACCGTCTGGGGGGCCGCGCAATGGCTGCGCTTGGCAGATGAACACCGCCTGCCGCGCATGGCCACGATCCAGAACGAATATTCCTTGCTGCACCGCGGCTTCGACACCGACTGGGCCGAGCTTTCGGCGATGGAGGACATGCCCCTGCTGGCCTGGTCGCCGCTTGCCACCGGGCTTTTGTCGGGCAAATATGCGGGTGATGTGATCCCCGACCATACCCGCCGGTCGCGCAACCCGGAACTGGGCGGGCGGATCACGCCGCAGGTCTTCCCGGCGGTTTCGGCTTATCTTGGGCTTGCGCGCGACCATGGGCTTGACCCCTGCCAGATGGCGCTGGCCTTCACCCGGACGCGGCCCTATCCCTGCATCCCGATCATCGGGGCGACCACGATGGCGCAGCTCAAGACCAATATCGCTGCGGCAGACCTGCGCCTGTCGGATGAGGTTCTGGCGGGGATCGCCGCGCTCTACCGCGACCACCCCGCGCCGTTCTGAGGCGGATCTTGCCTTTCGGGGCATTTGCGGCCAAGACCACGGCATAGGAACGGGGCGGCCGTTCGGGTTGGGTGTTTCGGGGGGAAGGGCGATGCGCGTCATCGTTGCGCTGCTCATGTGTCTGGGGCTGGCGGCCTGCCAGATGACCCTGCCGGGATTGGGCGGCAAATCCGCCATCCCGCCCGCGCAAGCCCCCGCCGCCCCGGCGGGGGTGACGGCCAAGCCCGGCACGATCCTAGGCAGTGCCGTGGCCGTGACGCCCATCCGCCCCGGCACGCCCGCCGCCCCACCTGCCGCCCAAACTGCCGCAGTGCCAAAGGCGGTAACGCCGCTGCCCGCGGCAACGCCCGCCGCCGCATCTTCACCCGTGGCCGCGCCGGTGGTGGCCCCCGCCGCCCCGCCTACGCCGAAATCCGAAGCCCAGCTGGCCTGCGAAAAGCAGAAAGGCCGCTGGACCCAGGCCGGGGGTGAACGCATGGCTTGTGTCTTTCAGACCCGCGATGGTGGCAAATCCTGCCGCAAGGAAACCGATTGTGACGGACTGTGCCTTGCCCGGTCCGGTACCTGCGCCCCGATCAAGCCGCTTTTCGGCTGCAACGCAATTCTACAGGCCGATGGCCGTCAGGTGACCCTTTGCATCGACTGAAACTGATCCCGCTGTTCCTGGTGCTTGCCGCCTGCCTGCAGCGCACGCCCGAGCCGACCGATCTGAACTTCCGTGATCTCGGTACACCGATCTACTCAAATGCCGTGATGAAACCCGATGCCCTGGAAGGCGACTGGACGCAGGTTGCGGCCTTTACCGCCCAACCGGGTGGCTGCAAACCCGGCAAGGTGCGCTTCGGTGCGCCGCAGGGCGGGGCCGTGCCGGTCCGCGCCGATCTGTGCCTCAGCGGCAAGCGGCAGGGTTATGACGGGCGCGCGGCGCTGCCAGCGCCGGGGCGGCTGATCCTGGAAGGCGCAGGCACGACTGCGCTGGCCGCACCTTGGTGGGTGATCTGGGCCGATGTGGATATGCGGACGCTGGTCATCGGCACGCCCTCGGGGGCGATGGGCTTCATCCTCAATCGCGGCGGGCCGCTGCCCTCGGACCGGCTGAAGGCCGCGCGTGAGATCCTGGAATGGAACGGCTACGATCTGGAACGGCTTCAGGTGTTCTGAGGCTTGAGCCGCCGGAAGGTCGGCCGCACCCCGGCATTGTCGAAGAACGGCACGCCGGGTTGCGTGCCGCCCGACAGGATCAGCGCAACTTCGGACAGCACCACCTCGGTGATGAAGGGCAGATCAAGGCGGCGCACCTCGGCCAGTGCGATCCAGTGGAGATGTGAAAGCTCATCCGCTGCGGCCGAAAAATCTTCGGGATCGCCCGCAACGGCAGCGGCATCGGCCAGAAAGAAGCGCGCGTCAAAGCGGCGTGGCCGGCCTGGGGGGGTGATCGCCCGGAACACAAGCTGCAACCCCGCCGCGGAAGGGCGCAGGCCCCGCGCGGCAAATTCCAGCCAATCGGCCGGAACCGGGCTGGTCCAATCACCGGGTTGACCCAGCGCAAGCCCGGTTTCCTCGAACACCTCGCGGATGGCGGCGGCGGCAAGGGCCTCGGGCGCGGGATCGCCGCCGTCCAGCAGGGCCTGCGTTTCCGCGGGCAGGGGGGCTGCCAGCGGCACGGCGGCATCCCCTGCATCGACTGCGCCACCCGGAAAGACATATTTCGACGGCATGAAGGCCGCTCCGGCGCCGCGCTGGCCCATCAGCACCTCGGGGCCGGACGGTCCGCGTCGTGTCAGGATCACCGTGGCGGCGGGCCGGATGGGCAGGTCAGGCGTCACGCCCGAACCCGTGCATCCGCCGCGACCATTGCAGGGCGACAAAGCCCCCCTTGATCCGCGGCAGCAGCCACAAGGTCATGGCGACCGTGGCAACCGAAAAGATCGCCAGCAGCACCAGCGGATCGGGCCGCCATGCCGTAAAGGCCCAAAGCATGAGCGGCCCCACGATATGCCCCACCACCATGATGGTCAGATAGGCCGGGCCATCATCGGCACGTTGATGATGCAGCGCCTCTCCGCAGACGGGGCAGCTTTCGCGCACCTTCAGATAGCCGCGCAGCAGCGGACCCGACCCGCACGACGGGCATTGCCGGCACCACCCGCGGCGCAGGGCGGGCCACAGCGGCCGGTCGTCTTCCGCCGCCATAAGTGTGCTTTGCGTATCCATGCTGATCGAGACTCCCTTGATCGACCGACAGACAATAAGGCGGGTGAGGGCGCTGGCAAAGAGCAAAGCCGAAACATGCGCGGTAAAGTCGCAATTTTGGGCGGTTTGAAAAATCTGCGACGGAATTCCGACTGTGGGGCGTTTCCCTTCTGACGGCGACATGCAGAGGCCGCCGCAAGCTAGATGCAGGAGACGACGATGCAGAAACGCAGCTTTGCTTATACCGCAGCCCTGGCCGCCATCCTCGTGGGTGGGCTTGGGTCGGCGGCGCTGGCCGATCGGATGCGCGACGGGGGCATGATGGGCCATATGGGTATGATGGGCGGGCCGATGATGGGCCCGATGTTCGACTTCGACACCGTCGATGCCAACAAGGACGGCAAGATCACGGCCGATGAATTCAAGGCCCACCGCGTGGCCGAGATGAAGGCCGTGGATTCCGATGGTGATGGCAAGATCACCGCCGAGGAACTGACCGCGATGCATATGAAGGCGGCCGAGGCCCGTGCCAAGGCGATGGCACCCCAGATGCTGGAGCGGATGGACGTGGATGGCGATGGCGCGGTTTCGGTGACAGAGCTTCTGGCCATGCCGGGGCCGGGGGCGCAGATGATTGACCGTCTGGACGCCGATGGCGACGGGGCCGTCACCAAGGCCGAGCTGGAAGCCGCCCGCGCCAACCCTGAAGGCATGATGGGGCATGGCATGGGCGAAGGTCACGGCATGGACGATGGCCATGGCCGCGGTCATGGCAAACATGGCCAGGGCTATGGTGGCACCACCGGGAACTGACCCGTGGTTGGGATACCCCCTCCGGCAGGCCTGTCTTGCCGGGGGGGATGCTTGCAGGTAACGCTCGGCTTCTGATGACCATGCCGCTTGACGATCTGACCGATCTCTCTGACGAAGTGCTTCTGGCGCGCTATGCGCAGGGGGATCGTTCGGCTGCGCGGGTCTTGGTCCTGCGCCTGTCGCCACGGGTGCTGGGCTATGCCGCGCGTCTGCTGGGCGACCGGGCTGAGGCCGAGGATGTGGCGCAAGAGGCTCTGGTGCGGCTTTGGAAAATCGCGCCGGACTGGCGCGCGGGTGAGGCGCAGGTCACGACCTGGCTTTACCGGGTCGTCACCAATCTGGTGACCGACCGGCACCGCGCCCGTCAGCGCCGCGCCGCGACCGCGCTGGACGAAGCGCCCGAGGTGGCCGATGCAACGCCGGGTGCCGTGGCCCAGATGATCGAGGCTGACCGCATGGCGGCGCTGGATACTGCGCTGGCCCAGCTGCCCGACCGGCAGCGGCAGGCGGTGGTGCTGCGCCATATTGAAGGGATGACGAACCCCGAAATCGCCGCAATCATGGAGATCGGCGTCGAGGCGGTCGAAAGCCTGACGGCGCGGGGCAAACGCGCGCTGACCGCGATTTTGTCGGGGCAGCGGGCGGCACTGGGATATGAAGATGAAGGGGCAGAGGCATGAGAGGCGCCGGCCCATGGTCTGGAGATGCGAAATGACACCGCAGGAACTTGACGATCTGCTGTCGGCTGCGCGGTCCCGCCCTGCGGAGGCCTCGTCCGATTTCATGGCGCGGATGCTGGAAGATGCCTATGCGCTGCAACCTGACCCCGTGGTGCAGGCTGCACCCGCCGTGGCGCCGCCCGGATTGCTGGCGCGGTTTTCACGCTGGGTGTTCGGCTTTGGCGGTGCGGCAACGGGCCTTGCCACCGCGACCGCCGCCGGTGTCTGGATCGGCTTTGTGCAGCCTGCGCCCGTGACCACGATCCGGGTGGCGCTGCAGGGGGCCGAGACGGTGGAACAGGTGGATCTTATTCCCAGCCTTGACGGCTGGCTCTCGGAGGGGTGACCATGGCTGAACTGCCAAGCGCAACGCGTTGGAAGCGCGCGTTCTTTGCCTCGCTCGCGGTCAATCTGCTGGTGTTGGGGATGGTGGGGGGCGCGATCCTGAAAGGCCCGCCCCTGACGGAAAAGGGGGGGCGTGATCTGGGCTTTGGCCCCTATGCCGCCGCCTTGGATGACAGTGACCGCAAAGAACTGCGCCGCGTGTTTCTTGAACGCGGCCCCGGCCTGAGTGAAATGCGCGCCCGAATGCAGGGCGACATGGCGGCAGTGGTGGCCGTGTTGCGCGCCGAACCTTTTGACGCCAACGCCCTGCGCGCGGCGCTGGATGGGCAGCGCATGGTCTTTGTGGATCAGATCCGCATGGGTCAGGGCCTGCTGGCCGATCACCTGACCCGGATGACGCCCGAAGCGCGCCGGGCCTTTGCCGACCGGCTGGAACAAAGCCTGAAACGCGGCGGCCATGGTGACGACCGTCATCACGACGAAGGCAACGGCCGCTAGGCGGCGCTTGCATCCAGCATCACCTGATTGCGCCCCTGCGCCTTGGCGTCCAAAAGCGCGCGGTCGGCGCGGTCCACCATATGCGCCACGTCCTGCGTGGCGACCTTCGACCCCGCCGCCACCGCCAGGCCGATCGAGACGGTGACCGACAGGCTCCGCCCGTCGGGCAGGGCAATCGGTGCCTCTTGCACCATGCGGCACAGCCGTTCGGCAATCTGCTGCGCCTCTGGAAGGCCGGTGTCGGGCAGGGCAACCAGAAACTCCTCCCCCCCGATGCGGGCCACCAGATCCGAGGCGCGCAGATTTTCCGCCAGCCGATGCGCCACTTCGGCCAGCACGCTGTCGCCCCCGGCATGGCCGAAACAGTCATTCACCGCCTTGAAACGGTCGAGATCAATGACCATCACCGCGAAACAGGTGCCAAGCATCTGCGCCCGGTCTGCGATGGTCGCCAGACGGGGCAGCGCGTAGCGGCGGTTGTAAAGCCCGGTCAGCGGATCGATGACCGCAAGGCGCAACCCATCCTGCACGGTCGCGCGCAGCCGGTCGGCTGCGTGTTTGCGGCGAAGCAGCGCCCGCAGCCGCAGCGCAAGTTCAGCTGCGGGATGTCCGGTCTCCATCGCCTCATTCGCGCCCATGTCATAGGCCATGGCCAGATCATCGGCCCGCGCGTCGGGATGCAGCAATACGATACCTGCATGCCGCGTGGCCGACCGCGACCGCAATTCCGACATCAGCCGAAGGCCGCCGCCGCGTCCCCCCAGATCCCCATCAATGACGAAGATGTCCGGGCAATCGGGGCCTGATGTCTGAGCCAGCGCCTCTTCCCGATGCAGGGTCAGCAACTGATCAGACAGATGGGGGGCCATGTCGCGCCGCCAGCGCAGCGCCTCTTCGGGGCGGTCGCAGACTAGGGCGATGGTGCCGGGGCGCGCAAAGCCGGCCTGATCTTCGGCCAGACCCAGCGCCTGCAAGGTATCCCCCCGTTGTCCCAGTTCGGCCAGCGCCTCATGCGTGCGACGCAGGTTGCGCAGCCGGGCCATCAGCAAGGCGTCATCGACAGGTTTGACGAAATAATCGTCCGCACCGGCCAGCAGGGCTGCGCGCCGCAAGGCGGGGTCGGCCGTCCCTGCCACCATGACCACGGGAATGTCGCGGGTCAGCGGGTCACTGCGCAGACGTTGCAGCACCTCAACCCCCGGAATGTCCGGAAGCGCCACATCGAGGAGGATGAGATCCGGCCGCGCCTCACGCGCGAGGCGCAGGCAGCCCGCGCCATCGGCGGCCATCAGGGGCTGGTAGCATGCCGCCCCCAGCTTGACCTTCAGGACGATGCGGTTTGTCGCCACGTCGTCAACGATGAGGATCGTGCCCGCCATTACGTTGCCGTTTCACTTGCTACCGGATACCCGCATCTTTTACTGCAACTGGTTAAGAAATGCTTTCGATTTGTTAAATACCGACACGCCTGACGGGGCGGAAATACAGGACAAGACCCATGATGAAGCAGGAATCCGCCGAAACGCTTGGGCTTCAGGCCCTTGGCTGGCTGTTGGGCCAGGATGAGCTGCTGCCGCAGTTTCTGTCGGCCACAGGCGCGGCGCCCGATGATCTGCGCCGTCTGGCTGCCCAGCCCGAATTTCTGGGGGCAGTGCTGGATTTCCTGCTGATGGACGACAGCATGGTTCTGGCCTTTGCCGAAGCTGCGGGCGTGCCGCCCGAGCTGCCCTATCAGGCGCGCCAGTTGCTGCCCGGTGGTGCGGGGCCGCATTGGACCTGACCGGCGCAGGGCTTGCCAAGCTGACGTGCCCGCGCCAAGGTGCAGGCAAGACCACAGGAGGGGCTGGCATGATCCGGGGGCTGATCTTCGACAAGGACGGGACGCTGTTCGATTTTCGGCGCAGTTGGGGTCTTTGGGCGGATCGGGTGCTGGCTGAAATCACCCCCGATGCCGATCTCAGGGGACGTCTGGCTGCCGCAATCGGGTATGATCCCCTGCGGCAGGATTTCCATCCTTCAAGCCCGGTCATCGCAGGGACCGCCCCCGAAATTGCCGAAGTCTTGCTGCCCTACCTGCCGGGATATGCCCCAGATGCGCTGATGGCGCGGATGAATGCAGTGGCGGCGACGGCGCAGATGGTGCCCGCCGTGGCGCTGAGGCCGCTGTTCGAATCGTTGCGCGCCCGCGGCCTTGTCATCGGGCTTGCCACCAATGACACCGAGCGCCCGGCCCGCGCGCATCTGGCGGCCCATGATTTGACGGATCTGTTCGACTTCGTCGCAGGGTATGACTCGGGCCATGGCGCAAAGCCTGCGCCGGGGCAGCTTTTGGCCTTTTGCCGCCAGACCGGGCTGGACCCGGCACAGGTCGCCATGGTGGGCGACAGCCGCCATGATCTTGAGGCCGGGCGCGCCGCCGGCATGCAGCGCGTGGCCGTGCTGACGGGAATTGCGGGCGCCGCCGATCTTGCGCCCCATGCCGATGTGGTGCTTGCCGATATCGGCGGTTTGCCCGCTTGGCTGGACGAAAGGGTCGCGGCCTGAGGCTGCAAGGCGCAAGACGGTCTGAAAGCGGCGCGAAAATGTCGCAAACATTGTCTGCTTACAATGGGCTTTCCGTCATCCTGCGCTGCAACGGGTCGAAGTGACGGTGGAGGCGACATGTCCGATGAACAGACAGCGACGCGGGGCAAGGCGGCACGTCCGCCCCTGACGGCAGTCAGCCAGATGCCCTGGTCGATTCCCCGTCTGATCGACCGCCCGGTTGATCCGCTGGACCCCGAGGGCGTGGCGCGTCTGGACGCGGGTGTGATGCGTATTCTCGCGGACATTGGTGTCGATCTGCAGAATGGGGATGCGGCCCTTGCGCTGCGTCGCGCCGGCTGTCGGGTGACGGGCACGACGGTGCGGTTCGACCCGGCCTTTGTCGCCGAAAAGCTGGCGCTGGTGCCACGATCCTTCACCATCACGCCACGCAATCCGGCGCGGGCGATCCCGGTAGGGGATGGGCATCTTCTGTTCGGGTGCGTGTCATCGGCGCCGAATGCCTGGGATCTGGAACGTGGCAAGCGCAGCGGCGACCGCGCCGCCTTCCGCGAGATGCTGGCCCTTGCGCAGCATTTCAACTGCATCCATTTCCTGGGCGGCTACCCGGTGGAACCTGCGGATGTGCCGGCCGCCAGCCGTCATTCCGAATGCATGGCCGAGATGCTGACCCGTACCGACAAGGTCTGTCACGCCTATTCGTTGAATGCCGCGCAGGCCGAAGACGCGATGGAGATGGTGCGCCTTGCCGCCGGTCTTTCCCCCGGTGAATTCGCGGCCGCACCGCGCATGTTCACGAATATCAACTCTCTCTCTCCTCTGCGCTACGAAGGCGCGGTGCTGGATGCCGCCATGCGTTTTGCGCGGCAGGGCCAGCCTGTGATCGTCACGCCTTTTGCCGTGGCAGGGGCGACGGCGCCGGTCACGCTGGCTGGTGCGGTTGCGCTTGCGCTGGCCGAGGGGTTGGCCGTCATCACGCTTTTGCAGGTTATCCAGCCGGGCTGTCCTGTCATGCTGGGCGGGCTTTCGCCTTCGGCCGATCTCAAGACCGGGGCGCCGGTCTATGGCACACCCGAATACATTCGCGCGACCCAGATGACAGGCCAGATGGCCCGTCACTATGGTCTTCCGCTGCGGGGATCAGCCCCGTCGAATGCGCCGGTGCCGGATGGGCAGTCGATGGCCGAAACCTCGAACGCGGTCTGGGCGGCGCTGCAGGCCGGAAGTGCAATGATCTATCACGCGGCGGGCTGGCTCGAGAGCGGGCTGATGGCCAGCCCCGAAAAATTCCTGATGGATTGCGAGATGCTGCAAGGCATTCAGCGCTATTGCGATGCGGGACTTCTGGCGACCGATCCCACCGCGCTTGCGCTCGATCTTCTGCGCGACGTGGGCGCCGGTGGACATTTCTTCGGCACGCGCCAGACGCAAGACCGCGTCGGCAGCGTCCCGCGCCCATTCCTGTCGGAACTGCGGCCTTATGAGGCCTGGCACCAGGACGGTGCCGTCTGGTCCTCGGAACGTGCCCATCGTCTGTATCCCCGTTTGCTAGAGGAATGTATTGCCCCGCCGATGGCAGATGCTGCCCGCGGTGCGCTGGAAGAATTCGTCGCCGACCGCCGTCAGGCGGCAGGAATCCCCGTCGACGCCTGACACCGCTGCGCCTTTTCCTTCCTGTGCGGCGGGGGTAGGGTCCGGTCGGGATCGGTCGATCCCGAGGAAGCGCAGGAGCTGAACATGATGGAACGCGCCACGCGGCAGCGGATGACCATGGCCACGGTGGGCGGGCTTGCCGGCCTGTCCTTCTATGCGCTGTCCGAAGTGCTGGAACGCCACTGGCTGCCTGAACGACCTGCCCTGGTGCTGATTGCCTTTGCCGTGGTCTTCACCTTCGCGGTGCTTGGCATGGCAGGCCCGGTGCGTCTGGGCCGGGCCAGTCTGGTGGCCGCCCCCCTTGCGGTGGCGGTCGCGCTGTTGCTGGGTTGGGCCAGTCAGCGCTACGACAGCGTATCCTCCATGTTCGATCAGCCGATCCCAGTGTTGTCTGCCCTCGTGCTGATCTTTGTTCCCTTGCCGTTTCTGGTGGCGGCACTTCTGGGACGATGGCGCGATTACCCGCTTCTGTTCGCCGAAGCCTGGACCATCGTGATCCGCTATGCCTCGGCTTGGCTTTTCGTGGGGCTGGTGTATCTGCTGCTGTTCCTGTCGGACCTCTTGCTGTCGATGGTGGGGGTCACGGCCATTGCGACCTTGATGGATCTGGGGGCGGTCAGCAGTGCGCTGACCGGGGCGATGCTCGGCCTTGGCATTGCCGTTGTGGATGAACTGTCGGACGCCGTGTCGCCCTATCTTGTTCTGCGGCTGTTGCGCCTGCTGCTGCCGCCGGTGCTTCTTGTGCTTCTGGTGTTTCTTGTCGCCCTGGCCATCGGCGGGGTGGACCGCCTGTTCGGCGCCCTGTCTGCGGCGGTCACGCTTTTGGGCATTACCGCCATCGGGGCCACGCTTGTGACCTCGGCGCTCGACAAATCCGATGCGACGGCCACCCGCAGCATCCTGATCCTGACATCCGCGCGGATCATGGCGGGGCTTCTGATCTTGCCCGCTGCACTGGGGACCTGGGCGGTCTGGCTGCGTGCCGTGCAATACGGCTGGACGCCGGACCGGATCTTTGCGGCCTGTGTTGCAGGGCTCGGGCTCGGTTATGGCGGCCTATATCTGCTGGCGGTCTTGCGCGGTCAGGGCTGGGCCGGGCGGATCCGGCAGGCGAATGTGACGATGGCTCTTGTGCTGCTGGCGCTTGCCGTGGCGCTGCTGACCCCGATCCTGAACGCCGAAGCCCTGGCGACGCAAAGTCAGATCGCGCGTCTCGACTCGGGCCGGATCACCGCCGATCAACTGGATGTGCAGGGGTTGGCCGAATGGGGGCGTCCGGGGGCTGCCGCGCTGGCAGAACTGGAGCGTCGCGCCCAGGAACCGGGGCAAGAGGCGCTGGCTGCCAGGCTCGCCGCGCGCGGCCGTCCTGCCGAAACCGAGGCGCGCGCGGCGTCGGACCTCCGGCAGGATCTGGCGGTGGCCCTGCCGCTACGCCCGGTCGAGGCGACGGATTTGCGCGATGCGGTGCTGGCTTCGCTGACCGCGCTGGAACTGGAAGATTGGCTGCGGCTCTGCCGTGCCGGGGCCACCGGTGGCGTGCAACCCTGCGTGATGATGACCGCCGATTTCATCCCGCAATTCCCCGGCCCCGAGGTTCTGGTGCTGTTGCGCGAAAGTGACGGCTGGCTGCGGATGGAGGCGTTTGGCATGGCCGATGGCCAGATCCAGCGGCGCCAGGTGGTCAATCTGGGGGCGACCCTGCCGCAAGGCGACACAGCGCTGAGCCTGCTGCATCAACTGCAGTCACAGGCTGTGCCGCAATTGGCCCCGGTTCCGCTGAATGCCCTTCAAATGCCCGATCTGAACCTGATGATGGTGCCCTGAGGCGAAAAGGGTTTATTAAAGCTCTGGCCCTAACCTGTGTCGAGATGACAGGGGGGCAAAATGCATGGGCTAATCAATCGGTCGATCCAGTGTTTTCTGCGTGATACCTATGGTGCAGGGGCCTGGGTGCAGGTGGTGCGTGGCGCGGGCCTCGGCTTTGACAGCTTTGAGGCGATGCTGACATATGATCCGGTGCTGACTGATGCGGTGCTGGATGCGGCGACCCAATTGCTCGGCCGCTCCCGCGACAGCATTCTTGAGGATTTGGGCAGCTATCTGGTGTCTCACCCCAATATGCATGGGTTGAGGCGGCTTTTGCGGTTCGGCGGAACGACCTATGCCGATTTCCTGCAATCTCTGGAAGACCTGCCGGGGCGGGCGCGTCTGGCCCTGCCGGATGCTGATTTGCTCGCGCTCGACCTGCGGGATCGGTCACCCACCGACTACACGCTGTTCTGCCGATCAGACCTGTCCGGGGCGGGCCATGTTCTTGTCGGGATCTTGCGGGCCATGGCGGATGATTACGGCGCCCTCTCGGTGGTCGATCACAGGGGGCAAACCCCCGACGGGCAGGAAGAAATCGCGATCACCCTGGCCGAAGGCGCGTTTTCCGCAGGCCGATCCTTCGATCTTGCACAAAATGTGGCGGCGCCGAGATGGTGATGCGGCGACATGGGGGCCCCGCCTGCCTTGCCCCGGAGGCGCTGGGGCTTTTGATGCCCTTGCATCTGCTGATCGGATCGGACAGCCGTATCATCGGCTGCGGGCCTACCCTGCGCCGCCTTTTTCTGGGGCGCGATCTCTTGGGGCAGGCGTTTTTTGAACATTTTGCGGTGCGCCGACCCTCGGGGCTGCATGATATGGCGGCGCTGCACGACCGCGCGGGTGTAAAGTTGTATCTGGCCTCACCCCATCTGCCCGGACCGGGATTGCGCGGCATTGCCGTCCCGCTCGCGGCCGGGCAAGGGGTGCTGCTGAACCTGTCTTTCGGGATTGGCGTGATTGAGGCCGTGCGCGATCTGCAACTGTCAGATGCGGATTTCGCGGCAACCGATCTCGCGATGGAGCTGCTTTATGTGGTCGAGGCAAAATCTGCCGTGACCGAAGAGCTGCGCGGGCTGACGCTTCGTCTGCAGGGGGCAAAGACGCAGGCCGAAGAACAAGCCCTGACCGACACGCTGACCGGTTTGCGCAACCGCCGTGCGCTGGATCTTGCCCTGCAGACCGCAATCGACGGGGCGTCCCCCTTCGGGCTGATGCATCTCGATCTCGACTTCTTCAAGGCCGTCAACGATACCTTGGGCCATGCGGCGGGCGATCACGTCCTGCGGATGGTTGCCGGTGTGCTGGTCGAGGAGACGCGCCGTTCGGATGTGGTGGCCCGGGTGGGCGGCGATGAATTCGTGATTCTGCTGAACGGCACCGCAGATCCGATACGGCTGGAACAGATCGCCGGCCGCATCATTCAACGTCTGTCAGAGCCGATCGCCTTCGGAGCCCATCGCTGCCGCATCGCGGCCTCGGTCGGATTGACCGTCTCGACCTTCTACACCCCGCCCGTTGCGGCCATCATGCTTGAGGATGCGGATCGCGCGCTCTATGCCGCCAAACATGCCGGGCGGGCCTGCCTCCGCCGCCACGCCCCGCCTTCCGATCTGGCGCGGATGTGATGGGCCATGATGCGACCAAGCTTGCGCCCCGGTTCGTTCGACGTAAGACTGCCTGAAATGGACAGGAGTTTCTGGCAGTGTTTCAGGCAAAAGTGGTTTTTGGCGCGGTAATTACCAGTTTGGGCATGGCCGGCAGCGTCTGGGCCGCGCCCTGCAGCGATACGGGTGCCGAATTCGACCGTTGGAAACCGGTCATGGCGCAAGAGGCCGCTGCTGCGGGCGTGGGCGAGCGGGGAATGGCCGCCCTGATGGGGGCAAGCTATGCGACCCGGACAATCGCGGCGGACCGCAACCAGAAAAGCTTCAAATACTCGTTGGAGAAATTCCTTCAGGTGCGCGGCGCCGACGCCATCGTTTCGCAGGGGCGCAAGCGGAAGGCGGCCAATCCGGGGTTCTATCAGTCGCTTGAGGCCCAATATGGTGTTCCGGCCGGGGTTCTGCTGGCGGTGCATGGGATGGAAACTGGCTTTGGCAATTTCATGGGGGACAGCAATGTTGTTTCGGCCATTGCGACGCTCGCCTACGATTGCCGCCGGTCCGCCTATTTCACACCCCATCTGATTGCCGCGCTCATGCTGGTTGATCAGGGCGTGATCTCCACCAACTCGGTTGGGGCCAAGCATGGTGAAGTTGGGCACACACAGTTCCTGCCCGGAAACGTCCTGCGCTATGGGGTCGATGGCAATGGCGATGGCCGGGTCGATCTGATGGATCAGGCCGATGCCATGGCATCAACCGCCAATTTCTTTGCGCAAAAAGGGTGGCGCCCCGGCGCTGGCTATCAGGAGGGTGAGCCGAATTTCGCCGTCATCGAAGCGTGGAACGCGGCGACGGTCTACCAAAAGGCCATCGCCCTGATGGCGCAAAAAATCGACCGCTAATGTGAAGAAATCGTTGGGCGCGCGCGATTTTCCTCTTGCGCCCATCCGGCGGCTGGCCTATCACCCGCTTCACCAACCGCGGCCCGTTCGTCTATCGGTTAGGACACCAGGTTTTCAACCTGGGAAGAGGGGTTCGACTCCCCTACGGGCTGCCAAGGTTCCCTCCCAGAAGATCAACAGCTAAGACGCAGCTTACGCTGCCGAAGCCGTCGTGTGCTTGACGCCCCACCCGGGATTGGGAAGGGCGTCCGCTTTTTCACGTTTGTTCTACTCGTACCTCTGCCCGCGTCCCACCCAGCGCGGCGAAGGCCCTTTGCCGGCAGGTGAGGACCAGAATCTGCTGCGATTGCGCCGACCGGTGCAGCGCGGTAAACATCGCCTCGATCCGGTCATCATCGCTATGGACCAGCGCGTCATCCAGAATCAGGGGCACCGGGCGCCCGGCATTGGCAAACAGCCGGGCAAAGGCCAGGCGGGTCAGCACTGCCACCTGTTCCCGCGTGCCACCGGACAGGATTTCCAGCGGCTCTGACTGGCCATTGCGCGTCAGCGTGGCGGGCAAAAGGCTGTGGTCATCAATGGCCAGCTGTGCCCCGGGATGCAGGATCGACAACAGCGGCTGAAGTTCCCGCAGGACCGGCCGGAAATAGGCATCCCGCGCCTCAACCCGGGCTTCCTCCAGCGCGCGTTTGAGACGACTGAGCGCTGCAACCTCGGCCTGATAGCGGCCCGCGCGGGCCTCGGCTTCGGCGCGGATATCGGCCAGGGCGGCGAGGCGTTCTTCGATGCCCTCTTCTGCCAGCGCTGAAATCGTGGCGTTGAGGCTGGCAAGCGCTTCGCGACAACGGCTTTCCTCGGCGGCGGCCTGTTCGACGGCGCCTTTTGCACGTGCCAGACCTGCCTTCAGCGTTGCAAGGTCGGGGGCCTCTGCCTGCAGGCTGGCCAGATGGTCGGCGGCAGCAGCACGCGCAGCGGCAAGGGCAGGGGCGCGCGCGCCAAGCGTGGCGATCTGGGCGGCAAGCGCGGTGGCCTCGCCCGCTTCCTCCAGCGCCTCGGCGGCGCGCCGTTCGGCGGTGCGCCGTTCGCCTTCGGCCTCGGCATGGGTCACACCGGCCCCAACGGCAAGCTCATGCGCCGCCTTGGCCGCGGCCAGTGCCTCGGTTTCGGCCTGTTCGGCCTGACCCAGCGCTGCGGTCAGCGCCTCCGGGTCGCCCGCATCCTCGGGCAGGTCGCGGGCCTGTTGATCTGCCAGTGCCAAAGCCTGACGAAGCGCATCGGCGCCTTCGGGGGCCACTTCACGCAAAAGCGCCTCGGCCTGTGCGATAGCCGCGTCGAGGCGCTGCGTTTCCGCGAGGCCTTGCCGTGCGCGGATCAGACTTTCGGCACCGCAGGCGACCAGTGCTTTTTCCAGATCCTGTTCGGCCTTGCCGATCGCGGCGGCCATGTCGCTGCCCTGACCTTGGCCGGGGTCAATGCGGAGCTGCCCGAACCCCGGAAGAATAAGGTCCGTCGTTGCCAGAATCGGCTGCGGACCGGGGGGCAGAGGGGTATCGCCGATCCGCGCAGGGGCCGACCCGGGATGCGCCTCGATCGTGACGGATTGTACGGCAGCACGGGCGCGCAGAAGATCGAGCGCGGTTTGCGCGGCCTCGGCCTTGGCCAGGGCCTTGGCCGTGACCGTGATCTGGGCGCGGCGCGCGCGATCCCCGTCCAGCGCGGCTTGCAGGGTTGTTGCGCGCTCAACCCGTCGGCGCAGTTCAATCGCCTGCGCCTCTGCCGCCCGCGCGGCGCGCGCCTGTGTTGCGCGGGCCAGCTGGCCGCGCAGGCTGCGGGTCGTCTGATGTGCCGTCTCGGCCAATGCCGACGCGGCCTGATCCCGTTGCGCCAGATCTTCGGCCCTGAGCCGTGCCGCCGCGGCCTGCGTTTCCGCGCGGGCCAAGGCATCGCGCGCCTGCGTCACCCGCGATTGCAGTGCCGTCAGCCGGGCCATATCCCGCGCCACAGCTTCGGCGTCCAGGGTGGCAAGTCGCAGTTGCGACGCGGCCTGGTCAATCCGCGCCTGATGCGCTTCGGCGGCCTGACAGGCGGCCTGCGCCTGTTGCAGCGCGGCCTGACGGGCGGCCATATCCTCGGCGTTGGTCAGGCGAGCCAAATTGCGCTGCACCTCGGTCCGCTTTGCGAGATCACCAGACAACCGTGCAGCGCGGGGCTGCAGATCCTGTTCTTCCGCGGCCAGACGCTGCGCTTCTTCCTGCGCTGCGGCCCAGACACCCCCGGCCTTGGGGCGTCCGGTCGCGGTGGCAAGCCGTCCGAGGGCATCAGAGACGCGGTCAAGCACCGCATCCATGCGCCGCCCGCCGGTCATCATGTCGATTTCCCCAGCAACCGACGACAAGAGATCGCGCCGTGCCGCAAGCCCCCGTTCGCGCTCACGTTTTTCGTCTGTGCTATTGCCTTCGGGTTCGATCCCCAAGAGACCCTGCCGCACCCAGAGCAGCCCGGACGGTCCGGCCAGATCCCCGCCCATGAGCCGGTCGATCCAGGCCTCCGCCTCGTCGGCCTGGGCGATCAGGCGACCGCTGGCATCCTGCACCTGCGCCTGCGCCCGTCCGAGCCAACGCTTTGAAATGCGGAACCGCCCCTCGGGCAGTTCGACCTCGACCATGACCTCGGGGGCGCCGCCTGCATGGGGTTGCAGCGATTTGACCGGGGCCTTGGTGCTGCGATGCTTTTCAAAGAACAGCGCGTGGAGCGCGTCGAAAAAAGTGGATTTGCCGAATTCGTTGGGCTCCGACAGCACGGTGATGCCATCGCCGATACCGGTCAGGCTGGCGCGTTGGCCGGCGAAACGGCGCAGGTTGGTCAGTTCGATGCTGCGCAGTTTCATGCCTGCACCTCTTGAGCGAAGGAATAAAGCCGGGCCAGGGCTGCCGTTGCGAGATCACGGTCCGCCTGGGCAAGGGCCGGATTGCGCGTCTCTTGCAGCAGCGTCTCGGCCGCCTGCCGCAGGGCGCCGGCACGGTCGATCTGATCCAGATCTTCGGGCAGGGCCTCAACGTCCAGTCGCGCCAGATCGGCGCTGAACCAGCCGTAATCAGGGGCGACATTGGCAATCGCTGCCTCAAGCGCCGCTCTGTCCGACAGCGCAAGGCGCCCCGTCACCGCCAGGCGGATCAGGTGATCGCGGGCGCGCGCTTGCGGCAAGGCGGCGGTCAGCCTGGCCGCAGGGTCATCGCCGGGCAGCAAATCAAGCTGCGGGCTGCACCAGCGGAACTGCCCGGTTTCGACCCGGGTTACGCTTTGACCCGGCGCCACGATCAGGGCGGCGGCGGAGGTGTCATGCTTGAACCCGTCGGGTTCGGGCGTGCCGGAATACCAGGTTTCGGGGCCGACCGACATCTGGCCATGCCAATCCCCCAAGGCGAGATAGTCTAGCCCAGACCGGGCGGCGCGGTCGGGCGGGATGATGCCGGCAGCCCCCTCCTCGCCAGAGAAATCGAGGATTGCGCCATGGCCCAGACCGATGCGCCTTGCCCCCTCCGGGGTGGGGGCCGACATCGTCTCGGTCAGATCGCGGCCGGGACTGCGCTGTGTGCAGGGCGCAGGCAAGAGCCAGTGGCCCGGCGCAATCTCTTGGGGGGTTGGGTCGGTCATCACGCGCAGATTGGCAGGCCCGTCCGCGTGGATGCGGCGCCAGAGCTCGGTCGCGGCCAGACTGTCATGGTTTCCGGGCAGCAGCACCCAGGTCAGATCGCCTTCTTCGCCCATGGCGCGCAGCGCTTGGCGCAGGGTTTCCGGAGCGGGGGTTTCGGCATCGAACGTATCGCCTGCCAGGAGCACGGTCGACGCGCCCCCGTCCCGCGCCGCGGTGGCGAGCCGGGCGAGGGCGCCATGGCGGGCCTCGCGCAACCGGTTGCGGATCGCTTCGGGGTAGCCGCCAAAGGGCCGCCCCAGATGCAGGTCTGAAGAATGCAAGAACCTGAACGTCATGAAACTTGTCCTGTGATCAACATGAAATCAACATGCCCGCGCAGAGTTGCGCCGAACGTCGGGGGGCGCAAGTGCTTGGCTTTACATGACCCGGCAGGTCGGATCATCGTTCCAGCGCAGCCAGAGCGTGGGGCGCATCTCGGCTTCGGACAGAAAGGTCCGAACCGAAAAGATCGGCAGCGTGGGTTCGGCGGCGGTCAGGCCCCAATCGGTTTCAAGCGCCATCTGGTCATGGCTGCCGGCCCAGACCCCGCCCGCCGCGGCGCGGTAGTATTGATCGCCTGAATCCTCGATCAGCATGTCCTTGTCCCAGTCCCGCAGCAGCACAAGAACCTCGGCGTCGATGGCAGGCAGGAGCGGCTGGTCAAGTGGGCGCTGGCTACGTTCGACCAGACGTTCCAGGGCGTGCTGGCAAAAGCTGATTGCCGAAAGGTGCACAGCCACCCGCCCGCCTTCCACCGCGATGCGGGCCCGCAGGTAAATGAGCCCGGTTTCGTGAAAGACCTCTGTCCCCTCGACCCGGGCCACCACATTGCGCACGAGGCGCAGGATCAGGCTTACCCCCCGGTCCGATGCCATCAGCGCGGCCCGCACCACGCCCGGCTCCTGACGCAGGCGCAGCACAAGACGTTCCAGCCCCTTGCGATTGGGCCGAAGCGCGGCAGCGGTCCGCAACAGCGCTGGCAGATCGGCGCTGCAGGGGGTGGCCTGTGTGATGGCCTGACGCGCAAGCCCCCGTTTCAGCGCGCGGCGCAGGTCGGGCGACCGGGAAAAACTGGCATGGTTCATCTGCATGGGCAACACCCCCGGAAAAGGACTTGGAACGATTCGCTGACGAATCCATCCTCTGCCCCAAGGGTGGCAAAACCTGACATGAACCGACGGTCTTGCGGGGTGGGCGCCCGGAACGGGCGCCCCTTGCCGCATCAAAACAGGATATCGTCCAGATCATCCTGTGCGGCCGGTGCCTGTGCAGCGGCGGTCATGACCTGCAGCAGCAGGGCATCGTGGATCATGCGTTCCTGGGCCATGGTATAGCGTTCGCGCAGATCGCCGATGGCCAGTTCCTCTTCCGAACCGGGCTGGGGGGGCAGGGCAGGCGGGGGCAGCTGCAGGCGGCGGGCCTCCAGTTCCGCGACATAGCCGTCAAGCGCGGTCATGCGGCCACGGAACCCGCCCAGCAGACGCAGGGCCGCCCCCACGCGTTCGGGCAAGACCTGCGCGGTGCCGCTGAAGCTGGCCGAGGTGGCCTCGATTGCGGCGCTGATATCGCGCATGATGGCGCCCAGGGTGCCCGCATTGACCATGAAGCCTGAAAGGCTGCGGTCCATGCCGCCGATGCGTTCTTCGCCCACGGTGCGGATGATTTCCCGCGAATGGGCAAGGATGCCCTGAAGGCGCTGCACGATCGCATCGCTTTCATCGGTCAGCATGCGCAACCATTGTGCCAATTCGCGCAGCGCGCGCCCCTCTTCGCCCAGTTTCGCGCAAATGATGACGGCATTGATCCCCGCCAGACGCACCTCATGGGCGATCCGGCGCAGCGTCGCCTCGTGGCGCAGGATGATGTCCAGCCGGTCATGCACGTTGTTCGATTGCACCTGCATGGCAGCGAAATGCTGGCGGCTTGCCTCAAGGCTGCTGTTCAGCGCGGCCTGTTCGGCCTCGCCATTGCTGGTATTTCGCAGCGCCCGCCGCCCGAAGGCCGATTGCGAGGCCGCGCGCACCGTGCGCAGGGCGCGTTCGTTCACGTCTTCCAGCGCCACAACTGCGGCGCCCACCTCGGACAGTGCATCGCCCCGCGCACCGTTGATAAGGCCGATGGCCAGTTCGATCAGCAGCGATTCCTGCGTGGGGCTGGCTTCGGCGCAGCGTTCGATGGTGTCCTGCACCCGTTCCAGCCGCTGGCGCGTGGAATCGCCGATCTGGAGCGCCACGATCAGACGCGACACATCAGAAAAGATCTGCCCCATCTGGTCAGCAAGGTCTTGCGACGCGATCTGCAGATCCTTCTGCCCGTCGCGCATCCGCCGCGAGGTGCCCGCAAATCCTGAAATCGCCGGCATCACGTTGCGCCGCAATTCCTGCAGCATGTCCTGATGTTCGTATTCCATGGCCGAGATGTCCGACATGGCGCCGGACATGGCGTCATTCACCTCATGCAGGATGGTTTCTGCCTCGTCCGACATGGCGCCGAGCCGTTCGATGAAGGCGGCAACCTGTGCGCGTGGCGGCACAAGGCTGTTGCCCTGGATGCGCGCGTTGATCGAAACATTGGCGATGGTGCGCACCACGCGGTCCAGCTCGGCCACTTCGGTGCGGATGGCGCGTACGGCATCGCGCAGGGCATCCGTTGCGGTGCCGAACTGATCAAAATCGCTGCGCAGATGGGTGATCTGGCCGTTCACATCGTCAATCAGGCGGCCCAGCTCCGCGCTGCGCTCGGCACCAAGCGACTGTTCCAAAAGCGTGAACTGCCCGCGCAGGCCATGCAGCACATCGACCGATACTTCCAGATTGCGGCCTGCCTCGACGAAGGTGGATTCCACTTCGCGGCGCAGAAGCTCGATCGGGGCGGCGGTCGGCTTGGGGGCGGGCAGCGTCAGGCGCGAAAACTGAAATGTCTGGTTCATACGCCACTTCCTGCCTGTCGGTGTTGTCTTGCAAAGCCCATGATGGCAGCCGCGATGCGATCGAGCGGCAACGTCTGCATGGCATGTCCCATGCGGACGGCCTCGCGCGGCATCCCGTAGACCACACAGCTTGCCTCGTCCTGTGCAATCGTCATGCCACCCGCGGCCTTGATCTCGCCCAGGCAGCGCGCGCCATCATCGCCCATGCCGGTCATGATGATGCCCAACGTGTTCCGCCCGGCGGCCGTGGCGCCCGACCGGAACAGCACATCGACCGAAGGCCGATGGCGGCTGACCGAGGGGCCGTCGACGACCTGCACCCGATAGCCGTTATTGGCGCGACGCAGCAGCATGTGGGTGTCGCCCGCCGCGATGATGGCCTCGCCGCGGCCCACGCTCATCCCGTCGCGGGCCTCGCTGATCTGGATGGCCGCAAGACTGTCGAGCCGTTTGGCAAATGCCGCAGTAAAGCCCTTGGGCATGTGCTGCACCACCACGATACCGGGCGCATCCGGGGGGAGGGCGCACAGCACCTCGCGCAGGGCCTCGGTCCCGCCGGTTGAGGCACCGATACAGATGATCGGTTCCGTCAGGGGAAGGGTCTTCAGCGTGTTGGGCGGCGGCAGAATCTCGTCCGCCGTCAGCTTTGGTGTGGGGATCAGCGGCGGCGGGGTGACGCGCGGCTGCGGACGCCGCCCTTTGCCGCGGGACTGCGCGGCGGCATGCAGGGCGTCGCAGATCCGCATCGTGGCTTCCTGGCGGCTGGCTTCATCGGTCGGTGAAGGCTTGAGGATCACATCCACTGCCCCGGCCTCAAGCGCCTCAAGGCTGCGCTCTGATCCGGTTTCCGTCAGGGACGAGCAGATCACCACCGGCATGGGGCGCTGTTCCATGATCTTGCGCAAGAAGGTCATGCCATCCATCCCCGGCATTTCCAGATCCAGCAGGATCACGTCCGGCAGCGCGACCTTCATCTGGCGTGCGGCGGAATAGGCATCCTGCGCCATCGCCTGCACCTGCAGACTGGGATCGCTTTCGATGATCCGCCGCAGCATCACGCGGGACGATGTCGAATCATCCACCACCAGAACATTGATCGGGTCAGTTGCTTGGGCTGACATCAATTCACCCTCCGGAAAATCGTCGGTCGGATCTGGACCAGACCCTCGCAGCGCACCACCATGCTTTCGGCATGTCCCACGATCAGGTAACCGCCGGGGCTCAGGTGTTCGTGCATGCGCTTGATCACGCCGGCCTTGTCGTTCGCGTCGAAATAGATCAGCACATTGCGCAGAAAGATGACGTTCACGTCGCGGTCGACGGGATAGGTCTTGTCCATCAGGTTCAGGCGCCGGAATTGCACGCGGCGCCGAAGATCGGGGATGACGCGGGCCTTGCGGGCAAGGGCCGGGTCGTCGGAATACAGAAAGTAACGGCGGGCCAGATCGGACGGCACGGTCTGCAGCTGGTCCACGTCGTAAACGGCGGATTGCGCCTTTTCGAGAATGCGGATCGAGATGTCGGTGCCCAGAACCGCCCAGTCGAAGGCACGGCCGCTGCGCTGCGCCTCGGCCAGGACCATGGCGATGGTGAAGGCCTCGGCCCCTTCGGAACTGGCCGCGCTCCAGACCTTGAGCCGGGCGCGGTTCGGGGCCGATTTCGTCAGATGTTCGGGCAGGATGTGGTCGCGCAGATAGGTGAAATGGTCCGACTCGCGGAAGAAGCTGGTGGTATTCGTGGTGATCAGGTCGATCACGATGCGCAGCTCGTCTTCCTTCAGCGCCCCTTCCAAAAGCTTGCGCAGGTAGGCCTCGGTATCGGGCAGCTCATGCGCCAGCACGCGACGGCGCAAGCGCTGTTCGATCATCGGCACCTTGCCCGGAGGCAGGTTGATCCCGGTGAGAGAGCGGATCAGATCACGGAAGCGGTCACTTGCCGTGCCCTGCGATGTGCCGACGGTCTGCATCTGGGGTCTGTCCATCAATGGCTGGCTTCGGCGACGCGGTCATCCGTCACAGGGGTTTCACCGTGCAGGGCATCAGCCCCCTCGGGGGTGGGGTGGGGGCGGCGCCCGGCCCCAAGGGGCACGCCCTCGAACAGATTGTCGAGGTCGATGACGCTGACCACCTCACCGTTGCGACGCCCGATCCCGGCAATGGTGGCCCCTTGCCAGCGCAGCATTTCGGCCTCGCCAAGCGGGCGCAGCACATCTTCATCCAGACGCGTGACTTCGATCACCTTGTCGGTCCGAAGCCCGATGATCGCTTCGCGGCGCCCATCGGTCAGCAGGGCGACCAGGATGCGCGTCTGGGCGGTGTCCTCGGCCTGGGGCAGGCCGAGAAGGATGCGCAGATCGACGACCGGGATATTGTCCCCGCGCAGGTCAATGATCCCCAGCAGATAGGCAGGTGCATTGGGCATCGGCGCGATCGGGCGCTTGTCGAGGATTTCGCGTACCCGATCAACCGGCACGCCATAGAGTGCCCGCTCGACGGTAAAGGTGACAACGTCGGTCATCGTGGTCATGGGGGGCCCTCCTCTCAGGCGCTTTCGCGGCGTTTGAAGCGGGCATCCAGGGCGTCGGCATCGGTATTGTCGGGACCAAGATCGAAGTCGAAGCCGCCGTCCGACACGCTCTGCGATACGGTCGCGCCCTTGGCCTTTGCCGGCTGCACTGCACGGGGGGCGGGTGCTGCGTGCTTGTGGGCCTTGTGCGCTTCGGCCATGACGGTTGCGGCCTCGTCCGTGGCGACGGCATCGACCTTGAAGAAGGACACCGTCTCAGACAGTTCGTCGGCAAGGCTTGCCAGTTCGACAGCGCTGGCCGAAAGCTGTTCCGATGCCGAGGTGTTTTCCTGCGTCACGCGGTCCAACTGCTGGATCGAAAGGCTGATCTGCGCCGACCCGGTCGAAAGTTCGCGCGAGGCGACGGTGATTTCGGTGACGAGGGCCGAGGTCTTTTCGATCGCCGGAACCAGCCCTTGCAGCATGTCGCCGGCGCTGGCTGCGGTGCGGACGGTCGATCCCGACAGCGCCGAGATTTCCGCGGCGGCGGTCTGGCTGCGTTCGGCCAGCTTGCGGACTTCGGCCGCAACCACCGCAAAACCGCGACCATGTTCCCCGGCGCGGGCCGCTTCGACGGCGGCGTTCAGCGCCAGAAGGTCGGTCTGCCGGGCGATTTCCTGCACGATCATGATGCGTTCGGCGATGGTCTGCATGGCGGTGACGGCCTCATGCACGGCGCGACCGCTGTTGCGTGCCTCTTCCGCGGATTTCGTGGCCATCTTTTCGGTCGCCAGCGCGTTTTCGGCGCTTTGCTTGATATTGGCCGCCATTTCCTCAACCGAGGCCGAGGCTTCTTCGGTCGAGGAGGCCTGTTCGGATGCGCCCTGCGACAGCTCTTCCGAGGTGGCCGCCATTTGCGTAGCGCCATTGGCCACATTGCGGACCGACACGGTGACGCTGGCCACGATGTCGCGCAGGCGGGTCACCATTTCGTTGACGGTGGTCTGCAGGTTGGAAATCTCGTCGCTGCCCTGGACCTTGATGGTCTTGCGCAGGTCACCCTCCGACACCGAACGGGCAAGCTCCACCGTGGCATTGAGCCGTTTCGAGATCGAGCGGATCAGCACCGCCGCAACGATGGTCGACAGGACATAGGTGGCGCCCATCAGGACAAGCAGGGTTTTCTGCGTGTCCAAGAAGGCGTCGTTGGCGTCACGGACGGCGACTTCCATATCGTCCCCGACAGCCCCGCGCAGGGCCTTGGCGGTGCTGAAGGTCTTGGCAAAGGCCATGCGGCCCTTGGACAACAGCAGGTCATTGGCCTGATCGCCATTGCCGCCCGCATCAAGCTTCATGACCTCTGCAAGCAGCTCTTCAGTTTCCTCGTGCGACTTCTTGAAGGAGTCGAGAAGGTACATGTCGTCCTTGGTCATCGAGGCGCGCAGGCTTTCCATATCGCTGTCGATCTTGCCGTGGGCCTGGGTGATTTCGGCTTTCAGGCGGGGCACGCGCGCCGGATCGAAGACCGAGCCGGAAATCAACGCTTCGCGCGACAGCATCTGGATCAGAAGTTCCTGGGTCATCAGGTCTTCGACCAGCAGCACCTCCTGCACGTCCTCGGCAATGAGGTGCTGCATCGTGTCGTTGCTGGTCTTGAGATTGAGGAACGCCACATAAAGGGCAACGCCCGACAATGCGAAAATGAACAGGAAGGTTGCGGCGAGTTTCGCTTTGATGGTCAGTTTCATGTTCAGATCCCTCGGTTACGCCGCACTGGGGCGCTGCGCCATGGCAGAGAAAATTGCGGACAGGTCGGGAAGCAGGACAAAGCCGTCGCTCCCTTTGAACAGCCCGCGCAGGTAATCGGCGGGCCAATGCATCGTGGCGGGAACGGGTTCGATGCGGGTCAGGGGAATGGTGACGACCTCGTGTACCATGTCTGCCGTGATGGCCATCGTGGCCTTGTCCCCGTCGATTTCCACCTCGATCACCATGAAGCGGCGGGCATCTTCCGGCCGGTCGTCGGGGCCCGGATCGGTAATGCCGAGCGGAATGCGAAGATCGGCCAGGGGCACCACCGTGCCCCGCACGTTCAGCACCCAGGGGGCAAAGGCACCCGCGCCGGGAACCCGCGTCATGGGCAGCGGATCAATGATCTCGCGCAGCTGGGTGGCGGGAATCGCCAGCATTTGCGGCCCGATCGACATGGTGACAAGGGTCACACTGCGGGCAGCGTTCAGGTCATGGACATTCATGCAGCGGCCTCCTTTCCACCTTCGGTCTGCGCCCGGCCCGATGACACCAGCTGGGGCACGTCCACGATCAGCGCGACCGAGCCATCGCCAAGGATCGTGGCCCCCGAAATGCAGCGCGCACGCCGGTGCAGTTTGGACATCTGTTTGATCACGGTCTGGTTGGTGCCGATGATGCGGTCCACCACGACACCCACACGGCCTTCGCCCGATTGCAGGATGACGACATTCTGTTCGGACGGCGCGATGCCGTCGCAGTTGAACAGGCCGCGCAGCCGCAGGAACGGAACGAAATGCCCGCGGATATCGAGGAAATCGCCCGATCGGCTGGGTTTGAGCTTGTCAGCCGGCAGTTCGACGATTTCCTGCACCGAGGACATGGGCAGGGTATAGCGTTCGCCCGCGACCTCGACCAAAAGTCCCTCGATGATGGCCAGCGTCAGCGGCAGGCGCAGCGTCACCGTGGTGCCCTTGCCAAAGGCCGACTCGATGTCGATCCGCCCGCGCAGGCCTTCGATGGTGCGGCGGACCACATCCATGCCGACCCCGCGGCCCGACAGTTCCGTCACCGCCTCGGCGGTCGAAAAACCCGGCTCGAAGACAAGTGTGAAGATCTGGCTTTCCGTCAGCACGGCCTCGGCGGTGATCAGGCCGCGTTCGATGGCCTTGGCGCGGATCACCTCGGGGTTCATGCCCCGCCCGTCATCACGCACGCGGATCAATACCTCGCCACCCGCATGGGCCGCCGAGAGCTCGATGGTGCCCTCGGGTTCCTTGCCGGCAGCGGCGCGGCCCTCGGGCAGTTCCATGCCATGGTCGATGGCGTTGCGCAGGATATGCACGAGCGGATCGGCCAGCTTCTCGATCACGGTCTTGTCCAGCTCGGTTTCTTCACCGATCACGACGAAGTTCACCGGCTTGCCCAACGTATCCGACAGCCCGTGAATCAACCGCCGGAACCGCGCCACAAGTGACCGCAGCGGCACCATCCGCATGGTCATGGCCGCATCACGCAGCCGCCCGGCCAGGCGCGTCACCTGTTCGGCCGTGGCCATGAGCGCGGGGTCGCGGCTTTGGCGGGCCAGTTCGGTCAGGCGTGCCTCGACCGTCACCAGTTCACCCACCGAATCCATCAGTGCATCCAGACGTTCCGCCGGCACCCGGACAGTGGCGGCAGCCTCTGCCGCGGCGGGGGCAGCTGCCGGGGGCGCATCGCGCCGGACAACGGGGGACGCCGCCCCGGCCACAGGGGCCACAGAGGCAACCCCCTCGGCCTGGGGAGCCACAACCGGGGCGGCGTCTTCCGCATCATCATTGGCAGGCAGCCCTGATGCGGAAGGCTCGGGTGCGGCGGTCTCGAGCGACCATTCCGCATCCGCAAACATGAAGACATCCTCGACCTGTCCGCGCGACACGGCGGGGGGCAGGTCCATGTGCCAGCCTACATGGCAGGCATCGACATCAAGGCCCGCCAGTTCGGGCAGGCGGGTCAGATCGGCGCTGATGTTCTGGGCGCCCAGTTCGCGCAGTTCATTCAGCAGAAGTTCCGGCCGCGATCCCAGCGCCAGCGCCGCCCCTGTCAGCCGGAAGGTCAATCGCGACGGGGCTGAAGGCGCCGCCGCCTCGGTGGCCGCAGGCGCCGCTGTCGCCGGGGGCGGGGCCGCAACCTCGCCCGATGTCAGAACCTGAAGCGCCGACAGGATGCCGTCGCGACGACCCTCGGGGTCGGGTGTGCCATCGACCAGACCGGGAATTTCATCCCGTGCCGAAAGGCCGAGGCGGATCAGGTCCGGCGTCACCGGCACCTTGCCAGACCGGACGCGGTCGAATGCGGTTTCAAACGCATGGATGAAGGCCGCAAGGTCGGAGAACCCGAACATGGCGCCGCTGCCCTTCACTGTGTGCAGGTCCCGGAAGACCTGATTCACCAGCCCGGCATCCTCGGGCCGGGACTTGAGGTCCATCAGACCCCGTTCGAGGCTTTCCAGAAGATCACGCAGTTCTTCCCGGAAAATTGACGCCATGTCATCGTTCATCAGCCAAGCACCTTTTTCACCACGGCCAGCAGCTTGTCCTGCGTGAAGGGCTTGACCATCCAGCCAAGGGCCCCGGCTTCGCGCGCCTGCTGCTTCAGCGAGTCTTCGGAATCCGTCGACAGCACCACGATCGGGATGCCTTGCCCGTTCGGGTGTTGACGCAGTGCACGGATCATGCCGATCCCGTCGAGATTGGGCATGTTCTGGTCAGTGATGATCGCATCAAACCGGGCGCTGGTTGCTTTGGACAGGCCGTCCTCGCCATCCACGGCTTCGATGACGCTATAGCCCGCGTCCTGCAGCGTCATGGCAATCATGCGCCGCACAGAGGGGCTGTCATCCACAGTCAAAATCGTCTTGCTCATGTCATCCTCAGGATTTGGCCGCGGGGCGGCGACGGCCGCGGGACGCGGCGGATTTCGGGTCATCTGCGGGATCGGCGTCGGGCGCATCCTGCGCCGTATCGGCCGGGGAGATGGTCAGGGCGTCATGAAGGGCATGGACCGTCAGGGCGTTTCGGATCGGCCCATCTGCCGGTGCGGTCACGCGGAAATTCAGTCCGCGTTTGCGGGCCTCGGCCGCCGCGCAGACCAGAACCTGCAGAGGGCCGAATTCCAGCGCGGTCACATCGGACAGGCCCAGATCGACAGCACCACTATCATCTGCGGCGTCCAGCAGGCCGCGCAGCTGTTCGGCCAAAGCCGCCGCATCCGCCTGTCGCAATTGCCCTGAAAGCCCCAAGGACTGCATCGTCATCGCATCGCTCCCCTACCACCGCGCGGGCGCTCTTGCAGAACGCCATGCATCACAAGTTGAAACGGCGCGGGGCTGCGGCCCTTTAGAGTCGCATCGGCATGGCGAATACAGGCTTTCGGATGGGTCGATCCGGCCCGTCGCTGCAACCGATGCTTGTGTTTGGTGGCGCGGCCTTCGAGGCAGGCTATGGGCTGCGACAGAGAAAATGATAAGTTTATCTTATCTGTTTATTCAAAAAATAAGAAATCTTGACCTTTCACTGTCGCCGCCGCTAGCCAGTGGCAAACCGGACAGGGGGGGGAAGCTGTGTTTCGGAAACTGGCCATCGAAAAGCCGCGGGTCGTGGATGTCGCGGGGCAATCCTTTCTGGATCTGCCGGCCGAAAGCCTGACGGCCCTGACCGCCGAGGCCTTCGCCGATGTCTCGCATCTGCTGCGGCCAGGCCATCTGGCGCAATTGCGGGCTATCCTCGATGACCCCGAGGCCACCGCAAACGACCGTTTCGTGGCACTTGAACTGCTCAAGAACGCTGTGATCGCTGCCGAAGGTGCGTTCCCCAGCTGTCAGGATACCGGCACCGCGATCGTTTCAGGCAAGAAAGGCCAGAACCTGCTGGTGCAGGGTGGGCTGCGCGACGCGATCGAGACGGGCATCCGCAGCACCTGGGCCGGGCGCAACCTGCGCTTTTCGCAGATGGCCGCCCTGACCATGTATGAGGAACGCAACACCGGCACCAATCTGCCGGCCCAGATCGAGATCGAGGCCACTGAAGGGGCGGCGCTGGATCTTTTGTTCATGGCCAAAGGGGGCGGGTCCGCGAACAAGACCTTTCTCTTCCAGGAAACCCGTCGGCTTTTGGAACCTGACCGGCTGCTGGCCTTTCTGGATGAAAAGATCCGCACGCTGGGCACTACGGCCTGCCCGCCCTATCACCTGGCCATTGTCGTCGGGGGGCTTTCGGCGGAACATTGTCTCAAGACCGTCAAGCTGGCTTCGGCCCATGCGCTGGATGACCTGCCTGACAGCGGCGATAGCGCCGGCCGCCCTTTCCGTGACCGCGGTCTGGAAGACCAGATCCTCCGCCTGACGCGGCAGATGGGGCTGGGGGCGCAGTTCGGCGGCAAGTATTTCTGCCATGATGTGCGTGTGATCCGCCTGCCGCGCCATGGTGGCAGCCTGCCGGTCGGGATGGGGGTCAGCTGTTCCGCAGATCGGCAGATCCGTGGCCGGATCGACGCCGAGGGTGTCTGGCTCGAGGCGCTTGAACGCGACCCCGCCCGCTTTCTGCCCGAGGTTGCAGTGCCGCCCGCCGCCTTGGCGGTGGATCTGGATCAGCCGATGGAGGCGATTTGCGCCACACTCTCGACCCTCGGGGTTTCAACCCCGGTGCGTCTGTCGGGCACCATGATCGTCGCGCGCGATCTGGTGCATGCTGAACTGGCCCGCCGCATGGCCGCTGGGCTGCCGCTGCCCGACTATGTGAAAGACCACCCCATTTATTATGCCGGACCGGCGCGCACCCCGGCGGGGCATGCTTCGGGGTCGTTCGGTCCGACGACAGCGGCGCGCATGGACCCCTACATCCCCGACCTGCAGGCGCAGGGGGCCTCGCGGGTGATGATCGCCAAGGGCAACCGTGCGCCCGGTGTGGTGCAAAGCTGTGCGCGCCACGGGGGGTTCTATCTCGGGTCGGTCGGGGGGGCCGCGGCGGTTCTGGGGCGTGATGTGATCCGCAGCGTGGAACAGATCGACTATCCCGAGTTCGGGATGGAGGCGGTCTATCGCATCCGCGTGCAGGATTTTCCGGCCTTTGTCATCATCGACGACAAGGGCAATGACTTCTTTACCCGGCTGCCACGGCTGGCCGATTGACAGGGCGGGGCAGGGTCTGCGACAGCGGGACTGCAAGATGCAGGAGGGGCCGGAGTGGACGATCCGGGCGACAAGATCACACTGCGGCAGATGCAGATCTTTCTGGCCGCCGTCGAAAGCCGCAGCTTTCTGCGCGCCGCGGAAAAGCTTTCCCTGACCCCGCCAGCCGTTTCCATGCAGATGAGCCGACTGAGCGAATGTCTGGGCGCCGCGCTCTTTGAAAAGGAGGGGCGGTCCGTCCGCCCAACCGAGGTGGCGACGGCCCTTGTGCCCTATGCGGCGCGGATGGTCGAAACCCTGCACGAAGCGGTGCAGGTGGTCGAGGCGCTGCAGGGGCGCATCGACACCCAGGTGCGTGTGGCGATGGTGTCAACCGCGCGGAACTTCGGGCCGCAGCTGATGCAGGAATTCCGCAAACGTCACCCCGAGGCCGATCTTCAGATCAGCATCGCCAACCGTGAAGGGGTGATTGCCGCGCTTGAGGCGGGCCGGGCGGATGTGGCGCTCATGGGGCGCCCGCCCAGCCGGGTCGAGGTGACGGCCCACCAATTCGCCAAGCACCCCTATGTGCTGATCAGCCACCCCGATCACCCGCTGGCGCGTGCGCGTCGCATTCGCCGGGGGGATCTGGTACATATGCCGTTTCTGGTGCGAGAGCCGGGGTCGGGGACCCGGATGGTGCATGAACATTTCTTCCGCGCGGCCGACCTGCCCCTGCCGCGCGCGCAGGAAATGGACAGCAATGCCAATATCAAGCAATCGGTCATGGCCAATATGGCGCTGGCCTTCATTTCCGCCCATACCATCGCGCTGGAGCGTCAGGCGCAGAAGCTGGCCGTGCTGCGGGTCGAAGGCATGCCACAGCTGCGCGACTGGTATGTCCTGCATCTGAGCCGCCGTCCCCCGGGCCCCGCCGCACGGCAGTTTGTCGATTTCGTCCGGACCGAGGGGCCTGCGATCATGCAGGGGCTGTTTGGCCCTGATTTTGGCGCAGAAGCCTGAGGGCGCGCGCCACCACCGGGGGGTCGATCATGCGCCCGTTCAACAGGATCGCCCCGGCGCCCGTTGCCGCTGCCGCTTCCGCGGCCTGCACGATCTGCTGCGCCTGAAGCAGGTCTGCCTCGCTGAGGGCAAAGGCTGCGTTCACCGCCGCGACCTGCGCGGGATGGATGCAGAGCACCCCATCAAACCCCATCCGCCGTGCCAGCCCTGCGGCGGTGGCAAATCGATCGATGTCAACCACTTCGGCAAGGCTGTCAGGCAGGCCCAGAACCCCGATCCCGGCCGCCCTTGCGGCCAGAACCAGCGCCTGGGCCGGAACGGCGAGCGTATCCGGGCCGGGAACCAGCCCGCAATCGGCGCTGAAATCCTCGGGGCCGAAGGCCAGCGCCGCAACCTGCGGGGCCCGCGCAATTGCGGCCGCGGCCTGCAATCCGGCGGCACTTTCGACCAGCGCGATGATGGCGATCTGGTCAGCGGGCAGGGCCGCACTGTGCAGGCTGTCGCGCAGATGTGCGGCCAAAGCGGTGATCTGGCCCGCGGAGGTCGCCTTGGGGACCATCACCGCCTCGACACCGGGCAGGCAGGCGGCCTCGATATCGCGGATGCAGAGGCCAAGCGGTGCATTGACCCGCACTGCCACCCTTGCCCCATGGGCGACCAGCCCCGCCACTGCCGCGGCAAGGCCCGCGCGGGCCGCCGCCTTTTCAGGCAGAGGCACGCTGTCTTCCAGATCCAGCAGCACCACGTCGGCGCCGCGCGTATGGGCGCGGGCCAGCAGGCGCGGTTGATGCGCGGGCGTGAACAGATAGCTGCGCCCCGGTGTCATGCGAATTCGGCCCGGATGGCGGCGCTATGTTCGCCCAAAGCCGGGACACGGCCAAAGCGCGGGCAGTCTGCATCAAAGCTGTGCCGGGTCGGTCGGCCGACAAGCGCGGCCTCTTGCCCGTCGGACAGGGTGACGGGCACACGGCGCAGCTGCGGATGTCGGGCAAAGGTTGCCACCGAATTGACTGCCCCATAGGCGATGGCCGCGGCGCGCAGACGCTTTTCCAGCTCCGCTCGGCTATGCGCGGCGAAATAGGCCGCGACAAGCGCGTCGGTGTCGCGCCGGTTGCGGACGCGCGCGGCCGCGCTGCAAAACAGCGGATCGGTGATCAGTTCGGGCCGCCCAAAGACCTGGGTGCAGAGATTGGCCCATTCGCGTTCATTCTGGATCGAGATCGCCAGCATCTCGCCATCGGCAGTGGCAAAGCCGCCATAGGGCGCGATCGAAGGGTGATGCAGCCCCACCGGCTGGGGGGCCTTTCCGGCATAATCGCTATGCATCAGCGGGACAGTCATCCAGTCGGCTGCCGTATCGAACAGGCTGACCTGGACGCCACTGCCCTTGCCGGTGATCCCGCGTGCGATCAGCGCCTTTTGCAGCCCGATGATGGCGTTCATGCTGGCCCCGATGTCGCAGACCGAAACACCGATCCGCCCCGGATGCCCAGGGGCGCCATTCACCGCGACCAGCCCGCTTTCGCATTGCACCAGAAAATCATAGGCTTTCATGTCGCGATAATCACCACTGTCGCCGTAACCGGTGATGTCGCAGGTGATCAGCCGGGGATGGCGGGCCCGCAGCACGTCAGACCCGAAGCCCGCCCGTTCGACCGCCCCGGGTGCGAGATTCTGGATGAAGATATCCGCCTTTTCCAGCAGCCGATGCAGCAGGGCCGCATCCTCTGGCGCCTTGATGTCCAGGCAGAGGCTTTCTTTGCCGTGGTTGGCCCAGACGAAATAAGAGGCCGCACCCTTGACCGCGCTGTCATAGGCGCGGGCGAAATCGCCCACCCCGTCGCGTTCGATCTTGATCACCCGCGCCCCGCCTTCGGCAAAGTGGCACGAGGCCAGCGGTGCCGCCACGGCCTGTTCCAGCGAGACGACGAGAAGCCCCTCATAGGGTTTGAAACCGGTCTGCATCATGCCACCTTGCGCGCGGCCACCGCGAGGATGCGGTTCATTTCATTGGCGACGATGGTCATGCCTTCGTCAAAGCCCATGCCGGGTTTGACCAGCACCCGTTCAGGCCGTGTGGCCATGGCGGCATGCAGGCAGGCGCGCGCCGAGATGTCGGTCTCGTTGCAGGTGCCGCCCTGATAGGCCTCGACCCCATTGGCCTTGCAGTGCAGGACCGCGTTGATGGTGTTGTGCAGGCTGCCCAGATCGGGCGTCTTGATCTGGACCATGTCGCAGCAACGGGCGGCGACGAAATCTTCGACGTCCTGATAGGTATTGCACCATTCATCCGCCACGATCCGCACATGGCTGCCCTTGGCGGCCAGCGCGGCCTTGATCGCGGCAAGAAGCGCGATCTGCCCCTCTTTCGATCCGGCATCGGCTGGGCCTTCGATGTAAAGCGTGAACCCCTCGGCCCGCTTTTCCAGCGTGGTCAGATACTCCGCGATACGCTGGGGATCATTGTCGAAGATCTGCCCGACCGTGCCATAGACATCGATGTGCAGCACCGGCTGATAGGCAGGATCGCGGCGCAGGCTGCGGATGCGATGGCAAAGCCAGGACACATATTCCGCAAGCTTACCCCCCGTTTCGCCGAGCTTTTGCGGCACATTGTTGATCAGCCCGTGGGGCAGGGCCGCCACCTGCTTGAGGATCATCTTGTCGACGGCGGCATAGCGGTCATCCCCGCTTTGCCCAAAGAGCGCAAGCGGCGCCGGGTCGCGGGGCAGGCCCCATTCATCGGCCACCACCTGATATTTCTGTTGCCCTGTTGCACGGGCGGTCGCCTCCAACAGTGCCTGGCTCAGCCCATAGCGGATCGCGGTATGCAGGGGGGCGGGCAGGGCCTCCAGCGCCTCGGCATTGTCGCGAAAGCGGCTGACATCGCGGCCGATCAGCCAGGGGACCAGCGTGGCCTGCATTTCGGGGATGAAACGGGCCGCGGTGAACAGCGGGTCGCGCCCCGCCGCGCCGGAATATTGCACCGCGGCGCAATCGCCCTCGGCCAGCTGGCCGTCCTCCAGCTCCAGAATGACCGAGATGCTTTCGCCGCATTGGCGCACCTGATCAAAGCCGGGGGTCAATGTGCCGCCGGTATAGACGAAACTGTCCTGCCGGGCGCCCGCCTTGATGGCGGCCTGATCATCGAAATAGAAGGCCGAATAGCCGGGGGCGAGGTGGACATTCTTGATTTTCATGGGGATACCGTAGCTTCAGTCCGAGGGTCAGGCGGGGCGGCCGACAAGCTTGCTGGCCGAAATGGCCCGCACGTCATCAACCACCATGTTGAACGATGGCTCGCGCCGTTCGGCCCTTGCGCGTTCGGCGATCTTGTCGCGGTGGAAGGCCAGCACATCATCAGGCAGCGGCACATGGCCCGCGTCAAACAGGCGGATGGCGCCAAAGTTGTCGCGCACCGGGGTGAGCTTGCCCAGATTGGCCCGCGCCGGGGCAAAGGGCACATCCATCACGCCCGAGGCAAAGGCCTGCACGATGCCGCGGGCCACATCGCCCCGGCCAAGCCGCAGGATTTCGCGCATCACGGCATGGACTTCGGCCTCGATCACGTCAATTTCGGTCTGGATGTCGGGGCTGTCGACCCGGTTCTGGTCCGAAATCATGTTGACCATCTGCCGCGTGGCCTTCAGCCCGGCCTGATTGGCCTCAAGCGTCGGGACGCCCGCGGCCTCATGCGGGGTTTTCACGATGATCTTGGTGGCCCGCGCCTGCCGCGCGACCAGCGCGCCCAGACAAATGACCGCCGTGGCCTGCGCCTCATCTTCGGGGAAGCCGCCCATCCATTGATGGAAAACCGTGGTCAGCTTGTAATCCGTAAAGCCCGCATTCAGGAAATAATGGTTCGCCAACCGCCGAAGCGACCGCAGTGCCGCGATGTCCTGCGCCAGATTGCCCGCCTGCCCATAGCCCAGCGTCAGGCAGCGCACGCCCTGCTCCAGCGCAAGCAGGCCTTCGACGATGGCGACGACATGGCTGACGAAGGGCGGAACCAGCGTGCCGGTCAGCGGGCCAAAGGGTTCGCGGTTGATGCGGATCCCCGCCTCTTCAAAGCGGCCGACCAGACGGTCGCAATACTGCCAGTGGCGGATCGACCGTTCCAGCGGCACATGTTTGGCATAGGGGATGTTGTAGGAAATCCCGCCCCCCTCAAAGCTGGAAAACCCTGCCGCGAGCGTGATTTCCGCCAGAAGCCGCGCATCGGGCGTGCCGTGGCGCACCTGCACGGGTTTTGACAACGCATCCACCAGACGGCGGCAGCCATCGACCCCGTGATTGACCGCCGGAAACCCGTTCAGAAGCGATGTGCCCGCCGCACGCGACCGGTCTATCCCCTCTTGCGCCTCGGCATAGCGGTTGTGGCGGGTATAGGCGTCGATCGTGGTGGGCAGCACATCGCAATAGGGCGACAGGCCGTTCAGCAGCGCCTCGTGTTCGCGGATCAGCGCCACCCCGGCGCGAGGCTGCAGCAGGGTGCGCCCCTCGGCATCGGCCTCGGCCAGCGCAAGGGCAAAGCGTTTTTCGGGCGGCAGCGCCGCCTGCACCGCCACGGCCGCGTCAAAATCGACCGTGCCGCCACTGGGCCATGTTTTCAGAACCTCGGCCCGTTCGGCCTGAAAGGTGGCGTCCGACAGCATGCGGTTTTCGATCTCGGTCATCGCTTCCCCCCCCCTTACGCTCGGGCTTCGACGACAAAGCGCCCCGAGTTGTGCCCCAGCGCCATCGGGCGGCGCGCGTCGATATCGGCACGCAGCAGGCCGATCACCTGCTCCAGATCGACCGAGGGCGGGAAGACGCGGTCAAAACCCATCTCGCGGAAACGGGCCTCGACGGTCGCGAAATCCTGTTTGCCGATCACCAGGTTGCCGCCGACATAAAGGACGATGTCGCCCAGACCGCGTTCCTCGCAGCGGGCGCGGAAATTCTGACAATCCAGTTCACCATGACCGTAGATCGACGACACGAGGATCGCCCCCGCATCCTCGGCAATCGCGGCCTCGATGAATTCTTCCTGGCTGACCATGACGCCAAGGTTGACCACCTCGATCCCGCCGCGCGTCAACACAGCGGTCAGGATGCGGTTGCCGACCGCGTGGCAGTCTGCCCCGATCACCCCCAGAACGATCTTGTAGCTGCGCGCGGCTTCGTCCATCGCGATTCCTCCCTTGCGTGGATAAGGCGGGATAATCCGAGGGCGCCTTAAGGGTCAAAAAGAGTTATCTGTATTTATTAAATGATAAGTAAGCCTTATTATTTGTGGGCTTGCACCGGAAGGCGCTGCAGATCACGATCCACAAAATTGCAGGAGTTTCACATGACCCAGGATCAGGATGCTGCCTTGGCCGAGGCGCAGGATTACATCGACCAGATGGCCCGGACGCGGGGCTATGTGCTGCCCTATCACAAGCTGATGGCGCGGGCCGACCTCCCGGTGCTCAAGGCCGCAAACGGGTTGGTGGCGGCAGCCTATACCAATCCGCGGCGGCTGAGCCGGGCCACGAAAGAGCTTTGCTTCATCACCAGTCTGACAGTGCTGCGGGCCGCGCCGGGCCATATCGCCAGCCATATTCGGGTTGCGCTGGATCTGGGGGTCAGCCCCGAAGAGATTCTCGAGGCGATCGAGATCGCCCTGCCTGAAGCCGGGGTTGTGGCCTTCCAGCACGGGTTTGAGGTCTGGGCCGAGGTCGTGGGGGCGGAACCGCTGGAGCCGAGCATTTCGGTCCATGACGGGTCAGCCAGCTAGGCAGTCGGTACCCTGCCCGCAGCACGGATGTCTGCGGGCAGGGTAGGGAAATCAGGCGCGGTTCTGGACCGTCCAGGTGGCGATATAGTCCATCAGACCCGGGTTGAGGCAGTCATAGGGTTCAAGCCCCAGATCGCGCAGGCGGCTGCGGACTTCGGTCATCGCCTCCGGCGCCACACCGCCCTCGATGGCAGAGGACACGAAGGCCGCAAAGCCCGGCTGCTGCCAGCCTGCTTCCTCGAACCGCTCGGGGTGGAGGAAGCTCAGCCCCTGGAACGGGTGCTTGCGGGTCACCGGTCCATGCATGTGCACGCCGCAAGAGGTGCAGGCATGGCGCTGGATCAGCGCGCTCTCGTCAACCACGGCGAGTTTGTCGCCATTCTCGATCACCGTCACCTTGTCGATCGGCGCCACCGCGACCACTGAAAAGGCCGCGCCGTCCGGCTTCCAGCATTTGGTGCAGCCGCAGGCATGGTTATGCGCCACCTGGCCCTCGACCCGCACGCGGACCGGGCGATCCGTGCAGGCACAAACCAGCGTGCCGCCGACGAAGGCCGGGTCCGTCGGCGCAAGGCCGCTGTCCAGCGCAGGGTGCAAAGTCACTGTTGTCATTGAAGTCCTCCCTGAAAAACCGCCCCGGCTTCATGCCGGGGTCGGTATTGGATGGCCGTCAGTATACGACGACGGCGCGGATGGATTTGCCTTCGTGCATGAGGTCGAAGGCCTCGTTGATGCGGTCGAGGGGGAGGGTGTGGGTGATCATGCTGTCGATCTCGACCTTGCCGTCCATGTACCAGTCGACGATCTT
>NZ_BMYQ01000008.1 GCF_014652355.1 Gemmobacter lanyuensis | reverse complement strand
TTTCAAGCGGTTTGCCGGGGGCAACCGCTACTGCCGCGCGTGTCCGCATCGGGATCTCCTGTTGAAAAGGGCCGCCCTTGCGGGTGGCGGGGATGTGACGGCGGAGCCCGGCACAGCAAGGGTTACGGCAATTCTGTTTATCTGCCCCCGAACCTTCCCCGAAACGCGGCCCGACCCGATCCGTTTGCAAGGCCGGGGCAGGGGGCAATCGACACGGGGGGCGCTCCGCTGTAGGCTGTCGGTAAGTTGCGTCTGTGATCTGGAACAGCCGCGTAATTGCCATAAACACTTGTGTCTGGCAAGTAGTCTTTGTTGACTGCGAAGCCAAAGCCAGACCGAGGCTGCGAGGAGAGCGAGATGACCGAAAACCAGCAAGCCGAAGCTGTCGCCCGGGGGTCGGCCGAACTCTGGTTGCAGGCCGCGCGTGAGGCTTTGCTGGAAGGGGGGGTGGAATCGGTAAAGATCCTGTCCCTCGCCAAGGCGGTGAACCTGTCGCGGGCGAGCTTTTACTGGTTCTTCGAGGATCGGGAGCAACTGCTTGACGCGCTTTTGGCGCAGTGGCGCGAAAAGAATACGGGCAATCTGGTGCGCCGCGCCGAGGCCTATGCGGATACGCTTGCCGAAGCGATTCTCAATGTCTGCGATTGCTGGTTCGACAAGGCGCTGTTTGATTCGCGCTTTGAATTTGCGGTCCGCAGCTGGGCGTTGCAGTCGCCCAAGGTGCTGGCCGAAGTGCAAGCCGCCGATACCGTGCGCATCGCCGCGCTGACGGCGCTATTCGAACGTTTCGGGCGATCCCCCACCGCATCGGCGGTGCGCGCGCGCGCCATCTATCTGGTCCAGATCGGCTATATCTCGATGCAGGCCAATGAAGACCTGCGCCTGCGCATGTCGCGGATGTCGGAATATGTGCAGGTCTATACTGGGGTCGAACCCGAACCGCGCGAAATGAACCGCTTCTTCTCGCGCCATGGGATTTCGGCGGCAGAGGCCTTGTCAGTGCAGGCCTAGCCTGCCTGCCAAAACCGTAGCAGATTCAAGGATGATAAGCCTTGATTTAACATCGCGATTTTAGGGAAGAACCGTGGCAGCCCGTAGGGGAGTCGAACCCCTCTTCCCAGGTTGAAAACCTGGTGTCCTAACCGATAGACGAACGGGCCGCGGTTGGTGAGGCGGTTTCTAGCGGCAGTGTTCAGGGCGCGCAAGAGGAAAAATGCAGCTTATGCAAAAGCTGCATCTTCAAGCCGCAGCTGCACTTTTGTCCGTCCGCCATAGGTGTTCAGCTCCAGCTTTCCGGCCAGATGGAACCGCTGATGACCGGGGTTTTCGAGCGCCGGGCCAAGGGGGCCATCGAAGGCGCCAAAGGCCACTGCGTCGAGTTTCGCGCCCATGCCGTCGCCGAAGGTCAGCCGCAGATGGCTTTCCCCGATCCGGCGGGCCTGCACCGCCACGCTGGCAAAGGCAAAGCGCGGCGCGGGCGAAGAGGCACCGTAAGGCCCCGCTGATTCCAGCTGCTCCACCAGATCCATCGTCGCCCCGGCAGGTGCGAGAAGCCCGTCCAGATGCAGATCCGCCGGGCCGCCCGCCCCGGCGCCCTGCCGCGCCAGCAGCTCGCCCAGACGCGCCATGGCGGTGGGAATCTGCGCCTCCTCGATCGTGAGGCCCGCGGCCATCTTGTGCCCGCCGCCCTTCAGAAGCAGCCCTTCGGCCGCGACGCGCTGCACCGCCGCCCCCAGATCCACGCCCGAAACCGACCGGGCCGAGCCTTTGCCGATGCCGTTTTCCAGCCCGATGACCACGGCGGGGCGATTGGTGGCCTCTTTCAGCCGCGCGGCAACAATGCCCACCACGCCAGGGTGCCAACCTTCGCCTGCCGCCCAGACCAGCGGCCCGTCCGTCCCCCGCGCTTCGGCCTGCGCCAGGGCTGCGGCGCGGACCGCGGCTTCGATCTCGCGACGTTCGGTGTTCAGCTGATCCAGCCGTTCGGCCAGGGCTGCGGCCTCGGCCTCGTTCTGCGTCGCGAGAAGCCGGGCGCCCAGATCGGCCTGCCCGATGCGCCCGCCCGCGTTGACCCGCGGCCCCAGCAGAAACCCCAGCGCATAGGGGGTGGGCGCCTGATCCATGCGCGCTACATCGGCCAGCGCGCGCAGTCCCACCCGGTCGCGCCGCGCCATGACGCGGAGGCCCTGCCGCACGAAGGCGCGGTTCACGCCGACCAGCGGTGCCACATCGGCCACGGTGGCCAGCGCCACCAGATCGAGCATCGCCATCAGATCGGGGCCTTGAACGCCGTCCTGCCGCAGGCGGCGATTGGCTTCGACCAGCATCAGGAACACGACCGAAGCCGCGCAAAGATGCGCCAGTGCCCCGTCTTCATCCTGGCGGTTGGGGTTCACCACGGCCAGCGCGGGGGGCAGAACTTCGCCCCCAAGGTGGTGATCCAGCACAATGACATCGGCCCCCGCAGCGGCGGCAATGGGTTCATGGCTGAGCGTGCCGCAATCGACACAGACGATCAGGTCATGCGCGGCCGCCAGAGCCTGCATGGCGGGCACGTTCGGGCCATAGCCCTCATCGATCCGGTCGGGGATATAGAGCGTTGCCGCGTGCCCCATCGCCCGCAGCCAGACAAGGAGCAGCGCCGCCGAAGACCCGCCATCCACATCGTAATCGGCGAAGATGGCGATACGTTCCTTGCGCCGCACCGCCAGAAGAAAGCGGTCCGTCGCAGGTCCCATGTCGCGCAGTGACAGCGGGTCGGGCAGCAGATCCCGCAGGGCAGGGGCCAGATAGCTCGCCGCATCCTGCGGGCTGATCCCGCGCTGCACCAGCACGGCGCAGAGCGCAAGCGGCAGGCGCGTGGCCTGCATCATCGCCTCGGCTAGACGCGCGGCCTCGGGCGCGGGGCCCAACCAGCGCCGCCCTGTCAGCGACGCCTCGACATTCAGGAAGGATCTTTGGCTCATGCCGTCAGTCCTGCCGCGCCCGGGCCCGCAAGACAAGGGGGCTTGCAGGCCCGGGCGCGCCTTCCGGCCTTACCAATGGCCGGTGTTCGGCATCGAAGCCCAGGGTTCCGCCGGGGCCAGCGCCGCCCCCTTCTGCAGCAGCTCGACCGAGACATTGTCGGGCGAACGGACAAAGGCCATATGGCCATCGCGCGGCGGGCGGTTGATCAGCACGCCATTGGCCTGCAGATGCGCGCAGGTGGCATAGATGTCGTCCACCTCATAGGCGAGATGCCCGAAATGGCGGCTGTCCGAAGGCAGGCCGCTGTCGCCATCCCAGTTGTAGGTCAGTTCGACAGGGCAATCGGGCTGGCCGGGGGGCGCCATGAAGACCAGCGTGAAGCGCCCGCCTTCGCTGTCATGCCGCCGGGTTTCCTCAAGCCCCAGCAGGCGGAAGAACGCGATGGATTTCTCAAGGTCCAGAACCCGGACCATGGTGTGCAGATAGCGGATTGTCATCGGTGTCTCCTTTGATCTGCCCGCAAGATAGGGGATATGGCCGCCGATGCCACCCCCACGATCAGAACAGCGACTTCACCCCGAAGACCACGCCGATCTGATGCGAATCGAAGGCCGAGATATTGCTGTCGGTCCGGCTGGCGCGCAGCGTGACCTGCGGGGCGAACCCGGCCCAGTTCACATCGGTCGGCACCGCCGAAATCTGGGCAAAGACGGTTTCGTCCTGCCGCCCGCCTTCTGGCACGATGATGCCGACGCGGAAATCCGGGTAGAAGGCAAAGCTTGCCCCCACCGCGGTGCTGAGCGTGACCGGGCCCAAAGCCCGCGCGGGGGCAAGGCTGGCCTGCACCATCGCGCCGTGGCGGCGGCGCTGGCCGCTGCTCGTCTCAACCGCATAGGCCGAAAACGACAGGCCCAGCCGGGTGCCGCCGGGGCGCAGCCCCTGCCAGCTGGCCGTGATCTGCGGGCGGCGCTGTTCGCGCCCCCCGGCCGAGGTCGGGCGCTCGACCGTCCAGTCCAGCGCGAGGCCGAGCGTATTGCGCCCGTCAAGCTTCTGTTCGCGGGCAAGGCCGATGCTTGCACTGCGGTTGCCGCTGTCGCCGCTTTCCCCAAGCCCAAGCGCCCCGTTTAGCCGCCAGACCCCGCCGGGCCGGGCCGTGGCGAGGCTGTGGTCCAGCCCCAGGCTGAGCGTCGTTTCCGCAAGATCGCCATCGGTCAGCGTTTCGGCCCGGTCGCGCGCGGCATCCGACATGCGGACGCGCTTGGCATCCAGCCCGAAGGTCAAGCGGGTTTCGGTCGTAGTGCTGCGGGCAAGGCGGAGGCTGCCATCGGCCTGCAGTGTGGCAATCACGCCTTCCAGCGCCTGGGCATCCTCGCTCAGCATGCCGATTTCGGGGCGGCCGTCGATCAGGTTGAAGGGGCTGTCGGACCCGCCGTTCACGTTGTTGGACGGTGACAAAGAAAACTGCAGGCGGCCTTCCCAGGCAGACATCTCGCGCAGTTGGCGCAGGGCAGCCGCCGCCGCCTGCCGTTCCGCTGGCGTCGGGGCCGCGGAACCCGCCTGCCGGAGCCAGTAGCGCAGGGCAAGGTCGCGTCCCTCTGCAGCCGCAATTTCGGCGGCAAGGCGGGCGGCCTCATGCCGCTGGCGGTCGCTTTGAGCGGCGGCAAAGGCGGCGCGGACCGCTGCGCGGGCCTGCGGCAACTGCCCCCTGTCGCGGGCAATCAGGGCGCTGACCTGAAGGCCCAGAGGATCCTCTGGACGCGCGCCCAGCAGGCGCGCGGTCAGGGCATCAGCTGTCGCAAGCTGGCCCTGCTGATAGGCGCGCAGGATCGCTGCGCGCAGGTCGGGCACGGCGACCGCCACGTCATCGGCGGTGGCGGGCAGGGCAGCCAAAAGCGCCAGCGCCGCCACCCAGGGTGCCCGGATCCGGCGCATCCCGCTCAGTTTGGCTCGACCGTGTCGCAAATCGCGGCATCACCCGGCTGGCCGCACTGGGTCAGCACGAAAACACCATGTTCCTGTTCCAGGTCGATATCGTCGTTGAACGTCTCAAGATGCACGACGCCGGCCACGCTGGAGGAATCGCTTCCGCCGAAGATCCCGCCGTAATTACCGGTGATCGCATCGACATTGTCGCCCTCGGGATTTTCCGCGCTGCCCGTGAAGGTGCCGTTCTCCGCAATCTCGGTCGGGGCCAGAATCACCTGGGGCAGGCTGGTGCCTTCGTTCACGACCACGCGGTTGTAGACCACCCCGTTGACCTGATCGTCCGAGAAGTTGGCGTTCAGCAGGATGTTCCCGCGCACCTGACGCGGCTGGTTGGGCAAAAGCTCATCCGCGGTTCCTGCGGGCGGTGTCAGCACATCGGGGTTGCCCGCGGCCGGAATGTTTTGCAGTGCCGCATAGGTTCCGGCGTAGGTGACCTGACCGCTGCCCGTGGCAGCGCTGATCGGGGGGCGGTCGAAATTCCCGTCGCGTTCAAAGCTGCCGCCGCCAAAGTAATGGCCGAACTGCCCACCATCGGCCACGGCCACGGCGCGGGTCGCGCCGTCGCGGCTTTCGCGGGCCAGCGCCACAAACATGCGGTCCAGCGGATCTTCCTGGATCGAATAGGCGCGGTAGCCCCCGACGTCCAGATCGGCATTCCGCTGATAGGTCACCAGCGCAGGCGACGAATCAAGCCCCGCGATCGACAGGCGCAGGCTGTCCGAGGTGGCGTCATAGCGCGCTGCCGTGACATTCACGGCGAGCGATTCCGGCACAGTGACGGTTTCGCTGTCGCCATCACCTTCGCCGTCATCGCCACCCGTTGCATCGGGGAAGGGGCTGCCACCGCATGCCGCCAGAAGCAGCACCGCTGCCAAGGTCAATCTGTAATCCATGTCACTGCCCGTCATCCGCTACGCATTTTTGCCCCGCAGAATGTTTGACCACCTGACGCAAGTCAACGTGGCCCGCGTGGATTTCGTGCAGGACGTGTCCTTGCGGCCCTGCGGCGACCTGCATGCTTGCGTTTTGGCGCATTCCGTGGCTTTTGACCGGGGTAGGGTGGGGTGCCCGGTCAGCCTGCCCGTGCCGCCTGCCTCGCGCCCCCACGACCCGACCAGCCGGAGACCTGACATGCCCCTGACGCCCGAGCAGCTTGCCGAGATCGACGCCCTTCGCGCCACCCCGCGGCCCACGCTGCGCGCTGTGTCCGAGGGGATGGAAGCGCATCTCTACAAGGCCGCGCCGGTGCTGGATCACGGCTTTGTCCGCGTGATCGACTATATGGGCAATGATGCCGCCATCGTGCAGGCCGCAAGGGTCAGCTATGGCGCGGGCACCAAGAAGGTGAACGACGATTCGGGCCTGATCCGCTATCTCATGCGGCACTGGCACTCGACGCCGTTCGAGATGTGCGAACTCAAGCTGCATGTGAAGCTGCCGATCTTCGTGGCGCGGCAGTGGATCCGCCACCGCACCGCCAACGTCAACGAATACAGCGCCCGCTATTCGATCATGGATCGGGAATTCTACATCCCCGAACCCCAGCATCTTGCGGCGCAATCGACGGTGAACAACCAGGGCCGCGGCGCGGTGCTGGAAGGGGCCGAGGCGGCGCGCGTGCTGGAAATCCTGAAATCCGATGCCGCCCGCACCTATGACCATTATGAGGAAATGCTCTCGCAAGACGGTCAGCAGGGGCTGGCGCGTGAACTCGCGCGGATGAACCTGCCCGCCAATATCTATACGCAATGGTATTGGAAGGTGGACCTTCACAACCTCTTCCACTTCCTGCGCCTGCGCGCCGACCCGCATGCCCAGTACGAAATCCGGGTCTATGCCGAGGCGATCGCCCGCATGGTCGCCGATTGGGTGCCGGTTGCCTTTGGTGCCTTCGAAGATTACCGCATGGGCGGGATCACCCTTTCGGGCAAGGCCATCGCCGTTCTGAAACGCCGTCTTGCGGGCGAGACCGTCACCCAGGAAGACAGCGGCATGAGCAAGGGCGAGTGGCGCGAATTCACCGAGGTCTGGGGCTGATTCCCGCCCAAATCGCGGTGGCGTGACGCGCCACCGCCGCTTTCCGTCCGCCCGGCACTGGTCGGACGCAGGATCCGCGCTAAACCGTTCCTGAAACGGAGCAGATCATGCAGATTGCCAGCCTCTACCTTGTGACAGCCACCATCTTCCTGCTGCTGGACGCGATCATGCTGCGTCTGGTGATGTATCCCTTGTTCAGCCGCCACCTGCAGGACCAACTGGCCGAAACGGTGCGGATCGTGCCGGCGGCGCTGTTCTATGCGGCCTATGTGGCGGGGCTGGTCTATCTGGTGTCCCTTCCCGCCATCCGCACCGGCGCGCCGGTCTGGCTGCCCGCGGCGGTGGTGGGCTTCATGGCCTATGGCACCTATGAATTCACCTCTTACGCCGTGATGCGCGACTGGCATTGGACCATGGTGCTGACCGATGTCACCTGGGGCACGATCCTTACGGCCGTGTCGGTCTGGGCAGGCGTCTGGGTCACGCGCGCGCTTGGCCTGGCGAACTGACTGGCCTATGACGGGGGGAAACCGGCCCCCCGGGGTCTGCAAGTCAGGACAGCACCATGATCCTTTACGGCATTCCCACCTGCGACACCTGCAAGAAGGCGCTCAAGGCGCTTGAGGCGGCGGGTCAGACCGTCACCTTCCGCGACATCCGCAAGGACCCTCTGACCGAGGCCGAGATCGCCCGGCTGGTCACTGAATTCGGGGATCGGCTGATCAACCGCAGCTCGACCACCTATCGCGGCTTCAACGATTTCCTGAAAGCATCCGAGCCCGAGGCGCAGATCGCCGCCCAACCCACGGTGATGAAACGCCCGGTGATCGAACAGGATGGCCGTTTCTGGCTGGGCTGGGATGCGGCGGTGCAAAGCGCGCTTCTGGGCTGATCCCAAATGAAAACGGCCCCCGAGCGGGGGCCGCATAGCTGATCTGGCAGGCGCCGCTTACAGCAGCTTCAGATCCGAGGCCGAGGCACGGCCGTCACGGCCCGACTGCAGTTCGTAGCCGATCTTCTGGTTGTCGTTCAGGCCCTTCAGCCCGGCGCGTTCCACGGCCGAGATATGCACGAACACGTCCTTGCCGCCGTCATCCGGCGCAATGAACCCATAACCCTTGGTGGCGTTGAACCATTTCACGGTGCCGGTCGGCATTCCGTCTCTCCTTCATCAGACATCCCGGGGCGAGATTGCCGCGGGCCGTGCAGCCAGGTCTTCCAATGCTCCGGCTGCTGGTCTGGCAGGAGGCGGGCGAAAGTCTGTCGTCACGCGGAAATGATGCCACGGATCAGGCAAAAAGCAAGAAAATTGGTTGAGCAGGGGGTTCCCGCTCAACCATTTGAAAACGCAACAGTTTTTCCGAAAACGCCCGAAATCAGGGCATCTGTGCCGCGTGCGACAACTCGGCCAGGATCGCCTCGAGACTTTGCGTTTCGGTGCGGTTTTCGCCAAGGCGACGCACCGAGACGGTCCGCTCTTCGACCTCTTTCATCCCGATGGCCAGAATGACCGGCACCTTGCCCACCGAATGTTCGCGAACCTTGTAGTTGATCTTCTCATTCCGGGTATCCGCCTCGGCGCGAATTCCCGCTTTCTTCAGAAGATCAGTGACTTCCAGAACATAGGGATCGGCATCCGACACGATCGAAGCAACCACGACCTGACGCGGGGCCAGCCAGAACGGCAGCTTGCCGGCATAGTTTTCGATCAGGATGCCGATGAAGCGTTCAAAGCTGCCGAGCACGGCGCGGTGCAGCATGACGGGGCGGTGCTTTGCCCCATCTTCGCCCACATATTCCGCACCCAGGCGCACCGGCAGGTTGAAGTCCGCCTGGAAGGTGCCGCACTGCCATTCGCGTCCGATGGCGTCGGTCAGTTTGAAGTCGAGCTTCGGCCCGTAGAAGGCCCCGTCACCGGGGTTGATCTGATAGGGCAGGCCCAGACCTTCGATGGCCTTTTGCAGCGCGCCCTCCGCCTTGTCCCAGATCTCGTCGCTGCCCACGCGCACATCGGGGCGGGTCGACAGCTTGATGTCGAATTTCTCGAACCCGAGATCCTTGTAGACGCTGGACAGAAGGCTGATGAAGCTCGCGCATTCCTGCTCGATCTGGTCCTCGGTGCAGAAGATATGCGCGTCATCCTGCACGAAGCCACGCACCCGCATGAGGCCATGCATCGACCCCGAGGATTCATAGCGGTGGCAGGCGCCGAATTCCGCCAGCCGCAGCGGCAGGTCGCGGTAGGATTTCAGACCCTGATTGTAGACCTGCACATGGCAAGGGCAGTTCATGGGCTTGAGCGCGTTGATCCGCTTTTCCTTGGCGCCTTCCTCGTCCACTTCGACGATGAACATGTTTTCGCGATAGGCTTCCCAGTGGCCGGATTTTTCCCACAGGATGCGGTCCACCACCTGCGGGGTGCGGATTTCCTTGTAGTCATATTCGCGCAGGCGCTTGCGCATGTAATCTTCCAGCGCGCGGTATACGGTCCAGCCGTTGGGGTGCCAGAACACCATGCCCGGCGCCTCTTCCTGCAGGTGGAACAGATCCATTTCGCGGCCGAGCTTGCGGTGGTCGCGCTTGGCTGCTTCCTCCAGCATCGTCAGATGCGCCTTCAGGTCGTCGCGGTTCTTGAAGGCCACGCCATAGATGCGCTGCAGCATGGGCCGCGTCGCATCGCCCAGCCAATAAGCGCCTGCGACATGGGTCAGCTTGAAGGCATCGGCCGGGACCTGGCCGGTGTGCTGCAGATGCGGCCCACGGCAAAGATCCTGCCAGGTGCCGTGCCAGTACATGCGGATATCCTCGCCTTCGGGAATCCGGTCCAGAAGTTCGAGTTTGAAAGGCTCGCCCCGCCCACGGTAGTATTCCACCGCCCGTGCGCGTTCCCAAAGTTCGGTTTTGACAGGTTCGCGCGCATTGATGATCTGCTTCATCCGCGCTTCGATCTGGCCCATATCCTCGGGCGTGAAGGGTTCGGCGCGGTCGAAATCGTAGAACCAGCCGTAGTCACGGACCGGGCCGATGGTCACTTTCACATCCGGCCAGATCTCTTGCACCGCCCGCGCCATGATATGCGCGAGATCATGGCGGATGAGTTCAAGCGCCTGGGCATCGTCTTGCATCGTGTGGATGGCGATGGTGGCGTCGCCCTGGATCGGCCATTGCAGATCCCAGTGTTTGCCATTCACCGTCGCCGAAATGGCCTTTTTCGCGAGGCTGGTCGAAATCGACGCCGCCACTTCGCCTGCGGTCACGCCCGCGGCGAAATCGCGCTTATTGCCATCGGGGAAAGTCAGGGAAATCTGGCTCATCGGCCTAGCTCCTCGTCGGTTTGGCGCCCACGGAACGCCCGGTTGCGGGTTGGTGTTGCGCGCTTTTCGCCGCTTGGCGGGGCCACGTCAAGCGGGCAGCCGTGTTGAGCAGGCCCGCCCCCCTCTGATAGGAAGGCCGCAGCAGAGGAGTGGACCATGCCTGATTTCCTGACAACGCCCGCCGGCCGCCGCATCGCCTATCACAAGACCGAGGGGGCCGGGCCGGGCGTGGTGTTTCTGGGCGGGTTCAAATCCGACATGACCGGCACCAAGGCGCAGCACCTGCAGGACTGGGCCGAGGCGACCGGGCGGGCCTTCCTGCGGTTCGACTATTCGGGCCATGGGCAAAGTTCGGGCGCGTTTCTGGATGGCTGCATCGGCGATTGGGCGGCCGATGCCATGGCCGCGATTTCCGCGCTGACCACCGGGCCGCAGGTTCTGGTTGGCTCGTCGATGGGGGGGTGGATTTCGCTTTTGGTGGCGCGCGCCATGCCCGACCGTGTGGCCGGGCTGGTGGGCATCGCTGCCGCCCCCGATTTCACCGAAGACCTGATGTGGGCAACCTTCACCGAGGCCGAGCGCGCGGCCCTGGCCGCGGGCCGGGTTGAACAGCCGTCGGACTATTCGGACGAACCCTATGTCATCACCCGCAAGCTGATCGAGGAGGGGCGCAGTCAGCTCGTCCTGCGCAGCCCGCTGCCCTTGCCCTTCCCGGTGCGGCTGCTGCAGGGCACCGCCGATGTGGATGTGCCCCCTGCCGTGGCGCTGCGCCTGATGGACCATGCGGAAAGCCACGACCTGCGGCTGGTGCTGGTCAAGGGGGCCGATCACCGGTTTTCGACGCCCGCCTGTCTTGCGCTGACTGTCACGCAGATCAAAGAGGTTCTGGCGCTTGCTAAAATCTAAGATTCCGGCTGCCTGAGCGGCATCCGCAGTCTCTGATCTTGTCAATTTCGAACATTTTTGCATCTGGGGCCGTCTTTGCGGCCCTAGCTTCGTTTTCGGCACTGGCCCCGCACGGCGCGCCCGTGTAACCATCGTGCAAAATACGACCTGCCGGACAAATCGGCAGGCATGAGGCACGAGTGACTTATGATTGAACCGGTCATCCTGATCCCGGGGCTGTGCTGCGACGCCCGGGTGTTTGAACATCAGGTCCTGCATCTGTCCCAGCACCGCCCTGTGATGCTCGCCCAGCCCAAAGGGGTGACGGTCGAGGAGATGTCAGCCAACCTTCTGGCCATGGCGCCGCCGAAATTCGCGGTGGTCGGACAGGGGCTTGGCGGGGATGTCGCGCTTGATCTGGTGCGGCGCGCGCTGGATCGCGTCACGCGGGTGGCGCTGCTGTCCACCGATCCGATGGCCGAGGCCCCGGCACTTGCCGCTGCGCGTGAGGCGCGCATGGTGGCCGCGCGGGCCGGGCGGCTGTTTCAGGCCGTGGCGGAAGAATACCCCGCCGCCGACATGGGTCCGGCAGGACCGATGATCCAGCCGCTGTTGCGTGCCATGGCCGAACATCTGGGCGAGGGGGTCTTCCTCGCGCAGTCCAAGGCCATGCAGCGCCGTCCGGACCAACAGAAAACCATGCGCCGCGCCATGCTGCCCGCGCTGATCATGGGGGGCGGCCGCGACAGCCTTGTGCCGCAGCGCCGCCATGATTTTGTGGCCCAGCTGATGCCCTTTGCCACGCTTCAGATGTTTGAGGGGGTGGGCCACCTTTTGAGCCTTGAGGCCCCCGAGGCGGTCACGGCCGCGCTGGAAACTTTTCTGCGCGGCCCGATGCTTTTACGCTGATCACTTCGCCGCGGCGAGCTTGACCGGCGCTTTCTTCGGTGCCTCGGCCGCGGCCCCCGAATTCGCGTCGATGAAGTTGAGCACGAGCGGACGGATGTTCAGACGCCAGCTCTTGCCAGCGAAGATGCCGTAATGCCCGGCGCCGGGTTCCAGGTGGCTGGCCTTTTTCGCGGCGGGCAGGTTGGTCAGCAGGTTCAGCGCGGCAAGGCACTGGCCGGGGGCCGAGATATCATCCTTCTCGCCCTCAACGATTTTCACGGCCACATCCGTGATCGCGGCAAAATCGACCTTCTTGCCCGCGACCACAAAGTCGTTCCGCGCGATTTCGCGGTTTTTGAAGATGCGCTCGACGGTGGAAAGATAGAATTCCGCGGTCATGTCCATGACGGCCAGATATTCGTCATAGAAGCGGTTGTGGGCGTCGTGATCCGAAGCTTCGCCCCGCGCGGCGCGCAGGATCTGGTCACTGAAGGCCTTGGAGTGGCGCTCTGCGTTCATCGACATGAAGCCCGCCAGCTGCATCAGCCCCGGATAGACCAGACGCCCCGCGCCCTTGTATTTGAAGCCCACGCGCTGGATGGCCAGTTGTTCCAGTTGGCCCATCGTCACGCGGCGGCCGAAATCGGTCACCTCGGTCGGGGCTGCATCGGGATCGACCGGCCCCCCCATGAGGGTGAGAGAGCGCGGCTGCGCGGCAGGGTCTTCCGCGGCAAGGTAGGCGGTGGCAGCAAGGGTCAGCGGCACCGGCTGGCAGACCGCGATCACATGGGTGTCGGGGCCAAGGTGGCGCATGAAATCCACGAGGTAGAGGACATAATCCTCAACGTCGAACTTTCCTGCCGACACCGGAATGTCGCGGGCATTGTGCCAGTCGGTCACATAGACATCGGCATCCGGCAGCAGCGAGGCGACGGTGGGGCGCAGCAGCGTTGCGTAATGCCCCGACATCGGCGTCACGACCATGATCTGCCGTTTCATCTTGTCGCGGCGGCGGACCGAGAAATGGATCAGATTGCCGAAGTCGCGTTCCACCACCGGCTTGATATCCACCAGATGATCGGTGCCATCCGGCCCCACGATCGACCGGATGCCCCAATCCGGCTTGGTCACCATGCGCGAAAAGGTGCGTTCTGTCACTTCGCCCCAGGCTGCGGTCAACTGGAACAGCGGATTGGCCGACAGTGCGAAGACCGGGTACGAGGCCATGGCCCGCGCGGTGGCGCCAAGCCACTCATTCGTGTTGCGGGCTGTTTCCATCAGATCATAAGTCGCCATATACTTCATCTGCGTCTCCTTGCCCGCCGGGCCGTGGCACCGCCCCGGACCCCAGGTAAGCCCGGGACAAAGAGGCGCGTATGCTGCATGCGCAAAAAGTGTAGGGGGGAATTGAACACATGACAACTGAGACCAAGGACGAAGCCGCGCGGTTTGAAAGGTTGAACGCCAACCTTGCCAAGGTCGAAGAGTTGTCCAAGCGCCTGACGACGGCGCTAACCCACCGCAAACAGGCCGATCCGGCCCTGCATGGCCCCTCGCAAGAGCTCTATCTGAAGGCTGCAGCCGCCTATGTGGCGGAAATGATGCAGAACCCGTCGAAAATCATCGAGCAGCAGGTCAGCTACTGGGGAAAGACCCTCAAACACTATGTCGAGGCGCAGCAGGCGCTGTCGAAAGGGGAAATGAAGGCCCCGGCCGACCCCGGCCCGCGCGACCGCCGATTCGCGAATCCGATGTGGGATACCCACCCTTTCTTCAACTACCTCAAACAGCAGTACCAGATGAACGCCGAGGCGGTGACCACCGCCGTATCGGGGCTCGAACGGCTGGAGGACACGGACCGGCGGCGGATCGAGTATTTCTCGAAACAGCTGGTCGATATGCTGGCGCCGACGAACTTCCTGGGCACCAACCCGGATGCGCTGGAAAAGGCCGTGGCGACCGACGGCGAAAGCCTGGTGCGGGGCCTGGAAAATCTGGTCCGCGACATCGAGGCCAACAATGGCGATGTGCTCGTCACTTTGGCGGATAAAGAGGCCTTCCATGTCGGCCAGAACATCGCCACCACGCCCGGTGCGGTGGTCTTCCGCAACCATATGCTGGAGCTGATCCAATATGCGCCCACCACCGACAAGGTGCATCAGACGCCCCTGCTGATCTTCCCGCCGTGGATCAACAAGTTCTACATCCTTGACATGAAACCGGCCAACAGCCTGATCAAGTGGATCGTGGATCAGGGCTTCACGCTTTTTGTGGTCAGCTGGGTCAACCCGGATGCAAGCTACCGCGACGTGGGCATGGATGACTATATCCGCGACGGCTATCTCGCCGCGATGGATCAGGTGCGCGCGATCACCGGCGAAAAGCAGATCAACGCTGTGGGCTATTGCATCGCGGGCACGACGCTGAGCCTGACGCTGGGCTATCTGAAGAAGATCGGCGACAAGCGGGTGAAATCGGCCACGCTTTTTACCACGCTGACCGATTTCAGCGATCCGGGCGAGGTGGGGGTTTTCCTCAAAGATGATTTCGTGGACGGGATCGAGCGCCAATGCGCCGTGGATGGGGTGCTGGACAAGTTCTTCATGGGGCGCACCTTCAGCTTCCTGCGCTCCAACGACCTGATCTATCAACCCGCGATCAAAAGCTACATGATGGGCGAGGCTCCGCCCGCCTTCGACCTTCTGTTCTGGAACGGGGATGGCACCAACCTGCCCGCGAAGATGGCGGTCGAGTATCTGCGCGGCCTCTGCCAGCAGGACCGCTTTGCCCAAGGCGGTTTCCCGGTGCTGGGCGAGATGGTGCGGCTTGAGGATGTGACCCTGCCGCTTTGCGCCATTGCCTGCGAGACGGACCATATCGCGCATTGGAAGGGCAGCTTCAACGGCGTGCGGCAGATGGGGTCGAAGGACAAGACCTTCATCGTTTCGGAAAGCGGGCATATCGCCGGGATCGTCAACCCGCCTTCGAAGGGGAAATACGGCCATTACGTCAATGACGGCCCGATGACCACGCCGCAGGAATGGATCACCGGGGCCACCTTCCATCCGGGCAGCTGGTGGCCGCGCTGGGGGGAATGGCTGGCGGCGCGGTCCGGCAAGATGATCGCGGCGCGTCAACCGGGCGATTCGGGCCATGAGGTGCTGGCCCCCGCGCCGGGTACCTATGTGACGGCGGTTCCAAAGCTCTGATATTCCAGAACTTTGTTCCGCTGTCATTGCCTGGCTGGATGAAATGCTGCGGTGCAGAATAAATGCTTGATTTTCTGCACCGCAGCATCTATATCTGTGTTCAGGAACCGGGCGACGCGCCTTTGCAGCCTGACACACGGAGCAAGATGATGACGAAGACCACCGACTTCACCAAAGTCATGCAAGACATGATGGCCGCTTTCCCGGTTGACGCCTCGGCGTTCCAGAACGCGTTCAAGACCCAGGCTTCGATGGGCGAGAAGCTGTCGAAAGTGGCGCTGGAAGCCGCTGAGAAATCGACCGAGATCACCTCGAAATGGGCCAAAGACACCATCGCCAAGCTTTCGGACACGTCGAAAGCCAAGGCTGACCCGTCGGAATACACCAAGGCCGTGACCGACTTCGCTTCGGCCGCTGCTGAAATGGCTGCCGAGCATATGGCCGCCTTCGCCGAAGTCGCCAAGAAAGTTCAGATGGAAACCGTCGAACTGATGATGGCTGCCGGCAAGGACGCTTCGGAAGAAGCCCAGGCTGCCGTCAAGAAAGCCACTGCCGACGCGACCTCGGCCGTGAAAAAAGCTGCTGCTGCCGCGAAGTAATCGCACGACGCGCAACCTTCCTGTCCTCCTCCCTCGTGGAAGAATGCGCGGGGCGGACCCTTGGTCCGCCCCTTTCTTTTTGCTTTCCTTTTCGCTGCGCCCTGTCCTAAGCTTCTCTGCAAGCGCAAAAAGACCGGGGGAGGAGCCGTCATGGCAAACGCCGAAAAACCGCTGCTGATCAAACGTTACGCCAGCCGTCGGCTCTATAACACCGAGACGAGCGATTACGTGACGCTTGAGGATATCGCAGGGTTCATCCGGGCGGGCCGTGAGGTGCAGATTGTCGACCTGAAATCGGGCGATGACCTGACCCGGCAATATCTGCTGCAGATCGTGGCCGAACACGAAAGCAAGGGGCAAAGCATGTTGCCCATCAATGTGCTGACCGATCTGGTCCGCAGCTATACCACCGAAATGCAAAGCGTGGTGCCGCAATTCCTGGCCGCCTCTTTCGACATGCTGCGCGACGGTCAATCCAAGATGATGGAAAACCTGCAGAATTTCCCGAATCCCATTGCCGCAATGCCGGGGTTTGAGGCGATGCGGAAGCAGCAGGAAGCCTTCATGAAATCCATGATGGGCGGTCTTCCGACCTGGCCCCCCACGGCCCCCGCGCGCGAGGAAGAGGGCAAATCCGCGAAAGACAATGATGAGCTGGACGCCATCAAGAAGCAACTGGCCGAGCTGCAGGCCAAGCTTTCCAAGCTCTGACCCATGCCGGAACCTTCTGGCCGCGTGACCCTCTGGGGGATCGAGGTCTTTTTGGCGGTGGCCGAGGAAGGCTCTATCACTGCCGCGGCGCGGCGTCTGGGGGCCAGCCCCTCGGCCGTGAGCCAGCAGTTGGGTGGGCTCGAATCCGTTCTGGGATCGGTTCTCTTTGACCGCGGGCGCCCCATGCGGGTGACGCCTGCGGGCGCTATCCTGCGGCGGCACGCGCAGACCATTGTCCACAGTGCGCATGAAGCGCGGGCCGAATTGGCCATGGCCGATCTGTCGGGACTGACGTCGCTGCGCCTTGGCGTGATCGAGGATCTGGATGCAGACGTGACGCCCAGCCTGCTTGAGGGGCTGGCCGTCGATCTGCGGACCTGCCGTTTCCTACTGGAAACCGGTCCCAGCCACCGGTTGCAGGATCAGCTTGAGGCGCGGGCGCTGGACATCATCGTTGCGGCCGAACTGGGTGCCGCCCAACCCCCGGCCGATGGGCTGGAAATGCATGGTCTGCTATGCGACCCCTTCGTGGTCGTCGCCCCGGCCGGTGTGGCCACCGGGCCCGAGGCGCTGCGGGCCTTGCCGATGATCCGTTATTCGGCGCGTCATCACATGGGGCGGCAGATCTCGGCGCATCTGGCGGCGCAGAACCTATCGCTCACCAGCCGGTTCGAGCTGGACAGCTATCACGCCATTCTGGCCATGGTAGCGGCGGGGCAGGGATGGTCGATCCTGACACCGCTGGCGCTGCATCATGTTGCCCGGTTCCGCCGCGCGGTGCAGGTGGCGCCGCTGCCCTTTGGCGGGCTGGAGCGGCGCATCACCCTTTCGGCGCGGGCGGGGGCCTTGCAGGACATGCCGGCCACCGTGGCACAGCGCCTGCGCGACCTGCTGCAACAGCAGGTGGTCAGCCCGGCGGTGGCCGATTGGCCTTGGCTCGCCGGGCAGCTTCGTCTGCTTTAGCCTTTGACCTCGGCGGCTGCTTCCACCAGTGCGGCGGCGATGAAGTCGAGTTCGGATTGCGTCAGGCGGGTCGGCAGGCGCACGTCGCAGGCGCGCATCAGCATGGCGCGGGTCTGCGGCAGATCGGGCGCATCGCCCAGGAATTGCCAGTTCCAGAAGGCGCGGGCGTTATCTTCGCTCAGACCGAAGACCTGCACGGCGATGCCACGCTTTTTCGCGGCGGCCTGGAAGGCGCGGGCCTCGGCATCGGTTTCAAACCCGATGAGGTTGAACTGGATCGAGTCCGGCGCCCGTTCTTCCGGGCCAAGGGGGGGCGGCACGTCTAGCCAGGGGCTCTCGTTCAGTTGTGCGGCCACATGATCATGGTTGAAGCGGCCCTGATCCACGCGGCGTGCAAGCTCGGGCAGCTGCGGGCGGATGACGGCTGCCGAAAGGTTCTGCATCCGCATGTTGTAAAGCGGCAGGCGATTTTGCCACAGCATATAGCTGTTTTGCAGGCCGGGATGCTTTTTCCAGTTATGCTCATAGGCGCCCGACATGATCACCGCGCGGGCTGCAAGCTCGGGGTCGTCGGTGATCAGGATGCCGCCTTCGCCTGCATTGATCATCTTGTAGGACTGGAAGCTGAAACAGCCGATCTTGCCGATCGTGCCGATATTGCGGCCATGCCATTTGGTGCCCAGGCTGTGCGCGGCATCCTCGATCACCGGAATGCCCGCGGCATCCGACAGGGCCATGATCGCGTCCATGTCGCTGGTATGGCCGCGCATATGGCTGATCAGCACGGCATCGGCGCCGGGCAGTTTGGCTTCGAAATCGGCCATGTCGATGCGGTAATTGGCGCCGACCTCGACCAGAACCGGGGTGCAATCGGCGTGAACCACCGCCGAAGGCACGGCGGCAAAGGTGAAGGCCGGGATCAGCACCTTGGCGCCCCGCGGCAGATCCAGCGCCTTGAGCGAGAGGAACAGCGCCGCCGAACAAGAGCTTACGGCAAGGGCATAGCGAGCACCCAGAAGCGCCGCGAATTCGGCCTCAAGCAAGGCGACGGGGGCGCCTTCGGGCGCCGTGTAGCGGAACAGATCCCCCGAGGCGAGCAGCCGCTCGATCTCGGCCTTGGCGGCTTCGGGGATCGGTTCGGCGTCATAGACATTGGGCGGGGAAATCTGTCCGTCAGCGGCCATCTTCGGCTTTCCTGAAACTGTCATTCAGGAAATCTGTAAGCCCGCAAGGGCCGAAATGCCAGCAACAAGTTGATGACATCCCGGCCCCGGCGGGCCTTTCCGCCGATGCACAGATCAGACGCCCAGCCGGTCGCGCAGCGAAAACCAGGTCATCGCCAGCACCAGAAGCGGCCAGCGCAGCGCCGCGCCCCCCGGAAAGCGCGGGGTTGGCAGGGCGGCCATCAGATCAAAGCGTTCGGCCTGACCGCGCAGCGCTTCGGCCATCAGCTTGCCGGCCAGCGTCGCCATGGCCACACCATGCCCGGAATAGCCCGAGGCCGACAGGACATTGGCCGCCACACGCGCAAAGCAGGGCAAACGGGTCATGGTAATGGCCAGCGTCCCGCCCCAGGCATAGTCGATGCGGGCATCGGCCAGCTGGGGATAGACCTCCAACATGGGTTTGCGCACGGTGCGCACCAGATCCGGGAAGGTCCAGCCATAGCTTTCGCCGCCGCCGAACAGAAGCCGCCCATCCTCGGACAGACGCCAGTAGTTCACGACGAATTTCGTATCGGCCACGGCGACGGGTTTTGACAGGATCTCGGCCGCGCGGTCGCCCAGCGGTTCGGTCGCCAAGATGAAATTGTTGATCGGCATCACCCGCGCCGCAACAGAAGGTTCCAACCCGCCCAGGTAGCCGTTGCAGGCGAGGATCACATGATCCGCCTTCACTCGGCCTTTGGCCGTGATCACCGTTGCGGGGGGGCCGTGGTCGATCGTTGTGACATGGCTGTTCTCATGCAGCACAACCCCCGCCGCCACGGCAGCCCGGGCAAGGCCGATGGCAAAGTTCAGCGGATGCACATGGCCCGCGCCCCAGTCGATCTCGCCGCCTTTGTAAGCGGTAGATCCGATCAGGCTGCGAATGCCGGCGCGGTCGAGCGGCTCCAATGCCTCGTAGCCATAATCGCGGCGCAGCTTTTCGGCATAGGCATGGGTGTCGCGCACTTCGCGGTCATGCCAGCAGGCATGCGCCACGCCGGGGTGGAAGGTGCAGGGCATGGCGTGTTCGGTGATCAGGTCGCGCACCAGTGCCTTGGCCTCTTCCGCCATGTCCCAATAGCGGTGGGCGGCATCGCGCCCGGCGATGCGTTCCAGCTCGATCTGGTCCAGCCGCTGGCCCGATCCGACCTGCCCGCCATTGCGCCCCGAGGCGCCAAAGCCCACGCGATGCGCCTCAAGCACCACGACGCGATAGCCCGCCTGCGCCAGATGCAGCGCGGCAGACAGGCCCGTATAGCCCGCGCCGATCACGCAGACATCGGCCCGGACCTCGCCTTCAAGCGCCGGAAAGGCGAGCAGATCGGCCCGCGTGGCCGCGTAAAAGCTGGCCGGGTATTCACCCGGCCGGTCATTTGCAAAGAGAAGATCCATCGCCGCCTCAGACGTTCAGCAGCAGATGTTCGCGTTCCCACGGGCTGATGACTTGCAGGAACTCTTTGTATTCGTTGCGCTTCACGCTGTCATAGACGGTGCAGAATTCCGTTCCGAGCACGTCGCGCAGGGCGGCGTCCTCTTCCAGCAGGTCCAGCGCATCGCCCAGGTTGGTGGGGATGTCATCGCTGTCGATATAGGCCGAGCCGCTGAATTCAGCGCGGGGCAGCCGTTTTTCCTTGAGGCCCAGATAGCCGCAGGCAAGGCTGGCCGCGATCCCCAGATAGGGGTTGCAATCCATGCCCGGCAGGCGGTTTTCCACACGCCGCGCCTCGGGGCTGGCGATCGGGACGCGCAGGCCCGTGGTGCGGTTGTCGCGGCCCCATTCGAGGTTAATGGGGGCGGCGAAGTCGGGAACGTAGCGGCGATAGCTGTTCACATAGGGGGCCAGTAGGGCGATGGCGCCGCTCATGTGGTTTTGCATCCCGGCGATGAAATGCAGGAATTCAAGCGTTTCGCCGCCATCCGGGGCCGAAAAGATGTTGCGGCCGCTGGCCATGTCCACCACCGAATGGTGGATATGCATGGCGCTGCCGGGCTCACCTGCAATGGGTTTCGCCATGAAAGTCGCGAAACAATCGTGGCGCAGCGCCGCCTCGCGGATCATGCGCTTGAAGAAGAACACATCATCCGCCAGCCGGACCGGATCGCCATGGGCGAGGTTCAACTCGATTTGGCCCGCGCCGCCTTCCTGCAGGATGCCGTCGATCTCCAGCCCCTGCGCCTCAGCGAAGTCATAGATATCGTCGATCACCTTGCCATATTCATCGACCGCAGACAGCGAATAGGCCTGCTTTTGCGCGGCGCGCCGACCCGTGCGGCCCATGGGGGGCTGCACGGGCATATTGGGGTCGATGTTGCGGGCGGTCAGGAAGAACTCCATCTCGGGGGCGACGACGGGGCGCAGGCCCTCGGCCTCGAACAGCCCGACGATGCGCTTGAGCACATTGCGCGGGCTGAAGGGCACCGGGCGTCCCTGCTGGTCCTGCGCGTCATGGATGACCTGCAGAGTCACATCCGCTGTCCAGGGGGCGGCGGTGGCGGTGGTGAAATCCGGCACGAGGATCATGTCGGGTTCGGTGAAGGCGTCGAACGGGTTGTCGGCCCATTCGCCGGTGATGGTCTGGAGAAAGATCGAATTGGGCAGGAAATAGCTGGTCTGCTTGGCGAATTTCGCGGCGGGCATGGCCTTGCCACGCGCCACGCCGGCAATGTCGCCGATCACGCATTCCACCTCATCCACGCGACGGTTGGCAATGAAGGCTCGGGCTGCGTCGGGCAGCTTGCTCGTCCAATCGGACATGGGTCACACTCTGGCTTTGGCCCCGGGGGCTGGCCGGATTCAGGCCGCCTGACGGGGCGCTTTGAAAAAATCTGCGATCTGGCGCGCAAGGATCTGGTCATCAAGCGGCAGGTCAAGGCGCGCGCCCGCCTTGGCCATGAGGGCATCAGGCACGACGCCCTTGCCCCGGGTCTTCATCAGGCCATCCACGAATTCGCTGCGGAATTCGGGGTGGGCCTGCACGGTAAAGATGCGGTCACCATAGACCAGCGCCGCATTCTGGCAAAAGTCGTTGCAGCCCGCGACCTCGGCCACGGCGGGTTTTTCCACCACCTGATCCTGATGCCAGGCATTCAGGCGGATGCTGCGGCCGCCAAAGTCGTATTCCGTCGGGCCGACCGACCAGCCGCCCGCGAATTTCTCGACCCTGCCGCCCAGGGCCTGCGCGATGATCTGATGACCAAAACAGACGCCGACCATGGGCACCGCCTTGGCATAGGCCTCGCGGATGAAGGCCTCAAGCGGGGGGATGAAGGCGTGATCCTCGTAGACGCCAAAGCGTGACCCGGTGATCAGCCAGCCATCACATTCGGCCACGCTGGCGGGAAACTGCATGTCCAGCACCCGGTAGGTGCGGAAGGTCAGCCCCTGATCGCCCAACAGACGCATGAACATGTCAGGGTAATCGCCCGAGGCTTCGATCAGCACGTCAGGGGATTGGCCGGTTTGCAGGATGCCGATCAGCATGGGGGTTCCGAATTTGATGTTCTTGCAATGTAGCAATCCGCCCCCGCCTGCGGCAAGGGGGGCAGGGCACGGGAAGCGCCCCACCCGGCGGTTGCGTGACGTCAGACGGTGTCGAGGTAAAGCTCGACCCGCTCTTCCGCCGAAAGTTCGGCGATATAGTGCAGCTCTTGCCGCTTGGTCTGCACGAAATTGCGGATCAGCTCTTTCGGCAGGAAACGGTAGAGCGTGTCGCTATGCTCGAAAGCCTCGATCGCGGCTTCCCAGTCGGTGGGGATCTGCGGCAGGTCCATCGCATAGGCATTGCCGGTGATCGCGCTCGGCGGTTCCTGCTGATCCTCGATCCCGCAAAGCGCGGCGCCCAGAATCGCGGTGAGCATCAGGTAGGGGTTCACGTCGCCCCCCGCCACGCGATGTTCGATCCGCCGGGCCGAAGGGCTGCCCGCGGGGATGCGGATCGCCGTGGTGCGGTTTTCATAGCCCCAGCCGATCGAGGTGGGGGCATGTTTGCCCGGCACCAGCCGTTCATAGCTGTTCTGATGCGGCGCAAAGACCAGCGTGCTGTCATGCATCGCGTTCAGGCAGCCCGCCACGGCATGACGCAGCATCTGCGTGCCCTTCGGACCGCCGCTGTCAAAGACATTCTCGCCTTTCTCGTCGATGACCGAGAAATGCGTATGCAGGCCCGAGCCGGAGTATTCCGGGTAGGGTTTCGCCATGAAGCTTGCCGCAAAGCCGTGGCGCCGCGCCAGACCCTTCACCAGCATCTTGAAAAGCCAGGCATCATCGGCGGCGCGCAGCGCATCGTCGCAATGCATCAGGTTCACTTCGAACTGCCCCAGTCCCGTTTCCGAGGTCGAGGTATCGGCCGGAATGTCCATCGCCTCGCAGGCATCATAAAGATCGGTGAAGAAGGTGTCGAAGGCATCAAGCGCCCGGATCGAGAGCGTCTCGGCCGCCTTGCGCCGCTTGCCCGACCGGGGCGAGGGCGGAACCTGCAGCGTCTTGCCGCTGTCGTCGATCAGGAAGAATTCAAGTTCCATCGCGACGACAGGTGTCAGGCCGCGCGCCTTGTAGCGTTGTACCACCGCATTGAGCGCGTGGCGCGGGTCGCCCTCATAGGGCTGTCCATTTTCGCGGAACATCCAGATCGGCAGCAGCGCCGTCGGCGCCTCAAGCCAAGGCATCGGCATGAACCCGCGCTCGGTGGGTTTCAGCACGCCGTCCTGATCGCCCTGTTCGAAGACGAGCGGGCTGTCATCAATGTCTTCCCCCCAGATGTCGAGGTTCAGCACGGAAAAAGGGAACCGCGTGCCGTTCTTGACCACGCTTTCCGCAAAACGCGCGGGCACCCGTTTGCCCCGCGCCTGTCCGTTCAGATCCGCCGCAGCCACACGGATCGTGCGAACCTCGGGGTGTTTCCTGAGCCAGTCCTTCATATTCATGTTGTCGTCAAGACACTGGGGCACGGGAACACCCTTCCACACAGAGGGCGCGCTGGCCCTTGGCGTGGGGATGGGGACCATGCCCTTGGTCCGTTCTCCCTTGTTTGATCCTTGCCATCCGCGCCCGCCCATCGGGGCAGGGGACGCCACACCTTTGGTGCGGTTCGGGCGACGGCCCGAAGAATTTGATCAAAACTAGGCTACTATCGGATCAGCTGCGGACGCAAGCGAATTTTGCTGCGCGTGTTCGACGGCAGGTGGCGATTGAGCCTTCGGTTCACCAGACCGAAGATCCCGATCAGCGTGCCGGTCAGCAGGATGAAGTAGAAGGCCACGATCGGATAGGGCACGAAGGGGTTGAAGGTCTTGTCCGCGAAGTAGTTGGCGTAATAGAGCGCATCGCCCCGCTGCTGGAATGCCGGGAAGCCGGAAAAGAATACCAGCGTCGTGGCATGGAAGAGGAAGATCGCCTCATTCGTATAGGCGGGCCACGCGAGCCGCAGCATGGTGGGCCACTGGATGCGCCGGAACTTGGCCCAGCCGGAAATGCCATAGGCCTCGGCCGCCTCCAGATCGCCCTTCGGCACCGACATCAGCGCGCCATAGAAGATTTCCGCGGCATAGGCCGAGGTGTTCAGGAACAGCACGAACAGCGCCCCCGCCCAGGCCGAGGTCATCCACGAGGTCGGGAGATGCAGCCCCAGCACATCCACACCACCGCGCGGCAGCATCACCAGTGCCGAATAGGCTAGGAAGAATTGGATGAACAGTGGCGAGCCACGGAAAACGAAGATGAACCATTCCGCCGGTTTGCGCGCCCAGGGCTTGTGCGAGGCCTTGGATAGCGCCAGCGCGTTGGACAGGAAGAACCCCAGCATCAGCGCCAGAGCGCCGAAATAGACGTTCCAGATCAGCCCCGACCCGATCAGCGTGAACTGCTGGCAAAGCGTGAAGTCCGTGCGCGGCAACAGCTTTTCGCCAAAGCCGAGGCTGCGGAAGGCATAGGCGCCAATGGTTTCCCAGCAGGTCATTGCGCGGTCCTCCGCATCGCTTCACCGGCGGCGGTGGCCTGACCGTGGTTGAGCCGTTTGGCCAGTTTGTTCAGCACGATTTCAGAAAGGCGCGTCATCAGAAGATAGCAGACCATCAGGAAAAGGAAGTACCAAAGCCGCCAGTCCGGATGCGGATAGGCATAGGCCTGCGTCTTGGCGCTGCCCAGCTCGCGCGCCCAATAGACGATGTCCTTGACCCCCAGCAGGAACAACAGCGGCGTGGCCTTGATCAGGATCATCCACAGATTCGACAGCCCCGGTAACGCATAGACCCACATCTGCGGCACAAGGATGCGGCGGAAGACCTGCCGCGGGGTCATGCCATAGCTCTCGGCGGTTTCGAGCTGCGCCCGCGGCACCGCATTCATCGCACCGTAAAGCACATTGGCAGCAAAGGCGCCAAAGACGATGGCAAAGGTAAAGACGGCCAGCGCGAAACCATAAAGCTGGTGCCAGATCTGCGCCGAGCTGTTCGAAGGCACCTTGGCCTCGGGGCAGACACGGAATTCCAGCCCCTGCCGGATCGGCTGCGTCCAGTCGGGGCAGACGACCTGATGCTTCATCCATTCGATCCCCTGATCGAGCGCGATCACGAAGAACAGGAAGAAAACGATATCCGGCACGCCTCGCACCATTGCCGTATAGGTCTTACCGACCAGCCGCACCGGGGCCACATGACTGCGCGCGGCCATCGCCCCGCCAAAGCCGAAGGTGAGCGCCACGGGGGCGGTGACCGCCAGCAGCGTCAGCACCGTCAGGAAGGACCAGTAGAAATCGATGTGCTTGCCCGAGGTGAGGTAGCACACGAGCCAGGAGAGGCCCTCAAGCGTCTTGGGGTCGGCGCAGCTGCTGAACATTTGGGGGATCCGAGGGGGAAAGGCAAAGGCCCCTGCCGCCACATGGGCAGCAGGGGCAAAGGCAGATCAGAACTTCTTGGCTTCGGGGCCAAAGTGCTTTTCGATCAGCGGGTTGAGGGCGCCTTCGGCCTTCATTGCGCGGATGGCGGCGTTGAACTTTTCACGCAGCTCGTCATCGCTGTCGCGGAAGGCCAGACCGACACCGCCGCCAAGGGCGATGGCGTCGCCCACATAGGTCAGCTCGCCATTCGATTCGGCCACATAGGGGGCGAGGAAGTCCTTGTCGGCAAAGACGGCGACCGCCTCGCCGTTGCGGACGGCGGCCACGGTTTCATCCGGCGTCGGGAATTCCAGCAGGGTTGCGCCCGATTCCGCGACATAGCCCGCCTGGATGGTGCCAACCTGCGCCGAAACGACGCCGCCCTTCACATCCGCATCGGCGGTCAGGCCCACATAGGCGCTATCGGCCGGCGGGACGTAGTTTTCCGAGAAATCGACGACCTTCTCGCGCTCATCGGTGATCGACATGCCGGCGATGATCACGTCATAGTTGCCCGACTGCAGGTTCGGGATGATCGAATCCCAGTCATTGGTGACCCATTCGCAGGTCAGACCGGCGCGCTTGCACAGCTCATCGCCCAGCTCACGCTCAAAGCCCGCGACATTGCCCTGATCATCGATGAAGTTGAAGGGCGGGTAGGCGCCCTCGGTGCCAAGGCGGATGGTTTCGGCGGCAGCGGCGCCGCCGGTCAGGGCCAGCAGGGTGGTGGCGAGCAGAAGTTTCTTCATTCTTGTTCTCCCGTTGGTGATGTGGTGGCGTCAGCGGCCCCTTTCGGGTCAGGCCATGGTGGCCGACAGGAAGCCGCGCAGGCGTTCGGTCTGCGGGTTTCCGAAGAGTTGATCGGGCGGGCCTTCCTCCTCGATCTTGCCCTTGTGCAGGAAGACGACGTGGTCGGACACATCCGCCGCCATCTTCATGTCATGGGTTACGATGATCATCGTCCGGCCTTCTTCTGCAAGGGCCTTGATGACCTTGACGACCTCTTGCTCCAGCTCGGGGTCGAGCGCGGAGGTCGGTTCATCGAACAGAAGCGCGCGCGGCTCCATGCACAGGGCGCGGGCAATCGCGGCGCGTTGCTGCTGACCGCCCGAAAGCATCGCGGGCCAGGCATCCGCCTTGTCGGCAATGCCCACTTTGGCAAGATAATGCCGCGCCTTTTCTTCCACTTCGGCAGGGTCGCGCTTCATCACGGTCAGCGGCGCTTCCATCACGTTCTGCAGAATGGTCATATGTGACCAAAGGTTGAACTGCTGGAACACCATCGAAAGGTTTGTCCGGATACGCAGCACCTGCGCTTTGTCTGCGGGGTGGCGGTTCAGGCCCGTGCCGCGCCAATGGACGGCCTCACCTTCGAACAGGATCTCGCCCTGCTGGCTGTCTTCCAGCAGGTTGCAGCACCGGAGCAGGGTGGATTTGCCCGATCCCGAAGACCCGATGAGCGAAATCACATTGCCCCGCGGTGCCTTGAGATCAACACCCTTCAAGACCTCCAGCTGGCCATAGCTCTTGTGGAGGTCACGAATTTCAATGACCGGCGCGTCAGTCGCCGGAGAGACGGAATTACGTTCGGCAGTCACGGTTTCTCGCTTGTCGTTGGCCATCAAGGCTCCCTTGGGGGCAAGTAGGGCGGAATTTCTGGCCCCTTGCAACGGCATTTGTGCCGAAACAATCCGATTTGCCACCAGTTTGGTCAATCTGACTGAACGTAATGCGCAACGCACGGGCAGAATGCCGCAGGGTTTTTGCGCCTCACGCGGGAACCTTTGGGCCGAGGTCAGCCCTGCGTCGCGCTGCGCTGTCGGGCCAGCGCCGAATCCCGATCCGTCAGCCCCAGAAGCGAGGCGACAAGGCGGATCACCTGATCCTCTTCCTCGCCCCGGCTGCCATCTGACAGCGCGACCGACCACAGCGCCTCGATCAGACCGGCGCGGTCGTCCAGCGGCACGGTCTCTTTCAACGCACGGGTGAAGCGGACGGTATCGGGGGCCTCGGCCTCAAGCACGGCGGCGCGGCCCTGCAGATCGGCGGCGGCAAAGGGCGAAAGCGCGTAAAGCCGCGCCAGAACGCGGTCGATTCGCGCGCGCTCGGCCTCGGTATAATGCCCGTCTGCGCGCGCGACGCGCACCAGAAGCGCCGCCAGCGCCAAGGGGGCATCGGTGGCATCCAGGCGGTCGGGGGCGGGTGTCAGCAGACGACGCAGAAGGTTTTCAAACATTCCGGCAGATTAGCGGCCCTGCGCGGCGCTGTCCAATCACAGCGGCTTGGTCGGAACCCGGATCTTGCCCTGCGAAATCCGCACGGCCTGCCCGCCGATGCGGATCGCGGTCGGGCCATCGGCGCCGACCTCGATCGTCAGGCGCAGGTCTGACGGGCGGCCCATTTCAATGCCCTGCCGTAGATGGAAGCGATGGGTGCCCGGTGTCAGATCGCCCGAGGCCTGCAATTGCGCGGCCAGAATGGCGCTGGCCGATCCGGTTGCCGGGTCTTCTGACACGCCCGCGCCGGGCCAGTACAGCCGCGCGCGGAAATCGCAGTCGGTGCCGGGGGTGTAAAGATAGGCGCTGTCCACCCCCGCCGCCGCGCGCAGAGCGGACCAATGCGGTTCCATCGGGCGGGCGCGGGCGAGGCAATCCAGATCCGCCACCGGCACGAACAGGAAGGCCGGCCCCCCCTGCCAAAGCGCGGGCCGATGGGCGCCAAACCCCACCTCATCCTCGGCAAGGTCGAGCGCCTTCGCGACCAGCGCGGGCGGCGCCGATCCTGCAAAGGCATGGGGCAGCACGGGGGCGGTGAATTCGGCCTCGGTCACATCGCCCCGGCGGGTGACGCGCACCGGCACCAGACCGGCCTCTTCCTCCAGCACCAGCACGGTGTCGAAATCGCCCGCGGGGTGGTCTTCCTCGGCCAGTAGGATCGCGCAGCCCAGCGTCGGATGGCCGGCAAAGGGGATCTCGGCCCCTGGCAGGAAAATCCGCACCCGCGCGCGGTGGCCGGGCTGTGCCGGGGCCTGCACGAAGATCGTCTCGGACAGGTTGAATTCCCGCGCGATGATCTGCATCTGCGCCGTTGTCAGCGCATCGGCCCCCAGCACCACAGCCAGCGGATTGCCGGTGAAGGCGGTGTCGGTAAAGACATCAAGCGTGTGAAAGGCCAGCATCGCGGATCAGAGCTTTTTGAACAGGTCGGTGATTTCGGCTGCCGCCTCGGCCGTGCCCCAAGGCGGATTGACGATGAACATCCCCGATCCGATCATGCGATGCCCTTCCCGCACGGGCGGGAAGCGGACCTCATGGCGCAGGTGGTCAGGGTGATTTTCCTCCATCGTCGCAAGCATCTCAAGATGTGCGCCCGAGGTCAGGATCGGATACCAGAGCATCAGCACCCCCACATTCCACTTGCGCCCCACGGCGGCGAACAGCTTGGGGATGGTGACATAGTCGTCCTTGATCTCATAGGACGGGTCGATCAGCATCACCCCGCGGCGCGGGGTCGGGGGCGTCAGCGCCAGCGCCTGCTGCAGCCCGTCGCGCTGATAGAGATGCACCGGGAAATCCGCCATGGACAGGTAAAGCCCGTGGTGTTCCTGCGGATGCAGCTCTGACAGGTGGATCTGGTCGGTCGGGCGCAGCGACAATACGGCCAGCAGGGGCGAGCCCGGATAGGCGCTGGCACCGTGGCGGGCGCGCACCTCGGCCAGACGTTTGCGATAGGGGTGACTGGGGCGGAGCTTGCGTTCCAGAACCGAAATCCCGCCTGCGGCCTCGCCGGTTTTTTCGGCTTCATGGCTGGACAGGTCATAAAGCCCCCGTCCGGCATGGGTTTCGATATAGGTCAGCGGCTTGTCCTTCTGGGTCATGTAGTCAAGGACATGACACAGCAGGGCGTGCTTTTGCACGTCTGCCAGGTTCCCGGCGTGATAGATGTGTTGATAGGACAGCATGGCCCAGCCGTAATCGCCTTCGCCGCGCCACGCAATGAAATAAGACCTTTCCGCCTGTTGCGTCATACCCTGCAGAGGACTAGGGAAGCGGCGACATCCCGGAGGATATGCCTTGGAAATCTTCACTGCCGAGGGCCTGACCGCCCTGCTTGCCGTCATAGGCATCGATCTTGTGCTGGCGGGCGACAATGCCATCGTCATCGGCATGGCCGCCGCGGGCTTGCCCAAGGATCAGCGTGCCCGCGCGATCTTCGTGGGGATCATCGCGGCCACGGTGCTGCGGATCGGCTTTGCCGCGCTGACCACGCATCTTTTGCAGATCGTGGGGCTCTTGCTGGCCGGGGGCATCCTGCTGCTCTGGGTCTGCTGGAAGATGTGGCGCGAACTGCGCGAAGGCCATGACGCCGAGGTTGCCGCCGAAGAGGCGCTGACGGGCGAGGACGTGAACCGGGATGGTCAGATCGCGGGCGGCCAGCCGCGCAAGACTTTTGCCCAGGCGGCGCTGCAGATCGTCGTCGCCGATGTCTCGATGAGTCTTGATAACGTGCTGGCCGTCGCCGGGGCGGCGCGGGAACATACCTCGGTACTGGTGATCGGGCTGATCCTGTCGATCGCACTGATGGGTCTTGCCGCAAGCTTCATCGCCAAGCTGCTGAACCGTCACCGCTGGATCGCCTATATCGGCTTGGTGATCATCCTTTATGTTGCGCTGAAGATGATCTGGGAAGGCTTCCACGAGGTCGAGCCGGTGCTGCTGAGCGCGCTTGGCGCCTGATCGGCCCCTGATCTGAAACGATAGGGCGGCCCCGCGGGGTCGCCCTTTTTCATGCGCTCAGCCCCGCGAGGCGCGGTATTCCTGAAAGCGTTCATACATCAGACGGTATTCCGTCGGAATGTCACGGATCGACAGCAGCGCGATCACCTCGCCCTGATCCATCACGGGCATATGGCGGAAATGCCCCTCTGACATGATGGCCAGCGCATCATTCAGCCCGGCCTCGGCCTCAACCGTCTTGGGGTCGGGGGTCATGATATCTTCGACGCAGGTCGTGTCGGGGTTTTCGTCATGGCCGATGCAACGGCGGATCACATCACGTTCCGACATCACCCCCACCAGCCGCGTGCCCTCAAGCACCAGCAGCGCGCCGATGTTGAACTGATCGAGGACATGGGCCGCCGCGCGCACCGTGGTGCCGATCTGCACGGCAGGCAGGCTGCGACCGGCGACAACTTCACGGACAGAGCGGATGAACATGGGGCGCACCTCGGGGCTGGGACAGGCGGGTCGGCATGACCGGCGATAAAACCTTACGATACCACGAAACTTCCTGTCCGCGCAGCGGCTTTGGCGCCCGCTGCGATCTTCTGTCACGCGTCAGAAAAGCAGAACGCCCGGGTTGCCGTGGCGCCCGGGCGTTTTGAAAGTTGGAACTGATCCTCAGACCAGGCGGCTCTTTTCCTTGGCCGCGCGGATGAAATCAGCAAACAGCGGATGCGGCTGGAAGGGCTTGGATTTCAGCTCGGGGTGGAATTGCACGCCGATATACCAAGGGTGATCCTTCGCCTCGACGATTTCCGGCAGGCGACCATCGGGCGACATCCCCGAGAAGATCAGGCCACAGGATTCCAGCTTGTCCCTGTACTGGGTGTCCACCTCATAGCGGTGGCGGTGGCGCTCTTCGATCTCGGTCGTGCCATAGACCTGTGCAACGCGCGAGCCGGCCTTCAGCGTGGCGTTATAGGCGCCCAGACGCATGGTGCCGCCCTTGTCATCACCCACTTTGCGCGCGACGACATGGTTGCCCTGTACCCATTCCTTGAGGTGATAGACCACCGGGGTAAAGCGCTTGGCGCCCGCCTCATGGTCAAATTCTTCCGAGCCTGCATCCGCCAGACCGGCCAGATTGCGCGCGGCCTCGATCACCGCCATCTGCATGCCAAGGCAGATCCCCAGATAGGGGATACCCTTGGTGCGGGCATATTGCGCCGCCTTGATCTTGCCCTCGGTCCCGCGCTCGCCAAAGCCGCCGGGGACGAGAATCGCATGGAAACGTTCCAGATGCGGGGCCGTATCCTCACGTTCGAAGATCTCGGCATCGATCCATTCGGCCTTCACGCGGGTGCGATTGGCCATGCCGCCATGGGTCAGCGCCTCGGCGATGGATTTGTAGGCATCTTCCAGCTGGGTGTATTTGCCGACAATGGCGACACGCACTTCGCCCTCGGCATTCATCAGCCGGTCCATCACATCTTCCCAGCGCGACAGATTGGGCTTGGGGGCCGGTTCAATGCCAAAGGCATTCAGCACGGCTTGATCCAGACCTTCGCGGTGATAGGCGAGGGGGGCCTCATAGATCGTCTTGAGGTCATAGGCCGCGATCACCGCATCCTTGCGGACATTGCAGAAGAGGGCGATCTTTTCGCGCTCTTTTTCCGGGATCGGATGTTCTGACCGCAGCAGCAATACGTCGGGCGCAAGGCCGATCGATTGCAGTTCCTTGACCGAATGCTGCGTGGGCTTGGTCTTCAGCTCGCCGCTGGCCGCCAGATAGGGCAGCAGCGTGAGGTGCATGAGGATGCATTCCCCGCGCGGCCGTTCGTGGATGAACTGGCGGATTGCCTCGAAGAAGGGCAGGCCCTCGATATCGCCGACAGTACCCCCGATTTCGCAGAGCATGAAATCGACCTCGGTTTCGCCCACGCGAAGGAAGTCCTTGATTTCATTGGTCACATGCGGAATGACCTGAATGGTCTTGCCAAGGTAATCGCCCCGGCGTTCCTTTTCCAGCACGTTGGAATAGATCCGCCCCGACGAGATGCTGTCGGTCTTGCGGGCCGAGACGCCGGTGAAACGTTCGTAATGACCAAGGTCAAGGTCGGTTTCCGCGCCATCATCGGTGACGAAGACTTCGCCATGTTCAAAGGGCGACATCGTGCCGGGGTCGACGTTCAGATAGGGGTCAAGCTTGCGCAGGCGGACCGAATAGCCACGCGCCTGCAACAGCGCCCCCAGCGCCGCCGAAGCCAGACCCTTGCCAAGGGAGGACACCACACCGCCGGTGATGAAGATATAACGCGCCATGAGGAGGCTCCCGTGAAAAATCGTTTCGGATATGGCGATTCGCCCTGCGGGAATCGCAGCATCACGGGAGTTGAGACTTAGCCAGTAATTCGGCAAAGCGCAACACGGCCGCTAAATGCTGTCGACGTCAGCAGGGCGCAGTCTAGGGTTTGTGGAAGGTCGGCCCAGGCCGAAGGGATCAGTTGTTCTGGGCCGGGGCCGCCGGGGCAGCGGGCGCTGCCGGGGCCGCATTGCCTTCGGTCGCGGCATCGGGGCGCGGCGGGGCAAGCGGGGCATCGGTCTGCGCCGGGGGCAGCAGGTCACCGCCCAGCGGTGCCGCCGGGGTTTCCGGCTTGGCCGGCGCCGGGGTGCCACCGATCTGGTTGATCACCGAGCCGCTGTCGGCTTCGCGCGCGGCGATGATCGTCAGCGTGATCGAGGTGATGATGAAACCGACCGCGAAGATCCAGGTCAGCTTGGTCAACGCATTGGCCGCGCCGCGGGCCGAGACGACGCCCGAGCCGCCACCGCCACCCATGCCAAGCCCACCGCCTTCGGAGCGCTGCAGCAGCACGACCCCGATGAGCAGAAGCGCAAGGATCAGGTGGATGGTAAGGATGACGTTTTCCATGGGGCCGCCGTTATTCGCTGCTGACGCGCCTATCTAGGCGGAAGGGGGCGGGGGCGCAAGCCCGATGCGCGGTCTTGCACCCCAAAGGCGGCTGCCTTCCGGGCCGGGGCCGGAAAAGCCGGGCGTCGCGGCGCCCCGCGCGGGGCGATCAGCCCTTTTCGTAAATGGCCTGCGTCTCTTGCAGGGCGGCGTCCAGCCTGCGGCCGGGTTCATAGGCAGCCAGATGCGCGGGCAAGGGCGTATGTTTCGGCAGCACCGGTGAAGGCTGCGGCGTCCCGATCACGGTCGAGACGGGAATCACCCCGGCCCAGACCGGCAGATGGCCGTCCTCTTCATCATCGCCGACATTGGCGGCGCGGATTTTCGCGGCGGCCTCTTCAATACCCATCGCGATGACGGTGGTGGCCTTGATCTCTTGCGTCGTCATCGGACGCAGCTCTTCGTTCCGGCCGGGGTAGAAGCGTTGGGTGATGGCCAGCAGCGCGCGTTCCTGTTCGGCGGGGTCCTCCACCAGATGCGCTGTGCCGAACACCATGGCCGAGCGGTAGTTGACCGAATGGTTGAACCCGGACCGCGCCAGCACCAGCCCATCCAGATGGCTGACCGTCAGGCAGACCCGCGCGCCCTGTTCCTGCGCGCGCAACATGCGGCTGGCCGAAGATCCGTGCCAATAAAGCGTCTCGCCCTCACGCCAGTGGATTGTCGGGGTGCAATAGGGTTGGCCGTCCAGCACATAGGCGACGTGGCACATTAGCGCGCTGTCCAGAATGGCATGCACGGTCGCACGGTCATAGCTGCCGCGTTTGCCAACGCGTTTGATGCGGTTGCGGGGGCTGACGGGATAGTCGCTCATGGTCACCTCACTTGTCTTTGGCCTTGATAGGCCGCAAAATTGGTTTGTAAGAGGTCCAATATGGCAAAGATAAATCAGACCAATTTGCCGGACTGGTCGGCGCTGATCCCGGTGCTGCCCACGGCTGGCACGCGGGCACGGGCGGTCTATGCCGCGCTGCGCGGGCTGATCGAGGATGGGCGGTTGCCCCCTGGCGCGAAACTGCCGCCGAGCCGCGCCTTGGCGCAGCAATGGGGCCTTGCGCGCGGTGCGGTGGTCGCGGGGTTCGAGATGTTGGTGGCCGATGGTTTTGCCGTGGCGCAGGTGGGGGCGGGCACTTTCGTGGCGCCGCAGGTGCCGCGGGCGGCGGTGGTGGCCGTTTCGGCCCCACGCGCCTTTGTGCCGATGGACCTGCCCGGCGATCTGGGGCTGGGCTTTCCCGATCCGCTGACATTGCGACAGTTCCGGGTCATCCTGAACCGGCATCTGAGCCGCCCCATCGCCACGCTGTATCACTACGCCGATCCGCAGGGCGACCGCGCATTGCGGGCCGAGGTGGCGCAATATCTTCAGGTCGCGCGGGGCCTTCGGCTGCATCCCGATCAGGTGGTGCTGACCTCGGGCACGCAGGGGGCGCTGGATCTGGTGGCGCGCGCGGTTCTTGCGCCGGGCGATGAGGTCTGGATGGAGGACCCGGGCTATCCCTCGGGCAAGGCTGCGCTGGTGGCACAGCGCCTGATCCCTGTTCCAGTGGATGCCGAGGGGCTGGATGTGCGCGCGGGGATCGCGCGGGCACCGGGCGCGCGGGCGGCCTATGTCACGCCCTCGCACCAGTTTCCGCTGGGGGTGGCGATGACCATGCCCCGGCGGCTGGAGCTGCTGGCCTGGGCCGATCAGATCGGCGGCTGGATCATCGAGGATGATTACGACAGTGAATTCCGCTTTACCGGCGCGCCCCTTGCGGCTTTGCAAGGGATCGATGCGGCGGGGCGGGTGATCTATGTCGGCACCTTTTCCAAGGCGCTGATGCCGGGGCTGCGCGTGGGGTATCTGGTGCTGCCGGAGGCGCTGCTGGGGCCGGTGATCGACCTGCGCCGCCGTACCGACCGCGCCCCGCCGGCCTTGGGCGAATCTGCCCTGGCCGAGCTTCTCGCGCAGGGGCATTTCGCGGCCCATCTGCGCCGCGCCCGCCGCCGGGTGCGCGCCGCGCGCGACCGGCTGGTCGCCGATCTGCGCGCGGCAGGGCTTGCCGTCACCCCGCCCGATCAGGGGCTGCACCTGCTGCTGGATCTGGCCGCGGGGCAGGATGATCTGGCGCTGGCCGCGGCGGCGCGTGCCACGGGCTTTGGCGCAAGGCCGCTGTCCCCCCTTTACCTCGAACGCGCGCGGCAGCGGCCGGGCCTCATCCTCGGGTTTTCGGGCCATACGGCCGAGGGGCAATCCCGTGCGGCCCGGTTGTGGCTGGCCCGCCAGGGCGAAGCCCTGCGCGCAAGGGCGGCTTGAGTTTCCTGTGCATGGCGCGCCCGAGGGGCGATTTTCCTCTGTCCTCGCGCGGGTTGCGTCTATATACGGTCGCGGGTTTCACTTTGCCGAAGGATTCCGGGCATGGCCAATGTCGTCGTAGTCGGCGCCCAATGGGGCGACGAGGGGAAGGGCAAGATCGTTGACTGGCTCAGCGAACGCGCCGATGTGATCGCACGCTTCCAAGGCGGCCATAACGCAGGCCACACGCTGGTCATCGGCAGCAATGTCTACAAGCTGTCGCTCTTGCCTTCGGGCATCGTGCGCGGTGGCAAGCTGTCGGTCATCGGCAATGGCGTGGTGCTGGACCCCTGGCACCTTGTCTCCGAGATCGCCAAGCTGCGCGGGCAGGGCGTTGAGATCAATGCAGAAAACCTGATGATCGCGGAAAACACCTCGCTCATCCTGCCTCTGCATGGCGAACTGGACCGCGCCCGCGAAGGCGCTGTCGGTGTGGCCAAGATCGGCACTACCGGGCGCGGCATCGGCCCGGCCTATGAAGACAAGGTCGGCCGCCGCGCCATCCGTGTGGCCGATCTGGCCGATGCGGCGACGCTGGAAACCCGTGTGGACCGCCTGCTGGCCCATCACGACGCGCTGCGCCGCGGTCTGGGGCTGGAGCCTGTGGACCGCGTGGCCCTGATCGCCGCACTGAAAGAGATCGCGCCGCAGGTGCTTCCCTTTGCCGCCCCGGTCTGGAAAGTGCTGACCGACGCCCGCCGCGCGGGCAAGCGCATCCTGTTCGAAGGCGCGCAAGGCGCACTGCTGGATGTCGATTTCGGCACCTATCCCTTCGTGACCTCTTCCAACACGCTGGCCGGTCAGGCCGCGACCGGCGTGGGCCTTGGCCCGACCGCGATCGATTTCGTGCTGGGTATCGTCAAGGCTTATACCACTCGCGTGGGCGAAGGCCCCTTCGCGGCGGAACTGCATGACGAAGACGGTCAGCGTCTGGGCGAGCGGGGCCATGAATTCGGCACCGTCACCGGGCGCAAGCGCCGCTGCGGCTGGTTCGATGCGGTTCTGGTGCGCCAGACCTGCGCCACCAGCGGCGTGTCGGGCATCGCGCTGACCAAGCTGGACGTGCTGGACGGCTTCAAGACGCTGAAGATCTGTGTGGGCTATGATCTCGATGGCACCACCATCGACTATCTGCCCACCGCCGCCGATCAGCAGGCCCGCTGCAAGCCGATCTACGAAGAGATGGAAGGCTGGAGCGAATCGACCGCCGGCGCCCGCAGCTGGGCTGAACTGCCGGCTGCCGCCATCAAATACGTCCGCCGCGTGGAAGAGCTGATCCAGTGCCCGGTTGCCTTGCTCTCGACCTCGCCCGAGCGCGATGACACCATCCTCGTGACCGATCCCTTCGCGGATTGATCGCATGGCACTGGGCTATCGCACCCGCAAGCGGCTTGCGCTGCTGATCCTGATCCTGGGCCTGCCCGTCTATATCGGGTTGGTCTGGGGGATCATGGGCGCGCTGGACCGCCCGCCGATCTGGCTGGAGCTGCTGATCTATGTAGGCCTGGGCTTCCTTTGGGCCTTGCCGTTCAAGTTCATCTTCAAAGGGGTAGGGCAGGCCGATCCTGATGCCCCGCGCGACGAAGACGGGCGCTGACATCGAAAAAGGCGGAAGGGGTGACCCTTCCGCCTTTCGCGTTCCGGGGCGGGTGGCAGCCCTTCAACCCGGAGAAAATGGTGGGCGATCAGCCCACCAATTTGCGTGCCTCGGCCAGAACATGCGACGAATCGGACAGCGCATACTGCCCGCGCTTCACCTTGACGATCTTGCCCACCCGCAGCAGCGACCCGAAGCTGCGCAGGCTGTCTTCGCGGTTTGTCCCGGCCTGATCGACCAGATTGGCCACCTGACGCATGATCTGCGGCCGCGAGAAATGCGGGCGACCCTCGATGCAGGCGGCGTAGGCCGCCGCAGCCTCAAGCAGGGCCGGAAGGCCCTGCGCCCCGAGACGCTCCGCAAACTCGGCAAAGCCGCGGCTGTCGGCGAAGAGGTTTTCTTCCTCTTCGTCCAGATCGAGATCCTCAAGATCCAGGTCATCCTCATCGTCGAAATCATCAGAGATCGACTGAGGTGTGGGCGCGGCACGCGCAGGGGCGGCAGGTGCCACGGCCCGATCCACCCGAAGTTCGGACACCAGCACCAGCGGGGCGGGGCGGGCAACAGTGGTCGTGCCCCCCTCGGCCAGCATTTCCGGTGCGGTGACTTCGCTCCGGGCGGGGCGCACGATGTGGGACAGGGCCTCGCGGTAGGGATCAATCCGTTCAGAGTCGTTCACGGGGCGGGCGGCTCCGGCGCGACGCTCGGCGACGGTGGCGGCCACTGCGGCCTTCAGATGCTGGATCGCCGACATGCGGCGGCGGGTTTCCGGGCCCGCCATCTGGCTGTTGGTCTCGGCGATCAGGCGCGACACGGCAGCCTCATGGGCATCGGCGTCGGGCACGGGCTGCGCGAGCGCTTCGGCCTGGGGCGGAACGGCAACCGGGCGCGTCGTTTCGGGCCGGGTGGGGCGCACCGGACGGACCGGGCGAACCGGGCGCACTGACTCGGCCGTGGTGGGCTCGGCCGTGGTGGGGGCGTCTGTCGATTCGGCCTGAACTGCAGCCAATTCGCGCATCAGATCGGCCTCCGCCTCGGGCGAGAGGACGGGCGCCGCGGCGGGGGTGTCGGCGACCACCTCGGCATCTGCGACTTGCGCTTCGGCAGCAAGCGGACGGCGGATGCGGATCACCCGCGCGCGGGCGCGCTGCAGGCGGTCATCCAGCGCCGCAGCAGGTTCTTCGGCTGCGTCATGGGCCGCGAAGGGCGCAGCCATTTCGGGTTCAGGTTCGGGCACCTCTGCGGCGGTGGGCTCCGGCGGCAGGTCATCGTCAAAGCTGCCCGTTGCGTCATCGTCGAAGCCGTCGCCGTCCGCGGGCGCAGGTGCCCTATCGGGGGCCGCGACAGCCGCCAGAATGCCCGACAGGTCAGGCTCGGGCTGATCGTCCTCATCGGGCAAGGCCGCTTCATCGATAACCTCGGTGCGGATGTTGGCAATTAGCGCATCCTCAAGAACCAGCTCGGCGCCGAAATCCTGATCGGGTTCCGGCGTGACCGGGCGCAGGGCTTCGGCCACCACATGCTGCTCCGCCTCGGCGGCCAGCGCGGCAAGGTCTGCCTGCGGTAGATCTTCCTGCGCGTCCATGCTGTCTTCCGGCAGGGGCGCGTCCTGCAGCGGATCTGCAGCCATCACCGGCATCACATCTTCGGGCAGGAGATCCTCTGCGACGGGCAGGGGCGCAAGCGGGGCTTCGGCGTGGACATCCTCAATATATTCCGTGGCGGGGGCCGCGGTCGGGCGGCTTTCCGCCACCGCGCTGCGAATCCGGGCAAGCTTGGCGGTCAGGCTCTCGCCTGGTTCATCCATCACGGCGGGCGCCACCGGAGTTTGGGGCACCTCCGCCACGGGCGGGACGGACGGCTGCATGGCCGGTGCGTTCTGCGCCGGGGCGGTCAGGCGGGGTTGGGCTGCCGCCTCATCGCCACCAGCCCGCAGGATGACACCGTTTTCCTGGATCTTGGCCTCAACCCGGCGCTGGATTTCCCGTTCGGCAATCTTGTGCAGCATCGCGGCATCGGGCGTCGGCGGTTCCGCCCCGAAATAACGGTCTTCGGCTGCCAGATCACGGAAGTATTCGGCAATCGCCTTCATCGTGTTGAAAGGGTCGTCAAACCCCTCCAACGTGCAAGAGAAGGTGCCATAGGAAACCGTGAGAATTTTACTGGCTCCGATCATCGGACGCTCGCCTTCTACTAACCATGTGCCCAATTTACGCGGGCCGGGTTCGATTCCATGGACAGATAGGGGTAATTTGAAGGATTGATTATGGCCCGCAGCCCCACCCTCTGCCTTAATTCGGGAACAGTATCCGCATGAATCCCCTGATTGTCGAATCCTCAGCGCCGGTCACGCTGATTGCGGGGGGGCCGGTGATGCGCGCCGACCTGCGCCTGGCGCAGAAACATGCGCCGATGGTGGTGGCGGCCGATGGCGGGGCGGATCGCGCGCTGGCGCTGGGGGTCAGGCCCGCCGCCGTGATCGGCGATTTTGATTCGATCAGCGCGGCGGCAAAGGCGCAGCTGCAAGGCGCCCAAATGCTCCATCTGGCCGAACAGGAGACGACCGATTTCGACAAGGCGCTGCGGTCCATCCGCGCGCCAATGGTTCTGGCCCTCGGCGTCATGGGGGGGCGGGCCGATCATGCGCTGGCAGTGCTGTCGGGGCTGGTGCGGCACCGGGCCAATGGCGGCGCGCCCTGCGTGCTGCTGGGGCCAAAGGACGTGGTCTTTGCCGCGCCGCGCCACCTGCGCTTGCGCCTGCCGGTGGGCGAGCGGCTCTCGCTCTTCCCGCTTGCGCCGGTCAGGGGGCAAAGCCGGGGTCTGCGTTGGCCCATCGACGGGCTTGTCCTTGCGCCCGATGGGCGGATCGGCACTTCGAACTGCACCGACGCGCGGGATGTGGAGCTGACCTTCGACAGCGATGCGATGCTGGTGATCCTGCCGCGCAAGTGCCTCGGGGCGGTCTTGCGCGCGCTTTAAAAGCTCGGGTCGGTCAGGGCGTCAAGGCTTGCGCGTTGTTGCGCGCTGCGCCGTTCCCGCCAGATCACGTAAAGCCCCGATCCGGTGATGATGGCGATCCCGGCCCAGGTCATGGCATTGGGGAAGTCGCTGAAGACCAGATAGCCCAGCACCACCGCCACCACGATTTCAAAGTAATGAAGCGGCGCCAAAGTGGCAGATGGTGCAAACTTCAGCGCATAGGTCATGCACATATGGCTGACCGAGGCCCAGAACCCCACCCCGAACAGCCAGAGCCAGACGATGCCCTGCGGCATGCGCGGGTCCAGATCGGGCAGGCCGGTGCCCTCTGCCCAAAGAATGACCGGCAGGCAGATCGCGGTTCCCGCGAGCGCGGTATGCAGCTGCATCGGCACCGGATGCATGCGCGTGGAAATCGCGCGCGTGGCCAGCATGTAGAAGGCAAACAGGAACGCCGTCCCCAGCGGATAGAGCGTGACCAGACCGAAGGTCGCAAAGGCGGGCTGGATCACCAGAAGCGCCCCGGCAAACCCCACGATCGAGGCCGCAATCCGGCGGGGCCCGACCTCTTCGCCGAACAGGATCTTGCCCATCAGCAGCAGGATGAAGGGTTCCACAAAGACAATCGCCAGCGCATCGGCAATGGGCATCACGGAAATCCCCGCGATGAAGCAATAGGTCGACAGCACCAGAAACAGCGCCCGCAGAACCACCATGCCAAAAAGCCTGCGGTCCATGCGGCCCCATTCGCCCATCCACATGACCACCGGCAGCATCACCAGCGACTGCACCACGAACCGCGCCAGCGTCACCTGACCCACGGGCAGCGTCTGCGTCGCAAGTTTGGAACAGACATCCAGCAGCGGTGCCAGCACGCAAAAGGCAATCATCAGCAGCGCACCGGGCAGGATGCGATCAGAGGTGTTCGGGCCGGTCAGCGGTACGGAAGGGGAAGTCATCTGGGTCATGCCGCCTTGATAGGCAGGCAGTTGCGCCGCAAACCGGCTGGATGCGACAAAGGGTGCCGCTTCCAGTGCATCCGGCAGCTTTGCCCCCCGCAAAAGCGGAGGGCAGGCGTTCAGCAGTTCGGCACGTTCACCGCAAGGCCACCCAGCGAGGTTTCCTTGTACTTCTCATGCATGTCATGGCCGGTCTGGCGCATGGTTTCGATGCAGACATCAAGGCTCACCAGATGCTGGCCATCGCCCCGCAGGGCAAGGCTTGCGGCCGAGACCGCCTTGATCGCGCCGAGACCGTTGCGCTCGATGCAGGGCACCTGCACCAGCCCCTTCACCGGGTCGCAGGTCATGCCAAGGTGATGTTCCAGCGCGATTTCGGCGGCATTCTCCACCTGTTCGGGCGTGCCCCCCATCACAGCGCAGATCCCGGCGGCGGCCATGGCGGCGGCGCTGCCGACCTCGGCCTGACAGCCACATTCCGCGCCCGAGATCGAGGCATTGTGCTTGCAGAGCCCGCCAATCGCAGCCGCCGTCAGCAGGAAATCCCCGATTTTCGACCGGCTGGCCCCCGGCACGTGATCCAGCCAGTAGCGCACCACGGCCGGCAGCACCCCGGCCGCGCCATTGGTCGGCGCAGTCACGACCTGACCGCCCGCGGCGTTTTCCTCATTCACCGCCATTGCATACAGCGACATCCAGTCGTTGATCGTATGGGGCGGCGTCATGTTCAGGCCGCGCTCGGCCTCCAGCGCCTCGCGGATGCCCTTGGCGCGGCGGCGCACCTTCAGCCCGCCGGGCAGGATGCCATCAACCGCCATGCCGCGTTCGATGCAATTGTCCATCACCTCCCAGATGCGGGCAAGACCCGCCTCCAGTTCGGCCTTGGAGCGGAACACCAGCTCATTGGCGCGCTTCATCTCGGCAACCGACAGGCCGGATTTCGCGGCCATTTCAAGCATCTGCGCCGCCGTTTCGAACGGATAGGGCACTGGCGTCGCGGCCTTGGCGCTTTCCCCGGCGGCCAGTTCCGCCGCCGTCAGCACGAAGCCGCCGCCGATGGAGTAATAGGTTTCCTCAAGGATCACGTCGCCCTCGGCATCCAGCGCGCGCAAGATCATGCCATTGGCATGGCCGGGCAGCGAGGGGCCGTAGTCAAAGACCATATCGGTCTTGGGGTCGAAGCGCATCGCGGCGAAACCGGGCGGCGTGATGGTCCGGGTGGCGTGAATCTCTTCTAGCGCCGCTTCGGCCTTGGCATGGTCATAGGTGGCAGGCTCAAACCCCGCCAAACCAAGGATCGTGGCCCGGTCGGTGGCATGGCCCACCCCGGTAAATGCGAGCGATCCGTGCAGCGAGGCCCGCAGCCCATGGGCGTGGAACGGGCTTGCCTTCAGCGTGGCCAGAAACTTGGCCGCGGCCACCATGGGCCCCATGGTATGCGAGGACGACGGGCCGATGCCCACTTTGAACATGTCGAATACGGAAAGGAACATGCGCGACTCCTTGTTTCGCGCACTATGGCGATCCGGGGCGCGCGGGGGCGTGCGGAAAACGACAGGCTCTGGCGCAAAGCGAAGTCCGGGGCCTTGCTGGGCCTGTCCCGCGTTAACGCGGCCTTAACCGGAATCGCGCCACGATCGATACCAGGTGCAGGAGGTTTCGATGCGATTTCTGCTTTCTTTGCTCATCTGGTTCTGTCCGACCCTTGCCCATGCGGTCGATCTGCCCGCAGCGGTGCAAAAACGATTGGACCGCAACCCGGATGCCTTTGTGGCCGATGCGCTGCGGCTTGTGGCCGGGTTCGGCGGGCCATCGGGTTTGACTGGTGCTGATATTGACCGTGCCATAGCGGTCGATCGGGCGGCCGCGCGGGCCGGGGCGCTGCGTGACCTTTTGGTCGCCGATTTCGACGGCGACGGTGGGCTGAGCGCGGTTGAGGTGTCAGGCTACCTCTCCATCCTCTCGGCCCGCGGGCGCGGCGATTTTCTGACGACGGTCAGCGATGCCGATCAAGGGCAGGATGGTGCGCTCGATCCGGCAGAGGTGGGGGCTGCTGCTGCCCGTGCTGCCGAGGCGGCGGTCTCGGTGCAAGAGGTTGCCGCGATGCAGGCGCTTTTGCTCTTTGACGGGGATGGCGATGGGGGCGTGACGGCCGCCGAACTGCGCCGTGGCGTTGCACAGGCAGCCTCGGCGGCGGGGGGGTGACGGGATTCTCCCCTCGCACTTGGGTGGGGTTCTGCCTATAAGCGGGCAACGCTTGCGAAGGAGTTTCCCCATGCCCGCTGATCTCTCGCCCATCGACAAGGCCAAGTTTGTCGCCGCCAAACGCGCTGTGGATTTCGTGGAAACCGGGATGAAGATCGGGCTCGGCACGGGTTCGACCTCGGCCTGGATGGTGCGCTGCCTCGCCGAACGCATCCGGGAAGAGGGGCTGAAGGTCGTGGGCGTCCCGACCTCGACCCGCACGGCCGAACTGGCGCGCAGCCTGGGCGTTCCGGTCACCTCTCTGGACGAGGCCAAATGGCTCGACCTGACCATCGACGGGGCCGATGAATTCGACCCGCAGCTGAACCTGATCAAGGGCGGCGGCGCGGCGCTGCTGCAGGAAAAGATCGTGGCGACCGCCTCGGACCAGATGATCGTGATCGCCGATGCCGCCAAAGACGTCGCCAATCTGGGGGCCTTCCCGCTGCCGGTCGAGATCATCCCCTTCGGCTGGCAGACCACCAAGGCGCTGATCGAGGAAATGCTGGTCAGCATGGATGTGCTGAACCGCGATGTGACGCTGCGGATGAATGGCGATGCGCCCCTGGTCACGGATGAGGCCAACTACATCGTGGACCTGCACCTCAAGCGGATCGGCAACCCGCGGCAGCTTTCTCTTGTGCTGAACCAGATCCCGGGCGTGGTGGAGAATGGCCTTTTCATCGATATCTGCGACAAAGTGATCATCGGCCACGGCGACGGTCGCGTCGTGCTGCGCGACATCAACTCGGGCGAAACTTTCGACGAACGCATTGAATTCGCCGACAGCGACAACATCTTCGCCGATCTGGACGACTGAGGAAGGGCGCGGACATGACATTCGATTACGATCTGTTCGTCATCGGCGGCGGGTCCGGTGGCGTACGCGCAGCCCGGATCGCCAGTGCCGAGGGCAAGGCCCGCGTTGCGCTGGCCGAAGAATACCGCATGGGCGGCACCTGCGTGATCCGCGGCTGCGTGCCGAAAAAGCTGATGGTCTACGCGAGCGAATACCCCGGCATGATCGAGGACGCCCGCGCCTATGGCTGGAAGGTCGAGGCCGGCGCCTTTGACTGGTCGCATTTCCGCAGCCAGCTTGAGGTTGAGCTGACCCGGCTTGAGAATGCCTATCGCGGCACGCTGAAAAACGCGGGCGTCGAGGTGTTTGACCAACGCGCAACCGTGGCCGACGCCCATACCGTGGCCCTGGCCGATGGCCGTCGCGTCACCGCCAAGCACATCCTGATCGCGACCGGCGGCAAGCCCTTCATCCCCGACGTTCCGGGCGCCGAGCTGGGCGTCACCTCGAATGAGATGTTCCACCTCGAGGCGCTGCCCAAGCGCGCGCTGGTGGTGGGCGGGGGCTATATCGCCTCCGAATTTGCCTGCATCCTCAATGGATTGGGGGTCGAGACGACGCAGTATTACCGCGGTGCGCAGATCCTGCGTGGCTTTGATGACGAAGCGCGCGGGCATGTCTCGACCGCGATGCAGGCCGCAGGCGTAACCATCCATTGCGGGACTGACATCCTGCGGCTGGAAAAGACTGCGGGCGGCATTCTCGCGGTTGCGACCGATGGCACCGAACGCGAATTCGATCTGGTGATGTTTGCCACCGGCCGTAGCCCCAATAGCCGCGGGCTTGGGCTTGAGGCGCTGGGGGTCGAATTCGGCCGCAAGGACGAAATCAAGGTGGATGGCTGGAGCCAGACCTCGGTCCCCTCGATCTATGCCGTGGGCGATGTGACCGACCGCATCAACCTGACGCCCGTCGCGATCCGGGAAGGCCATGCTTTCGCCGATACGGTGTTCAAGGGCGAACCGCGGCAGGCGGATCACGATCTGGTCGCCTCGGCCGTATTCACCCAGCCCGAACTAGGCGCCGTGGGTCTGACGGAAGAGGCCGCGCGCGCGCAGGAGCCGATCGAGGTTTACGTGGCCACCTTCCGCCCGATGCAGACACTGTTCGCCGGGCGGCAGGACCGCGTACTGATGAAACTGATCGTGAGCACGGCGAGCCGCAAGGTGCTGGGCTGCCATATCGTCGGCCCCGGTGCGGGCGAGATGATCCAGCTTGTCGGGATCGCCGTAAAGATGGGGGCGACGAAGGAAGACTTCGACCGCACCGTGGCCGTGCATCCGACCATGTCGGAAGAGCTGGTCACCCTGCGGAACCCGGTGCGTCGGGGCTGAGTGACGCAGGGGCCGCCACGGCGGCCCCAAGTCTTGAATTTCTCGCCAGAATGACCAGTTAGTCCAAAACGGACAGAACTTAGGAAGGTTTCGATGTCGAATGGGGGTCCTTGGGGCGGCGGTGGAGGCGGTGACAACCGCGATGGGCGTGGCGACAACAACCGGGGCGATGGCCGCGGGGGGCCGCGGCGCCCGGGCGAAGGCCCCCAGATCCCGGAAATCGACGAAATCGTGAAAAAGGGGCAGGAACAGCTCCGCGTGCTGATGGGCGGTCGTGGCCGCACCGGCGGCGGCGGGGGCGGGCGTGGGCCCGGCGCGAACGGCCCGCTCGTTTCGGCACAAGGGCTCGCACTGGGCGCACTCGCGGCGCTGGGTCTTTGGTCTTGGGCGTCCTTCTACACGGTGAAGCCGGAAGAACGGTCGGTTGAACTGTTTCTGGGTGAGTTCTCCGCCATTGGCGAGCCGGGCCTGAACTTTGCGCCTTGGCCGCTGGTGACGGCCGAAATCGTGCAGGTGACGGGGGAACGGACCACCGATATCGGCACAGGCCGCAATGGCGATACCGACAGCGGCCTCATGCTGACGCGCGACCAGAACATCGTGGATGTGGAATTCCAGGTGGTCTGGAATGTCTCGGACCCGCAGCCCTATCTGTTCAACCTGGCTGATCCGGCCGATACGATCCGTGCGGTTTCGGCTTCGGCGATGCGCGATATCATCGCACGGTCCGAACTGACCCCGGTTCTGAACACGGGCCGGGCGTCGATCGCTGCCGATCTTCGCGCGAATGTGCAGGCCACGCTTGACAGCTACAAGGCCGGGATCAACGTCATCCGCGTGAACTTTGACCGTGCCGACCCGCCGCGCGAAGTGTCGGATTCGTTCCGTGAGGTGCAGGCCGCGCAGCAGGAACGCGACCGGCTGGAGAAAGAGGCCGACGCCTATGCCAACCGCGTGACGGCCGGCGCCCGGGGTGAGGCCGCGCGTCTGCTTGAGGATGCCGAAGCCTACCGCGCGCGCGTCGTCAACGATGCCAAGGGCGAGGCGAGCCGCTTCTTGGCCGTCTATCAGGAATATGTGAAAGCGCCCGACGTGACGCGCCAGCGCATGTATCTGGAAACCATGGAAGGCGTGCTGGGCCGCGTGAACAAGGTGATCCTTGACGGTGTGGCCGAGGGGCAGGGGGGCGTCGTTCCCTATCTGCCGCTGAATGACCTGACCCGTCCCGCCGCACAGGGAGGCAATTGAGATGGCCCGCGCACAGATCTTTCTTCCCGCACTTTTCGTGGTGGGCGCGGTTGCCCTGTCTTCTGTGTTCATCGTCGATGAACGTGAACAGGTTCTGGTCCTGCAATTCGGCCAGGTGAAGCAGGAAATCCGCCAGCCGGGACTGGGATACAAGATCCCGTTCATTCAGGACGTCGTCCGCTATGAGGACCGCATTCTCGGTCTTCAGACCCAACCGCTTGAAGTCACGCTGAAGGACAACCGCCGGTTGGTGGTTGATGCCTTCACGCGCTGGCGGATCACCAACCTGATCGATTTCCGCGAGGCCGTCGGCGCCGGTGGCACCGATGCGGCGCAGTCGCGTCTCGACCGGATTGTCAGCGCGGCCATCCGTGAGGTTCTGGGCTCTGTTCCGTCGAATGCCGTGCTGTCGGAAGACCGCACCGGCCTGATGAACCGCATCCGCGACATTGCCAAGCGCGAGGCTGCTAGCCTCGGTGTCGAGGTCATCGACCTGCGTCTGACCCGGACCGATCTGCCGGAACAGAACCTTGCCGCGACCTTCGCACGCATGATCGCCGAACGTCAGCGCGAGGCCGCGGATGAGGTCGCGCGCGGGAACGAGGCCGCAAGCCGCGTGCGCGCCGCCGCCGATCGTGAGGTGGTGGAAGTGACCTCGGATGCCCGCCGCCAGGCTGAGGTCATCCGTGGTGAGGCAGATGCCACGCGCAACGGCATCTACGCCGAGGCCTTCGGTCAGGATCCGGAGTTCTTTGCATTCACCCGCTCTCTGACCGCCTATGAACGGGCTTTGGGCGAAGGGAACAGCGCCATCGTCATGAAACCTGACAGCGCATTCTTTGATTATCTGAAAGATCCCAAGGGCGGTGCTTCACGCCAGCCCTGATCCGGTTTCCGGAACAGGATCGAAAGGCCCGGACTCGATGGTCCGGGCCTTTTCGCTGCGCGGCAGAGTTGAAAATTGAAACAAAGAATCACATCGGTTTGACGCGGCGCGACGGGGTTTGCATTGCGCTTGGCGTCGCCGCGCTGTTTGCTGTGTTCAACCCGGCGGGGGGCCGGGAGAGTGTTGCAACCGAAAGGAGTTTCGCGGTGCAATCCAGAGCGATTACCTTGGATGTCCTGTCCGGCAGGCCGCGCCAAAGCGCCGTCCGTCTGTTGGGCGCGCTATTCCTGGGCCTTGCCGTGGCCATGGGACCGGCGGGTCTGGTCGAGGCGCGGGGCGCCCCGGAAAGTTTTGCCGATCTGGCCGAACAGATCAGCCCGGCGGTGGTGAACATCACCACATCTGCCGTCATCGAAACCTCGACCGAAGACATGCCGCGCCTGCCCGAAGGCTCGCCCTTCCAGGATTTCTTCGATCAGTTCAACCAGGGGCAGGGCGACAACGAACCTCGCCGCTCCGAGGCGCTGGGGTCGGGTTTCGTGATTTCGGAAGACGGGTTCATCGTCACGAACAACCACGTGATCGAGGGCGCAGACGAGATCGAGATCGAATTCTTTTCGGGCAAGCGCCTGCCGGCCAAGCTGGTCGGCACCGACCCCAAGACCGATATCGCCGTGCTGAAAGTCGAAAGCCCGGAACCGCTGGCTTTCGTGAACTTTGGCGACAGTGATCTGATGCGCGTGGGCGACTGGGTTGTCGCCATGGGCAACCCTCTGGGGCAGGGGTTCTCGGTCAGCGCGGGGATCGTTTCGGCCCGCAACCGAGAGCTTTCGGGCACCTATGACGACTATATCCAGACCGATGCGGCCATCAACAAGGGCAACTCGGGCGGGCCGCTGTTCAACATGGACGGCCAGGTGATCGGGGTGAATACCGCGATCCTGTCGCCCACCGGCGGGTCGATCGGTATCGGCTTTTCGATGGCCTCGAACGTCGTGTCCAAGGTCGTGACGCAGCTGCGCGAATTCGGGGAAACCCGTCGCGGCTGGCTGGGTGTGCGCATTCAGGACGTAACACCGGATGTGGCCGAGGCCATGGGGCTGGGCGAGGGTGTCACCGGCGCGCTGATCACCGATGTGCCGGAAGGGCCTGCGAAAGAGGGCGGGATGCTGTCGGGCGATGTGATCCGGTCGTTTGACGGCAAGCCGATCAAGAATGTCCGCGATCTGACGCGTCGTGTGGCGGATGCGCCGGTGGGCCAAGGCGTCAAGGTCGAGGTGCTGCGCGAGGGCAAGACCGAAACGCTGACCGTGACGCTTGGACGTCGTGAGGAAGCCGAGGCCGCTGAAACGGGTGCGGGCGATGCCCCGGCTGACAAGGCCCCCGCAAAGGTCGAGCTGATGGGCCTGACAGTTGAACCGATGAGCGCCGAGATCGCCGGTCAGCTGGGCTTGCCGGAAGACACCGAGGGTTTGGTCGTGACCAAGGTCGATGCCACGTCCGAGGCCTATACCAAAGGTCTGCGTGAGGGCGATCTGATCACAGAAGCAGGCCAGCAGAAGGTCGCGCGGGTGCAGGATCTGCAGGATCGCGTCGCCGAGGCGAAAGAGGCGGGGCGTAAGTCCATTCTCTTGCTGATCCGCCGGGGTGGCGACCCGCGCTTCGTGGCGCTGTCGGTCGAATAAGCGGCGCTGCAGGGACAGGATGGGGCGGCAGGACGATCCTGTCGCCCCTTTTTCATGTTTGGGGCTTTTCGGCGGCACGGCAAGACGGCAGCATGGGCGTGACTGTTGAAGGATCTTCCCATGACCGCTGCTGCCGATCTGCCCCCCGCCCATGAACCCGTGATCCGTGCGATTGCCATGCCCGCCGATACCAACCCCTCGGGCGATGTTTTTGGTGGTTGGCTGATGGCGCAGATGGACCTTGCGGCGGGCAATCTGGCAGCCCGGACGGCGCGGGGCCGGGCCTCGACCATCGCGGTCGACGGCATGACCTTTCACAAACCGGTGAAAGTCGGGGATGAGGTCTCGTTCTACGCCGATCTGGTCCGCACGGGCCGGTCGTCGATGCAGATCCATGTCGAGGCTTGGCGGCGCGACCGCTATAGCACCGATTTCATCAAGGTGACGGATGCGACCTTTACCTTTGTGGCCTTGGATGCCGAAGGGCGCCCCCGCCCGGTTTACGGGTAAGGGCGTTCAGCCCACCTCATGCAGAAGGCGCGTGCGGAAGGAGGCCATCCATTCCGCGCGCTCCTCTGCGATGGCGCGGCCTTCCTGCGTGTTCATCGTCTCGACAATCGGGAAGAGCTTCACCTCCAGATGATCCAGCGCAAAGGCGCGGTCATCCAGGGGGCGGTGATGCGCCAGCGGGTCTTTGGCGTCGAACAGTGCGGCATTCATGGCACCCGCGACATAGAACATCCGCGCGATGCCCAAGGCCCCAAGCGCTTCAAGACGGTCGGCATCCTGCAGGATCCGGGCCTCTTGCGTTTCGGGGGCGATGCCCGCCGAAAAGCTGTGCGCTGCAATGGCATGGGCCACACCGGGCAGCTTCGAGGCCGGAAAATCCGTGCCCGACAGATAGGCGACGGCCGCCTCGGCCGACCGGCGCGAGGCCTGCGCCCGGTCGGGCGAATCCTTGGGCAGGTTGACCGCATCATGGAAAAAGGCCGCCGCCATCAGGATCTCGGCATCAGCGCCGCCTTCGAAGCGGGCGATGCGCTGGCAATTGGCCCAGACACGCCGCAGATGCGCCAGATCATGCGCGCCATCGGCCCGATCGGCCCAAAGGCGCAGCACCTCGGCCTCATATGCGGCCTGACGTCGGGTTTGATCAGGGGTCATTACAGTTCATCCAGTTCGGTGCGGACCAGGCCCAACGTCTTGGCCCCTGCCAGCGACAGGATGCTGCTGTTCAGGCCAAGGGGTTCCTGAAAGCGGCGGATCGCATCGCGTGTGGCCCGGTCGAGGCGACCATTGACCGCGCTGAGGTAGAAGCCCCGCGCCTTCAGCGCGCGCTGGACCGAGGCGACGAATTCGGGAGTCATGTCCTCGGGGCAGGGGGTGCGGAAATGGATCGACTGCCGGTCGCGCAGGATGCGCTGGTGGGTTTCGGTGGCATAGGTCGCAGGTGTCACCACCTTGCCGCTGGCATCGGTCTTGGCGGGCGTCGCCTCGACCTGTTCCGACACGGTTTCGATCACCGCTGGCGTGGTGTCGGTCGCCCAGCACTCGCCCGCCTTGTCCTTGGGGGCCGTCGATTTGTTGCGAATCACGCCTTTGGACAGATCGGCCTTTTCCGGGGCGGCGATGTCGGCGGTGGGCTGGCAGGCGGCCAGCATGGCAAGCAAGGCAAGTCCCGCCCAAGCGCTCTGCATCATCGTGTCGGATTTCCCACCTTCTTTTCGTCAGCTGCGACCATAGCCGCTATCCCGGCGTGGTGAAAGGGGCGCGCGGACGGGCTGGAAGCCCCGCAATTTATGGCCTATGTCTTTGCCAGCGAAGGTTTCATGGGGCCCGGCAAATGGCGAAAATCACCTATATCGAGCATAACGGCAAAGAGCATGTCATCGAGGTCGCCAATGGCCTGACGGTGATGGAAGGCGCGCGCGACAATGGCGTGCCGGGGATCGAGGCCGATTGCGGCGGCGCCTGTGCCTGCTCGACCTGCCATGTCTATGTGGCACCGGAATGGGTGGAAAAGCTGCCCAAGAAAGACGCGATGGAAGAGGACATGCTGGATTTTGCCTGGCAGCCCGATCCCGTGCGCTCGCGTCTGACCTGCCAGATCAAGGTCAGCGATGCGATCGACGGTCTGGTCGTGCAGCTGCCCGAAAAGCAGATCTGACCGATCAACAGCTTCGGTGCATGTCAGGGCGGGGCAACCCGCCCTTTTTGCATTCAGTTGGTCTTGCGCGCGGGCAGGAAGGGCAGGGGGGCGACAGGCACGCCGTCCTCCAGCAACTTGCGGGCCTCATCCAGTTTGGCCTCGCCATAGATCGCGCGTTCGGGGGCATCGCCGGCATGGATGCGGCGGGCCTCGGTCGCGAAGTTCATACCGACATATTCGGATTTCGCCTCGATCTCGCGGCGCATGGCGGCCATGGCCTCTTCGACCTCGGACCGGGGCTGGGCAAGGGGGCGGGCCTCTTCCTTGACCGCGACCGAGGGCGCCATCAGCGCCTTTTCCACCTCGGTGCCGCCGCAGACCGCACAGGCCACGAGCCCACGCGCCTTCAGATCGTCAAAGGCCGAGCCGGAGGCGAACCAGCTTTCAAAATCATGGCCTGCGGCGCAGTGCAATGCATAGCGGATCATGGTGTCACATCGCTGTCACAAGGTGCATGAGGCAGACATGGCGCGCCGCACGGGGGAAATCAAGCGCCCCTGCGACCGCGCCTGCGTCATGCCCCCGTGAACCCGGCAAGCAGCGCCTGCAATTCCGGCTCGGCCACGCGTTCGGCCGCGGCCGTCGGGCTAAACCATTCGCGGCGGCGTTGCTTGCGTTCGGGAAAGCGGTCGGCGACCTGATCCACGCGCAGGCCATACACCATCACGACGCAGGGCATCGGCACGCGCTGCGGCCCGATGCCCTTGTCATAGGAAAAGGCGCCCAGCGGGGCGTCGGTCAGGGTGCCGGTCACGCCGGCTTCCTCCCACGCCTCGCGTGCGGCGGAACCATCGGGGCCAAGATCCTTGATCGGCCAGCCCTTCGGGATGACCCAGCGCCCGGTATCGCGGCTGGTCACCAGCAGGATTTCGACACCATGGTCCACAGGGCGCCAGCACAGCGCCCCGAACTGGGTCCGCGGCTTGTCACTGCCAAGCTTGGCAGTCTGGGGGTCATGGTCGTTCATCACGCCTCTTGCCTGTTCTTGGGGGCGTCTCTTGCGGTCGCCTAGCCTGCAACTTTGCGGCCAGTCGGGGATATTGTCACGAGATGTTTGCGCGTCCATGGCGGTTCATCCCGGGATTGCAGGATTTGTTCCAATTTCCCCGCTGCGGTGGCAGGTTTCAGCCGTTGACGGCGCGAATTTGCGGATTACTTGACCGATAAGGCCATGAAGGGGGATCACGATGCAGGGCAGGATCGGGCGGCGCGCTGTTCTGGCGGCAATGTTGGCGTTCGGCGCGGCAGGGGCCTTGGCCGCGGGGCCGGGGCCCGATTTCACCTTCGACTCCATTGATGGCGGCAAGATTGATCTGGCGCAATGGCGCGGCAAGCCGGTGCTGGTCGTCAATACCGCCTCGCTCTGTGGCTTTACCGGCCAGTATGAGGATTTGCAGGCCCTTCAGGATCGCTATGCCCCGCGCGGCCTGGTGGTGCTTGCGGTACCCTCGGACGATTTCGCGCAAGAGCTTGGCACCGCGGATGAGGTCAAGGAATTCTGCGCCGTGAACTTCGACCTCACCCTGCCCATGACCACGATCACCCATGTGAAGGGCGCCAAGGCGCATCCCTTCTATCGCTGGATGAAGGATCAGCACGGCTTTGCGCCGGGGTGGAATTTCAACAAGATCCTGCTGGGGCCGGATGGGGCGCCGCTTGGCACATGGGGGGCGCCGGTGCGCCCGCTTTCGGCGCCGATCGTTGGCGCGGTCGAGGCGGCGCTGGGGTGATGCAGCCCCTTTTTGTCGGGTCGGAAATCTATCGCGGGTCGTCCTACGGCGGGCTGCACCCGCTTCGGGTGCCGCGTGTCTCGACCGTGATGGATCTGGCCCGCGCGCTGGGGTGGCTGCCGCCTGATCAATTCCGCACCTCGCCCCGTGCCAAACCGGCGGCGCTGACGCTCTGGCATGATGCGGCCTATGTTGCGGCGCTGGAAGAGGCCGAGCATCTGACGCGCGCAGGCCACCCCCTGCCGCCCGATTGGCGCGACCGCTTTGGCCTTGGCACCCTGTCCAATCCCGCCTTCCCCGAGATGTTTCGCCGCCCCGCGACCGGGGCGGGCGGCATCATGTGGGCGGCCGAGATGCTGGCCTATCGCCCGGCGGGGGTCATCCATGTTCCGGGCAGCGGCACCCACCACGGTTTGCGTGAGCGGGCGGCGGGCTTTTGCTACCTCAATGACGTGGTGCTGGGGCTGAAGGCGCTGCAGGGGGCGGGGCTGCGGCGGCTGGCCTATGTCGATATCGACGCCCATCATTCCGACGGAGTTGAAATCGCCTTTGCCGGGCAGCCCGATGTGCTGATGATCTCGGTCCATGAGGAAGGGCGCTGGCCCTTTACCGGCGGCCTTGCAGAGACGGCCGGGGGCAATGCCTTCAACCTGCCCGTGCCGCGCGGCTTCAATGATACCGAGATGGAGGCGGTGCTTGACCGTCTTGTCCTGCCCCGCGTCGCCGCCCATGCGCCCGAGGCGATCGTGCTGCATTGCGGGGCGGATTCGCTGCGTGAAGACCCGCTGTCGCGGCTGGAGCTGTCGAACCGCGCCTATCTGGCGGTGGTTGCGGCGCTGCGGCCATTGGCGCCCCGGCTGATCGTGACGGGCGGGGGCGGGTATAACCCCTGGTCGGTCGGGCGGCTATGGACGGCGATCTGGGGGCTGCTCTCGGATCAACCCATGCCCGACCAGCTCCCCCCCGCCGCCGAGGCGGTGCTGCGCGGTCTCAGCTGGAATGGCGGCAGCCGCCCCTTGCCGGCGGCAGAGCTTTACACCACGCTGCTGGATGATCCGCGGCCGGGGCCGCTGCGCCCCGTGCTGCTTGACCGTCTTGCCAAGCTGGAAGCCCGATGATCCGTGCCTTCATCGCCCTGCCGATCCCCGAGGACGTGGCCCAAGCCCTGTATCAGCTGCAGGCCCTGTTGCGCCTGCCGTCCGAGGTGGACCCCCATGATTTTCACCTGACGCTGGCCTTCCTGGGCGAACAGCCTGACGCGGTGCTGCAAGAGGTGCATGAGGGGCTAGACGTGTTGTCCATGCCGGGCTTCCCGCTGGAACTGCGGGGCGTGGGCCTTTTCGGCGGGGCGCGTCCGCGCGTGGTCTGGGCCGGTGTGTCACCTTCCGAGCCGCTGATGCGCCTGCAGGCCAAGGTCGCGCAGGTGGCCGTCAGGGCCGGGGTGCGGGTGCCTGCGCGCAGCTATGCCCCGCATGTGACGCTGGGCCGCCTGCCGCATCTGCCACCCGATGAGGTGGGGCGGCTGGAACGCGCGGTCGTGGCGCAACAGGCCTTCCGCGCGGGGCCGTGGCTGGTGGCGGAAAGCGGGCTTTATGCCTCACACGCCAAGGTGCGTGGTCCGAAGTATGAAATGCTGAACAGCTATCCCCTGGGCTGATCCGGGGGCAGGGCGGCCATCAGCGCCGAGATCAGCGCCCCTTCGTCCTGCGGCTGCAAGACCCGCGTCGCCGCCGCAGCCAGTTCCGCCTGTCGGTCTTCGGGCAGGGTGGTCAGTACGGTAGCAAGGCTCTCCTCCGTCACCGGAACCGCCGCGCCGGCCGTATCCAGTGCGGCAAAGACCTCGGCAAAATTCGCGACATTCGGCCCGTGCAGGATGCAGGATCCCTGTTGCCCCGGTTCATAGGGCGTATGGCCACCCGCATCCCCGAAGGTACCGCCGATCACGGTGATCCCGGCCATGGCATACCAGAAGGGCATCTCGCCCAGCGTATCGGCAAGGTAAACCGCCGTCTCGGCGCCCGGCGCCTGCCCCTCGGACCGCCGCGCCATGGTCAACACCTCTGCCGCGATCAGGGCCGCGATCTCGGCTCCCCGGCGCGGGTGGCGGGGCGCAAGGATCAACAGATCGACCGCCCCCGCCGCTTTGGCCTTGGCGAAGGCGCGCAGGATCGGCCCCTCCTCCCCCGGATGGGTCGATGCCGCAAGCACTGTCCGCGCCCGCGCCGCCACCGGGGCAAACGGCAGATCGACCCCCGTGGTCGCCCCCGCCCGGGCCTTCAGCATCAGCCGCGGCCCCAGCGCCCGCGCGGGCAGACCCAGCGCCCGAAACCGTGCCTCCGATCCGGCATCCTGCGCCGACAGAAGCGTGACCTGCCCCAGCATCGCCGCCATCAACCCGGGCGCAACACGGCCCCAGTTGCGGGCCGACCCCTCCGACATCCGCGCGCCCAGAAAGATGACCGGCCCCACCCCCGCCATTTGGGTGATCCGCTCGGGCCAAAGCTCATTTTCCAGACAGATCAACGCGCGCGGCGACCAAGCCTTGCGGAACCGCGCCACGGCGCTGGGCGTGTCGAAGGGCGCAAGCCGCACCGCCACACGCGGCAGCGCCCAGCCCGCCACCATGCGCCGCGCCGTGCCGCTGTTGCAGGTCACCACGATCCGCAGATCGGGGCGCAGCGCCAGCATCCGCTCAACCACCCAGCGGGCCGAAGTCAGCTCTCCGTTCGAGGCGCCATGAAGCCACAGATCCACCGGGCCCGCCCCCCGCGCACCCAGCCGCTCCGCCAGCGCCCCGGCCTCCAGCCGCCCGCGCAGCCGTTGCAACAGCGCCTGCCCCAGCAGCACCGGCATCAAGGCCCGCATAATCGTGCGATAGAGCCGCACCCCGTTCCCCCGTCTGTCTTGCGCCCCCGGCATAGTCCGAAGCCAAGCCCCGGGGCAAGCGGCTTGCCGCCTCTGGCCCTTTCCGCCGATTGCTGGCAGATAGGCCCTTCGCACAACCCCTGAGGCCGCCTTGCGTTACCTTTTTCTCCTGCTTTTGCCGATGCCTGCCATGGCCCTGCCGGTTGTCAGCTGCGAACCGGGTCTTCTGGTGCATCTGCAGGATCTGGGTCAGGCGGGCATGATCGAAGGGCAAAGCAACGGCCTGTGCCAGGTGCGGCTTGAAACCGGCCGCGCCGTGGTGCGTGCGCCCCGCGATCTGCAGCCCGGCATCGCCGCCGATACCCCGCCCGATCCGACCCCGGATCAGATCCCCGGCGGCTGACGCCCCGGCCAGTCGGTCGCCAGATGGTACTGCTGCCCCATGGCCAGCACCCGCGCATCCGCCCCGAAAGGCCCGATCAGCTGCATCCCCATCGGCAGACCCTGCGGCCCGAACCCGCAAGGCAGGGCCAGTGACGGCAAGCCGATCAGGCTCACGGGCACAACGACCTCCATCCAGCGGTGATAAGTGTCCATCGCCCGCGCGCCGATCTGCGTGGGCCAGCGCAGATCCGCGGCAAAGGGCCAGACCTGCGCCGCAGGCATCACCAGCGCATCATGGCTGCGGAACAGCTTGGCCGCCCGCGCATACCAGCGCGACCGGATCACGCTCGCCTCATGCACCTCGGCGGCGGTCACGCGCAGCCCCTGTTCGATCTCCCATTGCGTCTCGGGCTTCAGCAGGGTGCGCTTCGCAGGATCGGCATAAAGCGCCCCCTTCGCGCCCGCGTTCAGAAAGGCCCGCAAGGTCAACCAGGCCTGCCAGAGCTTTTCTGCGGGGAAGGGGGGCGCCACCGGCACCACCTCGGCCCCGAGATCATTCAGCACCCGCAGCCCCGCCTCGCAGCGCTCCAAAATCCCCGGCGCGCAGCCAAAGGCACCGCCCCAGTCCCCCAGCCAGCCGATGCGCTTGCCGCGCAAATCCATCTCCAGCCGCGCGGCAAACGGCTCCCCCGCCCGGCCAAACGGCACCTCGGGATTCTCGCCCGCCAGTACCTCCAGAAACCGCGCGAGATCCTCAACATTGCGCGCCATCGGACCTTCGGTGGCCAGCGTCGCCATGAAAGTATCGCCCACCGCATCGCTGGGCACCAAGCCATAACTGGGGCGAAACCCATAGACATTGCAGAAGGCGGCCGGGTTCCGCAGCGACCCCATCATGTCGCTGCCATCCGCGACCCAGACCATCCGTGCCGCCAGCGCCGCCGCAGCCCCGCCCGAAGATCCCCCCGCCGTCCGCGCCAGATCGTAGGGGTTGCGCGTCACCCCGAAGACCGGATTGAAACTGTGGGACCCATGCCCCCATTCGGGCGTATTGGTTTTGCCGGTGAAAATCGCCCCCGCCGCCCGCATCCGCGTGGCAATCAGATCATCCGTCCCGGGCACATGATCGGCATAAAGTGGCGATCCCCAGGTCGTCCGCAGTCCGCGCACCGCCACCAGATCCTTCACCGCCACCGGAATCCCGTGCAGCCAGCCCCGCCGCGGCGCCTCATCCGCCGCCCGCGCCTCGGCCATCAACTCATCGGCATCCCGCAGGCTGACCACCGCATTGACCGCGCCATTCACTGCGGCCACCCGCGCCAGATGCGCCTCCATCACCTCCGAGGGCTTCACCTCCCGCGCCGCAATCCGCCGCGACAACTCCGTGGCACTCAGATCGGTCAGCGCCATGCCTGCTTCCATTTTCTGTCTGCAAATATCCTCGGGGGGTGCGGGGGGCAGACAGCCCCCCGCGCGACCGTGCCACAGGCGCTTATTTCTGCAGCTCGGTCCAGATCGCCGTCACATAGTCCTGCGCCTTGCCCGAACAGGTCGGCAGGAAATGCCCCGCCGCCTTGAACTCTTCCGGGATCACCACCTCGGGCGCGGTCTTCATGTCTTCGGGCATGAAGGCCTCGGACCCGGCGATGCCATTGGCATAGCGCGCGAAGGCCGAAATCATCGCGGCATTTTCCGGCACCATGATGAAATCGAGGAACTTGTAGGCTTCCTCGACGTTCTGGGCATCCTTCAGCAACGCGACCGAATCCATGAACAGCGGATAGCCTTCGCGCGGATAGCCATAGGCCACATCCGGGTTCGCCACGCGGGCGCGCATCGAGGATCCGTTCCAGTTCACACTGGCCGCCCAGTCGTTGTTCGACAGCTTCTCGGTCGCGCCGTAATCCATGCTGATCCAGTCGGGCTTGGCCGCAATCAGCGCATCGCGGGCCTTCTTCAGCACCTCGGTATCTTCGGTGCAGGGCTCACCCCCGGCCCACATCACGGCCATCGACACCACGTCATTCATCTCGGGGACGACGTTGATCTTGCCTTTCAGCTCATCGGGCACATTCAGGAATACTTCGGCGGTGTTGATGTCGCCGCCATAGACCTTGGTGTTTACGGCAATCCCGGTCGAGCCCCACTGCCACGGGATCGAGAATTTGCGGCCCGGGTCCCAGGCCACATCCATCCATTCCGGAGCGATGTTCTTGTGATTGGGCAGCTTCGACTGATCGAGTTCTACGATCAGACCCTTTTCCACCCAGATCGGCACGTAATTGGCCGAAGGCACCACCAGGTCAAAGCCATGTCCGCCGGCTTCGATCTTGGCCAGCGCGGTATCGTTGCTGTCGTAATCGGTGACGGTGACCTTGATCCCCGTTTCCTTCTCGAATTTCGCCAGCAGTTCGGGGCTGGTGTAATTGCCCCAGTTGTAAAGCTGCAGCTGTCCCTCGGCCGAGGCAAGGCTCGTTCCGGCCAGAAGGATCGCTGTCGCCGTCAGAAAGGTCTTCATCGTCTTACGCTCCTGTTGGTTCTTGGTCTTGGTGGCTTTTGGGGGAAAGTTTCAGCCCTTCTTGCGCGTCAGCAGGAAGAAGGCCGTCAAGAGGATCACGGTCAGCCCCAGCAACCCGGTCGAGATCGCATTGACCTCGGGCGTGATGGCCCGGCGCATCTGGCCCAGCATATAGGTGGGCAGGGTATCCTGCCCGCCTGATTTCACGAATTCGGTGATCACGACATCATCAAGGCTGATGACGAAGGCCAGCATGGCGCCCGCAAGGATACCCGGTGCCAGCAGGGGCAGGGTGACATGGCGGAAGGTCTGCCAGTTGCTTGCGTAAAGATCCGAGGCCGCGGTTTCAAGGCTGAGGTCCATCCCCTCCAGCCGCGCGCGGATCGGCAGATAGGCAAAGGGAATGCAGAAGGCCGTATGCGCCAGGATCAGATAGCCAAGCCCCTGATAGCCGGTCCATTGCTTGATGACGCCGAAGAAGATCATCAGCGCCACCGCCGTTACGATTTCCGGCACCATGAGGGGCTGGTTGATCAGCACATAGATGAAGGTCTGCCCGTGATAGGCTGCGCGGCGGGTGGTGCCAAGGGCGGCCAGCGTCGCCACCGCCGTGGACACCGCCGAAGCCGTGGTCGCGATCAGAAGTGACCGCAGCGTCGCGGATTTCACGGCCTCATTTTCCCAGGCACGGGCGAACCAATGCAGCGACACACCCTCCCACACGGCGATCGAGGTGCCGGCGTTGAAGGCATAGGCCACCAGCGTGAAGATCGGCAGGTAGAGGCAGACAAAGGCCAGCACCGCGACGGTGGCAAAGCCCGGAATCCGGCTCGGCTGGAAGCTTGCATCAGCCATGGCCATTGCCCCCCTTGTTTGCCGCGCGCACATAGATCAGCAGCGCCGCCATCACCACGATCAGCAGCGTCATCGACAGCGCCGCGCCCAGAGGCCAGTTGCGGCCCTGTCCGAACTGCAGCTCGATGAAATTGCCGATCATCATGTTCTTGCCGCCGCCCAACACGCGCGGCGTGACATAGGCCCCCAGCGAGGGCACGAAGACGAGGATCGACCCCGCGATGATCCCCGGTTTCACAATGGGCAGGATCACCCGGCGCAGCACCTGCCAGCGGCTGGCATAAAGGTCATAGCCCGCCTCCAGAAGCCGCATGTCGAAGCGGTCGATCGCCGCAAACAGCGGCAGCACCATCAGCGGCAGATAGACATAGGTCATCCCCATCAGCACCGCCGCATCGGTATTGATGATCCGCAGCGGCGTGTCGAAGAGGCCCAGCTTGATCATCACCGTGTTGAACAGCCCCTCGTTGCGGATCACCTCATTGATGGCGAAGGTGCGGATCAGGAGGTTGGTCCAGAAGGGAATGGTGATCAGGAACAGCCAGAAGGCCCGGGCCCGCGGGGGCCGCGTGGCTATGAACCAGGCGGTTGGAAACCCCACCAGAAAAGTGATGCCAGTCGTCAGCAGCGACAACTTCACCGACCGCCAGAAGATCGTCAGATGGGCATCGGCCAGCTTCAGCGTGTCGTCAAAGATATCCTTAGTGAACAGGATGCCGCGCCAGCCATCCAGGCTGAAGACCCATTCGACATTCCCGTATTTGCCGGGGCTGAGGAAGGAATAGACCGCCACGATCAGCAAGGGCCCCGCCGCCGCCAGCAGAAGGATCAGAAGCGCCGGGGCTGAAAGCGCCCAGGCAGACCTGACGTTTCGGGCGCGAGCGTCGTCTTCAAGGCTCATGGCTCAGTCCCCCAGAACCTGCACGGCGCCGGGGGCAAACCGCAGATGCACCTCTGCCCCCTGCGTCAGCCCGGTTTCGCCGCTGGGGTTGCTTTGCAGGCGGGCCACGACCTCGGTCCCGTCGCGCAGCGCCAGATGCACATGGGTATCGGTGCCGAAATAGACCCAGGAGGCGATGGTCGCCGCAATCCCGCTTTCGGCCAGCCGGACCTGTTCGGGACGGACGGTCAGGGTGACGGTGCCGCTGCGGGTGGGCGGATCGGTCAGTTCGACCAGATCGCCGGTGCCCAGACGGGCGGCGGCACCCTGAAGGGTGGCGGGCAGGAAATTCGTCTCGCCGATGAAGCTTGCGACAAAGCGGTTGACGGGGCGGGTGTAGATGTCGCGCGGCGCGCCGATCTGCTGGATCTTGCCCGCGCTCATCACGCCGATGCGGTCGCTCATGGTCAGGGCTTCTTCCTGATCATGGGTGACGAAGACGAAGGTGATGCCGGTTTCGGTCTGCAGCCGCTTGAGTTCGACCTGCATTTCTTTCCGCAGCTTCAGATCCAGCGCCGAGAGCGGTTCATCCAGCAACAGAACCTTGGGCTTGGGCGCCAGCGCACGGGCCAGCGCGACACGCTGCTGTTGCCCGCCCGACAATTGGCTCGTCTTGCGATCGGCCATCGCCTCAAGCCGGACGAGGGCCAGCATCCGACGCGCGGTCTCTTCGACCTCGGCCTTGGGTTTGCCCTGCATCTGCAGGCCGAAGCCCACATTCTGCGCCACCGTCAGATGTGGAAACAGCGCATAGCTTTGGAACACCGTATTCACCGGGCGGCGGTTTGGTGGCAGGTTGGTGATATCCTGCCCATCCAGCAGGATCTGCCCCGAGGTGGGCGATTCAAACCCCGCGATCAGCCGCAGCAGCGTGGTCTTGCCGCAGCCTGAAGGCCCCAGCAGCGTAAAGAACTCGCCCTTGCGGATCTGCACCGATACATCGTCGAGCGCCCGCACGGCGGCGGCGCCCTGACCAAAGGCCTTCACGGCATTGCGGGCCTCGATGGCAATTTCGCTCACACCCATTCCCGTCCCTGATGATGATCTGATTTTTTGATCATATTTTGCGACTTCGCTGCGTGGCGCAAGTCATTTCACCCGGTGCGGCGGTTTTCGCGCCAGCCAATCGCCACATTTCTCAACTTCTGCACAAAGGGCGATCAACTCCTCATCCGCGCCAAAGGGCGCGGCCAGATGCACGCCGATGGGCAGGCCCATGCTGCTGAACCCCAGGGGGAGAGAGGCCGCAGGCTGTCCGCTCGCGTTGAAGACGGCGCAGAAGGGGGAATATTCGAAGATCCCGCCGGGGCCGGTGCGATATCCCACGTAATCCTCGGTGCGGTGATCAAAGCGGCCGATGGTGGCGGGCGGTTCGGCCAGCGTGGCCGACAGAATGATGTCCACCCCCGCGAAGGCGGCGGCCATCTGGCGGCCAAAGGTGTGGATCTGGCCCACGGCCTCAAGATAACGGGTCGGATGCAGGGTTTCGGCATGGGCGCAGGCACCGCGGCCGACGCCCTCGACCAGATCCGCGGTCAGGGGGCGGCCCTTCAGCGCCTTGCGGATGCCAAGGGCCGTGCCGATGCCAACGATATCGGTCCAGGCGCGCATCATCATCGGCACATCGGCGGCGGGCAGGCCGGGGGCGACAACATGGCCAAGCCCCTCCAGCAACCGCGCCGCGGCCTGCACCACCGCGCGCACCTCGGGGTGGATCGGCGCGCCGGTGAAGGTTGTTTCCACCAGCATCACCCGCAGGCGGCGCGGGGGGCGGCTGATCGCATCCGCATGGCTGCGCGCCAAGGGCGGGGCATGGTAGGGCGCACCCGGATCGGCCCCGGCGCAGGCATCCAGTATCACCGCCGTATCCCGCACCGACCGGGTCAGGAAGCCGTCAATCGCCATGCCCGCCCAGCCCTCGCCGACATAGGGGCCATCGGGCAAACGCGCCCGCGTGGGTTTGAACCCGAACAGCCCGCAGCAGGATGCCGGGATGCGGACCGATCCGCCCCCGTCCGATCCATGGGCAAAGGGCACGATCCCCGCGGCCACCGCCGCCCCGGCCCCGCCCGAAGATCCGCCCGGTGTGTGATCCAGGTTCCAGGGGTTGCGCGTGGGGCCGCCGTAAACCGCCGCCTCGGTCGCGGCGCCGATCCCGCCTTCGGGGCTGGTGGTGCGCCCCCAGGTGACGACGCCGGTGGCGCGGATGCGGTCAAAAATCGCGCTATCCTGCCCGTAGCGCGTGTCCGCCAGCAGCCGCGAGCCGTTGTGCGAGGGGAAATCCACCGCCTCGCACCCCAGATCCTTGATCAGGAAAGGCACCCCCCGAAAGGGGCCGCGCGGCAGGCCCGCCTTCAGATTGCGTGCGGCGGTGTCGATCTGCGGCAGGACCACCGCATTGATCTGCGGGTTGATGGCCTCGGCCGCGGTGATCGAGCTTTCCAGCGCCTCTTCCGCGGTCACCTCGCCCCGCGCGATCAGCGCCGCCAGATCCGTCGCATCGCGCGCCCCGAAACGTTCCAGCATCCCCGGCTCCCCTTGGTCTGATTTGATCATATGCTGGACCGCCCTGTCCGCCCCGGCAATGCCATCCGCGACGGCGGCAGGTCGGTTTTGCCGATTGGCGCGGGCGCCCGCCTGTGCTTTGCTGCCGCGAAACCAGTTTGAGGACCCCGATGATCCGCCTTGCCCGGCCCGCAGATGCGGCCTTCCTGCGGGCCTGCGCCGAGGCTGCCTATGCCCGCTATGTGCCCGAGATCGGCCGTCGCCCCGCGCCGATGGATGCCGATTTTCCGGCCCAGATCGCGGCTGGGCAGGTGTCGGTGGCCGAAGATGTGCAGGGGATGCCGCAGGGGTATGTCGTCTGTGTGCCGCGGGCGGACCATATGTTGCTGGAAAGCGTGGCCGTGCATCCAAGGGCTGTGGGGCAGGGGCTGGGCCGCCTGCTGATTGCGCATTGCGAGACCCTGGCCCGCGCGCAGGCGCTGCCCGAGGTGCGGCTTTACACCAACGCCAAGATGGCCGCGAACCTAGGCCTTTATCCCCATCTCGGCTATCGGGAAACTGGGCGGGGGGTGGAGAACGGCTTTGACCGTGTCTATTTCGCCAAAGTGCTGGGCTAGCGGTCAGGGCGCAATGGCGATCTGCCGGGTCAGTTTGCCCGACGTGTCAAAGATGTAGATCTGCCCATCCTTGCCCACCACCCCGATCCAGTCCTTGCCGCGGGTGATCGCCTCGGGCGTGACGCCTGCGGGCAGGGCAAGATTTTCCGGCCATTCCGGCGCGGTCGAGGTGGGCAGCCGCGTGACAAGCAGCCCCACGATGGTTATGACGCCCAGGATCAACGTGGCGGTCAGCGCCGTCACCAGCCATTTCAGCCAGCGCAGCGAGGGCGGAAGCTCCAGCTGTTCCGAGGTCTCATCCATGTCCCTGTCCCCCGATGACGATGATCTGCCCGAAGGCATCCTGCGCGTTGTGATCGGCGAAGACCCGCCGGACCGTCTTGATAAGGCGCTTGTGCGCGAGGTGCCAGAGGAGGCGTCGCTCTCGCGCTCGCGTCTGATGAAGATGATCGCGGCGGGCGATGTCCGCAAGGCGGGCCAGCCCGTGACCGACCCCAAGGCCCGCGTCGCGGAAGGTGAGGTCTATGAGCTGATCGTCGGGCAGGCTGCCGATGTCGATACGCTGGCCGAGAACATCCCGCTTGAGGTGATCTGGGAGGACGCCGATCTGATCGTGGTGAACAAGCCGGTGGGCATGGTCGTTCATCCGGCGCCGGGGTCTTACACCGGCACGCTGGTCAATGCGCTGCTCTGGCATTGCGGGGATACGCTGTCGGGCGTGGGCGGGGAAAAGCGGCCGGGGATCGTGCACCGGATCGACAAGGATACCTCGGGGCTGCTGGTTGTCGCCAAAAGCGACCGTGCCCATCACGGCCTGGCCGCGCAGTTCGAACGCCATACCGTGAACCGCCATTACCTGGCGCTGGTGCATGGCATGCCCTCGGCCGCTGATCCGCGGTTGCGCGGGGTGCGGGGCGTCAGCTTTGAAAACGGCGGCATCCTGCGGATCGCCACCAATCTTGCGCGCCACAAGACCGACCGCCAGCGTCAGGCCGTGGTCTGGAACGAGGGCCGCCATGCCGTGACCCGCGTCCGCGTGCTGGAAAGCTACGGCACGCCCGCCGTGGCAAGCCTTGTGGAATGCTGGCTGGAAACCGGCCGCACCCATCAGATCCGTGTGCATATGGCCCATGCGGGGCATGGTCTGATCGGGGATCAGACCTATGGCGGCAAGCGCCGCGTGGCGCCGAAATCCGTGGGTGAGGGGGCAGCCGAGGCCGCCAATACCTTCCCCCGTCAGGCGCTGCACGCGGCGACGCTGGGCTTTGTTCACCCCGTCACCGGCGAAGAGCTGCAGTTCGAGGCCCCGTTGCCCGCCGACATGGCCAGCCTGGTCGAAACCCTGTCCCAAGCCCAACCGCGCTGACCCCTTCTCCGGCCCCTGCAGGGGCCGGATCCGCTTGCGGCAGGACCCAATGCAAAAAGCCCGGGTTCGCCTGTCTAGGCGCCGGGGGTAGTCGGGTTATTTGGTGTAAATGGCGGAGAGACAGGGATTCGAACCCTGGGTCGGCGCAAACCGACAACGGTTTTCGAGACCGCCGCATTCGACCACTCTGCCACCTCTCCGCGTCAGGGGTCTTCTTGAAGCGGGGATGTAACGAAGCTTTCGGGGGGGTGCAAGCCCCCTTTTGCAAAAAGTTGCTACTCTTGTGGCGGAAAGCGAAAGCCGTGGCGCGGCGGGGGCTTATATCCTTGGCTGCGCAGCCAATTTCCTGATCGCGATCAACGGGGTTGCGGCTGCAGAGAGGGGCGGATGGCAGAGAGCTCCCCCCGCGGTCGGCGGTCGGCCGCCCCGGTCACGCGGCTGTGCATGACCGGGTGGGGCTTCGTTCTTGGCAAGCGGGCGGGCAGGCATTAGCTGTCAGGGCAGGGCCACATCGGGCCCGCGGTTGGTGGAGAATGCGCATGGCCAGGGTAACACGGATCGGTGTGCTGGTGCTGGCGGGTCTTGTGGCTTTCGGACCCATGTCCTTGCCGGTTCGGGCAGAACAGGCCGGGGCGGGGCAGGTGGCCGCGCTGACGCAAGACCTGCGTGCCCTGACCGAGGCCATGCAGATCCACGATGTCCTGGCGATCATGCAGGCCGAGGGGCAGGACTACGGCAAGCAGCTGCGTGACGAGATGTTCCCCGGCAAGGGCGGTGCCGAATGGCAGGCCACGGTGACACGCATCTATGACCCGGCCCGGATGCATGAGGAATTTACCGCCCGGCTGGCGAAAGAGCTTGCCGTCAAGCCCGGGGTGGCGAGCGCCGCCGCCGATTTCTTCGCGTCTGAAACGGGGAGGAAGATCATCGGGCTGGAGCTTGAGGCGCGCCGCGCCCTGCTGGACCCGGTGATCGAAGAAACGGCCCGCAAGGCCTTTGAGAAGATGGAAGCCGAAAACAGCCCCCGGCTTGAGGCGCTGCGCCGCTTTGCCAAGGTCAATGACCTGATCGAGATGAATGTGATGGGGGCCTTGAATGCCAATTTCGCCTTCTATCAGGGCATGGCCAGCGGCGGTGCGCTGGGGGGCGAAATGTCCGAAGAGGACATGCTTTCCGAGGTCTGGTCGCAAGAGGAGCAGGTCCGCAACGATGCCGAGGACTGGCTCTGGCCCTATCTCGCGCTGGCCTATCAGCCGCTGTCGGATGAGGAGCTGCAGGCCTACCAGAGCTTTTCGGAATCCCCCGCCGGGCGCGATCTGAACGCGGCGCTGTTTGCGGCTTTCGACACCAGCTTTGTCCGCATCAGCCGCGAGCTGGGCCGCGCCACGGCCCTGATGGTGCAGGGGCAGGATATCTGATCCGTCCGGGCCGCAGGGCGGGGAGTTCGGTCTTGACAGACAGGGCCCGATTCCTGATAAGCAGCCATCCCGGTTCAGGCCCCGAGTCTGTCCGGGTATTTCTGTTTACAACGTCCCCCCGTGGGGCGCGCTGTCCGAGGCGGGGAAACCCGGCAACACCGAAAGGGGCCACAGGACGCGGAAACCTTGGAAGGAAAGACCCATGTTCGCGGTCCTCAAAACGGGCGGCAAGCAGTACAAAGTGCAGGCTGGTGACATCCTGCGCGTTGAAAAGCTCGCTGCCAATGCTGGTGACAAAGTCCAGTTCAACGAGATCCTGATGGTTGGCGGCGAGTCCGTGACCGTTGGCGCTCCGACCGTTGCCGGCGCTGCCGTGCAGGCCGAAGTGATCGCCCAGATCAAGGGCGAGAAGGTCATCCACTACGTCAAGCGTCGCCGCAAGCACAGCTCGCAGCGCACCAAGGGCCACCGTCAGCAGCTGACCCTGCTGCGCGTGACCGAAGTGCTGGCTTCGGGTGCGGAAAAGTCGGGCGTGGCTCCGGCCGTCGGCACCGCCGATGCGCGTCGTGCAGCCCACAATGGCGGCGCTGCTGCCAAAGCTGCTGAATAAGGAGTAACTCCCCATGGCACACAAAAAGGCAGGCGGTTCTTCCCGCAACGGCCGCGACTCGGCCGGTCGTCGTCTCGGCGTGAAGCTCTATGGTGGCCAGGCCGCCATTCCGGGCAACATCATCGTGCGTCAGCGCGGCACCACCTGGTTCCCGGGTGAAGGCGTCGGCATGGGCACCGATCACACCATCTTCGCAACCGTCGAAGGCAAGGTGTCGTTCAAGAAGGGCCTGAAGGGTCGCACCTTCATTTCGGTCCTTCCGGTCGCGGAAGCTGCTGAATAAGCCGAAAACCCTACAGGGTAACTGTAAAAAGGGGGATCGGCGAAAGCCGGTCCCCCAACTCCGTTCTGGCCCAAGGCACCGCAGGGCAGACGGAACAGGGGACCGGATCCCGGGCAACGGCAGTTGCGCCATGGATCGGTCCGAAGCGGGCCCCTCCCACTGGCTGCAAGCGTCCATCGCCCCGAATGCGGAGTCCGGCTGCCTTTTGCCGGGTTTGCGCGCCGACCAAGGCACAGGTCGGAAGGCTCTTTTGTCGTCGATGACAAATTGGTCATGGTTCGGCCGTATGATGTTGGCAAACCGTGAAGAACCCCCATCTTGCAGATGGGGCACGTGCGTAAGACGGTGTCCCGCGGGATGCCGCGCTTTCAAGGAGGGAAGCGATGAAGTTGGATGTGATCGAGAAGGATCGGGATTTCGCCGGGGTGGCCGGGTTTGGCCAGATGGTTGATGGTATGATTACTGCGGGCCGTTTTGTCCTGCGCCCTGTCCGAAAATCCGACGCCGGTCTTTTTGCCATGTACGCGGGCGACCGCCGCGTGGCCGAGGCGACCCGCTCGATCCCGCATCCGCTTCCGCCGGGGGCCGCCGAGAACTTCGTGACGCGGGCCATGGCCCGGCAGGGAAATGAGGATGTCTGGGTCATCGACGGGTCCATGCAGGGCCTGGCCGAGGTGCTGGGGGTGATCAGCCTCAAGCGCATGGATGAGGCCCAGTTCAACCGCGACCAGAGCGAGATCGGCTATTGGGTGGCCCCGGCCTTCTGGAATGCGGGCTTCGCGTCCGAGGCCGTGCGCGCCCTGGTCACGGCCAACCCCCAGAAAAACCGCACCATCTTTGCCGAGGTGTTCCAGGACAACCCGGGCTCGGCCCGTGTCCTCACCAATGCGGGCTTCCAGTATCTCGGCGATGCCGAGACATTCTCGGTGGCGCGCAATGCGCGGGTGCCGACCTGGACCTATCTCCGCAAGCTGGACTGAGAGCCAATGAAAAAGCCCCGCCTCGGGATCACCGGGGCGGGGCCTTTGGCAAATGGGGCAGGGGGCGTCAGTTGCCGCGGCGCGCAAACAGGCCCGCATCTTCGGCGGCGCGGCGCAGGGCGCGCGACTTGTTGACCGTCTCCTGATATTCCGCTTCGGGGTCGCTGTCATAGACGACGCCGCCCCCGGCCTGAATATAAAGCTTTTCGTCCTTCAGAACGGCCGTGCGTAGCGCGATGCAGAAGTCCATCTCGCCGTTGGCGGCGAAATAGCCCACGCCGCCGCCATAGACGCCGCGCTTTTCGGGTTCCAGCTCGTCGATGATCTCCATCGCGCGGACTTTGGGCGCCCCCGACACCGTGCCTGCAGGCAGCCCCGCCAGCAGGGCCGACAGGGCATCCTGCCCCTCGGCCAGCTCACCCACCACGTTCGAGACGATGTGCATGACGTGGCTGTAGCGTTCGATAATGAACTTCTCGGTCGGCTTCACGGTGCCGATCTTTGCCACGCGGCCCACATCATTGCGGCCCAGATCGAGCAGCATCAGATGTTCGGCCAGCTCTTTCTTGTCGGCCAGCAGGTCCAGCTCCAGCGCCTTGTCCTCATCCGGTGTGGCGCCGCGCTTGCGGGTGCCGGCGATGGGGCGGATCGTCACCTCACCCTCGCGCAGGCGCACGAGGATTTCGGGGCTGGCGCCCACGACCTGATAGCCGCCGAAGTTGAAGAAGAACATGAAGGGCGAGGGGTTGGTGCGCCGCAGGCTGCGGTAGAAGGCAAAGGGCGGCAGGGGGAAGTCCTGCGTCCAGCGTTGCGACGGCACGACCTGAAAGATGTCACCCGCGCGGATATAGTCCTTGGCCTTCTCGACCGCGGCCTTGTAGCCCTCATGCGTGAAGTTCGACACCGCATCGCCCACAGGCGCGACCTCGCCCAGATCACGGGTCGCGGTCGGGGGCGACCGGTCCAGATCGCGCAGGGCGTCCATCACGCGCTCGGCCGCTTGGGCATAGGCCGCCCGCGCCGACAGGCCCGAGCCGACCCAAGCGGGCGACACGACCGTCACCTCGCCCTTGACCCCGTCCAGCACCGCCACGACCGAGGGCCGCATCAGCACCGCATCGGGCAGGCCCAGCGGATCGGGGTTCACATCCGGCAGATGTTCGACCAGCCGGATCATGTCATAGCCGAGGAACCCGAAGAGACCCGCCGCGATGGGGGGCAAGTCTTCCGGCATCTTGATCCGGCATTCGGCCAGCAGGGCGCGCAGCGTTTCCAGCGGGTGCCCATCCAGCGGCTGGAATGCAGCAGGATCAAAACGCGCCTCGCGGTTGATTTCCGACTGCGTGCCACGGCAACGCCAGATCAGGTCGGGCTTCATGCCCACGACCGAATAGCGGCCGCGCAGCTCGCCGCCGGTGACGCTTTCCAGAATGAAGGTATCGGCGCGGGCCTCGGCCAGTTTCAGCATCAGGCTGACCGGCGTGTCCAGATCGGCGGCAAGGCGGGCGTAGACCAGTTGGTTCTGGCCTGCGCTCCAGCCCTTTTCAAAGGCCTCGAAGGCAGAGATCATCGTCATTCCCGGGCCTTTCAGCGCATCTGGGCGTGGACGGCGTCAATGGCCGCCTGATTGATGGTGATGCCAGCCTGCGCGGCCAGCCCCGCCGAGAAGAGCTGGAACGCATCCTGCGCCATGCCCTGTTCGATCTGCGCCGCAATCGCGGTCTTGAGCGCCTTCGCATCGGCATCATCGGCGGCGGCGGGCATCACGTCATCGACCTGCACGAGGCCAACGTAATCCGGCGTTTCCACCACGCCGACCTCGCCCTTCTTCAGCTTGAAGGCGGCGGGGAGCAGCGTGTTCGGCACCCCTTCGACAAATCCGTCGCGGGCAATCTCGGGCGCCTGGTCGATGATGCCGTAGGCACCGATATTGGCCCCGGCGGCGACCTCGGTCTTGATCTCTTCGGCGCGGGCCAGCAGGGCCTTGTGCAGCGCGTCCTTGCGCCAGCCTTCGGTCACGGCCTCGCGAGTCTCTTCGAACGGGATCGGCGTGGCGGGGACGATCTCGTCCAGACGCAGGGCGACCAGCCCGCCATCATCCAGCTGCACACCTTCGGCGAAATCCCCTTCCTGCACCTTGCTCGCGGCCTCGCGGAAGGCGGGGTAGCCCGCGATTTTTTCATCCGACTTGGCCGAAAAATCGATCGTGGCCAGCGTCATGCCCTGCTCTTTTGCCAGATCCTCCAGCGTAGCGCCCCCTGCCAGCGCATCGTCGATGGCCTCGACCTTGTCGGCAATGGCGCGGCGCGCGGCATCCATCTGATATTCGGTGGTCAGATCGGCCTTGGCCTGTTCAAAGGTGGTTTCCTGCGCCGCAAGCACCGCATTCATGCGGTAAAGCGCCGGCCCCAGATCGGACGGCAGCGGCCCGGCGACACCCGGGGCGGTCAGGGCAAAGACCCCGTCGCCCGCGGCGCCGAGTTCGGCCTTCGACACATCGCCCAGATCGATGTCCATGAGCTTGAGCCCACGTTCCTCGACCAGCGCATCAAAGCTTTCGCCCGCATCCAGACGCGCCTTGGCGGCCTTGGCCTCGTCCTCCGAGGCAAAGACCAGACGCTCCACCAGACGCCGTTCCGGCTTGAGGTATTCGTCCTTGCGCGAATCATACAGCGCGCGCAGCTCGCCCTCATCCACTGGCATGGTGGCGGCCAGATCTTCGGGCAGCAGCGCGGCATAGGTGATGCGCTTGGCCTCGGGCGCGGTGAAGGCCGCGATATTGGCGTCGTAGTAGGCCTTGAGCGCGGCATCATCCGGTGCGGCCAGCGGGGTTTTCAGTGCATATTCGGTAAGCGACAGGATCGACAGCGCGCGGCGTTCGGCGATGAAGGCATGCAGCGTGTCCGTCGCCGTGGCGGGGGCAAGGAAGCCGCCCGACACCGCCCCGGTCAGCAGCGCGCGCGACAGGTCTTCGCGGATGCCGGTTTCAAATTCGGCCTGCGTCAGGTTGTTCTGTTTCAGCGTGAACTTGTAGGTTTCCGCGTCAAAGCTGCCCGAAGCCCCCTTGAAGGCATCCATTCCGGCGATGTCCTGCGCGACACGGGCGTCGCCCATCGACAGGCCGATGCGTGCGGCCTCATTGTCCAGTGCGGCCGTGGTCACAAGCGACTGACGTACACGGGCGTCGATGCCAAGGCCCTGCGCGGCGGGCAGATCGATCTGGGTGCCAAGCTGCTGGCCCATGGCGTTCATCTCGGCACGCAGGGCACGGAAATAGCGGTTCGCATCAATCTCGCGGTCGCCCACGGTGCCGATGCTCATCTTGGCGCTGCCGTAATTGGTGACGCCATAGCCCCCCAGACCGCCGACGACCATGGCCATCAGTACCCAGGCCATGACCGAAGTCCCGCGGCGCTTGCGTTTCGGGCTGTCGGTTTCGGTGTCTTTGGTCATGTCTGGCCTGCGTTGCAAGGGTTTGGCTCGGTTCTAAGCGGTCGATGCGCGCGCGGCAAGTGGCGCCGCCCGCGCAGGTCGGGGGAGGGGGCGGGCGATCAGCCCTGCACGCGGGCAAGCCGGTCAAAGAGCGCGGCAATCCCCGCGGTATCGACATTGGCAAAGGCGATGCGGAACTGCTGCTGGCGTTCGGGATGCGTGTCGGGCTGGAACATGGTTCCGGGCAGCATCAGCACCGCCTGTTCCTGCACCAGCCGCCGCGCCAGATCGGGCGAGGGGGCGGCGAAGGGGTGTTCCACATAGGCGAAATAGGCCCCGCAGCCCAAAAGCCGCCAGCCCTGCAGCGCGCTGAAGCCTGCCACCATGGCCGCACGGCGGGCCAGAATCTCGGCCCGTTCGCCTGCCACCCATTGCGCGAGGTTCCGCATCCCCCAGAGCGCACCGATCTGGCCCAACTGGCCGGGGCAGATGGCGACGGTGTCGAGGAATTTCTCGACCTCGGCCAGACGATCTTCGGCCGCGACGATCGCGCCCACGCGATGCCCGGTCAGGCGGTAAGCCTTGGAGAAGGAATAGAGGTGGATCAGCACATCCGCCCAGTCGGGGTCCGCGAACAGATCATGCGGCCGCCCCTCGCGGCTGTCGAAATCGCGGTAGGTTTCATCAAGGATCAGGGCGATACCCCGCGCGCGGCAAAGATCGCGGAAGGCCGCAAGCAGCGCCGCGGGGTATTCGACCCCGCCGGGGTTGTTCGGGCTGACCAGCGCAATGGCCCGCGTGCGCGGGGTGATCAGCGCGGCCGCCCGTTCGGGATCGGGCAGCAGATCGGCGCCGGTTGCCAGCGGCACGGCAGTCACGCCCTGCATGTCCAGCCACATCTTGTGGTTGAAATACCAGGGCGTCGGCAAGATCACCTCATCCCCGGCACCGGCAAGGGTGGACATCACCGCGGTGAAGGCCTGATTGCAGCCCTGCGTGATGGCGACCTGCGCGGGGGCGATGGCGCCGCCATAGGCGGCCGACCATTGATCTGCAATCTCGGCCCGCAGCTCCGGCAGGCCCAGGACAGGGCCGTAAAGATGCGCCTGCGGATCGTTCAGCGCGGCCTCGGCCAGCGCCTGACGCAGGCCGAGCGGCGGGCTTTCCACCGGGGCGGCCTGGCTCACATTGATCAGCGGGCGGTCGGGGCTGAAGGTCACACCCTGCAGCCAGCGCCGCGCCTCCATCACCGGCGGGGGGAAGGTCGCGGCCATCGCGGGATTGAGCGGCAGGGTCATGGTGTCAGCCTCGGGGTCAGCAGCGCGTAGGGCCGGGGCCGCGCCCCGGCGGTGGCCGGCGGTTCAGTCGCGACCGCGGAAGGGTTGGACGTATTGCAGCGCCATGTCCCAGGGGAAGAAGATCCAGGTATCCTGGCTGACCTCGGTCACATAGGTATCCACCTGCGGCTTGCCATGCGGCTTGGCATAGACGGTGGCAAATTGCGCCTTGGGATAGAGCCTGCGGACCAGCTCCAGCGTCTTGCCGCTATCGACCAGATCATCCACGATCAGGATGCCGGTGCCATCGCCCATCAGATCGGCCTGCGGGCTTTTGGTCACCACCGCTTCGGTGCGGTCCTGATGGTTGTAGCTTTTGACCGAGATCGTATCGACAACGCGGATGTCCAGCTCGCGCGAGACGATCATCGCCGGCACCAGACCGCCGCGGGTGATGCCCACGACTGCTTTCCAACTGCCGTTTTCGCCCGGACCCTTGCCGTCCAGCCGCCAAGCCAGCGCGCGGGCGTCGCGGTGGATCTGGTCCCAGCTGACGTGAAAGCCTTTTTCATGGGGCAGGCGGTCGATCATGGTCTTGCTCCTTCAAAGGGTGGCGATCTTGACGCCAAGCACCGCAAGGATGCCGCCAAAGCTGCGGTCGATCCAGCGTTTCAGGCGGGCATAGGCCTGACGCGGGGCGGACAGGGAAAACAGCCGCGCCACGATGGCATTGCAGAGAAGTTCGTTGGTGAAGATCATGGCCAGCAGTGCAAACAGCCACGGCGCAGAGGTGCCGGGCGGCACCGTTCCCACAAAGACCGCGCCGAAGAAGACGGCGGCCTTGGGATTGGCAAGCTGCGTGGTGATGCCCAGCCGGATGGCCGACAGCGGCGAGCGCGCCGCTTGACCTTCGGTTTCCATGTTCAGCGGTTCATCCGCATGGCGCCACATCTGGAAGGCAATCCAGCAAAGGAAAAGGCCCCCCGCGATCTTGAACCCCCAGAACAGCGCAGGCGCCGCCTTGAACAGCACGGCAAGCCCCAGAAAGGCCGCCGTCGCCCAGAAACAGGCACCAAGCCCGATCCCTACCGCCAACCAGACGGCCGTGCGGAAGCCACGCGTGACACCGGTCCGCGCCGTCAGCAGCACCGCAGGTCCGGGCGAGGCCGCCGCAAGCAGATGCAGCAATGTTGCAGCAAGGAAGGCGGCGCCGGTCATGGGTTCATCCCCTCAGGTCAGGGCAATCTTCGCGCCCAGAAGGGCAAGGAACCCGCCAAAGACCCGGTCGATCAGCGTCTTGAGCGAGAGATAGACGGCGCGGGTGCGATCCAGCGAAAAGAGCCGCGCGACCAGCACATTCCACAGGAAATCGGTCGAAAAGACCACGGCCAGCAGCGCGGCCTTGATCCAGAGCGCGGTATCCGGCGGCACCAGCCCGGCAAAGACCGCGCCGAAAAAGACCACCGGCTTCGGGTTGGCCAGTTGCACCGTGATCCCGCGCCAGAAGGCCGCACGGGCGGTGGGCGGGGCCGCGTCGTCACTGTCGCCCAGCGGCTCGGCCGCGTGGCGCCACATCTGGATGGCAATCCAGACCAGCCAGAGGCCGCCGACGACTTTCAGCACCGTCAGCAGGGCAGGGGCGACCTTGAAGATCACCCCCAGCCCGAAAAGCGCGCAGGCGGCCCAGAAGACCGCCCCCGCCCCGATGCCAGCGGCCAGAAACACGCCAGCCCGCATTCCCCGCGATATTCCGGTGCGGGCCGTCATCAGCACGGCAGGGCCGGGGCTGATGGCCGCCATCATCTGCACCGAAGCCAGGGCGAGGAACGCGGCCAGTGTCATTCCTTGCGCCCCGTCACAACGTCGATATCGGGCGCGTCCACCGCCTTCATGCCCACGACGTGATAGCCCGCATCCACATGCAGGTTTTCCCCCGTGGTGCCCGACCCCAGATCCGAGAGCAGGTAAAGCGCGGCCTTGCCGACCTCTTCCTGCGTGACATTGCGGCGCAGCGGCGAGTTCAGCTCGTTCCACTTCATGATGTAGCGGAAGTCGCCGATGCCGCTTGCGGCCAGCGTCTTGATCGGACCGGCCGAGATCGCATTGACGCGGATGCCGTCCTTGCCCAGATCCTCTGCCAGATATTTGACCGAAGCTTCCAGCGCCGCCTTGGCCACGCCCATCACGTTATAGTGCGGCATCACCTTTTCGGCGCCGTAATAGGTGAGGGTCAGCAGGCTGCCGCCCGGTGCCATGATCGCCGCGGCACGCTGGCAGACAGCGGTGAAGCTGTAGACCGAAATGTCCATCGTCATGGTGAAATTGCCGCGCGAGGTATCGACATAGCGGCCGCGCAGTTCATTCTTGTCGGAAAAGCCGATCGCGTGGACGACGAAATCGACCGAACCCCATTTCGCCTTGATCGCGTCGAACAGGCCGTCCAGCGACTCTTCGCTGCCCACGTCACATTCGATGAAGGTTGACGACCCGATGCTTGCCGCCAGCGGCTGAACGCGCTTCAGCAGCGCCTCGCCTTGATAGGAAAACGCCAGCTCTGCCCCTTGTGCCGCACAGGCCTGGGCAATGCCCCAGGCGATCGACTTGTCATTGGCGAGCCCCATGATCAGCCCGCGTTTGCCGGCCAGCAATCCCGAAGACATGTCGTCCCTCTTGTTATGTGGTCTGGCGTGCAGGTGTAGGGCAATGCGCCCGATCCATCAAGGGCGGCAGATCAGGCGCATTACAGCGGTCTTGCCCGTGATCTTTCGAGCGCCATTTCCACCCCAAAGATGCCGCGAACGTGCTTGAAACCCCGGGGGTCAGGTGCGACGGTGCCGCGCAATCACGTCACGGCACCGGCGGCCCCGCAGCACACCGGTGCCCGCGCACCCTTATGAGGAGACACCATGGACCGCTCTGGCATCTTTGCAGGGGAAAATCCTTTCGCCATCGCCCGCACCTGGCTGACCGAAGCCGAGGCGACAGAACCCAATGATCCCAATGCCATCGCGCTGGCTTCGGTCGATCCCGACGGGCTGCCCAATGTGCGTATGGTGTTGTTGAAAGACATCGAGACCGAGGGCGAGGGCGGCGGCGCTTTCGTCTTTTACACCAATTACGGCAGCGCCAAAGGGCACGAACTTGCCGCCTCGGGCAAGGCTGCTTTCGTCATGCATTGGAAAAGCCTGCGCCGCCAGGTCCGCGTGCGGGGGCTTGTCACGCGTGAGGAAGGCCCACCCGCCGATGCCTATTACGCCAGCCGCAGCCTGCAGTCACGTCTGGGGGCCTGGGCCTCGCGGCAGAGCGAACCATTGTCCTCGCGCGGGGCGCTGATGGCCGAGGTGGCCAAGGTCACCGCGCTGAAGGGGCCGAACCCGCCCCGCCCGCCCTTCTGGGGCGGCTTCCGCATCCGCCCGGTCGAGATCGAATTCTGGGCCGACGGCGCCTTCCGCCTGCATGACCGCTTTCGCTGGACGCGTGAAACAATGGCGGACCCGTGGAAAATTGCACGGCTCAACCCCTGATTTTCACGCTTCGTGAAAATCAGGGCCTGAAATTCTGTGCATTTTCGCTTGAACACGCCGCAGGATTGACGGATTGAACGCAGGAAGGGTCAAACTGGGGAACGGCTCTCACTATGTCTGAAGAAAATATGGTCATGCCTCGAGAAGTGCATGGCAAGGTCAAATGGTTCGATCCAGCAAAGGGCTTCGGCTTCATCATCGGTGACGAAGGTGGGTCCGACATCCTGCTGCATGCGAATGTCCTGAGAAACTATGGTCAAAGCTCGGTTGCCGATGGCACCGGGATCACGGTCATGGTGCAAAATACGCAGCGCGGCGTGCAGGCGGTCGAGGTGGTTCGGATCGAACCGCCCTCGGGTGTTGCCTTCCCGCTGGGCGAAGAACAGGGGCTGGCCACCGCCGAGGAAATCGCGGCGCGGCCCCTGGAACCGGCCCGTGTCAAATGGTTCGACAAATCCAAGGGTTTTGGTTTTGCCAATGTCTTTGGCCGTCCCGAAGATGTGTTCATCCATATCGAGGTGCTGCGCATGTCGGGCTTTGCTGACCTGCTGGCCGGAGAAGCCGTCTGTCTGCGGATCATCGAAGGCAAACGCGGCCGCATGGCCGTTCAGGTGGTATCATGGGAAGCAGCGGCACGACCGCAGGACTGACACTCGCGCTCGCCGCTTTGGCGGGCGCGGCCCTTGCCGATCCGGCCTGCGACCCGGCCCGCATCGATCTGCGGGGCGATTTCGGGCAGGCCCAGTTCCGCGTCGAGGTGGCAGATGATGCTGCCGAACGGGCGCAGGGGCTGATGTTCCGGGAAAGCATGTCCAGTTCGGCGGGCATGTTGTTCATCTACGAGACGCCGCAGCATGCGCGCTTCTGGATGCAGAACACGCTGATCCCGCTCGACATGATCTTTGCCGATGCCACAGGGCGCGTGACGCATGTGCATGCCAATGCCGTACCCGAGGACGAAACCGTGATCGATGGCGGCACAGGCGTGCGCTTCGTGCTGGAGATCAACGGCGGTCTGGCTGAACGCATGGGCATTGCCCCGGGAACCGAGCTGCGCCATCCCGGCATTCCCGCCGATCAGGCAGCCTGGCCCTGCGGCGAAGCAGGCAATTAGGGCTTTCCTTTGCCGCGTCAGGCGGTTAGAGAAAGCGCAGTCGGGGCGTAGCGCAGCCTGGTAGCGCGACGGTTTTGGGTACCGTAGGTCGCGAGTTCGAATCCCGCCGCCCCGACCAATTTCCAAAGATGCCCAACGCAAGCCGCAGCCCTGCTGCGGTTTTTGCGTTTCTGGCCATATGATTTGATGATCTGCCAAAGAAAAAGGGCGCCCCGGCCATTTGGCAGCAGGGCGCCCGATCCTTCGGTCTTTTGCGCGATCACTCGCCGCGGATGACCTTGCAGAGCGACTCGAACAGCGGGTCATTGGCGCAGATCAGCGACCCGCTGCCAAGAATATCGCCATCCACGCGCACGGGTGCGACCATGCCGCCGGCCTCTTTCACCAGCAGCAAGCCCGCCGCGATGTCCCAGACCTTGTTGTTGCGTTCCCAGAACCCGTCGTAGCGGCCCGCCGCCACCCAGGCGAGGTCAAGCGCCGCCGACCCCAGACGCCGCACACCGGCGCAGGCGGGCATCAGCCGCGCCAGATCTTGCAGCGTGGCGGGCAGGCCGGTCTTGGCCGCGAAGGGCACGCCGGTGGCAAACAGTGCTTCATGCATGTAACGGCGGCCCGACACCCGCAGACGCTTGTCGTTCATCCAGGCGCCCGCGCCTTTTTCGGCCCAGTAGAGTTCATCCTTGGCCGCGTCGAAGATCACCGCCGAAACGATTTCGCCCTTGTGTTCCAGCGCGATCGAGGTGGCCCAATGCGGGATGCCGTGCAGGAAGTTGGTCGTCCCGTCCAGCGGATCGACGATCCAGCGGCGGGTCGGGTCTTGCCCGGCCTCTTCGCCGGTTTCCTCACCGATCCAGCCATAGCTGGGGCGGGCGGTCATCAGTTCTTCCTTGATGATGCGCTCGGCCTCACGGTCGGCCTTGGTCACGAAGTCGCCGGGGCCCTTGGCCGAAACCTGCAGGTTTTCCACTTCGCGGAAATCCTTGACGAGGCTGCGCCCGGCCTTGCGGGCCGCCTTGATCATAACATTCAGGTTGGCGCTGCCTTGCATCGGGCTTCCTCGTCTCTGGTTCGGTCATGTCGCGGATGTTCAAGGGGGGGCTTCTAGCCGGAAAGGCCGGCTTTGTGAAGGGGCGGCGTGTGTCTGGGAAATGTCATCTGGCTGTCGCAAAACCGTGACCTTGCCATGGTTGGGTCCGCGCGTGATGAAGGAGGTTCCCATGCCCGCTGATCTGCCCCCCGTTCTGGCCCCGGAAATGTCTGAGGAATTGCCCGGCCGTGACTGGTTGGCCGCCGAGCTGGCCGATACGCTGGACGAGGAATACGAGCTGGAGCTGGAAGATGTCGCGATTTCCGAGGAGATCGCCCGCATCTACAAGGACCGCCACCCCGATGCGCTGGACCGAGCCACCTATATGCATGCGCTGATCCGGCTTCAGTCGGAACTGATCAAGCTGCAGGACTGGGTGCAGCACAGCAGGGAAAAGGTCGTGGTGATCTTTGAAGGCCGCGACAGTGCGGGGAAGGGCGGCGTGATCAAGCGGATCGCGCAGCGCCTGAACCCGCGGGTGGTGCGGACAGTTGCGCTGCCTGCGCCGTCGGACCGGGAACGCTCGCAATGGTATTTTCAGCGCTATGTGCCGCATCTGCCAGCGGGCGGCGAGATCGTGCTGTTTGACCGCAGCTGGTACAACCGCGCCGGGGTTGAGCGGGTCATTGGCTTTGCCAGCGAGGAGGAGGTCGAACAGTTCTTCCGCGACGTGCCGGAGTTTGAACGGATGCTGGTGCGGTCAGGCATCCGGCTGGTGAAATACTGGTTCTCCATCACCGACGAGGAACAGCAGTTCCGCTTTCTGATGCGGATCCATGATCCGATGAAACAGTGGAAACTGTCGCCGATGGATCTGCAAAGCCGGGTGCGGTGGGAGGATTATACCAAGGCCAAGGAAGATATGATGGCCCGCACCAATATCCCCGAGGCGCCCTGGTATATCGTCGAAGGGAATGACAAGAAGCGCGCGCGGCTGAACTGTATCGACCATCTGCTTGGCCTCGTGCCCTACAAGCCGGTGCCGCATGACGAAATCCTGCTGCCCGACCGCGTCTTCAACCCCGATTACGAACGCGCCGTCTTGCCGCCCGAACTGTATGTGCCGGCCAAGTACTGACGGTCAGAGCATCAGGTCCGCGCCCTGAAGGCCGCCGACATTGACCAGCACCAGGCCCACATCGGCCTGGCGGTCGCCGTTGGTATCGCCACCCAGCACGCGGCCCTGATCGGCGATCCCGTCGCCCGTCACGTCGCCGATGGCCTGTGCCGCGCCAAGGCGCAGCTCTCCCGCCTGGCCAGTGAAGGCGCCGGTCCCCAGAAAGCGGAAGGCGTCATTTGCGGCGGTGCCTGCAATGGCATCGATGCCGCGCAGGTCCAGCTGATCGCCCTGGGCATGGCTGAAATCCAGCACGAAATCGGCACTGCTCGGGGTCATCTGCGCCTCGGCCCGGTTGCGCCAGACAAAGGTATCCGCCCCGCCGCGCCCCACCAGATCGTCGAACCCACCGCCGCCCACCAGACGATTTGCCCCGCCGGTGCCAAAGATCGTATCGCCCGAGGGAGAGCCGATGGCATTTTCGATGCTGAGCAGCGTTTCGAAACGGTTGGCGCCAGTCTGCGCAAGACCGGCGCCCAGATCGATGGTCACGCCAGTGCCGCGGGTGGTGCTGTCATCATTGCGGGCTTCGTAGCTGATGGTGTCGGTGCCGGTGCCGCCGCGAAAGCTGTTCTGCCAGCCGACCGAGATGAAGCGATCATTCCCCGCTTCGCCGCGGTAATCGCTTTTGAAGGTGGTGACGGCGAACAGGTCATTGCCCAGTCCACCCAGAACCGTATCGGCCCGGTCCGTGCCAAAGGACCCGAACCCCGTGCCGACATAGGTGTCGCGCCCATCCCCCAGCGTGATCAGGTTGCCCTGTTCGGCGCGGTTCACCACGGTATCATGGCCCAGCCCCATGTGAACGGTATTGCCGCCGCCAAAGTCGTCCGCGCGGTTCAGATCGACAGCATCATCGCCGCCCCGCATGAAAAGGGTGATTTCGACATTGTTGAAGGAAAACCCCTGCACGAATTCATTCGCAGCGTTGTTGAAGGTCAGCGTGCGGCCCATGGAAACCCTGTCTTTTGAAATGTTCCGGCAAATCCGGGACAGCCTAACCTAGCTGCGCTGAAGTTTCACCGCCTCTGTGCGCCCCAGTCGCAGAAAATGCGCCATGTAAGGCTGGGTCGCGTCCTCGGTCCGGGTGGCGGCGTAAAGGCGTTTGGTCACGTTTCCGGCCAGCGGGCGGGTGACGTAATCGGGATTGCCCTTCAGCCCGCGCAGCGCCCAGTCCGGCAGGACAGAAACCCCGCGGTTCGACCCGACGAGCATCAGGATCACCGCCGTGAGTTCGGCCTGGCGGTGGCCGCGCGGTTCAACCCGGGCGGGGGTCAGCAGTTCGGTAAAGACATCCAGCCGGTCGCGGCTCACGGGATAGGTGATCAGCGTCTGGTCGCGCAGATCCTCGGCGGTGATTTCCGCCCTGGCGGCCAGCGGGTTTTGCGCCGCTGCAACCAGCGTGGGGTGATAGTCGAACAGCGGGTTGAACACGACACCGGGGATCTCGCTCGGGTTCGAGGAGATGACCAGATCCACCTCCTCGCGTTCCAGCGCGGGCAGGGCGTCAAAGGCCAGACCGGCGCGGATATCGACATCCACATCGGGCCAGCTGTGGCGGAACTGTTCAAGCACCGGGAAAAGCCAGTCGAAACAGGCGTGACATTCCAATGTGATATGCAGCCGCCCGGTCTTGCCCGAAAGAAGGGCACGGAATTCATCCTCCAGCGCCTCGATTTCCGGCAGAACGCGGTCGGCCACCCGCAACATGCGCTGCCCTGCCGCGGACAGTTTCAGGGGTTTCGACCGCCGCACGAACAGTTCCACCCCGGCCTGATCCTCAAGCCCCTTCACCTGATGCGACAGCGCGCTTTGCGTCATGTTCAGCAGATCGGCGGCCCGCGCCAGCCCCCCGGCCTCATGGATGGCGCGGATCGTCCGCAGGTGACGCAGTTCAAAGTACATGAATGATCCTCATGTTCATCTTGAGAATTATGAATTTGTCTCACATTCGATTTTTCGGCACAAGGGGGCATCCGAAACAGGAGCCGACCATGACCGCACCGCGAATCTCTTTCGAGTTCTTCCCGCCCCAGACGCTCGATGCGTCGTTCAAACTGTGGGAAACGGTGCAGATGCTTGCGCCGCTGAAGCCCGAGTTCGTTTCGGTCACTTATGGCGCTGGCGGCACCACCCGCAAGCTGACGCATGAGGCGGTGACGACGATCGGCAAGAATTACGGGCTGGATGTTGCCGCGCACCTGACCTGCGTCGATGCCACCCGCGCCGAAACGCTTGAAATCGCGGCGGCCTATGCGGCGGCGGGTGTCAAGAACATCGTGGCGCTGCGCGGTGATGCCCCCAAGGGCGCCACCCGGTTCACCCCGCATCCCGAAGGCTTTGCCAATTCGGTCGAGCTGATCGAGGCGCTGGCCGCCACCGGCAATTTCACCCTGCGCGTCGGCGCCTATCCCGAACCGCATCCCGATGCCGCCGATACGGCGCAGGATGTGCGCTGGCTCAAGCGCAAGCTGGAGGCCGGGGCCTCGGCCGCGATCACGCAGTTCTTCTTCGAGGCTGAAACCTTCCTGCGCTTCCGCGATCTTTGCGTGAAGGAAGGGATCACCGCACCGATCATTCCGGGCATCCTGCCGATCACCGATTTCGCAGGCGTCAAGAAGTTCTCGGCCCGCTGCGGGGCGCAAGTGCCGCAATGGCTCGACGATGCCTATGCCGCCGCCAAGCGTGATGGCCGGGAAGAGCTGCTCTCGGTCGCGCTCTGCACCGAGCTGTGTGACACGCTGCTGTCGGAAGGGGTGGAAGACCTGCACTTCTATACCCTGAACCGCCCCCATCTGTCCCGTGATGTCTGCCATGCGCTTGGCATCACCCCCGAAGTGGCGCTGGAAAAGGTGGCCTGACAGGCCCGATCCAGCATACCTGCGCCCGGACCCCGGAGGAGGGGGACCGGGCGTTTTTTTACGCGCCGTCCGGCTGCGGGACCGGAAAGACCAGATCATAGGCCCAGTTGAAGGCGAAGGCATAGACCAGGTAAAAGCCTGCAAAGGCCAGATCCATCATCAGCGCATCCCAAAGCCCGATCCCCAGATAAAGCGCGATGAAGGGGATCAGCACGGCCAGCAACCCCGTCTCGAACAGCACCGCATGACCCACGCGGATGGCCAGCGTCTTTCGCACCGTGCCGCGCAGCCGCAGCAGGGCATGATCGAAGATCAGGTTATAAAGGTAATTCCACAGCGTCGCGATGGTGGCGCTGACGGCGGCCACCACGCCGATCTCACCCATCGGGTGATCAAAGACCACCGCGCCCAAGGGCGTGACGATGGCAAGGCCCAGCAGTTCAAAGCTGAGCGCGTGGCGGATTCGGTCTGCGGTTTTTCTCATGGGGCGTTCCCTGTGCTGGTCGGGTCGTCCCGTCAAATTCCCGGTGCCGGGGCCAAGCTGGCGGAGGTCGTCCTCACTTGGGCCGAACATAACGCGATGGTCGCGCCATGCAAGGGGGGGCAGCAGGGCGGGCTGGTCATGCCGGGGGCGGGGCGTTATCGTTGCGGCCAAAGTGAAAACAGGCGGCTGGCATGAAACCGATCCATATCCTCAACGGTCCCAACCTCAACCTTTTGGGGCTGCGCCAGCCCGAGATCTATGGCCGCGAAACACTGGCCGATGTCGCCGCCCGCTGCGAAGCGCTGGCGGCCGAGCTGGGGGCCGAGGTGGTGTTCCGCCAGTCGAACCACGAAGGCGCGATTGTCGAGATGATCCATGAGGCGCGCGAAGCGGCTTCGGCCATCATCATCAACCCGGCTGCCTACACGCATACTTCGGTTGCGATTCTGGATGCGCTGAACGCCTTTGAAGGCCCGGTGTTCGAGGTGCATATTTCCAACGTCCACAAGCGCGAAAGCTTTCGCCATCATTCCTATGTCAGCCTGCGGGCCGATGGCGTGATGGCGGGCTTCGGAACCGAGGGCTATCTGCTCGCGCTGCGCCGGGCCGTTTCGGTGTTGAAGGCCTGACCCGGGCCATGCGCTTTGGCTGGCACCCCGCGGCGCGGGTGGTCGATGCGGCGGGGGGGCTGCATGGTCCGCAAACCCCGGCCGATCGCCCGGTCGTGCTGGCGCCCGTTCCCGGCGTGGTGGCTTTGCAGGCCGCCCTGGGCGCCCCGGCCTTCCGCATCGGTGGCGATGGGCCACCGCCTGAGGGCGCGGGCCTGTTTGAGACGCTGACCGGCGGCACCTCGGGCACGCCGCGCCGCATTTTGCGGGCGCAGGCGAGCTGGATCGCCAGTTTCACCCAGAACGCGCGGCTATTCGGCATCGGGCCGGGGGTCGCGGTGGCGGTCCTGGGGCAGCTTGTCCACTCCCTTGCACTTTATGGCGCGGTCGAGGCGCTGCATCTGGGCGCGACGCTGCACCTGCTGGATGGGGTGCGCCCGGATCGGCAGGCCCGCGCGCTGGCCGAACGGCGGATCGCGCTGGTTTACGCCACACCCGCGCAGATGCGCGCGCTGGTGGCCGCCGGGGTCGATTGGCCCGATCTGCGGCAGGTGATCATTGGGGGCGCCAAGCTGGACCCGGCTCTGCGCGCGGAATTGCAGACCCGCAGCCCGGCGCAGGTGGTGGAATTCTATGGCGCTGCCGAAACCAGCTTCATCTCCCTCTCCGACGCCGCCACCCCGCCCGACAGTGTGGGCCGCCCCTATCCCGGGGTAGAGATCGAGGACCGCGACGGCCTGCTCTGGGTCCGTTCGCCCTATCTGGCGCAGGGCTATGCCGGGGTGCCGGGGTCGGCCCTCTGGCAAGACGGCTGGGTCTGCCCCGGTGAGATCGGCCATCTGGCAGAGGGTTATCTTTATCTGACCGGTCGCGCGGGGCGGCGCGTGAAGATCGCCGATCAGACCGTGCAGCCCGAAGAGATTGAGGCCCTGATCCTGTCCCTGCCGGGGGTGCAGGCCGCCGCGGTGCTGCCGCAGCCCGATGCGCGGCGGGGGGTGGTGCTGGTGGCCTGCCTGCAGGGCGATGTCACGGCCGAGGGCGCGATCCTTGCCCGGTTGCGGCGCGATTTGGGGCCGCTCAAGGCGCCGCGGCGCATCGTCTGGGTGGCGGAATGGCCGGTGCTGCCCTCGGGCAAGACTGATTTGCAGGCGCTGGCGGGGGTCGTGGCATGACCGCCTTTCTGATTGCCGCGCGCCGCAGCCCAGTCATGCCGCGCGGGGGGGCCTTTGCCTCGCTGACCCCGCATGAGCTTGCCGCCCCCGTGATCCGCGCTGCGCTGGCCGATGCCGGTGTCGCGCCGGATGAGGTGGACGAGCTGATCCTGTCCAATGCCCTTGGGGCCGGGGGAAACCCGGCGCGGGTGGCCGCACTGGCTGCGGGCCTGCCGGAACGGGTGGCGGGGCTCAGCATCGATCGGCAATGTGCGGGGGGGCTGGATGCCATCGTACTGGGCGCCGCACTGGTGCAGGCGGGGCTGGCGCGCGTTGTGGTGGCGGGTGGGGCGGAAAGCTATTCGCGCCGCCCGCTGCGCTATGCCACGGCGCCCGGTGAGCCGCCCCGCGCCTATGACCAGCCACCCTTCACCCCCTGGCCCGACCGCGACCCCGAGATGACCGCCGCCGCCGCCGCGCTGGCCGACCGCCTCGGCATTTCGCGCATCCGGCAAGAGGCATGGGCCATCCGCTCGCACGCACTCGCCCAAGCCTCGCAGCCCGAAATCCTGCCGCTGCTGGGGCAGGGGCGTGATGCCTTTACCCGCAACCTGACGCCGCGCCTTGCCGCCCGCGCCCCGGTGCTGGTGGGCAGCATCACCGCGGCCACCACGGCTGTCGCGGCAGATGCTGCGGGTTTTGTCGTGATCACTGGCGCGGATCGGGCGGCACAGGCGCCGCGCGCCCTGCTGATCGCCGCAAGTGCCACGCTTGGTGCAAGACCCGAAGAGCCGGGCCTTGCCCCCGTCGCCGCCATTCGCGCTGTGCTGGCGCAGCTGAACCGACATCCCGATCAGATGGACCGCGTGGAAATGATGGAGGCCTATGCCGTGCAGGCGCTCGCCTGTCTCGACGCGACCGGCCTGCCAGAGGATCGCGTGAACCTGAAGGGCGGGGCATTGGCACGGGGCCACCCCATCGGGGCTTCGGGCGCCATTCTGGCCGCGCGGCTTTTCCATGATCTTGATGTGGGCATGGGACTTGCCGCCATCGCCGCGGCGGGCGGTATCGGCACCGCACTTGTCCTTCAGGCATGAAAAAGGCGGCCCCGAAGGGCCGCCTTTTCCGCAAAGGTCAACAGCCCTTACGACCGCGACAGGACCGAAGCCGGACGCACCCGCGCCAGACCCCGGGTGATGCCCGCAGCCAGACCGGCCTTGATGACATCCCCGATGATGAAGGGCGATGCCGCAGCCACCGCCTGCGCCCAAGTGAAGGTCTTGGCATCGGCCACACCCTCGGCGATCAGCACCGAATAGACGCGGAAGCCCACGATCCCGCAGCCCGACAGCACGACGATCCCGCCGATCACCGCCCCGGCAAAGGCCGCAACCGCAATCGGGCCCTGCCATTTCTCGACAATCAGCCCGGTCACGAAGGCTGCGATGGGGAAGCCCACCAGATAGCCCATCGACGGGCCCATGAACACACCGATACCCCCACGGCCGCCCGAGAGCAGCGGCAACCCCAGCGCCACCAGCGCGAGGAACAACAGAACCGCCAGCGCGCCCCGACGGGCCCCCAGCACAGTCCCACAGAGCATGATGCCCATCGATTGCGCCGTGATCGGTACGCCCGACACAAGGTCGATCTTCGGCACCAGCCCCAGCACGGCGATCAGCGCCGCAAACAGCGCGATATGGGTCAGATTGCGTTCCATGATGGTCTCCTTACAGGCCGCCCCGCGCGCGCAGGGCCTCGGCCACCTGTTCTGCATCGTCCAGGGCCGCAAGGGCCACCGGAAGCACGATCCGCGCACCGGCCCGCCGGGGGCTTCGCGCGCGCCATGCCTGCACAAGTTGTGCGGCCTTGTCCAGCAGAACCGGCGTGAAGCGGATGACCAGCGCCATGGCCAGCGCGATCGCCTTGGGGTTGATCCCCAGACGCGCCAGCGGCTGAAGCGCCCGCTCGGCCAGCATCAGCATCGCCTCAAGCCGGGTGGTCATCGTCGCCAATGTCGCAAGGCCGATGGCAAAGATCATCCGCCCCGAGACCACCGCCCCGGCTGCCCAGGCGCCCGTCCAGCCGTGCCAGACGAGGATCACCGCCACCACCGGCCAAAGCCCCGAAATCTGGCGCCCGGCCGCCCGGGCAAAGACCACCCCCTGCGAAAGATAGGCCGCAGCCAGCCCCGCCAGCAGCAGCCCGACCCCCGCCAGACTGGTCACCTGCAAGGCCAGCACCGACCCCAGCGCCACGGCCCCCAGCTTCACCCCTGCCGGAAGCCGGTGGAATGCCGTCTCAACCGGCGAGGTCAGTGTCAGCATCGACCTCTCCAAGACGGGCCATCTCGGCACGGAAGGCGGGCAGGACAGTTTCGGGGGCCCCGCACATCTGCACCCGCCCGCCCTCGATCCAGACGATCTGGTCGCAGGACGCAACGGACTCCGGGCTATGGCTGATTGTGATCAGACGCTGGGGCAGGGCGGCGAGGCGCCGGCTCAACCGCGCCTGCGTTGGCAGATCCAGCGCGGCAAAGGGTTCATCCAGCAGCAGCGTCGCAGGCTTCATAAGCAGGATCGCCATCAGGCACAGCCATTGCTTCTGCCCCTGGCTCAGCGCGGCAACCGTCGCCCCCGCCCAATGGCTGCGCCCCTCGGCCTCGAGCATCGCAAGCACGCGCCCGCGCGCCACGGCCGCCGGAAGGCCCATCTGCCGCAGGCCAAAGGCCAGCTCCTCCTCGACCGTCGGAAAGATGATCTGATGATCAGGGTTCTGAAACAGGATCCCCACCGCCCGCAACATCGCGCGCCGATCCTTGGCCGGGTCCACCCCCGCCACCTGCACGCTGCCCGCCGTGGGCGGCAAAAGCCCTGCCGCCAGCCGCAGAAGCGTCGTCTTCCCCGATCCGTTCCGCCCCAGAATGCCGATCCGCGCCGCCGTCATCGACAGCGTCACCCCCTGCAGGACAGACTTGCCCTGCACGCTGTAATCGACCCCGGAAAATGTGATCCCTGCATCCATGGCGCTGGCTTAACGCCCTTGCCGCAGCCGCACAAGAAAAAGGGGCCGCAGCCTTGCCCGCCGCGCCCCCCCGATCCTCTTTCATCTTGGCACAAATATCCCGGGGGTGCGGGGGCTGGCCCCCGCTTCCACCTTCTCAGCCCTGCCGCGCGGCCGCGACCGAAGCTTCCAGGATCTCCATCGCCTCGGCAAAGATGTGGTCCTCGATGGTGATCGGCGCCAGGAAGCGCACCACATTCCCGTAAACGCCGCAGGTCAGCAGGATCAGCCCGCGCTTCTGCGCCTCGGACTTCACGCGATTGGTGAAATCGGCATCCGGCACTTTGCTTTCGGGGTTGGCGAATTCCACCGCCACCATGAAGCCGGGGCCGCGGATATCGCTGATCTCGGGCGTGACCGCGCGGATCGATTCGAGCTTCTGCTTCAGCCGCGACCCAAGTTCATTGGCGCGGTCGCACAGCTTTTCCTCCTCGATCACATCCAGCACGGCATGGGCAGCGGCGATGCCCAGCGGGTTGCCGCCATAGGTGCCGCCCAGACCACCGGGGTTGGCCGCATCCATGATCTCGGCCCGGCCCGTCACCGCCGCAATCGGCAGCCCGCCGCCCAGACCCTTGGCCATGGTGGTGATATCGGCCACCACGTCATAGCCATGCATGGCGAACATGGTCCCGGTGCGGGCAAAGCCGGTCTGCACCTCATCCGCGACCATCACGATGCCATGCTCATCACAGAGCTTGCGGATCGCGCGCATCAGATCGGCCGGGGCGGGGTAGAAGCCCCCTTCGCCCTGCACGGGTTCCAGAATGATCGCGGCCACGCGCGCGGGGTCGAGATCGGCCTTGAAGAGCTTGGTGATCCCCGCCATCGCATCTTCGGTCGAAATCCCGTGCACATCCTGCGGGAAAGGCACGTGGAAGACATCGGGCATCATCGCCCCGAAACCCTTCTTGTAGGGTTCGACCTTGCCGGTCAGCGTCATGCCCATGAAGGTGCGGCCATGGAAGGCCCCGCCAAAGGCGATGACGGCATTGCGCCCCGTGGCGATGCGGGCGATCTTGATGGCATTCTCCACCGCCTCGGCCCCGGTGGTGACGAAGATCGTCTTCTTGGGGAAATCCCCCGGCGCGGCGGCGTTCAGACGTTCGGCGAGGCGGATATAGTTCTCATAGGGCAGAACCTGATGGCAGGTATGGGTAAAGCGGCCCATCTGTTCGGTCACGGCGGCCATGACCTTGGGGTGGCAATGGCCGGTGTTCACCACCGCGATGCCTGCGGCAAAGTCGATATAGCGGTTGCCCTCGATATCCCAGATTTCGGCATTGCGGGCGCGGTCGGCATAGATCTGGGTCTGCATACCCACGCCCCGGGCCACCGCCTCGACGCGCCGCTGGGCGACTTCGGTATTGAGCATCTCTTGGTCCTTTCACGCCGCGGAAGCGGGATGATCACAATCTTCGATCGAAGTTTGATCAAAAGATGGCAGCCCTCGCAACCAGAATTGCGACACCGGGCAGGACGGAAAAGGCCGCCCATTGGGGCGGCCCTGATGCACCGGCGCGCCTAGCTGCCGAAATGCGAAAAGCGATAGGGCGAGACGCCGTATTTCTTGCGGAAGCTTTTCGAGAAATGACTTGATGAGGCATAGCCGCATGCCACCGCCACTTCGGTCACGCTCATATCCGTTTCCGCCAGCAGCGCCCGACCGTGCTGAAGGCGCAGGTCGTTCATGTAGCGCACGGGTGTCACACCCAGATAGCGGTTGAAAAGCCGCTCGATCTGACGGCGCGACACGCCCAGGTGATCGGCGCAGGCGTCCAGGTCGAACTCTTCCTCGATCCGCGCTTCCAGGAAGGCCACCGCCTTGATCAGCTTTTCGTTCCGCGTGCCCAGGCGCGCGGCCAACGAGGTGATCTGCTCATCCTCTTCGGTGCGGCGCTGGGTCAGAAGGCACATGTTCATGACCTCCTGGCTCAGCTGTGCGCCGTAGCGGTCATGGATGAGTTTGAGCATCAGGTCCGCCGCCGCCATCCCGCCCGCGCAGGTGACGATGCGGTCCTCGATGCAGAAAACCTGCCGCGCGGGTTCCAGATCGGGGAAGGTTTCGCAAAATCCCGACAGGTTCTCCCAATGCAGCGTGAAGCGCCGTCCCTTGAGGATACCCGCCCGCGCCAAGGCATAGGCCCCGGTGCAAAGCCCGCCCACCGTGCGCCCGCGCCGCCATTGCGCCCGGACCCAATCGCCCAGCGTGGGGGTGATCTGGTTTTCCGGCTCGACCCCGCCGCAGACCAGCACATAACCCGGCGGCGGTGCTTCGGGCAGGGTGCCCTCGGGGACCACCGGCACGCCGTTCGAACAGGCCACCGGCTTGCCATCCTCGCTGAAGGTTCCCCAGCGGAACAGCATCTGGCCAGTCAGCTGGTTCGCCACGCGCAGCGGCTCGATCGCCGAGGTGAACGCCAGCATGGTAAATTTCGGCGCCAGAACAAAGGTGACAGAGACTGGCTCGGTCACTTTCGGCAAGGCGACATGCGCCACCCCACGGGCCACAAATTTGCGGGCGTCTTCTGGATCGGAACTCTTCATGGCTTTGGCCTAGCGTGACTGCGTCCCCATCGCAAGCATTACACATTCGCCTGCAATCTCGTCGCGAATCTTTACGGGCCATTAACCACCCTGACGCAATCTGATCCGCAGAAAGAAGGAGCGGACAGATGAATTCCGGCCCATACCCCGATTGCCCCCTGCCGCCGCGCCCCTTGGCCGAGGCTGAGCAAATCGCCTGTCTGCGCCTGATCCGGTCGCGCCGGGTTGGACCGGCGACCTTTCACCGGCTTGTGGCCGAACACGGCAGCGCTGCGGCGGCCTTGGCGGCGCTGCCCGAAATTGCCCGCGCGGCGGGGGTAGAGCGTTATGAACCTTGCCCCGAGGCAGTGGTTTTGCAGGAAATCCGGGCGGCCCGCGCGCAGGGCGCACGGTTACTGTGCCTGGGTGGCCCGGGGTATCCTGCGCTTCTGGCCGAAATCGCCGACGCGCCACCGGTGCTCTGGGTCAAGGGGGACCCGGCGCTGCTTGCGCGCCCCGTGGTGGGGCTGGTGGGCGCGCGCAATGCCTCAAGCCTTGGGGGGCGGATGGCGCGGCGGTTGGCCGAATCGTTGGGGGAGGCGGGATTTGTCATCGCCTCGGGCCTTGCGCGGGGCATTGATGCCGAGGCCCATCGCGCCAGCCTGCCCACCGGCACTGTGGCCGTGGTGGCCGGGGGGCTGGACGTGGTCTATCCGCCCGAACACGCGGGCCTCGCCGCCGAAATTGCCGAGAAGGGCTGCCTACTCAGCGAACAGCCCTTCGGCCTTGAACCGCAGGCGCGACACTTTCCGCAGCGCAACCGCATCGTCTCGGGGCTGTCGCGGGCGCTGGTGGTGGTCGAGGCGGCGGCGCGGTCCGGATCGCTCATCACCGCGAAAGAGGCCGCCGACCAGGGGCGAGAGGTCTTTGCCGTGCCGGGCCATCCCTTCGATGCCCGCGCGGCCGGCTGCAATCATCTGATCCGCGAAGGGGCCACGCTGGTCAGGTCCGCGGCCGATGTGATCGAGGCGCTGGGCGTGGTGGCCCCGCCCGAACCGCCGCTTGCGGTGCCCGATCTGCCACCTCTGCCGGGGCCGGTGTCGCAGCGCCGCCCGCTGCGCGACATAGCGGCGCTGCACCGCCTGATTCTCGACCGCCTCTCCCCCAGCCCCGTGGCCGAGGATCAGCTGATCCGCGATCTGGCCGTCTCTGCCGCCGAAGTTACGCCCGAGCTGCTGACGCTGGAGCTGGAGGGGCAGGTCATCCGCCAGCCCGGCGGGCTGATCTGCCGGCCATGATGCGGGCATCAGCGGCAGATCTCGGGCAGTACGGGCCCCCAGTTTTCGCAGTAGACAGGGTCGGCGTACCAGACATCGGTGGCCCCGATGCCGTGATGCACCACGACCCATGTGTTACCCTGTTTTTGCAAAAGCGCCTGCATGGCGGGGCCATCCAGGTAGTCCGGGTCCATCCCGTCGCGTTCGACCAGTGGCGTCCTGGCAAGGTCGATCGGGATGCCACCGGGGCGTTGGGGTTCGACCGCGGCGAAGGCGACCTTCCCCTCGACCCGCAAGGATTGCACGATGAATTCGATGGGAGCGCCAAGATCCCATTCTGCCAAAGGGCGCATCGCATCCATCATGGCGCGCCGTTCTGCCGAGCCGCGCGGCGGTTCGGTCCAGGCTTGGGCGGGCAGGGCGAAAAGGACGAAAGCCAGCGGCAGAAAACGCATCGAAAATCCTGTGATGAAGGCGGAATCGCGATCAATGATGGGGGTGTTGTCGGCCCTGCGTCAAACGCCGTGATGATGCGCCTCCCCTTGACGCGGCGGGTTTGCCTTGACATGGGGGCAGCGTCGCACACATCTTTCCGCGCCGCCGCAGGGCAGGGCGCAAGAGGTATTCATGGCAGTCGTCGTCGTCGAGTCTCCGGCCAAGGCCAAGACAATCAACAAATATCTCGGCTCCGACTATACGGTGCTCGCCTCATATGGCCATGTCCGCGACCTGCCGCCCAAGGATGGGTCGGTCGATCCCGAACATGATTTCGACATGAAATGGGAAGTCGCTGCCGAAAGCAAAAAGCATGTCCGTGCGATTGCCGAGGCGCTGAAGACGGATGATGAACTCATCCTCGCGACCGACCCTGACCGTGAGGGGGAGGCGATTTCGTGGCACTTGAAAGAGGCGCTGGCCTCAAGCCTGAAGAAGGGCAAGAAGGTCAGCCGCGTCACCTTCAACGCCATCACCAAATCCGCCGTGACCGAGGCTATGAAGAACCCCCGCGATGTCGATGAGGCGCTGGTCGAGGCCTATCTGGCCCGCCGCGCGCTGGACTATCTGGTGGGCTTCACCCTGTCGCCGGTGCTGTGGCGCAAACTTCCCGGGGCGAAATCGGCCGGTCGGGTGCAATCGGTCTGCCTGCGCCTGATCGTTGAACGCGAGATGGAGATCGAGGCCTTCCGCGCCCGCGAATACTGGTCGGTGACGGCGGTGCTGGCCACCCCGCGCGGGCAGGAGTTCGAGGCACGTCTGACGATCCTCGGGGGCAAGAAGCTTGACAAGTTCGACATCCCCACCGCCGAGGCGGCGGAGATTGCGGTGCAGGCCGTCCAGTCGCGCGATCTGAAAATCGCCACGGTCGAATCGAAGCCCGCCGCGCGCAACCCCTATCCGCCCTTCATGACCTCGACCCTCCAGCAAGAGGCGAGCCGCAAGTTCGGCATGGGCGCCAAGGCGACCATGGCGGCGGCGCAGCGGCTCTATGAGGCTGGCCATATCACCTATATGCGGACCGACGGGATCGATATGGCGCCCGAGGCGGTCATGGCGGCCCGCGCGGCGATCAAGGACCGTTTTGGCGCGGCCTATGTTCCCGACAGCCCGCGCATGTACAAGAACAAGGCCAAGAACGCGCAAGAGGCACACGAATGTATCCGACCGACGGATATGTCCGCCGCACCCGAAACGCTCCGTCTGGTCGAGGCCGATCAGCGCAAGCTTTATGACCTGATCTGGAAGCGCACCATCGCCAGCCAGATGGCCGCCGCGCGGCTGGAGCGGACGACCGTCGATATCGCCTCGGCTGATGGGCAGGTGGGGCTGCGCGCGACCGGGCAGGTCGTGATGTTCGACGGCTTCCTCAAGGTCTATGACGAAGGCCGCGACGATGATGGTGAGGATGAAGGCCGCCTGCCGCAGATCATGCAGGGCGAAGCCGCCGAAAAGCGCAAGGTCGCGCCCGAGCAGCATTTCACCCAGCCGCCGCCTCGCTATACCGAGGCCACGCTGGTCAAGCGCATGGAAGAGCTGGGCATCGGCCGCCCCTCGACCTACGCCTCGATCCTGACGACCATCCAGGACCGCGAATATGTGCGCCGCGACAAGAACCGCCTGATCCCCGAGGACAAGGGCCGTCTTGTCACGGCCTTCCTGACCAACTTCTTCCGGCAATATGTGGAATATGACTTCACCGCCGATCTGGAAGGTCAGCTGGATGACGTGTCCGCCGGTGAGCGGGATTATAAAGAGGTTCTGGCCCGGTTCTGGCGCGATTTCTCGGCCGCCGTGGCCGAAACCGCCGATCTCCGCATCAGCGAGGTTCTGGACAAGATCGACGAATTCCTTGGCCCGCATCTCTATCCGCCCCGGGCGGACGGGGGCGATCCGCGCGCCTGCCCGACCTGCGGGTCGGGGCGTCTCCATCTGAAGACCGCACGGTCGGGCGGGGCCTTCATCGGTTGCGGCAACTACCCCGAATGTCGCTACACGCGCCCTATTTCGGCGGGGGACGATTCGGGCGCGATCACCCCGGATGGCAAGCTCTTGGGGCAGGATGAAGACGGTCTGCCCGTCACCGTGCGCGCCGGGCGCTTTGGCCCCTATGTCCAGAAGGGTGAGGCCACGACCGAACAGCCCAAGCCCCCGCGGGCCAGCCTGCCGAAGGGCTGGTCGCCGGAAAGCCTTGATCTGGAACGGGCGCTCCTGCTGCTGAACCTGCCGCGCGCGATCGGGCCGCACCCCGAGGATGGCGCGGTGGTCGAGGCCGGGATCGGCCGCTTCGGCCCCTATGTGAAGCACAATACGACCTATGCGAACCTGCCCGAGGTGGAAGAGGTTTTCACCATCGGCATGAACCGCGCGGTCGAGGTGCTGGCGCAAAAGGCCGCCCGCGGCGGGGCGCGGGGCGGGGCTGCGGCGGCGCAACCTCTGCGCGAGCTTGGCGCCCATCCGGATGGCGGCATCATCTCTGTCATGCCGGGGCGCTATGGTCCTTATGTGAAATGGGAAAAGGTCAATGCGACCCTGCCCAAAGGGGTTGAGCCCGAGGCGGTGACGCTGGACGAGGCGCTGGCCCTGATCGCGGAAAAGGCGGGCAAGTCGAAGAAGCCCACCAAGAAGGCCGCGGCCAAGCCAAAGGCCGAACCCAAGGCAAAGGCAGAGCCGAAAGCCAAGGCCGCCGCCAAACCCAAGGCCGAAAAGGCCGCGGCAAAGGCCCCTGCCAAAGCCAAGGCACCTGCCAAGACCAAGGTTAAGGCCCCGCCCCAAGAAGACATTCTGGAATGATCCAGTGCCCCCGCTTCGGCGGGGGCATTGCTTTGTGATCGGGCGCTGGTAGGGTTGCGGCAGATTGCTTTGTGAAAGCCGTGCCATGCGCCAGTTTTGCCTGATCCTGACTTGCGCCCTATGGGCCACCGCCGCCCCCGCCCAAGAGGGCGAGCCCTTTTCCGGTGAGGGCTATCTTCTGGCCTGTGGGGAAGAGGGCTGCTTTGTCGGCGCGCGAGGCTATACGCTGTTTGTGCCTGCCGACGGGGGCGCCGCCGCCCGCGCGCTGGCCGGGATCGCGCCGCTTTCTGCGGTGCGGGTCAGCGGGGATCTGTCGAATATCGGGGATGCCAATGCTGATCTGGCGCTGAGCGAGGTCGAGGCCCTGTCTGACGATCTGAATGAGGGCAATCTGCGCGCGCTGCAGGGCGCCTGGCAGCCGGTGGAGGAGGAAAGCCCCTTCCATATCGAAATCTACGGGCTCGACTGGGCGGAGATGGAGATGGATCAGGAAACGGCCCGCTTCCAGATGACGCTTGGCACCGCTTGCGCCAGCGGCGTTGAACCCGGCGGGATGACGATCAGCCTTTACCGATATGGCGATGACCCGGCCGAAGATGCCTGCTGGCAGCTGGAATATATCGACGACACTACCCTGACGCTGCGGGATGTTTCTGGGGTTCAGGGGCAGGTGGGGTTCACGCGCATCCAGCGGTGATGAAGGACCGCGCGGGGGCCGCGCGGTCAGTTTTTGGTCAGCCGCGCGGATCGACCAGCCGCCCCATGACATGGGCGGGCTGGATATGGCCGATGCAACGCCCATCTTCGGTCACGGCAATCTCGGTCGCACCGTCGTGCAGCATGGACATGACCGCCTTCACCGGCAGTTCGGCATCGACCGAGAGACTGGCCGAGGATGGCCCCGCGATCATCACATCCCGCGCGGTCAGTACCGAGAGCGGGTTCATATGCGCCACGAAGTCCTGCACATAGTCATCGACCGGATTGGCGATGATTTCGCGCGCCGTGCCGCATTGGACGATGCGCCCGCCCTCCATCAGGGCGATGCGGTTGCCGATCTTGAAGGCCTCGTCGAGGTCATGGCTCACGAAGATGATCGTGCGCTTCAGACGCTGCTGCAGGTCAAGCAGTTCGTCCTGCAGCTTGGCCCGGATCAGCGGGTCAAGCGCCGAGAAGGGTTCATCCATCAGCAGGATCGGCGCCTGGGTCACGAAGGCCCGGGCAAGGCCCACGCGCTGCTGCATGCCGCCCGAGAGATCGCCCACCTTGCGGTCGGCCCATTGCGTCAGGTTCACCAGCTCCAGCTGTTCGTCCACCGCCTTGCGGCGGCCCTCGACCGGGATGCCGGCAAGCTCTAGCCCGAGGCCCACATTTTCCCGCACGGTACGCCAGGGCAGCAGGCCGAATTGCTGAAACACCATCGCGATGCGCGACAGGCGCAGACGGCGCAGGGTTTCGGGGTCGGCCTTGGTCACGCTGACCATACGGTCACCGTCCGAGACGCGCACCTCGCCCCGCACCACGGGATTGAGCGCATTGACCCCCCGCAGCAGCGTGGACTTGCCCGAACCCGACAGACCCATGAGGACGAGGATCTCGCCCTCATTCACGGTCAGCGAACAATCATGCACGCCCAGCACCTGCCCGGTGGCGGCCTGCACCTCGGCCCGGCTTTTTCCCTGATCCATCAGCGGCAGCGCGGCCTGCGGGTTGTCCCCGAAAACGATGGAGACGCGATCAAATTCGACGGCGGTCATGCGCGGGTCACCTTCAGCATACGGTCAAGCATGATGGCCACCACCACGATGATGAAGCCCGATTCAAAGCCCAGCCGGGTGTCCACCGTGCCAAGCGCGCGCACGACCGGGGTGCCAAGGCCATTGGCGCCGACCATTGTCGCGATCACCACCATCGACAGCGACAGCATGATGGATTGCGTCAGCCCCACCATGATCTGCGGCAGCGCCCAGGGCAGTTCGACCTTCCAGAGGCGCTGGCTCGGCGTGGCGCCGAAGGCGGTTGCGGCTTCGAGCAGGGCGGTCGGGGTGGACGAGACGCCCAGATGCGTCAGACGGATCGGCGCGGGCAGCACGAAGATCACCGTGGCGATCAGGCCCGGCACCATGCCGATGCCGAAGAACACGATGGCCGGGATCAGATAGACGAAGGTCGGCAGCGTCTGCATCATGTCCAGCACCGGGCTGACGGCGCGATAGAATCGCGGCCGATGCGCGGCCATGATCCCCAGCGGCACGCCAAAGCCCATGCACGTCACGCAGGACAGCAGGATCAGCGTCATGCTCTGCATCGTTTCGTCCCAGTAGCCCTGGTTGAGGATGAACAGAAAGCTCAGCGCCACCAGCGCCACGGTTTTCCAGCTGCGTTGCAGATACCAGGTCAGCCCGAGGAAAGCGGCGATGATCAGCAGCGGCGGGGTTTCGGTCAGGACGAACAGGCAGCCGTCGATTACCGATTGCATGATGAAGCGCAGAAATTCAAACACCGGGCCGCCGTTGTCATTCAGCCAGGTGAAGATCTGCTTGGCCCATTTGCCGATGGGCAGTTTGTAGTCGGTCAGCCAGTCGATGCTGTAAAGCCAGTCCATCCGCGGCCTTTCTTCGATTGGAGGAGGTGGGGCGAAAACGCGCGCAAATGAGACGGGGGCCGCGCGGGCTGCCCCCGTCATCCGGTCCGGTCAGATCACAGACCGAAGGCTGCCTTGACGGCGGCCAGACCATCGCCACCGTCCTTGGTGGTCACGCCCTGAAGCCAGCCATCCAGCACCGCCGGGTTCGCCTTGATCCAGGCGGTCACGGCATCGCCGGCCTCTTCACCATCATCCAGAATCGCACCCATGATTTCGTTTTCCATGGGCAGGGTGAACGTCATGTTCTTCAGCAGCGTGCCGGTGTTCGGGCATTCGGCGGCATAGCCGGTGCGGGTCACGGTGTTCACGACGCCTTCCTCACCGAAGAACTCTTCACCGCCGGTCAGGTATTTCAGCGAGAAGTTCGCGTTCATCGGATGGGGTTCCCAGCCCAGGAAGACCACGGCCTTCTCTTCGGGGTAAAGGCGCGCAACCTGCGCCAGCATCCCCTGTTCCGAACTTTCGATCACTTCCATGCCTTCCAGCGACCCGCCCGCGGCGGTCTGCTTGATCAGGTAACCGTTGCCTTCGTTGCCCGGCTCGATCCCGTAAATCTTGCCTTCCAGCTCATCCTTGAACTTCGGCACATCGGCAAAGGTTTTCAGGCCCTTGTCATAAAGATAGGTCGGCACGGCGAGGGTATATTTGGTGCCCTGCAGGTTGGTGGTCAGCACTTCGACGGTCTTGTTGTCGAGGTAGGGCTGCACCGCAGCGGTCTGCGCCGGGATCCAGCTGCCGAGGAAGACATCGATGTCGCCTTTGCTCAGCGCCTCGTAGGTCACCGGCACGGCAAGCATCTTCACTTCGACCTCATAGCCAAGGCCTTCCAGAACCAGACGGGCGGCAGTCGTGGTGGTGGTGATATCGGTCCAGCCCACATCCGAGAAGGTCACCTTGTCGCAGCCGGCGGCGAAGGCGGTCCCCGAAAGGGCAAGCGTCGCCACGGTGGCCAGCATGGCGGATTTCAGTTTGATCATTGGGGTACTCCCTGAGTGTTAGCGGTCGTGCGCTTTTTGTTGATTGACGAGTCAATAAACTTCGCGCTAGCTCGGTTTGGCAAGTGTTTTTTTGAACAGGTCCTGCGGTGCCGAAGCTTGGAATGGAACCTATCCGAAAGGCAGCGCTGGTCAAAGCGACCATCGTTGAGATCGGGCGCGCCGGGTCGCTTGATGTGACCGTAAGCCAGATCGCAAAGCGGGCGGGGATGTCCTCGGCGCTAGCGCATCACTATTTCGGCGCGAAAGAGGACATGTTCCTTGCCGCGATGCGCCATATTCTGTCCTTGTACGGGGCCGAAGTGCGCGGGGCACTTGCTGCAGCTGGCGAAGGGCCTGAGGCGCGGTTGCACGCGATCGTGCGGGCAAGCTTCAGTCCCGGCAATTTCCGGCGCGAAGCCGTCGGTGCCTGGCTGAATTTCTATGTGCTGGCCCAGACCGTGCCTGAGGCGCGGCGACTGTTGGCAGTCTATCAGCGACGTCTGCGGTCGAATCTTCTGGCCTGTTTGCGACCTTTGGTTGCCGGGCGGGCCGAGACTGTGGCGGCCAGTCTGGGGGCGCTGATCGATGGCGTCTACCTGCGCGAAGCCTTGAAGGAAGGGCAGCCCGATTCGGCCGCCGCGGTCGCGGCCGTGGTCGATTTTGTGGCTGCGGAACTCGGAAAAACCCAAACCAAGTGAAAGGGGTGACCATGCGGGCACAACCCAAGGCCAGCCATTTCGTGAATGGCGCCTATGTCGAAGATACCGCCGGTGCGGTGATCGAGGTGATCTATCCCGCCACGGGCGAGGTGATCGCGCGTGTGCATGAAGCCACGCCCGCGGTGATCGAGGCCGCGTTGGCCGGTGCCGAGGCCGCGCAAAAGGCCTGGGCCGCGACGCGCCCGGTGGAACGGGCGCGCATCCTGCGCCGCGCGGTTGACCTGATCCGCGCCCGCAATGCCGAGCTGTCGGAGCTGGAAACGCTTGATACCGGCAAGCCGATTCAGGAAACCACCGTGGCGGACTGGCCCTCGGGCGCCGATGCGTTGGAATATTTCGCGGGCCTGGCCCCCACCGTGACTGGTGAGACGATGCCGCTGGGGGGCGATTTCGTCTATACCATCCGCGAGCCGCTGGGGGTTTGCGTGGGCATCGGCGCTTGGAACTATCCCAGCCAGATCGCCTGCTGGAAATCCGCGCCGGCGCTGGCGCTTGGCAATGCGATGATCTTCAAACCCTCCGAGGTGACGCCCCTTGGCGCGTTGAAACTGGCCGAAATCTTTGTCGAGGCGGGGCTTCCGCCGGGGTTGTTCAATGTGCTGCAGGGGCGGGGGGCCGTGGGCGCCGCGCTGGTGACCGATGCGCGCGTGGCCAAAGTTTCGCTGACCGGGTCGGTGCCGACGGGCCGCAAGGTCTATGCCGCCGCCGCCGAAGGCATCCGCCATGTCACGATGGAGCTGGGCGGCAAGTCGCCCCTGATCGTCTTTGAGGACGCCGATATCGAAAGCGCGATCGGCGCGGCCATGCTGGGGAATTTCTATTCCACCGGGCAGATCTGCTCGAACGGCACCCGTGTCTTCGTGCAAAAGGCGATCAAGGAGAAATTCCTGGCCCGCCTGGCGGAACGCACCGCCGCGATCAAGCTGGGCGATCCGATGGACCCCGACACCCAGCTTGGCCCGCTGGTCAGCGCCCCGCAGCTCGACAAGGTGCTGGCCTATATCGACAAGGCCAAGGCCGAGGGCGGGCGTCTGGTGGCAGGCGGCGGTCGCGCCGATCTGAACACCGGCTATTACGTCCAACCCACCGTCTTTGCCGATATCACCGATGACATGACGCTGGCCTGCGAAGAGGTCTTTGGTCCGGTCATGGCCGTCCTTGATTTCGACACCGAGGAAGAGGTCGTCGCCCGCGCCAATGCCACGGAATTCGGTCTGGCCGCCGGGGTCTTCACCGCCGATCTGGCGCGCGGGCATCGCGTGGTGGGTCAGCTTCAGGCCGGAACCTGCTGGATCAACGCCTATAACCTGACGCCGGTCGAAGGGCCGTTTGGCGGGGTCAAAGCGTCTGGCGTAGGGCGTGAGAACTCCAAGGCCGCGGTCGAACATTACACCCAGGTGAAATCCGTCTATGTGGGCATGGGCCCGGTGGAGGCACCCTACTGATGGCAAGCGAATACGTCATTGTCGGCGCAGGCTCGGCCGGGTGCGCCATGGCCTATCGTCTGGCCGAAGCCGGGCGCAGCGTCACCGTCATCGAATTCGGCGGTACCGATGCGGGGCCGTTCATCCAGATGCCGGGCGCGCTGTCCTATCCCATGAACATGGGGATCTACGACTGGGGCTTTCAGACCGAACCCGAGCCGCATCTGGGGGGCCGCGTTCTGGCCACCCCGCGCGGCAAGGTGATTGGCGGGTCGTCCTCGATCAACGGCATGGTCTATGTGCGCGGCCATGCGCGTGACTTTGACCATTGGGCCGAACAGGGCGCCAATGGTTGGTCCTATGCCGATGTGCTGCCCTATTTCCAGCGTATGGAAAGCTGGCATGGCGATGCGGGCGATGCGTCGTTCCGTGGTGCCAACGGCCCGCTGCACATCACCCGCGGCCCGCGGCAGAACCCGCTGTTCAATGCCTTCATCGATGCAGGCCGTCAGGCCGGCTATCCGGTGACGCCCGATTACAACGGGCAGCAGCAGGAAGGCTTTGGCGCGATGGAGGCGACGATCTGGCAGGGGCAGCGCTGGTCCGCCGCCAATGCCTATCTGAAACCCGCGATCAAGACCGGTCGGGTCAAGGTCGAGAAGGGCTTTGCTCGCCGCATCGTCATCGAAAACGGCCGCGCAACCGGGGTCGAGCTGGAACAGAAGGGCCAGATCGTCACCATCCCCGCCACGCGCGAGGTGATCATCGCCGCATCCTCGATCAATTCGCCCAAGCTGCTGCTGCTGTCGGGCATCGGGCCTGCGGCGCATCTTGCGGAACACGGCATCAAGGTCTGGGCGGATCGTCCCGGCGTGGGGCAGAACCTGCAGGACCATCTGGAGCTTTACCTGCAATTCGCCGCCAGCCAGCCTGTCACCCTTTACAAATACTGGAACCTCTGGGGCAAGGCGATGGTCGGCGCCCAGTGGCTGTTCACGCGCAAGGGGATCGGCGCCTCGAACCAGTTTGAAAGCTGCGCCTTCATCCGGTCGAAGCCGGGTGTCGATTACCCCGATATCCAGTATCACTTCCTGCCCATCGCCGTGCGCTATGACGGCAAGGCCGCGGCCGAGGGGCATGGCTTCCAGACCCATGTCGGCCCGATGCGGTCGGTGTCGCGCGGCAGCGTCTCGCTCCGTTCGGCCGATCCGCGCGTGACGCCGAAGATCCTGTTCAACTACATGAGCCACGAGTCGGACTGGGACGATTTCCGCCGCTGCATCCGCCTGACGCGGGAAATCATCGGTCAGGACGCGTTCAAGCCCTATTACAAGTCGGAAATCCAGCCGGGCGTGAATGTTCAATCGGATGATGAACTCAACGGCTTCATCCGCGAACATGTGGAAAGCGCCTATCACCCCTGCGGCACCTGCCGCATGGGCCGGGCCGATGATCCGATGGCCGTGGTGGACCCCGAGGCCCGCGTGATTGGGGTGGAAGGGCTGCGCCTCGCCGACAGCTCGATCTTCCCGCGGGTGACGAATGGCAACCTCAACGGCCCCTCGATCATGACGGGGGAAAAGGCCGCCGATCACATTCTGGGCCGGCAGATGCTGCCGCCGTCGAATCTGGAACCCTGGATCAACCCGAACTGGCGCACCAGCCAACGCTGATCCTGCAACCACCTGAACCGGGGCCAAGCGCCCCGGTTTTCTTTTGGTTGCAAAGGGTTGTGTGAAGCCGTTTGATTTTCTGACTGTGCGATGCGGGATTTGATCCGGGTCAAGGTCGGCGGCCGAGTCGTGGCCTATGGTCTGTTTGTAACGACCAAGGAGGATACGACGCATGGCGAACACCCCCCACGAACTGGCAGAGGAATTCCCGGCCGAGGCAGGCAAGATTTCGGCGCTGAAGGAAACGGACACCCATTTCGCGCGCCTCGTCGAGGAGTATCACGAGATCAACCGCGCGGTGCATCGCGCCGAAACGTTGGTCGAGCCGGTTTCGTCCGAACATGAAACGGAAATGCGCAAGAAGCGCAGCGCGCTCAAGGATCAGATCTGGCAGCGCCTGAGCGCCTGATCTGCCCCGCAGGATGAAAGGCCCGGCTCTGCGCCGGGCCTTTTTCATTCCGCAATCTGATAGGGCAGGATGCCGCGGCGGTCGGGATCGACCTTCAGGCGGCGTTCCAGTGGCGGCACCGACCGCTGGTGGCAATCGCGCCTTTCGCAGATGCGGCAGGAAATCCCGATGGGTTCGAACCGCCCGCGCAGGTCCAGCCCGTCGGCATAGACCAGCGCATCGGCATGCTGCACTTCGCAGCCAAGGCCGATGGCATAGCGGCGCACCGGGGCGTTGAAGCTGCCGCCCGGTTTGCTGACATCGCGGGCAAGGCAGAGATAGCGCACCCCATCAGGCGTTTCGGCCAGCTGCCGCAGAAACCGCCCCGGTGTCTCAAAGGCCTGGTGCATGTTCCACAGCGGGCAGGCCCCGCCAAAGCGCGCGAATTGCAGCCGCGTGGCGGAATGGCGTTTGGTGATGGTGCCCGCCTGATCGACCCGCACGAAGAAAAAGGGAATCCCCTTGGCACCGGGCCTTTGCAGCGTGGACAGGCGATGGGCGACCTGTTCGATGCTGGCGCCGAACAGATCGGCCAGCCGTTCCAGATCATGCCGCTCTTCAAGCGCCGCTGCCTGAAAGGCACGGTAGGGCAAAAGCGCCGCCCCGGCGAAATAGTTGGCCAGCCCGATCTTGGCGATGTCGCGCGCCTCGGGCGTGGCAAAGCGGGCGAGGTCGAGCGTCGCTTCCAGCAGGTCGTTCTGCGTGGTCAGCGCGACCTGATACAGCAGCTGAAACCGCTGCGTCGGCCCCGCCGCCCGGCCCGAGATCACCAGCCGCCGCCCCTCGGGCGTGAAGGCGCGCAGGGTGGCGCTGTCGGAAAATTGCAGGTCCACCCCGGCGCGGGTCAGGGTTTCGGTGGCAATGACCAGAGGGTCGCGCCGCTGCCCGCCGGGCATGGCGTAATGTTCCGCCGCGCGGTCGATGGCATCGATGTAATTGTCGCAATAGTGAAAGAAATCACGCACTTCCTCCCACGGTGACGGTTTGAGCGCGGCATCTTCCCGCCCCAGCGCCTCATCCAGTGAGGCAAGGCGTTCATGCGTCTGCCGATAGGCGCGGTGCAGGTCCAGGAAGGCCCGCGCCAGCGCCGGGGCGTTCGAGGCCGCAAGCCGCAGGTCGGCCAGCGGTGGCGCCGCGCTTTGGAACACCGGGTCGGCCAGCGCCTCGCGCATGTCCGATACGATCCGCTCGGCATCGCCTGTGGTCAGCTCGGTCACGTCAAAGCCGAATTCCTGCACCAAGGACAGAACCACCGCCGCCGAAACCGGGCGATGGTTGTTCTCCATCTGGTTCAGATAGGGCAGCGACACGCCCAGCTTGTCGGCAAAGGCCTTTTGCGTCACCCCCAGCCGCCCGCGCAATTCGCGCAGCTTGACCCCGGCATAGAGCTTCTGCGTGGACATCCCGGCCTCCCTCTTTGCAAAGTGTATTTCGCTATTGCAAAGCGGGGCTGTCAAGCCATCTCAGCCGGGAAGGCCGATCTGCCGCGCCCGCCGGATGACCCAGAGGATCGCCAGCACCGACCCCAGCGAGGTGACGAACATCAGCACCGCCAGCGGGCGTTCCGTGGCCCCCGGTGTCAGCAACACCCCCGCCAGCGCCGCAAGCCCCGCACCGCCCCCGATGATCAGCGCCCCGCCGAGGCCAGATGCGGTGCCCGCCAGATCAGGCCGCACCGACAGGATGCCCGCATTGGCATTGGGCAGGCAGATGCCATTGCCCAGCCCCATGACCAGCGTCAGGCCAAAGAAGCTGACGGCTGTCGTCGCCCCGGCCAGCGAAATCATCAGCAGCAGCGCCGTGGCGATGGTTGTAACCGCCGTGCCGAGCAGGACCATGCGGTTCATCCCGATCCGCACCGAATAGCGCCCGGCGACGAAATTGCCGCCCGCATAGCCCACCGCGGTCAGCGCAAACAGCGCCCCGATCTGCGCTGACCCCAGATGGAAGATCTCGGTCCCCACATAGGGCGCGCCGCCCAGATAGGCGAAGAAACACCCCGAGGCGAGCGCCGCCGACAGGCTATACCCCCAGAACCGCTGCGAGGCGAGCAGCCGCGGGTATTGGCGCAGCTGATCGGCAAGGCGCACCGGCCGCAGCACCGCCGTTTCCCCCAGATCGCGCCAGCAAAGCAGCGTGACCCCGAAGCCCGCGACCAGGAGCAGGCCGAAGCTTGCCTGCCAGCCGAAGGCCTCATCCAGGAAACCGCCGATGACGGGGCCGATCATGGGAACCAGGCTCATCCCCATGGTGACATAGCCGATCATCGAGGCGGCTTCGGCCTCGCTCACCATGTCGCGGACGATGGCGCGGCTGAGCACCATGCCAGCGGCAACGACCGCCTGCGCCATGCGGCAGATCAGGAACGCTTCGGCCGTGGGGGCGACCAGCGTGCCGATGGTGGCCAGCAGGAACAGGATCAGCGCCCCCAGCACCACCTTGCGCCGCCCGAACCGGTCGGAAATCGGGCCGATGACGATCTGCAGCAGCGCCGAAAGCCCCAGATACAGCGCGACCGACATCTGCATCAGCGCATAAGGCGCATCGAACCATGCCGCCATCGACGGCAGCGAGGGCAGGAAGATGTTCATCGTCAGGGCAGAAATCCCGGCCAGCAGCGTCAGCGTCAGCACGCTGGGCGGGGTCTTCGGGTCCAGAAAACGGCGCGGGGCAGGGTTGGTCATGCTACCACCTGTGGAAGATGAAGAAGGCGCCAAGCGCGATGAAGCCGAAGCCGACGATATGGTTCCAGGTCAGCGGCTCTTTCAGGAAGAACACCGAAAAGATGGCAAAGACGAAAAGGGTGATGACCTCCTGGATGGTCTTCAGTTCCGCCGCCGAAAAGTAACCATGCCCGATCCGGTTCGCCGGCACCATGAGCATATATTCGAAGAGCGCGATCCCCCACGAGGTCAGGATGACCACCAGAAGCGGCGCGCCCTTGTATTTCAGATGCCCATACCAGGCGAAGGTCATGAAGATGTTCGAGACCAGCAAAAGGCCGATGGTGACAAAGGGAACGGGAAGGGTGGGCATGGTCATCTCCTGGGGGTATCCACCTGTCGCGCGGATCGCCGGGCGATGCAATGCTTCGCCAATTTGCAATTTGCAGATAAGTCCTTGCCAATAATTTGCAAATTTACGCAATTTCGTTTCGGTTTGCCGCAGCGCAATAATATTGTGCCCCCGATTCCCCGGGAGGACCGCCATGAAAGACATCCTGCAAGAGCTTGAGACCCGCCGCGCCGTTGCCCGTGCCGGTGGCGGCCCGCGCCGCGTCGAGGCCCAGCACGCCAAGGGCAAGCTGACCGCCCGCGAACGCATCGAGCTGCTGCTGGACGAAGGCTCGTTCGAAGAGTTCGACATGTTCGTCCGCCATCGCTGCACCGATTTCGGCATGGAGCAGGATCGCCCCGCCGGGGATGGCGTGGTGACGGGCTGGGGCACGGTGAATGGCCGTCAGGTCTATGTCTTCAGCCAGGATTTCACCGTCTTCGGCGGGTCGCTGTCGGAAACCCATGCGCAAAAGATCTGCAAGATCATGGATATGGCCATGCAGAACGGCGCCCCGGTGATCGGGCTGAACGATTCCGGCGGTGCGCGCATCCAGGAAGGCGTGGCCAGCCTTGCGGGCTATGCAGAGGTGTTCCAGCGCAATGTGATGGCCTCGGGCGTGGTGCCGCAGATCAGCGTGATCATGGGCCCCTGTGCAGGCGGCGCGGTCTATAGCCCCGCCATGACCGACTTCATCTTCATGGTGAAGGACAGCTCTTACATGTTCGTGACTGGCCCCGATGTGGTGAAGACCGTCACCAACGAAGTCGTCACAGCCGAGGAACTGGGCGGCGCCTCGACCCATACCCGCAAGTCGAGCGTGGCCGACGGTGCCTTTGAAAACGACGTGGAGGCATTGGCCGAAGTTCGCCGTCTGGTGGACTTCCTGCCGCTGAACAACCGCGAAAAGGCGCCCGTGCGCCCCTTCTTTGATGATCCGGCCCGCGTCGAGGACAGCCTCGATACCCTGATCCCCGACAACCCGAACCAGCCCTATGACATGAAAGAGCTGATCCAGAAGGTTGCCGACGAAGGCGATTTCTACGAAATCCAGAAGGATTACGCCGCGAACATCATCACCGGCTTCATCCGGATCGAAGGTCAGACGGTCGGCGTGGTGGCGAACCAGCCGATGGTGCTGGCGGGCTGCCTTGACATCGACAGCTCGCGCAAGGCCGCGCGCTTCGTGCGTTTCTGCGATGCCTTTGAAATTCCGATCCTGACCCTGGTCGATGTGCCCGGCTTCCTGCCCGGCACGTCGCAGGAATATGGCGGGGTCATCAAGCACGGCGCGAAACTGCTGTTCGCCTATGGCGAGGCGACGGTGCCCAAGGTGACCGTGATCACCCGCAAAGCCTATGGCGGGGCCTATGACGTGATGTCGTCCAAGCATCTGCGCGGTGATTTCAACTATGCCTGGCCCACCGCCGAAATCGCGGTGATGGGGGCCAAGGGCGCGACCGAGATCCTTTATCGCAGCGAACTTGGCGACAAGGAAAAGATCGCCGCGCGCACCAAGGATTATGAGGATCGCTTCGCCAACCCCTTCGTCGCCGCCGAACGTGGCTTCATCGATGAGGTGATCCAGCCGCGGTCGACCCGCCGCCGCGTTGCCCGCGCCTTTGCCAGCCTGCGTGGCAAGAAGCTGGCAAACCCCTGGAAGAAACACGATAACATCCCCCTGTAACGATATCCGCGAACAAGGGGAAAACTCATGCGGCTTGACATCGACATCGCGGCAGAGGCCGACGACAGCGCCATAAGGGCGCTGGACGTCTCGGCGCTGTCGCGGGGCGACTATCTGAACCTGATCCTGCAAAGGTCGGAGGTCATGTTCGACCGTCCGAAGTCGGGTCGCATCATCAAGGCCTGGAACGACGGCGATGAGGCCCCGATCCAGGCGGTTATCGAGGATATGGGCGATACCATCGCGCGCCGCGCGGCCGGGGTGATCCGGGCCGAATACCGCGCGCTGGAACCGCTGCTGCGGGACCTCGCGCCGCGGCGCATCGCCGATATCGGCTGCGGCTACGCGCTGTTTGACCTCTTCGTGGCGCGGGATCTGGGCTGCGATCTTCTGCTGATCGATCTGGAAAGCAACAACCACCGCCACTTCGGCTTTGCCGAGGAGGGCGCGGCCTATTCGAACCTTGCCACCGCGCGCAGCCTGCTCGAGCGTAACGCGATCGACCCCGCGCGCATCGCCACGCTGAACCCGCGCGACACTGCCCCCGAAACGGCCGGGCCTGTCGATCTGGCGGTCAGCTTCCTGTCCTGCGGCTTCCATTACCCGGTTGATCTGTATCTGCCGTTTCTGGAACAGGCCGTGGCCCCCGATGGCGCGGCGATCCTTGATCTGCGCGCCGCGACCGCGTCCGAACAGGCGGCCAAGCTCGAAAGGTTGGGCAGCCTGACCGATCTTCCCGCACCGCCCAAGGCGCGCCGGGTGCTGCTTCGCAAGGGGAGGGCGCAATGACCGGCACCCCCCAGACTGTGAAACAGCCTGTCGATGGCGAGGTGGTCCTGACGGGGGACGCGGCGGCCATCGCCGTGCCCTCGGGGCAGGCCGTGACGCTTCAGGACGTGATCTGGAACGCCGCGGGCCCCAATGGCCTGACTCTGCGTTTCCGCTTTCTTGCGCCGCAAATCGCGCGGGAGGCCGGGGATGTGGATTTTGAAACGGCAAGCGCCGACATGCTGGCGCTGTGTCAGAGCTTTGCGCTGCCGCGGCTGGCCGAACTCGGCCCACAGCCGCAGCAGATCATCATCTCCCTAGCCGACAGGGTGGTGCCCTTCGGCGAAACTTCGCCGGACGCCACACAGTATTTCGAGGCATACTCGATCGAGAACGGCACCTGCATCTGGGAGATGTTCTGATGCAAACACAATATCTTGCGATACCTTCTTCATCCACCGGCCGATCTGATGTAGCCGCGTCACAGGCGCAGCTTTTGGACCTTGTGCCGTGTCTTTTCGACGGGAATGGGGCTATCCTTCCTGCGGGGCGCATTGCGCTTCAACCCTCGCAACGGGGCGGGGAGGCGGGATTGCCCTGCAATCTCCACCCCCAAGAAAACTGGAGAAGAGGATGTCGAACAGCACTCGTATCGCGCTCGCGCTGTGCACTTTTGCTTTCCTGGCTGCCTGCGGCGGCAAGAAAGACGAAGTCGTCTACGTCGACGAGCCGGCCGTCACGACCGAACCGGTCTACACCGGCAAGTACAAGTAATCACATTCCGCGGCGGGCCGGACAGGCCCGGCCCGTCGCACCCCGCCCTCTGATGATCGGGGGTGTGGCATGCTGAAACATCGTGGTTTCCCCGGTCGCATGACCGGCACCGACTTTCAGTTCGTGATCCGTCGCGCCAACAAAAAGGAAGGCCCGACCAAGATCATCCGCCGCGAACGCTTCAAGGACCGCAAGAACCTTGACCGCGCGGCCGATACCGCCTTCATGTCCGCGCTCTGGCATTACTTTGGCGAAGAGGTGTTTGAACGTGGCAATCTGGACGCGGGGCGCCTGTCCTGGCTGTTCGGCCGCGAGGTCGTGCCCGCCGAAGACCCCTTTGATCCCTGTTCCTATGAGGCGCTGCTCCGCATCGATGTGAAGCGCGCGCAGGCCGCCTTTCCCGAAGTCTTTGCCGCCGATGCGGCACCCATGGACTTTGACGAGGACGACTGGGACGAGGAGGAGGACTGAGCATGATCCCGCGCAGCCTTTTCCAATCCGGGCAGATTTTCGCGCAATCCCTGATTGTGTTGCAAAATCATTTTGCCTGCTTTGGCGGGTTGCCGCATCATGGGACAGAGGCGCGGCCGCAGCACGGTCGCGCCGCCCACTTCGGGGGCAAGCGCGCCCCCGCATGTGTCCCTTCCCCTTACCTTGCGTCCGGTCCTGACCGGATCGGACGCCTTTCTTCCCCCCGCTTGCGCGCACATCGGCAAGGCTTTGCCGCCGGTTGCCTTTCGCGCTTTTCCCGGCGGAACCATGCGCTACAATCGGGGTTCAGAACAGAACCTACCGGAGGTCGAGCATGCGTCTTTCTTCCCTTTTCCTTGCCATGGGTCTGGCAGCGGCGGTCGCTGGCTGCACCCAATCGGGCTATGGCCAGCCCAATGCCCTGCAAACGCAGGGTGGCCGCGCCCTTACCGGGGCCGTCCTTGGCGCCGCCGTCGCGGATGCCACGGATGAAAACATGGTCGCGGGGGCCGCGCTTGGTGCGCTGGCCGGTGGCGCGTCCTGCGGTCTTGCCGGGCTGCCGCCCTGCTATTGATCTGACCGCCGCAGCCGCGGCGCGTCCTGTCGTCACACGAAAGGCCATCCGGGCATTCCGCCCGGGTGGTCTTTTGTCATTGCAAAGCCGCGCACGCCGGCCCGCGTGCCGTTGAGGGAAGAGGAAGCCGAATGTTCAACAAGATCCTGATTGCCAACCGGGGCGAGATTGCCTGCCGCGTCATCAAGACGGCGCGCAAGATGGGGATCAAGACGGTCGCCGTCTATTCGGATGCCGACCGCAACGCGCTGCATGTGCAGATGGCGGATGAGGCCGTCCACATCGGCCCGCCGCCCGCCAACCAGTCCTATATCGTGATCGACAAGATTATGGAGGCGATCCGCCAGACCGGCGCCCAGGCGGTGCATCCGGGGTACGGCTTCCTCTCGGAAAACAGGAATTTCGCCGCCGCGCTGGAAAAGGAAGGCGTGGTCTTCGTCGGCCCGCCGTCCCCCGCGATCGAGGCGATGGGCGACAAGATCACCTCGAAGAAGATCGCACAAGAGGCCGGCGTCAGCACCGTGCCGGGCTACATGGGCCTGATCGCCGATGCCGATGAGGCTGTGAAGATCTCGAACCAGATCGGCTATCCGGTGATGATCAAGGCCAGCGCCGGCGGCGGCGGCAAGGGCATGCGGATCGCCTGGAACGAACAGGAGGCCCGCGAAGGCTTCGACTCCTCGCGCAACGAGGCCGCGAACAGCTTCGGCGATGACCGCATCTTCATCGAAAAATTCGTGACGCAGCCGCGCCACATCGAAATTCAGGTGCTGGCCGATCAGCACGGCAATTGCATCTACCTGCATGAACGCGAATGCTCAATCCAGCGCCGCAACCAGAAGGTCATCGAAGAGGCGCCCTCGCCCTTCCTTGATGAGGCGACCCGCAAGGCCATGGGCGAACAGGCCTGCGCGCTGGCCCGCGCCGTGGGCTATACCTCGGCCGGGACGGTGGAGTTCATCGTCGATGGTGACCGCAACTTCTATTTCCTCGAAATGAACACCCGCCTTCAGGTGGAACATCCGGTGACCGAACTCATCACCGGGGTCGATCTGGTGGAGCAGATGATCCGCGTCGCCGCGGGCGAGCCGCTGCCCTTCAAACAGGAAGACCTCAAAATCAACGGCTGGGCGATGGAAAGCCGCCTCTATGCCGAAGATCCCTATCGCAACTTCCTGCCCTCGATCGGCCGTCTCACCCGCTACCGCCCGCCAGTCGAAGGCAAGACGCTGGGCGACGGCATCGTCCGCAATGATACCGGCGTCTATGAAGGCGGCGAGATCAGCATGTACTACGATCCCATGATCGCCAAGCTCTGCACCTGGGGCGCCACCCGGGCCGATGCGATCGAGGAAATGCGCCTCGCGCTTGACACGTTCGAGGTCGAAGGCATCGGCCATAACCTGCCTTTCTGCTCGGCCGTGATGGATCACCCCCGCTTCACCAGCGGCAATATCACCACCGCCTTCATCGCCGAGGAATATCCCGAAGGCTTCAATGGCGTGACCTTGGATCCGCAGACCCTGCGCCGCGTTGCCGCTGCCACCGCCGCCATGAACCGCGTGGCCGAAATCCGCCGCACCAAGATCTCCGGCACGATGGACAACCACGAACGCCGCGTGGGCGATGCCTGGGTCGTCTCGGCCCAGGGCGAAAACCTCGCCGTCACCATTGCGGCCGACCGGGATGGCTCGACCGTCACCTTCTCCGACGGCACCACCCACCGCGTCACCTCGGACTGGACCCCGGGCCAGTCGCTCGCCCGCCTGATGGTCGATGGCAAACCGCTGGTGATGAAGGTCGGCAAGATTCCGATGGGCTTCCGCATCCGCCTGCGCGGCGCCGACCTCAAGGTTCATGTCCGCACCCCGCGCCAGGCCGAACTCGCGGCCCTCATGCCCGAAAAACTGCCGCCGGACACCTCGAAATTCCTCCTCTGCCCGATGCCGGGCCTGATCGTGAAGATCAGCGTCGAAGAGGGCCAGGAGGTGCAGGAAGGCCAGGCCCTCGCCACGGTCGAGGCGATGAAGATGGAAAACATCCTCAAGGCCGAACGCAAGGGCGTGGTGAAAAAGATCAACGCCGCCGCCGGGGCCAGCCTCAAGGTCGACGACATCATCATGGAATTTGAATAAGGCCCCGCGCCCTCATTTTCTGTCTGAAAATATCCCACGGGGGCCCGGGGGTGTGAAACCCCCGGCCTCTCTGCCCGCAGGAACAGGCCCATCATGACCGATCATCTCGACACCTGGCGCAAGCTCGCCGAAAAAGAGCTGAAGGGCAAAAGCCCCGACAGCCTGAACTGGCAGACGCTGGAAGGCATCACCGTCAAGCCGCTTTATACGGCCGAAGATACGGCCAGCCTGCCCCATATGGGCGGCGCGCCGGGCATCGGCCCCTTCACCCGCGGCGTGCGCGCCACGATGTATGCGGGCCGCCCTTGGACCATCCGCCAATATGCGGGTTTCTCCACCGCCGAGGAATCGAACGCCTTCTACCGCAAGGCGCTCGCCGCCGGTCAGCAGGGCGTCTCGGTGGCCTTCGACCTGGCCACCCATCGCGGCTATGACAGCGATCATCCCCGTGTGGTGGGCGATGTCGGCAAGGCGGGCGTCGCCATCGACTCGGTCGAAGATATGAAGGTCCTCTTCGACGGCATCCCGCTCGAAAAGATCTCCGTCTCCATGACGATGAATGGTGCGGTCATCCCGATCCTCGCCAATTTCATCGTCACCGGCGAAGAACAGGGCGTGGACCGCAAACTCCTCTCCGGCACCATCCAGAATGACATTCTCAAAGAATTCATGGTGCGGAACACCTATATCTATCCGCCCGAAGCCTCGATGCGGATCATCGCCGACATCATCGAATATACCTCGGCCGAAATGCCGAAATTCAATTCGATCTCGATCTCGGGCTATCATATGCAAGAGGCGGGCGCGAACCTCGTGCAGGAACTCGCCTATACCTTGGCTGACGGGCGCGAATATGTGCGCGCAGCGCTCGCCCGCGGCATGGATGTCGATGCCTTCGCAGGCCGCCTGTCGTTCTTCTTCGCCATCGGCATGAATTTCTTCATGGAGGCCGCGAAACTCCGCGCCGCCCGCCTGCTCTGGCATCGCATCATGTCGGAATTCGCCCCGAAGAAACCCGAATCCCTCATGCTGCGCACCCATTGCCAAACCTCGGGCGTGTCGCTGCAGGAACAGGACCCCTACAACAACGTCATCCGCACCGCCTATGAGGCGATGGCGGCGGCCCTCGGCGGCACCCAGTCGCTCCATACCAATGCGCTGGATGAGGCGATCGCGCTTCCCACCGAATTCTCGGCCCGCATCGCCCGCAACACCCAGCTCATCCTGCAAGAGGAAACCGGCATCACCCGCGTGGTCGATCCGCTCGCCGGCAGCTACTATGTCGAAAGCCTCACCGCCGAACTCGCCGAAAAGGCCTGGGCGCTGATCGAAGAGGTCGAGGCCATGGGCGGCATGACCAAGGCCGTCGCCAGCGGCATGCCCAAGCTGCGCATCGAGGAATCCGCCGCCCGCCGCCAGGCCATGATCGACCGTGGCCAAGAGGTGATCGTCGGCGTCAACAAATACCGCAAGGACAAGGAAGAGCCGATCGATATCCTCGATATCGACAATATCGCCGTGCGCGAATCCCAGATCGCCCGGCTCAAGGCGACCCGCGCCGCGCGCGATGAAGCCCGCTGCCAGGCGGCCCTTGCCGAGCTTACCCGCCGCGCGGCCGAGGGCGGCAACCTGCTCGACGCGGCGGTCGATGCCGCCCGCGCCCGCGCTTCAGTCGGAGAGATCAGCGACGCCATGGAAAAGGTTTTCGGACGCCACCGCGCCGAGGTGAAGACCCTCGCCGGGGTCTACGGTGCCGCCTACGAAGGCGACGACGGCTTCGCCGCCATCCAGAAAGACGTGGAAAGCTTCGCCGAACAGGAAGGTCGCCGCCCGCGCATGCTCGTGGTCAAGATGGGCCAGGATGGCCATGACCGCGGCGCCAAGGTCATCGCCACCGCCTTCGCCGACATCGGCTTCGACGTCGACGTAGGCCCGCTCTTCCAGACGCCGGAGGAAGCCGCCCAGGACGCCATCGACAATGACGTGCATGTCATCGGCATCTCGAGCCAGGCCGCCGGCCACAAGACCCTCGCCCCGAAACTGGTGCAGGCTCTCCGCGAAAAGGGCGCAGGCGACATCCTCGTCATCTGCGGCGGCGTGATCCCGCAACAGGACTACGACTTCCTCTACCAGAACGGCGTGAAGGCGATCTTCGGCCCCGGCACCAATATTCCCAATGCCGCCCGCGACATCCTCCGCCTCATCCGCGAAGCGCGCAGCTGATCACGCAGGGCAGGGCCGCCAGACCGGCCCGCCCTTCCTCATTTTCTGTCCTTAAATATCCTGGGGGTCCGGGGGCAAAGCCCCCGGCGCTCTCAAACCCTAGAGGTCGATCTGTCCGCCCTCATCGGGGTCCGCGCCCGGCGCCGTCTCGGGTGATGTCGGCTTCCTTCGGATCAGGATATCGCCATTCGGCAGTTTCTCCGGCGCCTCGTAATTCTGGAAATCACCGATCAGGTCGAGAAGCTTGCGCATTTCCGGCTGCAGCTCACGCAGCGCCTCTTCCATCTCGCGCAGCGATGGCTCCATCTCGGACATCAGCCCGCGCAGGAACATTTCGGCTCCGCGCTGCATGAGACCGGGCGCCTCGTCTTCGGGCACGGTTGGGGCGGGCGCCTCGGCCCGTGCGAAAGGCGCGGTCGCCAGGATCAGGGTCAGGGCAAGGGCAATGCGTGTCATGCCCCCAATATAGGCAGCCTTCCCCCCGGGTCAAAGCGGAAGGTCCAGCGTCACCGGAAAATGATCCGAGGCCTGCAGCAGCGCCTCGCGCAGTTCGGGCACGGCCCAGCATTTGGGGTCATTCAGCGGATGCCAGATCCGCCAATGCGGGCTTCGCCGCGCAAGGCCGGGGCTGACCATGATGAAATCCAGCAGCGCCTCGAAATAGCGCGCGTGTTCCACATTCCAGAACCGCGCCGTGGTGGGTTGCAACCTGCTTTTCAGCGCCATTTCGGCATGGGGGTCGACCAACTGGCAATCGGGGGTGCAGCCGACACCCATCACCACCTCGACCCCGGAATGGCCAAACAGCCGCTCGAATTCATCAAGGCCCGGACCATCGTTGAAATCGCCCAGCACGATCAGATCATCCCGTGCCGCCAGATGCCCGTCGATGCGTTCGCGCAGCCAAAGGCATTCCGCCAGCTGCTTGCGGCGGTTTTCGATGGAAATCCGCGTGGCCTCGGCCGGATGGCGCGCGCCATGCGGCGCTTTCGATTTCACATGTACGCCGATCAGGCGGAACGACTGCCCGCCCGCAGTCACTGCCAATTCCAGCGGCGGTTTCGACGGTCGGATCGGCTCGGGCGCGCCGTCATCGTTCAGGTCATAGTAAAAGGTGCCGTCAAAGCGCGGATCGCCCTGCGGATCATGCCGCGCGGTCAGCTTGTCCGGGTCATAGAGGAATGAGATTTCCTGTTCGGTTTCGGATTTGAACCCGGTGACGGCGCGGCGGCACCGCAGGCCATAGGCGGCGGCAAAGGTTTCCAGCGCCTTGACCGAGCTGCGCCGCCCGTTGGTATCGGGGGCCTCGATCACCATCACGCCGTCGGCGTCAAGCGCGGTAAAGACAATCCCCAGCGCTGCCAGCTGATCCCCCCGGTTGATGCCGTGGCGCTGGCCGGGGGCGTTGTCTTCCAGCAACCGGCCCTGATCGTCGAACAGCGCATTGAACCATTCGACATTATAGGTGGCCAGACGCAAATGCGGGCCGCGCGTCGGGTCGGGCTTGGGGTGGGGGCGGCTCATGCCGCCTCGCGGGCCGAAATTTCTTCCCAGGCGGCATTGACGGCGATCAGCCGCCGTTCGGCAAGCTCGACCGCCTCGGGCGGGACACCGCGGGCAATCAGCCGGTCGGGGTGGCTGTCGCGCACTGCGGCCTTCCAGGCTGCTCGTGCCTGTTCGATGCTGGCATTGGCGGGCAGGCCCAGAACATCATAGGGGTCGCGCGGCGCCTCGGGCACATAGCGGGCGCGGATCGCACGGAAGCAGCGCTCGCCCACGCCGAATATGCGTGCGACCTCGGCCAGAAAGGCATCTTCGCGCGGGTGGTAATGCCCATCCGCCACCGAGACGTGGAACAGCCCCTCCAGCACATCGGTCAGCACGCGGCTGTCACCCTGAAACATGGCGCGGATCTTGCGGGCATAGGCATCAAACCCCGCCACATCCTGCCGGGCCAGATTGAAGACCCGCGCGGCATGGGGTTCTTCCTCGGGCGGAACGTGAAAGACCTCGCGGAAGGCAGAGACCTCATTCCGCGTCACCTCGCCATCGGCCTTGGCCATCTTGGCGCCAAGCGCGATCACGGCAATGGTGAAGGCCACCGTCCGTTCCGGGCAAGCCTCGGGCGGGGTGCGCAGGCGATCAAAGACCGCCGTCAGGCCCTCGCCCTGCGCCAGTGCCGAGATTGCTTCAAGAATGCGGGTCCAGATCGACATGGTGGCAGTGTATCGGTGAAAACCCAAGCTGTCAGGTCAAGATTTTTTGCAAGCGCCCCACCCGGTCATTCGGCCAGCGTGATCTTGGGGGTCGCCCGCAGCGCCAGCACCAGCGCATTGAACCGCGCCTGTGCCACTTCGCCCATCAGCCCCACGCCACGTTCCGTCAGCCGCAGTTCCAGCACCCGCTTCTTGGGTTGCCAGTGCAGGCTGCCCGCCTCTTCGGGATGGTCGATCGAGAACATGGCGCCAAAGCGCATGGCCTTGCCCAGCACCTCGGCCTCTGTCAGCTCTTCCTCTGTCAGCAGGCGGAACAGCGGTTCCATCCGGCTGCCCGCGCGGCTGTTGCGATAGCGGTGCAGTAGCGACAGCCCCAGGAAGACGCGGCCTGGGTGGTCCAGCCCACCCAGATTGGCGCGGGTCGCATTGTCGAAACAGGCCTCGGCGCGATAGTCGGGGTGGGTGCGCCAGGTCGTGTCATGCAAAAGGCAGGCCGCCTTGATGAGGCGCAGCCGTTCGGGCGGGGCGGATTTGAACAGCGGCTGCAGGAAGGTGAAGAGCTTCTTGCCAAAACCGGGGATGCGGGCCTGGGTCGCCTCGGCCGCGCGGCAGGCCTCGATCAGCGGATCGCGGGCACGCAGCTTGTCGGGCATCTGTTCGTAAAGCATCCCCTCGCGGATGCCATAGGACGAGACATCGATTTCCGAGGGCGCGAAGATATCGACCAGCTCGCGCAGGACCTCGCAGGCCAACGGCACCAGCTCCATCCGTTCGGCGCCGGTGCCGGTGCGGGCGCGCAGCATCGCAAGATCCGAGGCGGCGATCCAATCCAGCGTATCCAGCACCGATTTCGGCGTCATGCGGTATTCATGCAGCACGGTCAGCGGATAGTTCCGCCGCTCCATGTCCAGTCGCGCAATCACCCGCCAGCTGCCGCCGACCAGGTAGATGCGTTCGCCCTTGGATTTCAGCTCGGCCTGCAGATCGCGCAGGATGCGGCGGATATGGTCGCGCCGCTTCTTCGGCCCGCCCTCGACCTGCTGAAGCCGGAACGGCCCCAGCGGCGAGGTCGCGCGCTTGCCCACCTTGCCGCCCCCGATCCGCGCCAACTCCATCGAGTTGCCGCCGATGTCGCAGACGATGCCCTGCGCGTCCGGCCAACCCAGCAGCACGCCCTGCGCTGACAGACGCGCCTCTTCGTCGCCGTCGATCACATGGATCTGCAGGCCCGTTTCGCGCAACACCTGTTCCTGAAAGGCAGGCCCATCGGCAGCCTCGCGCACGGCGGCGGTGGCGACCACGGTGAAGGGCGAGATGTCCATCCCCTTGGCCAGCAACGAAAACCGCTTCAGCGCCGCCAGCGCGCGTTTCGCGCCTTCGGGGTTCAGCTTGCCGGTTTCCGCCAGCCCCTTGCCCAGACCTGCCATCAGCTTTTCGTTGTAGAAATAGGCCGGGCTGCGTGCCGCGCCGTCAAACACCACCATCCGGACCGAGTTCGACCCCACATCCACCACCCCCACACGGCTGAGCGCGCGGGCCGAGGGGTCTTCGAACAGCGGGCGGCTGAACAGCCCACCGTCTTCGTGCTGTTCTTGCGTGGTGGCGTTTTCGGCCATGGACAGTCCTTCCCCAGTCTGGTGACCCGACCTTTGGGCGCTTGGCACGGTCTGGTCAAGGATTCCCCGCCCGGCGGGGCCGCGTTCAGGCGGGCGTTTCGTCGCGCGGGCGGGCCAGGCGCGGCACGTCCTTGGCCCCCGCCGTCCCCCGCCCTGAAAGCGAGGGGTTCTCCATGAAGAAGCGGTGGCAATTGAACAGCCGCCCATCGGCCGGGGAAAGCTGACGGTCGTAATGGCCATCGGCGCGCAGAACCCAGCTTTGCGCCTCATCCGCAAGGTTGGCGGCCATGATCTGCCCCATGATCTGGTTCTTGACCGTGGGGTTCAGCGCCTCGACCAGCGTTTCCACCCGGCGGCTGAGGTTGCGCCCCATCCAGTCGGCCGAGGACATGAAGACCCGCGCCTGTTTCGACGGCAGCCCCCCGCCGTTGCCGAAACAGACGATGCGGCTGTGTTCGAGGAACCGCCCCACCACCGATTTGACGCGGATGTTTTCCGACAGCCCCTTGATGCCGGGACGCAGGCCGCAGATCCCGCGGATTACAAGGCTGATCCGCACCCCCGCCTGCGACGCGGCATAAAGCGCGTCGATCACCTCGGGCTCGATCAGGCTGTTGAGCTTGATCCAGATTTCCGCCGGACGCCCCGCGCGGGCATGATCGACCTCGGCGCGGATCAGTTCCAGCAGGCGGGGCTTCAGGCTGATCGGCGCGATGGCGAGGTTTTCAAGCCCCTGCGGCTGCACATAGCCCGAGAGGTAGTTGAAGACCTTGGTCGCATCCCGCCCCAGCGCGGCATCGCAGGTAAAGAAGGACAGGTCGGTATAGATGCGCGCGGTGATCGGGTGGTAGTTCCCGGTGCCGTAATGGGTATAAGTGACCAGCTGGTCGCCTTCGCGCCGCACGACGGTGCTGATTTTCGCATGCGTTTTCAGGTGCATGAAGCCGTAGACGACATGCGCCCCCGCGCGTTCCAGCCGGCGCGACTGGCGGATGTTCGCGGCCTCGTCGAAACGGGCCTTGAGCTCGACCAGCGCGGTGACCGATTTCCCGGCCTCGGCCGCCTCGCACAGCGCCGAAACAATGGGGCTGTCCCAGCTGGTGCGGTAAAGCGTCTGCTTGATCGCCAGCACATTGGGATCGCGCGCCGCCTGTTCCAGAAAACGGATCACCAGATCGAAGGTTTCATAGGGGTGGTGCAGCAGGATGTCCTTCTGCTTGATGGCGGCGAACATGTCGCCGTCATTGTCCTGCACCCGTTCCGGCACCCGCGGCGTGAAGGGTGGCCAGAGCAGATCGGGGCGCGAAGACAGCACCAGCTCCTTCAGATCGGCCACGCCCAGCAGGCCGCGCACCTCGACCACCTCATCGGGGCTGACATGCAGTTCATCCATGATCAGCGCGCGCAGTTCGGGCGGGGCGCCCGCACTGATCTTCATGCGGATCACCTCGCCGCGGCGACGGCGTTTCAGCGCGGTTTCAAAGCTGCGGACAAGGTCTTCGGCCTCATCCTCGACCTCAAGGTCGCTGTCGCGCAGCACGCGGAAGGCACAATGGCCGCGGTCCACATAGCCCGGAAACAGCATGTCGAGATGCAGAAGCAGCAGCTCTTCCAGCGGCAGGAAGCGGTTTTCCCCCGCCTTTCCGGGCAACGAGACAAAGCGCGAAATCTGCTGAGGGATGGGCAGAAGGGCCTTCAGGCTGCGGTGGTCATCCTCGCGCTCCAGCTCCAGCGCAAGGCAGAAACCCGTGTTGGGGATGAAGGGGAAGGGGTGGGCCGGGTCAATGGCCAGCGGCGACAGCACCGGGAACACCTTGTTGAGAAAGTGATCCTCAAGCAGCTTCAGATCCCGCGCCGTCAGCTTGGAGCGGGTCAGGATCTCGATCCCCTGCGCCTCCATCTCGCGCTTGAGCTTTTTGTAGGTGATCTGCTGCATCTTCATCAGACGCCGCGCATCATCATGGATCATCGTCAGCTGTTCGGCGGGCGAGCGGCCGTCCTCGGACGGGGTGGCCGATCCGGTCCGCACCAGGGCGCGCAGGCCCGCCACGCGGACGGTATAGAATTCATCCAGGTTGGTGGCCGAGATCGACAGAAAGCGGAGCCGCTCCAGCAGGGGGACGGCGGGGTTCGCCGCCTCGTCCAGCACCCGCCAGTTGAAGGCCAGCCAGCTGAGTTCACGGTTGAAATAGCGGCGCGGCCCGGTGATTTCGGCCTCGGGCATTTCGACGGGGGCAGGGAAGGGAGCGCGGAGAAAATCAGCCTGTGTCATGGCCTTGCTTTTGTACAGTTCTTGTAACGATTGCATGACAGTATGGGCCGCAGCGTCAAAGGCTGTCCAGCACCTCGGCGGCCAATTGACGCGAAACTGGCCCGCCGCGGGCCAGCGCCTCGGCGTCGAGCCGCGCCACAAGGCTGCGCGCGGCGGCAAGGCTGCGGTCCATCCGCAGCATCAGCCAGGGGATCAGCGTCGGCGGCACGGTGATCTGGCGGTCGGCAAACAGCTTGACCAAGACGGCCGAGAGCAGTGCATCATCCGGTGCCTCGATCCGCGTGACCGAGGTGCCCTGCATCCGGCTGAGCAGATCGGGCAGCGCCAGACCCCAGTCGCGCGGCGGCGTGGCGGCTGTCAACAGCAGCGGCAGGCGGCGTTCGGCCAGACGGTTGTGCAGGTGGAACAGCGCCGTTTCCGCCCGCGGATCGCCCGCCACATCGGCCGCATCCTCGACCACAACGGGGGTGCGCGCGCGGCTTTCGATATCGGCCTGACCCAGCGACCCGCCCGCCATGATGGTGGCACCTGCGCTGCCGGCCCAGACATGGGCGAGATGGGTTTTCCCGGCGCCTTCCGGGCCGATCAGCAGCATCTTGCCCTGCGGCCAGCCGCCTGCATCCAGCGTTGCCAGCGCCAGCGCATTCGCGGGGGAAACGAAGAAATCCTCCCGCCGCAGTGATGCGGGGGCGGGCAGGTCGAAGGCCAGCTGTGCCGTCACGCCGAGGGTTCCCCCGGGTCCTGATCGCTGCCTGTGCCTTGCAGGCCGGTATAAAGGCGGCTGGTCTTGTATTGCTCGATGGCAAAGCGGGCCAGGACCCCCATTGCGGCCGCGACCGGCACGGCCACCAGCATCCCCACAAAGCCAAAAAGCGTCCCGAAGGCTGAAAGCGCGAACAGCAGCCAGACCGGGTGCAGGCCCACCGAATTGCCCACCAGCTTGGGCGTGATCACATTGCCCTCAAGGAACTGACCCACGGCAAAGATGCCCGCCACGATCCCAATGGACAGCCAGTCACCCCAGAACTGGAACAGCGCCAGCCCGATGGCCAGTGCCCCGCCGATCAGCGCGCCCACATAGGGGATGAAGGTGATCGCACCGGCAATCGCGCCCACGATCAGCCCGTAGTCCAGCCCCGCGATCATCAGCGCCACGGCGTAGAATGTGCCCAGCACCATGCAGACGGACATCTGCCCCCGCACAAAGGCCGCCAGCACGATGTCGATTTCCCGTGCAAGGCGGCGGATCATCGGGGCATGGTCGCGGGGCAGGATTTCGTCCACCCGGGCCACCATCGGGTCCCAGTCAAGCAGCAGGTAAAAGGCCACGACCGGCACGACCACGATGAACAGCAGCGCATTCAGCACCCCCATCGCCGAGCCTATGAGTGTATTGGCCAGCTCGCCCCCGCGGGATTGGATGACCGTGCCGATATTTTCCAGCGTCTGCCGCATGGTCGAGGTTTCGTCCTGCAACTGCGGGAAGCGTTCCACCATGAAGGCCTGCAGGCGCCGAAAGATCTCGGGCGCTTGATTGATCAGGTCGGTCAGCTGCTTGAACAGCATGGGCAGAACCGCCAGCGCAAGCAGCACCCCCGCCAGCAGCGCCAGCACCGAAATCAGCCCCGTGGCCGCCGGGCGCGACAGGCCCGCCCGTTCCAGCCTGTCGGCGACCGGGTCCATGAAATAGGCAATGGCGCCGCCCACGATGAAGGGCAGGATGACATTGCCCAAAAGCCACAGCACCACCAGCAACAGTGCCGCCGCCAGCCCCCAGTATTTCACCTGCTCCCGTGCGGGCAGTGCCATGCTGCGTCCTTTCCAATCTCCGGTGACCAGAAATTGCCGATCACGCCCCGGGTTTCAAGGGGCCGTCGGGCAGAGTTCGACCTCCCCCCCGATGGAAAAGCCCGGACGCAGCTGCACCTCGGGCGGGCGGGCATGATCGCGGTAGAGATCGTTGGTCACGATGTCGGCGCCAAGGCGGGATGCAGTGGCCAGAAGCACCGTATCTGCATTGGTGCCCTTGTCCACCACCAAGACCTCGATCGCCGGGCGGTTCAGCCGCCGTTTCAGATCTGTCGCAGATTGATAGCCGCGCCCAAGCCGGTGGCCGATGCTTGCATCGAAGATGACGGTCGGTGTCTGACCTTCGTTCAAAAGCTGATCGATGACGCCGATCAGGGGCCGCAGCGAGGGGCGCTGCGTCAGGCCTGCGTTCACCTCCCAGTTCACCACATTCGACCCGTCGATCAGCACCGGCGCGCGGGCTGGCCGGGGGCGGGGCTGGCGCGGGGCGCAGGCGGTGGCCCGCCATTCGCGCCCGCCCTTGTGGGGGCGCACGGTCAGCCCGGTCAGCGCCCGCGCCTCGGGGAAAAGGCGGACGGCCTTCTGCGCCAGCGCATCGGTGACATCCTGATCCTTGGCGGGGCGGGTCAGCCAGACCTCGCCCAGCGGTTTCAGCCCGGCGCCGGGCAGGCGGGTGTCGCTGGTGATGGCGGCGATGCGCCCGCGCCGGGCGAGCCGTTGGGCCTCGGCGCGCAAAAGGGCGCGTTGGCGGGCGGTCGGGACCGGGCGGCGGAGCCTTTGCCACAGCGTGGCAGCCATCGGGAACAGCAGGCCGAAGGCCGCAAGGCCGAACATCAGGATTAGGGCAAGGGTCATGTCAAACTGTTTGCAGGGAAAGGATCACCCGCAGGTTGCGCGGGCATTGTGGCAGGAAGATGGGCCAAAAGCGGCGGGTCCGCGCACAGGGCGCCCCCCGGGCCACGCCAAACTTGCCCCGCCTGCCGCAACCCGCTAGGAACGGCGAAACGCTTTGATGAGGCCTCCCATGCGTCTGTCGCGCTACTTCCTTCCCGTGCTGAAAGAAAATCCCGCCGAGGCGCAGATCGTCTCGCACCGCTACATGCTGCGCGCCGGCATGATCAAGCAGCAGGCGGCGGGCATCTATTCCTGGCTGCCGCTGGGCTACAAGGTGCTGAAACGCATCGAGCAGATCGTGCATGAGGAACAGATCCGCGCGGGCCATATTCCGCTGCTGATGCCGACGCTGCAACCGGCAGACCTGTGGCGCGAAAGCGGCCGCTATGACGATTACGGCCAGGAAATGCTGCGGATCAAGGACCGGCATGAGCGTGACATGCTGTACGGGCCGACGAACGAGGAGATGATCACCGACATCTTCCGCAGCCATGTGAACAGCTACAAGGACCTTCCGCTGACGCTGTATCATATCCAGTGGAAGTTCCGCGACGAGGTGCGGCCGCGTTTCGGCGTGATGCGCGGGCGCGAATTCCTGATGAAGGACGGCTACAACTTTGACCTGACGAAAGAGGATGCGCTGCATGCCTATAACCGTCACATGGTCAGCTACCTTCGCACCTATGAGCGCATGGGCCTGACGGCCATTCCGATGCGCGCGGCCTCGGGGCCGATCGGCGGCGACAATACCCATGAATTCCTCGTGCTGGCCTCGACCGGCGAGAGCGAGGTCTTCTATGACGACCGCGTCACCGAGCTAAAACTGGGCACCCGCGACGTGGACTACGACAACCGCGCCGAAGTGCTGGGGATCTGTGACGAGTTCACCTCGCTCTACGCCCGCACCGACGAGACGCATGACGCGGCCGTTTTTGAGCAGGTGCCCGAGGCGCATCGTAAGGTGGGCCGCGGCATCGAGGTCGGCCAGATCTTCTATTTCGGCACTAAGTATTCCGAGAGCATGGGCGCCACCGTGGTGACCGCCGACGGAAGCCGCGTGCCGGTCGAAATGGGGTCGCACGGCATCGGCGTGAGCCGCCTGCTGGGCGCGCTGATCGAGGCGAACCACGACGACAAGGGCATCATCTGGCCGGAAGGCGTGACCCCGTTCCATTGCGGGATCGTCAACCTCAAGCAAGGGGATGCGGCGACGGATGCGGCCTGCGAGGGGCTTTACAAGGCGCTGAAGGCCCAGGGTCTTGATCCGCTTTATGATGACCGGGACGAGCGGGCGGGGGCGAAATTCGCCACCATGGACCTGATCGGTCTGCCCTGGCGCATCACCGTGGGTCCGCGCGGTCTGGCCAATGGCGTGGTCGAGCTGACCAGCCGCCGCAGCGGCGAGAGCGAGGAGATGTCGGCCGAGGCCGCCGTCGCGCGCATCGCGCAGATCTACGCCGATCACCCCTGAGGGATGGTTGGGGCGGGGGGCTGTCTGCCCCCCCGTGCCTTCCCTTGCGGGAAGGCTTCCCCCCGAGGATATTTGGACAACGGGAAGGGGGGCGGGGTTCCGCCTTTCCGACCATAGAGCCGCGGGATGTGACAGGGGGGGCCCTTGACCTTGGGCGCCGCCCCCGGCAGGGTGCAGCCAAAATATCAGGCTGGACCATGAGCACACGCACCCCCCCTTTCGCGCCGTATGAATGGATGATCGCCTGGCGCTATCTGCGGGCGCGGCGATCCGAGGGCGGGGTCAGCGTCATGACCTGGATCAGTCTGATCGGGATCACGCTGGCCGTTTTTGCGCTGATTGCGACGCTGGCGGTACGGGCCGGGTTCCGAGCCGAGTTTGTCGATACCATTCTGGGGGCCAATGCCCATGTGACCGTCTATTCGGCGGGGCAGGTGGATGCCGAGGGGCGTCTGCAGCGCGGCTTTGCCGATTATGATGCGCTGGCCGAAAAGCTGCGTGCGGTGCCTGGCGTGACGCGGGCGGCCCCTCTGGTGAAGGGGCAGGTCATGGCGACCGCGGGCGGGGTGAACATGGGGGTGGAGGTCTTTGGCATCCGTGCCGCGGATATCCGCACCATTCCCCGTGTGGGCGACGGCGCGACGCATGAGGGCGATCTCGCGCGGTTCGACGCGGGCATTGCCATCGGATCGGGGATCGCGCGCGAGATGGGGATCGGCGTGGGCGACCGCATCCGGTTGATTTCGCCCGACGGGGTGAAGACCGCCTTCGGGACCAGCCCGCGCGTCAATGCCTATGAGGTGGTGTATGTCTTTACCGCCGGGCGCTATGACATTGACCGCACGCGGGTCTATCTGCCGCTGAGCGAGGCGCAGGCCTATTTCAACCGCGAGGGCCGGGCCGACGAGATCGAGGTCATGGTGGCCGAGCCTGAGGCGATTGACCGCTACGAGCTGCCGATCCTGCAGGCGGGAGGGCCGGATGCCATGCTCTGGACCTGGCAGGACAGTGCGGGATCCTTCCTTCGGGCGCTGACGATCGAGGACAATATCATGTTCGTGATCCTGTCGATCCTGGTGCTGATCGCCTCGATGAACATCGTGTCGGGGTTGATCATGCTGGTGAAGAACAAGGGGCGGGATATCGGCATTCTGCGGACCATGGGGCTGACTGAAGGGTCGGTGCTGCGGGTGTTCTTCATCTGCGGCGCCTCGACCGGGATTTTGGGTACGCTTTGTGGGGTGATCCTTGGCTGCCTTTTTGCCATCTACATTGATCCGATCTTTTCCTTCGTGAACTATGTTGCGGGGGGCGGGGTCTGGGACCCGTCGGTGCGCGGGATCTATGAGCTGCCCGCGAAACTGCAGATCGGGGATGTTCTCTCGGCGGTCTCGCTGAGCCTGGGACTTTCGTTCATCGTCACGATCTTTCCCGCCCGCCGGGCGGCCCGCATGAACCCGGCGGAGGCGCTGCGCTATGAGTGAGGTTCTGCGGCTGGAGGGGATCACCAAGGCCTATAACCGGGGCAAGCCGGGTGAGGTGCGGGTGCTGAACGGCGTCGATCTGGCGCTGGGGCGGGGCGAGGTCGTGGCGCTGGTCGCGCCGTCGGGGGCGGGGAAATCCACGCTGCTGCATATCGCGGGCCTGCTGGATACGCCCGATCAGGGACGGGTGATCATCGGCGGGCAGGACATGACCGGCCTGCCGGACCGCGCCCGGACCGAGGCGCGGCGCGATGCCGTGGGTTTCGTCTATCAGTTCCACCATCTGCTGCCCGAGTTCACTGCGCTGGAAAACGTGGTGCTGCCGCAGCTCGCCAATGGCGTGGCGCGCAAGGCGGCCGAGCGGCGGGCCGAGCGGCTCTTGCAGGCCGTAGGGGTGGCGGACCGGGCCTTGCATCGTCCGGCGCAGCTGTCGGGCGGGCAGCAGCAGCGCGTGGCCTTTTGCCGGGGTCTGGCCAATGCGCCCGAGCTGTTACTGGCGGATGAACCGACGGGGAACCTTGATCCCGGCACCTCGGATCAGGTCTTTGGCGCGCTGATGGCGCTGGTGCGGGAAACCGGGCTTTCGGCGCTGATCGCCACGCATAACATGGACCTTGCCGCGCGCATGGACCGCATCGTCCGGCTGGATCAGGGGCGCGTTGTCTGACCCTTGCGGGCAGGGCGGGGCCGTGGTTCTCTAGGCGCAAAGAAGGAGGCCCCGATGCAGTTTCTCAAGCCCTTGATCTTGCTGGCCCTGATCCCGCTTGCCGCTTGCGTGAAGAAGGAACCCGAACCCACCGGGGCCGAGGATTTTGCCACCTATTGCGCGGCCTGCCATGGCGATGGCGGCAAGGGCGATGGGCCGATGCGCGACACGCTGGACAAGCGTCCCGCCGATCTGACGACGCTGGCGCATCGCAACGGTGGCACGCTGCCCATGGCGCGGGTGATGAGCAAGATCTGGGGCTATGCCAAGGCCCCGGATGGCACGGTGATGCCGCAATTCGCCCCGCTGCTGGAGGGCGATCAGATGGTGCTGTTCGACAGCGGCGACGGGATCAGCACGCCCACGCCGCTGCGCCTTGTGCAGCTGGCCGAGCATATCCAGACCCTCCAAGGGAAATAAGCCGTGTTCGCCCGCCACCGCCGCTTTCTGATTGCCTTTGCCGCGGGGCTGGGGGTCGGGGCGGGGGCCATGACGCTGGATCTGGGGCGCGGGGCGGCGGTGCTGATCGCCGCCAATGCGTTTTTCGTGATCTACCTGGCGCTAATGGTGCATCTGCTGCAGGGGGCGGGGCCTGCGGTCTTTCGGCGCCATGGCAATCTGTCGGATGAGGGGGTGCCGCTGATTGCGGGCTTGGCGCTTTCGGCGGTTGCGCTCAGCCTCTGGGCCATTGCCCATGCCCTGTCCCAGGGATCGCGGATCGAGGCGGTGCTGGCGATTGCCTCGGTACCTTTGGGCTGGTCCATGCTGCATGTGTTGGCGGCGGCGCATTACGCTGCGCTGTGGTATCAGCCCGACCGCGTGCGCCCCGGCGGCCCGCCTGCGCGCGGGCTGGCCTTCCCCGGCGGGGGCGAGCCGGGGGCGGGCGATTTTCTCTACTTCAGCTTTACCATCGGCATGACGGCGCAGGTGTCGGATGTGGTGGTGGAGCGCCCCGGCCTGCGCCGGCTGGTGCTGGCGCATGGCGTGGTGTCCTTCTTCTACAACACCGTCATTCTGGCGCTGGCGGTCAATGCCGCGGTGGGCTGAGCGCAAGGACAAGGGGGCCGCAGCCCCCTTGTCTTACACGTCCAGCTCTTCCACGAAACGCGCGTTTTCCTGAATATACTGGAAGCGCAGCTCGGGCTTCTTGCCCATCAGCCGTTCCACCAGATCGCTGGTTTCACCCGGTTCATCCTCATCGATCGAGACGCGGATCAGCGTGCGGGACTTGGGGTCCATCGTGGTTTCCTTCAGGTCCTTGGCGTCCATCTCGCCCAGACCCTTGAAACGCTGCACATCGATCTTGCCCTTGCCGCCCAGCCCTTTCTCCAGCCAATATTCCTTCTCGGCGTCATTGGCGACATAGACGCGCTTGGCGCCCTGCGTCAGCCGGTAAAGCGGCGGGCAGGCCAGATAGAGATGCCCCTGATCGATCAGCGGCCGCATCTGGGTGTAGAAGAAGGTCATCAGCAGGCTGGCGATATGCGCGCCGTCCACGTCGGCGTCGGTCATGATGATGATCTTTTCATAGCGCAGATCATCCAGCTTGAACTTGGTCCCCATCTGCACGCCAAGCGCCTCGCAGATGTCGCGGATTTCGGCATTGTCGCCCAGCTTGTTCGAAGCCGCGCCCAGCACGTTCAGGATCTTGCCCTTGAGCGGCATGATCGCCTGCGTCTCGCGTTCGCGCGCGCCCTTGGCCGATCCACCGGCCGAGTCGCCTTCGACGATGAAGAGCTCGGTCCCGTCGCGGTTCTTGGCGCTGCAATCCGTCAGCTTGCCGGGCAGGCGCAGGCGTTTGGTCGCGGATTTGCGTTGCGTTTCCTTTTCCTGCTTGCGGCGCAGACGTTCTTCGGCGCGCAGCACGAGGAAATCAAGGATCGCCCCCGCCGATTTCGTATCATTGGCCAGCCAGTTGTCGAAATGGTCGCGCACGGCCCCTTCGACCCATTTCGCCGCCTCTTCGGTGGACAGGCGGTCCTTGGTCTGGCCCACGAATTGCGGTTCGCGGATGAAGCAGGACACCAGCGCGCAGCCGCCCGTGAGCAGGTCTTCGCGGGTGATCTGATCAGCCTTGCGGTTCTTGACCAGATCGCCATAGGCGCGGATGCCCTTGAGGATGGCGGCCCAGAAGCCCGCCTCATGCGTGCCGCCTTCGGGGGTGGGCACGGTGTTGCAATAGGACTGAATGAAGCCGTCGCGCGACGGGGTCCAGTTGATCGCCCATTCCACGCTGCCCGGCACGCCGTATTTTTCGGTGAAATTCACCTTCCCGGCAAAGGGACGGTCGGCATAGGTCGTGGTCTTTTGCATCGTGTCGGCCAGATAGTCGGCCAGACCGCCGGGGAAGTGGAAGGTCGCCTCAAGCGGGGTTTCCCCGTCGTTGATCGCGGTTTTCCAGCGGATTTCCACGCCCGAAAAGAGATAGGCCTTGGACCGCACCATCTTGAGCAGACGCGCGGGCTTCATCTGGAGCGAGCCGAAAATCTCGGCATCGGGGTGGAAGGTCACGCTGGTGCCGCGGCGGTTCGGCGCGGGGCCGACCTTTTCCACCGGTCCCTGCGGGATGCCGCGGGAAAAGCTCTGGCGGAACAGCTCGCGGTTGCGCGCGACCTCAACCACCATACGGTCGGACAGCGCGTTCACCACCGAAGCGCCGACGCCATGCAGACCGCCCGAGGTCTGATAGGCCTTGCCGTTGAACTTGCCGCCCGCGTGCAGGGTGCAGAGGATCACCTCCAGCGCGGATTTGTCGGGGAACTTCGGGTGCGGATCGACGGGGATGCCGCGGCCGTTGTCGCGGATGGTGACGCTGTGATCGGCGTGAAGCTCAACCTCGATGCGGTTGGCATGGCCGGCCACTGCCTCGTCCATCGAGTTGTCCAGAACCTCGGCCACCAGATGGTGGAGCGCGCGTTCATCGGTGCCGCCGATATACATCCCCGGCCGCTTGCGGACAGGTTCCAGCCCCTCGAGCACCTCGATCGACGAGGCGTTATATTCCTCGGGTTGGGCGGCGAACATGTCTGAGACCATGGGGCGCTCGATTCCTTGTCATGCGGATATGGGCGGTGATTAGACCATCCGCCGCAGGTTGGCGCAAGCCACCGGAATCAAGTGCTAGGGGGCGCTGGTGGAAAGCGCCCCAACCGGTTGCCGTTATGCGGGTTCTGCAAGCCGGGCCTGCCACATGCGCTGGAACGCGGGGCGGGCGTGGCAGCGCGCAAGCCAGGCGGTGATCGCGGGATAGGCGGCCATCAGGCCCGCATCCCCCTGGGCATAGCGCACGCATTCCGCAACGATGATATCGGCCACGGTAAAGCGGTCGAGCAGCCAGTCGCGCCCCGCAAGATGCGCCTCCAGCCGGGCAAAGGGGCGGTTCAGGCGTTCGGCGGCGGCGGCCTTCTCAGCGTCAGAGGCGCCCATCATCACCGTAAGGGCATCTGCCTCGACCGAGGTTGCGGCAAAGAGCGTCCAGTTTTCCACATGCGCGGTCTCGGTGGCTGTGGCGGCGGCCAGAGGCCCGCCCGCGCTGCGCGCCAGATGCAGGCACATCGCAAGGCTTTCGGTCAGCACCAGATCACCATCGACCAGCGCGGGGATCTGCCCGATGGGGTTCACCGCCAGATAGCTGGCCGAGCGAGTGTTCAGTGGCGCATCCGCGGCGTCGGGATCTGGCAGGCGGTAGGCCTGAATGACCGGGATCAGCGTGAAGGGCTGGCCCAGCTCCTCCAGCAGCCAGATCGGGCGCGAGGCGCGGGAACGGCGGCAACCATAGAGGGTTATCATCTGCGGCATCTCCTCTGGCGCAGGGTTTGCGGCATGAGAGGCCGCGCGCCCCGCAAGCGCAAGCCTTTCTGACGTTCCGCACCAAGATTCCCGGCCGGTTTTGACCCGGATCAAGGCGCCGCGTCACGAAATGGTGAAGGCTTGCCCCGTGCTGTAAAAAGGAGACGTTGATGGAAGATACCGCCGTGATCGCCCCCGCCGCGCTTGCGCCCGAACCCCCCGTTGTCGCCCCCGAAGGCGAGGGATTCGAACAGGTGGGCCCCCGGGCCTTCCCCAAGGCCGACGCCGACCAGATCCGGCAGGCCTTCGAATCCGGTCGCTACCCCTATGCCCGCCCGATGGGCCGCATCGCCTATGAGGCGGAAAAGGCGCGGCTGCAGGCCGAGCTGCTCAAGGTGCAGATCTGGGCGCAGGAAACCGGGCAGAAATTCGTCATCCTGATGGAGGGGCGCGATGCCGCGGGCAAGGGCGGCACCATCAAGCGCTACATGGAACATCTGAACCCGCGCTATGCCCGCGTCGTGGCGCTGACCAAGCCCAGCGACAAGGAAAAGGGCGAATGGTTCTTCCAGCGCTATATCCAGCATCTGCCCACTGCGGGCGAGATCGTGTTCTATGACCGCAGTTGGTACAATCGCGCCGGTGTCGAACGCGTGATGGGCTTCTGTTCGCCCTCGGAATACCTTGAGTTCATGCGCCAGGCGCCGGAACTGGAGCGGATGCTCGTGCGCTCTGGCATCCGGCTTTACAAATACTGGTTCTCGGTCACGCGCGACGAACAGCGCCGCCGCTTCATCGCGCGGGAAACCGATCCGCTGAAGATGTGGAAGCTCAGCCCCATCGACAAGGCGAGCCTCGACAAATGGGATGACTATACCGAGGCGAAAGAGGCGATGTTCTTCTATACCGACACCGCCGATGCGCCCTGGGTCATCGTCAAGTCGAATGACAAGAAGCGCGCCCGCCTGAATTGCATGCGCCATTTCCTGTCGACCATCGACTATCCGGGCAAAGACCCCGAGGTCGTGGGAACCCCCGATCCGCTGATCGTGGGGCGCGCGCATCAGGTGATCGGCGGCGAGGGGCATATCCTTTCGACCGCGCTGCCGCATGATTACAGCCGCGCGCGCGGCTGATCCGGCGCTGCATCTTTGGGTTGAAATGGGGCGCGGACGACATGGAATGTCGCCCGCTGCCTTGCCGCATCCTTGACCATCCGGTAAACGGAGCGGATGACCCAGCTTCTGTCCCGCCTCGCCCACGCCCGCGCCCTGCTGGCGCTTGGACTGCCCCTTGTCGGCAGCCATATCGCGCAAATGGCGCTGCATGTCGTCGATACCATCATCCTCGGGTGGTATGGCGTGACCGAGCTTGCCTCGGTCGTGCTGGGGGGATCGTGCTTTTTCGTGATCTTCATTCTGGGGGCGGGCTTTGCCCAGGCGGTGATGCCCATGGTCGCGCAGGCGCTTGGCCGCGGCGATGAAACCGAGGTGCGCCGCGCCGCCCGCATGGGCATGTGGCTGTCGATGCTGTTCGGCTTCATGTGCTATCCGCTGTTCTGGTGGTCGGAACACATCCTGCTGATGCTGGGCCAGAAACCCGAGGTTGCCGCCCATGCCGCCGATTTCCTGCGGATCGCGGGGCTGGGGATGGTTCCGGCGCTGCTGGTGATGGCGCTGAAAAGCTATCTCGCGGCTTTGGAGCGGACCCAGGTCGTCCTCTGGGTCACGGTGGCGGCGGTCTTTGTGAATGGCTTGATCTGCTATCCGCTGGTCTTTGGCCGCTGGGGGGCGCCCGAGATTGGGGTTGAGGGCGCGGCTATCGCCTCGCTTGCGGTGCAGGTCATGACGCTGGTGTTGCTGGTTGCCTATGCGGCTTGGCTGCCCTTCGCGCGGCGGTTCCATCTGTTCCAGCGCTTCTGGCGGCCGGATTGGCACGCGATGGGGCTGGTCTTCCGTCTGGGCCTGCCCATCGGCCTGACGGGGCTGGCCGAGGCGGGGCTGTTTCAGGCCACCGCCCTGATGATGGGCTGGATCGGCACGGTCGAGCTGGCCGCCCATGGCATCGCCATGCAGGTGACCTCGATCGGTTTCATGATGCATATGGGCCTGTCCAATGCGACCACCGTCCGCACCGGCCGCTTTGCCGGGGCCGAAGACTGGGGCAACCTGCGGCGCGGCGGGGTGATGGCCATCACCATTTCGGCGGTGGTGGGGGTGGTGCAGATCGGCATCTACCTGATCTATGCCGAACCGATCGTCGGCCTTTTCATCGACCGCAGCAGCGCCGAGGCGCCGCAGATCCTTGCCTTTGGCAGCGTGCTTCTCGCCTATGCGGCGGCCTTCCAGATGATGGATGCGGGGCAGGTGCTGGCGCTGGGGCTGTTGCGCGGCGTGCAGGACACCCGCGTGCCGATGTGGATTGCCGCGGTCAGCTATTGGCTGATCGGGGTGCCTGCGGGCTGGTGGTTGGCCTTCCGCGCCGATTGGGGCGGGGTGGGGCTGTGGTCGGGGTTGGTGATCGGCCTCTTCTTCGCGGCCTCGGCCCTGATGTTCCGGTTCTGGAGCCGCGTGCCCGCGGCCGCGCCCGCCACGGCCGTTCCGGCGTGAAGGCGGGCGTGTGAAGGGGATCAGGCGTCCCCGTCGTCGTCGCTTGCGCTCAGCAGGCGTTCGGCCTTCTTGCGCACCAGCACCGACCGCAAGTCATGCATGGCCAGCAGCAGGGCATCCGTCACCTCTTCCAGCTGGTCGGGGGTGGCCTTGGATTGCACCCAATGGGTGGTGGTGTTCAGGTAATCCACCGCGCGGTGAATATCGTCGATGTCGCGTCGCGCCAGCAGCGCGATGCGCCGGGCCATCCAGTCGCGGATCGTCTGCAGGTCTTCCGGGGTCAGGCTGTAATCGCCATGCGGCTTGATATTGCCGTTCTTCACATTGACCGTGGCGATTTCATCCATGTCGATGCGGCGCTGCCGGTTCTCGGTATCGACCTTGAACACGACAGCCCCGTTTTCGCGGATGCGGAAGTAATAGTCTGGCAGATCGCCCGACATGGACACCCCTTATTTCAGACCTTCACAGAACTGCTTGATGCGTGTGCAGGCCTCGTGCAGCGCCGCGTCCGAGGTAGCGTAGCTGACGCGGAAGTTGGGCGAAAGCCCGAAGGCCGCGCCAAAGACCACGGCCACGCCCGTCTCTTCCAGAAGGGCGGTGGCGAAAGCCTCGTCATCGGTGATCGCCGCGCCGCCCGCGCTGGTCTTGCCGATGCAGCCCGCGATATCGGGATAGACGTAGAAGGCGCCTTCCGGCGTGGGGCAGGTGATGCCGGGGCAGGTGTTCAGCATCGAGACCACCAGATCGCGGCGGCGCTGGAACAGCCCCCTGTTGGCGGCCAGAAACTCTTGCGGGCCGGTCAGCCCTTCCAGCGCGGCATATTGGCTGACCGAACAGGGGTTCGAGGTCGATTGCGACTGGATCGTCCCCATCGCCTTGATCAGATGCGCCGGACCCCCGGCATAGCCGATGCGCCAGCCGGTCATCGCATAGGATTTCGACACGCCATTGCAGGTCAGCGTCCGGTCATAAAGCCCCGGTTCCACCTGCGCGGGGGTGCAGAAGGTGAAATCGTCAAAGACCAGATGTTCATACATGTCATCCGACATGATCCAGACCTGCGGGTGGCGCATCAGCACATCGGTCAGCGCCTTCAGCTCATCCCAGCTGTAGCCCGCGCCCGTGGGGTTCGAGGGGCTGTTGAAGATGAACCATTTGGTGCGCGGGGTGATGGCGGCCTCAAGCTGCGCCGCGGTGATCTTGAAGTTGTTCTCCAGCGTCGCCACCACCGGCACCGGCGTGCCGCCCGCAAGCTGCACCATATCCGGGTAGCTGACCCAATAGGGCGCCGGGATGATCACTTCATCCCCCGGATTGCAGGTTGCCATCAACGCATTGTAGAGGATCTGCTTGCCGCCTGTGCCAACCGTGATCTGGTTCGGGGCATAGGTCAGCCCGTTTTCCTTCAGGAATTTCGCGCAGATCGCCTTTTTCAGCTCGGGGATGCCATCGACGGCGGTGTATTTCGTCTTGCCTTCATCGATGGCCCGCTTGGCGGCATCCTTGATGTTCTGCGGCGTGTCGAAATCCGGCTCACCCGCCCCCAGGGCGATGATGTCGCGCCCGGCGGCCTTCAGCTCGGCGGCCTTCGTCGTCACGGCAATGGTGGGCGAGGGTTTGACACGGGCGAGGGTATCGGACAGGAAGGCCATGCAAAGCTCCGGCAGGCGGGATAAGGTCGGCCGAGTTCTAGGCCCAAGGGCCCATGCGGGCAAGGAAAATGGCAATGGCACAGACGGTTGCAGAAACGGCGGAAGCGCGGCTCAAGCGGATGCAGATGCGGAGCTGGCGACGCGGGACCAAGGAAATGGACCTGATCCTCGGCCCCTATGCCGAGGCGCATCTGGCGACCATGTCGCCCGAGCGTCTGGATCTGTACGATGCGCTGCTGGGGGAAAATGATCAGGACCTGCTGCCTTGGGTTCTGGGCCAAACCCCAGCGCCGGAACGGTTTTCCGTGCTGATCACTGACATCGGCGCCTTTGCCCGCGCGCGGTTGCAGCCGGGCGCCTGATCAGGTGGCCGCGCCGGTCGGGCGCGGCAATTACCTAAAATTGCACGGTTTTGCCGCAGCAATTTACGGGATGTTTCCTTTTTGTGCCGAATCTGCCCCTAGAACTGAACGGTGGAGATTGCGGTATGACGGTTCATCAACAGGTGCTTGACGGCGCGCATAGGGCGTTCATGTTCGGCTATCTGGAAAACCTTGCGCTGATCGAGCGGCTGCACCGTCTGCTGCTGGATGTGGTCAAAGACGAATTCGAACGGCTGGGTCTGCTGGAGATCAACCCCGTTCAGGCGCTTTTGCTGTTCAACATCGGCGAGAATGAAGTAACGGCGGGGGAACTGAAGTCCCGCGGTTACTATCAGGGCAGCAATGTCAGCTACAATCTGAAGAAGCTGGTCGAACTGGGCTATATGCACCATCAGCGGTCCGAGATTGACCGCAGGTCGGTGCGGGTGCGGCTGACGGAAAAGGGGCGCCGGGTTCGGGGCCAGCTGCATGAGCTGTTCTCGCGCCACGCGGGCGGGCTGGAAAAGCGCGGTCTTATCACCTCTGCCGGGATGGAGGATGTCAATCAGGCGCTGAAGCGGATGGAACGCTACTGGACCGAACAGATCCGCTATATCTACTGACGCCAGAGATGCGCCTGACTGGCAAGCATCCCCTGCAGCTTGGACAAGATCCGCAAGGCCGGGCCGGTGTTTGGGATCTGCCCTTGGGCCAGACGGTCAACCGCAACCTCCACCGGGCAGGGGCGGCGGCTGACGGGGTCGTAATAGCGCGGATAGGCGATGAGCGCGGCATGGATCAAATGCAAAAGGCCGGGGCGGGGCAGGGCATGGCCATCGGGCGCGCGGCGGCGACGCTCGGGCGGGGCGCCCAGATCGCGGGTCAGCCCCCAACCCGCGTAAAAGGGGGCGCCGGTGCAGGTCACCGGCTTGTCCCGCAGCAGCGCCTCGAACCCCAGAAGCGAGGTCATGGTCCAGACCTCGTCACAGGCCTCGATCAGACGGATCGGATCGGCGTTCCGGGCGATCACATCGGCCAGCCCTTCGGCCTGCACGGCGCCGGGGCGCAGGCCGGCCTCAACATCCGGGTGGGGTTTGTAGATGAGGACGGCATCAGGGTTTGCCGCCCGCGCCGCCTGCAAAAGCGCGAGGTTCGTGCAAATCTCTCCGGCGCCAAGGCGGATCGAGGCATCATCCTCAACCTGCCCCGGCACAAGGATGCGATGCCCTGCGGGCAGATCAGGCAGCGCGCCACCGAGGTTATACTTGCTGACCCCCGCCGCGATCAGCTGTGCGCGCAGCCGCTCCGCCCGATCCGCACCACCGGGGGGCAGGGGTGAGAGGATCAGCCGCTCCAACCGGCTCTCGCGGCTTGGGTCATAGTAAAGCCCGAGATCATCGGAAACGAGGCTGAGAGGGGGCACCAGCGCCGCGCCCAGCCCGCGCGAACGAAGGAACCCATCCTCAACCCGCCGTGCATCATCCGGGGTAGGGGCCGCGCCCCAGACCAGCAGCGGGCGTCCGCGCTGCTGCGCCACCTGGCTTGCCCGCGGGGTCGGATCGCGGAACAGCAGCGGGCGTTCGCCACCAAAGAAGGCCTGCAGATGGCGTCGTTTCCACAGCCGCATGCCCGTCGCAACATAGCCGCGACGATCCTCGCGATGCGCGCGCACCTCGGCCTCAAGCTGGTCCAGCGCCTCTTCGAAACTGCAAAGCCGGTCGCGGCAGGGGTCATACCAGACGGGTTGAAGGATCATCGCCGCAGCAAAAAGCTGCGCGGCTGTCAGCCGCCGCTTGCGCCGCGCAATCGGCTGGTGGTCCGCCGTCAGCCCCCAGCCCGCATACCATGGCTGGCCAAAGACCTGCGGACGATGGCCCGCAAGGATCGCCTCGAAGCCCAGCTGCGAGGAGACGGTATAGACCGCAATCGCCCCCTCCAACAGCGCCTGGGGCGAGACAGGATCGGCGCAGATCACCGTGCGGGCATCGCCATCGGCGGGACCGAAATGCCCCCCCCGATGGCCCAGCATGGTTTCCGGATGGCTACGGATCACGATCCGCGCCTGCGGGTGATCCTGCCGGGCGGCAGCAAGCATCTCGGCGAAGGTGGTTTCAGACGCGCCACTGTGCCGGATCGACGCATCGCCGCGCGTCTGATCGACCACCAGCACATAGCCTGCGGGGGGCGGGGGTAGGTTGGGGTCGTGAATGTTGTATTTCGACAGATGAAGGGCGCGAATACGATCAATCCCCTCTCGTGCGCGGCGCAAAAGGTTCGAATCGTCCAAGTCATGCGCGGCGAGACAGCGTTCGAGATCAGAGGGCGCGCTGCTGTCGAAATGCACCCCCTGCGTGTCGATCAGCAGGCCCAGCGGCGCATCGCCCGAACGGCCGGGGCGGACAGACCGCAGGAAGGCATCCTCAACCCGCAGAAGGGGCAGGCGCCGCGCGGCGGCCACAGCCTCGCCCCGCCGGGCATGGGGGGACCGTCCCCAGACCACCACGGCATCGGCATCCCCGGCCCGTGCCGCGCGCAGCTCATATCCCGCCAGCCGCAAGACACGCCGCACCCGGCCCTGCCACAGGAAGCCCGCGTTGAAATAGCACAGCCGCCGAAGGGGCGCTTCGGCGGCTGTGTCGGATGCCTCGCCTTGCGGCAAATCAGTTCCCGGAGCTGGCGGTCGAGCTGCCGACGCTGGCCAGCGTATCGGCCGCCCCGGCAGTGCCGGTGATTGCGGCGATGGTCTTCGACCATTGCGTGAACGGCGCCTCGGTCACATAGAGCGTATCACCATCGCGGATCAGGAAATCGCGCGCCTCGAACATGCCGGTCGGTTGGGTCAGGTCCAGCACATAGACCATGCGCTGTTCCCCCTTCAGGTCCTTGCGGCCCAGCACGGTGTTCGCCACGGCGGCGGTTTCATTGCGGAACACGAAGACCCCCGTGGGATCGGCGAGCGAAGTGTTCAGGCCCCCGACCTGGGCAATCGCCTCAATGGCCGAAAGGGTCTGCGTCTCGAACGGCACAAGGCTTTGCGCCCCGGTCGCGCCAAGCGCCACGAAGGCACGCTGGTCACGTTCGACCACGATCTTGTCACCGCCACGCAGGGCTATGTCGAGCCCGGGGTTTTCATAGAGATCCTGCAGCCAGACCTTGCCGGTTTCACCGCCGCGGGTGACGCGCACCACCGCCACCGCCGGTTCGATCGCCACGCCGCCCGCTTTTGCGATCATCGACGAGAGGGTACGGGTGGGCCGTTCGATCGGGAAAACGCCCTGACCGCTGACCGCACCCGAGACGGTCACGGTCTGACCATCGCCTGCCAGCCGCGCGACCGTGACCTGAGGGTCCGGGGTCTGGCTGTCGAGCTTTTGGGTGATGATCTGGCGCAGGCTGTCCGGGGTCTGCCCGGCCGCCTTGATCTTGCCGGCATAGGGTACGAAGATGTAGCCTTGGCCATCCACCTGCACCTCATCCAGCGCCGAGACGCGCTGCCCGGTATTGCCCAGCAGCGGATCATCCTTGACGTTTTCGAAGATGGTCAGGCCCAGCACATCGCCGGGCGAGATGGTGTCGGAGCCGACCACGCCAGCCCCCGAGAAACGCGAGCTGAAGCCGAAGGCGGGCATGACCGAGGTCGCCCGCGTCACGCGGCTGTTCACGCTGACGACAAAGGCATCGCCGCCCTTGAGGACCGAGCCCGCGTAGATTTCGCTCTTGTTCGGGCCAGAGCGGGGCAGCCCGCAGGCGGCCACCGAGGACACCAGAACGGCCATGACCGCCGCCTTGGCTGCGCGGGAGGTGGTGAAATTCACTGCTCGGGCTCCTTGTTGCGTCGGGTCCCGCCTTGGCGGCGGTCCGCTTCAAGTTTTGCGGACAAACCTACAGAAAGACGGGCGAAATTGCGAGTCAGACATACGCGGATCATTGAACGAGTCGCAACTGTTGCCGTGGTGCCGCGTTTCCGGATGTCAATGCATCATAGGGATCTTCGGGGGCCAGCATCATGTCTACCACCTGTCGTAGGAGCGCCCGCCGCCCCCGCGAGGAATAGAATCCCCCGGGCACCTGGCTGGTTTCCAGCAGGTAGTGGCGATAGTCGCGATAGGCGCGGCTGTCGGGGCGGGTAGGCTGACGAAAGAACGCATGCAGGGGCTGGGTCGAGACGAATTCGGGCTTGGCATAGACCGCCGCCCCGAAGGTTTTCAGCGGCAGTCCGCGCCAGAGCACCTGTTGCCCGGCGGTGGAATTGACGGTGACGGCGCTGCGGGCATCGTTCAGAAGCCGCGCAAGTTTGCCCCCGCGCACGAAATGCACCCGGTCAAAAACCCCGTGTTCCCGTGCAAGGCGGCGGATCGTGCGGGCCACCGGCACACGCCCGTCCTCCAGCGGATGGGCCTTGAAGACCAGATGGTGATGGGGAGCGGCGCCTTTGGCGAATTCGGTGATCACCAGCTCCAGAAACTCGGTCATCGTGGAAAAGGGCGAATGCATCTGAAAGCTGGAGTCATGTTCCAGCTGCAGAAGCACGAGGTGATAGGGAAACCCGCCATGACGGATGCGGAAGGTGGCCAGCCTGCGTTCCAGTGCGTGAAAGGGCAGGGCGGCAAAGCGGCGGGCGTAGAGCCAGAATTCTTGCCGCACGGTCAGCGCGCGGTGCGGGCGAAAGCGGGGATAGGCGCGGAACCCGGCCAAGACAAAACCATGATACAGCGCGCCGTAGAACATGTGCTGGCGCATGTCGCCCCAGCGGGCGGGGGCATCGGGCAGATCCATGTCCAGCTGCGCCAGTGCCGCCTTCATTTCCGGCAACGAAAGCTGCATCAGCCGCGAATTCCCGTTCGATCCGCCACGTTCATAGGTGATCCAGTGGGGCCGCAGATAGCCCTCTTCAAAGACATGGATCACAAGACCGCGCGCGCGGGCAATTTCAATCGCGCGGGCATGGATCGGGCGGGTATCGCCGTAAAGCACGATCTCGGTGATGCCCAGCCGGTCGATCAGATCGGTAAAGACCTGCGGCCAGTCCTCGGGCCTGTCCTGAAAGGGGATGTAAGTGTCGCGGTGGGGCCAGAAGGCCCGGTCGCCACTGTTGAAGCCTACGCGCCAGACCTCTGCCCCGGCCGCCCGCAGCATCTGCGCCAGACGGTGAAACCAGGGACCATGCGGCCCTTGCAGGAAGAGGAACCGTTTCGCCTCTCCGGTCGTTCCGTGCTGCACACTCATACCCGTTTCAGTCATCACATGGTCCTGTCTCTCCGATACCATGCCAAGGGGCGCCGGGAAGCGGAAAAATGGGGCGGTCGCCCCATGCCGTGCGGAATGATGGGGATGGATGGCGGCAGATCTGTGGCCCGGTCTTGCCATTCCCGTGGCGCGGCGCTTAGGTCTGGGCAAACCGTTGCGGGAGAGAGACGATGTTCACCGGGATCGTGACCGATGTTGGCGAAGTGCTGGAACTGGAACAGCAGGGGGATCTGCGCGTGCGGATCGGCACCGCCTATGATGTTGATGGCATCGATCTTGGCGCCTCGATTGCCTGCGAGGGCTGCTGCCTGACCGTGATTGCGCTGGGGCGCAGCCCGCGGAACTGGTTCGATGTGCAGATCAGCGCCGAGAGTGTGAGCAAGACGAATATCGGTGCTTGGACGGTGGGCAAGCGGCTGAACCTCGAGCGCGCGCTGAAGGTGGGCGATGAACTGGGCGGCCATATCGTGTCGGGCCATGTCGATGGCGTGGCCGAGGTCGTGGCGATTCGCCCCGAGGGCGACAGCCTGCGCGTGACCTTCCGCGCGCCCGAGGCGCTGGCCCGCTTCATCGCGCCCAAGGGTTCGGTCGCGCTGAATGGCACTTCGCTGACGGTGAATGAGGTCGACGGCTGCGATTTCGGCATTAACTTCATCCCCCACACCCAAAGCGTGACCACCTGGAACGAGGTGGCGGTGGGCCAGAAGATCAACCTGGAGGTGGATACCATGGCCCGCTATGTCGCCCGCCTGCGGGACTTTGGGTGACACCGGGCATCGGGCATAACGGCGGGCCGGAAACTGCCGGCCTGTCATGGCGGCGGCATTGCTGGCAGGCCGCCCGGTCTGCCCTGCTGCCCCATCTGCCGATCGAAGTGCTGCGCGGCCGGGTGCGCCGCGCGCAGGAGCTGGGTCTGGATTACAAGACCTATGCCAGTGTCCGTGCCGCCTCGGGGCATGATGTGGTGGCCTTTCTCTTTTCGTCGAATGCGCTGCGGGTGGGGCCGCGGGATGCGAGTTTGCCCACCGACCGTGCGGCGCGACTGGCCCGGATCACGGGGTGCGGGCAGATCGCGCTGACGGTGACGCCGCTGACGCCGCAAACCCTGCCCGAGGCCGCGCGCTTTGACGCCGTCCACCCCGCGCCGCGCCCCTATGGCAGCTTTGCCGAGGCGCGGGCGGCGCTGCTGGCCGCGCGTGGGCCGCACCGGCCCGAAGGCGTGGTGCTGGTGGGCGAGGCCCCGTTCGAGGCGGAATGGTGCGTCGCGGGGCGTCTGGGCTATTACCTGCCCGCCGACCGCTTCTTTCCCGCCTGACGCTTGCCCTGCCCGGATCCGGGGGCCATATCCGAGGGGCGAACAGGAAAGGGCGGCGGATGGATTGGCAATTCGACAACAGCTATGTGCGGGATCTTCCCGGAACCTGGCTGCGCCAGCGCCCCGCGGCGGCCCCTGCGCCGCAGCTTCTGCTGCTGAACACCGCGCTTGCCGCCGAGTTGCGCCTCGACCCCGTGGCCTTGCAGCCCATCGCCGCCGATGTCTTTTCCGGCAACCGCCTGCCCGAAGGGGCTGATCCCGTGGCGCAGGCCTATGCGGGCCATCAGTTCGGCGGCTTTTCCCCGCAGCTGGGCGATGGTCGCGCGCTCTTGCTGGGCGAGGTGGTGGATATTCACGGCCAACGCCGCGACATCGCGCTGAAAGGGTCGGGGCGCACGCCGTTTTCGCGCGGAGGGGATGGGCTGGCGGCCATTGGCCCGGTGCTGCGCGAATATATCATGGGTGAGGCGATGCAGGCGCTGGGCGTGCCCACCTCGCGCGCGCTGGCAACAGTGAGGACGGGCGCCCATGTGCAGCGCGACCGCGTTTTGCCTGGCGCCGTGCTGACCCGCGTCGCGGCCAGTCATATCCGGATCGGCACCTTCGAATTCTTCCATGCCCGGGGGCAGGCCGATCAGGTGCGCCGTCTGGCCGATTACGCCATCGCCCGCCATCATCCGCAGGCGGCGGGGGCGGAAAACCCCTATCTGGCCTTCTTTGATGCCGTGATCGCGGTGCAGGCCCGGCTGATCGCGCAATGGATGGGGCTGGGCTTTATTCATGGCGTGATGAACACCGACAATATGACCATCTCGGGCGAAACGATCGATTACGGCCCCTGCGCCTTCATGGAAAGCTATGCCCCTGGCACGGTCTTTTCCTCGATCGACCGGCAGGGGCGCTATGCCTATGCCAATCAGCCGCTGATCCTGGGTTGGAACCTTGCGCGGTTGGCCGAAACGCTGGTTGCGCTGTTTGACCCCGATGAAGAACGGGCCATCGATCTAGCGAATGGAAGGCTGGATGGGATCGCGGGGCAGTATCAGGCGGCCTGGTTGCAGGTCATGCGCGGAAAGCTGGCGCTGGCGGGCGAAGACCCCGGTGACGCCGCGCTGATCGCCGATTTCCTGTCGCTGTTGCAAGGGGCGGACTGGACGCTGGGCTTCCGCCGTCTGGCGGAAGCGGTGTCCGATCCGGGCCATCTGCGCCCGCTGCTGGCCGATCCGGCCGCGTTGGAGGGCTGGCTGCCGCGCTGGCGTGCGCGTCTTGCGCCCGATGCGCCGGCCCGGCTGCGCGCGGCAAACCCCATCTACATCCCGCGGAATTTCAAGGTCGAAGAGGCCTTGGCCGCGGCCGAGGGGGGCGACCTTGCCCCGGTGCAGCAGCTTTTACAGGTGCTGGCCGATCCCTTCACCGAACGCCCGGGGCTTGAGGCCTATGCCCTGCCGGCCCCCGCCGCCTTTGCCGGATCGTTCCGCACCTTCTGCGGCACCTGATCTGTGCGCCCCCGCAGGGCCGTATGGCGTATTTGCCGCGGTTTGCAGACTGGCCTTCACGGGCGGGCCGCGCTATGGCACAAAAAAGGCCCATGAGGGGCCCGCCATAGCCAGGATGACATGCGATGAGCCAGTCGAAGAGCGATTTTTCCGACGCCATCTCCTCGGTAGAGGAGATCATCGAGGACGCCCGGAAGGGCAAGATGTTCATTCTCGTGGATCATGAGGACCGCGAGAATGAAGGGGATCTCGTGATCCCGGCGGAAATGTGCGACGCGGCGGCGATCAACTTCATGGCCACGCATGGCCGCGGTCTGATTTGCCTGACGCTGTCGAGCGAGCGGATCGACCAGCTGGGCCTGCCGCTCATGGCCTCGAAGAACTCCTCGCGGCATGAGACCGCCTTCACCGTTTCCATCGAGGCGCGGGAAGGGGTGGAAACCGGGATTTCCGCCGCCGACCGCGCGCGCACCGTGGCCGTGGCCATTGATGACAAGACTGGCCCGCAGGACATTGCGACGCCCGGCCATATCTTCCCGCTGCGGGCGCGTGACGGGGGGGTGCTGGTGCGCGCAGGCCATACCGAGGCCGCGACCGACATTTCGCGTCTGGCCGGGTTGAAGCCCGCGGGCGTGATCTGCGAAATCATGAATGATGACGGCACCATGGCCCGTCTGCCCGACCTGATCCAGTTCGCGCAGCGCCATAACATGAAGATCGGCACGATTTCCGATCTGATCGCCTATCGCCGCCGCCATGACAATCTGGTGCGCGAACGCGCGGTGAAGCGCGTGACCTCGATCCACGGCGGCGATTGGGTCATGCGGATCTTTTCGGACGTGGCGCAGGGCGGCGAACATGTTGTGCTGACCAAGGGCGACATCGCCTCGGGCGAGCCGGTTCTGGTGCGGATGCATGCGATGGACCCGCTGGCCGATGTGCTGGGGATCGGCGATTCCACCAGCGCGGGCGAGCTGTCGGGGGCGATGCGCCTGATCGCGGCCGAAGGGCGCGGCGTGGTCGTGCTGCTGCGCGACACCTCGATGAAACTGATCGACGGGGCAGAGGTTGCGCCGCAGACGCTGCGCCAGTATGGGCTGGGGGCACAGATTCTTGCCGCGCTCGGTCTGCGGCAGATCACGCTTGTCACCAATCACCAGGCACCGAAGGTTGTGGGTCTTGAGGCCTATGGTCTTTCGATCGCCGGAACCCGCCCGATCAAGGACTGACCATGGCTGCGAACGAAACACATTACACTTTGCCGCTGCCGCGCTTTGACCGGCCTGTAAAGCTGCTGATCGTGGTATCGCCCTATTACAAGGATATCGCGGATGCACTGGTCGCCGGGGCCAAGGCCGTGGCTGCCGATTGCGGCGCCGAGGCCGAGGTGATCGAGGTGCCGGGCGCGCTGGAGATTCCGACCGCCATCGCCATGGCCGAACGCATGGCCGAATATGACGGCTATGTCGCGCTTGGCTGCGTGATCCGCGGTGAAACCACCCATTACGATACGGTCTGCAATGACTCCAGCCGCGCGATCACGCTGCTGGGATTGCAGGGCGCCTGCATCGGCAATGGCATCCTGACGGTGGAAAACCGCCATCAGGCCGAGGTCCGCGCCGAGGTTGCGGGCCAGAACAAGGGCGGCGGGGCAGCGGCGGCGGCGCTGCATCTGATCGCGCTTTCGCATAAATGGTCCGGCAGCCGCGGCGGCATGGGCTTTCGTCCCGAAGGGGGAATGTCCGCATGAGCAAGGCTGACAAGAAACAGATGCGGTCCGCCGCGCGCTATTTCGCCACGCAGGCGCTGTTCCAGATGGAAACCTCGGGGCAGACGGTGGAGCGCGTCGTCCGCGAATTCGAAAGCCACCGCTTCGGCGAGGTTTTCGAGGATGGCACCGAAATGGCCGAGGGCGATCTGAAGCATTTCCGCAGCCTCGTGTCCGAGGCGGTGAACTGGCAGGCCAAGATCGACCAGCTGACTGACCGTGCATTGGTGGCGAAATGGCCGATCGACCGGATCGACCCGGTGATCCGCGCGCTGTTCCGGGCCGCCGGGGCCGAGCTTGTGGCGCTGGACACCCCGCCCAAGGTGGTGATCAACGAATTCGTCGATGTGGCCAAGGCCTTCTTCGATGATGGCAAAGAGCCGAAATTCGTGAATGCGGTGCTCGATCATATGGCCCGCGAAGAAAAGCCCCAAGCCTTTACGGCCTGAAGGGCATCGCGATGAAGCGTCCTCTGCTTGCCTGCCTGATCCTGCTGGCCGCCTGTCAGTCCGACGGGCCGACCTTGGCGCAGGAATGGGTTCTGCAGGCCAAGGGCGCGCGGCCCGTCACGCTGGACCTGCGCGAGCCGGGGCGGGCTGCGGGGCAGGCGCCCTGCAACCGCTGGTTCGCCACGGTCGAGGGCACCTTGCCCGCGTTCCGGCTGTCGGGCATCGGCGCGACGCGCATGGCCTGCCCGGATCTGGCCGCCGAGACGGCCTTTCTTGCAACCCTGTCCCGCGTGACCCGCGCGCAGGTGCAAGAAGGGATGCTGGTTCTGGAAGGGCCAGGGGGCGAAATGCTCCAATTCTTGCCGAAAACCCCCTGACCTGCGCAAGAATGCGCCGCGGTGCGGCGCTTTGGCACTGGTCCTCGGCGGTCAGAGTGCTAGGTTTTCCTCATTGACAGGAGGAATCGCCATGCCGAAACTCGTCCGCCTTTACATCACCAATGTTGCGATTGGGTATGGGTTGTCTGCGGCCTTTGTCGCGCTGCTGGTCGGGTTTGACATTGCCAACCTCGGCCATCTGGTTCTGGAAACCGAAATGGGCTGGCTGGCCGCGCTGATGATGTTTGTGAGCAATGGTGTCGTGTTTGCCGGCGCGCAATTCGCCATTGCGGTGATGCGTCAGGCCCAAACCGATGACGGCCCGCACGGCGGCACCCGGGCCCCGGCGCTGATCCCGGTGCGGGTTGAGGCTAAGGCCCAGACCACGCGCCGCGTCCGGCACTGACCTAGGCCCCCGAATGACAAAAGCCCGGCAGCGCCGGGCTTTTTCAGATGTAGGTGGCGGGCCCGCAGCAACCGTGGGCGACGGATTTTCCCGAGAGCCAGAGGTCTCAGGTGGGTGCCAGGTAGCAAGACCAGGATCCTGCCAGAGCCAGCCCCCGTTCGTTTGCTTATCGGCCACTGGAAAAGTGTCCCACACGCGAGGAGCAGCACCCGCCACCCCCTAGGTAGGCCGCGCCTGCGCCCCTTGCAAGGGTTCTTGGCGGGACTTGCAACCTTGTTCGCCATGTGTTCTTTTTTCGTCATGGCGGAAGATGATCAGACCCAAACCCTTTTGATGCCCGGCCAGCGCCTTGCGCGCGGGGTCTGTCGGCATCTGCTGGGCCATGGATTTGTCAGCGTGGAAGAGCTTGTGCCCAGCCCCGGCCTGCGCGTCGATGTGATGGCGCTTGGCCCTAAGGGCGAGATCTGGGTGATCGAATGCAAATCTGGGCGGGCGGATTTCGCCGCCGACCGTAAATGGCAGAATTATCTGGAATGGTGTGACCGCTTCTTCTGGGCGGTGGACCTGAATTTCCCGACCGAGATCCTGCCTGAGGACACCGGCCTGATCCTGGCCGATGATTACGGGGCCGAAATTTTGCGGATGGGGCCGGCCACGCTATTGGCACCGGCCCGTCGCAAGGTCATGGTGCAGAAATTCGCGCGCCATGCGGCGCTGCGTCTGCAGGCGCTGCGGGATCCGCGGATCAGCGCTTCCCCTTAGGGCGGCTGTCGGCCATGGCGCGGGCGGCCTCTGCCGCTGCGCGCAGCTCTTCCGCGATCTCTTCGGCCTCATCAGGATCGAAGTCGAGCGGCAGCTCGATCCCGCCCTCTGCCTCGACGTAGATTCGTACCATGCCCTGATCGGTCGGCCCGATTTGCAGGTTCGCCGCGATCTCGCTTTGCTTGTCGATGCCCATCGCATCCTCCAGATTTCCGATGCTTTTCTTGATCTTTGGCCTAGCGCCGAAAAAACCTGATGGCAAGCGCGTGAGGGGTCTTGCAATCCCCGAAGCGGGGGGCTAAACCGCCGCCAGTGCCGACTTAGCTCAGTTGGTTAGAGCACCAGATTGTGGATCTGGGGGTCCCCCGTTCGAGCCGGGGAGTCGGTACCATCCTTCCTTAATAAGGAAAAGCATAGGCCCCTTCAGGGGCCTTTTGCTTTTTGTGCCAGCGATGGCCGCCAGTTTCTGGGGCGAGCTGCAGCTGATGGACGCGCTGATGATGGCCGTGTGGCGACGCGGCAAGTCTGACGCGCTGCTTAATCATTCAGATCAGGGCTCGCAATACACAGGCGAGCAGTTTCAACGGCTTCTGGCCGAAAACGAGATCACCTGCTTGATGAGCCGGGCCGGAAACGTCTGGGATCGAGCCATGGGAACGCCACTGGTCCGAGAGACCATGGCGAGGTCGGAAATGGAGAGCTTCTTCTCATCGCTGAAGACCAAACGGGCGGCACGGAAGGTTTACCGCACCCGAGACGAGGCACGCGCCGCCGTCTTCGATTACATCGAGCGCTTCTACAACCCGCGCAGACGGCATTCGAAACTGGGCTACCTCAGCCCCATGGAGTTCGAGGCCCGCGCTATGCTAGCTGAACTCGCCGTCCACGAAACCGGCAGCAGCTCAGGCGTCGAAACCATCGCTCGGCTCGGTTGCTTGAACCAATGCCGGGGCGGCCTCGTCCGGTTCGTTGGAGGGACGCTCGGCGGATCTGCCGGGGTCTGACGCGGCGGTTTGGTCCGCGGCTTGGGTCGGTTCAGCGGGAGCGTTCCGTTCCAATCCTGCTGGGGCGTGCGGGGCCGTTGAGGATGTTTTCGTAAAGCTGGTGGACGTGTTTTCGCCCGAAAGTTCGAGGGCGAGGTAGGGCTGGTTGTCGGAGAAATGGCCACGCGTACGCCGCTCGCGTTCTTCGCTGAGCTCGATCATGAGCCGAAGCATCTTGTCGGCGAGGATCGGCAGATCCTCGTCCTCTCCGACGAGGTCGATCCCGAGGTGACGCGCCGTGCTTTCGATCGCGCGCAAGGCCGGATCGCGTTCGCAGAGGAAAAGGGCATCCCGCAGCGAGGCGCGGATCGCGGTTTCCAAGGCCAGGCTGGCCTCGGCTGGCGTCGATCTGATCCAGCTTGGCAGCCTCCTGGGACAATTGTGCGATCGCGGCGCGGGTTGCCTCGAGGTTGCGACGGATCCCTTCGCGTTCCGTGCCCAAGGCAGTTTGTGCCGTGTCCAACACGTGGGCTGCGTTTTCTGCCACCGAGGCAGAGTTCTGCATCAGGGTCTCCGAAACCGTTTCAACAAGATCTCCAACTCGGCGCAGTGTAATCTCGATCCGCTCCTGCGATGCACGGATTGGGTCGAATGCGGCGGTCAGCGTCTGACTTGCTCCACGGAACCCGGTCGAGGCGCCATTGATGGCATCGGCCCCCGTGTTCATGCCCAAGGCCGCCTTTTGCGCGCCCGATGCGCCTTCTTTTACAGCATCAGCGAATTCCGAAAGGCGCCCGCTTACCTCTTCCAGACGCGACAGGAGTTCGTCGCCGATGACCCCGCCCATTTCTGTGCCAAGCTTGGCGATATCGGCACTGGTTTGGTTGAAGCTCTCCAGCAGGGACTGGCCCGCACCGGTGATGGCCTGACCTGCTTCTTCGGTGCTGGCCGCGATCCTTTGGCGCGCGGCTTCTGCGCTGGCCTCGCTGGCGTTGGCCAAGGTGTCGCGGAAGCCTTCCGCCGCACGGCGCATTTCATCAGCGGCTGCGCGCATTGCTTCTGCGCCCTGTCCAGTGTTGTCACGGATGCCCGAAAGGGTCTCGTTCATCACCGAAAGCAACCGGTCTGCGCCCGCGTTTATCGTGTCGGTCGCAGTTTGCCCGCTGGCCGTGACCTTTGCGCTCAGATCTGCTAGGGTTTGCGACATCTGTCCCAAGGCCTCCCGCAGTCCATCCCCAACCTGGGCGCCAAGGCCCGAGATGTCCGAACTTGTCTTGCTGAAGCTTTCCAACAAGGCGGTCCCCGCTCCGGTGATGGCTTTGCCCGCTTCCTCCGAGCTTGCCGCCATTTTGAGCCGCACGGCCTCAGCGCTTTCTGCGCTGGCAGCGGTCAGGGCCTCGCGGAAGCCCTCTGCTGCGCGGCGCATCTCTTCGGCAGCGCTACGCATCGCAGTGGCCCCTTGTCCTGTGTTTTCGCGGATGCCGTTCAGTGTGTCGTTCATCACCGAAAGCAGGCGATCCGCGCCGGAGGTCATGGCTTCGGTGGCAGTTCTCCCGCTGGCCGCAACTTCAGAGCGCATATCGGCCATGGCCTTGGACAACTGGTCAACGGCGTCCCGCAGGCCGTTCCCGGCCTGAGCCTGACTGCCGTCCATCCGATCCACCATGAGGCCAATACGGTCAGTGGCTTCGCTAAGCGACACGCTGGCCCGTGTCAGGGCATTGCCCACGGATTGGGAGAGTTGTTTCGACAGATCGCCTACCATGCCCTCCATGTTGCTGGTGCCCAGGCGTTGATGATGTGACCGCCCCCCGACGGCATCGATGTGCCAAGGTGGGTCTGCG
>NZ_BMYQ01000007.1 GCF_014652355.1 Gemmobacter lanyuensis | reverse complement strand
CGATCCCGTTCCCCATCTGCCCCGCGCCGACAATCCCTACCGTCCTGATCGTCATGCCTTGGGCCCGCCGAAGGACCAGCTGCCGCTGCCAAGGGCCGGGGCGGCGCGGTCGGTTTCCAGACCGCTGCGTGAAAACTGGATCGGGGTCCGAAGTCCGGGAATGCCTTCGGGCGCGATCTGCAGACAGCGGGCAGCCAGTTGCGGCTCGGACAAAGCCTCGGAAACACTGTTGATCGGGCCTCCCGGCACGCCTGCGTCCTCAAGCGCGGCGATCAGATCGGCGCGCAGCCGCGTGGTCGTCACATCCGAGAGCAGGGCCGTCAGTTCTTCGCGATGGGCGACGCGGGCGGGGTTAGTGGCGAAATCCGGGTCGGTCGCCAGATCTTCCAACCCCAGCACACGGCAGAGGGAGGCGAATTGCCGGTCATTGCCGCAGGCAATGATCAGATGGCCATCGGCGGCCGGAAACACTTGATAAGGAACAATATTCGGATGCGCGTTGCCCAGACGACGGGGTTCGACCCCGCCCAAAAGGAAGTTGGTCGCCTGATTGGCCAGCACGGCAACCCCGCTGTCGAGAAGGGACAGGTCCACATGCTGCCCGCGACCGGAGCGGGCACGTTCGGCCAGCGCGGCCTGCACGGCGATCACGCCGTAAAGCCCGGTGAAGATGTCAATCCAGGCGACGCCCACTTTCTGCGGCTCACCCTGCGGGTCGCCGGTCAGGTCCATGATGCCGCACATACCCTGGATCAGGAAATCATAGCCCGGCTGCGAGGCGCGGGGGCCGTTTTGCCCGAAACCGGTGATCGAGGCATAGACAAGCCCGGGGTTCAACGCGGCAAGGCTGTCGTAATCCAGCCCGAACTTCCGCAGGCCGCCAACCTTGAAGTTTTCGATGACGACATCCGCGCCCGCGATCAGCTCTTTCAGGCGGGCCAGATCCTCGGGGTTGGAGAAATCGCAGGTGACAGAGGTCTTGCCGCGATTGGCGGCATGAAAATAGGCAGCGACGGTTTCGGTGCCGCCATCGGGGCGCGGGCGTTCGATGAAGGGGGGGCCCCAGCGGCGGGTATCGTCGCCCTCGGGCGCCTCGACCTTGATTACCTCTGCGCCCAGATCGGCCAGCGTCTGCCCTACCCAGGGCCCGGCGAGGATCCGGGCGAGTTCGACGACCTTCAACCCTTTCAGCGGCGCCTCTGACATGATCCGTTCCTTCTGTCTGCCCCAGTTGTGGGGAATAATGATGCATATGATGTTTGCATGTCGAACAGGAAACGCTAATTTGCCATGACTTCATGCAGGAAATGAATGAATGCGCCCTCGCCGCTTTTTACCCTCAATCAGCCAGCTTCTGGCGTTCGAGGCGGTTTTGCGGAGCCGTTCGACCACGGCGGCGGCGCGCGATCTGAACCTGACGCAAAGCACGGTCAGCCGTCTGGTTCAGACGCTGGAAGAGCAGTTGGGTTGCACGCTTTTCATTCGGCAACGCAAACGCCTGATCCCGACCGAGGCCGCGCTGTCCTATGGCGCCGATATCACGCGCGGGCTAAACTTGATCCAGCAGGCCAGCACCGCGCTTTTGGTGAACCCGGCCGGGGGGGCGCTGTCGCTCGCGACGCTGCCTACCTTCGGCACGCGCTGGCTCGCCCCGCGGGTCGGCGGGTTTCTGGAAACGCACCCCGGCATCGCGCTGAACTTTGCCACCCGCGTGCCGCGTTTTGATTTCGAATCCGAGGCTTTTGATGCGGTGATTTTCTTTGGCGCGCCCGATTGGCCCGGGGCGCGGCATCAGAAGCTGTTTGATGAACAGGTCACCGCCTGCGCCTCACCCGCGTTTCTGGAGCGTCACCCCATTCGCCGTGCCGCCGATCTGGACCGGCTGCCGTTGTTGCAGTTGGAAACGCGCCTGACGGCCTGGGACCAGTGGTTTGCCGCCCACGGCCACCGCGCAACGCGGGCGGGGGGGATGATGATGGATCAGTTTTCCATGATGATTCAGGCGGCAATCCAAGGGCTTGGCGTTGCGCTGCTGCCCGATTACCTCGCCCGGACCGAGGTGGAGGAGGGCCGCCTTTGCCCGATCCTCACCCCCGGCGTGCCGGGGACCGGGGCCTATTGGCTGGCCTGGCCCGAGGCGAAAGACCGCCACGGGCCGCTGGTGGCCTTCCGCGACTGGATCGCCGGTCAGATCGCGGGTTGATCGGCCGCGCGCACGGCAAGATCGGCCATGGCAAGGATCGCCTCGCGCGTTTTTGCCGCCGCGATGAAGCGCCCGTTGTGGCAGAAGGTGGCGCCGGGCACGCCGGTTGCGGCCTCAAGTTCAGCGTCGCGCAGGCCTGCCCAGGCGGCAGGCAGATCGGCGCGAAGCGCGAAATCGTCGGATTTGCGGCGAATGCCGGTGATGCACCAGTCAGTCCCGCGCGGATGTACGACAAACAGCAGGTGGTCGGCCCCCATCTTCACCACGGTCGGGCGAAAGGGCATGCCCATCGGCAGGTCCAGCACCCGCGCGGGGCCAGCGGCAACAATGGCCTGCTGCACCACGGCCTCGGCCCGCAGTTTTGCGGCAAGCTGCCCGACCCAAGCCTCGACAAAGGCGCGGGCAATGGCAAGGGCAGCGTGGAAGGCGCGGGTTTCCGCCTCGGGGTCGGTTTCGTCAAAGACGGGCTTCAGGGTTTCCAGCAACCCCGGCAGGGTCAGGGACGACAGCGGCCCGGCCGCCGAAAGATTGACGGCGCCATTGTCCACCAGATCGACCGGCAGCACAAAATCGGCATCGAACTTGGTCAGCGCGGCTTCGATCGCCGCCTCGGGGATGCCGTGGCTTTGCAGGTATTCGGCGCCAAAATGTTTCCAGATCAGCCCGAACGAGCTGTAGGGCTGGCCGTCTTCCCGCAGCGGCGCCTCGCGCTGGTGATGGTCGAAGATGCGGGCGGCGGGGTCATAGGCGCCGCCCACGTCATAGACGATGCGGTCAGGCGCCGGGGTGATCCAGTCTGCCGACCGGCTGCGCCGCAGCGCGGCCTCGGGGAAAAGCCGGGTCAGGATGACGCTCGACATCAGCTCATCGGCATGAAAGCCGCCGGAATGTGTCACAAGATAAGTGGGGATCATGTCAGGCGGCCTTTTGGCAAAAGTGAGGTCAGGCAGCGCGGCGATTGCGCTTGGCAAACAGTTTCTGCCAGCCGGCAACCACGCTTTCTTCCAGATACAGCAGTCCGGCCACATCTTCGACAGGAAGACCATCTGCCAGCAAAAGCAAGGCATTGGCCATGCGCGCCTGCACAACGTCGGGAGCCTTGTTCTGCAGGGCCTTCATCAGCATCTCTTGGTCTTGTTCCGACAGATTCAGGGGAGTGGTCATCGTTTCTTGTTGTCCTGTTTCTACGAAGGCGCGGAATTGGCACAAGCCGCGCTCGCCCGCAATGGCATCTCTCGATATCGGCGGTGGTCTGCCGGATCAGTCATCGACGGCAGACGTTGCGGGGCGCGGCAACGGGAAGCGGCGGTCGATCGCGCGAAACAACAAGGGGTTGACGAGGATCGAAGCCATAGCCCCCGCAACCACCAGATCGCGCGCTTCGGGCGGGACAATGGCCAGATCGACCCCCATCACGATCAGGATGAAGGAAAACTCACCAATCTGGGCAAGACTTGCCGCGATGGTCAGCGCACGGTCATCCGGATGGCCAAAGAGCCGCATGATCCCCCAGGCCGCCGCAGATTTCACCACCAGAATGACGAGGATGGTCATCAGCACAGCGCCCGGATTCTCGATCAGAATCTGCGGGTTGAACAGCATCCCGACCGAGACGAAGAACAGCACGGCAAAGGCATCCCGCAGGGGCATCACATCCTTCATGGCCTGCGCCGAAAGCGTTGATCCGGCCATGACCATGCCCGCGAAAAAGGCGCCGAGCGCGAAGGATACACCGAAGATCGCGGAAGAGCCGAAGGCTACGCCAAGCGCAATCGCCAAGACGGCAAGGCGGAACAGCTCGCGCGATCCTGATTGCGCGACATGATCCAGCAGCCACGGGATGAGGCGCCGCCCCACCAGCAGCATCACCAGAAAGAAAGCCGAAACCTTGACACCCGTCACCAAGAGCGTCGCGGCAACCGGGCCAAGCCCCATCCGCGCGACTTCGGCCGCTTCGTCGCTGACCGGAAGGGCGGTTCCGCCGAGGACCCCGGCCAGGGGCGGGATCATCACCAGCGCCAGCACCATGGCCAGATCCTCGACCACCAGCCAGCCGACCGCGATCCGGCCCCGCTCGGTCTGAACAAGACCGCGTTCCTGCAGGGCGCGCAGCAGCACCACAGTCGACGCAACCGAGAGCGCAAGCCCGAAGATCAGCCCCGCCCCGATGCCCCAGCCAAGCAGGGCCCCGGTCAGGGTTCCCGCCCCCGTCGCAACCGCGATCTGCACCAAGGCCCCCGGCACCGCGATGGCCTTGACGGAAACCAGTTCCCGGGCCGAGAAATGCAGGCCCACCCCGAACATGAGCAAGATCACCCCAAGTTCTGCCAGCTCGCTCGCCAAGGCGGAATCGGCCACGAACCCCGGAGTGAACGGCCCGATCACCATGCCTGCGCACAAATATCCGGCGATCAGTGGCAGCCGCAGGCGCTGTGCCAGCAGTCCGAAAAGAAATGCCAGACCAAGGCCCGCAACAATGGTGGTGATCAAGGGGGTGGCGTGGTGCAACGGGACCTCCGGGCTAAACACTGGAATGAATGGTTCAAAGTTAAACATTCATGCAGCCCATACAACCGACGGGCAGTTCACGATTCAGGGCAGCATCTTTCAATATGTTACAGTTTCTGTCTGATATTACTTCGATTGCGGTTTTGGCGGAGCGAACAGGATGGATGAGAGGCTCGACTTCATCGTGAGGCTGGCCCGAGAGGCCGGAATGCTGGCCCAAACCCTGCGGGCGACGCCGGGGGGCCTGCAGGTGGGTGCAAAAGCGCCCGGTGATTTTGTGACAGCCGCGGACCTTGCGGTTGAACGGTTGATCCGTGACCGCATTGCCGCGCGCTGGCCAACCGATGCCGTGCTGGGTGAAGAAGGGGGACTCCAGGGCGATAGCGGTGCAATCTGGATCACCGATCCCATTGACGGCACGGCGAATTTCATGCGCGGTGCGGCGGATTGGGGCGTGTCGATTGCGCTTGCACAAGCGGGACGGCTGACGCACGGCGTCATCTACCTGCCCGATCATGGCCTGCTGGTGGCCGCGGGGCCAACGGGTCTGGTGGCAGAGGGCGCGGCCGCAGGGGTGTCGGGCATCTCCGACGCCACGGCCGCGTTGGTCCATCTGGGCTATTCGCCGCGGGAAGCGCCGGCGGCCCATCCCGCGCGCATCGGCCGGATCCTGTCCGCCGGGGCCCAATACCGGCGCAGCGGCGCGGCGACGGTGGGGCTGATGGCCGTCATCCTTGGCCGTGCGGAAGTTTACCATGAATCCTGCCTGCATCTGTGGGATTGCGCGGCGGCACTGGTGATCGTGCCGGCGGCGGGCGGTCAGGTGCAATCAGCGCCGCTGGCGGATCATCTGGTCGCCCCATGCGAGGTGCTGGCCCATTCCGGGCACCTGCCCGATCTGGTGGCCGCGGTCTGCGGACTCGCGCGACCGTGAAGGGATGTGAACCGTGACGGGCTGGTCTTGGCCCGTGGCCTGCGGTTGAATTCGCGCCAATGTCTGACACCATGAGGATGCCATGACCCAAGTCCTGTCCCGCCGCCGCGCCCTGACCTTGGGCGGCCTTGCGCTGCTTGTCGCACCAACTGTCCTGCGGGCCCAGACCCCCGAACCGAACCTGCGGGCCACGGGCCAAGTGCGCTCGAACGTGGCCAGCTTCCGCACCCAACGCTGGCAGGACCATTTCGAGAACCTGGGAAAAGGCGCCATTGTGGCGGACCTGACCTCGCGCGCAGTGCATTACTGGGGGCCGGATGGCAGCGATTATCGCCTTTATCCCAGCTCGGTCCCGCGCACCGAAGAGCTTACCCGCCGTGGCTATACCGAGGTCGTACGCAAGAAGGTGGGGCCGGACTGGACCCCGACTCCTTCCATGCTCGCCGAGGACCCGTCGCTGCGCTACACGCCGCCGGGCCCGGCAAATCCGCTGGGCACCCATGCAATGTATCTGGGCTGGCCCGCCTACCTGATCCATGGCACCCATGATACGCGCAAGATCGGGCGGCAATCGTCGTCAGGCTGCGTCGGCCTTTACAACGAACATATCGAAGAGCTTTTCGCCCTGACGGCCATCGGCACGCAGGTGCGTCTGATCTGAATATTACGGCCGCATTCGTCCCAGACTTGCGTCACATCGTCCCCGGATCTGATAGGATTTCAGCTTGTTTTTCTGGGTCTGCGCGGCCTTGCCGCAATGGAAGGGCACATCCCCTTCCGTTGCGGCGCTTGCCAAACCGCAGGGCGTTTCACTATGAAAGATGATCTGCTTAAACTTGCGGCAGTTGCGCAGCATGACGCATTGGTTTTTCAAGTGAAACGACAGCACGGGATGGATTTGAAGCATGGCTGGAACCGCGATCACCTCCTTCGTCGATGGGACGCCGACGAACAACGCCAACCCCTGGATTGACAGCCTTGTCTGGGGTGGAGCGTGGCGGGACGACCCGAATGTGACCTCGAATGACGGCCGCGTCACGGTCCGCTACAGCGCCGTGCATGGGGTCGATCCCGCCGAGATCATCTGGGAAGGTTCAAGCGCCCCTTGGGGCAGCGCTGCCCTGACTGCGCTGCGCAATGCCCTGACCAGCTGGTCCAATGTGGCCAATATCCGTTTTGTTGAAACCAGCGATCCGAACACGGCGGATTTCTGGGCTTGGCAAGCGCCTTCGGCCCATACTGGCGCCGACACTTTCGGCTATAGCGAGGTTCCGGTCCCCGGCACCGTGGCCGAGCCGCTCTATCTTGTGCTGAACGGCGAAAACGAGACCTGGATTCCCAGCGCGCTTGTCCGTGGCGGCTATGCCTATGTCACGCTCATTCATGAGATCGGCCATCTGATCGGCCTTGCGCACCCCCATGATGGTGGCGGCCTCGGGGATGGCACCCTTTTCCCGGGTGTGAGCGATGGGGATTCAAGCGATTTTGGCCAGTACGGTCTCAATCAGGGCATCTTCACCACCATGAGCTACATGGACGGGTGGCAGACGCAGTTCCCGGACCACAGCTATCAGACGGAATGGGATTATGGCTATCAGGCCACGCCCATGGCGCTCGATATTGCGGCGATCCAGTCCATTTATGGTGCCGCGGCGAATGCCACCGGCAATTCGACCTATCGCCTGCCGGATGCCAACCGTGCCGGAACCTATTGGTCCTGCATCTGGGATACGGGCGGCACGGACACCCTGACCAATGCCGGGTCGAATGTGGCAGCCTATCTTGATCTGCGCGCGGCCCCGTTGGTGGGCGCAAATGCCGGGGGCTATGTGTCCCGTGCCAATGGCATCGTGGGCGGCTATACCATTGCCAATGGTGTGGTCATTGAAAATGCCACTGGCGGGAACCGCGCTGACCGGATCATCGGCAACACCGCCGCCAATACGCTGCTCGGCAATGGTGGCGCCGACACGATCACCGGCGGCGCCGGAGCCGACCGGATCGTCGGGGGTGCGGGGGCCGACCGGATTGCCACAGGCACCGGCGCGGATCGCATTGTGTTCAACGCGCCATCCGAAATGACCAATGCCAGCACCGCCTGCGACGTCATTACTGATTTCGTGCGGGGAACTGACCGGATCGTGCTGACCACGATGGATGCCAGTACCGTTCTTGCCGACAACAATGCTTTCGAATGGCTCGGGACCGGCGGTTTCGGCACCTCGGCCCGGGGTGGCCTGCGCTATCAGCTGGTCAACAACGACGGGAGCGAGAATGACTTCACGCTGGTCTTCCTGGATCGCGACAGCGACACGCAGGCGGAACTGGTGCTGCGTCTGAACGGGCTTCACACCCTGCAATCGGGCGATTTCGCCCTTTGAACCCCGGCGGGGCCGGACCAGAACCGGCCCCCCTTAGCCGTCCTGCAGCAACGCATTGCTGCGGGCCACCAGCGTTTCAGGTCCCATCTGCAAGACGACAGGCTCCAGCGTCGCAAGTTGTGCGACCTGGGCGACACTGACGCCGATCATCCGAAGCAAGGCGGCAATCACGTCGGTGGGGTTCACCGTCTCGCCTCGGCTATCGCGCTGCAGGGCGACCATCATGGACGCGGCGATCATGTCCACCGCAAGGTCCAGCGGCATCGGCAGGAACTGCCCGGCCCGGACGCCCGCCTCGAGATGCGGGGGAAGCAGGGCATGGACAAGATTGCCCTCGCCCAACCCGGTGACGCCCAGCCCCACGATGAAACGCCCGACCAACGGATAGGCACGCGCCGTAGCCAGGAAATTCAAAAGCCCCTGTGCCATGCGGCGGGCCGGATCTGGTTCCGCACGGATATCGGCCTCGACCCGCGTCGCCAGCTCATTGCCCAGTTGCTGATAGGCCGCGCGGAGCAATTCGGCCACGGTGGGGAAGTGGTTGTAGAAGGTCCCGCGCGACACTTCGGCCGCGGCGATGATGTCCTCGATCTGCGTCTCGGCGATGCCCTTGCGGGCCACCACCGGCAGCGCCGCCTCGATCAGGCGGGCGCGCATCCTTTCGCGCCGTTGCGCGGCGACGGCGGGGCGATGGTCGGCCATGGCTCAGGCCTCCTGCCCCGCGCCGTCGGGGCGCACCCGGAAGACCGCACAATAAAGCGCAGGCGCAAAGAGCAGCGTGATCAGCGTCCCGGCGATGATCCCACCCATCATGGCAAAGGCCATCGGCCCCCAGAACACCTGCCGGGCAATCGGGATCAGCGCAAGGCTTGCCGCCGCCGCCGTCAGCAGGATCGGCCGCGCGCGGCTGTCCGAGGCCTCAAACACCGCATCCCAGCGCGATTTGCCCGCCGCGACGAGCGTCTCGACCTCGGTCATCAGGATGATGGAGTTGCGGATCAGAATCCCGATCAGCGCCAGCACCCCCAGAATGGCGACAAAGCCCAAGGGGGCGCCCGAAGGCACCAGCGCCGCCACCACCCCGATCAGGCCCAGGGGTGCCACCGCCAGCACGATGAACATCAGGCGGAAGCTCTGCATCTGGATCATCACCAACGTGAGCATGATCAGCAGCATCAGCGGCGCCACCGCAGCAATCGGCCCCTGACTTTCGGCGCTGGATTCCACCACACCCGCCGTTTCGATGCGATAGCCCGCCGGAAGCTCGGCCGTCAGCCGGGCCAGCGCCGGACCCAGATCCTTGACGATGGTGGCGGGCTGGTCGGCGGTCATCACTGCGGCCTTGACGGTGATCGTCGGCACGCGGTCGCGCTGATGGATCACCGGCGCCTCGCTGCGCCACTCCAGCTGCGCGAAAGACCCCAGCGGCACCGGCACCCCGGAGGGACTGCGAAGCTGCAGCGACTGCAGCGCCGCGACCGAGGCGCGATCCTCTGCCGTGCCGCGCGCGATCACGTCGATCAGCGTATCGCCATCGCGCAGCTCGGTCACGGTGGTGCCGTCATAAAGCAGGGCCAGAGATTGGGCGACATCGGTCTGCGTCAGGCCCAGTTGGCGCAGCTTTTCCTGATCCAGCACCACGCGCACGGCACGGACGGGTTCGCCCTCATCCATCGTCAGTTTGCCCAGACGGCTGTCCTCGGCCATCAGCGCGGCCAGTGCGCGCGCCTCTTCGCGCAGCACGGCCTGATCGGGGCCCGAGATGCGGAATTGCACGGGCTTGCCAACCGGCGGCCCCAATTCGATGAATTTCGGGAAAATCTCGACCCCCGCCTGCGCCTCGGCATAGGTGTTCATCGCATCGCGCAGGGCGTTGCGCGCCTCCATCCCCGTGGTCATCACGACGATCTGGCCCATATAGGGCGCGGGCGTCGGCGCATCGAGCGACAGAAGGAACCGCGGCGCCGACCGTCCGACATAGGTGGACCAATAGGCCACTTCCTCGCGGGTCGAAAGCCAGCTTTCCAGATTGCGGATGGCGGTGTCGGTTTCCTCGATGCTGCTGTTTTGCCGCAGCCCGATATCGACCAGCAATTCGGGCCGGTCCGAGGTGGGGAAGAACTGCTGTTCCACAAAGCGCATCCCGAAGATCGACAGGCCGAAACAGGCCACCGTCACCAGAATCGTCATCCATTTGGCCCGCATCGCAGCACGCAGCACGCGGTGGAAGCCGCGCCGCAGCCGGCCCGGCTCGGGATTGTGATGGGGAAGTTTCGCGGGCAGGAACGTGGCCCCCAGCAACGGCGCGAACAGCACCGCCACGATCCAGGACAGGATCAGCGAAATCGCGATCACATAAAAAAGCGAGATGGTATATTCCCCCGCCGCGCTGCTGTTCAGCCCGATGGGGATGAAGCCCGCGACGGTCACCAAAGTCCCCGAAAGCATCGGGAAGGCGATGGAGGTCCAGGCGTAGGAGGCCGCCTTGGACAGGCTTTCCCCCAGTTCCAGCCGCGCGATCATCGTCTCGATCGCGATCATCGCATCATCAACCAACAGCCCCAGCGCGATGATCAGCGCGCCCAGCGAAATCCGCTGCAGCGTCACCCCCATCAGATCGAGGATCACGAAGGTCAGCGCCAGCACAAGCGGGATGGTCATGGTCACCACCAGCCCCGCCCGCACGCCCAGCGACACGAAACTGACCGCCAGAACGATCAGCACCGCCTCGACCAGCGCCTGAAGGAAGTGATCGACGGACTCTTCAACCACCTTGGGCTGATCGGCCACTTTGCTCATCTCGATGCCCACCGGCAGTTCGGCGGCAACCCGCGCCATCAGCGCGTCCAGCTCTTCACCGAAGGCCAAGATGTTTGCGCCCTGCCGCATGCCCACGATCAGCGCCACCGCATCCTTGCCGTTATAGCGGAAAAGCGAGCCCGGCGGATCGGCATAGCCCGCCGTCACCGTCGCCACGTCCGAAAGGGTGAAGAAGGTTTCCCCCACCCGCAGCGGGGTTTCGGCGAGATCCGTCGCCGCGCCAAAACGGCCGCTGACACGCACGGCAATCTGTTCGGCCCCGGTGCGGATCACGCCAGAGGGCACGATGGCATTTTGCGCAGCCAGCGTGTTCAGCACCGCCCCGCGGTCAAGCCCCAGCGCCGCCAGTTTGCGCGCCGAAAATTCGATATGCACGACGGGGTCTTGCGTCCCGATCAGTTCAACCTTGCCTGCGTCTTTCAGCGTCAGCACGGCGGCGCGCACGGCCTCGACCCGGTCCTTCATCTCGCGCGGGGTAAACCCGTCCGAGGTGAAGGCATAGATATTGCCGTAAACGTCACCAAAGCTGTCATTGAAGGCGAAACCCGCGAATTCGGCGGGAAATTCGCGCCGGATATCCTCCATCATGTGCCGGACACGGACCCAGGTCTGGGTCACCTCGGCCCCCCGCACTTCGGGGTTCAGCTCCAGATAAACCACCGCCTGACCGGGGAAGGTCTCGGACCGGGTGTTTTTCAGCGTGGGGATTTCCTGCAGCTTTTTCTCGATCCGGTCGGTCACCTGCGCGCGGGTTTCCTCGGCCGTGGCGCCCGGCAGGGCGGCCGAAATCACCATGGTCTTGATGGTGAAGGAGGGGTCTTCCTCGCGCCCGAGGTTCCCGTAGGAAATCATCCCCGCCACCAGCGAGACGATGATCATGAACCAGACCATCGAGCGATGCTTGAGCGCCCAGTCCGAAAGGTTGAAGCCGCGCATCATTCGATCCTTTCGCCCAAAGGCTGGCCGTCCTGCACGGAATGGACCCCGCGCACCAGAATTTCATCGCCAGAGGCAAGGCCCTGCGTCACGATCACCCGATCGCCAAGAGCGGCGCCCAGTGTTACCGGCACGCGCGTCGCAAGACGATCCGGCCCCGTGATGCGCCAGACGCTGGCGGTGCCGTCGATCAGGGCGCTTTGCGGAAGCGTCAAGACGGGGTCTACTGGCAAATCGAGCGTAGCCATGACAAGTGAACCGATGCGCAGCGTCGGGCTTTCGCCCTGCAGCGTGACGCGCAGACGGTGGTTGCGGGCGCCGCTGTCGGCTACGGGTTCGATCAGCCGCAATTGCCCCGGCACGGCCTGCCCCTCGCCCATGCGCGGGCGCAGGGTGAACTGGGCATCCGGCGGCAACAGCGCCAGCACATCGCCCGGGACGTCGATCACCGCCTCCAGCCCTCCCTTAGCCGCAAGGGTCAGAACCGGCGTGCCGGGCGATACCACGGCCCCCGGTTCGGCACTGACAGCAATCACCACCCCGTCCGAGGGCGCGCGCAGGGTGCCAAAGCGCGCGGCATCCTCGGCGCGCAACAGATCGGCCTCGGCCGCCCGCAAACTGGCGGCCGCGCTGTCGCGCTGTGCTGTCGCAGCTTCCAGCTGTGACGTGGCCGCCACCCCGCGCTGGTTCAGCCGTTCGGCCCGTGCAAGGCTTTGCCCGGCCAGATCGGCCTGGGCCTGGGCCGCTGCCACAGCGGCACGCGCGGCGGCGACATCTTCGCCCAGCGTAATCTGGTCCAGCGTTGCCAGAACATCACCAGCCTTTACCCGGTCGCCCCGATCCGCCGGGCGGCTTGCCACACGTCCGGTGGTCTGAAATGCAAGCGCCGTTTCCACCCGTGCCGCGATCAGACCGGGAAAGCTGCGCAGGCGCGCGGCCTCACTGGTCAGGATCTCGGTCACCACAGGTCGGGGCCTTGGCGGGAGAGGGTTATCCTCGGCCAGGACGGGCAAGGCCAGCAGCGGAAGGATCAGAAAAGCGCGCAACAGCGACATCACGGTTTCCCCCCTGCCGCAACAACCTGTCGCCCGGGATAGAGCAGATGCGACCCATCCGCGACCACCAGCTGCCCGGCAACCAGGCCCCGTGACAGCTCGATCGTGTCAGCCGTATAGCGCGCCACGGTAACGGGGGTCAGCGCAACCTTTTGCGTGGCCGGATCAACCGTCCAGACCGCCGCCCCGGATGGACCTGCGGCAAGGGCCGTCCATGGCAGGCTGACGACCGGGTCATTTCTCAGATCAATCTCGCTCATCACAGGGACACCAAGGCCCGGCTGCGCGGCATCCGCATCAATCCTGGCCTTCACCTCCACCGTCCCCGAGGCCGAATCCGCCAGAGGCGAGATCTCTGACACCGCGCCGCCGACCGACAGGAAAGGCGCGTCCAGACTGCGGATGACCACCCGACGCCCGATGAATTCCCGCAGGTCCACACCATCGGGCGCATGGAAGACAGCCTCGCGCGCGCCATCCGGTGCCAGGGTGAGCAAGCCCTGCGCCGCCGCCACGATCTGCCCCGGCTCGGCCGTGCGGCCTGTGATGATTCCGGCTGCGCCGGCGCGAATGACGGTATCATCCACCGCCTGACGGGCCTTTGACACCTGAGCCAAGGCCTGATCACGTGCCGATTGCGCCGCAAGCAGCGCCTCGGTCGCGGCATCAAGACCGGCCACCGTGCCTGCACCCCGCTCGGCCAGACCGGCCGCACGATCCCGTGCCTGCCGGGCCTGCCGAAGCCCCGCATCGGCGGCGGCAAGCTGCGCTTCGGCGGCGCGGGCTGCGGCATTGGCCTGTGTGGGGTCCAGCTGCACAAGGATCTGGCCCGGGGCAATGTGATCGCCGACCTGCACCCCCACCGTGATCACCCGCCCCCCATCGCGGGCGCTGATGGCGACGCTGTCGGGGGCCGTCACCGTGCCCGAAATGGCATAGGTGGTGACAGTTGGCTGCACCTGCGCGGTAACGATCCGCACCACCAGCGGTGCATCCGCCAAACCGGGCAAAGGCATCAGACCCGACAGCAGAACGGCAGCGGCAGGAAGACGTGACATGGCAAACCCCAACCGGACAGGATGTTTGACACATCCGTCATTTTGACACTAATGTCAATATGACTCGGCTGGTCGCGCAATCACCAGCCCAGCTGCAACGGCGCCCTGCCCGCTCCCGACACGGGCTGCGTTTGAAGCAACAGGTCATCGCGCAGCTCTTTGCCCATAGGCCAGGGACCAAAGCCCGACGCGACATTGATATGCCCGGCAAATCCCAGGTCCACCACCTCTGCCCCCCAGCAGCGCGCAAGATCGCGGGCCTGGCTGAAGCTCATCCAAGGGTCATTGCGGCTGGCAACCACGGTGTTTGCAACACCAAGCTGGGCATTGGGCAGCGGCGCGAAGCTGGCGATGCGGCTTCCCTTCGCAGGATCGGCCGGCGCAACCAGCAGGGCCGCGCGCACCCGCAAATGCGGCCAGCGCGCAAGCAGCCGCGCAATCAGCACGGCACCAAGCGAATGCCCCACCAGAACGCAATCCGGATGGCGCAGGATCATGCCCGCCAATTCGATGTCCCAGACGGCCGGCAGGGGGCGGTCCGGATCGCTCAGCTCTACCATGGCCGCGGTCGCATCGGTTGCGGCCCACCAGTGCTGCCAATGCGGAGCGGGCGAGCCATCAAGGCCGGGAACAATCAGGGTCGTGATCATGTCGATTCCTTTCGCGGCGTTCACTGGCATTAATCTATCATTGTGGTCGTGATTTTGGTTCCAAAGAGGCCCACAGACGGGAAAGATCCTTCTCCGACCCATGACCGAGACAGCAGACGTTTACCGATTGCGCGTGTCCAGCGGATAGGCCGTGGTGAACTTGATCCGCTCCATCGCGAAATGCGACGTGACGTTCTTGATCGGCACTGCATCCGTCAATTGCCGATAGAGCGTATCAAAGTCGGTCATGTCGCGGGCGGCCACCCGCAGGAGGTAATCCATCTCGCCCGCCATGCGATAGACCTCCATGATCTGCGGAATGGATTGCACCGCCTGACCAAACGCCTCGCGCCACTCGGCGGAGTGATCGGGCGCTTCGATGCCGACAAAAACCGTAAGACCAAGGCCAAGCCGTACCGGATCGGCCAGGGCAACCCGGCGCATGAGAACGCCCGCGCTTTCAAGCTTCTGGATGCGTTTCCAGCACGGGGTTTGCGACAGCCCGACGCGGTCGGCAATCTGCGCGATGGGAAGCGTGGCATCTTGCATCAGCGCAGCCACGATCTTGCGGTCGATCAGGTCCAGTTCTTCCATGGGTGCCTCTGTCAGTTGCACGCCCTCTTGGCGACAGGTCCTAGCATGACGTGAAATTACTAAATGTCTATCGGTATTATCGTCTTTAGAGGGAATCCCCTGCCTTCTGCTGCTGCACGACAGTAACGTTCCCCGAATGCCGCGCCGCGGGTTACGGCATATCATAATTTTTTCAGGTGCTTAGAAGATGGGCTCCGAGTCGCATCCCGCAGGGCGGAGAAAAAAATCCTATAATCACGATCACATTTAGCGTGAATTTTCCTTTGATAAACTCGACCTAATGTGTCGTTATTTATGAAGGGCAAGCGCTGCTGGCCCCTACCGGGAAAAGGAGATCGCATGATGATTGCTGCACCATCCTTCACGTCCACCGTCGCCCGCTGGATGGGCTTTGGCCGCGAGTCGGACATGGACGCCGGTGAGGGGCGCACCTGTGCGGTCACACTGATCGACCGTCGCACGGGCGACGCCCACCGCATCAACGGCAAGCCGCTGGTCCTGTTCACCCGGCGCCCGCAAGAGGCGGCCGCCGAATTGCTGCAGGGCCGCGATCCACAGCTCTGGGACATTCGCATCACCCCTTTGGCCGGAGACCGCCAATGACCGCCCACACCCTTCTGGGCCTTGTCCCCACATTCGCCCCCCGCCCGCCCCGGGACCAGGGGGCCCAAAAACCCCGCCATCAGCAGGAGACCCCCATGACCACCACCGTCACCATCACCGGGAACATCACCGCGCAGGGCAAAACCGCCGCGCATCAAAAGGATGACCGCGTCACCACCGTCGATGGCGGGCGTCGCCTGACGGGCTGGCCGATTGCCCTCAAGGGCGCGTTGTCCGCGCTTGCCCTTGCCACGCTTTTGGGTGTTGCACCGGCAGCCCGCGCGGAATCGTTGCTCAATGTCAGCTACGATCCAACGCGCGAGCTTTACCGTGAGGTGAACGAAGCCTTTGCGGCCCAATGGCAGGCGCAGGGCAATCCTGCCCCCGGCATCGAGACAAGCCACGGCGGTTCGGGCGCCCAAGCCCGGGCCGTGATTGACGGGCTGGGGGCGCAGGTCGTGACGCTGGCGCTGGCTTCGGACATCGACAAGATCGCCGCCGCAGGCAAGCTGCCTGCCGACTGGCAGGCCAAACGGCCGCACAATTCCTCGCCCTATACCTCGACCATCGTGTTTCTTGTGCGCGAGGGGAACCCCAAGGGCATCAAGGATTGGGGCGATCTCGTCAAAGACGGCGTCGAAGTCGTGACCCCAAACCCCAAGACCTCGGGCGGGGCGCGCTGGAACTATCTTGCCGCCTGGGCCTGGGCTGAAAAGAACGGGAAAGACCCCAAGGCCTTCGTGGGCGAACTTTACAAACACGTTCCCGTGCTTGACAGCGGCGCGCGCGGATCGACCACCACCTTCGCACAGCGCGGCATCGGCGATGTGCTGCTCGCCTGGGAAAATGAGGCCTATCTTGCCTTGAAGGAACTGGGCGAGGACGAATTCGACATCGTCGTCCCCAGCGTCTCGGTCCTGGCCGAACCGCCCGTGGCGCTCGTTGAAGGCAACATCACCTCCGAGGATCAGCGCAAGCTGGCCGAGGCCTATCTTGACTTCCTCTATGCGCCCGAAGGTCAGGCGCTCGCCTTCAAACACTTCTACCGCGCTTGGGACAGCTCGAAGGCCAATCCCGAAGATGTCGCCCGCTTCCCGAAACTCGACCTCGTGGATATCGCGAGCTTCGGGGGCTGGGCCAAGGTGCAGCCGGAACATTTCGGCGATGGCGGCATCTTCGACCAGATCTACGTGGCAAAGTGAGGCACTCATGCTGAGGACCCCCAGACCCCCGCTGATCCACCGCTCTCCCATGCCCGGCCTTGGCCTGACCATGGGGATCACGATCACGATGCTGTCCCTTGTCGTCCTCCTGCCGATCGGCGCCCTTCTTGCGAAGGGCGCCAGCTTCGGCCTTGGCAATATGTGGGATGTGGTCAACCGCGAAAGGGTCTGGGCGGCCCTCTTCCTGTCCTTCCGCCTGTCCTTTCTGGCGGCCTGCTTCAACCTTGTCTTCGGGGTGATCCTGGCCTGGGTGCTGACCCGCTACCGCTTTCCGGGGCGGCGCCTCCTCGACGCGGCGGTGGACCTGCCCTTCGCCCTGCCCACGGCAGTGGCGGGCATCGCGCTGACCGCCCTTTATGCTCCGAACGGCGCTTTCGGCGCACTGGCGAAAGAGTTGGGGGTGAAGATCGCCTATACCGAATGGGGCATCCTCATCGCGCTGATCTTCGTGGGCCTGCCCTTCGTCACCCGCACCGTGCAGCCGGTGGTCGAGGAAATCGACCGCGAGGTCGAAGAGGCCTCGGCCACCCTCGGCGCCAGCCGCCTCCACACCCTGCGCCGGGTGATATGGCCGATGCTCGCCCCCGCCGCGCTGACGGGCTTCGCCCTCGCCCTCGCCCGGGCGGTGGGGGAATATGGTTCGGTCATCTTCATCGCAGGCAATATCCCGCTTTCGACCGAAATCGCCCCGCTGCTGATCGTGATCCAGCTGGAAGAGTTCAACTATGACGCCGCCGCCGCCATCGGCATCGCCATGCTGCTCATCTCCTTCGCCATGCTGCTGGTGATCAACCTCATCCAGATCTGGAGCCGCCGGAGAATTGGCCATGTCTGACACCTCCCTCCCCTTTCGCCCCGCGACCGAGGAAACCCCGCTCACCCGCCGCCTCCTGATCGGAGTGGCGGTTCTGGGCCTTGCCCTGCTCGTCTTCGCCCCCCTCGCCGCGGTGTTCACCGAGGCGCTGGCCGATGGCTGGGCAGCCGCTCTCGCCAGCCTCGGCAACCACGATGCCCGCTCGGCCATCCAGCTCACACTGATCATCACCGCCATCGCCGTGCCGATGAACGCCGCCTTCGGCATCGCCGCCGCCTGGTTCATCACCAAGTTCGACTTTCGCGGCAAGGCCTTCCTCATCACCCTGATCGACCTGCCCTTCTCGGTCAGCCCCGTGGTCGCGGGCCTCTGCATCGTCCTGATGTTCGGCGCCAATTCGCTCGTCGGCGGCTGGCTCGTGGCGCATGGCTTTCCCATCGTCTTCGCCCTGCCGGGGATCGTGCTGGCCACCATGTTCGTGACCTTCCCCTTCGTCGCCCGGGAACTCATCCCGGTGATGATCGAACAGGGCCGGGCCGAGGAAGAGGCCGCGCTCACCCTCGGCGCAGGCGGCTGGCGCGTGTTCTGGACGGTCACGCTGCCCAATATCCGCTGGGCGCTGCTCTACGGTGTCCTCCTCTGCAACGCCCGCGCCATGGGCGAATTCGGCGCCGTGGCCGTCGTCTCGGGCAAGATCCGCGGCCAGACTGCCACCATGCCCATCACGATCGAGATGCTCTACAACGAATATCTCTCGGTCGCCGCCTTCTCCATGGCCGCCCTGCTTACGGCCCTCGCCCTCCTCACCCTCCTCCTCAAGACCGCGCTTGAACGCCGCCACGCCGACGCGCTGGCCGCATCACACCGTCACTGATCCTTTTCTGTCCCGAAATATCCCGGGGGTCCGGGGGCAGAGCCCCCGGCGCCGGTTGCGGAAGGAACCCGCCATGCATATCGACATCGACGAAATCTCCAAACAATTCGGCGCCACCGCCGCGTTGCACCCGGTCTCACTCGCCATCCCCTCGGGGGCGCTGGTGGCGCTGCTCGGACCCTCCGGCTCGGGCAAGACCACGCTTCTGCGCATCCTCGGCGGGCTCGAATTCCCGTCCTCGGGGCGTGTCCTCTTTGACGGGCAAGATGCCACGCATCTGAGCGTGCAGGACCGCCGCGCGGGCTTTGTGTTCCAGTCCTATGCACTCTTCCGGCATATGACAGTTTTCGACAATATCGCCTATGGACTGACCGCCCGCCCCCGCGCCACGCGCCCCGAAAAGGCGGAAATCGCGCGCCGGGTGACGCGGCTGCTCGACCTCATCCAGCTGCCGCATATCGGCGCGCGCTTCCCCAGTCAGCTCTCCGGCGGGCAGCGGCAGCGCGTGGCGCTGGCACGGGCGCTTGCGATCGAACCGCGGATGCTCCTCCTTGACGAACCCTTCGGGGCGCTTGACGCCAAGGTCCGCAAAGAGCTGCGGCAGGGGCTGCGCGACATCCACGACACCACCGGCCTCACCACCGTCTTCGTGACCCATGATCAGGAAGAGGCAATGGAGCTTGCCGACCTCGTCGTCGTCATGTCGATGGGTCGCATCGAACAGATCGGCCGCCCGCAAGACATCCGCGCCCGCCCGGCCAGCGATTTCGTCCGCGATTTCATCACGGTCTGAAGGTGCGCGCGCGGGGGCGTCAGTCCCGCACCCGCGCGATCACGGCGCCATAGGGAAGGGTCTGTCCCGCCTCGACCAGCAGCTCGATCCGGCCCGCCCCCGGCGCGGTCACGCGCGTTTCCATCTTCATGGCCTCCAGCACCGCGACCGCCTCGCCCTCGGCCACGGGCGCATCGGGGGCGACCAGCCAGCGGACCAGCGTCCCCGCCACGGGCGCCGTGACCGCGCCCTCCATCACTGCGGCAGATGGCGCCGCGACAACCGCAGGCACCGCCCCGGCAAGGCCAGCCAGCAGTGTGGCGGGCAGTCCCAGTTCGTGCCGCCGCCCGTCAATCTCTATGGGCAGGCGCAAAAGATCGGGCGCCTCGGCCGGGGTCACGCGGTCCTGCGGTGGCAGGGCTGCGGCCAGCGTTTCGGCAAAATCCGTCTCGATCCAGCGGGTATGCACCCGAAAGGCGCCATCCTCGGCACGGAAATCCGGGGCGCTTAGCGCGAGACGGTGAAAGCCCAGTACCGAGGCCACGCCCTCAATGCGGAACTCGCGCAAGGCGCGCGCGGCGCGGGCCAGCGCCTCGTCCCGCGTGGCCCCCGTCACGATCAGCTTGGCCATGAGCGAGTCGAACTGCCCCGGCACCACCGACCCTGCCGCCACGCCGCTGTCCACCCGCACCCCGGGGCCAGAGGGCGCCTCCCACACCGTGATCGGGCCGGGCGTCGGCAGAAAGCCCCGGCCGGGATCTTCTGCATTGATGCGAAATTCGATGGCATGGCCGCGCGGGTCCGGCACGCTGTCATCCATAAGCCGCGCGCCTTGGGCGATGCGGATCATTGCGCGCAGAATGTCGATCCCCGTGGTTTCCTCGGTCACAGAATGTTCCACCTGCAGGCGGGTATTCACCTCAAGAAACGACAGCGCGCCCGTGGCGGAAAGCAAAAACTCCACCGTTCCCGCGCCGCTATAGCCGGCCGCGGCGCAGATGTCGCGGGCGGCGTCATGGATACATTTGCGCTGATCATCGGTCAGGAAGGGGGCGGGGGCCTCCTCAATCAGCTTCTGGTTCCGGCGCTGCATCGAACAATCGCGCGTGCCCAGCACCTTGACCGTGCCGTGGCGGTCCGCCAGCACCTGCGCCTCGACATGGCGGGGGCGATCGAGAAATTGTTCAATGAAACAAGCGCCTTGACCAAAAGCCAGCTCGGCCTCATGCCGGGCGCTCTCAAACATCTCCTCGACCTCGTCCAGCTCCCAGGCAACGCGCAATCCCCGCCCACCGCCGCCATGGGCGGCCTTGATGGCAAGGGGCAGGCCGTGGGCGCGGGCGAAGGCCAGCGCCTCGGCCCCGCTTTCCACCGGGCCGGGCGATCCGGCCACCAGCGGCGCCCCGACCGAGGCCGCGATCCCCCGTGCCGCGATCTTGTCGCCAAGCGCCTCGATCACCGCAGGGTCGGGGCCGATCCAGATCAGCCCGGCGGCCTGCACCGCCCGCGCAAAATCTGCGCGTTCGGACAGAAAGCCATAGCCGGGGTGGATGGCATCGGCGCCGCAATCGCGGGCCACACGCAGGATGCGCGCGGCATCGAGATAGCTGTCGGCAGGGCGGTCGCCGCCAAGGGCATAGGCCTCATCCGCCATGCGCACGAACAGGGCATCGCGATCTGGCCCGGCATAGACGGTGATGGGGCTGATCCCCTCATCCCGGCAGGCGCGAATGATCCGCACGGCAATTTCACCCCGGTTGGCGATCAGCAGGCGGCGGATCGGGCGCAGGGGGGTATCGGGCTGAAACAGCATCATGGCAGGCTCGGGTCCGGAGGGGTGGGAAGGATCGGGGCAAAGGCGCGGTCGGCCACAAAGCGCAGCCGGGCGCCGGGCGGCACCTGCCCCGCAAGGTCCAGCGCATCGGGGTGCAGCGTCGCAATGACCGGATAGCCACCGGTCAGCGGGTGATCGGCCAGAAACAGCACCGGCTGGCCGGAGTGCGGCACCTGAAGGGCGCCGCGCTCGGTCCCCTCTGACGAAAGCTCGGCCGCATCGGCGCGCAAGAGCGGCAGATCGCCTTCCAGGCGGATGCCCACGCGCGACGATTGCGGGGTGACGCGCCAAATCTGTGCCAGAAACTGCGCCACCACCTCGGGCGGGAACCAGTCCGTGCGGGGGCCAAGGGTCACGGGCAGCAACACCTCCTCGCCCGCCATCGGCAGGGCGGGGGCAGCTTCGGGGTAGGCTATCACGGAGCCAGCCGGATTGAGGCCCGCGCCAACCCCATCGCCCGCGCGCAGGGTGGGCGGGCCGATATGGGCCAGCGTATCGGTTGCGGCTGAACCGAGGACCGGCGTCACCGCAAAGCCCCCGCGCAGCGCAAGATAGGCGCGCATCCCCCGCAGGGGCGGCGGCAGCACCAGCCCGTCGCCCGCATCCATTGCAAAGGGCTGACCCGGCAGCAGCGGCACGGGGCCGTCCGACGTGGTCAGATGCGCGCCCTCAACCGCGCCGGTCAGCACGGCCGTCAAGGGCCGTTCCGCCCGGAACCGCGTCGGGCCCAGCGTGATTTCCAGCGCCGCGGCGCCCGCGGGGTTGCCCACCGCGCGATTGGCCCGGCGCAGTGCGCCCCGGTCAAGCGCGCCCGAGGTTGAAACCCCCTGCCCGCCCTGCCCCGTCCGGCCAAGGTCTTGAAAGAGAAGGGGGAAGGCCGCTTCCTCAACCCTTATCCCCGGCGTGGGGTTGGCCGGGCGCGGCGGAGTCACCGGGCGGCGAGCTTCATTGCGGGCCACAAAACGCACCGTGGCCCCCGGCTGCAACAGCGCGGGCGGGTCGCGCGTCAGATCCCACATCGGCACCTCGGTCGTGCCGATGATCTGCCAGCCGCCGGGCGTTTCCTGCGGATAGATACCGCCAAACCGCCCCGCCAGCGCCACCGACCCCGCCGGAATGCGCGTCCGCGGGCTCGACCGGCGCGGCAGGTCAAAGCGCAGATCATCGCAGGTCATATAGGCAAAGCCCGGCGCGAAGCCGCAAAAGGCCACCTGCCAGGTCGCTGCCTGATGCGCGGCGATCACCTCGGCCTCGGTCAGGCCCATATGGCGGGCAACCTCGGGCAGGTCGGGGCCGTCGTAGCGCAGGGGGATTTCGATCTCGGCGCCGCCTGGCCCCGTCGCACCGGGCGTTGCGGGGTGACGCGCCACAATCCGGGCTGCAAGGGCACCATCGGCAGGCACCCCGACCTCGGTCCGGATCAAGAGGGTACGGGCGGCCGGAATGATCTCGGCGATCCCGTCCAGCGGCGGCTGTGTCAGCGCGCGGAAGACGGCCTGTGTCGCGGCAAGATCGGGTAGCTCTACCAGAACCGTGCGTGGCCCCACCGGCAGAAAGCGCGGCGGGGTCATGCGCCGCCCGCAAAGCTGGCGATGGTCACGCCCTGACGGGTCAGCGCAACCCGGATGGCGCGGGCCATAGCCACGGCGTCGGGGCTGTCGCCGTGAACGCAGATGCTGCCGGCAGCAAGGCGAAGCGTCGATCCGTCCACCGCCTCCACCACGCCCTCTTGCGCCAGACGCACCATCCGGGCCGCGACCAGATTGGGATCATGCAAAACGGCGCCCGGTTCACGCCGCGACAAGAGCTGGCCATCGGGCCTATAGGCGCGGTCGGCAAAAGCCTCGGCCACCGTCGCAAGACCGGCAGCGCGAGCCTGTTCCAACACGGGCGCCCCGGCAAGGCCCATCAGGATGAGCGACGGGTCCACCGCCAGAATGGCGCGGATCACCGCCCCCGCCTGCCGGGCATCCTGCGCGATGGTGTTGTAAAGCGCGCCATGCGGCTTGACATAGCGCACCCGCGTGCCCGCTGCCGCCGCAAGGCCCTGAAGCGCGCCGATCTGATAGATGACATCCGCCGTCAGCTCCTCCGGCGTGACATCCATCGGGCGCCGACCGAACCCCACACGGTCGGGATAGGAAACATGCGCCCCGACCACGACCCCGTTTTGCGCCGCCCCCCGCAGCGTCGCCAGGATGGTCAGCGGATCGCCCGCATGGAACCCACAGGCGACATTGGCGGAACTGACAATCCCCAGCATCGCCGCATCATCGCCCATCTTCCAGGCGCCATAGCCTTCGCCAAGGTCACTGTTCAGATCGATCACTGAAGGCATCGTCAGCTCCGCACGGGTTTTTGCGATGGTGGCCGCCCTCTGCCGCCCTGTCAATTATGTCGAGACATTCTTTGCATTTTGTTGAACAATGTAGGCCAGAAAGGACACCCCATGACCCCCAGCCCCGACCCCGGCCTGCCCGAACAGATCGCCAATCAGCTGCGCGACCGAATCACGGGTGGCCTGCTGACACCCGGTCAGCGCCTGTCCGAGGCGCAACTGGCCGCCGATCTGGGCATTTCCCGCAATACGCTGCGCGAGGTGTTTCGGCTGCTCACGCGCGAAGGTCTGCTGACCCACATGCCGAACCGCGGGGTCTTTGTCGCGCGCCCCTCAATGCCGGCCATCGTCGATATCTACCGCCTGCGACGGTTGATCGAGGTGCCGATGCTGGCGCAGGGCTGGCCGCAGCACCCCGCCGTGGCCCGGATGCAGGAGGCGGTTGATCACGCGCGGCTCTTTCAGGCGGCGGGCGATTGGCGAGGGGTGGGCAGTGCGAACATGGCCTTTCACGCCGCCATTGTCGCGCTGGGGGACAGCCCGCGCCTCATGGCCTTTCACGCGCAGCTGGCAGCGGAGTTGCGGCTGGCCTTCGGGTTGCTGGATGCACCCGAACTGCTGCATGGCCCCTTCATCGACCAGAACGCGCAAATCCTGCAACGGCTGGTCACGGGGGATGCGGCAGGGGCGGCAGCCCTGCTTGGCCCCTATCTGGATCAGTCGGAACGGGCCGTGATGCTGGCCTTTGCCCGGCTTGCCTAAGGGCTATTCGGGCAGGCCATCGACCAGCACGACATGCGCAGTGCAGGCCCCGGCCCGATGTGCGCGGGCAGCCTGATATTCCGGCGAATGATAGCAGGCACGCGCCGCAGCAAGGCTTGGGAATTCAATCACCACATGGCGGGCAAGGTCCGGGCCTTCCAGAACATCGGACTCACCCCCGCGCGCCAGAAACCGCGCGCCATATTGCGCGAAGGCCGCCGGGGCCAGCGCCTGATACCCCGCATAGGCCGCGGGGTCCGTCACCGTAACATGGGCTATCCAATAGGCGGTCATCCGGTGGCTCCTTCGGCACGGGCTTCGGCCTGCAACAGGCGGCGGGCAATCTCAGCAGCTTCGGTCAGGTGATCGCGGACGGCAGCGGCGGCGGCCTCGGGGTCGTTGTCCAGAATGGCGTCGCAGATCCGCGCCATCCGGACCGGCCCCGAGACATGCCGGTCGCTCGTCTGCAAGGTCAGCGCCCGCAGGCGCGAGATGCGACCATTCAGGCGCTGCACGATTTCCCAGGCGACATCGTGCCCCGCGGCCCGGAAGATCACCTCATAGAAGTGGGTCGTCGCATCCGAGAGGGGCTGTGCCTGCGGATCGGCGGCCGCAGCGGCCAGCGCAATCTGCGCCTCGCGCAGGCTGGCTTTGGTGGCGGCATCGGCGCGGCGGGCGCAATCGGCGGCAGCATCAGCCTCTAGCAGCAGACGGATCTTGTAGATCTGCTGCGCCTGCGGCCAATCCAGCGTGGCCACCACCGGGCCGCTGCGGGGCGCGATTTCCACCAGACCCTCGGCCTCAAGATAGCGGATCGCCTCACGCACGACCGACCGCGAAACGCCCAGCTGATCGCACAGGGTGCGTTCAACCAACCGCTCCCCGCCCCGGAAGCGGCCCGCGATAATGGCCCCGCGAAGGCGGCCAACAGCGATTTCCCGCAGCGTTTGCGGGACTTGTTCGATTTTCAGCTCGGGGTGCATGTCACGTTCCATGGGGATCATCCTAGCCCCGCGACGGGCGTGGCGCAAGAAAGACTTGACATATGGTCTTATGGTATACCAACATACAAGAACAACGCCCACTGCAGGATGCCTCCCATGCCCGCCCTCATTCGCAAGACGCTTCTGAACGTCGAAACCACGCTGATCGAAGGGGGCCGCACGGCGCCTGTGCCGCTGAAGATGATCGCCGCCGCCGCGGTGTTGAAGAACCCCTGGGCCGGGCGCGGCTTTGTCGAGGATCTGAAGCCCGAAATCCACGACGTTGCCCCGGAACTCGGCGCCCTGCTGACCGGGATGATCCTTGATGCCGCAGGCTCGGGCGAGATTGTCGAGGGCTATGGCAAGGCCGCCGTCGTCGGTCTGGACGGTGAGGTCGAACATGCCTCGGCGCTGATCCATACGCTGCGCTTTGGCAACCATTACCGCTCTGCCGTGGGGGCCAAGACCTATCTCGCCTTCACCAATACCCGCGGCCCGGCCAATTGCCCCATCATGATCCCGCTGATGGACAAGAACGACGAAGGCCGCCGGTCGCATTACCTGACGATCCAATTCGCCATTCCGGATGCCCCCGCCGCCGATGAGATTGTCGTGGCGCTTGGTGCCTCGGTCGGCGGGCGTCCGCATCACCGCATCGGCAACCGTTATGAAGACCTCAAGGATCTGGGCCATGATGTCGCGAACCCTGCGGCTGTCTGACGGCGCATCGGTCCGGGTGATCGAGGCAGGGACCGGCGCGCCGGTCCTGCTGATCCACGGCGTCGGCATGCGGGCCGAGGCTTGGGGGCCACAGATCGCGACCCTTTCCGCCACCCATCGGGTTCTGGCGGTCGATATGCCCGGCCATGGCGAAAGCACCCCCCTGCCCCCGACGGCCCGCCTGCCCGATTTCGTGGCCTGGGCCGCGCGGGTGATCGAGGCGCTGGCCCTTGGCCCCGTCAGCGTGGCGGGCCATTCGATGGGGGCGCTGATTGCAGGTGGCCTTGCAGTAGAGCGCCCCGATCTGGTGGCCCGCGTGGCGCTTTTGAACGGCGTCTGCCGCCGCAGCCCCGAGGCCCGCGCCGCCGTGCTGGCCCGCGCCGAGGAAATCGCCCGGGGTGCGGGCGGGATCGAGGCGCCGCTTGCCCGCTGGTTCGGCCCCGAGGATGCCGCGATCCGCGATCAGGTGGCGGGCTGGCTGCGCGCGGTGGACATGACGGGCTACGCCATCGCCTACCGCGCCTTTGCCGAGGGTGACAGCACCTATGCCGACCGCCTGCCGCAGGTGCGCTGCCCCGCGCTGGTGCTGACGGGCGATGGCGATGCCAATTCGACCCCGGCGATGACACAGGCCATGGCCGCAGCCATGCCGCTGGGTCAGGCCGTGGTGCTGGAAGGCCATCGCCATATGGCCAATCTGACTGCCCCTGAAACCGTCAGCCGCGCGCTGACCGATTGGCTTGCCCGGAAGGAGGCCACCGCATGACCGCCCCCGCACTGGACCCGCGCGCCCTGCGCGATGCCTTCGGCACCTTCATGACCGGGGTGACCGTCGTCACCACCATCGATGCCGATGGCAAACCGCTGGGCTTTACCGCCAATTCCTTCTCCTCCGTGTCGCTCGACCCGGCGCTTTTGCTGGTGTCGATCGCGCGCAGCTCGGGCAATTACGAGGCCTTCGTCACCGGCAAGGGCTTTGCCGTGAACATCCTGTCCGAGGGGCAGAAGGACATTTCCTCGACCTTCGCGCGGCGGGTGGAAGACCGCTTTGCCAGCGTCTACTGGCGGCGCGGGCCGGAAGGATCGCCGCTGATTGCCGGCGTCTCGGCCTGGTTCGATTGCGTGCTGCATCAGGTGGTCGAGGCCGGGGATCATGCCATCCTCATCGGCCGCATCACCGCCTTTGAAGCCACGCCCGCCGCGGGCCTCGGTTATTACCGCGGCAGCTACTTCACCCCGGCGGAAACGGGGGCGCAGGTGCCGACCGGGCCGGATGTGGTGATTTCCACCGTGCTGGAACGCGGGGGTGAGGTGCTACTGGTCGATGACGGCCAGGGAGGCCTGACGCTGCCCACCGCCCGCGTCGGACGCGAAGGGGTGCAGGCTGCGCTGGGGGCGCTGATCGGGGGCACCGGCCTCGCGGCCGCGCCGGGGTTCATCTATGCCGTATACGAAGATGTCACCCGCGGGCATCAACACATCGCCTTTCTCTGCCCCGCCCCGGCAGGCACGCCCGCGCGGGGCGGCTTTGTCGAATTGTCGCGCCCTTCGCTGGGTGACGTGACCGACCCGGCCATGCGTGTCATGCTGGAACGGTTGGCCGACGAAAGCCGCATGGGCAACTACGGCATCTATTTCGGAAATCAGGATCAGGGACGCGTCGAACCCATCGGCGAAAGGACGAAAGCATGAAATTCTCACTGTTCATCCATATGGAGCGGGTCTCGGCGGACGATGACCAGAAACGGCTCTATGACGAGATGATCGCGCTGTGCCGCATGGCCGACGAGGGTGGCATGCATGCCATCTGGACGGGCGAACACCATGGCATGAACTTTACCATCGCGCCGAACCCCTTCCTGAACCTGATCGACCTTGCGCGCCGCACCAAGAACGTGCGCCTTGGCACCGGCACGGTGATCGCCCCCTTCTGGCACCCGATCCGCCTGGCGGGCGAGGCCGCGATGACCGACATCATCATGGACGGCCGTCTGGATCTTGGCATTGCGCGTGGCGCCTACAGCTTTGAATATGAACGCCTTTCACCGGGTCTTGATGCCTGGACCGCCGGCGGCAAGATGCGCGAGCTGATCCCGGCGATCAAGAACCTCTGGCAAGGCGATTACGAACATAACGGCGAACACTGGCAGTTCCCCAAGACCACTTCGTCGCCGCTGCCGGTGCAACAGCCGCATCCGCCGATCTGGGTGGCCGCGCGCGACCCCAACAGCCATGAATTCGCCGTATCGCAGGGCTGCAACGTGCAGGTGACGCCGCTGCATCTGGGCGATGAAGAGGTGCAGTCGCTCATGGACCGCTTCAACGCGGCCTGCGCCAAATTCGCCGATCAGCCCCGCCCCAAGATCATGGTGCTGCGCCATACCTATGTGGCCGACAGCGAGGCCGACGCCCAGCTGGGCGCAGAAGAGCTCAATCGTTTCTATTGCTACTTTGGCGCCTGGTTCAAGAATGAACGCCCGATCAGCATGGGCCTGATCGAACCGCTGACCGAAGATGAAATCGCTGCCCATCCCTTCTATTCGGCCGAGGCGATGCGGAAAAACCAGATCGTCGGCGAAGCAGCCGAAGTCATCTCGCGCATCAAATCCTACGAGGCGATGGGCTATGACGAGTTTTCATTCTGGATCGACAGCGGCATGAGCTTCGAGCGCAAGAAAGCCTCGCTTGAACGCTTCCTCCGCGACGTGATGCCCGCGTTCGCCTGAGGGGAAAGATGGACCGCTTCCAGCACTATATCGACGGCCAGTTCGAAGATGCCGCCGCGACCTTCCCAAGCCTTGATCCCGCCACGGGTCAGCCCTGGGCGCTGATGCCCGCGGCCTCGGCCGCCGATGTGGGCCGGGCGGTCGAGGCTGCGGACCGCGCCTTTCACGGGCGCGCCTGGGCCGGGCTGACCGCCACGGCGCGGGGCAAGCTTTTGTCGCGGCTGGCCGATCTGGTGCAGGAGGCGGCGCCGCGCCTTGCGGCGCTGGAAACCCGCGACACGGGCAAGATCATCCGGGAAACCAGCGCCCAGATTGCCTATGTCGCGGAATATTACCGCTATTACGCAGGGCTGGCGGACAAGATCGAAGGGGCGCATCTGCCCATCGACAAACCCGATATGGAGGTCTGGCTGCGGCGCGAACCCGTGGGTGTGGTGGCGGCCATCGTGCCCTGGAACAGCCAACTGTTCCTGTCGGCGGTGAAGCTTGGCCCTGCTTTGGCGGCGGGCTGCACCGTGGTACTGAAGGCCAGCGAAGACGGCCCGGCGCCGCTGCTGGAATTCGCGCGTCTGGTGGATCAGGCCGGGTTCCCGCCGGGCGTGGTGAATATCCTGACCGGCGGACCCGAGGCCGGGCGTGCCCTGACCACCCACCCCAAGGTCGCCCATATCGCCTTTACCGGCGGCCCGGAAACCGCGCGGCATATCGTGCGGGCCAGTGCCGAAAACCTGTCGAAAACCTCGCTCGAACTGGGCGGGAAATCGCCCTTCATCGTCTTTGACGACGCCGATCTGGACAGCGCGGCCAATGCACAGGTGGCAGGCATCTTCGCCGCGACCGGGCAGAGCTGCGTGGCAGGTTCGCGCCTTTTGGTGCAGGCCAGCGTCAAGGACGCCATGATCGACCGGCTGAAGGCCAAGGCAGAAGCGGTGCGGATCGGCGCCCCGGACGACATGGCGACCGAGGTCGGCCCCCTTTGCACCGCACGGCAGCGCGACCGCATCGTGCAGATCATCGCGCAATCGGTTGCCGCGGGCGCGCGGCTGGTGACGGGCGGCAAGATCCCCGAGGGACCGGGCACCTTCTTTCCACCCACGATCCTCGATTGCAGCGCCGCCCCGACTGCGCCCTGCGTGACGGAAGAGCTGTTCGGCCCTGTCCTCTCGGTCGTAACCTTTGAAACCGAGGAAGAGGCGCTCGCCCTTGCCAATGGCACGCCCTACGGGCTGGCCTCAGGCGTCTTCACCCAAAGCCTGACGCGTGCGCATCGCATGATCCGCGGCATCCGGGCGGGGATCGTCTGGGTCAATACCTATCGGGCCGTTTCCCCCATCGCTCCTTTCGGCGGGCATGGCCTGTCAGGGCACGGGCGCGAAGGCGGGCTGGCGGCGGCGCTGGATTACACGACGGTCAAGACGGTCTGGCTGCGCACCTCGGATGATCCGATTCCCGACCCCTTCGTCATGCGCTGAGACATTGCGGGGTGTCCCCTCTGGCACCCCTCCCTTCCCGCTGAATCCCGACCGAAAAGCGACGTAAATGGGATCTTTGCGCCCATGACTGCCTTATGGGACCGCAAGTGCCGCCTCATACCACCTAAAAGATACCAAAAGCTGGTTTCCCTTCACCCGTCGACCATACTATTCGGAATTTGAATACGTTTGCCTGACAGGCTTAACCGCATCGAATTTCCGAGGCCCCAGATGATTGGCGAAGACGACTCCAAGACCATCGCACCGGCCGTACCGCTGCGGAAATGGCTGTGGCGTTCTTATGTGAAAGCGGCGCTCGTGCCGATGCTTCTGATCGAGTTCAGCTTTATCGGCATTTACTGGGGCACAAGCCAGGTGGTCTATGACCGCGGCGCCGAAGCGATCACCCGCATTTCGACCGATGCCCTGGAAGATGCCGCGACGCGCGAAGCCAATATCATCGCGCGCCGCCTGCAATCGATCTCGACCCTGTCGCACATCTTTGCCGATGAAACCGGGCGCGCACTGGCCACCCCCGCCGTGGTTTCCGCCGAGGAAAAGGCGCGCCATGCCTATACCAAGGATGGCACCTTCTATACGACACGGGATACCGGCGGCTCTGCGGTTTTCTTTTCAGGCGCGGTTCCGATCGGCCCGGCCGAGCAGGAAAAGGTCTGGCGTACGGTGCGGCTCGACCCGATTATGAAATCGATCCGCGACTCCGATCCGCTCATCGCGCAGATCTATCTGAACACGCACGATTCCTATAACCGGATCTACCCCTATTTCGAGGTGCTGGACATCTATCCCCCGAAGATGGATATCCCGACCTACAACTTCTACTACGAAGCCGACGCCCAGCATAACCCCGACCGCAAGCCTGTCTGGACCGATGCCTATGTCGATCCGGCAGGATCAGGCTGGATGGTCTCCTCCATCGCCCCCGTCTACAGCCCTGCCAAGCTTGAGGCGGTGATCGGGATCGACATCACCATCGACACCATCGTGAAACAGGTGCTCGACATCAAGTTGCCCGGCGATGGTTATGCCGTGCTGGTCGGGCGCGACGGCACCATCCTTGCGCTGCCGCCCAAGGCGGAACAAGACCTTGGTGTGCATGAGCTGCTGGAACACGGCTATGAAGAGGCGATCCAGCAGGACACCTTCAAGCCCGAGGAGTTCAACATCTTCCGACGCTCGGAACTGTCCGAGATCGCGCTGGCGTTCCAGTCCGAGGCGACGGGCACCCGGACCGTGACCCTCGGCCACCCGATGATCGCGGCATGGTCCACCATCGCAGGGCCGCAGTGGAAGCTGCTGGTTCTGACCAGCGAGGAAAGCGTGCTGGCAGAATCGATCACGCTGCGCGACCAGCTCGGCTTTGTCAGCCAGATCATGCTCGCGCTGCTGCTTCTTTTCTATGTGGTATTCTTCGCGATCCTCTGGCGCCGCTCCAGCGCCATGAGCGAGCGCGTCGCCCGCCCTCTGGCCGAGGTGGAACGCCGGATGATCAGGATCAGCGAGGGCAGCATGATGTCCCCGGCGGAACGCTATGAAATCAGCGAATTGCAGACGGTGGGCGACCATCTGACTCATATGGGCGCGAAACTGGATGCCGCCAATCAGGCCAAATCGAACTTCCTGTCTGCCATGAGCCACGAATTGCGCACGCCCCTGACCGCAATCATCGGCTATGCGAACCTTCTGGAAATGGCTGAGGGCCAACCTCTGGATGCGGAACGCATGCGGCAGGTGCGCGCGATTGCGAGTTCGGGCTGGCATCTGGTGCAACTCGTCGATGCGGTCCTGGACCTGAGCCGGATCGAGCGGAGCGACTTCCAACTTGCGGTCCAGCCGCTCGACATAGTGTCGCTGGTGCAGATCGCCTGCGACAAGATCCGCGCCGAAGCAGCAAGTCAGGGGATCAGCGTGACCCTTAAGATGCCAGAGGGCGCCCTGCCCAAGGTCAGCGCCGACCCCGAGGTCATGCGCCGTATCATGGCGCAATTGCTGTCGAACGCGGTCAAATACAATGTGCGCGGGGGCGCGGTCGAGGTGCGCTTTGACCAATCGGCACCCGACATGCTTGGCGTGGTGGTCAAGGATACCGGCGTAGGGATTGCGGCCGAACATCAGGCGCGGGTTTTCACCGCTTTTGACCGGCTGGGTCACGAAAATGGCACCATCGGCGGGGCGGGGATCGGGCTTGCGATCTCGCGCCGTCTTGCCGAGCTCACGGGGGGGCGGCTCTCCTTCGAAAGCGCGCCGGGGCAAGGGTCCACCTTCACGATCCAGGTGCCGCGCGCCGTGTGACCGGACACATCCAGCCGCGACGAAACGGCGCGTGACTTGCGTAATTCGGGTATGGCCCCCGGCACAACGGCATTGCTTTCGGGCGGGATGCGGCTCAGTTGCTCGCAGGCCCGTCGGCCTGTTATGCACAGGAATTCCGCGCCCTTGGGGGGATCATGCAGCGTTTCGTTCAGCTTTTCCGAAGGCACCCGAAGCTCGTGTCGGCGCTGTTGCTCAGCTCGACCCTTGCGCTGGTGTTTCTGGGGCGTTTTCTGGTGCAGCTGATCTACTGGTCGGGCCATCAGAATGAACCCGTCCAGGCCTGGATGACCATGGGCTATGTCGGGCATAGCTGGGATCTCAACCCCCGGCGGCTTGATGAACTGGCAGGCCTGCCCAAACCTGTGAATGGCCATCCGAAGACGCTGGCTGAAATAGCCAAGGAACGCGGTGTGCCGGTGTCCGAGGTCATCGCGCAGGTCGAGGCGGCCATCGCGCAGGCAAAGGCGATGGAACCGTGACCGACTGGCTGCTTGCCCTTGTGCCACACTATGGCGTTTGGCTTCTTGCTGCCTGCACCTTCTGTTCCTGCCTGGCCCTGCCAATTCCGGCATCCCTGATGATGCTGGCAGCAGGGGGGTTCGTTGCGGCGGGCGACCTGTCGCTGGGGGCAAGCCTGGGCGGCGCGCTCTCGGGGGCGATCCTTGGCGATCAGACGGGATATTTCGGGGGGCGTTGGGGCGGCGCGGGGTTGGTGGCGCGGCTCGGGTCGCGGGCGGCACCGCTGGCGCGGGCCACCGATCTTTTGGCGCGACGCGGGGGGCTGGCGGTCTTTTTCTCGCGCTGGCTCATCTCGGCGCTGGGGCCTTATGTGAACCTTGCCGCCGGCGCTGCGGGACAGCCCTGGGCCATCTTTACCCTCTGGGGCGTTCTGGGCGAAAGCTGCTGGGTCACACTTTACGTGGGCCTGGGCTATAGTTTCACAGGAAACTTGGAGGCTGCTTCCGCAATGGCGATGGACCTGCTGGGCTTTTTCGCGGCAGGGGCCCTCGCGCTCGGCCTTGCGGTATGGCTCGTGCTGACCCTGCGGGCCGAGGCAGCTCAGGCCCGGCGCAACAGATAGATATCCATGATCCAGCCATGGGCCGCACGCGCGGCCTCGCGCCGGGCGATGATACGGGGGCCCGCTTCGGCCAGGGGGCCGCTTTCGGTGATCTGGTTCGCCATGCCCGCATAGCCTGCCCACCAGATCGAGACGCCCTGATCCGGCAAATGCTGGAAGGAACATTCCCCATCCAGCATGACGACGCAGGTATCGACACCGGGGGGGAAACCTTCATCCCGCAGGCGCCGCCCGGTGGTGATGGTAACCGGCCCGTTGATTTCGTTCAGCGGAATGGCATGGGCCGCCGTCAGCGCCTGGATCGAGGTGATGCCCGGCACGACCTCGATCTGCGGGGCTGGGCGCAGGCGCGCAGCAATCCGCAAGGTGCTGTCGTAAAGCGACGGATCCCCCCAGACCAGCAGCGCCACCCGGCCCGTCGTTCCCAGATCGCGGGCGATGCTGTCGGCCCAGATCTGCGCGATGGCATCATGCCAGGCATCGACCCGCGCGCGGTAGTCGGTGATGGCGGGGTCCCGCACCGGCAGGTCGAATTCCGCAATACGGGTGGCGGGGTTCGTGACCACATCGGCGGCAATCTCGCGCCGCAGATCCGCCAGATCAGCCTTCCCCTCGCCCTTCCGGGGGATCAGGATCAGATCCGCGGCATTCATGGCCCGCATCGCCTGACGGGTCAGGTGATCGGGGTTGCCGCTGCCAATGCCGATGAGGCTGAGCTGGATCATTGCGGGGTCTTTCCTTGCAGGGTTATTGCCCGGCCTCATCCCGCCCGGTGGCGAGGGGGCCATAGAAAATCAGCGCCGGGGTCTGGCTGGCAGTTTCCTGCAGATGGGCAGAGAGCGTCGCGATGGTGAAGCGTTCCAGATCCTGCGCCGCAGTCGAGACGCCATGCGCCAGCATGGCGGGCGTATCGGGTGAAAGACCGCGCGCGATCAGCTCGGCCGCCATGGCGGGGAAGGTGCGCTTGCCCATGTAGATCACGGTCGTCGCCGTCGGATCGGCAAGGGCGGCCCAGTTCAGATCCTCGGGCAGGCCCCCCGTCACATCGGCCCCGGTCAGAAATTGCACGCGCCGCGCGGTCAGCCGCCGCGTCAGCGGAATGCCCGCCGCCGCCGCCGCCGCACTGGCCGAGGTGACGCCGGGGATCACCTCATAGGGCACGCCGGCGGCATCCAGCGTCGTTGTCTCTTCCTCAAGCCGGCCGAAAATCCCGGCATCGCCGGATTTCAGCCGCACCACCCGCGCGCCGGTCAGCGCGTGATCCACCAGCAGCTGGTTCACATGGTCCTGCTTGGCCGAAGGCCGCCCCGCGCGCTTGCCTACCGAAATCAGATCGGCGCCCGCCCGTGCCAGATCAAGGATCGGGCCCGAAGAGAGATCGTCGTACAGCACCACATCCGCCTCGGCCAGACGCTTGACCGCCTTCACCGTGAGCAGGTCAGGGTCACCGGGACCAGAGGAAACGAAAGAGACGAACCCGCTCATGTGCTGGCCTCACCGATCAGATGGAAGTAGGTGCCGCTGGCATTGCCACGCCGTGATCCGGTTTCCGGCACGGGGGTGCCGGTCGCGTCCACGACCTCGGCGAGCGGCATATCCGGTTGCGCCAGAATGGTCGAGTAGTGGAATTCGTGGCCGCGCAGACGCGCCCCCGCCCCATGCCCCGGAATGGGCGCTGCAAGTTGGGCAAGGCGATAGCCCAGATGCATCCGCCGCTTTTCATAGCTGGTGACAAGGCCCAGAAGCCCTGCCATCGGGTGCGACACGCCCTTGGCGTCGATCAGCGCCGCGCCCATGGCCATATAGCCCCCGCATTCACCATGCACGGGCCGAGTTTCGGCAAAGGCGCGGATGCGGCTGCGGAAGCCTTCGGCCTGCCCCAGCGCCCCGGCGTGCAATTCGGGATACCCCCCCGGCAGCCAGCAGCAATCGGCGCTGGCGTCGGGGCCTTGATCCGCCAGCGGCGAAAACGGCAGGATCTCTGCCCCCTGCGCCCGCCAGTCATTCAACAGATGTGGATAGGTGAATGAAAACGCGGCATCCTGCGCCAGCGCGATGCGCTGTCCGGGTGGCGTGCTGCGGCGCGTCGTTCCACCAATGCTCCGCGTGGGCGCGGCGGCGGCGCGGATCGCGTCCAGATCGCAATGGGCGGCGATGAAGCTGCCCGCCTCGGCCAGAATGCGCGCCAGTTCGGGCGTTTCACCCGCCTGCACGAGGCCCAGATGGCGCTCCGGCAGCTCGATCGAGGCTTTGCGCGGCAGGGCGCCCAGCACCCGGACCCCGGCCTGCGCCATGCCATCACGCACCAGTGCCTCATGCCGGGGCGAGGCCACGCGGTTCAGCACCACCCCCGCAATCCTGACCCCCGGCCGCATCGCGGCAAATCCCACTGCCGTCGCCGCCGCGCTTTGCGCCTGGCCCGAGACATCCAGCACCAGAAGCACCGGCCAGCCCGTCAGCTCGGCCAGATCGGCCGAGGCCCCGATGCCGGTTTCCCCCGGCTGCGCCACACCATCGCACAGGCCCATCGACCCTTCGGCAAGGATCAGATCGGCCTGCCCCGCACCTTCGATCAGCCCCGCAATCCGCCCCGGCGCCATGGCCCAGGTATCCAGATTGACCGAAACCCGCCCCGAGGCGGCGCTGTGAAAGGCCGGGTCGATGTAATCCGGCCCGCTCTTGAACGGTTGCACCTGCAACCCCTCGGCCCGCAGCGCGGCCAGAAGGCCGAGCGTGACCGTGGTCTTGCCAGTCCCCGACGCCGGGGCCGAGATGATCAGGCCGGCAGGGGTCATGCCGTCTCCGGAAAGCGCGGATGGGTGCCGACGGGGCGATAACGGCGGTCATAGTCGCCCGCGTAAAGACGGCTCTCGTCGAAATCCTCGGCGCCGATGGATTTGCCGACTAGGATCAGCGCGGTCCGCTCCATCTCGTCGCCGATGGCGGTTTCAAGGGTTTCCAGCGTGGCGCGCACGACGCGCTGGTCGGGCCAGCTGGCACGCCAGACCACGGCCACGGGGCAATCGGCGCCGTAATGCGGCGTCAGTCGCGCGATGACATCGGCCAACACATGCACCGACAGGTGAATGGCCAGCACCGCCCCGGTGCGGGCAAAGTTTTCCAGCGTCTCGCCCTCGGGCATCGAGGTCGCGCGCCCCGAGGTGCGGGTCAGCACGACCGACTGCGCCACCCCCGGCAGTGTCAACTCGGCCCCCAGCGCGGCGGCGGCGGCGGCAAAGCTCGGCACGCCGGGCGTCACGTCATAGGGGATGCCCAGTTCACGCAGGCGGCGCAGCTGTTCGCCCATTGCCGACCAGACCGACAGGTCGCCGGAATGCAGCCGCGCCACATCCTTGCCCTCGGCATGGGCGGCGGCGATTTCGGCCATGATCTCATCGAGGCTCAGCGGCGCGGTGTTCACGATCTTGGCCCCCGGCGGGCAATGCGACAGCAGCGCCTCGGGCACGAGCGAGCCTGCATAGAGGCACACCGGGCAGGCCGCGATCAGATCCCGGCCACGAAGGGTGATCAGATCCGGCGCACCCGGGCCGGCCCCGATGAAATGAACGGTCATGCTTGCGGTCCTTCTGCAAGGGCCAACGTGACCCGCCCCCCCGGGGCGGTGCAACGCGGCTGAATGAGGGTCGCGCCCGGCCCGGCGGCGGCAAGGGCGGCGGCTTCGGCCACCGATCCCGTGCCATAGCGCGCGGGTTGGCGCGGGGAAATGGTTGGCGTGGCCTGTGCGGTCAGGCGCGCCAGCGGCACGGGGCAGAGCGGCAGGCCGATGTCCTGAAAGGCGGGGTGGGCGGCCTTGTCCTCGGGCGTGGCCAGCCGATCCGGGCGGGCCAGGGCAAGGGTCAGCGCGGCTTCAAGGTCAGCCTGCGTGGCGCTGGCGCGCAATCCGATACCCGCCACGATCATCGCGTCACGCTCCATTGCACTACGGGGCGCGCGGCCTGCCAGCCACGAAACCCGCCAAGGGGCGCCACCTGTGCCAGATCGACCCGCAACAGGCTACCGCCATGTGCGGCATGGGCTGCGTAGAGCGTGGCCTCGTTTTCCAGCGTCACGGCATTGGCCACGATCCGCGTGCCCGGGGGCAGCAGCGCCCAAAGGGCCGCGACCAGATCGGCGCTCACCCCGCCGCCGACAAAGACGGCGTCAGGCAGGGCCAGGTTCGGCAGGGCGGCGAGGCTGGCCTCTTCGCGCACGGTCAGACGGTGCGTCAGGCCAAAGGCTTCGGCATTGGCGCGGATGTTCACCGCGCGGTCGGCGCGGCGCTCCACCGCCATCGCGCGACCGCCCGCAAGGCACCATTCCACCGAAATCGACCCCGACCCGGCCCCCAGATCCCACAAAAGCTCCCCCGGGCAGGGTGCCAGCGCCGACAGGGTCAGCGCCCGCACGGGCCGCTTGGTGATCTGCCCATCGCTCTGGAACAGATCATCCGGCAGGCCAGAGGCGCGCGAAAGCCCCCGGTCCACCCCAAGGATGGCGGCCATGACCGGCGCCTCGGCATCCGAAACCGGGCCGCGCCGCAGCCGTTCCTGCGCGCCGCCCAGCCGTTCCAGCACCGTCACCTCGGCCTGCGGCTGGCCGTTCCCGGCCAGCCAGTCGCAGAGCTGCGGCACCGCCGCGCCGTCGCGCAACGTGACCAGCACGCGCTGCCCGCGCGTCAGCACCGGGCGCAACCGGGAAAAAGGCGCGGCATGAAGGCCAAGGCAGATCACCTCCTCCATCCGCCAGCCCATGCGGTTCGCAGCCAACTGGAAACACGAGGTGCCGGGATGGCTGATCCAATCTTCGGGCGACAGATCGGCGAGCAGGCTGCCACCGGCACCATGCCAGAACGGATCACCTGAGGCGAGCACCACCACCCGCCGCCCCCGCGCCGCCAGAACCGGCGCGGTGGAAAACGGCACCGGCCATTCGACACCCCGGTCGCCCGCGCCCACCAGCGCCAGATGGCGCGGGCCACCGATGATCACCTCGGCCCGGCGGATCGCGTCATGGCTTGCAGAGGACAGGCCCGCCGGTCCATCTTCGCCCAGACCGATGATTGTGACCCAAGGCTCAGACATGACACGCATCCTTGTGCTTGGCGGCACCACCGAAGCCAGCCGTCTGGCCCGCCTTCTGGCTGAAGCCCGGATGGATGCGGTCTTTTCTTACGCCGGTCGCACCGATGCGCCTGTGGCCCAGCCTCTGCCCACCCGCATCGGTGGCTTTGGCGGACCCGAGGGGCTGGCCGCTTATCTGCGCGCAGAAGCCATCACCCATGTCGTCGATGCGACCCATCCCTTCGCCGCGCAAATGAGCCGCAATGCCCATGCCGCCTGCGCCGCCACCGGGCTGCCGCTGATCGCGCTGGAACGCCCCGCCTGGCAGGCAGGCCCGGGCGACCGCTGGACCCATGTGCCGGATCTGGAGGCCGCCGTCGCGGCCCTGCCCGACAGCCCGGCGCGCATCTTCCTGGCCATCGGCAAGCTGCATCTGGCGGAATTCGCGGCGCGCCCGCAGCACCATTACCTGCTGCGTCTGGTCGATCCGCCGGGCGCGTTGCCCCTGCCGCTGGCCACGGCCATCGTCGCGCGCGGACCCTTTGACCTTGCGGGCGACCTCGCGCTGCTGCGCGCACATCAGATCACCCATATCGTCGCCAAGAATGCAGGCGGCGAAGGCGCGCGCGCCAAGCTGGATGCCGCGCGGGAACTGGGCCTGCCCGTGATCCTGATCGACCGCCCCGCCCTGCCCCCGCGCAAGCGCCTTGCCGAACCGCAAGCGGTTCTGCACTGGCTGCAACACAGGATGTGACAGGGCCGGGCGGTCGGGTGTCATGCCGACCTCGGCGTATAGACGTAATTGCCCACCCGGCGCGTGGCGGAATTGCCCACCAGAACCACGGTCCGCATATCGGCCATATCCTCGGTCGCCTCGGCCAAAGGTACGACGCGGATCGCCTGTTCCGGGGTGGAAACCGCACGCGCGAAAAGGATTAGGCGCCCCGGCTCACATTCCTCGCGCAGGATCTCCAGCACGCGGGCAAATTGATGCGGGCGCGATTTGGACCGGGGGTTGTAGAACCCCATCGCAAAATCGGCCTGCGCGGCAAGGCGCAGCCGCTTTTCCACCAGATCAAAGGGTTTGAGGTTGTCGCTCAGGTTGATGGCGCAGAAATCATGCCCCAGCGGCGCGCCTGCGGCCGCCGCTGCGGCCAGCATCGCGGTGATCCCCGGCAGCACCGTCACCGGCACATGCGCCAGATCGGGCCGCGCCTCCAGTGCCTCGAACACCGCGCTTGCCATGGCAAAAACCCCCGGATCGCCCGAAGAGACCACCACGACGCGTTGCCCCGCCGCCGCCATCTCCAGCGCATGGGTCGCGCGATCAAGCTCCACCCGGTTGTCCGAAGGATGCAGCACCAACCCCGGACGCGGCGCCACCCGCGCCACATAGGGGATATAGCCCACGACATCGGTCGCCTGATCCAGCGCCGCCATCACCTCGGGCGTCACCTTTTCCGGATCGCCCGGCCCCAAACCCACGATCACCACGGTTCCGGTCATTGATGCACCTCCGGCCGACGGCCATGCCCATGCACGATGACAATCGCGAAATAAGGGCAATCCTCGGCATCCACCTCGGCCAGCCGCGCGACGCGCTGCCCCGGCATGGTGCCACGTTCGATCAGCCAAGCATCGTCCAGACGCCCCGCCGTTTCCAGCGCCCGGCGCACCTTGGGCAGGTTGCGCCCGGTCTTCATGATCGCCAGCGCATCGGCCCCGCGCATATGGCTGACCAGATCCGCCTCGGGCAGCGTGCCCATCAGCACCGAGAGCACATCATCCCCCCAGGTGATGGGCGTGCCCGTCGCGTGCCAGCAGCCCGCCATGCCGGTGATGCCGGGGATGACCTCGATCTCCACCCGCCCGCGCAGGCGGGCGTAAAGATGCATGAAACTGCCGTAGAAGAACGGGTCCCCTTCGCACAGCACCACCACCTCGCCCGGCAGCGCCGCGAGCCGTTCGGCCCAGTCGTCATAGAACCGCGCCAGCGCGTCATTGTATTCCGGGCTGTCAAAGGGCAGCTCGGTCGTGACCGGATATTCCATTGCAAGTTCAAGGGCATCGGGGCGCAGCATCCCCTCAACGATGGCGCGCGCCTGACCGCGCCGCCCCGCCTTGCGGAAATAGGCGACCTGCGTCGCCCCCCGGACGGCCCGGTCCGACCGGATCGAGATCAGGTCCGGGTCACCCGGACCCAAGCCTGCACAAAGGATGCGGGCCATGGGTTACTCCTTCCGGCTGGCAAGCGCATTGACCGCCGCCACGGTGATCGCAGAGCCGCCAAGGCGGCCCTCGACGATCACGGCCGGGCAGGGTTTGTCCTGCATCAGCGCCTCTTTCGATTCCGCCGCGCCGATGAAACCGACAGGACAGCCGATAATCGCGGCAGGGCGCGGGCAAGCGGGGTCTTCCAGCATGTTCAGCAGATGGAAAAGCGCCGTCGGCGCATTGCCGATCGCCACGACCGCACCCGCCAGATGGGGCCGCCACAGCTCCAGCGCGGCGGCGCTGCGCGTATTGCCCATGGCGCGCGCCATCTCCGGCACAGCCGGGTCATGCAGCGTGCAGATGATCTCATTCCCGGCGGGCAGACGCGTGCGGGTGATCCCCTCGCTCACCATCCGCGCATCGCACAGGATCGGTGCCCCGGCCTCAAGTGCAGCCCGCGCGGCAATCGCCATGCCGGGGGTGAAACGGACGAATTTTTCCAGCCCCACCATGCCCGCCGCATGGATCATGCGGACGACGACGACCTCTTCTTCGGGGGTGAACCGCGCCAGATCGGCCTCGGCCCGGATCGTGGCGAAGGAGTTGACATAGATGGTGGCGCCGTCGGTTTCGTAAAGATGGGGCATGGTCTACTCGGTCAGCAAGGAGGGCCGGGCGATCAGCGCAGCCTCGGAATGAAGGGAAAGGGGGGCATCCGCAGCGGTCCCCCCTCGGATCAGGGCAAAGCCCCCCGATGTGGCAGTCAGCGTCAGATCGGCGGCAGTCGGATGGGCGCAGCCCTTGGCACAGCCCGAAACATGCAGGGGGCGGTCAAGATGGGGGGCCAGCGCACGCGCAAGCGGCCGTGTCGCGGCCCGCGCCTGCACACAGCCCGGCGCGCCCGTACAGGCCACCACACGTAGCATCGGATCGGCGGGGTTGGTGATCACGCCGGGCAGTGCGGGCGCTTGCCCTGCCCCCTCGACCAGCAGCATCCGCCAGGGCGTGACGCGCAAATCCCCCAGATCGGCCAGCGTCGCCAGGGTCTCTGCCTGCATCTGGCCAAATTCGAACGCGACCAGCCAGCCCCCCGCACAAGGCCCCGGCGCAGGCGCAGGCACGGCCGGGGCGTCAGGCAGGCCAGTGGCCGCAAAAGGCAAAACCACCCCCTGCCGCGCCATCAGCGCCGCCATGCGACCGCGCCCGTCGCGCACGCCACCCATTTCCAGGAACCAGCGCGCCAGATCAACGGCCGCCGCAGCGGCCTCATCGGCTCCCACCCGCACACCAAGCCGCGTCCCATCCGGGCGCACCCACAGCGCATCATCATGACGCTCGATCCGGATGTCGCAGGCCGTGCCCTCCAGCACCCGAACCGGCCCTGCGTCCACCGCAAAGCCGAACTTGCCGGGCAGCTCGGGCGCATCCGCCTGCGCCAGACGCGCCGCAAGATCAGCCGCAATCCGCAGCGTCTCATCGCCCTCCACCGCAAAGGGCTGCACGATGATATTGCGCCGCGTCTCCTGCGCCACCGTCTCATCGACCAGATCCAGCGCCCGCAACCCCGCGATCAGCGCCGCATGGCCCGCCTCGGTCACACCCCGCATCTGCACATTGGCCCGCGCGGAAAGATCGATCAGTCCATTGCCATATACCGCCGCCAGCTGCGCGATCCCCCGCGCCTGATCGGCACGCAACCGCCCCAGCCGCGGCCGCACCCGCACAACCAGACCATCGCCCGACATCATCGGCCGCAAGGCACCGGGGCACCACCCCTGCACCACCGGCGCCTTTTCATCTTGGCCCAAATATCCTCGGGGGGAGAGGCCGCAGGCCTCGTGGGGGGCAGACAGCCCCCCCTCCCCGCTGGCCATCCCGTGCTGCCCGGTCATTCCTGCATCTCCAGCATGGCCCTGATCGAATTGCGCCGCGTCACCCACAGCCCCGCCTCATGCAGCGCACGAAACCGGTCGCGCAGCGCCTGCAGGGCCTGCGGATTGGCAGCTTCCAGAAAAGCCACAAGATCTTCGCGCCCCAGCGTCGCCTCGTGATAGAGATCAATCAGATGCGCCGGAACCGCCCGCGTCAGATGGGCAAAGGCCGCCAGATGATCCATCGTCGCCGCAATCTCGGCGCCACCGCGGAAGCCATGCGCCATCATGGCCGTCGCCCAATCTGGGTTGGCCGCGCGCGCCCGCACCACCCGCGCGATCTCCTCACTCAGCGTGCGCGCCTGCGGGCGGTCGGGTCGCGTGCTGTCCAGGTGGTAAAGCGCGGGCGCCTGCCCCCCCAGCCGCGCGACCGCAGCGGCAAAGCCCCCCTCATGCGCGGCATAGTCTGACGCGAGCAGCACATCGCTTTCCGCCAGATCCTGCACATGGGCAAATCCGTCGGCCGCGCGCACCCGCGCCTCCAGTGCCGCGCGGGCAGGTTGCGCCTCGCCCTTGGCGTCAATCGCCCATTCGCTTGCCGCCAGCCAGGCCTCACCCGCAGCGGCGCGACCTTCGGCCGAATAATCCTCCAGCGCGGCGCCCATGCCCATGCCGTAAAGGCCGGGCTTCGGGCCAAAGACGCGCGGGCTTGCCGCCAGATAGGGATTGTCGGCGGCATCTTCCTCGCGCTGCGCCAGGGCCTGCGCCGCCGCCTCAAAGAGCTGCGCCAGACCCGGAAACACGTCGCGGAAAAGGCCCGAAACCCGCAACGTCACATCCACCCGCGGCCGCCCCAACAGCGCCAGCGGCACAATCTCGAACCCGCTCACCCGCTCGGTCCCGGCATCCCAGACGGGCGATAGCCCCGCCAGATGCAGCGCCATGGCGAACTCCTCGCCCGCCGTCCGCATCGTGGCCGACCCCCAGAGATCGACCACCAGCGCGCGCGGATAATCGCCCTGATCCTGCAGGTGCCGCCGGACCAGCTCTTCCGCCAGTTTCACACCTTGGGCAAAGGCCGAGCGCGTCGGCACAGCGCGGGGATCGACGGCAAAGAGGTTCCGCCCCGTCGGCAACACATCCGTCCGCCCGCGATAGGGCGACCCCGAAGGCCCGGGCGCGACATGGCGCGCCTCAAGCGCATCCAGCAGCCCCTCCATCTCGCCGCTTGCCGCGCCGAAGACATGCAGGCCCGCGCCATATTGGCTTTCCTTGATGTCGCAGACGAAACGGTCAATCCGGGTGATCGCCTCGGCGGCCGAGGCGTCGGACGGAATGCCCAGATCGGCCTCGACGCCCACGGCCTGCGCCTCTTCCCGCACCTGCGCGATCAGGCGGTCGCGCCGTGCCGGGTCCAGCCCGTCGGCGGTGGAATATTCGTCCAGCAGCCGCTCAAGCCGCGTCATGTTCGCGGGCGTGGCCGAGGCCACAAGCGGCGGCGGCATATGCCCGATGGTCAGCGCGCCAATCCGGCGCTTGGCCTGCGCGGCCTCGCCGGGGTCGTTGACGATGAAGGGGTAAAGCACCGGCGTCGCGCCGATCAGCGCCTCGGGCCAGCAGACAGCAGAGAGGGCCACGGCCTTGCCCGGCAGCCATTCCAGCGTGCCATGCGCGCCAATATGGATCAGCGCCGACAGCCCCTCGGCCCGCAGCCAGAGGTAGAAGGCCACATAGGCATGGCGGGGTGTGCGGGTCAGATCGTGGTAGTCGTCATCGCGCGTCTGCGCCTCGCCCCGTTCGGGTTGCAGCGCCACAATCGCCGCCCCGCGCCGCAGCGCGCGGAAGTGGAAGGCGCCCTCGCGGCAATCGGGGTCTGTCTCGGCAGCGCCCCATGCGGCGTGCAGACGATCGCGCAGATCCTGCGGCAGGGCCTCCAGCGCGGCATGATAGGCGGCCAGCGGCCAGCGGATCGTTTCAGTTTCCAGCGCCCGGCCCAGCCCCTCGCCCGCCGTCACCGCATAGCCTGCCTGCGCCAGACGCGCCAGGATCGCCTCGGTCGAGGCCAGCGCATCCAGACCCACTGCATGGGCAAGGTTGTAGTCCTTGCCCGGATAGGTCGAAAGGATCAGCGCAAGTTTGCGCGCAGGCGCCGGTGTCTGACCCAGCGCATGGCGTGCGGCGACCCGGTCCATCACTGCCGCGATCCGGTCGGCATCGGCCCGATGGGCAAAGCGCGAAAACTGCAGATCAGGGTCGCGCGGCAACGGCTGTTTGAAGCTGACGACGCCTGCGAAAAGACGCCCGTCCACCTCGGGCAGCACGACATGCATGGCAAGATCTGCGGGCGACAGGCCACGCTCGGCCACTGCCCATTCCTTGCGCCGCGCGGTCGACAGCGCGACCTGCCAGACGGGACAACCCGTGGCATCCAGGGGAGAAACCCCCGCCTCGCCCTTGGCGGAAAAGGCGGTGGCATTGACGATGGCGACGGGGTCCGCCGCGCGCAGCGCCTCGGCCACGGCAAGGGCGGCCGGGCCTTTCAGCGACGGCGCAAAAAGGCCATAGGCACGGAAGCCGCGTTCCCGCGCGGCAAGGATCAGCGCATCAATTGCATCGGTGTCGGCCGAGGTCAGATAGCTGCGGTAGAAGGTCACCGCGATCAGCGGCCCGTCGCCCTCCGGCGCGGGCACCACGCCCCGCGCGGGATCATACCAGCCACAATCTGGGACAGTCTTGTCGCCCGGAACCGGCCCAGCATAAAGGCCCGCCGCCAGTGCCAACTGTGCGAGCGCGGCCTGCGCCGCCACCGCCCCACCCGCATCACACAGCGTGGCCAACCGCCGCAGCGTACCGACCGGCAGCGTGGAAAGCTCGTCCAACCGCGTATCCGGCCGCCCGTCGGCGGGCAGCACCGCCAGCGCGATGCCCTGCCGCCGACAGAGATCCTGCACCGAAGCCAGACCATAGGCCCAATAGCTTTCCCCCCCGATCAGCCGGATCAGGATGCCCTTGGCGCCGGACAGCGTCTGTTCGACATAGGTATCGACCGACAGCGGATGCCGCAGCGCCACCAGATTGGCGAGCCTCAGCCCCGGCAGCTTGCCTTGCCCCCGATGCCATCCCGCCGCGAAAGCCCCCAGATCACTGTCCGAGAAGGACAGAACCACCAGATCGGCCGGGGTTTGCCCCAGGTCGAACGGGGTATCCGTTTCCTCGAGCCCGTGGCTTTCGCGGAAGACGACATGCACCGGATCAGGCCCCCAGCACCGCGCGGATGGCCGCTTCGTCGACGTTGTCATGTTCGGCGATCACGACGAGCTTGGTCGCCCGCGGCGCATCGCCCCAAGGGCGGTCATATTGCGCGCGGACACGTTCGCCCACGGCCTGCACCAGCATCCGCATCGGCTTGCCTGCAACGGCGACATAGCCTTTCACGCGCAGGATATCCTGTTCGCGGGCCAAGCGCTTGATCGCCTCTTGCAGGGCCTCGGGGTCAGCCACTTCGCCCATTTCAACGACGATGGTGTCGAAGTCATCATGTTCGTGGTCGTCATGGCCATCGTGATGGCTGGGACGGGCGGCCAGATCATCTTCGGCGGCGGCATTCAGGCCCAGCACGACGCGCGGGTCAACGACGCCTTCGGCAATCGACAGGATCGGCAGCTTACGCGGGGCTTCGGCCTCGATCACCGCCTTGGCAGCAGCCAGACCCGCCTCACCGGCCAGATCGGATTTCGTCAGCAGCACGATATCGGCGCAGGCGATCTGATCCTCGAACACCTCGGACAGGGGGGTTTCGTGGTCGATGCTGTCATCGGCCTCACGCTGGGCCTGCACCGCGTCTACATCGGGGGCAAAGCGGCCGGCCGCCACGGCCTCGGCATCGGCCAGCGCGACCACGCCATCGACGGTGATCTTCGACCGGATCGCCGGCCAGTCAAAGGCCTTGAGCAAGGGCTTGGGCAGCGCCAACCCCGAGGTTTCGATCAGGATATGGTCGGGCTTCTGCGGCAGGGCCATCAGCGCCTCGATCGTAGGGATGAAATCATCGGCCACGGTGCAGCAGATGCAGCCATTGGCCAGTTCCACGATGTTTTCCACCGGGCAGTTTTCATCGGCGCAGGATTTCAGGATATCGCCATCCACGCCCACGGTGCCAAATTCATTGACCAGAACCGCCAGGCGCTTGCCCTGCGGATTGGCCATGAGGTGCCGGATGAGCGTGGTCTTGCCCGAGCCGAGGAAGCCCGTGATGACGGTGACGGGGATCTTGGACAGGTCAGACATCGGCAGGCTCCACGGGGTTCAGGGAAGGGGTCAGATCAAGCGGGGGAATGCGCGCAAGACATTGCTTGCGGAAAATCTCGGGTCTTTCGCGCCAGGGCACCAGACCATCGGCCGAGGCGGCATAGCGCGCCGCGCCCTCCAGCACCGCCGGGGTGTGATCCGCCGGATCGAGCCGCCCGTAAACATAGGTCCATTTGCCGGGCGCCGACAATGCGACGGAACAGCCGTTGCTGCAGGCCGAAAGGCATTCGACGGCGCGGATTTCCACGCCTTCGGGCGCGCCTGCCGCCGCCAGCGCGGCATGCAGGACATGGCCGGGGCGCGGGCCCTCGGGGTCTGCGCCTTCACGGCGGCAGGTGGTGCAGACATGCAGAATGGCGCGGGCCATGCATCGTTCCTTGGTGCCGGGGCGCCGGGATGATGCGCGGAAGGGATGGCGCGGAGCCATCTCTGCCGGTCGCGGAACACCCCGTCCGCCCCTTGGTCGTTCTCATGCTGGCAGGTCTCCCGGCTTGCGGAGCGGGTTTCCCCCCGGCCGCGCCTTCCCGGGGATGAACCCAGTGGCGATGCGGCCTCTCCGGTCACGGTCGCGGGGGCGGCTGCGCTTGACCCGGTGACGGGCTGTCGCATTCCCTCTTCGCCTGCCATCATGGCAGGAACCAACATGACTGCCTTGTGCCAGATTGTCCCCCCGAGTCAAGGACGCCGCGCGGCATGGAAGGCCCGGGATGCGACATCGCCCCCGGCAGGGGTCGCAAGCAGCGCCCGATGCGGCGCAAAGGAGTGTGACATGACCGATCCGGGCTATCTGCTGATCCTGATCCATCTCATCGGGGCCTGCATCTGGGTGGGGGGCCATCTGGTGCTGGCGCTGCGAATCCTGCCCGCGGCGCTGCGCGCCCGCGATGTGGCGGCGATCCGGGCCTTTGAAGGCGCGTTCGAGACCATCGGCCTGCCCGCCTTTGGCGCCCAGGTGGTCACGGGACTTTGGCTTGCGCTGCGGCTGCAACCCGACTGGATGCAATGGGCCGATCTGTCGGACCCGCTGTCGCGGGCGATTGCGCTGAAGCTCGGCTGCCTTGGGGCGTCCCTGATGCTGGCGGTGCATGCGCGGCTGGTGCTGATCCCGCAGCTGGATGCCCGCAGCCTGCCCGCCCTTGGCTGGCACATCCGGGCGATCACGCTGGTCGCGGTGATCTTTGTCATTGCCGGGGCCTCGATCCGGGTGGGCGGACTTGCGCCCTAGGATGTCGCGCCCGGTCTTTCCGAGGGGCGGTGAATTGGCTACACCCGAAGGCCAGAGGAGACTGCGATGACCGAAGACACCCTGCCCGACGGCGCAAGCGCCGAAGACCTCGCCCGTCATGCCGCGAAAATGGCCAAGAAGAAGGCCGCCCGCGACAAGATCATGGCCAAGAAAGAGGGCGAGAAGGGCCTGATCATCGTGCATACCGGCGCGGGCAAAGGCAAATCCTCGTCCGGGTTCGGGATGATCCTGCGCTGCATCGCGCATGAGATGCCCTGCGCGGTGGTGCAGTTCATCAAGGGCGCCTGGGATACCGGCGAACGGCGACTGATCGAGGGCCATTTCAGCGGCCTATGCCAGTTCCACGCCATGGGCGAAGGCTTTACCTGGGAAACGCAGGACCGCGCGCGTGATATCGCCATGGCCCGCAAGGGTTGGGAAAAGGCGAAAGAGCTGATCCGCGACCCGGAAATCCGCTTTGTCCTGCTGGATGAGATCAATATCGCGCTGCGCTATGACTATCTGCCGATCGAGGAGGTCGTGGCCTTCCTGCGCGATGAAAAGCCCGCGATGACCCATGTCTGCCTGACCGGCCGCAATGCCAAGGACGAGTTGATCGAGATCGCGGATCTGGTCACCGAGATGACACTGGTCAAGCATCCGTTCCGGTCGGGGATCAAGGGCCAGAAGGGCGTCGAGTTCTGAGGGGAAGAGAGGGGGCGCTGCCCCCTCGGCCCTGCGGGCCTCACCCCCGGGATATTTTTACCAAGATGAAACAGAGGGCGGCATGACGGCATTGATGATCCAGGGCGCGGGTTCGAATGTCGGCAAGTCGCTGCTGGTGGCGGGGCTGTGCCGGGCGGCGCGGCGGCGCGGGCTGTCGGTGGCGCCCTTCAAGCCGCAGAACATGTCGAACAATGCCGCCGTCACGGTGGACGGGGGCGAGATCGGACGGGCGCAGGCGCTGCAGGCGCTGGCCTGCGGGCTGGAGCCGGTGGTCGACATGAACCCGGTGCTGCTGAAGCCGGAATCCGAAGTGGGCGCGCAGGTCGTGGTGCAGGGAAGGCGCATTGCCACGGTGAAGGCGCGCGACTATGCGGCGCTGAAACCGCAGCTGATGGGGGCGGTGCTGGAAAGCTTTGCCCGGCTGCATGCGGCGCATGATCTGGTGATCGTCGAGGGGGCGGGCAGTCCGGCCGAGGTGAACCTGCGGCAGGGCGACATTGCCAATATGGGCTTTGCGCGGGCCGCGGATGTGCCGGTGATCCTTGCGGGTGACATCGACCGCGGGGGGGTGATCGCCCAGATGATCGGCACGCAGGCCGTGCTGGACCCGGCCGATGCCGCGATGATCAAGGGCTTTCTGATCAACAAGTTCCGCGGCGATGTGCGGCTTTTCGACGATGGCTATCGCCTGATTGCCGAGCGGACGGGCTGGGCCGGGTTCGGGGTTCTGCCCTTCTTTGCCGACGCTGGGCGGCTGCCTGCGGAAGACGCGCTGGACCTGCGGCGCAGCAGTGGGACCGGCGGGTTCAAGGTGGTCTGTCTGCAGCTGTCGCGCATCGCGAATTTCGACGATCTCGACCCACTGGCACAGGAACCGGGCGTGCAGCTGACCATGCTGGGCGCGGGGCAGCCCATTCCCGGCGATACCGATCTGGTCATCATCCCCGGCAGCAAATCGACGCGCGGCGATCTGGCTTGGCTGCGGGCGCAGGGCTGGGACATCGACCTGCAGGCGCATGTGCGGCGCGGGGGTCATGTGCTGGGTATTTGCGGCGGCTATCAGATGCTGGGCCGCGTCGTGCGCGACCCCGAGGGGATCGAGGGCCCCGCGGGGGAAACGCCCGGGCTTGGTCTGCTGGATCTGGAGACCGTGATGACGCCCGACAAGCGGCTGACACGGACGCAGGCCGTGCATCCGGCCAGCGGCCTGACGGTCGAAGGCTATGAGATTCACATTGGCCGCACGGATGGCCCCGCCCGCGCGCGGCCTTTTGCGCTGGTCGAAGGCCAGCCCGAAGGCGCGGTTTCAGCCGATGGGCGGATCATGGGCAGCTATCTGCACGGCCTCTTTCGTGCCGATGCCTTTCGCGCGGCCTTTCTGCAAGGGCTTGGGGTGGCGGCCTCGACCCTGCGCTATGACGCCAGTGTGGAGGCAACGCTCGACCAGCTGGCCGACCATATGGAGGCGCATCTGGATGTGGCGGGAATGTTCTCGCTGGCACGTTAGCCAAAGACCGCGCCGCCCCTTTCGGAATTCGCGATCACCAGTTCCCGCAGCCGCGCGGCCAGCGGCAGCATCGGCCGCCGTTTGAGCGAGAGCATGTAATAGGGCGAAACGCGCACCTCGCGCGGCAGGTTCAACACGGCGAAACCGCCGCTGACGGGCGGTTGCGTCAAAAGCTGCGTGACCTCTTCCGACATGGCGGCAATCGCATCGCTGCGCGACAGATAGGCGATCATCAGCAAAAGCGACGGGCTGTTGACGATATTCTTCGGCTCGGCCAGGCCCACGGCACCAAAGGCCTCAAGCGTGGCTTCGCGGATCGGGGCGCCCCGTTCCTGCATGATCCATTCGTAATCGACCAGCTCGGTGAAGGTCACGGTGGGCGCGCGCACCAGCGGATGCCCGGCCCGCACCAAAAGCGTCACCTTTTCATCCCGCATGGGGTGGATGTCGAATTCGCGGCTGTCAAAATCGGGCAACACCCGCGCGAGCGCGAAATCGAGATCCCCCGCTGCGAGTTGGCGCAGCAGATCGCGCGAGGGGAGGACATCCACCGTGATTTCGGCGGCGGGGGACTGGCGCTTGATCTCGCGGATTGCGGGCACCAGATAGCCCACCGCCGGGCCGGTCACCGCCCCCACCCGCACCGCTCCGCCATAGCCTTCGCGCAGGGCACGCACTTCGGCCGACATGCTCCGCAATTCCCGCAGCATCGCCTGCGCGCGCCGCACCACCACCGCGCCGATGTCCGTCGGCTCCATCCCCTTCGGCTGACGCAGGAACAGCGCCGCCCCAACCGCGCGCTCGATTTCGGCCAGCATGCGCGAGGCGGCGGGCTGCGTCATCGAGACGGCTGCCGCAGCAAGCTGCAACTGCCCGTGATCGGCAATGGCCTGGATCAGCCGCAGCTGCGCGGGCTTGAGGGACAGAAGGTTGAGCGTCATCTGGATACCAGTTTTGCTATGCCTGACGCAGATAATGTAATTTTACCGATATGTCATGCAGGAATAGAACCATCGCCAGGCCTTTCGAATCGAAAGAGGCGAGAGACCGGAGGAGGAGATGGGTCGCTGTGACAGCGCCCCCAATGTCAGGGAGACACCCATGAAATTCAAATCCGTCGCCACCGCACTGGCGATGTGCGCGTCCTTCATCGCGTTCAGTGCTGCGGCCGAAACCGTGGGCATCTCGATGCCGACGAAATCTTCGGCGCGCTGGATCTCGGACGGCAATTCGATGGTCGAACAGTTCAAGGCCGCAGGCTATGAAACCGACCTGCAATATGCCGAGGATGATATCCCCAACCAGCTCGCCCAGATCGAAAACATGATCACCAAGGGCGTGGACGTTCTGGTGATTGCCGCCATCGACGGGACCACCCTGTCGAACGCGCTGGAAAATGCCGCCGCTGCCGACATCAAGGTCATCGCCTATGACCGCCTCATCCGTGACAGCGGCAATGTCGACTATTACGCGACCTTCGACAACTTCAAGGTTGGCGTCCAGCAGGCCAGCAGCCTCGTGGACGGGCTGAAGGCACGCTTTGGCGACACCAAGCCGTGGAACGTCGAACTCTTCGGCGGCTCGCCCGACGACAACAACGCCTATTTCTTCTATGATGGCGCCATGTCGGTGCTGCAACCGCTGATCGACGCGGGCGACGTTGTGGTCGTGTCGGGCCAGACCGGCATGGACAAGGTCGGCACCCTGCGTTGGGACGGTGCAGTCGCACAGTCGCGCATGGATAACCTCCTGTCGGCCAACTACACCGACAAGCAGGTGCATGGCGTGCTGTCGCCCTATGACGGGCTGTCGATCGGGATCCTCTCCTCGCTCAAGGGCGTGGGCTATGGTTCGGGCGACATGAAGATGCCGATCGTCACCGGGCAGGATGCCGAGGTGCCTTCGGTCAAGTCGATCCTTGCAGATGAGCAGTATTCGACCGTCTTCAAGGACACCCGCGAACTGGCCAAAGTGACCGTCGGCATGGTGGACGCCATGCTGAAAGGCGGCGAGCCGGAGATCAACGACACCAAGACCTATGACAATGGCGTCAAGGTGATCCCGTCCTACCTGCTCGAACCCGTCTCGGTCGACAAGTCGAACTGGGAATCGGTGCTGATCGGCTCGGGCTACTACACCAAGGACCAGATCCAGTAATCCGATCCGGACCGGATCTTTCATGGGCCGCCCCCTGCGCAAGGGGGGCGGCCACCCTTTCCCCATCACGACGGAGCCCCGCATGACCGCGCTTCTGGAGATGCGCTCCATCACCAAGACCTTCCCGGGCGTCAAAGCCCTGGACCAGGTCAATCTTCTTGTCCGCAAGGGCGAAATCCACGCGATCTGCGGCGAAAACGGCGCCGGGAAATCCACGCTGATGAAGGTGCTGTCGGGCGTCTATCCGGCTGGCAGCTATGAGGGCGACATCCTGTATGACGGTGCGGTGGCGCAGTTCCGCAGCATCCGCGACAGCGAGGCCAAGGGCATCATCATCATCCATCAGGAGCTGGCGCTGGTGCCGCTTCTGTCGATCGCCGAAAACCTGTTTCTGGGCAATGAACGCGCACAAGGCGGCGTCATCAACTGGCCCGAAACCTTCCGCCAGACCGAGGCGCTGCTGAAGAAAGTGGGCCTGAACGAAGCCCCCGGCACGCAGGTCGGCAAGCTGGGCGTGGGCAAGCAGCAACTGGTGGAAATCGCCAAGGCGCTGTCCAAGGACGTGCGCCTGCTGATCCTCGATGAACCCACTGCCGCCCTGTCGGAAAGCGACAGTCAGGCGCTGCTCGACCTGCTGCTCGAACTCAAGGCGCAGGGCGTGACCTCGATCATCATCAGCCACAAGCTGAACGAGGTGCGCCGCGTGGCCGACAGCGTGACGGTGATCCGCGACGGCACCACCGTATCCACCCTGAACGCCCATGCGGAACCCATCACCGAAGACCGTATCGTGCGTGACATGGTCGGCCGCGACATGGCCCACCGCTACCCCGAACGCGCGCGCCGCGCCGGCGAAGTGGTGTTCGAAGTATCAGGCTGGAACGTCTGGCACCCCGAACATGCCGAACGTCAGATCATCCGCGACATCGGGCTGACTGCCCGCGCGGGCGAGGTGGTGGGCATCGCGGGCCTGATGGGATCGGGCCGGACCGAGCTTGCCATGTCGATCTTCGGGCGCAGCTACGGGCGCAATATCTCGGGCGAGGTGAAGGTCCACGGTAAGCGGGCCGATGTCTCGGATGTCAGCCGCGCGATTGCCGCAGGCATCGCCTATGTGACCGAAGACCGCAAATCGCTGGGCCTGATCCTTGAGGAAACGATCCAGCGCAACACCACGCTGGCGAACCTTCCCGCCGTGGCAACCTCGGGCGTCATCAACGAGGCGCGCGAAACCGAAGTGGCCGAGAAATACCGCGCCGCCATGCGGATCCGCACCCCCAGCGTCTTCCAGAAGGTTGTGAACCTGTCGGGCGGCAACCAGCAAAAGGTGGTGCTGTCGAAATGGCTGTTCACCGAACCCGAGGTGCTGATCCTCGATGAACCCACGCGGGGCATCGACGTTGGCGCAAAGTACGAAATCTACAGCATCATCAACGACCTGAGCGCACAGGGCAAGGCGGTGGTGATGATCTCGTCCGAAATGCCCGAGCTTCTGGGCATGTGCGACCGGATCTATGTCATGAACGAGGGGGCCTTCGTGGGCGAACTGTCCGCCGCCGAAGCCACGCAAGAGCGCATCATGTCGCTCATCGTCACAGAATAAGGGAGAGGCCGGATGAACCAGTCCACCGCCAAGGCCGAGGGGATCGGCGCTTATCTTCTCAAACACATGCGCGAATACGGGCTGCTTTTTGCCCTGATCGCCATCATGGTCTTCTTCCAGATCGTGACCGAGGGCACGCTGCTGAAGCCGGTGAACATCACCAACCTCTTCCTGCAGAACAGCTATATCATCATCATGGCCCTTGGCATGCTGATGGTGATCGTCGCGGGGCATATCGACCTGTCGGTCGGATCGGTCATGGGTTTTGTCGGGGCGCTGGCCGCGGTGATGATGGTCAGCTGGGGCCTGTCAGTCTGGATCACGGTGCCCGCCTGCATTCTGGTGGGTGTGGCGATCGGGGCGGCGCAGGGCTATTTCGTGGCTTTCTGGAAAATCCCTTCGTTCATCGTGACGCTGGCCGGGATGCTCGTGTTCCGCGGCCTCTCGCTCTGGCTGCTGGCAGGCCAATCGATCGGGCCCTTCCCCAAGGAATTCCAGGCCCTTTCGACCGGTTTCATCCCGGATTTCTTCGGGGTCGGCAAACCCAATGTCACCGCGCTGGCGGCAGGCGTCATCGCGGTGGCCGTGCTGATCTGGATGGGCCTGAAAACCCGCGCCCGCAATGCCCAATACGGGATCGAGGATGAACCGACCGCCTTCTTCGTGATCCGCAACGGCATCATCGCCGCCGCGCTGATGTTCGTAATCTGGAAGCTCTCTGGCTTTCGCGGCCTGCCGAACGTGCTGATTTCCATGGTGGTGCTGACGGTGATCTATGCCTTCATCACCGAAAGCACGACGCTCGGCCGCCGCATCTATGCGCTGGGAGGCAATGAAAAGGCCGCCAAGCTCTCGGGCATCAAGACCGACCGTCTGACCTTCCTCACCTTCGTGAACATGGGCTTCCTCGCAGCCCTGGCCGGGCTGATCTTCGCCGCCCGTCTGAACACCGCCACCCCCAAGGCCGGCTTTGCGGTCGAACTCGACGTGATCGCCGCCGTCTTCATCGGTGGGGCCTCGGCCTCGGGCGGAACCGGGCGCGTCATCGGCGCGGTGGTCGGCGCCTTCATCATGGGGGTGATGAACAACGGCATGTCGATCCTGGGCATCGGCATCGACTATCAGCAGGTCATCAAGGGCCTCGTGCTTCTGGCTGCCGTGTTCTTCGATGTCTACAACAAACGCAAGCAAGGCTGATCCGATGTTTCTTTCGCAAATCCAGACCGAGACCGGGGATCGCGCCGTCGTGGCCCGCGATGGTCAGGCCGCCCATATCGTCCCGGGTGTGACCCGCGTCATCGACCTGGCCAAGGCCGCCATCGCCGCGGGCCGGACCCTCGCCCAAGAGGTCACGGCTCGTGGCACCGGCCCGGCAGTCGATCTGGCGGCAGCCTTGGCCGAAGGCCGCGTGCTGCTGCCCGTGGACCATCCCGATCCGGCGCATCTGCACCTGACCGGCACGGGTCTGACCCATCTCGGCTCGGCCGCGACGCGCAATTCCATGCATGCCAAGGCCGACCCCGAACAGATGACCGACAGCATGAAGATGTTCCGCATGGGGCTTGAGGGCGGAAAACCCGCCCCCGGTGGCATCGGGGCACAGCCTGAATGGTTCTACAAGGGCAACGGTCATGTGGCGACGGCGCCGGGCCAGCCGCTGCTTTCGCCGGGCTTCGCGCTGGATGCCGGGGAAGAACCTGAAATCGCAGGGATTTACCTGATCGGCGAGGATGGCACGCCCTTCCGCCTTGGCTTTGCGCTTGGCAATGAATTCTCCGACCATGTGACAGAACGCGGCAATTACCTCTGGCTCGCCCATTCCAAACTGCGCCCCGCCGCCTATGGCCCCGAGCTGCTGGTCGGTGCCCTGCCCGATCACGTCGAAGGCACCAGCCGCATCCGCCGCGATGGCACGGTGATCTGGGAAAAACCCTTCGTCTCGGGCGAGGCGAACATGAGCCATACGCTCGGCAATCTGGAACATCACCATTTCAAATATGACCTCTTCCGCGCGCCGGGGGATGTGCATGTGCATTTCTTTGGCACGGCGACGCTGTCTTTCGCCGATGGCATCACCCCCCAGCCCGGCGATGTGTTTGAAATCGCGGTCGAGGCCTTCGGCCTGCCGCTCTGCAACCCGCTCGTCCAGCAGCCCGCACAAGCCGGGGCGCTGGCGGTCAAACCCCTCTGAGGCCCGCAGACATGACCTTCAAACCCGCCCCCTGGCCCCGCAAGCTCCGCTCGCAACACTGGTTCGGCGGCACGTCGCGCGACACGATCTATCACCGCGGCTGGCTGAAAAATCAGGGGCATCCGCATGATCTTTTTGACGGGCGTCCCGTCATCGGCATCCTCAACACCTGGTCGGATCTGACACCCTGCAACGGGCACCTTCGCGAGCTTGCCGAAAAGGTGAAGGCGGGCGTGTGGGAGGCCGGCGGCTTTCCGGTGGAAGTTCCGGTCTTCTCGGCCTCGGAAAACACCTTCCGCCCCACCGCGATGATGTATCGCAACCTCGCTGCCCTTGCGGTGGAAGAGGCGATGCGCGCCCAGCCGATTGACGGCGCCGTGCTGATGGTTGGCTGTGACAAGACCACCCCTTCCCTTCTGATGGCGGCGGCTTCGACCGACATTCCTTCGATCGTGGTGACCGGTGGGCCGATGCTGAACGGCTATTTCCGGGGCGAGCGCGTGGGCTCGGGCACCCATCTGTGGAAATTCTCGGAAGCCGTGAAGGCGGGCGAGATGACGCAGGAGGAATTCCTCGAAGCCGAAGCTTCGATGAGCCGGTCGACCGGAACCTGCAACACCATGGGTACGGCGTCGACCATGGCCTCCATGGCTGAGGCCCTGGGGATGGCATTGTCGGGCAATGCCGCAATCCCGGCGGTGGATTCGCGCCGTCGCGTCATGGCGCAAATGACCGGCCGCCGCATCGTGCAGATGGTCAAGGATGACCTGAAGCCGTCGGATGTGATGACGAAACAGGCCTTCGAGAACGCGATTCGCACCAATGCCGCCATCGGCGGGTCGACCAATGCCGTGATCCACATGCTCGCCATGGCGGGGCGCGTGGGTGTGGACCTCACGCTGGATGACTGGGACCGCTGCGGCCGCGAGGTGCCGACCATCGTGAACCTCATGCCTTCGGGCAAGTATCTGATGGAAGAGTTCTTCTATGCGGGGGGCCTGCCAGTCGTGCTGAAACGTCTGGGCGAGGCGGGGCTTCTTCACAAGGACGCGCTTACAGTTTCCGGCAGCACGATCTGGGAAGAGGTCAAGGATGTCCGCAACGACAATGAGGACGTGATCCTGCCCGCCGACAAGGCGCTGACCAAATCGGGCGGCATCGTGGTGCTGAAGGGCAATCTTGCGCCCAAGGGCGCGGTGCTGAAACCCTCGGCCGCCAGCCCGCATCTGATGGTGCATCGTGGCCGCGCCGTGGTGTTTGAGGACATCGACGACTACAAGGCCAAGATCAACGACGAGGCGCTGGATATCGACGAAACCTGCGTCATGGTCCTGAAAAACTGCGGTCCCAAGGGCTATCCCGGCATGGCCGAGGTCGGCAATATGGGCCTGCCACCCAAGGTGCTGCGGAAGGGGATCACCGATATGGTCCGCATTTCCGACGCCCGCATGTCGGGCACGGCCTATGGCACCGTGGTGCTGCACACCTCGCCCGAAGCGGCGGCGGGCGGGCCGCTGGCGGTGGTGCGGAACGGCGATTTCATCTCGCTCGATGTGCCCAACCGATCGGTCGTGCTGGAGATTTCCGACCAAGAGCTCGCCGCCCGGCTGGCCGCCTGGACCCCGCAGCATGAACGCCCCGCTTCGGGCTATGCCTGGCTTCATCAGCAGCATGTCGAAGGCGCCGATACGGGGGCGGATCTCGACTTCCTCAAGGGCTGCCGCGGGCGTGAGGTCGGGAAGGATTCGCATTGATGGCCCGGCAAAAAGTTGCGCTGGTAGGCATCGGCAAGATCGCCCTTGACCAGCACGTGCCCGCGCTCGCCGCCTCGCCCGACTGGGAACTGGCGGCGACCGTTTCGCGCCATGGCCGGGTCGACTCTGTGCCCGCCTATGAAACGCTGGGCGCGATGCTGGCCGCCCACCCGGAAATCGGGATGGTCTCGCTCTGCCTGCCCCCCGTGCCGCGCTTCGATTACGCGGCCGAGGCGCTGCGCGCGGGGCGCCATGTCATGCTGGAAAAGCCCCCTGGCGCAACCCTGGCCGAGGTGCATCATCTCCAATCCCTCGCCGCCGGTCAGGGCCTCACGCTTTTTGCGACCTGGCACAGCCGCATGGCCCATGCCGTCGCCCCGGCCAAAGCCTGGCTTGCTGACAAGACGATCACCCGCGCGACCATCACCTGGCGCGAGGATGTCCGCAAATGGCACCCCGGTCAGGACTGGGTCTTTGAGCCGGGCGGGATGGGCGTCTTCGATCCCGGCATCAACGCGCTGTCGATCCTGACGGAAATCCTGCCCGCGCCGGTGCATCTGCTTGGTGCGGAACTGGAATTTCCGGCAAATCGCCAGACCCCCATTGCAGCCCGGCTGCGCTTCACCGACAATGTCGCCGCGGATTTCGATTGGCGACAGGAGGGTCCGCAAACCTGGGATATCGTGGTCGAGACCCCATCCGGAACGCTTGCCTTGCGGATGGGCGGGAACGTGCTGGAGATCGACGGCAATGTCGCAGGGGGTGAACATACGATCATGGGAGAGTATCCCGCCCTCTACGCCCATATGGCAACGCTGGTGCGGCAGCGGATCTCGGATGTTGATCTTGCGCCGATGATCCATGTCGCCGATGCGCTGACGCTGGGCCGCCGCATCCCTGCGGCACCGTTCGAGTTCTGATCCTGGATCAGGGCTTCCTCCTCTGAAAGGACCTCGCAATGCATTTCACTCCTCATGGCCGGCACCTAGTTGCGGGCGAATGGGTTTCCACGACCGAAACCTTCCCCTCCGAACCCGCTTCGGGCCCGGCGCATCAGTTTTCGGCAGGCAATGTGGATCTGGTGAACGCCGCCTGCGCGGCAGCCGAGGAGGCGTTCTGGAGCTTTTCCGCCACGACCCGTGCCGAACGCGCGGCCTTCCTTGATGCCATCGCCGATGAAATCGAGGCTCGCGCCGAGGCGATCACCGAAATCGGCAGCCAGGAAACTGGCCTGCCTGCGGCGCGTCTGCAGGGCGAACGCGGGCGCACAACGGGCCAGCTGCGTCTTTTCGCAAACCACATCCGGAATGGCGACTATCTGGACCGCCGCGTCGATGCAGCGCTGCCGGACCGCCAGCCGCTGCCCCGGCCGGAAATCCGCCTGATCCAGCGTCCCATCGGGCCGGTCGCGGTCTTTGGCGCCTCGAACTTCCCGCTCGCCTTCTCGACCGCGGGTGGTGACACCGCTTCCGCGCTGGCTGCAGGTTGCCCTGTGGTGGTCAAAGGTCATTCGGCCCATCCCGGCACGGGCGAGATCGTGGCCGAGGCCGTGCTTGCTGCGATTCGGTCATGCAACCTCCATCCCGGTGTGTTCAGCCTGATTCAGGGCGGCAAACGTGAGGTTGGCACGGCACTGGTTACGAATCCGTTGATAAAGGCCGTGGGTTTCACCGGATCGCTTGCCGGGGGACGCGCCCTCTTTGATCTTTGCGCCGCCCGGCCCGAGCCGATCCCGTTTTTCGGCGAGCTGGGCTCTGTTAACCCGATGTTCATTCTTCCGGCCGCAATGTCGGCCCGTGGCGAGGGAATCGCCAAGGGTTGGGCAGGCTCGCTGACCATGGGGGCGGGTCAGTTCTGCACCAATCCGGGGATTGCGGTGGTAAGGGCGGATCAGGCGCAAGCCCTGGCCGACGCAACCGTGTCGGCATTGCAGGCGGTGGGCGCGCAAGTGATGCTGACCGAAGGGATCGCCGCGGCCTATGTGAAAGGCCGCGATCGCATCGCCGAGACAACCGGGGTGCAATCGCTGCTGACGCAGATGTGCGATCGCCGCCAGGCGACCCCGCAGCTGTTCATCGTCAAGGGCTCGGATTGGCTGGCCAATCACGACCTGTCGGAAGAAGTCTTCGGCCCGCTGGGTCTGATCGTGACGGCAGAAACGGAAGAGGAGATGGTGACCATTGCCAAAAGCCTCGCCGGGCAGCTGACCGCCACGCTGCATCTTGATGCCGAGGACAGCGCCCTTGGGCAGCGCCTCATGCCGGTGCTGGAACGCAAGGCAGGGCGCGTCCTCGCCAACGGCTTCCCGACGGGGGTCGAGGTCTGCGATGCAATGGTGCATGGCGGGCCCTACCCGGCCTCGACGAATTTCGGGGCAACCTCGGTCGGCACAATGGCAATCCGCCGTTTCCTGCGGCCGGTGAGCTATCAAAACATCCCCGCGGCATTGCTGCCCGAGGATCTGCAGTAAAACTTCAGCCGGGCGGCGGTCGACCGCCGCCCGCTATCCCAACGCCGGAGAGTCGGATGACTGCCCATGTCTTTGATGATCGTGTGTGCCTGCTGGGGGAAGGGCCGCTCTGGCATCCACTGCGGAAGGAACTTTTCTGGTTCGACATCGTCGGCAAGAAACTGCATGCCAGCACGGGGGTAAACACCCGCAGCTGGAGCTTTGACACCCACCATTCTGCTGCCGGCTGGGTCGATCAATCCACCCTGATCATCGCCTCGGAAACGGGTCTTTGGCGATTTGACATTGAAACGGGCAACCGCACCAAGCTTGTCGATCTTGAGGCCGATCAGCCTGGAACCCGGTCCAACGACGGCCGGGCTGATCCTTGGGGCGGATTCTGGATTGGCACGATGGGCAAGAATGCCGAGCCCGAGCTGGGTGCAATCTACCGCTATTATCAAGGGAAGCTGAGGCAGCTGTTCGACCGTATCACCATTTCGAACGCCATCTGCTTCGCGCCGGACCGCAGTTGCGCCTATTTCGCGGATACGGACCAACAGAAAATCTGGCGGGTAAAACTCGATCCAGAGGGTTGGCCCGCAGGTCAACCGGACGTGTTTCTTGACCTCGGGCCGGACGAGCTCTGGCCCGATGGTGCGGTGACGGATGCCGAAGGCGCGCTCTGGAACGCCCAATGGGGCGCCGGTCGGGTCGCCCGCTATCTGCCGGACGGACGATTTGACCGTGCCTTGTCTCTGCCTGCGCCGAATACCACTTGCCCGGTCTTTGCCGCAGGCCGCCTTCTTGCCACCACCGCGCAGGGCGGGATGGAGGATGAACTGCTCGCCGCCCATCCGCAATCGGGCCTCACCTTCGATCTCGGCCCGGTACCGTTCGCACGAGATGAACCTGCCGTGAAACTCTGAGCCGCCCCCGATCGGGGGCGGCCCAAAAGGCAATCAGACGATGCCGCCACCCGCGCCCGAGACACGCGGCCGGATCTCTGACACACGCGCCCGGTACCCGCTGCTGCGATAGGTCGCGATCGGGTCAATCGCGCCGCCTTTGCGCAGCCGCGCCATGGCGAGGATCGGCTCCACATCCGTGCGGAAGGCCGCGCGCAAGGTGGCCGAGGCCATGAGCGCGTCATTCGCATCTTGATACCCGGCCAGCGCGGCGCGATCCACAAGGCTCGCCTGCACGAAGGCACGCTGGATTTCCCCGGCCGAAAGGATCAGGCTTTCAATCGGATCGGTCACATTATGGCTCTGGTCGATCATATGGGAAAGGTCGAGGCCGGGCGTGTTCTCCAGCTCGACCAGTTCATTGAAGACCAGGAACAGCCGGTAGGGTTCGATCGTGCCGGAATCCAGATCATCGTCCCCATATTTGGAATCGTTGAAATGGAACCCGCCCAGCTTGCCCGCCCTGACCAGTCGCGCCACGATCATTTCGATATTCACATTGGGCGCATGATGGCCCAGATCGACCAGACATTGCGCCTTGGGGCCAAGCTCCTGCGCGGTCAGAAGGCTCGTGCCCCAATCCTGCACGACGGTGCTGTAGAAGGCGGGCTCATACATCTTATGTTCGCTGAACAGCCGCCAGTCGTCGGGCAGCCCCGCGTAGATCGCCTTCATCGACTGCAAATAGCGGTCAAACTGCCGCGACAGCGAGGTCTGGCCGGGGAAATTCGACCCGTCCCCGATCCAGACCGTCAGCGCCTTTGACCCCAGAGCCTGCCCGATCTCGATACATTCGAGGTTATGTTCCACCGCCTGCGCCCGCGTCGCCGCATCGGTATGGGACAGCGAACCGAACTTGTAGCTTTGCGCCTGCCCCGGCTGGTCCTGGAAGGTGTTCGAATTCATCGCATCGAACCCCAGCCCGTATTCCGCGGCCTTGGCCTTCAGATCGGCGGGGTCGGCCTTGTCCCAGGGGATATGCAGGCTGACCTTGGGCGTCGCTGCGGTCAGCCGGTGGATCACCCCGCAATCGTCCAGCTTGTCAAAGATATGGCGCGGCTCGCCCAAGCCCGGAAACCGAGCAAAGCGGGTGCCGCCGGTGCCAGTGCCCCAGCTTGGCACCGCCACACCAAAGCCCATGGCGCGGGTGGTCAGCGCCTCGATCTCGATCCCCCGGCGCGCTAGCTGCGCGCCAAGGGCCTCGTAATCCGCCTGCAGGGCGGCACTGCGTTTGGCGTTTTCCGCCTCGAGGATGGTCGGGTCGATCATGGGTTCACCGCGTGAAGGCTTGCACATTGCCGGCATCGACATTGAGGATATTCCCCGTCGATTTTGCCGACAGATCCGAGGCGAAGAAATAGGCGCCCTCGGCGATATCCTCGGGCAGGACCGAGCGTTTCAGCATCGACCGCTGGCGATACATCTCCTCCAGCCCCTCCTTGTCCTTGCCGTAGGTCGAGGCGCGTTGATCCAGCCATTCGCCCGACCAGATCTTCGACCCGCGCAGCACGGCATCGGGGTTCACCACGTTCACACGGATGCCCGCCTCGGCCCCTTCCAGCGCAAGGCAGCGCGCCAGATGGATTTCGGCGGCCTTGGCCGTGCAATAGGCGCTGGCATTGGGCGAGGCCGCAAGCCCGTTCTTCGAGGCCACAAAAATCACCGAACCGCCCACATCCTGCGTGCGGAACAGCTTGAACGCCTCGCGCGAGACCAGGAAATACCCGGTCGAGAGGATGTCCATGTTCTTGTTCCACAGCGCGAGCGTCGTCTCCTCGATCGGCGCCGAAGAGGCGATCCCGGCGTTCGAGACCAGAATATCAAGGCCGCCGAATTCGACCGCCGTCTCGGCATAGGCCGCGATCACCTGCGCCTCATCCGTGACATTCATCTGCACCGCGCGGACCACATCCTTGCCAAAGACGCGCGCCATGCCCGCGGCCACATCTTCCGCCGCCTTGCCGTCGATATCAGCCAGAACCACGCAGGCGCCTTCCTTCAGGAAGCGTTCCGCCGTGGCCGAACCAATCCCCCCTGCCCCGCCGGTGACCAGCGCCACACGGCCGGCAAGGGCCTTGGGTTTCGGCATCCGCTGCAGCTTGGCCTCTTCCAGAAGCCAGTATTCGATATCGAAGGCCTCCTGCTCGGGCAGACCCTGATAGGTCGAAACGGAGGAGGCGCCGCGCATCACATTGATCGCATTGACATAGAACTCGCCCGAGATCCGCGCCGTCGCCTTGTCCAGCGCGAAGGTGATCATGCCCACCCCCGGCACCAGATAGACCACCGCATTCGGATCGCGCAGCGCGGGGCTGTCGGGGTGTTTGCAGCGGTCGTAATAGGCGGCATAATCGGCACGATAGTCGGCAATCGCGGTTTCCAGCCCGGCGATGGTGGCCGCAAGATCCGGGTTTGCCGGGTCAAAATCCACCACCAGCGGACGGATCTTCGTGCGCAGGAAGTGGTCGGGGCACGAGGTGCCAAGCGGCGCCAGCGTCGCCAAGGCCTGCGAGCCGACGAAATCCAGCACCGCCGGTTGATCGTCGAAATGGCCAACCTTATGGCGCTCTTTGGAAATCAGCCCGCGGATCACCGGCATCAGCCGGGCCGCCACGGCGCGGCGCTCCGCCTCGGGCAGCGTCGGAACCTTCGGCCCGCCGAAGGGCACCACACCGGCAGTTTTCGCCTCAAGCCAGGCGGCGGCCTTGTTGATGATCTCCAGCGTCGTCAGGTAACAGTCCTTGGCATCATCCGCCCAGGTGAACAGACCATGGCTTTCCAGCACACAGCCGCGCGCCTGCGGATTTTCGGTGGCGAATTTTTCCAGCCACAAACCCAGTTCATAGCCCGGTTTCTTCCAGGGCAGCCAGCCGATGTCATCGCCAAAGATTTCCGCCGTCAGTTCGCGCGAATTGACCGAAGCGGCAATCGCGATGATCGAATCTGAGTGGACATGATCGACATGCTTGCGTGGCACATAGGCATGCAGCGGCGTATCAATGCTGGCCGCGCGCGGATTGAGGTTGAAGGTGCAATGCGGCAGATAGCCCACCATCTCATCCTCATGGGCAAGCCCGCGATATTTTCCCTTCAGGGCGCGCAGCTTGTCCATGTAGAGGGTGGAAAACCCGTCCATCTTCATCGAGCCGATATCGCCGCCCGACCCTTTCACCCACAGAACTTCGGCCATTTCGCCGGTCAGCGGGTCCATTTCCATCACTTTCGCGCTGGTATTGCCGCCGCCGTAATTGGTGACGCGCTTGTCCGAACCCAGCAGATTCGACCGATACAGCAGCTTTTCCGATTCCGTCATCGACGCGGCCAGCGCGTCATCCCACAGGTTTTCAAGCCGATTGGCGGCGGGGGTCATAGCCATCCTGTCCTCCCTGCGCGCAGGCAACGTGCCGCGCCTCCTTGGGGCGAAATGTGCCAGCCTACGGCGGAATGTCAATCATTTTCGATCACAACCAATCATTATGCAGGTGCAGAATGACATTCTGCGATTGAAAATGATTGACAATGCGCGAATCCAATGAAAACTCTGCCAACAAGGGAGAACACCATGCACGAGACCGAACGCCACAGGATCATTCTGTCCGCCGTGCAGGAACGGCCGGTGGTCACGGTCACCGATCTTTGCGCGCTGACCGGCGCCTCCGAGGCGACGATCCGGCGCGACATTGCCCAGCTTCACGTGCAGAAAAAGCTGCGCCGTGTGCGCGGCGGGGCCGAGGCGATTGCGCCGCCCAGCTTTGTCGGCATCAACGCCCGGCCCTTTGCGGTGAACGAAACCATCCATGCCGCCGAAAAGCGCGCCATCGCCAAGGCGGCGGTGGAGCTGTGCGATGATGGCGATGCCATCATCATCAATGGCGGCACCACGACCTTTCAGATGGTGCATCCGCTGACCGCCAAGCGCCTGCAGGTCTTTACCAACAGTTTCCCGATTGCCGAACATCTTCTGAAGCATTCCAAGAACACTGTCCTGCTTCCGGCAGGGGCAATCTATCGTGAACAGAATATCATTCTTTCCCCCTTCAATGATGACGGCAGCCGCCATTTCTACGCCCGGCGCATGTTCATGGGCTGTCGCGGGCTTGGGGCGCTGGGTCTGATGGAGGGCGATCCCCTGCTGATCCAGGCGGAACAGAAGCTGATCGACCAGGCGGATGAGCTGGTCGTGCTGGCCGACAGTTCGAAATTCGGCAAACGGTCGAGCCTGCTGCTCTGCCCGCTTGCCCGCATCCATACGGTCGTCACCGATGACCGCATCGAAGACCGCGCTGCCCAGATGCTCGAGGCGGCGGAAATCCGGTTGATCGTGGCCGAAGTGGCCGCGGCAGACAGAAAGACCCGCGCGCAGGAGGACTAGCGCCAGGGACAACAACGCTCAGGGAGGACAACATGAGCATTCTGAAGAAGGCACTGACCACTGCTGCGCTGGCGACGGCGCTGCTGGCCGCGACCGGCGCCCATGCCGAACCCAAGCGCATCGCGCTGGTGGTCAAGGCCCTTGGCATCGGCTTTTTCGAAGCGGCCGCCAAGGGCGCGGAAGAAGCTGCCAAAGAGCTGGGCGACGTGGAAATCATCTACACCGGCCCGACCGACACCACCGCCGAAGGCCAGATCGAGGTCATCAACAGCCTGATCGCCCAGAAGGTCGATGCCATTGCCGTTTCCGCCAATGACACCGACGCGCTGGTGCCGACGCTGAAAAAGGCAATGGACCGCGGCATCACCGTCATTTCCTGGGATTCGGGCGTGGCGCCCGAGGGCCGGATGATGCACCTCAACCCCTCGTCCAACCCGCTGATCGGCAACATGATCATCAAGCTTGCCGCCGACAACCTGCCCGAAGGCGGTGAAGTTGCGGTCCTGTCGGCGACCACCACCTCGACGAACCAGAACACCTGGATCGAAGAGATGAACAAGGTCATGGGCAACTACCCGGGCGTGACCGTCGTGGGCACCGTCTATGGCGATGACCTGGCCGACAAATCCTACCGCGAAGCCCAGGGCCTGATGCAGACCTACCCGAACCTCAAGGCCATCATCGCGCCGACCTCGGTCGGGATCGTGGCGGCGGCGCAGGCGGTGACGGACGCAGGCAAGATCGGCCAGATCAATGTGACGGGCCTTGGCCTGCCGTCGGAAATGGCCGGCCATGTGAAATCGGGCGCCTCGAAATCCTTCGCGATCTGGAACCCGATCGATCTGGGCTATTCGGCCACGATGATCGCCTACAACCTCGCCAATGGCACCGCCAAGGCCGAAGCGGGCGCCGAAATCCCGATGGGGCGCATGGGCAGCGTCAAGCTGGACGACAAGTTGGAAGGCGCCATGGCCGACCCCTTCGTCTATGATGCCTCGAACATCGACGCTTTCTCGTCGATCTTCTGATCGCAGGCCCTCGGGCTGATCACAGGCCCGGCCAGCTCCCGGCCGGGCCGCTTTTCCTTCCCTCTCTCTCGCAGGGTCGTTTTCATGCAGGCGCAACCCGCTTCCGGCACCACCCCCCCGGTGCTGAGCCTTCGCGGCATCTCCAAATCCTTTCCCGGTGTGCGTGCGCTGAACGGCGTGCAGCTTGACCTTTTCCCCGGCCAGGTCACGGCGCTGATCGGTGAAAACGGGGCGGGCAAATCGACCATCGTCAAGATCCTGACCGGCATCTACCAACCCGATGAGGGCAGCATCGCCATCGACGGCCGCCCGGTGCAATTTCCGACCGCCCAGGCCGCGGGCGATGCGGGCGTGACGGCGATCCATCAGGAAACCGTGCTGTTTGATGAGCTGACGGTGGCGGAGAACATCTTCATCGGCCATGCGCCCCGCACCCGTCTGGGCCTGATCGACTGGGCGGCAATGGAGGCCGAGGCCCGGCGCCTGCTCACCTCGATCGGCGCCAATCTGGACCCGAAGGTCCGGCTGCGCGACCTGGGCATCGCCTCGAAACATCTGGTGGCGATTGCGCGCGCGCTTTCCATCGATGCGCGGGTGGTGATCATGGACGAACCCACCGCCGCCCTGTCGCACAAGGAAATTCACGAGCTGTACGAGCTGGTCGAAACCCTCAAGGCGCAGGGCAAGGCCATCCTCTTCATCTCGCACAAATTCGACGAGATTTTTCGCATCGCAGATCGCTGGACCGTGTTCCGCGATGGCCAGTTCATCGCCGAGGGCCACATCACCGATGTGACCGAAGGCCAGCTGGTGCAGATGATGGTGGGCCGGTCGGTCGATCAGATCTACCCCAAGCGCCCCGCCCGCATCGGTAACCCGGTGCTGACGGTCAGCGGCTATTGCCACCCGACCGAATTCGAGGACATCGGCTTTACCCTGCATGAGGGCGAAATCCTCGGCTTTTACGGCCTTGTCGGCGCGGGCCGGTCCGAAGTGATGCAGGCCCTCTTCGGCATCACCAAACCCTCCAAAGGCGCCTGCCGCATCGGGAACGACATCCGCGTGATCCGCAGCACCGCGCAGGCGGTGGAGGCGGGGATCGTCTATGTCCCCGAAGATCGTGGCAAGCAGGGAGCGGTCAAGGGCTTGCCGATTTTTCAGAACGTGACCCTTCCCTCGCTCAGCCGCACGTCGAAGGGCGGTTTTCTGCGTCTGTCCGAGGAATTCCGGCTGGCGCGCGACTATACCCAGCGGCTCGACCTCCGGGCGGCAAGTCTTGATCAAGATGTGGGGCTGCTGTCGGGCGGGAACCAGCAAAAGGTCGTCATCGCCAAATGGCTGGCGACGCGGCCGCGCGTCATCATCCTGGATGAACCCACCAAGGGCATCGACATCGGGTCCAAGGCCGCGGTGCATGATTTCATGTCCGAACTTGCCGCGCAGGGCCTTGCGGTGATCATGGTCAGCTCGGAAATCCCCGAGGTTCTGGGCATGTCCGACCGCGTCATCGTCATGCGCGAAGGCCGCATCGCCGCCGAATTCGCAGGCGATGCCATGACCCCCGAAAATCTGGTGCGTGCCGCCGTCGGCATCGAAGAAGGAGAGGCGGCATGAGCAGCCTTCTGAAATCGCGCGAGGCCATTCTGGCGCTTGCCATCCTGATCTTGCTGGCGCTGATTGCCAGCCGTTTTCCGGGCTTCGTCAGCCCCCTGAACCTTGCAAATGTCTTTACCGACACCTCGCCGCTGATCATTCTGGCACTGGGGCAGATGGTCGTCATCGTCACCAAATGCATTGACCTGTCGGTCGCGGCGAACCTTGCACTGACGGGGATGATTGCCGCGATGATGAATGGCGCGGGCGTGCCGCTGCCGCTGATCCTGCTGACGGTGATTGCGCTTGGCGCGACGCTTGGGGCGGTGAACGGGCTGCTGGTCTGGAAGCTCGACATTCCCTCCATCGTGGTGACGCTGGGCACCATGACCATCTATCGCGGCATCATCTTTCTGCTGACCGACGGCAAATGGATCAATGCCCATGAAATGACCGAGGGGTTCAAGGCCCTGCCCCGCCTGATCTTTCTGGGTCTGCCGATCATGGCCTGGATGGCGGTGGCCGTCATTGTGCTGACGGTGGTTCTGGTGCGACGCACCGCGCTGGGGCGGGCCTTCTTTGCCGTGGGCGGCAATGCCCATGCCGCGGTCTATACCGGCATCTCGGTCGGGCGGACGCAGATGGCAGCCTTCGTGATTTCCGGGGCGCTGGCGGGCTTCACCGGCTATCTTTGGGTTGCGCGCTATGCGGTGGCCTATGTCGATATCGCGGGCGGGTTTGAACTGGATGTCGTGGCCGCCTGCGTGATCGGCGGCATCGCCATCGCCGGGGGCGCCGGGACGGTCGCGGGCTGCGTGATGGGGGCGCTGTTTCTGGGCATCATCAAGAACGCCCTGCCCGTCGTCGGAATTTCGCCCTTCTGGCAGATGGCAATCTCTGGTGCCGCAATTCTGATCGCCATTGCGTTCAATTCCCGCAATCAGGGGCCCAAGGGCCGCATCATTCTCAAAAAAGCAGAGCATCGCGCATGACCACCGCCCCCCAAGCCACGGGCCGGCAGATCCCCGACCGGCTGATGTCCCCCACCCGCCGCGCGCTGAAAAGCTGGGAGATGCTGCTTTTCGTCGTCGCCGTCGGCATTTTCGTCGCGAATTCGCTGGCTTCGCCCTATTTCCTTGATCCCTGGAACCTGAGCGACGCGAGCTTCAACTTCACCGAAAAGGCGCTGATCGCCTTTGCCATGGCCATGCTGATCATCGCGGGCGAGATCGACCTTTCGGTCGCCTCGATCATCGCCCTGGCCTCGACCGCCATGGGGGCTGCGATGATCGCAGGCGCCCCCGTTCCGGTGCTGGTGGCCGTGGGGCTTGGCACCGGGGTGCTTTGCGGGGCGTTCAACGGGCTGCTGGTCGCGCGGTTCGGCCTGCCCTCGATCGTGGTCACCATTGGCACCATGAGCCTCTTTCGCGGGCTGAGCTATATCGCCCTCGGCGACGGCGCCTATACCGGCTATCCGGCCGGTTTCGGCTGGTTCGGGCAGGGCTATGTCTGGTGGGTCTTCAGCTTTGAATTGGTGCTTTTCGCTCTTTTCGCAGTGGTCTTCTACGTCCTTTTGCACCGCACGAACTTTGGCCGCGCGGTCTATGTCATCGGCAACAATGCCACCGCCGCGCGCTTCTCGGGCATCCGGGTGGATCGTATCCGCTTCATGCTCTTTGTCCTGACCGGCTTGATGAGCGGGATCGCCGCTGTCTGCCTGACCTCGCGTCTCGGCTCCACCCGCCCCTCCATCGCCATGGGGTGGGAGTTGGAGGCCGTGACCATGGTCGTGCTGGGGGGCGTCAGCATCCTTGGCGGATCGGGCTCCATTCCCGGCGTGGTGATCGCAGCCCTGGTGATGGGGCTTGTCACCTTCGGTCTTGGGCTGCTCAATGTGCCGGGGATCGTCATGTCGATCATCATCGGCGCCCTCTTGATCGGCGTCATCGCCCTGCCCCGTCTTTGGAGGATGCTGCGCAAATGAAGGAAAAATATGCCTTCCGCATGATGCTCAACCCCGGCGCCGAGGCGGAATACCGCCGCCGCCACGATGCGCTCTGGCCCGAGCTTGCGGCGCTTCTGAAAGAGGCCGGGGTCGAGGATTACTCGATCCACCTCGATCCTGAAACCCATGCGCTTTTCGGGGTGCTGTGGCGCCGGGCGGATCATGGCATGGACGCCCTGCCCGACCATCCGGTCATGCAGAAATGGTGGGCCTATATGGCCGATCTCATGGCCACGCATCCGAACAATGAACCCGTTGCCGTGCCCCTGATCCCGGTGTTCCACCTGCCATGACCCCGCGCCATATCGCCGTGATCGACATCGGCAAGACCAATGCGAAACTCGCGCTGGTCGATCTGGAGAGCCTGACCGAAATCGCGGTCGAAACGCGGCCCAATACCGTGATTCCGGGCCCCCCCTGGCCGCATTTCGATGTCGAGGGGCATTGGCAGTTCCTGCTGGGCGCGCTTGCGCGGTTTCACGCGGCCCATGGGGTGGATGCGATTTCCATCACCACGCATGGCGCCTGCGCGGCGCTGCTGGATCACGCGGGCGCGCTGGCGGCCCCAGTGATGGATTATGAAGACCCGCGCCCCGGCCAGTCCGCTGCCTATGCCGCGCTGCGCCCGCCCTTTGCCGAAACCGGGGCGCCACAGATGGCGATGGGCCTGAACCTCGGCGCTCAGCTGCATTGGCAATTGACAGAGATGCCGGATCTGCGGGACCGCGTGGCGCAGGTCGTGACCTATCCGCAGTTCTGGGCGCATCGTCTGAGCGGCGTGGCCGCCACGGACGTCACTTCGCTCGGCTGTCATACCGATCTCTGGAACCCTTGGGCGGGGCAGTTTTCCACCTTGCCCGCGCGTCTGGGCCTGCCCATTGCGCCCGCGCGGCCGTCGGGGGATGTTCTGGGGCCGATCCTGCCCGAGATTGCGGCCATCACCGGCCTGCGCCCCGATACGCCGGTCATTTGCGGTATCCATGACAGCAATGCCTCGCTTCTGCCGCATCTGCGGGCGCGCAGCGGGGCGTTTTCGGTCGTCTCCACCGGAACCTGGGTCGTGGTGATGACCATGGGCGGGGCCGCCGTCACGCTCGACCCCGCCCGCGACGTGCTGGTCAATGTGAATGCGCTTGGGGCCCCTGTGCCTTCCGCCCGCTTCATGGGCGGCCGAGAATGGGAGCTGACGGTCCCTAGCCCCCTGCCCAGCGTTACCGAGGCGGACCGCCAGGCGGTTCTGGCGCGCGGCTTTATGCTGCTGCCTGCGGTGGTCGGGGACAGCGGCCCCTTCCCCGGTCGTCAGGCGCGCTGGTCGGCGGATGGCACCCCAGCGGAACGGGTGGTCGCCCTGTCCTGGTATCTGGCACTGATGACCGCCGAATGCCTTGCGATGACGGGCGCCCAAGGGCCACTGATTGTGGAAGGGCCCTTCGCCCGCAACAGCGATTACTGCGCCATGCTGGCCGCAGCAACGGGTCTGCCGGTTGAGACGGCGCAGGGGCGCACCGGAACTGCCATCGGCGCCGCGCTGCTTTTCGCGACGGATGCCCCCCCTGCCCGGCCTGTTGCCACCGGGCCTGCAGACCCTGCCCTTGCGGCCTATGCAGCAGCCTGGCGGGCGCAGGTCTGAACCAGATTGTCAAAGATCTGTCGCGGGGAAATCGTATTTCCCCGCGGGGAATCATCATGCCGTGATGGTCAGGCTCGGGCTCTCCACCCCTTCGCTTCGCAGGGCATGGATCAGCCGGGTCATGTGATGGGTCATCACGTAATCGGCGTGAAAACGCGTGGGCGCCTTCAGATGCAGCCGGTCGCCGTCGCCCTCAACCATCTTCAACCCGTCAAACCAGGCCGCACAAAGCGCTGCATTCTCACCTGCCAGACGATGCCGCGCGCGGTCCCAGATCGGCGCCTCAGCGCCCGGTGCGGCGCGGGGAAAGGGCACGACATTGCCCGTAGGTGCGGGGGTCTCTTCGGGTGTGCCACGCATCCGGGCGGCGTAATCGGGGCCAACGGCGGCCCAGTCGGCTTCGGTGGTGCGCGCAATCGCGTCAAGATCCAGGCCATGCACCGTCACGCGCCCCCGCGCTGCGGCTGCCTTGACTGTCAGCCAGCCGATTTCGCGCAGGCGGGCCATGTCGCGCTTCACGGTCCGTTCATCAACGGACCACAGCTGGGCGATTTCGCGCTGCCCAACGCAAAGTTCATCCGATTGCCAGTTGTAGCGCGCCACGATCAGCGTGATCAGCCGCAGCACCAGCCGCTGCAAATGCTTGTCGCCCCGGCAGGCATGCACGCCAAGCGCCGTGAGGATATCATATTTGCGTGCCGAGGCGTTCCGCCCCATCAGCTTTGCCTGCGCCATGATCTGCTCCTGTCCCGGCGTTGATCGCCAGCTCTTCTGCCTCGATCAGGTCGCCCCTTCCCGGAAATCCCCGGCGGGTTTTCAACGCTATTCCTGATCTGGGGTCAATTTGCGTCCAGAGGTTCGATTCTGTCAAGCGAAAGGATCAGCGGACCGATCTGGGCGCCAAAATCCGCGACAAACCGGATTCTGGTTTGGGTTTATAGGTATTAGGGGACGACCTGAATGTCACTCCATTTGCGTCAAGATGTCCCCTCTGCCTGTGGCGGTGCGATCGGGACGTCCTCTCTATATATAGTGGTCAGAGGAGTATCTTCCTACTAACCGGCCCGAATCATTGGGCTTTTTGCCGCAGACGCCCAGAGTGGAAGGATTCGCCCACGGCCTTTCCCCGCGGGGAATATGCACGCTATGATAATAGTGTTTGCGGAAAACGCAAACTCCACGTATTTTCGCTTCGACGACGAAAAAACGACGAGGCAGTCATGTTCACCCACCGCGACCTGCAAGAGCTACGTGACAATTCGCTCAAGATGCAGGGCTGGATCCGCAAGCAGACCTTCTCGCCGCAGATGGAAAAGACCCTGCGGCGCTTCTCTTCCTGGGAAGTCTCGGAGCTGATCTTCAAGGTCAACCAATCTACGTTCCGTGGCCGGTTGATGCTCGACCCCGCTCTGCCCTCGGGTGAGGTTGAGGAGGATGGCCGTCAGCGGTGGTTCTCGCTCGAAGAGATCAATGAGATGCGCCGCAAGATGAAGGTCAACCGCAAGAGCCTGCTGCCGGAACGCCCCGCGGGCAAGCGCGCGATCCGTGCCGCCATCGCGAACTTCAAAGGCGGGGCGGGCAAATCGACCGTGGCGCTCCACTTCGCCCATGCCGCGGCCTTGGATGGTTACCGCGTGCTCTGCGTGGACTTTGACCCGCAGGCGACGCTGTCACACTCCATGGGCCTGACGGATGTGAATGAGGAGCACACGGTCTGGGGCATCATGGCGCGCGATCTCGTGCGTGAGACGGACCGGATGAACCGCGCGGCTCAGGGCGCCGAAAGCGGCACCGCCCTGCCCCGCCGCAAGCTGCCCGCCCAGATCACCGATATGGGCCTCGGTGATCTGCGGGCGACCGACTTTATCAAGCCGACCTCTTGGCCGACCATCGACTTGGTGCCCTCTTGCGCCAACGCGGCCTTCGTCGAATTTGCCAGCGCGCAGTATCGGCACATCAACCCGGACTGGTCCTTCTTCGCGGCGGTGTCGCGCTGGCTCGATCAGCTGCCGGATGATGCCTATGACATCATCATCTTCGATTGCCCGCCGGCCATCGGCTATCAGTCGATGAACGCGGTCTTTGCCGCCGATGTGCTTTATGTGCCTTCCGGGCCGGGCTATTGGGAATATGACTCGACTACCTCCTTCATCGGTCAGCTGTCCGAGGCGCTGGAGGATCTGAGCGCAGGGTTCGAGACGAATTTCCCCGCGGGGAAAATGCAGTTGCCCAAGGCCTTCCTCGATGTGCGCTTTCTGCTCACGCGATATGAGCCGGGCAACGACCTGCACCGCGCCATGTACGAAGCCTTCCGCAAGGTCTTTGGCGATAGGGTGACCGACAACCCGATCGAACATACGCGCGCGGTTGAACAGTCGGGCCGCTTCCTGAGTTCGGTCTATGAGATCGACTATCGTGACATGACGCGCGAAACCTGGCGGCGGGCCCGCATGACTTTTGACAATGCCTATGGCGAATTCCGCAACAACCTCTGCGCCGCCTGGGCCAAACTGGGGGAGACTGAGGCATGACCAAGAAACGGCGCATGTTCGACATCGACATCCCGGAGGAAGAGGCTGTCGTTGAAGAAGCCCCCCGCCCTGCGATGGGTCTGCGGCGCGGGCCGATGGCGACGGCCATTGGCGAGAACGCAGAATCGCTGCGGGAACGCCAGCAGCAAGAGGCACTGATCCGCGCCGAGAATGACGCGCTGGCGCATGAATTCGTGCGGCTGAAAAAGCTCGGGCTGGTGACGGATCTGATCCCGATTGCGGCGGTGGATGCGACCAAGCTGATCCGCGACCGCTCGCGCCGCGTCGACCCGGAGCTGGATGACCTCAAGGCCTCGATCCTGGCGGTGGGCCTGTCCAACCCCATCCGGGTCGAGCAGGTGGCCGAGGGCCGCTATGAGCTCGTGCAGGGGTGGCGGCGTCTGTCTGCCTATCGGGAGCTTTTTGCGGAAACCGGGGATGAGCGTTTCGCCCGCATTCCTGCGGGCCTGATGGCGCGGGGCGAGACGATCCAGGATCTCTATCGCCGCATGGTCGATGAGAACATGGTTCGCAAGGACATCTCCTGGGCGGAGATGGCACGCCTGGCGCAGGGCTATGCTGAAGACCCCTCGGTCGATTGTGATGATCTGGATGAGGCGGTGAATATCCTTTTTGCCTCGGCCGGGCCGCAGAAGCGCAGCTATATCCGCCGCTTTGCGTTTCTGATGCGGGCGATGGAAAAGGTGCTGGAACATCCCGAAGCGATCCCGCGTGCGCTGGGGCTTGAGGTCGCGCATCGGCTTGAGGCCGAGCCGGGGTCATCGGGGCGGCTGGCCGCGGCGCTGCGCGCGGCACCGGGGCGCACGACGGAAGAAGAGCTGGCGATCCTGCGGGATTTCGCGGGCACGCGCCCCGAGGTTTCCCCGCAGGGAAAACCCGCGCGCGGGCGGCCTGCGAAACGCGGCAAGACCACGCTGCGCCTGCCGTTGGCGATGGGCGATGTGAAATGCACGGCTGCCCAAGGCCGGGTTGAGCTGCAGTTCGACCGTGACTTTTCGACCGTGGATCGGGCGCGGCTTGAGGCGGCGGTGGAGGCGTTCTTCCAGACGCTGGGCTGAATTCCCCGCGGGGAAACGGAAGAAGGCGCCGGCGGTCCGGCGCCTTTTTTCATGCGCGGATCACCGCAGCGCAAAGAAATGATCGGTCGGGCCGTGGCCGCGACCCACCTGCAAGCCGTCCGCCGCCGCAATGGCGGCAGCGGTATAGTTCTTGGCCGCACGACAGGCCGCCGCCAGATCAAGCCCCCGCGCCATCTGCGTGGCCAGCGCCGAGGAAAGTGTGCAGCCAGTACCGTGGGTGTTTCGCGTCGCATGGCGCGGGCCGTCGAACCATGTGACGCCGCTGTCCTGCAGCAGCAGATCAGGGCAGTGATCGCCGGGCAGGTGCCCCCCTTTCAGCAGCACCGCCGCACAGCCCAGGCCGCGCAACGCCTGCGCCTGGGCCAGCATGGCGTCGCGGCTTTGCGCCTCGGGGAGGTGCAGCAGGGCGGCGGCCTCGGGGAGGTTGGGGGTCAGCACCGTGACGCGGGGCAGCAGGTGGCGCAGCGCGGCGACAGTCTCGGCATCGGCGAGCGGGCTGCCGCCCTTGGCCACCATCACCGGGTCCAGCACGACCGGGGCCGCATGGTCCGCCAGCTCTGTCGCAACCGCGCGCACCGTTTCGGCGCTGCCCATCATGCCGATCTTGATGGCGTGGGTCTGCACATCAGCTAGCACCGCGCGGATTTGATCGGCGACAAAGGCGGCTGGCACGCGCTGCACCCCGTTCACCCCTTGAGTGTTTTGTGCCGTCAGCGCCGTGATCGCTGCCATGGCATAGCCACCATTGGCGCTGATTGCCTTGAGATCTGCCTGGATACCAGCACCCCCCGAGGGGTCGGACCCGGCGATGGACAGCACATTGGGTACGCGCGGCGGCGTCATGGTTCGGCCTTTCTTGGCGCGGGACGCGGGCACGCCGGGGTGGCGGCGAGCGACTCCCTCCGCCAGCATGATCTGGGTCAGGTTCTAAGGGTGCTTCTCAGCCCGCGGTCGGACGCCCCTGTCGTGGCGGCATCAAAGCCGATCTTTCCCCGCAGGGAAAGCCCCATTTCCCCGCAGGGAAATTTATGAACGGATGTTCGTTTATCCGCTTTGGAACGCAGGTTTCCGATGCGCGACAAGGCGCCGCATGAAAGGCTGAAATGAGGGGCAAACCGCCGCAACTGACGCATGGGCAGGGCAGGGCGCCCGTGTAGAAATGGGGGCAGAGACAACCGGAGCCTGCCATGTCCAAATTCGCCCTGACCGTGACCTGCCCGACCACCCGCGGCATCATTGCCGCCATCGCCAACTACATGGCCGACAATGGTTGCTACATCAGCGACAGCGCCCAGTTCGACGACCTGGAGACCGGTCGCTTCTTCATGCGCGTGAGCTTCATTTCCCAGCAGGGAAAGAGCCTCGACGATCTGGCCGTAGGCTTTGCAGCGACGGCCGGGAAATTCGGGATGGAGTTCAATTTCCACGATGAAGCCGAGAAGATGAAGGTCATCATCATGGTCAGCCGCTTTGGCCATTGCCTGAACGACCTGCTCTATCGCTGGCGGATCGGGGCGCTGCCGATCGACATCGTGGCAGTGATCTCGAACCACATGGATTATCAGAAGGTGGTGGTGAACCACGACATCCCCTTCCACTGCATCAAGGTCACCAAGGAAAACAAGCCGCAGGCCGAGGCGCAGATCATGCAGGTCGTGACCGACACCGGGGCCGATCTGGTGGTGCTGGCGCGCTATATGCAGGTGCTGTCGGATGAGCTGTGCCAGAAGATGTCGGGCCGGATCATCAACATCCACCATTCCTTCCTGCCCAGCTTCAAGGGCGCCAACCCCTACAAGCAGGCCTTTGAACGGGGCGTGAAGCTGATCGGCGCCACCTCGCATTACGTGACGGCGGATCTGGATGAAGGCCCGATCATCGAGCAGGATATCATCCGCGTGACCCATGCCCAAAGCGCCGAGGATTACGTGAGCCTTGGTCGCGATGTCGAGGCGCAGGTTCTGGCCCGCGCAATCCACGCCCATATCCACCGCCGCGTGTTCCTGAACGGGAACAAGACGGTGGTCTTCCCGGCCTCGCCGGGGTCCTATGCATCTGAACGGATGGGCTGATGGGGCAGGGGGCTTTTGCCCCTGACGACCTGATGAAACAACAAAGGGGCCCCGCAGTGCGGGGCCCCTTTTCGCTGGCATTGGAGGAGGAGGATCAGGACGCGGGGGCGTCCTGATCGGCAAGCCAGCTGCGGAAGGCCGCGACGACCTCGGGGTCGCTGCCCACGCAATACTGCGGTGCGGGATAAAGCCCTTCGTGCACATCGGTCACGTAATCGCGCATGGCCTTGATCCGCAGCTCTTGCAGGCGGGCATATTCGGCCGCGAAATTCGCATAGATCTTGGCATGGCGCGGCACATGGCCGGTGTTCTGGCCCAGGATGTCATCGGTGAACAGATACTGGGCATGACCCCCCGACCCGGCCCCCATCGAGATGAGGAAGAGGTCGCTGTGTTCGGCAATCGCATCGGTGACCGAGGCAGGAACGACCTCGATCTCGACCGCGAAAGCGCCAGCCTCTTCCAGCGCCTTGCACTGGTTCCAGACAAGCTGCGCGCTTTCCAGCGTTTTGCCCACGGCCTTGAAGCCGCCGGTCCAGGTGGCCTTGGACGGGATCAGCCCGACATGGCCGCAGACCGGGATCGCATGTTCCGAAAGAAGCCGCACGGCCGCGAGGCTGCCCGAGCAATAGACCGCATCGGCGCCATGCTTGTACATGTTCAGCGCCCATTCCAGCATCTTTTCCGGGCCGCCGATATTGAAGAAGTTATCGCCGGGGAAACAGAAGGCCGTGGGGGCGGCATCGCGGAAGTTCGGATCGAGGATCATCGAGGGCGGGACCGAGAGCATCTCGACCCCGGCCCGCTCGGCGGCCTCGGCCTCTTCCAGCGTCTCGACGCGCAGCATGGCATATTGGTGCTTGCCGCGCATCGTGCGCAGGTCGTGGATGGTGGGACGTTTCGCCATGGTCACGGCACCTCGATCAGGACGCGGCCGGCTTCGACCTTGACGGGGAAGGTTTTCAGGTTGACGCAGACGGGGGCGCGCTTGGCCTCGCCGGTGCGGTAGTCGAACTGGCCGTTATGCTTGGGGCATTCGATCAGATGGCCCATCACCAGCCCGTCACAGAGATGCACCGCCTCATGGGTGCACATGCCGGAGGTGGCGAAGAAATCACCTTCGGGGGAATGGTAGATGGCATAGGTCGCGCCGGCATGGTCGAAGCGGATCAGGTCTTCTTCGTCGATGTCGTCGGTGGCGCAGGCGTCAATCCACTGGGGCATGTCGTCTCTCCTCTGGCTTATTCGGCGGGGGTGGCTACGGCACCCAGTGCGGCGGCGTGGAAGTCTTCACGATAGGGTTTGGCCGTGGTCGGCAGGTCGCGCTTCAGGAAGTAGTCTTCATACTTCAGCTGGCGTTTCAGCGCGGGCCACATTTCGGCAAATCCTTCGGCGATGGAACGGTTCGGCGCGGGCAGGTCATGCTTGATCGCCTCATGCAGCTTCGGCAGGGCATGATAGGGCACCATCGGGAACATGTGGTGTTCGACGTGGTAGTTCATGTTCCAGTAGATGAAGCGCGAGATCGGGTTCATGTAGACGGTGCGCGAATTCAGCCGGTGGTCGATCACGTTGTCGGCCAGACCGCCATGCTGCAGCAGGCCGGTCATGACGTGGTGCCAGGCGCCATAAAGGCGGGGCAGGCCGATGACCATGAGCGGCAGGATCGACTGCATCCAGACGGCAAGGGCGATGGTCGCGGCGTAGATCACAAAGGAGATGCGGGCCACGCGTACCACCTTGGGCCATTCGCTTTGCGGCACGAAGGTCTTTTCCTCGGGGTGGACGCCCAGGAAGGTGTTGTAGACCATGCGCTGCATCGCGGCGATGGAATCGAACACGCCGAAGAAATTCGCGATCAGGCGGAAGAATTCTGGCGGGCGCATCACGGCGATTTCCGGGTCACGGCCGACGATATAGGTGTCGGTGTGGTGGCGGGCGTGGCTCCAGCGCCAGGTGGCCGAGTTCCGCATCATGCAGAACGAGGCGATTTCATAGACGAGGTTGTTCATCCACGGCGTCTTGAAGGCGGTGCCGTGGCTGCATTCATGCCAGCGCGAATCCATGGCCGAGCCGTAAAGGACGCCATAGGCCAGCCAGAAGGGCGCCGACCACCACGAGGGCCAGAGATAGATGCCGAGGCCCGCAAAGAGGATCATACAGCCGAACAGGATCACGCTGTCGCGAATCGCAGGGCTGTCGCTGCGCTGCATGAGTTCCTTCATCTGCTTGCGCGGCACTTCGGTATGATACCATTCGGCAGCCGCCAGCCCGATTTCCACCGCGCGGGCACCATCGGGGCCCAGCATGCTGTAATCGCGTTTTCCCATTGTCACATTCCTCCCGTTTGCACCTTGGGGGCATGAGGGGAGAATAGAATTTCCGTTCCACGCCGTTCAATTGCGGCATGTTAATTCTTCGTCAAATCGCATCATTGCGTTGCGGTCAGTCGAAATGGAAACCGCCGCCAACCCCTGGGGTGGGCGGCGGCGGTTCCACCGGCTGACACGGGGAACGCGAGTCGGTCAGCCAAGGCGGAATGGATCAGCCAGCGGCGGCCGTGCAGCCTGCTGTCAGATCCAGGTCGGGGTTGCGGACGGTGGTCTGCACATCCATCAGCCCCAGCACCGTGTGAAAGAGGTTGTCATGACTGACCGGCTGTGAGGTCTTGCCCTGCAGGCAGTCCGCCGTGATGCCCATGCTGCGCTGGTAAAGGGGGGACAGCCACATCACGAAAGGCACCTTGGTCTGCGTTTCGGGCGCCATGAAGCGGGGCGCGGCATGCAGATAAAGCCCGTTTTCGCCCAGCGATTCCCCATGGTCGGACATGAAGAGCAGGGCCGGAACGACGCGATCCTGCGCCTGCATCAGGTCAATGGCCTGCGACAGCACATGATCGGTGAAGAGGATCGTGTTGTCATAGGTATTGGTGATCTGTTCGGGCGTGCATTGCGTGAATTCGGTGGTGGTGCATTCGGGCTTGAACTGGGCGAAGGCGCGCGGGTAGCGCTGATAATAGGAAGGCCCGTGGCTGCCGATCATATGCAGCACCAGCACGGTATCTTCGGTGATGGTTTTCAGCTTCTGATCGATCAGCGTGACCAGCGCCTGATCGGTGCATTCGCCTTCGGCGCAGGCGGCGGGGTCGAAATTCTTGTCGATGCGGGTCCAGCCCAGACGTTTGGCGATGGTCTGGTCGCCGGTGTTGTTATCCCACCATTCGACCTTGATCCCGGCATGGGTCAGCACGTCGAGCAGGTTTTCCGTGCCCACGAATTTGGTGTGGCTGTAGCCGTCCATCGTAAGGTTTGAAAACATGCAGGGCAGCGAAACGGCGGTCGAGGTGCCGCAAGAGCTTGCGTCCGGGAAATTCACCACATTCCGCGTCCGCAGGCCCGGCGTGGTGTCGCGTGCATAGCCGTTCAGGCCAAAGTTCTGCGCGCGCGCGGTTTCACCGGCAAAGACCACGGTCAGCACGGGCTTGCCCGCCCGCGTGAGGCGCGGCCCCTTGGTCGCATCGGTGCCCAGCGGGGTGGCCTTGATGTTCTGGGCGCGCAGCTCTTGCTTGGCATAGCGCGTCACGGCGGCAATGGTTGCGCCGGGCTGATAGGCGGCCATCAGGTCGCGGTGTTCGCGGATGGCGGCCGAAAAGGCCTTGAAATCGGTGAAAAGGAACCCGGCGAACAGCGCGAAGGTCAGCGCAAGCGAGAGGGGCCAGCGCCAGAGCACATGGCGTAGCCGCGGATAGCGCAGGCGCGGCACGAAGATCAGCAGGGCGGGCAGCACCCCGGTCAGCAGCACATGGATCACGAGCGAGGGGCTGAGAAGCTGCTTGGATTCCGACACGGAGGTGCGCATGATATTCTGCACCATTTCACGGTCGATCACGATGCCCAGCCGGTCCTGGTGATAGGCCGCGGCCGAAGACACCAGGATCAGCAGCGCCAGCACCGGGCGGTGGAGCCGCGGTACGGTGAAGACCATAAGCGTGAACAGCGTGAGCATCGCCACCGCCGCCCCGAAGAGCATCACATGGCCGGGATCGCCCGCAAAGATCTTGCCCAGCTTGCGCCAGAATGTCGTGTTGCACAGGACAAGCAGGTAGGTCGCCACGGCGACATTGAGGGCGAGGGGCCCGATTTCGGGGCGCCGCCACAGGCTGTTGCGCGACGGTTGGGCAGAAAGAGGCATGATCACCAGGGATTGTGAGAAGGGTATTGACCCGTCCCGGATCGTGCCGGGGCGGGTGGGGACCAAATGGTCAGTTGTGGGGCCGCTCTGATGCCCGTTTGCGTCCGTCGATCATCGCCGTCACCAGGTTTTCACGGTGGCGGAGGCTTTCAAACACCACGCCTGCAATGTGAATCCCTGCCAGACATAGGATCAGCGTGGCAAGAAGTTCGTGGACCTCTTCCAGCATTTCCGAGCCCCAGAACATATCCGTCGTCTGCAACCAGCCCGTCAGCGCGGTGCCCGCAACCGTGGCGATCAGCGCCACGATCATGGCGCCCCCGGCTGGGTTGTGGCCCAGGTAGCGCGGCTCGCGCCCCACCCGTAGCAGCGCCAGATAATCCAGCACGGCCCGGGGGCTTCGCACGAAATCGGCAAAGCGGGCGTGGCGGGGGCCGATGAGCCCCCAGACCAGCCGCGCCGCAATCAGCCCGGCGACCAGATAGCCCGCGGCCTCGTGTACGGACTTGATCTCATCCGCCGTCAGCCAGCAGACCGCGATCAGCGTGACAAGGCCCCAGTGAAAGACGCGCACGAAGCGGTCCCAGACCGGAACCATACCCTCAGGCGCGCGTGGATCACTCATCCGAACCAACGATTTCGAAGGTCTTGGGGTTCAGAAACACCTCGACGCGGGTGCCTTTTTCATCCTTGCCATAGACTTCGTAGCAGCCATCTTCGGTCTTGATGTTGCTGATGGTCCAGCCTTTTGCGGTCAGGTCTGCGGTCAGCTCCGCCTCGCTGCGCCATTCGGCCTGCGGGACATTGCATTTCTCTTCGGCAAGCGCCGGGGCGGCCAGCAGGACAAGGGCGGTGGCGGAAAGGGTGATGAAACGCATCTGATATACTCCGGTGTATCGATGGGTTCCTTTTGGCCCGTCCAGCTTGCTGCAACCTTACAGCCGGGGCGGAGGGTGCAATTTTTTTGCTCGCCTCGTCCCGAAGGGCGGCGTATCCCATGGTCATGCGACTTTTGCTGATCGAAGATACCCCTGATCTGGCCGAGGCCGTGCTGCGCTATCTGCGCGGGGCGGGCCATGCCGTGGACCATGCCGCAACGGTGGATGCGGCCGAGGCCGCTTGGGCAGTGGCGGATTATGCCTGCGTGGTGCTGGATCTGGGGCTGCCCGACGGATCGGGGTTGGCGCTGTTGCGCGCCCGGCGTGGCACGGGCGACCGGACGCCCGTGATCATCGCCACCGCGCGCGACCAGATTTCCGACCGGATCGCGGGCCTGGATGCCGGGGCGGATGATTATGTGGTCAAGCCCTTTGATCTGGATGAGCTGGCCGCGCGCATTCGCGCCCGGGCGCGGCGGGGGCAGGGCGAGGCTTCGCCCCTGGTCGATCTGGGCGACGTGCAGGTGGACCGGGCACGGGCGCGCGTCTTCCGCGGGGGGGATGAGGTGCGGCTGACCTCGCGGGAATGGTCGGTGCTGGATGCGCTGTTGGGCGCGCGGGGCAGGGTGGTGTCCAAGGCCGGTCTGGAAGAGGCGCTTTATGCCTTTGACAGTGAAATCGAGGGGAATGCCGTCGAAGTCTATATCTCGCGCCTGCGGCAAAAGCTGGGGGCGCCGGTGATCGAGACGCGGCGCGGGCTAGGGTACCTGGTGCCATGACCGCCCCCTCCCGCCCCGGCCCTGGATGGACGCTGCGCGGACGGCTGTCGCGCAATGTGCTGGCGACGCTTGCGGCGGGCTGGCTTGCGACCATGGCGGTGGGTTTTGCCGTGCTGGACCATGAGATGTCCGAGGTGCTGGACGAGGGAATGCAGACCGATGCGCGGCTGCTGCTGGCGATGCTGGATCAGCAGAATGGTGTCGGCGTTGTCCCGCAATGGTTGCAGCTTGCACCCGGCGGCGAGGAGCAGCTGCTGCGCGTGCTGGTTCCGGGCAAGCCGGTTCCGCCCGCGCCCTGGCCCAGCCTGAGCAAGGAGGGTTTCCATGACGCGGGGGATTGGCGGGTGCTGCGTCGCAGCTCGCCCCTGTTTGCGGTGGAAATCGGCCAGAGCCGCGCCTTTCGCCATGAGGAACTGCTGGAAAGCGCGCGCGCCTTCCTGTTCATGCTTTTGCCGCTTCTGGGGGGCTTGCTTTGGGTTATCTTGCGCACCACAGGGCAGGCGATGGCCCCCGCCGATGCCTTTGCCCATGCGGTGGCTGCGCGCGAAACCGGGGATATGACGGCCTTTCCCGAAGCCGATCTTCCGCAAGAGCTGTGGCCCATGGCACAGGCGCTGAACGATTATCTCCGGCGCATCGCCGCGCTGCGCGACGCCGAGGCACGCTTCATTGCCAATGCCGCGCATGAACTGCGCACACCGCTGGCGACCGCGCGGGCGCAGTTGCGCCTGATGGAGGGGCGGCCCGACGTGGCCGAAGGTGTCGGTCGGCTTGTGGTCACGGTCGAGACGATGGCCCGCCATGTGGAGCGATTGCTGCAATTGTCCCGCGCCGAGGCAGGTATCGGGATCAGCGAGGGTGAGGCGGATCTGATCCGCATTCTCTGGCTGGTGATCGACGATCTGCGTCCGGCCGCACCGGGCGGCATCCTGTTCGACGACGGAAACCATGAGGATTTCGTCTTGCGCATCGATCCCGACGCGCTGGCCATTCTGCTTCGCAATATCATCGGCAATGCGGTGGAGCATGGCACGGGGGCAGTGCGGGTGGTGCTGCGCCCCGATGCCGTTCTGGAGGTGAGCAATCCGGTCGCCGCCGATGCCGCCTTTTACCCGAACCGTTTTGAAAAAGGCCCGGCCTCGCGCGGGACGGGGCTTGGATTTGCCATCATCATCAGCCTGTCCGAACAGCTGTCGCTGCCGCTGGACTATCAGATCGAAGGGGGCGTTGCCCGTGTCCGGCTTGGGCTTGCCGGGCGCAGGCGGCCCGTCGAAATGCCGGTTGAGATCTAATTTCCGACGATTTTACCCCATGATGAAAGTGACGTTCACGTTAACGTGACAGTTGACTTCATTCCGGCGCTCTGGCAATCCCACAAGTGCCGGGACGATTGGCCGGGGCGGAACACGTTCCGGATGTATTTTCAAAAGTGCTTTGGGTGCGTCTTCGGCTGGCGGTTCCGACGCGCCTGCCCAAAGGCTGCGCGTCGGTTCGCCCACTTTTTCCCACAAGGTGCCGGTGTGTCAGAGCCGGGTCCAAAGCCCGTCGGCCCGCGAAGACCGCAGGCAGGCTGCGATGAAGCGCATCCCCTCCATCCCGTCGGACAGGCCGGGCAGATCCGGGGGCATGGTCCCCGACAGGATGGCCGTGGCCGCATCGGCGTAAAGGGTCGCGAAAGCCTCAAGATAGCCCTCTGGATGACCGGCGGGCACACGGGCCGCGCCGGTAAATCCGGGGCCACCGCGCGTCAGGATCTGCGACGGCTCCCCCAGCCGCGTCAAGCGCAGGCGGTTTGCATCGGACTGGCACCAGTCGATCCCGGCTTCATCCCCGAAAACCCGCAGGCGGATGTCATTGTCAAAGCCGGGGGCCACCTGGCTGGCCCAAAGCATGCCGCGCGCCGCGCCCATCCGCAGCAGGACATGCGCATTGTCATCAACCCGCCGCCCTTCGACAAAGCTGTGCAGCTCGGCCGAGACCTGTTCGATTGGCAGGCCCGAGACAAAGCGTGCCAGATGCGCGGCATGGCTGCCGATATCGCCAATGGCGCCGCCTTCGCCCGATTGCGCGGGATCGACGCGCCAGTCCGCCTGTTTGCCGCTGACCGGCCGGGCGAGCCAGTCCTGCACGTATTCGACCTGCACAAGACGGATTTTCCCCAGCGCACCTTCGGCCACCAACCGCCGCGCCGCACGCAGCATGGGGTAGCCCGCATAGGTATGGGTCAGCACGAACAGCGCGCGGGAGCGGGCGGCGGCCTCGACCAGTTCTTCGGCCTGGGGCAGGGTGGCGGTCAGAGGTTTGTCGCAGATCACATGGATACCCGCCGCAAGGAAGGCGCGGGCGACGGGCAGGTGCAGATGGTTTGGGGTGACGATCGAGACGGCCTGAATGCCGTCAGGGCGCGCGGCCTCGGCCCGGGCCATTTCGGCAAAGTCGGCATAGCTGCGCGCAAGGCCAAGCTCTGCCGCCGAGGTCGCCGCGCGGGCGGGATCGGAGGACAGTGCCCCGGCCACCAGTTCAAAGCGGTCATCGAGCCGGGCCGCGATGCGATGCACGGCGCCAATGAAGGCGCCTTGCCCGCCGCCCACCATGCCAAGGCGGATTTTCGTCATGGGGTTTCCTCCAATCCCAGCATCTGGCGCAGGGCTGTGCGGTCGGTGGTGGCGCCTGCGAAATCGTCAAAGGCGCGGGGGGTAGGTTCGATCAGATGCGCCGCGATGAAGGGGGCGCCTTCCGCCGCGCCCTGCGCGGGGGATTTGAGCGCACATTCCCATTCCAGCACCGCCCAGCCCGCATAGCCCGCCTTGGTCAGCCGCGAAAAGACCCCGCGGAAATCGACCTGCCCGTCCCCCAGCGACCGGAAGCGCCCCGCGCGGTCGGCCCAGCCGGCAAAACCGGAATAGACGCCCTGCCGCGCGGTGGGCAGGAATTCGGCATCCTTCACATGGAAGGCGCGGATGCGGTCGGCGTAAAGGTCGATGAAAGCCAGATAATCCAGCTGCTGCAGCAGGAAATGCGACGGGTCATAGTTGATGCAGGCGCGGGGGTGATCGCCCGTGGCCGCGACGAAACGTTCAAAGCTCGCCCCATCCATCAGGTCTTCGCCGGGGTGGAGTTCATAGGCATAATCGACGCCAAGGTCTTCATGCACATCCAGAATGGGGCGCCAGCGGCGGGCAAGTTCGCCGAAGGCCTCGTCCACCAGACCGGCGGGGCGCTGCGGCCAAGGGTAAAGGTAGGGCCAGGCCAATGCCCCGGAAAAGCCCACCTGCACCCCCAGCCCCAGATTATGCGAGGCATGGGCCGCCTTGATCACCTCGCCCGCCGCCCATTCTGCCTGCGCCTTGGGCTGGCCGCGCAGGGCAGGGGGGGCGAAACTGTCGAACTGCGGCGCATAGGCCGGATGCACGGCGACCAGCTGGCCCTGAATATGGGTCGAAAGCTCGGTGATCTCGACGCCCGCCTCGGCGCAGATGCCGCGCAGGTCATCGCAATAGGTTTTCGAACTTGCCGCGCGGTCGAGGTCGATGAAGCGCGGATCGGCGGGCAGCTGGATGCCCTTGTAGCCCAGGTCCGCCGCCCAGCGGGCAATATTGGGCAGGCTGTCAAAGGGGGCGGCATCGCCTGCGAATTGCGCGAGGAAGATCGCCGGGCCCTTGATGCCCGTCTTTCGGTCACTCATGGTCGGTCCTTTCAGGCCATCAGGGCGCGGGCGGCCTCGGGGCCGAGCGGCTCGGGGCGGTCGCAGGTGGTGGTCATGGCGACAAAGCCGCCGATTTCGCCCGCACGCAGGATGCCGGTCATCACCTCGACCACATGCAGGGCGAAGGCATCGTTGCAGCGGTGGGGGCGGCCCTCGGAAATGGCCAACGCCATGTCGGCCAGCCCGGCGGTGCGGTAATCTGCGACGCTGCCCCAGACTTCGTGCCGGTTTTTGGGCCCAAGCGGGTGGTCCCAGGCGGGCAGATCGGCGGCCTCGCCCCGGTGGGTCATACGGACGGGGCCGTCAAAGAAGTTGGGATCAGGCACATGCAGCGTGCCTTCGCTGCCATAAAGCGCCATATTCGCCAGATCATGCTGCCAGACATCCCAGCTTGCCACCAGCGTGATGACCGCGCCCGAGGCGAATTGCAGCAGTGCGTGGATTGTGGTGGGGGTGCGGACCGGCACCTCTTCGCCCAGACGGGGGCCATTGCCGATGGTGCGGCTGGATTGTGGCGTGGCGGTCAGCGCGGTGACGCGGGCGACCGGACCCAGAAGCTGCACCAGATTGGCAATGTAATAGGGCCCCAGATCAAGGATCGGCCCACCCCCCGGCAGGAAGAAGAAGTCGGGGTTGGGGTGCCAGTCCTCCATCCCGTGGCTCATGACAAAGCAGGTGCCGGAGGTGATCTTGCCCACCGCGCCGCTGTCGATGATGTGGCGGGCCAGCTGATGCGAGCTGCCAAGGATCGTATCGGGGGCCGACCCCACACGCAGCCCGCGCGCGGCGGCGGTGGCGGCCAGATTGCGGCCTTCCTCCAGCGTCAGCACATAGGGCTTTTCGGAATAGACATGCTTTCCGGCCTCGAGCGCGGCCTTGGAGACGGCGTAATGCGCGGCGGGGATGGTCAGGTTCACCACCATGTCGATGCCTGGATCGGCCAGCAGCGCCTCGACCGACAGGGCCGTGACGCCGTATTCGGCGGCGCGGGCCTCGGTAGCGGCGGGGTTCACATCCGCCACTGCGGTGAATTTGATGCCTTTGAAATTGGGCGCGCGGCCGAGGTAGGAGGTCGAGATATTGCCGCAGCCGATCAGGCCGACATTGAGGGTCTTGGTCATGGGTAAGGTCTTTCAGAAGCTGCGGTAGGTGGCGACGGCCTGGGTGGCGAAGCGGTCAAAGCTGGACGGATTGTCATGTTCGGCCACCAGAACCGCACAGCGGGTTTGCGTCTTCAGGGCGCGGTGCAGGGCGGCCCAGTCCACGGTGCCGGTGCCGGGATCGGCCCAGCCGTCCTCATCGGTCTTTTCGCCCGCGGGGGCGATGTCCTTGAAATGGGCGGCGGTGATGCGGGCGCCGTGGCGGGTGATCCAGTCCAGCGGATCTGCCTTGCCGCGGACGATCCAGGCGAGATCTGCCTCCCAGTCGATCTGGGGCGCGCGGGTCAGCAGGATCTCCATCGGGATCTGGCCATCGGGCAGGGGGAAGAATTCGAAATCATGGTTGTGCCAGCCGAAGGTCAGGCCATGGGCAGTGATGCGGGCATGACAGGCGGCCAGCCGGTCGGCCAGCGCGGCCCAGCCTGCGGCATCGGTCGGGCGGGCCTCGGGTGCGATCCAGGGCACATAGACGGCGGTGGCCCCCAGAGTGCGGGCCAGCGCGACCAGCGCGTCGGTATCGCCCTCGGCCATGTCGAGCGAGACATGCAGCGTCGGCATGGTCAGGCCCGCGGCATCCAGCGCGGCGCGGGTGGCGGCGGGGTCTTCATAAAGCGGGCCAAAGCCTTCGGCGGATTCATACCCCAGCGCGCCGAGACGGGCGATGATATCGGCCCAAGGGGTGAAGTTGCGGGCGGAATAGAGTTGGAACGACAGTTTCATGGCTGGGTCTTTCAGAGACGGTTTTCGGTTTTGGCGTCAAAGAGCGAGGCGCAGGCCGGATCGAAGCCGATGGTCAGCCGGTCGCCCGGGGCGATGCGGGTCTGTCCGTCGATGCGGATGCGGAAGGGATCGGTGCCGATGGCCGTCCAGATCAGGGTATCGGCGCCCATGGGTTCGATCACCTCGACGGTGATCTCGGTGCGGATGGGGCTGGTTTCGGCGGCGGCGCCAAGGGCGACATGTTCGGGGCGGATGCCGAAGACCACCTCGCCATCGGTGGGGGCGGTTGTGAAATCATAATCCGCCATCGGCACCGTGATCGCGCCCTTGAAGAGCCGGTTTTCCAAGCGCCCCTTCAGGAAGTTCATCGGGGGTGATCCGATGAAGCCCGCGACGTAAAGATTGGCGGGGCGGTTGTAGATTTCGAGTGGTGCGGCCAGCTGCTGCACGATGCCGCCCTTCATGATGGCGATGCGGTCGGCCAGGGTCATCGCCTCGATCTGGTCATGGGTGACATAGATCATCGTGTTCTTGAGGTTCTGGTGCAGGCGCTTGATTTCCACCCGAAGCTCCGCGCGCAGCTTGGCATCGAGGTTCGACAGCGGTTCGTCGAACAGAAAGACATCCACATCCCTGACCAGCGCCCGGCCAATGGCGACGCGCTGGCGCTGCCCGCCCGAAAGGGCCGCAGGCTTGCGTTTGAGCAGCGGTTGCAGTTGCAGGATTTCCGCCGCCCGTGCCACACGGCGGGCGATTTCATCGCGGGCCACCCCGGCATTGCGGAGGCCGAAGGACAGATTCCCCTCGACCGTCATCTGCGGGTAAAGCGCATAGGACTGGAACACCATGCCGATGCCGCGGGCCGAGGGTTCCGCCCAGGTGACATTCTGCCCCGAGATGAAGATCTGCCCGCCCGTGGGTTCGATCAGCCCGGCGATGCAGTTCAGCAGCGTGGACTTGCCGCAGCCCGAGGCGCCCAGAAGCACCAGGAATTCGCCGTTGCCGATATCAAGGTTCAGGTCTTTCAGCACCGTGACCGACCCGAATGACAGCGTCAGATCGCGGATCGAGACCGAAAGACCCGCAAGGGCCGCGGCAGGGGTGTGCGTTTGGTCGAGCATGGGATCAGCCTTTCACGGCGCCTGCGGCGATGCCGCGGACAAAGAGCTTGCCGGAGATGAGGTAGATGGAGAGGGGGACAAGGCCGGTCAGCAGGGTCGCGGCCATGTTGACGTTGTATTCCTTCACGCCCTGCACCGAATTGACGATGTTGTTGAGCTGCACCGTCATCGGGTAGGTGTCGGGCTTGGTATAGATCACGCCAAAGAGGAAGTCGTTCCAGATGCCGGTGATCTGCAGGATCACGGCCACGGTGAAGATGGGCAGCGACATCGGCACCAGCACCCGCAGGAAGATGCCCCAGAATCCCGCGCCATCGACGCGCGCGGCCTTGAACAGCTCTTCGGGCAGGCTTGCAAAGTAGTTGCGGAAAAGCAGGGTGATGATCGGCATGCCGAAGATCGTATGCACCAGCACCAGCCCCCAGACCGACCCCATCAGCCCCAGTTCACGCAGGATGATCACCAAGGGATAGATCATCACCTGATAGGGGATGAAGGCGCCAAAGAGCAGGATGGTGAAGAACACCTCGGACCCGCGGAATTTCCAGTTCACCAGCGCATAGCCATTGACCGAGGCCACGGCGATCGAGATCACCACCGAAGGCACCACGATCATCACTGAATTCCAGAAGCCCCGCGACAGGCCATCGCAGTTCAGCCCCGTGCAGGCTGAAGACCAGGCCTTGACCCAGGGTTCGAAGGTGATCTCGACCGGCGGGGCAAAGATATTGCCCATGCGGATTTCCGGCATTCCCTTGAGCGAGGTCATCACCATGACCCAGAGCGGCAGAAGGTAATAGACCGACACGATGAGCAGCGCGGCATAGATCATCAGCCGTTTCGGCGCGATCCGGGTGCGGGGCCGCGATCCGGCGGGGCCGGATAGGGTGCGGGGGAAGGGGGCGTCAATCACGGCGCTTTCCTCTGAATTCGAACATGGCCCAAGGCACGATGATGATGAGAACGGTGAGCAGCATCATGGTCGAGGCCGCAAATCCCTGACCGAGGTTCTGTTTGTTGAACATCGAGTCGTAGACGTATTTCGCAGGCGTTTCGGACGCGATGCCGGGGCCGCCATTCGTCAGCGCGACGACAAGGTCATAGAGCTTGACGATTCCGGCCGAGACGAGGACGAGGCAGGTGGCAAAGACCGGGCGCATCATCGGGATGACCACGCGCAGATAGGTCTTCCAGGCGGGGATTCCGTCCACGCGGGCGGCCTTCCAGATATCCTCGTCAATGCCGCGCAGCCCGGCGAGCAGGATGACCGTGACCAGCCCGGTCCCCTGCCAGAGCCCCGCGATCAGCAGCGCGAACAGCACCTGATCGGGGTTGTGCAGCGGATCAAAGACGAAGCTTTCAAAGCCCAGCCCGCGCACGATGTTCTGGATGCCGAAATCGGGGTTCAGGATCCATTGCCACACCAGCCCCGTCACGATGAACGAAAGCGCATAGGGGTAAAGGATGATGGTGCGGAACCCGTCTTCGAACCGGATCTTCTGATCCAGCAGCGCCGCCAACACAAAGCCCAGCACCAGCGACAGGATCAGCGCGCAAATGCCGTAGATTGCCAGATTCTCGATCGACACCAGCCAGCGCGGCGTGGACCAGAGCCGATCATACTGATCCAGACCCACGAAATCGAGCTTGGGCAGCAGCCGCGATTTGGTGAAGGAATGCACCACCGTCCAGAGTGAACAGCCAATGAAGACGACCAGCGCGGTCAGGATCATGGGCAGGGCGGCCAGTTTGGCGGGCAGGTTGCGCAGCAGTTGCGCGGGGCGGTCTCGGCCGGACATGGTCGGCGCTCCACTTTGTCGTGTCAGAGGGGAACCCGTCTCCGGTCAGGGTCACCGGAGACGGGCGGGAGGGGCGCTTACTTGTCGCCGGTCAGGATCTCGGCAAAGCGCGCCTGAGCATCGGCCGGCGCCATGTCCGAACCGAAGAACTCTGACATCAGGTCATTGATCTGGCCCGTCGCATCGGGCGAGATCAGCTGTTCGGTGCTGTCGATGACATTCCCCGCGGCAAGTGTCTCCAGCCCCTTTTTCATGCAGTCATTCGCGGCGGCGAGATCGACATCGCCGCGCACCGGCAGCGAGCCTTTCTTGAGGTTGAAGGCCACCTGCGCTTCGGGCGAAAGGATGACCTTGGCCAGTTCCTTCTGCGCCTCGGTGATGGCCGCATCCTTGTTCACCGGGAAGTAGAAGGCGTCCCCGCCGGTCGAAATCACCGGATCGCCACCCATGCCGATGAAGCAGTTGTAATCGCTGCCCGCGACCTTGCCTGCCACGGCGAATTCGCCCTGCGCCCAATCGCCCATCACCTGGGCACCGGCTTCGCCATTGATGATCTTGGCGGTGGCGAGGTTCCAGTCCTGCACATTGCCGCCTTTCGACAGATCCCGTGCGATGGCGAGTTCACCAAAGACCTGCGTGATCATCTCGCCCGACAGAAGGTCGGCATCGGCATCGCGGTAGGCCTTGTAGAAGGCATCCTTGCCGCCCTTGGCGATGATCAGCCCCGACACAAGGTACGATTGCTGCCAGCCCTGCATCCCGAGCGCCAACGGCACCTTGCCGGCCTCGCGCAGTTTGGGCGCGGCGGCCTTCAGCTCTTCCCAGTTGGTGGCGGGGGTCGCGCCTGCGGCCTCGAAGGCGGCGGGTGAGGTCCACATCCATTGCGGCGAATGAATATTGAGCGGCGCGCAATAGACCCGGCCATCGACGGTGCAGGCATCCAGCAGCGAAGCGGGCTTGACGATCTCGCGCCATTTGCCTTTCTCGGCGATGTCGGTCAGGTCGAGAAGGAGGCCCGCCTCGATCAGCTCGCGCGCCTGCTGGCCATGGTTAAGCTGCGTTGCCGCCATCGGATCGCCGCCCAGAATGCGCGACACGATCACCGGGCGCGCCACGTCGCCCGATCCGGCAATGGCGCCATCGACCCAGGTGTGGCCGGTCTTAGCTTCGAATTCGCGGGCGAGTTCCTTCACCGCCGCAGCCTCGCCGCCCGAGGTCCACCAATGGGTGATTTCCAGATCGGTGGCATGGGCCATCATCGGGGTGCAGAACATCGCTGCGCCCGCCAGCAGGCGGCGCATGGTCGAATGGGTCATTCCTAATCTCCTCCTGTCGGCCTGCGCGGGTGCGTCTGGGGCCGTCCTCCTGTTGGCAAACGATTACATCCGACTCTCCTCAAAGTGGTGCAATCGATTACATTTATAGGGTTGCACCGGATTTGCCTTGCGTCAAGGAAAAATGTAATGGTTTACACAAGGGGTGGGTGCTGCGGTTTCGGGGGCTGGATTGTCATTGGTGATCAAGGATATTGCGCGCCTGGCGGGGGTTTCGACCGCCACGGTCAGCCGCGCGCTTTCGCATCCCGATCGTGTGTCCGAAGAGACCCGCGCCCTCGTGATGGGGGTGGTGGAGCGGCATGGCTATCGCGTCAATTCCTTCGCGCGGTCGCTACGAAAACAGCGCGCGGGGGCGGTTCTGGCGCTGGTCCCCAATCTGGGCAACCCGTTCTTTTCGCTGATCATCAAGGGCATTCAGGACCGGCTGCAAGAGGCGGGGGTCGATCTTCTGGTGGCCGACAGTCATAGCACCGGCGGGGCGGGGCGGTCGCCGGTGGCGCATCTGCGCGAATCGCGCGCCGACGGGTTGATTTCGCTGGACGGGTCGCTGCCTGCGGCAACGCTGAAGGATCTGGTCGCCCCCGATACGGTGGGGAAGGTGGTCTTTGCCTGTGAATGGCCGCTCAGCGCGCCGCTGCCATCAGTTCGCAGCGACAACCGCGAAGGGATGCGCCTTGCTGTCGATCATGTCGTGGGGCTGGGGCATCGGCGCGTCGCTTATCTGACCGGACCTGCCGGAAACATCCTGACGGATGAACGCCGCGCGGGGGTCGAGGCCGCACTTGCGGCGCAGGGGCTCAGCCTGCCGCCCGAACGGGTGGATGGGGGCGATTTCTCGCTGGAGGCGGGCCATGCCGCGGCGGTGCGGCTCATGGCGATGACCCCACGGCCGACGGCGGTGATCTGCGCCTCGGACCAGCTGGCAATCGGCCTGATCTCGGGGTTGAGCGCGCTTGGCCTGTCGGTTCCGCAGGATGTGTCGGTGATGGGGTTCGACGATATCGCCTCGGCCCCCTATGCGCTGCCGCCGCTGACCACGATCCGACAGGATCGGCTGGCGCTGGGGCGCGCGGCGGCGGATCTGCTGTTGGAGCGGCTGGCCGATCCCGCCGCGACCGAGGGACGGGTGCTGACCCTGCCGGTCGAGCTGGTACTGCGCCGTTCGACCGCCGCGCCCGCCTGATCAGCCCGGCCGGTAGGGAAAGCGCCAAGGCGCCGCCGCCGCGGCGATGCGGGCGGCGGTGTCCCGCAGGGCTGGCCCCAGGTCGGCCAGGGCCGCAAGGCTGCTGCGCGCGGTGGTCGTGGTGATCGACACGGCCCCCAGCAGCTGCCCCCCCGGCGCAAGGATGGGCGCGGCAAGGCAAATGATGCCGGGCTCATGCTCTTCACGGTCGAAGGCAAGGCCGCTGTGCCTGATCGTCTCCAGATCGCGAAACAGATCTGCGCGGGTGGTCAGCGTGCTTGCCGTGTGGCGGTGAAAGCTCTGCCGGTCCAGCGCCGCCTCCAGCGCCGGGCCGGTCAGCTGCGCCAGCATGGCCTTGCCCACCCCGGTGCAATAGGCAGGGCCAACCTTGCCCGCCGCGCTGAACAGATCGACCGGGTTCCGTGCATTGCGCTTGTCGATGTAAAGAACCTGCCCGCCATCCAGCTGCGCCAGGTGGATCGTCTCGCCCGTGCGGGCTGACAGGGCGTCAAGCTCGGCCCGGGCGAGGGGGCCAAGGCTTGCCTGTGCCCAGGCGGCATGGGCCAGCCGCACCAGCCGCAGCCCCGGTGCATAGGCCTGGGTCACGGGATCGCAGGTCAGCATGCCCTGATCGGTCAGGGTCTGCAGCAGCCGGTAGAGCGTCGCCTTGGGATAGCCGCTGTCCGACAGCAGTTCGGCAAAGCGCACCGGCCGCCCGAAGGCCGCGACCTGATCCAGAACCGCCAGCGCCTTGCCCACGGTCCCGCCTGAGATGTCTTCCGTCATGCCGGGCCTGTCTGTTGACTCCGCGCAGAATAGGCGACACAGTTTCCACAATGCAAGACTGGGTTTCACATATTGGAACAAGCCGGAGGGGCCATGACACATCCGATCTTTCCCGACCTGCAAGGGCGGTCGGTCTTCATTACCGGCGGTGGATCGGGGATCGGCGCCGCGCTGACCGAGGGCTTCCTGCGGCAGGGCGCCCGCGTGGCCTTTGTGCAGCGCCGCGACGGTGCGGCCTTTGCCGATGACATGTCGCGCAGGACGGGGAACCGCCCGCTGTTCATTGCCTGCGATGTGACCGATACGGACGCCCTGCGGGCCGCCGTCGATCAGGCGCAGGTCGCGCATGGGCCGGTTTCCGTGCTGGTGAACAATGCCGCCAATGACCAGCGGCATGAAACGCTGACCACCGATGAGGCGTTCTGGGACTGGTCCATCGCCGTCAACCTGAAAAGCTACTTCTTCGCGGCACAGGCCGTGCTGCCGGGGATGATCGCGGCCGGGGGCGGGTCGATCATCAATTTCTCCTCCATCAGCTATATGATGGGGAATGCGGGGTATCCGGTGTATACGACCGCGAATTCCGGCATCAACGGCATGACGCGCAGCTTGGCCCGCGAATTCGGGCCGAAGAGGGTGCGGGTCAATGCGCTTGCCCCCGGCTGGGTGCTGACACAAAAGCAGAAAGACCTCTGGGTCACGCCCGAGGGGCTGCGCGCCCATCTCGACCGGCAATGCCTGCCCGATCCGCTTCAGCCCGAGGATATGGTGGGGGGCGTGCTGTTCCTCGCCTCGGATGCGTCGCGGATGATGACGGGGCAGGCGCTGGTGATTGACGGCGGCGTGGTGGTGACGGGATGACACCGGATTGGATTGCCGTTGATTGGGGCACCACGCATCTGCGCGCCTATGCAATGGGGCCGGATGGCGTGCTGGCCGAGGGCGGATCGCCCAAGGGTATGTCCGCGCTGGCGCCCGGCGATTTCGAAGCCGCGCTGCTTGAGGTGATCGGTGATTGGCTGCCCGCGGGCCAGATGACCGAGGTTCTGGCCTGCGGCATGGTCGGTGCGCGGCAGGGCTGGGTCGAGGCGCCCTATCGCGCGGTTCCCTGTGCCCCCGTGGCGCGCGACGGGCTGTGCCGGGTTGCGACGCAGGACGCGCGGCTCGATCTGCGGATCGTGCCGGGCCTGTGCCAGACCCGGCCCGCCGCCGATGTCATGCGCGGCGAAGAAGTGCAGATCGCGGGCGCGCTTGCGGTGCGGCCGGGGTTTGATGGTGTGATCTGCCTGCCGGGCACCCATAGCAAATGGGTGCAGGTCAGCGCGGGTGAGGTGGTCAGCTTTCAGACCTTCATGACGGGTGAGCTGTTCGCGCTGCTTTCGGCCCAGTCGGTGCTGCGCCATAGCATTGCGGCGACGGGTTGGGATGCGGAGGCCTTTGCCGCTGCGGTGTCCGAGACGCTTTCGCGCCCGGAACGGCTGGCGGCGCGCTTGTTCGGTCTGCGGGCCGCGGGGCTTGTGGGGGATCAGGCGCCGGAAACCGCGCGGGCGCGGCTGTCGGGTCTGCTGATCGGGGCCGAGCTTGCGGCGGCGCGGCCCTATTGGCTCGGGCAGGCGGTGCTGCTTGTGGGGTCCGAGGCGACCTGCGCGCCCTATGCCGCCGCGCTGACCGCGCAGGCCGTGCCTGCCGAAACCCTGCCTGCCGGTGCCTGCACCATCGCGGGCCTTTCCAAACTTCGGGGGACCTAATGACACTGCCCATCATTGCCATCCTGCGCGGGATTACCCCGCCCGAGGCCCTGCCCATCGCCGAAGCGTTGATCGCCGTGGGCATCACCCAGATCGAAGTGCCGCTGAATTCGCCCCATCCGCTTCATTCGATCGAGGTGATGGCGCGCGCTTTTGGCGACCATGCCATGATCGGGGCGGGGACGGTGCTGACCCCGCGCGAGGTGGGCGAAGTTGCCGATGCGGGCGGGCGATTGATCGTCTCGCCCAATGCCGACCCCGAGGTCATCCGCGCGACCCGGGCCAAGGGTCTGCAAAGCTGGCCGGGGGTGATGACGCCGACCGAATGTTTCAGCGCGATCCATGCGGGGGCGACGGGGCTGAAACTCTTCCCGGCCTCGCTGATCGGGACGGATGGGTTGAAGGCGATGAAGGCCGTGCTGCCTGCGGCGGTGCCGGTCTATGCGGTGGGCGGGGCGGGCCCCGCCAATTTTGCCGACTGGACGCGCGCGGGTGCTGCGGGTTTTGGCATCGGCACCGCGCTTTACACCCCCGGCCTTGCCGTGGCCGAGGTGCAGACCCGCGCCCAGACCATCGCCAGCGCCTGTCGCGCGGCCTTTGCCTGACCCACTGGACCCGGCGGCCGGGCTGGCGCAGTCTGGTCGCAGTTCAGGGGGGATTCATGCCGAAACTTCATACCAGCGCCGCGGCCCTTGTGGCCGCCGCCCGCGCCCGCATCACCGAGGTGGAAACCGCCGAGGCCATCGCCCTGATGGAGGACCCCGAGGTGGTGATCGTTGACCTGCGCGACCCGCGTGAGCGGGAGCGCAGCGGCTTCATCCCCGGCAGCTTCCATTGCCCGCGCGGGATGCTGGAATTCTGGGTCGATCCCGATAGCCCCTATTTCAAAGAGATTTTCGCCGCCGAGAAGCGGTTCATCTTTCATTGCGCCTCGGGCTGGCGGTCGGCGCTGTCGGTGGCGCTGCTGCAGGATATGGGTTTTGTCGCGGCACATCTGAAAGACGGCTTCACCGATTGGGTGGCGCAGGGCGGCCCGGTCGCCTGGCCCGCGCCAAAGGGCTGATTGCGGCGAATCACCCCTGCCGGTCAGCGCCGGATTGTGGCGGAATTACGATGATTTCCGGGCGGGCAGTTTGGCGCCCCTTCGTGCAGGCAGAACGTGTGCCCCGCAGCCCAGCGGTGAAAGGTGTCGTTTTTCAGGATCTTGCAGTTTTCCCACCCTGCGCCTCTGCGACCTGGGCGCGAATTCGTGCCGCCACATTCACGCAAATCCGGATCTTCAGGCGTCTTTCATACTTAGGGATGTAAGCTATACTCGCGTTTACATTCCTTCCAAGAGCCGCCGCGATGAACGAGGTCCTTACTTTCATACTTGGGGTCATGTGCTGCCTCAGCGTGATTGTCACGGTGGTGACGGTCATGCAGCAACCCCAACGTGCGGGGGTGCTGGACCTGCGCCCCGGTGAGGGCTGGCGCGATGTGACCCCGGCCAGCGCCCCGCGGGCGCCCGCCGCGCGGCGCAGCGCACCTGTCCGCACCCTGCCACGGGCCGATCAGGCGCGGCTGGCCCGGGCATATGAGGCACAGTCGAGCCGGGCGACCCGCCGCATGGAATGTGCCCGCTCTGCCCTGCATCGTATTTCCAAGGCGGGTGAGAACGGGCCTGCGACCATCGCAGGCCAGACGCTCCGCCGGTTGGCCCGTGCGAGCGAGGGGTATGAGGCGCAGATGCGCTTTGCCGCTGATCGGCTGCAACTGATTGCGCTGGGAGAGGAACCGCGCGCGCGGCGGATTGCCCAGGCGGCGCTGGCCGAAATGGCCTAAGCGAAATGGGGCGCGCGAAGCGCCCCATTCGTCTGTCAGGTGATCCGCTGGATCGAGGCCGCGATCTCTTCGGGTTCAAACACCCGCTTCCAATCATCGCGCATCAGCACCGGCTTGCCGAATTCGATCGCCTTGTTGCAGGCGTCAGAGAACACGCCCGGCACTTCCTCGAAGATCACCGCGCCGAGAATGTTCATATGCCCCAGCAGGAAATCGCGCGCGGCTTCCTTCGGCACACCCCGCGCGACGGCTTCATCCATCGCCTCGCGCATCACCGCGAGCAGCGAGGCGCAGACGGTTTCCGACAGGCCCGGCTCAAGGATCGCCATCTGTTCGACAGTCACGCGATGGCTCCGCACGACCGGGGCGTAAATGGCTTTGCCCACGGCCTCGCCCAGGGCGTAATGCGCCTCCGGACCCTGCATCAGCGCATTGACGATGCCTTGTTTCGCCGCGACGCCACCAAAGAAATCGCGTTTGCCCTCGGGCGTGGTTTCATCGTTGAAGATCGGTGGGTGGCAGGGATGGGTGACGAAATAAGTCAGATCCGCGCGCTGCGGCAGATGGCCGGCAAAGGGCGCCGCCGCATCAAGGCAAACCACCATCGTTCCGGGGGCGAGCATCGGCACCACCTGTTCGGCCACCTTGCCGATGGCAGTATCCGGCACCGCAAGGATCACCACTTCGGCCCCGTCAATCGCAGCCTCGGGCGCGAGGCAGTCAACCCCCACCTCGGCCTTGAGGCGCGCGCGACCAGCCTCGCTGACCTCGACATGGCGGACGCTGAAGTCGGTCTTGGCAAGGTTCTTCGACAGGCGAACGCCCATCTTCCCCCCGGCCCCGAACAAAGCGATTGTCGTCATTCCCGTCTTCTCCTGCTTGTGGTCAGCTGCGCCCGGACAACTGGTGTGATGAGGTGATGTTGTCGCCACCTTAGATCGGTTCTTGCGTCTCTGCAAGAATGTTATACTCATCATACCAGTTGAGCGTCAAAACAGGATCCCCGCCATGACCACTTTCAAGGATGCGCTGCCCGACGGGTTACTGGTCGCGTGGTATGGCGATGATTTTACCGGATCGGCGGCAGTCATGGAGGCGATGACCTTCGCGGGCTTGCCCTCGGTTCTGTTCCTGCAAACGCCCACACCCGCGCAGGCCGCGCGGTTTGCCGGGATGCGCGGGCTTGGAATCGCCTCAACCGCGCGGGCGCAGACGCCTGACTGGATGACGCGCGAAATGCCCGCGCCGCTGGCCTTTCTGGCTGGGCTGGGGGCGCCTTTCCTGCATTGGAAGGTCTGTTCCACGCTGGATTCGGCGCCGCAGATCGGCTCGATCGGGCGGGGAACGGAGCTTGCGCTGGCCGCGGCAGGCAAAGGGGCCTGCGCCGCGGTGGTGATCGCCGCACCCCAGATGCGCCGCTATCAGGCCTTCGGGCATCTCTTTGCGGGAACGCCTGCCGGGGTGTTTCGGCTTGACCGGCATCCGGTGATGGCCCGTCATCCGGTGACGCCCATGACTGAATCCGATGTGGCCCGCCATCTGGCAGGCCAGACGGATCTGCCGGCGGCCCTCGTGGATCTTGAAGCGCTTTCCAGCGCCGACCGGGGGGATGTGGCGCTGGATCGTGTCTTGCGGCAGGGCGCCCGGATGGTTCTGTTTGACGATATGGATGCGGGGAGTGAGGCGGCGGTGGGGCGGCTGATCTGGGAAGGCCGGGCCCGGATGCCGGTTCTGGTCGGATCGCAGGGGGCAGAATACGCCCTGATCCGGCATTGGCAGGCGACAGGGATGATGCCCGAGACGGACGCGCCCGGTTCGGCCGGGGCCGTGGCACAGATCATCGCGGTGTCGGGGTCGGTGTCGCCGATCACGGCCGGGCAGATTGCCTGGTCTTGCGCCCATGGCTTTGCCGGAATTCGTCTGGATGCGCGGGCGGCCTGCGGGTCGGAGGCCGACCTTGCCGCGGCGGAAGAGGATGCGGTGGCGGCGGGGATGGCCGCGATCACCCGTGGGCAAAGCCCGCTGATCCATACCGCCTCCGGTCCGGATGATCCGGCGGTAGAGGCGCTTTGGCAGGCGGTTGGCGCCTCGACCCGCAGCCTGGCCGAGGTGAATGCGCGCATCGGGGCGGCGCTGGGGCGGGTGCTTGACCGGCTTTTGCGCCAGTCCGGGGTGCGGCGCGCCGTGATTTCGGGCGGCGATACCTCGGGTCATGGCACAGCGCAGCTGGGGCTTTACGCTTTGACCGCGCTTGCGCCGACCATTCCGGGCGCGGCGCTGTTTCGCGGCCACGGCACCGGCCCCCATGACGGGTTGGAACTTGCCTTGAAGGGCGGCCAGATGGGCAGCGAGGATTACTTCGGCTGGGTCCGCGCCGGTGGCGGCCCGCGCCCTTAGCAGTCAAGCGTTTCCAAAGGCAGCACCAGCTGATAGCCGCGCTTGCGAAGCGAGCGGATGGAAGCCTCGCCGGGCAGCACGGCAGCAATCTTCTTGCGCAGCCGCGTCATCCGCACCTCAAGCGTTGCAAGCGAGGACTCGCCGCCGATGCACATGATCGAGAGGATTTCGCCATAATCCATGCGGCGCTCGGGGCTGGCGGCAATGGCCGAAAGGAAGGCGGCCTCATCCCCGCTGATTGCGGTTTCCCCTTCCGGCCCGAACAGCTTCAGTGCCGCGCGGTCCAACGCGAGGCCGGGTCGCGCGCGTGGGGCCGGGGCTGGGGCCGGCGCGGCAAGGCGGCGGGCCATGGCGCGCACGGCGGCCACGATCTCGCGCGGGGCGCAGGGCTTGGTCAGATAGAGGTCGATCCCGGTTTCATAGCTTTCGGCGCGGATCGCGCTTCCGGAACGCACAGACAGCACCATGATCCCCACCTCGGGGCGGCTGGCCCGGAGACGCGCGGCAAAGCTCAGCCCGTCTTCGGCCGGAAGGTTCAGGTCCAGCAGGAACAGGTCGCCACGCTCGCCCGAGGCTTCGTAGGCCTCAACCGATGTGAAGCCCAGTGTCCGATGGCCATGATCAGCCAGCTCCTCGACCAGAAGCTCGTTCAGGTCGGGGTGATCCTCGATCACGATGACGAGCGGGTCGAATTCTGCAGCCATATCCTTACCGTTACATTGCCATCCGCCACATGGAACGCGACCGTTCCCCGGAGGGCTTCGACGATCTCTCGCACGATGAAAAGCCCAAGTCCCGAACCGCTTGTCGCCAGCACCCGGTCGTCTCGATAGAACTTGGTAAACACGCGATGGGCATCCGGCGCGGCGCCCGGAAGATGGCGGTTGATGACGGAAATGTCAAAGCCCTCGGGTCCGGTACTTTTCACGATTGCGACAGTGATCAAACTTTCGGCGGGCGAGTATTTGACCGCATTCTCGATCACATGTGTCAGGATCAGGCGGACCAGATCCGGATCGCCATCAATGGGTGCCTGCGTGACCGAGCTGCGGTCCAGCGCAAGGCGCGGCAGATCCTGCTGGCGGATGACCTGATCCAGGATCTGTCGAAGGTCGATACGCGTCGGCGAGATCTGCCAATGCCCCGATTGGATACGATCGGCATCAAGACAATGGCGGATCACACTGTCGAGCCCGGTGATCGCCCGATCAATCCGGGATTTGCTGCGCGGGGTCATGCTTTCCTTCGCAACCGTCATGCGGATGACCGACAGGCTGGTTCCCACCTCATGCGCCAGCATCCATGTCAGGTTCTGCTGGGCGGCAAAGCTTTGGTTCTGGATGGCGCGTTCGGTTTGCAACTGCGCCATGGCCAGCATCGACTGTTCGGCGGCTCGGCGGTCGCGCATGGTCAGATAGGCCAGCAGTGACAGGATCAGGCCGAAATTGATCACCCCATGCAGCACGCCGCCATTCAGTGTCATCCAGTTCGGCTGGACGATGCCAAGTTGCGGCAAGATCCAGACCGAGGCCGAGACGACCAGCGCGGAGTAGATGGCCCGAAGGCTCCAGAGCGACATCGACGCCGGAACCCGCGCCGTCCAGGCCATCAACCCGAGGAAGGGCAGGAAGGCCGCCATGACCGAGGCATGAAGCCCCAGCGCAATCCGCGCATCGGAAAACAGCGCAAGCGGCACGGCGATGAATTCAAAACAGGCAAAGGCGCAACCGATCACGAACAGCACCCGAAGCGGCTGAAACCGCTTCATGAGATGCAGGTGAAAGATGATCCCCGTCACCCCGGACAGGATACCCACCAGTGTGGTTGCCGAACTTGTCGACTGGTCGGGCAGAAAGACCGAGGCATAGCCATGCAGCGTGACCAGCCCCGCCAGGATGAAGGACTGGCTGACCATGAAATTCAGAAAGATCAGGTCATGGGAATAGAAAAGGAACGTGACGCTCAGCACGATCGAGGTGACGATGAGGCCCAGAAACAGCGCATGAAACAGGGTGTAGCGCAGATCATCCGCCAAGGCTGGGCCAAGCGGCTGGGCCGCGACATTGATTCCCACGCTACCGCTTGTGCTGATGCGGAGATAGACGGTTTCGGCATGTTCCATATGGGCCATGACAAAGGCCAGCCGCGGTGATTTCCAGCTGCGCTGATTATAGGGGATCAGATCACCGCTGCGGCTTTCCTGCCAGTGTCCGGCCGCGTCTTGCCGATACAGGCGCACATCGTCGAGATGCGGAAGACCGACCGACAAAAGCGCCGGGCTACCGTCTTCCGGGGGGGCGATGGACAGGCGGAACCAGAAAGCGGACGGTGTATACCCCAGTGTCACCGGCAAGGTCGTTGGCTGAAAGCGCGCCCTCTGCATCTGCGGCAGGGTCATCTCGCCCGAAGCATCCTCGGCAATCTGCGCGTCAGTCATCAGATTGCCCGCCACGGGTGGCCGATAGATCACTGCCTGCCAGAGGGCGATGGCAAGGCCCAGCGTCACGCAAATCATGGCGATCCGCCACGGATCTTTCACGCGCTGCCTCCTGTATGATGGCCGACCGGCGCGGGTGTGCGGGCCATTTGCTGCCGCAGTAGAGAAACAGGTTCCCCCGTGGTCGGCAAGGGTCTGTCTGGCTGGCTGTCCGTCGCGCTTGCGCTATGATGCCGGGGTTTGATCGGGGCAGGGGGCCGGAATGCGGGTTGCGATCATGGGGGCGGGGGCCGTTGGCTGCTATTACGGCGCGATGCTGGCGCTGGCCGGGCATCGGGTCGATCTGATCGGGCGCGAGGCGCTGGTGACCGCTGTCGCTGCGCGCGGCCTTATCCTGGAGAAGGGCGGTCGGCAGCAGACTGTCGCCCTCGGCGCAGGCACGGATGCAGGCGTGGCGGCGTCGGCTGATCTGGTGCTGATCTGCGTCAAAGCGCAGGACAACGACCACGCGGCGGCGGCTCTGCGGCCGCATCTGTCCCCCGGCGCGGTGGTTCTCAGCCTTCAGAACGGTCTGGGCAATGCGGCGCATCTGGCCGCGCAGCTGGGGCGGCCGGTGCTGCCGGTGGTTGTCTATGTCGCCGTGCAGATGGCCGGGGCAGGCCATGTCGTCCATCATGGTCGCGGAGAGCTGGTTCTGGGCGATGGCCCCGCGGCGGCCGATACGGCCGCGGTGTTCCGGGCCGCGGGCATCCCGACCGAGGTGTCGGACCAGACCGAAGCTGCGCTCTGGACCAAGCTGGTCATCAACTGCGCGCTCAACCCGATTTCGGCGATTACCCGTCTGCCCTATGGCCGCATCTTTGCCGACCCCGACGCCGTCAGGATGCTGCGGCAGGTGGTCGATGAATGCAGCCGTGTCGCGCAGGCCGAAGGCGTGGGGCTGCCTGCCGACATCTGGGATCAGGTGGCCCGTATCGCCGCAGCAATGCCCGAACAGATTTCATCGACCGCGCAAGATATTCTGCGCGGTCGCCGGACCGAGATCGATCATCTGAACGGCGACATCGTCCGGCGCGCGCTGCGCCATGGTCTGGACGTGCCGATGAATGGGGCGCTGCTGGCGATGGTGCATCTGGTGGAACCGGCCTGACCGTCCCGCCGCTGGGACAGCAGGGCCCAAGTCTGGGACATTCCGGTGGCAAGCCGGCCTCGTCGCAGGGTCCGGGGCAGGCTAGGGTTGAGCTGTCCGCTCGGGCCAAGCGCCCGACAGCCCGGCCCTCTCCATGATTCCCCTCATGTCGGGCCGGGTCTGCGTGGTGGCGGACGCAGGCGTGATACGGCGGGGCCCATCCGCCGTATCCGCCCTTCCCCCCTGCGCCCGGGCCGCCTGGGGCCGGAACGGGCGCAGGGGCACACCCCCCTTGCAAAAGACGCCAGGATTGTCGCAGATCTGACCCTTGGGGGGAGAGTGCGATGCCTGGTTTGCCCGCAAGACGTGCCGGATTGGACGGGTCGGACCCCTGGGCCCGGTTCGAGGAATGGCGGCGCGCGCTTGACAGTCTGTTCGACTGCGCCCCCGTCGAAGAAACGCCTGCCGCCTTTCACGGCGAACTGGTGGGTTATCAGCTTGATCCGGTCTTGCTTGGGGCCTCGCGCGCCTCGGCGCAGCGCTTCCACCGCGACGAAGCCCGCATCGCCGCCGCGGGTGTCGATCATCTGCTGATTCAGTTGTACCAATCCGGCCGTTGTGCCTTTGATGCGGATGGTCACGCGGCCGAGGGGCGGGCGGGCGACATCGTCTGCTTTGATCTGTCCCGCCCGATGACCTCGGTCACATCGGATCTGGAAACCGTTTCGCTGGTGGTGCCACGCCAGATGCTGCGGCTGGCCCCAAGGGCGCTGGATGGTCTGCATGGTGCGGTGCTGGATGGCGGCAGCGCGATGGGGCGGCTGCTGTCCGATCATCTGCGCAGCCTGTTGTCCGTTGCCCCGGGTATGAACGCCGCCGACAGTCGGTTGGTCTGCGAGGCGACCGCCGGGCTTTTGTCGGCGGGGCTGGCCAGCGCTGCGGGGGCATCAGCGGTGCCCGAGATCCTGATCGCACCCAATGTGCAGGCGGTTCAGCGCTTTATCGAGATGAACCTCACGAATTTCGACCTGTCAGCTGAAATGGTGATGAAGCGGTTCGGTCTGTCGCGATCTGCGCTCTATCGTTTGTTCGAACCGCTTGGCGGGGTTGCCGAATATATCCGACAGCGGCGCCTGTCGCGGGCCGCGCTGCGGATCGGGTCGGTCGGGCGGGGGCGCGGCGCTGTCGCCCGTCTTGCCCATCTGTCCGGATTTGCAAGCGAGGCAGCCTTCACGCGGGCCTTCCGCAGCCGCTATGGCATTGCCCCCCGCGCTGTCCTGCAAGACCCGCAGGGGGCAGGGGGCTGGCACGGGGGGCGGGGCCCCGCGGTGGATGACTGGCTTCACGCCTGGATGGCAGGTTTGTCGGCTGCCGTAAGGTAAACTGTTTTATTTCAGTATCTTGGCTGCTGCGGCGTCCCGTCGCAGCCAACGCGATACGCGGGCGGCCGCCCTGGCCTGACCCCCGCAGACAAAGCATATGAAACAAGGGATTTCCGCCGCCTTGCCTTGCACAGCAGTTGCAGCATTCACCGCATTCGGTGTCGGCGCTAACCTTTAGATACGAAAGGCTAACCCCAGATAAAGATTTAACCCCATAACATTGGCGACAGGCGCCGCCGTTTCCCTTGCAACGGACGATAGACCGGGTGCCATTCCGCAGGCCGGCCCTCTGTCTGCCATATCGGAGAACCAAAAATGCGTCTGACAATCAGGCTGCAATTGACCGCGATTATCCTCTTTATCTTCCTTCTCGCGGGGGCCGCCCTTTTCCTGTCAATTCGCGCCTTGCAGGATGCCAATGGCACGCTGGACTCGATTCAGACCGTCGAGGTGCAGGGCGTCATCCTGTCCGACGAAATCATGACCCAGGAACTTTTGGCCCAGAGCCTGCTGCGGGGTGCGCTGGTGCTGGCAGAAGACAATCCAGCGGAACATGCCAAGGCGCTGCAGGCGCAACTGACGGTGCTGCGCAGCAAGCTTGGGACCGAACTTGGCCGCCTGAAGGACGTGCTGAAGGAATCGGACGCTGATCTTGTCGCCCAGGTCGAGGAAGATCACCGGATGTTGAAACAGATCGAGGATCGCGCCCTTGCGCTTGAAGCCGAGGGGCGGCGGAGCGATGCGGCGGCGCTTTTGACGGGCGAAGGGGATAATGTCTTCAACGCCACTGCGGCTTCCCTCGAAAAGCTGCGCGAACGCAACCGCGAACGACTGGCGCAAGAGGTCGGGGCGGCGCATGAAGAATACCGTTATACCCTGAAGGAACTTCTGTTGATCGTTGCGGGATGTCTGGTGGTCAGCTCCGTCGTGTCGCACCTCGTGATCCGTTCCCTTTCGCGTCGCGTGGCCGAGGCGGTCGAGGTGGCCGAAGCGGTATCGCAGGGTGATCTTTCCGTGAAGATCCACCCGCGGGGGCAAGACGAAATCGCAAGCCTTCAGATCGCCATGCAGGTGATGGTCGACCGGCTGCGCGACGTGGTGGGTACCGTGACTGGATCGGCGCATAACGTGCATCTGAGCGCCTCGCAAAGCCGTGAGTCCTCGCATTCGCTGGCCGAGGCGACGACCCAGCAGTCCTCGGCCACCGAGGAAACCGCCGCCTCGATCGAGCAGATGGCGTCGAACATCAAACAGACCTCCGAGAATGCCAAGGTCGCCGAAGAGATCGCGCGCCGCGTCGCCAGTGAGGCGACCGAAACCGGCGCCGCCGTCGAAGCGACCGTTTCGGCAATGGAGGCCATTCATCAGCAGGTCCAGTTCGTGGGCGAAATCGCCCGGCAGACGGATCTTCTGGCGCTGAACGCCGCGGTTGAGGCCGCGCGTGCAGGGGAGATGGGGCGTGGCTTTGCGGTCGTTGCCGCCGAAATCCGCAAGCTTGCGGAACGGGCTGGGGTCGCAGCGGTGGATATTCGCGGCATTTCCAACGAAACGCTGCTGCGGGCACGGCATGCAGGCGCGCTGTTGGGAACGCTGGTGCCCGATATCGGGCGGGCGTCTGAACTGGTGGGTGAGATTTCCGTCGCCTCGCGCGAACTGGCTGTCGGGTCCGAACAGATCGCGCTTGCCATGGGCGAGTTGGACAAGGTGAACCAGATCAACACCTCGTCCTCCGAGGAACTGGCAGCAAGCGCGGAAGAGCTGTCGGAACAGGCGCACTATCTGCGTGAGGCCGTCGCCTATTTCAAAATAGAGGGTGAAGAGCCGACATCCCCCCTGAAAAAGGCCCTTCGCAGCATCAGCACGCCTTCGTTGAACATGGCGCCGGGTCTGGTGGCGACCACCGCATGAGGCGAAACGAGGGCGCGGTCTGCCGCGCCCCCCATGCACGATCACACGCCGTAGGGCAGCCAGATGGTCTTGATCTGGGTGGCGCGGTGCAGGAAATCGCGCCCTTGGCCCTGTGCCGGGTCGGTCCAGTCACGCAGGTGGCCGCCGTCGGTCCAGACGGGTTTCAGATTTCCGGCGCTGGCGGTTTCCACCATGGCGCCGCCCTCGGCGCTGCCGCAATACCACAGCGCCGCAACCTCATCATGTTCGGCCAGCACCTTGGCCAGCCCGTCACGGTCGCCCGTCAGCAGGTTCACCACCCCGGCCGGAAGGTCCGAGGTTTCGAACACCTGATAAAGCCGCGTGGCGATCAGCGGATGCGACTGGCTTGCCACCGCGACGACGCGGTTGCCCGTGGCCAGCGCGGGCAGCACCAGCGACATGAGGCCCAGAAGCGGCGCCTCATCCGGGGCGACCAGACCCATGACGCCGAAGGGTTCGTTCACTGTCATCGTCACATGCTGTGATTTGGTGGCCGTGACCGCGCCATCAAACTTGTCGGCCTGCGCCGCATACCAGAAGGTGCGGCGGATGGTGGCCTCGACCTCGGCCTCCGAATCGGGGCTGCCGCAGCGGGCCAGTTCCGCCACGAATTCCGCCCGGCGCTGTTCCAGATTTTCGGCAAGGAAATAGAGGACTTGCGCGCGGTTATGCGCGGTGACGCCGCCCCAACCCGCAGCCTTGGCCGCGGCCTCCACCGCGTTGCGAACATCCTTGCGCCCGGCCAGTGCGGCCTGACCGATGCCCCGTCCATCCGCGCCGCGGACCGTATAGCTTTGGCCGCCATCGGCGCGGGCCTGTTTGCCGCCGATATAGATCTTGGCGGTGATGTCGATGCCGGGGCGATCGGCCGCGCCGGTTTGCGGCGTGACATCACCCACCGGCAGGGGGGCGGGGCGCGGGGCGCCTTTCGGATTGGGGCGGGTCAGATAGTCCAGCATGCCCGACCGGCCGCCTTCACGGCCAAAGCCGCTTTCGCGCATGCCGCCAAAGGGCGCGCCTGCATCGAAGATATTGGTCGCGTTGATCCAGACCACCCCGGCGCGAACCTTGGCCGCCACCTCGATCGCGCGGTTCACGTTTTCCGACCAGACCGAGGCCGCAAGGCCGTAGCGGGTGTCATTGGCCAGTGTGATCGCCTCATCCGGGGTACGGAAGGTCAGCGTGGTGGCAACGGGGCCGAAGATTTCGGTCTGGCTGACGCTATGGGCCGGGGCGGTGCCGGTGAAGAAGCCCGGTGCGCAGAAGGCGCCCTTGGCGGGCAGGGGGGCAGGCGCGCGGTGCAGCGTGGCACCCTCGGCCTGACCCTGATCCAGCAGGGCCGTGATGCGCGCGAGCTGCCGGTGCGAGACGACCGCGCCCATGTCCATCGTCTTGTCCAGCGGATCGCCCACGCGCAACTGACCCATGCGGGCGGTCAGCTTGGCGAAAAAGCGTGGTGCCACGCCTTCCTGCACCAAAATCCGCGACCCGGCACAGCAAACCTCGCCCTGATTGAACCAGATTGCATCGACGACACCTTCGACGGCGGCATCCAGATCGGCGTCTTCAAAGACGATGAAGGGGGATTTTCCGCCCAGCTCCAGGCTCAGTTTCTTGCCGCTGCCTGCAAGCTGCCGCCGCAGGATGCGCCCCACCTCGGTCGAGCCGGTGAAGGCCAGTTTATCGATGCCCGGATGGCCCGCGATCAGGGCGCCGGTTTCGCCATCGCCGTTCACGATGTTCACGACACCCGCAGGAAGGCCCACTTCGGCGCAGATTTCGGCAAAGGCCATGGCGGTCAGGGGCGTCAGATCGGCGGGCTTCAGCACCACCGTATTCCCCGCCGCCAGCGCGGGTGCGACCTTCCAGGCCAGCATCAGCAGCGGGAAGTTCCAGGGGATGATCTGCCCGCAGACGCCCACGGGGGCAAGGCCGGAGAATTCGCTGTCCAGAACCTCGGCCCAGCCGGCATGATGGTAGAAATGCCGCGCCACCAGCGGCACGTCGATATCGCGCGTTTCGCGGATGGTCTTGCCGTTATCCAGCGTTTCGAGAACCGAAAGGAACCGCTCCCGCTTTTGCACATGACGGGCAAGGGCATAGAGAAAGCGCGCCCGTGCATGGCCGGGCAGCGCGGCCCATCCGGGCTGCGCTGCGCGGGCGGCCTGAACGGCGGCCTCGACCTCGGCCGCGGTGCCGCGTGCGACATGGCAGAGCACCTCATCCGTGGCGGGATTCACCACCTCAAGCGGCGCGCCCTCGCCGGGCACAAACTGGCCGCCGATGTAATGGCCGATCTGCGGATGGGCACTGATCCAGGCGCGGGCCTCTGCGCTGGATTCGGGGGCGGGGCCGTATTCCATGGTCTGCATGATCTCGGTCAGGGTGGGCATGGGTCTTCCTCAGGCCAGCGCGTGGCGGTGGGCGGCGGAATAGCGGCCCGTGACATGGTGTTCCAACTGGCGCTCGATATCGCCCAGCATGGAGGAGGCGCCGATGCGGAAGAGATCCGGCATCAACCAGCGGGTGCCAAGCTCTTCCTTCATCAGGATCTGCCAGTTCATCGCGTCTTTCGCGGTCTTGAGCCCACCGGCCGGTTTGAAGCCAACCCATTGGCCCGTCAGATCGCGGAAATCACGCAGCGCGCGAACCATGGTCAGGGATACGGGCAGGGTGGCGTTGACTTCTTCCTTTCCGGTCGAGGTCTTGATGAAATCCGATCCCGCCTGCATGGCGACCATGCTGGCCTTGTAGACATTGGTCAGCGTCCGCAGATCGCCGGTCGCAAGGATGGCCTTCATATGGGCATCGCCGCAGGCTTCGCGCATCTGGCGGATTTCGTCATAAAGCGCGGCCCAGTTTCCGGTCAGCGCATGTTCGCGGGTAATGACGATGTCGATCTCGCGCGCGCCCTGATCGACGGCATAGCGGATTTCGGCCAGCCGCAGGGGCAGGGGGGTCAACCCGGCGGGAAATCCCGTGGCGACCGAGGCCACGGGAATCCCCGTGCCCTCCAGTGCCTTGACGGCATGGGGGACCATTGTGGGATAGACGCAGACCGCACCGACGGTCAGCCCTTCAAGCCCCAATGCGGCGGCCAGATCGGCGCGCAAGGGCGCCTTGGCCTTGGCACAAAGCCGCTGCACACGCCCCGCCGTATCATCGCCCGCCAGTGTCGTCAGGTCGATGCAGGTGATGGCGCGGGCCAGCCAGGCGGCCTGCCAGTCTTTCTTCACCGTGCGCCGCGTGCCGAGTGATGCGGCGCGGCGTTCGGCGGCGGGGGTATTGACGACGGCAGCCTCGAACCAGTCGGGGGTAAAGGCGGTGCCTGTCATGCGGGGGAAATGGTCAGTCATGTCCAGAGGTTCCGATCCGGGCGCGTGCCTGCAGGGCAAACGGGTGCCGCCGTGGCGGTGTCGATGGATGCAGTCTGCAAAAGGGCCGCCCTTGGGAATGACCGGCCCCGGCCCATCCCGAAGGATGCCGGTCCCGGCAGGTTGAACGATCGCGGCACGAAACTGTGCCGCCCTTGAGGGTTCAACCATCACCACTGTGAGGCGAAGGTCAAGTTCCTGCCCGCGCCCCCTGCCCGGATGCAGGGGCCGACGCAGCGTCAAGCAGGGGGCGAAAACGCAAGGACCGGCGCGGGTTTTGGCCCGCGCCGGTCCGATCTGCCGATCCCGCGGGATCAGTTCTTGCCGATGTAATCCGCCATATTCGCGGGCGTCACAAGTTCGAACGGGATATAGACCTTGTTCGGGATCGGCTCGCCCTTGGCCAGTGCGCGAACGGTATCAAGCGCGCCGTGGCCCTGTGCAGTGGCATTCTGGAAGACGGTGGCATCAATGTCACCGGCCTGCATGGCCGTCAGCGCATCGGGGGTGGCATCGACGCCCACCACCACCACATCCTTCATATCCACGCCCGAAGCCTTGAGCGACTGGACCGCGCCGATGGCCATTTCATCGTTATTGGCAAAGACCACATCCGGCACCGTCCCGGTCGAGAGCCAGTTGGTCATCAGGTTCTGCGCGTTTTCGCGCGACCAGCCACCGGCCTGTTTGTCGGTGATCGAGATGAATTTGCACATATCGGTGGCGAGGATCTGTTCCACATCCGCCGTGCGCTGGATCGCGGCGGAATGGGCCAGATCGCCGATCAGGATATAGCCGTTGGCGCCATCAGACTTGCCCGCTGCGCGCAGCATCTTGCAGGCTTCAAAGGCGCCGAGTGTGCCACTCTCAATCTCGTTCGACCCGACGAAAGCCTGATTGTCGGGCAGGCTGTCGACATTGCTGGGTTCGAGGTTCAGGAACACCAGCGGGATATTCGCGGCCGAGGCTGCCTGGGTGAGCGCATCTGCGGCCGAGGTATCGGTCAGGGTCACGATGATGCCGTCAACGCCATTGGCGATGAAATTGTTGATCTGGTCCAACTGCTTGGCAACATCCTTCTGTGCATCCTCGATCTGGACATCGACCCCAAGGCTTTCTGCATGGGCGGCGATGCCGTTGCGCAGCAGCGTCTGGAAATTGTCATCGAAGTTGGTGATGCTGACGCCGATGGTTTCGGCTTGGGCAGCCCCGGCGAACAGGGCCAGCACGCTGGCGGCAAATGCAAGTTTCTTCATGGTTTCCTCCCTGTGATCTTGCGTTTTGGTTCTGGTTCCCCGCCCCTCCCGGCGGGGGAAAGGGTCAGGCCTTGGCGGCGTTGGCCTTGGCGGCGTTGGCCTTGGCTTTGCGTTTTTCGTAGCGCGCCTGCATCCGGGCATCGCCATCCTTCGATCCGTCGTGCCAGGTGCCGAACCACTTATCGAGCGGGATGAGGCCGTCGCCGTAGTTCACCTCGAAATACTTATGATGCAGGTAATGGGCGAAGGCGTGGCTTTCGACGGCGCGGTCTTCGGTCACTTCGATCCTGTCAAATCCGATATGGCCCACCACCGCGCCGAAGCCCGCAAAATGCAGCTGGTAGATCGCAAGCAGCGGGTGGGACGGGATGAGGAAGTGATAGGCGGCAGTCGCAAAATAGAGCAGGTGTTCCACCGGATGCATCGACAGGGATGACCAGGGCGACGGGTTGACCGAGTTGTGGTGAACCGAATGGACCCATTTGTACAGGAACGGCGTGTGGATCAGCCGGTGTATCAGGAAGAAATGCGCCTCATGAATGACCGGCAGCGCCAGCCAGACCGCAAGAAGGTACCAGGGATTGTCGTAAAGCCCGACCCAGGGGCCGTAGCCGTTCGCCCAGGCCCAGAGGATCAGCACCTCCCATGCGGTCCAGATCGGCACGCCCGAGCAAAAGGCGCGGATCAGGCTGTCGAGAGTCTGGCTTTGGAACATGAAGGCCGAAGATTTGTGTTCGGCCGGAAATTTCGCATTGTATTTGAAGCGGTTGCCCTGTGCGCGGCGGATATAGAGATGCAATTCGATGGCGCCGTAGAACAGGAAGACGGCAACGGAATTCGCGGCAAAAAGCCAAAGCACCCAGCCCCAGCCGATCGTCCGCATCACCTCGGCTTCGGGGATGATCCAGGCCCACCAGGCCACCGCCGACAGCGCCCAGAGGATGTTCCACGGCAGGAAATAGCTCGGCAGCCATTTCAGCAGGGCAAGCGGTTTGGGCGGGAAGGCGAACAGCGGCGCATGGACCAGCTTCTCGTTCGGCGTCCAGTTGCCGCGTTTGTCGCGCGTTCCGTAGTTCAGATCATCCATCCGTCTCCTCCTTTCGGGTGACCGGGCTTTCGGATGACCGGGCGGTTGCCCGCCCGGTCGGCTGTTGCGGGAGTCTCTTCCGTGGAGGAAGGCCGTCCGCTGGCGCGACAGGGCCATGGCAGACCGGGCTGGTCTGCCCGGATGTCGCGCCGGGTTTGCTGTGATCATTGCCGCTGCGCGAGGTTCGGGGTGGCCTCTGCAGCGCCGTCTGAGGGTGATGTGGCAGATGTTCCAATATTGGCGCAAGTGGAATTTTCATTCTGCATCAATAATGCAAAATTGTCGCCTCATAATGTATCAGATAGGTGAGCGATCAGATCGCGCTTACTGGGGCGGCCGGGGAGGCTGAGGCATGCTGAAACACCGCCTCTCCCGGGTCTCTGGCGCATGATTCGCGCGGGTCAGGCCGTGTGGGCAAAACCTGGCAGGTTGAAGCGGGTGTAAACGGCAAAGTCGAGCAACCCGATTTCCCTCAGGTTCTCGGCGCCTTCCGGGAAGGCATGGCGCAGCGCCGCGGCCAGCAGGGTGACAGGGTCGCCCGCGATGGCGAAATCCAGTCCGCCACCGCGCAGCAGTGGGGCGGTGACGGCATTTACCTCATGCCCGATGACCAGCATGTCGCCCGCGCGTCCAGCCTCACCAAGTGCATCCAACAGCCCGACATTTCCGCCGCCCACATTGTAGATCGCCCCAAGGGCAGGATGGTCCTTGAGCATTTGGAGCACGGCGTTGCGGGTCAGATCGGCGCTATCCTCGCCCTGTGCCTCACCTGCCAGAACGACCTTGGGGAAATGTGCCCGCAGCGCGGTACGAAAGCCGATTTCGCGGTCTTCGTGGCAACGAAATGCAATATTCCCCAACACGACGCCCACGGTGGTGGGCCGATCCCCCAGCATGCGCCCGATCAGAAAGGCCGCTGTCTGCCCCGCCGCGCGGTTGTCGATACCGACAAAGGCATCCCGCGCCTCGGGCGCCAGATCCGAAACCGCAGCGATGATGCGCTTGCCCCGCCCCCGCGCCTCGCGCAGCAGATCGGTCAGGCGGTCCGAGTTCTTGGCCGTCAGGATCAACGGGCGGTTTGCATCGCGGCACAGATCCTCGATACGCCGCAGCACCTGGTCTTCGTCGGCCAGATACAGGTCTTCAAACCGCCCCGTCAGCCCCGCGCCCTGCCAGGCGTCTCGCATCTGCGCCATCATCCCCCGACCGACGCGGAGGGCGATATCGGCGGCGATCACAGGTGGCGGCGCTTCGCCGCGTCCCAGGCGGGCAAGCGTGTCTTCCACCGCAGCGCGGGTGCGCGGATGGACATGCCCGCGCCCGTTCAGCACCCGATCCACCGTCGCACGCGACAGGCCGGTTTCGCGCATGATCTCTGCCACCGTGACGCGCCGCATGACTGCCCCTTCATTTTGAGAGATTGGCTCAGAATGCCTCAGATCTCTGGTTGCCGCAAGCAAGGGTGTTGGCCTTATGGAATGGCCTGATCTGGCCCTATGTCGCGGCGCAGGGCTGAGAGATGGTGCCACAAATTCCGCCAACAGATGCGAGCCCGCCATGACCCTCGACCTGACCCCCAATGACATCAGCGCCGTGATTGCCGCCGACAAGGCGCATGTCTGGCACCATCTGCTGCAGCACAAGGCGCTGGAAACGGCCGATCCGCGCATCATCGTGGAAGGCAAGGGCATCCATGTCTGGGACGCGGCGGGGCGCAAGTTTCTTGATGCCGTCTCGGGCGGGGTCTGGACGGTGAACGTGGGCTATGGCCGTGAAAGCATCGCCAACGCCGTCCGCGATCAGTTGATCCGCATGAACTATTTCGCGCAAAGCGCAGGCTCGATCCCCGGTTCGCTCTTTGCCGAACGGCTGATCGAGAAGATGCCGGGCCTGACCCGCGTCTATTATTCGAACTCGGGGTCCGAGGCGAATGAGAAGGTCTTCAAGATGGTGCGCCAGATCTCGGCCCGCCATCACGGTGGCCGCAAATCGAAGATCCTCTATCGGGAGCGGGATTATCACGGCACCACCATCGCCGCGCTCGCATCCGCCGGTCAGCCGGAGCGGGCGGCGCTTTATGGGCCCTTCCCGGACGGCTTCGTGCAGGTTCCCCATTGCCTTGAGTATCGCAAACAGTGGGATGTCGAAAACTATGGCGAGCGCGCGGCTGATGCCATCGAAGAGGTGATCCTGCGCGAAGGCCCGGATACTGTGGGCTTGCTCTGCCTCGAACCCGTCACGGCGGGTGGCGGCGTGATCGTGCCGCCCAAGGGCTATTGGGAGCGGGTGCAGGAAATCTGCAAGAAATATGACATCCTGCTGCATATTGACGAGGTCGTCTGCGGCATGGGCCGCACCGGCGCCTGGTTCGGCTATCAGCAATTCGGGGTGAAGCCCGATTTCGTCACCATGGCCAAGGGCGTGGCCTCGGGCTATGCCGCGATCAGCTGCACCGTGACGACGGAAGAGGTCTTCAACCTCTTCAAGGATGATCCGACCGATCCGCTGTCCTATTTCCGCGACATCTCGACCTTCGGGGGCTGCGCGGGTGGCCCGGCGGCGGCGCTGGAAAACATGCGCATCATCGAGGATGAGAACCTTCTGGCCAATACCACGGCCATGGGCGAACGGCTGACCGCGAACCTGCGCGAACTGGCTGAACGTCACAAGGTCATCGGCGACGTGCGGGGGCTAGGTCTGTTCCAGGGGGCCGAACTGGTCGCCGACCGCACCACCAAGGAACCTGTGGCCGAGGCGCTGGCGCAGCGCGTGGTGGCCGAGGCAGGCGCGCGGGGCGTCATCATCGGGGTCACCAACCGCTCGATACCGGGGCTGAACAACACGCTCTGCCTCAGCCCCGCGCTGATCGCCACGCCGCAGGACATTGACACCATCACCGCCGCGATTGACGGTGCGCTGACGGCTGTCTTCGGCTGATCCGGGTGGCCGTCCCGGCCACCCTTTGGAGCATGAAATGTCGATCCCGCCCGAGATCTTTGTCATCGACCCCCGGGCGGGGTTGCCCTTGCAGGTGCAGTTGCGCCAGCAGATCATTGCGGGCGTGCTGGAAGGCCGGTTCCGGCCGGGCGAGCGTCTGCCCTCAAGCCGGGTGCTGGCCGGGCATCTGGGCGTGGCGCGGGTGACCGTGAACCTTGCCTATGCCGAACTGGTGGCGACGAACCTTCTGGCCGCCCGTGGGCGGGAAGGCACCTTCATCGCCGAGGCTGTGGATCATCCCCCCCTTGCCGAAGCTGCGTCGGGCACCCCCGCCCGGTTCGACTGGACCCGCCATCTGGACGGCCGACATGCGCGGGCACAGCGGCGCGACCGTGCGGGCGACTGGCGGCGCTTCCGCTTTCCCTTTGTCTATGGGCAGGCCGATCCGGCACTGGTCGATCACGCGGCCTGGCGGCAATGCGCGGTGCAGGCGTTGGGGCGGCGTGATTTCGCGGCACTGACCGGCGATCAATATGGCGCCGATGACCCTGAGCTGGTGGAGTATATCACCCGGCAGATCCTGCCCCGGCGCGGCATCCGCGCGCGGGGAGATGAGGTGCTGCTGACGCTGGGGGCGCAGAACGGGCTGTGGCTGGCGGCCGAAATCCTGCTGGGGCGGGGCGGGCGCTGCGCGATCGAAGACCCCTGCTACCCGGGCCTGCGCGAAATCCTTGCCCAGACCGGGGCCGAGGTCTGCCCCGTTGCGGTCGATGCCCAGGGCCTGCCACCCGATGCCCTGCCTGCCGGGCTGGGGGCGGTTTTCACCACGGCCAGCCATCAGTGTCCGACGAATTCCACCATGCCGCTGGATCGCCGCCATGCCCTGCTGGACCGCGCCATGCAGCAAGGCTTTGCGATCATCGAGGATGATTATGAATTCGAGATGTCCTTCTCGGGTGCGGCCTCGCCCGCGCTGAAGGCCATCGACCGGGCGGGGGCGGTGGTCTACATCGGCTCGTTTTCCAAATCCGTCTTTCCGGGGTTGCGGCTGGGCTACATGGTGGCAGACCCCGCCTTTATCGCCGAGGCGCGGGCACTGCGGGCCATGGTCTTGCGCCATCCGCCGGGGCATGTGCAGCGCACGCTGTCCTATTTTCTGTCGCTGGGCCACTACGACGCGCAGATGAACCGGATGCGCCGCGCCTATGCCGAGCGCCGCGCGATCATGGAACGGGCGCTTGCCGCCGAGGGCCTGTCGCTGGTGCCGGGGGGGGCCTCGGGCGGGTCGAGTTTCTGGCTCGAACTGCCCGAAGGGATCGACAGCCGCGATCTGGCCCAGGGCTTGCGCGCCGATGATGTGCTGATCGAACCCGGACCGCCCTTCTTTGCCCGCCCCGATCAGGGCGCGCGCCATTTCCGCCTGGCCTATTCATCCATCGAGGCGGACCTGATCCCCGAAGGTATCCGGCGCATTGCGGCCGCGATTGGTCGCGCGGGGTAGGGTGCGCGCGCTGGTGAGCCAGACGCCAACCAGCGTGACGGCCAGCCCGAGGAACATGAGCCCGGTCAGCGGCTCGTCAAACATCAGCCAACCCCAGATCATCGTGACCGGCGGGCTGAGGTAGATCACGCTGCTGACCTGCGCTGCAGGATAAAGGCGCAGCGCGATGTAATAGATGCTGTAGCAAAAAAAGGTCGAAAAGATCACCAGCCACCCGACGCCCAGCAGGAAACCGGGGGTGGCGGGCGGGGTGATGTCGCCCTCGGCCAGGGCGGCAAGCCCGAAAAGCGCGGCGCCCGTCAGGCTTTGGATGCAGAGCGTCTGATAAACCGGCAGCTGCAGCATCCCCCTCCGCTTTTGCAGCACGGTGGCCAGCGCAAAGACCAGCATTGCCGCCACCGTCACCCCATAGGCCCAGAGCGGCGCATGACCCAGACGCAGGCTGTCTTGCGACACAATCAGCACGCCGGCCACGCCGATCCCCGTGCCGAGCCACTGTCGCCCGCGCAGCCTTTCGCCCAGCAAGGGCTGCGACAGCGCCGCAATCGCCAGGGGCACCAGATCCGAGATCAGCGCGACAAGCCCCGTGGGCACGCGCTGCCCGATGGCCAGTGCAAAGCCCCCGAGGTAGAGAAACACCACCATCACGCCAAAGACCATCTGCTCGGCCACTACCCGCACCGTCAGCCGTGGCCCCCGCAGCAGGGCCAGCGGCAAAAGCAGCAGCCCCGACATCAGCGTGCGCCAGAACAGCACCAGCATGACGCCGGCCTCCTCGCTGGCAAGCCGGATCCCGATGAAGCCCGAACTCCAGCTGACGATCAGTGCCGTGGCCAGCAAGGGCCAGAGCAGGCGGGGTGCAAAGGGGCGGGTCATCATGGCCTTCCGGGCAAATTTCGCCCCTCTGGTAACCCATCCTTCACAAAACCCGGGCATGACAAATTTCGATGGCGGGATCGGCGCGACGCGGTGCTTGACAGGCCGCCCCGCGCAGGCAACTCATCGCGCAGTGAAACGGGGGCTTGGTCATGGCGCGACATGAAGATTTTCCGACCTTGGCGCAAGCGGCGCGTGTCTGGGCGCGCATTGCGGCATTGTCTTTCGGCGGGCCTGCGGGGCAGATCGCGGTCATGCACCGCATTCTGGTGGATGAACGCAAATGGCTGGGGGACGGGCGGTTCCTGCATGCGCTGAATTTCTGCATGCTTCTACCGGGCCCCGAGGCGCAGCAACTGGCGACCTATATCGGCTGGCTGATGCATGGAGTGCGCGGGGCGCTGATCGCGGGGGGGCTGTTCATCCTGCCCGGCGTCGTGGCGATCATGGGGCTGAGCTGGCTCTATGCCCTCTTCGGTGATGTGGCGGTGGTTTCGGCCTTGTTCTTCGGTCTGAAGGCGGCGGTTCTGGCGATCGTCTTGCAGGCTGTGGTGCGCGTCGGGCGGCGGGCGCTGAAAAGCGGGGTGATGCGCGGGATTGCGGCTGCCTCGTTCGTGTCAATCTTTGCCTTTGGCGCGCCATTTCCGCTGATCGTCGCCGGGGCGGCGCTGATCGGCTGGTTTGGCGGCAAGGCGGGGCTGGCCGGCTTCAAGGGGGGCGGTCATGGCCCCTCGGGCGGCGCGCATGTGGCGGATGCAGAGACGCTTTTGGGAGCCGAGGTTGCCCTTCCCCCTTCGGCCCGGCGTGGCGCGATCCAGGCGGGGCTGGTGGCGTTGATCCTGTGGCTTTTGCCGGTCGGGGCGCTTGTCCTTCTGGCGCCGGGCAGTGTTTTTACCGACATCGCGACCTATTTCTCGAAGCTGGCGGTGCTGACCTTTGGGGGTGCCTATGCGGTGCTGGCCTGGGTCGCGCAAGAGGCGGTGGGCACCTATGGCTGGCTCAAGCCGGGTGAAATGCTGGATGGTCTGGGGATGGCGGAAACCACGCCGGGGCCGCTGATCATGGTGCTGCAATTCGTGGGCTTCATGGGCGCCCTGCGCGAGGCGGGCTGGGCCATGCCGTTGCTCGCCGGCACTGCAGGCGGGCTGCTGACAACGTGGGTCACCTTTGCGCCTTGTTTTGCCTGGATTTTCCTCGGCGCCCCCTTCATGGAAGGGCTGCGCGAAAACCGCGCCCTTTCAGCGGCCCTGTCGGCAGTGACAGCAGCGGTGGTCGGTGTGATCCTCAACCTTTCGATCTGGTTTGCGCTTCATGTGATCTGGCGTAGCGTGATGCGGCTCGAATGGGGGCCCTTCGCGCTGGACCTGCCTGTTCCCGGCTCGATCGATTGGGTGGCTGCGGGCCTGTCGGCGCTCGCGTTGATCGCGGTATTCCGACTTGGGCTGGGTATGGCCAAGGTGTTGGCCGGTGCGGCGGCACTGGGCGTGGTCCTCCACTTTGCGGGCCTCGCCTAAGGAAGAGGGGGGGCTATGGGCCCCCCCGCTCACTCAGGCCACCGCCTGTGCCCCGGTGATTTCCACCAGCGACCCACACATGAAGGCCGCCTCATCCGACGCGAGGAAGGCCACCAGCGCCGCCACCTCTTCGGGCTTGCCGATGCGGCCAAAGGGCACCAGCGCATCCAGATCGGCGATGGTGCGGCCCGACCGCTTCACCCCGGCTTCCAGCATGGGGGTGTGGATCTCGCCCGGGCAGACCGCATTGACGCGGATTTTCTGGGGCGCGTAATCGCGGGCAAGGTTCTGGGTAAAGCTCGCCACGGCGGCTTTGGTCACGTTATATGCGATGTGGTTCGGCGCCGGATAAAGCCCCCATTGCGAGGCGGTGTTGACAATGGCCGCCCCCCCCTGCGCGATCATTTGCGGCAGGGCCGCCTGGCAGAGATGGAACATCGCATCCAGATTGACGGCGAAGGACAGCCGCCAGTCTTCGGGTGAAAGCGAAAGCAGCGCCCCGCGCCGGTTGATGCCCGCATTGTTGCAGAGAACGTCAATCCGGCCTTCCGTGGCGGTGACATTTTCGATCAGGGCGACACAGCCCTCACGTGTGGAAATGTCGCTGGCAAAGGCGCGGGCGCGCAGGCCCTCGGATCGCAAGGCCTGAACGGTCGCTTCGGCGCCTTCGGCATTCACATCGGTGACGATGACCTGCGCCCCTTCGCGGCCAAAGCGGGCGCAGATGGCCGCCCCGATCCCGCCTGCTGCTCCGGTGACGATGACGGTCTTATCCTGAAAACGCATGATTTACCTCAGATAACTGCCACCGTTCACGTCCAGAACCGCGCCGTTGAGCGAAGCCTGGCTGGGACGGAAGGCGAAGGCGACAAGCTCGCCGATTTCGGATGGGGTGGCCATGCGGCCGATGGGGATGCCCGCAAGCGCCGCCGCCTCGCCATGCTGGGCGATATAGGCCTCGGCCATTTCGGTGCGGACCCAGCCGGGGGCAAGCGCGACGGCGGTGATCCCCTCATGCCCGTGGCTTTGCGCCACCGATTTCGTCAGATTGATCAGCGCAGCCTTGGTCGCGCCATAGGCCATGGCGTTCGAGGCATAGCCGCGCTGCCCGGCCCGGCTGGCCATATTGAGGATCCGACCGCCACCCTGCGGGCGGAAATGCAGGATCGCGCTGCGCGTCAGGTCGACTGCGGACAAGAAGTTGACCCGCAGCTCGCGTTCCCATGTCGATTGCCATTCGGCAAGCGGGGCGTCCACCGCCACCTCGGACCGGATGCCTGCGTTGTTGACAAGGCCATGAATCCGCCCCGCCACACCCACCGCCGCCGACCAGAGCGACCATGCCCCCTCGGGCGTCGCAAGGTCGCCGGGCAGGCACCAGCCTTGCCCGCCGACTTCATCCAGCAGCGCCTCTGCCGCGGCGCGGTTGCGGCCGTAATGGATGACGACCCGCGCCCCATCGGCGACCACCGCCTTGCAGATGGCCTGTCCGATGGCGCCGGTCGCCCCGGTCACCAGAATGGTCTGACCCGCCAGCATCACAGCTCGCCCACCAGCGGACCCCAGGTATCCGACAGGGCAAAGCCCGCGCGGAAGGGATCGTCCGGGCTGATCCGCAGCTGTTGACGCCCATAGATCCAGGCGCTGCCGGTGATGCGCGGCAGGACCGCCGGGCGCCCGCCCACGGTGGTTTCGCCCACCGCCTCGGCCAAGAACGTGCCGCCGATGATCGAGCGCGAGGCGCGGCGTTCCTGCAACTTCAGCTGCCCCCGCGCCTGCAACACTGCCAGATTGGCAGACGATCCGGTACCGCAGGGCGACCGGTCTACCCGCCCCGGCGCAAGCGTCGTGCAGGTGATGACCGAGCCATCGGGCTGATAGTCGCGGAACATCACATAGGCGATTTCGTTCAGGCTGGCGATTTCCGGGTGTTGCACCGTCACCTGATCGGCCAGCAGGGTCTTCAGCTCCATCCCCGCCTCGGCCAAGGCGCGGGCATGGTCGGGGATGATCTTCAGGCCGATACTGTCCACGTCGATCTGGGCATAGAACACACCGCCAAAGGCTATATCGGCGCGGATCGTGCCCCATTTCGGCGTTTCCACCGCGGCATCCAGTTCGGCCACAAAGGCCGGAACATTGTCGAGGCTGACCGAAAGGCAGCGCCCGTCGCGGCATTCCGCGCGAACGGTGATCAACCCCGCCGCCGTATCCAGCCGCACGATGGTTTCAGGTTCGACCATCTTCACCCGCCCGGTTTCCAGCAGCGCCGTCACCACGCAGATGCAGTTCGACCCCGACATGGGATGCGCCCGGTCCGCCTGCAGCACGATGAAGGCCGCATCGGCATCGGGGCGGCACGGGGGCAGCAGCAGGTTCACCGTCATCGCCACATTGGCGCGCGGCTCAAAGCAGACGAAGCGGCGCAGGCTATCGTCCACCTCGTTGATATGGTTCATCTTTTCGAGGATGGTCGCGCCGGGTATTTCGGGCGCGCCCCCGATGATGACATTCCCGATCTCGCCCTGGGCGTGGACCATCAGGATATCAAGGCTTTGATCAAACATCATTTGATGTACCAACCCCAGGGGTCATTGCTGACCAGCCGCGTGATCTGCTTGGTTTCGAGGTAATTGTCCAAACCCCAACGGCCAAGTTCACGGCCGATGCCCGACTGTTTGTAACCGCCCCACGGGGCTTCGGTGAAGGTGGGTTGGGAGCAGTTGATCCAGACGATCCCGGCGCGGAAGGCGCGGGCCACCCGTTCGCAGCGCGCGTCATCGGCCGACATGACCGCCGCGGCCAACCCGAAGCGGGAGTCGTTCGAAAGGCTGATCGCCTCGGCCTCGGTGTCAAAGGGGCGGATGCAGACGACGGGGCCAAAGATCTCCTCGACCCAGGCGTCGCTGTCGAGTGCGACATCCGTCAGGATCGTGGGCTCAAGGTAGAAGCCTTTTTCGAGCCCTGCCGGACGCTTGCCGCCCGTGGCCACCGTGGCGCCCTGTTCGACAGCGCGGGCGATGTGGCGCAGCACGTCCTCATACTGGCCCTGATTGACCAGGGGGCCAAGCAGCGTGCCGGGGGTCAGACCATTGCCGATGGTGATCTTCTGCGCCTCTTCGATCAGGCGGGCAAGCAGCGGTTCATAAAGCGGGCGTTCCACCAGAACGCGGCTTGTTGCCGAACAGACCTGCCCTTGGTTCCAGAAGATGCCGAACATGATCCATTCGACGGCTTTTTCGATGTCGCTGTCGGCAAAGACCACGAAGGGGGATTTTCCGCCCAGCTCGAGGCTGATGCGTTTGATGTCTTTCGCCCCGGCCGCCATGATGCGCGACCCCACGGGGCCAGAGCCGGTGAAGGCCACCTTGTCCACCTGCGGATGTTCGATCAGGCGCTGCCCCACGACCGAGCCCTTGCCCGACAGGATGTTCAGCACCCCGGCAGGCAGGCCCGCCGCCTCGGCGATCCGGCCGAGCTCCAGCGCGGTGAGCGAGGTCGTCTCGGCCGGTTTCAGCACCATGGTGCAGCCCGCCGCCAGTGCCGGTGCAACCTTCCACGAGGCCATGAGCAGCGGATAGTTCCAGGGCACGATCGCCACGGCAACGCCCAGCGGTTCGCGCAGCGCCTTGGCGGTGAAGCGACCATCGGCAAGCGCGATCTCCTCGACCTCGCCATCCAGCTCTTCGGCGAGATCGGCGTAGTAATCAAAGCAGCCCGCGGCATCGCCCAGATCCCACTCCGCTTCCGGCAGGGGTTTGCCGTTGTCGCGCACCTCAAGCCGCGCCAGTTCCGGCAGGCGGTCGCGGATGCCCTGTGCCATGGCGCGCAGATAGACCGCGCGTTCCTTGCCGGTCATGCGCGGCCAGGGACCCTGATCAAAGGCTGCGCGTGCGGCAGCAACGGCGGCATCGGCATCCGGGGCGGTCGCGGCGGGGATCTGGTGGAACACCTCTTCGGTGGCCGGATCGATCACGGGCAGGGTATTGCCCTCGGCCGGGGCGACCCATGCACCGTTGATGAAAAGCTCTGTCTGCATGGTATCCTCAGAAACGGTTGATGCGATAAGGGTGCAGGTCGATCTCGGGCTGCGCGCCGGTGATCAGCTGGCCCATCAGCCTTGCGGTGGTGGCGGCATAGGTCAGACCCAGATGGCCGTGGCCCGTGGCGTAGAACAGGCCCCGCGTCCGCGCGCTGGCCGACAGGATCGGGACCGTATCGGGCAGGGCCGGGCGGTGGCCCATCCATTCGGTAAAGTTTTCGCAGCGCAGATTGGGCAGCGCGGTCTGCGCGCGGCGCACGGTAATCTTGGCGCGGCGATAATCGGGCGCGGCGTCAAGCCCGGCCATCTCGACCGTGCCGCCGACGCGGATGCCGCCAGCGGTCGGCGTCACCATGAAGGCGCGGGCGGGCCAGATGATCGAATGGCGCATGGAAATGCCGGGGGCCATGATCTGCGTGTGATAGCCGCGTTCGGTTTCCAGCGGGATCGGTTCCCCCAGTTCACGCGCAAGCGTGGTGGAATGGGCGCCCGCGCAGATCACCACCTCATCCGCGGCGATACGGCGGCCGTCCTTCAGGATGACCTCGCGCATGGCATCGGTCCGGGCAAAGCCCGCAACCTCGCCCCGTTCGATCCGGCCGCCTTGGGCGGTGAACTGGTCGGCCAGCGCCACCACCAGCTTGTAGGGATCGCGCATCGAGCGGTTTTCGGGGAACAGCACCGCCATGCCGATGTCGCGCGAAAGCTCGGGCTCCAGATCCCGCGCCTCGACCCCGGTCAGGATCTGATGGGCGAATCCGAAGCGTTCAAGGATTTCAATATGATCACGGTCTGCGCGGAATTCGGCCTGATCGGTGTAAAGGGAGAGGCAGCCTTCCTCGGTGATCTGGTCGGACAGCCCGGTTTCCCGCAGCAGGGCCAGCGTATCCCCCAGCGCACGGCTGCAAAGCGCCGCCCCCTGCGCCTCAAGCGCGCGGAGCTTCGATGGGCGCGAGGCCGCGATGAAACGCAGGAACCACGGCACCAGACGCGGCATATAGCCGGGGCGTACCCGGACCGGGCCTTCGGGGTCCAGCATCCAGCCGGGGATCTGTTTCCAGACCGAGGGCCGCGAGGCCGGCATGAATTCAGTCACGGCAATGGATGCCATATTGCCATAGGACGCCCCGCGCCCCGGCGCATCCCTGTCAATCAACACGACATCGCGGCCGCGCTTTTTCAGATCATGGGCAATGGCAGTGCCGATGATGCCCGCCCCTACGACTACCGTGGTCATCTTTTCCCTCAGCCGGAAAGGCCGGGCGGTCGCGCCGCCCGGCGGTCTGTCAGATCAGGCCCAGGACAGGATCGGTTTCATGGCTTCCGCGAAAGCCTGCTTTTCCTCATCCGTCAGCGGGCCCAGCGGCATGCGGCATTCGCCGACCGGGGTGCCCTGCAGCTCGCAGCCGTATTTCAGCTTCTGCACGAACTTGCCGGATTCCAGGATGTTCATCGCGGTATAGAGTGTGGCCATCTGGGCCTTGGCCTTGGCCAGATCGCCCGACCGGAAGGTGCGGTCCAGATCGCAGACGGCCTTGGCCATGCAATTGGCCGGGCCGCAGATCCAGCTGTCGGCGCCCCAGAGCATGAAGTCGAGCGCGATGTCATCCGACCCGGAGACGAGCTGGATGCGCCCGGTGTAGCGCGTGGCGATTCCGATGGCGCGCTGCAGCGAGCCCGAGCTTTCCTTGATGCCGATGATGCGCGGCTCATCCGCCAGGGCATCCAGCACTTCCCAGCCCAGCTCCACCCCGTCCTTGTCCGGGTAGGAATAGAGGACGATATTCATGTCGGTCGCCGCGATGACCGTCTTGAAATGCTTGATCAGCTCGGCCTGGGTGGGCTTGGTGTAGAAGGGGGTTGCCAGCAGCACGGCGTCATAGCCCATGGCCTTGGCGCGCAGCGTATTGGCGATGACCCCGGCGGTATGGGGGGCATTGGTGCCCGCAATCAGCGTTTCGCCGGGCTTTGCGAAATCCTTGACGAATTGCAGCACGCTGTCACGTTCCGCATCGCTCATCAGGTTGTATTCGCCCGACGATCCGCAGGGCACCCAGCCCGTCACACCGGCCGCCCGCAGGTTTTCCAGATGGGTCTTGAACGCGGCAAAGTCGATCTGGCCTTCGGCGTCGAAGGGGGTGACAAGTGCGGGCATCACGCCTTGCAGTTTCATGGGATTTTCCTTTCAGATCGGCCGTCAGGCGGCCAGTTTACGTAGCATCCGCCCTTCGATCCGCGTCACCAGACGCGTCAGCGGGAAGGCGATGATGAAGTAGATGCAGGCCACCGCCGTCAGCACCTCGATCGGGCGGGCGGTGTTGTTCGAGATGTTCTGGCCGACGAACATGAGGTCCGCCATGCCCACGGCCGAGACCAGCGCGCTTTCCTTGAAAAGGCTGATGCAGTTCGACAGAAGCGTCGGCACGGCGCGCAGCACGGCCTGCGGCAGGATCACGTGCAGGATCTGCACGCTGCGCGGCAGGCCAAGTGCCACGCAGGCATCCATCTGTTCACGCCCCACCGCCCGCAGCGAGGCGCGGAAGGTTTCCGAGGTGATCGCCCCCATATAAAGCGTCAGCGCAATGGTCGCCGAGGCGAGGTTCGACAGTTCAACCCCCAGCACCAGCGGCAGGCAGAAGAAGATCCAGAACAGCTGGATCAGCACCGGCGTGCCGCGGAAGAATTCGACAAAGGCCGAGGCGGGGATGCGGATCAGTGCGTTTTCCGAAGCGCGCGCCAGCCCGATCAGGAACCCGAGCGCGGTTCCCATGGCGACGCACAGCACCGTCAGTTTCAGCGTCGTCCAGAGGCCAAGCGCCAGCGCATCGGCAAATTTCAGCAGGATCGAGAAATCAAGTTCCATCATGTCACCTTGCAGCCAGGCCGCGCCGACGTTCCAACCAGCCGACCAGCTGGCTGACGGGGAAGGACACCGCGAGGTAGAAGAGCGCGATGATCGTGAAGGTCTCGATGGGGCGATAGGTCTGGGTCGCCAGCGTCTTGCCCTGATACATCAGGTCCGCCACACCCACGATCGCGACCAGCGCCGACTGTTGGAAGGTGCCGATCCCGTTCGTGAGCAGCACCGGCACCGAGGCCCGCATCGCTTGCGGCAGCACGATGTTCAGAACGCGCTGTGCAGGCGTCAGGCCAAGGGCGATCCCGGCATCCAGATGTTCACGCGGCACGGCCTGGATGCTGGCGCGATAGGCCTCGGCGTTGAAGGCGGTCAGGTTCAGACCCAGTGCCAGAACGCCCATCGTGATCGGATCAAGGAACACGTTGAACAGCATCGGCACGCAGTAGAAGAACCAGACGATCTGCACGATGGCCGGGGTGCAGCGGAAAAACTCCACGAACAGCATGGCGGGCAGGCGCAGCAGGGCGAAACGCGACAGCACCAGCAGCGCAAGGCCGAAACCCGCGGTGATGCCGATGATGTTCGCTGCAACCGTCAGCTGCAGTGTCACCGCCAGCCCGTCGAACAGCGGGCCGAGGTTGCGGGTCACCGCGCCCAGATCGAGGGTATAGTCCATGGCTTACCCCTTGATATGGAAGACGCGGTCGATGAATTCGCGGGTGCGTTCTTCCTTGGGGTTGCCCAGAACCTGTTCCGGGGGGCCGTCCTCGACCACCACGCCGCCCGCGCAGAAGATCACGCGGCTGGCGACATTGCGGGCAAACCACATGTCATGGGTGACCATCATCATGGGCATCCCCTGGCTTGCAAGCTGCAGGATCACCGCCTCGACCTCGGCCACCAGTTCGGGGTCAAGCGCCGAAGTCACCTCATCAAACAGCATCAGCTGCGGATCGAGCATCAGCGCCCGGGCAATCGCCACGCGCTGTTTCTGCCCGCCGGAAAGCTGCGACGGGTAGGCATCGGCCTTGGCGTCCAGCCCGAAGCGGGCAAGGATCGCGCGGCCGCGGTCTTCCGCGGCGCTGCGGGACACACCATGCACCTTGCGCGGCGCCAGCGTCAGGTTCTGCAGCACCGTCAGATGCGGGAACAGCGTGTAATGCTGAAAGACCATGCCGATCTTCTTGCGCTGTTCGGTATCGATGCGGGTCTTGCTGCCTTCCGCGGAAATGTAGGGTTTGCCCGCGAAGGTCACACTTCCTTGCTGGATCTCTTCCAGACCCATCACCACGCGCAAGAGCGTGGACTTGCCGCCGCCCGAAGGGCCGATCACGACCACCCGCTCGCCGGGTTTCATCTCGATGTTCAGGCCGCGCAGCACCTTGATATGCGCGCCGTAACCTTTGTGCAGATCGGTGATGCGGACCAGCGCCGCATCTTGCGGAATGGCTGTCATGCCGTCTTCCCCCGGGGTCAAGCGTGTCGGGTGGGGGGGCCTTGCGGCCCCCCGCGAAAGTCAGCGACCGGTCACTGACCGGCGGCCAGAACCTGATCGACCGATTGACGGATCAGGTCCTCCACATGGCCGGTGGCCACGCGCTCTTCGAGGAAGATATTGACGACTTCGACGTCCTGCGCGCTCAGCCCGGCGGGCAGACCGAAGGCCACGCCCTGTTTGGCCAGCGCGGGGGTCGGCTCCAGCGCGACGGCCCAGTCGGGGTTCGACTGCAGGAAGAGCTGGTTGGTGTCATTGGCGTCAACCAGGATGTCGGCCCGCTTGGAAATCAGCGCAAGGCGGGTTTCATCGGCGGTCGGCAGACGCAGGATGGTGGCGTTCTTCACCGCGGCCGAAATGGCCTTGTCCTGGGCGGTGCCCGACATGACGACCATGGTCACGCCTTCGACATCGACATCGGCCACCGAAACGGCATTGGCCGGGACTTTCGGGTTCTCTTTGTTATAGGCCAGCGAGATCTGGTATTCCATCGCCGGGACCGAGAAGTTGATCGCCATGGCGCGCGCCGGGGTGCGGTTCAGCGCCAGCGACACGTCCCATTTGCCCGCTTGCAGACCGGCGACGATATTGTCCCAGGTGGTGTCGACGAATTCCGGCTTCACTTCCAGCGTGGTGGCAAGTTCGCGGCAGAGCTCGGCGAAGAAGCCCGAGTATTCGCCGGTGGCCGGGTCGCGCATCACATAGGGCGGGGCGACGGCGGCGCCGCAGCGCAGGACGCCGGCGGCCTGGACGCCCTGCCAATAGCCCGTTCCTTCGGCCTGTGCGGTGCCAGCGATGGCGCCAGCAACTACGGCTGCGGCGGCAAGCGGGCGAATGATCTTGGACATGAACATGGTGTGTCTCCCTGAGTGTTGGTGGGGCGCGCCCCGGAATTTTCGCGCCCTGTTGACCGGGCCTTGATTCGATGTCGTCACAGTGTCGACGAGAGGGAAGATGCCGACACAATGACGACACGTCAAACAAAAAATATTCCGTGTCGACACGGCAGGGTCGAGCGGCTAACGATTGGAATCAGAGAAATGCAGGAGCATGGGGCCATGTCCGACGACGCCGAACCGAAACGGGCCAAGGGCACAGGGGTCAAGCTGGCCTATGAAACCCTGCGCGATGAAATCCTGTCGCTGGTGCTGGAACCGGGCGCGCTGCTGGATGAAACCTCGCTGGCGGAACGCTTTGGCATGTCGCGTTCCCCCGTGCGCGAGGCGCTGATCCGCCTTGCGGGCGATGATCTGGTGGTGACGCTGTCCAACCGGTCCACCATCGTGGCGCCGATCGATATCCAAAGCTTCCCGAAATATGTCGAGGCGCTGGATATCGCACAGCGCATGAACACGCGGCTTGCGGCCGAGCTGCGGACGGATGAAGACCTTCGCATCATTGCCCGGCGGCAGAAGGATTTTGAGGCCGCGGTCAAGACCAAGCGCCACCTGCAAATGTCCGAGGCAAACCGCCAGTTTCACATGGCCATCGCCCATGCCGGGCGGAACCCCTATCTCGCGGCCTTTTACGAACGGCTGCTCGATCAGGGGCGGCGGATGCTGCATCTGCATTTCGACTATCTGGAGCGCGGGCAGGGCGGCTATCTGCTGACCGATGAACATGCCCAGATGCTTGAGGCGATCCGCGACCGTGATGTTGCGCGGGCCGATGCTCTCGCCCATGCCCACACCCGGCAATTCCGCGACAACTTCATCGAATTCATGAAGAAAAACTACCTCAAGGACGCCCCGCTACAGAGCTTTGATCTGCAGGTGGAACGTGGTGTTGCCTGATCTGGGCGCGCTCGCCGGTTTCGCGCTGGCCTTGGCAGATCTGGCACGAACGACGGCACAGGGTTTTGTCGATCCGCGCGGTGCTGCGGCGCTGAAGGCGGACCGCAGTTTCGTGACCGCGCTGGATCTGCAGATCGAAGCGGCGCTGCGCGCTGCGATTATGGGGCAGTTCCCCGATCATGGTATTCTGGGCGAAGAGGCTGGCGGCGAACGGCTGGCGGCGGATTGGGTCTGGGTGATTGATCCGATCGATGGCACGGCGCCTTTCATCGCGGGGGTTCCGGTCTGGGGCACGCTGATTGCGCTGTGTCACCGGGGCGAGCCTGTGATCGGGATCATCGACCTGCCAGCCTCGGATCGGCGCCTGCTGGGAGTCCGGGGGCAGCGCACGACCGAGAATGGCAAACCCGTCCGAACGTCGGATTGCCGGGATCTGTCTGCAGCGATTGCGGCGGTCTGCAACCCGGATTTCTTTCCCAAGCCCGACCGCCCGGTGCTTGCCCGGCTTGAGACCGCGACCGCCTGGCGCATCTATGGCGCGGCCTGTCTCATCTACGCGCAGCTTGCGACGGGGCGGATTGATCTGCATGTGGATTGCGGCTTCAAACCCCATGACCTGATGGCGCTGCGCCCGGTGATCGAAGGGGCGGGGGGCGTCATCGGGGATTGGCAGGGCCGACCCATTACGCTGCATGGCGATGGCACCGTGTTGATGGCAGCCACGCGCGATGTGTTTGATCAGGCGAGGCGCAGGGTCATCTCGGGCTGAACCGGGCTTGCCATCCCCGCCCGTTCGCGCGATTCTTGCGCCCAAGGAAAAGGGGGAAGCCCGCGGATGATCTGTTTGCTGCACCGCATTGACCCCACCCAAAACATGGCGCGTTTCTACCGGATTGAGGTCATGGGCGACCTTTTCGGTGCCGTGACGGTGGAGCGTTGCTGGGGCCGCATTGGTGCGCGCGGCCAAAGGCATGTGGCCTCGTACCCCAGCCGGGATGAGGCCGAGCATCACGCCGAACGCCTAATCCGTACCAAGGCGCGTCGGGGTTATGTTCCAGCCGCCTGAGGGCTGCGGCCAAGGATGATCGCTTCATCGCTGCGGAATTTCCACAGGTTCTGGGTGCGCCCCGCCTCAAGCCATCCGGTGGTGTGGAGGATGAGATCCGCCCCGGAACGCCGCGCCGCGCCAAGCGTATTCGCACCGTCATACCCCGCCTGAGCATCATTGTTCTTCGAGGATGTCACCATCCCGTCGCCCCGTGCGGGCACGCCGAGACGGTGGACAAGCTGAACCCCTGCCATCTGCACCAGTTGCGATTCCGGGCCACCAAAGATCGGGCCCATATATTGCATCGAAAAGGGAATCGCAAAAAGGCCGCCGACCACCGGCACGCCGGGGCGCCAGATCTGCGTCAGCGCAAGGCCCAGCATCACCTCGGCCAGACCTTGGGCCAGACAGCCTGCCAGCGTCGTCGGCGCGGTCGCCCCCATCATCATGTAAGAGGAGACAAGGCTGCCCTGTCCAAGTTCGGCTGCAGCCCGCAGACAGCGCAGGGGATTGGCCTGATAGACCAGCGGCGGGGTTGCGTTGATCATGTGCAACAACCGGCAGGCTCCCGGTTCGGGACGCGCGCCGCTTTCGGCTACGACCGCCCGCAACGCCGCATCCGAAATGATCGTGCCCATCATCGGCTTGGTCGACCGTGTCAAATGCAGGCGCGCCATGTCGAGATGCCGTGTTTCCTCGGGGCGGTCATGGGCGATGGTCAGCAAGAAACCTGTGGAATCGAGCAGGGTGGACTGCTCGCAGGCATCGACAAGTGCCTGATAGTCTTCAAGCGTGCCAAGGCCGCGCTGCCCCGGAAGCGTTTCGGCATTGGGGGTGCCGTAACTGGGTGCAAAGACCGGGCGGTCGCCGCCCACCGTCACGTCCCGGTCGGGGTGGTTGCCGCGCCAGATGAATTGGCGTGGCGCGCGGGCAATCCGTTCGCGCAAAAGGCCCCCGCGGATGCGCACACGGTTTTCCGTGATCACGCCCCCCTGATCGGCCAGCGCGGCTAGCGTTTCCGGGTCGTCCTGAATCTCGATCCCGACCTCGGCGAGGATGCGGTCCGCGGCCTGCTCGATGGCCTGCAGGGCCTTTTCTTCAAGCAACGCGTAGGCGGCCGATGGTGCTGATGTCATCGCGGATTTCCTTGATCAGGGCGTCAACCGCCGGGTTGCGTCCTTTGCGGGCGGGACGGATGGCATAGGCCACATCCGGGGGCGGCGGAAACAGATGGTCGATGACCTGCATGTCGGGCCGCAGGTGCCGCCCGGACAGAAGCGCCACGCCCAGGCCCGACACGACCCCGGTCACGATTCCTGCGGTGCTGAAGCAGTCAAGAACGGTTTCGAAAATCTCGCCCCCGTCCTGCCCCATCTCAAGCGCCCAACGGCGGTAAAAGCAGTCTTCCGAAAACGACAGAAACGGGATCGGCCGGCCGGGTGTCAGCGGAAGGTCGGGCGCCTTGACCCAGTGCAGGCGATCTTCAAACAGCAAGGTGTCTGTCGGGCGCAGGTCATGGCGAAAGATTTGCAGAACGGCCAGATCCAGCGCCCCGGCTGCCATTTCCGCCTGCAGGCGGATGCTCATGTCCACCTGCACGCGCACCGAGACCTCGGGGTGCAGACGGCGGAACCGGCCGAGGATGCGCGCAAGATCGGTGCAGGCGGTATCTTCGGTCATGCCAAGAGCGATCTTGCCCGAAAGCGGTGATTTTGACAGGCTCAGCACGGCCTCATCATGGATCCCGAGGATCCGCCGGGCATATCCCAGAAGATCCATCCCGGCCGGGGTGAATAGCGGCGCATTCGGCCTGCGGCTGAGGAGTTCCGCATCAAGGCTGATCTCCAGGCGCTTGATCTTGTGGCTCACCGCCGATTGCGTGAGGCCAAGCGCCGTGGCTGCGCGCGTCACGCCGCCATGGTCCTGCACGGCGATCAGGGCGCGAAGGGCATCAATTTCGAGCCGGCGGGCGTGGGTATGGGTCATGGGCACGAGTCAGCGTTGTGGCTGCGCTGCAGGCTTGCGGAAATGTGCATGTGTGTCGACCCCCATAATCCTGATCGACTGATCGAAATTTGTCATGTCTGCGGTCCGGCTTCTGATCAAAATACCGGAAAAAACCTGATCAGCATGACGAAAGTCAATTCGCAGAGCCGGTAAAACAGGAATTTCAGATTCCAATATTGATATAGATCAAGGATGCGCGCATTCCGCCCCGCCATGGTGCAAGGGTGGCGGCTGCGGGCGAATCCCGCCTGCCGACCCGAAGCAGAACGCGAACAGGACGATGCAGCACCAATCTTTCGGACAAGCCAGAGCGGTGGCCACCGGCCATCAAGGAGGGACGGCATGACCCCCAAACATTCCCCCGTGCCCACCACCAAGGCCGAGGAGCGGAACGCCTTTCTGGTGCTGGCAGTTTTTCTGGCCCCTGCGCTGGCCTTTGCCAGTGTCGGTACGCTCGGCCTTGCCATCTGGATTTCCCAGATGTTCTTCGGCCCGCCCACGGGCTGACGGGGGCCAGGATGACAGCCAGCAGACGCCAGTTTCTGACCGGCCGGGTCGCGAAGCCCGCGCCGGAATTTCGTCCCCCTTGGACCAGCGAGCTTCGACTTGCGCAGCACTGCACCGCCTGCGGAGACTGCGCCCCTGCCTGTCCCGAGGGCATCATCGAGATCAAGGACGGTCGTCCGCGCATCCGCCTGAATGGCGCCGCCTGCAGCTTTTGTGGCGCCTGCGCCACCGCCTGCACCGCCGGTGCCTTTGACCGTGACCAGCCAGAGCCCTGGCCTGTGCGGGTTGAAGTGGGGCCAAGCTGTCTGCTTGCGGCGGGGATTGCCTGCCAGCTTTGTACCGATGCCTGCGACAGCGCGGCGCTGCGGATCGATCTGCGGGTGCGCCCCGTCGGCGCCATCCGCATCGATGCCGCCGCTTGCACCGGCTGTGGCGCTTGTCTCGCCGTCTGCCCCGGCGCGGCCCTTCAGCTGCGCGATGACCGCCTGACCCAGAGGGGAACATGACCCAGGAACTTCATATCGCGAGCCTCGTGCTGCGGAGCGACCCGGCGCAGCTGGCCGCGGTGCTGGCGGGGCTGGACGCGCTGCCGGTCGAGATCGCCGCGCAAGACGCCTCGGGCAAGGTCATCCTGCTGATGGAGACCGAACAGGAGGCCGCCATCGCCGAAACGGTGACCCGGCTGCAACTTATGGACGGGGTGGCGAGCGCCGCCCTTGTCTACCACCACACGATCCACCCCGACGAAGAAGGAGCCGCCCAATGACCGAACTTTCCCGGCGCGACGTGATCAAGGCGCAGGCCGTCATTGCCGCGGCCGCCGCCGTCGGCCTGCCGATCCCGGCCGCGGCGCAGAACCTTGTCACCCAGGCCGACCTGTCCGAATTGACCTGGTCCAAGGCCGCCTGCCGCTTTTGCGGCACCGGCTGTTCCATCATGGTGGCCACCAAGGCCGGGCGCGTCGTCGCCACCCATGGCGACAGTCTGGCCGAGGTGAACCGCGGTCTGAACTGCGTGAAGGGCTATTTCCTGTCCAAGATCATGTATGGCGAGGACCGTCTGACCACGCCCCTGCTGCGCAAGCGCGACGGCAAATATGCCAAGGACGGCGAATTCGAACCGGTCAGCTGGGACGAAGCCTTCGACCTGATGGCCGAAAAATGGAAGAAGACCCTGGCCGAAAAAGGCCCCAAGGCCATCGGCATGTTCGGGTCCGGGCAATGGACGGTCTGGGAAGGCTATGCCGCCTCCAAGCTGATGAAGGCGGGCTTCCTGTCGAACAACATCGACCCCAACGCGCGCCACTGCATGGCCAGCGCCGTGGCGGGGTTCATGCGCACCTTCGGCATCGACGAGCCGATGGGCTGCTATGACGATTTCGAGAACGCCGATGCCTTCGTGCTTTGGGGTTCTAACATGGCCGAGATGCACCCGATCCTCTGGACACGCATTTCGGACCGCCGCTTCAGCCATCCGCATGTCAAGGTCGCGGTGCTGTCCACCTATACCCACCGCAGCTTTGATCTGGCCGATGTGCCGGTCATCTTCAAGCCGCAGTCGGATCTGGCGATCCTGAACTATATCGCGAACCACATCATCCAGAGTGGCGCGGTGAATGAGGCCTTCGTTGCCGAGCATGTGAACTTCAAGCGCGGCGTGACCGACATCGGCTATGGCCTGCGCCCGGAACATCCGCTGGAACAGGCGGCCGCCAATACCAAGGACCCGAACGCATCCGAGCCGATGGGCTTTGAGGAATTCAAGGCCTTCGTGTCGGAATACACGCTGGAAAAAACCGTGGAGCTGACGGGCGTTCCCGCCGAACAGCTTGAGACGCTGGCCGCGCTTTATGCCGACCCGAAGGTCAAGGTCATGTCGCTGTGGACCATGGGGTTCAACCAGCACACCCGCGGCGTCTGGGCCAACAACCTGATCTACAACATCCACCTGCTGACCGGCAAAATCGCGACGCCCGGCAATTCGCCCTTCTCACTGACGGGGCAACCCTCGGCCTGCGGCACCGCGCGCGAGGTGGGCACCTTCTCGCACCGTCTGCCGGCGGATATGCAGATCGCCAATCCTGAACACCGCGCCCATGCCGAAGAACTGTGGAAACTGCCGGCAGGCAGCATTCCCGATTGGCTCGGGTCGCATGCGGTCAAGCAGAACCGCGATCTGAAAGACGGCAAGATCAACTGCTATTGGGTGCAGGTCACCAATAACATGCAGGCCGCGCCGAACATGATGGAGGAGACGTTCCCGGGCTATCGCAACCCCGACAACTTCATCGTCGTGTCCGATGCCTACCCGACCGTCACCTGCCAGGCGGCCGACCTGATCCTGCCCTCGGCCATGTGGGTGGAAAAGGAAGGCGCCTTCGGCAATGCCGAACGGCGCACGCAATTCTGGCACCAGTTGGTCGAAGCGCCGGGCGAGGCGCGGTCCGACCTGTGGCAGCTGGTCGAGTTCTCGAAACGCTTCACCACGGATGAGGTCTGGCCCGCCGAGCTACTGGATGCCAACCCCGCCTACAAGGGCAAGACCCTGTTTGAGGTGCTTTACGCCAACGGGCAGGTCGATCGCTTCCCCGCAACCGAGGTCGACCCCGCTTATCACAACGCCGAGGCCGCGCATTTCGGCTTCTACCTGCAAAAGGGCCTGTTCGAGGAATATGCGAGCTTCGGTCGCGGCCACGGACACGACCTTGCGCCCTTTGAAACCTATCACGAGGTGCGCGGCCTGCGCTGGCCGGTGGTGAACGGTCAGGAAACGCGCTGGCGCTTCAACGCCGAACACGACCCCTATGTGAAGAACGGCAAGCCTTTCCACTTCTACGGAAACAAGGATGGCCGCGCCAATATCTTCGCGCTGCCCTATGAGCCGCCGGCCGAAAGCCCGGATACCGACTATCCCTTCTGGCTTTCCACCGGGCGGGTGCTGGAACACTGGCATTCGGGGTCGATGACGCAGCGGGTGCCGGAATTGCACCAGGCCGTCCCCGAGGCGCTTTGCTTCATGCACCCCGATGACGCGACCGAGATGAACCTGCGCCGCGGGTCCGAGGTCAAGGTCGTCTCGCGCCGCGGCGAAATCCGCGTGCGTGTGGAAACCCGGGGCCGCAACAAACCGCCGCGCGGGCTTGTCTTCGTGCCGTGGTTCGATGCCCGCCGCCTGATCAACAAGGTCACGCTCGACGCGACCGATCCCATCTCGAAACAGACGGATTTCAAGAAATGCGCCGTCCGGATCGAACCCGTATGAGGCCCGCCATGACCCTGAAAAGCCTTCTTCTTGCCGTTGGTCTGATCCTTGCCGGGGGCGCGGTCCTGGCCGAGGGCGAGCTTTCGACCCTGCGCCCCACCGCCCCCATCGATCAGGAGGCCGAGGCCGAGCCGATCCCGGATGTCATCAACTCCGACATGCGGCAGGTGCGGAACTATCCCGATCAGCCGCCGCTGATCCCCCACAAGATCGACAACTACCAGATCGATCTGGATGCCAACAAATGCCTGACCTGCCACAGCCGCACCGCGGTGGAGATGAGCCAGGCGCCGATGATCTCGGTCACGCATTTCATGAACCGCGAGGGGCAGACCCTCGCCACGGTCAGCCCGCGCCGCTATTTCTGCACGCAATGCCATGTGGTGCAGCATGACGTGAAGCCACTGGTGGTGAATAACTTTGTCGACGTCGATTCCGTGCTTGATTTCGTGCGCGGCCAGCAGGGCGGAGGTGAATGATGATCCGCATCCTGCGCCGGTTTCTTCATGTCATCCGTCAGCCTGCCACGCATTACAGCCTTGGCTTTCTGACCATCGGCGGCTTCATCATGGGCATCATCTTCTGGGGCGGTTTCAACACCGCGCTTGAGGTGACGAATACCGAAAAGTTCTGCATCAGTTGCCATGAAATGCGGAATAACGTCTATGAAGAGCTGAAGCCCACCATCCACTACACCAACCGATCCGGTGTGCGCGCGACCTGCCCGGATTGCCATGTGCCGCATGACTGGACCGACAAGATCGCCCGCAAGATGCAGGCGAGCAAAGAGGTCTGGGGCAAGATCTTCGGAACAATCAACACGCGGGAAAAATTCCTCGACAAGCGGATCGAGCTTGCGCAACACGAATGGGCGCGGCTTGAGGCCAATGACTCGCTCGAATGCCGCAACTGCCATTCGGCAGAGTCGATGGATATCACCCGGCAAAGCACCCGCGCGGCAGAGGCGCATGAACGATTCCTCTTCACCGGGCAAAAGACCTGCATCAACTGTCACAAGGGCATCGCGCACCATCTGCCCGATCTGTCGAAAGCCGAGCTTTCGCCGCGCCCCTCGTTGTTGCCGCAGGCTGGCGTTGATGGCGACCGCGAGGCGATTGCCCGCTATGTCGAGGCGACGCCCTGAGGCGTCATTTCATGCCCCTTTGCGGGCCGGCCTTCCAACAGGGAGGCCGGCCTTTTTCATGGCGGTTTTCCGCCCGCAGTGTCGGTTCTGGAAAACTGCTGACAAATCCGCACCTTAGGCAGAACTTCCGCCGTCAGGTTGCGAAACTTGTGTGTGTGCAAATAAAATCCTTTGAAAATCAATCACTTGCGACTCGGATGCTGCTGGGATAACCGGCGCCCAGCTTACCAGACCGGGATATGCCGATGTCAGCCCTGACCCAGATCCGCGCCACGCTTCATGCGGCCTTTGACCTGCGCCCGTCGATCGCGGCGGCCGAGGCGACGCGCGACATCCACGCCCGAATGTCGCGCGTCATGCCCTTTGCGGACTGGGCGCGCCACGCGCCCTATGTTTTGGCGATCAACCGGCTCAAGGCGGAACGCGGGGCGGTGGTGCTGGCGCATAATTACATGACGCCCGATATCTACCATGGCATCGCGGATGTGGTGGGTGACAGCCTGCAGCTTGCCATTGCAGCCACCCGGGTGAAGGCCGATGTGATCGTGCAGGGGGGGGTGCATTTCATGGCCGAAACCTCGAAGATCCTGAACCCCTCCAAGACCGTGCTGATCCCGGATGTCGAGGCCGGCTGTTCGCTGGCCGAGGCGATCACCCCCGCCGGCGTGGCCGAGATGCGCGCCCGATATCCCGGTGCGCCGGTGGTCAGCTATGTCAACACCACCGCTGCGGTAAAGGCGGTGTCGGATGTCTGCTGCACTTCGGCCAATGCCGCGCAGATCGTGCGCGCGATGCCGGGCGACACGATCATCATGACCCCGGACAAATACCTTGCGCAGAACGTGGCGCGTCAGGTGCCGGAAAAGCGCATCGTCTGGTGGGATGGGGCCTGCATCGTCCATGAACGCTTCACCGCCGGGGATCTGCGCGAATTCCGCGCCTTCCAGCCTGACACCACCATCATCGCCCATCCCGAATGTCCGCCCGATGTGATTGCCGAGGCCGACTATGCAGGTTCCACCGCCGGGATCATCGATTTCGTGGCGCGGGAAAAGCCGCAGAAGGCGCTGCTGGTGACGGAATGTTCGATGGCGTCCAACATCGCGGACGCGCATCCGGGGGTCGAGTTCGTCGGACCCTGCAACATGTGCCCCTATATGAAGATGATCACGCTGGAAAAGGTGCTGTGGTCGCTGCACAGCATGACCACCCCGGTCGAGGTGGACCCCGCCATCATCACCCCGGCGCGCAAGGCGATCGAACGGATGATCGAGATTTCCACCCGCGCGGCTGCGGCATGACCCGGTCTCTCCGCACCAGCCGGATCGTGGTTCTGGGCGCGGGGCTTGCAGGCTTGACGGTGGCCCTGCGGCTGGCACCGCGCCCTGTCTTGCTTGTCTCGCCAGAGCCTCTCGGGCAGGGGGCAAGCTCGGCTTGGGCGCAGGGAGGGGTCGCTGCCGCCCTGGGGGCGGGTGACAGCGCCGCCCTGCATGTAGCAGATACGCTGCGGGCCGGTGCCGGTCTGTCGGATGCCGGTATCGCCGCGCTGGTGGCAGAGCGCGCGGGCGCCCATATCCGTGCGCTGGCCGATCTGGGGGTGCCATTCGACCGCGATTCCGGGGGTGGGTTTGCCCTGTCGCGCGAAGCGGCCCATAGCGCGGCACGGGTGGCGCGGGTGCTTGGCGATCAGGCCGGGGCGGCGATCATCGCGGCGCTTGTTGCAGCGGTGCGGCGGGCCCCACATCTGGAAATTGCCGAAGGTCTGGTGGCTGACCAGCTTGTCGTTTCTGAAGGGGCGGTTTGTGGTGTGCAGCTTTCGGGCCTGCGCGGTGGTCCGGTTGCGGTCATGACCCCGGCGGTTGTTCTGGCAGCGGGCGGAGCCGCCGGTCTTTTTGCCTGCACCACCAACCCGCGGCGGATCTGCGGGCAGGGGATCGGCTTGGCCGCGCGGGCGGGGGCGCACGTCGCGGATGCCGAATTCGTGCAGTTCCATCCGACGGCCCTTGCCTGCACGCTCGACCCTGCGCCGCTGCTGACCGAGGCGCTGCGCGGCGAAGGGGCTGTCCTCATCAACCGCGACGGCCATCGCTTCATGGCCGATCTGCACCCGGATGCCGAACTTGCGCCGCGCGATGTGGTGGCGCGCGCCATCCACGCGCAGACAACGGCGGGTCTGGCGCCCGCGCTCGATACCCGCGCGGCCATTGGGGGCCATCTGCTGACACGCTTTCCGGCTGTGTCCGAAGCCTGCCGCCGCGCCGGGATTGATCCGGTCCGACAGCCAATCCCCGTCATGGCCGCGGCGCATTACCACATGGGCGGGGTGGCCACCGATGCCCGGGGCCGCAGTTCCCTGCCGGGTCTTTGGGTGGTGGGTGAGGCCGCATGCACCGGTCTGCATGGCGCGAACCGGCTGGCCTCAAACAGTCTGGCCGAGGCGCTGGTGCTGGCCGCCGCCGCGGCCGATGATCTGGCACATCTGCCCAGTCCTGCCCCTGCACCAAGGCTCGATTTCGTCGCGGAACCGCGCCCGTCCTGCCCCGATGCCGCGGGGCTTGTCGCGTTGCGCCGCTGCATGACCGATCATGTCGGTCTTCTGCGTGATGCCGATGGCCTGACACAGGCCGGGCGTCTTTTGCACAGACTCTCGCACAGTGCCGTGACACAGGGGTTCCGCAACAGCCTTGCTGCCGCGCATTTGATTACGGTCGCCGCCCAGCGACGTTGCGAAAGCCGCGGAAGCCATTTCCGCACCGACTTTCCCCAGGCGGACCCAGCGCAGGCCCATCGCCGCATGCTGACGCTTGCCGAGGTCGCCCCTCATCTGACTGAAAAGGAAGACCGCCCATGTTGCCAGATCTGCTGATCGAACCGCTGGTGCGGGCCGCACTGACCGAGGATCTGGGGCCGATGGGTGATGCCACGGTCGCGGCGGTCATTCCCGATGGCCTTCGCTACAACGCCGTCCTGCGGGCGCGGCAGGCGGGCGTGGCCTCGGGCCTGCGTCTGGCGGCGACGGCCTTTCGCCTGATCGACCCGCAGCTTCAGTTGACGCCCTTCGTCCGTGATGGTGGCACCTTCGCCCCGGGTGAGCCGCTGTTGCAGATCGCGGGCGCGGCCGCGTCGATCCTGATGGCGGAACGGGTGGCGCTGAATTTTGCCGGTCGGATGTGCGGCATTGCCACGCTGACGGCCGCCTATGTCGCGCAAACCGCGGGGACCAAGGCCCGCATCACCTGCACCCGCAAGACGACCCCCGGCCTGCGTGCCGTGGAAAAAGAGGCCGTGCGCCATGGCGGCGGATCGAACCACCGGTTTGGCCTGTCGGATGCGATCCTGATCAAGGACAATCATATCGCGGCCGCCGGCGGGATCGGCCCGGTGCTGCAGGGGGCCGCGGCGCGGCGGTCACATCTGATGCGGATCGAGATCGAAGTCGACACGCTCGATCAGCTGGCGGACGTTCTGGCGCTTGGCCTTGCCGATGTCGTGCTGCTTGACAACATGACCACGCCGCAACTGGCCGAAGCCGTGCGGATGACGGACGGTCGGCTGGTGCTGGAGGCTTCGGGCAATATGACACTGCCGCGCATCGCGGAGGTGGCCGCGACCGGGGTGGATTACATTTCGGTTGGCGCGCTCACGCATTCGGCGCCGGTGGTGGATCTCGGGCTCGATTTCTGACTTCGGGGTTGCCTTGTGATGGGCGGAAATTGCTGCGAAGGTCCGCGCAAAAAAGGGGCTGGGCCATGAATCATTTCCTGCGATCACTGGGACCGGCTGTTGCCCGTCCGCCACTGGCCGAAGCCGTTCGGGCGGGCGTGGGGGCGCTGGTCGCTTTGACGCTTGTGGGGCTTCTGGTGCTGGGGCCAACGGTGGATCTGGCGCTGGGTCTTTACCTGATCGCGCCATTCGGGGCTTCGTCCGTGCTGCTTTTCGCGGTGCCAAACAGCCCGCTTGCCCAGCCCTGGTCGGTTATCGTTGGCAATACTGTCGCCGCGCTGGTCGGGGTTGCGGTGTGTCTTGTGGTGCCAGATCCCACAGCCCGGATTGCGCTGGCGGTGGGTGGATCGATCCTTGTGATGCTGCTGTGCCGGGCTGCGCATCCGCCCGCAGGCGCGGTTGCCATGACCGCTGCCATGAACCCCGAAGCCGTGCAGCATCTGGGGTTCTGGTTTGCGCTGGCGCCTGTCGCGCTTGGCAGTGCCGCCTTGGTGGCCTTGGCCATTCCCTATGCCCGGCTGACAGGGCGCCACTACCCCTTTCGCCAGTTCGATGACCCGAACAGTCACGGCACCGCAGACCCCGAACCCGCCGAACGTCTGGGCCTGACCGAGGCCGAGCTTTCGGATCTGCTGGATCGTTATCGCCAGTCTTTCAACCTCGGGGTCGAGGATCTAGCCCGGCTGATCGCCGCGGCGGAATTGCAGGCGGCGGGGCATCGCACCGGCGCCCTGACTGCGGGCGAGATCATGTCACGCAATCTGGTCACCGTCCCGCCCGAGGCGCCGCTGTTGACGGTGGCGGATCTGTTCCGACAGCATCGCTTTACCTCGCTGCCTGTGGTGACGGATGGGGGCCGCTATCTGGGGGTGATCTTTCAGATCCATCTGATCACCCGCGTCAGGGCTGCGGCCTTCCAGACCCATTCCGGCTTTGCGGGGGCCTTTCGCGCGCTGCTGCGGGCCGGGCCGAACCCGCCTGTGACCGCCGAGGGCATCATGGACACCAACCTGCCCTGCGCGCAGGCGGACACGCCGATTGCCGCGCTTTTGCCGATGATGGCCGATGGCAATGTCGATGCCGTTCCCGTGCTGGCAGATGCCCGTATTGTGGGCATCGTCACGCGCAGCGACCTGATCGCCGCATTGGCGCGTATCAGCCTGCGGGCTGCATGATCAAACGCCATTGATCTCGTCGATCATCGCTGCAATCTAGGGGCCATATTCAAAGGATCTTTGCATCATGACACCCAAATTTGGCACCAGCGGGTTGCGCGGCCTTGTCACCGATCTGACCCCTGCGCTTGTTGCAGATTACCTGCGCGCCTTTCTGGCAGCCTGTCCCAGCGGAACCGGCCTTTGGGTCGGGCAGGATCTCCGCCCGTCGTCGCCGGCGCTTGCTGCGGCGGTGATGCAGGCTGCGCAGGCCGAAGGCGTGCCGGTCGTCGATTGCGGGGCCGTGCCCACGCCCGCGCTGGCCCTTGCCGCCATGCAGGCCGGGGCAGCGGCGGTGATGGTGACGGGCAGCCACATCCCTGCGGACCGCAACGGGCTCAAGTTCTACGTTCCCTCGGGTGAAATCACCAAGCAGGACGAAGCCGCGATCCTTGCAAATCTGGGTCGTCCGGGGGCTGGACGCACGGCGCCTGCCGCGCAGAACCAGACTGCCGGCGATGCCTGGGTCAACCGGTATGTCACGGCTTTTGGCCCCTTGGCCTTGGCCGGGCAGCGCATCGGTGTCTGGAGCCACAGCGCCGTGAGCCGCGACCTCTTGCTGGGCGCGATCCAGCGCCTTGGCGGAACCGCGGTCGAACTGGGACGGTCTGACCACTTCATCCCCGTCGATACCGAAGCCGTACCGGAGGCCGTGCGCGCCACCCTGGCCGCTTGGGTCCGGGAACACACCCTTGATGCAGTGATTTCAACCGATGGTGATGGGGATCGCCCGTTGCTGGTGGATGACCGCGGGGCCGTGGTTCCTGGTGATGTGCTGGGGCAGATCACCGCAGCGGTGCTGGGTGCCGAAACCGTGGTGACGCCGGTCAGCTCGAACGGCGGCGTTGAAGCCGCGGGGGTATTTGCACGGGTCATCCGCACGCGGATCGGGTCGCCTTTCGTGATTGCGGCCATGGCCGATGCCCCCCGCGTGGTGGGCTATGAGGCGAATGGCGGTTTCCTGTTGGGCTTTGCCGCCGAAGGCCCTGCCGGGACCCTTGCGCCCCTTGCCACCCGTGACAGTCTGCTGCCCCTTGTTGCCACATTGGCTGCGTCGCGCCGGGCGGGGGGCGTATCGGCCCGTGTGGCCCAAGAGCCTGCGCGGTTCACCGCTGCCGACCGGTTGGAAAACATTCCGACCGAAGCCTCGGCTGCCCTGCTTGCGGATTTTGCGGCAGAGATCGGGCGGGTTGAGGCCTTCCTTGCCCCGCTGGGCGAAACCTGGACCGCGACCGACCGCACAGATGGTTTGCGGTTCCAGCTGGCCTCGGGTCGGGTGCTGCATCTGCGCCCATCGGGCAATGCGCCTGAATTCCGCGTCTATACCGAGGCGGAAAGCCCTGCATCCGCGGCCGCGTTGATGCAGGCGGCGTTTGCTACGCTCCGCCTGCGGCTTGTGGCCTGACGACAACATTTGCCATCCCGCGCCCCGGGCTGCCCAACAATCTGGGCCGGGCTGGCATCTGAGGTTGCGGCACTGCGGCTCGGGCCTTAAACAGGGGGCATGGATAGTTCTGACGATCAAGCAAATGCAACCGGCTGGCGAGGGTCGCGCGATGTCTGGCTGGACGCCGCCTATGCGCTGCTGATCGAGGGCGGGATTGATGCGGTCAAGGTGCAGCCCCTGGCCAAGCGTCTTCGCATCGCACGCACCAGTTTTTACTGGCATTTCACCGATCGGGAGAATCTGCTTGCGGCCCTTGTGCAGCGCTGGATCGACACGACGACCTCCGGGATGATCGACGCCTGCCGCGCCTTCGCGGAAACCAAGGCCGAGGCGATGCTCAATCTCTTCAGCTGTTTTCTCGACCCTGCGCGCTTTGATGCGCGACTTGAATTTGCGGTGCGGTCCTGGGCCTTGCAGGACCCTGGCATGACGAAGGTGCTGCATGAGCAGGACGGCATCCGCATTGGCGAGCTGATCGAAGTCTTCCGCAAATGGGGCCACGGGCCGGTAGATGCCGACACCCGGGCCCGCGCGGTCTATCTGACACAGATCGGCTATATCTCGTTGCAGCAGCAGGAAGATCTGACGATCCGGATGGCGCGTATGCCCGCCTATGTGGAGATCTTCACCGGCATGGCGCCGGAACCGCGCGAACTTGCCCGGTTCCATGCCCGCCACGGCTATGTTCCGCCGGATCAGACCATTCAAAGGGCCTGATCCGGCAGGGCGTCAAAGACTGAGCGCGACCTTGCGGCCTTCGTGGAAGGCATAAGGGGCCTGACGCGGCGCCACGCAATCCCCGATTCGGTGCAGCACCTTGCCCGGTAGCGTTTCGGGGAAGGGATCAAAGGCCATGTTCGTCGTGGCCATGACCAGCGCCGAGGCTGCCACCGTCTCTTCCGCGCCGGTCAGCATGTCGCGCACCGTCGCACCATTGCCATGCCAGCGGGTGATCACATGTTCGGTCATCATCCGTGCGCCCGCCCGTGCCAACCGCCCGCGCGCCGGACCATCGGCCGAAGTGCGCGCAATCTCTTTGCCGACAAAGGCGTCGGGCGTGACCAGAACCACCTTTTTGCCCTGTTCCGCCAGCGCCCATGCGGTGCCCACCCCGCGCCAGTTGCCGCCTTCGTCCAGCACGATCACCGTATCACCCAGCCGGGCCTCACGGCGCAGCACCTCTTCCGGGGACCAGACATTGCCATTTTCCAGCCCCGGCAGCTGCGGGGCCGAGGGCAGCCAGCGTTGCCGCGCGTTTTCATCCGGCAGTGACCCGGTGGCGAGGATCACCGTTTCGGCCGGATGTGCGGCCAGATCCTCTTCATCAAGGAAGGTATTGAGGCGCAGCCGCACCCCCAGGCGGTTGAACTGGCGTTCGTACCAGTCCAGCAGATCAATCACCTGCCCACGGCGTGGCTGCATTCCGGCCAGACGGAACTGCCCGCCGATCTGGGCGGCGGCCTCGACGATTTCGACGCGGTGGCCACGTTCGGCCGCGACACGCGCCGCCTCAAGCCCTGCGGGACCGGCGCCGACCACCAGCACATCCTTGGCGGTTTCGGCCGGGGTGAAGCGGTCGCCGCCCCATTCCCATTCCCGCCCGACCGACGGGTTGATGAGGCAGGAAATCCAGTAGTCGCGCGACCGCCGCCCCCAGCACATCTGATTGCAGGAAATGCAGCCCCGCACGTCCTCGGCCCGGCCTGCCGCAGTCTTGTTCACCAGATGCGGATCGGCGATCTGCCCCCGCACGATCGACACAAGATCCGCCTGACCCGAAGCGAGGATCGCCTCGGCGTTTTCCGGGGTGCGGACATGCACTTCGGAGGTGATCTTGGCGTGCTTCACCACCCCTTTCAGCACCTCGGTCGCAGGTGCGGTCAACTTTTCCCCAAAAAGGAAGGTCGGCATCAGGCGTTCGAAATCGAGATAGCCGCCATGGCCGCAGGTCACGTAATCGACATGGCCGGTGGCGTCATGCAGGGCCACGACCTCGGACAGGCTTTCGAGCGAGAGCGTCACATCATAGGCATCCGAGGTCGATACCGCGAGGCCGATCACGAAATCCTCGCCGCAGGCGCGGCGGATGCCCTCGATGATCCGGCGCGACATCCGGGTGCGGTTTTCAAGGCTGCCGCCCCAGTCATCGTCGCGCGTATTCGACCAGGGCGTCCAGAACTGATCGAGCAGCGAATGATAGGCGGCCCAGACCTCGACCCCTTGAAAGCCTGATTTCTGGCAGCGCACGGCGGCGGCGATATGCGCCTCGATCAGCTCTTCGATCTCGGACACCGTCATGCGGTGCGATCCGTCGCTGTCATGATAGCTGGCATGGCCCGAGGGCGACCAGTGGGGCTGAAAGCTCAGGTCGGAATCGCCATGCGCGCCGATGTGATAGAGCTGCTGCAAGATCACGGCCCCGGCCTCTTTCACCGGCTCGGTGATGGCGCGGAAATAGGGGATCACCTCATCGGTGCCGTGGCGGTAATTCCCGCGCGTCAGCACCCCGGTGCGATGCACGGGCATCGGTTCGCAGACGATCATCGCCGCCCCGCCAAGCGCGCGTTCCAGCAGGTAGGCGCCGCTTCGGCGACCGGGCAGACCGTCGTCCGACATGTTGTTCGTATGTGCGCCAAAGACGACGCGATTGCGGAGCGTATGCCCCCGCAGTTGCAGGGGCGAAAGCATATGGCGGTGCTGGGTCATGGGCGTGCCTCGGCCTGGAGAGGGAAAACGGACCTGGGGTGGATCTGAGGGCAGGCTAGGCTGAAATGTTCACAAGCGTCAAGTAGATGTTCACCAGTGGCCATGCCGTTGCTTTTATTTCGGAATTTTGCCAATAATCCGAGTAGACAAATTGTATTATTGGGCATTATAACAAGATTAGGATAAGTGATTCCCGTCAAACTGGGTCGGTGGAAAAGGAACGGGCGATGTTGGACGGGGATTCGCGGAGTCGGAAGGCGGAGTGTGTTGTTGACTTGCGTCGTCGTGTTCTGACGCAGGAGTTGGAACCCGGCGCCTATCTTGACGAGGTCGAGCTGTCGGAGCGGTACGGGATATCGCGCCCGCCGCTTCGCGAGGTTTTGCGCCAGCTTGTGGGGGAAGGGTATCTTCTTCTGCATGAGAACCGGGGCGCGCAGGTTGCGCCGATGACACACAAGACGCTGCGGAATTTCTTTGTCGCGGCGCCGATGATTTACGCGGCGGTATCGCGCCTTGCAGCGGAACATGCGCGTCCTGCACAGATCGCGCAGCTGAAAGAGATCCAGCTTGGGTTTCGACGGGCGATTTCCGGCGGGGATGCGGCAGAGCGTGCGCTGCTGAACGAACAGTTTCATTCGCAGATCGGCGAGATGGCCGACAATGAATACCTGCTGCCGAGCCTTCGGCGGCTTCTGATCGACCACACGCGCATCGGGATGACCTTCTACAGCCCGCGGCGCGAGGTTTCGGCCCAGCAGGTGACTGCGGCCGACCAGCACGACGCCTTCATCGCCCTGATCGAGGCGGGCGATGCCGATGGCGCGGGGGATCTTGCGGTAGCCCATTGGGAGCTGTCGCGGGCGCAAATCGAGAGCTTTGTCACCCCGGAAAGCATGCAATTACCGCTCGGCCGCGCGCCGGGCCCGACCGATCACAAAGGAGCGACATGAACTTCGACGGCATTTACACCCCCGTCATCACCCCGCATCGGGAAGACGGCGCGATTGATCGCGACGGCTTTGCGGCGATGATTGAATTTCTGATCGCCTCGGGCGTTCATGGCATCATCAACGGCGGCTCGACGGGGGAATACTATGCCCAGTCGATGGAAGAGCGCCTCGAGATGGCCAGCCTCGCCAAAGAGGTGATCGGCGACCGCGTCCCGCTGATGGTGGGGACGGTGGCGATCCGGCTTGAGGACTCCATCCGCGTGGCCGAGCATGCGGCCAAGATCGGCGCAGCCTCGATCCTGGTGGGCTCGCCGCCCTATTCGGTGCCGACGGAACGCGAGAATGCGTTGAACGCGCTGGCGATCGACCGGGCGGCGGATCTGCCGATCATGCTTTACAATTACCCCGGCCGGATGGGCATCAGCATGGGCGAGGAATTCCTCGACCGCGTGGGCCGGTCGCGGAATTTCCAGGCGATCAAGGAAAGCTCGGGCGATATCAATCGGGTGCACCTTCTGGCGCGCGATTACCCGCATATCCAGATGTCCTGCGGGATGGACGATCAGGCGCTGGAATTCTTTGCCTGGGGCGCGCGCAGCTGGGTCTGCGGTGGGTCGAACTTCCTGCCGCGCGAACATGTGGCACTGTGGAAGGCCTGCGTGGTCGAGGGCGACTTTGCCAAGGGCCGCCGGATCATGTCGGCGATGATGCCGCTGATGCGGGTGCTGGAACAGGGCGGCAAGTTCATCCAGTGCATCAAGCACGGCTGCGAGATGAACGGCTTCCACGCCGGTCCGCCGCGGGCGCCGCTGAAGGCGCTGAACAAGGATGACAAGCGCCAGCTGGAACAGGTTGTGCGCGTCCTCAAAACCACCATTGCCCAGATCGAAGCGGAGTAAGCGGATGTCCCTTCTGACCACCGAAGAATACAAGGCCATCGCCGCCGGACTGACGCTGCCTACGCAGGCCTTCATCGACGGCAGCTTCCGCCCGGCGATCTCGGGCAAGACCTTCGCGACGACGAACCCCGCCACCGGCGCGGTGCTGGCGCATATCGCCTCTTGCGGGCCCGAGGATGTGGATTTCGCCGTCCAGAAAGCACGCGACGCCTTTGAGGATGGGCGTTGGTCGCGGCTGCATCCGAAAGAACGCAAGGAGGTGCTGATCCGCCTCGCCAAGCTGATCAAGCGCAATGCGCGCGAGCTGGCGGTGATGGAGAGCCTCGACAGCGGCAAGACGATCTATGACTGCGAGACGGTCGATGTGCCGGAAACCATCCATTGCCTGACCTGGCACGCCGAGCTGATCGACAAGATTTATGATCAGGTGGCCCCGGCCTCGGACGGGCATATCGCCTTGGTCGTGCGCGAGCCGGTGGGTGTTGTGGGCTTGGTGCTGCCCTGGAACTTCCCGCTGCTGATGCTGGCGTGGAAGATCAGCCCGGCGCTGGCGGCGGGCTGCTCCATCGTGGTGAAACCGGCCAAGGAAACCTCGTTGACGGCGCTGCGGATTGCCGAGCTGGCGATGGAGGCGGGCGTGCCTGCGGGCGTCTTCAACGTGCTGCCGGGCGGCGGCGGCGAGGTGGGCGAACCCATCGGGCGGCATATGGACATCGACATGGTGTCCTTCACCGGCTCGACCGTGACGGGGCGCAAGTTCCTGACCTATGCGTCGGAATCGAACCTCAAGGAAGTGACGCTCGAGATGGGCGGCAAGAACCCGGCGGTGGTGCTGGACGATGCCGAAAACCTCGACCGCGTGGCGGCCCATATCGTGAACGGCGCCTTCTGGAACATGGGCGAAAACTGCTCGGCCTCGTCGCGTCTGATCGTGCAGAAGGGCGTGAAGGAAGAATTGCTGTCGCGTATTCTGGCCCACGCCCGCGAATGGCCGATGGGCGATCCGCTGGATCCGGTGAACCGCGTGGGCGCGCTGGTGTCGAAGGCGCATTACGACAAGGTGGCGAGCTATCTGACCAAGGGTCCGAAGGTGCTGCTGGGCGGCAAGGCCGAGAATGGCTTTGTCGAACCCACCATCCTTGATTGCAAGCCGGACGACCTGCAGGTCCGCGAAGAGATCTTCGGGCCGATCCTGACCGTGCTGACGGTGGACAATTACGATGAGGCGATCGCGCTGGCCAATGACACGGAATATGGTCTGGCTGCTTCGATCTATACCGCAAATGTGAAGAAGGCGATCCGGGGTGCGCGCGCAATCCGGGCGGGCACGGTGACGGTGAACAGCTTCGGCGAGGGCGATATCTCGACCCCCTTCGGCGGGTTCAAGCAATCGGGCTTTGGCGGGCGCGACAACGGCATCCATGCCCATGACCAGTACACCCAGATCAAGACGATCTGGATTGATCTGGCCGATGATGCTGATGAGGCGGTCGCATGACAACCTATGCGGCGCGGCGCACGCCGGTCCATCTTGGACCGGCCGCCTGGTCGGTGCTGCTTCCGGGGCAACCTGCCCCGGAGGTGCTGACCGGCGATCTGGGGGCGGATTTCGTGCTGGTGGGTGGCGGCTTTGCCGGGCTGTCAGCTGCGCGGCGTCTGCAGCAGCTGAACCCCGGCGCACGGATCGTGGTGCTTGAGGCGACGCGGATCGCCGAAGGGGCCTCGGGGCGCAATTCGGGCTTCATGATCGATCTGCCGCATGATCTGACCTCGGATGATTATGCCGGGGCGGGCGATGACCGCAGCGTCATCGCGATGAACCGTCAGGCCATCGCCTTCGCCCGCGGCGCGGTCGAAGAGTATGACATCGACCGCAACTATTTTGACCCCGCCGGCAAGGTGAATGGCGCGGCCAGCGCGGCGACCGATGCGCTGAACCGCAGCTATGCCGAACATCTGGCTTCGCTGGGCGAGGCGAGCGAACGGCTGGACGCCAAGGCGATGCAGGAACTGACCGGCAGCCGGCATTATGTCTCGGGGCTTTATACGCCGGGCACGGTGATGCTGCAGCCCGCGGGCTATGTGCGCGGTCTTGCCGCCGGTCTGCGGCGCGCGGGCGTTGCGGTTTATGAAAATACCCCCGTCACGGCGCTGGCCCGCAGCGGCGGCAGCTGGACGGTGACCACGCCCAACGGGCGCGTGCAGGCGGGCCGGGTGATCCTGACGAACAATGGTCATCTGGAAAGCTTCGGCTTTGCCAAGAACCGGCTGATGCATGTCTTTCTGTTTGCTTCGATGTCGGTCGAGATGGACGCCGCGACCTGCGCCCGGCTGGGTGGCGCCCCGCGTTGGGGCATCACCCCGTCCGATCCGATGGGCACCACCATGCGCCGCATCGACAGCGGACAGGGCGGCAACCGCATCATCACCCGCACCTGCGCCACCTTCGAGCCGGGGATGGAACCGCGCGAGGCCACGCTGCGCCGGGCCGCCCGTGTCCATCGCCAGAAGTTCGCCGAGCGTTTCCCCCAGATCGCCGATCTGCCCATGGAACACAGCTGGGCGGGGCATCTCTGCCTGTCGCAAAACAGCGTCTCGGTGATGAAGCCGCTGGACGAGGGCCTCTGGGCCGCCTGCGTCTGCAACGGCCTTGGCACCGCACGCAGCACCCTGACGGGGATGGCTGCCGCCGAACTCGCCTCGGGACAGACGTCAAACCTCACCAAACACTTCCTTCAGGAACCGGCGCCCAAAAAGCTCCCCCCCAAACACTTCTCGACAATCGGGGCAAACATCTTCCTCAGATACAAAGAGCACAAGGCCACCGCCGAATGAGCAAACACCCCCCGAATGGGGGGTGTCAGCATTTTGACTGCGTCAGATGGGACAGCAGGGTTTCGTAAAGCACCCGTGGCGGCACGGGTTTCGAGATGAAGCCGTTCATCCCCGCCCGCAGGCACCGTTCGCGGTCTTCGGCGAAGACATTGGCCGTCATCGCGATGATCGGCACAGGGCCATGATCGGGCAGGGCGCGGATGGCCTCGGTCGCTTCGACACCGTCCATTTCGGGCATCTGCATGTCCATCAGGATCAGCGCGTAACCGCCCTTTCCGGCCTTTTCGATCGCTTCGAACCCGGTTTCGGCATGATCGACCAGCAGCCCCGCCCGCCGCAAAAGCGCTGTGGTGATTTCAGCATTGATTGGTTCATCCTCGCAAAGCAGGATCGGCGTTCCGGTCCAGTCGGCGGCCAGCTGATCGCGGGCCGAGGGGCCGGACTGTGCCACCGCTTCGGGCTGGGGTTTGCCCTTGGCCAGACGGGCGGTGAACCAGAAGGTGCTGCCCTTGCCCGGCGTGCTTTCTGCGCCGGCCGTGCCGCCCATCATCTCGGCAAAGCGCAGCGTGATCGCAAGGCCCAGACCGCTGCCACCATAACGGCGCGCCGTCGTGGCCTCGGCCTGTTCGAAGGCGGAAAAGAGCCGCGCCAGGATCTCGGGCGGGATGCCCATGCCCGTGTCTTCGACCTCGAACCTGACAAGAACGGCGGCGTCATCTTCCTCGACCCGCTTGATGCGCAGGGTGATCTGGCCGCTGGGGGTGAACTTGATCGCATTGCCGACAAAGTTGATCAGGGCCTGTTGCAGTCGCGGGGCATCGCCCTGCAGGATCTTGGGCAGCGCCTCGACCTGCGAAACCAGACGCAGGCCGCGCGCCTCGGCCCGGTCGGCCATGATCGACATCACATTGGCAACCAGTGCCTCGGGGCGCACGGGACCGTTGTCGATGGTGAATTTGCCGACCTCGATCTTGCTGAGGTCAAGTATCGCGTCGAGCGTGCCAAGCAGATGTTCCCCGGCGGCGATGATCTTGTCTGCGCGCTGCACCTGCACCCGGTCCTCGGCCGCGGCTTCGCGGATCAGCCATGAAAGCCCGATCACCGCATTCAGTGGGGTGCGGATCTCGTGGCTCATGTTCGCGAGAAACTGGCTTTTGGCGCGGTTGGCCGCTTCGGCCTCTTCGGCGCGTTTTTGCAGCTCGGCATTCAGCTGCAGAATGGTGGCAGAGCGTTCGGCAACCAGCTGTTCCAGATGGTCGCGATGCCGGGCGAGTTCGCGTTGGGTGCGGTCACGCTCGATCGCGATGGCCGTCAGGCTTGAGGCGTGTTCGATCACCGCGAGCTCATGTGGCCCCGGTTTACGTGCCGCGCGATGGTATATGGCAAAAGTGCCCGTGACCCGCTTGGCCGAGTCAAAGATGGGTTCCGACCAGCAGGCGCCCAGCCCCGCGGCCTGCGCGGTCGCGCGGTAATCGGCCCAATAGGGATGGGTCGCGATGTCTTCGACCACAACACGTTGCCCCGTGCTGGCTGCCGTGCCGCAAGATCCGGCCGCAGGGGCGATGGGCACCCGCCGGATGGCGGCGCGATAGGCAGGGGGCAGCTGCGGTCCGGCGCCGACCGCAAGGGCAGTGCCGGTGGCATCAACCAGCATGACGGAACAGATCGCCTCGGGCAGAAGCTGTTCGATCCCGGCGATGATCCGATTCAGCACGGCATCCAGAGGCTGCCCATCCAGAAGAAGGGCCAGAATTTCGCTTCGATGGCTTTCCATCGTGGGGGCGGGCAGGAGGGGGTCGCTCATGGCCGGACCAATGATTTCGGGTGGAACAATTGATAAGACAAACAACCTCCACCAATCATGGGCCCGTCATTCCGCTGTTGCAAGACGCAGAAAATCTGATCCTGCGCCAAAGGTTTGCGTGCCTTGCTTGATCCCTGCGCGCCTTGCGCCATATCGCCGGATGTCACAGATCCGATGATAAGGTCAAACCATGGCAAAAATGCGGAAAAAAGGCGATCTGCCGTCCAAGCCCTGTGCGACCTGTGGCCGCCCCTTTACCTGGCGGCGCAAATGGGCCCGTGATTGGGAGTCTGTCCGCCATTGTTCTGACCGCTGCCGGGCCGAGGCGAAGGCGCGTCGGGGGCAGGGGGCATGACCGGCGCCCTGCGCCTTGTTCTGGGCGATCAGCTGACCCGCGGGGTTGCGGCGCTGCAAGACCTCGACCCCGCGCGCGATGTGGTGCTGATGGTCGAGGTGGCCGAAGAGGCGCGCTATGTGCGCCACCACAAGCAGAAGATCGCCTTCCTTCTGTCGGCCATGCGCCATTTTGCCGAAGACCTGCGGACTGAGGGGGTGCAGGTCGATTACGTCCGCCTCGATGACCCGGCCAACAGCCACAGCTTCACGGGCGAAGTGGCGCGCGCCTTGGCCCGCCATCGCCCTGACCGGCTGATTTGCACCGAACCGGGCGAATGGCGGATCTTGCAGATGATGGAGCTTTGGCAGGCCGATCTGCCCTTGTCGGTCGAGATCCGCGCCGATGACCGTTTCTTTTGTTCCCGCGCCGATTTCGCGGCCCTGCACCGCGCGGGCAAGACCAAGCGGATGGAGTTCTTCTATCGCGAGATGCGTCGCCGCACCGGTCTGCTGATGACCGATGATGGACCGGTGGGCGGGCAGTGGAACTTTGACCCCGAGAACCGCAAGCCGCTGCCCAAGGGGCTGCGTCCGCCGCGCCGCGACCGCTTTGCCCCCGATACTCTCACCCAAGAGGTGATCGCGCTGGTCGCAGCCCGCTTCCCCGATCACTTCGGCGATCTGGAGCCTTTCGGCTGGGCCGTCACCCGCGCCGGTGCGCTGCAAGCCCTGGAGCATTTCCTCAGCGATTGTCTGCCCTTCTTCGGCGATTATCAGGACGCGATGAAGACGGGTGAGGATTTTCTGTTTCACAGCCTGATCTCGCCCTATCTGAACTGCGGTCTGCTGACAGCGGCCGAGGTCTGCGACCGTGCCGTCGCGGCCCTTGGGGCAGCACCGCTGAACGCGGTTGAGGGTTTCGTGCGCCAGATCCTCGGCTGGCGCGAATTCATCCGCGGCGTCTATTGGACCGAGATGCCGGATTACCCCGCCACAAATGCACTGAAGGCCGGGCGCGATCTGCCCGCGTTTTACTGGACCGGCCAGACCGAGATGCGCTGCATGGCCGAATGTATCGGCACCACGCGCCGCCATGCCTATGCCCACCACATTCAGCGCCTGATGGTGACCGGGAACTATGCGCTGCTGGCGGGCATCGCCCCGGCGCAGGTCGAGGAATGGTATCTGGCGGTTTACGCTGATGCCTTTGAATGGGTCGAATTGCCCAATGTGCATGGCATGGTGCTGCATGCCGATGGCGGGCGGATCGGGTCAAAACCCTATGCGGCCTCGGGCGCCTATATCGACCGGATGTCGGACTACTGCAAAACCTGCCGCTATGATCCGAAGCAGCGTGTCGGGGCGAAGGCCTGCCCCTTTACCACGCTCTACTGGAATTTCCTGATCGAGAACGCGCCGCGCCTGCGGGCCAACCCACGCATGGCGCTGCCCTATCGGCATGTCACGGCCATGTCCGATGGCGAACGCGCGGCCATTCAGGCCGAAGCCGCGCGCCACCTGTCTGACGCAGCGCCGCCGCGACAGGCGGGGTTCGAGGGGCTTTGGTGAAGCGGCGTCAGAACGTCGGCGGGGTGCAGGCGCTGATCAGGATGCAGGCTACATCGGCCGGGTTGCGGAAACGGTGGGGGCGGCGGCTGTCGAAGATATAGGCGTCACCGGGGCCAAGCAGGGCAACCTCTTCGCCCACGGTGATCTCGATCTGCCCCGAGATCACGATCCCCGCCTCTTCGCCCTCATGGCTGTAAAGCCGCTGGCCAGTATCGGCGCCGGGTTCATAGGTTTCGTGCAGCATCATCAAGGTATGGGTGCCGGGCTTGCCCACCCGCAAAAGCGAAAGCTTCGTCGCCGTGGCCTCGGGTCCATAGATCGCGGGCGTGCCGATATCGACCAGATCGGCATGGCGGTAAAAGGTCTTGGGTTCGTCCGCGCTGTCCTCGGCAAAGAAATCCGACAGCCCCATCGGGATGCCGTCGAGGATCTTTTTCAGGTTCGACACCGAAGGGCTGATCTTGTTCTGCTCGATCATCGAGATCTGGCCATTGGTCACGCCTGCCCGCTGCGCCAATTGCCGCTGCGACAGGCCGCGCCCTTCGCGCACGGCCTTCAGCCGCTTGCCGATGTCAAAATCCGTCATGCGTTCCTCACTTCAGGCTGAACTGTAGCGCCAAGGCCCTGCCGCGGAAAGGTGTTCAGGATAATAAACATCTTGATCCGAAAATCGCAATGTTTAAGATATTGAACACCACCTGACGGGAATCACATCATGTCGAACTCTGCCCTTGCCGCCCGCCGTTCCGCCGCCATCGCGCGGGGCGTCGGTGTGTCCAGCCCCCTCTTTGCCACCCGCGCGAAGAATGCCGAACTTTGGGATGCCGAAGGGCAGCGTTACATCGACTTTGCCTCGGGCATTGCGGTGCTGAACACGGGCCACGGCCATCCGCGGGTTGTGGCAGCGGTGAAGGCGCAAATCGACGCCTTCAGCCATACCTGCCATCAGGTCGTGCCCTATGAATCTTATGTGGACCTGGCCGAGCGTCTGAACGCCGCCGTGCCGGGCGACTTTGCCAAGAAGACGATCTTCGCCACCACCGGCGCCGAGGCCGTTGAAAACGCGGTCAAGATCGCCCGCGCCTATACCAATCGCCAAGGCGTCATTGCCTTTTCCGGCGGCTTCCACGGGCGCACCTTCATGGGCATGGCGCTGACGGGCAAGGTGCAGCCCTACAAGGCGGGCTTTGGCCCGATGCCCGGCGATGTCTGGCATGTGCCCTATCCGATGGCGGCCCATGGCATTGATGCCGCCCGCAGCCTTGAGGCGATCGAAGGTCTGTTCAAGGCCGATGTCGATCCGGCCCGCGTTGCCGCCATCATTATCGAACCCGTGCAGGGCGAAGGCGGCTTCTACCCCGCCCCGGCCGATCTGATGCGCGGGCTGCGCGCGCTGTGTGACAAGCACGGCATCCTGCTGATCGCGGATGAGGTGCAGACAGGTTTCGCCCGCACCGGCAAGCTGCTTGCGATGGAACACTACGACGTGGCGGCGGACCTGACGACCATGGCCAAATCGCTGGCCGGGGGCTATCCGCTTTCGGCCGTCACGGGCCGGGCCGAGGTGATGGATGCCCCGAACCCCGGTGGCCTGGGCGGCACCTATGGTGGCAGCCCGCTGGGCATTGCCGCGGCGCTGGCGGTGCTGGATGTGATCCGCGACGAACAGCTCTGCGAACGCGCGAATGTTCTGGGCGACAAGCTGAAGGCGCGCCTCAAGGGCCTGCAGAACGAGGTGCCCGAGATTGCCGATATCCGCGGCCCCGGATTCATGATCGCAGCCGAATTCATCGGGGCGGATGGCGCGCCGCTGCCCGCGATGACGCTGGCCGTGCGGGATGAGGCGATGAAACGTGGCCTGATCCTGCTGACCTGCGGCGTCTATGGCAATGTCATCCGCTTCCTGTCGCCCATCACCATCGAAGACGAGGTCTTTGATGAGGCGATGGACATTCTGTCGGAGGCAATCCGCGCCGCCAAGAAAGGGCTTTCCGCATGATCGCCGCCGATCTTCTGAACCGCCTTGCCGACAAGAGCCTGCTGCCTGCGGCGGGGCTGATTGCCGGGGAATGGCGCGCTGCTGCGGCCTCGGGCAAGCAGTTCAACGTGACGAACCCCGCGACCGGCGCTGTCATTGCGACGCTGCCCGACATGGGCGCTGCTGAGACGGCCGAGGCGATTGATGCCGCCCATGCCGCGCAGGTCGAATGGGCCGCCCGCACCGGGAAAGAGCGCGCGGGTATCCTGCGCAAGCTCCATGACCTCATGGTCGCCCATGCCGATGATCTGGCCACGATCATCACAGCTGAAATGGGCAAACCCTGGGCCGAGGCGCGGGGAGAGGTGCTTTATGGCGCGTCCTACGTCGAATGGTTCGGGGAAGAGGCCAAGCGCGTCTATGGCGAAACCATTCCCGGCCATCAGCGCGACAAGCGTCTGATGGTGATCCGGCAGCCGGTGGGCGTGGTGGGGGCGATCACGCCCTGGAACTTCCCCAATGCCATGCTGGCCCGCAAGATGGCGCCCGCACTGGCGGTGGGTTGTGCCATGGTGGCCAAGCCCGCCGAACAGACCCCGCTTTCGGCGCTGGCGCTGGCGGTGCTGGCGGAACGCGCGGGCCTGCCGCTTGCGCTGTTGTCGGTCATCACCGGCACCGATGGCCCCGCCATCGGCAAGGAGCTGTGCTATAACCCCAAGATCCGCAAGATCACCTTCACCGGCTCGACCGAAGTGGGGCGCATCCTGATGCGGCAAGGGGCGGACCAGATCAAGAAGATGTCGATGGAGCTGGGCGGCAACGCCCCCTTCATCGTCTTTAATGATGCCGATCTGGATGCCGCTGTCGAAGGTGCGCTGATCGCCAAGTTCCGCAACAACGGCCAGACCTGCGTCTGCGCGAACCGGATCTATGTGCAGGCGGGCGTCTATGACGCCTTTGCCGACAAGCTGGCGGCGGCGGTGGCCAAGCTGCAGACCGGCGATGGATTTGCCGAAGGCGTGGTGCTGGGCCCGCTGGTCGATGGCGACGCACTGGCCAAGGTCGAGGCGCATGTCGCCGATGCCTGCGCGCAGGGCGCCAGCGTCCTGACCGGTGGCAAGGGTCTGGGCGGGCTGTTCTATGCGCCGACCGTGCTGAAAGGTGCCACCCCTGCGATGCGCCTTGCGCGAGAGGAAACCTTTGGCCCGGTCGCGCCGCTGTTCCGCTTTGACACGGTGGAAGAGGTCATCCGCCTCGCCAATGACACGGAATTTGGCCTCGCCTCTTACTTCTACGCCCGCGACATCGCGCAGGTCTACCGCGTGGCCGAGGCGCTGGAATATGGCATGGTCGGCATCAACACCGGCCTGATTTCGACCGAGGTTGCCCCCTTCGGCGGCATCAAGCAATCGGGTCAGGGCCGCGAGGGCAGCCATCACGGCATCGACGACTACCTCGAAACCAAATACCTCTGCCTCGGCGGGGTTTGAACGCCGGTTCCCCGCCTGTCGGGGAACAGACGATCTGCATTGATTTTCCGGCGGCGGGACACACCTTCCTGCCCCGGGATCAAGCAATGTGGATGACATGACCGAACGGATCGCAACTCGTGCCGAAGGCGAAAGACAGCTGGCGGCCTTTGTGCCCTGCATGGGGCGGCGCTATGCCAACGGTCGCAATACCGATCACGGTCCTGGCGCGCATCAGGCAGTGTCGATGCTGTCGCCCTATATCCGGCGCCGTCTGGTTCTTGAATCCGAGGTGGTCGCAGCGGCCCTTGCGGCGCATGGTCCGGCCGAGTCCGAGAAATTCGTCCAGGAGGTGATCTGGCGCGGCTATTTCAAAGGCTGGTTGGAGCGCCGTCCCCAGATTTGGACCCGCTATCGGCAGGGGCTGACCGCCGATCTGGCTGCGCTTGGCCGCGACCGGCGCCTGCGGCGGGATGTTGATCGGGCGATGCAGGGCCAGACGGGTCTGGCCTGTTTCGATGCCTGGGCGGAAGAGTTGGTCGAAACCGGCTATCTGCATAACCATGCGCGGATGTGGTTCGCCTCGATCTGGATCTTCACCTTGGGCCTTCCATGGCGGCTGGGGGCCGATTTCTTTCTGCGCCACCTGCTGGATGGGGACCCGGCCTCGAACACGCTGGGCTGGCGCTGGGTTGCGGGGCTGCACACACGGGGCAAACCCTATCCGGCCGAGGCGCAGAACATTGCAACCTTTACGGCGGGCCGGTTCACCCCCCGTCCCGGTGAACTGGCCGAAGTGACCGAAGGGCTTGAGGCGACGGAGCCCGAGGGCCTGCCGCCGGTCTTGCCACTCCGCGATCTGCCGCGCCTTGTGCCCGGTGTGCCGACGGCGCTGTTGATCACCGAAGAGGACTGTCGCTTGGAAGATTTCGACCTGTCCGCCGTGCCGATCTGTGCCACGGCCACGCTTGCGGCCAGCGATCTTCGATCTGGGCTGGGGGTCTCGGACCTCGTGCATCGGTTTGAAGCCGCTGCACTGGACGATGCGGCCACGCGGCTTGGCGTGGTGCCCGATCGGCTTCGGGCCGACGATCCCGCTGCGCTGGCACGCTGGGCCGCCGCGGCGGGCGCCGCCCAGATTGTCACGCCTTTCGTGCCGCAGGGGCCGTTGCGCGACTGGTTGGATGAGGCTGCACCCGCGCTTGCGCAGCGCAACATCGTTTTTTCGGAAATCCGCCGCGATTGGGACAGCGTCATCTGGCCCCATGCGACGGCTGGCTTTTTCAAGGTGCGCCAGCAGATCCCGAAACTGATGGCGCAGCTCTTGCCGATGTGACGTCGCAGCTTTGCGGCGGCTTAGTGGGTTGTCGACATCAGCGTTTCGGGCAGGAAGCCGGCAGAACGGGCGGCCTGAATAAAGGCGCGGCGGGCGGAACCGACGGGCACAAGGCAATCCATCGCCGCCTCGACCTGTTTGACGGCGCAAAGCCGGGCGTCATCCTGCACGGGCCATTTGCGGCGCAGCCACCACGCGGCCTGTTCAAGGGTTGAAAACGTCTGCACGTCGCCCTCGGGCGAAATGACAAGGGACAGGGGCGAACCCCAGTGAATTTCCATCATGATTTTCTTGGGTAAATGAAAGGCGTCTGCCCTGCGGGCGCGCCAAGGGGAAGAGGGGCCACCGGCCCCCCTTCTGCGGTCTCAGGCGAGGGTCAGGTTGGTCGCGGATTCACGACCGTTGCGATCACGCTCGATATCGAAGCTGACGGCTTGGCCGTCATTCAGGCCGCGGATCCCGGCGCGTTCCAGAGCGGTGATGTGGACGAACACGTCCTTCGACCCGCCTTCCGGAGCGATGAAGCCGAAACCTTTGGTGGCGTTGAACCATTTCACGGTGCCATTGGCCATTGTGATATTCCTTTAAAGAAAGCCGCCCGCGGAATTGCAGCGGCGTAGCACAGCTGCAAATCGAAAGCTGAGCCGAAAGGAACAGGGTTCGAAAGAAGAATGCACCCCTCATATACGCCTTCTTGCGCCGAAATACGAGTCCCGTGCCCAAAATAAGCCGAAATAAATTCCGGCACGGCGTTGCAGGTGCAATCCGGTGCGGCTTCGGCCCGCCGGAACAGTTTCGCTGCTGGCCGGTTGAACCCGCATTCCAGGGCATGAATGGGGGGCGGGATGCTACAGTCATTGGCGATGGTGGCAGCGCTGCTGGGGATGGGGCTGGCCGCCTATCTTTGGCAGGTTGAGGGAAGCGGCATCACCGGCACGGCGGGGGCGCTGCTCGCGCTGCTCGGGGCGGGTGCGGCCTTTCTGGGTGCGATCCTTGCGGCGATGATGCGATCCTGGCGCCATCTGCGGGGCGTTGTCACGGGTCTTGCCCTTTTGGCCGCGACGCTGACTGCGGTGGCTGCATGGTTTTTGATGCAGAACGTGCTGGTGATCGTGATGGCGGTGGCTGCGCTGGCGCTGCTTCTGGATTTGGCTTTCACGCCGGCGTGCAGGGGGGTGATCTGATGTGGGGCCTTCGCGTTCTGCTGGGTGCAGTCGTCGGGCTTGCTGGCCCCGTGCAGGCCGAACAACCGCGCTGGGATACGTTCAACGGCACCCTTGCCGCGACCAAGTTCGCGGATGTGACCACATTCACCCCCGAAACGGTCGGCAGACTTCAACGCGCGTGGGAGGTGAGGACGGGCGATGTTTCGGACGGATCGGGCGACCTGCCCGAGACGGTCTGGTCCGCCACGCCGATCTATGCCAACGGGACACTTTACCTCGGGACGCCATTCTACCGCATTCTCGCGCTTGATCCTGCCACCGGGCAGGAGCGCTGGAGCTATGATACCAGATCCACACTCAAGGCGCTGACCCAGCCTGCCTTGAAAAACCGGGGCGTTGCCTATTGGGAAAGTGGCGCCGATGGGCCCTGCGAAAAGCGGGTCTATCTGGGGACGATGGATGCCACATTGCATGCCGTTGATGCCGATACCGGACAGCCCTGCGCGGATTTCGGTGAAAACGGGGTGTTGAACGTCAACCAGTGGAACGAAACCAACGACGTTTTCCCCTTTTCCCTGCTGCAACCGCCAACCATTGTCGGCGATGTCATCCTGATAGGCTGGTCCGGCAAGGATTGGGCCTATTCGGTCGAACCGCCCGGCAATCTGATGGCAGTCAGTGCCCGCACGGGCGAACTTTTGTGGGACACCGGTTTTATTCCGGCCGATCTGATCCCGCGAACCGGCACGGCAAATATCTGGTCTTCGATGTCGGCAGATCCGGATTTGGGGCTGGTCTATGTGCCTGTGTCCTCGCCCTCGCCAAATTATTGGGGCGGAAACCGGCTGGAGGGCGTGCCGCTGGCGACGTCGATCACGGCGGTCGAGATCGCGACCGGCAAGATCGCCTGGTCCTATCAGCACATCCATCACGACATCTGGGATTATGATACGCCATCAGCGCCGACGCTTGTGGACCTGCCGCGCGGAGGGGCGCAGGTGCCCGCCCTGGTGCAGACGACCAAGCAGGGGCTGATCTTCGTGCTGGATCGCCGCACGGGCGCACCGCTCTTTCCGGTGCGGGAACGCCCTGTGCCCGCCTCCGATGCGGAAGGAGAGGTCGCGGCGCAAACCCAGCCCTTTGTGCCGCATCCGCCGCCCACCGTGCCGGTTGACGCCCTGCCCGAGGTCTGGTGGTTGGCCGATGCGCTGTCCTTTGGCCAATGTTCGCGCGACCGTGACCGGTTCCGCTATGACGGGATGTTCACCCCGCCCTCGACCCAAGGCACGCTGCTTTGGCCGGGAACGGCGGGGGCGAACAACTGGGGCGGTGCGGCGGTCGATCCGCGTCACGGCATCCTGTTCGTCAACAGCAGCCGTGTGGTGCAGATCATCCGCCTGATCCCCCGTCATGCCTATGATGGTGAGGTCCGCAAGGCAACCAATGGCAGCATCGAGGGCGGGAATGAGGCAGGTTTCCACGCGCAAGAGGGCGCCCCCTACGGGATCGAGCTTTATGAATGGACCAACAGCCTTGGGCTGCCTTGCTGGGCGCCGCCCTATGGCACATTCGCGGCCTATGATCTGGCCAGCGGCGACCGGTTGTATGAGGTGCCCTTCGGCCTGACGCAGCGCTGGGGCTTTTACGGGCTGCGCAGCTGGGGATCGCCCACGCTGGGGGGGCCGGTGGTCACGGCGGGCGGCGTCGTCTTTCTGGGTGCGTCGATGGATGACCGCGTCCGCGCGCTGGACGCTGCAACCGGACGCGAACTGTGGTCCGACATCGTCGCCGCGCCCTCGGTGTCGATCCCCGCGGTTTTTTCGCATGAGGGGCAGGATTACGTCGTCTTTGTCGCCGGGGGCAATTCCATTCTGAAGCCAAGGGTGGCCGATCAGGTCGTAGCCTATCGTCTGCCACGGGAATAGGGGACGGGGAATGGAGCCGACACTCTTGCAAGGTCTTTACTGCGGGCCTGCACCCGACCCCGCTGCGCTGTGGAACAGGTGGAACATGGACCCGCTGCTCTTGCTGGCGCTCGGCATGCTGGCGCTGTCCGTGCGGCGCAGTCCGACCGGGCTTGGCGGGGTGGGGGTTCTGGCGGTGGCTTTTGTCTCACCGCTCTGTGCGCTGTCGGCGGCGCTCTTCTCGGCCAGGGTGTTGCATCATCTGGCGCTTGTGGCGGTTGCGGCCCCCCTGCTGGGCCACGCGCTGATGCGCGCCCGACTGGCGGGTGGGGTGTCTCTGCCTGTCGCGTTTCTTCTTCAGGCGCTGGCGCTGTGGGTCTGGCATCTGCCCGCGGCCTATGACGCGGCCATGGGGCATATGGGGCTGTATTGGGTCATGCAGGGCACGCTTCTCGGCCCCGCGGTGCTGTTCTGGATGCGGGTTCTTGATCCTGCGCAGTCGACCGGACGCGCCGGGATCGGCCTTGTGGCCACCTATGTGCAAATGGCGCTTCTGGGCGCATTGCTTACTTTCGCCCCTGTTCCGCTTTACGCCATTCATGCCGTGGCCCCGCTGCAATTTGGTCTGACGCCGCTGGCCGACCAGCAGCTGGGGGGGCTGATCATGTGGGTGCCCGCCTGCCTGCCCTATCTGGTTGCGGGGGCGCTGATCGCGCGGCGTGGGTGGGCGCGGCTGGGTGTGCTGGCATGACGGCGGTCATGTTGGGCCTTTTGCCCCATCTCAAGGTGCTGCACATCCTGTTCCTCGCGGTCTGGATCGCCGGGTTGACAGCCCTGCCCGTGCTGTTGGCAGAACAGGACCGGGCCATGCGGGGGCCATTCTTGGGGCGCCTGCGGCAGGTCACGCATCGGGGATTTATCTGGTGTGTCACACCGGCCGCGGTGCTCACCGTCGCCACTGGAACGAGCCTTATATTCCTGCGCGCCGTGTTCAGCCCCTGGATGTTTGCCAAGCTGGTCTGCGTGGCGGCGCTGGTTGGCCTGCATGTCTGGATCGGCCATGCCATCGCCGCCCCGTCCAAGGGCCCGCAATCGGCGGCGCGATGGGTGCCGGGCCTGCCGCTGCTGCTCTTGTGCCTGGTGGTTGCGGCGGTACTGGCGCTGGTCCTGGGCAAGCCCGACCTTGACCGGCTGCCCTTTCCGATCTGGCTGCGTCAGCCTCTCGGGTTTTCGTTGCCCTTCGACAGCCCCAATCCGTAATCGAAGACGAGCTTGCCGCCATGCCAACCCGTTGCCACCACCAGCAGCACCGAAACGCCGGTCATCAGCAGACCCCAGGGCAGCACGGCCGCGACATGGCCGGTCAGCCGCCAACCCCAGTTCAACCCCAAGAGCGACAGCAGCGTCATGGCAATGATGAAATGGGTCCAGGCCATCGCGCGGATCCGGATGCCCGGCACGATCAACAGCTCGATGGTGCCGGTGATCCCCGCGCCGAGCCCGAACAGGAAGGCCGTTCCCGAGGCCCAGAAGCCCGCCCATGCCCATCGTGCCGCGCCCGACCACCAGTAAAGCGCATCTGCCCCGAAGGCGCAGAAGGTCAGCGCGACGGGGAAGGCCACAGTCATCGCATGCAGCGGGTGGCCCCAGATCGCCACCTTCGACCGGCTGTCGCGAAAGGGGGCGTCCTGGCCGACCGTATCGGTGGCGTCAGGCAGGCTGTTTCCTGGGGGCATGGTCGTCTCCTTGCCATCGGGGGTGCAGGCATAACCCCTGTCGGGCTGGGAGGTTGCAAAACCCATCTTTCGACGCTGGACGCAGCGGGCCCCGCCGCGCGCGACATTGCCGGGCTTTGGTCGGTGATGTTGTGGAGCAGCGGGACGATCTTCGTCTTTGTCATGGTGCTGCTGGCGGTCGCCCTGCGCCGGGTGCCGCGGATCGCGACAGAGCGGTTCTGGTTCTGGGGTCTGGGGGTTGTCTTTCCGCTGGCCATTCTGGCAAGCCTCACGCTCTATGGTCTGATCCTGGGCCAGCGCCTTGCGCCTGTCCCCGCGCCCGATCTCGTGCGGGTCGAGGCCGAGGCCCGCCAATGGGCCTGGACCTTCCGTTATGCCGATGCGCCGGGTCTTGTGACCCATGGTTTGCTGCATATCCCCGCGGGGCGGCCCGTCGATGTCGATCTGACCAGCGTGGATGTGATCCATTCCTTCTGGGTGCCGCGCTTGGCGGGCAAGCTGGATGCCATCCCCGGCCATGTGAACCGCCTGCGCCTCAGCGCGGACCAGCCCGGAGACTACGCCGGCGCCAGTGCCGAGTTCAGCGGTCGGGGCTATACCGGGCATGTGTTTTCCGTTCGGGCCCATGCCCCTGCCGACTGGCAGACCTTTCTGCAGGGGATGAACCCGTGACGCCGCGCCTTGGCCCCCGTCGCAGTCGCGCGCTGCAGCTGCACCGCAAGCTCATCACGGTGTGGTCGGCGCCACCGGGGTGGCGCGGCTGGCTTGTGACCACCAACAACAATGACATCGGACTTCTGTTTCTGGGGGTGGCTACGGCGTTTTTCGTGATCGGCGGTCTTTTGGCCATGCTGATCCGGATTCAGCTGGCCACGCCCCGGTCTGCCTTCATGGCAGCAGAGACCTATAGCCAGATTTTCACCATGCATGGCACAGTGATGATGTTCCTGTTCGCCATCCCGTTTTTCGAGGCGCTGTCGATCCTTCTGTTGCCGGGGATGCTGGGCACCCGTGACATGGCCTTTCCGCGTCTGGGGGCCTTTGGCGTCTGGGTCTATATCTTCGGTGGCAGCGCGGTGATCGTGGCGATGATCATGGGCCTTGCGCCGGATGGCGGCTGGTTCATGTATCCGCCGCTGTCTTCGACCGCTTTTTCGCCGGGGATCGGGGCGGATGTCTGGCTCTTGGGCATCACCTCGATCGAGGTTTCGGCCATCGCGGCCGCGGTCGAGGTGGTGGTCACGGTCCTGCGGTACCGGGCGGCGGGCATGTCGCTGGCGCGGATGCCGATCTTTGCCTGGTACATGCTGGTCGTGGCGCTGATGATCCTCACAGCCTTTCCGCCGATGATCCTGGGGTCGGTGCTGCTTGAGGTCGAACGCGCCTTGGGCTGGCCATTCTACCGGGTGGAGGAGGGGGGCGACCCGCTGTTGTGGCAGCATCTTTTCTGGCTGTTCGGCCACCCCGAGGTCTACATCATCTTCCTGCCTGCCGCCGGGATGATCGGCACCATCCTGCCCGTGATGGCACGCACGCAGATCCTGGGTTACGGCTGGGTGGTTGCGGCGGCCATCTCGCTTGCTGTTCTGAGCTTCGGGCTCTGGGTCCATCACATGTTTGCAACCGGCATTCCGCAGCTGGGGCTTGCCTTCTTTTCGGCGGCCTCGACCCTTGTTGCGGTGCCGACGGCCGTCATGGTCTTTGCCTGGATCGGCACGCTGTGGCAGGGGCGGCCGGTGATGCATCTGCCGATGCTCTGGATCCTCGGGTTCTTCGCGACCTTCGTCATCGGGGGGCTGACGGGCGTGATGCTGGCCATCGTGCCTTTCGATTGGCAGGTCCATGACACCCATTTCATCGTGGCCCATCTGCATTATGTGCTGATCGGGGGCTATGTCTTTCCGATGATTGCTGCGGTCTACTATTTCCTGCCGCTGCTGACAGGTCGGCACCCGCAGTTCCGGCTGGGCAGGATCGCCTTTTGGGTCACGGTTCCTGCCTTTCACCTGACGTTCCTTGCGATGCATTGGGCAGGGCTTCTGGGCCAGCGCCGCCGGATCGCCACCTATGAGGCCGAACAGGGATGGGAGGCGATCAACTTCAGCGCCTCAATCGGGGCCTTTGCCTTGGCGATCGGATTTGCGCTGGTGATCCTTGATCTGGGGCTGAACGCGGTCCTAGCCCCGCGCAGTCGGCGGAACCCCTGGGCGGCTGGCACGCTGGAATGGGCTGTGCCCCTGCCATCACCGGTCTACGGTTTCGGCGCGATCCCGGTGATCGAGGGGCGGGCGCCGCTGGACATGGACCCCGCGCTGCCCCATCGCATTGCCCGGGGTGAGGGGTACCTTGCCGGGGCGGACCGCCATCGCCGGGAAACCCTGATCGTCGATACGGCGACCGGCGCCCCCGCACAGGTCGCCGTGCTGCCGGGGAATTCGATCCTGCCGTTCCTGCTGGCCATCGTGACCAGCCTGTCCTTCCTTGCGCCCTTGTTCGGAGCCCATCTGGTGTCGGCGCTTGCGCTGGTCGGGGTGGCCGGGCTGGCGGTTTTCTGGGCATGGACTTCGGGCCGCAAGGTTGATGAGGGGCCGGTTGACGCGGGCCTTGGGCAGATCTTGCCCACCAGCCATGAGGTGCCCGATCCACCCGGCTGGTGGGGATCGTTGCTTCTGCTGCTGGCCGACGGGGTGCATTTCGGATCGCTTCTCTTTGGCTATGCCTTCCTGTGGACCATCGCGCCGAACTGGCCCCCACCCAGCTGGATCACGCCGGGGCTGGTCGGGCCGATCTTGGCAGGGGGCGGGGGGCTCGCCTTGATGTTCGGCCCGCGCCGGACAGTACGGGCAATCAGCCGCAGTCAGCCGCCGCGCACAGGCCTGGCGTTGACCGGCGTCGGGGTTCTGGCATTGGCAGCGGCCGCAGGGTGGATGCTTCGAAACGGGCCTGACCCGACCAGCCATGCCTTCGGCGCCACGGTCTGGCTTTTGGCGGGGCATGTCCTGCTGCATGCCGTCATTACCCTGATCATGCTGGGTTTCCTCGCCCTGCGGATATGGCGCGGCTATACTTCGCCGCGCCGCAACGGAGAGGCGCGCATCCTCCAGTTGTGGGCTGATTTCACCGCTGTGACGGGGCTGCTCGCCCTGACCGCTGCTTGGGCGCCGGGGGCTTTCGCATGATGGGGGCGCTTGCTGTCAGCCTGCCGCTTCTGCTGTGGATGATCGGGTTCAGCGGGATTTATGGTCTGCACGGGGCGACCTGTGCGACCGGAGGCACCCCGTTGTCGGTGGGCCTGCCTGCCGTCGTCGCCGTGACGGCAGCCCTACAGATCGGCCTTTTGGCATGGATTCTGTTGGGCGCCCCGCGCCAACTGCCGACGTTTCAACGAAGACTGTCGCGCACCCTTGCTTTTGTCGCCAGCGCGGCCACGCTCTGGACCGGCGTGCCGGTCTTTGTGCTGCCGCTCTGTGCCTGACCCCGCCATACAGCGGCGCAAACGTATAGCCCCGCCGCAGTGCAAACAGCGCGGCGGGGCCCCTTTGCCTTGATCGGTTCAGGCGGCGCGGATCTGATAAATCGTGGCCTCTGGACCGTCCTCGGCTTCGACCATGCTGTCGATCTTGGCAATGGCCCGGTTGACCTGTGCCAGTCCTTCGGACTGTTCCACCGCGCCATAAGCAATCCCGCGCACCAGTTCATTCAGATTGCCAACTTCATCAACGATGCGGCTCAGCGCCTCGCGGGTTTCCCCGACAAGCTCGACGCCTTCAACCACCCGCACGCCCGAAGTCGAAACCAGCGTCCGGATTTGTTGGGTCGCATCGGCTGAACGTTGTGCCAGAACGCGGATTTCATTCGCGACCACAGCAAAGCCGCGACCCGCCTCCCCGGCGCGGGCGGCCTCAACCGCTGCGTTCAGGGCCAGAATATCGGTCTGGCGCGAAATATCGTCGATCACAGCGACGATGGCGCTGATCTGGCCTGCGGATTCCTCGATGGCCTTCATCGCCTCCATGGCGCGGCGTACCACGGCGTCCGAGCTTTCTGCATCGCCCTTCGCCTTGGCGACCACCTTTTGCGCATGGGCGGCGCTGCTGGCTGCCGCACTGGCAACCGAGGCGATCTGTTCCACTGCCGAGGCCGCGGTCTGGCCTTCCTGGCGGGTGCGGTCCGCGGCGGCAATGGCGCGTTCGCGTGCTGCCTCGGCGGCGGCGCGGGCTTGGGCCGCCTCGGCCGCATGTTGTGCAAGCTGTTCGCGCGACGCCCGGATTTCCGCCGCCGCCCGCGCGCTGCGCTGCATCGACCAGGCCAGGATCGCGGCCTCGAAAATCACGATGCCTGCGTGCAGGAGGGTGCGAAGGACAACCTCCGACAGATCCGACACCGGATAGACCAGTGTGGGCAGGACAAGCCCCATAAGCAGGTGATGCACGGCCGTCACCACAACCGCGAACAACAGCGCGGGAATGCTGCCCATGGTGGCGATGATCGCGAGCATCGCGAAAAATGTCATATGGGTGTCAAGTTGCCAGCGATGACCCGCGAAAGCGGCGGTCAGTGCGATGCACTGGCCAATCAGGGACAGTGCGATCGGCAGGCTGCGCAGCGAAGGTTTGACCCCCCGCGCCGCAAAGGCGATGCCCCCGAACAAGAGGCCTGAAATGGCCACGGTCAGGATCGGCCCGCCGACAAGAAAAGCCGAAAGAATCGGGATCGGGACCGTGCCCAGGGCCACAAGGCGGACAATGCCTACGATGTCCGTGTGTTGATCGAATTGATCAGCTGCGCTCATTCTTCCTCCTCCGTCCCGCAGAGAAAACTGGCTGCGGTCCCGTCCAGAACGGCGAAGGCCCCGGCGTGATTTAGCGCCTCGGCAGTGGCACCCATGGCCAACACGGCCAGGGGCGCGCGGGCTGGGCCGATTACCTGCCCCCCTGCCGCCGCAACAATCAGTGCCGGATCTTGCCCCCAGGGAAGCGATACAACCACAAGCGGCCCCGTGCTAACCGCCTGTGGTTGCAAGATAAATGCCGTCGCCTCGAGCCCGAGTGCGACGATGAGCCCGAGGGCGATCAGAAGGCCTGGCAGGATCTTGTGCATGGCCGATGATCCCGTGGCCGGGTCAGGCGGTCAACGGCCCCATCCGGATGCGGCACATACCCCATCTTTTGTCAGGTTCGAGCAGGTGGCCGCGCCACCTGCCGTTACCCGATCCAGCCGGGCGGCGTGGCCGGGGCTGCGCCGCTGCAGGCGGTTTCGGCACAGGCGGCAAGACTGCCGAAGCGTACTTCGCGCTGGCAGAGGCCGGGTGCATAATGCGCATATTTGCCAGAGTTCGTCATCAACACGCGCGCTTCCGGCGGGAAGACCGGCTCGGAAATCGAACACCAGCAAAGATCGGGCACCAGACGCACGCCGCTGCTGCGCAGGCTTGCCGCCGTTCCGTCGGCCTCGATCTCGGACAGGGTGGCGCGGCCCAAGGTGATGATGGCTGTAACCTTGGGGTGGACGTTGCGACCCGCCATCAGCCGGGCAAAGGCGCGACATTCAGGGGCCGAGAAATGCGGGCTGCCCAAGGCCACCAGATCAACCTCTCCGCCGCCCGCGTTGAACAACGACCAGAGCCGGGCGAAATCCTGCAGGCCAATCGCCACTGTCGTCGCATCGGGGGTGGGGGGCAGACCGGCCTCGGGCGTGACGCCTGCCACATGCAGCATCGGCGAAGCCGAGGTCGTCCCGAAGGCGGCACAAAGCGCCTTGAGATCATCGGGGCTCGGGCGGCTGTCTTCCAGCCCGCGGATCAGCGGAATGCAATCCGGCGCGGCCTGTCCGACCAACCAGCCCAACATCGGCCAGAAGGCATCATCGGCCCCAGCCGGTCGCGTGACAGTCACAATGCGGCGGGGGGCGCGCTGATGGTCCAGGTAGACACCCGAACGCGGGGCGCGCCCCGTCAGGGCGATGCAAAGATCAAGGAAATCAGGATGTTTGACGGTGCGCGCACCCAGAACGCTATTGGCATAGATCACCGCGTTTGATTCGGCCCAGGCGATATCTTCGCCGAGAGAGGGGCGATCCTCGAACAGATAGGGGGCGCAGGTGAAGCTCGGTCGTGCGCCCATCTCCACATAGGCATCGGCGAGCTGGCTGGCTGGTGTGCCGAAGCTTTCTGCTACACCCTGAAGCCGCCAGTTCGCGTGATCGACCGAAATGGCGTTCATCGTTGTCGGAACCTTCACCCTTGCGCCCAGGTCGGCCATGCGGCGGGCAAAGGTCAGGAACGCCGGGCTGGCATAGATGCAGCCGTCGATATGGACGCGGCTGACATCGGTCAGCTCGGTTGCCCCTTGCACTGCGGCCATCGTGCAAAGTGTCTCCATCGCGATTTGCGCGGCCGGGCCGGACCCGCCCCCCAGCATCGCCAGATCCGTCTCGGATAGAACCAGCGCCTCGGTGTCGATGGCGGTCAGGGGCAAGCGCAGATCGCCGGCAATCAACTCGGCGCCGGTCAGGCTGGCCGTATCTTGCCGGCTCAGCGCCGCATAGCTTTCGGCCGACAGGCGCAAGACGGCGATCTGACGATCGAACATGCGCGAGGCAATCAGCGCCCCCAGTGTGAGGATGTTTTCCTCTTCGCGAAAGATCAGGGCCGCCGGGGCCGTCCCGGCAAGGGCAAGCCCCAGCAGGACGCCGCTGCCGGTGCAGGAGCCGCGGCTTGTCGGCATCATCACGACACGCCCCGAAAGGGATGCGCCATGTTGGGGGTGAAGGGCGTCGATGATGGTCCCGGTCTGGGCATCAACCCCGCCCCAGACGCTCAGCCCTTCGTCACAGACCAGGATTTTTCCACCGACTTCGGCCGGAACCACGATCTTGTCCATCCATCTTTCTCCGAAATCTGCCGTTACGTTAACTGCCGCGTGCCTTTGCGGCCATCTCACAGAAAAAAAGCCTTGCGGCCTCTATCTTTGCGGGCTGCCAGCGGGCAGAAATCCGCCGTTGTATGGAACAAGGCCATATGCATAGTAGAGTGAAACTGGTAATAAAAGAAAAATCAATGGCCGATGTGAAAACTGAGGGCTCTTTCATGGATCAGGATGGCGATATCGACGAGACCTGGCCGGAAGAGCGCGAAAAGCTCCGGGCGGATCTTGGGCAGCGGATGAAGACGCTGCGGCTCGACTGTGGTCTGACGCTGGAAGGCGCAGCGCAGCGGACGGGTCTTGCCTTGTCCACCATCCACAAGATCGAAAATGGCCGCGTCTCGCCCAGCTATGAAAATCTGGTGCGTATCGCACGCGGCTATGGCGTGGGAATGGAGCAGATCCTTTCGGCCGAGGAAGGCAGCCAGACCGCGAAAACCCGCATGACTGTGACCCGTGCCGGGACCGGCAGCAAGGTTCGCGGGGCGTTTTACGAATATGAGGTGCTGTGCAGCGCCTTGTCCGAAAAGAAGATCATCCCCCTGATTGCGCGGGTGGATCGGCATGCGCCGTTGCAGGCCCGCGATCTGGGGGCGCATGAGGGTGAAGAATGCGTCTTCGTGTTGTCGGGCACGATTGAGCTTGTGGTTGAACACTATGCCCCTGTTGAAATGTCGGTAGGCGATTGCGCCTATTTCGACAGCACGCTGAAACACGCGATCCGGGCGACGGGCGAAGGGGATGCGACAATCTTCTGGACCTCGACGGTGCTGAATTTTGTCCGCAACTGAACCTGATCCATCCGGAGGCCTGCCTTGACCGCTTTGCGCAGCATTTCGATTGCCGAACTTCACCGCAGGGTCGTGAATGTCCTTCAGGGGGCGGGTATCCGGTCGGAAACGGCGCAGTCAATGGCGCGCGTCATCGTGGCGGGTGAACGGGACAACTGCAAATCCCACGGCATATACCGGCTGGAAGGTTGCCTGCGCGTGCTCAAGGCCGGGAAGGTTGCTGGTGACGCCGTGCCGCAACTGTTGCCGGGGTCCGGTCCGGTGCTGCAGGTGCTGGCCGGCGGCGGGTTTGCCTGCCCGGCGTTCGAGCTTGCCCAGCCCGAACTCGTGGCGCGGGCCGAAACGCTGGGTTTGGCGGCGCTGGTGATCCGCGACTGTCTGCATTTTTCCGCGCTTTGGTATGAGGTTGAGCTCTTGGCTCGGGCGGGTCTGGCGGCGCTGTCCATGTGCCCCAGCCATGCGGCTGTGGCGCCTGCTGGCGGCACGGCGCCGCTCTTGGGGACAAACCCGCTGGCCTTTGCCTATCCGCGCACCGGCGCGCATCCGTATGTCTTTGACTTTGCGACCAGTGTTGCCGCGCGGGGCGAGATCGAGCTGCACCGCCGCGCGGGCAAACCCTTGCCCGAAGGCTGGGCAATGGATGCCGACGGCAACCCCACCACGGACCCTCAGGCCGCGCTGGATGGCGCGATGCTGCCTTTTGGCGGCCACAAGGGTTCGGCCATTTCCACGATGATCGAGCTGATGGCCGGCGCCATGCTGGGTGAATTCATGAGCGCCGAGGCCCATCGCGAAATGGGCGGGACGCGGCTTTTGCCACGGCATGGAGCGCTGATCCTTGCGTTCAAACCCGCGCATTTCGCTGCCGGAAGCGGGCGTGACCCGATTGCCGAGGGCGAACAGCTGTTTGACGCCATTGCCGGGCAGGGGGCGCGGCTGCCCTCGCAGCGCCGCTATGCCGCACGGGCGCGGGCCGAGGCCGAGGGGATCTTTCTGACAGAGGCGGAATTCGAGCAGTTGGACCGGCTGGAACGCCTGGGCCTGGCCGCCGTCGAAGATTAAGAGAAAAGCCCCGCCCGGAGCAGCCGGACGGGGCGCACATTTTGGGCCGCGCAGGTCTCAGGCCTGTGTCAGCTTGACGAAAGCGGCCGTCTCCGGGTGCTGCGGGTTTTCGAAGATCTGCTGCGGCGCGCCGATTTCGGCCATGACACCTTTCGAGAAAAACGCAACGCGATCCGAGACTTCGCGCGCAAACTTCATTTCATGCGTGACGCAGATCATCGTCATGCCTTCAGAGGCGAGCATCCGAAGCGTATCGAGCACCTCACCCACCAGCTGCGGGTCCAGCGCCGAGGTCACTTCGTCGAACAGCATGTAATCGGGCGACATGGCCAGCGCGCGGGCAATCGCCATGCGTTGCTGCTGGCCGCCCGACAGGCGCGTGGGATAGACGTTCAGCTTTTCGCCCAAGCCGACATGGGTCAGCTGTTTCACGGCAATCGCCTCGGCCTCGGCCTTGCCCAGACCCAGCACCTTGCGGGGGGCGAGCATGACGTTTTCCAGCACCGTCAGATGCGGGAAGGCGTTCCACTGCTGGAACACGATCCCAAGCTTGCGGCGCAGTTTGTTCAGGTCGGTGCCGCGGGCGTGAACCTCGGTCCCGTCCACGGTGATGCGGCCGGAATCGATGGGCTCCAGCCCGTTGATGCAGGTCAGCAGCGTGGACTTGCCCGACCCGGACCCCCCGATGATGGTCAGAACCTCACCCTTCGGAACGGTCAGGTTGATGCCCTTCAGAACTTCCAGCGGACCAAAGGATTTACGGACGTTTTCGATCTCAATCATTGGACCACCGTTTTTCGAGGTAGCCGCCGAAGCGGGCAATAGGGAAGCTGATGACGAAGTAGAAGGCGCCACAGATCAGCAGCAGCAGCAGCGGCTCTTGCAGGCGCGTGATGAGGATCTGCGTCGATTTCAGCAGCTCGGTCACCTGCACGATGTAGACAAGCGCCGAATCCTTCATCACCCCCAGCGCCAGGCCGATCCACGAGGGCAGCGCCACGCGGGTGGCCAGCGGCAGGACGATATAGGCCATGTCCTGCGTCCATGTCATGCCCAGCGACCGCGCGGCGCGGCGCGTGGTCGGCGGCACGGCGCCCACAGCCCCGCGCACGATCTCGGCGCAATAGGCGGCGGTATACAGGGTCAGCACGCCGCAGGCGACGCTGAAGCCCGACAGCTTGAGCTTCAGAACCATGCCGAGGAAGGCATTGGCCAGAACCAGCTGGATCAGCAGCGGGATCGAGCGGAACACATCGAGCAGGAAGGTCAGGGGTGCGGCCCACCAAGGGCCGACCTGGAAGCGGAAGATCCCGAAGATGATGCCCAGGATCGTGCCCAGCACGACGGCAATGGCGGTGACGACCAGCGTCATGCCTGCGCCCTGTGCGAGGAAGATCAGGTCTTTGGTGGTCAGTGCGGTTTCAAACATCGCTCGCTCCCCTCAGTACCGGAACAGGCGGGCGGCGATCAGGCGCGCACCGATCTGGACGATCTTGGTCATGACGTAGAAGATGACGGCCGCCAGTGCGAACAGCTCGAAGGTGCGGAAGGTGAGCGCGTTCAGATCCTGCGTGACACCATAAAGGTCAAAGTTCATGCCGACCGTCACGCCGAGAGAGGTCATCAGGATGGCCCAGACCATCTGGTTGGTCATCGGCAGGAAGGCGATCCGCAGCATCTGCGGCAAGACCACATGGACGAAGGCCTGGATCGGGTTCATGCCCAGCGACCGTGCCGCACGGGTCTGCGTATCCGGAATCGCCTTCAGCGCGCCGCGGAAGTTCTCGGCCAGATAGCCCGCATTGTTGAAGGTGATCCCGATCAGCAGGGACACATAGGGGCTGAGATGCAGGCCGAACGAGGCCACGCCGAAATGGGCGATGTAAATCTGGAACAGGGCCGGCGTATTGCGCGCGATTTCCACCCAGGTGGTGACGATTGCCACCAGCGGACGGATGCGCGACAGGCGGAACCCGGTCAGGACCACGGCCAGCACGATGCCGATCGCCATGGACAAAAGCGCAAGCTCGATCGTGACGAGTGCGCCATCAAGCATGAGAGGAAGCTTGGCGAATGCCTGCTTCCACTGGAAGGTATAGGAGAACATGATCGCCTCTTGTCGGTGCGATGGCGAAGGGGATGCGCGCGTTTCGCGCACATCCCCACGACAATCAGCGGTAGGCGTTCGGAACCGTCAGGTTGGGCACTTCGCCACCGACCCACTTGCCATACAGCTCTTCATAGCGGCCGGTGCGGACCTGCTGGTTGACGAAGAGGTTGAGGAAGTTGATCAGGCCGTATTCTTCACGGTTGGTGAAAAGCGCAACATAATCGGTGTCGAACGGGGCTTTGCCGACGACCTGCACACCGGCGTAGTTGCCCGATTTGACATTGGCCTGCGCCACGGTCGAGGTCGAGACGGTCGCGTCCAGCTGGCCCTGGCTCAGCGCGAGGAACACGTCGGCCTGGGTCTGGTAGGGACGGAATTCGCCCTCACCCCAGGCTTTGACCTGCTCTTCCAGCGCGATCGCCTCATAGGTGCCGGCGACGGCGCCCACGACCTTGCCCTTCATGGTGTCGAACGAGGTCACGCCCGACTTTTCATTGGCGGTCACGGCCATTTCGAAGGCGAAGTACGGCACGCTGAAGCCGACCGTCTTGGCGCGTTCCAGCGTGTCCGAGGTCGAGGCGACGCCCACGTCCACACGGCCCGACATCAGCGCCGGGATCCGCTCGGGGAAGGGGGTTTCCACGATTTCGGCGGTCACGCCAAGCGCGGCGGCCAGATCGTTGCAATAGTCAACGTCGAAGCCCTGCGGGTTGTTGCTTTCATCCCGGAAACCCATCGGCGGGAAGTCCAGCACGACCGCGCAGCGCAGGGTGCCCGAAGCGATGATGTCGTCCAGCTTGTCCGCTTGGGCGAGGCCGGTGGTGGCCAGAAGCGCCGTTGCGGCGAGGAGCATTTTCATTGGGAGTCTCCACTGTTGATTCGAGTTTCTTTCTCATCGTGTCACGCGTTTGCGTCTTTGGCAAAAGATTTTTATTATATGAAAAAACTTGCCAATAGGCGCATGGACGTTAACCAAACGCCCCAAATTCGGGCAGCTTAGACGAGGAATGTGGTCTTGTCGCCCGGCTTGTCCTGTCGGAACGAAGCCCTATCCTGCGCCGACCCAGACGAGGATCAAGATGACCGACGCAGAAAGCCCGACCCCCGGCACCGATCCTGCCGACCGCAAGCGCGGCGGCGGGGCCAAACTGGCCTATGAGACGCTGCGGGATGAAATCCTCGATCTGGTGCTGGCGCCCGGCGAGCCGATCGACGAGGCAAGTCTGGCCGAGCGCCTTGCCATGTCGCGCACCCCGGTGCGCGAGGCGCTGGTGCGGCTGGCGGGTGAGGGGCTGGTGACCATGCTGCCCAACCGCTCCACCATCGTGGCGCCGGTCGATTTTCCGAACCTCTATGCCTTCTTCGATGCGCTGACGCTGATGTATCGGGTGACAACGCGCCTTGCGGCCGAGTTTCACCAACCGGCCGATCTAGATGCCATCCGCGCCCGTCAGGCGGTCTTTGCCCGCGCGGTACAGGCGGGTGACACTGCCGCGATGATCACCCACAACCGAGATTTCCACGCCGCCATCGCCGAGGCGGGGCGCAATTCCTATTACACCCAGCTGTTCGTGCGTTTGCTGGATGAAGGGCGGCGCATCCTGCGGCTTTACTACTACCCCAGCTTCTCGGCGCAGATGCCCCATCCCTACATCCTGGAACATGAGGCGATCATCGCCGCTGTCGCGGACCGTGATGTCGAGCTTTGCGACACGCTGGCCCGCGAACATGCCGACCAGATCGTTCGGCAGATCCAGGAGATGATCGCCCGCGACCGGCGGCAGCATCTGCGCCTTTAGGTCAGCTGCCCGCACTGGCGGGGCCAGGGGTTAGCCTGGCAAAAAACTTGTCGACAAACTATATGCAAGACGTATGCTGACATCATCCAAACAGATTCGACCGTCCCGCAGGAGGCACGCGCAATGGATTGCAGCATTTTCACCGGAACCATCCCGGCCCTGATGACGCCTTGCAAGGCAGACCGGACCCCGGACTTCGACCTGCTGGTCGCCAAGGCCAAAGACCTGATCGCACAGGGCATGTCGGCCGTGGTTTACTGCGGTTCGATGGGCGACTGGCCGCTTCTGACCAATGAATGGCGCATGGAAGGCGTCGAACGTCTGGTGAAGGCGGGCATCAAGGTCATCGTCGGCACCGGGGCCGTGAACACCGCCACTGCCGTGGCGCTGGCCGCCCATGCCCAGAAGGTGGGCGCGCATGGCCTGATGGTGATCCCGCGGCTCTTGTCGCGCGGCACGGTTCCCGCCGCGCAGAAGGCGCATTTCAAGGCGATCCTCGCCGCCGCACCGAACCTGCCGGCCGTGATCTACAATAGCCCCTATTATGGCTATTCCACCAAGGCGGAACTCTTCTTCCAGATCCGTTCCGAGCACCCGAACCTGGTGGGCTTCAAGGAATTCGGCGGCTATGCCGATCTGTCCTATGCAGGCGAGCACATCACCTCGGGGTCGGATGACATCAAGCTGATGATCGGCGTCGATACCGCGGTCTTCCACGGCTATGTCAACTGCAACGCCGACGGCGCCATCACCGGCATCGGCAATGTCTATCCGCGTGAGGTTCTGCATCTCACCAAGCTGTGCAAAGCTGCGGTTGCCGGGGACGCCGAAGCCCGCCGTCTGGCGTTCGAGCTGGATACTGCAATGCAGATCCTGTCCGAGGTCGATGCCGGCCCGGATCTGGTCCTGTTCTTCAAGCACATGCTGGTGACGCAGGGCGATGCGGCCTACACGCTGCATTTCAATGAAGGGGATGAGCTGTCGGCCGCGCAGAAGGGCTTTATCGAAAAGCAGATGGCGCTGTTCAGCGGCTGGTATGCGGATTGGGCCTCGAAACTTGCGCCGCAGCACGCCGCCTGACGCGGATCACGATACGACAAGATGGGGGTGGGGCTTGGCTCCGCCCCCAATTTCATTTGCGGGCCCCATTGTCTTTGCAGGACCGTTTGACCGACCCGTTCCGCTGCTGAGTTTGATATATATCAAGTGAATTGGCCGAAATGGATCGGAGTGTCACACCTTTCGGATTGACGCGCCACATCCCATGGGTGCTCCGGCACAGCGGATGGTCAGCATGCATGCATCCTCCTGAACATATCACATCAGTACCCAAGCTGACGTTAAGGTACTTGCATCAGGACGCAGACACGCGACTTTTGACGGCGAAGATGACCTTCGCGCACCCCGGACAACCTGCCTTTCCGCTAAGATAGCGCGAATTGACAATGTTCAAGGGCGCTGCCGCCGCAAAAGACAAATGCCGTATCGTGGACATATGTTTTGGCGACGTTTGAGCAGAGGCCGCGCGATCCGGACTTTCACCGCCATCTCCGTCTCAACGGTCATGGCCAGTCGTGACGCCGATCGTAGGACAAATCGTGGCACTCTCCATCAAGGTCAAGCTCGTCTCCACCTTTCTCATCATCTTCCTTTTGGGCGGCGTGGCGCTGGAATTCGCCTTCATCAACATGCGAACCTACAGCACGACGCTGGACGACATCATCAATGATGACGTGAAGCGGTTGCTGCTGATCGAAGAGGTGCTGCTGCAGGAAGAGGTGCTGCAAGGTCTGGGGCGCGAGGCCCTGATCCAGGGCTCGCGGCAGGATGACCAGCGGGTGAAGCGCGTGTTGGAAGCCCTGAAAGTCCCGCAACAAAAGATCAAGGACAATCTTGAGACCCTGCGCCCCATGCTTCCGGTGGAAGAGGTGGCGCTGCTTGAACAGGCGCTGGGGTTGCAGACCGCCTCAAGCGCCACGTTGCTTCAGGCGTTGGACCTGCGAAAGGCAGGGGACAGCGTTGCCGCGGCCGACCTGATGCTGGAAAAGGGTTTTGAGGCGTCGCAGGCCGCGGTTGCCGCGACACTGAAGCTGCGCGAGGTTGCCAGCGATGACATGTATCTCGCGCAGGATGAGGTGGATGCCCATTTCGTCAAGACGCAATGGATCTTGATGGCGATCAGCACTGTTGCCGTGGTGGTGTCGCTGGTTTCGGCGGCCCTGCTGATCTGGTCGATCACCTCGCGGCTGACCCGCACCGTCGATCTGGCGCAAGCGGTGGCGCAAGGCGATCTGCGCCGCATGGTCGAGGTCCGGGGACGTGACGAAATCTCGGTCGTGCAGAAAGCGGTCAATGATATGGTTGCCCACCTGCGCGGCGTCGCGCAAAGCCTGACCGTGTCGATTGACGAGGTTGCCTCGGGGGCAACCCAGACGGCGGCCACATCGGAGGAACTGTCTCAGGGGGCGATCGAACAGTCCGCCGCGTCGGAAGAGGCATCTTCGGCCATTGAACAGATGGCGGGGAACATTCGCCAAAGTGCCGAAGATGCGGCCCGGACCGAGCGGCTTGCCGCGCGCGCGGCCACCAATGCGCGGGCAAGCGGCGACGCCGTGGCCCAGGCCGTCACCGCCATGCAGACCATTGCGGAACGCATCCTGGTGGTGCAGGAAATTGCGCGCCAGACTGATCTTCTGGCCCTGAACGCGGCGGTTGAAGCCGCACGCGCCGGCGAGAATGGCCGCGGCTTTGCCGTGGTCGCGGGCGAGGTGCGCCGTCTTGCCGAACGCAGCCAAACCGCCGCGGCCGAGATTTCGCAGCTGTCGTTCACCACGGTTCATACCGCAGTCCAGGCTGGGCAGATGCTGGATGGCCTTGTCCCCGATATCGGCGAGACGTCCGATCTGGTGGGCAGGATTTCATCCGGTCTGCAAGAACTCGCCTCGGGTTCGGCCCAGATTGCCACGGCGATCCATCAGCTTGACCGCGTGACGCAGGAAACCACCTCGGCATCCGAGGAGCTTTCGGCCAGTGCGGTGCAGCTTGCCGGTCTCGCGGATGAGCTGCAGGGCGTGGTGGCCTTCTTCAAGGTGGACGCGCAAACGCCTGACGAAGGGCCAAGGCCCGCGTCCGCCCGGCCGGCGATCGCGCAGGCGGCGGGGCTGCCCCTTGATCCGGCGACCGTTGAGCATGCCAATGGGAACACGGCAAAGGGCGCACGCCGCAGCGCCGCGGCCTGACCCTGCTTCAGGCGCGGCCTTGCAGGATCAGCTGGGCCGCGCGACTGGCCAAGGCCAGGGTCGGCGCGTTGGTATTGGCCGCCGGGATCACTGGCATCGCCGAGGCATCGACGATGCGCAGCCCCGCAACCCCCATGACACGCAGCGCCGCGTCCGTGACCCGGCCCATCGCGCAGGTGCCGACGGGGTGGTAATTTGTCTTCACCGTGGCGCGGATATGTCGGTCAAGCGCGTCTTCCGACCAGTCGCCCGCGCCGGGCAGGAGCGCGCCGGTCACCATTTCGCGGAGGGGCGGGGCGGCAAGGATGTCGCGCGCGCGCCGGATGGCGGCCCGCATCGCGGCGAAATCTGCCGGATCGCGCAGGAAGCCGGGGTCCACCAGCGGCAGGCCATCCGGGTCGGCCGGGTTGATCCGGACGCTGCCGCGGCTTTGTGGACGGGCCAGACAGGGTGTCAGCGTCAGGCCCCAGGTCGGGTCGATGCCGCTGACGGTGCGGTCAAGGTAGACCGTCGGCACGCAATAAAGCTGGATCAGCGGGCGTGGGTCATCGCCAAGGGGCAGGAAGGCGCAGGCCTCGACCCCAGTCGAGGTGACAGGACCGCGCCGCGACAGCAGATAGCGCAGCCCGTGGCGCAGCATGTTCAGCCCCCGGTCCTGCCCGAAGTACCCCATCCCCCGTTGCAGGGCAGAGATCACCGGCACTTCGCAATGGTCCTGCAGGTTCAGGCCGACCTCGGGCAGATCCGCCAGAACCGCGATGGCTGCCGTCTGCAGATCCGCCGCCGGGCCGAGGCCGGAGCGCAGCATCAGATGGGGGGTCGCAATCGCGCCTGCGGCAAGGATCACTTCTTGCCCGACTTCGGCCCGCCGGGTCTGGCCCAGATGCTGATAGTCCACCCCGATCACCCGACCCGCGACCAGCCGCAAGCGCTGCACCCGCGCGCGGGTGACGATAGTCAGCCGGGGGTTGCGACGATGCGGGGCAAGGAAGGCCCGCGCGGCGGAGCTGCGCCGCCGCAACCCCGCATCGATCGTGTGCTGCATCCGCCCCGCGCCGGCCTGCACCGCCCCGTTGAAATCTTCGTTCAGCGGGATGCCAAGTGCGGCGCAGCTTTGAAGGAAGGCTGCCGTCACCGGGTTCATATGCCCCAGATGCGACACCTTGAGCGGCCCATCCGTGCCGTGGAATGGCCCCGCCAGATCGGTGTTACCCTCCATCGCGGTGAAATGCGGCAGCATGGCGTCATAGCTCCAGCCCGGATCACCGGTCATCGCGGCCCAGCTGTCGTAATCCTCGCGCTGGCCGCGCAGATAGACCATGGCGTTGATCGCAGAGCCGCCCCCCAGAAGACGGCCCTGCGGGATGATCAGGCTGCGGCCGTCAAGCTGCGGCTGCGGCACTGTGGGGTAGTACTTCAGATAGCGTTCCGAATTGAGGAACTTCATATAGCCCGCAGGCAGGTCCAACAGCGGGTGTCCACGCGGTGGCCCTTCCTCCAAAAGCAGGACGGTGGCCCCGGCCTCGATCAGTCGGGCCGCCACAAGGCAGCCCGCCGATCCTCCGCCCACGATGATGTAATCCGCCGCCGCCTGTGCCATGATGTCAGGGCCGCAGACGGATCTGGATCTTCACGTCGGTCGGCCGTGCCTCGACCGCACGGTCGAAGGCGGCGACGGACTGGTCAAAGAGCAGCGTCGCTGAAATCAGCGGCCGCAGATCCACCTTGCCCGAGGCAATGAGCGCAATCGCCCGGTCATAGACATTGGCATAGCGGAAGACCGTCTCGATCCGTGCCTCGCGCGCTTGCAGGCCCACGATGTCGAAGGGCACCGGATCGACCGGCATCCCCACCAGAACGATGGCCCCGCCGGGTGCCACGATCCGCGGCAGATCAAGGATCGCAGGCGCCGCGCCGGAGCATTCAAAGACCACGTCCGCGCCCCAGTTCGCGGTTTCGCGGGCCACGACCTCGGCCAGCGATTCTTCGCGCAGGTTGACCGTGGTCACGCCCGGATATTGGCCGATGATCTGCAGCTTGGGCGCCGCAAGATCGGAAATGATGACCCGCGCGCAGCCCCCGGCAAGGGCGGCCAGCGCCACCATCATGCCAATAGGCCCGGCGCCGGTCACGACCGCCACATCGCCCGGCTTGATCCGCGCCCGCAGGGCCGCCTGCATGCCGATGGCGAAGGGTTCGACCATGGCGCCTTCGGCAAAGCTGACGTGATCGGGCAGCTTGTAGGTATAGGCGGCGGGATGCACCACCTCGGGCGCGAGGCAGCCGTGGATCGGCGGCGTTGCCCAGAACCGCACCGCCGGATCGACGTTGTAGATGCCCAGTTTCGCGGCCTTGGAATTGGGGTTGGGCAGGCCCGGCTCCATGCAGACGCGATCCCCCACCGCCAGATGCGTGACGGCCGCGCCGACGGCGATCACTTCGCCCGCGGCTTCATGCCCCAGCACCATGGGGGCGTTCACCACGAAGGGGCCGATCTTGCCATGGGTATAGTAATGCACATCGGAGCCGCAGACGCCGACGGTATCCACGGCGATCTTCACATCCTGCGGGCCGACCTCGGTCGGCAGGTCGATGTCACGGATATTCAGAACGCCTTTGCGTTCCAGCACCAGCGCCTTCATGCTACGCCCCCCGGTTCGAGAATGACCTTGAGCGAGCTGCGCCCGTCGGCCGCAATGTCGATCCCCTCGTGGAAGCGCGACAGGGGCAGGCTGTGGGTCAGGATGTCCTCCATCGGCAGGCGCCCTTCGGCGATCATGCGGATGGCATGGGGATAGGTGTTGGGCGAAAGGTGCGCGCCGTGGATATTCAGCTCCTTGCTGTCGCCGATGATGGTCCAGTCCACGGTGACCGGGTCCTTGAAGACGGAAAACTCGACGAAAGTCCCCAGCTTGCGGATGGCCAGAAGCCCCTGTTCCACCGATTTGCCCGCGCCCGTGGCCTCGATATAGACATCGCACCCATAGCCTCCGGTCAGATCGCGGATCGCCTGCACCACGTCCGTCTCGGCGGGGTTCATCACGATATCCGCGCCGCAGCGCCGCGCCAGCTCCAACCGATGGGGGTTGAGGTCCAAGGCGATCAGCTTGGCGGGGTTCTTCATCCGCGCCGCCGCCACCATGCCAAGGCCAAGCGCACCGCAGCCGGAAATCACCACCACATCATTGAAGCCGATGTTGCCCCGGTTCACCGCATGGATGGAACAGCCCAGAGGTTCGACAAAGACGCCATGGCGGGGGTCCATCCCTTCCGGCAGACGGTAGTTGCGTGATTTGGCGGGGTAGACCATGTATTCGGCCCAAGACCCCTGCGTGACCCGGTGAAAGCCGTAAAGATCATGGGGCTGGCACATCCAGTAATTGCCCTCGCGGCAGAACCGGCATTCACCACAGGGCACGATCTGCTCTGACACCGCCACATCGCCCACCGCCAGCCCGTGCAGATCGCCCGCGCCTTCGCCAAGCGCCACCACGCGGCCCACGAATTCATGGCCGGGGATCACATCCGTTTCGGCATAGGCTTTGCGGTTGACATCGCCCCAGAACATCGGCGTGCCCTGAAAGCATTTCACATCGCCCGCGCAGATGCCCGCGGCAATCACCTGCACCAGCACCTCGCCGGGGCCGGGGCGCGGCACGGGGCGGGTTTCCAGGCGGTAATCGCCCGGTCCATGGCAGACAACGGCCTGCATCGTTTCAGGAATTTGGCTCATCTCGGATCACCAGCAGGTATAGCCGCCATCCGCCGTCACGACCGATCCGGTCATGTAGCTGGCTGCGCTTGAGGCAAGGAACAGAACGATGGAGGCGATCTCCTCGGGTTGGCCCGCGCGGGCCATCGGGGTCAGCTCCATCCATTTCGCGGCCATGACGGGATCGTCCACCATGGCATATTTCGTCATCTGCGTTTCGATATAGCCGGGCGCCACGGCATTCACCCGCACCCCCCGGCCTGCCCATTCGGCGCCCATCGACCGCACCAGATGATGCACCGCGGCCTTTGAGGCGTTGTAATAGCTCTGGTTCTGCGGGCGGTTCGAAATCTCGCCCGAGATGGAGCCGATCGCCACGATCGCGCCTTTGCCCGCCCCCAGCATCTGCCCGCCAAAGGCCCGCGCGGTGTGAAGAACGCCGAAGAAATTGGTGTTCATCACATCCTGCACCAGCGCATCATCGGCGGTTTCGGCGGCGGTGCCCGACCGGGCGATGCCCGCATTGGCCACGACCACATCCAGCGGCCCCAGCTTCGCGGCCAGCGCATCGGTTGCGGCGCTGTCGGTCACGTCCAGCACATGCCATTCGGCACTATGCCCCGCCGCAGTCATATCGCCCGCCACCTGTGCCAGCATGGCCGCATCGCGGGAGGTCAGGATCACATGCGCCCCCGCCTCGGCCAAGGCCTGCGCGCAGGCAAGCCCGATGCCCTGACTGGCGCCCGTAACCAGCGCGCGCTGGCCCTTCAGGCTGAATTGTTCAAGGATGCCCATGGCTTATCTCACCCTTTGTCCGCTGGCGGTGTCAAAGAACAGCACCTGACCCGCGCCCAGATCAAAGCGCAGCTCAGTGCCCAGTTCGGGGCGGAACCGCTTGTCGCAGCGCAGGTTCACGCGATGAGGCCCCATTTGCAGCACGACATAGGTGGCCTCGCCTGTCGGCTCGACCTCATAGACCGTGCCGGTGAAGCGCCCGGCCTCGGTCACGGTGGTATCCTCGGCCCGGAAGCCAAGCGTGAGCTGACCCGTGCCGGGGCAGGGAAGGCCGGTGATGCCGGGGGCGGAAAACTGTCCGCCCGTGGCGGTGCCCGCCAGGAAGTTCATGGGTGGCGACCCGATGAAGCCCGCCACAAACAGATTGGCCGGATCGTCATAGATTTCATCCGGGGTGCCGACCTGCTGAATGGCTCCGTCATTGAGCAGCACCACCCGGTCGGCCAAGGTCATCGCCTCGATCTGGTCATGGGTCACATAGATCATGGTGACGCCAAGGCTGCGCTGCAGATGCTTGATCTCGGCCCGCATCGCCACCCGAAGCTTGGCATCGAGGTTCGACAGCGGCTCATCCAGCAGGAAAACCCCCGGCGACCGGACCAAGGCCCGTGCCAGCGCCACGCGCTGACGCTGCCCCCCCGAAAGGTCGCGCGGGAAGCGCGCAAGGTAAGGCGTCAGGTCCACCTTCCTGGCCGCCGCCTCGATCTGCGCTTGCCGCTCTGCCTTGGCAACCTTGGCCACTTTCAGCGGATAGCCGATGTTGTCGGCCACGGTCATATGGGGGTAGAGCGCGTAGTTCTGGAACACCATCGCCACATTGCGGTCGCGCGGATGCAGCTGCGTGACATCGCGGCCATCAAAGCGCAGGGTACCTGCCGTGATCGCCTCAAGCCCGGCAATCATGCGCATGGTGGTGGATTTGCCGCAGCCCGAAGGCCCCAGCAGCACCAGAAATTCGCCATCGGCAATATCGAGGTCCAAGGGCTTGAGCACCGTGACGGCGCCATAGCTCTTGCCGACCCCTTCAAGGGTGACGCGGCTCATGTCTTATCCTTTTCTGATGATCCACTGGCCGAGGACAACCGACAGCAGGGTCGAGACCCAGAGCGGCGCAAAGGGTTCAAGGAACCGCATCCACAGCAGGGAAATGGCGACGAACAGCACGACCGAAATGAAGATGCGGTCAAAGGTGTTGGTCTTGATGGGCAGGAAACCGGTTTTCTGGGCCATGATCTATCCTTTCACGGCGCCGAAGGTGAGGCCGGCCACGATGTGCCGCTGCACCAGCGCCAGAACCAGCGCGGCAGGCGCCAGCGTCAGCATGGCCACGGCGGCCAGTTGGCCCCAGTTGGTGCCGGTCACGGTAACAAACTCGGCCAGTCCGGTGGTGATCGTCCGCGCCTCGACTGAGGTGAGCGTGGAGGCGAAGAGATACTCGTTCCAGGCAAAGACCCAGGTCAGGATGCCGGTCACGGCAAGGCCGGGGCGGGCCAGCGGGAAGATGACCGTGGTCAGCACGGTGAAGGTGCTGGCCCCATCGACATAGGCGGCCTCGTCCAGCTCGCGCGGGATGGCATCGACGATGCCCTGCAACAGCCAGAAGGCAAAGGGCAGGTTGAACACGCAGTAAAGCAGGATCAACCCGAGGCGCGTGTCAAAGAGGCTCCAATCCCCCAGCTTGATCCCGGTGAACATCAGGAACAGCGGCAGAAGGAACACGGCCGGCGGCGCCATCCGGTTCGTCAGCACCCAGAAGAACAGATTGTCCTTCCCCGCCAGTGCAAAGCGCGACATGGCATAGGCCGCGAGCAAGGCCAGAACCGAGACCAGCACCGCGTTCGAGGTGGCGACGATCAGCGAATTGGTCATGTATTTCTGGAAGGTGGGGTTCGCCAGCACGGCGGCGTAATTGTCCCAGGTCATCGCAGAAACATCGAGCAGGAACGAGGGTTTGCCAAACAGGTCCGCCCGCGACCGCACTGAAACCAGGAACATCCACCAGACCGGCAGCAACGTCAGCGCCGACATCGCGAGCCAGAACAACACCGTCAGCAGACGGGACTGCAGGAAACCGCGTTTCACCGGGTCTTCTCCTTCATGCCGGTCATGGCGACATAAAGCAGCCAGCACATGACAATGGTCAGATAGAGCGTGATCAGCGACATGGCCGAACCATAGCCGTAATCGGTTTTCGGAAAGACCACGCGCCAGATATGCAGGCCGATGAATCGCGTCTCGGCCCCCGGCCCGCCGCCCGTCAGCATCCAGACCTCATCCACCGTGCGCAGCGCATCCATCAGGCGGATGAAGACCGTGGTCAGCACGACAGGCTTCAGGAAGGGCAGGGTGATGTCCCAGAAGATACGCCATTCGCTGGCGCCATCGATACGCGCCTGTTCCAGCGGCTCTTCCGGCAGGTTCGACAGCCCCGCCATCAGGGTCAGCGTGACCAGCGGCGTCCAGTGCCAGATGTCCATCGCCACCACCGTGGCAAAGGCCTGATCCGGGAAGCGCGACAGAATGTATTTCACATCGAACCATTGCTGCATCCAATGCGGGATCGGCCCTAGCCCCGGCACCGTCATCAGCCGCCAGGTGGCGCCGACCGCAATCGGCGCGATCATCAGGGGCAGCGTGTGGATGGTGCGGAACAGCCCCTTCAGCGGCATGTCGCGCAGCAGCATCTTGGCGAGGAAGAACCCGATCACCAGCTGGCTCACCAGCACGAAAGCGGTGAACTTGAAGGTCAGCCACAGCGATTTCAGGAATGCCGCATCAAAGACCAGCGCGCGGAAATTGTTGACGCCGCTGAATTGCGGTTCAGGGTTCTGGGCGAAGGTGTTCCAGTCAAAGAACCCCACGACCAGGACATAAAGGAACGGCAAAAGGCCGGTCACGAAGAGGATGAACAGGGTGGGCGCGATCAGCAGCCAGCCTGTGGTGGTATTGCGCATGCGCCCACTCCGATCTTGTGGTGGCAGGGTCCGGCGGGGCTCAGGGACCACCCCGCCGGATTGGAAGCGGATGGCGTCAGTTGGCGCCGTAGCCCAGCTTGGCCAGTTCCGCATCCGCCGCCGCCGCCGCCTGATCGAGAGCATCCTCAGGCGAGAGCGAACCAACGATCGCCTCATAGATGAAGGGGGCCACCGCCTCGCGCACTTGCGCGTGGAACGGGAAGGCGGGCGCGCCTTTGAAGAGATGGCCCTTGTCCTTCATCATGGTGAAATAGCCGTCCGCCTTGGCATCAACCTCTTTCACCTTCGGATCATCGAAGGTGGCCTGATGCACGACGCGCGACCCGGCCACGGCCCAGTCGGCCTGCACTTCGGGCTGGCCGATGAACTGCAGCCACAGAAGCGCCGCTTCCTTGTTCTTCGAGGAATGCGGGATGCCGAAGGCGCCGCCGTCATAATAGCCGATATAGCCTTCGCCCTTTTCGGCCGCTTCCATCACGCCCGGATTGGTGGGGGGCAGTGCCACGCCAACCTTGCCCACGACGGTGGATTTTTCCGGATTGGTCGCGATCCAGGCGGCGTTTTCGCCGTAAACCCAACCTTGCGCCGCACGGCCGGCCGCGAAGGTCGAGGCAACCTCGTCCCAAGTCGAGGCGGTGGCTTCCGGCGGGGCAAAGTCCAGCAGACCGACCCAGAACTTAAGCGCCTCTTTCGCCTCGGGCGAATTCATCCGGCCGCCTTTTTCGACCGATGCCGCACCTTTGGCTGCGTCGATGCCCCAGTCATAGACGCCATAGGTCGGCGCGATGGATTCGAAGAATTCATAGAAGGCCGCCGGATGCCCCGAGGACGCCTGCACCGTGGTGCCCCACAGCTCGTCATCCTGGCTCAGATCGGCGAAGTATTCGGCATTGTCACGCCATTGCGCGAAGGTCGTGGCCGGGGCCAGATCATAGCCATATTTGGCCTTGAACGCCTCTTTGTGGACCGGGTCTTCGAACAGGTCCTTGCGGTAGAGGTAGACCTTGATGAAGGCCTCCATTGGCACGCCGAAGATATCGCCGTTCTCGCCGCGGAAGTTGTCGATGAAGGTGGTGAAATCCTCGACCTTGAATTCGGGCGCTGCCAGATCGGGCTTGTCCTTCAGCATCTGGGTGATGTCGACCAGGAAGTCGCGCGCCAGGTAGGAATAGATGATGTCCTGTTCGATATAGACGAAGTCATAGATGCCCGAATTGGCCTCCATGTCCTTGATCGCCTTGTCAAACATCTGGTCCCAGGACGTGGTTTCGAATTCGACCTTGATCCCGGTCTTTTCGGTGAACTGCGGCGCCAGCACGTCACGCACATAGTTGGACGGCGGGGTGCTTTCCGAAACGCCGCGGATCGTGACGCCCTGCAGCTTGGCGCCCGCGTCCGACCAGAAGTCGGCCCGGGCAGGCGCAGACAAAGCAAGGGCGATCGCCGAAGTGGCGAGCATCAGTTTCAACATGTTTTCCTCCCATTTGGACCTTCGGCGCGGCCCTGCGCGGCCCGGTGCGGTCAACGCACTCGCGGGATGTCCAGTTGGATACAACCCAACTTCATCAGTTAAACGGCTAAGCAATTGATACTATTGAGCCTGGAAGGCCA
>NZ_BMYQ01000006.1 GCF_014652355.1 Gemmobacter lanyuensis | reverse complement strand
TGGCTCGGCCGCAAATCCGGCCGCGGCTTCTACGACTACCGCGGCGAAACGCCCGTTCCCACCCGCTGACCTCAGCCCCCGAGCGAGAGGGTATGTTCGCGCAGCCAGGCCAGGAAGCCGCGCGGATTGCCTTCCCACTTGTCCAGCTCAGAGGCAGGGATAGGCTGCCCGATATAGGGGCGCTGCGGTTTGAACAGGGCGCGCTTGATTTCATAGAGCAGAAGGCCCTGACGCAGCGTATCCGACAGCTTGTTGGCGATCAGAAAGGCGCGGCTGTTCTGCCCGGTAAAACGCATCGGCACAATGGTCGCGCCCGAGGTTCGGACCATCTTGTGCGTGAAGACGTTCCATTCGGCCTCGATCGCGGGGCCCCACCAGCCCTCGGACATCGCAACCTTGCCGGCTGGAAAGAGGATGATCAAACCACCGCGCTTCAGATGCGCCATGGTCTGGTTCCGCATCTCTAGCCCGAGTTCGCGCGCATTTTCCTCATGTGGGAAAGGCACGGGGATCATGAATTCCTCAATTTCGGGGATGCCGGTCAGAAGCGACCGGGTCAGGATCTTGAAATCCCCCCGCACGCGCGCGACCATTTCGGCCATGACCATGCCATCCACCAGCCCATGGGGGTGGTTCGCGACCACCACCACCGGGCCGGTCGCCGGGATGCGCGCGATTTCCTCGGCCGGGGTCCGAATTTCGATCCCCATGGTCCGGATCGCCTTCGGCCAGAACGGCACCCCAAACGGTGCGCCCGAGGCTTCGAACTTGCGGATCAGGCGCAACAGCGTGACCTTGGCGGTCAGCCATTCGATCGCACGGATGGTGCCCGCCTTGAACGGGTTCGAGAAGGTGCCTGCATAGGACAGGCGGCGCATGTCATACTGACGCACCTCGCGGGGGGTCTCATCCGGGTGTGTCACGCGTGATCCGCCTTACTGTTCTTCACCAAACCGATTGGCGACAAGCGCCTCAAGCGCATCAGCCAATTCGATTGCCTGCGTGCCCGAGGTGCTGACATCGATGAATGTCCCGCGCGAGGCACCCAGCATCAGCAAGCCCATGATGGAATCGCCAGAAACCGTCATGCCGTCTTTCGTCACTTCGGCCTGGGCATCAAAACCTTCGACGCATTCGACGAACTTGGCCGAGGCGCGGGCGTGCAGGCCTTTTTCATTGACGATTTTCAACTGGCGCATGTTCATGCCCGTCCCCCTTCTTCCGGCGGGACATCCCCACCCAGATCGAGGCTGTTGATATACTTGCGCCCGGCGTCAAGCGCGAGGCTTACTGCCTCCGCAAGCGGAAGTTCGCGCGATTTCGTCAGCTTGATCAGCATCGGAAGATTTGCGCCATAGAGGATACGACGATTTCGCGCGGCGCAGGCGGGCAAGGACAGGTTCGAAGGCGATCCGCCGAACATATCCGTTACCACGACGACACCTTCGCCGCGGTCCACCGAATCTGCCGCCGCGCAGATTTCGGCCGATTTCGCACCGCGATCATGATCGTCTTCGATCGAGATCGCGCTCATTGCATCCTGTCGGCCCACAACATGCTCCACTGCCGAGAGATACTCTCGTGCCAGTCCGCCGTGAGCCACAATCACGATCCCGATCAAACCCCGATCACCCAGATCCCAAGGGTCGGCCAGAGGCCGACCGCCGTTCAAGTTCCCTGTGTCGTTTTGACACCGACCAGCCCGCTTCTGCAAGCGCATTGGCCATCATTTCTGCAACTGCGACAGAGCGATGTTGCCCCCCCGTGCAGCCGAACCCGATGGCGAGATGGGCCTTGCCCTCGGCCTTATGGGCCGGAAGGAGAAACAGAAGAAGATCACGCAACCTTGTGGTGAATTCCTCAAATCGCGGGTCGGATTGCACATGTGCGGCAACTGCCGCGTCGCGCCCGTCCAGCGCCCGCAGCTCGGGCACCCAATGGGGATTCGCAAGGAAGCGACAGTCGAAGACCATGTCGAGGCCGCGCGGCAGGCCCCGTTTGTAGCTGAAACTCTGCACCGAAACCGCAAGACCGGGCACCCCGGCGCGATCAAACCAATCGGCAATTTCGGCCTTCAGGTCATGCGGCGACATGCCAGAGGTATCAATCAGATGGTCGGCGCGCACCCGGATCGGCGCCAGCAGGTCCATCTCGCGCGTGATGCCAAGCGCCGGCGTTTCGGCCACGGCCAGCGGATGGCGGCGCCGGGTTTCATTGTAACGCCGTACCAGCTCATCCGGACCGCAGTCGAGGTAAAGCAACGAAAGCTGCACGCGCGGATCGCGTGTAAGGGTATCAATCAGCTCAATCAGCGCGGTTGCGTTGAAATCACGGTTGCGGACATCAACCCCCAACGCGATCGGGCGGCCCAGCGGCGGTCCGTCGATCAGGCGGGGGATGAGGCTCAGCGGCAGGTTGTCGATAACCTCGTAGCCGAGATCCTCGAAGGCATTGATGGCGGTCGTACGGCCCGCACCCGAAGGGCCCGTCACCAGTACGAGTTCGTGGTCCTTCGCCGATTGTGTCACGCCGTCCATCATCCTCAGGCCCGTCGCCCCTCTTTCAGATACTGCAGAAGCGCATAAGAAAGATGATCTGCATCCCGACCAAGGACAAGGGGGATGCGACAGCCAAATAGTTCAATCTGACGCGATGGAGGCAGCCGGTCTGGCTCTGGCCGGGACAGATCGACCACAAGAACAACGGGGATGGGCCCAACCGGGGTGGCACGCAACAAACCGACGCCCCGCGCCTCAATCATTCCGGCGATCCGGGGCGGTGCCGCCGCCATCAGCCTGCCCTCAGCGGCATTCAGCAGCACCTGATCATCGGCCACCAAAGCCGCCCCGAAGGCCATCAACTGCAGCGCAAGGCGCGATTTTCCAGATCCCGATGGGCCAAGGATCAAAAGCCCCCTTCCGTCCACTGCAACGCAGGTCGCATGCAGATGGGGGGCAGCGGTCACACCGGCAGGCCCACGACGAACCGTGCGCCCAACGGTTCCGAGGTGATATCCGCCTGTGTCGGGCGGATGTTCTCGGCCCAGATCACGCCGCCATGCGCTTCGACGATCTGTTTGGAAATCGCGAGACCGAGTCCGGAATGATTGCCGAAATCCCCCTGTGGGCGCTCGGAGTAGAACCGCTTGAAGACCTTGGTCAGCGCCTGTTCCGGGATGCCGGGGCCCGTATCCTCGACCACCACAAGGACACGATTTTCACGACGACGCGCCCAGACACGCACGGCATCGCCCTCCTCGCAGAAGGAAATCGCATTGGTGATGAGGTTCACGAAGACCTGCGCCAGACGAGCTTCAAGCCCACGGATGACAATCGGGTCGGCGGGCAGATCGGTGATGAATTCAACACCCTTTTCCGACGCCTGCTGTCCCAGATACTCTGAAAGATTACCAAGCGTCTTCAGGAGGTTGAATTCCTCCTCCTCTTCCTTGACCAGTTCACTGTCAAGCCGCGAGGCGTTGGAGATGTCACTGACGAGCCGGTCGAGGCGGCGCACGTCATGGTCGATCACCTCCAGAAGCCGCAGCCGCTGGTCATCACGTTTGGCGAAATGCATCGACGCCACGGCAGACCGCAGCGAGGCGAGCGGGTTCTTGATCTCATGCGCGACATCGGCGGCGAATTGTTCATTCGCGTCGATCCGGTCGTAAAGCGCGGCCACCATGCCCCGCATCGCAACCGACAGGCGGCCGATTTCGTCAGGCCGGGCCGTCAGATCGGGGATTCGCACGCGCCCCGGAGCCATCTTCCGTGCATCACGGTCTCGCCCCAGCTCGGCCGCGGCCGCAAGATCGCTGAGCGGATTGGCGATGGTCGAGGCCAGCACCAGGCTGAGCCCGATCGACACCAGCAGGGCGATCACGAACATCTGCAAGACCTGCTCGCGCTCATAGCGGACCAGGCGATCAATCTCTCCCTCGGGCGAGGTGAGGCCGACCACCCCCACCACGACCCCGCGGTCCCGAATGGGGGTGGCAACCGAAAAGACGGTCCCGCCCTCAAGCTCGCGCGCGGTTTTGACCGTGGTGGAGCCAGCCTGTGCTTCGGGCAGGATCTGTCGGAGCAAGGCAGCTGTGTCCGGGGTAGCGGGCGCGGCCGAATCGCCGGCCATGAGACCGGAAACAAAATTCCAGATCAGATTCAGAAAATCGGTGATCAGGGTTGATCGCTGCTCGGCAAGAATCGGGCGAACTGCCCCCAACCCGCGGGCCGTCTCGCGGCCGGCCGCATCGAAGATACGCACCTCGACACCAGGGCCGATCGGAGCGGCGGCAATGGCCCCAGCCGCATCCCCCAAAGATCCGTCGCCCGGCAGGCGGGCCTCCAGAATTCCGGCAACCAGCTGCGCTTCGGTGACGAGGCCCTGTTCACGCTGCAGGACCAGGCTGTCGCGGAAGGGATTGAGAAACAGAACCCCCGCGACCATGACGACGATGGCCATCATGTTGAAGATCACGATCTTCCGGGCAAGAGGCGAATGATTCAGCGCGACCAGGCCACGGCGAGATTTGTGCGCGCGCAGCTCTTGTTCGGCCAGTGCCTCGGGGCTGACCCAGTCCTCACCCAGAACCACCTCGCCCGGACGGGCGGCAGGTTCCTGGGCTTTCGCTCTGATCCGATACGCCACGGCCATCCTGAAGGATCACTCTTCGTTGTAACGATACCCGATCCCGTAGAGCGTTTCGATAGCCGAAAACTCAGAGTCCGCGGCGCGCATTTTCTTGCGCAGGCGCTTGATATGGCTGTCGATGGTGCGGTCATCGACGTAGACCTGATCGTCATAAGCCACATCCATCAGCTGGTCACGGCTTTTGACAAACCCGGGGCGCTGCGCAAGTGCCTGCAGCAGCAAGAATTCCGTTACGGTCAGCGAGACATCCTGCCCCTTCCAGGTCACGGCATGGCGCAGCGGGTCCATCCGCAGATTGCCGCGCTCCATGATCTTGGTTTCCTCAGTGACCGTCACCTCACCAGCCGTCATCACCTCTTGCCGGCGCAGCAGCGCGCGGATGCGTTCCACCAGCAAACGCTGGCTGAAAGGCTTCTTGACGTAATCGTCCGCGCCCATCCGCAGACCCAGAACCTCATCGATTTCATCATCTTTCGAGGTCAGGAAGATCACAGGCATCGTCGTCTTCTGGCGCAGGCGCTGGAGCAGATCCATGCCATCCATACGGGGCATCTTGATGTCCAGCACCGCCATGTCGGGGAGCCGTCGGTTGAAGGCGTCCAAAGCCGACTGACCGTCGTTGTAAGTCTCCACCTCGAAGCCCTCGGCCTCGAGCGTCATAGCGACCGATGTCAGGATATTCCTGTCATCGTCCACAAGCGCGATCCTGGACATGTCCGGTTCCCGTTCTGCTCATTGTTCTGGTTTTGCGAACACTGTCCTTTTTTCGCCATAAAGAATCAACACGAAACTACGAATCACACCTTTAGTACGGGTCGATAGTCACCTGAATTTCTAAACAAATGGCTAAATTGCATCACGCCTGCGTGTGATCGCAGAATGGTATCGCTAAACCTGAGATGGTTGCGCTAACAGACCGAAAAGTCGCTATTCCTGTTTGAAAACCGCGTGTTATAGGGCGGTTGTCAGGTCACACGTCGGGGCCTGACCGGTAGCTATCTGGCCCATGCTGCCGATTTGAACCGAAAGAAGCCGCGCCAGCCGCGGCACCGGGAGCTTGCACATGACGCATGGACGCGTGAACCCCAGCCACACCCTCGAAGCACAAGGCATCAGCGGTCTGGGAACGGTCTATTACAACGACATCGAACCGGCGCTGGTCGAGGCGGCGGTGCGTCGCGGCGAAGGGCGTCTTGGCAAAGGCGGTGCTTTCCTGTGTTCGACCGGGCAGTTCACCGGCCGGTCGCCGAAAGACAAGTTCGTCGTCCGCACCCCTGCCGTCGAAGACTCGATCTGGTGGGAAAACAATGCCCCGATGGCCCCCGAGGCCTTCGATCGTCTCTATGAGGACATGACCGCCCACATGAAGGGCCGCGAGTACTTCGTGCAAGATCTCTATGCCGGTGCTGACCCCGCGCATCGGCTCGACGTGCGCGTGGTGACGGAACTGGCCTGGCACGGCCTCTTCATCCGTCACATGCTGCGCCGCCCCGAACGGAGCGAGCTGGACAGCTTCGTGCCGGAATTCACCATCATCAACTGTCCGTCGTTCAAGGCCGATCCGGCCCGGCACGGCTGCCGCACGGAAACGGTCATCGCGCTGAACTTTGACCGGAAGCTGATTCTGATCGCCAATACCGCCTATGCGGGCGAGAACAAGAAATCGGTCTTCACCCTGCTGAACTACATCCTGCCGGCCAAGGGTGTGATGGCGATGCACTGCTCGGCCAACCATGCCATCGGCAACCCCGATGACACGGCGGTGTTCTTCGGCCTGTCGGGCACCGGCAAGACCACCCTTTCGGCCGATCCGTCGCGCATCCTGATCGGCGATGACGAACATGGCTGGTCGGAAAAGGGCAGCTTCAACTTCGAAGGCGGCTGCTACGCCAAGACCATCAACCTGAGCGCCGAGGCCGAGCCGGAAATCTACGGCACCACCTCGCGCTTTGGCACCGTGATCGAGAACATGGTCTACGATCCGGAAACGCTTGAACTCGACTTCCAGGATTCGAGCCTGACCGAGAACATGCGCTGCGCCTACCCGCTCGACTATATCTCGAACGCGTCGGACACCGGTCTGGGCGGCCACCCGAAGAATGTGATCATGCTGACCTGCGACGCCTATGGCGTGCTGCCGCCGATCGCGCGTCTGACCCCGGCGCAGGCGATGTATCACTTCCTGTCGGGCTTCACCTCGAAGACCCCGGGCACCGAGCGCGGCGTCGTGGAACCCACGCCGACCTTCTCGACCTGCTTCGGTGCGCCCTTCATGCCCCGCCGCCCCGAAGTCTATGGCAAGCTGCTGCAGGAAAAGATCGCCCAGTTCGGCGCTGAATGCTGGCTGGTCAACACCGGCTGGACTGGCGGCGCCTATGGAACCGGCAAGCGCATGCCGATCCGCGCCACCCGCGCCCTGCTGACTGCTGCCCTGAACGGGTCGCTGTCGAAGGGCGAATTCCGCAAGGACCCGAACTTCGGCTTTGAAGTGCCGGTCGCGGTGGAAGGTGTGGACACCACGCTGCTGAACCCGCGCGACACCTGGGCCGACAAGGCCGCCTATGACGCGCAGGCCGCCAAACTTGTCTCGATGTTCGCCGAGAACTTCGGCCAATACGTTCCCTACATCGATCAGGACGTCAAGGCCGCAGCCATCGGCTGAAGCCTTTGAATATCTTGGGAAAAGGGGCCTTTCGAGGCCCCTTTTTTCTTGCGCTTCGCCAGGCCTGAATATTTCCAAAAGTCATTTTCCTACACCAAAGCGTCATAGTTTGAATTTTTGTTGCGCTGCGACTGCAAACAAGCTACCCATTTCGCAAGTGCAGAACCCGAGGAATCGCCATGCCGCATGATGGACAAGCCGTGCCCCAGTCGCCCCTGCTCGCTGATCTGAAAACGCTCACCGCAGCGGCCCTGCCCGAGGTGGGGACCCTGTTCGCCGAGGCGAAAGAGGCCCTGCGCGGTCGCGTGACGCTGGGGGGGAAGATCTCTTCCGCGGCGCTGGAACAGCATCAGTTCGCGGCGCATGCCCTGTCCTGGCTTGCCACCTACACCGAAAGCCTGCGGCAGCTGCAATCCTGGGCTGACCGCCTGTCCGAACAGGGCAGCTTTGGCGACATGGAAGCCTTGATCCTGCAGATCGGCTTTGGCGAATATCTCTCGCAGATCGCGGGCGGCATTCCGATGTCGCAGTTGGAAACCGCGCGCCTTTCCGACCTTGGCCTCAGCTGGACGCCGGGCGCCGCTGCAGCGCAGCTGATGGCGCAGGGCAACACCGATGCGGCACGCCTCGCGCTCGTCGCGCTGATGCGCGAAAATCACGGCCGCGCCACCTTTGGCGCAACTGGCCTGGATGAAGAGCTGGAGATGATCCGCGACCAGTTCCGCCGCTTCGCGGATGACCGGGTCGTGCCCCATGCGCATGAATGGCACCTCAAGGATGAGCTGATCCCGATGGAGATCATCGAATCGCTCGCCGAGATGGGGGTTTTCGGCCTGACCATCCCCGAGGAATTTGGCGGCTTCGGCCTGTCGAAGGCCTCGATGGTCGTTGTCTCCGAGGAACTCTCGCGCGGCTATATCGGCGTCGGCTCGCTCGGCACGCGGAGCGAAATTGCCGCCGAACTGATCCTCTGCGGCGGCACAACCGCCCAAAAGGCGCAATGGCTGCCCAAGCTTGCGAGCGGTGAGATCCTGCCGACCGCCGTCTTTACCGAACCCAATACCGGGTCCGATCTGGGAAGCCTTCGCACCCGCGCCGTGAAAACCGGCGACGATTGGGAAGTGACCGGCAACAAGACTTGGATCACCCATGCCGCGCGCACCCATGTGATGACGCTGCTGGCCCGGACCGACCCGAACACCACCGATTATCGCGGCCTGTCGATGTTCTTGGCCGAGAAGATCCCCGGCACGGATGAAGCCCCCTTCCCGACCCCCGGCATGACGGGCGGCGAAATCGAGGTTCTGGGCTATCGCGGGATGAAGGAATACGAGCTCGGCTTTGACGGGTTCAAGGTCAAGGGTGAAAACCTGCTGGGCGGCGTCGAAGGTCAGGGCTTCAAGCAGCTGATGCAGACCTTTGAATCGGCCCGCATCCAGACCGGCGCCCGCGCGATTGGCGTGGCGCAATCGGCGCTGGAAACCGGCATGCGCTATGCCGAAGACCGCAAGCAATTTGGCAAATCGCTGATCGAATTCCCCCGCATTGCCGCGAAACTGGCGATGATGGCGGTCGAGATCATGATCGCGCGCCAGCTCACCTATTTCAGCGCTTGGCAGAAAGACCATGACAAGCGCTGCGATCTGGAAGCTGGCATGGCCAAGCTGCTGGGTGCGCGGGTCGCCTGGTCGGCTGCGGACAATGCGCTGCAGATCCATGGCGGCAACGGTTTCGCGCTGGAATATCAGATCAGCCGCATCCTTTGCGATGCGCGCATTCTGAACATCTTTGAAGGCGCTGCCGAAATTCAGGCGCAGGTCATCGCCCGCCGCCTGCTTGATTGAGAGCGGTCTGCCGGATGGCCCCCGGCAGACCTATGCCCCGCCTCGGGATGGCCGCGCCACACCGAGGCGGGGATGCAATTTTCCGGCAATGCCCCAGGCGGTCGCAAAGCCGAGGCCACTGGCCACAAAGACGCCCGCGATCGGGGCCGCCAGCAGCACAAGCCACGCAACCCCCGGCGTGAGAATGCCCGAGACATCGCGGAAGCTGGAATAGACCGCCGCCATCTCCACCCGCTCAGACGGTTTGACCGACATCATGAAGGGCAGGCCACCGGCCGTATCCAGCATGACAAGGCCCGTCGAGCCGATCATCAGCCCCGCCACCACTATCCAGGGCCAGGCCGAGAGCAGACCGGCCGCGGTAAAGGTGATGGCGCAAAGCAATTGCGCGCCCCGCACCGCCCGCCGGACCGAGGTGCGATGCACCAGACGCAAGAGGACCGGCGTCAGAAACAGCAAGGCGTTCGAAATGGACAAGGCAACCCCGCCCACCTTGTCACCCAGACCGGCCTCAATGCAGAAAATCGGCAAATAGACGACGTAGACCCACCAGCCGCAGCTGCGAATGACCGCAAATAGCCACCCCGCAATCAGCCGCGGTTGGCGGAAGAAACGGCCCAGATAGGCCAGCGGGTTGACCGCCGGGCCGCGGGCGCGCTGGATCTGCTTGCCATTGCCCAGCCGCAAAACCCAGAACGCCGAGAGCAGCAAGAGCGCGCAGACCGCCGCCAGCAGAAAGGGCAGCGCCGCCCCGTGATCGCGCAGCCAAACACCCAGCATCGGCCCCACGGCCCATGGGGTTGCGGCGTAGAACATCTGCAGGCTCTGCGTGCGGCCCAGATCCGCACGGGCGACATAATCCAGCACATAGGCATTGAAGCAGACAAAGCAGGTTGCCGTTGCCAGCGCCATGCATAATAGCGCCAGCGGCACCGCGACCGGTCCACCCTGCGCCGCAAGCAGCATCGCAATCAGATAAAGCCCGCATCCCGTGGAATACATCCAGCGGCGGGGCAAGAAGCGCGTGGCCCAAGGCACCATCAGCCCCCAGACCATCGAACAAAGCCCGACGAGGAAATAGACACGGCTCACCACCGCCGCGTCCTGCACGGCCTCATACATCACGATCGGCATGACCGAGATCAGCACACCGCGCACCGCAGCCTCAAGCCCGGCAAGCACGGCGAAAGCCTCAATCCGCGGTGTTGCGGAATGACGAAGCATGAGGGGGATGTATTTGTTGGCCATGACGCTCTCCTCGGTCATTGGCCCCGAAAGGCCGCCGCGCGTCTTTGCACGGCGCGACATTTCGTGTCGTATCTGACGATCAGCGCTCGCCGCGGGCGAGAAGATCGATCAACCGTGCACGTGCTTCGGGCAGGACCAGACCGCGGCGCAGAACCGCCAGCTCGCGCGCGAGGAAATGGCCCGTGATGGCAAAGCCCTGCTGCAACTCTGCCCCCGACATCGGGCCTTGGCCCTGCAGGCCCAGCGGCAGCGGGAAAAGCCGGGCCGCCCAATCCCCTGCACCCTGACGGCTGACTGCGCGGCCGGATTTCGGGCTGACATAGGCCAGATCCTCGCGCTGCCCCGTCACCGCACAGCGCGACAGATCAAGGCCAAAGCCCAGCTCCTCCAGCAGGATCATCTCCCACCGCAGATAGGCGGCAGGCCAATCCACATCCCGCGCCAGAGCGGCCAGCAGCGCCTGGGTCTGCCTGTAAAGCTCTGGGTGCGGCTGTCGCTCTGGCAGCGCCAGATGCAGCATGGCACAGATCGCATTCAGCCCCGCCAGCGCCAGACGATCTGCAAGCAAGCCCGCCCGGCTGGCCAGAGGTTCCACCGTGAAACTGCCAAGTTGATCATCCAGCCGCGCACGCCAAGCCACCGCGACCTGACTGCCCGGCTGCAGGGTTCCCGCCACCTTGCGCGAGGCGCCGCCCCGCACCACGCCGGCATGACGCCCGTGATCCGCCGTCAGAACCTCGATGATCGCCGAAGTCTCGCCATAGGGGCGGGACAGGATCACCGTGCCTTCATCCCTCCACTCCATCCTCGAAAACGCCTTCCGCTACCTTGGCACGAAGCCCTGAACAAAGCGTAAACGGCGACGGGTCAGGAAGCCAGCCCCTCTTCCTCCAGCATGGTGCGGCCCGCGCGGTCCTCAAGCTCGATCACCCAAAGATCGGGGTCCCGGCTGCGGGCCTTCGCAAGCGCGGCATCGACCGCGGGCTCGTCCCCTTCCGCCAGCAGCACCCAGATGCGCTGATCGGACATCAGATCATAGCTACGCTGATAGGCCCGCGCCTGCCCGTTCAGCAGCGCGCATTTCACAATCACCGCGCCCGAGGTTTCATCCCCCCGGGCGGTCACGTAATGCGGGATATCGGCCAGCCGTAGCCGCGTCAGATAGGCCGAAACCCAAAGCCCGGTCGCCAGTCGCGGCTGCATGGCGGATCAGTCGCCGTCCTTGAAATCAAGGCCCATTTCGGAATAGCGGTCGGGTTCATCCAGCCAGTTCGGCCGCACCTTCACCTGCAGGAAGAGGTGGACGGGCCGATCCAGAAACTCCATCAGGTCGGCGCGGGCGGCCTGACCGATGGCCTTGATCGTCTCGCCCTTGTGGCCCAGCAAGATGCCCTTGTGCCCGTCGCGCGCAACATAGACGACCTGATCTATGCGGGTCGAACCATCGGGGCGGTCCTCCCACTTTTCCGTCTCGACGGTCAGCTGATAGGGCAGCTCCTCATGCAGACGCAGGGTCAGCTTTTCGCGCGTGACCTCGGCCGCGATCATCCGCATGGGCAGATCGGCGATCTGGTCTTCCGGGTAGAACCAGGCACCTTTCGGCACCTGCGAGGCCAGCCATTCGCGCAGCTTGTCCACGCCATAGCCCTTTTCGGCCGAGATCATGAAGGTCTCAACGAAGGGGAAGGCGTCGTTCATCTTTTGCGCCAGCGCGAGCAGGTTCTCGGCCTTGACCCGATCGATCTTGTTGATCGCAAGCGCGACCTGCTGCCCCTGCGGGATACGGTCCTTCATCGCGTCGATGATGGCGGCGGTGCCCTCGGTCAGGCCGCGATGCGCCTCAACCAGAAGGACGATGATATCGGCATCCGCCGCGCCCCCCCAGGCCGCGGCGACCATGGCACGGTCGAGCCGGCGGCGCGGGCGAAACAGGCCGGGCGTATCGACAAAGACGATCTGGGCGTCGCCTTCCATGCACACCCCGCGGATGCGCGCGCGCGTGGTTTGCACCTTATGCGTCACGATGGACACCTTGGCGCCGACCATACGGTTCAGAAGCGTCGATTTCCCGGCGTTCGGTTCGCCGATCAGCGCCACGAAGCCAGCCCGTTGTTCAGCCATGCCGGCCCTCCATCCGCGCCAAAAGCGCCTTTGCTGCGGCCTGTTCAGCCGCGCGTTTCGTTCCCGCCTTGGCGGTTTCCGCCTCACCCGAGGCCAGACGGACCTCAACGGTGAAGACGGGTTGATGATCGGGGCCTTCGCGCCCCAGTGCGGTATACGTCGGCGGCGTCTGCGCGCGGGCCTGCGCCCATTCCTGCAGCGCGGTCTTCGGGTCGCGGGCGTCAATCTCGACCCCCGTGATGCGATCTTGCCAGAGACGCAGCACCACGTCACGCGCCGCGGCAAAGCCCGCATCAAGATAGACGGCGGCAATCACCGCCTCCATCGCGTCACCCAGCAGCGCCTCTTTGCGCCGCCCCCCCGACATCATCTCGGACCGGCCGAGCTTCAGCACCTCGCCCAGGCTCAGCGCGCGGGCGATGTCGGCGCAGGTTTCCTTGCGGACCAAGGCGTTGAAGCGCGGGGCGAGCAGCCCTTCGGCCGCCTGTTCATCGGCAGCAAGCAGCGCCTCGGCCATGACAAGGCCAAGCACCCGGTCGCCCAGAAACTCCAACCGCTGATTGTCGGGCCGTGTCGAGGACGAGATCGAGGCATGCGTCACAGCACGCACCAGCAGTTCGGGCGTGCGGAAATTATGCCCCAGACGGCCCTGAAAGGCCAGAAGATCGGCAGAGAGCTTCACTCGATCGCCTTGAAGAAGCGGTCGGCGCGCCAGGTCCAGAAGAACAGCATCGACTTGCCGGCCGAAGAGAAGATCACGCGATCCGCCCGGCCGATCAGATATTCGGCAGGCAGCATGCCCACGCCGCCCACGGTCTGGCTATAGCGGCTGTCGGTCGAGTTGTCGCGGTTGTCGCCCATGAAGAAATAATGCCCCGGCGGCACGGTGAAGACATCGGTATTGTCGCCATAGCCGTTGGCGTCGATGTTCAGCACGGCGTGTTTCACGCCATTGGGCAGCGTTTCGATGAAGCGCGACCGGGTGCAGATGCCCCCCTGCCCCACCGGCGCGTTTTCGCAGCGCGGCAGGTTGCCCATCGGGCCTTGCGGCTCATAGACCTCCTGGAAGGTGCCCGCGGGTTCCTGCGGAACTTCCTGCCCATTGATCCAGAGGACGCCGTTCTTCACCTGAATCTGGTCACCCGGCAGGCCGATCAGACGCTTGATGAAATCCGACCCGTTCACCGGGTGGCGGAAGACCACGACATCGCCACGCTCCGGCTCCGAAGCGAACAGCCGCCCCTCGATCGGGCAGATCGCGAAGGGGCAGGAATAGCGCGAATAGCCATAGGCCATCTTGTTGACAAAGAGGAAGTCGCCGATCAGCAGCGTGTCCTTCATCGACTCCGACGGAATCCAGAAGGGTTGGAAGAACAGCGTGCGGAAGACCCCGGCGATGAGCAGCGCCCAGACCACCGTCTTGATCGTCTCGACGATACCGCCTTCGGATTTGTCCTTGCTCGCCATCTGGGCTGCCTCTTGTCAGTTTCTGGCGCGCTACATGCGCGCCGCAGGGGAAGGAGTCAAGTTTCGCTGGGGTTGGCCGCACAGGGGCGCGCCTCGATCACCACGAAGGCCTGCGCCCAGGGGTGATCATCGGTCAGCGTGACATGAATTACCGCCTCATGCCCCGGCGGGGTCATCTGCGCCAGCCGTTCAGCCGCCCAGCCCGTGACGGTCATCACTGGCTGGCCCGTGGGCAGGTTCGTGACCGCCATGTCGCGCCAGCTTATCCCCATCCGCAGGCCGGTGCCAAGCGCCTTGGAACAAGCCTCTTTCGCAGCCCAGCGTTTGGCGTAGGTGCCTGCAACCGTCATCGGCCGCGCCTCGGCCCGGGCCTGTTCGGCCGGGGTAAAGACGCGGTCACGAAAGCGGGCGCCGTGCCGTTCCAGCACGGCGGCAATCCGGTCGATATTGGCCAGATCGCTGCCGATGCCGAGAATCAAGCGCGCGCCTCATCGATGCGGCGGCGCATTTCCTCGATGGCGGGGCCAAGGCCGATATAGATCGCCTCGCCGATCAGGAAGTGGCCGATGTTCAGCTCCATCACTTCGGGGATGGCGGCAATGGGCGCGACATTGTCATAAGTCAGACCATGACCGGCATGCACCTCAAGGCCCAGCCCGGCCGCGATGCGCGCGCCTTCCACCAGCGCAGCCAGCTCTGCCTCTGCCTCGGCCTGATGGCCATCGGCGTGAAGTTCGGAATAAAGCCCGGTGTGAAGTTCCACCACCGCCGCGCCAATGCGGGCCGAAGCTTCGATCTGCCGCGGATCGTGCCCCACGAACATGCTGACCCGGCAGCCCGCCTCACGCAGGGGCGCAATGTAATCCTTCAGCCGCGCTTCATCGCCCAGCACATCCAACCCGCCTTCGGTCGTCCGTTCCTCGCGCCGTTCGGGGACCAGACAGACGGCATGGGGCTTCAGTCGCAGGGCAATGGCCTGCATCTCTTCGGTGGCGGCGCATTCGAAATTCAGCGGGATGCCGATTCCGGCGCGCAGCGCCTCGATATCCGCGTCGCGGATGTGGCGACGGTCTTCACGCAGATGGGCTGTGATGCCGTCCGCCCCCGCAGCCTCTGCCAGCAGGGCAGCCCGCAGCGGATCGGGCCAGACCGAACCGCGGGCATTCCGCACCGTTGCCACATGGTCGATGTTCACACCTAGCCGCAGCCGTTGCATGGGTCTCTCCTTCGCTCTCTCGGCGCCGACCTTACGGTCCGCCGGGCGCCTCGTCATCCCCCGCGGCAGAGGATTTCATCGCCGCGATGCGCGCCTTCAACGCTTTACGCTTTTCCGAACGTTCCTTGAACTTGGCGGCGCGCAACTTCTGATAGGCATGAACTAAAGGGATGGTGAGATAGTAGGTCAGGAAACTGAAAAAGATCCCCGGCAGGATCGACCCGATGGTGTAGGGCCAGTAGAGGAACCAGAAAAAATCGATCAGCTTGTCCCACTGGGTGACGTCGCTGGTAAAGAGCGCAAGGAAGTTGTGCCAGATTTGCACGCCCGCCTCGGTAAACGCGGCCAGCACGAAATGGAAATTCAGCGGCGCCTCGATCCCCAGCATCCAATGGCCGAGCTTGAGCGACCCCATCGCAATGAAGGGGGTGGTCAACGGGTTCGACAAGAACGTCGCCAGCAGCGCCGCAAGGATATTGCCCCGCAGCACCCAAGCCAGCGCCGCCGCCGAAACCATCTGCACCCCGAACAGCGGCGGAAAGTTCACGAATGTCCCGGCAAAGACCCCGCGCGCGATCCGGTGGGGCTGATCGGGCAGGCGGCGCATGCGATGAATGACATACTGGATGGCACGGCGGAACCCGCCCTTGGGATAGATGAAATCCCGCGTCATCTGCATGTAGGAGCGCTTGTCGCGCCGCTTGAATACCACGTCTTTGGTTCCTGCCCGTCAGGGTTTCCTGCTCAGGTCGCGGTGCCGTGCGATCTGCGCAACATCGGTTTCGGCCTCCAGAGCGGTCATCAGCATGTGAAGATGCTCCAGGTCCCGCAGATCAACGTCGATCACCAGTTTGTAAAAGTCTGGTTTACGGTCCACGAAGTGCAGGTCCGAGATATTGGCCTTCTGCTCTCCGATCAAGGTGCAGATGCGCCCCAGCACGCCCGCGTCATTGGCGATGGTCAGCTCAAGGCTGACGGTATTGACCGCCGCATGGCGCCCGGTCTGCCAGCGCAGATCGACCCAACGTTCGGGCTGTTCCTCGTATTCCGCGAGCGCCGGGCAATCGATCGCGTGGACCACGACGCCATGTCCGCGGAAGGTGATCCCGACGATCCGCTCACCCGGGATGGGCTGGCAGCAGGGCGCGCGGTTGAAGCTTTGATCGGCAGCCAGACCCAGCAGGGGGCGCTGCGAATCCACTTGTTCCGGCACGACAATTTCAAGTTCCGGGTAAAGCGTCTCCAGCACCTTGCGCGCCGTCAGCTCGGCCGAGCCAAGCTGCGCCAGAAGCTCCAGCTCATCGGGCAGACCCAGCATCCGCGCCGCGGTCCGCAACGCCTTGTCGGTGGCCTTTTTCCCGGCATGGTCAAAGGCCGCGCGGACCAGTTCCTGCCCCAGCTTGATGAAGCGGCCGCGGTCTTCCTCGCGCAGGCTGCGACGGATTGCCGCTTTGGCGCGGCCGGTCACAACCACGTCAATCCAGCTCAGCTGCGGGCGCTGGCCCTCGGCGGTGATGATCTCGACCGATTGCCCGTTCTTGAGTCGCGTCCAGAGCGGCACGCGAATCCCGTCGACCTTGGCCGAGACGGTCGAGTTGCCGATCCGGGTATGGATCGCATAGGCGAAATCCAGCGGCGTGGCCCCGCGCGGCAGCTGGATCACGTCGCCCTTGGGGGTGAAGCAAAACACCTGATCGGTGTACATCTCCAGCTTCACGTTCTCCATGAAGTCGTCGTGATCTTCCTCGCCCAGACGTTCGGTCAGGCTGGCCACCCATTTCGCCGGATCGACGGCAAAGGGGTTCTGGACGCGCACGCCTTCACGGTAGGACCAATGCGCCGCCACCCCCGATTCGTTGACCTCATGCATCTGGCGGGTGCGGACCTGCACCTCGACCCGCTTGCCGTCACGCCCTGACACCGTGGTATGGATCGACCGGTAGCCGTTCGATTTCGGCTGGCTGATGTAATCCTTGAACCGCCCCGGCACCGCGCGCCAGCGTTGATGGATCACCCCCAGCACGCGGTAGCAGTCGGCCTCGGTCTGGGTGATCACGCGGAACCCGTAGATGTCAGACAGACGCGAGAAGGGAATGTCCTTCTCCTGCATCTTGCGCCAGACGCTGTAGGGCTTCTTGGCGCGACCATAGACATCGGCCTCAATCTGGGCCTTTTCCAGTTCGTGCCGAATGTCGGCGGTGATCTTGTGGACCACATCGCCCGCTTCGCGCTGCAGCGTGATGAAGCGGCGGATGATGGAATTGCGCGCCTCGGGGTTCAGCACGCGGAAGGCCAGATCCTCCAGCTCTTCGCGCATCCACTGCATCCCCATGCGACCGGCTAGGGGGGCGTAGATTTCCATCGTCTCGCGGGCCTTCTGTGCCTGCTTTTCGGGCTTCATCGACTTGATCGTCCGCATATTGTGCAGACGGTCGGCCAGCTTCACCAGAATGACCCGCAGGTCGCGCGACATGGCGACGAACAGCTTGCGGAAGTTTTCGGCCTGTTTGGATTCCGTCGACGTCAGCTGGATATTGGTCAGCTTGGTCACACCATCGACCATTTCGGCAATCTCTTCGCCGAATTCGCGCGCCACATCGGCAAAGGTCGATTTGGTATCTTCGATGGTGTCATGCAGCAGCGCGGTGACCAAGGTCGCATCATCAAGGCGCTGTTCGGTCAGAATCGCGGCGACCGCCACGGGATGCGTGAAATAGGGCTCGCCCGATTTACGGAACTGCCCTTCATGCATCAGCTTGCCATAGGCATAGGCCCGGCGGATCAGGTCGGCATTGGTCCGCGGGTTGTAATTGCGGACAAGGGCGACGAGGTCTTCAACGTCGATCATCCCTGTCCGCCTTCCATCCGCCTCAGCGGTCGCCTTGCGCTTCCATCAGCGCGCGCAGCAGTTTTTCTTCGGACATGTCGTCCGAGGCCGGGCGATCGACAGCATCGCCATTCCCCATGAGAAGCGCCATCTGGTCTTCCTCGGGTTCGTCCACCTCGATCTGGGTCTGGTGGCTTTCGATCATGCGCTCGCGCAGCAGATCGGCCGATTGGGTTTCATCGGCGATCTCGCGCAGGGCGACGACCGGGTTCTTGTCGTTATCACGCTCAACCGTCAGCGGCGAACCGGCAGCGATCTCGCGGGCGCGGTGCGCGGCCAACATCACCAGTTCGAACCGGTTGGGGACCTTGTCAACGCAATCTTCGACCGTCACGCGGGCCATTGGACACTCCGTTGCGGATGGGGCATGGAACGGCCTCTTTACGGCCAAGGAAGCCCCTTGACAAGAGCGGAATCCGGCGCATCGGACAAAGCCTTGCGCGAAGCACCGCAGATCACAGGGGCGTGACACCTGCGCGGTCGGCTTCGGGCAGGGCATCGCGCATCTCGGCCACGGTTTTCCCCAGCAGCGGATGGCGCCAGTCGGCCGCCACTTCGGCCAGCGGCACCAGAACAAAGGCGCGGTCCTGAAGGCGCGGATGGGGCAGGATCAGCTGGTCGGGTGCAAGGCGGGCCTGCTCTTCCGGGGGAAGGCTGCGCCAGGCGGCCTGCCCTTCGGCATCGGGCAGCACCAAATCCCCCATCGCCAGGAGATCAAGATCCAGCGTCCGCCCCGCCCAGCGTTGCACGCGTTCGCGCCCAAAACGCGCCTCGATCCGGTGCAGGGCGGCCAGCACTTCGGCCGGGGTCAGGTTCCCCACCGCCAACAGCGCCGCGCCGTTCACATAATCGGGACCAGCCCCTGCCGGAAAGCAGGGCGTGGCATATATTGGGCTCACAGAGAGCGGCTCAAGCCCTTCATCGGCAAGGGCCCCCAAGGCGACACGAACCGTCTGCAGCGGAGCCATCCCTTCGAAGGGCAGGTTCGCGCCAAAGGCGACAAGGGCTTGGTTCGCCAAGGTCATCCGGGGGCCCTTCTCCAAAGTATAGGTTGCGGCTTTTGCGCGCCGGTTGGTATCGATCTTCGTTCCGTAACGGTTTCGGAAAGCATCCACCACTGGTTTCCGATGTGCCCCCGGGGCGATTTTTAAGGGGAAATGATATGTTTTACAAAGACGAACGCCTTGCGCTCTTCATAGACGGCTCGAACCTCTATGCCGCAGCAAAGGCCCTGGGGTTCGACATCGACTACAAGTTGCTGCGTCAAGAGTTCATGCGCCGGGGCAAGTTGCTGCGCGCATTCTATTACACCGCCCTGCTGGAAAACGACGATTACTCGCCGATCCGCCCGCTGGTGGATTGGCTGCACTACAACGGCTTCACCATGGTCACCAAACCGGCCAAGGAATACACCGACAGCCAGGGTCGCCGGAAGGTGAAGGGCAATATGGACATTGAACTGACCGTCAATGCCATGGAGCTTGCGCCGCGCGTCGATCATATCGTGCTGTTTTCGGGCGATGGCGACTTCCGCCCGCTGGTGGAAAGCCTGCAGCGTCAGGGCGTGCGCGTGTCGGTCGTCTCGACCATCCGCAGCCAGCCTCCGATGATCGCTGACGAACTGCGCCGCCAGGCCGACAACTTCATCGAGCTGGACGAACTGCGCGAAGTCATCGGCCGCCCCCCACGTGAGCCCCGCGTGGAGCGTGAAGACCTGACAGCCGCCCCGGTGAAATAAGCCTTGAACTGGCGCGGCCCTGCCCCCAGTTCTGCGGCATGACCTATGAAACAGGCGCCATCACGGCGCCTGTTCCTGTATCGGGGACCCTGATCCATGCTTGCCGCGCTGACCGGATTGATCGTTGCCGCCTTTCTGGCGGCCACCCCGATCCCCATTCAATCCGAAGCGGTCTTTGCCGCCGTGCAGCTGGGCGGGGCGGTGCCGATCTGGCTGATGATCGTGGCGGCAGGCATCGCCAATACCGCCGGATCGGTGCTGACCTGGGGCATGGGGCGTGGCGCCCGCGCGCTGGAAGGCCGCTTTCGCACGACTGAAAAACAGCTCGCACGGGCCGAGGCGATCTATGCGCGCTGGGGGTCCTGGACGCTCTTGCTCTCATGGGCGCCGCTGGGTGATGTGATCTGCTTTGTCGCCGGCGCGCTGCGGGTGCCGCTCTGGCGCTTTGTGCTGATCGTGGGCTTTGCCAAGACCGCGCGCTATGCCGTGCTGGCCGCCGCCACCGCGGGCGTGATCGCTTGGGGCTGGACCTGAGGCCGCGAAGCGCCTACCTGAAACGCACAGCGAATGAGGCCCCCGATGTCCCAGAAACCCGCACTGACCCTTTACCTGGCCGCCCCGCGGGGCTTTTGCGCGGGCGTGGACCGGGCCATCAAGATCGTCGAGATGGCGCTGCAGAAATGGGGCGCCCCCGTCTATGTCCGGCACGAGATCGTGCATAACAAATTTGTCGTGGACAGCCTGAAGGCGCTGGGGGCCGTCTTTGTCGAAGAGCTGGACGATGTCCCCGATGACCGCCCGGTGATCTTTTCGGCCCATGGCGTGCCGAAATCGGTGCCTGCCGCCGCGCAGGCGCGCAACATGATCTGGGTCGATGCCACCTGCCCGCTGGTGTCGAAGGTGCATATCGAGGCTGAACGGCACCACGAAAACGGCCTGCAGATGATCATGATCGGCCATGCGGGCCACCCCGAAACCATCGGCACCATGGGCCAGCTTCCGGCGGGTGAGGTGCTGCTGGTGGAAACCGTGGCCGATGTAGCGCGGGTCGAACCGCGTGACCCCGAAAAGCTCGCCTTCATCACCCAGACCACCCTGTCGGTGGATGACACGGTCGAAATCGTCGCCGCCCTGCGCGCGCGCTTTCCCGCGATCATCGGTCCGCACAAGGAAGACATCTGCTATGCCACCACCAACCGGCAGGCGGCCGTCAAGGCGATTGCCGGGCAGATCGACGCGCTCTTGGTGATCGGGGCGCCGAACTCCTCGAACTCGCGCCGTCTGGTCGAGGTGGGCAGCGCCAATGGCTGCGCCTATTCGCAACTGGTGCAACGCGCGACGGATATCGACTGGCGCGCGCTGGAAGGCATCCGCGCCGTGGGCATCACCGCCGGGGCCAGCGCCCCCGAAGTGCTGGTGAACGAGGTGATTGACGCCTTTCGCGCCCGGTTCGACACCACGGTGGAACTTGTCGAAACCGCACAGGAAAACGTGGAATTCAAGGTGCCACGCATCCTGCGCCATGCGGAATGACAACAATCGCCGGTTTGGGGCTTGCCAGTGCCGCCAAAGGACCTAGGCTCTCTTCAAGACGAGGAGATGCCATGACCCTTTTGTTTGCTTCGATCCTGACCAGCCTCGGCCTGCTGATCTGGTCCAACCGCCAACCCGTTCCGGTGCGCGCCGCACAGGCCGGGCGCAAGGGCGCGCGCCGGGGATGATCCCGCGCGGCGCGGCCCTCTGGGGTATTCTTGGCCTTGTGCCGTTTCTGGCCGGGGCTTCGCTTGCGAACTGGCCGCTGGAAAACAGCCTGCTGCAATGGCTGGCCGCCGACAATCGGCTACTTCTGCATTACGGCATGGTGATCTTCTGCTTCATGGCAGGCGTCCTCTGGGGCTTTGCCACCCGGGCCGAAGGGTCCGAGGCGACACGGGCCTATACGCTGTCGGTGCTGCCTGCGGGTTTTGCCGCCTTTGCACTGGCCCCGGTGCATGACTGGCAATTGCCGGTGATGATGGCCGGGTTTGCGTCGCTGCTGCTGCTGGATTTCTGGTTCTGGAACGAAGGGCTGGCCCCGCGCTGGTGGCTGCGCTTCCGCATCATGCTCAGCGTCGTGGTGCTGGCCTCTCTGGCGATGGCGCTGTAAGGGGGACGCAACCACCCCCTTGAAGACTGGACGACACGCGCATGCCCGATCTGTTCGCCTATACCGATGGTGCCTGTTCGGGAAACCCCGGCCCCGGCGGCTGGGGGGTTCTGCTGCTGGCACGCGAAGGCGGCGCGGTCGTCAAGGAACGCACCCTCTGCGGGGGTGAGGCGGACACCACCAACAACCGGATGGAGCTTCTGGCCGCAATCTCGGCTTTGGAAACGCTCAGCCGCGCCTCCAAGATCACCATCGTGACTGACAGCGCCTATGTGAAAAACGGCGTCACCGGCTGGATCTTCGGCTGGAAGCGCAACGGCTGGAAAACCGCCGACCGCAAGCCGGTGAAGAATGTCGATCTCTGGCAAAGGCTGGATGAGGCGCAAAGCCGCCATGACGTGACCTGGCAATGGATCAAGGGCCACGCGGGGCATGAGGAAAACGAACGCGCCGATGCCCTAGCGCGCGAAGGCATGGCCCCCTTCAAGAAAAAGGGAACGGCCGCATGACACCGCTGGTCGCGCTTGATTACGCCTCGGTGGCGGTCTTTGCGCTGACGGGCGCGCTCGTGGCAAGCCGGGCGCAGCTGGATATCGTGGGCTTCATCTTCGTGGCCTGCCTGACGGCGGTGGGCGGCGGCACGGTGCGCGATGTGCTGATCAACCGCGCCTCGGTCTTCTGGATTGCGGACCCTTGGGTGCTGGCCGTGGCCTCGGCCGCGGCCGTGCTGGTCTTTGTCGCCGCACCCCGGCTGGAAAGCCGCTACCGCGTCTTGCTGTGGCTGGATGCCTGCGCGCTGGCGGTGGCCGTGCCTGCAGGGGTGGGGGTTGCGATGCGGGCCGGGCTGGACTGGCCCGTGGTGGTCGTGATGGGCATGGCCACGGGCTGTCTGGGTGGCCTTGCGCGCGATGTCGTGTGCAATGAGGTGCCGCTTGTCCTGAAACAGGGCGAGATTTACGTGACCGCTGCTTTCGCCGGGTCGCTGGCGGCGGTGGGTCTGGCCGCCGCGGGGTTGGACGGCGCGCTGCTGGCCTGCGGGCTGGTGACGCTGGTCCTGCGGGCCGGATCGATCGCCTTTGGCTGGCGCCTGCCGGTTTACCGCTCACGCCCGCCGCGCAACCGATAGGTGCGGCATTTTCGGGCTTTCGCTGCCCGGCGGTTTGGCTACCATACCCGCATGGCCCGAAAGAAGATCATTCCTGACGCCAAGGTTCATGCCGAAATCCTGCGCCTTCTGGCACAGGGTGGGGATCGCGCCGTCAGTTTCGCCACCGTCGCGCAGGCCACCGGGTTGGCCGGGCCGACACTGGTGCAACGCTTCGGCAGCCGCGAGGGGATGGTGCATACCGCGCTCATGGCGGGCTGGGCCGAGCTTGAGGATCAGACCGCGCAGGCCGAGGCTGCGGCACCGCTGACCGCCAAGGGGGCGCAGGTGATGCTCAAGACCCTGACATCCGAGGCGCCGCTGCTGGCCAGCCTGCCCCAGATGACCGCCGATGCCCGCGACAGCGCCCTGCGCGCCCAGGCCGAAGGCTGGCGCGTGCGTATCGAACAGGCGCTTGCGCTGCGGCTTGGCGGTGGCCCGCGCGGGCGCGAAGGGGCAGCGCTGCTCTTTGCCGCCTGGCAGGGGCAGATCATGTGGATGCCGATGGGGGGAAAAGGCTTTCGTCTCAAGGAGTTGGTCAAGCGCGTCACCGACGCTTGAACCACCCCCACAGCCAGATCAGCGCCATCGCCCCCAGCACCGCACCGATGAAGAGCGTGACCGACCCCGCCAGTCGCATGACAAAGCGCAGCACCATCCAGGACAACCACGCCCCGCCCACCCCCAGCGCGATGGTCGTGATGACATCAACCTCAAGCCGCATCAGGCGCGTGGCCAGAAACCCTGCCGCCGTGCCGATGATCAGAAGCACCAGAAACGTCATTCACCCCCTCCGCTCCACTGGCGCCAGTCTGGCGCAGGGGCGCGGGCCTGTCCACCGAATCAGGTCAGCCGATCCGGCAGGGCAAAGCCGCGCAGAAAATCATCCGGTGCCATGGCGCGCTTGCCTTCCCGCTGGGCGAGGGTGATGGCCACCGCCCCGGTGCCGCAGGCGATCGTCAGGCCCGACAGGACCTGCCCCGGCGCACCCTGCCCGGTGGCCAGTTCCGATTGCAGCAGCTTGACCCGCTCGCCCGCAATCTCGCACCAGGCGCCCGGAAAGGGCGACAGGCCACGGATCTGTCGATCCACCTCGACCGCAGGTCGGGTCCAGTCGATCCGCGCTTCGGCCTTGTCGATCTTCTGGGCATAGGTCACGCCCTCGGCCGGTTGCGGCACGGGCGTAAGGCCCGGCAGGGCCGCCAGCGCCTGCCCGATCAGCCGCGCGCCCATCTCGGACAGGCGGTCATGCAGCTGCCCGGTGGTTTCGGTGGCGCCAATCGCCGTTGCCTCGCGCATCAGCACCGGGCCGGTATCCAGCCCAGCCTCCATCTGCATGATGCAGACACCGGTTTCGGCATCGCCCGCCATGATCGCGCGATGGATCGGCGCTGCCCCGCGCCAGCGCGGCAAGAGCGAGGCATGGATGTTCAGACACCCCAGACGCGGCGCATCCAACACCACCTGCGGCAGGATCAGCCCATAGGCCACGACCACCGCCACATCGGCACCAAGGGCCGCAAATTCCGCCTGCGCCTCGGGCGTCCGCAGGCTGACAGGGTGGCGGACCGGCAGGCCCAAGTCTTCGGCGCGGGCCTGCACGGGTGAAGGGCGATCCTTCTTGCCGCGGCCTGCAGGACGCGGCGGCTGAGAATAGACACAAACCACCTCATGCGCGCGGGCCAAGGCCTCAAGCACCGGAACCGAAAACTCCGGCGTGCCCATGAAGACGATCTTCATTTGCGGCCCCGCATTTTTTCGGCCTTCTGGATCAGCATCTTGCGCTTCAGCGGCTTCAGATGGTCAAAGAACATCCGACCATTCAGGTGGTCGATCTGGTGTTGCACGCTGGTGGCCCAGAGGTGAACGAAATCCCGCTCCTCGACCTCGCCTTTGGCATTCAGAAAGCGCACCGTCACCGCGCGCGGACGGCTGATCACGGCCGAAACACCGGGCAGGTTGGGGCTTGCCTCCTCATGCTCGCGGAACTGAACGCTCGCATGCAGGATTTCGGGATTGGCCATCAGCACGGCCTTGCCGCGTTCTTCGGAGCAATCGACCACGGCAAGGCGTTGCATCACCCCGATCTGTGGCGCGCCAAGGCCATAGCCGGGCATCGCCTCCATCGTATCGACCATGTCCTGCCAGATGGCGCGGATCTCGTCGGTGATCGCCTCGACAGGGGCGGCGGGGGTTTGCAGGCGCTTGTCGGGCCAGGGGATGCAACGGCGGATGGTCACGACAGATACTCGGCCTCGGCTTTGGCCCGGACGGCAGGCGCCAGGCGATGAAGGGTGACGACCCCGTCAAGATGATCGAACTCATGCTGGGCGCAGATCGCGGCAAAGCCCGATAGCAGGGCTTCCTGCCGGGTGCCATCCAGATCGGTCCAGCGCAGACGGATCTCCCGCGCGCGCGACACGCGCAACGAAAGGCCCGGCAGCGACAGGCAGCCCTCTTCACCCTCGGCCCGGTCGTCCGACATCCAGAGGATATCGGGGTTGATGAACACCCGCGGATCGGGGCGCCCGTCCTTCCAGGTTTCATCCATCACGAACATGCGCTGCAACACCCCAACCTGCGGCGCGGCAAGCCCGCGGCCGGGGGCGTCATACATCGTCTCGAACATGTCGCGCACCAGATTGCGCAGGGCCGGCGTCACCGCCTCCACCTCGGCGCAACGCTGCGCGAGCCGGGCATCCGGCCAGCGCAGGATCGGCAAGACCGCCATTCAGCCCTGCCGCGCGCGTTCGCGCTTCAGCTTTTCCATCTTGCGCGTGATCATCTGCCGCTTCAGCGGGCCCAGAAAATCAATGAAGAGCTTGCCGTTCAGATGGTCGATTTCGTGCTGGACACAGGTGGCCCAGATGCCGTCGAACTGCTGTTCCTGTTCGGCCCCGGTCAGATCCTGCCAGCGCACCCGCACCATGGCCGGACGCTCGACCTCGGCGAACTGGTCGGGGATCGAGAGGCAGCCTTCCTCATAGCTCGACAGGTCTTCGGACGACCAGACGATCAGCGGGTTGATCAGCACCATCGGCTGCGCCTCTTCGGGCGACTTGGCGCAATCCATGACGATGATGCGCTTCGTCACGCCGATCTGCGGCGCGGCCAGACCGATGCCCGGCGCGTCATACATGGTTTCCAGCATATCCTCGGCGAGGCTCGCAAGCTCGGGCGAGAATTCGGTGACAGGATCGCACATCTTTTTCAGACGCGGATCGGGATGGATCAGGATCGGGCGTTTCATGATTTCGGTTTACGCCCTCGGCCCCGTCCACGCAATGCCAAGGCGCGGGAGGAGAATGTCGCAACCGTTGCGTAGCGGCAGGTATGCGAACGGTATCATTTCACGCTGCATCGGGTGAATTTGAGAAATCCTCCCCATATGTCACAGCTTTTCGCACCCGTTCATCCGATTTTCAGTCTCGGATCGACATTCCGCCCCCGAACCCTCATCCTGCGCCAGCACGCTTGATCCTGCGCCGCGGCACGTTACGCTTGGCCGGAACAGAAGGAACCCCCATGACCACCGCCCCGAATTTCGACGAAGTCATCAAACGCCACGGCACCCATTCCGTCAAATGGGACATGATGGAACAGTTCTACGGCGTGCCGGCACAGGATGGTATCGCCATGTGGGTCGCGGATATGGAGTTCCGCCCCCCGCATTGCGTGCAGGCCGCAGTCGAAGGCATGGCCCGCCATGGCGTCTATGGTTACTTCGGGGATGAACGCGACTATCTGACCGCAATCCGCTGGTGGATGCAGGCCCGCCATGGCTGGGATGTCCCCGCCGAGGCGATCTTCACCACCCATGGCCTAGTGAACGGCACGGCGCTGTGTGTCGACGCCTATACCGCGCCGGGCGATGCCGTGATGCTGATGACGCCGGTCTATCACGCCTTCGCCCGCGTGATCCGCGCGGCAGGCCGCACAGTCACCGAATGCCCGCTGACGCTGACCGAGGGCCGCTACAGCTTTGACACACGTGACTGGGACGCGCAGGTCACGCCGCAGACGCGGATGCTGATCCTCTGTTCGCCGCACAATCCCGGCGGGCGGGTCTGGACGGTTGAGGAATTGCAGGCCGTGGCGGATTTCTGCATCCGGCATGACCTCATCCTCGTGTCGGATGAAATTCACCATGATCTGATCTATCCGGGCCAGAAGCACACCGTCATGCCGCTGGCGGCGCCGCAGGTGGTGGACCGTCTGGTGATGATGACGGCGACAACCAAGACCTTCAACATCGCCGGGTCGCATTCCGGCAATGTGATCGTGCTGAACCCTGATCTGCGGGCGAAGTTTGCGGCGCGGATGAATGCGCTGGGGATTTCGGCCAATTCCTTCGGCCTGTTCATGGCGACCGCCGCCTATAGCCCTGAAGGCGCGGCCTGGGTCGATGCGCTGATGACCTATCTGGATGAAAACCGCCGCCTGTTTGACGAAGGCGTCAACGCCATTCCGGGGCTGCGGTCCATGCCGCTTGAAGCCACCTATCTGGCCTGGGTCGATTTCAGCGGCACGGGCATGTCCCCGGCCGAGTTCATCGACCGGGTGCAGAAGGGCGCGCGGATCGCGGCCAATCATGGCGCGACCTTCGGACTGGGGGGTGAAACCTATCTGCGCTTCAACCTTGCAGCCCCCCGCGCGCAAGTGGCCGAGGCCGTGGCGCGGCTTCAGGCAGCTTTTGCTGATCTGCAATAATCAAGGCCCGGCCCCGCGATCGGCGGGGCCACCCTTTCCGTCTCAGTTCCGGGGCAGATAGCCGACCGGGCGGCTTTCATCGCGTTCATAATCCAGCGGTGCGGCATCCAGCACCAGGGTGCTGCGTTTGAATTCGCACACCAACTGCCCGGCTTCGACGCGCGTGGCAACGATCAGCCCCTGCAGAATGTGGCGCGCACCATCAAAGACATCGACCAACCCGCGGAGCTTCGGCGTCCGCGCGGCATCGAGTGTCAGCGTCGTTTCGGTCAGGCCCAGCACGGGAAAGACCGCCTCCCCCAGCTGAACGCGCAGGCGGCTGCGACGGGCCTTGCGTTCGCGCGCCTGATAGAGGCCATCGACAATCTCTTGCGGCAGATGTTCCAGCATCGTCACCTCCCCCTCTCAAAGACTCAACGACCCATCTGCCTCCAGTCTTAACCGTCACAGGTAAAAGACAAGTTACGGCGCGACAAAAAATGGCGCATTCCGACGTTCTTGCAAATCTGCCACAGCATTGTGTCCCGGCGATGACGCCGCCCGCCGAAAGACGCCGCCTGCGGACAAGCCGGCGCCTGCGCGCGGGGGCATCTTCGCCCGTGGGGGCGCGGCTGGTTGCCTTCGCCCGGCAGATGGGCAATCTGGCGCGGGACGCGCAGAGGCCCAAGGGGGGAGACACGCAATGGAACAGGCGCAAGAACCTGATCACGGCGGCGGCATCGATGGCGCGGCGGCGCGCCATGGCGGCACGCGGGCCGACTGGATCGACCTTTCCACGGGCATCAACCCCGATCCCTATCCCCTGCCCGCCTTCGCCCCCGATGTCTGGACCGCCCTGCCCGATTCGGCGGCGATGGAGGGTTTGCTGACCGCCGCGCGCCGGTTCTGGAACATCCCCGATAGCGCCGAGATCATAGCCGCCGCCGGTGCTTCGGCCCTGATCGCGCGGATGCCCGCGATCAGCGCAGGCCCGGCCTCGATCCCCGGTCCAACCTATAACGAACACGCCCGCGCCTTCCGCGCGGCGGGGCGCGCGGTAACGGAAGGCGACGCCCCGGTGCGGGTGCGGGTGCATCCCAACAACCCCGACGGGCGGCTTTGGTCGCAGTCCGAGATCGGCGGCACGCTGACTGTGATCGACGAAAGCTTTTGCGACGTGACCCCCGAAAGCAGCCTGATCGCCGAGGCCGCAAAGCCCGGCGTGGTGGTGCTGAAAAGCTTTGGCAAGTTCTGGGGCCTTGCAGGGCTGCGGCTGGGCTTTGCCATCGGTCAGCGCGCCACGCTGACCGGGCCGATGGGCCATCTGTCCGATCTGCTGGGGCCTTGGGCCGTCTCTGGCCCCGCCTTGGCGGCCGGGACAGCGGCGCTGAACGACACCGCCTGGGCCGCGGCCACCCGCACCCGGCTGGCGCAGGATGCCGACCGGCTGGATGCGCTGATGGCGGCACGGGGCGCGCAGGTCGTGGGGGGGACCACGCTCTTCCGGCTTTATGACGTGGCCGATGCTGCAGCCTGGCAGGATGCGCTGGCCCGCCACCGGATCTGGATCCGCATCTTCCCCTATTCCACCCGCTGGCTGCGGCTGGGCCTGCCCCCCGCAACAGGCTGGGATCGCCTCGCCACCGCCCTGCAAGGGGTTTCGGCATGAGCGCGCTCATCCTCGTTCCCGCGATGCTGCTCGATGCCGCACTGGGAGAGCCGAAATGGCTCTGGGATCGGTTCCCCCATCCGGCGGTGCTGATGGGGCGGGCGGTCAGCGCCGCGGACAAGGCGCTGAACACGGGCGGGATGCGGCGGCTCAAGGGCTTCATTGCCATGACGGGGCTGGGCCTCGCCGCGCTGGCGCTTGGCTGGCTGCTGCATGTCCTGCCGGATTTTGGTGTTCTGGAAGTGATCGTTGTGGCGATCCTGCTGGCACAGAAAAGCCTTGTCGAACACGTCCGCGCCGTGGCCGAGGGGCTCAGGCAAAGCTTGGCGGACGGGCGGCGCAAGGTCGCCATGATCGTGGGGCGGGATACGGCCGCGATGGAGGGCCCCGCCGTGGCGCGGGCAGCCATCGAAAGTGCGGCGGAAAACCTGTCGGACGGGGTGATTGCGCCGCTTTTCTGGTATCTGGTGGCGGGTCTGCCGGGGCTGATGCTCTACAAGATCACCAATACCGCCGACAGCATGATTGGCCACCGCACCCCCCGCCACGAACAGTTCGGCTGGGCGGCCGCGCGCTTCGATGATCTGCTGAACCTGATCCCCGCGCGGCTGACGGCGCTGCTGCTGGCGCTGGCGCATGGGCGGCTTGATGCGGCCCGCGTCATCCTGCGGGACGCGCCTTTGCACCGGTCCCCCAATGCAGGATGGCCGGAAGCGGCAATGGCTGTCGTTCTTGGCATCTCTTTGTCCGGCCCGCGCAGCTACAACGGCGAGATGCGGGATTTTCCCTGGGTCAATGCCGAAGGGCGGCGCGACCCTGGCCCGGCCGAGATTGAAGCCGCCTGTTCGGCCCTCTGGCGCGCCTGGGGTCTGATGCTGGCCTTTGCCCTGCTGATGGTGATGCTATGACCCCCGTCTCTCTGGACGAACTGATGACCGCGCTGCCGCATGTTCTTGCGGCGCCCAAGGATGATACGCCCATCCTGCAGCTCTGTTTCCGACCGGCTTTCAACCAGCGCAGCTTTCCCGAAAGCCTGACCATCACACCCGAGGAGGGGGTTCCGGGCGAACGCTTCACAACGGCTCCCTGGCTCAAACTGCCTGACGGGTCGGGCGATCCGCGGATTCAGGTGTCGATCCTGCCCAGCCGGGTAATGGATCTGGTCTGGCGCGATCGGGCCGGCACACCCCATCCCGGCGATACGATCATCGCCGATCTGGACACCTCGCTTGCCAATCTGCCGGATGGCACGCTGTTGCAGGCGGGCAGTGCGATCTTGCGGGTCAGCGATGTGTTCAACGATGGCTGCGTGAAGTGGAAGGCCCGCTATGGCGCCGATGCCAAGGCCTGGATCACCGCCCCCGGCCACCCGGAGCTGCGCCTGCGCGGCGTGCTGTGTTCGGTGGCACAGGGCGGCGAGATGCGCGTGGGCGACCGGCTGAAGCGGATCGGCTGACGCCCCCGGTCACATCCCCCCAGTCACATCCCCCCAGTCTCATCCCCCCAGTCTCATCCCCTCGGTCACATCCCCTCGGCGGGGCGACGCCCCCGCCGCCAGCGGATGAAATGCGCCTCGGCCTCGGCCGCAAGGGCGGCCCAGCGGGGCAGGTCTTCCGCGCCGCCCCAGGGCATGACCAGCGCGGCCTCGCCCTGACGGATCTCCATCCGCGCCACCCCCATGCGGGCGTTCCAATCCTCCATAGCCTCTTCGGGCGGGCGGACGTTCCAGGGCAGTACCAGACGCCAGCCGCCTTCATGCGCTTCGACCCGGAACTCCGGCGCCTGCGCCGCAACGCGGGCAAAGATCACGCCGCCGTCTTCGTCGATGCCGCAAAAGCCTGCCGCCTGCAGCGCGTTCTTCACATAGTCCTGTTTCATGCCACCAGCGCCTCGGCCTTCTTGAGATCGACAGAGACAAGCTGACTGACCCCCTGTTCCTGCATCGTCACCCCGAACAGCCGATCCATGCGCGCCATGGTCACGGCATGGTGGGTGATGATGAGAAAGCGCGTCTCGGTCCGCCGCGTCATCTCGTCCAGAAGGTCGCAAAAGCGGGTTACGTTAGCGTCGTCAAGGGGGGCGTCCACCTCATCCAGCACGCAGATGGGCGAAGGATTGGCCAGAAACACCGCAAAGATGAGCGAGAGCGCCGTCAACGTCTGCTCCCCGCCTGACAAAAGCGACAGGGTCGAAAGCTTCTTGCCCGGCGGTTGGCACATGATTTCAAGCCCCGCCTCCAGCGGATCATCGCTTTCCACCAGCACCAGCCGCGCCTCGCCGCCGGCAAAGAGATGGGTGAACAGCGTGGCAAAAGACCCGTTCACCTGTTCAAAGGCCGCCAGAAGACGTTCGCGCCCTTCGCGGTTCAGCCCGTGGATGCCGGAGCGGAGCTTTTTCACCGCCTCTTCCAGATCCGATTTTTCCCTGGCAAGCGCGTCATGTTCGGCCTGCACGGCGCGCGCGTCCTCTTCGGCCCGCAGGTTCACCGCGCCCAGCGATTCCCGCTGGCGTTTCAGGCGGTTCACCTCGGTTTCCAGCTGATCGACCGAGGGCATGCCGTCAGGGTCCACGCCAAGCCCGTCGAGCAGTTGTGCGGGCGTCAGATCCATCTCCTCACGCAAACGGTCGGCGGCGGCGGCAACGGTCTGGCGCGCGGCCTCGGCCCGGGCATCGGCGGCGGCGCGGGATTCGCGCGCCTCTCCGGCCAGACGTTCGGCATCGCGTTCACGGATCTGCGCCTCACGCAGGGCGGTTTCGGCCTTGGTCAGCGCATCAGTGGCGGCCCGGCGACGGGTTTCGGCGCTGTCGATCGCCTCGGCCAGATCCTCGCGCTTGATGGCGATCTCTTCGGGCACCTCGCGCGCCTCGACCAGTTCGGCCTCGGCCTCGGCCTTGCGTTCGGCCAGCTCGGCACTGCGCTTTTCGGCCGTTTCCAGACGGTGCCGCCAGCCCGAGATTTCCTTCTGCACCTCTTGCCGCCGCCGGACGCGGGCCTCGCCTTCGCGGCGCACCTCATCCTGCTGGGCGCGGGCCGACATCATGGTGATGCGCGCAGCCTCAACCGCCAGCTTCAGCTGTTCGACCTGCGCCCGCCCGGCCTCCAGATCGGGCAAGTCGGTCAGGCCTGCCTCGGCCTCGGCCGCGCGGGCGCGGGCGGCCATGGCCTCATCCTCGAACCGGCTGACTGAAAGCCGCGCGGCCTCCAGCTTGCCCGCGGCGATAGAACGGTCAGCCTCGGCCCGCGCCAAGGCGCGGCCCGCCTCGGTTACGCGGGCATCGGCGGCGCGGCGGGCATCACGGGCGGCCTGATCGGCGCGAGCGAGTTCGGTCAGGCGGGCCTGTAATGCCTCATGCGCCTGCAGGGCGCCATCGGCACGGGCGGCCACATCCTCCAGATCGCGCTTCAGCTGCACCAGCCGGTTCAGCTGCCGCAACCGCAGCGCCGCGGCCGAGGGCGCATCTTCCGCCCCCGAACGGAACCCGTCCCAGCGCCAAAGATCACCCTCAAGGCTCACCAGTCGCTGGCCGGGGCGCAGATGCAGCTGCATCGCTTCGGCCCTGTCCTGCGTCACCAGCCCGATCTGGCTGATCCGCCGCTGCAGCACCGCAGGCACGGTCACATGGGCAGACAGCGGGGCCACGCCATCCGGTAGCGGCTGATCCTCGGGGTAGGCAGGCAGCAGCGCCCAACCCGACCGGCCCCCGTCGGCAAGTTCCGGCGCGCGCAGATCATCGGCCAGCGCGGCGCCCAAGGCGGCCTCATACCCCGGGGTCACGGTGACGCGATCCAGCAGCTGTTCCCCCGCCCGCGATTCCCGTTCGACCAGCCGGGCCAGAGCCGCCACCTCGGCCCGCAGGGCATTGGCCTCGCCCTCGGCGGCCGACCGCACGGCGCGAGCATCGGCCTCGCGGCCCTGCACCTCGGCCCGCGCCTCTTCGGCCATGGCCAGTGCCTCTTCCGCAGCGATGGCCTGTTCGGTGGCCTCTTCCTGCGTGAAGGCCGCGGCCTCTTGCGCCTCGGCGGCAAGTTCAAGCGTTTCGCGGGCGCCTTCGACAGCGTCGCGGGCGCGCCGTGCCTCGGCCTCGGCTTTGTCGACGCTGGCGCGGGTTTCCTGCGCCAGACGCTGCGCCGATTGGTGGCGGGCGGCAAGGCGGGCAATATCCTCGGTACAATCCGAAAGCTGCGCCTCGCGCTCGGTCAGGATGGCGCCCGCCTCGCGGGCGGTGTCCACCGCTTCGGCCAGGCGATCCTCATGCCCTTCATGCGCCTTCAAGAGCTGCGCCAGTTCCCAATCCAGCCGGGCGATGGTTTCGCCCGCATCGCGGTTCAGCCCCGCTTCGCGGTCCATGTCGCGGGCCAGCTGGGCGATCCGGCCATTCAGGGTTTCGATCACCTGCCGCGCCCGCGTTTCCTGATCGGTCAGGGCGTCCCGCTCGACGACAAGGCGCTGCAGAATGGCACCGGCGATGGCCTCTTCCTCGCGGCGCGGGGGCAAGGCGGCCTCGGAGACTTCGCGCAGGCGCGTGGCCTCGCGCGCGGCTTTTTCAGCGGCGGCGGCAATCAGCAGCCGTTCGCGCAGGGTGCCCTCGGCCTCGGCCCGGGCCAGATCGGCCTCGCGCCAGCGACGATAAAGGAACATGCCCTCGGCCCGGCGCAGATCCTCGCCAATCTCGCGGTAGCGGGCGGCCTGACGCGCCTGACGGTGCAGCGTGGCCAGCTGCCCGGCGAGCTGTTCCAGCACATCATCCACACGGGCAAGGTTCTGTTCCGTCGCGTTGAGCCGCAGCTCGGCCTCATGCCGCCGCTGATAGAGGCCCGAGATCCCGGCCGCTTCTTCAAGAATCCGGCGGCGTGCCTTTGGCTTGGCGTTGATCAGTTCCGAAATCTGCCCCTGCCGCACCAGCGCAGGCGATTGCGCCCCGGTCGAGGCATCGGCGAAGAGCATCTGGATGTCGCGGGCGCGCACGTCCTTGCCATTGGCCTTATAGGCGCTGCCCGCGTCCTTGGTGATACGACGTACAATTTCCAGCTGGTCGGCATCGTTGAAGCCGGAAGGTGCCAACCGGTCGCTGTTGTCCATCACCAGCGCGACTTCGGCAAAGTGCCGGGCAGAGCGCGTGGCAGCGCCCGCGAAGATCACATCCTCCATCCCGCCGCCGCGCATGGCGGTGGGGCGGTTTTCGCCCATGACCCACCGCAGCGCCTCCAGCAGGTTCGATTTCCCACAGCCATTCGGCCCCACGACGCCGGTCAGGCCTTCGTGGATGACAAGCTCGGTCGGATCGACAAAGCTTTTGAAACCGTTCAGTCTGAGGCGGTTGAACCGCAAGGGAATCTCCGATCAGGGCGGCGCATCGTCCGGTCTGGACAGGGCAGAGTCAATTGCGCCCCCGGAAAACCTGCCTGGCACGCGGAGTTATCCCCAGAAACTTGACCCGCAGCCCCTGCCCCCGCAGACTGCCACCATGCAGCCCCAGCGTCTGACCCCAACCGATAACCCGGCGCCCGTTCTGGCGCTGATCCGCGCGGCCTTTGCCGGGATGGAGGGGCGCGTCGATCCGCCCTCTTCGGCCCGCGATCTGACAGAGGACAGCGTCCGCGCCCAGGCCGCGCAGGGTGAGGTCTGGCGGATCGGCAAAGACCCGGTGCTGGCCTGCGTCTTTCTGACGGTGCGGCCGGGGGCGCTTTATCTCGGCAAACTCGCCACGGCAGAGGCAGCGCGGGGGCAGGGTCTGGCCCGGCGTCTGGTTGATCATGCCGCCACCCGCGCCCGGGCACTGGACCTGCCACTGCTGGAGCTGCAGGTGCGGGTAGAGCTGGTGGAAAACCACGCGGCCTTTGCCGCCATGGGCTTTGTCCAAACCGGGGCGACGGCCCATCCGGGCTATGACCGTCCCACCAGTTTCACCTTTCAGCGCAAGGTCTAACGTCACAATGCGGGGTTTTCGCGGGGCGGCGAATGGCGCAACCTGCCAAAAAGACCGGAGGCCCCGATGATACATGCCCTGCTTGTCCTGCTGACCGCGCAACTGGCCGGCGAGACGCTGACCCGCCTGACCCACGCCCCGCTGCCCGGCCCCGTGACGGGGATGTTGCTGCTGGTGGTGGCCTTCGCGGTCTTCCCCCGGCTGGTGGGGGTGATGCGGCCGCTGGCGCAGGGGTTACTGGGGCATCTCTCGCTGCTGTTCGTGCCCGCCGGGACCGGGGTCATCGGCCATCTGGACAAGATCACCGCGCAAGGCCCGGCGCTGGCGGTGGTGCTGATCGTGTCCACCGTGGCGGCCATCGCGGCCGGGGCGCTGGCCTTTGCCGGGGTCGCGCGCCTGCTGGGGACGGAGGTCGGGGAATGACCGACTTCACCGAGATCTGGTCCTATCTGGCGCAAGGCCCGCTGGTCTGGCTGGTGGCGACGCTGGCGGCCTATGCCCTGGGACATGCCTGTTTTCAGGCGGCGGGGCGGCGGCCCTATGTGAACCCGGTGCTGATCGCGGTGCTGGTGCTGGCCGGGGTTCTCTGGGGCAGCGGCACACCCTATCCGGTCTATTTCGAGGGCGCGCAATTTGTGCATTTCCTGCTGGGTCCGGCGACGGTCGCGCTGGCACTGCCGCTGTGGGACAATCTGGGCCATGTTAAAAAGGCGGCCCTACCCCTGCTGGCGTCGCTGTTGGCGGGATCGACGGTCGCCGTCGTTTCGGCGCTTGGCATCGCCTCAGCCTTGGGGATCGGGGGCGAGACGCTGGCCTCGCTGGCGCCGAAATCGGCCACGGCCCCGGTGGCGCTGGGGATTTCGGCACAGCTGGGCGGGTCGCCCACGCTGACGGCGGTGCTGGTCATCCTGACCGGGATCATCGGCGCAATCACGGCGACGCCGCTTCTGAATGCGCTTGGCATCCGCGACTGGCGGGCGCGGGGCTTTGCCACGGGCGTGGCCGCCCATGGCATCGGCACCGCCCGCGCCTTTCAGGTGCATCCGACGGCTGGGGCCTTTGCCGGGCTGGGCATGGGGCTGAACGCGGTTCTGACCGCCATTCTAGCCCCATGGGTGCTGTCGCTCTTTCAGTAAACGCCCGAGATCGACCCCAGCGCCTCCTCCAAGGCATCCTGCAACGGGTCACCGCCCTGCGGCGCCGGGGCGCCGGGCTGGCCTGCGCCCGGTTGGGCGGGAGCCTGCATCGGTGCCGGTGCGGGCACAGGCGCACCGGGGTTTGCCGTCGCCGTCGGCGCCGCATCGCCCTGCAAGACGCTCGGGCTGACCCCGGCCGGGGGCGCATTGCGCGGTTCCGGCACGATCATCGGCAAAGGCGAGGGCGGCACCCCTTCATGAATGCGCGCCATCACCTCATGCCAGATCTCGGCCGGCAGACCGCCGCCCGTGACCCCGGTCAGCGGGCGGTTGTCATCATAGCCCATCCAGACCCCGGTCACGTAATGCGCCGAAAAGCCGATGAACCAGGCATCGCGCGCGGCATTGGTGGTGCCGGTCTTGCCCGCGACCGGATGATCGCCCAGCCGGGCGCGGGTGCCGGTGCCGCGCTCGATCACCTGGGTCAACATATAGGTCAGCAGCTGCGCCGCCTCGGGGCGGATCACGCGTTCACCGATCCCGCCATCCTGGCCGATCATGTCGGTCTCCTCGCCCTGCAGCTTGAGCCCGACCAGACCATAGGGCTTGACCGAGGACCCCCCGTTCAGGATGCCCGCATAGGCGCCCGTCATCTCCAGCAGCGTGCTTTCCGATGCCCCCAGCGCCAGCGCCGGACCTGCGGCCAGATCGCTTTGCAGCCCGAACTGGGCCGCGACCTTGCGGACGACATCGCGCCCCACCGCCTCGGAGATGCGGACGGCGGGAATGTTGCGGCTTTCGGCCAGGGCCTGGGTCAGCGTGATCATCCCCTTGAACTTCTTGTCATAATTGACAGGCGTCCACGGGCCGGAGCCCTTGATGTTGATGGTCAGGGGCGTGTCTTCGACATAGTCCGACGGGCTGTAGCCCAGATCCAGCGCCGCCGCATAGGCGAAGGGCTTGAAGGTCGATCCGGTCTGGCGCAGCGCCTGCGTCGCGCGGTTGAAGCTGCCGGCCGCCGCGATCTTGCGACCGCCCACCATGGCGCGCACCGCGCCATCCGCGCTCATCACCACAATCGCCGCCTGCGCCTCGGATCCCTCCTTGACCTTGGTGGCAAAGACATCGGCCAGCGCCTCTTCGGCCTTGCGCTGAAGCTGCTGGTCCAGCGTGGTGCGGATGATCACATCCTCGGTCGTTTCCTTGGTCAGGAAGGTGGGGCCGCTTTCCATCACCCAATCGGCGAAAAATCCGCCCGCATTCTTGGCCGCGGCCTCGGACAGCTGGGCAGGGTTGGCGCGGGCGGCATCCGCCTCGGCCGTGGTCAGATAGCCCTGTTCCTGCATCAGCCCGATGATGACATTCGCCCGATCCTGCGCGCGTTGCAGGTTGTTCGTGGGCGCATAGCGCGACGGCGCCTTCAAAAGCCCCGCCAGCATCGCGGCCTCGGCCGCGTTCACCTGATTGGCCGATTTGCCGAAATAGCGTTGTGCTGCAGCCTCAAACCCGCGGGCACCGGCACCCAGATAGGCCCGGTTGAAGTAGATCGTGAGAATTTCGGCCTTGGAATACTTGGCCTCCATCGCCATGGCGAAGGGAATTTCCTTGACCTTCCGCCAGACGCCCCCGCCGCGGCAATCCTCTTCATAATCGGCCTCGGTCTTCCATTTTGCGGGGTCATACTGCACGCCCAGACACAAAAGCTTGGCCACCTGCTGCGTGATGGTCGACCCGCCGTTGCCCTCCAGCGGGCCGCGACCTTCGCTCAGGTTGATGCGAACCGCACTGGCGATACCCCGGGGGCTGATGCCGAAGTGGTTGTAGAACCGCTTGTCCTCGGTCGCGACCACCGCATCCCGCAGATAGGGCGAAACATGGTCGGAATCGATCATCCCGCCGAAGGTTTCCCCCCGCCAGGCAAAGACCTGGCCGTCGCGATCCAGCAGCGTGACCGACCCCCGCGCGCGCGCATCCACAAGGTCCGATACCGGCGGCAACTGTTGGTAAAAGATGAAAGAGGCCCCAAAGACCACAAGCGCCACCAGCGCCGTGACACGCCAGCCGATGCCCCAGACCACCCGCCAGATCAGCGACAGCAGCCCGAGGACGAGCGTCAGGATCAGGCCATGCTTGCGCGGCCCGCGGGCCTTGCGCGGTGCGGCCTTGCGGGGCGGCTGCGGTTTGCGCGGCGGGGGCGTGCGCTTGCCGCCACCCGTGCCGCTACCCGGCCCCCGGCCCTTGCCGCCACCGCCCGAGCCACCCTTGCCCGACGGCGGATAGCGCCGGTCCGCGACAAGGGGCGTGCCCCATTTTCCCGTTCCACTCATGCCTGATACGCCTGCTCTTGCGCCTTGGTTTTGCCAAAATCTTACTCCGCAACGGCAGGAATGTGGAGTGTCAGCGAGAACGATTCGCGCTTCGATACTGCCTATTTTTTAAACTCAGCTTCAAATTTGTGCAAAAAATGTGCATCAATCCCCGGTTGCGGCGCTTTCTGCTGGGCGGATTTCTTGTGCAATCGTCCCTGCTCCCGGCTTCCTGTCGAGGCAAGGCCCCCAGCGGGCCATTCGCCAGAGAAGGGGATGCAGGTGAAACTGATCATCGCAGCAATCAAGCCGTTCAAGCTGGAGGAGGTCCGTGAGGCGCTGACCACCATCGGCGTGCGCGGCATGATGGTGACCGAAATCAAGGGCTTCGGATCGCAGTCGGGCCATACCGAAATCTACCGCGGCGCTGAATATGCCGTGAATTTCGTCCCGAAGGTGCGGCTGGAAATCGTCGTCGCAGACAACCTCGCCGAACAGGTTGTGGAAACGATCCGATCGACCGCGCGGACCGACAAGATCGGTGACGGCAAGATCTTCGTGCTCGACGTGGAACATGCCGTGCGCGTGCGGACCGGCGAAACCGACGACGACGCGCTCTGAGCGATCAAGGGTGGAAGGGGAAAAACAAACCATGAAAAATGTGACGAAGATTTCCGGCCTCGCCGCGCTTGGTGCGCTGGCCGGGCTGCCGCTGTGGGCGCAGGAGGCTGCGGCCCCGCTGGCGCCCTATACGTTCGAGCAATCGGTGAACAACGGCGATGTGGCCTGGATGTCGATCTCGACGGTGCTGGTGCTGTTGATGACCGTTCCGGGTCTGGCGCTGTTCTACGGCGGCCTTGTCCGCAGCAAGAACATGCTGTCGGTGCTGACGCAGGTTTTTGCGATCTGCGCGCTGGTGTCGATCATCTGGGTGACTTACGGCTATTCGATGGCCTTCACCTATGGCGGCAGCCTCGACACCTTCGTCGGCGGCTTTTCCAAGATGTTCCTTGCGGGCGTTGACGTGAATTCGAAGGTCGCCACCTTCACCAATGGCGTCTATCTGCCGGAATTCACCTTCATCGCCTTCCAGATGACCTTTGCCTGCATCACCCCGGCGCTGATCGTCGGCGCCTTTGCCGAACGCATCAAGTTTTCCTCGCTGATGGTCTTTGTGGTGCTTTGGGTGACGCTGATCTACTTCCCGATGGCCCACATGGTCTGGTGGTGGGGCGGCCCGGACTACCTGGCCCAGGAACAGACCGCGTTGCTGATCGCGCAGGCCGCGGGTGATACCGCCGCTGCCGAAGCCGCTGCCGCCAATCTGGCTGCCAATGGCCTGCTGTGGAACTGGGGCGCGCTGGACTTTGCCGGTGGCACCGTGGTCCATATCAACGCCGGGGTCGCGGGCCTTGTGGGCTGTATCCTTGTTGGCAAGCGCATCGGCTTTGGCCGTGAATCGATGGCGCCCCATTCGCTGACCATGACCATGATCGGTGCCTCGCTGCTGTTCGTCGGCTGGTTCGGTTTCAATGCGGGCTCCAACCTCGAAGCCAACGCGATCACCTCGCTGGCCATCGTGAACACCTTCGTTGCGGCTGGTGCCGGTGGCGTGGCCTGGATGTTCATCGAATGGGCGATGAAGGGCAAACCCTCGCTGCTGGGTCTGGTGTCGGGCGTCGTGGCCGGTCTGGTTGCCGTCACCCCCGCCGCGGGCTTTGCCGGGCCGATGGGGTCGATCGTGCTGGGCCTGGTGGCCGGGGTGCTGTGCTTCCTCTTCGTGGCCTATGTGAAGAACGCGTTCAAACTGGATGACTCGCTTGATGTCTTCGGCGTCCACGGGATCGGCGGCATCATCGGCGCCATCGGCACCGGCATCCTGGTGAACCCTGCCCTCGGCGGTGCGGGCATCCCGGATTACCTGAGCCAGCCGGGCACCCTGCAAGTGGCCGAATACGTCGCCTCGACCGCCATCATGGCGCAGATCAAGGCCGTCGCATTCACGCTGGCCTTCTCGGGTGTGGGGTCGTTCATCCTGTTCAAGCTGGTGGACCTGACCATGGGCCTGCGCGTCAAGGAAGACGTGGAGCGCGAAGGTCTGGACATCGCGGAACACGGCGAACGCGCCTACTACATGTGATCGGCGCGCGCGGGGGTGGGCTCCTCCCTGCCCCCCCGCATCCGCGCGGCGCCGGGCCTCCTCCCACGGCGCAATGGCAAAGGCCCGGAGTTTCCTCCGGGCCTTTCCACTTTCCGAATTGCCGCCGTGTTACAGGACGGCCGCCACCGCGCGGGCCAGGATCGGCACCGTCACCGTATTCAGACCGGCGATATTGATGCGGGAGTCGCTGACCATGTAGATCCCGAATTCCTCGCGCAGGCGGGCGACCTGCGCCTCGGTCAGCCCCAGAAGCGAGAACATGCCGCGGTGACGTGCCACGAAATCGAAGCGGTCCGAATTGGTGGCCTTCCGCAGCTCTTCCGCCAGCTGTTCGCGCAGGCTCAGCATGCCGTTGCGGGTCTCTTCCAGCTCGGCCTTCCAGTCGGCGGTCAGGGCGTCATCTTCCAGCACGGTCATGACAGTGCGGGTGCCATGGTCGGGCGGGAAGCTGTAGGTCTGGCGGTTCAGGAAGTTCAGGTTGCCCTGGGTGATCTTGGCCTGTTCCGCATCGGCCGACAGCGCGATCAGGATGCCCGCACGGTCACGATAGACGCCGAAGTTCTTGCTGCACGAAGCGGCAATCAGGATTTCCGGGAAGGATTGCGCGATCAGACGGGTCGCCTCGGCGTCCTGGTCCAGACCATCGCCAAAGCCCTGATAGGCCAGATCGACCATCGGCAGCGCGGCCTTGGCCTGCAGCAGGGCGATGACCTCGCGCCACTGGTCCAGCGTCAGGTTGGCGCCCGTCGGGTTGTGGCAGCATCCGTGCAGCAGCACGACATCGCCCGCCTTGACCTGACCCAGGTCCTCCATCAGCGCGGCGAAATCGACCTCGCCGGCGGCGGCATCGAAGTAACGGTATTCGGCAACCGGCAGGCCCACGAACTTGATGATCGAGATATGGTTGCCCCAGGTGGGTTTCGACACCCAGACCGTTGCGCCCGGATTTGCCATCTTGGCCAGATCAATGCCCAGGCGCACTGCCCCGGTGCCGCCCGGCGTCGCGATCGAGGAAAGGCGATCCCCCGCCACTGCCCCCGCGAGGATCAGCTCGCGCATGGTGGTGTTATAGCCCGGCTCACCCGTCAGCGCCGTGTAGGTCTTGGTGTTCTGGGTATCCCAGATCTTCTTTTCCGCCGCCTTCACCGCGCGCATCACCGGCGTCAGGCCGGTGGCATCCTTGTAGACGCCCACGCCCAGGTCGATCTTGTCCGACCGGGGGTCATCCTTGAACATCTGGATCAGTTGCAGGATCTTGTCCTGCGGCTGCGCCTTCAGTGCTTCCAGCATCGCTTTACCCTTTCGCGACCTTCAGATCGTCATACATGCCCCATTCGGCCCACGATCCGTCATAGAGAGACCAATTCCGGTGCCCGATCCGTTCCAGCGCCAGCGCCAGGATCGCAGCCGTCACCCCTGACCCGCAGGTGGTGATCGCCGGTTTCGACAGATCCACGCCCGCGCCCTCAAAGGCGGCGCGCAGACCGTTCACATCTTTCATTGTGCCATCGGCGTTCAGCACCTGACCAAAGGGCAGGTTCTTTGACCCCGGAATATGCCCCGACCGCAGACCCGCCCGCGGCTCGGCCACCTCGCCACGGAAGCGCGGGGCGCCACGGGCGTCGATGATCTCGGCCTCGCCCAGCTTGCTGGCATGGGCGACCTGCGTCACGTCCTTCACCAGCCCGGCCTGACGGCTGACGGTGATATGGCGGTCGCGCATCACGGGGGGCATATCCTCGATCTCGCGCCCCTCGGCACGCCATTTCGGCAGACCACCATCCAGCACGGCAATGTCGGTCTTGCCCATCAGGCGGAACAGCCACCAGACACGCGCGGCAGAAAACAGCCCCGCCCCGTCATAGACCACCACCTGATGCCCATCGCCCACGCCCATGGCGCGCATGCGGCTGATGAATTTCTCGACCGGCGGCGCCATATGCGGCAGGGCCGACCGCTGGTCGCTGATTTCATCAATGTCGAAGAACCGCGCACCGGGGATATGGCCAGCGGCATATTCCGCCTTCGCGTCGCGACCCGCATCGGGCAGATACCAGCTGGCATCCAGCACCCGCAGATCGGGGTCGCGCAGATGCGCGGCCAGCCATTCGGTGGAAACAAGCGTTTTCGGGTCGTCCTTGAAGGCAGTCATCGGCGGCTCCTCCTGTCACGGACCCGCTTTACCACAGCCGCCCTTGCAGGCAAGCGCGAAGCCGCTGCGAGCGCAAACACCCCGACGAAGGGCCAATGCCCCGCGTCAATGCGCCTTCAAAAGCCGCTGTTTCTGCCGGTCCCAATCGCGTTTGGCGACGGTTTCGCGCTTGTCGGACAGCTTCTTGCCCTTGGCGACACCCAGCTTGACCTTCACCAGACCGCGGTCGTTGAAATACCATTTCATCGGCACGATGGTCATGCCTTCGCGGGCCGTGGCATTCCACAGCTTCGACAGCTCTTTCTTCGACACCAGAAGCTTGCGCAGCCGCCGCTCTTCATGGCCCCAGGTCTTCGCCTCGCGGTAGGGCGCGATGTAGGAGTTGATGAGCCAGAGCTCCCCCCCCTCGACCGTGGCATAGCTTTCGCCCAGGTTGGACCCGCCCTGCCGCAGCGATTTCACCTCGGACCCGAACAGCATGATGCCCGCCTCAAGGTCACTTTCGATGAAGTAATCGAAACGTGCGCGGCGATTTTCGGCGATGAGCTTGGAATTCGGGTCAGATTTCTGGGCCATGATCTGCCCGAGATAGGCGCTTGGCGCCAAAAAGTCCAGATCACCCCATAGGCAGCCCGCCCGCGACGTGGCAGAGATGCCCCATGCTGACCCAGATCTTTCTCGGCTCGATCCTGCTCACGCTCTCGATCCTTCTGGGGGCGGCTTCGGCGCTGCTGGTCGAAACCATGCTGGCGCGCGTGCACCCCTGGCTTTTGCGCGAACCGCACCGGCCCAAGCTGCTGGTGGTGATCGCGGGCGTCTCGCTCTGGGTGCTGGGGATGATCACGGTGGGCGTCTGGCTCTGGGCCTTCGCCTTCTTCGGGCTAGGCGTCTTCGCGACGCTGGAAGAATCAGTCTATTTCTCGCTGGTCACCTTTACCACCCTCGGCTTCGGGGATGTGCTGCTTCCGCATCAATGGCGGCTGCTCGGCGGGATGGCCGCAGCGAACGGCTTTCTCAGCTTCGGCCTGCTGACGGCACTCTTGGTCGAGGCGCTGCGCCAGGTCCGGCTCGATCAGTTCGCCGCGCGGCGCAAGACCTGACGCCGCGTGCCCAGCAGCGTATAGATCCCCGCCCCCACCACAATCGCAGACCCGATCAGCGTCAGGGCATCGGGACGCTCGCCAAAGACCAGCACGCCCAGAATCAGCGCAAAGACCAGCCGGGTATAGCGGAAGGGCGTGACCACACTCACTTCGCCCGTTCGCATGGCGAGGGTCAGCGCCCAATAGGCATAGACCCCGATCAACACCGCCGCCACCAGCTGCGCCACCTGCGCGCCATCCGGCACCTGCGCCCCACCCTGCCAGATCAGCAAGACAGCCCCGGTCGGCACCATGGCCGCAAAGCCGTAAATCCCGAGCTGGAAGTTCGACAGCACCTTCGGCGCGGCCCGCGTCGCCAGATCCCGCCCCGCAAAGCCCAAAAGCCCGATCACCGCAAGGATGGAGGCCGCCGAAAACCCCTCAAGCCCCGGCCGCAGGATCACCAGCACCCCACCCAGCCCCGCCAGAATCGCCGCCCAGCGCCGCCAACCCACGCTTTCGCCAAAGATCAGCGCGGCCCCCGCCACCACCACAAGGGGCGTGGCCTGCAAAATGGCGCTCGCGCTCGAAAGGGCGGTATAGGCAATGGCCAGCGTATAGAACAATCGCCCCGTCACCTCGAACGCGGCCTTCACCAGCATCCGCGGTTGAACCACCGCCGGGTGCCAGATCGCCTGGCCCTGGGCGCGCGCCAGCGCCATGAAGGCCAACATGCCGCCGCCGCCGAACAGGATCAGCACCTGCCCCACCGGCATCCCCGCGCCCGCCACCCGCTTGAGGAACATATCCTCGATCGCAAAACCGCACATGGCCAGCACCATGAACAGACTGCCGCGCAGATTGTCGCTCATCACCGGCTCCTGACAGACAAAAGGGCCCCGCACACGCAAGGCCCTTGTTCATCTTGGCAAAAATATCCCGGGGGGCGCCCGGAACGGGCGGGGGGCAGCGCCCCCCTCTTTCTTCAGATCAGACCCGCATGTTGCATCGCAGCCTTGATGCGCGCCTTGGTGCCATCGGTCAGACCGACCAGCGGCAGACGCACCTCTTCGCTGCACATGCCCAGCAGGGACAAGCCGTATTTGGCCCCGGCCAGACCGGGCTCGATGAAGATTGCCTCATGGAGCGGCATCAGACGGTCCTGATATTCCAGCGCCTTGGCGTAATCCCCCTTCAGGGTCGCCGCCTGGAATTCGGCGCAGAGCCGTGGGGCCACGTTGGCCGTCACCGAAATGCAACCCACGCCGCCATGGGCGTTGAAGCCAAGCGCGGTGGCATCCTCACCCGACAGCTGGATGAAATCGGCGCCGCAGCTTGCGCGCTGCATCGACACGCGCTCGATCTTGCCGGTGGCATCCTTGACGCCGACGATCCGCGGCAGCTTGGCCAGCTCGCCCATCGTTTCGGGCGTCATGTCCACAACCGAGCGGCCGGGGATGTTGTAGATGAAGATCGGCAGGCTCGAGGCGTCATGCAGCGCGGTAAAATGCGCGATCATCCCGGCCTGGGTCGGTTTGTTGTAATAGGGGGTCACCACCAGCGCGGCATCTGCACCCACCTTTTCAGCGTGCTGGATCAGGCCAACGCCTTCGATGGTATTGTTCGACCCGGCCCCGGCAATCACCGGCACGCGGCCCGCCACGGTCTGCACCACGATCTCGATGACGCGGCCATGTTCCTCATGGCTCAGCGTCGGGCTTTCCCCCGTGGTCCCCACCGGAACGATCGCATTCGACCCTTCGGCGATGTGCCACTCCACAAGTTTCTTGAGCGTATCCACATCCAGTGCGCCGTTCTTGAACGGCGTGACAAGGGCAGGCATGGACCCTTTGAACATGACACGCATCTCCTGAAGCTGGGGCAGACTCGCCCGATTGACGCCTTTCCTCTAACGATCCGGGCGAGACTTGCCAAGTTGCGCCGTGCGGGGAAATGCCAAAAGCCGACCGGCCAATTCCTGCCCGGCTGGCGGGGAAGTGAGTTGCCCCTCGCAGAACCTTGCGGCACCTTCGCGCCATGCAGATCCTCCGCCCCCTCGCCCTTCTCCTGACGCTCGGCCTAGCCACCCCGGCGTCCGCCGAAACCGATGCCGTGGGCGCCCTGCGCTTGGCTCTTGCCGAAGCGGGCCGCGCCAACTGGCCCGAAGCCACGCGCCTTGCCGCGCAATCGTCGCCCGTGGGGGCCGATATCATCGAATGGCAACGCCTGCGCGCGGGCGAAGGCACGCTGACCGAGTATGAGGCCTTCCTAGCCCGTCGCCCCGATTGGCCGGGCCTGCCGCTGCTGCGGGAAAAGGCGGAAACGGCGGTGGCGCGATCTTCCACCCCGGCGCGGGTGCTCGGGTGGTTCGGCAGCCACCTGCCCGAAACCGGCGCCGGGTCGCTGGCGGTGATCCGAGCGCTGCAGGCCAGCGGTCGCACGGCCGAGGCCGAGGCCGAAGCCCGCCGCGCCTGGGTCAACCTTCCGATGACAAGCGCGGATCAGACGGCGCTCTTTGCGCTCTACCCCGGCCTGACCCGGCTGACGACCGAGCGGCTGGCCACCATGCTCTGGGCGCGCGAGGATGCCGAGGCCCGCCGCCTGCTGCCGCAAGTGCCGGCCGACTGGCAGGCGCTGGCCCGCGCGCGTCTGGCGCTGATGGACCGGGCCGAGGGGGTGGATGCGCTGGTGCGGGCCGTGCCGGAGGCGCTGGCAAGCCATCCGCTGCTGGCCCATGCCCGTGCGGATTGGCGCATTGCCAAGGATCTGTGGGCCGAGGCCGCGGCCCTGATGCTCGACCAATCCCAAAACCTCGATCTGCTGGGGCAGCCCGAGGCCTGGGCCAAGCGCCGCGCGCAGCTGGCGCGGCAGATGCTGCGTGAAGGCGATGCCAAGGCCGCCTATCGCATCGCAGCCCGCCATCAGCTGAGCGGCGGGGCCGATTACGCAGATCTCGAATTCCTCGCCGGGTTCATCGCTCTGCGCCGTCTCGGCGATGCTGACACCGCTTTGCGCCATTTCCAGCATCTGGAACAGGCCGTGGGCACGCCGATTTCCGTCAGCCGCGCGAAATATTGGCAGGGCCGGGCGTTGGATGCCGCCAAACGCCCGGCAGAAGCGCAGGCCGCCTTTCAGGCCGCGGCCCGCCACCAGACCGCCTATTACGGCCAGCTTGCGGCCGAACGCCTGGGCCAGCCGCTTGACCCCGCACTTCTGGCGCCGCTGAACGCCGCTGACTGGCGCAGCCGCGCCTTCGCGCGGTCTACAGTGCTGGAGGCGGGGCTTTTGCTTTTGCGTGTGGGGGACCGGACGCTGGGCAAGCGGTTCCTGCTGCATCTGGCCGAAGGCTTGGGCCCCGAGGATCTGGCAAGCCTTGCATCGCTTTCGCTGCGGATCAACGAACCGCATGTCGCGGTCCTGCTGGCGAAACAGGGGGCCGAGCGCGGGATCATCCTGCCCGCCGCCTATTTCCCGCTGGCCGATCTGGTGCCCGACAGCGGTCTTGCCGTGTCACGCGCCTTCGCCCTGGCGATTTCGCGGCGCGAAAGCGAATTTGACCCCGCCGCCCGCAGCAGCGCAGGCGCGCGCGGGTTGATGCAGCTGATGCCTGAGACGGCGGAACGCATGGCGAAAGAGCTGGGCCTGCCCTTCGATCTGGCCAATCTGACGCGCGATCCCGCCTACAATGCCCGGCTCGGAAGCGCCTATCTGGCCAAACTGGTCGATGAGTTCGGGCCTTCGGTCGCGCTTGTCGCCTCGGGCTACAACGCGGGGCCGGGGCGCCCGCGGCGCTGGATCACCGAATTTGGCGATCCGCGGTCGGATGCGGTGGATGTGATCGACTGGGTCGAGATGATCCCGATTTCAGAAACCCGGACCTATGTCATGCGCGTGTCGGAATCACTGGTGATCTACCGCGCCCTACTGCGCGGCAGACCCGGACCGGTGCGTCTGACCGCGGAATTGCGCGGCTAACCCACTCTCAGGCGCGCAGCGGCATCGCTCCGTCGCGCGACAGTTTCAACCAGGTGATCATCCCGGTGAAAAAGCCGACTGTCGCCAACATGGCCGCCGTCACCATCTGCGACGTGTCGGCCACCCCCGCGGACAGGGCCAGATAGCCGAAGGCCCAAAAACCCGACCAGCTGACGACACAGATGATGGCGACAAGTTTGCTCATTCCAACCTCCCAATTGGTGCGCGCAGGGGAAGGATGGGACAGATTGTCGCAGCAATCCAGCAAATTCGTCGCAGGGCGCCGGGCGCGCAATCAGGGGTGACTTGGCGCAACTTCCGGGGCAGTCTGGCGCCGATGATCGACCCTGCCGCCTATGCCGCCTTCCTGCTTGCCACTCATGACAGCTTTGGCCGACAGGGCCTTGCGCTGCCGCGATTCGGGCTGCGGCATCTGATGCGGTCGCGTCGGAAGCCGTGGAAGCGGGTGCTGGAGGCCGCCCTGTGGCAGGCCCCCGCCGGGCCGGTGCTGGAATTCGGCGTCTGGAAAGGGCGCAGCCTGAACCACCTTGCGGCCCTGCGCCCCGATCAAGCCGTGCATGGTTTTGACAGTTTCACGGGCTTTCCCGATGACGGGCGCGGCGACTGGCAGCTTGACTTTGCCCTGCCCGCCCCGCCCGCCGTCGCGCCGAATGTGACGCTGCATATCGGCGCCTTCGAACAGACCCTGCCGCGCTACGACGGCCCGCCTCCGGCCTTTCTGCATATCGACTGCGATCTCTACTCCTCGGCCCGGACGGTGCTGTTCGGGTTGGGCGACCGACTGGGGTCGGGCAGCGTGATCCTGTTTGACGAATTGCTACATTATACCGAATTCGCGTGGAACGAGATGCTGGCGCTTTATGAATTCCTGCTGGCGCGCGGGCTCGATTTCGAATGGCTGGTAACCTATGGCCGCGCCTATCCGTTGTCCGACCGTCAGGGACAGATGATCCCGGGCGCGGGCTTTGCCGATTACCGCGCGCGCGGCTTTTACCAGAACGCCGCCATCCGCCTTGTGCCGCGCAAGGCCGGGGGGCATTTCGCCCCCCGCCCCGTGCCAGTGGCAATGGTGGATCAGCTGGAGGTCAACATGCGGTCGGCGCTGGCTGCAAACAGGCTGCGCGCGTAATCGGTTTTCATCCGCGCCCCGGCAAGGTCGTCGCGGGCCAGTTCCTCGACCGCGCGGCCATGCTGCATGACCAGAACCCGGTCGCACATATGATCAATCACCGCGAGGTCATGGCTCACCATCAGGAAGGTCAGCCCCCGTTCGGCGCGCAGCCGGGCCAGCAGGTTCAGCACCTCGGCCTGCACACTGGCATCCAGCGCGCTGGTCGGTTCATCCAGCAGCAGGATTTCGGGTTCAAGCATCAGCGCCCGCGCAATCGCCACGCGTTGCCTTTGCCCCCCCGACAGTTGGTGGGGATAGCGGAAGCGGAAGCTCGTCGGCAGGCCCACGTCCCGAAGCGCCTGCACCACCCGCGCATCGGCATCGCCGATCCCGTGGATCGCCAGCGGCTCTGACAGCGTGCGGTCCAGCGTATGGCGCGGATGCAGGCTGGCGTAGGGGTCTTGGAACACCATCTGCACGCGGCGCGAAAAGGCCTTGTCGCGCTGCACAGGCGCGCCGCCGATGCGGATGGTCCCGCCCGACACCGGCGCCAGACCACAGATCGCGCGCAGGATGGTGGATTTTCCCGATCCGCTTTCGCCTACAAGGCCATAGCTTTCGCGCGCCTCGACCGACAGGCTGACATTTTCCACCGCCCGGACCTGACGGCCCTGCGCGGTGAAGGTGACAGAGAGGTTTTCGATCTCGATCAAGGCCATGTCAGCGCGCCCATTCTGCATTGCGATCAAGGCCGGGCAGCGGCCCTCGGTCCCCGCCAATGCGCGGCAGGCAGTTGAGCAGACCCTGCGTATAGGGGTGTCGCGCCGCCAGCAGGTCGCGCGCGGCCAGTTCCTCGACCACGCGGCCCTTGTACATCACCAGCACCCGGTCGCAGAACCGCGCGACCAGCCGCAGGTCATGGCTGATGAAGATCAGCCCCATGCCCCGGTCGCGCACCAGTCCATCGAGGATCGACAGCACCTCGGCCTGAACGGTCACATCGAGCGCACTGGTCGGTTCATCGGCGATCAGCAGATCGGGGTTCGGGATCAGCATCATGGCGATCATCACGCGCTGGCCCATCCCGCCCGAAAGCTCATGCGGATAGGCCTCCAGAACCCGCTCGGGGTCGCGAATCTGCACGGCCTCAAGCGCGGCGACGGCCTTGGCGCGGGCTTCGGACCGGGACAGGCGGTCACGCTGGCGCAGACCTTCCATCAGCTGGTCGCCCACTTTCATCACGGGGTTCAGGCTGTATTTCGGGTCTTGCATCACCATGGCGATGCGCGGGCCGCGCAGACGGCGCATGTCGCGTTCCGACAGGGCCATCAGGTCCTGCCCGTCAAAGCGCATCTCCTCGGCCTCGATCCGGCCCGGCGGGCGCACAAGGCGCAGGACCGACCGGCCGGTCATGGTTTTGCCCGATCCGCTTTCGCCCACGATGCCCAGCCGTTCCCGGCCGAGGCTGAAGGACACCCCGCGCACGGCTTCGACCAGACCGGCCTCGGTATCGAAACTGACCCGCAGGTTCTTGACCGACAGCAGCGTCATTTGCCCGCACTCCTTGGATCCAGCACATCGCGCAGCCCGTCGCCCAGAAGATTGAACCCCAGCGAGACGATGAAGATCGCAAGCCCCGGCATGGTGGCGACCCACCATTGTTCGAACAGGTATTTGCGCCCGGCGGAAATCATCAGACCCCATTCCGACAGCGGTGGTTGCGCGCCCAGCCCCAGAAAGCCAAGCCCCGCCGCAATCAGGATTACCCCGGCCATATCCAGCGTAACCCGGATGATGACCGAAGGCAGGCACATCGGCATGATATGCCCCCAGATCACCCGCACCGACCCCGCCCCCTGCAGACGCACCGCGGCGATATAGTCGGAATTCCGCACCGTCAGCGTTTCGGCCCGCGCGACGCGGGCATAGGGCGGCCAGGCGGTCAGTGCGATGGCCAGCACCGCGTTCTCGATCCCCGGCCCCAGCACGGCCACCAGCGCCAGCGCCAGAATGAGCCGCGGGAAGGCTAGGAAGATATCGGTGATCCGCATCAGCACCCCATCGACCCAGCCGCCGAAATAGCCCGAAACCGTGCCGATGATCAGCCCCAGCAGCGGTGCAGTGACCGCGACCAACGCGATGACCGACAGGGTGATGCGTGCGCCATAGAGGATGCGGGTCAGGATATCGCGGCCGAAGTCATCGGTGCCCAGCAGATGCCCGGGCGTGCCGGGCGGCATCAGCCGATTCTGCAGATTCTGCGCGATGGGATCATGCGGGGCAAGCCAGGGCGCAAAGGCCGCCAGCACCAACAGAAGGCCGATGATCACCAGCCCCGCCATTGCCAGCGGGTTCCGCCGCAGCCGCAGCCACCCCAGATAGGCCTGCCCCAGACGGGCCTGCCGGCGCGAGGCGGGATTGGGGTCCCGCAGCCAAGCGATGATTGCCATGCCCTTACCTCGCACGCGGATCGACCAGCCGGTAGAGCAGGTCGGACAGAAGGTTCAGCAGCACGAAGGCCACCCCTACGACGACGGTACCCCCCAGCACGGCGGGCATGTCGTTCACCATCAGCGCGTCGGTGATGTAGCTGCCAAGGCCGGGCCAGGCGAAGATCGTCTCGGTCAGGACTGAACCTTCCAGCAGATAGGCATAGCTCAGCGCGATGACGGTGATCAGCGGCACCAGCACGTTCCGCATGGCATGGACCCAGATCACCCGCCATTCCGGCATGCCCTTGACGCGGGCGGTGGTGATATATTCCTGCCCCAGTTCATTCATCATGAAGCTGCGGGTCATACGGCTGATATAGGCCATAGAGACATAGCCCAGCAGGCCCGCGGGCAGGATCAGGTGGCTGATCGCATTGACGAACATGTCCCAGCGCCCGGCCAGGGCCGTGTCGATCAGGATCATGCCGCTGACCGGCGTCACCTCGAATTCATACATCATGTCAAAAGCCGCATCGAGCCGCCCTGGCCCCCCAACCCATCCCAGCACGCCGTAGAACAGCAAAAGCCCGATCAGCCCCAGCCAGAACACCGGCATGGAATAGCCCATCAGCCCCACAAGCCGCACGATATGGTCAGCAAGGCTTCCCGGGCGCGTGGCAGCCAGAACGCCCGCTGGCACCCCGGCCAGGACGCCGATGATGGTCGCAAGCGTCGCAAGCTCCAGCGTGGCGGGGAAGGCGCGGCTCACCGCCTGCAGGACGGGTTCGCCCGTGCGGATCGAGGTGCCCAGATCGCCCTGCAGCGCATTGCCCACGAAGATCAGGAATTGCTGCCAAAGCGGCTGATCCAGCCCCAGCGCCGTGCGGGTCGCGGCAATCTGCGCCTCGGTCGCGCGTTCGCCCACGATGGCCAGAACCGGGTCGATCGGCACCACGCGGCCGATGATGAAGGTCACGAACAAGAGGCCAAGCAGCGTGGCCGCCAGCGAAAACAGCGCAGCGCCAAGGCCACGCAGTCGGCCCGCCCAGGGCGAGGAAGGAAGGGATGCGGTCATTCCGGTGATGGGCGCCCCCGACCCGTTCCGGGACGGGGGCGCAACCTCTTACTTCGTCACAAGCCAATAGGCGGCCGAATCGATCGCACCACCGGTGTAGAAGCCCGCCACATTGTTCCGCATGGCCGAATTATAGCCGATCTGGAACATGACGATGAAGGGCGAGGTTTCACGATGCTGCGTTTGCAGGTCTTCATACATCGCCTTGCGCTTGGCGGCATCGCCCTCCATCACCGCGGCGGCGGTAATGTCGTTCAGCGCGCCCGGATCATAGCTGTTGCGCCAGGCCAGCGTCCCGGTCGAGGCATCATCGGCGTTGTTGTCATTCCAGGCGAAAGACCCCGCGTTGGTATGCGGGTCCGGGTAATCCGGGCCCCAGCTTTGCAGCGTCGCGTCGTGCTGGCGCGCGCGATAGCGTTTCAGCTGCTCGGCGCCTTCGCCGATGTTCAGTTCCACCTTGATGCCGATCTGACCAAAGGTGTTCTGGATCGACTGGGCCATCTCCATGCGGTCGCTGGCGTTGCGGACATCCAGCACCAGCGTCGGATCGGTCACGCCGCTTTCCGCCAGGAGGGCCTTGGCCTTTTCCACATCGAGGGTGTAGGGCATGTCATCCAGCGCGCCGAGATAGCCCTTGGGCAGGAAGGCCTGATGGACGACCATATTGCCCTTCAGCACCGTATCGGCGAGGCCCTGGTAATCGATGCCCCAGCGCATCGCCTCGAGGAATTTCTGGTTCTTGTAGTTCTCATTTTTCTGGTTGAACGACAGATAGAAGACCTGCCCGCCGACATCGGCCTGAACCTTCAGATCGGCATTGCCCTTGATCCCCTCGATATCGACCGGGGTCAGCTCGCGGGCGATGTCGATATCGCCCTTTTCCAGCAGCAGGCGCTGGGTCGCGGCTTCGGGCACATGGCGCATGAAGACCGACTTCAGCTTGGCATCGCCGCGCCAGTGGCCGGCGCGGGCCTCCAGCAGATAGCCTTCATTCGGCTTGTAGGATTTCAGGATGAAGGCGCCCGTTCCGGCCGAATTGGTCTTGAGCCATTCGTTCCCCAGATCGCCGTTCACCTCATTGGCCATGACGGTGGCTTTGTCCACAACCGAGGCGACCCCCGCGGTCAGGCAGTTGTAAAGGAAGGTCGGCGCATAGGCCTTGTCGGTTTTCAGCACGACGGTATCGCCATCGGCCTTGACCATTTCTTCAACATTTTCGGCCGTCCAGCCGAACTGGTTCAGGATGAAGGCAGGCGATTTGTTCAGCTTGACCGCGCGCTGCAGCGAAAAGGCCGCATCCTCGGCCGTAACCGGATTGCCCGAGGAGAAGGTGATCCCCGACTTCATCTTGAAGGTAAAGGTCATGCCGTCTTCCGACACCGACCAGCTTTCCGCCAGACCGGGCACCGGCGCGCCGGGGGTGGCGGGGTCCAGCTCGACCAGACCGTCATAGACGTTGTTCACCACATCCAGACCCGAGAATTCATAGGCCTCTTGCGGGTCGAGCGAGACGATATCGTCAATCGCATCCGCGATGACCAGCGTTTCCGGCGGGGTCGCGGCCAGCAGGGCCGCCGGGGCCGTGGCCAGCATCAGGGCCGCGCAGGCGGCAACGCCCGAACGGCGGAGGTTCGTCTCAAGAAACATCGTCAACTCCCTGGATTTATTCATGATTTGCATGAGGTAACCGGTTCGATCGCGGATTCCTTGACCGATTGGGCAATTTTTTACCCGGACTTGTCAACCTTTGTGAAACATGGCGTGATCGGCGCAACCGCCTGCCGCGAAAAGGAGCATCCATGTCCAGACCTGCCGTTTTCGATGGCCATAACGATCTGCTTTCCTGCCTTTGGGCGATGAATGACGCAGAGGGGCGCGCCTTTCTGGAGGGCTGGGATGGCGCAATTTCCCTGCCCGCCTGCCGCGCCGGGGGCTTTGCTGGCGGTTTCTTCGCCATGTGGGTGCCGGGGGAAAAGGCGGATGCCCCCGATCCGATGGCCACCTATCGCGCTTATCCGCCGATCAGCCTGGACAAGGCCCATCGCGTCACGCTCGAACAGGCGGCAATCCTGATCCGCATGTCGGCGGCGCGGCCCGATGCGATCCGTCTTTGCCGCAGCGTGGCCGAAATCGAAGCCGCTCGCAGCGCGGGGGCGATTGCCGCGATCCTGCATCTGGAGGGATGCGAGGGCATTGGCGCGGGGCTGGATGAACTGCACGTCCTTCATGCAGCCGGGCTGCGCAGCCTCGGCCCGGTCTGGAGCCGTGAGAACATCTTTGGCCATGGCGTGCCGTTCAACTTTCCCGCTTCGCCCGATACCGGGCCGGGCCTGACCGAGGCCGGGATGCGGCTGGTGCAGGCCTGCGACCGGCTGGGTATACTGGTCGATCTGGCCCATCTGAACGAAGCCGGGTTCTGGGATGTCGCGCGGATCAGCACCAAGCCGCTGGTTTCAACCCATGCAGCGGCCCATGCGCTCTGCCCGGCGACGCGCAACCTTACCGACCGGCAGCTCGACGCCATGGCCGAAACCGGCGGGCTGGTGGGGCTGAACTTCGGGGTGGCCTTCCTGCGCGAAGACGGGGTGAAGAACCCCGCGATGGGCGCAGAGCGGATGATCCGCCATCTGGATCACCTGATGGACCGGCTGGGCGAAGGCGGCGTGGCGCTGGGGTCGGATTTCGACGGCACCATGACCGCCGACTGGCTGCAGGGCGCGTCCGACTTGCCGCGGCTGATCACCGCCATGCAGCAGGCAGGCTATGGCCCCGCGCTGATCGAGCGGTTGTGCTGGGGCAACTGGATGGATCTTCTGCGCCGCACCATCGGCTGACAGGAAAAGGGCGGCCCGCGGGCCGCCCTTTTCCTGTCCGGGATCAAGCGGCGTTCAGCGCCGCGATCAGGGCATTGATGTCACCCTTGTTCTGCTTGAGCATGGCCCCAACCTCTTCGCGTTCAGAGGCCAGCATGTTCACGCCTTCGATGATGATGTTGAAGAACAGATCCTTGCCGGACTTGTTCGACACATGCCAGCGCAGGTCAAAGGGCGCCTCGCCCTGCAGATGCGCGACCGAAATCACCTCGAAATAGCTTTTCAGCGGCTTGGCATCGACAACCTCGATCCGCCCGCCGATGAATTCGCGGAAGCGGCGGCCGTATTTGCGGCCGATATAGCCCTGATAGGCGCGGGTGAAGGCCTTCATCTCGGCGGCCGAAGCCGACCGCGACGCGGGCCCAAGCGCCGAACGCGCGATGGCGTTCACATCGGCATATTTGGCGAAGATCGCCTCGAAGTCCTTGTACATCGCCTGCTCGGCCTTGCCCGAGTTGATGACGGTGTTCACCTCGGCGATGGCACGGTCGATCAGCGCCTTGGCCGAAGCCAGATCGAGCGCCTGTGCCGGGCGGGGCAGAACGGCAACCGCAGCGCCGGCGGCAAGGGTCGCGCCAAAGGCGCGGCGGGTGATCTGGATCATGGAACCATCACTCCTGATAGGGATCAATGAAGTCATCGCCGTCGGACGAGGCGGGCTGGCCAAGCTCGAACCGCCGGTTCTGCAGATAGAGCAGGCGCGTCTGGGCATAGCTGTCCGCGCTGTCATATAGGACAGAGTCGATGGTTTCGGAATAGCGGTCCCGATCACCAAGCTTTGATCCGACCTTCGAGGCCGTGGCGTAATAGCTTTCGGGTTTGGGCAGCACGATGCTGACCGGATTCGCCGCGAAATCGACCGCGGTGCCGACGGCATCCCGCACGGTCGAGGGGCCAAGGCCGGGGAATTCCAGATAGGGGCCTTCGCCCACGCCCCAGACATAGAGCGTCTCGCCGAAGTCGGTCTTCTTTTGCGCCAGCCCAAAATCCTTGGCCGGATCGAACAGGCCGCCCACCCCCAGCGTCGAATTGATCAGGAAGCGGAAGGTGTTGCGGACCGAAGCCTCGCCATTGCCTTGCAGGGCGCTGTTCACCACATCGCCCGGCAGCGACAGGTTCGAGGCGAAATTGGCCACCCCGGTCTTTACCGGCTGCGGCACGATGGTGCCGTAGACCTTGGAGGTCGGCTTCACCAGCGCGCGGTCCAGCCCGACGTTCACCGAATGCATCGCGCGGTTGGTCTGTTCATAGGGATCGTTGATTCCCTGATCCGCCACCGCCGTGCCGCAGGCCGCAAGCCCCGAGGCGGCCACCATGGCAACGGCCACAGGCTTGCCAAGGTTCTGCAAAAGTTCCGAAATCAATGTCCGACGCATCATGCCAAGCCTGCCCTAAGTCTTTTGCGGGGGTATCCATCGGGTCTGTGCCCGGAGTGCAAGGCATAAGGCTTTCGCTCCGCCAAGACAATTCGCGAGAGTGGCATTGCAGCGACGGAAACGTTAGAAGCGAGGGAAATTGCAGTTGTGCCTTGGTTTGGAAGGAACGCCCTGACATGAGCCGGAACGATATCGGTTTCAACATTGCACCGGGTCTGGCAGAGCTTCGAGCCGCACGACGCGAATCGAATGGCCTGTTTCTAGCGGTCTTCCTGTTCAGCATCGTGGTGAACGTGCTGCTGCTGACCGGGCCGCTTTACATGCTGCAGGTCTATGACCGCGTGCTGGGCAGCCGGTCGGAACCCACGCTGTTTGCGCTGTCTGCGCTGGTCATCTTTCTGTTCTTCGTAATGGGGGTGCTCGACCACGTCCGCGGTCGCGTCATGGCGCGGGTCGGCGCCGCCTTTCAGGCCCGCCTGGACCGGCGCGTGTTCGAAGCCGCGCTGAAACGCGCGCAGGTCGCCCCGTCGGATCCGGCCGCCACCGCCGCCCAGCGTGATCTGGAAGCGGTGCAGCGGCTGCTGTCCTCGCCCGTGCTGCTGGCGGTGTTCGACATCCCGTGGACGCCGCTGTTTCTGGGCGCGATCTTCATTTTCCACCCGATGATGGGATGGCTGTCGATCGCCGGGGGGGCCGTGCTGATCGTGGTCACGGTGCTGAACCAGCGCCTGACCAAGATGCCGCTCAATCGCGCCAACAACGCCACCATCGTGGCTGAACGCATGTCCGACAACCTCAAGGCCGAGGCCGAGGTGGTGCAGGCCCTGGGCATGCAGCAGGCAGGCTTTGATCGCTGGCAACGTGCCCGCAGCGTCGCCTTGACCTCGAGCATCGAGGCCGCCGACCTGGGTGGCAGCTTCTCGACCCTGACCAAGACCTTCCGCCAATTCCTGCAATCGGCCATGCTGGGCCTTGCCGCTTGGCTGGTGCTGCGGCAGGAACTGTCGCCGGGGGCGATGATCGCCGGGTCGATCCTGATGGGCCGGGCGCTGCAACCCATCGAAATGGCGGTGGGTCAATGGGCGCTGGTGCAGCGCGCGCAAGAAGGCTGGACCCGGCTGGCCGAGCTGTTCACCCGCGTGCCGGTCGAACCGCCGCGCACCCAGCTGCCGCGCCCGCGCGCCGTGCTGGATGTGCAGAACCTGACCGTCGTGCCGCCGGGCGAAAGCTATGCCACGCTGCGGATGATCAGCTTCAGGCTGGAACCGGGGCAGGCGCTTGGCGTGATCGGGCCTTCGGGATCGGGCAAATCGACGCTGGCGCGCGCCCTGATCGGCGGCTGGCGCCCGGCCGGGGGAAAGGTGCGGCTCGACGGGGCGGCACTTGACCAATATGACCCCGATGTCTTGGGCAGCTATGTGGGCTACCTGCCCCAGCGCGTCACGTTGTTCGAAGGCACCATCGCTGAAAACATCGCCCGCCTGCAGGGCAGCCCCGACGGGCTGAAAGTGGTCGAGGCCGCCAAGCGCGCCGCCGCCCACGACATGATCGTCCGCCTGCCCGAAGGCTATGACACCCGCGTTTCCGCCCTGGGCGGGCGGCTGTCGGGCGGACAGATCCAGCGCATCGGGCTGGCCCGCGCCATGTATGGCGACCCGGTCATCATGGTGCTGGATGAACCGAACTCGAACCTCGACAATGAAGGCTCGCTTGCCCTGAATGACGCGATCCGCGCGATGAAGGCAGCAGGCTGCGCCATTCTGATCATGGCCCACCGCCCCGCGGCGATCCAGGAATGCGACCTGCTGATGGTGATGGAAGACGGCACCCGCCGGGCCTTCGGGCCGCGCGATCAGGTCCTGCGTGACATGGTCAAGAACCATACCGAAATCGTCAAGAGTGCCGGCCCCGGGGGCGTGACCTGACAGGCGGCAACGCCTGCAGAGCCTGACCCTCCCCTTCCGCCACCGGAGCCCATGATGACCGAACTTCCCCCCAAGACCGAAAGCAGCACCACAGCGCCGGTGGCGCAGGCTGCCCCGCTTCCCCCCGCCCCGGCAGCGCCAAAGCCTTCCGCCCCGGCACTTCCCCTTCCGATGGCTGCGTCCGGCACACCCAGCTGGTCGGCCCGCCGGCACGTGACCCTCGGCTTTGTCACGCTGGGCATCCTGTTTGGTGGCTTCGGCCTCTGGAGTGTGGCGACCAACATCGCAGGCGCGGTAGTCGCCTCGGGCCAGATCGAGGTCGAAAGCCAGCGCCAGGTCGTGCAACACCCTGATGGCGGCGTGGTCGAAACCATCGCCGTGCAAGAGGGGGATACCGTCAAGGCGGGGGATCTTCTGATCAAGCTGGACGGATCGACGCTGTTATCGGAACTGGCCATCGTCGAAGGGCAGCTGTTCGAGATCCGCGCCCGCCGCGCGCGACTCAGCGCCGAGCGGGACGACAAGACCGAGGTCACCTTCCCGGCCGATCTGATTGCGGCCACCAAAGCCCGCCCCGAGGTGGCAGAGCTGGTGCAGGGCCAGGTGCATCTGTTCAACGCGCGGCTGGAAACCCTGTCGCGTCAGACCGCCCAGCTGGCCGAACGTCGGGCCCAGATCGGCAGCCGCATCACCGGGCTGGATGCACAGCGCGATTCGCTGAGCGAACAGCTGGATCTGATCAACAAGGAACTGGCCGACCAGCAGGCGCTGCTGGACAAGGGGCTGGCGCAGGCGTCGCGTGTGCTGGCGCTGCAACGCGAAGCCGCGCGCCTGCTGGGCCAGGTGGGTGAAATCGACGCGTCAAAGGCAGAAGCGCAAGAAAACCGGGCCGAAACCGACCTTGAGGTGCTGCGCCTTGGCGCCTCGCGCCGGGAAGAGGCAAATACCCAGCTGCGCGACATCGGCAGCCAAGAGCTTGAACTGGCCGAACGCCGCCGCGCGTTGCAGGAAAAGATCGCCCGGCTGGAAATCCGCGCGCCGGTGGCGGGCATCGTTCTGGCCCTGCAGGTCACGACGCCCCGGTCGGTGGTGCGACCGGCCGATCAGCTGATGTATCTGGTACCGCAGGACCGGCCGCTGGTGATTGCCGCGCGAGTCGACCCGCTGCACATCGACGAGGTCTTTGCCGGGCAAGAGGCCAAGCTGCATTTCGCGGCCTTTTCATCGCGCACCACCTCGGAACTGCTGGGGCGCGTGGCGGTCGTTTCGGCCGATGCGCTGGTCGATCAGCGTAGCCAGATGTCCTATTACCGGGTCGAAATCATCCCCGAACCCGGCGAGATGGACAAGCTGACCGGGCTGACGCTGCTGCCGGGCATGCCGGTCGAGGCCTTCATCAAGACCGGCGACCGATCGCCGCTGCAATATCTGCTCAAGCCCTTCGCGGATTACTTCTCGAAGGCGTTCCGCGAAAGCTGACGTTCGCGGTGCAAACTGGGTCGGGGGCGGTCTTGCCGCCCCTTCGGCTTGCCGCTAGCCTCCGCCCCGACAATCTCAGGAGGCCCCCATGTCGATCGAAGCCCGTCTTGCAGAACTTGGCGTCACCCTGCCGGACGCCCCCGCCCCAGCGGCGAATTACGTGCCCTATGTGGTGGCCGGCAATCTGGTCCATGTCTCGGGTCAGATCAGCCAGAACGAGGCTGGCCTGATCAAGGGCAAGCTGGGCGCCGACCTCTCGGTCGAAGAGGGCGCCGAGGCGGCGAAACGCTGCGCCATCTCGCTGCTGGCACAGCTGAAAAAGGCCTGCGACGGCGATCTGTCGCGCCTGAAGCGCGTGGTCAAGCTGGTGGGCTTTGTGAACTCCACTGCCGATTTCGTGGATCAGCCCAAGGTGATCAACGGCGCCTCGGACTTCATGGTGGCAGCGCTTGGCGATGCCGGGCGTCATGCGCGTTCGGCGGTTTCGGCGGCCTCGCTGCCCTTCGGCGTCGCGGTTGAAATCGAAGCCATCTTCGAGCTGGCCTGATGCGCGCGCCCCTGCCCCCCGCCCTTCTGTCGCTGCCGATCGCCCATCGCGCCCTGCACGACCGGGCGGCGGGCAGGCCCGAAAACAGCCCGGCCGCCGTGCGTGCGGCCGTGGCGGCGGGCTATGCCATCGAGATCGACCTGCAATTGTCGGCCGATGGCGTGCCCATGGTGTTTCACGACGAACGGCTGGATCGACTGACCGCCGAAACCGGCTGGCTGCGCGACCGCAGTGCCGCCGCCCTGTCGCAGATCCGCCTGACCGATGCCGAGGACGGCATCCCGACCCTGGCCGAGGTGCTGGCGATGGTTGGCGGCAAGGTGCCGCTGCTGATCGAGCTGAAGGACCAGACCCTCACCCCCGGCGGCCGCATCGGCCCGCTGGAAGAGGCGACGGCACGGGTGCTGGCGGGTTATGACGGGGCGGTGGCGGTAATGTCCTTCAACCCCGACAGCGTGGCTGAAATGGCCCGGCTTTGCCCCGATCTGCCGCGCGGCATCACCACCGGCGCCTATGATTACGAAGGCTACGCGCCCCTGCCCCCCGCGCTATGTGACAGGCTGCGCGAGATCCCCGATTATGACCGTGTCGGGGCCAGCTTCATCAGCCACGAAGCCGCCGATCTGACGCGCGACCGGGTGGCCGCGCTGAAGGCTGCGGGGGCGGCGATCCTCTGCTGGACGATCACCTCGCCCGAGGCCGAGGCCAAGGCCCGCCAGATCGCCCAGAACATCACCTTTGAAGACTACGCCGCAGCGAAGTGACGGCGGACTGCGCCCCGGCCATTGACCTTGGCTGGGCGCAAGACATGTTCTGGCTGTCCGAAGACGCTGGAAGACCGAGGCCGGGATGACCGAACTGACCGCCACGCTTGCCGATGGAATTGCCGCCATCCCCCCCGCCGACTGGGATGCGCTGGCCTGCCCCGAGGCCGCGACCGGCCGCCCCCTTGACCCCTTCACCACCCACCGCTTCCTGCTGGCGCTGGAGCAGTCAGGCTCGGTCGGGCCCGGCACCGGGTGGGAGCCGCACCCCCTACTGATCCACCGGGGCGACCAGTTGGTCGCGGCGGCGCCACTTTACCTCAAGACCCACAGCCAGGGGGAATATATCTTTGATCACGGCTGGGCCGAGGCCTATACGCGCGCGGGCGGACGCTATTACCCCAAGCTGCAGATCGCGGTGCCCTTCACACCCGTCACCGGCCGCCGCCTGCTGACCCTGCCGGGCATCGAGGACACGGGCCGCGCCGCGCTGATCCAGACCGCCACCGATATCGCGCGACAGAACAAGCTTTCTTCGCTTCACATCACCTTTTGCAGCGAAGATGAGGCCGCGGCCGCCGGGGCGCTGGATCTGATGCCCCGGCGCAGTCAGCAGTTTCACTGGCAGAACCAGGGTTTCGCGGATTACGACGCCTTTCTGGACACGCTCGCCTCGCGCAAGCGCAAGGCCTTGCGGAAGGAACGCGCCACCGCCAACGGCCATGGGTTGCGGATCGAATTTCTCACCGGAGACAGTCTGACCCCCGCGCATTGGCAGGCCTTCTGGGCCTTCTATCAGGATACCGGCAGCCGCAAATGGGGGCGCCCCTATCTGACCCGCGCCTTCTTTGACCTCCTGCAAGACAAGATGCGTAATGACGTTCTGCTGGTCATGGCCTTTGACGGGGCGCGGCCCGTGGCCGGGGCGCTGAACTTCATCGGGCGCGATTGCCTTTACGGGCGTTACTGGGGCTGCGTGGCCGATTATCCCTGCCTGCATTTCGAACTGTGCTATCACCGCGCCATTGATTGGGCCATCGCCCATGGGCTGTCACGGGTCGAGGCCGGGGCGCAGGGGGAACACAAGCTTGCTCGTGGCTATCTGCCGGTGGAAACCCATTCCCTGCACTGGATCGCCGATCCGGGCTTTGCCCGGGCCGTGGCGGATTACCTGGATCGGGAACGCGCCGCGGTCGAGGCGGATATCGAGGTGCTGACCGCCTATGGCCCCTTCCGGCGCGGGCCGCTGCAGACCGGGCCGGAACAGGACTGACAAATCCCCCGCCGCGTGGCAGCATAGCCACAACGGAGGTGCCGCATGACCGCTGCTTTGACACTTTATACCCACCCCATGTCGCGCGGACGGATCGCGCGCTGGATGCTGGAGGAAACCGGCAAGCCCTACGACACGGTGGTGCTGGACTATGGCACCACGATGAAGGCGCCCGACTATCTGGCGCTGAACCCGATGGGCAAGGTGCCCACCCTGCGCCATGGCGACCATGTGGTGACGGAATGTGCCGCGATCTGCACCTATCTGGCCGATGCCCTGCCCGAGGCCGGGCTGATGCCCGCCGATCGCGCGGCCTTTTACCGCTGGATGTTCTTTGGCGCCGGGCCGCTGGAACAGGCGGTGGTGAACCAGAGCCTCGGCGTCACTGTGCCGCCCGAACGCAAGGGCATGGTGGGCTACGGTAGTCTGGATCAGGTGGTGGCGACCTTGGTGCATCGTCTGGCCGAGGCACCTTATTTCGCGGGCGACGCGTTCAGCGCCGTGGATGTCTATCTGGGGTCGCAAATCGGCTGGGGCCTGCGCTTTGGAACCCTGCCGCCTGACCCCGCGTTGACCGAATACTGGGCGCGGATCGAAAACCGCCCTGCCGCGCTGCGCGCCCGTGCGGCTGATGATGCACTGGTGAAACCATGACCCCGCTTTTGACCGACGACGAACGCCAATCCGCTCTGCCCGCCCTTGGCGACACCGGCTGGCGCGGTGAAGAGGGGCGCGATGCCCTGCGAAAGATCTGGAAATTTCGAAGCTTTTCTGAGGCTTGGGCCTTCATGTCCCGCGCCGCACTGATGGCGGAGAAATTGAACCACCACCCGGAATGGCGCAATGTCTACAACGTGGTCGATGTCACGCTGACGACGCATGACTGCCACGGGCTGTCGGCGCTGGATGTGAAGCTTGCCCAGGCGATGGACCGCTTTGCCGGAAGCGCCACGGTCGAAACCGACCATTCCGCCCCCGTGGCCTGCCTGTGCCAGGTGCGGCACGGCAAGGGGTAATGGAAAAAGGGGCCGGTCGCCCGGCCCCCTTTCGAATTAGATCGCGTCCAGCAGCGCCTCGCCGCCCGAGATGGTGCATTGGCCGGGGCTGTCCTCGACCTGCAGCACCTTGACCACGCCGTCCTCGGCCAGCAGGGCATAGCGCTTGGAGCGGTTGATCAGGCCAGCGGGCGGGGCGGTGAAATCAAGGCCGATGGCCTTGGTGAAGGTCGCCTCGGCATCGCCCAGCATGGTGATGCCTGCCTCGGTGGCGCCGGTGGACTCACCCCAAGCCTTCATCACGAAGGGGTCGTTCACCGACACGCAGATGATTTCGTCCACGCCCTTGGCGGCCAGCTTGTCTTTGGTGCGGATAAAGCTCGGCACATGGGCGGTGGTGCAAACGCCGGTATAGGCGCCCGGGAGGCCAAAGATCACCACTTTGCGGCCTTTCAGACGTTCGCCCAGCGACACGGCCTCGGGACCGTTGTCCCCCATCCGCAGCAGGTTGGCGTCCGGCAGGGTCTGTCCCTCAGAAATCGTCATGTTTAAGTCCTCGTCGCGTTGCGTTTCCGATGATGCCAGATATAGGGTCCGGCAGGGAACAGGGCCAGAGGCGGGGCCGATTTCCGCCGAAAGGGAGAGGGATATGGCGCATTTCGTTGTGGTTGGGGCAGGTCAGGCGGGCTCGGCTCTGGTGGCCAAGCTGCGGTCCGATGGGTTTGACGGGCAAATCACCCTGATCGGGGAAGAGCCGCACCCCCCCTACCAGCGCCCGCCGCTGTCGAAGGCCTATCTGCTGGGCGAGATGGAGCTGGAGCGCCTTTTCCTGCGCCCCGCCGAATTCTACGCCGAAAAGGACATCACCCTGAAGCTGGGTGAAAAGGTGACGGCCATCGATCCGGCCGCGCGCACCCTGACCGTGGGGGGCGAAACCCTTGCCTATGACGAACTGGCGCTGACCACCGGGTCGATCCCGCGCCGCCTGCCCGCCGCCGTGGGCGGCGATCTGGACGGGGTCTATACCGTACGGACGCTGGCCGATGTCGATGCCATGCGCGACGAATTCAAACCGGGCCGCCATGTCGTGATCATCGGCGGCGGTTATATCGGGCTGGAGGCTGCGGCCGTGGCGGCCAAGCTGGGCCTGACGGTCACCGTGGTGGAAATGGCGCCGCGCATCCTGCAACGCGTGGCCGCGCCCGAAACCTCGGCTTATTTCCGCGAACTGCATGGCGCGCATGGCGTGCGGATCGCGGAAGGCGTGGGCCTTGACCGTCTGGTCGGCGAAGGCCATGTCACCGCCGCCCGCCTGACCAATGGCGAGGAGCTGCGCGCCGATTTCGTCATCGCGGGCGTGGGCATCCTGCCCGCGACCGAACTGGCAGAACTTGCGGGCTGCGTGCTGGAAAACGGCATCCGCACCGATGAACAGGGCCGCACCTCGGTGCCGCATATCTGGGCGGCGGGGGATTGCGCCTCGTTCCCGCACAAAGGCGGGCGCCTGCGGCTGGAGTCGGTGGGCAATGCCATCGACCAGTCGGAAATCGTGGCCGAAAACATGCTGGCCAAGGACACGAGCTATGAGGCCAAGCCCTGGTTCTGGTCCGATCAGTATGACTGCAAACTGCAGATCGCGGGTCTGAACACCGGCTATGACAGCATCACCACCCGCAAGGGCGAGGGCGACGCCATCAGCTTCTGGTATTATCAGGGCGACCGGCTGCTGGCCGTCGATGCCATGAACGACCCGCGCGCCTATATGGTCGGCAAGCGTCTGATCGAAATGGGCAAAAGCCCCAGCCCCGAGGCCGTGGCCGCAGCGGCCGACCTCAAGGCGCTGCTCAAGGCATGAGGATCATCGGCGGATCGGCACGCGGCCTGAAACTGGCCGATGTGGGTGAGGGCGATGCCAAGGCGCATCTGCGCCCCACCACCGACCGTGTCCGCGAATCGATCTTCAACCTGCTCATCAATGGTCGGGTCGCCCAGTCGGGCGATCCGCTGCGCGGGGCGCGGGTGCTGGATCTTTTCGCCGGCACTGGCGCTCTGGGGCTTGAGGCGCTGTCGCGCGGCGCGGCGCGGGTGGCCTTTGTCGATGATGGCGCCACCGCGCGCGCGCTGCTGCGCCGCAATATCGAGCTGATGCGCGCCATGGGCACCACCGATGTCTGGCGGCGCGATGCCACGACCATGGGTCCGAACCGCGGCGCGGGCTATGACCTTGTGTTCATGGACCCACCCTATGGCATGGGTCTGGGCGAAAGGGCGCTGGCCTCTTGTGTCGCGGGGGGCTGGCTTCAGCCCGGCGCGCTGATCGTCTGGGAAGAAAACACGCCCCCGATCGTGCCGGAAGGGTTTGAAGAGATCGACCAACGCAAGTATGGCGATACCTTCATCACTCTTCTGAGGGCACCATGATACCAGCAGCGGTCTTGTTCGATTGTGACGGCGTGGTCATCGACAGCGAACCGCCGACCTTCGACCTGCTGGCCGAGGATCTGTCGCAACGCGGCCTGACGCTGAGCCATGCGGAAATGGAGCGGCTGTTTCTGGGCGGCACCATCGAACGGGTCGGCAAGATCGCGCGCGAGCTGGGCGGGGATATTCCCAATGACTGGGTGCCCTATTTCTACGACCGGCTTTATGCACGTCTGGCCGAGGGCGCACCGCTGATCCCCGGGGTCTTGGGCGTGTTCGAGGCGCTGGATGCCGCCGGTGTGCCCTATGCCATCGGGTCGAACGGCACCGGCCGGAAGATGGAGATCACCATCGGCCAGCACCCCGATCTGGCCCGCCGCCTGCAAGGTCGCCTCTTTTCCGGCGTCGATCTGAAGATGCTGAAGCCCGCGCCAGACCTTTACCTGCATGCCGCGCGCGCCCTTGGCGCCGATCCGGCGCGCTGCGTGGTGATCGAAGACAGCGCCACGGGCGCGCGGGCGGCGCGCGCCGCGGGGATGCGCTGCATGGGCTATGCCCCTACTGGCGCCACCGCCGCACTTTTGGCCGAAGGGGCCGAACCCTTTGCCCGCATGGCCGATTTGCCCGGTCTTCTGGGCCTCTGATCAAAGACGCGCGGCCAGCCGCGTGCCCTGATCGATCGCGCGTTTCGCGTCCAGCTCTGCCGCGACATCGGCCCCGCCAATCACATGCGGGGTGATCCCCAGCGCCTGCAAACCGGGCAGCAGGCTGCGGTCGGGTTCCTGCCCCGCACAGATCACCACACTGTCCACCGGCAGCACCTGCGCCTGACCCTGCACCGTTATGGCCAGCCCCTCGGACGTGATGCCGTCATATTGGACCCCGCCCATCATCCGCACGCCCTTCATCTGCAGCGCGGCGCGATGGATCCAGCCGGTCGTCTTGCCCAGCTTGCGGCCGGGCTTTTCCGGTTTGCGCTGCAAAAGCCAGACTTCGCGGGCCGCAGGTTCGGGTTGCGGACCTTCGGGGGCAAGGCCGCCGGGCTGCGCGGCCGGGTCCCCCACGCCCCATTCCCGCCGCCAGAGGCCCGCGTTCAGCGTCGCGCTGGGGCCATGCTGCACCAGAAACTCGGCCACGTCGAACCCGATGCCCCCGGCCCCGATCACGGCGACCCGCGCGCCCACGGGGGCGCCGCGCAACACCGCGCGGTAACCCAGCACCTTGGGCGCAGTCTCGCCGGGAATTCCCGCCGCGCGGGGCTGGATGCCGGTGGCCAGCACCACCTCGTCAAAGCCGGTCAGTCGGTCGGGGGTCACCTCGGCCCCCAGATGGGCCGTGATGGTGCTGGCGGCAAGGCTCGCCTCGAACCAGCGGATCAGGCCCGCGAATTCCTCTTTGCCCGGCACGCTGGCGGCCAGATGCAGCTGCCCGCCGACCTGCGCGGCGCGATCGAACAGATGCACATCATGCCCCCGCGCAGCGGCAGTCAGCGCCGCCGACAGGCCCGCAGGCCCTGCCCCCACCACCGCAATCCGACGCGGGGCAGTGGCGGGTGTCAGCGACAGTTCGGTTTCATGGCAGGCGCGCGGGTTCACAAGGCACGAGGTCAGCTTGCCGGAAAACGTATGATCGAGGCAGGCCTGATTGCAGGCGATGCAGGGTGCAATCAGCGCCGCCTGACCGGCCGCCGCCTTGGCCACGAAATCGGGGTCCGCAAGGAAGGGTCGCGCCATCGACACCATATCGGCCTGCCCTGTCGCCAGCAGGCTTTCCGCCAGCTCCGGCGTATTGATCCGGTTCGAGGTAATGACCGGGATCCCTACCTCGGGACGCAGCCGTGCGGTCAGATGGGCAAAGGCCGCCCGTGGGACCGAGGTCGCAATTGTCGGCACCCGCGCCTCATGCCAGCCGATCCCGGTATTCAGGACCGAGGCCCCGGCCGCCTCGATCCCCCTGGCCAGCTGCACGACCTCATCCCAGGTAGAGCCATCGGGGATCAGATCGATCAGCGAGATGCGGTAGATCAGCAGCGCCTCGCCAATGGCGGCGCGGACCCGGCGCACCACCTCAAGCGGCAGGCGCATGCGGTTTTCATAACTGCCGCCCCAGCGATCTTCGCGCCGGTTGGTGTGACGCACCAGAAACTGATTGAGGAAATAGCCCTCTGACCCCATGACCTCGACCCCGTCATAGCCCGCCTCGATGGCGCGGGTTGCAGCGGTGACGATGTCGGCGATCTGCTTTTCGATCCCCGCCTCATCCAGCGCGCGCGGGACAAAGGGCGAAATGGGCGATTTCACCGCCGAGGCGGAGACGCAGTCCTTGCCATAGGCATAGCGACCGGCATGCAGGATCTGCATCGCGATGCGCCCGCCCGCAGCATGGACCCGGTCGGTCACGCGGCGGTGGTTCAGAATATCCTGCGCGGTGTAAAGACCGGCGGCGCCCGGAAAGACGCCGCCTTCGGCATTGGGGGCCATGCCGCCCGTGACCATCAGACCCACACCGCCCCGCGCGCGGGTGGCATAGAATTCGGCCACGCGGTCCCAGTCGCCGGTTTCTTCAAGCCCCGTATGCATCGACCCCATCATCACGCGGTTCTTCAGCGTGACCGCCCCGAGCGTGATCGGGGACATGAGATGGGGATAGGTCATGGGACGCTCCTGTCGTGGCTTGGGCCAGATTGGCAAAGCCGGGCAAGGCTGTCATCGCCAACGCTGCGTCACGACCGGCCCCCGGCAGGCTGGGCTGCCGGGGGCGGCGGGTCAGTTGGCCGGTGCCATATGCCCGTGATGCATGGTGGAATGGTCCATCCCATCGGCCGGATCGACCATGAATTCGAACGGAACCCGCCCGGCCTTTTCAAAGACCAGGGTTGCGGGGATCATGTCGCCTTCATGCAGTGTCGCGGTCAGGCCCATCAGCATGATGTGCATCTCACCGGGTTCAAGAACGATGGTATCACCGGCGGGAACTTCGACCCCCTCCAGCGCAGTCATCCGCGCGATACCGTCATCGCCGGTTTCGGTGCCGTGGAGTTTTGCGCTTTTGGCGATGGGGGTTTCGATGGCGATCAGGCGATCCGCCTCGGGGCCATCATTCGAGATGCCCATATAGCCCGCAGCCGTCTTGGCGCTGGCAGAGGGCACGGGGATATGCGGATGGATGATTTCCAGCGCGCCCTGGCGAACGCTATGGGCATGGGCGGTGGTCGAGATCAGAAGGGCGGCCATCAGGCCTGGAAGAAGACGCATGACATTGATCCTTGGTCAAAAAAAGCGAGGGCAGGCAGCCGGATGGCCGCTGCGCAGACAGCAAAGGATCAGACGAGGGGTGGCGCGCGGGCGCCGTGTCGGGTGATATGCGCCGGAACCGGCAGACGGGCGGGCGCCGACACGAGGCGCAGCACCAGAGGGCGCGGATCGAAGCGCACCACCGCGACGGGGGTGGGCAGCGCAGCCCCGGCGGTCAGATGGCAGACCGGGCATTCATCGCCCCGCGCCTGACCGTCCATGCCCTTGGCGCAAAGATCTGACGCATCGCCCCAGGCCGCGACATAGGCCGCAAGTCCCGCATTCCCCGCCACCGGCACACGATGACCAAACCCGATTGCCAGCAGGGCAAGGGTCAGGATCGGCAGCAACCAAGCTGCAAAACGGGGGCTTCGGGGCGAAAACATGCGGCTGTCTTGCCCCAAAGCCGCCCTGCCTGCAACGGGCTTGCGGGCCAGATCCGGTGCCGGAGCGGGCACTTTGCCCCATACGACCCGTTTCCGATCGGAAACGACATTTCCGCTTGCCGCGGCGTCTGATTCCCCCTATCCAGATCAGCGGGAAACCCCTCCCCACCGAGGGGCGTTTATCTGGAAGGATACCATGGCTGATTTGATCGCCCCGGCACAGCGCCCGGCCAACCCGCGCTTTTCGTCTGGCCCCTGCGCCAAGATCCCCGGCTTCTCCGTTGACATGCTTGCTGATGCGCCGTTCGGCCGCTCGCACCGTGCTGCCATCGGCAAATCGAAGCTGAAAGAGGCGATCGACCTGACCCGTGAAATTCTGGGCGTCCCTGCGGATTACCGCATCGGGATCGTGCCCGCCTCGGATACCGGCGCCGTCGAAATGGCGCTGTGGAGCCTGCTGGGCGCGCGCCCGGTGGAAATGCTGGCCTGGGAAAGCTTTGGCGAAGGCTGGGTCACCGATGTGGTGAAGCAGCTGAAGCTGGACGCCAAGGTCCAGATCGCCCCCTATGGCGAGATTGTCGATTTCGCCACCGTCGATTTTGACCGCGATGTCGTCTTCACCTGGAACGGCACCACCTCGGGCTGCCGCGTGCCGAATGGCGATGCCATCCCGGCCACCCGCGCGGGCCTGACGATCTGCGACGCCACCAGCGCCGCCTTCGCCATGGACCTGCCTTGGGACAAGCTCGACGTGACGACCTTCAGCTGGCAGAAGGTGCTGGGCGGGGAAGGCGCGCATGGCGTGCTGATCCTGTCGCCGCGCGCGGTGGAACGGCTGGAAAGCTATACCCCCGCCTGGCCGCTGCCCAAGATTTTCCGCCTCACCTCGAAGGGCAAGCTGATCGAAGGCATCTTCGTCGGCGAAACCATCAACACGCCCTCGATGCTTTGCGTCGAAGACTATCTGGTGGCGCTGAAATGGGCCAAGTCGATCGGCGGTCTGCCGGGGCTGATCGCGCGGAGCGAGGCGAATGCCAAGGCCATCGCCGATTTCATCGCGGACAAACCCTGGATCGCCAATCTGGCAGTGGACCCGGCAACGGCCTCTTGCACCTCGGTCTGCCTGAAGTTCACCGATCCGCGCATCACCGACGGGGCGACCTTCGCCAAGAACGTTGCAAAGCGGCTGGAGAAAGAGGGCGTGGCCCTTGACGCCGGCGCCTATCGCGACGCCCCGCCCGGCCTGCGCATCTGGTGTGGCGCCACGGTGGAACAGACCGATGTCGCGGCGCTGATGCCGTGGATCGAATACGCCTTCAACGCCGAAATCGCAACGCTGGCCCAGGCGGCCTGAGGCTGCCTGACCGCGCCTGACGCATTTGACGGGTGGGGGAAAACCCCCACCCTGCTTTCCAGACATATCTTCAAGGAACCACCGCAATGGCCCCCCGCGTTCTCGTTTCCGACGAACTTTCCGAAACCGCCGTCCAGATCTTCCGCGACCGTGGCGTCGAGGTCGACTACATGCCGAAGCTTGGCAAGGACAAGGAAAAGCTGGCCGAAATCATCGGTCAGTATGACGGCCTTGCCATCCGCTCGGCGACCAAAGTCACCGAAAAGCTGCTGGAAAATGCCACCAACCTGAAGGTGGTGGGCCGCGCCGGGATCGGCGTGGACAATGTGGATATCCCGGCCGCCTCGAAAAAGGGCGTGATCGTGATGAACACGCCTTTCGGCAACTCGATCACCACGGCCGAACATGCCATCGCCATGATGTTCGCCATCGCCCGCCAGATCCCCGAGGCCAATGCCTCGACCCATGCGGGCAAATGGGAAAAGTCCAAGTTCATGGGAGTCGAGTTGTTCAACAAGACGCTGGGCGTGATCGGGGCCGGGAACATCGGCGGCATCGTCTGCGACCGCGCCGTTGGCCTGAAGATGAAGGTCGTGGCCTATGACCCCTTCCTGTCGGAAGAACGCGCCAAGCAGCTGGGCGTGACCAAGGTCGAGCTCGACGATCTGTTGGCCCGCGCCGATTTCATCACCCTGCACGTGCCGCTGACCGACAAGACCCGCAACATCCTGTCGAAGGAAAACCTCGCCAAGACCCGCAAGGGCGTGCGCATCATCAACTGCGCCCGCGGCGGTCTGGTGGATGAGGCGGCGCTGCTTGAGGCGCTGAATTCCGGCCATGTTGCCGGGGCCGCGCTGGACGTGTTCGAGGTGGAGCCCGCGACCGAAAACTCGCTGTTCGGCCACCCCAATGTCGTCTGCACCCCCCACCTTGGTGCCTCGACCACAGAAGCGCAGGAAAACGTCGCCCTGCAGGTGGCGGAACAGATGTCCGACTATCTGCTGACCGGCGCCGTGTCGAACGCGCTGAACATGCCCAATGTCACCGCCGAACAGGCCGCCGTCATGGGGCCGTGGATCAAGCTTGCCGGCCATCTGGGCGCGTTCATCGGCCAGATGACGGATGAGCCGATCCGCGCCATCAACATCCTTTACGATGGCCGCGTGGCAGAGATGAACACCCCCGCGCTGAACCAGGCGGTGATTGCGGGTGTGTTGAAGGCGCAGAACCCCGATGTGAACCTCGTCTCGGCCCCGGTCGTCGCCAAGGACAAGGGCATCCAGATCTCGACCACCCGTCAGGACAAGACCGGCGTGTTTGATGCCTATATCAAGGTGACGATGGTCACGGACAAGCGTGAACGCTCGGTCGCGGGCACCTGCTTTGCCGATGGCAAGCCGCGCTTCATCCAGATCAAGGGCATCAACATCGACGCCGAGGTCGGGGCGCATATGCTCTATACCACCAACGAGGACGTGCCGGGCATCATCGGTCTGCTGGGCATGACCATGGGCAAGAACGGCGTGAACATCGCGAACTTCACCCTTGGCCGGTCGGGCGTGGGGCAGGATGCGATTGCGCTGCTCTACCTCGATCAGGCGATTGACCCCAAGGTGGTCGATACGCTCGAGGCGACGGGCATGTTCAGCCAGGTCAAGCCGCTGCAATTCGAAGTGGCCTGATCCATCGCTGTTTCGCAAAGGCCGGGGGCAACCCCGGCCTTTGCGCTTTCTGGCGCCCGGTGCGGGGCGGATGCTTGCAGGATCAGGGGTTTGAAGATGCGCGCCTATGCCATCGGGGATATTCACGGCCATCTGGCCCTGCTGGAACGCGCCCATGCGCGGATTGCGGCAGATATGGAACGGCACGGCCCCGCCCCGATCATCCATCTGGGCGATCTGGTGGACCGCGGCCCCGACAGCCGCGGCGTGATCGAATTTCTGTTGGCCGGTCAGGCGCGCGGCGCGGATTGGGAGGTGCTGAAAGGCAACCACGACCGCATGTTCCTGCGCTTTCTCGACGATCCCCATGCGCCCGAACCCGGCCTGCGCGAAGGGCTGAGTTGGCTGCACCCTCGCCTCGGCGGGGCAACAACGCTGGCCTCCTACGGCATCCACGCGCCGGGCGATCGCCCGATTGCGCCGGTGCATCGCGATGCGCTGGCCGCCGTGCCGCAGGCGCAGCGCGACTGGCTGGCGGCGCGGCCCACCCATCTGGCCATGGGGCCATGGGTCTTTGTCCATGCGGGCATCCGGCCGGGCGTGGCGCTGGCTGATCAGACGGAAACCGATCTGGTCTGGATCCGCGAACCCTTTCTGTCAGACACGCGCGATCACGGGGTTCTGGTGGTGCATGGCCATACCGCCCTGCCCGAGGCGCAGCATTACGGCAATCGCGTCAATATCGACAGCTCCGCCGCCTATGGCGGACCGCTGACCGCCATCGTGCTGGAGGATGACCAGATCCATGTGCTGACCCCGGAAGGCCGGGTGCCGCTGCGCCCAGCTTGAGGGTCAGGCCCGGCTGGCCTCGGCCTCGCGGTTGAGAACACGTGACGCCAGCGCCCCGATTACCACCGCCGTCGCCATGACCGCCAGCACCAGGAAGAACCCGCGCGGGCCCAGCCCCTCGGTCACGCGGGCCAGCACGAAGGGCATGCCGATGCCCCCCACCAGCCCCCCGGCGATGATCAGCGGGGCCACCCGCGGGCCACTGCCCATGCGCGCCACACCTTCGACGAAATAGGCCGGGAAGATCGTCGCGGCAAAGGCGCCCGACAGCACAAAAAGCCAATCTGGCGGCAGCACCACCGCCCCCGCCATGGTCAGCGCCACCCCCGCGACCGACAGCACATATTGCGCGAAAGACCCGATCATATGGGCCACCAGCGTCATCACCACCCGCGCGATAAGGAAGGTCACGAAAAAGGCTGATAGCAGTTCGGCCGCATGGACCTCGGTCGCACCCGCCTGCACCAGGGCCGCGGGGCCAAGGCCGATCAGGCTCGCCTCGAACCCGATGCCGAAGGCGCCCAGCGTCAGGATGGTGAAATCCGGCCGCAGCGGCGCACCGCCCACGGGCACTTCGACCCGGCAGACATCCCGCGCCCTGATCAGCGTCAGCGCAAAGGCCAGTGCCAGCGCGAGGAAGACCAGCCCATAGGCGCCCCCCACCGCAACAAAGGCCAGCGGCGCCAAAATCGCCCCCGCGCCGAAGACGGCATTGATCAGGTTCAGCATGGCCGGTCCGCGCGCACCAAAGGCCGCCAGAAGTCGCGGGTTGAAGACCACCGCCGCGCAGCCCTGCCCCAGACCCGCCATAAAGGCACCGGCCAGCGTCGCGCCCCAGCCCAGACCCGCGCCCAGCAGCACCGCCCCCGTCAGCAGCGCCAAGAGCAACCGGCGCGGCGTCATGCGGTTGCCCAGCAGGAACATCGCGGCAACCCCACCGGCCGAGCCGACCCAATGCACAGTGAACAGCACCGAAACCTCGGCCAGGCTGACCTGCATTTCCCGCGCGAGCACCGGCAGGGCGGGGCCATAGACGGCCTGCAACCCGCCCATAAAAAAGAAGGTCGCAATCCCGACCATCAGAAGAAGCATCCGGCCCTGTGCCGCCTCGGTCATGTTCTGCCCCTGTCCTGCGCGCGCCCGTGCTTCTGCCTCTCGGGCCGTCTTGTCAATCGGGGGCGTGAGCGGAGCGCCGCGCTAGCGCAGCCAAAAGCGCACACGGTTCGACCGCCCCTCGGCATCGACGACGCTGAGCGTGACAAACCCCAGCCCCGCCATGGGCAAGACCGTCTCACGCTGACGCAGGCCCGTCTGCACCGGCACGCCATCGGCCAGCAAGGTGAAGGGCGCCGTGCCGCCACGCAGCTTGACCAGAAGCTGCCCCTCCAGCCGCTCGACCTCGGCCCCGTCAGGGGGGAAGGTCAGCACCGGGGCATCTGCCGCCACCTGAAACGCCGCCTCGCGCGACCGGAACCGGCGCAGTGGTTGCGGCAATTGCGCGTTGGACACCAGAAGCGTGGCAGGGGGCGGTGGAGGCAGCGGCGTCAGGCTGCGGCTGACCCGGCCCATGACCTGAAACAGGATCGGCGCGGCCAGATCACCACCAAAAGCCCCCGGAACCGGGGTGCCATCGGCCCGCCCCATCCAGACCCCGGCAACATAGCGACCGTCAAACCCGATCGCCCAGGCATCGCGATAGCCGTAAGAGGTGCCGGTCTTGTAGGCGAGCCGGTTTTCCGGCGCCCCCGCCGGGGGCGGCAGGCCCGAAAGAATATCGGCCACCTGCCAGGCCGCGACAGCCGACATCAGGCGCTGGCCCTCGGCCCCGTCGCCGGTAAAACGCAGGGGCAGTGCCACGCCGCCCCGCGCGATGGCCGCGTAAAGCTGCACCATATCGGTCAGCGTCACGCCCACGCCCCCCAGGCTGATGGCAAGGCCCGGCTCATCCCCCTTCAGCGCGGGCGCCATACCCGCCCGCCGCATCGCCGCAATCACCTTGGCCGGACCCAGCGCATCAGTCAGAAGCACCACCGGAATGTTCAGCGATTGCTGCAATGCATCCCGCACCCGCAGCGTGCCGCGATAGATCTTGTCAAAGTTCTGCGGTGCATAGGTGCCGAAACTGACGGGCTTGTCGTCGATCAGGGTTTCGGGGTGGGCCAGCCCCTCATCGAAGGCCAGACCATAGACCAGCGGCTTCAACGTCGATCCGGGCGATCGCAGCGCCATGGTCATATCGACAAAGCCCTGCCGCTGATCCGCGACAAACCCCGCCGATCCGACCGAGGCGAGGATTTCGCCCGATTGGTGATCGGCCACCAGAATGGCGATCTGCATCTGCGCCCCCCGGTCGGCCACCGCCTGCCGCGCCAATCCCTCAAGCCCGCGCTGCACCCCGGCATCCAGCGTCAGCACATGGCGCGGCCGGCTTGGGGCGGCACGCACCGCCCGGTCGGCCAGATGGGGGGCGAGCATCGGCACCGGCAGTCGCGCTTGTGGCACCTGTTCGCCCCGTGTTTCCCGTGCTTCCTCGGCCGTCAGCAGCCCGTCGCGTAGCGCGCGCTCCAACACCCGGTCGCGCGCCGCAACCGCACGGCCGGGGTGGCGGTCGGGGCGCCGCCCCTCGGGCGACTGGGGGATCGCCACCAGCAGCGCCGCCTCGGCCGGGGTCAGGCGGCGTGGCTCCTTACCGAAATAGGCAAGACTTGCGGCGCGCACGCCTTCCAGATTGCCGCCAAAGGGCGCAAGGTGCAGATAAAGCTGCAAAATCTGCGCTTTGGTCAGACGTTGTTCCAACGCCAGCGCCACCCGCATCTGGCGAAGCTTGCCTGCAACGGCGCCCGTCCCGCTTTCCTCCAGCAGCCGGGCGACCTGCATCGTCAGGGTCGAGCCGCCCGAAACCACCCGCCCATTCCAGACCGCCTGCGCCACGGCACGGCCAAGCGCCCGCAGATCCACCCCGCCATGCTGCCAGAACCGCTTGTCCTCATAGGCGACCAGCATGGCGATATAACGGGGGTCCACCGCATCGGGGGTGACGGCCATGCGCCAACGCCCATCGGCTACGGTATAGGCGCGCAGCAGGATGCCGCCGCGATCCACCACCTCGGTCGAGGTGGCAAGCGTCAGGGACGGCAAATCAGTTGCGGCAATCCAGTCGCGCCCCCGATCCATGCCAAAGGCCGCCACCCAAAGGGCAGCGGCCAAGGCCAGGGGATAGCGCGCGCGCATCATTCCGTGATCGTGATCTGGCCTGTCCCGCTTTGGGCGCGGAAATCGGGGCGGTACATGTCTTCGACCGAGGCCGAAGGATGCGTGAATTGCCCCGGCGAGACTGCGCGCACGATGTAACCCAGCCGGAAAGGCGCGTTGTCATACCGATCCAGCGCGGCAAGAAAGCGATCCTGCCGGAATTCGGTATGGCTGGTTTCGGCCAGCAGCCCCAGCCCATCCAGCGCCTGCACATTGCCGCCGCTGATCAGATTGGGGTTGTCGATCTCGAACCCGGCGGGCAGCGGATCGCTGACCATCAGCCGCGCCTCGCCGGTGCCGAAGGGTGTCACCTCCAGCACGGCAACCAGACGGGTGCCGACCTTCACCTGATCGGGCGTCACGGGGGCGCCTTCCAGCGTGTAATACTGCCGGGTGATGGCATAACCATTGCCGCCCGCCGCCACCGGATCGGACGGCACGCCATAGGTGGTCACCGTCAGCGCGGTTTTGGCGCCCGTGTTTTCCACCACAACCGGCGCGTCGCCATCGGCCAGCGCGCGGACCAGCGGGCCTTCCGGGGCCGCACCATTCAGCGTGACATCGGCCGCCCCCCCGTCAATCAGCGCGTTCGAGGCCAGCAGCGTCCAGACGCTTTCCTGCGTGGACATAGCACCAGCGGTTGCGATCCGCGCCACCAGCGCCTCGCGGTCCACGGCCTGCGATCCGGATTCGACGGCGAGCGTCAGCAACCCCGCCGCATCACGCAGATTGGTGCCGTAGTCGGCGCGCAGGACCTGGGCCGTTTCGGGTTGGGCCGCATCCAGCGCGGCCATGGCCTTGCGGAACATGGCATCGGCGCGCAGCGGATCACCGTAGGACGCCAGCGCCGCCCCCAGCTGCGCCTGTGCCAGGGGCGTGGCAAAGGCATCGCCCTTCACATCCGCATAATAGCGCAGATCCCCCACCGCAGCGGCGCCTTCGCGCGCCAGAACCAGCAGCGCATAGGCCAGATCCTGCCCGCCGCTGTCGAAATCGGCATAGTAGTTCACCTGATTTCTGAGATTGTCCAAGGCATTGCGGAAGGCCAGATCCGGCACCGCATGGCCCTGCGCCCGCGCCCGACTGAGGAAATCGGTCACATAGGCATCAAGCCAGAGATCCCCGCCACTGTATTCCGGCGCCGACCACAGGCCAAAGGCGCCTTCGCCATTCTGGTTCTGCAGGATCTCTGTCACCGCCTGATCGATCCGAAGGCCGATATTCTCGGCCCCCCTCAGCTGCATCGCCTGCGCGACCTGATCGAAATAAACCAGCGGCAGCGCGCGCGAAGTCATCTGTTCGGTGCAGCCATAGGGATAGCGGTCCAGCGCCGCGAGGACACCCGGCACATTCAGCCGCGCCAGCGGGCCAATGGCGAGCGTGGCCTTGCCGGTGCCGGGCTGCATCCCTGCGAAAACGCTGGTGTCAAAGGTGAAGGTCTGCCCCGATTCCAGATCAAGGCGCGAAATGCGCGCGACCTCGGGTTCGTTCGACTGCACCGGCAGGACCAGTTTCTTCACCAGATCGCGGCCATCGGGCGTGGTCAGGGTGACGGTAACGGTCTGCACCCCCGCCGCCACGGCACGCAGCGGCACGCGGATCACCTGTTTCTGTTTTTCGCCAAGGTCCACCTCGGCCGGAACGTCGCCCAACGTCAGCCCCCCGGCCTGCACCGCCAGCTTCATGCGCCCGGCAGGGCCGGTGGCATGGACGATTTCCAGCAGCATCCGGCTTTCATCGCCTGGCGCCATGAAGCGCGGGACCGAGGCGGTCACGACCACGGGATCACGCACCAGAACATCGGCCTGCGCCTGCCCGACGGCACGGCCCGACCAAGCCACGGCCATCACCTTGACCGTGCCGTTGAAGGACGGCAGGTCAAAGCTGACCTTGGCCAGCCCATCCGGCCCCACGGCGACAGGGCCGGTGAAATAAGCCACCAGCTCTTCCGTGGGCGGGGGGGCCTGCAGGCGGGCCTGCGCCCCGGCGTCCCCGCCAGACCGAACCTGCCCCTCGGCCCCGTTCAGCCCGTCGATCAGGCGCCCGTACACATCACGGATGCCGACACCCAGCTTGCGCTGGCCGAAGTAATGGCTCGCAGGATCGGGTGCCTTGAACCCGGTCAGGTTCAGGATCCCCACATCCACCGCCGCCACGGTGACAAAGGCGGTATCGCCCTCGGCCAGCCCCTTGACGCGCACCGCCAGATCGACCGGGCCACGCGGTGCAGCCTCGGCCGGGGCTTCGACCGCCACATCCAGTTTCGCCGCACCCGGATCAATCGCCGCATGGGTCAGGCCCAACGACCGCGCCGGGTTGCGCCCCGCCGCCACATCCATCGGCCGCAGGACCGAGGCCGTGACATAGACACCCGCGCCCCATTCATCGGTCACGGGCAGGTCGATCAGGTTCTCGCCCTCGGCCACATCGACCGAGGTCATCGACACCAGCCGGTTCGACATGACCATGACCAGCGCCTTGCCCGCCGCGCGCGGCACCAGCCGCAGCTTGGCCACTTCACCCGGCTTGTAGGCGGGTTTGTCGAGCGAAAGTTCCAGCGTGTCGGGTGTCGCGGTCGTATCGGCGGGCGCATACCACCCGGCATAGAAGGTGGTCGAGGTTTCAGCCGACGTGCCATCGACGCGCGCCACCGACAGCTCATACTGGCCCCATTTCACCGGCGCCCCGATCTGCACCGGGCTGCCCCCCAGATCAACCTTGCCATCGGCCACGCGGGTGCGGGTGGTCACAGGTTCCCAGTTCCAGTTGCCGGAATAGTTATACCATTGATAATTCGTCTCGATCCGCGTCAGCTCCCACGCGACCTGCATGGGGGCGGGGGTTTCCTCGGGGCTGACGCCAATCAGTTCGAACCGCGCCTCACCACCTTCGGGGACCTCGCCCTTGAACAGCGGTTTGACCCCGATCATCGGCGCCGAGGGCGTCAGGATCCGTTCCACCCGGCGCTCGACCGGGCGACCCGATCCCTCGGCAATCCGCAAGGTGAAGCGCGCCTGAAGCGGGCGGCCGGGATCTTCCACTGCGGGGATCATGGCGCTGACGCTGGCCTTGCCCGCCGCATCGGTGCGGGTTCCTGCGGGGATCGCCTCCATCTGCGCGATGACCGGGCCGTCGTGGCGGCCGAAGACATAGCCGGGGAACTTCGGCAGCTCCTTGGCATCGCGCAGCAGGATTTCGCCTTCGATCCCCAGATCGGCGCCGGGGGCACCAAAGAGGTATTTCGCCTCAACATCGATCTGCGCCAGATCGCCCAACCGCAGCGGCCCGTCTGCCAGCGTCAGGTCATAATCGATGCGCTCGGGCAGGAAATCTTCGACAAGGAAGGTCTGGCTGGCCAGCGGATCGGCCTCAAGATCGGCGAAAACCTCCATCCGCCAGACCCCGCGCGGGGCGGACCCGGCGATAGGCTGGGCAAAGACATGGCCGCCCTTGCCGCCATCAGGGGCCTGGATCCGGGCATATTCCACCCCGTCAGGACGTTTGAATACGGCGGTCAGGGGCAGGCCCTCAATCGCCACGGCCTGCGCGTCGCGCGCCAGTGCGGTGGCAAAGACGGTTTCCCCGGCACGGTAGGCGCCGCGATCGGTGGTCAGGAAGACATCCACCGGCCCTGCGGCCTCGCGCCCCTCAACCCCGCGATCGGAAAGGTCAAACTCCGGATCGGTCAGCGACAGGAAGGCCATGTCGTGCGCCCCGTCGCGCAAGACCAGCATGGCCGGTGCCGCCCCGCCCACACCCCGCGCCAGCCCCGCGTCGAAGCGGGCATAGCCCGTTTCATCCGTGGTCGCGGTGCCCAGCACCGCATTGGCGCGGCTGAGGAGTTCGACTGTAACCCCCGCCTTCGCATCGGCCGTGGCAAGACTGCGGACGATGACATGTAGCCCGTCCGTCCCCGACAGCGAGGTCACGCCCAGATCGGTGACCACAAACCATTGCCAGGCGGCTGGAATGGTATAGGGGTCCACCCCCGGGACGGCAGCCTTGAGCGCATAGATCCCAGCAGGCAGCCCCTTGATCGCCTCGGCCAGCGGCAGGCGGGTGGTGACATCCTTGTTCACATCCTGAACCACCGTGGCGCTGCCGGTCCAAAGCCGTTCGCCCACATCATCGGTAAAGCCCATTTCCTGATATTCAGCGATGGGCCAATCGACAAAGCCGCTCTGAACCGCCCGCAGGATGTTGCGGTCAGACACACGGAAAAGCGCAAGATCAAGCGCTTCGGTATTCACCGTGACCACAGGCAGCGCGGCACTGTCGGTCTTGGGCAGCACATAGGCCCGCCCCGCAAAACGCACGCCCGGCTGACGGTCGCGGACATAGGAATTGATCGTGACGGACTTGGCCAGAACCTGCCCATCGGCCGAGGGCAGACCTTCACGGAAGGTCAGCTGATAGCGTTTGCCATGCTGCACCCCCTCCACGCAAAGCTGCCGCCACCCGCCGGGCTGCACGGTCAAACCCGGTTCGGGCAGTTGCACGAAAGGCGCGTAATCCAACCCCGCTTCGACCAGATTTTCCGACAGGTTCACGCAGATGCGCGGGCGGGCATTGTCGGATTGCACATCGGTTTCCAGCACGCGGAAACCATACTTTCCGGCCGCATCCTCAAGCAGGGCTGCGGTGTCGTCGCGGGGCTGGGTGTCCTGCGCCAGACGCAGCGCCTTGACCATATCCGACCCGCGGCCGATCTGCTCCAGCGCCTGGGCCATGACCACCAGGCTCGTGTGGCGCAGGGCCTTGTTGGGGCTACGCAAATAGGCATTGATCGCCGCAAGCAGCGCGCGATCCTGCGCCTGCCCGGTGTCGCCCTGATTGGCCTGCGCCTGCTGCAGCGACAGGCGGGAATATTCCACCCAAAGCTCGGGCTTGTCGGTCACATTCACTGCTGCGCCGGCATAGTTGGCGGCCTCAAGGGCGTTGCCTTGCGCCTCCATTTCTTGCGCGCTTGCCATATGGTCCTCGGCACTCCACTGGCCCGAGGTATGGTCATTCGCCAGCCCCTGCGCCAAGGTCAGGGCGCGGGAAAAATCATCCTCTGACAGGAAGGTCAGCTCGGCCTTGCGGGCCGGGGCATTGGCCACGACCTTGGCATCATTCGCGACCAGACGGCCCGAAAGCGCTCCCTGATAAAAAGCCTCCTCGCCCGGATCGGCCTTGAGAAAACAGGACCCGTTCCGCGTGTTGAAGGTGAAATGCGTGCAGGATTGGTGGGCAAGGCAGGCGCGTTCGCAGGCCTCCAGCGTGGTGTCGAATTGCGTCGCCACATCGCCGCCGGGCAAGTCGGCATCCTCGCTCAGAACAAAGCGCTTGGCCGGAATCACCTCTTGCGCGGAGGCGGCCATGGGCAGCATCAGCCCCGACAGAACCAGCCCCAAAAGGGCCGCGCGGCGGAAGAAACGCATGAAATATCCTCCTGAAATCTGGGGGGATGCTGCCACGGCCCCGCATTTCGCGCAATCACCGCCTTCGCGTTAAGGGTTGTTTCACCCCAATCCGCCAGCCTTGGGCGGGAAAGGGCCAGAATGGCCGCTGCGGAACGGGAATCGCATGGACCTGATGGATCGGCTGGCAAAGGAACGGCGGGCGCGGCTGGCAGCGGAACGCCTGCTGGAGCAAAAAAGCCGCGAGCTGTTTGCGGCCAATGAAAAGCTGGCGTTGCATGCCCGGTCCCTCTCGGATCAGATTTTTGAACAGCGGCAAGTCGTGAAATCGGCGTTGTCCGAGGCCGAGGCGCTCAAGGGGCAGAACCTGCGCTTTCTGGGTGATCTGGAACGCGCGCACACCGCCGCGGTCATGGCGGAACGGCGGCTGTGGGATTCCATCGAAACCATCCGCGACGGGTTTGCCGTGTTCGATGCCGCCAATCGGCTGGTGGCGGCGAATGGCGCATTTCGCGCATTGTTTGACTGCAACGATATCGCACCGGGTCAGGATTACGCCGCCCTTCTCGCCGCCATCGCGCAAGAGGGGATCGTCAACATCGGGACGGATTCTCCGGACGATTGGTGCCGCAAGATGATCGCCCGCTGGGACAATGACCCCATTGAACCCGTGGTGCTGCATCTCACCTCGGGGCCTTGGGTGCGGCTGGTCGACCGGCGCGCGCGGGATGGTGATATGGTGTGTCTCGCGCTCGACATCACTGAACAGATGCGGATCTGGGCCGCGATCGAGGCGATCCCCGATGGGTTCGTGCTGTTTGACCGCGAAGACCGGCTGATGGTCTGCAATCAGCGCTACCGCGACCTCTACGCCGAAAGCGCCGAGGCCATGGTTCCCGGCGCCACCTTTGAGGATATCCTGCGTTTCGGGCTGAAAAACGGCCAATACCCCGATGCGCTGGGGCAAGAGGAAGCCTGGATCGAGGAACGGCTCGCGCTGCGGGCCCGGCCCGGCGTCGATTTCGAACACCGCGTCGCCGACCACCGCTGGCTGCGGGTGATTGATCAGGAAACACCCGACGGGGGCCGGGTGGGTCTGCGCGTCGATGTGACGGCCGCGCGCGATCAGCAGGCCGCGCTGGAGGCCGCGCGCGAAACGGCCGAAGCCGCAGTGCGCGCGAAATCCGCCTTCCTCGCGAATATGAGCCATGAGATCCGCACCCCCATGAATGGAGTCGTGGGCATGGCGGAACTGCTCTGCGACACGCCCCTGACCGAGGAGCAGCGCCTCTTCGCCGAAACCATCCGATCTTCGGGCGAGGCGCTTCTGGTGATCATCAACGACATCCTCGACTATTCCAAGATCGAGGCTGCAGGCCTGACCCTGCGCCCCGAACCCTTCGATCTGGAACGGGTCATCCATGAAGTTTCAATGCTTTTGCAGCCGCGCGCCCGGGCCAAGGGGGTCGATCTTCTGATCGACTTCGACATGTTCCTGCCCACCCGCTTCGTGGGCGATCCGGGGCGTTTGCGGCAGGTCTTGACCAATCTCATCGGCAATGCTGTCAAGTTCACCGAGGCGGGCCACGTACTGATCCGCATCGTCGGGATCGAGGATCAGGCCGGGGTGCAGCAGCTCCATATCACGGTCGAAGATACGGGTATCGGCATCGCGGCCGAGCATCTCGACCATATCTTCGGTGAATTCAATCAGGTGGAATCCGAGGCGAACCGCAAATTCGAGGGCACAGGGCTGGGCCTCGCAATCACGGAACGGCTGATCCGTCACATGGGCGGGACTGTCTGGGTCGATAGCGAACTGGGGCGCGGGTCCTGTTTCGGCTTCCGTCTTGCCCTGCCCGTGGCCGAGGCAGGCGATGACCACCCCGTCCCGGTTTCGATCCGCCGCGCGCTGGTGGTGGATGACAAATTCATCAACCGCACCATTCTCGATCGCCAGCTTGCGACCTGCGGAGCAGAAACAGCACTCTGCAGGTCGGGGGCCGAGGCGCTGCAGCTTTTGGAACAGGACCGCAACTTCGACGTGATCCTCGTCGATCAGGACATGCCGGATCTGGAAGGAACGGCGCTGGCGCTGGCCCTGCAGGAGCAGGGGCTGACGATCCCGGTTCTGCTGCTCTGCGGCAATCCTGCGCTCGCGCGCGAGGCTGCGGGGGCCGGGGCGGTGACGGCTTTCCTGCAAAAACCTCTGCTGCGTTCCGATCTCTATCGCAGGCTTCAGGCGCTGAGCCCGGCCCCCCTGCCCACGCCCGCGCCACCTGCCCCGCAGCGCCGCATGCGCGTTCTTGCGGCCGAGGATAACCGCACCAACCAGCTGGTCTTCCGCAAGATGATCAAGGACCTTGATCTGGAACTGGCCATTGCGAACAACGGGTTGGAGGCTGTCGCCCTGTTCGAGAACTTTGCGCCAGACCTGATCTTCATGGATATTTCCATGCCCGAAATGGACGGGCGTGATGCCGCCCGCGCGATCCGTCAGCTTGAAGGCGGCCAGTCCCATGTGCCGATCATCGCGCTGACTGCCCATGCGATGGCCGGCGATTCCGAAGGGATTCTGGCCGCGGGGATCGACCATTACCTGACCAAACCCCTGCGCCGCAGCGCGATCTGCGAGGCGTTGGCCCGCTTCTGCCCAGAGGGGGCGCTGCTCGCCTCCCTTGATCGTCAGGCGGATTCCGCCGCATGATCCTGTCGGGAAAACACCCAGCGGTCGCCCTCGGACTGCCCAGGGTCAAATCGGTAGCCACCTATGTCAAAGCCCTGCAGATCGGTGGGGTCGGTCAGGCGATGTTCGGTGATATAGCGGGCCATCGCGCCACGCGCTTTCTTGGCCCAGAAGCTCACGACCTTGGCCGTCCCCGCACGTTCTTCCAGAAACACCGGGGTGATCACGCGCAGCCGCAGCGCGCGCAGGTCCACCGCCGAGAAATACTCGACCGAAGCGCAATTCACCAAAACCCCCGTCCCGGCTTCTTCCGCCGTCTGGTTCAGCGCCTGTGCCAGCTGTTCGCCCCAATAGGCGTAGAGATCGCCGCCGCGCGGGTTCTTCAGACGCGACCCCATCTCAAGCCGATAGGGTTCAATCACGTCCGTCGGTCGCAGCAAACCATAGAGGCCCGAAAGGATACGGAGATGCAGACCCGCCCAGCGCCAGGCATCGGCGCCGAGGGTTTTGGCCTCAAGCCCGGCATAGGTATCGCCCGCAAACAGCAAACCGGCAGGCGTCTTGGGCTGGGTGCCGAAGGCGGCAAAACGCTGCTGGTTCAGCTCGCCAATGGCGGCCGAAATCTCCATAAGCTTCCGCAGCTCGGCGACCGAAAGCTCTCGCGCAACCCCGGCGAGCGCGGTTGCATCGGCCAGAAAGGCGGGTTCGGTCGCAGCGATCCCTTCTGGCAGCGGGCGCGGCGCAGGATCGAGGCGTTTTGCAGGGGAAATCACGGTCAGCATGGCGGCTCCTTCGGGGCGAGAGGTAGGGACCCCGGGCAAAAAGGCAAGTCAGTCGCCCCGGCAGATCGCCAGGAAGGCCGTGCCAAAACGCTCCAGCTTGGCGGCGCCCAGATCGCCGACGCGGTCCAGATCGGCCAGCGTGGTCGGGCGCGCCTCGGCGATGCGGCGCAGCACCGATTGCGACAGCGACAGGGGTTTCTCGATCCCGTCCTCGCCGCGCATCAGACGCAATTGGGCCTCGGCCAGACGGTCGAAGATATCGGCAGCGGGTTGGCCGGCAAGACGCAGACGCTGCGGATGCAGGTTCTCGGTCGCCCCGGTAATGACCGCCAGAAAGGCCGCGCCATAGCTTTCGAGTTTCTTCGCACCGATCCCGCTGATCCGGGCCATATCATCCATCGAGGCGGGTCGCCGTTCGACCATTTCGATCAGCGTCCGGTCCGGGAAAATGACATAGGCCGGCACGCGCGCCGCCTCGGCCAGGGCACGGCGCTTGGCCTTGAGGGCAGAGAGCAGCGGCGCATCCTCTTCCGACACCAGCGTTTTCACCGCCGTGCGCTGTTGGGCGGCCTGCACGGTGTCGCGGCGCAGGGTGATGGTTTCCTCGCCCCGCAGGATGGGGCGGGCACCTTCGGTCATCCGCAGGGCACCAAAGCGGTCGGGGTCGGGGCGCAAGAGATCCCGCCCCATCATCTGCCGGAAGACGGCCCCCCAGGCGGTCTTGCTCAGATCGCGCCCCACACCGAAGGTCGGCAGCGCGTCATGACCGCGTTCGCGCACCTTGGGCGTTTCGGCCCCGGTCAGAATGTCGATCAGATGGCCCGCGCCAAAGGATTCCCCCGTGCGCAACACCGCCGACAGCGCCTTGCGGACGGCATCGGTCGCATCAAAAAGCTGGGCCGGACGATCACAGAGATCGCAGTTCCCGCAAGGTTCCGACGCCTCGCCAAAATAAGAGAGCAACACCTGCCGACGGCAGGCCGTCGCCTCGGCCAGACCCAGCAGGGCGTTCAGCCGCGCGTGATCGGCCTGCTTGCGGTCCAGCGGCGCCTGGCTTTCATCAATCTGCGAGCGGCGCAGGCGGATGTCATCGGGGCCATAGAGTGTGAGCGTTTCCGCCGGGGCGCCATCACGGCCCGCGCGGCCGATTTCCTGATAATAGGCTTCAATGGATTTCGACAAATCGGCATGGGCGACCCAGCGGATATCCGGCTTGTCGATGCCCATTCCGAAGGCGATGGTCGCGCAGACGATCAGCCCGTCTTCCTGCTGAAACCGCACCTCGACGCCGCGGCGGTCCTCGGCTTCCATCCCGCCGTGATAATGGCAGGCCGCATGGCCCGCCTCGCGCAGCGCCTGGGCCAGCACCTCGGTCTTGGAGCGGGTGCCGCAATAGACAATGCCGGACTGCCCCTTTCGCGCGCCCGCAAAATCAAGGATCTGGCGGCGCGGATTGTCCTTTACGGCAAAGGCCAGATGGATATTCGGCCGATCAAACCCACGCAGGAAGGTGGCGGGTTCCACGCCCCCGAACAGCCGGGTCACGATTTCGGCGCGGGTTTCTTCATCCGCCGTGGCGGTGAAGGCCGCAAGCGGCACGCCGAGGCTCTGCTTCAGTTCGCCAATACGAAGGTAATCGGGGCGGAAGTCATGGCCCCACTGGCTGACGCAATGCGCCTCATCCACGGCGATCAGCCGGGTGCCGATCCGCCGCAGCAGGCCCATCGTCCCGGGCGAGGCGAGCCGTTCGGGCGCCATGTAGAGCAGCTTGAGCCGCCCCTCATCCAGCGCCTGAAACACGGCCTCGGTTTCTTCGTCGGTATTGCCAGAGGTCAGCGCCCCGGCCTCGACCCCGGCTTCACGCAGGCTGCGGACCTGATCGCGCATCAGCGCAATCAGCGGAGAGATGACCACCGTCACCCCGTCGCGGCAAAGAGCAGGCAGTTGAAAGCAAAGGGATTTCCCGCCACCCGTAGGCATGATGGCCAGGGTGTCGCGCCCCTCCAGCACGGCTTCGACGATTTCTTCCTGACCGGGACGGAAGGCCCCATAGCCGAAGACCGTCGCCAAAAGCTCGCGCGGGTGGTGCATGGGTCAGTAGAACATCGCGGCGTTGTTGATGATCACGATCCGCAGCGCGTAGATCGCCAGCAGCGCCACCAGCGGCGCCAGATCAATGCCGCCCAGATCGGGCAGGATGCTGCGGATGCGGTCATAGACCGGGGCGAGCAGGCGGTTCAGACCATACCAGACCTGCGCCACCAGCGGCTGCCGCAGGTTCAGGACCTGAAAGTTGATCAGCCAGCTCATGATGATATGGGCTAGGATGATGAATTGCGCGACGCTGAGAAGCATCAGCAGGATTTGCAGGATCGAAACCATGGCACCCTCGCTATCTGTTGTGGTTTAGGTAGCGCGCAGACCCCAAAAGCACAACAGGTTCCGCAGCGTTTTGCTTGACGGTTGACGGGGAAGTCATCACCCCGAAAGCCGGAGGTGCCCCATGTATCCCTATGTCCGCCTTGCCAAGGAAATCTGGAAAGCCCGCCGCGCGCCGCGGATCGGGATTCTGGACCTGCATGAAAGCCGGCACATCTGCTGGCCCTGGGATATCGACCCCTGGATGGAGCTGAACAACGGCCGCACCCTGACGCTCTTTGATCTGGGGCGGGTGCCCATGGGGGTACGGATGGGCCTGCCCGAAGTCGCGGCCCGAAACCGCTGGGGCATGGCGATTGCCGGCAATTCGACGCGCTATCGGCGCCGGGTGACGGCCTTTCAGCGCGTGACCATCCGGTCGCGCTGCCTCGGGTGGGATGACCGGTTCATCTATATCGACCAGACCATGTGGCGCGGCGACGCCTGCACGACGCAGATGCTGGCCCGGTCGGCCTTCACCTCGGCGCAGGGGATCGTGGCGCCCGCCACCGTGATTGCGGCGCTGGGACAGGACCCGGTCAGCCCCCCGCTGCCCGACTGGGTGCAGCACTGGATCGCGGCCGACGCCCACCGCCCCTGGCCCCCGCAGATCTGAGGCCGCCCTTGCGCGCCCGCCCGGTTTCGGGCTTGATCGCGCGAAAGCAGGGGGCAGGCATGACGACAGCGCGCAAACGCATCTGGGGTTGGTATTTCTTCGACTGGGCCAGCCAGCCCTACAACACCCTGCTGCTGACCTTCATCTTCGGCCCCTATTTCGCCGAGGTCGCCCGCGCCCATTACGTTGGCCTGGGCCTTGCGCCCGATGCCGCGGCGGCCGAGGCGCAGGCCGCCTGGGGTTACGGCCAGACCCTTGCGGGCATTGCCATCGCGCTTCTGGCGCCGGTTCTGGGCGCCATTGCCGATGGATCGGGGCGGCGCATGGCCTGGATCTGGGCGTTTTCGGCGCTCTATGTCATCGGCAGCTGGGGGCTGTGGTTCCTGGCGCCCGAGACGGGCAATCTGACGATGGCGCTGATGTTCTTCGGCATCGGCCTGATCGGGATGGAGTTCGCGACGATCTTCACCAATTCGCTCATGCCCTCGCTGGCCGACCATGATGAAATGGGCAAGATTTCGGGGTCGGGCTTTGCCTTCGGTTATACCGGGGGGATCCTGTCGCTGGTGATCATGCTGCTTCTGCTGGCGGAAAGCAGCACCACGGGCAAGACGCTGATCGGGTTGGACCCGCTCTTCGGGTTGGATGCCGCCGCGCGGGAAGGCACGCGGGCGGTGGGGCCGTTCACCGCGATCTGGTATGCCGTCTTCATGCTGCCCTTCTTCCTGTGGGTGCGCGAACCCAAGGGGACCGGCACGGGGCGCAGCCTCGGCGGATCGCTGGCCGATCTGGGGCGCCTGCTGCGCAGCCTGCCCTCGCGGCAAAGCCTTTTCGCCTATCTCATGTCCTCGATGTTCTACCGCGACTCGTTGAATGCGCTTTACGGGTTCGGCGGGGTCTATGCCTCGGGCGTGCTGGGGTGGAGCGTGACGCAGATCGGCGTTTTCGGCATCATCGGGGCGATTTCGGGGGCGGTGGCCACCTGGATCGGCGGCAAGATGGATGCCGCGCGCGGGCCAAAGCCGGTGATCGTGCTGTCTTGCTGGGTGTTGATCGTGGTCTGCGCGGTGATCGTGGGCATGTCGCGCGACCAGATTTTCGGCCTGCCGCTGGCACCGGGATCGGCCCTGCCCGATTACATCATGTATGCCTGCGGCATCCTGATCGGCGCGGCAGGCGGCACAGTTCAGGCCGCGTCGCGCACGATGATGGTGTTCCACACCACCCCCGAACGCGCGACCGAAGCCTTTGGACTTTTCGCGCTTTCGGGCAAAGCCACTTCCTTCATTGCCCCTTTTGCCATCGCCGTCGCCTCGGATCTGAGCGGATCGCAGCGCATTGGCGTCGCGCCGCTGATCGGCCTGTTCCTCGTCGGCCTTGTTCTGCTAATCTGGGTCAAACCGCATGGTGAGCAGACCCCGACATGATCCGCCTTCTTTGTCTTGCCCTTGGACTGGGCCTGGCCGCCGCCCCGGTGCAGGCGGAAAAGCTGGCCAATCAGCTGTTCGGTGCAATGGATAGGCCCTCGCGGCAGGCGCCGATGCCAATCGGGTCTTATGCCAAGGGCTGCGCCGCCGGCCTGGTCGAGCTGCCGGAAACGGGGCCGACCTGGCAGGCCATGCGCCTGTCGCGCCACCGCAATTTCGGCCAGCCTGAAATGGTGCAGTTCCTGATCGACCTTTCGGTAGCGGCCACGCAGATCGGCTGGCCGGGGCTTTACATCGGCGACATCAGCCAGCCGCGCGGCGGGCCGATGACCAGCGGCCATGCCAGCCATCAGATCGGGCTGGATGCCGATATCTGGATGCTGCCGCCGCGCCGGTTGAACCTGACCCGGGCCGAGCGGGAGGAGATCAGCTCCATCCCCGTGCGCTCGGCCGATCAGCGCAGCGTCACGACGAACTGGACCCCGGCGCATCAGGCGCTTATGCGGGCGGCGGCTTCGGACCCGCGGGTGGACCGGATCTTTGTGGCCGCGGCCGTCAAGATCGAGATGTGCAAGACGGCCAAGCGCCGCGACAAGGCCTGGCTGCAGAAAATCCGCCCTGTCGCGGGCCATGACACGCATTTCCATGTGCGTCTGAAATGCCCGACAGGTGCCACCTATTGCGAAACCCAGACCCCGACGGTGGCCGAGCTGTCGAAGGGCGGCAATGGCTGCGATGACACGCTCATGTGGTGGGTGACGGATTATCTGAACCCGCCCGAGCCCGGCACGAAACCGGCCGAGCCTGAAACACCCAAACGCCATCCGCGCCAATACACCATGGCCGATCTGCCCAACCAATGCGCCTCCGTTCTGTCTGCACCTTGATCCTTGCCTGCGGGCTGGCGCTGGAAAGCAGCGCCGCCCCGCAGCAGGCCGCGATGGGCTATCTGGGCAGCTATATCTGGCGGTCCGAGGACCCGCGCATGGGCGGCATGTCCGCGATCGAGGTTGCGCCGAATGGCCGCGATTTCACCGCGCTCTCTGACCGGGGGGGCTGGACCCGCGGCAGTTTCAAGCGCGACGCCCAGGGGCGAATCACCGGGCTGAGCGCAGAAAAGGTGCGTCGCCTGAAGGGGCTTGAGAATGCCCCGCTCAAGGCCAACCGATCTGACAGCGAAGGCCTGGCCATTGCCGCCGACGGCACGGCCTTTGTCTCGTTCGAGGGCGCCGCGCGCGTGCTGCGCTATGATGACCTGGGCGGCAGCGCGACCAACCTGCCCACGCCCGCAGCCTTTCGCGCGCTGCCCCGCAACAGCGCGCTCGAGGCGCTGGCCATCGACCGGAACGGCGCGCTTTACACCCTGCCCGAAGACCCGCCCGACGCGCCCCGTGCCATTCCGGTCTATCGCTTCAAGGCAGGCCAGTGGACGCAACCCTTTGCAATTCCGCGCGAAGGCACCTTCCTGCCGGTGGCGGCCGATTTCGGCCCGGACGGCAAGCTCTATCTGCTGGAGCGGCAATTCCGCGGCATTCTGGGCTTCGCCTCGCGCGTGCGCCGCTTTGCGCTGCGCGGCAATGACATCGGGCCGGGCGAAACCTTGCTGCAAACCCGGCCCGGCGAACATGACAATCTTGAGGGCATGGCCGTTTGGCGCGACCAGGGCAGCATCCGCCTGACGCTGATCGCTGACGACAATTTCAACTTCTTCCAGACGACCGAAATCGTCGAGTTTCGCATTCCCGATTGACTCGGGGAGGGGGCCGACGCTATGCGACCCGCCTTGTCCGCGCAGCCCGCGGGCCAAGTCTCCGCGACCTTGTAAAAAACGGAACAGACATGTCCAAATCCCTGCTGCCCGGCATTCTTGCCATGGCAACCACCGTCGTTGCATCAAACATCCTGGTTCAATATCTCCTTGGTCCCTGGCTGACCTGGGGCGCGATCAGCTATCCCATCGCCTTCCTCATCAATGACCTGACAAATCGCCTGCAAGGCGCCGCCGCCGCACGGCGGGTGGTCATTGCGGGGTTCATTGTGGGGGTCGTCTGCTCGCTGATCGGCTCGCAGATCGAAGGCGAATTCGGGCCGCTCGTCTCGCAGCGCGTCGCCGTCGCCTCGGGGCTGGCTTTCCTCGTGTCGCAGCTGACCGATATCGCCATCTTCAACCGCCTGCGCCGGCAGGGGTGGTGGCGCGCACCGCTCTATTCGCCGATGGTCAGCTCGGTGCTGGATACCAGCATCTTCTTCACCATCGCCTTTGCCGGGTTCCTGACCTGGCTCGAACCCGCAAATGATGTGAGCTGGGCCGGCGAGATGCTGCCGCTTCTGGGGCTTGGCCCGGTTGTGCCGCTCTGGGTTTCACTTGCTGCGGCAGATCTTCTGGTGAAGTTCGGCATTGCCATTGTTGCACTTGTGCCATTCCGTGTAATTGTCGGAAAATTGACGCAACAGACAGCGTGAATTGTTTTGACAAACACGAAATCTGTGTCACCCTCCTAATTATCGGCAACTTTTGAAAGGAGGTGATCCAGTGTCTAGAGTGATATTGGAGAGAGGTGTCGGGACAGTCTGTAGGTGCGAAATTTAAGGGCAACCCCTTGAAAATCAATCCAAAGATTGGGCTTGGAACCTAACTGGCCCATCTCCTGGAACTCGGAAAGGGTCGCCGCTCTCCGGCGGCCCTTTCTCTTTGATGTATCTGCGTTAAAATCTTTCTGGCCTGCGCTTAAAATATGGCAGCTTTATAAACGACCGATCCGGACGACAATTCGCAAAGCCCCCCTTCCCTGCCGCGCAAAACCGGGTAACCTGCCGCCATGCTGCGGATAACCGATACATTGTCCCTTGCGGATTGGGAGCTGACGGAAAGCTTCTCGCGCTCATCCGGGCCGGGGGGGCAGAATGTCAACAAGGTCGAAACCGCAGTCGAGCTGCGGTTCGAGGCCGAACGGTCGCCCCATCTGACCCCAGCGGTGAAGGCGCGGCTCAAGCGGATCGCGGGGCGGCGCTGGACGACCGAGGGCGCCATCGTGATCCGGGCCGAGGAAACCCGCAGTCAGGCGCGCAACCGCGAACTGGCGCAAGACCGGCTGGTCGAAATGATCCGCGAGGCACTGGTCGCCCCCAAGCGCCGCATCGCGACCAAGCCCACGCTGGGCAGCCAGCGCCGCCGCCTGGCCGCCAAGGCCGCGCGGGGCGAAGTGAAATCCCTGCGCGGACGGGTGGAGGACGAATGACCGAGGCCGAGGAAGCCGCCGCCCATTGGGGTGGTCAGATCACCGCCGAGCTGCGGAACCGCGAAAATGCCGTCTATGCCATGCGCCTGCCCGATGGCAGGCGCGCGGCGCTGCGGCTGCACCGGCTGGGCTATCAGACCGCCGCGGCCATCCGGTCGGAACTTTGGTGGTGCGGGCAACTGGCGGCGGCGGGTCTGCCCATCCCGGCACCACTCGCCCCGGCGGGCGATGATCCGCTGCCCGCGCTTTCCACTGGGCGACGCGCCTCTGCCGTGCGCTGGATCGACGGGGCGCCCTTTGGCGAGGCGGGCGTCCCGCTGGCAGGGACCCGCGCCGAGCAGGTCACGCGCCATCACGCGCTGGGGCGGCTGCTGGCCCAGGTGCATGACACGACCGACCGCCTGACCCTGCCCGCCGATTTCACGCGCCCGCGCTGGGATATCGAGGGGCTGGTGGGCGAGACCCCCTTCTGGGGCCGGTTCTGGGAACACCCCCTGCTGTCGCCCGAAGATGCCGCCACCCTGCGCCGCGCCCGCGCCTTTCTGCGCGAAAGGCTGACCGACCATGCCCGCCATGCCGCCCTTGGCCCGGTTCATGCCGATGTGCTGCGCGAGAACATTCTGGTGGCCGACACCGGCCTTGCCCTGATCGATTTCGATGACAGCGGCATCGGCTTTCGGCTCTATGACCTCGGCACGGTATTGAGCCAAGACCTCTACGAACCCGCCTTCCCGGAACTGGAGGCTGCGCTGATGGATGGCTATGCCACCCTGCGCCCGCTGGACCGCAACATAGTGCCGGTCTTCACGCTCGCGCGGGTGCTGGCCTCGGTCGGTTGGGCGGCGCCACGGCTGGCGATGGACCATCCGGTCCACCGCAGCCATATCGCGCGCGCCGTGATGAAGGCCGGGCAGCTGCTGGGCTAAACCCTTAGACCAGCACGTCCTGGGCAACCTGATCGGCCACGCCAAAGACCCGCTTGTAGCGCGCGACCTCATCAGCCGGGCCCATCGCCTTGTTGGGGTTGTCCGACAGCTTGACCGTAGGCCGCCCATTGGCCGAAACCGCCTTGCAGACAAGGCTGAACGGCGCCAGCCGATCCCCGGCCAGACCGCGGAAGTCATTCGTCAGCATTGTGCCCCAGCCGAAGGACACCTTCACCCGCCCGGCGAATTGGGCATGCAGCTCGGCGATCTTGTCCACATCCAGCCCGTCCGAGAAGATGACAAGCTTGCGCGTCGGATCTTCGCCCCGCTCTTTCCACCAGCGGATCGCGGTTTCCGCGCCCTGAGCGGGATCACCGCTGTCGATGCGGATGCCGGTCCAGGTCGAAAGCCAATCGGGCGCGCGTTGCAGGAAGCCCTCGGTGCCATAGGTATCAGGCAAGATGATCCGCAGATTGCCGTCATGTTCCTCATGCCAGTCGGCCAGCACCTTGTAGGGCGCCTGTGCCAGCTCGGCATCGCTGTCGGCCAGGGCGGCATAGACCATGGGCAATTCATGGGCATTGGTGCCGATGGCTTCGATATCGCGCTTCATGGCGATGCGGCAGTTCGACGTGCCGGTAAAGGCATCGCCCAGCCCTTCCTGCAGCGCCTGCACCGCCCAATCCTGCCACAGAAAGCTGTGGCGGCGGCGGGTGCCGAAATCTGCGATCTTCAGCCCTTCGATGCCGCGCAGCCGCTCGACCTTCTCCCACAGCCGGGCCATGGCGCGGGCGTAAAGCACCTGCAGCTCGAACTTGCCCATGCCCTTCAAGACAGCGCGCGACCGCAGCTCCATCAGCACGGCAAGGGCGGGGATTTCCCACAGCATGACCTCGGGCCATTTGCCCTCGAAGGTCAGCTCATATTGCCCATCGACCTTTTCCAGATGATAGGGCGGCAGGCGCAGACCCTCGAACCACTCCATGAAATCGGGGCGGAACATCTGGCGTTTGCCGTAGAAGGTATTGCCGCGCAGCCAGGTGCTTTCCCCCCGCGACAGGCGAAGCGAGCGGACATGATCCAGCTGTTCGCGCAGTTCGCCTTCGTCGATCAGATCGCCCAGCCGTACGCTGCGGCTGCGGTTGATCAGGCTGAAGGCCACGGTCGTTTCCGGCTTGTTGCGGAAAATCGACTGGCACATCAGAAGCTTGTAAAAATCGGTATCAATCAGAGACCGGACGATCGGATCGATCTTCCAGTTGTGGTTATGCACCCGCGTCGCAATATCGACCATGCCCCGTCCCCCTTTCCACAATGCTTACGTCATTGTCGGACCCAAGGTCAAAAGCAGAAGCGCCCGCCGTTGCATCCGCGCAACAGGGCGGGGCATGGGCGGCGTCAGATCAGGTCGACCCCGGCCTGCATCATCTGCTGGCAGGCGGCGGCCAGCGATCCGTCGAGGTCGATCGCGCGGCAGGCGCTCATTTTCACCGAAACCGCGAAACCCAGACGCGCGGCATCAAGCGCCGAATAGGTGACGCAGAAATCCGTCGCGAGACCCACGAGCATCAGCGACGACACCCCCCGGCTGCGGAGATAGCCATCAAGCCCCGTGGGTGTGGTGCGGTCATTTTCGAAGAAGGCGGAATAGCTGTCGATACCGGGGCGAAAGCCCTTGCGGATCACCAGATCCCCCAGATCGGCGTCCAGGCCGGGGTGAAAGGCCGCGCCCGGGGTGCCCTGCACACAATGCACCGGCCACAGAACCTGCGGGCCATAGGGCATTTCGGTCATGGAAAAGGGCGCCGCACCGGGGTGATTGTCGGCAAAGCTCGCATGGCTGGCGGGGTGCCAGTCCTGCGTCAGCACGCGCACCGCATAATCGCGCAGCAGGGCGTTGATTTCAGGGATGATCGCATCGCCCCCCGCCACGGCCAAGGCGCCACCGGGGCAAAAGTCGTTCTGCACATCGACCACGACCAAGGCTTCGTTTTCCGGACGCATGATGCCCTCCCTCTTTCCTCCTTGGCTAAGACCCGCGCCCCCATGCGTCAATGGCGCCGCTTGCATTATCGCCCCTCGCGCGGCAGATGCAGGGGATGATCACCATCGCCGCACTTTACCACTTCACCCGTTTTCCCGATCCGGCCGCGCTGCGTGGCCCACTGCAGGACCTTGCCGATGCGCGGGGCGTGCGCGGGTCGCTCTTGCTGGCGACGGAAGGCATCAATGGCACCATCGCGGGCGATCGCGCGGGCATTGATGCCATGCTGGCGCATATCCGCGCCCTGCCCGGCTGCGCCGATCTGGAGCATAAGGAAAGCTGGTCCGAGGCGATGCCCTTCGGCCGGATGAAGGTCAAGCTGAAGCGCGAGATCGTCACCATGGGTCAGCCCGACATCGACCCGCGCGCCCGGGTGGGCCATTACCTGACCCCGCAGGAATGGAACGATCTGCTGGCCCAGCCCGATGTCGCGGTGATCGACACCCGCAACGATTACGAAGTCGAGATCGGCACCTTCCGCGGCGCCATCGACCCCGGCACCCGCAGCTTCCGCGAGTTCCCGCAATGGTGGGAAGACAACAAGGACCGCTTCCACAACAAGCGCGTGGCGATGTTCTGCACCGGCGGCATCCGCTGCGAGAAATCGACCAACTACCTGCTGCAACAGGGCGTGTCCGAGGTCTATCACCTCAAGGGCGGTATCCTGAAATACCTTGAGGAGATGCCGCAGGACCAAAGCCTGTGGGATGGCGAATGCTATGTCTTTGACCAGCGCGTCAGCGTGGGTCACGGGCTGGTCCCCGGCCCCTATGACAGCTGCCATGCCTGCCGCCGTCCGATCAGCCCGGCTGACAAGGCCCGCCCGGAATATGAACATGGCGTGCAATGCCACCATTGCACCGATGAATATTCCGAGGCCGACCGCGCGCGGTTCCGCGAACGGATGCGCCAGATGGAGCTGGCCGAAAAGCGCGGCACCCGGCATCTGGGCGGCTAGGGGTCAGAGCGCCCCGCCAAGGGTGATCTCGACCGCGCGGGCATAGGTCAGCGCAGGGTCAAAGCGGCCTTCGCGCAGGAATAGCAGCGTCTCCGCAATGACCTGCGGGTTCAGCATCAGGAAGGTATGGGTGACAGGCAGCGTCAGATGCGCCTTCATCCCCGCCACCTTGGTCGAAGCGACCGAAACCTTGCCATCGTCACTGCCCGCGATGATCGCGGAATAGACCGGGTTGAGCGAGCGGTTCCCCGCAATCACCCCCAGTTCGTAATCCGGCAGCGGCAGGGCGCGCGGCACCGATCCGTCCCCCGTGCCCAGCTGCACCCCCGCCGGGCCATTCAGCCATTCAAAGGCGCCGATCTGGCCAAAGGCATCCACCAGTTCCGACCCATGATTGGGCGGCGCCAGCATGACCACCCGCCCCATCGCCTCGGGCTTGTGATCGATCAGCCAGACGCGCGCCAGAATTCCGCCCATGGAATGCGTCACGAAATGCACGGGCGCAGAGCGGCAACGCGAAACAGCCGCGCCCACCGCCGGAGCCAGATCGCGGATCGGCGCGGCGGTTGAGGCATAGCCCTCGTTCACCACCTCATACCCGTGGGTCTGCAGGGCCTTTTCCATCGCAACCAGCGACATTTCGGTCCGCGCAAGGCCATGCAGCAACACGACACATTCGGCCCGCAGCGGCATGGCCGCCAGCATCCAGAACAATACCCCCAGCAAACGGACCATTCTTGCCCCCAGTGCGTCGCAAGCAAGATGGACATCGCCGCCGCTTCGGGCAACCTTTACGGGATGAAAACCCTGTCCCCCCGTCTGGCCGCCCGCGCGCTGATCCTGCACGAAAACCGCCTGCTTCTGGTCAATGCCTATGGCGGCGGCCGGTCCGATCTCTGGTGCGCCCCAGGCGGCGGGGTCGAACGCGGCCGGTCGCTGCATGACAACCTCATCCGTGAGGTGCATGAGGAAACCGGCCTCACCGTCACCGTGGGCGACCCCTGTCTGGTGAACGAATTTCATGACCCGCGCGGCACCTTTCATCAGGTGGATCTCTATTTCCGCTGCACCATCGTGGCCGGAACGCTGGACCCAAGCTGGCGTGACCCCGAAGGGATCGTGACCGAGCGGCGCTTTTTCAGCCGGGCCGAGATGGCCGGCATCCGCTACAAGCCCGACAGCCTGCCCGCCGCCGCCTGGGAGGGCGATATGCTCTATGACCCGCTGGAGCCGATCATCCGATGAGCCGCGCCTTCGTCAAAGAGGATGTGAATGGCCCGCCCGAATTGCCGGACCTGCCGCTTTCGCCGCATCCGAACTATGTCACCCCGCGCGGTCTGGCCAGCCTGCAGGCGCGGCTGCGCGACACACAGACCACGCTGGCGCAGCTGCGCGCGCGGACCGAACGGTTGGACAAACTGCCCGAGGCCGCGGCCGAACGCGACATCCGCTATCTTGAGGCACGGCTGCGGAGCGCGATTCTGGTGGACCCCGCCCGCCATCCGGGGAATGAGGTCGCCTTTGGTCACCGTGTCACCGTAGCGGACCCCGAAGGCGTGGAAACCACCTATGAAATCACCGGCGAGGATGAGGCTGACGCCAGCCTTGGCCGCATCGCCCCGCAATCGCCCTTGGCGCGGGCGCTGATCGGGGCCGAGGTGGGGGATACCGTCCTCTGGCGCCGCCCCACCGGCGCGGTCGAGCTAGAGATCCTGCAGATCGAGGTGCCCCATGATCCGTGACCTGACGCGCGAAACCGATCTGCCCGCAGTCGAGGCGCTGTTCCGCGCCGCCGCCGATTATGTGCGCCTGGAAAGCGGCGCCGAGGTTGATGGCACGCAGGCGGCCGCGTTCTTCACCGACGCCCCGCCCGGCATCGACCCCGCCACCAGCCTGCGTCTGGGCCTGTTCATGGCCGACCGTCTGGTTGGCAAGGTCGATGTGGCCTTCGGCTACCCCATGGAGCAGGATGCCTATATCGGCCTGATGATCTTTGACCCTGCCACGCGGGGTCAGGGCCTTGGCACCCGCCTTCTGCGCGAGGTCGAGACCCGCGCCCGCCAGCGTGGCGCGACCCGTCTGCTGATCGCGGCGCTTGAGGCGAATGAGAAAGGCCGCGCCTTCTGGCAGCGCGAAGGGTTCGTTCTGGAACAGATCTTCCCGGACCGCGTCTATGGGGCGCTGCGGCACAACCTCCACCGCATGGTCAAGCCGCTGTAAAGGCGGGCCTCAGCCCGCCGTCACCGTCGCGTCGCACCGTGTCCAGACCCAGCCGCAAGGCGCCAGCGTCACCTGCCCGTCTGCCAGCGTGGCCCCCATCGAGGGACCATCCAGCACCGCGGCCCCGCTGACCGGAACGCTTTGCGCCTGATCCGACAGGTTGAACAGACACAGCACCGCCCCCTCGGCATCCGCCCGGCGGAATGCCAGCACAGGTTCGGCCACGTCAAAGAAGGTGCTGCGCCCGTCCCGCAGGGCGCTGCCCTTCCGCCAGGCCAGCAGATTGCGATAAAGCGCCAGCACCGAATCCGGCGCCCCCGCCTGCGCGGCGACATTGCGCTGCCGCTGCGGCGCCTTCACCGGCAACCACGGCGTGCCAGTGGTAAACCCGCCCTGTTCCGATCCATCCCAGACCATCGGCGTCCGACAGCCATCGCGCCCCTTGTATTCCGGCCAGAATCGGATGCCCGGCGGATCGGTCAGCTCGTGGAATTCGATGTCGGTTTCGGTCTGACCCAGCTCTTCCCCCTGATAGAGGCAGATCGACCCTTCCAGCGCCAGAAGCAGCGCCGCCGACAGCTTGGCCACATCTACCACCGGCCCAAACTCTTGCCAGCGGGTGACATGGCGGATCACGTCATGGTTGGAAAAGGCCCACATCGGCCAGCCCAGCGGCGCCGCCCGGAAGAACCCCTCAACCCGGCTGCGGAAGTGGTCAGGCGTGAACTTCGGCCCCAGCATGTCAAAGCTATAGGCCATGTGGAGCCGCTTGCCGCTGGTATACTCCTCCATAATCCGCAGCGCGCGACGCGGGCCTTCACCCACCTCGCCCACGGTGGTGCGGTCATCGAATTCATCCAGCAGCGCGCGCATCCGTTCCAGGAAGGGCAGGTTTTCGGGGCGGCATTTGGAATATTCGTGATCCTGCATCTCATAGGGGTTCACGGCGGGCAGGTTGTCTTCGCGCGGCTCGGGGCCGTTGTTGCGAAGAAGCGGGTCGTGGAAATAGTAGTTCACCGTATCCAGACGGAACCCGTCCACCCCCCGCTCCAGCCAGAAGCGCATGGTCGACAAGAGCCAGTCCTGCACATCGGTGTTGTGAAAGTTGAAATCGGGCTGGCTGGTCAGGAAGTTGTGCAGGTAATACTGCCGCCGCCGCGTGTCCCATTCCCAAGCCGAGCCGCCAAAGACCGAAATCCAGTTATTGGGCGGGCTGCCATCGGGCTTGGGGTCGGCCCAGACATACCAGTCGGCCTTGGGGTTGGTGCGGTCCATCCGGCTTTCGCGGAAATGGGGGTGCTGGTCCGACGAATGGCTGATCACCTGATCGATGATGACCTTCAGGCCCAGTTCATGCGCCCGCGCGACCAGGGCGTCAAAATCGGCCAGCGTGCCGAACAGCGGGTCGATGTCGCAGTAATCGGATACGTCATAGCCCATATCGGCCATCGGGCTGGTGAACACGGGCGAAAGCCAGATCGCATCCACCCCCAGCCCGGCGATATGATCAAGCCGCGCCGTGATCCCCGGCAGATCGCCGATCCCGTCCCCGTCGCTGTCCTGAAACGAACGCGGGTACACCTGATAGACCACCGCACCCCGCCACCAGTCCGCCATTCGATCCTCCTGCTGTTTGCGCTAACCCTGTGACGCGACCAAGGCAGGTGCAAGCGGAATTTGAAACCGCTTTGGAGAATGTCTTCTAACCCCGGCCGATCACTGCCGCCCACGCGCGCCGCGGGTGCGCGGTGCCGCGGCATTCCGCATCGCGCGAATCGCATTGTATGCGACACAAGAATCAAATTGACCCGCCCCACCCGGCACAGCACCCTGCCCGCCCAAGCCCGGAGTCGCGCCATGCCCACCTCATCCGCCCGCCTGTTCACGCCCATCCTGATTGCGGGCTGCGTGATCCTGCTGCTGAACTTTGCCCTGAGGGCAAGCTTTGGCGTGTTCCAACTGCCCATCGCGCAGGAATTCGGATGGCCACGGGCCGAATTTTCACTGGCCATCGCCATCCAGAACCTTGCCTGGGGCATCGGGCAGCCGCTGTTCGGCGCGGTGGCAGAACGGTTCGGAGACCGCAAGGCGATTGTGCTGGGGGCGCTGCTGTACGCGCTGGGACTGTTCCTCAGCGCCCATGCAACCAGCCCGGAACAGATGCAGCTGCTGGAAGTCATCGTGGGCTTCGGCATTGCCGGAACGGGCTTCGGCGTGGTTCTGGCGGTGGTCGGGCGCGCCACATCGCCCGAGAACCGCTCACTCGCGCTGGGGATCGCCACGGCCGCCGGATCGGCCGGTCAGGTTCTGGGCGCGCCGCTGGCGGAAATCCTGCTGCAGAACTTCCCCTGGCAGACCGTCTTCATGATCTTCTCGGTCATCATCCTCGCCTCGCTGCTGGCGCTGCCCTTCCTGCGTTCGCCGCAGGTCGCAACGCGGCAAGAGCTTGAGGAAAGCCTTGGCACCGTGCTGAAACGGGCCTTTTCGGACCCGTCCTATATCATGATCTTCCTCGGGTTCTTTTCCTGTGGCTATCAGCTCGCGTTCATCACCGCCCATTTCCCGGCCTTCGTGACCGAAATGTGCGGCCCGATCGACCCGAACGGCCCGCTGGCGGCCCTGGGCATCACCACCACCTCGGCGCTTGGCGCGGCGGCCATTGCGGTCATCGGTCTGGCCAATATCGCGGGCACCATCACCGCCGGGATGCTGGGCAAAAAATACACCAAGAAATACCTGCTGGCCGGGGTCTATACCGCGCGCACCGTGGTGGCCGCGCTGTTCATTGCCATGCCGATGACGCCGACGACGGTCCTGCTGTTCTCGGTTGCGATGGGGTCGCTCTGGCTTGCGACCGTGCCGCTGACCAGCGGGCTGGTCGCGCATATCTACGGGCTGCGCTACATGGGCACGCTTTACGGTTTTGTCTTCCTCAGCCACCAGATCGGCGGGTTCCTTGGCGTCTGGCTGGGCGGCAAGATGTATGACATTACCGGAAGCTATACGCTGGTCTGGTGGATCGGCGTGGGGGTGGGGGCCTTCTCGGCGCTGGTGCATCTGCCCATCCGCGAACGCCCCTGGGCCGCGCAAGCCGCCTGATCGCGCATGAAAGCCGGAATTGCCAGCCTCGTCCTGGCCTATGTGCTGAGCCAGTTCTACCGCGGGTTCCTCGCGGTGCTGACCCCTGTCCTGAAGGCCGAGCTGGGCGCCACCGCCGAAACGCTCGCCTTCGCCTCGGGTCTATGGTTCCTGACCTTCGCGGCCATGCAGCTGCCGGTGGGCTGGGCGCTGGATCGGATCGGGCCGCGCCGCACGGCGGTCACGCTGTTCGCGCTTGGCGGGGCCGGCGGGGCGCTGGCCTTTGCGACCGCAACCTCACCCGCCGCGATCAGCCTTGCCATGGCGCTGATCGGCATCGGCTGTGCGCCGGTCTTGATGTCGAGCTACTACATCTTCGCCCGCCAATTCCCGCCCGCGGTCTTTGCCTCATTGGCGGGGATGACGATCGGCATCGGCAACCTGGGCAATATCGCAGGGTCTGCCCCGCTGGCCTGGGCGGTCGAAACGCTGGGCTGGCGCGAAACCATGGTGGGCATGGCGGGCGTCACGCTGCTGATTGCCGCGCTGATCGGCCTTCTGGTCCGCGACCCTGCCAAGGTCGAAGGCGGCCCGCGGGGGTCCATGCTCGATGTGCTGCGCATCCGCGCGGTCTGGCCGATCCTGGCGATGATGCTGGCCACCTACATGCCGCCTGCGGCGCTGCGCGGGCTCTGGGTCGGGCCGTACTATGCCGATGTCTATGGCGCCACCACGGCCGAGATCGGCCGGGTCACGCTGGTCATGGGGCTGGCCATGGTGCTGGGCAGTTTCGCCTATGGCCCGCTCGACCGGGTGCTGGGCACGCGGAAATGGCTGAACTTCACGGGCAATCTGCTCTGCGGCCTGTCCTGCCTGCTGCTCTGGGCCTTTCCCGCTATGGGCGGCTGGCAGACCATCGCCATCTTCGCGGCCATCGGGTTTTTCGGCGCCTCATTCCCGCAGGTCACGGCGCATGGGCGCGCGTTCTTCCCCCCACATCTGGTGGGGCGCGGGGTGTCGATGCTCAATCTATTCGGTATCGGCTCGGTCGGGATTGCGCAGGTCCTGACCGGCAAGATCCACGCCGCCATCCCCGCCACCCCGCCCGAGGCCCCCTATGCGGCGCTCTTTCTCTTCTTCGGGCTGGTGCTGGTGGTGGGCTGCGCGATCTACGCCTTCTCGCAGGATCGGACCGACTGAAGGGTTCCCCTCGGCCAGCGCTGCGCCTATCTTGGGCGCAGCAAGAATGGGCCCGCGATGATCGTCTTTCCCGCCGAATACAATCCCCGCAAGGAAGCGGTCTTCGCCGCATTGGCGGGGGTCGAAGGCGCATCCCGCCGCCTGCCCATGATCCCCCTCTCCTTCCGCGACTGGCCCGAAACCGATGCCCGCGTGGCAACCGCCCTTGCCCGCGCCAAGCGCCAACCCAAGGGCGCGCTGCAAGCCTGGCTGAAACGCCAGCTGATCCGTGGCCAGTATAACTGGGCCCGCCGCTATTTCACCCGCCACCCCGATCATCTGGCACTGGCCTGGAACGGGCTGACCGGGTCGCGCATGGCCTTTCTCGCCGGCGCGCGCGATGCCGGCGCCCCCACCCTGCATGCCGAACTTGCCCCCCTGCCGGGGCGCATCACGCTCGACCCGCTCGGGGTGAATGCCGAAGGATCGGTGCCGCAGGACGCGGCCTTCTTCCGCACCTATGCCACCACGACCGACACCTCGGATTGGCGCAGCATCGGCGCCGGGCTCACCGCCCGCAGCTCGCGCCGCGCCGATGTGGGCCAGGGCAGCGGCGCGTTGCCGGATACCCCCTTCCTCTTCTGCCCGCTGCAGGTGCCCGATGACAGCCAGGTCACGCTTTTTGCGGGCTGGTGCGGCGGCATGGCAGGCTTCCTCGCCGCGCTGGAACAGGCCGCCCGCCACCTGCCCCCCGGCTGGCACCTGCGGCTCAAGGAACACCCCTCGGCCAAGACGCCCCTCACCCCGCTTCTGGCGCCGCTGATCGCCACCGGCCGCGTCGTGCTGGACAATGCGACCGACAGCTTCGCCCAGATCGCCGCCAGCCGCGGGGTCGTCACCCTCAATTCTTCCATGGGGTTGCAGGCCTTTTTCCATGACAAACCCGTCATCACGCTGGGGCAGGCCTTCTTCAACATCGCGGGCCTCGTCGACCACGCCGCAGACCAAACCGCGCTGAACCATCTCTTCGCCAAAGCCCCCGACCGCGGCTATGACGCCCCCCTGCGCGCGGCCTTCCTCACCTGGCTCGACCGCGCCTATTACCCCCGCTTTGCCCTTGCGGAAGACCAGCCCCCGGCCTTCGACCGTGGCGCTTTCGCCGCAAAGCTGGACGAAGCGCGCAGCCGCGCAAAATAGCCACCCCAAAAGGTCAAGAATCCCTTTCCCCCGCCCCCCCTTTGCGCTAACGGGGCCACGTCGCTTTTGACACTTGGAGGATCCCCGATGGGCTATAAAGTCGCCGTCGTCGGCGCCACGGGCAACGTGGGCAAAGAAATGCTGAACATCCTCGCGGAACGCGAGTTTCCGGTGGACGAGATCGTGGCGCTCGCGTCGCGCAACTCGCTCGGCACTGAAGTCAGCTTCGGGGACAAGACTCTCAAGACCAAGGACCTGGCCGAATTCGATTTCACCGGCTGGGACATCGCCTTCTTCGCCATCGGCTCGGACGCGACCAAGGTCTATGCGCCCAAGGCCGCCGCGCAAGGCTGCGTCGTGATCGACAACTCCTCGCTCTACCGTTACGACCCGGAAATCCCGCTGATCGTGCCGGAAGTGAACGCCGACGCCATCGTCGGCTACAAGAACAAGAACATCATCGCCAACCCCAACTGCTCGACCGCGCAGATGGTTGTGGCGCTGAAGCCGCTGCATGACCGTGCGAAAATCAAGCGCGTCGTGGTGGCGACCTATCAGTCTGTCTCGGGCACCGGCAAAGAGGCGATCGACGAGCTTTGGGACCAGACCAAGGGCATGTATGTCCCCGGTCAGGAAGTGGCCCCCAAGGTCTATCCCAAGCAGATCGCCTTCAACGTGATCCCGCATATCGACGTCTTCCTCGACGACGGCTCCACCAAGGAAGAGTGGAAGATGGTCGCCGAAACCAAGAAGATCCTCGACAAGAACATCAAGCTGACCGCGACCTGCGTCCGCGTGCCGGTTTTCGTCGGCCATTCGGAAGCGATCAACATCGAATTCGAAGACCCGATCGACTGGCAGGAAGCGCAAGACATCCTGCGCGAAGCGCCGGGCATCCTCGTCGTCGACAAGCGTGAACCGGGCGGCTACATCACCCCCGTCGAATGCGTGGGCGATTACGCGACCTATGTCAGCCGCATCCGTCAGGACTCGACCGTCGAAAACGGCATCAGCCTGTGGTGCGTCTCTGACAACCTCCGCAAGGGCGCCGCGCTGAACGCCGTCCAGATCGCCGAGGTTCTGGGCAACCGCTGCCTGAAAAAAGGCTGATCGGCCCTGCGATCGAAAATCAAGCCCCGCCCAGGCGGGGCTTTTTTCTGCCATTTTCTGTCTGAAAATATCCCCGCCGGAGGCACACGCCCGAGGCGATCCGGCACAGCCGGACGCCGAGATCAAAGCCTTGCGCGCAAGCGCACAATGGGATCAGAACGCCAGCCGCACCACGATCGAAGGTCCGGCAAGCCGCACATCCTCGGCCCCCAGCCACAGACCCAGCGTTGCCATATCCACCACCGCCACCCGCCCGCCGGGCGGCGGCAGGGCCAGACCCTCCTGCCGGACCAGCACCTCCGGCGCAGGCAAAGACCGGGCGGTCATCACGTTCAGATCCTCGGTCGGCGCCGCTACGCCCACCGCCCGCAGGGCCAGATCACCCGAAAAGGCCACCGGCCGCAGCGGATCACAGCGCCAGACCTGCCCCGCGCCCTCCAGCCGAAATCCCGGGCCGTGGATCACTGTCAGAACCCGGTCGATCCCGGGTAGCACGGAAAATGGCCCATCCTCAACCACCTGCGCCACCGACAGCCGAAAGCGCAGCGTCCCGGCATCTTCCTCGCGCCACAGCTCCAGCGTCCGGCCCTTGCCATTGGCCCAGGGCATCACCTGATGGTCACTGCGGCGGCGATGGATCATTCTGCCGCCCCGATCATGCTGGCGGTCTCGGGGGCCAATTCCTCGAAATCGAAATTGTCCAGCCGACGCGCCCGCCGCCCGGCCTTTTCGGCGCTGATGCGGATTTCCTGAATGTCGCGGGCCGCCTGCCCGAAGTGGCGGTCAAGGTTCTCGACCCGCCCTCCCAGCCGCTCCACATCCTTGTAAAGCTCGGCCAGCTCTTTGCGGATGGCACCCGCCTGCTCACGCATCCGCGCATCCTTCAGCACGGCGCGCATGGTGTTCAGCGTGGCCATGCAGGTGGTGGGCGACACGATCCAGACCCGCGCGGCAAAGCCTTCGCGGATCACGTCAGGGTAATTCGCATGCAGTTCGGCATAGACAGCCTCAGAGGGCAGGAACATCAGCGCCCCATCCGCGGTTTCGCCCTCCAGGATGTATTTCTCGGAAATCGCCCGGATATGCGCCCGCACCGCCTGCCGCAGCATCCGCGCCGCCAGATCGAGATCGGCCTGCGTCTGCGCGCGACGCAGCGCCTCATAGGCCTCCAGCGGGAATTTGCTGTCAATCACGATCGGCCCCGGCGGGTTGGGCAGATGAATCAGACAATCCGCCCGCCGCCCGTTCGACAGCGTGGCCTGCATCGTATAGCTGTCCGAGGGCAGCGCCTTCAGCACGATGTCATGCAGCTGGATTTCGCCAAAGGCACCGCGCGTCTGCTTGTTGGCCAGAATGTCCTGCAAGGTCAGCACATTGCCCGACAGCTTTTCCAGATTGGCCTGCGCCTTGTCGATGGTTTGCAGCCGCTGATGCAACTCGCCCAGGCTATGGGCGGTGCGCGTTGCGGTGCCATGCAGGCTTTCGCCCATATGACGCTGCACCTCGGCCAGACGCTGCTCCATCACCTGAAGCATGGCCGTCTGACTCAGCGCCTGCGCCTCGGAGACGTGGTGAAGCCCACCTGCAAGCCGTTCCTGCCCGTCGGCCAGTTGCTGCACGCGGGCGCCCAGCCAGCCCAGTTCCTGCACGAGGCCCTGCGGCCCCCGCGCCGCGGCGCGCAGGATCAGGACCAGCAGCACCAGCACCACAAGGCCCGCAGCCCCCGCGGCCAGCAGCACCGGGTCATCGGCAAGATGTTCCATCGTCCATTCCCCGCTTATCGGCGCCCGAACAACCGTTCGATATCGGCCAGGCGCAGCTCGACATAGGTCGGCCGCCCGTGGTTGCACTGTCCGGACAGTGGCGTCGCCTCCATCTCGCGCAGCAGCGCATTCATCTCTTCGGCGCGCATCTGCCGACCCGACCGGACCGACCCATGGCAGGCCATCCGGCTTAGCACCGCATCGATCCGCGCCTTCAGCCGGTCCGAAGACCCCAGATCGGCCAGATCATCGACAATATCGCGGATCAGCGCGGCAGCATCGACCTTGCCCAACACCGCCGGAACCTCGCGCACGGCAATGGCGCCGCCGCCGAAGGCTTCGACCACCAGCCCCAGCTCGGCTAGATCACCAGCCACCTCCAGCAGCCGCGCGGCATCGGCAGCCGACAGATCGACGATCTCGGGGATCAGCAGCGCCTGCGACGGCACTTCGCGCGCGGCGGCCTGCGCCTTCAGCCGTTCATAAACCAGCCGTTCATGCGCGGCATGCTGATCCACGATCACGATACCTTGGGCGGTCTGGGCGATGATGTAATTTTCATGCACCTGCGCCCGCGCGGCCCCCAAGGGGCGGGCGGTCAGATCGGCGGGGGGGACTTCGGCCACCTCGACCCGCGCCGAAGGCGCCTCGGCAAAGCCGAAATCACGCGGGGGGGCGGGTTCGGTGGGCGCCTGCGCGGCAAAGGCGCGGGCGAAGGTCGCCTGGCTGGGCCGGTCCATCTGATAGACGCGCGGCGGGGCGGATGTGGGGACCAGCGGCGCAGGTTCGGGGCGGAAGGCCTCCAGCGTTTCGCTCGCCACGGTGTTCGAGGCGCGATGCCCCGCCCCTGCCAAAGCCAGCCGCAGGCCTGAAACGATCAGGCCCCGCACCATCGCCGGTTCCCGAAAGCGCACCTCGGATTTCGCGGGATGCACGTTCACGTCCACCCGTTCGGGATCACAGATCAGGTTCAGCACCGCCGCCGGGTGCCGGTCCCGCGACAGAACATCCATATAGGCCGCGCGCAGCGCGCCGATCAGCTGCTTGTCCAGCACCGGGCGGCCGTTCACGAACAGGAACTGCGCCACGGAAGACCCGCGCGAATAGGTGGGCAGCGCGGCATAGCCCACAAGCTGCAGCCCCTCGCGCTCCAGATCGATCCGCAGGGCGTTTTCTGCGAAATCGGCGCCGATCACCCGCGCCAGACGCCCATGCAGCGCATCGAAGAAATCGCCGTTTTCAGGATCGGCGCGAAAGACCACGCGCCCTTCGCCCCCACCCGAGACATCGCGCAAGGTAAAGCCCACATGGGGTTCGGCCAGCGCAAGGCGCTTGACCACATCGGCAATCGCCCCCATCTCGGCCCGGTCCGACCGCAGGAATTTCAGCCGCGCCGGGGTGGCATAGAACAGATCGCGCAGCTCGACCACCGTGCCGCGCGTGAGCGCCGCCGGACGCACCGGGCCAACGCGCCCGCCCTCGACCGTGATGGCCACGCCCTCCAGCCCCTCGACGCGCGAGGTGATGGTCAGCCGCCCCACGGCCCCGAGGCTGGGCAAGGCCTCACCGCGAAAGCCGAAGCTGCGGATATTCAGAAGGTCGGACCCGTCGATCTTTGATGTCGCATGGCGTGAGACGGCCAGCGGCAGGTCATCGGCGGTCATCCCGCAGCCGTCATCGGTGACGCGGATCAGGGTCTTGCCGCCATCGGCATAGTCCACCGCAATCCGCCGCGCGCCCGCATCCAGCGCGTTTTCCACAAGCTCTTTTACCGCCGAAGCCGGGCGTTCCACCACCTCGCCTGCGGCAATGCGGTTGATCGCCGCCTCATCCAGCTGGCGGATTACAGGACGCGTCATCTTGGGGGTATCGAGCATCATGCCCCCAGAGGTAGCATGATGCCCGAGATTCGGCCACAGGTATTGGGGCAGATCGTGAACATGCCCGCGGCGGGTCAGGGCGTGTCCGGCAGGCCCTGCGGCTGACCGACAACGACGATTCGCAGCCCGTCAGGCTGGATCAGACGGGCGGCCACGCGCTTGACATCGTCCAACGTGACAGCTTCGATCCGGGCGTTGCGGGTGGCGCTATAATCCACCGGCAGACCCACCATCTGCATCCCCACCAGGATATTGGCGATCGGCCCATTGCCATCAAACCGCAGCGGATAGGCGCCGGTCAGATAGGTTTTTGCGGCGGCTAGCTCGGCCTCGGTCACACCTTGCGCGGCCTTGGCCCATTCCGCGCGCAGAATATCCACGGCCTCACCCACGGTGCGGTTGTCGGTGGCGAACTGACCCAGCATCAGATCGGCCTGATCGTAATCGGCCAGATAGGTGCCGACTCCATAGGTCAGACCGCGCTTTTCGCGCAGCTCGGTCATCAGCCGCGATCCGAACCGATCCCCGCCCAGAATTTCGTTCAGCACGAAGGCGGCGAAGTAATCGGGGTCATCGCGTTCAATGCCCTGTTGGCCGAACATCACCACCGCCTGCGGCGTGGGGAAATCGGTGACCGTGATCCCGCCAGTCAGCCCCACGGGCGCGGGGCCGGGCAGCGGCGCCCCCGTTTCGGGCAGATCGGCCAGCAGATGATCCAGCAGCGCGCCCAGATCCTCGGGCGTGATGTCGCCCACGGCAGCCACATAGACACGATCCCGCGTCAGCGCACCTTGATGCGCGGCCAGAATGTCCTCGCGCGTCAGGGCCGTCACACTGTCGATGGTGCCATTGCCCGAGGTGCCATAGGGGTGATCGCCAAAGGCCAGCTTGTCAAAGGTTTCCCCCGCAAGGGCGCCGGGGTCCTTGGCATTGGCCCGCAGGATCGACAGCACCTGCCCGCGCACGCGTTCGACCGCATCGGCATCAAACCGGGGCTGGGTCAGCGCCAGACGCAGCAGCTCGGCCGCCTGCGCGCGGTTCTGCGTCAGCATCCGCGCCGAGACGGAGACCGCATCGGCCGAGGCGTCGAACTTGAATTCCGCGGCCAGCGCATCGCGGCTTTCCGCGAATTTCTGGGCGTTCATCTCGGCCGCGCCTTCCTCGATCAGCCCGGTCATCAGATTGACCGCGCCCCGCTTGCCCGGCGCATCCAGCGAGGTGCCGCCCCGGAACCGCAGCTCCAGCGCTGTGAAGGGGATGCCGTGGTCCTCGACCAACCAGGCCTTGATTCCGCCGGGAGAGGTGACTTCCTGCACCTTGATTTCGGCCATGGCCGGGCTGGCCAGCACCGCCAGCACCACCGCCATCTTGCGGATCATCGCGCAGATCATTGTGCGTCCTCCTCGGGCAGCAGCCAGCCGGTGACGGCGGCGCGGCGATCCAGCACCTTGCGCGCGGCCTCCATCACGTCATCGGGGGTGACAGATTGCAGCACCTCGGGCCAAGCCTTGATATCCTCGACCGTCAGGCCCACGGACAGTGCCTCGCCATAGCGGCGGGCCAGCGCCTCGACATTGTCCTGCGCGTAGATTTCCGAGGCGCCAAGCTGGGTCTTGATCCGCGCAAAGGCCGCAGGATCGGGGCCAGCGGCCATGAAATCGGCCACGACCTGATCCATGGCCGCCTCGGCCTCGTGCGGGGGCACCCCGGGCAGCGGCGCAAGGCCAAAGCCGAAGCTGCCGCTATCAAGCGCGGTGCCATCGTAGAAGGCATAGGAATAGACGGCCTTCGGGTCTTCGAATTGCAGCTTTTTAGCCAGAAGGCTCGTGGTGCCGGACCCGCCCAGAAGCTCGGCCAGATAGACGAGGGCCGCGGCCTCTTTCTGGTTGCCGCTTTGGCGGTGCGGGGCCAGATAGCTGCGCATCATGAAGGGCTCGGACACCCGGGCATCGCGCATTTCCAGCCGACGCTCGGCCAGCTGCGGCGGTTCCTGCGGGCGCAGGCGCGGCGGAATGTCGGGCGTGGGCTTCAGAGGGCCATAATGCGCCTCGGCCATCTTGCGGACGTCATCGGGGCGAACATCGCCAGCGACGATCAGCACGGCATTGTTGGGCGCGTAATAGGTTTTGTAGAACGCCTCGGCATCGGCGCGGTTCAGCTGTTCGATCTCATGCCGCCAGCCGATGACTGGAATGCCATAGGGGTGGTTGAGGTATTGCGCCGCACGGGTCTGTTCGGAAAACAGGCTGCCGGGGTCACTGTCGGTGCGCTGGTTGCGCTCTTCCAGAATGACATTGCGTTCGGTCGCGACCACTTCATCCGTCAGCTGCAGATCGCGCATGCGTTCAGCTTCCAGCTTCATCATCAGATCCAGCCGGTCGGCCGCAACCCGTTGATAATAGGCGGTGTAATCCCAGCTGGTGAAGGCGTTGTCGCTGCCGCCCTGCGCCTCGACGGTATCGGAAAACTCGCCCGCGGCCAGATCGTCGGTCGCCTTGAACATCAGATGTTCAAAGAAATGCGCGATGCCGGAATGACCAGGCGGTTCATCCGCCGCACCGATGCGATACCACATCATCTGCACTGCGACCGGCGCGCGGTGATCTTCGATCACCACGACGTCAAGCCCGTTGTCTAGCCGGAAATCGGTCACGGTCTGCGCCAGCGCCGCAGGGGCCGCCAGCAACCAGAGGGCCGTGCCCATCAGGATCTTTCGCATGAATTGCCTCCCCATGCCTTCGCCCATAGCTACGCACAGGGCGGGCGGGGTCAAGCGGGCCTGACGCGGAGTTTACTTCGCCGGTTCCGGCGGCGCCGAAGGCACGCCCACACCGGCGCGGCGCCAGCGGGCCAGTTCGGCATGCTGGTCGAGCGAGAGCGGCGCATAGGCGCGGTAATAGACGTTCACGCTGAACAGCCGTTCCAGCAGGCGCCCGTCATTCTTGCGGCGGAATTCCAGATCCTCGGCCGCCAGCGTACCCCGGATGGCGGGATCCACCCCGTTGCGCGCGGCATAGGCCAGAAGGCCCGCATCATTCGCCCCGGCACCGGGCTTGCCGCCCAGAGCCACAATGGCATCGGCTTCGGGCGTGGGGTCGGTCAGATTGGTGCCGCCGGGCGTCGGAACCGGAAGTTCCTTGAGGTTCGGCGGCAGTTCCAGCGCCTTGGGCGGAATGATGGCAAATTCATCCGGGCCGTTGCCGCTGGCGCGCAGGTTCATCAGCTGCGGGTCATCCGATCCACCGCAGGCCGCCAGGAACAACGTCAGCGTCGCCGTCAGAATTGCGCCCCGTGCTGCCGTCATACCCTGCCCTCGCTGCTCCGTCCCACCGTCTTTAGCGCAAAGCCGGGGGCGCGTCACGGGGTCTTTCGGCGCGGTTTGCGGCGCTTGGCGCCACCTTGCCCGCCTTCGCCCGAAAACAGCACCAAACCTGCCGCGCCGGCAAAGATGGCAATATCGGCCACGTTGAAGGCATAGGGGTTTTCAAAGCCGCAGCACGACATATTGAGGAAATCGGCCACCGCGCCATAGGCCACACGGTCCACCACATTTCCCAGCGCCCCACCGATCAGCACCCCGGCCGAGAGGCGCATCCAGTCACTGTGCCGCCCGCGCGAGATCCAGACCCAGACCCAGCCCACGATCACCAGCGACAGGATCACCAGCACCCAGCGCACGATTTCGGCCCCGCTGGCAAAGAGGCCAAAGTTGACCCCCTGATTCCAGGCCATGCGGAAATTGAGCAGCGGCGGGATCACGTCGATCTCGCCGCGGTCTTTCAGGTTCAGGCCAAAGACCACCGCAATCTTCGTGATCTGGTCGATCACGAAGATCAGGGCGGCAATCAGGGCAACCCGGCGCATCGGCATCAGTGGCGGAAGTGGCGCATGCCGGTGAAGATCATCGCAAGACCGCGTTCGTCAGCGGCGGCGATGACCTCATCGTCGCGCATCGACCCGCCGGGCTGGATGATCGCGGTGGCGCCTGCCTCGGCCGCGGTGATCAGGCCATCGGCGAAGGGGAAGAACGCGTCCGAGGCCACGACCGACCCTTGGGTCAGCGGTCCGGGGGCGCCGATCGCCTCGGCCATGTCCTGCGCCTTGCGGGCGGCGATGCGGGTGCTGTCCACGCGGCTCATCTGGCCTGCGCCCACGCCCACGGTCGCCCCGTCCTTGACGTAGATGATGGCGTTCGACTTCACATGTTTGGCGACGGTCCAAGCGAACAGAAGGTCACGCAGCTCATCCTCGGTCGGCTGGCGCTTGGTCACGACCTTGAGGTCGGCCATGGACAGTGCGCCATTGTCACGGTCCTGCACCAGGAAGCCGCCCGCGACCTGTTTCCACGCCAGCCCCTTGGCCTTGGGGTCGGGCAGGCGGTCGGTGGTCAAGAGACGCAGGTTCTTTTTCGCGGCAAAGACGGCGCGTGCTTCGGGCGTGGCGCCGGGGGCGATGACGACCTCGGTGAAGATCTCGGTGATCTTCTGGGCGGTCGCTTCGTCCAGCGGCTGGTTCAGCGCGATGATGCCACCAAAGGCCGAGGTGCGGTCACAATCAAAGGCACGGGCATAGGCCTCGGACATGGTGGCGCCACGGGCCACGCCGCAGGGGTTGGCGTGTTTGATGATCGCGCAGGCCGGACCTTGCGCCGGATCGAATTCCGCCACCAGTTCAAAAGCGGCATCCGTGTCATTGATGTTGTTGTAGGACAGTTCCTTGCCCTGCCACTGCTGCGCGGTGGCGACACCGGGGCGCTGCGTGCCATCGGTGTAAAAAGCGGCCTTCTGATGCGGGTTTTCACCATAGCGCAGCGTCTGGGCCAGCGTGCCGGCAAAGGCGCGGCGGCGCGGGGCCTCTTCCTTGATGGCGCCGGCCATCCAGGCCGAAACGGCCGCATCATAGGCGCCGGTGCGGCTATAGGCAGTCAGGGCCAGCTTCTGGCGGAAGGCATAAGAGGTCGCACCGTCATTGGCCTTCATCTCGGCCAGCACCGCGTCATAATCCTGCGGGTCAGTGACGACATTGACGAACTTGTGGTTCTTCGCCGCCGCGCGGATCATCGCCGGGCCACCGATGTCGATATTCTCGATGCAATCGACGTAAGAGGCCCCGCGCGCCACGGTCTGTTCGAACGGGTAAAGGTTCACGACCAAGAGGTCGATCGGCTCGATCCCGTGGGCCGCCATGGCCACCAGATGTTCGTCATCATCGCGCAGCGCGAGCAGGCCGCCATGCACCATCGGATGCAGGGTCTTGACCCGGCCATCCATCATTTCCGGAAAGCCCGTGACCTCGGCCACGTCGCGCACCTTCAGCCCGGCGGTGCGCAGCGTCTGCGCGGTGCCCCCGGTCGAGATCAGCTCCACCCCCTGTGTGGCAAGCGCGCGGGCGAAATCCAGCAGGCCGGTCTTGTCAGAGACGGAAATCAGCGCGCGCCCCACGGGCACGAGGTTTACGGGGGCGGAAGGCGAGGCGCTGTGCATGGGTCACTCCTGCTCAGGGGCGGGATGCGGGCTCATCCCGGTCAAGGTCGCGGATGGCCAGCGGAGTATCCTGTGCCTTCGCCAAGGTCCAGCCGATCCGGGCCTCAAAATCCTGCAAATGTGTCGTCAGCAGGATCTGTTTTGCCGCACGCGGCATCAGACGCCCTTTTTCGAGGTAGACCGAAGGCTCCAGCGTCAACAGCGCCTGCCCGTCATGGCGGAAAACCCAGATCTCACCCGACCGCAGCGCAATGGACACCGCCGCCCCGCCCATGTCGATGGCGGCATCGGCATCCGGGTGCAGGTGGAAGCGCAGGGCATAGCCGACGGCATCGCCGTTTTTCTTGAGGATCGAGGACAGGCGCGCCCGGTCGGCCGGGGTTTCGGCGGCCAGCATATCGACCCCCGCCAGATGCCGCCCGTCCGACGACAGCGTCAGATCGCGCAGATGCACAAGGCCGTGCGTCGCGCGCCAGCCATCATGGGCGGCAAGAAGGTGCTGCCCATCCTCGGCACCGCCCTGACGGATCAGGGTGATATTGGCGCGGTCCTCCAGCACCTCGCGCCCGTCATGGGCAAAGCGGGATGAGGAATAGCCGTCAATCGTCAGCGTCGAATGGCTTTGTGTGGCGCGGCTGGCGCGGTGCCAATCAGCGCCGAAGGGCGCGCCGCTGCCGCAGTTCACAATCATCGGGCGCCGCCCCGAGGTCAGCTCGAACGCCAGGGTCGAGGCATGGGCGGACGCCCCCGCCTGCCCCGCAGGCGGCACCGCCGCATCGACAATGACCGAAGTCCGCCCACCCGAAAGCCGCGCAAAGCCCATCGACAGGCCCACCGGCGCGGCAGGTTTCACCCCGGCCGAGGCCAGCGCATGATCCAGCCGCCCTTCAAGCCCGCGCCCGCCGCCGTGGAACCGCGCCAACCCGCCATCGCTGTGGCGCAGCACCCGCAGCGTGGGGGCAATGCGCGCAATCGCCGCCAGATGCGCGCCAGGAACGATTCGCCCGGCATCAGTCAACGCCTGCGCGGCCCAGGTCAGCAGGGTAAAGACCTCCAGCAGCTCTTCGGGGTTGCGGGTCGGGATGCCGCCTTCGGCATCCACCTCGCGTTCGCATTCGCGGGCCAGGGCAGCGGCGGCGGGATCGACATGCCCCTCCATACCGATCAGGGCAAGGCCAGCATAGATCAGCCCGGTCAGCGCCTCGAACCGCGGCAGGCCGGGCGAGGCGACATGCCAGCGCCGCGACAGGAACACCGTCTGATGCGACAGCGAATGGTAATAGGCCAGCGACCGGTCGCGGCTTTGCCCCCCCAGCAGCAGGATGGCGTGGTTGATCCAGCGGATCAGCCGCCGCCCGGTCAGATCGGGGGACCAGCCCGCACCCTGCCCCCGGCCAAAGCGGTCGATCCAGCCAAAGGTCCAGTCCTGCGCCCGCTTGCGCGCCGCCGGATCGCCCACCGCCGCCAGATCATCCAGCCAGGCAAATCCCTGCAGCTCTGATTCGAAGGCGCGGCTGGGGCTGGTCAGATCCCAGATCACGCTGCCCGGCGCCTCGACCAGATGGCCCGCAAAGAGGAAGTTCCCCGCAACCAGCTGTTTGCCGCGCGCATAAAGCCCGATGGTGCGCGGTTCGGGCTGCGAGACAAAGCCCGCCGCAGGCTGCGCCTGTCCGGCACGGCGCGCGGCCAGACGGTTCATCGCCTGCACCCAAGCCTCTGCCCACCACGCGCTGCGCGCTACGCCCGCCATGCCTTGCTCACCTGTTTCCGCCGCCTGTCAGCCCCTTTGGGGTCTTGGCGGCACCATAGCCGCCATGCCCGACGCTGTCACCGCAAAAGCCCGTCATTGCCCGCCCCCATCCGGTTGCGACGCTTTTTGCCGCAGAAGGGCTGGACGCCGCCGCACCGGCACCGCATCCTCCGCCGCGAACAGGAGACCCCGATGCCCCCCGCCATTATCTTTGATCTGGACGGCACGCTGATCGACAGCGTTCCCGATATTCATGCCAGCGTCGATCAGGCCTTTGCCCCCTATGGCGCGGCGCCCTTCAGCCGGGCCGAGATCCAGCACTTTGTGGGCCGCGGCGCCCCCAACCTGATCCAACGCGCCAGCGAGGCGCGCGGCCTGCCCACCGAAGGGCCGGACCATGATCGGCTTCTGGCCGAGTTTCTGGCGATCTATGAAGGGGCGCAGGCGCTGACCACGCTGTATCCGGGCGTGGAAACGGCGCTGGAGACGCTACAACACCACGGCCTGCGGCTTGGCATCTGCACCAACAAGCCACTTGCCCCCACGCGGGCGGTGCTGGCGCATTTCGGGCTGGACCGGTTCTTCCCCGTGGTCATCGGCGGCGACAGTCTGGCCGTGAAAAAGCCCGACCCTGCGCCGCTTTTGAAGGCGATGGTGCGTCTCGGGGGCGGGCCGATGATCTTTGTCGGCGACAGCGAGGTGGACGCCGAAACCGCCAAGAACGCCGAGGTACCCTTCCTGCTTTACACCGAAGGCTATCGCAAAGGCCCGGTGGATCAGATGTATCACACCGCGACCTTTGACGATTTCCTGACCCTGCCCCGGCTGGTGGCCGCGGTCAGCGCGTCAGCCGCGCCATGAAGAACCCGTCCATCCCGCCCTGCGGCGCCCAGTAATCGGGTCGGAGGCGCAGCGCACCTTCGGGCGTCTGCCAGGCAGGGTCGGCCCCGGGCGGCAGCACGGGATCAAGCCGCAGATCGGGATGGCGCGACAGGGCGGCGGCGATCTGCGCCTCGCCCTCTTCCGGCAGAAGCGAGCAGGTGCAATAGACCAGCCGCCCGCCGGGCCGCAGCCAATCCAGCGCACGATCCAATAGCGCCGCCTGCAGTGCGACCAGCTCTTCGACCTCTCTGCCATCCTTGACGAAGGGCAGGTCGGGGTGGCGGCGGATGGTGCCGGTGGCCGAACAGGGCGCATCCAGCAGGATCGCGTCAAAGGGCGCATCCGGTACCCAGTCCAGCGCATCGGCGACGATCACCTCGGCTTCAAGCCCCGTGCGGGCGAGGTTTTCGGCCAGACGGTGCAGCCGCACCTCGTTCACATCCAGCGCAGTGACCTGCGCCCCGGCGGCGGCAAGCTGCAGCGTCTTGCCCCCGGGCGCGGCGCAAAGGTCCAGCACGCGTTCCCCCGGTTCGACCTGCAACATGGGCGCGGCCATGGCAGCGGCGGCATCCTGCACCCACCAATCGCCGCTGTCATAGCCCGGCAGGGCCGAAACCTGCACCCCCGCCGGCAGACGCAGGCTGCCACCGGGCAGGGCCGTCGCGCCCGCAATCTCGACCATGCGACCGGGCCGCAGCGTCAGATCCACCGGGGCGGGCTGGGCCTGCACGGCCTCGATCGCGCTGACGACCTCGCGGCCATAGGTATCGACCAGCGGCTTTCGCAGCCAATAGGGCATCCGCTGCGGCGGCAGCTTGGCAAAGGGCGCCTCAAGCGCCGCGACCTTCCGCAGCACGGCGTTCACCAGCCCCGACAGCGCCCCATGATGGCGGTCGGACCGGGTCAGGGATACGGCCTCATTCACCACGCCATAGGCCGCCTCGCCGCCGACCAGTTCGACCACCGCAAGGCGCAGCGTGTTCAGCACCGTCAGCGGCGGCGCCTTGCGGATGAAGGGTTTCAGCACACGGTCGGCCTGTTCCAGATGGCGCAGGGCCTGCATGGCCAGCCGCTGGGCCCGCGCGCGATCCGCCGGGGCGAGATGGGCCAGCATCCCCTCGACCTGGCTGAGCAGCGCGCCCTCGCCCAGCACCGCATCCAGCATCTGCACCGCCGCCGCCCGTGCCGTTTTCGCCATGTTCCGCCCAAACCTTGTTGATTGCCCCGCGGGCCGTATATCATGCCACGAAGGCCCGCAAGGAAAGCACCGATGTCAGAGACCGAAGAAATCCCGACCCTGCCCCCTGCAGCACAACGCGCCCTGGCCGAGGCAGAGGAACGCCGCAAGGCCGCAGCAGCTGTGGCCCTGCCCCCCGAACTGGGCGGGCGCGACGGGCCGGAACCCGTGCGCTTTGGCGATTGGGAAAAGAAGGGGATCGCGGTCGATTTCTGACCGCCCTCCCCCCGTGTGCCTTGGGGTCTTACAGCCCCAGCACGTCCATCATGTCATATTCGCCGGGGGCACGATCTTGCCCCCAAAGCGCGGCGCGCAGCGCGCCACGGGCAAAGATGCCCCGATCGGTCGCAACATGGCGCAGGATGATCCGCTCGCCCTCGCCCGCGAACAGCACGTCATGTTCGCCCACGATATCGCCGCCGCGAATGGCGCTGAAGCCGATGTCGCCCCGCTTGCGCGCGCCGGTGATGCCATCGCGGCCCGAATCGGTCACATCCGCCAACGCGACGCCCCGCCCCTCGGCCGCGGCCTGACCCAGCATCAGCGCGGTTCCCGACGGCGCATCGACCTTCTTGTTGTGATGGGCCTCGATGATTTCGACATCCCAGTCGGCATCCAGCGCGGCGGCCACCTTTTTCGTCAGCGTCACCAGCAGATTGACCCCGAGGCTCATGTTCCCGGCCCGCACGATCACCGCATGGCGCGCGGCGGCCGAGATCTGCGCCAGATGCGCCGCCTCAAGCCCGGTGGTGCCGATGACATGCACGGCACGGGCCTGCGCGGCCAGGGCTGCGAATTCAACGGTGGCTGCGGGGGCGGTAAAATCGATCACCGCCTGCGCCCGGGCAAAGGCCTCCAGAGGGTCATCGGTGACAGAGACGCCGATGGGCTGGCCGCCCAGCATCTCGCCGACATCGCGGCCGACCCAGGGGTTGCCCTTGCGTTCCACCGCGCCCACCAGACGCGCCTTGTCGCTGGCCAGAACCGTCCGGAGCAGCATCTGCCCCATCCGCCCCGAAGCCCCCGTGATCACGATTCCCGGCAGTTCACCCATCGCCCGTCTCCTGTGTTTCAACGCCCAATACCGCGCGCCGGGCGATGGGAAAAGCCCGCCGTTGCGGGCGGCCCGCAAAAGCCCTACATGGAGAGCATGTCGAAAAACCGCTTCTCTTCGGGCGATGGCCCCTCGCAGCGCCAGCTTCGCGTCGGCGAACTGATCCGGCGCACCCTGTCTGACGTGCTGAACCGGGGGGATATCCATGACCCCGAACTCAACCGCATGTCCATCACCGTGGGCGAGGTGCGCTGTTCGCCCGACCTCAAGGTCGCCACGGCCTATATCATGCCGCTGATGGGGTCGGTCCCGGTTGAGGAGGCGATTGCCGCGCTGGCCCGCAACAAGGCTGAATTGCGCCACCATGTCAGCGCGCAACTGACGCTGAAATACGCGCCTGACCTGCGCTTCCGCCCGGATGGCACCTTTGACCAGCTGGACGAAACCCGCCGCATCTTCTCGGATGAAAAGGTGCGCCGCGATGTGGCCACGCCCGATACGGATGATGATGAAGCGGACGATTAAGGCCTTAGTGGCGCTGACTTTTCTGTCGGCGCCCGCCTTCGCCGCCCCCTGCCGGGAAACCACCTTCGAAGATGTAACCTTCACCCTGTGCGAAGTGCGCGCAGGCGAAGACCTGCGCCTGTTCCACAGCGACGCGGACGGCGGGCTGCTGGGCAGCTTCCGCGCGGTCAGCGCCCTGCTGGCCGACCGGGGGGAGCGGCTGGTCTTTGCGATGAACGCGGGCATGTATCACCCCAACCGGGACCCCGTGGGCCTTTACATCGAAAACGGGCTGGAACGGCACGGCATCGTGACTGCCGCATCTGCCGGCAATTTCGGCATGTTGCCCAATGGCGTGTTCTGCATCGGAGCCGACCGCTTTCACATCACCGAATCGCGCAGCTATGCCGCCGAACCACCGACCTGCCGTTATGCCACCCAATCCGGGCCGCTGATGGTGTGGCAGGGCCAGCTGCATCCGCGCTTCATTCCGGGGGGCGACAGCCGCTATATCCGCAACGGGGTGGGCGTTTCCGCCGATGGGCAGCGCGCCGTCCTTGCCATTTCCGAAGATGCGGTGAACTTCGACACCTTCGGGCGCCTTTTCCGTGATGCGCTGGACCTGCCCGATGCGCTTTACTTCGATGGCAAGATCTCGCGCCTCTATGCGCCGGATCTGGGCCGGTCGGATCTGGGCCTGCCGATGGGCCCCATCGTGGGGCTGGTCGCGCCTGCGCCTTGACGCCTTCCCCGCCCGGGTCTAGCAGGCGGGCTTCGCAGAGCAGAGGGCACCATGGCACGCAAGAAAAAGGGTCGCGCGGTTTCGGGTTGGGTCGTGATCGACAAACCCGCGGGCATCACCTCGACCTCGGTCGTGAACAAGGTGAAATGGGCCTTTGACGCGCAGAAGGCGGGCCATGCCGGCACGCTTGACCCTGCCGCGACGGGTGTTCTGGCCGTGGCCCTGGGTGAGGCGACAAAGACCGTGCCCTATATCACCGATGCGCTGAAATGCTATCGCTTCATGGTCACGCTGGGGGCTGCCACCACCACCGACGACGCCGAGGGCGAGGTGATCGAAACGCGCGACACGCGCCCCGATGATGCGGCGATTGAGGCGGCCCTTGGTGCCTTCCGGGGCAACATCCAGCAGGTTCCGCCCCAGTATTCCGCCGTGAAGGTTGAAGGCGAGCGCGCCTATGATCTGGCGCGCGAAGGGGTCGAGATGGACCTGGCGGCACGTCCCCTCTGGGTCGAACGGCTTGAGGTCATCAGCCGCACCGACGCCGATCATGTAGAATTGGAGATGGTCTGCGGCAAAGGCGGCTATGTGCGCTCCATCGCGCGCGATCTGGGGCAGGCGCTGGGGTGTCTGGGCCATGTGCAATGGCTGCGCCGTGTCTGGTCAGGGCCGTTTGACGCCGACAAGGGCATCGGGCTGGAAACACTGGACGCGCTGGCCAAATCCGACGCCATCGACGTGCATCTGCAACCGCTCGAGCTGGGCCTTGCCGACCTGCCCGAGGTGAAGGCCACGCCCGAAGGGGCCGCGCGTCTGCGGAACGGCACCCCGGGCATGGTGATCGGCCATGACATTGCCTATGGCGATGAGGTCTGGGCCTCGTATCAGGGCAAGCCGCTGGCGGTGGGCAGCTACCGCGCGGGCGAACTGCACCCGACGCGGGTTTTCAACCTCGATTGATCAGGCGGCGCTGAGGCGGATTGCCTCGAGCGTCAGCCCCGCGCCGTTCTGCACCAGCACCAGCGGCATCCCGTCCAGCCGCACCTGCATGTCGCCGGTGCTGTCATCAAGCCGCAGATCGACCACGGGGTTCGGATGGGCGGTGGGGTCATACTGAATCTCGATCCCGTCGGTCGTGGGGTCGAAATCCATGATGCGCGCGCCATCGCCCTCTTCCAGCCAATCCCCCAGACGGAAGGTATCGGCGCCGCTGTTGCCGCTGGCCAGATCGCCATTGCCGACGATCAGCAGATCATCGCCCGCCCCGCCATTGAGGAAATCCTGCGCCACATCCACCTGCCCCGGCTGATGGCCGATCAGCGTGTCATTCCCGGCATCACCATCCAGCGTATCGGTGCCGGTGCCGCCAGACAGCCGGTCATGGTCAAAACCGCCTTGCACCCAGTCATCATCGGCACCACCGGACAGCGCGTCGGCGCCGCTGCCGCCCAGCAGCGAATCCTGCCCTGCTCCGCCCGACAAGTGATCCTGCCCGCCATGCCCCGCCAGCAGATCATGCCCCGCGCCACCCGACAGCGTGTCGTGACCGGCCTCGCCCTCAAGCCGGTCGGCACCGCTGCCCCCTTGCAGCAGATCCTCCCCTGCACCGCCGTACAGGTAATCTGACCCTGCCCCGCCGGACAGACTGTCGGCCCCGTCGCGGCCCATGATCTGATCAAGGCCCTGCAGGCCCGAAATCTGGTCATCCGCCCCCTCACCCGCCAGCTTGTCGTTGCCGACCGTACCCAGCACGGCATCGGTATCGCGGGCGGTCAGCCCCTCCAGCAGATCGGGGGTTTCAACCTCTTCCTCGGGCGGCGGCGGATCGTCGTCGTCATCGGCGCTGCTGGAGGGTTTTCCCATCACCAGATCCAGCATCACACCCGCCCCAAGGGCGCCAATCAGGCCCAGAAATCCCAGCACCACACCCCTCCATCACACGGCTACACCCAGGGAATTCCGCCCGGAAATCATGGCACAACGGCGGCAATCCGGCCACGGGGGCAGGCCGATTATCTGCAATACTGGTAAATTGCGGCCCATCCTGCCGCCTGCGCCCCGATCAACAGGCTTTCCTCGGACCGGGTTTTCGCTTATATGCGCGGCTCTGTCGGGTTCCCGAATCCGTCAGATCAAGGGCCCTGCTGGACGACATCCCGGCTTGTGCCGTCACCCTAACCCTGAAAAGGAGATCCCGATGTCGATCACCGTTGAAGAAAAAGCCCGCCTGATCAAGGAATACGCGACCAAGGAAGGCGACACCGGTTCGCCGGAAGTCCAGGTTGCGATCCTGTCGTCGCGCATCGCGACCCTGACCGAACACTTTAAGACCCACCGCAAGGACAACCACTCGCGTCGCGGTCTGCTGATGCTCGTCGCCCAGCGTCGTAAGCTGCTCGACTACCTGAAGGGCAAGGATGAAGGCCGTTACCAGTCGCTGATCGCGCGTCTGGGCCTGCGTCGCTGAACCTTATTGCAAGGTTTTGCCGGAACGCCCGCACCCCGAGGTGCGGGCGTTCTGCATTTCCCCCCTTCCGCACGGCGGGCTTTGGCTGAAACAGGGGGCTCGCTGCACGCCCACTTCCCAAACAGGCGCTTTTCCTGTATGCGGCGCCCCATCTGTGACGTGAGGCCATACCTCCGGGCCGCATGCAAAGGATTGGAGGCGGCGGCAATGGGGCCGCCAGATGCGGGAGTCACGGGATGGGCCGTGGCTGCTCCCAGATAGGAAAACAGATGTTCAACGTTACCAAAAAGTCGATCCAGTGGGGCAATGAAACGCTCACGCTGGAATCCGGCAAGGTTGCGCGTCAGGCTGACGGTTCGGTCATCGCCACCTTGGGCGAGACCTCGGTCATGGCCAACGTGACTTTCGCCAAGCAGGCGAAGCCGGGGCAGGATTTCTTCCCGCTGACCGTGCATTACCAAGAGAAATACTATGCCGCCGGGAAGATCCCGGGCGGCTTCTTCAAGCGTGAAGCGCGTCCTTCGGAAAAGGAAACGCTGACCTCGCGCCTGATCGACCGCCCCTGCCGCCCGCTGTTTGTCGAAGGCTTCAAGAACGAAGTCCTCGTCATGGCGACCGTGCTGTCGCACGATCTGGTCAATGACAGCGACATCGTGGCGATGATCGCCGCCTCGGCCGCGCTGACCATCTCGGGCGTGCCCTTCATGGGCCCCATCGGTGCCGCGCGCGTCGGCTTCTCGAACGGCCAATACGTGCTGAACCCCTCGGTTGACGACATGCACAACCTGCGTGCCAACCCGGAACAGCGTCTCGACCTCGTCATCGCCGGCACCAAGGACGCCGTGATGATGGTGGAATCGGAAGCCTATGAGCTGACCGAGGAAGAAATGCTGGGCGCCGTGAAGTTCGGTCACGCCGCGATGCAGCCGGTGATCGACCTGATCATCGACTTCGCCGAAGACTGCGCGAAAGAGCCCTTCGACTTCCAGGCCCCGGATTATTCGGCGCTCTATGGCAAGGTGAAGGCCGCGGGCGAGGCGCAGATGCGTGCCGCTTTTGCGATCAAGGACAAGCAGGAACGTACCTCGGCCATCTCGGCTGCGGTTGACGCGATCAAGGCTGCCCTTTCGGAAGAAGACCTGGCCGACATCAACCTCGGCTCGGCGATCAAGAAGCTGGAATCGAACATCCTGCGCGGCGACGTGGTGTCGAATGGCATCCGGATCGACGGACGTGACACCAAGACCGTCCGCCCGATCGTCTGCGAAACCGGCATCCTGCCGCGGGCGCATGGTTCGGCCCTGTTCACCCGCGGCGAAACCCAGGGTCTGGTCGTGACCACCCTCGGCACCGGCGAGGATGAGCAGATCATCGACGCCCTGCACGGCAATTCGCGCTCAAACTTCCTGCTGCACTACAACTTCCCGCCCTATTCGGTCGGCGAAGTGGGCCGCGTGGGTTCGCCCGGCCGCCGCGAAATCGGCCACGGCAAACTCGCATGGCGCGCGCTGCAGGCCGTGCTGCCCGCCCCGACCGACTTCCCCTACACCATCCGCGTCGTGTCCGAGATCACCGAATCGAACGGTTCGTCCTCGATGGCCTCGGTCTGCGGCGGGTCGCTGTCGATGATGGACGCGGGCGTGCCGCTGAAGGCACCGGTCGCGGGCGTCGCCATGGGCCTGATTCTGGAAGATGACGGCAAATGGGCCGTGCTGACCGACATCCTCGGCGACGAGGATCACCTCGGCGACATGGACTTCAAGGTTGCAGGCACCGAGAACGGCATCACTTCGCTGCAAATGGACATCAAGGTGGCCGGTATCACCCCGGCGATCATGGAACAGGCCCTGGCGCAAGCCAAGGACGGCCGTCTCCACATCCTGAGCGAGATGAACAAGGCGCTGTCGGCCCCGCAGGGCTTCAGCGAATACGCCCCCAAGATCGAAACCATGTCCATCCCCACCGACAAGATCCGTGAAGTGATCGGCTCGGGCGGCAAGGTCATCCGCGAGATCGTGGAAACCTCGGGTGCCAAGGTCGACATCAACGATGATGGCGTAATCAAGATCGCGTCCAGCTCGGCTGATGCGATCAAGAAGGCCTATGACATGATCTATTCGATCGTAGCCGAGCCGGAAGAGGGCCACATCTACACCGGCAAGGTCGTGAAGCTGGTCGATTTCGGTGCCTTCGTGAACTTCTTCGGCAAGCGGGACGGTCTGGTCCACGTGTCGCAGATCGCGAACAAGCGCCTGAACCACCCGAACGAAATCCTGAAGGAAGGCCAAGAGGTCAAGGTCAAGCTGCTGGGCTTTGACGACCGCGGCAAAGTCCGTCTCGGCATGAAGATGGTCGATCAGGAAACCGGCGAAGAGATCGTCGGCGAGAAGAAGGAAAAGGAAGAATCGGCCGAAGGCTGATCCTTTTCCCCTGCTGCGAAAGGCCCCGGCATGTCCGGGGCCTTTCATTTTGGCGCCTCAACGCCGCGTGAGAGGCGCGCCCTGCCGCACAACCGCACAACCCCTGCATGCAAAACGTAGCAAGCAAAAGGCGAATGTCCGGCCAGTGCACGCTCCAAAGATTGCAGACCGCACCGCAACTTACCCGCCCAAGGCCGAAGATCTCCGAATCGAATCATCTTGCGGTAGAGGTGCGAAAATTGCCCCTTTCATTGTTCATTGACGCACCGTAAACTCGCTATAGTTGTTTTGAATCACTGTTTATCCAGATTTCCGAGTAAATTGCGATCCTGCGATGCAGGACTTTCAACCCAGGCAGAAACCTTTTGCTGCCTCAAGCACGTCAAGGATGAAATCATCGCCCCCGCCTCACCACCCCTTAAGCTGTACGAACTTGATTAAGCTCTCACAGACCTAGACTTTGGTATTAACAGCAACCGAAGCGCATGCCCTGACCATCCCCCCGCGCAGTAAAATTCACCGACAGATTGTTTATTAATGCGGGGACAACAGGCGAACCAGGACCAGAGCGGAGAGAGGACCAAAGATGGCTATTGCGCGTATCGATACGACGCGGCTTGCCTTCGACGTCTACACCGGCGAACAGGCGGTGGTCTCTGCTGGCATGTTTGGCGGCATCGTTCTCAACAACACTGACGGCACGGTTTCGGCGTTCCACGATGCGATGGATCATCTGAGCCTGAACCATATCCGCTTTCCGGGCGGCAGCATCGCCGAACAGGGCTCGGTCACGTCGACGGGCTTCATCACCGCGGGCACAGTGGACGGCCTTCCTCTGGCCTATGACCTGACCTATCCCGACCTGATCCATCCGCTAGCCCTGCAGGATTCCGAGGGGCGCTCGAACGGCCGTTACTCGCTGACCAGCGCCCTTGCCGAAGCTGCGGAACATGACGCGACCCTGTCCATCATCCTGCCGACCGAACGCTATGTCGATACGCCCTGGAGCGCCTATCGCCACGTGACGTATTTTCTGGAACGCCTGTTCCTGAACAATGCCTATGGCGCGAGCGAACTGCCCCAGGAAATCATGTTCGACGTGGGCAACGAATTCTATGACCCCCGCGAATATGGCAAGGTTGCGGCCTATATCCTGCATGCGCTGCGCGAATTTCGCGTCAACCATCCGGGGGTCGAATTCTCTGTCGGCCTGCAGATGATGCAGGAAACTGCGGACACCCAGATCATGATCGACACGATCCGCGGGTTCGGCACCCGCATGGGCGACGAGGATTTGCTGGCCGAAGTCGATGTTGTCCGCACCCATATCCTGCGTATGGACCTGACCGATGTCAGCGCGCTGGAACATGCGGGCGACCGGCTTGAATCTTTCGATCTTCTGTCGGCGGCCATCGAACTGGCGCGCGGCGAATCGGGCCGCAATCAGGGTGATCCGGTCGAACTTTACTTCTCGGCCTGGACCGCCACCAGCGATGATGTCAGCCGTGATCTGGTGATGGGCCTGCCCGCCGCTTCCGCTACGCTGTCGCTGATCACCAGCATGATCGAACTGGGCGCCGACTATGCCGCCGCCTGGGGCATCGTCAATGCAAGCATCTCTGAAGCGACCATGTCGACCATGTCGACCACCTCGCCCAATACGCAGATCTATGCCCCCGCCGCCGAGGTCTATCGTCAGATGGCCGAAACGCTGCCGGGGATGACCGTGCTCAACCTGCCCCAGAACGATTGGGACCGCACCAACCCCTACAATCTTTATGCCTTCGCGGACGACAGCAAGGTCGTGGCCTTCGTATCGGCCAATGACTTTGACGGTCAGCGCATGAACATGCAGCTCAATCTGGCGGGGTTCGGCAACATCTCTTACGCGTGGGCCGAGGCCGTGGGCACGGCCGATGGCATTTCCGGGCCTGCAGTGGTGACGCGGCCCACGGTCACCGTCTCCGGCAGCAGCTTCAGCGTCAACTTCACGCAGGATTACCAAGTGATCCGCATCGTTCTGGTGCGGCAGACACCGGGGACGAGCGAGCTTTACCTGCGCGGCACCGGCGCGGCGGATACCCTGCCTGGCGGTCTGGGCGGCGACCGCCTGTATGGCGAGAGCGGAAATGACATGATCAACGGCCGCTCGGGCGCCGATCTGATCAACGGTGACAACGGCGCCGATACGCTGATCGGGATGCAGAACAATGACACCATCAATGGTGGCACGGGCAACGATCGCATCACCGGGGGCGACCAGAACGATTCGCTGTCGGGCGGGCGCGACAATGACACCCTGCGCGGCGGCCTGCACAACGACACGGTGAATGGCGATGCAGGCCAGGACCTGCTGTATGGGGAAGACGGGGCCGACCAGCTCAATGGCGGAACCAACTTTGACAGCGTCTATGGCGGCGCCGGCAATGACGTCCTGCGGACCGAAGACGGTGGCGATCTGCTGTCGGGTGATCTGGGCAATGACACGCTGATCGGCCTTGGCGCCGGATCGCGTCTCAATGGCGGCGACGGCAATGACCTGATTGCCGTACGCGGCGGCAATGTCACGGTGAATGGCGGGCTGGGGACGGATATGCTGTCCTTTGATGTCAGCGCCTATTCCACCGTCCACGTCACCAGCCCCATCACCGCAGACCTCTGGGTCGGCCGCGCCCAGATTGCGACCCAATCGGTCATCACGCTGAGCGGGATCGAAAACCTGACGGGCGCCTATGGCAATGACGTGCTGCGCGGCTCCACCGGCAACAACTTTCTGGTGGGGGGCAGCGGCGACGATCGTCTGATCGGACGGTCGGGCGCGGATACGCTGTCCGGCGGCAGCGGCGAGGATGTGCTGAACGGCGGCGCGGGCAATGACCTGATGATCGGTGGTTTCGGCAATGACACCTTCGTGCTGAACGCCGGATTCGGCAAAGACCAGGTGCTGGATTTCGCGGCAGCGGGTGTCGTCTATGCCAGCCGCGACCGGGTGGATCTTTCCAACCTCATGCTGGACAACGCGCCCGACACGTTCACCGAACTGCGCAGCCTGATGCACCAGGTCGGGTTTGATGTCGAAATCCGGTTCAACGCGACCAATGTGCTGACGCTGGACAGCGTCCAGATTGCGGACCTGACCGCCGCCAATTTCATCTTCTGAGACAGGCAGGTGCCAACCGGCACCCGCCCCACCCGGAATGCCAAAGGCCCGCAGCTTTCACTGCGGGCCTTCACGCTTTGGTGGAACGAGGGAGGAGGACGTCCCACCATTCATCCGGCCCCGAGGGAGGAGGAGAGGCCGGGAAGAATACGGTTACTTCAGATATGCCGCCTGACGGGCAATATCGGAAATCTGGATCCGGGCGATGCCGATATCCGACAGGTCACGGTCGGAGAGCGCCTCAAGCTCGGCCGCGATACGATTGTATTCGGCACGGCGGGCGATCATGGCCTTGGCCCCCGCTACGGCAGCGGCAAAGAAATCCCCGAAGTGGAAGCCGGACACGCGGTTGGAAGCAACGTAAGCCATTTCATTTCCTCATCATCAGCGACGGCGCCATGGTCATCCTTGCCTGCGCCTATGGCGGTAAAATGGACCTAATGCTGCGACTGCACAATCCATGGCTTTGCCAATGCCGCCATGCAGAATCCGCATGGCTTGTGACGTTAAGGTAAAGAAAAACCCCGCGCTTGCGCGCGGGGCCTGTCGTTTGCTGTTTTGCCTGTTTTACTTGGGCGATTTGGCAAAACGCAGATAGGGCAGGCGGATATCCAGATCGCCGTATTTTTCCTGCGCCTGTTCATTGTTCAGGCTCAGCGCAACGATGACGTCCTGCCCCGGCACCCAGTTGGCGGGGGTGGCCAGCGGCACGCCATCGGTGGCCTGAACGGCATCCAGTGCGCGCAGGATTTCCGCGAAGTTGCGGCCCACCGACATCGGGTAGGTCATGGTCAGGCGCACCTTCTTGTCCGGCCCGACGATATAGACGGTGCGGACCGTCGCGGTATTGGCCGGGGTGCGGCCTTCCGACGGAAGGTAGAATTCGGCGGGCAGCATGTCATAGGCCTTGGCCACCGTCAGGCTGGTGTCGTCGATGATCGGGAAATCGGCGGGGCTGCCCGAGAAGGCCTCAATGTCGCGCTTCCATTTGCCGTGATCCTCGACCGAGTCGACCGAGACACCGATGACCTTGGTGTTGCGCTTGGCGAATTCCCCCGCAAGCTGCGCCACGGCACCGAATTCGGTGGTGCAGACCGGCGTGAAATCGCGCGGGTGCGAGAAAATGATGGCATAGCTGTCGCCCAGCCATTCATGGAACTTGATGGTGCCAGCGGTCGATTCCGCGGTGAAATCGGGGGCGATATCGTTGATACGGACGGACATTGGGATGCTCCTGCAAGTCGTTGACAGCAACATAATGATGCCACCGCCGGAATCCACCCCGGAAACCGGGGTCGGTGCAGATAGGAACCGGGTTCTGGCAGCCGGGGTTCCGGGCAGGACGTTGTCATTTGTGGGCAGGATGGTTAGGGTCCGCGCGGTATCGCAAGGGCGCCAGAAGCGGATCAAAATCTTCCCTGGCTGGCCGCACCCGCAGGAGAGACAGGATGCTTCGGCCCAACCGGCATTTCAGCCCGTTCAAACTGTTCCTTCACCGGGAAAGCCGCACGGCGGTGATGCTGAACCCCAAGGTGCTGACCACCTTCACCCGTGACCTGCTGGCCGAAGGGTATCGCCTGCATCTGGGCCGAACCGACCCGTCCGAGGGGCGTTGGCCCATGCTGAACGTCGCGCGGCGCTTTCCGCTGGCACCCCTGCGCGACTACCTCGATTTTGTGCTGCACCCGGATCGCTACACAACCCATGCCTTTGTGCGGAACCCCTATGGACGGCTTGCCTCGGCTTGGAAGAACAAGTTCTTTGACGGCCATCACCGTTCGCCGCAGCACCTCGACAGCGCCTATGCCCGGTCGATCCGCAAATACCGGCTGGCGCCGCTGCGCGCCTTTGCCCGCGCGCAGGGGCTTGAGGGTGGCGCCCCCAATACGCTGGTGCCCTTCGACACCTTCCTGCGCTGGGTCGCCTCTGTGCCCGAGGGGCGTCGCGACCACCATTGGGAACCGCAGACCCAGGTCCTGATGACCGACCGCCTGTCCTATGCTGCCGTCTGGCGGATCGAGGATCAGCTGCAAGACGGGTTTCTGGCCATCACCCGCCCACTGGGCTTCCCCGAAGACTGGGTGATCGACAAGCTTGCGCGCCCGCGCAACACCAGCAAAACCCAGGCCCGTGCCTATGATGACCAGACGGCGGCGCTGGCGCTGCCCCTTTGCGGGGGCGACCTGCAGGCCTTTGGCTATGCGGCGGACAGCTGGACCGCCTATTAATTTGATCAAATTATGCTTGCCCTTCCCGACCGGGGCAGCCATCATGCGCCCAACAATGGAGGCCCCCATGATCGAAAAGCGCGACTTCTATATTGACGGTGCCTGGGTGGCACCGCTGGCCCCGCGCGATTGCCCGGTGATCGACCCCTCGACCGAAGATGCCTGCGCGGTGATTTCGCTGGGGTCTGCCGCCGATTGTGACCGCGCCGTTGCGGCGGCCAAGGCGGCCTTCCCGGCCTGGGCAGCCACCGCACCCGAAGTGCGCCGCGCCTATGTCGTGAAAATCCTTGAGCAATATGAAGCGCGGACCGAGGAAATGGCCAAGGCCATCAGCCTGGAGATGGGGGCGCCGATCAAGCTTGCCCGCGAAAGCCAGGCGCCTTGCCTGCCTTGGCACCTGAAGAACTTCCTGACCGCCTTTGACGCGATCGAATGGGTGCGCCCGCTTGGCCCCCATGCCCCGAATGACCGCATCGCGCTGGAACCCATCGGGGTCGTGGGGCTGATCACGCCTTGGAACTGGCCGATGAACCAGGTCACGCTGAAGGTGATCCCGGCGCTGCTGGCGGGTTGCACCTGCGTGCTGAAACCCTCGGAAGAGGCGCCGCTGTCCTCGATGCTCTTTGCGGAATTCGTGCATGATGCCGGGGTGCCGCCGGGGGTGTTCAATCTGGTGAATGGCGATGGTCTGGGCGTGGGTACGCGGCTGTCGGAACATCCGGATGTCGAGATGATCTCCTTCACCGGGTCAACCCGTGCGGGGCGCGCGATCAGCCGCACGGCGGCCGAAACGCTCAAACGCGTCACGCTGGAGCTGGGTGGCAAGGGCGCCAACCTGATCTTCGCCGATGCCGATGAAAAGGCGGTGGAACGCGGCGTGCGCCATATGATGAACAACTCGGGCCAGTCCTGCAACGCGCCCTCGCGCATGCTGGTGGAACGGTCGATCTATGACGCGACGGTGGAAAAGGCCGCCGCCATCGCCCAGGGGATCGAGGTCGGCCCGGCCTCGAAGGAAGGCCGCCATATCGGCCCGGTGGTGAACAAGCGCCAGTGGGACCAGATTCAGGGCTATATCCAGAAGGGCATCGACGAAGGCGCCCGTCTGGTGGCCGGGGGGTTGGGCCTTCCGGAACATCTGAACCGCGGCTTCTATGTCAAACCCACGGTCTTTGCCGATGTGAAACCGGGCATGACCATCGAACGCGAAGAAATCTTCGGGCCGGTGCTGTCGATCATCCCCTTCGACACCGAGGAAGAGGCCGTCCGCATCGCCAATGACACGCCTTATGGCCTGACCAACTATGTCCAAAGCACCGATGGCGCGCGGCGCAACCGGCTGGCGCGGCAGCTGCGGTCGGGCATGGTCGAGATGAACGGCAAATCCCGCGCCGCAGGCAGCCCCTTCGGGGGGATCAAGGCCTCGGGTCGGGCGCGGGAAGGCGGCCATTGGGGGATCGAGGAATTCCTTGAAGCCAAAGCGATTTCCGGCTGGGACAGCGCGGCGGAATGACGCAAGGCCGGGGTCTGCGACCATGGTCGCAGTGACCCGGCCGCCAGATGCCCTAGACTGGCGCGACCCTGCCCGCCGCAGAGGAGGACCGCATGCTCGCGACAGACACCCGCCACCACATCGCCCGGATCGAGGCCGCGCTTCAGGCGGGTGAGGCCGCACGGTCCCCCATCGCCGCCTCATGGTCGCGGTCGGCGCGGATGCACGGGCTCGACCCCGTGGGGCATCGCCTGCCGCCGCGCCTGACGGCCGAGGAATTCGGCCTGATCCGCGAACGCATGGACCCCACGGTCCGCACCGCCGCCCCGACGCTCGACCGGCTGTTCCGGGCGGTGGGGGGGCTTGGCACCTGTGTCGTGCTGTCGGATCGCGACGGCGTGCCGGTGGACCGGCGCGGCAATGCGGGCGATGACCGTGATTTCGCCGATTGCGGTCTTTGGACCGGCACGCGCTGGTCCGAGGCGCTGGCCGGCACCAATGCCATCGGCACCTGCATCGCCGAAGGCCGCGCCATCACCATTCACCGCGACCAGCATTTTCTGCCCGCAAACATCGGGCTCAGCTGCACCTCGGCGCCGATCCATGATGCCGAAGGGCGGCTGACGGCGGTGCTGGATGTCTCGACCGCTTCGGCGGCCTGTTCCGAAGCGGTGATGACCCTGGTCGCCCATTCCGTGACCGAGGCCGCCCGCCGGATCGAGGCCGATCTTTTCCGCGCGCATTTCCCCGCCCTGCGCCTGATGCTGGTGCCGGGGCTGGATCGGGGGGCCGGGGCGCTGCTGGCTGTCGATGCAGATGAGCTGGTGGTGGGCGCAACCCGCACCGCCCGCGCGCATTTCGGCCTGAAGGGCGATCTGGCGCGCAATCCTGTGCCCGCCGCCGATCTGCTGGGTGTCGAATCCCGCGCCACGCTGGAAGACGGCGAACGCGCCGTGATCGCTCGCGCGCTGGCGCGGTCGGGCGGCAATGCCTCGGCGGCGGCGCGCAGCCTTGGTATCAGCCGCGCCACCTTCCACCGCAAGCTCGGCCCGCGCGATTGACCCCCGCCATCTGTCTCAGATCTGAGACAGATGGCCCAGTCCCCCGCACTCCCCCCCGGTGACGCGAATCCCCCCTGCCCCCACACTCTTCCCATCGGCCGCGAGGAGGCGGCCCAGGAGGAGAGACCCATGACCAAGCTTGAGACCTTCGACCTCAAGGCCGCGCCGTTCAAAACCCGCTACGACAACTTCATCGGCGGGCAGTGGGTGGCACCGAAATCGGGGCAATACATGCCCAATATCTCGCCCGTGACCGGGCAGATCGTCTGCGAGGTGCCGCGCTCGAACGCCGCCGACATCGAGGCTGCGCTGGACGCCGCCCATGCCGCCCGCCGCCGCTGGGCCGCCACCTCGACCACCGAACGCTCGAACATGCTGCTCAAGATCGCCGACCGGATGGAGGCCAACCTCGAGGCCATCGCCATCGCCGAAACCTGGGACAACGGCAAACCGCTGCGCGAAACCCTGGCCGCCGACATCCCGCTGGCGATTGATCATTTCCGCTATTTCGCCGGGGCGATCCGCGCGCAGGAAGGTTCGATCGGGCAGATCGACAATGACACCGTCGCCTATCACTTCCACGAACCGCTGGGCGTGGTCGGGCAGATCATCCCGTGGAACTTCCCGATCCTGATGGCGGCCTGGAAACTGGCCCCGGCACTGGCGGCGGGCAACTGCGTCGTGCTGAAACCGGCGGAACAGACCCCGGCCTCGATCCTCTATCTGATGCAGTTCATCGAAGACCTGCTGCCCGCGGGCGTGCTGAACATCGTGAACGGCCTCGGGTTGGAAGCGGGCGCGCCGCTGGCCGCCTCGAACCGCATCGCCAAGATCGCCTTCACCGGCTCGACCCCGGTCGGCAAGGCTATCATGCGCGCCGCCGCTGACAACCTGACCAACATCACGCTGGAACTGGGTGGCAAATCGCCCAACATCTTCTTCGAAGACGTGATGCGCGAAGATGACGAATTCTTTGACAAGGCGCTGGAAGGTTTCGCGCTGTTCGCGCTGAACCAGGGCGAGGTCTGCACCTGCCCGTCGCGTGCGCTAGTTCAGGAATCGATCTATGACCGCTTCATGGAACGGGCCCTGAAGCGTGTCGAGGCCATCGTCGCAGGCGACCCGCGCGCCACCAATACCATGATCGGCGCGCAAGCCAGCCAAGAGCAGTTCGACAAGATCAGCTCCTATCTGGAAATCGGCCGCAAGGAAGGCGCCAAGGTGCTGACCGGCGGCTCGGCCCAGAGCTTTGGCGGCGATCTGTCGCAGGGCTTCTACATCCAGCCCACGGTCTTTGAAGGCCACAACAAGATGCGGATCTTCCAGGAAGAAATCTTTGGTCCGGTCGTGTCGGTGACCACCTTCAAGACCATCGACGAAGCGATCGAGATCGCGAATGACACCGTCTTCGGCCTTGGCGCCGGGGTTTGGAGCCGCGACATGAATACCGCCTACCGCGCCGGCCGCGCGATCGAGGCGGGCCGCGTCTGGACGAACTGCTACCACGCTTATCCGGCCGGGGCAGCCTTCGGCGGCTACAAACAGTCGGGCATCGGGCGCGAAACCCACAAGATGATGCTCGACCACTATCAGGAAACCAAGAACCTGCTGGTGAGCTACAACCCGAACAAGCTTGGCTTCTTCTGAGGTTGGCGGGGCCTCTCCCCCCGTTTTGAGGTCAGTCCTCCTGACTTTATGAGTGAGGGTCCGGGCGCCTGCCCGGACCGGATTTAAGAACGTTCACCGCCCCGGCCCGAACACGGCCGGGGCGGTGTTCCCTTTCGGGGCAGCGGCGGCGGAACAGGGGTCTGCTGCAAGGCCCGACCCGCAGAACAGGGTTCGGCTGCGATATGCTGAGGTCCGCCTGCACGGGAGCGCAACTGCTTGACGCCCCGCCCCCGGCTCCTTACGTTCTGACCCCGACAGATTCCCTTGGAGAATGATCATGGGCGCCGCAACCGTTGCCGTCACCGATGCCACCTTCGACGCCGAAGTGCGCCAGTCGCCGATCCCGGTCGTCGTCGATTTCTGGGCCGAATGGTGTGGCCCGTGCCGTCAGATCGGCCCGGCTCTGGAAGAGCTGGCCACCGAATATGCCGGCAAGGTCAAGATCGTGAAAGTGAACGTGGACGAAAACCCCGACAGCCCGGCCGTGCTGGGTGTGCGCGGCATCCCGGCGCTGTTCCTGTTCAAGGATGGTCAGGTCGTGTCGAACAAGGTTGGCGCCGCGCCGAAGGCCGCGCTGGCCAACTGGATCCAGTCGGCGATCTGATCCACGTTGCAGATGATGGGAAAGGCGGTCCTTGGGGGCCGCCTTTTTCATGCGATCGGCCAGCCCTGCGCGGCCAGCAGGGCACGGATCTGCGCCGCCGCCTGATCGGATTGCGCGTCAATCGCGCGGTGGCGGAAGAACCACCACAGGTATTCCGTCATCTTGCGCGGTGCTTCCCGGCCAATCTCGAATGCGCGGGCCAGCCCGTCACGCGGCACCGATCCGGCGGGGTGGTGAAAATCGATCCCCGCGAACAGCACCGCCCCCTTCCCGGCGATCATCGCTTGCAGGGCCACCGCGGAATTCTGGCTGACCACATGGTCACAGCGCGCGATCAGATCGGCGGCACCCGCCTGCACCAGCTGAAACCGGGGGTGGCGGGCCAGCGCCGCCAGCGCCGCATGATCCGCCGCGCCATAGGTTTCCGACGGGTGCAGCGTCGCCTTCACCGGCAGGGGCTGCGTGTCCAGCGTAGCGCGGATCATGTCGAGGGGGCTCATGCTCTGGAACGACCGGTGTTCGGTCAGTCGCCCCTGGAGCGGCATAAAGACAAAGCCTTCGCGCGTGACCACCCGCCCCTCCAGCACACGGTCGCGCAGGCGCTGGTGGAAGTTGCGGGCGCGCTCCGGCGGGATGCGGCTGTAATCGGGGGTGGCACGGGTGACGGCATAGTCCCAGCGGGCATTCGTCGGCTCGATCCGCCAGAACGGGTAGAAATAGGTCCGCCGCAGGCAAAGATTGCGCGGCCCGACGGGTTCCTGCATATGGGTCAGGGTGAATCCGGGGCGCGGCGGCGGGGCGGCGCCCTCGGCCTCGGGGTGGTGATGCAGCTGCCAGTCTGGCAGCGCCTCAATCAGCCGCGCGAGGATATTGACCTGCCCGGCCAGCTGATCCCGCCGCAGATGCGCGGGCAGATAAAGGTGCAGCTGCCGGTCAGCCGCCATGCCCAAGACGCGCCAGCAAGGCCCCATGCAGGCCCGGCGCGGCGGCGATCACCCCGGCCGCCTGCGGATGCGGGCGGTTGAACTCCAGCACGGCGCCGGTGCGATCCGTCACCTGCGCCCCGGCCACCGCAGCGATCAGCGCTCCGGCGGCAATATCCCATTCCCAAGCGTCGCGCAGCGTGAGCATCCCGTCGTGCCGCCCCTCGGCCACGAGACACAGCCGATAGGCAAGCGAGGCGCGGAAGCTGCGCTTCAGATCGGGGACACCACCGGGCCAATGTTCCGGCGCCATGGCGGCGGCAGTGGTCAGCAGGGTCGCCCCTTCGATGCCCAGCTGGCCGCTGGCGCGGATCGGCTGACCATCCTTCAGCGCAACACCCCCAGCACTGGCGGTGTACAGCCGGTCCAGCGCAGGCAGATAAACCACCCCCGCCATCGGCTGCCCCTGCCGCACCACGGCCAGCGAGACGGCAAAAGTCTCCTCCCCCGCGATGAAGGCGCGGGTGCCATCAATCGGGTCGAGCACGAAAAGCCGGTCCTGCCCCAGCCGCGCGGGGCTGTCGGCGTCTTCCTCGGACAGCCAGCCGTAATCGGGGCGGGCGCCGCGCAGCAGGCCGCGCAGGTGATCATTCACCGCCAGATCGGCCTCGGTCACCGGGCCTTGACCCGGCTTCTCCCAGACCTTGGGGGCCTGGCGCCAATAGCGCAGCGCAATGGCCCCGGCGCTGCGCGCGGCCTCGGTCAGAAGGGCGAGGTCACGCGCCGGCAAGCGTCATCCCTTCGACAAGCAGGCTGGGAACCCGGGTGGACAGATGCGCCCGCGCGTCGTTGGCGGCAATCATCGACAGCAGCATGTCGCGCAGATTGCCTGCGATGGTGCATTCATTGACAGGATAGGTGATTTCGCCATCCTCGACCCAGAACCCCGCCGCGCCGCGCGAATAATCGCCCGTGGTCGGGTTGATCGTCGATCCGATCATCGAGGTGACCAGAAGCCCCGTGCCCATCTGCCCGATCAGCTGCTTGCGCGTGGCGGTGCCGGGCGTGAGATCGATGTTCGAAGTCGCAGGCGACGGCGGCGCCGAGGTGCCGCGCGCGGCATTGGCAGTTGACGGCATGCCAAGCTTGCGCCCCGTAGCAAGGTCCAGTGTCCACCCCGTCAGGATGCCATTTTCCACGATCACCCGGCGCTGCGTGGGCAGCCCTTCACCGTCAAAGGGGCGCGATCCGGGGACGCGCGGGCGATGCGGGTCTTCGATCACCGACAGGCCCTTGGGCAGCACCTGCTGGCCCAGGGCATCGCGCAGCCAGCTTGACCCCCGCGCGATCGAGGCCCCGTTGATCGCCGAGAGCAGATGCCCGATCAGGCTTTGTGCGATGCGTTCATCAAAGAGCACCGGGAAGCTGCCGGTTCTCGGCTTGCGCGCCCCCGCACGCGCCAGCGCGCGTTCGGCGGCCAGTTGGCCGATGCTGTCGGGGCTGGGCATGTCGGCGGCATAGATGCGCGATTCCCCGGCATAGTCGCGCTCCATCCCCGTGCCTTCGCCGGTGAAGGCGACGGCGGAATTGGAATGGGAACTGCGCGCATAGCCCCCGGCGAAGCCGTTGGTCGCCGCAAGGAACATGCGCCGCTGTGCATAACCGGCCGAAGCTTCAACCTGACGGATGCCCGGCACCGACATGGCCGCGGCCTCAACGGCGCGGGCGGCCTCTTCCAGCGCGCGGGCGCTGGGTTCGGCGGCATCCTCGACCAGATCGAAGGCAGCAAGATCCCAGCCACGGGCGATCTGATCCGGGTCGGCCAGCCCGGCATAGGGGTCATTCGGGGCCTCGCGCGCCATGGCGACGGCGCGTTCCGCCACATCGGCCAGTGTCCGGGCCGAGGTGTCCGAGACCGACACGCAGGCCTGCCGTCCGCCGATCAGCACGCGCAGACCCAGCTCGATCCCCTCGGCCCGTTCCGCCTGTTCCAGCTTCCCCTGCCGGATGTCGATGGACATGGAGGTGCCCTCCACCGCCAAGGCATCGGCAGCATCGGCCCCGGCCTTTTGCGCGGCCTCCAGCAGGGCATGGGTCAACGAGGCAAGATCAGTCATGGCAAATCCTTGTGTCTTCCTTTGGCAGCTAAGCTGCCCGCCGCCATTCGGCAAGGGTCAGCTTGCGACATGGACCGCGCGCGACAGGGTGGACAGGATCTCGCACCCCGTTTCGGTGACGACCGCGATTTCCTCAAGCCGGATGCCAAAGCGACCCGGCAGATAGATGCCGGGTTCGATGGTAAAGACCATGCCGGGTTCGAGAACAACATCCGAGACGCCGGTGATATAGGGCGGTTCATGGATTTCCTGCCCGACGCCATGGCCGGTGCGGTGGGTGAAATAGTCGCCATACCCTGCCGCCGTGATCACACCACGGGCGGCGGCGTCAATGTCGCGCGCCCGCACGCCGGGGCGGATGGCGGCCAGCGCGGCGGCAACGGCAGCATCCACCACGGCATGCACCTCGGCATAGCCTTCGGGCAGCGGGCCGCAGACGGCCATCCGCGTGATGTCGGAATAGTAGCCGTCCTTGCGCGCGCCGATGTCACAGACCAGCGCGTCACCCGGCTGCACCACCGTCTGGCCGGTGTGGTGGTGGGGGAAGGCGCCATTGGCCCCGGCCCCCACGATGGTAAACTCCGGCACGGCCCCTTCGGCGATGAAGGCCGCGCGCGCGGCCTCGGCCAGATCCTCCTCGGTCACACCGGGGCGGATCGCGGCCCGCAGGGCGGCCTGTGCCTTGTCAGCAATGCGGGCGTTTTCCCGCAGGGCCGCGATCTCGGCCGCGTCCTTGCGCAGGCGCAGATGGCCGACAGTCGTTGCGGCAAAGCTGCGCGTCACCCCCGGCAGGGCATCAATCAGCAAAAGCGCATGATCGGCGCGCATGGTTTCATCGAGACTGATGGAACCGATCGGACCAAGGCTGGCTAGCGCCTCGGCCAGGGCCGCGCCCGGCCCGGCGTCATCGCCCCATTCCCAGAACGGCCAGTCGGTGTGCTGACGCACATCATCGGCATTCAGCCGCGGCATCAGGAACCCGGCCCCGCGATGACCGATCAGCGCCACGCAGGGGCGTTCATCGGCAAAGGGCGACACGCCCACCAGCCAGCGCAAATGCGCCCCCGGCGCCAGCGCGACCAGATCAACCCCCGCCTCGACCATCCGCACCCGCAGCCGCGCCAGCCGCGCCGCAAAGACCGACGCCCCCATCGGCACCGACCGCATCGCGGCGGCGATTTCAGGCAGGCGGCGGGCGATCATCGCCTGCAGCGCGGCCACGCGGTCAGGGGTGAAATGCCCTTCGACATCCAGAATGTTCAGCGTGCCCAGAACCTGCCCGCCGTCAACCACCGGCAGGTTCGCCGCCGAATGACACCCCAGCGCATTGATCTGGGCATGGTCAAAGAAATAAGGCGCGAATTCGGCGGTCGTATTGGCGATGAAGGGCTGCCCTTCGATCAGCACCCGGCGCGACCAGTCATCCTGCTGGATCGGCTTCGGCACCGAAAGCGGATAGGCCGCAGGGTCGGATGTATAGGCCCGCAGCGCCAGCCCCGCCGCGTTGTCCTGCACCGAAACGGTAAAGAGCCGGGCGCCCCCAAGGGCGATGGCTTCGCGGTGCAGATCGGCAAACAAGGCAGTCGGGGTCATGCGGCGCTCCGGTCAAAGAAAAAGGGCCGCCCGGCATGGGCGGCCCGTGATGCACATGCGTCAGGGGCAGCTTATTGCAGCTGCATGCCGTTGGCAAAGAAGTGCTTGTCCTTGAATTCCAGCGACGAAGTCATGGTGTCGGGTTCGCCCTCGACGACCTTGGCGAACATGCCCAGCATCATCCGCGCCCCCATCATCTGATCTTCCGGCACCAGCCCCATGGCCATCAGCTTGTCCAGCAGACCGTTCAGGCCGGTGGCCTTCAGATCAACCTTGCCAGTCGGCGCGGGCATGCCACCATAGGTGGTCAGGTCGGTGTTGTCGAAGGTCAGCGCGCCCTGTCCGGTGATATCGGCCCCGGCAAGCTTGACCTGCAACGCGTTGATATCAAGCGAATGCAGCTCGCCCGGTGCGCCTTGGCCAAGGGCCGCCATGGCCGCTTCATCCATCAGGTCCACCGAAAGTTTTGCGGTCCCCTTGGTATCGAGGATCACCGTCATCGGATCGCGCGGCAGCTGCGCGGTCGGGTCGAGCATGGCCCAGATCTCGTCCGAGATGGTCAGATCGACGATCTTGGTCAGGAAGGCAAACTCGGCTGGGGTGTCGCTTTTCGACACCGGCATCACAAAGTTGAAGGCGCCTTCCTTGTAGGCCAGATTGACCTGCGGCACAGGGATCTGCGCGCCCGAAATGGTGAAGCTCGCATCCTTCGCGGTGCCGCCATAGGACAGTTTGGCCGCATCCATCGCAAAGGCCAGATTGCCCCCGGCGTTCGTCGCGTTGATCTTGGTCTCGCCCTCGGCCTCGGTCACGGCCATTTCGATGCTGGCGCTTTGATAGGCCATGTCGCCCTGAATCGACGTCCCCGCCTTGAGCGCTGCCGCCATTTCGGCCATGTCGCCCACCATCTTCGAGGTCGATTGGCCGCTCAGCCCGGCCAAATTGACCTTGGCATCGATCTTGGACCCATCTTCGGGGTTGGTCCCGAACAGCACCATCGCGATGCCTTCGGCCGACATGGAGCTGGTGATGGTCTTGTCGGTTTCACCAGCAACCAGATAGTTGCCTGCAAGGGCGGTCAGGTTGACCTCGGCCTTCAAGTCCTTCGGCGTATCGGCATCGGGGCCCTCCACACCAGCCAGCTTGACCGAGACCGTCGGGCCTTCATAGTCATAGCGCGTCTCGCTGGCTTCGCCCGATGCGGTAATCACCAGGCCGGGTGTCACGATGTCAAGCGTGGTCAGTGTGTCGGCCTTGCCCTCTTCGCCTGCGGCGCGGATCGCAAGGGTCGAGGTCTCGCTCAGGGTCACATCGACAGAACCATCGCCATTGTCGGTGAAGGTCAGCTCGTCAATGCTCAGCGTGGCATCGGCTTCGGCACCTTCGGTGGCAGATGTGATCTCGACCCCCGTCACCACCAGCGCGTCGCCGTCTTCGGCCTCGTCTTCGACGGTGATCGTCTGGCCGTAGGATTCCGCCAGCGATTTCCAGTTGTCCCACACCTCTTGGGGCGTCACTTCGGCCAGGGCGGCATTGCCGGCAACCAGCGCGACAAAGGCGGTCGTGCCCAAAAATTTCCACTGTTTCATAATGAAACCTCCCCGGATCCAATCCAGCTAAAAGCATCCTCTTGCGCCGGGTTCCGGTCAAGGGTTTCCCAAGCAACATCCCTTCAGGTAACAATCTTTCGGAAGCGAGGAAAGGAGCCAGTCACATGCAGGGACAGGTCGTGGCAATAACCGGCGCAAGCCGAGGGATCGGGGCCGCCGCCGCGCGGATTTTCGCAGCCGAAGGCGCGCGGGTGGCGCTTTTGTCGCGCAACGCGGGGGCAATTGCGGAATTGGCCGACAGCATCGGCCCGCAGGCCATGGCGCTGCCCTGCGATGTCGCCAGCTGGCCCGAGGTATCCGGGGCGGTGGGGCAGATCGTCTCGGAATGGGGCGGCATCGATGTCTGGATCAACAATGCCGGCGTGATCGACCCCATTGCCCGGTTGGAACATGCCGATCCCGCCGCCTGGGCGCGGCTGATCGACATCAACCTGACGGGCGTCTTCCACGGCATTCGCGCCGTGCTGCCCGTGATGAAACCACAACGGCGCGGCACGATCCTGACCGTATCTTCGGGCGCCGCCCATCGCCCGCTGGAAGGCTGGAGCGCCTATTGCGCCAGCAAGGCCGGGGCCGCCATGTTGACCCGCGCCCTGCATGAGGAAGAGGGCGACTGGCTGCGCGTGATGGGCCTGTCGCCCGGCACCGTCGCAACCGAGATGCAGGTGCAGATCAAGGCCTCGGGGATCAACCCTGTCTCGAAGCTTGAAGTGACGGACCATATCCCCGCCGACTGGCCCGCGCGGGCGCTGCTGTGGATGTGCGGGACGGGGGCCGAAGGCTACCGGGGACAGGAAATCTCGCTGCGCGAGGACAGCATCCGCCGGGCGGTGGGGCTGATATGATCGATCTGAAGATTGACGGCGGGCTTTGGACCGTCACGCTGAACCGGCCCGACAAGGCCAATTCGCTGACCAAGGCCATGCTGGAGGAGCTGACCACCCTTGCCCATCGCGCCGCGGCCGAAGGCGCGCGGGTTTTCGTGCTGACCGGCACCGGCAAGGTGTTTTCCGCCGGAGCGGACCTTGAAGAAGCGCGGGCGGGCCTTGCCACGGATGACGTCTGGGAACGCCTGTCGGGCGCGATTGCGGCGCTGCCCTGCCTGACCATCGCGGCACTGAACGGCACACTGGCGGGGGGTGCCATGGGCATGGCGCTGGCCTGCGATCTGCGGATCGCGGTGCCGGGCATCAAGGTCTTTTACCCGGTGATGAAGCTTGGCTTCCTGCCCCAACCTTCAGACCCCGCGCGGCTGGTGGCGCTGGTGGGACCGGCGCGGGCGCGCATGATCCTGATGGCAGGCGCAAGGATCGAGGCCGCAGAGGCGCTGGCCTGGGGCCTGATCGACCGCATCACCCCGCCCGAAACGCTGATGGAAATGGTGTCCAGCCTTGCCGCCGATCCTTTGCAGGCCACTGCCGCGCATGTCGCGGCGATCAAGGCGATGACGCAATGAAAAAGGGGGCCGCGCGGCCCCCTTTCCCGATCCGATGGCTGGATCAGCCTTTCTTCGGCGGCGTGAACCGCTTGGAGGTGTCACGCGCATCGCGCGGGGCGGGTTTCGGTGCGGGCTTGCCCTTGGCCGGACGGCCCGCATAGGCGCCACCTTCGCTGGCGTGGGATTTGGTCCCGAAGGCGCGGGCCGGTTTGTCAGACGCGCCGCCATGCGACTTGAAACCCGTCGAACGCGGGGCCGACTTGCCCTCGGGGCGGTCGCCCGCCTTCCAACGCGGCTTGCGATCCGCACCCTCGGCGCCTTCGCCACGGGGGGCATAAGGCTTGCGCGGGGCCGAAGAATCGTCCCGCTTGGCCCAAGGCTTGCTGTCGCCGTCCTCGCGCTTCACATAGGGTTTGCGCGGCCCGTCTTCCCGCGCGCCATAGGGCTTGCGGTCGCCGCCCTCACGCGGGGCATAGGGTTTGCGATCCCCGTCTTCGCGCTTGGCATAGGGCTTGCGCGGGCCATCCTCACGCGCGCCGTAAGGCTTGCGCTCACCGCCTTCGCGCGGGGTATAGGGCTTGCGATCCCCGTCCTCGCGCTTGGCATAGGGTTTGCGCGGGCTATCTTCGCGGGCGCCATAGGGCTTGCGCTCACCGCCTTCGCGCGGGGTGTAGGGCTTGCGATCCCCGTCCTCGCGCTTGGCATAGGGTTTGCGCGGGCCATCGTCACGGGCACCATAGGGGCGACGCTCGCCATCTTCGCGCGGGGTATAGGCCTTGCGCTCACGCGGGGCCTCACCTTCCTCATCGACAAAACGCGAGGGCTTGGGCGCATAGGCGGGCTTTTCGCGCTGCGGACGTTCGCCACGCGGACGTTCCGGGCGGGCCAGATTCGGCTCGCCTTCCATGCGTTCCATCGTCAGGCCCTGCTCGATTTCGACCGAGGCGCCGAAGCGACCGGCGACCGCCTTGGCGATCTGCACGAAGGTCACGGTCTGCTGCACGCGGATCGCGCCGATTTCACCACGGGTGATGCCCACGGCATCACAGATCTTGGGCAGCAGCCAGCGCGCCTCGGCGCGGCCTTCATGGCCAACCGACAGGGTAAACCAGACGGAATCGCCGAATTCGCCACGTTCACGCGGGGCCGCAGCCTCACGCGGGGGCAGGCTGTCATGCAGCACTTCGGGGGCCGAACGCCCCTCGCGCCACAGGCGGATGAAGGCGGCGGCGACATGGTCGGGGCCATAACGGTCAAGCAGGGTCTGCGCCAGGGCGCCCTCGTCACCGGGGGCATCGGCCAGCACCGGATGATCGACCAGACGGGCGTCATCACGTTCCTGCACCTCTTCGGCCGACGGCGGTTTCGCCCATTCGGCCACGACCTTGGCCCCCGCCAGCAGGCGCTGTGCCTTGCGGAATTCGGCCGGCGGCACGATCAACGCCGAGACACCCTTCTGACCCGCGCGGCCGGTCCGGCCCGAACGGTGCAGCAGCGTTTCGCTGTTCGACGGCAGATCGGCGTGGATCACCAGTTCCAGGCCCGGCAGGTCGATGCCGCGCGCGGCCACATCGGTCGCGATGCAGACCCGCGCCCGGCCATCGCGCAGCGCCTGCAGCGCATGCATCCGTTCCGATTGCGACAGCTCACCCGACAGCGCCACGACCTGGAAGCCACGGTTGCCCATGCGCGCCAGCAGGTGGTTCACGTTCATCCGGGTCTTGCAGAACACGATCGCGGTGCGCGCTTCATAAAAGCGCAGGACGTTGAAGATCGCATGTTCCTTGTCACGGGCCGACACGTTCAGCGCGCGATATTCGATGTCGACGTGCTGCTTGGCCTCGCCCTGCGTTTGCAGACGCAGCGCATCGCGCTGGAAGGATTTCGCCAGTTCCGCGATTTCCTTCGGCACCGTGGCCGAGAACATCAGCGTGCGACGCTCTTCCGGGGCGGCCGAAAGGATGAATTCCAGATCTTCGGCAAAGCCCAGGTCCAGCATTTCATCGGCTTCGTCCAGCACGGCCACGCGCAGCTGCGACAGATCCAGGCTGCCGCGCTCGATATGGTCGCGCAGACGGCCGGGGGTGCCGACGACGATATGGGCCCCACGCTCCAGCGCGCGGCGCTCGTTGCGATAGTCCATGCCCCCCACGCAGGTGGCGATCTGGGCGCCTGCCTCGGCATAGAGCCAGGTCAGTTCGCGGGCGACCTGCTGGGCCAGTTCGCGCGTCGGCGCGATGATCAGCGAAAGCGGGGTTTCGGCAAACAGCAGACGGTCGTTGCCATCCAGCACTTCCGGCGCCATGGCCAGACCAAAGGCAACCGTCTTGCCCGACCCGGTCTGCGCCGAAACAAGGGCGTCGCGCCCGGCGACCTCATCGGCCAGAACGGCCTGTTGCACGGGGGTAAGGGTTTCATAGCCCTTGGCGGCAAGCGCCGCTGCCAGCGGTGCCGCAATATTCAGATCGGTCATGTCGATTCCTAAAGGGGGCGGTTCAGGCCCTGATTTCGGCCCATCCATTCCCCTTGCGGTCTGGCCTCCCTGCCTGACCGCCCCGGAATCATCGGAGCCACCCGCCGCGCATAGAGCAAAACCGCCCCTCTGTATAGCACCTTCCGCCCCCGCAGGCCCAAACGGAGGCAACCAGAGCCGGTTTCGGGCGTTGTTATCCGATAGCAGACCCCGGTTTTTGCCTAGCGCCGAGGGAAAGGTCATCTCGGACCACAGCAAAACCGCAGTGCGAAAGGAAACCGACATGCTGCCCGCTGTCCAACATCACACCCTCTCGAAAGCCATCATCACCGGCGCGACCGCGCTGGCCCTGACCGTGGCCGCGGTGCTTCCCGCACAGGCGCTTGGCAAGAATGAACGCGTCTTCCTGCAGGGCGTGGCCACCGCCGTCATCATGGACCGCGTTCTGGATGACATGCGCCGCCCGCGCTACCAGACGCCGCGCCAGCCAGCGCCCGTGTACAACTACGTCGCGCCCCAGCCGGTTTATCGCCCGGCCCCGGCGCCACAGCCCGTCTATGCCCCGGTCTATCGCCCGACGATCTATTCCACCCCGGCGGCGCAGGCCTTCAATTCCTACACCTACACCGACCGCAAACGCATTCAGCAAAAGCTGGCCGCCTACGGCTATTACCGCAGCGGCATTGACGGGTCTTTCGGCCCCGGCACCTACAATGCCATCGTGGCCTATGCGAATGACCGTGGCCAAAGCAGCAGCCTGAACACCGCTTCGGGTGTCTATGGGGTGTTTGACGGCCTCGTCTACTGACCCCGGCTGTCGGGCGGCATCAGACCTTGCGGATGGTGTCGCCCGGCTGCAGCGTCGGGAACAGTTCGATCCGTTCCCCGCCCACCACACCCGAGGGGCGCTTGCCGGCGATGATCTCGGCGGCATGGATACCGATCTCGCGGCGGCAGGCGTCCATCGTGGCCAGCTTGCGCGGCAGACCGTCCAGAAGCTCAACCCCGTTGAAGCCCGCCAGACCCAGCCGATTCGGCACATCCACCCCGTTGTCGAGACACCAGAGCAGCCCCCCCGCCCCGATCATGTCATTCGAGTAATAGAGGAAATCGAGATCCGGCGTCCGCCGCAGGATCGCCTCGGTCATCTCGCGGCCTTTCATCAGGGCCGAACCGCCCGCGTAATATTCCTCATCCGCCAGCTCCAGCCCGGCACGGCGCAGCCCCTCGCGGAAACCCTCCAGGCGTTTGCGCGCGCGGTGATCCTCGGGCATCTTGGTGCCAAGGAACCCGATGCGGCGATACCCGGCGGCCACGATGGCCTCGGCCATCTGCAGACCGGCCCGCAGATGCGAAATGCCGACGGCGCTGTCCACGGGTTCACCGTCGATATCCATGATCTCGACAATGGGGATTCCCGCACTTTCCAGCATCGCGCGCGAGGCGGGGGTATGTTCCAGCCCCGCGATGATCACCCCCGAAGGGCGCCAGCTAAGCATTTCATAAAGCACCGCCTCTTCGCGTTCGGGCGAATAATTGGTGATTCCCACCACCGGTTGCAGCCCGGTATCTTCCAGCGTCTCGGAAATGCCCATCATCACTTCCGGAAAGACCATGTTGGACATCGAGGGGATGATCACCCCGACCAGATTGACGCGCTGCGACGCCAGGGCACCTGCAATCTTGTTGGGCACATAACCAAGGCTGCGGGCAGCGATCAGCACTTTTTCCCGTGTCGTGTCAGATACATCGCCGCGGTTGCGCAGCACCCGGCTGACCGTCATCTCGCTGACGCCCGATGCCTCGGAGACATCGCGCAGCGTCAGGGTCCGGCGGGGTTCGGTGGCGGGCGGCTTGGTCACGGGCAGACCCCTTGTTTCGGTCGTTTTCCCATTGTTAGCGCCAAAGCAGCCCCTTGTCCAAGCCTCGATCTTCTGCTACTGTTAGCGCTATCAAGACCTCCAGCGCGCCTGCAAGCTCTCAACTGGCGCGAGGGAATGGCGGGGGGAGTGGTGGGCCAAATTTCACTCCCCCCGGACTTGATCTTCGCATCCAGATCGGTCGTGACATGCGCTTCCTGCGGGAAACAGTTGCACCTGCCGGAATTTGGCCGCAAGAAGATGGCGCTGGTCCGGCCTCGTAGCTCAGGGGATAGAGCGGCCGCCTCCTAAGCGGCAGGTCGATGGTTCGAATCCATCCGGGGTCACCAGCGCGTTTCCCGAAAGCGCAGCACCCAACGAAAAACCCCGGCGCAGGGCCGGGGTTTCGGGTCTCAGTTATCGTCTTCGTCTTCGTCGTCATCGCCATGCGGCAGGTTGAAGAAGCTGTCGGCATCGGAATAATCCGCCGGGGCCTCTTCACGCTCCACCTCGGTGAAGGCCTCAAGGCCCGACAGCGCGTCCGACATCTTGGGTTCGGTCGCCATGCCCAGCGACTGCTCGGTCGACACCAGCTTGCGACGTTCGTCATCCGACATCACGCCACCCTCGGCTGCCTTGCGGCGCGCGGCGGCCTGCACGGCCGAATCAAGCTCGGACTGGCGGCAAAGACCCAGCGCCACCGGATCGATCGGGGCGATGTTCTGGATGTTCCAATGCGTGCGTTCGCGGATGGCCTGAATGGTCGGCTTGGTCGTGCCAACCAGCTTGCCGATGGCGCCATCCGAAAGCTCCGGGTGGAACTTGACCAGCCACAGAATGGCGGCCGGACGGTCCTGACGCTTGGAGAGCGGGGTGTAACGCGGGCCGCGGCGCTTTTCCTCGCCCACTGCGGCGGGGTTGTGCTTCAGACGCAGCTTGTAGAACGGATCCTTCTGGCCCTTCTCGATCTCGATCGGGTCCAGCTGGTTGTTGGCAATCGGGTCAAATCCCTTGACCCCGGCCGCCACGTCGCCGTCGGCAATGCCCTGAACCTCAAGCTCGTGCATGCCGCAGAAATCCGCAACCTGCCGGAAGGTGAGGGTCGTGTTGTCCACCAGCCAGACGGCGGTGGCCTTGGCCATAAGCGGTTTCGACATCAGGATCACTCCTTTACAAATCTCTCCCGTGCCGGGAAAACGGCAGCAGCCCTTCGGCCGCGAATTCCACGTTTTCGGGGATTTCAGAGGCTTCCTTAGTCCATTTCCGCCCCGGAGGAAAGAGAAAATGCGTGTGATTATTGGGGCCATGCTCATGGCCTTCGTGCTGGTCCTGCCCCCTGCCGCGCTGCGGGCCGAAGGCGAACGCGCGGGCAATTTCGACTATTACGTGATGGCGCTCAGCTGGTCGCCCAACTGGTGCGCCCGCGAAGGCGACGCCCGCGATGAGGCCGAATGCCGCGCGGGTGTGGGGCGCAGTTTCACGCTCCACGGCCTCTGGCCCCAGTTCGAAGAGGGTTGGCCCTCCTATTGTCGCACCGGCGAACGGGACCCCACACGGGCCGAAAGTGCGGCGATGGCCGATCTGATGGGCTCGGGCGGGCTGGCCTGGTATCAGTGGAAGAAACACGGGCGCTGCGCGGGCCTGGCGCCGCAGTCCTATTACGCCACGCTGCGCCGCGCCTTTGCCACGGTGCAAATCCCGCCCGTACTGCAGGGGCTGAACCGGCGACTGGAACTGCCCGCCTCGGTCGTGGAGGACGCGTTTCTTGAGGTAAATCCGCAGCTTGCCGCCGATCAGATCACCGTCACCTGTGACGCGGACATGATCCAGGAGGTCCGCATCTGCCTGACCCGCGATCTGCAGCCGCGCCGTTGCGGCCCCGATGTCATCCGCGACTGCCGCCTGAAGGACGCGGTGCTGACCCCGGTCCGCTGACGCGCAGGTGGCACCGGTGTCCATGGCAATGCCGTCCGGCGATGGCCCGCGGGGCCTGAGCCGGACGGCGCCACCCGTCAGATCAGCCCGTGGCTGCGGAACAGCGCGGCCAGATCGGCCTCGGGCCGCGCGCCGATGTGGCTGATCACCTCCGAGGCCGCAACGCATCCCATCCGCCCTGCCATTTCATAGCTGTGGCCATTGGTGATCCCCCACAGGAAGGCCCCAGCAAACAGATCACCTGCCCCGGTTGCATCCACGATCTGCGTCGGCACCGCCGGAACATGCCAATGCCCGCCCCCGGCAAGCACATGCGCGCCCTGATCACCCTCGGTGCAGGCCACGATCTCCACCTCGGCGGCGGCAGCCTTCAGCGCGGCGTGGAAATCCTCGGTCTGATACATCGACAGGATCTCGGCCTTGTTCGCGAACAGCAGGTCCACATCCTCGCGGATCATCTTGCGGAAGGCATCGCGGTGGCGCTCCACGCAGAACGGGTCCGACAGCGTGACCGAAACCCGGCCCCCCCCGGCCTTGCAGGCGCGAATCGCCTTGGCAAAGGCGGCATGGCTTTCCGGCCCGTCAAAGCGGTAGCCTTCCAGGTAGATCCATTCTGCATCGGCCATCTGGGCGTCGTCGATATCGGCGGGCGACAGGAATTCCGACCAGCCGAGATAGGTGTTCATCGACCGTTCACCATCGGGCGTCACGATCACGATACAGCGGCCGGTTTCCTGCACGCTGTCCCGCGGGGCGAAGCTTGTTTCATACACCGCCCCCTGCGCCCGCAGGTCATGGGCGAAGATGCGGCCCAGCTGGTCATCCTTGACCTTGCCGACATAGGCCGTCCGCCCCCCCAGCGCCGCGATCCCGGCGATGGTGTTGGCGGCCGATCCGCCTGAAATCTCTTTCGCGGGGCCGATCCGGTCATAGAGCGCGACGGCGCGGTCCATGTCGATCAGCTGCATGATGCCCTTGCCGATCCCCTGCGCCGCAAGGAAGCTGTCTTCGGCATGCGACAGCACATCGACCATGGCATTCCCGATGCCGACGACTTGGAACTTCTTCATTCGGTCTTTTCCTCAAAGGGGCACAGATCCCGGATCAGGCAATCACCGCAGCGGGGTTTGCGTGCCGTGCAGATATACCGGCCATGCAGGATGAGCCAGTGGTGCGCGTGCTGCTGAAATTCAGCCGGGATATGGTCTTCGATGGCGCGTTCCACCGTGTCCACATCCTTGCCGGGGCAAATGCCGGTGCGGTTGCCCACGCGGAAGATATGCGTATCCACCGCCTGCGCGGGGATGTGCCACCACATGTTCAGCACCACATTGGCCGTCTTGCGCCCCACCCCCGGCAGCGATTGCAGCGCAGCCCGGCTCGAGGGCACCTCGCCGCCATAGTGCTCGACCAGAATCTCCGAGAGGCGGATCACATTCTTGGCCTTCTGCCGGAACAGGCCGATGGTCTTGATCTGCTCGGTCAGCCCCTCAAGCCCCAGCGCCAGCATCTTCTGCGGCGTATCGGCAATTTCGAACAGGGGTCGCGTCGCCTTGTTCACCCCCGCATCGGTCGCCTGCGCCGACAGCGCGACCGCGACCAGCAGCGTATAGGCGTTCACATGGTGCAGCTCGCCCTTCGGTTCGGCCTCCTGGGCCTGGAACCGGCGAAAGATCTCGTGGATGGTGTGGTAATCAAGTTGCTTGGCCATGATGCTTCCTAACGGCTGCATATTCCCCCGTGCAAGCGAAGCCGCAGCTTCCGGGTCGCCCGATGCGGATTTGCGGCCTAGTGTGACCGGAAAGGAGACCCGGCATGACCGACATCGCCCCCCCGCCCGCAACGGATGCCCAGACCGGGTCGTATCACTACCAGCTGATCGCCCGCGCGCTGGCCGCGATCGATGCGGGCGGCCCCGACCTCACGCTTGAAGCGCTCGCCGCGCACATGGGGATGAGCGCGGCGCATTTCCAGCGCGTCTTCTCGCAATGGGTGGGGGTCAGCCCGAAGCGCTATCAGCAATATCTGACGCTGGATCACGCGCGGCGGCTGCTCGCGGCCCGGCACAGCACCTTGGAGACGAGCCTCACGGTCGGCCTCAGCGGGGGTGGGCGGCTGCATGACCTCTTCCTGCGGTGGGAGGCGATGACGCCCGGCGAGTACGCCCAAGGCGGCGCAGGGCTGACCCTGCGTTGGGGCTGGTTTCCCAGCCCCTTCGGCCCGGCGCTGGTCATGGGCACCGATCGCGGCATCTGCGGCATCGGTTTTGCCGCCGAGTTCGGCCCCGACTGGACGATGGAGGATTTGCGCCGCCGCTGGCCCAAGGCGCAATACGTCGAAGACGCCAATTTTCTGCGCCCTTGGGTCGAGGCCGCCCTTGGCGCAGGATCGGCGCCGCTTGTGCTGATCGGGGCGCCCTTCCAGATCAAGGTCTGGGAGGCGCTGCTTGCCATCCCCGCGGGGCATGTCACCACCTATTCCGATCTGGCTCGCCACATCGGCCACCCCACCGCCGTGCGCGCCGTGGGCACCGCCGTGGGGCGTAACCCCATCAGCCTGCTGATCCCCTGCCACCGCGCGCTGCGAAAATCGGGGGGCCTCGGCGGTTATCACTGGGGCCTGCCGGTCAAGCGCGCCATTCTTGCGTGGGAATCCGCCCGCCATGAGGCGCAGGAGGTGTTCCTTTCGGAATCGTGATGGGCAAAAATCTGCTGAAACGCATGCAACGAATTCCGCTTTGCTGCGTTGCTGCTGTATGCTGCGGGAAAGGCCCGCAGGGGCCTGAACTTCAATGAGGCAGTATCATGGCTTTCAAAGCACCCCTTATTCTCGGCGTTGCCGGAATCGCGCTTCTCGCAGGCTGCGTGCAGAACCCCTATCAATATGATGACCCGAATGCCCGCACCAAGGGCGGCGCCCTGACCGGTGCGTTGATCGGGGCCACCATCGGTGCGACCTCGGGCGGGGATGACCGTCTGGCCAAGGCCGTGATCGGCGGGGCCATCGGCGCGGCTGCGGGCGGGGCCATCGGCAGCTCGCTGGATGCACAGGCCGCGGAACTGCGTCAGCAACTCGGGGGCAATGCCTCGGTCGTGAACAACGGCGACCGCATCAACGTGACCATGGGTCAGGACATCCTGTTCGCCACCGACAGCTTCATGGTGCGCCCGGATCAGCAGTACAATCTGCAGGCCATCGGCCAGAACCTTGTCCGCTACCCGAACAGCCGCATCGAAATCGTCGGCCACACGGATTCGGATGGCGAGGCGGCCTATAACCAGTCGCTGTCGGAACGCCGCGCCGTCGCCGTGCGCGATGTGCTGATGGCCTCTGGCGTGCCCGCCGGGCGCCTGTCAGCCTATGGCCGCGGCGAGGAACAGCCGGTCGCCTCGAACCTCACCGCCGCCGGCAAGCAGCAGAACCGCCGCGTGGAAATCATCATCGTTCCGACCCGCTGATCGGACGACCACCAGCCTTCCGGGGGCGCATCGCAGGATGCGCCCCTTTTTCATTGCGGCGCAAAGGCAGCGGTCATATTTTCTGACCGATACGCCGGGGGTCCTCATGCCATTCGAAAAGATCGCATCCGAAAAACTGTCAAATGCCGTGGCCCGGCAGATTGAGCTTCTGATCCTGCGCGGCATCCTGCGGCCCGGTGAACGCCTGCCCGCAGAACGGGATCTCGCCGACCGGATGGGCGTATCACGCCCCTCGCTGCGTGAGGCGCTGGAGTATCTGGAGCGAAAGGGCCTGCTGATCACGCGCCCCGGGGCCGGGGCCTTTGTTGCCGAGGTGCTGGGGTCGGCCTTTTCCCCCGCGCTGGTCGAACTCTTCGCCACCCATGATGAGGCGGTGCAGGACTATATCTCTTTCCGCAGGGATATGGAGGGTCTTGCCGCAGAACGCGCGGCGCGACTGGGGTCGGATACCGACCTCGCCGTGATCCAGACGATCTTTGACAAGATGGAGGCCGCGCACCAGAAGCGTGATCCGTCGGATGAGGCGGCTCTGGATGCGCAATTTCACATGGCGATCATTGAGGCGAGCCATAATGTCATCATGCTGCACATGATGCGGTCGATGTTCGATCTGCTGCGGCAGGGGGTCTTCTACAATCGGCAGATGATGTTCCGCAATCGCATGACCCGCGACATGCTGCTGGATCAGCACCGGGCCATCAATCAGGCGCTGCAGGCCCGCGATCCGGTGGCCGCCCGCGCGGCCATCAGTGCCCATATGGATTACGTCGAAACCGCGCTGGTCGAACAGGCCCGCGCCGACCGGAATGAGGCCGTGGCCCGCCAGCGTATCGAACACGAGCGCAACCGCTAAAAGAAAAACCCCGGCCGAGGCCGGGGTTTCATCTTGCCGGTAAGGGCGAAGATCAGTGCAGCTTGGCTTCGACCTGCGCGATGGCCGCGTCGATCGAGGCAGCGGCCGCTTGCGCGTCCATCTGCTTGGCAAGCACGTCGGCAGCAGCGGCAATCGCCACGTCCACGGCACGCTCACGCACTTCGCGCACGGCAGCGGCCTCGGCCGAAGCAATACGCTCTTCCGCGGCGGCCAGACGGCGCGCGATCGAAACCTTGAGCTCTTCCTTCGCGGCCGCAGCAGCAGCTTCGGCCTCGGCCTTTGCTGCGGTCACGATCCGCTCGGATTGCTCAAGCATTTCCTTCTGCTTGCGCTCATAGGAAGCCAGGATCGACTTCGCTTCTTCACGCAGCGCCTTGGCTTCTTCCAGTTCCGCCTTGATCGCCGCCGCACGGGCGTCGAGCAGACCACCCAGTTTCGCCGGAACCTTCAGGAACAGAAGGATGCCGACAAACAGGATGAACGCCAGCAGAACGATGAAGTTCGAATTGCCAAGCGACAGGAACGGGCCGGTTGCAGCCGCGGCCGGGGTGGCCAGCAAGGCAGCAGCGATGAGGGTCAGTTTTTTCATGTCCCTTACCCCTTCAGCCGGGCCGAAACGGCATCGGTGACACCGGCGGCATCAGCCTTGCCACCCAGAGCAGCCACGAGTTCCTTCGCGGTCTCTTTGGCGACTTCGGTCACGCTGTCCAGCGCGCCAGCACGGATTTCGCCAATGCGGGCTTCCGATTGCGCGGCTTTCGCGCTGATTTCAGCATCGGCAGCCGCCGTTGCCTTGTCGAGGTCGGCCTGGATGGCAGCCTTTGCCTCGGCGACGATACGGGCCGCATCGGTGCGGGCCTTGGCCAGCGCCTCGTTATAGGCCTTCTCGGCGGCGACCGCCTTCTGCTTCAGCTCTTCAGCCGCAGCAAGGTCGTTGGTGATGGTGCTGCTGCGCTCGGCCAGAACTGCCCCGATCCGGGGCAGCGCCACGAGGCGCAACACAAAATAGATCACGACAAGCGCGACCAGGACCCAGAAAATCTGGTTCGCCCAGGTCGAGATGTCGAGCTGCGGCATACCGGCAGAGTGACCCGCCGCACCAGCCGCCGCATCATGCGCTTCGGTCGCCATGTTGTTTCCTCACGTCCGTCAAACACTTGGCCGGGGGGCAGGACGCCCACCCGGCCGAGAAGCTGGGAAGCGTCAGGATCAGACGGCGAACATCAGCAGCAGGGCGATCAGGAACGAGAAGATGCCCAGAGCTTCGGCGAAAGCGATGCCGACGAAGAGGTTTGCGGTCTGCGAAGCAGCGGCCGAGGGGTTACGCAGGGCGCCAGCCAGGAAGTTGCCGGCAATGTTGCCCACGCCGATGCCAGCGCCGCCCAGACCGATGGCAGCCAGACCAGCACCGATGTACTTGCCCATGAGCGCGAGTTCAGCGACTTGTTCCATAGTTTCTCTCCTTAGGGATAGCGAGATGGGTTGGTTGAGGTTCGGACCTTAGTGGTGGGCGCCGCCCACCGCGTCTTTCAGGTAGACGCAGGTCAGAATGGTGAAAACGTAAGCCTGGACGACGGCCACCAGCAGTTCCAGACCGTAGATCGCGGTCACGGCGCCCACGGCCACCGGCGAGATGACGGCCATCGAGGCGAAGCCCGCGAACACTTTCATCACGGCGTGGCCAGCCATCAGGTTGCCGGCAAGACGGATCGAGTGGCTGACGGGGCGCACGAAGTACGAGATGACTTCGATGATGGCCAGCACCGGGCGCAGGGCCAGCGGGGCCGACGAAACCCAGAACATGCCCAGGAAGCCGATCCCTTGCTTGGCAAGGCCCAGCAGGGTGACACCCAGGAACACCAGCAGGGCGAGCGTGATGGTCACGGCAACGTGGCTGGTGGTGGTGAAGCTCATCGGGATGAGGCCGAGGAGGTTCGCGAACAGGATGAACAGGAAGAGCGTCATCACGAAGGGGAAGTACTTGACGCCGTCATGGCCGGTCACGTCTTCGACCATCTTGTAGATGAAGCCGTAGATCATCTCGCCGACCGACTGGATGCGCGACGGGATGATTGCGCGGCCGCGCGACCCGAAAACCATCAGCGCAATGATCGCCAGAACGGTCAGGCCGATCCAGACGGTGACATTGGTGATTTCAAACCACTGGATGTTCGAGGTGCAATCAGCATGGGCGGCATCGCAGAAGAACCGCTTCACGATGAACTGGTCCATCGGGTGAATTGCAAAACCGGTCTCGGCCACGTCTCTCATCCTTCGGTTCCGGCGGATTTGTCCGCCTGTGTCTGCGCTTGCATAGCCCGGAGCTGGCGTTCCTGCAGGTCACGGGCAGTGCCGATGACGGTGCGGATGCCGGCCACAAAGCCGAGCAGGATGAAGACCACAAGGAAGATGGGACGCGTGCTGAACACACAATCCAGCCCGTATCCGATACTGCCCCCGATCATGATCCCCGAGGTCAGCTCGATCACCATCCGCCAGGCCACTTCGCCCTGCGAGAAATTCTTGCCTGCATCAGAGGTCTTGGCCTTGGCGCCCTTCACCTCCGATATCCGCGCTTCGAGTGCGCGGAGCCGGTCCGGATCCGGTTCCTGAGCCATTTTTGACGCCCCCTGAACAGTCGGGCGGAACCTACGCAGGGGGCGGCACTGAGTCAAGCCAGATGATCCGATTCAAATCCTTGCAAAACAATGGTTTATGAAATTCCTTGCACCCTTCCTGCCCCATTTTGGCCGTCACGCCGCCGTGAAGGATATTCAACCGATCAGTTGACGATGAAGGCCGGGTCAGCCAAGGATGCCGCATGACCGATCCGATCAGCCCCATCTTCGCCGCCCTCGCGGATCCGACGCGCCGCGCGATCCTGTCGATGCTGCTGGAAGACGACATGGCGGTCACCGATGTCGCCGAGCCTTTCCAGATGTCGCTTGCGGCGATTTCGAAGCACCTTCAGGTGCTGGCCGATGCCGGGCTGATCAGCCGCGAACGGCGGGGCCGGGTGATCTGGTGCAAGCTGGAACCCGACGCGCTGAAACCCGCCTCGGTCTGGATGCAGGGCTTCGGGCAGTTCGACCCGGTCGATCTGGATGCGCTGGAGCGGTTCTTGGAAACCGAGCTGCGCGACGACCCGGTCGAAGAGTGACCCTTAGCGCGTGAACCAGTCGCGATACTGATCGCGCAGCAGGTTCTTTTGCACCTTGCCCATGGTATTGCGCGGCAGCGCCGCCACCACGACGGCGGCCTTGGGCTGCTTAAACCGCGCGAGCCGGTCGCGGATCGCGGCCAGCGCGGCATCCGCCGATAGCTCTGCCCCCTTCTGCGCGACCAGCACGGCAAAAACCGCCTCGCCGAAATCCGGGTGCGGCACACCGATCACCGCGCTTTCCAGCACGCCCGGCACCTCATCCAGCAGCAGTTCCACCTCTTTGGGGTAGATGTTGAACCCGCCCGAGATCACCAGATCCTTGGCCCGCCCGACAATCTGGACATAGCCGTCCGCATCCACCCGCCCCAGATCGCCGGTGATGAACCAACCGTCGGGACGCAGCTCCTCGCGCGTTTTTTCGGGCATCTGCCAATAGCCTTTGAAGACATTGGGGCCGCGCACCTCGATCACGCCGACATCGCCCTGCGGCAATTCGGTGTCGCCCTTCATCACCCGCAGCTCCACCCCCGGCAGCGGAAAGCCCACCGTGCCCGCGCGGCGATCGCCGTCATAGGGATTCGAGGTGTTCATGTTGGTTTCCGTCATCCCATAGCGTTCCAGGATGCGATGACCCGTCCGCGCCTCAAACGCCTGATGGGTTTCGGCCAGCAGCGGGGCTGAGCCGGAAATGAACAGCCGGAAGTGCCCCACCAGATCCCGGTCAAAGCGCGGATCATCCAGCAGCCGGGTGTAGAAGGTCGGCACCCCCATCATCGTATTGGCCTGCGGCAGCAGCCGCAGCACGGTGTCCAGATCGAACCCCGGCAGGAAGATCATCTTCCCGCCCGTCAGCAGCGAAATGTTCGAGGCGACGAACAGCCCGTGGGTGTGAAAGATCGGCAGCGCATGCAGCAGCACGTCCTGATCGGTAAAGCGCCAGAGATCGACCAGAACCTCGGCATTGGACAGCAGGTTGCGATGGGTCAGCATCGCCCCCTTCGACCGCCCCGTTGTGCCAGACGTATAAAGAAAGGCCGCCAGATCTTCGGGGCTGCGGTCGGCAGGCGTGATCTCGGCCCCCTGCCCCGCTGCGGCCTCGGTCAGACTGCCTGATCCATCGGCGTTCAGCGTCAGAACCTGCGCGCCATGCCGGGCGGCGACCCCTTCCAGCGCCGCGCGGCGGGCGCCATCACACAGAAAGATGCGCGGGGTGGCATTGCCGAGGAAATAGTCCACCTCCTCGGCCGTATAGGCGGTGTTCAGCGGCAGGAAGATCGCCCCCAGCGCCACGGCCGCACCATAAACCGCCAGCGCCTCTGGCGATTTTGCCACCTGCACGGCGATGCGGTCGCCCACGCCCAACCCCGCCGCCCGCAGCGCATGGGCCTGACGCGCGACCATGGCCAGAAAGGCACGCCCGGTGATCGTGCCGCCATCGGGCAGGATCAGGAAATCATCGTCACGGGTGGCAAGCGGGGCAAAAAGCGCGTCAAACAGGGTATTGGGCATAGGGTCCTCCGACCCGCCTGTCCTGCCACGGGGCGACCCATCCTCTCAAGCACAGAAACAGTTTTTCCGCAAAACCACGCGACCGACCGCGCAACCAACGCGCGAATGCCGCATTTTCGCCGTTCTTTGACTCGACCCTGATCGGGCACGAACGAGGAGAACCGCGATGAGCTTCATGTTCCGCCTGCTGGGCCGCTTTCGCAAAACACCCGCCGCCGAGGCTGTAACCGAGGATCTGTTCGAAGCGCGCCTGCGCCGGATGCGTGGCCGCAACCGGCTGGCGCCGAAGGGATCACCCTTCAGAAGCCAACGGTCACACCCGGCAACCTGAGTTCGGTCATCAGATCGCGCACCTCTTGCCGGGCAGCGATGTTCGACAGGTTCAGCTGATCGACACCGGTATCCTTGAGGTCAAGGAGCGTGAGGCCGCGCGGGAACAGCTCGCGGAAGATCACACGTTCGGTAAAGCCGGGCGCGACGCGGAACCCAATGCGCTTGGACAGATCCTCCAGGGCGGCGCCGACCTTTTTCTTGTTGTGCATCTGCTGCGCACCCAGACGGTTGCGCAGCACGATCCAGTCGATCGGCTTCAGCCCGGCCTGCGCCCGCAGCTGCCGCGCGTTCCAGACCATTTCCGAATAGATCGACGGCCCCTTCACCTTGTTGGTTTCCGGGTCGATCCGGGCCAGCAGGTCGAAGTCGACAAAACTGTCGTTCAGCGGGGTGACCAGCGTGTCGGCAAGGCTATGCGCCACCTGGCTCAGCCGCGTGTGCGAACCGGGGCAGTCGATCACGATGAAATCGCTATGCGGCTCCAGCGCCGAAACGGCGGCTGACAGGCGCGCGTCAAAGGGGTTTTCATTGGGCTGCAGCGTCGCCGGGTCAATCTCGGGCAGCTCGCGGTAATCGGGGGTCGGCAGGTCGCGTTCGTTGCGGGCCATCCAGGCGCGGCGGTTTTCGATGTAGCGGCCAAAGCTGCGCTGACGCACGTCCAGATCGAGCCCGCCCACACGATGCCCCAGCCGGGCCAGCGCCGTGGCGACATGCATGCAGGTGGTGGATTTGCCCGAACCGCCCTTTTCGTTGCCGAACACGATGATGTGAGCCATGCGACCTTCCCCGACATTTTACCGCCTTCATAAGCGGCAGCCCGCACGGAGGGAAGCAGGAAGGCGCCGATTACCCCTCGGAAATGAAAAGGGGCGCGCCGCAGCACGCCCCTTTTGCAAGCCATTTGGCCGGGATCAGAAGCCCAGACCGGCGTATTTGTTCTTGAACTTCGACACGCGGCCGCCGGTGTCCATCAGCTTGGCGGTCTGGCCGGTCCAAGCGGGATGCGAAAGCGGATCGATGTCGAGCGCGAGCGTGTCGCCTTCCTTGCCCCAGGTGGTGCGGGTGGTGAAGGTGGTGCCGTCGGTCATTTTCACTTCGACGAAGTGGTAGTCGGGGTGGATGCCTTGTTTCATGGCGCCAATCCTCACTCAGATTTTTCTTTGTAGTTGGTGACTTCGGCGATACGGGCCGATTTGCCGCGGCGCGAACGCAGGTAGTACAGCTTGGCGCGACGGACGCGGCCACGACGCACGACTTCGATCGAGTCGATGTTGGTCGAGTAGAGCGGGAACACACGCTCCACGCCTTCGCCGAACGAGATCTTGCGCACGGTGAACGACGCCGAGATGGTCGCCCCGCCCTTGCGGCCGATGCAGACGCCTTCGTAGTTCTGCACGCGCGAACGGGTGCCTTCGGTCACTTTGTAGCCGACGCGGATGGTGTCGCCGGCTTTGAAATCCGGGATGGTCTTGCCGAGGGCGGCGATTTGCTCGGCCTCGAGTTGTGCGATCAGGTTCATCGCTGTCTCCTTTGTGCCCGCGGTATTCCGCAGAGGTGATGTCGCTCCAGAGCTCCTGGTCTTCGATCGGGTCCGCGACACGCGCGCCCGCCGGAGATGAACCGACGTTTTGTCTTCCGCCCCCAAGGCCACGCACCGGCGAAGAATTCGGGCGTCAGGCAAAAAGGAATCGGGTCCGTTGGGCGAATACCCCGGACAGGGGGCGTATAGGGGCCGGGGGCCTTTCGGTCAAGGGTGCGCGGCGGTCAGCGGGGCTTGCGCGCCTGATGGGCGGCCCAAAGATCGGGACGACGCGCCTCAGTCAGCTTTTCGGCCTCGGCCCGGCGCCATTTCTCGATGGCGCCATGGTTGCCCGATTGCAGGATCGCGGGGATTTCCCGCCCTTCCCAGACCGCAGGGCGGGTGTATTGCGGATGTTCCAGAAGACCATCGGCAAAACTTTCTTCCTCGGTCGAGGCATGGTTGCCCAGAACGCCTGGGATCAGCCGGACGGTGGCGTCGATCATCGCCTGCGCGGCAATCTCCCCCCCCGTCATCACGAAATCCCCAAGGCTCACCTCTTCGATACCGTAGTGGTCGATCACGCGCTGGTCCACGCCCTCGAACCGGCCGCAAAGCAGGGTCAGGCCATCGGCCTGCGCCCAGGCCTGCGCGCGGGCCTGCGTGAAGGGACGGCCCCGCGGCGACAGGAAGACGACCGGCCAGCGCGAGCGATTCTGTGGCGTGCCGACGGCGGCCTGATCCAGCGCCTTGGCGACCACATCGGCCCGCAGCACCATGCCTGCCCCGCCGCCTGCGGGCGTGTCATCGACATTGCGATGCTTGCCTTCGCCGAAGGGACGCAGGTCCAGCGTTTCCAGTGCCCAAAGGCCCATGTCCAGCGCCTTGCCCGTCAGCGACAGGCCGAGCGTGCCGGGGAAAGCTTCGGGGAACAGGGTGATGATCTTGGCACACCACGCCCCGCGCACCCGCTGCGGCGCCATCAGGTCGCGCGGCTTGAGGCTCGCTGAAATCGACAGGCGGCCATGGCTTTTCAGCGGGCCACGGGGGGCGGGCTGATCTTCGGGACGGGTGGTTTCATCGCTCATGCGCGGCTTTTAGGACAATGCGCGCGCTACGGCAAAGCCTATTGCGTGGCGGCGGCGGCCAGCAGGGCGGCCTTGGCGGCGACGCGGGCCTCGGGCGGCATGTCCTGCCGGTTCAGCGCGACGAAGGCCTCCGCCAGATCGGCGACGGGCGCGCGGTTGGCGGCGGTGACGGGCGGCAGTGCAGCGCGCAGATCGGCGGGCAGGTCGGCCAGATCATAGATCGCCTCGACCGGGCCGAGAGGGCGCGCCCCGTGCCGTTCCAGGGCCGCGCCGATCACCGGGGCCTGGGTCGCTGCCCCGATTTGCGCCAGAAGCGTGGTAAAATCCGCGGCCTCCCGCAGCCGCGCGGCAAAAGCTTCGGCGTTTTCGACCATATGGTGATGCTTGGCCTGCTGCCAGTGCAAGGACCGCAGCCAGCCCTCGGGCGCCCGCGTACCCAGCACGAAACACAGCGCATGGTCCGGGAAGCGCGCCCGAAGCTGATGCGCCAGTTCGGCGGCAAGCCGGGGCGCGGCCTCATAGCTGGTCACCCCGCGCGCGCCGGGCATATGGCCCGACAGATCCTCGCACGACAGGATCAACCCCTGCCCTGGCGCGAGGTCCAGACCCTGCACCCAGGTACGCAGCGCCCGCCGATAGACCCGCATCGCCATGGGCCGCGGCTGCGCCGACCACAGCCGCGCGGCCTCGGCCACAATGCGCAACGGCCCCGCGTTCAGCTGCACCTGATAGAGCGGCGCCAGCACCCCGGCATGGGCGCGCAAGGCCGCCTGAACCGAGGTGGTTCCGGTCTTGTGCAGGCCGGAATGCAGGATGATCCGGGGTTCAGCGCCCATCTGCGGCGAGGGGCGCAAGGGCGCGGCTTTGTGCGATCAGGCGGGACAGAAGCTCATCCACCTCGGGGGGCGTTCCAAGGCGGGCGGCCTCAAGTGCCTGTTCGTTGGGACATTCGCCCCAGGCATCGGCGTGATGTTCCAAAAGCTCGATGCAGCGGCGCGCGAATAGGATCAGCAGGTCCGGGTCCGCCTCGGTGGCCTGCAGCGCCTTGACCGGGGTCGCGCGGCCGGGGCAGGCCTCGACCGTCAGGGGCGAGGTCGCATGCAGGATGAAGGCCCGCCGCAACACCGAGGCACGGTCAGCCCCTGCGAGCCGCGCCTGAAGCGCCTCATACAGATCCTCGGCCGGAAGGTGGGCTTCCAGAGCATGCAGATGCGCGGCGATGGTTTCCTGCCGGGTGGCGGCGCCAAGATCGGCAAGAGGTTGGGTCAACCGCTCGGCCAGCAGGCGACGGGCGGCACGGGCGGCGGCATCGGCGTCCGGCGTTGCGGTTGCCTCAACCTGGTCCGCGGCATCGTGAAGGAACAAGGTCATCTCGGCCATCTGGCCCGGCGGGCAGAACAGACGCGCCAGCGGCACCGCCACCAGCGACAGCCCGATGGGCAGCATCACGGGCATCGGCAGATCCGCCGCGACAACCCCACCCAGCCCCCGCCCGATGGCAAAGCACAGGGCAACAAGTGCGAACTGCACCACGACCCGCATCAGAAGCGCGATCCAGGCATCGGGGCTTTGCCATTCGGCGGGGCTGCGCGGCCATTCATCGGGCCGCATCGCCAACAGCCACAGCAGGAAGATCAGGGTAAAGACCGGCACGATCACCCAGTCGAAACCGCCCAGCCCCGCCAGAAGCGGCCCAAGATACAGCAGCCCGACGGCCCCTTGCATGGCGCGAAGGCGGTTACTCATTTCTCTGCCCTTGTTTGTGGCTTGCGCCATTCTATTGGGTCGCAGACTGGCCTGTCATCCGGCTTTAGTCCAGCCCTTCGGGCAGGTCTGCGACCAAAACCCCGGCGGCAATGTCCACCGTCGGCACATTGGCCAGCGTGAAGGGCAGCAGCAGCGTTTCCTTCAGCGCCGGGCCACGGATTTCGAGCAAATCGCCCGCGCCGTGGTTATGCACCGCCGCGACCTTGCCGATCACGGCCCCGCCGGGATCACGGACCTCAAGCCCGATGAGATCGGCGTAATAGTATTCATCATCCGGCAGTTTGGGCAGGCGCGACTTGTCGGCGTAAAGGTTGGTGCCCTTCAGGGCATCGGCCTCTTCCTTGGTGGCCACGCCCGACAAGCGCGCGCCCAGCCCCCCCGACAGCGGGCGGGTCAGACGGACCTTGAAGCTGCGGCTGCCATCTTCGGTATAAAGCAGGCCATATTCCGCAATCGCGGTGGGTTCGGCACAGAAGCTTTTGAGGCGGACTTCACCCTGCACGCCGAAGGCCCCGGCAATGGCCCCCACGCAGATGCGCTCTTCCTTGTCGGCAGTCATGTCAGCGGCTCTCCATGATGAGTTCGGGCGCGCGGGCTTCCCAGCCGATGCGGGCAAGTTCCGGGGTGTCGCTGTCTTCCTCGGGGCGCCCCACGCAGAGATAGCCGATGAAGCGCCAGCTTTCGGGCGCTGCCAGATCGCGGGCCAGACGGTCGGGATCAAGGATCGACACCCAGCCCAGACCCAGCCCCTCGGCCCGAAGCATCAGCCAGAACAGCGTGATGGCCCCCACCACCGAATAGGCACGGGTTTCCGGCATCGAGGCCGCACCCAGCCCCGCGCCCTTGGGCGTGGCATCATCGCAAAACACCGCAAGATGCACCGGCGCCTCGCGCAGGCCCGCCAGTTTCAGCCGGGCATAAAGCCCCGCCTTGTCAGCGTCATAGGTCGCAAGCGCCTCGGCGTTGGTGGCTTCGAAATTCTGGGTCACGGCGGCACGGGCCGCAGCGCTTTCCACGCGCAGCAACCGCCAGGGTTCGCTCAGGCCCACCGAAGGGGCCATCGCAAATGCCTGAAGGCAGCGGTCAAGAACCGCTGCCTCCACGGGATCGGTGCGGAAGTGGCGCACATCGCGCCGCCACCGCATCAGATCGGCCAGTTCCGCCCGGAATTCCGGGCCGAATTGCCCCTGCATGGCAGGGCCGAAGATTATTCTTCGGCCGGCGCAGCAGCGCGGGCAGCTTTCTTGGCAGCGCGCTCGGCCATGGCTTTGCCCGGAACGGCGGCTTTCGGGTTGTTGCGGACCTTCTTGGCGGTCAGGCCGGCAGCTTCCAGGAAGCGGGCGACGCGGTCGGTCGGCTGGGCGCCTTGCGAGATCCAGTACTGGACGCGCTCGACATTCAGCTTCACGCGATCTTCGCTGTCTTTGGCCAGAAGCGGGTTGTAGATGCCCAGCTTCTCGATGAAGCGGCCGTCACGCGGCATGCGCGAGTCGGAAGCGACGATCGAGTAGTGCGGGCGCTTTTTCGAACCACCACGGGCCAGACGGATTTTCATGGACATGGGTTTTCTCCTTTAAGTCCGGTTTGGCGGGCGAACCCGCCGGGATAGGGTCACTTTTGCAGTTTCTCGTGATGCCTGATGACTTCGGAAATGATGAAGTTCAGGAATTTCTTGGCGAATTCTGGATCAAGATCCGCTTCCTTCGCCAGACGCTCCAGCCGTTCGATCTGGCGCTCTTCGCGCTTGGGATCGGACGGCGGCAGATCATGGGCGGCCTTTAGTCGGCCCACCGCCTGGGTGTGCTTGAACCGTTCGGCCAGCGTGTAGACAAGGATCGCATCGAGCCGGTCGATGCTTTCCCGATGTTCCTTGAGGATCTCGGCCGCGCGGATGGTGGCATCGGTCATGGCGGGGATCACTTCTTCTTCATCAGGCCGGACAGGCCCGAGGGCAACGACATGCCGCGCGGCAGACCGCCCAAGCCCCCCAGACCCGGCATTCCGGCGCCGCCCATCCCGGCCTTCATGGCGCGGGCGGCTTCTTCCATCTGCTCGGGGCTCATGTTCGCAAGGTCGGGCATCGCACCGCCCTTGGCGCCCATCATCGCCTTGACGGCCTGTTTCATCATGCCGCCCTTGCCGAGCTTCTTCATCATGTCGGCCATCTGCTTGTGCTGTTTCAGCAGACGGTTCAGTTCCGCGACCTCGACCCCGGCGCCCGCGGCGATCCGCTTCTTGCGGCTGGCCTGCAGCATGTCGGGATTGGCGCGTTCCTTCTTGGTCATCGAGTTGATGATGGCGATCTGGCGGCGCAGCATCTTGTCATCGAACCCGGCCTGTTCGGCGGCCTTGGCCATCTTGCCCATACCGGGCAGCATCCCCATGACGCCCTGCATCCCGCCCATCTTGAGCATCTGGTCCAGCTGCGCCTTGAGGTCGTTCATGTTGAACAGACCCTTGGCAAAGCGTTTCGCCATACGCTCGGCCTGTTCGGCCTCAAAGGTTTCGCGCGCCTTTTCGACCAGCGCGACGATATCGCCCATGCCGAGGATGCGGCCCGCGATCCGTTCAGGTTCGAACGCGTCCAGCGCGTCCATCTTTTCGCCCAGACCGACAAAGCGGATCGGCTTGCCGGTCACGGCCCGCATCGACAGCGCGGCACCGCCGCGGCCATCGCCGTCCATCCGCGTCAGCACCACGCCCGAAATGCCGACCTTGGCGTTGAATTCGGTCGCCACATTGACGGCGTCCTGACCGGTCAGACCATCGACCACCAGCATGGTTTCGCGCGGCTGGGCGATATCGCGCACGGCCTGCACTTCGTCCATCAGCACGTCGTCGATATGCAGACGGCCTGCGGTATCAAGGAAGACGACATCATAGCCGCCGAGGTTCGCCTGCATCTTGGCGCGCTTGGCGATCTGGACGGCGCTTTCGCCCTTCACGATGGGCAGGCTGTCCACGCCGATCTGGCCAGCCAGAATCGCCAGCTGCTCCATCGCGGCGGGGCGCTGGGTATCAAGCGAGGCGAGAAGAACCTTCTTGCCGTTCTTCTCTTTCAGGCGCTTGGCGAGCTTGGCGGTGGTGGTGGTTTTCCCCGACCCCTGCAGACCGACCATCAGGATGGTCGCGGGCGGATTGTCGATCTTCAGCGCGTCCGGCTCGCCCTCGCCCGTCAGGGTGCGGACGAGTTCGTCATGCACGATCTTGACGACCTGCTGGCCCGGCGTCACCGATTTGGTCACGGCCTGGCCAGTGGCTTTCCCCTTGACTGCCTTGATGAAATCGCGCGCAACCGGCAGCGAGACATCGGCCTCAAGCAGGGCCACGCGCACTTCACGCAGGGCGGTATCCACATCGGCTTCGGTCAGCGCACCCTGTTTGGTCAGCCGGTCAAAGACACCGCCAAGGCGTTCGGAAAGGGATTCGAACATGCGACTTCTCCTCGACCGGCCCGGGGGCCACGGGTTGTTCCAAGCGGTTTCGCACCCGTGGGCGCAACGCGCTGACGGATGGCGATCCCCGCATAAGCGATGGGACCGGAAGCATGTGCCTCCGGGGATTTCACGGGTCGGATAGTCCGAATGCGGGGCGGAGTCAACGAAAAGCCGCCAGCTTCACGGGAAGCGGCGGCAGATCGCAAAGACGACCGGGGCTGCGGGAGCGGCCGCCCCGGTCGGTGGGCAAGGACCATCAGTCGTTGCGGGCCGCGGCAATCGCGGTCAGTTCGGCCAGCGAATACTGGTTGGCATCCACGCCGAGGATGGCCGCCAGCTGGGCTTTGCCAACCGAGGCGGTTTCCGCTTCACCCTGACGGTTGTCACCCGACAGGATCCAGGCGACGGTCTGGGCATCGTCGTTGCGACGGGCTTCGGTCAGGATCTGCAGCTCGGCAGCGGTGAAGCGGCCGGCTTCCACGCCCAGAAGGGCGGCGGTCTGGGCGTCACCGGCAACCGGGCCGCTGCGCTGACCGGCCTTCGACAGGATGAAGGCCACTTCCCGGGCATCATTGTCGCGCTTGGCCTCGATCAGGCGGTTCAGTTCGGTGTTCGACAGGGTGCCCGGTTCGACACCGGCGATCAGCGACAGCTGATCCGACCCGTTCTGCGGCACACCGGCAAGGGCTGCGCCAGCCGACAGGGCCACGACAAGGGCGGAAAGGGTAAGTTTGACAGACATCTTCGTCTCCTCAGGGTTGCCCGCTGTTTCAGCCGGGCGGGTTGTCGCACCGGGCGGATCTTCCGTCCCGGTCCGTCGGCGGCGTTTCATCAACCACCGCCGCTTCGGTGATAGGGAGATAGGGTCGAAAATTTTCCGATGTAATTTCAACATTTTGCACATCGACTGGCAGATTTGCGAACAACACGCGCCTGTGATCGTGCTGTGAGGCAAACGTGACGGGAGGCGCATTGACCTTCCCGCCGCCAGCCGGTGTTTTCGCATGCACGCGCGTGTGCTCGCGCGCGCGGACGCGCAAGTGCCGCAAACCGGGGGCGGCCTCAGCGCAGGGTTGCACCCCGCGCAGCCCTGCCCCCGCAGATTAGGCATAGCTCACGTCTTGTAACGGCGGCGTGACAATGCGGGGCGACAGAAAGGGCCACCCCCCGACGTAGGATGCCCTTGCCGCGGCGGTTGGCAGGCGTAAGCTGGGGACGACGACGGAGGAAACGATGGATAACTGGGACGAAATCCGCACCGCCTTTCAGGTGGCCCGGCTGGGCACCGTATCTGGCGCGGCCGAGGTGCTGGGTGTGCACCACGCGACAGTGATCCGCCATATCGACGCGCTGGAGCGACGGCTGGGCACCAAGCTTTTCCAGCGCCATGCCCGCGGCTATACCCCGACCGAGGCCGGGCGCGATCTGCTGACCGTGGCCCAATCAACCGAGGATCAGTTCGCCCAGCTTGCGAGCCGCATCAAGGGCCAGGGTGAGGTGGTATCGGGCGAATTGCTGGTCACTTCGATCACCGGCATCGCCGATCTGCTGGCACCCGTCTTCGGCAGCTTCCAGCGGACGCATCCGCAGGTCATCATCCGTTTCCTGACCGACATGCGCGTCTTCCGGCTGGACTATGGCGAGGCGCATGTCGCGATCCGCGCGGGTACGCAGCCGCAGGAACCTGATTACGTGGTCCAGCCCCTCGCCCGGTTGCGCTATGGGCTTTATGCCGCGCGCTGCTACGCCGATGCCCATGACGTGCCGCTGGCGACGGATGAATTCCACCGCCACCGCTTCATCGGCACCGACAACCCGGATTCGCGCGCGCCCTTCTATCGCTGGCTGCGCGCGCAGGTGCCGGATGAGGCGATCACCTTCCGCGCCACCGATCCGGAATCGAATATCCAGGCCGTCTTGGCGGGGCTGGGGATCGGCTTCATGCCCGCCCGCCTTGCCGCGACCCACCCCGACCTGATCGAGGTCATGCCCCCCCAGCCGGATTGGGAGGCGCCGCTCTGGCTGGTCACCCACGTCGATCTGCACCGCACATTGAAGGTGCAAAGCTTCCTGGCGCATCTGCGCGGCGCGACGGCGGGCTGGTCCGAGGTATGACCCTTCGCCCTCATCAGGCGGGGCATCTGGCGATGCTGGCCTTTTCGGCGCTGGTGGCGGGGTCGTTTTCGCTGGGCGCGATGGCCGCGCCGCATATCGCCCCCGCAGCGCTGACCGTGCCGCGTTTCGCATTGGCGGGCGCCTTGGTCGGGGCTGCGGCCTTTGCCAGCGGCAAGGTGCAGCGCAGCGCCTGGCAGGCGCCTTGGCGCTATCTGGTGCTGGGCGGGTTGCTCGCCATCTATTTCGTGCTGATGTTCGAGGGGCTGAAAACCGCAGCCCCAGTGCCTGCGGCGGCCGTGTTCACGCTGACCCCGGTCATGGCAGCGGGGTTCGGCTGGCTGTTGCTGCGGCAGCGGCTGACGGCGCGCATGGCGCTTGCGCTCGTGATCGGGGCGGCGGGGGCGGTCTGGGTGATCTTCCGCGGTGATCCGGCAGCCATCCTGCGGCTGCAGATCGGACGGGGTGAGGCGATCTATTTCTGGGGCTGCCTGGCCCATGCGATCTATGCGCCGATGGTGCGGCGGCTGAACCGGGGCGAACCTGCGGTCGTCTTTACCTTCGGGATGATGGTGGCGGGGTTGGGCCTTCTCACGCTCTATGGGTGGCGTGGCGTGCTGGAAACCGACTGGCCTGCCCTGCCCGCGATCGTCTGGATCTGTCTGGTTTATGTCGCCGTCGCCGCCAGCGCGATGACCTTTGTCCTGCTGCAATTCGCCACGCTGCGCCTACCTGCGGCCAAGGTCATGGCCTATACCTATCTGGTGCCAAGCTGGGTCTTGCTGTGGGAAATCGCGCTTGGCCGCGCGGTGCCGCCGGCTCAAGTGCTGATCGGGGTGGCGCTGACGATGGGGGCGCTCGGGCTTCTTCTCAAGGATGAAGGCCATGCCTGACGCGCCCGCTTGCCAGCGCCGCTGATACCGCTATCAACAGGGCAGGAAAGGGAGGACACCATGGCCAATTTCCCCAAACGCTACATCCCCGCCGAGGATCGCTACGACAAGATGGTTTACCGCCGCTGCGGCAAATCAGGGCTGAAACTGCCTGCGGTCAGCCTCGGCCTGTGGCACAATTTCGGCGAGGACACGCCGCATCAGACCAAACGCGCGATCTGCCAGACGGCCTTTGACCTTGGCATCACGCATTTCGACCTGGCCAACAACTACGGCCCCCCTTTCGGCAGCGCCGAAGAGGCCTTCGGCCAGATCCTGAAACAGGATTTCGCGGGCTATCGGGATGAGCTGATCATCAGCTCCAAGGCCGGATATGACATGTGGGCCGGCCCCTATGGCGAATGGGGCAGCCGCAAATACCTGATCGCCTCTTGCGACCAGTCGTTGAAGCGCATGGGGCTGGATTACGTCGATATCTTCTATTCGCACCGTTTCGACCCGGAAACGCCGCTGGAAGAAACCATGATGGCGCTGGATCATATCGTGCGGTCGGGGCGTGCGCTCTATATCGGCATCTCCAGCTACAACAGCCAGCGCACGCGCGAGGCGGTGGCCATCCTCAAGGATCTCGGCACGCCGCTGCTGATCCATCAGCCCAGCTACAATATCCTGAACCGCTGGGTGGAACATGACGGGCTGAAGGACACGCTGGCCGAACTGGGGGTGGGGTCAATCGCCTTCACGCCGCTGGCGCAGGGCATTCTGACCAAGAAATACCTGGGCGGCATTCCCGAAACGAGCCGAGCTGCGCAGGGCAAATCGCTTGACCCGGCGACGATCACCCCCAGCGCGCTGGAAAGCGTGCGGGCGCTGGATGCGCTGGCCCAGAAGCGCGGCCAGACGCTGGCCCAGATGGCCATTGCCTGGGTGCTGCGCGAGGGCGGCATCACAACGGCACTGATCGGCGCCTCAAAGCCCGAACAGGTGGTCGATTGCGCGGGCGCCATCGGCAACCTTGATTTCACCGCCGAGGAACTGGCCGAAATCGACCGCATTGCCCAAGAGGAAGACATCAACCTCTGGGCCCGATCGTCCGAGTCGGCCTGACTCTTTGTCCGCCCCCGCGCGCTTGTGCAACGGGGCGGGCCAAGCCGGGGCAAAATGGCACCTACCGTTAAGATATGAACGAAAGGTCCAGAGCATGGACCCTCGCGTGCAGGCTCTGCCAAACGGCGGTGGCAACCCCATCCGCGCTATCCCTTTGCGCGAATTGACCCCGCAGCCATACACGGGCCGAATGATCGGACAACCCGCGATTGCGAGAGTCCGATGGCAAGATTGTTTGCAACCCTGGCATATTCGATCCTGGATTTTAACCTGTACAACATGTTGCAGGTGAACCGTTACCAACAGGTTAACGGCCATTCGACCAGCTGGACGGACTTCCCCGACCATTTCCGTTACGGGATGAATGCCTTTTCCTTCATGGCCTTTGCGGGACCGGATCTTCAGTTTTCCGGGGGCAGCGTGACCGGTGGAACAGTCGAGGCGGTCTATCGTGTTGATACGATCAACGGCAGGGATCAGGCGGTGTTTTCATTTACCGAGGCGCGCGTCTCGGCCCTTCAGGTGATCGAAGCAATCGGGACCTTTTCGAATGCCGATGATCTGGCGCTGATGCGTCAGGCCCTGTCGCGGGCAGATCTGATCTCCCTCTCGGACAGTGGCGACTATGCGCATGGCTTTGGTGGAAATGATACCATGCGCGGCCATGGCGGAGCCGATCTGCTGATGGGCGATGGCGGCAGCGATGTCCTGCAGGGGGGCACGGGGAACGACAGCCTGCAAGGCGGCGCAGGGAATGACCGGCTGATGGGGGGAAGCGGCGCCGATACTTTCCTGCTCCGCTCGGGCACTACGGGGACGGATGTGATTACCGATTTTCAGGACGGCCTCGACCGGATCGACATTACCGGCAGCTTTCAGCGCGCCAACCATGCCGATGGCGTGCTGATCACCCATGCGGGCGGCACCGTGCTGATCGAGGATGTGCGTCTCGCACAGATCACGGCGGCCGATTTCATCTAGCGCGGATCCCGTCAGAAAATCCGGCTTCGGGCGGCAGATTGCGCGCGTGTTCGGTAATTGCGGCGGCGCGGCGCACCTCGTCCAGCGGGCGGTCATTCGCGATCAGCCCCAACCGGTGCAGCAAGCCCGGCAGCCGCCCCGAAAGCAGCACGCTAACATCCAGCGGCAGGGCCGGATGCACCGCGCGGGCCAGTTGCCATACCACCGTGGTGCAATTGGCCGTGATGGTATTGTACCACTGCGGCCGCGCCGCCAGCCGATTGCCCAGATCGACATAGCCCAGAAACAGCCGGCGCAGCTGATCGGGGGTCAGGCGCAGCGGATAGATCCGCACATCCTCGCCCCGGTGGGTGGTGCGAAGCTGGATGATATCGGCCTCGGTCGCGGCGATCAGCGCCAGCTCGAACTGGCGGAAGAACCCGCCGATCGAGGAAAAGACCTCGCCCTGCTCGCGCCGGATTTCGACGGAAAAGACAAGGCGCTGGCCATCGGCAAAACCGAAGCTGATCAGCACATGGGCAATCTCAGGGCTGTCCCAAACCGAGGTGAACAGATCGGCCGACTGCAATCCCGTCAGATCGACGCGGGCCTCGCGCCAGCGTTCATGGGCCTGCGTCTCATCGATCCAGTCGAAATCGCGGATGTCGTGCAGGGTGATGATCTCGCCCTGCCGTGTGCCGGTGACGATACGCGCCACATCGGGCGCCCAGTCCCGGTCCGCCCGCGGGCGCAGCGACAGATACCAGCCGCCGAGGCCCAGACCCAGCAGGGCGAAACCGCCCCAGCCCCAGGGCGTCAGCAGCCGCAGCCCCGCCACCGCCAGAACCCCCGCCGCGAACAGCGCAACCAGCCACCACCGCCCCGGCTTTTGCACCGCGATGGCCGTGCCTGCCCAGGCGGCAAAGATCATCAGCAGCGGCCAGAATGCCATTCAGCGCTTCACGCTGGCCGTGACGTAATTGACCGAGAGGTCGCGGCTTGACAGGCTCCAGCTCCAGCTGACGGGGTTGAAGACCATGCCCTTGCGGTCCACCGGCTCCAGCCCGGCGCGGCGGATCAGGTCATAAAGCTCGTCCGGGGTGATGAACTTGTTCCAGTCATGCGTGCCCTTGGGCAGCCAGCGCATCACCCATTCCGCGCCGATGATCGCCATGGCAAAGCTTTTGGCGTTGCGGTTCAGGGTCGAACAGATCATCAGCCCACCGGGCTTGAGCAGGTGTTGACAGGCGGTCAGATAGGCCAGTGGATCGGCCACATGTTCGACCACCTCCATGTTCAGCACCACGTCAAACTGTTCACCCGCCTCGGCCAGCGCCTCGGCCGTGGTGTTGCGGTAGTCGATGGTCAGACCGGATTGTTCCGCATGAAGCTGGGCCACCGGAATGTTGCGCGGCGCGGCATCGGCGCCCACCACGGTGGCCCCCAGCCGCGCCATCGGTTCGGACAAAAGCCCCCCGCCGCAGCCGATATCCAGCAGACGCAGCCCGGCAAAGGGATGGGGGTTGGTCAGGTTCCGGTCAAATTCTGCTGCAATCTGGCTGGTGATGTAATGCAGCCGGCAGGGGTTCATCTGGTGCAAAGGCTTGAACTTGCCGGTGGGGTCCCACCATTCGGCAGCCATGGCTTCAAATTTGGCGACTTCACCGGGGTCGATGGTTGTGGTCATTTGGGCCTCCGCTTGCCGTGACAGATCGCTTTGAAACCCTATATAGTACCATCATGGATCACAGATCAGGCCAAAAGCGCGCAGTCGAATATCTTTACCCGCCGATCGAACCCTTCGACCAGCGGCAGATCGACATGGGCGATGGACATCGCATCTATGTGGAACAAGTCGGAAATCCGCGCGGGGTTCCGGTGCTTGTGCTGCATGGCGGGCCGGGCGGCGGCTGCAGCCCGGCAATGCGGCGCTATTTCGATCCCGAGGTGTACCGCGTCGTGCTGTTTGACCAGCGCGGCTGCGGCCGGTCCCGTCCGACGGCCAGCGTGCTGTCAAATACCACCTGGGATCTGATCGCCGATATCGAGGCGCTGCGGGGCCTGCTGGGCATCGACCGCTTCATCCTGTTCGGCGGCAGCTGGGGGGCGACGCTGGCGTTGGCCTATGCCATCACCCACCCCGGCCGGGTGCGCCATATGGTGCTGCGCGGCGTGTTCCTTGGCACGCAGGCCGAGCTGGACTGGTTCTACGGCGGCGGCGCGGGCGCCTTCTTCCCCGAACTTTGGGCCCGGTTTTGCGACCCGATCCCCGAGGAGGAGCGGGGCAATATGGTCGCCGCCTATCACCGGCGTCTCTTTTCCGGAAACATGGTTGAGGAAATGCGCTTTGCCCGCCTTTGGGCCCAGTGGGAAAATGCGCTGGCCTCGGTCCATTCCGACGGCGCGCATATCGAAAGCCCGTCTGAATATGCCCGCGCCTTCTCGCGGCTTGAAAACCACTATTTCCAGCACGGCTGTTTCTTTGAAACCGATGGCTGGATCCTTCAACAGCGCCACCGGATCGAACATATCGGCGCAGTGGTGGTGCAGGGGCGGTTTGACATGATCTGCCCGCCGGTATCGGCCCATCGGCTGGCCAAGGGGTGGCGGGCCTGCGATCTGCGGATGGTGGGGCTTGCCGGACATGCACTTTCGGAACCGGGGATCTCGGCCGAGCTTGTACATGTGATGGATGGGCTGCGCAGCAGCGCGATACGGGGCTGAAACTATGGATGTGACCACGACCGCCGGATTTGACTGGACCCTGGCGCTGCTGTTTCTGGGCGCAAGCCTGGCTGCGGCGCTGACCGGGTGGATGTTCAAACCCGGCACCTGGTATGACGGGCTGCAAAAGCCCGACTGGCGGCCGAAGAACTGGATGTTCCCCATCGCCTGGACCACGATCTATGTGCTGTCGAGCCTTGCCGCCGCGCGGGTGGCCCCGCATGCGGGCAATGCCTATGCGATGGCCTTCTGGGCGCTGCAGATCGCGCTGAACACGCTTTGGACCCCGACGTTCTTTGGCGCGCGGCGCATCGGCCTTTCGGTGGTGGTGATGCTGGCGCTGTGCTTTGCGGTGCTGGGCATGCTCTGGACCTTCTGGGCGCTGGATGGCTGGGCCTTCGTGATGATCCTGCCCTATGCCGCCTGGCTGTCGCTGGCCGCGCCGCTGAATATCTGGATCTGGCGAAAAAATCCGATCACGCGGACTTGAAAGGCGGAATTCCCACCACATCTTTGGAGGGCGGGACGGGCCCCTCTGACGGTATGAATGCCGTGATGTCGGACCGCATCGAGTGCGCTCGATGTCAGCCCGTCTTCCGGCAGACTTCGACGCAGGAACATGCGAGAGGTCATTATGGAACTTCTGACAACACTCTTTCTTGGAACCCCCATCTGGATGTGGGCGTTCTTCATCGGTCTGGTGCTGACGCTGCTGGTGCTGGACCTTGGGGTCTTCAACAAGACCGACCATGAAATCGGCGTGGCCGAAAGCCTCAAGATGTCGGCGCTCTATATCGCGCTGGGGGTAGGCTTTTCGGGCTTTGTCTGGTGGCAGCTGGGCAGCACCGCGACGGCGCAGTATCTGACGGCCTTTGTGGTGGAAAAGACGCTGGCGCTCGACAACATCTTTGTCATCGCGCTGATCTTCGGCTTCTTCGCGATCCCGCGGGAATATCAGCACCGGGTGCTGTTCTGGGGTATCCTCGGGGTGATCGTGTTGCGCGGCATCATGATCGGTCTGGGCGCCACCATCGTGGCCTCCTATCACTGGGTTCTCTATGTCTTTGCGGTCTTCCTGGTGCTGACCGGCATCAAGATGCTGTTTTCTTCGGAAAAAGAGCATGACCTGCACAGCAACCCCATGCTGAAGCTGATGAAGCGCTGGTTCCATGTGACTGATGACCTGCACGGCCACGACTTTTTCGTGAAGAAGCCCCACCCCACCACCGGCAAGCTGGTCCGCTATGCGACGCCGCTGTTCCTTGCGCTGGTGATGATCGAATTCGCCGACCTGATCTTCGCGGTGGATTCGGTACCGGCCGTCTTCACCATCACGACCGACCCGTTCATCGTCTATACCTCGAACATCTTCGCGATCCTGGGCCTGCGCGCCCTCTACTTCGCTCTGGCGGCGATCCTGCACCGCTTCGCCTATCTGAAATACGCGCTGTCGCTGCTGCTGGTGTTCATCGGGTCGAAGATCTTCATCGCCGACGCCTTCGGCTGGGAGAAGTTCCCCCCGATGTGGTCGCTGGGCATCACCTTCGCCATCCTTGGCGCGGGGATCGTGGTCTCGCTCTGGAAGACCCGTCACGACGAAGTCGGCTCGACCGCGGCCTGATGGCCGGATGGCCCGCCCCCGACCGGGGCGGGCCTTTCCCGTTCCGACCCGGCAAATCGGGTGCCGTCTCCAACCTTCCCTTGCATTTTGGGCAGAAGCGGCCTATATGCCAATCAACAGCGGCGCTTTCGGGTCCAAACCGGCAAGCCCACCGAAAGATGCAAACGGGCCGCTTGCGCCCGTTTTTTGTTTTTTGGCTTACCTCTAGACTGGATCGAAATGACCGACCTGATCGCCAAAACCGCTATCGACCGCCGCCTGGCGGATATCGTCGGCCCCGCCATCGAGGGGCTGGGTCTGGAGCTGGTCCGCATCCGCCTCATGGGCGGCAAGACGCGCACCCTGCAGATCATGGTCGACCGCCCCGAGGGCGGCGTCGAGGTGGACGAATGCGCCGCCTGCTCGACCGCCGTCTCGGCGGTGCTGGATGTCGAGGATCCCATTGAAGAGAATTACATTCTCGAAGTGTCCTCGCCCGGGATCGACCGGCCGCTGACCCGTCTCAAGGACTTCGACATGTGGGTCGATTACGAGGCCCGCCTCGAAACGACCGAGTTGATCGACGGCCGCCGCCGCTTCAAGGGTGTGCTGCAGGGCACCGAGGGCGACGAGGTTCTGATCGAGATCGAGGAAGGCGGCGAATCCGTCACCATCGGCCTCAAGTTCGACTGGCTGTCGGACGCGAAACTGCTGCTCACCGATGAGCTGATCGCTGAAGTGCTGCGCCAGCGCAAAGAGGCGGGCGTGATCGACGAATCGAAGTTCGACGACATCGAAGAAACCGAAGACGGGGATGAGGAAGACGATTCCGAAGCCCCCGCGACGAAACACTGACAGGCCAAGAGGACATCATGGCGATTACGTCTGCGAACCAGCTGGAACTGCTGCAAACCGCCGAAGCGGTCGCACGGGAAAAGATGATCGATCCCGATCTGGTCATTCAGGCGATGGAGGAAAGCCTCGCCCGTGCCGCCAAGTCGCGCTACGGGGCCGAGCTGGATATCCGCGTGAAGATCGACCGCAAGACCGGCCGTGCCACCTTTGCCCGCGTCCGCACCGTCGTCGCGGATGAAGAGTTCGAGAACCACCACGCCCAGCTAACCGTCCGTCAGGCCAAGTCCTACCTGAAAGACCCGCAAATCGGCGACGAGGTGCTGGACGAAGTGCCGCCGGTCGATCTGGGCCGCATCGCCGCGCAAAGCGCCAAGCAGGTCATCCTGCAAAAGGTGCGCGAGGCCGAGCGCGACCGTCAGTACGAAGAATTCAAGGACCGCAAGGGCACCATCATCAACGGTGTCGTCAAGCGCGAGGAATACGGCAATCTCATCGTGGACATCGGCCGCGGCGAGGGCATCCTGCGCCGGAATGAGAAGATCGGCCGCGAAAGCTATCGCCCGAACGACCGGATCCGCTGCTATGTGAAAGACGTGCGCCGCGAGACCCGCGGGCCGCAGATCTTCCTGTCGCGCACCGATCCGCAGTTCATGGCCGAGCTGTTCAAGATGGAAGTGCCGGAAATCTATGACGGCATCATTGAGATCAAGGCCGTTGCCCGTGACCCCGGGTCGCGCGCCAAGATCGCCGTGATCAGCTACGACAACTCGATCGACCCGGTCGGCGCCTGCGTCGGTATGCGCGGCAGCCGCGTGCAGGCCGTCGTGAACGAACTGCAGGGCGAAAAGATCGACATCATTCCGTGGAACGCCGATACGGCGACCTTCCTCGTGAACGCGCTGCAACCGGCCGAAGTCTCGAAGGTCGTCTTCGACGAAGAAGCCGGCAAGATCGAAGTCGTGGTTCCGGATGAACAACTGTCGCTGGCCATCGGCCGTCGCGGTCAGAACGTGCGTCTGGCCAGCCAGCTGACCGCGCTGGACATTGACATCATGACCGAAGCCGAGGAATCGGCCCGTCGCCAGGCCGAATTCGCCGAGCGCACCAAGCTGTTCATGGATACGCTCGACATCGACGAGATGATGGCGCAGCTGCTGGTCGCCGAAGGCTTCACCAACCTCGAAGAGGTCGCCTATGTCGACCAGGACGAGCTGCTGTCGATCGACGGCTTCGATGAAGGCACCGCCGACGAGCTGCAGGCCCGCGCCCGCGACTACATCGAGGAACAGAACCGCAAGGCGATTGAAACCGCCCGCGCCCTGGGTGTGGAAGACAGCCTCTTCAACTTCGAGGGTCTGACGCCCCAGATGATCGAGGCGCTGGCCAAGGACGGCATCAAGACGCTGGAAGACTTCGCGACCTGCGCCGACTGGGAGCTGGCCGGCGGCTGGACCACCGAGAACGGTCAGCGCAAGAAAGACGAAGGCGTGCTCGAAAAATTCGACGTCTCACTGGAAGAAGCACAGACCCTGATCATGACCGCCCGTGTTATGCTGGGCTGGGTGGACCCGACCGAAATGGAATCGGCCGCGGAAGACGCAGCCGAGGGCGATAACGAGGAGGCCGAGGCCTGATCGGCCTCGGAGGACGACGCGTGACGCGCGGGGGTCGCAAGGACGAACGGGACGAACCGGAACGGCGCTGCATCGTTTCGGGTGAAAGCCAGCCGAAGGGCGGCCTCATCCGATTTGTGGCAGGGCCGGATGGCATGGTGGTGCCCGACGTTCTGGGGCGGCTGCCCGGGCGGGGCTTTTACGTGGCCGCCGATCGGGCGGCCCTTGAGAAGGCCGCGGCGAAGGGGCTTTTTGCCCGCGCCGCGCGCCAGCCGGTCAAGGCACCCTTAGGTCTGGCAGATCAGATCGAAGGGCAACTGGTCCGGCGCGTGGTCGAGCTGATAAGTCTGGCGCGCAAGGCGGGCCTGGGCGTCACCGGCTACGAGAAGGTGAAGGACTGGCTGGTGAAGGGCACGGCAACCGTGCTGATCCAGGCCAGCGACGGATCGGAGCGCGGAAAATCCAAGCTCCGCCCGCCTGAGAAAACGGGTCTGTTCATTGGCTGTCTGACCGCACAGGAAATCGGTTTGGCATTCGGCCGGGAACATGCCATACACGGCGCGCTTGCGGCTGGTGGACTCAGCGACCGTGTTGTAGAGGAAGCGGCAAGGCTGGCAGGGCTCCGGGGTGGAGCAGGCCAGCAGGACGGCGGCGAGACCGCCGGAGAGGATACGAAGACGGCATGAGCGATACAGACGGCAAAAAACCCCTTGGGCTTGGTGGCGGCGCTGGCCAGCGTCCCGGTCAGGTGAAGCAGAGCTTCTCACATGGCCGCACCAAGAGCGTCGTGGTGGAAACCAAACGCAAGCGCGTTGTGGTTCCCAAACCCGGCGCACCCGGCGCTGCCGGGGGCGGTTCGGCCCCGCATCTGGGCGATCCCTCGAAACGTCCGGCCGGGATTTCTGACGCCGAGATGGAACGCCGTCTGGCCGCCCTGCGCGCCGCCAAGGCCCGCGAGGCCGAGGATACCGCACGCCGTGCGGAAGAAGAGCGTCAGCGCGAGGAAGATCGCCAGCGCCGCCGCGAAGAGATCGAGGCCAAGGAACGCGCCGAGCGCGAGCGTGAAGCTGCGCTGAAAGCCAAGGCCGAAGAAGAAGAACGCCAGGCCCGCGCCGAGGCCGAGGCCAAGGCTGCTGCCGCGGCCGCCCGCAAGGCTGAAATCCTGGGCACGCGTCCGCGCAGCGCCCAGAAGGAACAGCCGGCACCCAAGGCCAAGGACGGCGCCGCTGCGCCCGCCCCGGCTGCACCTGCCGCTGCGGAAGAGACCCGCACCCCCGCAGGGGGCGCCAAGGCCGCCCCCACCAGCCCGCGCAAGACCGACCGCGAGCGCGAAGAGCGCGAGCGTGAGCGGAATTCGAAGGCCAAGGGCGATGACGGCCGCCGTTCGGGCAAGCTGACCCTGACTGCCGCGCTTGATGGCGAAGGTGGGCGGACCCGCTCGCTCGCCTCGATGAAGCGCAAGCAGGAAAAGGCCCGCAACAAGGCGATGGGCTTCGGCCAGAAGCCCGAAAAGCAGGCGCGTGACGTGCAGCTGCCCGAAACCATCGTGGTCAGCGAACTGGCGAACCGGATGGCCGAACGTGCCGCCGATGTTGTCAAGGCGCTGATGAAGATGGGCATGCTGGTCAACATGAACCAGACCATCGACGCCGACACCGCCGAAATCATCATCGAAGAATTCGGCCACCGCGCCGTCCGCGTCTCGGACGCCGATGTGGAACAGGTGATCGACACCGTCGAGGACAAGGCAGAAGACCTGGAGTCGCGTCCGCCGATCGTGACCATCATGGGCCACGTCGACCACGGCAAGACCTCGCTTCTGGATGCGATCCGCAAGGCCAATGTGGTCTCGGGCGAAGCCGGCGGCATTACGCAACACATCGGCGCCTATCAGGTGAAAACCCCGAATGGCAGCCTTGTGTCCTTCCTCGACACGCCCGGCCACGCCGCCTTCACCTCGATGCGCGCCCGCGGCGCCCAGGTGACGGATATCGTGGTGCTGGTGGTTGCGGCCGATGACGCCGTGATGCCGCAGACCATCGAGGCGATCAACCACGCCAAGGCCGCCAATGTGCCGATGATCGTGGCGATCAACAAATGCGACAAGCCCGATGCGAACCCGCAAAAGGTGCGCACCGACCTGCTGCAACATGAAGTCGTCGTCGAACAGATGTCGGGTGAAGTGCAGGACGTCGAGGTTTCGGCCAAGACCGGCAAGGGCCTGCCCGAGTTGCTCGAAGCCATCGCGCTGCAGGCAGAGATCCTCGAGCTGAAGGCCAACCCGAACCGCCCCGCCATGGGCGCGGTGATCGAGGCCAAGCTCGATGTGGGCCGCGGCCCGGTTGCCACCGTTCTGGTGCAGAACGGCACGCTCAAGAAAGGCGACATCTTCGTCGTCGGCGAGAAGTGGGGCAAGGTTCGCGCGCTGCTGAACGACAAGGGCGAAACCGTCACGGAAGCCGGTCCTTCAGTTCCCGTCGAGGTGCTAGGCCTGAACGGCACCCCCGAAGCGGGTGACGTGCTGAACGTGGTCGCAACCGAGGCACAAGCCCGCGAAATCGCGGACTACCGTGAGCAAGCCGCCAAAGACAAGCGCGCAGCGGCTGGTGCCGCCACCACGCTGGAACAGCTCATGGCCAAGGCCAAGGCCGATGCCGATGTGTCGGAACTGCCGGTTCTGGTGAAGGCCGACGTGCAGGGTTCTGCCGAGGCGATCGTCCAGGCGCTGGAAAAGGTCGGCAACGACGAGGTCCGTGTGCGCGTGCTTCACTATGGCGTCGGTGCGATCACCGATTCGGACGTGGGTCTGGCCGAAGCCAGCAAGGCCCCGGTCATCGGCTTCAACGTCCGCGCCAATGCGACGGCCCGCAATGCGGCCCAGCAAAAGGGCGTGGAGATCCGCTACTACTCGATCATCTATGACCTGATCGACGACATCAAGGCGGCGGCTTCGGGCCTGCTCAAGGCCGAAGTGCGCGAGAACTTCATCGGTTACGCGAAGATCCAAGAGGTCTTCCGCATCACCGGCGTGGGCAACGTCGCAGGCTGTCTGGTCACCGAAGGCATTGCCCGCCGTTCGGCCGGGGTGCGTCTGCTGCGCGACAACGTAGTGATCCACGAAGGCACGCTCAAGACGCTCAAACGCTTCAAGGACGAGGTCAAGGAAGTGCAGTCCGGTCAGGAATGCGGCATGGCCTTCGAGCGCTACGAAGATGTGCGCGCAGGCGACGTCATCGAGATCTTCGAACGCGAGGAAGTGCAGCGCAAGCTCGACTGAGCTTGCCTGCCCCTTCGGAAAACACAAAGGCCGGGTGAAAACCCGGCCTTTCCTATTTCTCAGGCGTAATCCCGCAGAGGCGCGGCGCTTTATTTGGTCGCGGTGACCGGGTAGCCGACGAAGGTCTTGCCATCGACGCGCACCATAAGCTTGCCGTCATTCGTCTTGCCGACAACGATTCCCTGAACCGAGTGATACTTCCCCAAAGCGATGGTCCGCAGCATCTGTTTCCCCCCATGATGCAACTCATAAGAGAAGGATAAACCCATGGTGGTTAAAAGGGGAATAATAAATTCGCCATAATTTGGTTATCAAATGGATAGGTCTGCCGCATTCATAACCAATCCCGCAAGATCGGGATCAGGGGAATGTCTGCAGGGGGCATTGGATAGTCCTTGAGATTGGCGGCCCGAACCCAGGCGATTCGTTGCCCTTCCGCGCCCATGGGGACACCTTCCCATCGACGGCAGGCATAAAGCGGCATCAGCAGGTGGAAGTCTTCATAGGTGTGGCTGGCAAAGGTCAGCGGGGCAAGGCAGCTTTTCCAGGTGTCGATGCCCAGCTCTTCCTTCAGTTCGCGAATCAGGCAGGCCTCGGGGGTCTCACCGGGTTCGACCTTCCCGCCGGGAAATTCCCACAGTCCCGCGAGGGATTTGCCCTCGGGGCGTTGGGCCAGCAGCACACGCCCATCTGCATCGATCAGCGCCACCGCTGCGACAAGAAGAACCTTCATCCGTAGCTATCCCGTTTGGGGGACCACCGCCCAACGGGGCGGCGGTCGAATGGCGATCTCAGGACCGGTAGTCGGCGTTGATTTCGATATAGCGGCTGGTCAGATCGCAGGTCCAGATGGTGCGCTTGGCCCGGCCCAGCCCCAGATCGACGCCGATCACCAGTTCGGACCGGCGGAAATAGGCGGCACCGTCCTCTTCGCGGTAGGCCGGGTTGCGCCAGCCTTTGTCCGCCACAAGCAGATCGCCAAAGGTGATCCGCAGGCGGTCGCGGTCGGCTTGGGCACCGGATTTGCCGATCGCGGCGACGATGCGGCCCCAGTTCGGGTCCTGCCCCGCCAGCGCGGTTTTCACCAGCGGGCTGTCGGCAATCGCCTTGCCCACGCGCAGCGCATCTTCCGGGCTGGCGGCGCCGGTGACGCGGATTTCGACGAACTTCGTCGCGCCCTCGCCATCGCGGATCACCTGATGGGCAAGGTTCATCATCACGCCGCGCAGCGCCTCTTCAAAGGCTTTGGCGACGGGACCGGCTTTCACCTCGGCGGCAGCGCTGGTGCCGGTCGCGGCAATCAGCAGCGTGTCCGAGGTCGAGGTATCGCTATCCACGGTGATGGAATTGAACGTCTCATCCACGTTGCGCGACAGGATCTTTTGCAGGTTCGCCGGGCTGATCTTCGCATCGGTGAAGATATAGACAAGCATCGTCGCCATATCCGGCGCGATCATGCCCGAGCCTTTGGCGATGCCCGAGATATGGATCGGACCACCTTCGCCCTCAACCACGGCGCAGGCGCCCTTGGGGAAGGTGTCGGTGGTCATGATGGCCTCTGCGGCCATCTGAATCGATTCCTCGCGCAGGTCGGCCACAAGGGCGGGCACGACGGCGGTGATCTTTTCAAAGGGCAGCGGTTCGCCGATCACGCCGGTCGAAGAGGAAAAGACGCGGCTTGCCGGCAGGCCCAGGGCGGCGGCAACGCTGCCCGTGACCTCGGCCACGGCCTTGTCGCCCACCTTGCCGGTAAAGGCGTTGGAATTGCCCGAGTTCACGACAATGGCCGCACCGGCGCCTTCCGGCACCTTCAGCGCCAGCTTGTCCTGACAGTCGCGCACGCAGCCCGACCGGGTCGAGGACCGGGTGAAAACCCCGGCCATCGCGGTGCCCGGCGCCAGATGCACCAGCATCACATCCTTGCGGTTCTGATACTTGATGCCCGCGCCAATGGCGGCGAAGGACGCGCCCTTGATCACCGGCAGTTCGGGAAAGCGGTCCGGCGCAAGCGGAGAGACGGGCTTGGCAGCTTTGGCGGCCACGGCTGCGACGACCTCACCCACCGTTTCCGTGACCTCACCGCGCAGCTCATCCAGTTCGGCCGTCAATTTCTCGACTTTCTTCTTGAGCTTTTTCTTCAAAGCCTTTGCTTCGGCTTTCCAGTCGGTTTTGGCCATGGCGTGTCTCCCCGCTTGCCCGTGGGATCATTTGTCCAGAAGGGTTTCATCCTTCAGCACGGCCGGGTCAATCCCCTCGCCAGGCTTTTCGATCTCGGTGATCTTCGTCAGCTCTTCCAGACGGGCGGCGACGGCCTTCTGTTCCAGCTCTTGCGCCAGCTCTTCGCGCACGTCATCCAGCTTGGGGGCTTGGGTGGCGCGCGTTTCCAGCAGCTTGATCAGGTGCCAACCGAATTCGGTCTTGATCGGGCCTTTCAGCTCGCCCGCCTTCATCGACATCACGGCCTCTTCGAAGGGCTTGACCATCATGCCCTCACCGAACCAGCCCAGATCCCCGCCCGAGGCCGCGGTGCCATCGGTGCCATGCGTTTTGGCAGCATCCGCAAATTCGACACCACCTTCGATCTGATCGAGGATATCATAGGCCTTGTCCTCGCTATCCACGAGGATATGGGCCGCATGATATTCGGTGCCCGGCTGGAAGTTGGTATAGCGGGCATCATAGGCCGCCTGGATCGCCTCATCGGTGACGGCGGTCTTGACGATCCCGTCCAGCGCCATGGCCGCCACGGCCGAGCGGTGGTTGTTTTCCAGCTCCAGCACCTGACGCTTGGTCAGACGCGGCTCCATGTCCTGCTGCAGCGTGGTCTGCTGGACAAGCTGGTCGAGAATCCCCTTGAAAAGCACGTCATCGGGCAGGGTTTGATACTGCGCCGGCAGGCCCGCGCGGGTGGCGATCATCTGGCCCAGGGTGATCTCTTTGCCGTTGACGGTGGCCACCACGGTTGCGGCGGTCAGATCCTCGGCCAGGGTCGGGCCAGCCAGCAGCCCCATACCCAGTGCGAAGGCACCGAGGAATGTTGTCATTTTCGCCATGATCACCGTCTCCTGATGGGGTCGCGTTATGCGCCACGTTGACTTGACGCGGACAGCCCCTTACATCGCGAAGGTCGCGCGAGACGGGGCACCTTCGCGCCTTTCCGGGTTCTTCTATGAAAGCTGGGTGAGGCGGGCAAGGCCTCTCGCCTGCACGATGTTGTCAGCAACGGGACACCGGAGAAAACATGCTTGGTCTCGGAACGCTAGCGCGCAAGGTTTTTGGCACCCCGAACGACCGCAAGGTCAAATCGGTTCGCCCCCTGGTCGCGAAGATCAATGCGCTTGAGCCGGAGTTTCAGGCCCTGTCGGACGACGGTCTGATCGCGCGCACCCGCACGCTGCAAGACCGCGTGCAGAACAAGGGCGAAAGCCTCGACAGCATCCTGCCCGAAGCCTTCGCGAATTGCCGCGAAGCCGCGCGCCGGGCGCTTGGCCTGCGCGCCTTCGATGTGCAGCTGAAAGCGGGGATCTTCCTGCATCAGGGCAATATCGCCGAAATGAAAACGGGTGAGGGCAAGACCCTCATGGCAACCTTCCCCGCCTATCTGAACGCGCTGGCGGGCAAGGGCGTGCATGTCGTGACCGTCAACGACTACCTCGCCAAGCGCGACTCTGAATGGATGAGCAAGGTCTATAACGCGCTCGGCCTGACCTGCGGGGTCGTCTACCCCTATCAGCCCGATGCCGAAAAGCGCGCGGCCTATCGCGCCGACATCACCTATGCCACCAACAACGAGCTCGGCTTCGATTACCTGCGCGACAACATGAAGGGCAGCATCGAGGAAATGGCACAGCGCGGCCATTTCTACGCCATCGTCGACGAGGTGGACAGCATCCTGATCGACGAGGCGCGCACGCCGCTCATCATCTCGGGTCCGTCGCAGGACCGCAGCGACCTGTATCAAAAGGTCGATGCGCTTATGCCCGAACTGACCGAGGCGCATTTCACGCTGGACGAAAAGGCCCGCAATGCCACCTTCACCGAAGAGGGCAACGAGCATTTCGAGCGTCGCCTCCAGCAGCTTGGCCTGCTGCCCGATGGCCAGACGCTTTATGATCCAGAAAGCACCACGCTGGTTCACCACCTGAACCAGGCGTTGCGGGCGCATAAGCTCTTCCATCGCGATCAGAACTATATCGTCCGCGATGGCGAGGTGATGCTGATCGACGAATTCACCGGCCGCATGATGCGGGGCCGCCGCCTTTCGGACGGTCTGCACCAGGCGATCGAGGCGAAAGAAGGCGTTGCGATCCAGCCGGAAAACGTCACGCTCGCCTCGGTGACCTTCCAGAACTACTTCCGCCTCTACAACAAGCTGGCAGGCATGACCGGCACGGCCCTGACCGAGGCCGAGGAATTCATGGAAATCTACAAGCTGGGCGTGGTCGAAGTGCCGACGAACCGCCCGGTGCAGCGCAAGGATGACCACGATCAGGTCTATCGCACCGCGCGTGAAAAATACGACGGCATCGTCGCCGTGATCAAAGAGGCCCACGCCAAGGGCCAGCCGATCCTTGTCGGGACCACCTCGATCGAGAAATCGGAATTCCTTTCAGACCTGCTCCGCAAGGATGGCATTCCGCACAATGTGCTGAACGCCCGTCAGCATGAACAGGAAGCCCAGATCGTTGCCGATGCGGGCAAGTTCGGCGCTGTGACCATCGCCACCAACATGGCCGGCCGCGGCACCGACATCCAGCTGGGCGGCAATGTCGAAATGAAGGTGATGCAGGCCATCGCCGCCGATCCGCACCTGCACCCCGATGAGGTGCGCGCGCAGGTCGAAGCCGAACATGCCGAAGAAAAGCGCCGCGTGCTGGAGGCGGGCGGTCTGTTCGTTCTGGGCACCGAACGCCATGAAAGCCGCCGCATCGACAACCAGCTGCGCGGCCGTTCAGGCCGTCAGGGCGACCCGGGCCGGTCCTCGTTCTTCCTGTCGCTGGAAGATGATCTCATGCGGATCTTCGGGTCGGAGCGGCTTGACAGCGTGCTGTCGAAGCTGGGCATGAAAGAGGGCGAGGCCATCGTTCACCCTTGGGTGAACAAGTCGCTGGAACGCGCGCAGGCCAAGGTCGAAGGCCGCAACTTCGACATCCGCAAGCAGCTGCTCAAGTTCGACGACGTGATGAACGATCAGCGCAAGGCGATCTTCAGCCAGCGGCTCGAGATCATGGAAGCCGAAGACCTGTCTGAAATCGTTCAGGACATGCGCTATCAGGTGATCGACGATCTGGTCGAGGAATTCCTGCCCGCCAAGAGCTATGCCGAACAGTGGAACACCCCCGGCCTCTATGCTGCCTGCATCGAAAAGCTGGGCCTTGACGTCAAGGTGATCGACTGGGCCAAGGAAGAGGGCGTGGATCAGGACGTGATCCGCGAACGTCTGGAAAAGGCTTCGGACGAACTGATGGCCAAGAAGCTTGAGGCCTTCGGACCCGAGACCATGCGCTCGATCGAAAAGCAGCTGCTGCTGCAGACGATCGACGGCAAGTGGCGGGACCACCTGCTGCGGCTGGAACATCTGCGCTCGGTCGTGGGCTTCCGCGGCTATGCACAGCGCGACCCGCTGTCGGAATACAAGACCGAGGCCTTCACCCTGTTCGAGAACATGCTTGAAGGGCTGCGCGCCGATGTGACGCAAAAGCTCTCGCTGATCCGCCCGATCACGCCCGAGGAACAGCAGGCGATGATGGCCCAGTATCTGGCCCAGCAGCGCGCGGCCCAGGGCGAACCGGTGGAAACCCCGGCCGAACCCGCGCCCGCCGCCCCCGAACCGGTCCCTGCCGCGGTCGCAGGCTTCAATGAGGCCGATCCCTCGACCTGGGGCAACCCGTCGCGCAATGATCCCTGCCCCTGCGGCTCGGGTGAGAAGTTCAAACATTGTCACGGCCGTCTGGCCTGATCCGCGCTGCGGGGGCTTCGGCCCCCGCAGGTCTTTGCAACGCTGGAAACATTCCGCGTTTTCGCCACCGATTGGCCCGAATCTGCCGATAACCCTCACGCATTGATTGATGTGGAGTGGTCCTGATGAACCTGCAACGCCGCCTCGCCCTTGCCATTACGCTTGTCGCCGTCGGATTGGGCGCAGGTCATTTCGTGCAGTCCCGCTCGGCAGGCCCCGCGGCCATTGCAGGCAAGGCGCAGCCGCAACCCATCAAGATCGAACAGCTTGCCGCAGAGGCCGACCTTCCGGCCCCCTCTGCCCTGCCTGCTGCCAGTCTGCCGACCGATGCCAAACCTGCTGCAACAGCACCGGCCACCTCGGTGGCGCCCGCAAGCACGGCATCCGCCTGCCCTGAGCAGCTGGAGCTCATGGCCGATGAAAATGCGATGATCGGAATCACCCTGTCAGCGCCCTGCCGGGCCGATCAGCGGGTCGTTCTGAAACATGCGGGGCTTGCGGTGACGGCGCGCACCACCGCGAATGGTGCCCTGTTCATCGACCTGCCCGCGCTTGAGGTAAAGGCCAAAGTCGAGCTTGCCTTCCCGGATGGCGAAAAAATCAGCGCCGCCATCGACATGCCCGACGCCGCCGCCGTACAGCGGTTCGGGGTGCAATGGCTCGATGCTGATGCCTTTCAGGTGCATGCCTTTGAAAACGGGGCGGATTACGGTCAGCCCGGCCATGTTTCGGCCGCGGCGCCGCAACGCCCCGCGCCGGGGATGAAGGCGCAGTCCGGCTTCCTGTCGCTGATCGGCGACGCCTCAGTCGATCTGCCGATGCTGGCGGAAATCTACACCTTCCCCGCCAATGGCGGCGCCGAGGTCGTGGTCGAGGCCGCCGTCACCGAAGACACCTGCGGCCATGAACTGCTGGGCGAAACCATCAGCGCCATCGGCGGGCAGGTCGCGATCAACGAACTGACGCTCGCCATGCCCGAATGCGCCGCGACCGGCGATATCGTGGTGTTGAAAAACATCGTGCCCGCGATGAAACTTGCTGCTAGGTAACGACCAGCCAATTTGCAGGGTTCGAATGCGCGGGAAGATCTGGTGCGCGGCGGTTTTCGCCGCGTTCTCATTTTGGGGCGGCAGCGTCGCGGCACAGGATGTGACCCTGACGGCGCGCGACGGGTCTTTGTCGATCGACGGGGCGCTGCTCAGCTATGATGGCGAATTCTACCGGGTGGACAGCCGCTATGGCCCACTGACCATCGACGGCGAAGGCGTCATCTGTGATGGCCCCGGCTGCCCAGATCTGACCGCAACGCTGGCCGTACTGCGCATCACCGGCGCCGGGGAACAGGGCAACCGCCTGCTGCCCGGCCTGTTCGCCGCCTATGCCGCCACCCGCGGGCTAAAGATCGAAACCCGACCGCAAGATGCGGGTTTCGTGACCGAAATCACCGATCCCGGCACAGGTCAGGCGCTGGCCAAGATCTCATTCCTGCCCGCCCCGCCCGAGGACGCCCGCAGCGCCCTGCTGGATGGCCGCGCCGATCTGGCCGTGTCGCTGACGGCGGACAAGGGGTTCGGCAGCCGGGCCATGGCGCTGGATGCACTGGTCCCCATCGTCTCGCAGGATAACCTGCATCCGCGCATCTCGACCCCCGATCTGGCGGCGGCCCTCTCGGGCAAGCTGCGAAACTGGAAAGAGCTGGGCGGCCCCGACATGCCCATTGCCCTGCATGCCCTGCGCCGCGACACCTCGTTGCAAGAGGCGCTGGCAAAACGGCTTGGCCGCGATATCCTCGCGCTGGTGGAACATGACACCGCCGCCGATCTGGCCGAGGCCGTGGCGCGCGACCCCTGGGCGCTCGCCGTGACGGGCCAATCCGCCCGCGGCACGGCCCGCACCCTGCCCCTGACCGACAGCTGCGATTTCCCGCTGCTGCCCGACCGCGCCTCGGTCAAGGCCGAGGATTACCCGCTGACCCTGCCAGTGCAGCTGCTGACCCCGCGCCGCCGCCTCCCGCTCTTCGCGCGCGAGTTTCTGGAGTTTCTCGACCACCCCGCCGCGCAGACCGCCGTGGCCGCCGCAGGCTTTGTCGATCAGGCCCCAGAAACCGTGCCGCTGACAGCCGATGGCCTGCGCCTGTTGAACGCGATCAAGGGCGCAGGCAAGGACGTGCCGCTGGAAGATCTCAAGCGCCTTGCCGAAGTGATGACGGGCGCCAGCCGATCCTCCCTGACCTTCCGCTTCGAAGATGGTTCCAGCACACTGGACGCCCGGTCGCAGGAAAACCTGACCCTCCTCGCGCAGCTGCTGGCGGTGGATGCCTTCAAGGGGCAAGAGGTCATCCTCGCAGGCTTCTCGGATGGTTCGGGCGATCCGACCGCCAATCTGCAGCTTTCGGAAAGCCGCGCCATCGGCGTGGCCACCGCCCTCGCCGCCGCCCTGCCCGACCTGCCCGAGGATCAGACCATGCCCCGCGTCATGGCCTTTGGCGAGGCGCTGCCCATGGCCTGCGACACCACCGCCGCCGGACGTCGCGCCAACCGGCGGGTGGAACTGTGGCTGCGCCCGCAAGGCGCTATAGATAGCGATATGCCCTGAAACTCAGCTCACGCTCCTTTCCGATGATAAGATGGTCGTGCAAGGTGATCCCCAAGGCCTCGGCCGCGGTCTGGATCTGATGGGTCATTGCGATATCGGCCTCCGAAGGCGTCGGGTCACCTGACGGGTGGTTATGCACCAGGATAAAGGCCGAGGCATTCAGCTCCAGCGCCCGCTTCACCACCTCGCGCGGATAGACCGGCACATGGTCCACCGTGCCACGTGCCTGTTCCTCATCCGCGATCAGAACATTCTTGCGGTCCAGAAACAGGATGCGGAACTGCTCGGTCTCGCGATGCGCCATGGCGGTGTGGCAGTAATCCAGCAAGGCATCCCAGCTGGACAGGATCGGACGCTGCATCACCCGCGCCCGCGCCATCCGCTGCGCCGCGGCCTCGACGATCTTCAGCTCCTGCACCACGGCCTCGCCCACCCCGTGCAGCGCCATCAGCCGCGCCACAGGCGCTGTGATCACTCGGTTGAAATCACCAAATGTATCCAGCAGGCGCCGGGCCAGCGGCTTCACATCCTGCCTGGGAATGGCGCGAAACAGCACCAGCTCCAGCAATTCATAATCCGGCATCGCCGCAGCCCCCCCCTCCATGAACCGCGCCCTCAGCCGCTTGCGGTGATCGGCGATATAGGACGGCAGGCGCCCCGCCTGCACGGGCAAGACGGCCTCATCCTCCTCCGCAGGCGAAGGAAACAGCGGCAGGGGCGCTTCGGCGAAACTGGGGGGGTGTGATCGATTCTGGCGCATGACCCTAGGCTGCGCCCGAATGGTAAACAGGGGCTTAACGGCGCCCTTTCATCTTGGCCGAAATATCCTCGGGGGAAGGCCCCGCAGGGGCCGTGGGGGCAGACAGCCCCCAGCGACCTCAGCGCAGCGTCTCGGCCGGACTATTCAGAAAGGCGAGCGATTCTTCCAACACCCCCTCGGCCAGATCGCGCCCGATGATCACGATGCGGCTCTTGCGGTCACCCTTGGGCGCGCGCGCCAGCTTGACCGGCGGGTCAAAGACATGCTGCACGCCATGGATGGCATAGGGCTCCTCCTCGCCCTCCAGCCAGATCAGCGCCTTGAAGCGCAGGATATCGGGGCCGCGCAGCTGAATCAGCGTATCGATCCAGATGTTGAACAGCCCCGGATGGATCGGCTGGTCGATGACCGCCGAAACCGAGCGGATCCGGTCATCATGCCGGGCGGCCCAGGGCTGGGTCTGGGTGAAGGCCGCGCCGAACAACCCGTGCTGCGACCCGAAGGCCGTCAGCGCCGGTAGGGGCTTGCGCGCAGGCGCGGCATTGACCCAGGCCTCGGCCGCACTGGCCTCGGACAGCTCGGCCGGGATGCCCAGCCCGAACAGCGCACCCGACGCCACCGTGCCGTGATCGGCGGTGATCTGCCGCGCGTTGGGGGCGATGCCCTTCAGCCGTCGCTGCAGCGAGTCGACCGTTGCAGCAGGCACCAGATCGGTCTTGGTCAAAACCACCAGATCAGCCATGGCCACCTGCGCCACGGCCTCGAACCCGCGGTCCAGCGTGGCCTCGCCATGGGCGGCATCGACCAGCGTCACCACCCCGTCCATGCGAAAACCCTTCGCCAGATCCTCTTCTACCAGCAACGTGTGCAGGATCGGCCCCGGATCGGCCAGACCCGAGGTTTCGATCACCACGCGGTCAAACTGCGCCGCCCCCGCCTTGCGCCGCGCCAGAAGCCCGGTCAGCGCCTTGGTCAGATCGCCGCGCACCGCACAGCACATGCAGCCCGACTCGAGCAGTACCATCTCTTCCGTCGTCTCGACGATGAGGTCGTGATCCAGCCCGATGTCACCGAATTCATTGATCAGCACGGCAGCCTTGCCCATCGCCGGGTCGCGCAGCAGCGCATTGAGCAAGGTGGTCTTGCCCGCACCCAGATAGCCGGTGATCAGGGTGACAGGGATACGGGGGGCAGGTTTCATCGGCGCGGCTCCGGCTGGGGTCGTGGGGCTAGGGTGGTGGGCTACACTACAGCTTGCGGCGGGGCTTGGCCAGACTGCGACATGTCGCCCACAGGCCGCCGCGTGACGCAGCCGGGCTTGACCCGCGCCCCGCTTTTGCGCGAACTTTGGGGTGATGGTGCCCGGCGTCAAGGCCGGGTGAAAAGGGAACGCGGTGCGGCGCCGCAAGGCGCCAATTCCGTGACTGCCCCCGCAACTGTAAGCGGTGAGCGTTCCCCGCAATCCACTGGCGCCCCGCGCCGGGAAGGAGGAGGGACGCCGCGACCCGCAAGTCAGGAGACCTGCCATCGTCCGATCAACCTGACATCCGGGCGGGGTGCCCCGGAAGGAGAAGATGATGACCCAGTTCCCGCGCGACCTGCGCGCTATGGCCGTTTCGGCCCACCCTATCCGCCTGTGCATCGATTGCCGCCATCAGGGACAGGCCTGCCTGCCCGGCCTGATGCTGATGGGGCGCCTGACCGCCGCCATCGACAGCGCCCGTCCGGGCGCCGAATTCGAAATCTCGGGCACGGCGCAAATCACTGCCTGCAGCCGACCCTGCCAGATCGCCTGGCGCGCCACGGCGCAGGGGGCCTGGGTCTTCGGCGATGTGGCCGACAGCGCAGATCTTGAAGATCTGGTCGCCGGCGCCCGGCGGGCCGAGCAGGGCATGGGTCAGGCACAGGTGCCCGGCAGCGCCGCCGCCATCGTCAGCCGTGCGGGCGCGCTCAGCTAACGCCCCGCCAGCCAGCCCGCCACCCGCGCCAGCGTCGAGGTCCGCGCGAGGCCCAGCCGGGCTTCGCGCCGATCCCCCGCATTCAGCGCTGCATAAAGCGCATGGACCCCAATCCAGCGCAGGGGCTCGGGCTCCCACCGACGGACGGGACGGTTGACCCAAGGCAGCCGCGTCAGCGCCGTATCGCGCCGCAGGGCCAGATCGGCCAGCGTCCGCCCCGCAAGGTTCGAGGTCGAAACCCCGACCCCCACATAGCCGCCCGCATGCCCAAGGCCCGTGGCCGGGTCAAAACCCACCGTGGCGCACCAGTCGCGCGGCACGCCCAGCACCCCGCACCAGCCATGGTCGATCCGCGCCCCGCGCGCGGCGGGGAAATGACGGTGCAGGATCGCCGTCAGGCGGCGCAGCGTTTCGGCATCCGGCACCCCTGATCGGTCCACGGCCGAGCCAAAGCGATACGGCACCCCGCGCCCGCCCACCGCGATCCGCCCTTCACGCGTGCGCTGGCAATAGCAATAGGCATTGGCGAAGTCGCCCAGAATCTCATGCCCGTGCCAACCGATCCGGTCCCAGACCTCGGGGGGCAAGGGTTCGGTCACGATCTGCGCGGAATTGAGCGGCAGCCAATCCCGCCGATGGCCCGGCAGGGTGGCGGTGAAGCCCTCGGTCGCGCGCAGGATCACGGGCGCGCGCACGGTGCCTTGGGTCGTCCGCACCTCTCCGGGGGCATAGGACAGAACCTCGGTCCCCTCATGGATGCGGGCGCCCGCGCGTTCGGCGGCGAGGGCCAGCCCGCGCACCAGTTTCGCCGGCTGCACCCGCGCCACGCCCGAGACGATCATACCCCCCAGCACGCCCGGAATCGCGATGCGGGCGGCGACCTCGGCGGCGGTGATGCTGCGGACGCGGCCCTCTTCGCCCCAGCTGCGGCGATGGGAAACCTCGGCCTGTAGCCGCGCAAGCTGGGCGGGCGCGGTGGCCACCATCAGCTCATCCGTGGGCAGGATATCGGCGTCGATCTGTTCGTGGCGGGCGACATGCAGCACCTCGGCGACGGTACCATTCATGGCATCGACCATGGCGCGCACCGCCAGTGGGCCGTGGGTTCGGGCATAGCGGTCATGGTTCCAGGCAAAGCCGCCCGTCAGCCAGCCACCATTCCGCCCCGAGGCGCCATAGCCCGCAAATTCCTTTTCCAGCACCAGAACCGACAGGCCCGGCTGCGCCTTGCACAGGTAATAGGCCGTCCAAAGCCCAGTATAGCCCGCCCCGATGATGACGACATCAGCCGTCTGATCCCCCGCCAGTGCGGGGCGGCGACGTTCCGGCAGGCCGATGTCCGCATACCAGAAGGACACCCCGCCCAACTGGCGCGGCGTCATCCCTCGGCCGCCATGCCCTGCATCACCGCCGTCGTCACTTCGGACGAGCGCAGCATATCTTCCAGGGTCAGCGATTCGATGATCAGCAGATAAGACCAGAACACCTCGGCAAAGACCTTGCGGATGCGGCAGGTGGCCTCATCGGTGCAATCCTCGCAGCGCTGGTAGGACCGGCGCGAGAGGCAGGGCAAGGGCGCGATCGGCCCTTCGATCAGCCGCAGCATTTCAGAAATCGACACATCGCGCGGGTTCTTGATCAGGCTGTATCCCCCCGATCGGCCGCGGGTCGAGGCGATCACCCCGGCATTGCGGATTTCCAGAAGGATATGTTCCAGAAACCGTTTCGGCGCACCCGACCGTTTGGCGATCTCTTCGATCGTCAGGGCCTGCGGCTGCGGTTGCGCGGCCTCGTCCGCAAGGGTCAGAAGGGCCTTCAGCGCATATTTCATCTTCTGCGTGATCATAAGACAGGGGTAAGCCCTGCCTGCGGCGGAATCAATCGGCACAAGGCGCAAGTGGCCCGAAATCAGCACAAATTTCGGGCGGGGTGGCAAGGGGCCGGGTCAGCCGCGGCGCCGCCCGGCCAGCCAGCCGCCGATCAGCGTAAAGGCGGTGGGCGCCGCTACGATGACAAAAAGGATACGCACCACATGGTGCAGCGCCACAAAGGCCACATCGGCATGGATGGCCAGCGCGATCAGGCCCATCTCGGTCAGCCCGCCGGGGGCCAGCGCCAGCAGCGCCTGATCCACACCCACCCCGGCCACCTGCCGCATCAAAAGCCCCGTTGCCAGCGCAAGACCCAGTGTCAGCACCGTGGACCCGAGGCTCAGAAGCCCCGCCCGCGCCAGTTCGGGCAGGCGGATGCCCTGAAAGCGGCAGCCCAGCACCGTACCCAGAATGACCTGCGCCGCATTGACCAGCAGCGCGGGCGGCGCCCCCGCGGTGACATTCGTCAGATGCAGCGCCGCCGACAGCGCGAGCGGCCCCAGAAAGGTCGGCGCGGGAAAGCGCAGCGCCTGCCCCAGCAGGCTGCCCACCACCGCGCAGATCAGCAGAAGCAGCGCATCGACCCAGCCCAACTGCACGGCCGGAGCAGGCGCCCCGCCCACCGCCTGTCCCTGCACCACCCGAAACCAGAAGGCGATCAGGGCAATGGTGACAACGATCCGCAGGCTATGGGCCAGGATGATGGGCTGAACCCGTGCGCCCTTGGCCTCGCCGATCTCGATCATCTCGGTCAGGCCGCCGGGCATCCCGGCGAAATAGGCGGTGGTCCAGTCAAAGCGGCCGACGTACCGGTAAAAGGGCACAACCGTCAGCCCGACGGCAAAGATATAGCCGGTCAGCAGCAGCAGGGTCTGCACCCATTCCCCGGCCTGTGACAGCACCGCGGGGCTGAAACGCGCGCCCAGCATGACCCCGATCACCGCCACCGTGGCCGGACGAATCCGCACCGGCGCGCGCATGGGCGCCCCCGCGACCGCCGCAACCATGGTGGCAAACAGCGCCCCCAGCATCCAGGGCAGGGGCAAGGACAGGGCATGGAACGCCCCGCCCCCCGCCGCCCCCAGGAACAGGGAAAGGCCAAGGCGCAGGAAATCGGGCATGGGTGCGGGTCCGCGTTGGAGGGGCACGGCGCCCCCTTTGATCCTCAAATACCCAGACCCGCCGCGCGGTTCCAGCCTCGGCCCCGGCTCAGCCGCGCCCGCGATAGGGCGGCACCCCCTGATCGGGGATCCAGACGCCCTGCGGCATGGCCCCGGTTTGCCAGAACACGTCGATCGGGATGCCCCCGCGCGGATACCAATACCCCCCGATCCGCAGCCACTGCGGCGCAAGGAAATCCACCAGCCGCCGGGCGATCGACACGGTGCAATCCTCATGGAAGGCACCGTGATTGCGGAACGAGCCAAGGAAAAGCTTCAGCGATTTCGATTCGACCAGCCAGTCGCCCGGCACATAATCGATCACCAGATGCGCGAAATCGGGCTGGCCCGTCATCGGGCAAAGCGAGGTGAACTCGGGCGCGGTGAAGCGCACACAGTAGGACACGCCCTTCTGCGAGTTTTCCACCCGCTCCAGCTCGGCGGTTTCGGGGGAATCGGGCAGAACGGTCCTGCCGCCCAATTGCTTGAGATTGCTATAGATCGTTTCCATGCGCTGTCCTTTCACAAAGGGCGCAGCCGGGCCTGCCGACCGCCCTGACGGAGGCCCGCAAAGCGGGCCGCCGCGCGGGCAGATCGGGGTCAGGGTCCTTGTTTTGTTAACCGGGTAGGCTGCGACCGGTGGGCCTGACATACGCCCGCCCCGCCCCGCTGCCAAGCCGCCTTGCACAAACCCCGCCGCAGCCCGGTTGACAGCCCCGTCCCCCTGCGCCATCTTGCCGCCACGTCAGGGGAGTCCCGCCGAGGGGACTGAGAGGCTGACAGGACCCCCTCACCGGGGCCCGGTGAAGCGACCCTTTGAACCTGACCCAGTTGACACTGGCGTAGGAAGACCGAAGGGCATTCCCCCCGCATCTGATGATGGGTGGCCCCTCGGGCCACTTGGCCCATGTGCGGATACCGCAGGGCCAAAGGGCCCCTTTCTGCCTCATGTTCTGCCTGGGTCTCATCACTTGTGAGGAGACCACGATGAACAAACCAACCACACCGCCGCGCATCACCACCGGGGGGCTTTCGGCCTCTTGCAAGGTGCATCTGCCGGGGCAGATCCATGACATCCGCGTGCCCATGCGCCAGATCGCCATCAGCAATGAGGCGCCGCTGATGGTCTATGACAGCTCGGGGCCTTACACGGATCCGGCCTGCGTCATCGACATCAGCAAGGGGTTGGCCCCGGTGCGCGGCACCTGGCAACGCCGCACCGGCGCGGTTGAGGAATATGAGGGTCGTGCAGTGCAGCCCGCGGACAACGGCTTTGCCGAAGGCGCGCGGCTGGTGCCGGGCTTTCCGCTGCAGCACCGCCCGCTGCGCGCCACGCAGGGCCGCGCCGTCACGCAGCTGGCCTATGCCAAGGCCGGGATCATCACCCCGGAGATGGAATATGTGGCGATCCGCGAAAACCTGGGCCGCACGGCAGCCGCGACCGCCCGCGACGGGGAAGATTTCGGCGCCTCGATCCCCGATCTGGTCACGCCCGAATTCGTCCGCGCCGAAATTGCCGCCGGGCGGGCGATCATCCCCGCGAATATCAACCACCCCGAGCTGGAGCCGATGATCATCGGCCGCAACTTCCTGGTGAAGATCAACGCCAATATCGGCAATTCCGCCGTCACCTCCAGCATGGAGGAAGAGGTGGAAAAGATGGTCTGGGCGATCCGCTGGGGTGCCGATACCGTCATGGACCTGTCCACCGGGCGCAATATCCACAACATCCGCGACTGGATCCTGCGCAATGCCCCGGTGCCGATCGGGACGGTCCCGCTCTATCAGGCGCTGGAAAAGGTCGGCGGCGTGGCCGAGGATCTGACATGGGAGATTTTCCGCGATACCCTGATTGAACAGGCGGAACAGGGGGTGGATTACTTCACCATCCACGCCGGGGTGCGGCTGTCCTATATCCCGCTGACGGCAAAACGTGTCACCGGGATCGTGTCGCGCGGCGGATCGATCATGGCCAAATGGTGCCTGCATCACCACCGCGAAAGCTTTCTCTACGAACATTTCGACGAGATCTGCGATATCATGCGCGCCTATGATGTCAGCTTCTCGCTGGGGGACGGGCTGCGCCCCGGATCGATCGCCGATGCCAATGACGCGGCGCAGTTTGCCGAACTGGAAACGCTGGGCGAGCTGACCAAGATCGCCTGGGCCAAGGATTGCCAGGTCATGATCGAAGGGCCGGGTCATGTGCCGATGCACAAGATCAAGGCCAATATGGACAAACAACTGAAGCACTGCCACGAGGCGCCGTTCTACACGCTCGGGCCGCTGACCACCGATATTGCCCCCGGTTATGACCATATCACCAGCGCCATTGGCGCGGCGATGATCGGCTGGTTCGGCACGGCGATGCTTTGCTATGTCACGCCCAAGGAACATCTGGGCCTGCCCAACCGCGATGACGTGAAGACCGGGGTCATCACCTACAAGCTGGCCGCCCATGCCGCCGATCTGGCCAAGGGCCACCCCGGCGCGCAGATGCGCGATGACGCCCTGTCACGGGCACGGTTCGAATTCCGTTGGGAAGACCAGTTCAACCTTGGGCTCGACCCCGATACTGCCCGCGCTTTCCACGATGAAACCCTGCCGAAAGAGGCGCACAAGGTCGCGCATTTCTGTTCGATGTGCGGGCCGAAGTTCTGTTCGATGAAGATCAGCCAGGACATCCGGGCCGAGGCGGAAAAGCAGGCGGGCATGACCGCCATGGCCGAAAAGTTCCGCGAGGGCGGCGCCCTTTATGTGAAGGTAGAGGAGTGATGTTTTCGGTCCTCGGGGCCGGGGTGGCGGGGCTTTGCGCCGCCACAGCGCTGGCCGAACGAGGGGCGCGGGTCGAGGTGATCGACCCCAGCCCCGACCCCACCGGGGCGTCCTGGTACGCGGGCGGGATGCTCGCCCCCTTTTGCGAAGGCGAGGCCGCACCACAAGAAGTTGTAGTCGCAGGCCAAGCCGCCCGCGACTGGTGGGCTGCCCGCGTGCCCGGCGTGCTGACCCACGGCACGCTGGTCGTGGCGCCGCCGCGCGATCAGGCGGAACTCGGGCGTTTTGCGCGCGCAACGCAGGGCCATGCGCCCGTCGATCCCGGCGTGCTGGAACCCGATCTGGCGGGGCGCTTTGCGCGGGGGTTGTTCTTCGCCGATGAGGCGCATCTTGACCCGCGCGCCGCGCTGCAGGCGCTGCGCGACCGGCTGCTTACCCTGGGGGCCGAGCTGCATTTCGGCACCGATGCCCGCCCGCGCGGACAGGTGATCGACTGTCGCGGCCTGTCGGCGCGGGGCGAACTGGCGGGCCTGCGGGCCGTGCGGGGCGAAATGCTGCTGCTGCGCTGCGACGGGTTCCACCTGCACCGCCCGGTGCGGCTACTGCATCCGCGCTTTCCCTGCTATATCGTGCCGCGCGGTCCGGGCCTGTTCATGGTCGGCGCCACCATGATCGAGACGGATCAGGACGGGCCCATCACCGCCCGTTCGGTGATGGAGCTGCTCTCTGCCGCCTATGCCCTGCATCCCGCGCTGGCCGAGGCCGCGCTGATCGAAACCGGCGCGGGGCTGCGCCCGGCCTTTGCCGACAATATCCCCCGCATTGTGCATCAGGGCGACCGGATCTTCATCAATGGCCTTTACCGTCACGGCTATCTCATGGCGCCCGCGCTGGCCGAGCGGCTGGCCCAAACCCTGTTTCAGGAGGTTCCCCTTGCGTCTTGAAGTGAACGGCACCCCGCAAGAGCTGCGCGCCACCACCCTGTCCGACCTGATCGACGAACTGGGGTATGAGGCCGCCTGCGTCGCCACCGCCCTGAACGGCCATTTCGTTCCCCTTGGCCTGCGTGGCGCCACCCCCCTGTCGGAGGGCGCCAAGGTCGAGGTTCTGGCCCCGATGCAGGGGGGCTGAGGCGATGCGGCTCTATGGCACCGAAATCGCCTCGCGCCTGCTGCTCGGGACGGCGCAATACCCCTCACCCGCCGTGCTGGCCGAGGCGATCCGGACCTCGGGCACCGCGGTCATCACCGTCTCGCTGCGGCGCGAAGGGCCGGGCGGCGGCGGCTTCCGCGATCTGATCGCGCAGGCGGGCTGTCACCTGCTGCCCAATACCGCCGGCTGCCATTCCGCGCAGGAGGCGATCACCACCGCCCGCATGGCACGAGAGCTGTTCGGCACCGACTGGATCAAGCTTGAGGTCATCGGCCATGCCGACACCCTGCAACCCGATCCCTTCGCGCTGGTCGAGGCGGCGCGCGTCCTTTGCGCCGAGGGGTTCAAGGTCTTTCCCTATACGACCGAGGATTTGATCCTGGGCGAACGCCTGCTTGAGGCCGGGTGCGAGGTGCTGATGCCCTGGGGCGCCCCGATCGGATCAGGTCAGGGGCTGCGCAACCCCGAAGGGCTGCGGTCGATGCGGGCGCATTTCGCAGGTGTGCCGCTGGTGATCGATGCGGGGATCGGCGCCCCTTCACAGGCAGCGGCGGCGATGGAGATGGGCTTTGACGCCGTGCTGCTGAACACCGCCGTGGCCAAGGCCGCCGATCCCGTCGCCATGGCGCGGGCCTTCGGGCTTGCGGTGCAGGCGGGGCGGTTGGCGCATGAGGCGGGGCTGATGCCCCGGCGCGACATGGCCGCCCCCTCAACCCCGATCTTTGGCATGGCGGAGCTGCTGTGATGGACCGTTTCTACCTGATTGTCCCCGATGCGGACTGGATCGAACGGCTTGTGCCGCTTGGCGTGCGACTGGTGCAACTGCGCCTTAAGGACGCGACGGAAGATGATACCCGCGCGCAGATCCGCCGCGCGCAGCAGGTTTGCACCACCCATGGCGCGCAACTGGTGGTGAATGACCATTGGCAGGCTGCCATCGACCTGCAGGCCGATTTCGTGCATCTGGGGCAAGAGGATCTGGAGACCGCCGATATCCCTGCCTTGCGCCGTGCGGGCATCCGCTTTGGCCTGTCCACCCATGATGAGGCCGAGCGCGAGCGCGCCCTGTCCTTCGACCCGGCCTATATTGCGCTGGGGCCGGTCTATCCCACGCTGCTCAAACAAATGCCCTGGGCGCCGCAGGGGCTTGACCGGGTGGCCGACTGGAAACGCGCGATCGGAGCCCGCCCGCTGGTCGCCATCGGCGGGCTGACGATCGACCGGCTGCCGGGGGTCTTTGCCGCCGGGGCCGACAGCGCCGCCGTAGTGACCGATATCGTCACCGCCCCCGACCCCGCCCAACGCAGCCGCGACTGGATCGCAGCGACGAGGCAGCCATGACCGACCGTTACGCCCGGCAGCGGGTGTTGCCACAGGTGGGCGATGCCGGGCAGGCGCGGCTGGCCGCGGCGCGGGTGCTGGTAGTCGGGGCCGGGGGGCTGGGCGCCACCGTCCTGCCCGCGCTGGCCGGCGCCGGGGTGGGGCATCTGCGGATCGTCGATGCCGACCGCGTCAGCGAAAGCAACCTGCACCGCCAGACGCTGTTTTCCATGGCGGATCTGGGCCAGCCCAAGGCCGCCAGCGCCACCGCGCGCCTTTCCGCGCTGAACCCCGATCCGAAGATCGAGGTCTGGGATCGCTGGCTTGACCCCGCGCTGGCGCCAGCGGCGCTGGCGGGCTGCGATCTGGTGATCGATGCCGCCGACAGCTTTGCCGCAAGCTATATCCTGTCGGATCACTGTCAGCGGCAGGGCATGCCGCTGATCAGCGCCTCGGCCCTGGGGATGACGGGCTATGTCGGCGGATTCTGCGGTGGGGCGCCCAGCCTGCGCGCGGTCTTTCCCGATTTGCCCCAGCGCGCGGCGACCTGTGCCAGCGCCGGGGTGCTGGGTCCGGTGGTGGCGACGCTGGGGGCACTGCAGGCACAGATGGCGCTCTCGGTGCTGCTGGAGCTGACCCCCTCACCGCTGGGTCAGGTGCTGACGGTCGATCTGGCGGGGCTGCGGTTGGGGGGCTTTCGCTTTGACGGCGCGCCGGAACCCGCGACGGCCCTGCCCTTCATCGCCCGCACCGACCTGACAGCGCAGGATCAGGTGATCGATCTGCGCGGCCCGGCCGAGGCGCCGACACCCGTCACCCCCGGCGCCCAGCGCCTGCAGGCCGATGATGCGGCAACCTGGCCACCGCTGCCCCCCGGCCGCATCGTGCTGTGCTGCCGCAGCGGGTTGCGGGCCTGGCGCGCGGCGCGGCATCTGGCCGGGCTGGGGCACCGCGACCTTGCTCTTGTGGCGCTGGGGGATGAATAACCGCGCCTTCTGCGGGTCATTCATCCCCCGCGCGCCATTCCTTCCAGCCCAGCGCCACTTTGCCACCGATTGTCGCGAAAGGTTCGGGCGGGATGCGCTTCGGCGGCGGGGCGGCGGCGTAATCGCGCCCCAACGCAGACAGCACACCCAAGGCGCGCTCACCCGCAACAATGCCATTTGCGGTCGCATTGGTGGCCCCCACGCCGTTGCACCCTGCGGCCAGCCAAAGACCGGGCTCCACCTCTTCCACCACAGGGACGCTGTTCCAGGTCAACGCCATGGCCCCGCCCCAGCGATGGTCCATCCCCACCCCCGCCAAAGCCGGAAAGCGGCTGGCCAGCTTGCGATCATGCAGCTGCCCCGCGCGTCGCAAAGCCCCTTCGCCCACTGTCAAGCCAGGGTTGTAGCTGTAGCGCGAGCGGACCAGCAGCCGGTCACCATCCGCCCCCGCGATCCGGCGCAGCGTGGTGCCCATCGGCAGGGCCGGGGTTGCGGCCCAATCCCGGGCTCCGCCCAGCCGCCGCGGATCGAAGGGCCGCGTCAGTGAGGCATAAGTAAAGACATGCATCAGACGACCGGGCAGCAGACCAAAGCTTTGGGCGTGTCCGTTCACGGCCAGAACCACCCGGCCCGTGGCCACCTGGCCCTGCGCCGTTTCGACCTGCCAGCCTGCACCCTGCCGGGTGATCCGCCGCACCGGGCTTTGTTCATGCAGGCGCAGGCGGCGGGCCTGCAGGGCATCCGCGCAGGCGCGCACAAAGGCGGCCGGTTGGATCAGGGCCGTTCCGGGCGTGTAAAGGGCGGCGCTGAAAGCCGAACTCCCCGTCAGGGCTGCGGTCTCGGCAGAAGACAAAAGGCGATGCGCTTCCCCTAGGGCGGTCAACTGCGCGGCATATTCCTGAAGGTGATGATCCCCCTTCGCCCCCCGCGCGATCGAATATCGCCCGCACGGATTGAAGATCTCGGTCCCCCAGCCCTGTTCCTCGGCCATGTCCTGCACAAGCGCCAAGGCCGTGCGGTTATTAAAAATATCACGCCGCGCATGATCCGCCTGATCACTGCCCAGACTGTCGGCAGACACCTCATGGGGGAGGTCGATGATGAAGCCCGAATTGCGGCCTGCGGGACCTTCGCCCACCTGTCCCGCCTCAAGCATCAGAATGCGCAGGGATGGGTCCAGCTGGAACATGCGGCGGGCGGCGGCAAGCCCGGCAAAGCCTGCGCCAATCACCACGACATCGGCGGTCTGACGCCCGTCCAACGCCTGCGCGGGAACGCGGGGCGACAGCATTGCAACCCAGCCCGAAACGCCGGGGTGGCGAGGGAAGGCGCGCGCCGTCAGCACAGGCGCCATCAGAGGGCGGCCTCGATCTCTCGCAACGGGCCAAGGGCGGCGTGCAGCGCCGCGATACGGTCGGCCGCCAGCGCCCGCAAAGGTTTGCGCGGCGTCCCGGCGGCATAGCCGGTCAGGGCCGCCGCGGCATAGACGGTCTGGACATAATTCCCCTCCCAGATCAGCGACATGACCGGTTCAAGATCGGCCCAGATCCGCCGCGCATCGGCCCACCGGCCTTCACCCGCCGCCTTCACCACGGCAAGGCAAGTCCTGGGGGCAAAATTCGCCCCGCCCCAGATCAGCCCCGACGCCCCGGCCAAGAGCGCATAGGGCACAAGGGGATCTGCCCCGTTCATCACCGGCAGACCCGTGCGGATCAGTGCCGCCTGTGCCGCAAGATCGCCCGACGAATCCTTGACCGACGCAAACCCGGGGATCTGTGCCAGACGTTGAAACAACGCGGGGGTAATTTCGACCCCGACAGCATGGGGCACGTTATACCCGATCACCGGTAGCCCCGCGCCAGCGACCTCGGCGTAGAAATCCACGATACCATCGTCATCGGTCGGGCCCTCAAAGAACGGCGGCAGCACCATCACCCCGTCAGCCCCGGCGTCTGCAGCCCGCCTGGTGCGCGCAACCACATCTTCCGCCATCAGGGCAGAGGTCTGGGCAATGACCCGCGCGCGACCGTTGATGACCTTGGCGCCCCGGGCAATGACGGCCTGCGCTTCCTCTGGCGACATGTAGACATGCATCCCGGTCCCCGAGGACAGGACGAACCCGCGAATGCCTGCGTCAAGGTAGCGTTCGATATTCGCTTCTAACCGAGGGAAATCGACCCGGCCCGCATCATCAAAGGGGGTGGCCAGCGCAAGATTCAGGCCGGAAAAGGCAAAACTGGACATGGGTTCTCCTGTAAGGGCGGGCGGGTGGCCGGGGGCAACCCGGTGTTCAGGGGTGGGCAGGCGCGGCGCTGCAGATCAGGAGACGATACGCAGGTTCATGCTGGCCGGAGCGGCATAGCTCGCCATATTGCGGCGCGAGAGTTCCAGATGCGCGCGCACCAGGGCTTCGGCGGTATCAGGGTCGCGCGCGGCAATGGCGTCAATGATCTCGTCATGCTGCTGGGCGGCTTCGTCCCGTTCCATCATCCGGCGCGGCGACTGCGCTGTGCCGTGATCGGCATAAAAGGTCATCGCAATGCGGGCATGGTCAATCTGGCAGCGGCGCAGGCTAGGCAGGACATAGGCATTATGGGCCATCTCACCGATCCTGAGATGGAAGCGGTCGTTTTCAAAGACCCGCGCTTCGACATCCCCGGCCGCGATGGCCGCGCGAAACTGACGCTGGATCTCTTTCAGCCCGTCAAGCTCGGCCCGGCTGTGGCGTTCGGCAGCAAGGCGGGTGCTGGCCACAAAGACCAGTGGCGCGAAAAGAAAGAAATCGCGCAGGGATTGATGCCCCATGGCGGCGGCCCGGGCCGGGCGGTTCGGCTCCAGCTCGATATAGCCTTCGCCAGCCATCTGACGCATGACCTCGCGCACGGGGGGGCGCGACAGGCCGAATTCATCGGCCAGGGCATATTCATCCAGCACAGCGCCGGGGGCGATCTGCATCGTCAGGATCCGGCGCCGCAACGCCTGAACCAGGGCATGACGGCGGTCCTGCGTGCTGTCTGCGGGCAGATCTGTGGGGGATTTCATCGGCGCCTCCGTTTGGAATACTTTTGGTATTCTTTTCGTCGCCCGTCAAGCCCGTGTGAAGAGAACACAAAAGCCGCCCGGCAGACGGGGCGGCTGTCATGCAGAAAGGGTTGGCCGGATCTTCCGAGCCACCCCGATTCGGGCCGGTGGGCAGAGCCTAGTGATCGCGCAGGAAATCATCCTCGACGGCAGAGACATCGACGCCCATCGCCTCAAGCCCCGCCTCCAGATTTTCGGCCAGATGGGGCATCCCCATCAGATAGCCGTCTGTGGGCGTCATCCGTTCCTGATAGGCGGTTTCGACGGCCTCGGCGAAATCGGCAGCGTCAAAGGCCCCGCGCCCCACCCAGGCCAGCGCGACCAGATGGGCCTGTTCGTCATCGTTGAGCCCCCGGATGAAGGCGTGCAATTCGGCGGCGGCCATATCGCCTTCGCGCGCCTGATAAATGATGTGAACGACCTTGGCTGGGCTGATCTCGAGCATGGCAAACCTCCGTTCCACAGCCATGGTGCGCCTCTGCGGCGGCGCTGTCCAGCGTCACGTCGCGGACCGGGATAACTGGACGTTGGGGCGGTGGCGGCATAGGTTAGGCGCTGAAGCATCCATCGGAGCGCAAATGTCCGAAACCGACGCGCAGGGCTATCAGGTTCTGGCCCGCAAATACCGACCGCAGACCTTTGCCGATCTGATCGGGCAAGAGGCGATGGTGCGGACGCTGAAGAACGCCTTTGCGGCCGACCGGATCGCCCATGCCTTCGTGATGACCGGGGTGCGCGGTGTGGGCAAGACCACCACCGCCCGCATCATCGCCAAGGGGCTGAACTGCATCGGCCCCGATGGCACGGGCGGCGCCACGACCGAACCCTGCCTGGTCTGCGACCAGTGCCGCGCGATCAGCGAAGGCCGCCATGTCGACGTGATGGAGATGGACGCGGCCTCGCGCACAGGTGTGGGCGACATCCGCGAAATCATCGACAGCGTGCATTACCGGGCGGCCAGCGCGCGCTACAAGATCTACATCATCGACGAGGTTCACATGCTCTCGACCAGCGCGTTCAACGCGCTGCTCAAGACGCTGGAGGAACCGCCGGCCCATGTGAAGTTCATCTTTGCCACCACGGAAATCCGTAAGGTGCCGGTGACGGTTTTGTCGCGCTGCCAGCGGTTCGATCTGAAGCGGATCGAGCCCGAGGTGATGATGGAACATCTGGCCAAGGTTGCAGGCAAGGAAGGCGCGCATCTTTCGCCGGAGGCGCTGGCGCTGATCACCCGCGCCGCCGAAGGATCGGTCCGCGACGCCATGAGCCTGATGGATCAGGCCATCGCGCATGGGGCGGGGGAAACCACCGCCGATCAGGTTCGCGCGATGCTGGGTCTGGCAGATCGGGGACGGACGCTCGATCTTTTCGACATGATCATGCGGGGCGACGCCCCGGCGGCCATGGCGGAACTGGCGGCGCAATATTCGGACGGCGCCGACCCGATGGCCGTGCTGCGCGATCTGGCGGAAATCACCCATTGGATTTCGGTCATCAAGATCACGCCCGAGGCCGCCGAAGACCCGACCACCCCGCCCGATGAACGCGCGCGCGGGCTGGATATGGCCGGGCGGCTGCCGATGCGGGTGCTGACCCGGATGTGGCAGATGCTGCTGAAGGCGATCGAAGAGGTCAGCCTTGCCCCCAATGCCATGATGGCGGCGGAGATGGCGGTCATCCGTCTGACGCATGTCGCCGATCTGCCCGACCCCGAGGCGCTGATGCGCCGCCTTCAGGCCGGGCCGCCGCCCGTGCATCCGGGCGGTGGCGGGGCCGGTGGCGCGCCAGCGGGCGGCGGTGGCGGTGGTGGCATGGTCCATGCCCCCGCCCGGATGATGGCGCCGGCCCGCAGTCCTGCGATGGCCCCGACGATGAGCGGCGGCGCCGCGCTGGCCGTGGCCGAAGACCGGCTGAAGGTCTATGCCACCTTCGATCACGTGCTGGATCTGATCCGCGAAAAGCGCGACATGGCGCTGCTGCTGGCGGTTGAGGCCCATGTGCGGCTGGTGAAATATGCGCCGGGGCGGATCGAATTCGAACCCACCCCTCAGGCCCCCCGCGATCTGGCCGCGCAGCTGGCGCAACGGCTCCAGGGCTGGACGGGCAGCCGCTGGGGGGTTTCGGTCGTGGGATCAGGGGGTGCCCCCACCGTGGCCGAAGCCCGTGATGCCGAACGCCTGAAGGCCGAGGCCGAGGCACTGGAACACCCGCTGGTGCGGGCGGTTCTGGCCGCATTTCCCGGGGCGAAGATCACCGAAATCCGCACGCCCGAGGCCATGGCGCAAGAGGCTGCCGTAACAGCCCTGCCCGAGGTCGAGGATGAATGGGACCCCTTCGAGGAAGACTGAAAGGACGACAGGATGCTGAAAGGTTTGGGCGGGCTTGGCGACATGGCCAAGATGATGAAAGCCGCGCAGGAAATGCAGACCCGGATGGCAGAATTGCAGGACAGCCTCGGTCGGGTCGTGGTGATCGGCGAGGCGGGCGCAGGGCTGGTCAAGGCACGTTGTACTGCCAAGGGCGAGATCACCGGGCTGGAGATCGATCCCGCGATCCTCGTCCCGTCCGAAAAGGAAGTGGTCGAGGATCTGATCGTGGCGGCGCTGAAAGACGCGCAGGCCAAGGCCGCCGCGCGCGGGCAGCAGGAAATGGCAAAGCTGACCGAAGGGCTTGGCCTGCCCCCGGATTTCAAGCTGCCGTTCTGATGGGCGCGCCAGGCGATATCGAGGATCTGATCGGCCTGATGGCCCGGCTTCCGGGGCTTGGGCCGCGCTCCGCCCGGCGGGCGGTGCTGATGCTGCTGAAAAAGCGCGGGCCCCTGATGGCGCCGCTTGCGCAAGCGATGGCGCATGTCGCGCTTTCGGCGCGGGATTGTTCGGTCTGCGGCAATATCGGCACAGAAGACACCTGCCCCATCTGCACCGATCCGCGCCGCCAGACCGGCGAGATCTGCGTGGTCGAGGATGTGGCGGACCTGTGGGCGATGGAGCGGGCGGGCGCCTTCCGCGGCCGCTATCATGTGCTGGGCGGCACGCTCTCGGCGCTGGACGGTCTTGGGCCGGATGAGCTGCGGATTCCGCTGCTGGTGCGGCGGGTGCAGGAAGAGCAGACGCGCGAGGTCATCCTGGCGCTGAATGCCACGGTCGATGGGCAGACGACGGCGCATTACATAGCAGACGCGCTGGCGGCGACGGGGGTGCAGGTGTCCTCGCTGGCGCAGGGCGTGCCGATTGGCGGCGAGCTGGATTATCTGGATGACGGCACCATCGGCGCAGCCTTGCGGGCGCGGCGGCGGGTCTGAGGAAACGGGGGCAGGATGTCAGAGGCGGCAGAACGGATCGCGGCGGCGCTGCGGGGGCAGGACAATCTTTATGGCGCATTGCGCGCGGCGGCGCGGTCGGCCCCCGTGGGCGTTGAAGAGGTGCTGGCCGCCCTTGGCTCTGCGCCCGAGGGTGATCGCCTGCGCGCCGTGGACAAGGGGTTGCTCGCCTGTCTGATCCGCGATGGCGCAGGGCTACCTGCCGTGCCGCAGGCGGCCGCGATCATCGACTGGTTGGGTCGCGCCCCGGTTGCACCGATGTTTGCGCCCGATATTGCGGCAAGCCGCCATATGGCGCTGCTGACGGGCGGTCAGCTGCACGAGATGCCCGCCTATTCGGACCCGGCCTTTGATGCCTGGTTCGCCACACAGGGGGTGGACTATGGCCTTGGCCCCTATGGCGAAAAGCGCAGCGTCTATACCGCCGCACAATTCGCCGACGCCGCCAGCGCCGAGCGGCGGATGATCCATATGGGAATCGATGTCTTTGCGCCCGCCGGAACGCCGGTGCATGCGCCGCTGGCAGGCCGGGTGCGGTCGGTCGTCTATAACGCCGATCCGCTGGATTACGGGCATACGCTGATCCTTGACCATGTGACCGAGGCGGGGACCTTCCACACGCTCTATGGGCATCTGGGGGGAAGCCTGCCCACACTTTGCCAGCCGGGCGCCGAGGTCGCGGCCGGGCAGGTCATCGCGCATCTGGGCGACTGGCCCGAAAACGGCGGCTGGGCCCCGCATCTGCATTTCCAGATCATGACCGACATGCTCGACCAGCAGGGCGGCAATTTCTTTGGTGTCGGGCACGAAAGTTTCTGGGATGTCTGGCAGCAGATCTGCCCCGATCCCAATCTGATCCTGCGCCTGCCCGAGGGCGCCTTTGGCTGACGGCGGCCGGGGGCTTTGCCCCCGGACCCCCAGGATATTTTTGCCAAGATGAAAGGGGACCCGAAGGCCCCGGATCAGGCGTGGCGGGCGCGGTGGCCGATCTGGTAATAGCTGCCCGTGCGGGTCGCAAGATAAGGCGTAAGGGGGATGTCCTCTTGCTTGAGGAAGCCCTTGGCCGGAAGGGTGCCTGCGCGCACCATCTCGATCACCGCGACGACCGAGGCGGAGGTCGTCCAGGCGATCGCCGTGCGGGACTTGCCGCCGATTTCGATCGGGTAGTAGCTGCGGACAAATTCCTTGCGGCGCAGCTGGCCCCCGATGCGGCCTTCGGCGGCGACATGGACATAGACCACGTCCTCGTCCACCGGGGGTTTGGCATTGGTCAGGATGCGGCCCGCTTCGGCGCGGTTTTCGCGCATGAGCAGTTCGTGGAAGAAGAAGTTCATCAGCTTGACGTGGCCGGGGTAGCGCATCGTCTTGTAATCAAGGTTCTCGATCCGACCGAGGTAGGTTTCGCACATGGTGCCGAGCCCGCCGGAGGTGGTGAAGGCTTCAAGCTGAATGCCGTCGATGAAGATGGTTTCCGTCCATTCCATCGCGCTGACGGTTTTCAGCACGCCTTCCTCGATCACTTCGCAGTCGTTGAGGTATTCGTTCACCACGCCCTCAGGCGACCAGTTGAAGGCATAGCCCAGAAGGCCCGTGGGGTTCTGCGGCAGGGCGCCTACGCGCAGCTTGATCGAGCGGACGGTTTCGAACTGATTGGCCAGATCGGCCGCGACGATGCCGACAAAGCCCGGCGCCAGCCCGCATTGCGGCGCCATGAGGCCCTGCGCGGTTTCGGCCAGATCGCGGATATGTTTGGTGGTGGGCACATCTTCCGTCAGGTCGAAGTAATGCAGGCCAAGCCCATGGGCCACGGTCGAGACACCGATATTCAGGTGATAGGGCAGGCAGGAAAGAACGGCCTCTTGCCCGGCCAGCGCGGCTTTCAGCGCGGCGGTATCCGACAGATCGACGGTTTTCGTGGCAAAAGGCGCGGTGGTTTCGCGCGCATCGATGCCGGTGACGGTGAAACCGCTTTCGACCAGCAATTCGGCCGCCAGATAGCCGACCTTGCCTAGGCCGAGGACCGCGATCTTGTTGAATGACATAGGGATTTCCTGTCCGCTGAACGTTTCTTATGCGCTCAGGCTAAAAGACAGGGGTGCCGATTTCGCCGGACAGACCGCCAGATGTGACGTGATTTTGCGGCAAAATAACAGGGTGGCGGGCAAAATGACCGCCACCCCGAAAAGGATCAGAAGTCGAACTTCACGCCCTGTGCCAGCGGCAGGGTAGCGCCGTAGTTGATGGTGTTCGTCTGGCGGCGCATATAGCCCTTCCAGGCGTCCGAGCCGCTTTCGCGCCCGCCGCCCGTTTCCTTTTCGCCCCCGAAGGCCCCGCCGATTTCGGCGCCCGAGGGGCCGATGTTCACGTTGGCGATGCCGCAATCCGACCCGGCGGCCGAGAGGAAGGTTTCCGCCTCGCGCATGTTCAGCGTGAAGATGCAGGAGGACAGGCCCTGCGGCACGTCATTCTGCAGGGCAATCGCCTCATCCAGGGTTTCATAGCCGAGGACATAGAGGATCGGGGCGAAGGTCTCCTCGCGCACGGTATCGGTCTGCGCGGGCATCTCGACCAGCGCGGGCGAGACATAGGCGCCCCCGGCCACCGCTTCGACCGCCTCGCCGCCATGGACGCGGCCACCTTCCGCGCGGGCCTTGGCGATCTGCGCGAGCATCCGGTCACGGCTTGCGGAATCCACCAGCGGGCCGATCAGCGTACCGGCCTTGCGCGGGTCGCCGATGGGCAGGCTGGCATAGGCCTTGGCCAGTTTCGCCACCAGATCATCCTTAATCGAGTTATGCGCGATCAGACGCCGCAGCGAGGTGCAGCGCTGCCCCGCCGTGCCCACGGCCGAAAAGACGATGGCGCGGACCGCCATGTCGAGATCGGCCGAAGGCGCCACGATCATCGCGTTATTGCCACCGAGTTCGAGGATCGGGCGCCCCCAGCGCGCCGCGACCTTCGGGCCGACGATGCCGCCCATACGGGTCGAGCCGGTGGCCGAGATGATCGGCACGTCCTTGGAATTCACCAGCGCCTCGCCAATGGCGGGGCCGCCGATGACCAGCTGCACCAGACCTTCGGGCGCATCGCCAAAGCGGGCCAGCGCGCGTTCCATGATCTTCATGCTGGCGATGGCGGTCAGCGGGGTCTTTTCCGAGGGTTTCCAGATGACCGGATCGCCGCAGACCAGCGCCAGCGCCGCGTTCCACGACCAGACCGCCACGGGGAAGTTGAAGGCCGAGATGACGCCGCAGGGGCCCATCGGGTGCCAGGTTTCCATCATCCGGTGCGAGGGACGTTCCGAGGCGATGGTCAGGCCATAGATCTGACGCGACAGGCCGACGGCGAAGTCGCAGATGTCGATCATCTCTTGCACTTCGCCCAGACCTTCCGAGGTGATCTTGCCCGCCTCAAGCGTGACCAGCGCCCCGAGTTCGGCCTTGGCGGCGCGCAGCTCTTCGCCCAGGAGGCGGATCAGCTCGCCCCGGCGCGGGGCCGGAACGGTGCGCCAGGCACGGAAGGCAGCCTGCGATTTGGCGATGATCGCGGGCATGTCGGCCGGGTTGGTTTCATGCACATGGGCAACGACCGCGCCGTCGATAGGCGACCGGACGGCAAGGGTGCCCCCGGTGATTTCGGCCGCAGACAGGCCGGCGGCGCTGAGGGTTTCGGCGTGGGTCATGTCAGTCTCCCTTGGTGACCAGATGGCGCTGCGCTTCCATTCCCATGGAAACCAGAAGCGGCGCGGATTCTTGCAGGCGCTGGAAATCGGATTTGGACCTCATTCCGCGCCAATCGGCAAGGATGAGGCTTTGCGCCACGGCCCCGCCCAGCGTGGTGCCGGGGCCGGTGACGATGAACAGATCAGGCGCGAATTCGCGCGCGGCATGGGCGATGGCGCGGCTGAAGTCATAGCTTTCGACCACCTGATGGCCCAGGGTGTAATCCCACAAGGCTTGAGTATCGGTCGCGTCAGGCCACCAGATATGGCCGCGCCCGTCGATCAGCGGCAGATTTGGTTGCCCGAACAGACCGGGGGCCAGACGCGCGCGTCCGGCTTCGGCCACGGGGGCCTGCAGATGGGTGTGGAAGGCCGCGTGGTTGGCCAGCCGCATGGGGAAACGCCCCTGCACCACCGGCACCGCAGCCTCGAACGCCTTCAGGCCCGCGTCCTCACCCGCCAGAACCAGCATGCCGCCCAGATCGATCGACAGAGCCAGACGCTGACCCGGCGCATCGATACGGGCCACAAGGGCCAGAAGCTCGGCCTTGCGGGCGGGATCGGGCTGCCAGTTTTCATCCACGAAGGGATAGATCAGCTGTCCCCCGATCAGGCGTTCCTGCATCAGCGTGCCCATGGTGTTGACCACCTCGAACCCGCCCTCGGCGGTCAGCGCCCCGGCGCAGGCCAAGGCGGAATACCAGCCCATCGAATTGCCCGTCACCGCCACGACCTTGACGCCCGAGATCGCCCGGAAATCGGCCAGCGTCGCGGCATAGATCAGCGCGCTGGCATTGTCGCCGCGGGTGTGACGCGACACCGAATAGCTGCTCGCCCCATCCAGCGCCGACAGCGTCTCTTGCCCCAGCGCCGCGCGGCGGGCATCGAAATTCGCAAGCAACCCCTTGTCCGCGAAATGGCGCCCCAGAACGCCCAGTTCGGTTTTGGTATAGGTGCCCCGGCCGGGGCAGATCACGACCGCGGTTTTCATGCGCAAATCTCCAGGGCGGCGGCGATGATGCTGTCGCGCGACGGCATGGTAGCGGCATAGGCCGGGCCGGTGGCGATAAAGCTGTCCTCGGCGGTGATGCGCGCCAATGGCAGGCCGGGGCAGGCTTCGTGGAAATGGGCCATCAGCGCCTCGGCCACGCCGCCGGTGTGGCGGGTTTCATCGACGATAAGGATGCGTTTCGCCCCCCGCACAGCCTCGGTCAGTGCCGCCTTGGGCAGGGGCGAAAGCCAGCGGGTGTCGATGATACGGGTCTTGATCCCGGCCTGCGCCAGCGCGGGTTCCGCCTGACGCGACAGGTATACACCATTGCCGAAGGTCACGATGGCCAGATCGTCGCCCGTGCCATGCACGCCCACCTCACCCTGCGCGATCACCTCGGAGGGGTCGGGATAAACCTGCATCCAGCCACCGTCCTTGTCGGCATGCAGATCCCGCATCGGGTAAAGCGCGATGGGTTCCAGGAAGACCACAAGCCGCTGTTCCTCGCGCGCAAGGCGCACACATTCGCGCAGCATCCGCGCGGCATCGGCCCCGTTCGACGGGCAGGCCAGGATCAACCCCGGAATGTCGCGCAGCACCGCGACCGAGTTGTCATTGTGGAAATGCCCGCCAAAGCCCTTCTGATAGCCCAGCCCCGCAATCCGCAGCACCATCGGGTTCGTGTATTGCCCGTTCGAGAAGAAGGGCAGCGTCGCGGCCTCGCCCCTCAGCTGGTCTTCGGCATTGTGCAGATAGGCCAGGAACTGGATCTCCGGCATCGGGCAGAAACCGTTCTGCGCCATGCCGATGGCAAGGCCGAGGATCGACTGTTCATCCAGCAGCGTATCGATCATCCGATCCGGGCCGAAGCGGGCCTGAAGCTTTTGCGTGACGCCATAGACGCCGCCTTTCCGGCCCACATCCTCGCCCATCATGACGATTTCGCGATGCGCCAGCATCAGGTCCGTCAGCGCCCAGTTGATGAGGCGCGACATGATCTGCGGCTCCGCCATCTGCTTGAGATCGCTGCCAAAGACCTGCGCGCGGGTTTCGGGGCTGGGGCCGTTGGTGGGCTTGCAGGCCCGCCGGGGCGGGATGAGGGATGCCATGACATCCGCCGCCGTCTTGAGGCGCGGGCGGGTCACGGCCTCGGCCGCGATGCGGGCCACGCGGTCATTGGTGTCGGTATAGATCTCCAGCGCGCCATCGGGGGTAAGCGCGCCCAGCTGATCCAGACCCCGCACCATATGCAGCAACGGGTCCTGCGCCTCTTCGGCCTCGACCTCCTCGCGGGACAGATAGGTGGTGGGCATATCCGCCCCGGCATGGCCATAAAGCCGGATGGTGCGGACATGCAGGAAGGCAGGTTTGCGGCGCGTCCGCACATAGGCGGCGGCGGCCTGCGCGGTGGCGAAAGTGTCGAAGATATCCAGCCCGTCGCAGGCGAAATACTTCAGACCGGGGCGGTTCTGGAAGGTCGCCGCGATCCAGCCCTTGGGTGTCTTGGTGGAAATGCCGATGCCGTTATCCTCGCAGCAGAACAAAAGCGGCAGCGGGATCGACTGGTAGCTGGTCCATTGCGCGGTATTGAAGGCACCCTGCGCGGTGGAATGGTTGGCCGAGGCATCGCCGAAGCTGCAATAGACGATGGCATCATCGGGCAGTTCGGCATGTTCCGGCCGGTGGCGGCGCGCGGCGCCCACGGCATAGGCCGCGCCAATCGCTTTGGGCAGATGTGAGGCGATAGTCGAGGTCTGCGGCGGAATGCTCAGCGCCTTGGACCCCAGAACCTTGTGCCGCCCGCCCGAAATCGGGTCTTCGCTGGAAGCCGCGAAGGACAGCAGCATATCCCAGGCGATGCTCTGCCCCGGCACCTGCGCACTGCGCGCGATCTGGAAGGCCGCGTCGCGGTAATGCAGGAACGCCATGTCGGTCGGGCGCAGCGCGGCGGCCACGGCGGCCAGCCCCTCATGCCCCGAAGAGCCGATGGTATAGAACCCCTGCCCGGCCCGCTGCATCACCCGGCTTTGCCGGTCGAGCGCGCGGCTGAGACAGGCGGCGCGATAAATACCCACCGCCTGAAACGGCGAAAGCGCCCCCGAAGGGGCGTTGCCATGCGGAAGGTCCCGCGACGCAACGCGACGCAGGAAGTTGTCGTGAACGATATCGGCGCGATCCATGCCGGGTCTTTTCCTTTTGGGGCCCTGTGGGGGTCCGGGCGCATCCTTTGGCCAGTGGCCCCTGGCTGCGGGATGCGCCCGAATGTCGATCAGAAGAACGCCTGGATGCCGGTGATGGCGCGTCCGAGGATGAGGGCGTGGACGTCGTGGGTGCCCTCGTAGGTATTGACGGTTTCGAGGTTGACCATGTGGCGCATGATCTGGAAATCCTCCTGGATGCCGTTGCCGCCGTGCATGTCGCGGGCCCAGCGGGCGATCTCCAGCGCCTTGCCGCAGTTGTTGCGCTTGACGATCGAGATCATCTCGGGCGCGGCATTGGCCGCGTCGAGCAGCCGCCCCACCCGCAGGCTTGCCTGCAGGCCCAGGCTGATGTCGGTCAGCATGTTCGCCAGCTTCAGC
>NZ_BMYQ01000005.1:185152-224371 GCF_014652355.1 Gemmobacter lanyuensis | reverse complement strand
ACCTCACGCGTCACCGTCGCCGCGTCACCCTCAACCGAAAGCTCGCTGGCAAAGGTAGCCTGCGACCACCCCAGCAGCGCCGAGAGCATCTGACCCGTCGCGTTCAGGTCATTGTCGATCGCCTGCTTGCCCGCAAGGATCAGGCCCGGCGCCTCTTCCTTCGCTACCGCCGCCAGGATCTTCGCCACGGCGAGCGGTTCGATGTCGGTATGCACGTCCGACGCAGCCTCAACCAGGATCGCCCGGTCCGCCCCCATCGCAAGCGCCGTCCGAAGCGTCTCTTGCGCCTGCTTCACGCCGATCGACACAACCACAATCTCGGACGCGATCCCCTTCTCCTTCAGACGGATCGCCTCTTCCACCGCAATCTCGTCAAACGGGTTCATCGACATCTTCACATTCGCAAGATCAACCCCGCTCCCGTCCGCCTTCACGCGAACCTTCACGTTGTAGTCAATCACGCGTTTGACAGGCACCAAAACCTTCATCAGCGGCAATCTCCCAGATTTCCGGCCCAGAGATGGACCTTTTTGATCTCTTCGGAGCGTTGTTAGCCCGGCACCGACATGGAAAACAATCCAAAAGCGACACGCTGCGACGCTGAGACGCCGCGTCTTCAACGCAGCGTCAAGCAGAGAAAAAACTCAGCGCGTAAGGCCCGGCACCCAGAGTACGTCGGCGCGACCTTCGTCATTTGCGATGCGCGCTGCGACAAAGAACCAATCCGACAGGCGGTTCAGATACTTGACCGCCTCAGGGTTGATTTCCTCCATCGTCGCCAGCTCAACCGTCAGCCTTTCGGCCCGGCGCGAGACGGTGCGGCACAGGTGCAAATGCGCGGCCAGCGCGCTTCCGCCGGGCAGGATGAAACTGCGGAGCGGTTCCAGCGCGGCATTCATGCCGTCGATTTCCGACTCGAGTCGGGCGACTTGGCTGCTGAGGATCCGCAGCGGCACATAGCCAGCCTCGTGATCGCGGGCCATGTCCGGGCGGCAAAGGTCGGCACCAAGATCAAAGAGGTCATTCTGGATGCGCTGCAGCGCCTCATCCACCGGGCCCCCGGCATGCAGACGCGCCAGGCCAAGCGTCGCGTTGGTTTCATCGACCGTGCCATAGGCCTGCACCCGCAGGCTGTGTTTGGCGACCCGGGCACCATTGCCAAGGGCGGTTTCCCCGGCATCCCCGGTCTTTGTGTAGATCTTCGACAGGACGACCATCAGTTCCCCCAGCGGCTGCGAACAAAGGCAAAGGTGACGATCAGGATGACCGCCGCCGCCTGCGCGATGATACGATACCGCATCAAGCGATTGGCGTGTTTGCGGTTGAAATCGCCCCCTTTGGCGAAGCCGCCGATGCCGATCATCAGGATGATCAGCACGCCGAAACTGGCCAGGGCGGCGAGAATGAAGAGCGGGTCATTGAGCAGCATCTGCTTCCCCTTCCGTGCGATGGCGCCACATGTAGCGGCTTTACCCCGAAAGGCGAGAAGAATTCGCCTAGACGCGGGAAATCAGCCAATCAAGTGCGCGGGTGGGCAGGATCCGCCGGGCAAGGCCCATCAGATGCGTGGCCTTGGTCACGTAATAGCGGGGCCGGGGCCGCCGACTTTCCAGCGCATGGATGAGCTTTGCCGTCACCGCCGCGCAGGGCAGTTCGAACAGGTCAGGCCCGGTTTTCGGTTCATAAAGCCGGTGCAGCAGGCTGCGGTATTCCTCGACCCGGGCAGAGTTTTCCCAGTCGATCCATTTCTCGAAATGAGGGATGGAGTTTTCGCGGATTCGGGTCGGGATCGGCCCGGGTTCAATCAGGATGATATCGATGCCGGTCCCGCGCATTTCCACGCGCAGCACGTCGGTCAGCCCCTCCATCGCAAATTTGGTCGAGACATAGGCCGCACGCCAACGCATGCCGACCAGACCCAGCACCGAGGAACAGTTCACGATCCGCCCGTGGCCTTGGGCGCGCATCAGGGGAATCACCTGCCGCGTCAGGTCATGGTAGCCGAAGAGGTTGACCTCAAAGATCTCGCGCAGCGCGCCGCGGGGCAGATCTTCAGCGGCGCCGGGGCAGGCGAAGGCGCCGTTGTTGTAGAGCGCATCCAGCGTGCCATCGGTTCGGCGGCGCACTTCTTCGACCGCGGCGGTGATCGAGGCTTCGTCGGCGTAGTCGAGGGGGAAGCTTTCCAGCCCTTCGGCCCGCAAGCGATCGCAATCCGCCTCTTGTCGGCACGTCGCAAAGACGCGCCAGCCGCGGGCATGCAGGCTGCGTGCGGCATCAAGCCCGATGCCGGATGAACATCCGGTGATCAGGACGCTGCGCGGGGATGACATGATCTGCTCCGATTTTTCCCAAGGGGATAAGGGCTTTTCCGCCTCGGTGCAATTCCGCTGTTCAGGGCGCGGACTCGGACAAAAGCTCGGCCGCGACATAGCCGGTCAGCCCGTTGCCCGCGGCAGCGATATGTGCCCAGCCGTTGCCTTCGGTCCAAAGAAGCTGCGCCATAGCCCCCTTCAGCAGTTGGCCCACCACGGCAAATTCGGTGGATGGTCCCTCGCGCAGGTTTACGGTATCGGCCTGGACATAGCGCATCGTCTGCGGCGCCTCGGGCGGGGCGGCCTTCACCAGGGGCAAGACCAGCGGAAGCTCGGGCAGGGGCGGGGCGCGCGGAACCATCGGGCGGGCGGCGGTAATCGCCGCTTCGGCCGGGCGAAGGCCTGCGCGGGTCTGGCCGGTATCCTCCCCGGCGATCCGCAGGACAAGGAACAGAACGGCACAAAGGCCTGCACACAAACGCAGCATGATGGCACCCGGAATCACTCGTAACCCCCTGTCTTTAGCATGGTCTTGCAGGGGGGAACGGGGAAAAAACCGCGGCCCGCGGCTTGGGTCGCAAAACGGCTGGACCGGGCCCAAGGCAGAGTTTACACAACATCCATGACCGACAAGACAGACAGCCCCAATATCGAGCCCGCGACCCATTCCGAGCCGTTGCGCCGCGCCATTGGCGAGCGCTATCTGACCTATGCGCTGTCCACGATCATGCATCGGGCGCTGCCGGATGCGCGCGACGGGCTGAAGCCGGTGCATCGCCGCATCCTTTATGCGATGCGCGAATTGCGCCTGTCGCCCACCGGTGGGTTCCGCAAATCGGCAAAGATTTCAGGCGATGTGATGGGCAACTATCACCCCCATGGCGATGCCGCGATCTATGATGCGATGGCGCGTCTGGCGCAGGATTTCAACGTCCGTTACCCGCTGGTCGATGGTCAGGGCAACTTCGGCAATATTGATGGCGACAACCCCGCCGCCAGCCGTTACACCGAGGCGCGGCTGACCCATATTGCCGAACTGTTGATGGAAGGCCTGACCGAGAACGCGGTCGATTTCCGCCCCAACTATGACGGCACGCTGGAAGAGCCGGTGGTAATGCCCGCGGCCTTCCCGAACCTGCTGGCCAATGGTGCAAGCGGCATTGCCGTGGGCATGGCGACGAATATCCCGCCCCATAACCTGCACGAACTGATCGATGCCTGTCAGGCCATGTTGGCCGACCCCGAGGTGTCGGACGCAGAGCTGGTGCGCCATGTGCCTGGCCCTGACTTCCCCACCGGCGGCGTCATCGTCGAGCCGCGCGAGAACATCCTTGAGGCCTATCGCACGGGGCGCGGCGCCTTCCGCCTGCGCGCCCGCTGGGCGGTTGAGGATCTGGGCCGCGGCCAGTGGCAGATCGTTGTCACCGAGATCCCCTATCAGGTCCAGAAATCCAAGCTGATCGAGCGTCTGGCTGAACTGATCCAGACCAAGAAGGTGCCCGCGCTGGCCGACGTCCGCGACGAGAGCGCCGAGGATGTCCGCATCGTGCTGGAGCCCCGCGCCCGCACCGTGGAGCCCGAGATGCTGATGGGGATGCTGTTCAAGAACAGCGACCTCGAAATCCGCTTCAGTCTGAACATGAACGTGCTGATCGACGGCCGCGTGCCCAAGGTCTGTTCGCTCAAAGAGGTGCTGCGCGCCTTTCTGGATCATCGCCGCGATGTTTTGCAGCGCCGCACCCAGCACCGTATCGAAAAGATCGATCACCGGCTGGAAATCTTGGATGGCTTCATCATCACCTTCCTCAATCTGGATCGTGTGATCGACATCATCCGCTACGACGCCGAGCCGAAAGCGGCCCTCATGGCCGAAACCTGGGGCAAGAAGCACAAGCGCGCGACCTCGGAAGAGGATTACCAGCCGCCGAAGCCCGGCAAGGGTGAGCTGTCAGAGATTCAGGCCGAGGCAATCCTGAACATGCGGCTCCGCAGCCTGCGGAAGCTGGAAGAGATGGAGCTGGTGGCCGAACGCGATGCCCTGCGGGCGGAACGTGCGGACCTCGCGGCGCTGATGGCCGATGTGGGCCTGCAATGGGCGCGCATCGGGCGCGATCTGGCGGATGTGCAGGGGCAATTCGGCAAGACGACCGCGCTTGGCGCCCGCCGCAGTGACTTTGCCGACCTCGCCGATGTCGAGGAAGTGCCGATCGAGGCGATGATCGAGCGTGAGCCGATCACGGTCATCTGCTCCAAAATGGGCTGGATCCGCGCGATGAAAGGCCATGTCGCGCTGGATACCGAGGTGAAGTTCAAGGATGGCGACGAAGGCCGCTTCATCTTCCACGCCGAAACGACCGACCGCATCCTTCTGGTTGGGGCAAACGGGCGCTTCTACACACTTCTAGGTGCCAATCTGCCCGGTGGGCGCGGCATGGGGGAGCCCGTGCGCCTGATGGTGGATCTGCCCAATGACAGCGACATCACCGATCTGCTGATCTGGCGGCCGGGCGAAAAGCTGCTGGTCGCATCGACCGCCGGCGACGGTTTTGTCGTCCCCTCGGAAGAGGTGATTGCCCAGACCCGCGCGGGCAAACAGGTTCTGACGGTGAAGGACGGCATCAAGACCGCGCTTTGCCGTCGCATCACCGGCGATCATGTCGCCGTGGTGGGCGAAAACCGCAAGCTGCTGGTCTTCAAGATCAGCGAGCTGCCGGAAATGGCCAAGGGCAAGGGTGTTCGCCTTCAGAAATACAAGGATGGCGGGCTCTCGGATGCCATCACCTTCAATATCGTCGACGGTCTGACATGGAAAGACCCCGCCGGGCGCACCCGGACCGAATCGGATCTGTCGCAATGGACAGCGTCCCGTGCCGCGACCGGCGCCATGGCGCCACGCGGCTTCCCGCGCGACAACCGTTTTACCTGATCCACCCTAGCATGATCACCGCTATGGCCCCTGCAATCGCAGGGGCCATTTTTCATGGTCCCGCCGAATTTGCATTGCGCCTTGCTCGAATTCTGTTTGATTGAAAGATATTTCAGTCGTTGTGGGAGGCTTAGATGGCTGTCTTGAATTTTACGCCTGTTCGGACCTACTGGCCCGCCCTGAACATGATTGCAGAGCGGCAGGACTTCGACAGCGTGATCACGGGGGGGACAAGCATCTCCTACACGTCCAACTATGTGCAGTTGAACGTGCCCAATGATGCCTCGGTTCGCTTCTTGGGAACGAATCTGGTGGTGGAGGTTTCGGGCGGCATCTTCACAGGCGTCAGTTCTGGTACGCTGACCGGGATGCTGGTCCGCATCAGTGGCGTACCAGATCCGCTCAGCCTGACGGGGCTGAACCTTTCTGCAAACACTTTTGTTGACCACCTTCTGGCAGGGCGTGGGCCGCAGGCCTTCAACATGCTGGTCGCTGGTAATGACGACATCAACGGCGGCTCGGGCAATGACGTGCTGTTCGGCGGCGCCGGGCGGGATACGGTGGATGGCAATGCAGGCGCTGACCGGCTGCTGGGCGATGCGGGCAATGATGTGCTGAACGGCGGTCTCGGGGCAGATACGCTTGTGGGCGGCATAGGCAACGACCGTCTCAACGGCGGGGCGGGCGCCGATCAGCTGACCGGGGGGCGTGACGCCGATGTCTTCGTCTTTGCCAATCGCGGGACCGTCGATACCGTGTCCGACTTCAACGCTGCGGCAGATCGGATCGAAATCGACCGGGACAGCTTTGTCGGCCTGGGCAATCTCGGGGCGATCGGGGGGCGTTTTGTCGCCGGGACATCCGCCGTCGATGGTGCAGACCGGATCATCTATCAGCAATCGACCGGCCGCCTTTGGTTTGATGCCGATGGCAACGGCGGCGGCACCAAAGTGCTGATCGCGGATTTCGCGGATGGAACTGCGCTCACAGCGGCCGACATTATCGTGATCTAAGGCTCGGGCGGCCTGTGCGCCGCCCAGTCCCTCAGTCTTCGATCAGCTTGCAGCGGATGGGAAGCGCCTTCCTGGCCAGATCCGGGTTCGGACCTGATATCAGGACCAGACAGGCCGCAGCATCTTTACCGATGCCATGAAAAAAGGCGCCCGAATGCGGGCGCCTTTCAAACTCTCAGCGGCTCAGCCCGCCCGGCAGATCCGGCAGGTCGAGGCTTGCGAACCCATAATGCCGCAGCCAGCGCAGATCCGATTCAAAGAAGGCGCGCAGGTCCGGGATGCCGTATTTCAGCATGGCCAGCCGGTCGATCCCCATGCCGAAGGCAAAACCCTGCCATTCGTTCGGGTCCACGCCCGCCGCCGCCAGCACCTTCGGATGCACCATCCCCGAGCCGAGGATTTCCATCCACTTGTCGCCCTCGCCGATCTTCAGCTGACCGCCGACATTGGAATAGCGGATGTCCACCTCTGCCGAAGGCTCGGTGAAGGGGAAATGGCTGGCACGGAAGCGCAGCTCGACCTTGTCCACCTCAAAGAAGGCGCGGCAGAACTCTTCCAGCACCCATTTCAGGTTTGCCATGCTGATGTCGCGGTCAATCGCCAGACCCTCGACCTGATGGAACATCGGCGTATGGGTCTGGTCCATGTCCATCCGATAGACCCGGCCCGGCGCGATCACGCGGATCGGCGCGCCCTGCGCCATCATCGCCCGGATCTGCACCGGGCTGGTATGGGTCCGCAGCACATGCGGCGGCCGCTCATCCCCCGCGTCACGATGCATGAAGAACGTATCATGCTCTTGCCGCGCCGGATGCTCGGGCGGAATGTTGAGCGCATCGAAATTGTACCAGTCGCTCTCGACCTGCGGGCCCTCGGCCACGGCAAAGCCCATATCGGCGAAGATCGCCGTCAGCTCGTCCATCACCTGGCTCACCGGATGGATGGTGCCCACCCGGCGCGGGCGCCCCGGCAGCGTCACATCCAGCCATTCGGTCCGCAGCCGGGCATCCAGTGCCGCATCGGCCAGCGCCGCCTTCTTGGCCCGCAGCGCGGCATCGATCTCGTCCTTGACGACATTCATCGCGGCGCCTGCGGCTTTGCGTGCGTCGGGCTCCATCTTGCCCAGACCCGCCATCAGGGCCGAAATCTCGCCCTTTTTGCCAAGCGCGGCAATCCGCACCTCTTCCAGCGCCGCCTCGTCCGCTGCCTTGGCAATCGCCTCGACATATTTCCCGCGCAGCTCTGTCAGGTCCATTCGTGCCTCCGTCATTCTGTTGCGGTGCTAGCCCTGACAGGCATCTTTTGCAAGACTGCCGCCCTTCCCGTTGTCCAAATATCCCGGGGGAGGGGCCAGCGGCCCCGGGGGCAGCGCCCCCAGAGTCGCGCAAAGAAAAAGCCCCGCCGAAGCGGGGCCCTTCCAGATCCGTCAGTTGCCTGAAATCAGGCGGCCAGCGCGGCCTTTGCCTGAGCGGCGATGGCGTTGAACGCCTCGGGCTCATGCACGGCCAGATCGGCCAGAACCTTGCGGTCCACTTCGATCCCGGCTTTCGCCAGACCGTTGATGAAACGCGAATAGGTCATCTCGAGGTCGAACAGACGGACGGCCGCGTTGATCCGCTGGATCCACAGCGCGCGGAAGTTGCGCTTGCGGGTCTTGCGGTCGCGGGTCGCATACTGGTTGGCCTTGTCGACAGCCTGAGTCGCGGTGCGGAAGTTCGTCGAGCGAGCGGCGTAGTAGCCTTTCGCAGCCTTGATCACCTTGCGGTGACGGGCGTGGGTCACCTTGCCGGATTTAACGCGGGACATATGAAGTTCTCCTTACCGGTCGTAGGGCATGTATTTTTTGACGATTTTCGCATCGCTCTCGCACAGGATCATAGCACCCGATGCATCGCGCACGAACTTGGTCGTCCGTTTGATCATGCCGTGACGTTTGCCGGCCGGGCCAGCTTTCACACGACCGGAAGCAGTGAAGCTGAAGCGCTTCTTTGCCGCCGACTTGGTCTTCATCTTGGGCATTTCCATCTCCTCGTTGAGGGTGAACGCACGACTCGGCAATGCCACAGAGGCCGGACGCGCGGGGTAGAGCGGGCCGTATAGGGCCCATCCGGGAAAAGTGCAAGCCAGGAAAGGAAAAAGGCGGCCTTTGGGCCGCCCGTTCCTATCGCATCAATTGCCCGATGACCCGGTAAAAGGCGTTCGGGATGTCCTGAACCTCATATCCACCGGGTTTCTTGGTCAGCGCCATCACGACAAGCGATCCGCCGATGAGAACCAGGATCGAGGCCGCGCGTGGCACGCGGCCTTCGGAATAGGCGGCAAAGACCGCGGGAATGGCCAAGGCGACAACGATGATCCCGATGACGAGATAGAGATCCGTGTTCACGGCCACCCCCGATATTGTGCCCTGCCAGATTACTCCGGGTCGGCGCGGTGAATCAACCGCTCGTCACAGGGTGCGACACGCAGGATGTTCGTGGTGCCGGTGACGTTGAACGGCACGCCTGCAGTCACGACGATCTGGTCCTTTTCGGTGGCAAACCCATAAGAGCGCGCGGCGCGCACGGCCGAAATCACGGCGCCCTTGAAGCGGTCCTGCTCTTCCGTCACGGCGCAATGGGCGCCCCAGGTCAGGCAGAGCCGACGCGCTGTCCCGATCAGCGGCGTCAGGCCGATGATCGGCACGCGCGGACGTTCGCGGGCAACCAGGCTCACCGTCGTCCCCGATTGCGAGAAGCAGCAGATCGCCTTGATGTCGGCGGCCTCTGCGATTTCGCGGGCTGCGGCGACGATGCCATCGGCCACGGTGGTGCGGACCACCTTGCGGCTTGCCTCGATGATGTCGCGATAGGTCGCATCGCTTTCGACGCTGATCGCGACATTGTTCATGGTGGCTACAGCTTCGATCGGGAATTTCCCGGCGGCGCTTTCCGCCGAGAGCATCACTGCATCGGCGCCCTCATAGATCGCGGTTGCCACGTCCGACACCTCGGCCCGGGTGGGCACGGGGCTTTCGATCATCGATTCCAGCATCTGGGTCGCCACAATCACCGGCTTGGCTGCGGCACGGGCCTTGCGGACCAACTGTTTCTGGATCGGCGGCACGGCATGGACCGGCAGTTCAACGCCCAGGTCGCCACGGGCCACCATGATGCCATCGGCCACGGCCAGAATGGCATCATAGGCCTTCACGGCGGCGGGCTTTTCGATCTTGGCCAGAATCGCGGCGCGGCCGTTGGCCAGCGCGCGGGCCTCGATCACATCTTCGGGGCGCTGCACGAAAGACAGGGCAAGCCAGTCCACGCCCAGTTGGCAGGCCACTTCCAGATCGGCACGGTCCTTCTGCGACAGCGCCGCCAGCGGCAGCAGCACGTCGGGGACGTTCACGCCCTTGCGATTCGAGATGGTGCCGGCCACGGTCACGGTGCAATCGGCAAAGTCCTTGCCGCAGGCATCGACATGAACGCGGATCTTGCCGTCATTGATCAGCAGCGAAGACCCGACTTCCAGTGCGGCAAAGATTTCCGGATGCGGCAGCTGTACGCGCGTCGCATCGCCGGGGGTATCGTCCAGGTCAAAGCGGAAGCTTTGCCCTTCGACCAGATCCACCGGGCCATCGGCGAAGGCGCCGACGCGCAGCTTCGGACCCTGAAGGTCGGCCAGAATGGCGATCGGGCGGCCGATATCGGCCTCGACCTTGCGGATGATTTCGTGGCGCGCGCGAATGTCGTCGTGGGTGCCGTGGCTCATGTTCAGGCGGAACACGTCGGCCCCTGCCTCGAACAAATTGCGAATGGTATCATAGTCGGACGATGCGGGCCCCAGGGTGGCCACGATCTTCACATTGCGCATCCGTCTCATGCTGCCGGTTCCTTGTCTGTCTTGTTCGGTCATCACGGGCCGAAGTCGTTATGGAGCAAAACCGCCGCGGCGGCAATCTGGCATTTGTTAGCGGTAACACGCTTGCGCGTCAAAAATCGCCCTTGTCGCATCAATCCCGACATTCGCGCGTGTTTCAGAGGCCAAGTGCTGCGTTTCCATCGATTGCAGATTCCGTGCCGTCGCGCCATGCCCTATGTGGATGTGACGCTGACTGGTGACGCAAAGATGACGACCCCCGCTTTTCAGATCTATGGTGAAGACCGTCCGGGCCGGTGGCTTGTGACCTGCGATCATGCCTCGAACCGGGTCCCGCCGGCCATCAATGGCGGTGTGCTTGGCATCGCGCCGCAGGACATGGCGCGGCATATCGCCTGGGATCCCGGCGCCGCGGGCGTCTCCATCGCGTTGGGTGCGGCGCTGGACAGCCCCGTGATCTGCTCTGATTTCTCGCGCCTCGTGATTGATCCCAACCGGGGCGAGGATGATCCGACGCTGGTGATGCGGCTCTATGACGGCACCATCATTCCCGGCAACCGCTATGTCGATGCGGCGGAAATCGAGCGGCGAAAAGAGCTGCTCTATCGTCCCTATCACGCGGCGTTGGCCCAGCTGGCGGCGCGGCGGCCCGATACGGTGATCGTGGCGATCCACAGCTTCACCCCCTGCCTGCGCGGGCGGGCGCCGCGGCCCTGGCATATCGGCATCCTGCACAGCCATCTGGATACGCGCCTGTCCCTGCCGTTAATTGCGCGGCTGCAGCAGGAACCCGATCTCTGTGTGGGGGACAACCAGCCCTATAACGGCCACTTGCCGGGCGATGCGATTGATCGCCATGCGCTGGTGCCGGGGCGCCATAACACCCTGATCGAGCTTCGCAATGACCTGATTGCCACACCGGCCGATCAGGTGGCCTGGGCCGCGCGTCTGGCGCCGATCCTGACCGAGGTGCTGGCCGGGCTGGCCTAGGCGCGGGAAGGGCAGGGGCCCAAAGGCCCCCGCCTGAGAGGGTCAGATCGCGGCTTTCCGCATCTCTTCAAGATAGATCTCGCGCAGGCGGGTCGCCACGGGGCCGACCTTGCCGCCGTTCAGCGCGGCGCCGTCGATTTCCACCACCGGCATCACGAAGGCCGAGGCCGAGGTGATGAAAGCCTCATCGGCTTTCTGCGCCTCATCGATGGTGAAGTTGCGCTCTTCGATCTCCATCTGCGCCTCGGCGGCGAACCGCAGCACGGCCGCGCGGGTGATGCCGTGCAGGATGTCGTTCGACAGGGCGCGGGTGATGATCTTGTTGCCCTTGACGATATAGGCGTTGTTCGAGGTGCCTTCAGTCACGAACCCATCTTCGACCATCCATGCATCATCAGCGCCCGCCTGTTTGGCGGCCATCTTGCCCATCGAGGGGTAGAGCAGCTGCACCGTCTTGATGTCACGCCGGCCCCAACGGATGTCGGGAACGGAGATCACCTTCCAGCCGGTTTTCGCGGCGGGGCTTTCGGCAAGGCCGGGCTTCGACTGGGTGAACAGCACGACCGTCGGCGCCACGTCATTCGCCGGATAGGCGAAATCGCGGTCACCCGGATTGCCGCGCGTCACCTGCAGATAGACCATGCCATCCACGATGTCATTGCGGGCCACCATCTCGCGGTGGATGGCCAGCCATTCTTCATCGCTATGCGGGTTCTGCATGGCCAGTTCCGACAGTGACCGCGCCAGACGTTTGCAGTGACCGCCAAAGTCGATCAGCTTGCCGTCCAGCACGCTTGTCACTTCATAGACGCCATCGGCCATCAGGAAGCCGCGGTCAAAGACCGAGATCTTCGCCTCTGCTTCCGGCACGTAATCTCCGTTCACGTAAACGGTGCGGCTCATCGCTCTTCCCCTTGCGTTGGCCCAATAAACAAGGGCGGTTTGCGGCAGGGCGTCCGGCGCGTCAAGCGCGAATGCCCTTCGCTGCCACGCAGCAGCCATGCTGCGGCTGCAAATCACACTTGATTCTGTGCGCGCAAGATTATAACCCATTCACAGCGATCCCTGAAATTTCATTGCCGAGACACTGACGATGAGCTTCCGCATCCAGCCTGCCGCCCCCGCCCGCCCGAACCGGTGCCAGTTGTTCGGCCCCGGCTCGCGTCCCGCGCTGTTCGAGAAGATGGCCGCTTCGGCCGCCGACGTGATCAACCTGGACCTTGAGGATTCCGTCGCCCCTTCGGACAAGGATCAGGCCCGCGCCAATATCATCACCGCGATCAATACGCTGGACTGGGGGAAGAAGTATCTGTCGGTGCGGATCAACGGGCTGGACACGCCCTATTGGTACCGGGATGTCGTCGATCTGCTGGAGCAGGCGGGCGACCGGCTTGATCAGATCATGATCCCCAAGGTCGGCTGTGCCGCCGATATCTATGCCGTTGATGCGCTGGTCACCGCGATCGAACGCGCCAAGGGCCGGGCCAAGCCGATCAGCTTTGAGGTCATCATCGAATCGGCCGCCGGGATCGCCCATGTCGAGGAAATCGCGGCCTCTTCCCCGCGTCTGCAGGCCATGAGCCTCGGTGCCGCCGATTTCGCGGCCAGCATGGGGATGCAGACTACCGGCATCGGTGGGACGCAGGAAAACTATTACATGCTGCGCGAGGGAGCCAAATACTGGTCCGATCCGTGGCATTGGGCACAGGCCGCCATTGTCGCCGCCTGCCGTACCCACGGCATCCTGCCGGTGGACGGTCCTTTCGGCGATTTCAGCGATGATGAAGGCTATCGCGCGCAGGCGCGCAGGTCAGCCACGCTGGGCATGGTCGGGAAATGGGCGATTCATCCCAAACAGATCGCGCTGGCCAATGAGGTTTTCACCCCCTCAGAGACCGCAGTCGGCGAAGCACGCGAGATTCTGTCCGCCATGGAGGCCGCGAAGGCCCGTGGCGAAGGTGCGACTGTCTATAAGGGCCGTCTTGTGGATATCGCCTCTATCAAACAGGCAGAGGTCATCGTGCGCCAAGCCGAAATGATCGCTGCGGGTGCCTAAAAAACCGTTGACAGACTGCCTTGCCGAAACGCAGGCTACTGTCATGAAAGTTTAAAAAAGCGTCGCTTTGAAAAGCGATACCCGCGCCATGAAGGGAGAGGAGGCCCGACATGGCATCACGGGGGGAGCACGCCCCGCAGCCCGGCTGCGGGGCGTTGCCGTTTCCGGCACCGCAGGCGAGTTGCATCTTTCGCCGCGCTTGGCCATATAGAAGGCCGTTTCCCCGCCGTCCCCACTTGGGAGGAGTGCCCGATGAACTACCTCGAATTCGAAAAGCCGCTGGCCGAGATCGAAGGCAAGGCCGAAGAGCTGCGGGCGCTCGCGCGTGCCAACAAGGAAATGGACGTCGAGAAAGAGGCCGCGGCGCTGGACCGCAAGGCCGAATCGTTGCTCAAGGATCTGTACAAGGATCTGACGCCCTGGCGTAAATGCCAGGTCGCGCGCCATCCCGACCGGCCGCATTGCAAAGATTACATCGACGCGCTCTTTACCGAATATACCCCGCTGGCCGGCGACCGTGCCTTTGCAGACGACCATGCTGTCATGGGGGGGCTTGCGCGCTTCAACGATCAGCCGGTCGTGGTGATCGGCCATGAAAAGGGCAATGACACCAAGTCGCGCATTGAACGCAATTTCGGCATGGCCCGCCCCGAGGGGTATCGCAAGGCGATCCGGCTGATGGATATGGCGCATCGCTTCGGTCTGCCGGTGGTGACGCTGGTCGATACGCCCGGCGCCTATCCGGGCAAGGGCGCCGAAGAGCGTGGTCAGGCTGAGGCCATTGCCCGCTCGACCGAGAAATGCCTTCAGATCGGTGTGCCGCTGCTGTCGATCATCATCGGTGAGGGTGGTTCGGGCGGGGCCGTGGCCTTTGCCACCGCGAATCGCATCGCGATGCTGGAACATTCGGTCTATTCGGTAATCTCCCCCGAAGGCTGCGCCTCGATCCTGTGGAAAGATGCCGAAAAGATGCGCGAAGCCGCCGAGGCCCTGCGCCTGACTGCGCAGGACCTGCAAAAGCTGGGCGTGATCGACCGCATCATCAAGGAACCGCTGGGCGGCGCACAGCGTGGCCGCAAGGAAACGATCGAGGCCGTGGGCAAGGCGGTCGAGACCATGCTGAAAGAGCTGTCGGGCAAGAAACCCGAGGTGCTGGTCAAGGAACGCCGCCAGAAGTTCCTCGACATGGGAACCAAGGGCCTCGCGGCCTGATCCGAAAGGCGGGGCCGGTCAGGCCCCGCGCGTCGCCTCGGCCAAGAGCGCATCCGAGGCTGTCTCCACCTCACGCTCCAGCGTGGCCATGAAGGCGCTGTTCGACAGGCCCGGCTGCAGGGGCGGCAGGAATTCCACGACCGCCGTGCCGGGTTTCCGCAGGATGCCGCGCTTGGGCCAGAAAACGCCCACATTGGTGGCGACTGGCACGCAATCCTGTTTCAACTGGCTATACAGCAGGGCCGTCCCCACCTTGTAGGGCGCGCGCACGCCGGGGGCCACACGGGTGCCCTGGGGATAGATGATGAGCTGTCCCGGCAAGCTCGCCCCGGATTTGACATCCGCCATCATGCGCGAAATGGCGGCGCCGCGTTTGCCGCGATCCACCGGGACACAGCCGATCCGCAGCGCGTACCAGCCCAGAATCGGCGCCATGACCAGCTCTTTCTTCATCACGAACTTGCCGCGCGGCACCGCGCCGAAGATCAGTATGATGTCGAGGAAGCTTTGGTGCTTGGCTGCAATCAGCACCTCGGTCTGCGGCACCGGGCCGCGCACTTCGGTGTTCAGGCCGGTCAGCACGCGCAGGCTGATCCGGACCCAGGCGCAGAAGCTGCGGCAGGCAGTATGGGCATGGCGCCGGTCGATCAGCGCGGGGATCAGCATCACCACACCGATCACCAGCATCGCAACATACATCTGGACGATGAAGATCAGCGACAGCAGCCATTGAAGCGGCAGGATACGGCGCATCACATTAACCCCCGAAGCTTCATCAGCGCGGCGCGGCGGGTGGCTGCAAAGGCCACGATGGCCGCGATGAGCGGCAGGGCCAACGGCAGGAACCAGCCCGCCCCGCTGAAGCCCAGCCCCGTCAGGAACCCGCCCGCCGCATCGGCCGAAGGCAGCAACGCAATTCCCGCCATGCCCAGCAGGGCGCCTGCCAGCGCGCCCGTAAAGGCCCGCAGCGTGAAGCGGCGCACGAAGGCCCGCGCGATATAGGCATCCTGCGCACCGACCAGCCGCAGAACCTCGATCACCTGCGAATTTGCAGCCAGTGCGGCATTGGCGGCCAGGGTGATCATCCCCGCCATGGTGCCGCCGATCAGCAGGATCGACAGATAGCCCAGCACGCGCAGGCGCCCCGCTGCCGTCGCCAGCGGGCGGCGCCAGCGGGTGTGATCATCCAGCACGGCGCCGGGGGCCTCGGCCGCAAGGCGCTGGCGCAGGCCCTCAGCGTCATAGCCCTGGGCGGTCTCGGTCAACTCGATCAGGCGCGGGATCGGCAGGGCCTCGACCGGAAGGTCGGGGCCGAACCAGGGCTCCAGCAGCTTGCGCTGTTCCTCATCGCTCAGCGCCTTGGCGCTTTCGACGCCGGGGGTGGTCGCCAGCACATCCAGCACGACACGGGTCTGCATTTCAATCTGGTCCGGCGGGGCCGAGATCCGTACCGTCGCCGTGCGCGCCAGTGCATCCGACCAGCGGTCCGCCATCCGCCCCGAGGCCAGCGCCAGCGCCAGCGCGAAGACGGCTAGGAAGGTCATCGCGCCCGCCGTGAAGCTTGTGAGCCAGGCCGTATGCCCTGAGGGCGGCACCACGCGATCAGCCTGCCGGTCGCCGCGCAAGAAGAGTGTCAGCGGATTGGTCATCACAGATCGGCCCCCGCCAGTTGGATGCGGCGGTTGCGGATGCGGAGCACCCGCGCCGCAACATGCGATTTCGCCTGCCGGATCAGGTTCAGGTCATGGGTGGCAACGACGATGGTCTTGCCCATGCGGTTCAATTCGACCAGCAATTGCAGCAGCCGTAGCGACATTTCCCAGTCGAGGTTTCCGGTCGGTTCATCGGCCAGGATGACCTCGGGGTCCACGATCACCGCCCGCGCCAGCGCTGCCCGCTGCCGTTCCCCACCTGAGAGCGACGGGGGCAGCGCGTCGGCCAGATGGCGCAGCCCGACCCAAGCCAGCAGATCGCCCAGGTCCTGCCCGCTGACCTCGCGGTTCGACACGGTCAGCGGCAGGGTGACATTGGCCGCCAGCGGCAGATGATCGAGGAACCGGCAATCCTGATGCACGACGCCGATGCGCTGCCGCATCAGCGCGACCTCATCCCGGCCGAGCGACCGGACCTCGCGGTCGAACAGCGTGACATGGCCCGCCGTGGGCAGCAGCTCGGCATAGCAGAGCTTGAGAAAAGTGGATTTGCCCGCACCCGACGGCCCGGTCAGAAAATGGAAAGACCCCGGCGCCAGCCGCAGGGACATTTCCGACAAAAGCTCGCCGCCGCCATAGTTGTAGGCCACATTCTCGAACGAAATCACGATTGGTCCCTTCCGCAGACGCGGCGCACAATCGCCCGGATGCGCGGCGGATTCAACGGTTTGCCGGGCGCAATCTGGAAAATCCTGTGGGGCGCAGGCTTGGAACACGGGGGGTTCGTTGCTAGAAAGGGCGCAACAAGAGGCCGTCGAACGGCAGGAGCGGTAAAGATGCGTCTGATTTGCCCCAATTGCGATGCGCAATACGAGGTTGCCGATGAGGCCATCCCGGATGAGGGGCGCGACGTCCAATGTTCGAATTGTGGTCATGCCTGGTTTCAGCTGCCGCCTGCCGTTCTGGAAGCGCAGGCCGCCGAGGCGGAAGTTTTCGACCCGCCCGTCGAAATGGCCCCGCAAATCGGGGCCGAACCCGCCGCCCCTGCATTGCCCGAGCCTGAGCCGGAACTGTCACCCCGCGCGGCACCTGCGGCGCGCAACCTTGACGAAAGCTTGGTCGCCTTGCTGAAGGAAGAGGCCGAGCGCGAGGCACAGGCCCGCGCGCGGGAAGAGCCCGCCCTTGAAACGCAAGGCGATCTGGGTTTGGAGGCGCCGCAGGTCAGTGCCGCGGCCCGGCGGATCGCCCAGTTGAAGGGGGTGGAAGAGGAAAACGCCGCTGACCTGCATGTCCGACCGGCCAAGGGACGCGACCTTCTGCCGGATATCGAAGAGATCAACTCGACCCTCAGCCCCGCCGCCGATCCGATCACTGCGGCCCCGGTTTTGCGTACCAAGGCGGCCAATGCCAGCTTCCGCAGCGGGTTCAGCCTGGCGCTTCTTGTCGCGGCGGTGGCGGTGGCGGCCTATGTGATGGCGCCGCGCATCGCCCAGCAGATGCCGGCAAGCGCTGATCTTTTGATCGCCTATGTTGCGAAGGTCGATGCCGCGCGGCTTTGGCTGGATGGGCTGATGCAGCGCGCGATCATGGCGCTGCAAGGCTGACCTCAAAACAGGTCCAGCAGCCGTTTCAGGTAATCGCGTTCATTTTCGGCGCGCTGTTGTTCACCGGCGCGGCGGCGGATTTCGTCCAGCAGGTCTTGCGCACGGCGCTGCACATCCTGACCGTTCAACAGATTGTCGTCTGATCCGATCCGGCCTGCATTGCCTGTATCGCGCCCCAGCGGATCAGGGGCGCCGTTGGGGTCAGCATTCCCCCCGGGCACGCCATCGCCGGTGCGGCCCTGACGCTCGGCTTCGGCCTGTGCATCATTCAGGGCCCGCAGCCCATCGCGCATGCGATCCATCGCATCGGCCTGACGGTCCAGCGCGCCCGAGAGATCACCTTGGCGCAAGGCGCGTTCCGCCTGCTCCATCTGACGTTCAGCCTCATCGAGAGACTGGCGGCCGGCCTCACCCGATTCGGTATCGGGACCGGGCAGTTGTTGACCGTTCAGGGCATCCAGTCGTTCACGCAGCTGGCGCTGTTCCTCGGCCAGCGGGTCGTCGTCGCCGGGCCGATCTCCCTGTTGCAACTGGCGGAAGGCCTCATCCGACAGGCCTTGCTGGTCGCGCAGCGTTTCCTGTAGCCCCTTCATCCCCGGCATCTGCGGCCCGCCCTGACCACCCTGACCTTCGGTCATCTTCAGGTTTTCCAGCAGCTGTTGAAGCATGGCCATGGCCTGCGCAGCTTCGGCCATCTTGCCTTCTTCCATCAGGCGCTGGATTTCATCCATCATCTTCTGGATCTGGTCGCCGGTGATCTGCATCTGTTGCCCCGCATCGGCCTGTCCGCCATCGGGGTTGCGCTCGGCCTCTTCCGCCAGGAGGCGCATGTAATCATCGGTCGCGGCGCGCAGTTCATCCATCAGGTTCTGGATTTCCGCCGGGTCGGCGCCATTGCGGATCGCCTCATTCAGGCGGTCCTGCGCGCGTTGCAGCCGTTCCCGGGCCGAGGCAAGATCGCCCTCCTCAACCAGCAGCGCAATCTCCCACAGCTCTTTCGCCAAGTCGTCGCGCAGGGCCGGGGTCAGGTCGGACCCTGCCGCAGCAAGACGGTCAATCGCGGCCAGCAGCCGGTCGAAGGTGGCCTGATCGCGGATCAGATCTTCGGGCAGATGGGTCACGGCGCGGAAGATCTGCGCTGTTTGCGGGCCATTCGCGCGGTTCCACAGCAGATCGCGGCGGAGTTCGATGATGGCAGCGGCGAAGGGATCAAAGAACCGCTTGCCCGGCAGGATCAGCGACAGCGGCGCCGTGCCACCGGTCTGGCCTGCGGCATCCGTCACCTCAAGCCGCACCTGCACGGGCATATTGGCGAAAGGATGCTGCGAGATATCTTCGACGAGCGCCTCTTCGAATTTCGCGCGATTGCCGCTGATGGGCAGCGGCAGGTCCAGTTCAAGCGGCGCGCGCGGTTCGGGGTCCGGGGTCAGGCCAAAGCGGCGATCGATCTTGGCCAGATCAAGCGTCACCGTCGCCTTCCCGCCTGCGATGCCGAAGTCATCCTCGACCCCGAAGGGAAGGCGCATCTTGCCATCGCGTTCGCGCGTGACTTCGCCCTTGATCTGCACCAGCGGCGGCGCGTCCTTCAGGGCCATGATCTTCCATTCGCGCCCGCCGGGGCCATTGATCGCAATGGCGCCGTCTTGCATCACCTCAAAACTCTGGGCGAGGTCCGAGGCCGGGGCAGGGGTCGTCGCGCCCGAAACGGTTTCCGACAGGGTCAGCGCGCCCACCTCGCCGTAAAGGCGGACTTGCACGCGAGTGCCGCGCGGCAGATCCAGCGTGCGCGCCGAGATGTCGTTCAGGTAAAGCGCGGGCTTGCCGGTATAAAGCGGTGGCTGTGCCCAACCCTCCCATGTCGGGCCGTTCATCATCGCTTCCGCCGGGCCGGGCCCAAGACCCGTGACCGAGGCCACCCGCCAGATTGAGCCGAACATCAGCGCGCAGACAAAGAGCGTCAGCGCCATGTAGCGCAGGCCGAAGGGGTCGCGGCTGGCCAGATGCAGCTCGGGGCGCACGGGGCGGGCGGCGGCGGCACGGGCAGCCATGCGCGCGCGATGCGCCTGCCAGACCGCGACCGAGGCCGGATCGCTGCCGCCAATCGCCTGATCGTCGGCCAGCGCCGAAAGCGGCTGGCCGGGTAGTGAGGCGTCGAGCCGGGCCAGCGCCTCGGCCCGTGTCGGGATGCGGAATTGGCGCAGGCCGCGGGTCAAGGACCAGACCGCCCCGACGATGGCGGCAACGAGGCCGGTCCATGCCGCTTCGAGCGCGACCATATCCTGCAGGCCGAAGGCCAGAATTGCCAGCGTCGCCAGCGCAACGGTCCAGAGCGGCCAGAAAGCCCGCGACAGGCGTTCCGCCCAAAGCCCTGCCCAAGTCAGCCGCAAGGGCCAACGGATGCGGGTCAGCACATCGGGGGCTTTCGCCTGTTCCATCGCCCTTTCACGTACCGGCCGTGTGACGGCCGTCCTTACAACCAATCCGGGATGCTATCCCGCTTGAGAATTTCGTCATAGCTGGGCCGGGCCCGGATGACGGCGAAGTGATCGTCCCTCACAAGTACCTCTGGCACAAGGGGTCGGGTGTTATATTCGCTCGCCATGACCGCGCCATAGGCCCCGGCCGAGCGGAAAGCCACCAGATCGCCCGCCGCCATGAGCGGAAGATCGCGCCCTTTGGCAAAGGTATCCCCGGTTTCGCAGACAGGGCCGACCACATCGAAGGGCACGGTCGGTGCGCCTGCTGCGGGTTCGGCTACGGCGATGATGTCGTGATGGGCACCATACATCGAAGGTCTTACCAGATCGTTCATCGCCGCGTCGAGGATCAGGAAATCCCGGCCCTCGCCGTTCTTCACATAGATCACGCTCGAAACTAGTACCCCCGAGTTGCCCGCGATGAGGCGGCCGGGCTCGATCTCGATCTCGCAATCCAGATGGCCCAGCGTGCGCTTGATCATGGCGCCGTAATCGGTGGGCAGGGGCGGCGCCTCGTTCGAGCGGGTATAGGGGATGCCTAAACCGCCGCCGAGGTCGAGGCGCCGGATGTTGTGGCCATCGGCGCGCAGGGCCTCGGTCAGCTCGGCGACCTTGCGGAAAGCCATCTCGAAGGGCTCAAGCTCCACCAGCTGGCTGCCGATATGGACGTCGATCCCCACGACCTCAAGACCGGGGAGGGCCGCCGCCTCGGCATAAACGGCGCGGGCGCGTTCGATCGGGATGCCGAACTTGTTTTCCTTTTTGCCGGTCGCAATCTTTTCATGCGTGCGCGCATCGACATCGGGGTTCACGCGCAGGGTGATCGGCGCGCGCAGGCCCATTTCGGCAGCGACCTCTGACAGGGCGCGCATCTCCGGCTCGCTTTCGACGTTGAACTGGCGGATGCCACCTTCCAGCGCGATCCGCATCTCCTCGCGCGTTTTGCCGACACCGGAAAAGACGATGCGATCACCCGGCACACCGGCGGCCTTGGCGCGCAGATATTCCCCGATGGAGACCACATCCATGCCCGCGCCCAGATCACCCAGCAGCTTGAGCACGGCGACATTCGACAGCGATTTGATGGCAAAGCAGACAAGGTTCGGCAGGGGCGAAAGCGCCTCTTTGAACAGCTGGTAATGGCGCGTCAGCGTGGCGGCCGAGTAGCAATAGAAGGGGGTGCCGACCTGGGCCGCAATCTCGGCCAGGGAAACATCCTCGGCATGAAGGCTGCCGTTGCGGTAAATGAAGTGATCCATGCGCTGTGCCTCCTGCCGGCCGGTCTGGCATGGCTATAGCAGAACGTCCCGGGCGCGCAATTCCGTCAGCGAATTGGTGCGCTTCGCAGGAAAAGATAGAGCGGCAGGCCGCAGCCCGGTCCGGCAAGCACGGTCGCTGGAATCGCGAGAAGCGCCCCCCAATTGCGGCGCACCCGTGTCTCGGCCACGATCCAGAGCGTGAGGGCCAGCGCGGTGATCACCAGATCGAGGGTCAGCCCGCGGCTTGCGCCATTGGCCAGCCAGCCCTGCACCAGCCCGCCGAGGCCAAGTCCCGTATCGTGCAGATAGCCCAGCTGCACCGCGGTGGGGTGCACCGCCCCCCAAATCGCAAGCAAAAGATAGGCCACCCGCAGCGGCGGCATCAAAGCCCGATCCCCAGGCCTACGCCGCCGATCCGCGTGCCAAGATGCGCGCCATGGGGCGAGGCGCCGATCCGCACGCCGCCCATGGTCGTGGCGACCGAGGGCGTCACCGCCACCCCGGCGGGCGTCGCCCGCACCCCCAGATGGGGCTGCGCCGGCGCGCAGGCCGCAAGCAGCAGGGCGATCAGCAGCGCGCGGGTCACAGCTTGCCCACCACCCCGGCGCGCACCTCGCCCGTGATGCTGACGCCGGGGGTTGGCGTCGGCGCCTCGGGGGCGCCATCGGCGCCGCAGGCGGCCAGCAGGGCTAGGAGGGGCAGCAGGGGAAGGATGCGGGTCATGGAAGGTCCGTTCGTGAAGGGGGCGGCAGGTCATCCCGCCGCCCGGCAAAGCTGCCTTAGCCGAGATGCTGCTTCCAGCGGGCAATCTGGGCGCGCACCTGCACCGGCGAAGTTCCGCCATAAGACTGCCGCGAGTTTACGGAGTTCTCGACCCCCAGCACGTCAAACACATCGGCGCGGATATCCGCATAAACCGATTGCATATCCTCCAGCGTCAGCTCGGGCAGGTCGCAGCCGCGCTTTTCGGCCATGCCCACCAGCGTGCCGGTGACGTGATGCGCCTCGCGGAAGGGCAGGCCCAGTTCGCGCACCAGCCAATCCGCAAGATCGGTCGCCGTGGAAAAGCCCGAGGCCGCCGCCGCGCGCAGGTTCTCCGTCATCGCCTGCATGTCGCTCACCATGCCGGTCATCGCGGCAAGGCCCAGCATCAGCGTATCGGCCGCATCAAAGACCTGTTCCTTGTCCTCTTGCATGTCCTTGGAATAGGTCAGCGGCAGGCCCTTCATCACCGTGAACAGCGCCACGGTCGCCCCCATGATCCGGCCCAGCTTGGCGCGCAGCAATTCAGCCGCGTCGGGGTTTTTTTTCTGCGGCATGATCGAGGACCCGGTCGTCCATTTGTCCGACAGGCGGACGAAGCGGAATTGCGCGCTGGACCAGATCACCAGCTCTTCGGCAAAGCGCGACAGATGCATGGCACAGATGCTGGAGGCCGAAAGGAATTCGAGCGCGAAGTCGCGGTCCGACACGGAATCAAGGCTATTCGCCGTGGGCCGGTCAAAGCCGAGCGCCGCCGCCGTCGCATGCCGGTCGATCGGGAAGGAGGTCCCGGCCAGCGCGGCTGCCCCCAGCGGGCATTCGTTCATCCGGCGGCGCGCATCTTCAAAGCGCGACCGATCCCGCGCCAGCATTTCGACATAGGCCATCATGTGATGGCCCCAGGTCACAGGCTGGGCGGTCTGCAGATGGGTAAAGCCCGGCATGACCCAATCAGCGCCCTGTTCAGCTTGCGCGACGAAAGCGCGCATGAGGGCGGTGATGCCGTTGATGGCCGCATCGCATTGGTCCCGCACCCAGAGACGGAAATCGACTGCCACCTGATCATTCCGCGACCGTCCGGTGTGCAGGCGCTTGCCTGCTTCGCCGATGATCTCGGTCAGGCGGCTTTCCACGGCCATGTGGATGTCTTCCTGTTCGACGCGGAAAACGAAGTTTCCGGCCTCGATCTCTGACAAGACCGTGAGAAGCCCTTCCCGAATGGCCTCGGCATCTTTATCCGTCAGAATGCCCTGTGCTGCGAGCATCGCCGCATGGGCGCGCGAGCCGGCAATATCCTGCGCGTAGAGCCGCTGGTCGAACCCGATGGAGGCATTGATCGCCTGCATGATGGCATCCGGCCCACGCTCAAAACGCCCGCCCCACATGGCATTGGCGGAGGATTGGGTCTTGTCGTCTGCGCTCATCTTGGGCCTGCCTTTGGAGGGGAAATGCTGACTTTTCGTGCCGTCGTTCTTTATACGGCCTTGGCTCTCGGTGCAAACCCGGCCCTTGCGGATGTGACGGCCGCCGATGCGCTGCGGGCAGGCGATATGAAAAAGCTCAACTTCGCCGAGGCACAGCCCATCCCCGACATCGGGCTGGTGGGCATGGATGATGCCCCGCGCAGCCTGTCCGAGTTCAAGGGCAAATGGGTGCTGGTGAATTTCTGGGCCACCTGGTGCCCGCCCTGCCGCAAGGAAATGCCCTCTTTGGGTGCCTTGCAGAAAGATCTGGGTGGCGACAGCTTCGAGGTGGTAACGGTTGCAACCGGTCGCAATGCCGTGCCCGCGATCGAAGAGTTCTTCGCCGAGGCCGGGGTGACCCATCTGACTGCACTGCGCGATCCGAAATCGGCGTTGGCGCGGGAAATGGCGGTGGCGGGCTTGCCCGTCACGGTAATCCTGAACCCCGAGGGACAAGAGGTCGGTCGCCTGATCGGGGATGCCGACTGGGCCGGGGCCGAGGCCCGGGCCGTGCTGGAGGCGCTGATGCGCTAAGGCCTAGCGCGGCCCATCGCGGAAATCGCAGGTGGCGAGGTGGTCATTCACCATGCCCGTTGCCTGCATGAAGGCATAGCAGATCGTCGGGCCGCAAAAGCGGAACCCCTCGGCCTTCAGCGCCTTGGACATGGCGCGCGATTGCGCCGTTTCGGCGGGCACTTCGGCCGGGCTCAGGGGGGCGGTGGTGCGACCCCCTTCGGCGAATCGCCACAGGAACGGGGCAAAGCCTTCGCGGGCTTCGATCCGCAACCAGGCCCGCGCGCCCGCCAGTGTCGCCTCGATCTTGCCGCGATGGCGGATGATGCTTGGATCGGCACGCAGGCGCTCCACCTCGGTTTCGCCCCATGTGGCCAGGATGGCCGGGTCGAACCCGGCGAAGGCCGCGCGGAAATTCTCGCGCTTGCGCAGGATGGTGATCCAGCTCAGACCCGCCTGAAACCCTTCCAGTATCAGCATTTCGAACAGGGTGCGGCTGTCGTGCTGCGGCACGCCCCATTCGGTGTCGTGATAGGCCATGTAGAGCGGATCCGTTCCGCACCAGCTGCAGCGTTCGGTCATCGCGCGTTTTCCTGAAAATTGGAACTAAATGGGAACTTTCACTCTCCCTTAACGCTTGGGGCGACAATCTGTCGAGGTCGAAGCGCAGTTTGGGGGCAGACATGGGCCGATTGGAACGGACAGGTAAGGCAGGCGCGGCAAATCCCCTGGCCTTCGTGATTTCGGAACAGGATCGTCAGACCCTGCTCATGGTGGATGAGGCCTTGCGGACAGGTCGCGTGCGGCTGGCCTTTCAGCCGGTGGTCCTGGGGGCCGATCCGCAGCGCGTGGCCTTTTACGAAGGGCTTTTGCGGGTGCTGGATGTCGGCGGGCGGGTGATTCCGGCGCGGGATTTCATCGGTGCGGTCGAAATGCAGGAAACCGGCCGGTTGCTTGACTGTGCCGCGCTGGAGATCGGGCTTGCGACGCTGGCACGGCACCCCGACGTGCGAATTGCGGTGAACATGTCCGCGCGGTCGATCGGCTACCCGCGCTGGCAACGCACGTTGACACGGGGTGTGCAGCAGTCGCCCACGATCGCAGAGCGGTTGATCCTGGAAATCACCGAAAGCTCGGCCGTGTTGGTACCGGAAATCGTGGCCGCCTTCATGGACGATCTTCAGCGCACCGGCATCACCTTCGCGCTGGATGATTTCGGCGCGGGTTATACCGCCTTCCGCTATTTCAAGGATTTCTTCTTTGATATTTTGAAGATCGATGGCCAGTTCATCCGCAATATCCACCACGATCCCGACAATCAGGCCCTGACCCGCGCCTTGCTGAGTATCGCGCGGCAGTTCGAAATGTTCACCGTGGCCGAGGCGGTGGAAACGGCGGAAGAGGCGGCCTTCCTGCAGTCGATCGGGGTGGATTGTCTGCAGGGGTATCTCTTCGGTGCGCCCAGCCTGCGCCCTGCCTTCATGCCGGATCAGCCACGCAAACGGGCCTGATGCATGGCTGTCATGCGGAAAGTTAAGGACCTGGTTTACGCAATTTTCTTGCGCGACGCAGCGGAACCGCCTACCCATGCTGCAGAGCGGCGGAAGAGCGCTTCCCCCGCATCGGCCAAGGGAGAGGACCAGAGCCATGACGAATGTCGTTATCGTTTCCGCGGCACGTACTGCCGTGGGCAGTTTCAACGGGTCGTTCGCCAATACCCCCGCGCATGAACTCGGCGCCGCGGTGATCGAGGCGGTCGTGGCGCGTGCCGGCATCGACAAGGCAGAAGTTGCGGAAACCATCCTTGGTCAGGTGCTGACTGCCGGTCAGGGGCAGAACCCCGCCCGCCAGGCGCATATCCTCGCCGGTCTGGCGAAAGAGGCCTCGGCCTGGAGCCTCAACCAAGTTTGCGGTTCGGGCCTGCGCGCGGTCGCGCTGGGTGCGCAGCATGTGCAACTGGGCGATGCCTCGATCGTGGTCGCCGGTGGTCAGGAAAACATGTCGCTTTCGCCCCATGTCGCGCATCTGCGCGCCGGGCAGAAGATGGGCGACATGAAGTTCATCGATTCGATGATCAAGGATGGCCTCTGGGATGCCTTCAACGGTTACCACATGGGCCAGACTGCGGAAAACGTTGCGAACCAGTGGCAGATCAGCCGCGACGCGCAGGACGAATTCGCCGTCGCCAGCCAGAACAAGGCCGAAGCCGCCCAGAAGGCCGGCAAGTTTGTCGACGAAATCATCCCGTTCCTCATCAAGACCCGCAAGGGCGATGTGACCGTCGACGCCGATGAATACATCCGCGCCGGGGCGACGATTGATGCCATGGCCAAGCTGAAACCGGCCTTCACCAAGGACGGTTCGGTCACCGCGGGCAATGCCTCGGGCATCAATGACGGCGCCGCGGCCGTGCTGCTCATGTCGGCGGATGAAGCCGCCAAGCGCGGCCTGACCCCGCTGGCGCGCATCGCATCTTACGCAACGGCTGGTCTTGACCCCTCGATCATGGGCGTCGGTCCGATCCATGCGTCGCGCAAGGCATTGGAGAAGGCGGGTTGGAAAGTTGGCGATCTGGATCTGGTCGAAGCCAACGAGGCCTTTGCCGCTCAGGCTTGCGCCGTGAACAAGGACATGGGTTGGGATCCGTCGATCGTGAACGTCAACGGCGGGGCGATCGCCATCGGCCACCCGATCGGCGCTTCGGGCTGCCGCATCCTGAACACCCTGCTGTTCGAAATGCGGCGCCGCGATGCCAAGAAGGGTCTGGCGACCCTTTGCATCGGCGGGGGCATGGGCGTCGCCATGTGCCTTGAGCGCTGATTGGGCAAACATCCGATTTTTCCGGGGGGCGTGTCGTTTGACACGCCCCTTTTTCTTGCCTTTCCCGGGAAATCTGATCTTCTGACTTCGACAGGTGGACCGGGGCCGATATGTGCCGAAACAGGTTTGAATTTCAGAACCTTATGCAGCGAAGACTGGCTGCAGCCGGCCCCACTGCGCCCGTGCAACAAAATCGATACATCGCTGCAGGAGTGTTGCGCCAAGGGCGGCTTGCCGTCTTTGCATGCGCGGCATTTTTGCTGCAGATGAAATTTTCATCGCGCAATAAAGTTGCGTATTGCGTTTTCATCGGGTAATCACATTTCAAACACGCTTGCGAGGAGGAAAGAATGGCAAGAGTTGCTTTGGTCACCGGTGGGTCGCGTGGAATCGGCGCAGCCATTTCGATCGCGCTGAAAAACGCGGGCTACACCGTTGCCGCGAACTATGCCGGCAATGACGAAGCTGCCGCCGCCTTCACGAAGGAAACCGGCATCCCGACCTACAAATGGTCGGTCGCCGATTACGACGCCTGCAAGGACGGTATCGCCAAGGTCGAGGCGGATCTTGGCCCGGTCGACGTGCTGGTGAACAACGCCGGGATCACGCGCGACGCGATGTTCCACAAGATGACCCCGCAGCAGTGGAAAGAGGTTATCGACACCAACCTGACCGGCCTGTTCAACATGACCCACCCGCTGTGGTCGGGTATGCGCGACCGCAAGTTTGGCCGCGTGATCAACATCTCGTCGATCAACGGGCAAAAGGGGCAGGCTGGCCAGGCGAACTATTCGGCCGCGAAGTCGGGCGACCTCGGCTTTACCAAGGCGCTGGCACAGGAAGGCGCGCGCGCTGGGATCACCGTCAATGCGATCTGCCCGGGCTATATCGGCACCGAGATGGTGCGCGCCATTGATGAAAAAGTGCTGAACGAGCGCATCATCCCGCAGATCCCGGTTGGCCGTCTGGGCGAGCCCGAGGAAATCGCGCGCTGCGTGCTGTTCCTTGCGGCCGAGGATGCAGGCTTCATCACCGGCGCCACGATCAGCGCCAATGGCGGCCAGTTCTTCGTCTGATCCCGGCTGAAACTGTCGCGAAAGGCCCGCTTTGGCGGGCCTTTCTGCTTGCGGGCTGGGGTGTGTCTGTGCAGGTTGGCGGCCTCAGGGGAGAAAGCCATGCAACGTCGCCGCGCCACGCTGATCGGATTTACCGCCATTCTGCTTTGGGCCTTGCTGGCGCTGTTCACCATCGGCTCGGCCCCCGTGCCGCCGTTCCTGCTTAATGCGATCTGCTTCAGCATCGGCGGCGCGATCGGCGTGGTCTGGACGCTGGCGACCGGGCAGGGCGCGGTGCTGCGGCGGGTGCCACTGCGCGTTTATCTTTTCGGCACGGTCGGACTCTTCGGCTATCACTTCTTGTATTTCACCGCATTCCGCATTGCGCCTGCCGCTGAAACCGGTCTGATCGCCTATCTTTGGCCGTTGTTCATCGTGTTGCTTTCCGGACTGCTGCCGGGTGAGCGCTTGACGGCGGCCCATGTACTGGGGGCGCTGATCGCCTTTGCGGGGGCTGCACTGATCGTTCTTGGCCGAGAAGGGGGAGAGACGAATGCGCTCGGCCTCATCCTTGCCTTCGGTTGCGCGATTACATGGGCGGTTTATTCGGTGGCCTCGCGGTTCTTGGGGCAAGTGCCGACCGCATCTGTAACGGTCTATTGTCTGGCGACGGCTGCCCTTTCGCTGCTGGCGCATCTGGCACTGGAAGACACGGTCTGGCCGGCCACGACGCTTGGATGGGCATCGACGTTGGCCCTCGGCTTCGGTCCGGTCGGCCTTGCCTTCTTCACCTGGGACATCGGAATGAAAAAAGGCGACATCCAACTGCTTGGTGTCGCCTCCTATGCTGCGCCGCTCCTCTCCACGCTGGCGCTGGTGGTTGCCGGTATCGCGTCCCCTTCGCTCCTCCTGCTTGTCGCGGCGATCTTGATCACCGGGGGGGCAGCACTGGCGGCTTGGGCCAGTGCGAAACAGGGTCAGGCGTGAGACAGGCGTTCAATCTCTTCCTTGAGTTTCAGCTTTTGCTTCTTCAGCGTGGCGATGTCCTGATCGCTGCTGCCGGGCGCGCGTTGGGCCCTTTCGACCATATCCGAGAGATGCTCATGCTTTTTCTTCAGTTCGGCGATATGCGACGCGACAGTCATACAGGCCTCCTGTGTTCTTTCGGGTAAGATGATTGCAGCACGGATTTTGCCATCTGTCATCAAAATGTAACCGCCGCGTCGCAGCAATTCGGCATGAGTCAGCCAAACTGCGCGGAAAGGTCGCCCCCCCGGCGCAGAACTTGGTTTGCTGCGGGGGTATAACTCTCACGGTCGCCCGTATGTTCGGCACCTTCATGGATCACGAAGGGGGCGAGCAGCCGGAACGGCGCCTTTCCGCCCTTGCGCGCCCGCAGAATCACCCGCTTCGCCGGTCGTCCCGTCCGCGGAGCAAGTGGCAGCACAGAGGCCGATCCCAGCTTGCCGAGCGCGCCCAGCAGATCGGGCAGCGCGTCGGCACCGGTGATCATGGTCAGCCAGCCGCCGGGCCGCAGGCGCCGGGCTGCGACCTCAACCCAGAGGGCCAGCGGCGTCGCGTCGATCTGCATGGCCAGCGCCCGACCGGGCAGGGGGGAAGGCGTGCCCCCGCCGGGGTAATAGGGCGGATTGCTGATCACATGGTCGAAATCGCGCCGCAGCGCCGTGGGCATCTGACGCAGATCGCCTTCGACCACCTCAAGCGTCACACCATTGCGTGCAGCATTGCGCCGGGCAAGATCGGCATAGACGGCCTGAAGCTCCAGCCCTGCCAGAACGAGGTCTGGAACCCGCGCGGCAAGGCACAGCGCCGCCGCCCCGGCCCCGCAGCCCAGATCCAGCACGCGATCCCCGGCTTCTGCCGGACAGGCGGCGGCCAGCAGCACCGGGTCGGTTGCCGCCCGGTAGCCCTGCGCCGGTTGCCACAGCCGCAACCGCCCGCAAAGAAATTTGTCATCCGTCAGTTGATCTTCGGTAAACATCAGCGCCCCGGATCAATTCCGTTATCCCGCAGCACCGCCTGCGCAATAAACACATCGCGGTCCGCCACCATCAGGCGCTGCGGCAATATCCCCAGACTTCCGTCAAGGATGCTCATGTGGACGTCCAGATGAAACACCGCTATATCCTCGCCCTCAAGAAGGGCCGTGGCAAAGGCGATGACCGTCGGGTCGGTGCTGCGGAGAATTTCCTTCATGGGATCACAGATGTCGGCAATCGGCACGATTGTCGAGACGCAAGCGGGGGTGCGGCAACATGGGTCTGGATGAGGCAGCGCAGAAACCGCATGACCGTCTGAATGCCTGGCTGGCAGCGGATATGGCCGCGGTGGATGAAATGATCGCGGCGCGCATGGTGTCGCAACACGCCCCGCGCATTCCGCAGATCACCGCACATCTGGTGGGCGCGGGGGGCAAGCGGTTGCGGCCGCTGCTGACGATCGCCGCGGCGCGGCTGTGCGGCTATGAAGGGCCCTATCACATCCATCTGGCGGCGACGGTTGAATTCATCCACACCGCAACGCTGCTGCATGATGATGTCATTGATGAAAGCACGCAGCGTCGGGGCCGCCCGACGGCCAACCTGCTTTGGGACAACAAGTCCTCTGTTCTGGTGGGGGATTACCTGTTTGCCCGCAGTTTCCAGCTGATGACGGAAACCGGGTCGATGCGGGTCATGCAGATCCTGTCCAACGCCTCGGCCACGATTTCCGAAGGCGAGGTGCTGCAACTGACGGCGGCGCAGGATCTGGCGACGACCGAGGCGATCTATCTGCAGGTCGTGCGCGGCAAGACCGCGGCGCTGTTCTCTGCCGCGACCGAGGTAGGCGGCGTGATTGCCGGGGCTAATGACGCGCAGGTGCAGGCGCTTTTCACCTATGGCGATGCGCTGGGGATTGCCTTCCAGATTGCCGATGACCTGCTGGATTACGGCGGGTCGGCCGCGCAGATCGGCAAGAACGTCGGGGATGACTTCCGCGAACGGAAGCTGACGCTGCCGGTTATCAAGGCGATTGCCGCCGCCGATGCCGAGGAACGCGCCTTCTGGGACCGCACCATCGCCAAGGGCCAGCAGGCCGAGGGCGATCTGGAACAGGCGCTGGCGATCATGGCCCGCCACGGCGCGATGGAGGCTGCGCGCGCCGATGCCTTGGCTTGGTCGGCCAAGGCCAAGGCTGCGATCGCCGAGCTGCCCGAACATCCGATCCGCGGCATGCTGTCGGATCTGGCCGATTACGTCGTGGCGCGGATCAGCTGAGCCATATCGGCGCGGCCGGGGTAGATCAGCCCCGCCGCGACCCACCAATCCGGCTGTGCCGCGCGCAGATGATCCGCCGCCTCTTGGGCGGCGTTTTCTTTGGCAAACAAGGCAAAGCAGGTAGCACCCGAACCTGACATGCGCGCCATCAGCGCCCCCGGCAGCTGTTCCAGTTCCGTCAGAACGCGACCGATCTGCGGGGCCACGGCGAGGGCTGGGCCTTGCAGATCGTTCCGCGTGCCGACCAGCCAGGCGGCCATATCCGCCGCATCGACCCAGGCAGGAACCTGATCGGGAAGGGGCGGGTTTTCCTTTTGCGCCAGCGCCTTGAAGACGGCGGGCGTCGGCACCTCGATCCGCGGGTTCGCGAGCACGACATGCACCTCGGGCAGGGGGGGCAGCCAATCCAGCTGCTCGCCAATCCCGCGCATCCGGGTGGGGTGCGAGGCAAGGCAGACCGGTACATCCGCGCCAAGCGCCACGATCTTCTGTCCATCCTCGGGTGACAGTGGCTTCAGCGATCCGGCCATGGCGCGCAGCCGCGTCACCGCACGTATGGCCGCCGCCGCATCGGCCGACCCGCCGCCAATGCCGCTGGTGGGCGGCAGGCTTTTCACCAGCGAAAAGGCTACCCCCATATCCCCGGCCACCAGACGAGCCGCGCGCAGGACGAGATTATCCTCGCCGGTCGGCACCCCATCGGCAAAGGGGCCGCTGACCGAAAGCGACATCTCGGCCGCGGGCGTCGCGCGCAGGTGATCGCCGATCCCGGCGAATACGACCAGACTGTCGAGCAGATGATAGCCATCCGCGCGTTGTCCGGTCACATGAAGGGCGAGGTTAATCTTGGCGTAACCGAATTCAGTTATCGTTTGCGGCAGCATCAATCTTTTCCAAAGGGGCGGCGCCTTCGTCGGCCAGCACCTTGTCCAGCCCGACCTCCAGCTTTTTGCGGATGCGGGCCGCGTCTTTTTCCTCGGGGCCGTAGGACAGGGCGCGGCGCCACTGGAATTCAGCCTCAAGCTTGCGGCCAACGGCCCAGTAGACATCGCCCAGATGGTCGGTGACGACAGGGTCCACTGGTTCCATCAGCGAGGCGCGTTCCATCGGTTCCAGCGCATCCTGATAGCGGCCCATGCGGAAATAGGCCCAGGCGAGGCTGTCCACGATGGCGCCATTGTCAGGCTGCACCGCAACGGCCTTTTCGATCAGGCTCAGCGCCTCGTCGAGGTTTCGGTTCCATTCGAGGAAACTGTAGCCGAGGTAGTTCAGCACCTGCGGCTGGTCGGGGCTCAGCTCCAGCGATTTCCGCATGTCGGCTTCGGCCTCATCCCAGCGTTTCTGGCGTTCGTGGCAGATGCCGCGGCTGAAAAACACCATCCAGTCATTGCGTTCGGGTTTGTCGATCAGGTTGATCGCGTCGGAATAGGCTGCGGCAGCCTGATTATAAAGCTCTTCCCGGCGCAGCATGTCGCCATAGGTCACATGGACGTTGCGCAGCTGCGGGTACGATCGCGACAGTGTCTGCATCACTTCAAGCGCGGCATCTGTCTTGCCCGCGGCATAAAGCGCCTCGGCCCTCCCGATCTCAGCCAGGTAGTGTTCCGGCGCTTCGGTCGACACCTGGGCATAGACCTCTTGTGCGAGATCGGTCTGCCCGGTGGAATTGAGCAGGGTCGCGGTGGTCAGCAGCGCTTCGGTATGGTCGGGGCGCAGATAGGCGGCGGCCCTGCTGTAAAGCAGGGTATAGCTGCTGTCGGCCTCGCCGCGCAGCGCGGTGGCAAGGCTGTAATAAACCTCGGCCATGCCCTGTTCCGGGGTCTGGACGATGGTCCAAGGCAGGGTTTCGCCGTTTTCCAGCCGGGCGCGCAGGCCTTCGACGGTCGGGTCCTGATCGCGGACGAACACAGTATCCAGAAGCGCGAGCGCATCCTTGTTGCGCTCCAGCTGGCTCAGAATCTCGACATGTGCAAAGACGGCCCGGCGCAAGAGGCGGGTGCCTTGGGCATCCTCCCCGGCCAGCGCCTTGTCTGCCCCTTCGAAATCGCCCACAGCGGCCAAGGCCAGTGCCTTGTGATAATGGCCGAAAATCTCCATCCCGGGTTTGGCGGCGATCTCATCCAGTGCGGTGACGGCTTCGGTCATGCGGCCGTCTGCCGCGTCCGACCAGGCCCGCATCAACCCGTCAAACAGCGCCCCGATGCTGTGGCCATCGCCCAGATTTTTCTGGATGGCTGCCGCATCCTTGCGCTTGGCGGCCTCGGTCACGAGGGCAAAGGTCGCCATTTGGCTTTTGCCGCCGAGCTTGCGGATTTCGAGGGCATGGCGTGCAGCGGTTTCAAAATCCCCGAGGCTCATCGCGGAAATCACCGCGCCATCGAGCAACGCGGCATTCGCGGGATCAGCCTTCAGCGCGCGGTCGAACCAATAGGCTGCTTCGCGGTGGCGCCCGTCGGTCAGGGCGATTCGCGCCGCCAGATAGGCGCCCGCGTCCTCCTGAACCACGGGGGCAGGGGCTTCGGTTTCGGCCTGTCCCACCCCGGCCGCAGTCAGGGCAAGGGCCAGGGCAATCGCAGTCTGGGTCAGGCGCATTCGGTCCTCCGCGTCATCGGCCCAACCTAAAGCGCGCCCCGCCCCAAAGCAATGCGGGGCGCCCCATCGGACGCCCCGCAACAGCGCAAAGTCGCGCAGAATTTACATGTTCGGGTAGTTCGGGCCGTCGCCGCCCTGCGGGGTCTTCCAGGTGATGTTCTGGCTTGGGTCCTTGATGTCGCAGGTCTTGCAATGGACGCAGTTCTGGAAGTTGATCCGGAAGCTGGCATCCTTGCCTTCACCCAGCACCTCATAGACGCCGGCGGGGCAGTACCGTTGCGCCGGTTCGTCATATTCGGGCAGGTTCACGCGGATCGGGACGCCGGCATCTTTCAGCGTCAGGTGCGCGGGCTGGTTTTCATCATGGTTGGTGAAGCTGAACGCCACGTTGGTCAGGCGGTCGAAGGACAGCTTCCCGTCGGGCTTGGGATAGTCGATCTTCGGGAAATCCTTGGCCTTGCCGGTTGCCGCGGCATCGGATTTGCCGTGGCGCAGCGTGCCGAAGGCGGTCAGCCCGATGGTGTTCAGCCACATGTCCAGACCGCCGCCCATCAGCGAGGCGACAAGGCCGAATTTCGACCACAGCGGTTTGACGTTGCGGACCTTCTTCAGGTCCTTGCCAATCGCGCCGCCGCGCACCTCGGTCTCATAATCCGACAGTTCATCACCGGAACGCCCGGCCTGCAGCGCAGCATAGGCCGCTTCCGCCGCGGCCTTGCCCGAGAGCATGGCGTTATGGTTGCCCTTGATGCGCGGCACGTTGACCATGCCGACCGAACAGCCCAGCAGCGCCACGCCCGGTGCCACCATCTTGGGCATCGACTGATACCCGCCCTCGGAAATCGCGCGGGCGCCGTAGGCCACGCGCTTGCCGCCCTTCAGAAGCTCGGCCACCATCGGGTGGTGCTTGAAGCGCTGGAATTCCATGTAGGGATAGAGATGGGGGTTTTCGTAGTTCAGGTGAACCACGAAGCCGACATAGACCTGATTGTTTTCAAGGTGATAGATGAAGGACCCGCCACCGGCATTGCTGCCCAGCGGCCAGCCCATCGTATGGGTGACAGTGCCTTCGCGGTGCTTGGCGGGGTCGATCTCCCAGATCTCTTTCATGCCGATGCCGAACTTCTGCGGGCAATGGCCCTTCGACAGCTCGTATTTGGCGATCACCTCTTTCGCGAGGCTGCCGCGCACGCCTTCCGACAGGAAGACATATTTGCCGCGCAGCTCCATTCCCGGCTCATAGGAGGGGCCGGGCTCGCCGGTTTCCGGATCGCGGCCGAATTCGCCCGCCACGACACCGGCCACGCGGTTGCCTTCATAGACAAGCTGGCTGGCCGACATGCCCGGGAAAATCTCGACGCCGAGTTCTTCGGCCTGCTGCGCCATCCAGCGGCAGACATTGGCCATCGACACGATGTAATTGCCGTGGTTGTTCATCAGCGGCGGCATCGGGAAGTTCGGGATGCGGATCTGACCGGCCGGGCCGAGGAGGAAGAAGTTGTCTTCCTTGACCTCGGTCTTGATCGGGGCGCCCTTTTCGCGCCAGTCGGGGATCAGCGCATCTAGACCCGAGGGGTCCAGCACCGCGCCCGACAGGATATGGGCGCCAACTTCCGAACCCTTTTCCAGCACGACAACCGAAAGGTCCGCGTCCAGTTGTTTCAGACGGATCGCCGCGGAAAGACCCGCAGGACCGGCGCCCACAATGACGACATCATAATCCATGCTCTCGCGTTCGATCACGGACATCGCGCTATCCTTTCCTTTGGCTGCGGCACTGCCGCCTGCTTGATCCGGCGTTCTGTGCCGCATGGGAAGCGCATCGTCAATCATAACGCAACATCAAACCGTAACCGATAAGGGTTTGCGTAATATTCTTTCGGACATCGTGACGCATACGCGCAATCTCATGCCGTTTCTGATTGCCTCCCCTCTTGCATTTGGACCCCCCTTCGGGTCAGGTGCAACGCAGCGTAACAGAGTCATGGTCCTTCGGGGCCGTGGCTCTGCTTTTTTGATGAGAGGCCGATGGAAAAGATTCCCATGACCCGCGCTGGTTTTGCCACGCTGGATGAAGAGCTGAAGATGCTGAAAAGCGTGGAGCGCCCGGCCGTCATCCGCGCCATCGCCGAAGCCCGCGAGCTGGGCGACCTGTCGGAGAATGCGGAATACCACTCCGCGCGCGAGAAGCAGAGCTTCATCGAAGGCCGAATCAAAGAGCTTGAGGGCATCCTGTCGCTGGCCGATGTCATCGACACCAGCCGCCTGTCGGGCGCGATCAAGTTCGGGGCCACCGTGACCATCGTCGATGAGGACACGGAAGAGGAAAAGACCTACCAGATCGTGGGCGAGGTCGAGGCCGATATCGAGAACGGACTTCTGAACATTCGTTCGCCGCTGGCGCGCGCGCTGATCGGCAAGGATGAAGGCGACAGCGTCGAGGTCAGCACCCCCGGTGGCCAGCGCAGCTACGAAGTGCTCAGCATCCGCTACGTCTGAAGACCCAACAGGGGAGGCAACCGATGCCCGATCCGCAGGACAGGCTCGTCACCCCGCAGGCCGCCGCCGAAGCGGCCTCGAAGCGGTTCACCCGCAGCGAGGCCGTTGCTGCGGCGCTGAGCCTTGCATGGCTGGTGGCTGTCGCCGCCTATATCACGTTCTCGCCCGGTGAGGGCGGGGCGCTGGGTCTTGTGATGACGCTGCTGATGGTCTTTCTGCCCATCGCGCTGATCTGGATCGCGGTCACGACCCTGCGGTCGGTGCAGGATCTGCGGGCCGAGGCCACGCGCCTGCAATCGGCGGTCGAGGCGATGCGCAGCGCCTATGTGCAGACGCAGGTGCAGCCCTCGGTCGAGAAGAAACTGGAAGAAATCGAGCGCGCGACCAAATCGACCGAGACGGTGCTGGCGACTTTTTCCTCACGGCGCGATGTGTCGCTGACCCAGCCCTCGGCCGATCGCAAGGCCGCGCTGGCAAGCCCCCGGCGTGGTGCTGATGCGGGCGACCAGCCCGCGCTGGCGCTGGGAACCCCGGCCGAGGATCTGCGCCCGCCGCTGTCGGTTGCCGATTTCATCCGCGCGCTGCAATTCCCCGAAAGCCCCGAAGACAAGGATGGTTTCCGCGCCCTGCGTCTGGCGCTGGAGGATCGCACCGTGGCCAAGCTGATCCGATCGGCCCAGGATGTGCTGACGTTGCTGTCGCAAGAGGGGATCTTCATGGATGACCTCAAGCCCGACCGCGCCCGCCCCGAACTGTGGCGCAGCTTTGCCCAGGGCGAGCGCGGGCGTGCGATCTCCGGTCTGGGCGGGATTCGCGACCGGTCGTCGCTGGCGCTGACGGCAGGGCGGATGCGCGAAGACCCGGTGTTCCGCGATGCGGCCCATCACTTCCTGCGGACCTTCGACAAGACCTTTTCGGACTTTGAAAAGAACGCCTCTGATGCCGAGCTGATCGAGTTGGCCGATACGCGCACCGCGCGGGCCTTCATGCTGTTCGGGCGTGTGGCCGGGGTCTTCGACTGACCCCGCACCTTGCCGCTACCGGACGCGGGGCATTGCGTGACGCCGACGGGGCGGCTAAGCCGATCCCCGGGCCCAAACCGGGGAGAGCCATGTTCCACCGCATCATCCGCCTTGCGATTCTGCCGCTGCTGGCCGCCTGTGCCACCAACGACGACCTGAAGGCCCCGCCCGTCGATCTGGGTGATTTCGTACTGGGCCACAATGTCGCGGTGGCCGACAAGGTGCAGAAGGTTCCGATCTCGCGCGAGGCGACGCCGGCGGAATGGGAAGCGGCGATGGAAAAGGCCATCGCCGACCGTTTTGGCCGCTATGAAGGGAACCGGATTTATAACATCGGCATCTCGGTCGATGCCTATGCGCTGGCCCCCCCCGGCATCCCCGTGGTCGCGGCGCCGAAGTCGGTTCTGGTGATCACCGCCAATGTCTGGGACGATGCCAAGGGCGAGAAACTGAACGCCGAGGGCAAGCAGTTCACCATTTTCGAAAATCTGGATGGTGAGAATGTCATCGGCACCGGTCTGACCAAAACCCGGGAACAGCAGATGGAATCGCTGGCGATCAACGGGGCACGCGCGGTCGAGAAGTGGTTTCTCGAGAATCCAGAATGGTTTGGCCTTCCTTCCGCCAGGTCCGCCTCCGGGAAGGAACCCGCCAAGACCGATCCGGCCGCCCCCGCGGTGGGCGCCCCGGCCAAAGACGCCAAGTGAGGCTTGATTTTCCCCGTTTTCATGGCTAAGTCGCGCCCGGTGTAGATCACGGGCCTTGTCCTCAGGGCCCCCCAGACCACGAGGGCCGCAATGGCAAAGGCAAAGTTTGAACGGACGAAACCGCACGTCAACATCGGCACGATCGGCCACGTTGACCACGGCAAGACGACGCTGACGGCAGCGATCACCAAGTATTTTGGTGAATTCCGCGCCTATGACCAGATCGACGGCGCCCCGGAAGAGCGCGCTCGTGGCATCACGATCTCGACCGCCCACGTGGAATACGAGTCGGAGTCGCGTCACTACGCGCACGTCGACTGCCCCGGCCACGCTGACTATGTGAAGAACATGATCACCGGTGCGGCGCAGATGGACGGCGCGATCCTGGTGTGCTCGGCCGCTGACGGCCCGATGCCGCAGACGCGCGAGCACATCCTGCTCGGCCGCCAGGTGGGTATCCCCTACATGGTCGTGTTCATGAACAAAGTGGACCAGGTCGATGACCCGGAACTGCTCGAGCTCGTGGAAATGGAAATCCGCGAACTGCTGTCGTCCTATGACTACCCCGGCGACGATATCCCGATCATCAAGGGCTCGGCTCTGCACGCGATGAACGGCACCGAGAAGGCCATCGGCGAAGACGCGATCCGCGCTCTCATCGCTGCGGTTGACGAATACATCCCGACCCCGGCGCGCGCTGTTGACCAGCCGTTCCTGATGCCGGTCGAAGACGTGTTCTCGATCTCGGGTCGTGGCACCGTGGCCACCGGCCGTATCGAGCGTGGCGTTGTGAAGGTTGGCGAAGAACTTGAAATCGTGGGGATCCGCGCTTCCAAGAAGACCGTCTGCACCGGCGTCGAGATGTTCCGCAAGCTGCTGGACCAGGGCGAAGCTGGCGACAACGTCGGCCTGCTGCTGCGCGGTGTGGACCGTGAGGGCATCGAGCGCGGCCAGGTGCTGTGCAAGCCCGGCTCGGTGAAGCCGCACACCAAGTTCGAAGCCGAAGCCTACATCCTGACCAAGGAAGAAGGCGGCCGTCACACTCCGTTCTTCGCGAACTACCGTCCGCAGTTCTACTTCCGGACGACCGACGTGACCGGGACCGTGCAGCTGCCGGAAGGCACCGAGATGGTGATGCCGGGCGACAAC
>NZ_BMYQ01000005.1:0-185139 GCF_014652355.1 Gemmobacter lanyuensis | reverse complement strand
GCCTTTTTGCTGGGCAAATGGATTGTTGACCTTTGACCCTCATCACCCCACCTTTGATGGGGGAGGATTCCAGCCATGTGCCAGATATTCGCCGGACAAGACCCAAGCCGCTATGAATCCGTGACGCGCCGCCTGCGCCTGAACGGGCAATCCACCTCGATCCGGTTGGAGCGCGCCTTCTGGCGGATTCTGGACCAGATCGCGGTACGGGAAGGGGTTTCAACCCCTGCCTTTCTGTCAAAGCTTCATTCTGAAGTGCTGGAACAACAGGGTGAAGTGACCAATTTCACCTCGCTTCTGCGCTGTGCCTGCACGATCCACCTGGGTGAATTGGAACAGATCGGGCAGGACCCAACGGCCCGGATCGCGGCCGAGTAAAAATCCGGCTGTAGTAGCGGACTACTACCCGCGCCAGAATTGGTTCTTTAACCTTACCAAAACTACCAAGGTTCTGGAGGGTTCATGGCCAAGGCAATTCATTCGATGATCCGCGTGCTGGAAGAGGCGCGTTCGGTCGCATTCTACGAGTCCGCCTTCGGCCTGAAGGTCGCGGATCGGCTCGACTTTGACAGCTTCACGCTGATCTACCTCTCCAATCCCGAAAGCAGCTTTGAACTTGAACTGACGGTCAACAAGGGCCGGACCGAGCCTTACAACCTCGGTGATGGCTATGGCCACCTTGCCGTCTCGGTCGAGGATGTCGAGGCCGAGCATGCCCGCCTGACCGAGGCCGGGCTTGCCCCGCGCAGGCTGGTGGATTTCCGCAACGGCGATGTGTCCGTGGCCAAGTTCTTCTTCATTGCAGACCCCGACGGTTACCAGATCGAGGTTCTGCAACGGGGCGGCCGCTTCCTCTGAAGCCTGCCCTGAAACCTGTTTCGAGTCTTAGGGAGGAGACGATGAAACACAGCCGGGAACTGAAAAGACCCGTAAGCCCGCAGATGGCGGGACTGACCCGTCGTGCGCTTCTTGCCCGTGCCGTTGCCGCAGGCAGCATGGCCGTGATCGGGACGGGCTTCATCGCCGCCCCGGACGCGGCCTGGGCGGTCGAGGTGACGGTGATCACGCCTGAGCAGATGGCCACGCTGGTGCAAATGGCGCGCGACATCTACCCGCATGACCGCCTAGCCGACCGCTTCTATGCCGTTGCGGTCAAGGGCTATGACGATGCGGCGCAGCAGGCGCTGGTCGCCGAGGGCGTTGCCGCGCTGGATGCGGCCGCCAAGGCGCAGGGCCATGCGAACTATGTCTCGATCGGCTGGGAGGACGATCGGGTCAAGGTTCTGCAGGCCATCGAAAGCACCCCCTTCTTCCAGACGGTCCGGGCCGGGCTGGTGACGGGTCTCTACAATCAGAAAGAGATCTGGCCGCTCTTTGGCTATGAGGGCGAGTCCTTCTCGCAGGGCGGCTATATCGAGCGCGGCTTCAACGACATCGACTGGCTGTGAGGAGCGGGGATCATGGTTGCAAAATTTGACCTCAATGATGACAGCGTGGTCGTGGTCATCGGCACGGGTGCCGGTGGGGGCGTGCTGTCGAATGAACTGGCGCAGCAGGGCGTGAAGGTCGTCGCACTGGAGGCCGGAGGCCGCTATCTGCCCGAGGATTACATCAACGACGAATGGGACAGCTTCGCCCAGCTTGCCTGGACGGATGCCCGCACCACCTCGGGCAGCTGGCGTGTCGCGCGCGATTTCGCGGGGCTTCCCGCCTGGATCGTGAAGGCCGTCGGTGGCACCACCACCCATTGGGCTGGTGCCTCGATCCGCTTTCAGGACCATGAATGGAAGGCGCTGACCACCTATGGCAAGGTCGAGGGCGCCAATCTGCTCGATTGGCCGATCGATGCTGCGGAAATGGCGCCTTGGTATGAAAAGGCCGAAACCAAGCTGGGCGTTACGCGCACTGGCGACCGTGCGGGCCTGCCGGGGAACAACAACTTCAAGGTCTTCGAGAAGGGCGCCAAGGCGGTCGGCTATTCCGAGGTCCACACCGGCCGCATGGCGATCAACTCGCGCGATTATGACGACCGGATGGCCTGCCAGCAGACCGGCTTCTGTTTCCAGGGCTGCAAATGGGGCGCGAAATGGTCGGCCGCCTATACCGACATTCCGCGGGGCGAGGCGACCGGCAATCTTGAGGTGCGCGAGCGGTCGCATGTCGCGCGCATCCTGCACAATGATCAGGGCAAGGTGACGGGGGTCGAATATTTCGACAAGGACGGCAATCTGCAGATGCAGAAGGCGCGCATCGTCTGTGTGGCGGGCAACAGCTTTGAAAGCCCGCGGCTCTTGCTCAACTCGGCCTCGTCGATGTTCCCGAACGGGCTGGCGAACAGCTCGGGCATGGTGGGCAAGAACTACATGCGCCACACCACCGGGTCCGTCTATGCGATCTTCGACAAGCCGGTCCGCATGTGGCGCGGCACCACCATGGCCGGGATCATGCAGGATGAAGCGCGGCACGATCCGTCGCGTGGATTCGTCGGCGGGTATGAGCTTGAGACGCTCAGCCTTGGCCTGCCGTTCATGGCGGCTTTCCTCAACCCCGGTGCTTGGGGGCGCAGCTTCACCACCGCGCTTGACAGCTATGAAAACATGGCGGGGATGTGGATCGTGGGCGAGGACATGCCACAGCTGACCAATGGCGTGACCCTGTCCGATACCAAAGATCAGTTCGGCCTGCCGGTGGCCAACGTCAACTTCGATGACCATCCGAATGACATCGCCATGCGTAACCACGCATATCAGCGTGGCATCGCGATCTATGAAGCCGTGGGCGCCACCCGCACGATGCCGACGACGCCCTATCCTTCGACGCATAACCTCGGCACCAACCGCATGTCGGAAAAACCCGAGGACGGCGTCGTCAACAAATGGGGCCAGTCGCATGACATTGCGAATCTCTTCGTCTCGGACGGGTCGCAGTTCACCACGGGCGCGGCAGAGAACCCGACCCTGACCATCGTGGCGCTGGCTATCCGTCAGGCGGATCATATCGCACGGGAAATGTCGGCCGGAAACATCTGATCGGGCCTGCCTCGCCTAGCCCCCATCCGCTGCGGCGGGTGGGGGGTTTGCCATTTGTGGCAGGGCAGGGGGCTTTCCCGCGGAAGGATGAAGATTCCCGCATCGAATTTCACGGTTGCCCCTTGATTTCCCCCGCGCCGTGAAATACCCACCGCTCAGGCCTAGGGGTATAGCTCAGTTGGTAGAGCATCGGTCTCCAAAACCGAGGGTCGCGGGTTCGAGTCCTGCTGCCCCTGCCAGGCCCTCTCCACACAGCGCAACGTGATGATCGGAACGCCGTAAGGCTTTTCTGCGATCTGGCGTCTAGTGCTTGAATTCCGTTTCGCGACAGCGTATCTCCGCCCCCTGAAATGGCGCGCGGCGCATTGGCAGGACAATAAGACATGGCGAAGGTCACCCCCCTCCAGTTCATCCAGCAGGTGCGTACCGAGGTGGGCAAGGTTCACTGGCCCTCGCGCCGTGAAGTGATGCTGACCACCGTGATGGTGTTCATCATGGCGGCGCTGACCTCGACCTTCTTCAGCCTCGTGGATCTGGGCATCCGTTCGGGCCTGTCGGTGATCGTTGGCGGCTTCGGCGGCTGAGTGCCGCCAAGGCAAGCGACGTTGATTTTCCTTGAATTGATGGGCTATGCGGGCTATCCCCTGCCCAACGATCAGGAAACCGGCGCGTGGCGATTCGAGCTGCGCGCTGTTTTTTGTTCCTCGCGGGGGTAAATTTTCCCCGAACTAGCAGAATTTCCGCCACGCGCTGTCGTGGCGACCAGGGTGAAGGCGGCAAGATGGCCAAGCGGTGGTATTCGGTGAGCGTCCTCTCGAACTTCGAGAAGAAAGTCGCCGAGCAGATCAGGCAAGCCGTGGCCGAGAATGGCCTCGAGGATGAGATCGAAGAGGTTCTCGTCCCGACTGAAGAGGTCATCGAGGTTCGCCGCGGCAAGAAGGTCAGCAGCGAGCGCCGGTTCATGCCGGGCTATGTGCTGGTGCGGATGGAGATGACGAATCGGGGTTATCACCTGATTTCGTCGATCAACCGGGTGACCGGGTTCCTTGGTCCTCAGGGCAAGCCGATGCCGATGCGCGATTCCGAAGTGAACGCCATCCTGAACCGCGTCGAAGAAGGGCAGGAAGCGCCGCGCACCCTGATCCGCTTCGAGGTGGGCGAAAAGGTCAAAGTCACCGACGGCCCGTTCGAAGGCTTCGATGGCATGGTCGAGGGTGTGGACGAAGAGCACAGCCGCCTGAAGGTGACGGTGTCGATCTTCGGTCGCGCGACCCCGGTCGAACTGGAATTCACCCAGGTTTCGAAAGAGATCTGAGTGCTTCGCGTGGGAGGCGAGGGGGCAGCCCCGGACCGGACCACTAAACCAAGTGTCGCATGACACGGTGAGATAGGAGACGGCCAGATGGCCAAGAAAGTTATCGGCAGCCTCAAGCTGCAAGTGAAGGCCCAGCAGGCCAACCCGTCGCCGCCGGTCGGCCCCGCGCTGGGTCAGCGCGGCCTGAACATCATGGCCTTCGTGAAAGAATTCAACGCCAAGTCGGCTGAATTCGCTCCGGGCACCCCGGTGCCGGTCGTGATCACCTACTACCAGGACAAGTCGTTCAGCCTTGACCTGAAAACCCCGCCGGCCTCGTTCCTGCTGAAAACCGCTGCGGGCCTGCCGCCGGTTGGCAAGCGGAACCGTCCGAAAGGTTCGACCAAGCCGGGCCGTGAAGTGGCTGGCAAGGTGACCGCGGCGCAGATCCGCCAGATCGCCGAAACGAAGATGAAAGACCTGAACGCGAACTCGATTGAGGCCGCGATGCAGATCATCCTCGGCTCGGCCAAGTCCTGCGGCATCGAAGTGAAGGGCTGAGACCATGGCGAAACTTGCTAAACGCACCAAAGCCGCCCGCGAAGCCTTTGCTGGCAAAGAGCTGATCTCGGTCGAAGACGCCGTCAAGCTGATCAAGTCGGCGGCCTCGGCCAAGTTCGACGAGACGCTGGAAATCGCGATGAACCTGGGCGTTGACCCGCGTCACGCCGACCAGATGGTCCGTGGTGTTGTCCAGCTGCCGAACGGCACCGGCAAGACCGTGCGCGTCGCCGTGTTCGCCCGTGGCGCCAAGGCTGATGAAGCCAAGGCCGCTGGTGCGGATATCGTCGGTGCCGAAGACCTGATGGAAACCATCCAGTCGGGCAAGATCGAGTTCGATCGCTGCATCGCGACCCCGGACATGATGCCGCTCGTCGGCCGTCTCGGCAAAATCCTCGGCCCGCGCAACCTGATGCCGAACCCGAAGGTCGGCACGGTGACGATGGACGTGAAAACGGCTGTCGAAGCTGCTAAGGGCGGTGAAGTGCAGTTCAAGGTTGAAAAAGCTGGCGTCATTCACGCTGGTATCGGCAAAGTGTCGTTCGATGAGGCCAAGCTGGCCGAAAACGTCCGCGCTTTCGTGGATGCCGTGACCCGCGCCAAGCCGTCTGGTGCCAAGGGCGCCTACGTGAAGAAAGTGTCGCTGTCGTCGACCATGGGTCCGGGCGTCTCGCTCGACCTCGCGTCGGCCTCGGGCAACTGAGGCTGACGGGCGGGGAAACCCGCCCACGAATTTCCCTCGGAGACGGGGGAATGGCAGGGCGGCAACGCCCTGTCCTGTCCGAGACGGTGGGTGGCGCGCAAACGCCTTAATGTCCTGCCTGAGATGGGGATCGAGATTGAAGAGCGCCCTCGGGTGATCTTGGATCGGGAACCCCTCGCGGACCCGAACGCCCCTGCAAGGGGGCACATAAGAGCCGGGGGGAAACCCCCAAACTTGGAGTGAAACTGTGGATAGAGCCCAGAAAGAGAAAGTGGTCGAGGAACTCGGCCAGATCTTCGCAAGCTCTGGCGTGGTTGTGGTTGCACACTACGCAGGTATCACGGTTGCCGAGATGCAGGACCTTCGCGCACAAATGCGTGCCGTCGGTGGGTCCGTTCGCGTTGCCAAGAACAAGCTCGCCAAGATCGCCCTGGAAGGGCACCCCGCTGCAAAGATGGGTGACCTGCTCACGGGCATGACCGTGCTGTCCTACTCGGAAGACCCCGTCGCTGCGGCGAAGGTCTGCGAGGCCTATGCCAAGAAGAACGACAAGTTCGTTCTGCTGGGCGGGGCAATGGGCGACACGGTTCTGGACCAGGCCGGTGTCAAAGCCGTGGCCGCCATGCCGTCGCGCGAAGAGCTTATCGCTCAGATCGTGTCCTGCATCGGCGCCCCCGCTTCGAGCATCGCTGGTGCCATCGGCGCGCCTGCTTCGAACATCGCTGGCATCCTCAAAACCATCGAGGAAAAGGCTGCGGCCTGATCCTCGGGATACTTTGCGTGGGTCGATCCAATCTCGTTGGAACCCATCTCAACTGAACGGAAGTGTAAAATGGCTGATCTCAAAGCTCTCGCCGAACAAATCGTCGGTCTGACCCTGCTGCAAGCGCAGGAACTGAAGAACATCCTGAAGGATGAATATGGCATCGAGCCGGCTGCTGGCGGCGCTGTAATGGTTGCTGGCCCGGCTGCTGCCGCTGCTCCGGCTGAAGAAGAAAAGACCGAATTCGACGTCGTTCTGACCGACGCCGGCGCCAACAAGATCAACGTGATCAAAGAAGTGCGCGGCATCACCGGTCTGGGCCTCAAAGAAGCCAAAGACCTCGTCGAAGCTGGCGGCAAGGTGAAAGAGGCTGTCTCGAAAGCCGACGCCGAAGCGATGAAGAAGAAGCTCGAAGAGGCTGGCGCCAAGGTCGAGCTGAAGTAATCTGATCGATGCCCTTGGCATCGTAAAGGTTAAGGGATTGGCTGGGTCCGACCTCTGTCGGGCCCAGCCAAACCTGTCTGTAGAACCCGACTTGGAAGCAGCTTCCGCAAGCTTCTTCCCAGGCGCGGTTCGAGGTTCGGGAGCGGCCCTTCGGGAGGGGCCGCATGAATGGAACCTCCCCCCTGATCGCATTCGGCGTGCGCCTGAGCCCCGACAGGCAGCGCGTTGGCGAAACAGAAAGGTGACGATGAGCATGGCTCAGAGCTACGTTGGCCAGAAGCGGATCCGCCGCTACTTCGGCAAGATCCGTGAAGTCCTTGAGATGCCGAACCTCATCGAGGTTCAGAAATCCTCCTACGACCTGTTCCTGAAATCGGGCGACGGCCCGAAGGCGCTGGACGGCGAGGGCATTCAAGGGGTGTTCCAGTCGGTTTTCCCGATCAAGGATTTCAACGAGACCGCCGTTCTCGAGTTCGTGAAATACGAGCTGGAGAAGCCGAAATACGACGTGGACGAATGCCAGCAGCGCGACATGACCTATGCCGCGCCGCTCAAGGTGACGCTGCGCCTGATCGTGTTTGATGTCGATGAGACCACGGGCGCGCGCTCGGTCAAGGACATCAAGGAACAGGACGTCTACATGGGCGACATGCCCCTGATGACCGCGAACGGCACGTTCATCGTGAACGGCACCGAGCGCGTGATCGTCAGCCAGATGCACCGTTCGCCGGGCGTGTTCTTCGACCACGACAAGGGCAAGACCCATTCCTCTGGGAAACTCCTGTTCGCCTGCCGCATCATCCCGTATCGCGGCAGCTGGCTGGACTTTGAGTTTGACGCCAAGGACATCGTTTTTGCGCGCATTGACCGTCGCCGCAAACTGCCGGTGACCACGCTGCTCTATGCCCTCGGCATGGATCAGGAAGGCATCATGGATGCCTATTACGACACCGTCTGGTTCAAGTATCAGAAGAACAAGGGCTGGGTGACCAAGTTCTTCCCCGAGCGCGTGCGCGGCACCCGGCCGTCGTATGACCTCGTGGATGCAGCCACGGGCGAAGTGATCCTGAAGGCGGGCGAAAAGGCCACGCCGCGTATGGTCAAGAAATGGATCGACGAAGGCCAGATCACCGAGCTTCTGGTGCCCTTCGACCACGTCGTGGGCCGCTATGTGGCGCAGGACCTGATCAACGAAGACACCGGCGAGATCTGGGTTGAAGCCGGCGACGAAGTCACGATGGAATATGATCGTGACGGCGAAGTGAAAGGCGGTACCCTCAAGGTGCTGCTGGATCAGGGCATCACCGAGATCCCGGTGCTGGACATCGACAACGTCAACGTCGGTCCCTACATCCGTAACACCATGGCGGCAGACAAGAACATGGGCCGCGACACCGCGCTCATGGACATCTACCGCGTCATGCGTCCGGGTGAGCCGCCGACCGTCGAGGCCGCCGCGACCCTGTTCGACACGCTGTTCTTCGACAGCGAGCGCTACGACCTTTCGGCCGTGGGGCGCGTGAAGATGAACATGCGTCTGGATCTGGGCAAGCCCGATACCCAGCGCACCCTGGACCGTGAAGACATCGTCGCCTGCATCAAGGCGCTGGTGGAACTGCGTGACGGCAAGGGCGAGATCGACGACATCGACCACCTCGGCAACCGCCGTGTCCGTTCGGTCGGCGAACTGATGGAAAACCAGTATCGCGTCGGCCTGCTCCGCATGGAGCGCGCGATCAAGGAGCGCATGTCCTCGGTCGAGATCGACACGATCATGCCGCAGGACCTGATCAACGCGAAACCGGCCGCGGCTGCGGTGCGTGAATTCTTCGGCTCGTCGCAGCTGTCGCAGTTCATGGACCAGACCAACCCGCTGTCCGAAGTGACGCACAAGCGCCGCCTCTCGGCTCTCGGGCCGGGCGGTCTGACGCGCGAACGTGCGGGCTTTGAGGTGCGCGACGTTCACCCGACCCACTATGGCCGGATGTGCCCGATTGAAACGCCGGAAGGTCAGAACATCGGTCTGATCAACTCGCTGGCGACCTTTGCCCGCGTGAACAAATACGGCTTCATCGAAACCCCCTACCGCAAGGTGGTGGACGGCAAGGTGACGGACGACGTGGTCTACATGTCGGCCACCGAAGAGATGCGCCACACGGTCGCCCAGGCGAACGCGGCGCAGGATGAAGAAGGCCGATTCCTCGACGATCTGATTTCGTCGCGCAAGGCGGGCGAATTCATGCTCAACCCGCCGGATGCGATCGACCTGATCGACGTGTCGCCGAAGCAGCTTGTTTCGGTCGCGGCCTCGCTCATTCCCTTCCTGGAAAATGACGACGCCAACCGCGCGCTGATGGGTTCGAACATGCAGCGTCAGGCCGTGCCGCTGCTGCAATCGGATGCGCCTTTCGTGGGCACGGGGATCGAGGCCGTTGTCGCCCGCGATTCCGGTGCGGCGATCATGGCGCGTCGTGGCGGCATCATCGACCAGGTCGACGCGACCCGTATCGTTGTGCGCGCGACCGAGTTCCTGGAGCCGGGCGAGCCGGGCGTGGACATCTACCGTCTGCGCAAGTTCAAGCGCTCGAACCAGTCGTCCTGCATCAACCAGCGCCCGCTGGTGAAGGTGGGTGACACCGTGATGCGCGGCGAAGTGATTGCCGACGGTCCCTGCACCGACATGGGCGAACTCGCCCTTGGTCGGAACGTGATCGTGGCCTTCATGCCGTGGAACGGCTACAACTATGAAGACTCGATCCTGATTTCGGAACGCATCCTGCGTGATGACGTGTTCACCTCGATTCACATCGAGGAATACGAAGTCGCCGCGCGTGACACCAAGCTCGGCCCGGAAGAGATCACCCGCGACATCCCGAACGTCGGCGAGGAAGCGCTCCGCAACCTCGACGAAGCCGGGATCGTCTATATCGGTGCCGAAGTGCAGCCGGGCGACATTCTGGTGGGCAAGATCACCCCCAAGGGCGAAAGCCCGATGACGCCGGAAGAAAAGCTGCTGCGCGCCATCTTTGGTGAAAAGGCCAGCGACGTGCGCGATACCTCGCTGCGTCTGCCGCCGGGCGCCTATGGCACCATCGTGGAAGTCCGCGTCTTCAACCGTCATGGTGTGGACAAGGATGAACGCGCCCTGCAGATCGAGCGGGAAGAAGTGGAACGCCTGTCGCGCGACCGCGACGACGAGCTGACCATTCTGGAACGCAACATCTATGCCCGTCTGAAGGCACTGATCCTCGGCAAGGTCGCGGTGAAGGGTCCGAAGGGCATCAAGGCCGGATCGACCATCGATGACGAACTGCTGGGCACGCTGTCGCGTGGCCAGTGGTGGCAGCTTGCCGTTGGGGAAGAAGATCTCGCCAAGGAAGTCGAAGCCCTGCATGACCAGTTCGAGGCTCAGCGCCGCGCCCTGGACCTGCGCTTCGAGGACAAGGTCGAGAAAGTCCGCCGTGGCGACGATCTGCCCCCGGGCGTGATGAAGATGGTCAAGGTGTTCGTCGCGGTGAAGCGCAAGCTGCAGCCGGGCGACAAGATGGCCGGTCGTCACGGGAACAAGGGTGTTATCTCGAAGGTTGTCCCGATGGAGGACATGCCCTTCCTTGCCGATGGCACCCCGGTCGATCTCGTGCTGAACCCGCTCGGCGTGCCGTCGCGGATGAACGTCGGTCAGATTCTGGAAACCCACATGGGCTGGGCCGCGCGCGGCTTGGGCCTGAAGATTGACGAGGCTCTGAAAGAGTATCGTCGTTCGGGCGACCTGACCCCGGTCCGTGAGGCGATGCGTCTGGCCTATGGCGACGAGACCTATGAGGCCGCCTTCGGCGACCGCGACGAGACCGAGTTCCTGGAGCTTGCGGGCAACGTCACCCGTGGCGTTCCGATCGCGACCCCGGTCTTCGACGGCGCCAAGGAATCGGACGTGAACGACGCCCTGCGTCGTGCAGGCTTCGACCAGTCGGGCCAGTCGGTCGTGTTTGACGGCCGGACCGGCGAGCAGTTCCAGCGCAAGGTCACTGTAGGCGTGAAATACATGCTCAAGCTGCACCACCTGGTTGACGACAAGCTGCACGCCCGTTCGACCGGGCCGTACTCGCTCGTCACGCAGCAGCCGCTGGGTGGTAAGGCGCAGTTCGGTGGTCAGCGTCTCGGGGAGATGGAGGTCTGGGCTCTGGAAGCTTACGGCGCCGCCTATACTCTGCAGGAAATGCTGACGGTGAAGTCGGACGACGTGGCCGGCCGGACCAAAGTGTACGAGTCGATCGTCAAGGGCGAGGACAACTTCGAAGCCGGCGTGCCGGAGAGCTTCAACGTGCTCGTGAAGGAAGTCCGCGGCCTCGGCCTGAACATGGAACTCCTGGATGCGGAGGAGGAGTGAGGGCGTTCGCGCCCTCCTCAACCGCCCCTACATATAAGGACGCAAGATGAACCAGGAACTCAGCACCAACCCGTTCAATCCGGTCGCCCCGGTGAAGACCTTCGACGAGATCAAGATCTCGCTCGCGTCTCCCGAGCGGATCCTGTCGTGGTCCTACGGCGAGATCAAGAAGCCGGAAACCATCAACTACCGGACGTTCAAACCCGAACGTGACGGTCTGTTCTGCGCGCGTATCTTTGGCCCGATCAAGGATTACGAATGCCTCTGCGGCAAATACAAGCGCATGAAATATCGCGGCGTCGTCTGCGAAAAATGCGGCGTGGAAGTCACGCTGCAGAAGGTCCGCCGCGAGCGGATGGGCCATATCGAACTGGCGGCACCCGTCGCGCATATCTGGTTCCTGAAATCGCTGCCCAGCCGCATCGGTCTGATGCTGGACATGACGCTGCGGGATCTGGAGCGGATTCTCTACTTCGAAAACTATGTCGTCATCGAGCCGGGTCTGACCGACCTGACCTATGGCCAGCTGATGACCGAGGAAGAATTCCTCGACGCGCAGGATCAGTATGGCGCTGACGCCTTCACCGCCAATATCGGCGCTGAAGCCATCCGCGAGATGCTGTCGAACATCGACCTCGAGCAGACCGCCGATCAGCTGCGTGAAGACCTGAAGGAAGCTACGGGCGAACTGAAGCCGAAGAAGATCATCAAGCGGCTGAAGATCGTCGAGTCGTTCCTGGAATCGGGCAACCGTCCGGAATGGATGATCCTGACCGTTCTTCCGGTGATCCCGCCGGAACTGCGTCCGCTGGTGCCGCTGGACGGGGGCCGTTTCGCGACCTCTGACCTGAACGATCTCTATCGTCGCGTCATCAACCGGAACAACCGTCTGAAGCGGCTGATCGAACTGCGTGCGCCCGATATCATCGTGCGTAACGAAAAGCGCATGCTGCAGGAAGCTGTGGACGCGCTGTTCGACAACGGCCGCCGTGGCCGCGTGATCACGGGCACCAACAAGCGCCCGCTGAAATCGCTGTCCGACATGCTGAAAGGCAAGCAGGGCCGCTTCCGTCAGAACCTTCTGGGTAAGCGCGTCGACTTCTCGGGTCGTTCGGTCATCGTGACCGGCCCGGAATTGAAGCTGCACCAGTGCGGTCTGCCGAAGAAGATGGCGCTCGAACTGTTCAAGCCCTTCATCTATTCGCGTCTGGAGGCCAAGGGTCTGTCCAGCACCGTGAAACAGGCGAAGAAGCTGGTCGAAAAAGAGCGTCCCGAGGTGTGGGACATCCTCGATGAGGTGATCCGCGAACACCCGGTTCTGCTGAACCGTGCGCCGACGCTGCACCGTCTGGGCATCCAGGCGTTCGAGCCGATCCTGATCGAAGGCAAGGCGATCCAGCTGCACCCGCTCGTCTGCTCTGCTTTCAACGCCGACTTCGACGGCGACCAGATGGCCGTTCACGTGCCGCTCTCGCTGGAAGCCCAGTTGGAAGCGCGCGTCCTGATGATGTCGACGAACAACGTTCTGTCGCCCGCCAACGGCGCGCCGATCATCGTTCCGTCGCAGGACATGGTTCTGGGCCTCTACTACACCACCATGGAACGCAAGGGCATGGTGGGTGAGGGCATGGCCTTCGCCGACATCGAGGAAGTGGAACACGCGCTGGCTGCCGGCGCGGTTCATCTGCATGCCCGCATCAAGGCCCGCCTCAAGCAGGTCGATGATGAGGGCAATATCGTCTGGAAGCGCTACGAGACGACCCCCGGCCGTCTGCGTCTGGGCAACCTGCTGCCGCTGAACGCCAAAGCACCTTTCGAGCTGGTGAACCGCCTGCTGCGTAAGAAAGACGTGCAGACCGTCATCGACACCGTCTACCGCTACTGCGGCCAGAAAGAGTCGGTGATCTTCTGTGACCAGATCATGGGGCTGGGCTTCCGCGAAGCGTTCAAGGCCGGGATTTCCTTCGGCAAGGACGACATGGTCATCCCGGACAGCAAGTGGTCCATCGTCAACGAGGTCAAAGACCAGGTTGCCGGCTTCGAGCAGCAGTATCTGGATGGTCTGATCACCCAGGGCGAGAAGTACAACAAGGTCGTCGATGCCTGGTCGAAGTGCAACGACAAGGTGACCGAGGCCATGATGCAGACCATCTCGGCCGCCAAGTTTGACGACAATGGCGCCGAGAAAGAGCTGAACTCGGTCTATATGATGGCGCACTCCGGGGCCCGGGGTTCGGTCACGCAGATGAAACAGCTGGGCGCGATGCGCGGCCTGATGGCCAAGCCGAACGGCGAGATCATCGAGACGCCGATCATCTCGAACTTCAAGGAAGGTCTGACCGTTCTTGAATACTTCAACTCGACCCACGGCGCCCGGAAGGGTCTGTCGGATACCGCGTTGAAGACGGCGAACTCGGGTTACCTGACCCGTCGTCTGGTGGACGTCGCGCAGGATTGCATCGTGCGTCTGCCTGATTGCGGCACCGATCGTGCGATCAAGGTCAGCGCCGCCGTCAAGGACGGCGAGATGGTGGCCTCGATCGCCGAGCGCGCGCTGGGTCGTGTCGCGGCCGATGACATCCTGGTGCCCGGCACCGAAGAGGTCATCGTCAAGGCTGGCGAGATCATCGACGAACGCAAGGCCGACGCCATGAACACCCATGGTGTTCAGGAAGCCCGCATCCGCAGCCCGCTGACCTGCGACGCGGAAGAGGGTGTTTGCGCCGCGTGCTATGGCCGTGACCTCGCGCGTGGTACGCTGGTGAACATCGGCGAAGCGGTCGGCATCATCGCCGCCCAGTCGATCGGTGAACCCGGCACGCAGCTGACCATGCGGACCTTCCACATCGGCGGCGTGGCCCAGGGTGGCCAGCAGTCGTTCCTGGAAGCGTCGCAGGAAGGCAAGATCGAGTTCCGCAACGCCAACCTTCTGTCGAACGCGAATGGCGACCAGATCGTCATGGGCCGGAACATGGCCATCGCGATCATCGACGAGACGGGGGCCGAGCGTGCCGTCCACAAGGTGGGCTACGGTGCCAAGGTTCACGTCAAGGAAGGCCAGGCGGTCAAGCGTGGCGCCAAGCTCTTCGAATGGGACCCCTTCACCCTTCCGATCATCGCCGAAAAGGCGGGTATTGCGAAGTTCGTGGACCTCATCTCGGGGATCTCGGTCCGCGAGGACACCGACGATGCCACCGGCATGACGCAGAAGATCGTGTCCGACTGGCGTTCGGCGCCGAAGGGTTCGGATCTGAAGCCCGAGATCATCATCATGAACCCGGAAACGGGTGAGCCGATGCGCAATGATCAGGGCAACCCGATCTCTTACCCGATGTCGGTCGACGCCATTCTGTCGATCGAAGACGGCCAAGAGATGAAGGCCGGTGACGTGGTGGCGCGTATTCCGCGCGAAGGTGCCAAGACCAAGGACATCACCGGGGGTCTTCCCCGCGTGGCGGAACTGTTCGAAGCCCGTCGTCCGAAGGATCACGCGATCATCGCCGAGACCGATGGCTATGTGCGCTTCGGCAAGGACTACAAGTCCAAGCGCCGCATCACCATCGAGCCGGTGGACGAAACGCTGCAGACGATGGAATACATGATCCCGAAAGGGAAACATATTCCGGTCCAGGAAGGCGATTTCGTCCAGAAGGGCGACTACATCATGGACGGCAACCCCGCGCCGCATGACATCCTGCGTATCATGGGTGTCGAGGCGCTGGCCAACTACATGATCGACGAAGTGCAGGACGTGTATCGACTGCAAGGCGTGCGGATCAACGACAAGCACATCGAAGTGATCGTGCGTCAGATGCTCCAGAAATACGAGATTCTGGACTCGGGCGAGACGACGCTGCTGAAGGGTGAGCATGTCGACAAGGCCGAGCTGGACGAGATGAACGACAAAGCCCGCGCCCATGGTCTGCGTGAGGCTTCGGCAGAACCGATCCTGCTCGGGATCACCAAGGCGTCGCTGCAGACCCGGTCGTTCATTTCGGCCGCGTCCTTCCAGGAAACGACCCGCGTGCTGACCGAGGCTTCGGTTCAGGGCAAACGCGACAAGCTGGTCGGCCTGAAAGAGAACGTCATCGTGGGTCGTCTGATCCCGGCCGGCACCGGTGGTGCCACCAGCCGCGTGAAGAAGATCGCGCATGACCGCGACCATGTGGTGATCGAGGCCCGCCGCACCGAAGCCGCCGCCGTTCTGGCTGCCCCCGGCTTCGAGGCGACTGAGGTCGAGACCGGCACCGTCGAGAGCCGCGATTGAGATCTGTCCTGACCGGACAGGAAACGGCCCCCGCCCCCGTGGCGGGGGCTGTTTCGTTTTGACAGGGCGCGGCGGGGGCGCGATGGTGACCGGGGGCGCAGGAGGCAGAAAGTGAAGCCGGGTATCCGCAATCAGATCATCGGGATGATGCGTTTTTCCTATCCGTCCGAGGGGGGCTTCCTGAAAGGCGGGCAGGGCGAAGATCCGGCTTTCGAGGCGCGGCTCTATGCGCCCGACCGGCTGGAGCGGCGCTTCCGGATGTTCGAAAAGCTCGCATTACCGTCCCTTCTGGCGCAGACGGATGATGATTTCCGCATGGTTTTTCTGATCGGGCGCAGCCTGCCCGATCTCTGGCGCGACCGCCTGACCGACCTCATCGCCCCCCTGCGGGGCGCGCGCGTCGTCGCCCTGCCATCCATGCCGCATTACAAGGCCATCCGCCGGGCCTTTGCCATGGCCTTGTCCGACACGGCGACCCATGTGACCGGATTCCGGCTGGATGATGACGATGCGCTGGACCGGGATCACATCGCGCGGATGCGGCAGGTGGTGGGGGCCTTGCTGCCGATCTCGGGGTTGGATCTGCCGCTGGTGACGGGCTGCAATCGCGGGTTCTTTCTGGAGTTGCGCGCCGATGGAAACCGCCTGTTGGCTGCGAATGAAAAGAACCCCGGGGCACAGGGCCTGGCCATGACCACCCCGGCGCAGGTCAGTGAAAACATCTTCCGCCGCAACCACCGCTTCGCGAGCCAGTTTTACAATACCTTCACCGATGCCAATCAGATCGGCTTCATCCGCACCGTCCACATGGACAATGACAGCGATCCCCATGCCACCGGAAGCATTGAACCGATGGAATGGGACGCTGCGGCCCCTTTGATTGCCCAGCATTTTCCGTTCACCGCAGAGATGCTTCAGACGCTCTGATCTGCGGCAGAGCCATCCGGGGACAGACCTTTCATGTCAGACAATCGACGCGGCGCGATCCTGATGAATGTCGCAATGCTGGCGTTCACGCTGAACGACACCTGCATGAAGCTGGTCACGACGACCCTGCCGCTGTTTCAGGCCATCACCCTGCGCGGGGTGCTGACCACGGCGGCATTGCTGATCCTTGCCCGCTGGCAGGGTGTGGCGCTCTGGCCCCCGGTTGCACGTGACCGGCGCATTGTTGCCCTGCGCAGCGGTGCCGAGGTTCTGGCGACCGTCACCTTTCTGGTCGCGCTGACGCAGATGCCGCTGGCCAACCTGTCGGCGCTGATGCAATCGCTGCCGCTTGCTGTCACCCTGGCGGCGGTCGTCTTTCTGCGCGACCCGATTGGCTGGCGCCGGATGGTTGCGATCATGATCGGCTTTGCCGGTGTGCTGCTGATCATCAAGCCGGGGGCCGAGGGGTTTGACCGCTGGTCGCTGCTGGGGCTGGCCTCGGTGCTCTGCGTGGTGGTCCGGGATCTGAGCACCCGTGCCATCGGGGCGACGGTGTCGTCCACGACCGTTGCCGTCTGGGCAGGGGTTGCGGTCACACTGCTGGGATTGGTGGGATCGATCTGGCAAGGATGGCAACCCGTCGAGGGCGCCGAGGCCGGATTGATCTTCCTGGCGGCTGCAAACCTGATTGTGGGATATCTGACTGTTGTGATGACCATGCGGGTGGGGGATGTGGGCTTCGTTGCCCCTTTCCGCTATATGGCGCTACTTTGGGCAATCGTGCTTGGTTTCGCAGTTTTCGGGGCTTGGCCAGACCTCCTGACACTGATCGGGGCCTTGATTGTGGTCGCGACGGGGATTTTCACCTTTCTACGCGGCCGGGCGGCAGCGCGCCCGTGACGCAGCCTTTGCATACCGTCGTTGAATTGATGCCTTAATCAGGCGATAGCATCAGGCCATGACGCTTGTTTCCGTGCCCAGTTCGCCCAATCCCGCGCGCCGGTTGATCCGTCTCTGCGCCCTGTTCTGTCTTGAGCTGCTGCTTCTGGCGGCGGCCTATCAGTTCTTTGTGGTCATCGAATGCCATCTGACCGACGTGAACGGGGCCTGCCGCTTTCTGCGTAGCCTTGTGGCCCGGGCTTTGGTGGTGTTTGCGGTGGGGGGGCTTCTGCTCTGGGCCATGCCGATGCTGCGCCACGCTGTCTTGCGGGCTGCGGGGCAGCGGGCTGGGGCGCTCTGGCCCGGGGTTCACGCTGTCGGGCTTGTCTTGCTTGTGCTCCCCTTGGCCATGGCGCCGGGGGGGAACCTTGGTGCCGTCTTCGATGTCGCTATCTGGTTCCTCGGGGCAGGGGCGATCCTTGCCGGGGTGGGGGGGGTGATGTGGGTGGCCCCTGCCGCGGGGTGGCGCGACATTGCCCTGGCTGGGCGGGGGATTGCGCCGGGAGCGTTGATCTTAGCCGCCCTTCTGCCCGATATCGCGGATCTGGCGCTTCCACTCTGGAACCTTGATGGCATGTCGGCAGTGACATTTGCCGCCGTCCGGCTGTTTCTGGAAATGTTCGCGACCGATATCCTCATCGATGCCCCGGCCCGGATCATCGGATTTCCCGCATTCAGTGTACATATCGCGCCGCAATGTTCCGGGGTTGAGGGTGTCGCCCTCGTGACAGCCTTCACGCTCATTTATGCGCTGATCTTTCGCGAAAGCTTGCGTCTGTCGCGTCTGTTTCTGGTGGTTCTGCCGGCGGCCGTGCTGTTGAGCCTGCTGTTCAATGTAGTGCGGGTGGGGACGCTGATCCTGATCGGGCGCTATATCTCGCCCGATCTGGCGGTGAATGGATTTCATTCCTATGCGGGCTGGGTGTTCTTCACCCTGCTGGCCTTTGGCATCGTCTGGGGGGTGCAGGTGACGCCGTGGCTGCACCGGACCAACCGCCTCGGTGAGCCGGACATGCCCCTGCGCGACGACCCTGTTGCAGCTTTCGTGATCCCCTTTGTCGCCTTCATGGTCGCGAGCCTGATCACCCATGCCTTTTTTGCCCATCCGGAAATCGGCTATCCCTTGCGCGTCGTGGCCATGGCGGCGGCGCTTTGGCCGTTCCGTCGCTATTATCTGCGCCTCGCCTGGCGTTTTGACCCCGTGGCCTGGACGCTGGGGGCGCTGGTGGGGCTTGGCTGGCTGCTGTTTGATCAAGGCGACCCCGAGGCCGGAATGGCCATGGCTGTTGCCATCGGTGCGCTGCCCAAGGTCTATATCCTGTTCTGGGTCATTGTGCGTCTGATCGGGACGGTGGCCTTCGTGCCCTTTGTGGAAGAGCTGTTCTTCCGCGGCTATCTGCTGACCCGGTTTACGGACCGGGGTGCGGCCGGCGCTTGGGTGGCCTTGGCCCTCTCGACCCTGTGCTTTGCCGCGCTCCATGGCCGCTGGATCAGCGCCGGAGTGGCCGGGTTGCTTTTTGCCCTGATTGCCTGGCGTCGGGGCGGTGTGACCTCGGCCATCCAGGCCCATGTCGCGGCCAATCTTGTGGTGGCGGTCTGGGCCTATGCCGTCAGTGATTTCAGCAAGATATGAAGAAGGCGGGTCAACGCCGTTGCGTTGCCCGCCCCCTATCGAACCTGGATCGTAGATCAGCGCGCGCGGCGGCGGCGTTCCCAGACCAGCAGCATGGCCGCAGCGACGGCGGCAACCGCCAGCAGACCGGCCGAAGCGTCGATTTCGGGAACCGAGGCCGACCCGGTCGAGCCGCCCGAGCCGCTGCCCGAACCAAAACAGTTCCACAGGGTGAAGATCGAGCAGGTGCCACCGCTGTAGGTTTGCGCAAGCGCGGACCCGGCCGATGCCCCAAGGACAGCAGCGGTCGCACCAAAAGTTTTAAGGAGGGCTTTCATCACGATCTCCAGAGAATTCGATACTGACATAAGAATGCCAGACCGCCGCCGATGAGGCCAGAAAATTCCCCGAAAATGCCACAATTCATTTGCGTCTGGTGCCAGATTCCATGACCCAATTCGCCCTTGGCGGGCGCATTGTTTCCGTAGCGGCATCTGTTGGTCTCGCCGCCCCGTTGCCAATCCGAATCAGTTGTGGCAAACGATCCCCTCGCGGCATTGGTCTGCCGGGGTGCCCAAGCGCCCCGTCGTGTTGACAAGCTGCGCGACTCCCCCTATACGGCCCCCACCTCGAACTGCGTCCTGCGCAGGGCGGGGTTCAGATTGGATGTGGTCACGATCCGGGCCAAAAGCCCCGATCCTCTGGAAATTCCGCCGCGTCGATCCCGCCCGGGACAGATGCGGTTTTCGTGTTTTGCGGACGCGCGAGGCACATATCGAAGACATGCCCCCGGAAACGCCGTTGACGAGCGGTGATTGAACGGGTTGCAAGATAGAGGCTAGTTTAATGCCGACGATCCAACAGCTGATCCGCAAGCCGCGGGAAGCGAAAGTGCGCCGGTCCAAGTCGCAGCACTTGGAATCCTGCCCGCAGAAGCGTGGTGTTTGCACCCGCGTCTACACCACGACCCCGAAGAAGCCGAACTCCGCTATGCGTAAGGTCGCCAAGGTGCGCCTGACCAACGGGTTCGAGGTCATCAGCTACATTCCCGGCGAAAAGCACAACCTGCAGGAACACTCGGTGGTTCTGATCCGTGGCGGCCGCGTGAAAGACCTTCCCGGTGTGCGTTACCACATCCTGCGCGGCGTTCTGGATACCCAGGGCGTCAAAGACCGTCGTCAGCGTCGTTCGAAATACGGCGCGAAGCGTCCGAAGTGAGGAACTGAGAGATGTCCCGTCGTCACGCCGCCGAAAAGCGCGAAATTCTCCCCGATGCCAAGTATGGCGATCGGGTTCTGAGCAAGTTCATGAACAACCTGATGGTCGACGGCAAGAAATCGGCCGCCGAATCGATCGTTTATGGCGCTCTTGACCGTATGCAGGCCCGCCTGAAGCGCGAGCCGGTTCAGGCTTTCCACGAAGCCCTGGACAATGTGAAGCCGGCCGTCGAGGTCCGCAGCCGCCGTGTTGGTGGTGCGACCTACCAGGTTCCGGTCGAAGTGCGCACCGAGCGCCGTGAAGCCCTGGCGATCCGCTGGGTCATCACCGCTGCCCGCAAGCGCAACGAGAATACCATGGAAGAACGTCTCGCCGCCGAGCTGGCCGACGCGGTGAACAACCGCGGCACCGCCGTGAAGAAGCGCGAAGACACCCACAAGATGGCCGACGCGAACAAAGCGTTCAGCCATTACCGCTGGTAAGAGGGTCACATGGCACGCGAGTATCCGCTCCACCTCTACCGCAACTTCGGGATCATGGCGCACATCGACGCGGGTAAAACCACGACGACCGAGCGCATCCTGTACTACACCGGCAAGTCCCACAAGATCGGCGAAGTCCATGACGGCGCCGCCACGATGGACTGGATGGAGCAGGAGCAAGAGCGCGGGATCACCATCACCTCGGCTGCGACGACCACCTTCTGGGAACGCACCACCGACGGTTCGACGGCTGAAAGCCCGAAGCATCGCTTCAACATCATCGACACCCCCGGCCACGTGGACTTCACCATCGAGGTGGAACGTTCGCTCGCCGTTCTCGACGGGGCGGTCTGCCTTCTCGACGCCAACGCCGGTGTCGAGCCGCAAACCGAAACCGTGTGGCGTCAGGCTGACCGCTACAAGGTGCCGCGCATCGTGTTCGTCAACAAGATGGACAAGATCGGCGCCGACTTCTTCAAATGCGTTGACATGATCAAGGATCGCACCGGTGCGACCCCTGCTCCGATCGCCCTGCCGATCGGCGCCGAGGACAAGCTGGAAGGCATCATTGACCTCGTCACCATGAAGGAATGGGTCTACCAGGGCGAAGACCTGGGGGCCTCGTGGATCATCCAGGACATCCGCGACGGCCTGAAGGATCAGGCTGACGAATGGCGCGCCAAGCTGGTCGAACTGGCTGTCGAGCAGGATGACGCTGCGATGGAAGCCTATCTCGAAGGGACCGAGCCTTCGGAAGAGGAACTGCGCAAGCTGATCCGCAAGGGCTGCCTGTCGATGTCCTTCGTGCCGGTCACCGCCGGTTCCGCGTTCAAGAACAAGGGCGTGCAGCCGGTTCTGAACTCGGTGATCGACTACCTGCCTTCGCCGCTCGATATCCCGCCCTACCTGGGCTATGCCCCGGGCGACGAGACCGAGACCCGCAACATCGAGCGCAAGCCCGATGACGCGGATCCCTTCTCGGCTCTGGCGTTCAAGATCATGAACGACCCCTTCGTGGGCTCGCTGACCTTTACCCGCATCTATTCTGGCGTCCTGAAAAAAGGCGACCAGATGCTGAACGCGACCAAAGGCAAGCGTGAGCGCGTCGGCCGCATGATGATGATGCACGCCATCAACCGCGAAGAAATCGAAGAAGCCTTCGCAGGCGACATCATCGCGCTGGCCGGTCTGAAAGAGACCACCACCGGTGACACCCTCTGCGATCCGGCCAAGCCGCTGGTTCTCGAAACCATGACCTTCCCGGAGCCGGTTATCGAGATCGCCGTGGAACCGAAGTCGAAGGCCGACCAGGAGAAGATGGGCATCGCCCTCGCTCGCCTGGCTGCTGAAGACCCGTCGTTCCGCGTCGAGACGAACTTCGAATCCGGCCAGACCATCATGAAGGGCATGGGCGAACTTCACCTCGACATCCTCGTCGACCGTATGCGTCGCGAGTTCAAGGTCGAGGCGAATATCGGTGCGCCGCAGGTGGCCTATCGTGAAACGATCTCGTCGGCTTACGAAATCGACTACACGCACAAGAAACAGACCGGTGGTACCGGTCAGTTCGCGCGCGTGAAGCTGCAGATCACCCCGACCGAGCCGGGCGAAGGTTATTCGTTCGAATCGAAGATCGTGGGCGGTGCGGTGCCGAAGGAATACATCCCCGGCGTCGAAAAGGGCATCAAGTCCGTCATGGACTCGGGCCCGCTGGCTGGCTTCCCCGTGATCGACTTCAAGGTCGCTCTGGTGGATGGCGCGTTCCACGACGTCGACTCGTCTGTTCTGGCCTTCGAAATCGCCTCGCGCGCTGCCATGCGTGAAGGTCTGAAGAAGGCCGGCGCGAAGCTGCTCGAGCCCATCATGAAAGTCGAAGTGGTGACGCCGGAAGAATACACCGGTTCCATCATCGGCGACCTGACCTCGCGTCGGGGCATGGTGCAGGGTCAAGACACCCGCGGCAACGCCAACGTGATCAACGCGATGGTGCCGCTGGCGAACATGTTCGGCTACATCAACAACCTTCGCTCGATGTCCTCGGGCCGCGCGGTGTTCACGATGCTGTTCGACCATTACGACGCCGTGCCGGAAAACATCTCGCAAGAGATCCAGAAGAAATACGCCTGATCGGTGTGGCGGGGGAAACCCCGCCCTACCACCCCGTAGGGTGGGCCTGCGCCCACCACATCGCAACGCATTGAGGAGTTTGCCCCCATGGCAAAGGCAAAGTTTGAACGGACGAAACCGCACGTCAACATCGGCACGATCGGCCACGTTGACCACGGCAAGACGACGCTGACGGCAGCGATCACCAAGTATTTTGGTGAATTCCGCGCCTATGACCAGATCGACGGCGCCCCGGAAGAGCGCGCTCGTGGCATCACGATCTCGACCGCCCACGTGGAATACGAGTCGGAGTCGCGTCACTACGCGCACGTCGACTGCCCCGGCCACGCTGACTATGTGAAGAACATGATCACCGGTGCGGCGCAGATGGACGGCGCGATCCTGGTGTGTTCGGCCGCTGACGGCCCGATGCCGCAGACGCGCGAGCACATCCTGCTCGGCCGCCAGGTGGGTATCCCCTACATGGTCGTGTTCATGAACAAGGTGGACCAGGTCGATGACCCGGAACTGCTCGAGCTCGTGGAAATGGAAATCCGCGAACTGCTGTCGTCCTATGACTACCCCGGCGACGATATCCCGATCATCAAGGGTTCGGCTCTGCACGCGATGAACGGCACCGAGAAGGCCATCGGCGAAGACGCGATCCGCGCTCTCATCGCTGCGGTTGACGAATACATCCCGACCCCGGCGCGCGCTGTTGACCAGCCGTTCCTGATGCCGGTCGAAGACGTGTTCTCGATCTCGGGTCGTGGCACCGTGGCCACCGGCCGTATCGAGCGTGGCGTTGTGAAGGTTGGCGAAGAACTTGAAATCGTGGGGATCCGCGCTTCCAAGAAGACCGTCTGCACCGGCGTCGAGATGTTCCGCAAGCTGCTCGACCAGGGCGAAGCTGGCGACAACGTCGGCCTGCTGCTGCGCGGTGTGGACCGTGAAGGCATCGAGCGCGGCCAAGTGCTGTGCAAGCCCGGCTCGGTGAAGCCGCACACCAAGTTCGAAGCCGAAGCCTACATCCTGACCAAGGAAGAAGGCGGCCGTCACACCCCGTTCTTCGCGAACTACCGTCCGCAGTTCTACTTCCGGACGACCGACGTGACCGGGACCGTGCAGCTGCCGGAAGGCACCGAGATGGTGATGCCGGGCGACAACCTGAAGTTCAACGTCGAGCTGATCGCCCCGATCGCGATGGAAGAGAAGCTGCGCTTCGCCATCCGTGAAGGCGGCCGCACCGTCGGCGCCGGCGTCGTGTCGAAGATCATCGAGTGATGATCCCGAGACGCGCCCGCAACGGCTCGTCCCACTGACGACGGAAAGGCCGCCCCATAAGGGCGGCCTTTTTCTGTGGGCCGGCGCAATTGGGCGAGAAAACACCAAGCTTCGCGATTCTGCCTTGCTTTGTTGGCCCGCTGCGTCTAAAGGCCCGTGGTGATCTGGACGGGTCGGCCCTTCGGGGCCGACTCGTTTGTTTCATCCCTATGCAAGAAACCTACGGAAGAGGGGTTTGGGGGCGGTCCGCCGGCCCGAAGCTTCCCGCCGAGCCCAAGGGGCACATATGTCACAGACCATCCGCATCAGGCTCAAAGCCTTCGATTTCCGCGTCCTGGATGCCTCGACGCAGGAAATCGTGAACACGGCCAAGCGGACCGGCGCGCAAGTGCGCGGCCCGATCCCGCTGCCGAACAAGATCGAGAAATTCACGGTTCTCCGTGGTCCGCACATCGACAAGAAGTCGCGCGACCAGTGGGAAATCCGTACGCACAAGCGTCTTCTCGACATCGTGGATCCGACCCCCCAGACCGTGGACGCGCTGATGAAGCTCGACCTCGCCGCTGGCGTGGACGTCGAGATCAAAGTGTAAGGGGAGGCGAAACCAATGCGTTCTGGTGTTATCGCCAAGAAGCTGGGCATGACCCGGCTGTTCCTCGAAGACGGCAAGCAGGTTCCTGTGACCGTCCTCCAACTCGACGCCCTGCAGGTGGTTGCTCAGCGCACCGCCGACAAAGACGGCTACACCGCCGTTCAGCTGGGTGCCGGTTCGGCCAAGGCCAAGAACACGACCGCCGCGCAGCGTGGCCATTTCGCGAAAGCGAATGTGGCGCCGAAGCGCAAAGTGGCCGAGTTCCGCGTTTCGGCTGAAAACCTGATCGACGTGGGCGCTGAAATCACCGCCGACCACTACCTCGCGGGTCAATTCGTTGACATCGCCGGGACCTCGATCGGTAAAGGTTTTGCCGGTGCGATGAAGCGTCACAACTTCGGTGGTCTGCGCGCCTCGCACGGTGTGTCGATCTCGCACCGTTCGCACGGTTCGACCGGCCAGTGCCAGGACCCCGGCAAGGTGTTCAAGGGCAAGAAGATGGCTGGCCATCTGGGTGCCGTGCGTGTGACCACGCAGAACCTGCAGGTCGTCAAGACCGACGCCGACCGTGGCCTGATCCTGGTGAAGGGCGCCGTGCCCGGTTCCAAGGGTGGCTGGGTCACCATCAAGGACGCGGTGAAGAAAGCCGCTCCGGCTGGTCTGCCGCTGCCTGCCGCTGTTCGTTCGGCTGCGCCGGCTGCTGAAGCCGCCGAAGGGGGTGAAGCATGAAACTTGATGTGATCAAGCTGGACGGCGGCAATGCCGGTTCCATCGATCTGGACGAAGCGCTGTTCGGCCTCGAGCCGCGCGCCGACATCCTTCACCGTGTTGTCCGCTGGCAGCGCGCGAAGGCCCAGGCTGGCACCCACTCGGTGCTCGGCAAGTCGGACGTGAGCTATTCGACCAAGAAGATCTACCGCCAGAAGGGCACCGGTGGCGCACGTCACGGTTCCAAGAAGGCGCCGATCTTCCGTCACGGTGGCGTCTACAAGGGCCCGACCCCGCGGTCGCACGCCCATGACCTGCCCAAGAAGTTCCGCGCCCTCGGCCTGCGCCATGCGCTGTCGGCCAAGGCGAAAGCGGGCGAGCTGATCATTCTGGACACGGCCGCCCTGGCCGAAGCCAAGACCGCTCAGCTGGCCAAGGTCGCGAAGGAACTGGGCTGGAAGCGCGTCCTCATCATCGACGGCGCCGACCTGAACGAGAACTTCGTGAAGGCCGCCCGCAACATCGAGACCATCGATGTGCTGCCGTCGATCGGTGCCAACGTCTATGACATCCTGAAGCGCGATCAGCTCGTGATCACGAAGGCGGGTGTCGAAGCTCTGGAGGCTCGCCTGAAATGAGCGCGAAACCCGAACACTACGACCTGATCAAGAAGCCCCTGATCACCGAAAAGACCACCCTCGCGGCGGAAGCCTCGAATGCGGTGACCTTCCAGGTGGCGATGGACGCGACCAAGCCGCAGATCAAGGAAGCCGTCGAGGCTGTCTTTGGTGTGAAGGTCAAGGCCGTGAACACCGTTGTGTCGAAGGGCAAGGTCAAGCGTTTCCGTGGCCGTCCCGGCGAACGCAGCGACAAGAAAAAGGCTTATGTGATCCTCGAAGAGGGGAACACTATCGACGTGGCCTCGGGCCTCTGATAGAAGCCGCACGAATCTCTCGGCCCCGGACTTTCCGGGGCCGAGGATTTTTCGTGGACAGGGCCGCAAGGTACCCCACGAAGTCACCGGGGATCTTCGGAGCCCTACAACCGCGCGAGGACGATCCTTCGGGGGCGTCATGCGCTAGCTAACGGAAGACAGAAAGCATGGCACTTAAGTCGTATAAACCGACGACGCCTGGCCAGCGTGGGCTGGTTCTGATCGACCGTTCGGAGCTGTTCAAAGGTCGTCCGGTCAAAGCCCTCACCGAGGGTCTGACCAAGACGGGTGGCCGCAACAACACCGGACGCGTCACGATGTGGCACAAGGGTGGCGGCGCGAAGCGTCTCTACCGCGTTGTGGATTTCAAGCGTCGCAAGTTCGACGTTCCGGCGGTCGTCGAGCGGATTGAATACGATCCGAACCGCACCGCCTTCATCGCCCTCGTGAAATACAACGATGGCGAGCTTGCCTATATCCTGGCGCCGCAGCGTCTCGCCGTGGGCGACACTGTTGTCGCTGGCGCCAAGACCGACGTGAAGCCCGGTAACGCGATGCCTTTCTCGGGCATGCCGATCGGTACCATCGTTCACAACGTCGAGCTGAAGCCCGGCAAGGGCGGCCAGCTGGCCCGCGCTGCTGGCACCTATGCCCAGTTCGTCGGGCGTGACGGTGGCTACGCGCAGATCCGCCTGTCCTCGGGCGAACTCCGCATGGTCCGTCAGGAATGCATGGCCACCGTTGGTGCCGTGTCGAACCCCGACAACTCGAACCAGAACTTCGGTAAGGCCGGTCGTATGCGCCACAAAGGCGTGCGTCCGACCGTTCGCGGTGTCGCGATGAACCCGATCGACCACCCGCATGGTGGTGGTGAGGGCCGGACCTCTGGTGGCCGTCACCCGGTTACGCCGTGGGGCAAGGGCACCAAGGGTAACAAGACCCGCAAGAACAAGCAGACCGACAAGTACATTGTCCGGTCGCGCAATGCGAAGAAGGGGCGTTAATCCATGTCGCGTTCTATTTGGAAAGGCCCCTTCGTCGACGCCTATCTGCTGAAGAAAGCAGAAAAAGCGCGCGAATCCGGCAAGGCCGAGGTCATCAAGATCTGGTCGCGTCGTTCCACCATCCTGCCGCAGTTCGTCGGGCTGACCTTCGCCGTCTACAACGGCAAGAAGCACATCCCGGTTGCTGTGACCGAAGAAATGATCGGCCAGAAGTTCGGTGAATATTCGCCGACCCGGACCTACTATGGTCACGCCGCCGACAAGAAAGCCAAGAGGAAGTAATCGCCATGGGTAAGGAAAAGAATCCGCGCCGCGTGGCGGAGAATGAGGCCTTCGCGAAAGCGAAGATGCTTCGGACCTCGCCGCAGAAGCTGAACCTCGTTGCTGGTCTGATCCGCGGCAAGAAGGTGGACAAGGCGATTGCCGACCTCACCTTCTCGAAAAAGCGGATTGCTCAGGACGTGCTGAAGTGCCTGCAGTCGGCCATTGCCAACGCTGAAAACAACCACGGCCTCGACGTTGACGAGCTGGTGGTTGCCGAAGCCTACTGCGGCAAGAACCTGGTGATGAAACGTGGCCGTCCGCGTGCGCGTGGCCGGTTCGGCAAGATCATGAAGCCGTTCTCGGAAATCACCATCAAGGTGCGTCAGAAAGGGGAGACTGCGTAATGGGTCAGAAAGTAAACCCCATCGGGATGCGCCTCCAGGTCAACCGGACCTGGGACAGCCGCTGGTTCGCCGACTCGAAAGACTACGGCAACCTGCTGCTTGAAGACCTCAAGATGCGTGACTTCATCCATGAGGAATGCAAGCAGGCCGGCGTGTCTAAGGTGATCATCGAACGTCCGCACAAAAAGTGCCGTGTGACCATTCACACCGCACGTCCGGGCGTGATCATCGGCAAGAAGGGCGCTGACATCGAAGGGCTTCGCAAGAAGCTGTCGAAGTTCACCGCTTCGGAACTGCACCTGAACATCGTCGAAGTGCGCAAGCCGGAACTGGACGCTCAGCTCGTTGCCGAGTCGATCGCCCAGCAGATGGAACGTCGCGTTTCGTTCCGTCGCGCCATGAAGCGCGGCGTGCAGAACGCGATGCGCATGGGCGCACTGGGGATCCGCGTGAACGTTTCGGGCCGCCTTGGCGGTGCCGAGATCGCCCGGACCGAGTGGTACCGCGAAGGTCGCGTGCCGCTGCACACCCTGCGCGCCGACATCGACTATGCCCTGTCCGAAGCCAAGACCCCCTACGGGATCATTGGCGTGAAGGTCTGGATCTTCAAAGGCGAAATCCTTGAGCACGATCCGCAGGCGCATGACCGTCGTCTGACCGAAGCCCAGGACGGCCCCGCCCCGCGCGGTCCGCGCCGCGAGCGCGAACGCGCCTAAGGGAGTAGAGAAAGATGCTGCAACCGAAACGGACGAAGTTCCGCAAACAGCACAAGGGCCGGATCCACGGCGAAGCCAAGGGCGGTTTCGCCCTGAACTTCGGGTCCTTTGCCCTGAAGGCGACCGAGCCTGAGCGCGTCACCGCGCGTCAGATCGAAGCCGCGCGTCGTGCGATCACCCGTCACATGAAGCGTCAGGGCCGGGTCTGGATCCGCGTGTTCCCGGATGTTCCGGTTTCGTCGAAACCTACCGAAGTCCGTATGGGCAAAGGTAAGGGTTCGGTCGATTACTGGGCGTGCAAGGTGAAGCCGGGCCGCATCATGTTCGAGATCGACGGCGTTGCCGAAACGATCGCGCGTGAAGCCCTGCGCCTGGGTGCGATGAAGCTTCCGGTCACGACCCGCGTGGTCGCCCGCGAAGACTGGTAATCCCGTCGGCGCAAGCCGTTCAGGATCAGGCCCCCGCCGGAAACGGCGGGGGCTTTTTGTTTGGCTATTCGATGACGTAATTATAGGTGCCGCAAAGATCGGGGTCGTCGATATTCTCGGGCTGATCGCCGCCAAAGACTGCCATTTGCAGGATTGGGTCCATGCCCGGCAATTCGATGGGGGTGAAGACGACGAAGGTCGCCTCCCAATCCGCGCCGCAGAGGTAATTGCCATTCTCCAGCTCACCCGGGTCTTCGGCCACGGCGAAGATGCCGCCGGACCAGACCTCGGGGTCGCCGAGGTTCCAGGCCGAGCTGCTGTCCTCGACATAGATCAGCGGGATTTCGGCACCGCCCGCGGTGGTGAGGATCTTGTTCACTTCGCCGCCGCGCAGTGTAATGTCGCCGGTCACGGCTTCGGCAGTGGTGCTATAGGCGGGGAAGGTGCCGTTCTCCTCCCAGGGCATGGCATCTTGGGCGAGGGTCAGGGTCGCGGTCGTCAGCAGGGGCAGGGCGAGGAACAGGGCTTTCAAGCGGCATACTCCGAACAGTTGAATCACGTCCTGACCCCATGCTAAACCGAAACGCATCAGGGCGATGCAGCTTTCGCGACGCCCGCTGCGTGGGCTGCCTTTCCCGCCCGCACCAAACTTTCCCTTGCGTTTATGGCCCGAGACCCGTACACGGGCGCATCTGCGGATCCGAGGTGACTCGGATTCGTTGGTTCGTCATTGATCCGCCAGGTGTACGGTCACCCTGTTTCAGAGGGGCCGTCTGGCGATTGTCAAAAGGAAAAGGCGCATGACCGCCAAGGAACTTCAGGCCAAGTCGCCCGAGCAGCTCCGTGAGCAGCTCGTGGCACTCAAAAAGGAAGCGTTCAATCTGCGCTTCCAGCAAGCGACCGGCCAGCTTGAAAACACCGCCCGTATGCGCGCTGTCCGCAAGGAAGTGGCCCGCGTGAAGACGGTTCTGAACCAGAAAGCCGCAGTTGCGGCGGCGAACTGAGGAGTAGACACATGCCGAAGCGTATCCTGCAGGGTGTCGTGACCTCGGACAAGAACGAGCAGACGATCACCGTTCTCGTTGAGCGCCGTTTCAAGCACCCGCTGCTGCAAAAGACCGTTCGTAAGTCGAAGAAATATCGCGCTCACGATGCGGAAAACAAGTTCAAGGTCGGTGACGTGGTTCGCATTGAAGAATGTGCGCCGATCTCGAAGACCAAACGTTGGACGGTGGTCGTCGAGGCGTAAGCCTCGGCCCATCGTTCAGCCTTGAACGAAACCCTGGGGCCGTGACGGATTAGCGGTCTCAAAGGTCGGGAGAAACCAAATGATCCAGATGCAGACCAATCTGGATGTTGCTGACAACTCCGGCGCTCGCCGGGTGCAGTGCATCAAGGTTCTGGGCGGTTCGCACCGCCGCTACGCATCCGTGGGCGACATCATCGTGGTGTCGGTCAAGGAAGCGATTCCGAAAGGTCGCGTGAAGAAAGGTGACGTCCGCAAGGCCGTCGTCGTTCGCACCGCGAAAGAAGTGCGTCGTGAAGACGGCACCTCGATCCGTTTCGACCGTAACGCCGCCGTCATCCTGAACAACCAGGGCGAACCGGTTGGCACCCGTATCTTCGGGCCGGTCGTGCGCGAGCTGCGTGCGAAGAACTTCATGAAGATCATCTCGCTGGCGCCGGAGGTGCTGTGATATGGCTGCGAAGCTGAAAAAGGGCGACAAAGTCGTCGTGCTCACCGGCAAGGACAAGGGCAAGCAGGGTGAGATCACCTCGGTGAACCCGTCGGCAAACAAAGCCGTTGTCGAGGGCGTGAACATTGCCATCCGCCACACCAAGCAGTCGCAAGCCTCGCAGGGCGGCCGCATCGCGAAAGCCATGCCGATCGACCTGTCGAACCTCGCGATCGTTGACAAGAACGGCAAACCGACCCGCGTTGGCTTCCGCATGGAAGGCGACCAGAAGGTCCGTTATGCCAAGACCACGGGGGACGTGATCTGATGCTTGACGCTGCGACCTACACCCCGCGTCTGAAGGCCGCCTTCAAGGCCACCATCCGCGCCGCGCTCAAAGAAGAGTTTGGCTACAAGAACGATATGCAGATCCCGCGTCTGGACAAGATCGTCCTGAACATGGGCGTCGGCGAAGCCGTGAAAGACACCAAGAAGGTGAAAGCAGCTGCCGAGCAGCTGACCGCCATCGCGGGTCAGAAGGCTGTCATCACCCACGCCAAGAAGTCGATCGCCGGCTTCCGCGTTCGTGAAGAAATGCCGCTCGGCTGCAAGGTCACCCTCCGCGGCGACCGCATGTACGAATTCCTCGACCGTCTCGTCAACGTGGCCCTGCCGCGCGTCCGCGACTTCCGCGGCGTGAAGGGCAATTCGTTTGACGGCCGTGGCAACTACGCCATGGGGCTCAAGGAGCAGATCGTGTTCCCCGAGATCGATTTCGACAAAATCGACGACGTTCTCGGCATGGACATCATCATCTGCACCACCGCCAAGACGGACGCTGAAGCGAAGTCGCTGCTGAAGCACTTCAACATGCCGTTCTCCAGCTGATCGCGCGAGGAAAGACATTATGGCCAAAAAATCCATGATCGAACGCGAGAAGAAGCGTCAGCATCTGGTGGACGTCTACGCCACCAAGCGCGCTGCTCTCAAAGAGATCATCTCGAACCAGGACCTGCCCGTCGCTGAGCGCTTCCAAGCTGCCCAGAAGCTGGCACAACTGCCCCGCAACTCGTCCGCGACCCGGCTGCACAACCGCTGCCAGCTGACCGGCCGTCCGCACGCTTATTACCGTAAGCTCAAACTGTCGCGTATCATGCTGCGTGAACTGGCCTCGTTCGGCCAGATCCCGGGCATGGTGAAGTCGAGCTGGTAAGGAGGAACGCACATGTCGATGAACGATCCTCTCGGCGATATGCTCACCCGCATCCGCAACGCACAGCAGCGTGGCAAGTCGACCGTGTCGACCCCCGCCTCGAAGCTGCGCGCCTGGGTGCTCGATGTTCTGGCTGACGAAGGCTACATCCGTGGCTACGAGCGCGCCTCGACCGACAATGGTCAGGGTGAGCTGGTGATCTCGCTGAAGTACTTTGAAGGCGAGCCCGTCATCCGCGAACTGAAACGCGTCTCGAAACCCGGCCGCCGTGTGTATATGGGCGTGAAGGACATTCCGTCCGTCCGCAATGGTCTTGGCGTTTCGATCGTCTCCACGCCGAAAGGCGTGATGTCCGATGCAGCTGCACGCTCCGCCAACGTCGGCGGTGAAGTGCTCTGCACCGTGTTCTGAGGAGGGTTAGATGTCTCGTATTGGCAAAAAACCCGTCGCTCTGCCGAATGGCGTTTCGGCTACCGTCAACGGTCAGACCGTCGAAGTGAAGGGCCCGAAAGGGACCCGCAGCTTCACCGCGACCGACGACGTCAGCGTGGCGCTGAACGACGGTGCAATCGTCGTCACTCCGCGTGGCACCTCGAAGCGTGCGCGTCAGCAGTGGGGCATGGTCCGGTCCATGGTTGAAAACCTGGCCGTGGGCGTGACCACCGGTTTCAAGAAAGAGCTGGAAATCCAGGGCGTGGGTTACCGCGCCGCGATGACCGGCAACGTCCTGAAACTGTCGCTCGGCTATTCGCACGAAGTGAACTTCGAAGTTCCGGCTGGCGTCACCGTGACGGCTCCGAAACAGACCGAAATCGTTGTGGAAGGCATCGATCAACAGCTCGTTGGTCAGGTGGCTGCGAACATCCGCGACTGGAAACGTCCTGAGCCCTACAAAGGCAAGGGGATCCGGTACAAGGACGAGTTCGTCTTCCGCAAGGAAGGCAAGAAGAAGTAAGGACTGCGAAGATGGCGAACAACAAGAGAGAGCTGTTCCTCAAGCGCCGCCTGCGCGTCCGGAACAAAATCAAGGCGATGGCCAACGGGCGTGCGCGTCTGTCGGTCCACCGCTCCAGCAAGAACATCAGCGTTCAGCTGATCGACGACGTGCGCGGCGTGACGCTTGCCTCGGCCTCCACCCTGGAGAAAGAGCTGGGCTTCGTCGGCAAGAACAACGTGGAAGCCGCTACCAAAGTGGGCGCCACGATTGCCGAGCGTGCGAAAGCGGCCGGTGTCGAAGAGTGCTACTTCGACCGCGGTGGTTTCCTCTTTCACGGGAAGATCAAGGCTCTGGCCGACGCTGCCCGTGAAGGCGGCCTGAAGTTCTGAGGAGTTGAAAAATGGCAGAACGTGAAAACCGTCGCGAAGGCCGTCGTGAAGATCGTCGGAACGATGCCCGTGAGGAAACTCCGGAATTCGCTGACCGTCTGGTAGCGATCAACCGCGTGTCGAAAACCGTGAAAGGGGGCAAGCGCTTTGGCTTTGCCGCTCTCGTGGTGGTCGGCGATCAGCGCGGTCGTGTCGGCTTCGGCAAAGGCAAGGCGAAAGAAGTGCCGGAAGCGATCCGCAAGGCCACTGAACAGGCCAAGCGCTCGCTCGTCCGTGTGCCGCTGAAAGACGCCCGCACCCTGCACCATGACATGGAAGGCCGCCACGGCGCCGGTCGTGTCGTAATGCGTGCGGCCGTTCCGGGGACCGGTATCATCGCCGGTGGTCCGATGCGCGCCGTGTTCGAAATGCTGGGCCTGCAGGACGTCGTGGCGAAATCGCTCGGCTCGCAGAACCCCTACAACATGATCCGCGCGACCATCGACGGTCTGAAGCAGGAATCCTCGCCCCGTCAAGTCGCGCAGCGTCGCGGCAAGAAGGTCGCCGAGATCCTGAAGAAGCCCGAAGGCGAAGCGGTCGAGGCGTAAGGAGTTAGGACATGGCTAAAAAAACCATCGTCGTGCAGCAAGTGGCCTCGGCCGCGCGCCGCCCCGCCATTCAGACCGCGACCCTCAAAGGTCTGGGCCTGAACAAGATGCACCGCACCCGTGAACTGGAAGATACCCCTTCGGTTCGCGGCATGGTCAACAAGATCTCGCATCTTGTGAAGATCATCGAAGAGCGCGGCTGATTGCAGCGAATAAGGTAGGGCGGTTTCGTCCTGCTGCAGAGACGCGCGGGTTGCACCGCGCGTCTTTTGCTTTTATTAGGCGGGCGTGGAATCCACCGCGATTGCCAGAATCCAAGAAAAATGCCGTGTTTGCCCCATCCGTCGCAGGTAGGGCAGTTCCGGCCAAGGAGAGTGCGACATGAAACTGAATGAACTCCGTGACAACGAAGGCGCAGCCCGCAAGCAGAAGCGCGTGGCGCGTGGTCCGGGCTCGGGCAAGGGTAAAACCGCCGGCCGTGGTATCAAGGGTCAGAAGTCCCGCTCGGGCGTGGCTCTGGGTGGCTATGAAGGCGGCCAGATGCCCCTCTACCGTCGTCTGCCGAAGCGTGGCTTCAACAAGCCGAACGCCAAGGAATACGCGGTCATCAACCTGGGCCTGATCGAGAAATTCGTCGCGGCCGGCAAGCTGAATGCGGCCGAAATCACCGAGGACGCGCTGGTTGCGGCCGGTGTGACCAAGTACAAGCGCGATGGCGTGCGCGTGCTGGCCAAGGGTGCCGTGACCTCGAAACTGGTCATCACCGTGACCGGCGCTTCGCAAGCTGCCGTTGACGCTGTGGCGGCTGCCGGTGGCTCGCTCACCGTCGCGCAAGCGGCTGCGGAATAATGTTGTGAGCGGTCGCAAGACCGCTTACATCAAGCTCAAGTTTTCCCGCGCCGCCGACCGGAAAACCGGTTCGGCGGCGCTCTCATGAAAGAGCACGGGCATGGCATCTGCTGCAGAGCAAATGGCGGCGAACCTCAGCTGGGGCGCCCTTGGCAAGGCGAGTGACCTTCGCCAACGCATCTTCTTTACGATCGGTCTGCTGATCGTTTACCGCTTGGGCACCTATATCCCGGTTCCGGGGATCGACGGGGCGGCGCTGCGCAATTTCATGTCGGATGTCTCGGCCGGTCTGGGCGGCATCCTGAACATGTTCACCGGCGGCGCGATCAGCCGCATGGGGATCTTCGCGCTTGGCATCATGCCCTATATCTCGGCCTCGATCATCGTGCAGCTTCTGGCGTCGATGGTCCCTTCGCTGGAACAGCTGAAGAAAGAGGGCGAGCAGGGCCGCAAGAAGATGAACCAGTACACCCGCTACGGCACGGTGGCGCTGGCTCTCTTCCAGGCCTGGGGCATCGCGGTGAGCCTGGAGGCCGGGAACCTCGCGCATGAGCCGGGCATGTTCTTCCGCGCTTCGGTGGTCATCACGCTGGTCGGCGGGACCATGTTCCTGATGTGGCTTGGCGAACAGATTACCGCCCGCGGCATCGGAAATGGCACTTCGCTCATCATCTTCGTGGGCATCGTGGCGGAAATTCCGGCAGCTTTGGCGCAGTTCCTGAGCCAGGGTCGGTCGGGTGCGGTCAGCTGGCCGGTCATCGTCGGTGTGATGATCATGGTGGTTGCGGTCATTGCCTTCGTGGTGTTCCTCGAACGTGCGCTGCGCAAGATCCACATCCAGTATCCCCGGCGTCAGGTCGGCATGAAGATCTATGACGGCGGGTCTAGCCATCTGCCGATCAAGGTGAACCCCGCGGGCGTGATCCCGGCGATCTTCGCCTCGTCGCTGCTGCTGCTGCCGACGACCATCGCCGCCTTCTCGCATACGCAGACCGGGCCGGTGATGTCGACGATTCTGGCCTATTTCGGGCCGGGGCAGCCGCTCTATCTGTTGTTCTTCGTGTCGATGATCGTGTTTTTTGCCTACTTCTACACCCATAACGTTGCCTTCAAGGTGGATGAGGTTGCTGAAAACCTGAAGAATCAGGGTGGGTTCATTCCGGGCATCCGGCCTGGCAAAAAGACCGAAGAATATTTCGAATATGTGGTGAACCGGATCCTCGTTCTGGGCGCGGCCTATCTGGCTTTCGTCTGCCTCCTGCCCGAGATCATCCGCAGTCAGCTGTCCATTCCCTTCTACTTCGGCGGCACGTCGGTGCTTATCGTGGTGTCGGTCACGATGGACACCATCAACCAGATCCAGTCCCATCTGCTGGCCCACCAGTATGAAGGTCTGATCGAAAAATCGCAGCTGCGCGGCAAGAAGCGCAGCGGCAACAAGGCGCCCACGCGCCGCTAAAAGACAAGGGAAGAGAGCATCATGGTCAATATCATCCTCCTCGGACCGCCCGGCGCGGGCAAGGGCACGCAGGCCAAGCGGCTGGTGGACGAACGGAACATGGTGCAGCTTTCCACGGGTGACATGCTGCGCGAGGCGCGCAGCTCTGGCACCGAGATGGGCAAGAAGGTCGCCGAGGTCATGGACAAGGGCGGGCTCGTCACCGACGAGATCGTCATCGGCCTGATCGAGGAAAAGATCACCGGCAATGCGGGTGGAGGCTTCATCTTTGACGGCTTCCCCCGCACGCTGAAGCAGGCGGATGCGCTTGGCGCGCTGTTGGAAAAGACCGGGCAGAGCCTGGATGCCGTGATCGAGATGCAGGTGGACGATGCGGCCCTGGTCGCACGGATCACCGGGCGCTTTACCTGCGGCGGCTGTGGCGCTGTCTATCATGACGTGACCAAGCCCACCAAGGTTGCGGGCACCTGCGATGTCTGTGGCAGCACCCAGATGGTCCGCCGGGCCGATGACAATGAGGACAGCCTCAAGCATCGCCTGATGGAGTATTACAAGAAGACCTCGCCGCTGATTGGCTATTACTATGCCAGGGGCAAGCTCGCCTCGGTCGATGGTCTGGCCGAGATGGAGGCCGTTGCCGCCGCCGTTGCGAAAGTTCTTGACAAGAAATGAAGTTTGGTGCGCCGCCCTTGACGCGCGCATCAAAACCCCCTAAGCCACGGCGTCCCGTATGGGAATCGTCCGTGGCTTTTGTGTTTCATCCTATCGGATGTGATTCGGGTCCGGCGTTCGATCCGGTCGGCGTTTAATGCATTCTCGCGCCGCTCCGGGGTTGTGAAAAAAGGTTCTGGCATTACGGAACCGCAACATGAAGGAAGATACGCGTGGCACGTATTGCTGGCGTCAACATCCCGACCGCGAAACGGGTTCCGATCGCGCTCCAGTACATTCATGGCATCGGCGCCTTTTTCGCCGAGCAGGTCTGCGAAGCCCTGAACATCGATCGCGCCCGTCGCGTGAACCAGCTTTCGGACGCCGAAGTGCTGGCCATTCGCGAATATATCGACGCCAACTTCACCGTTGAAGGCGACCTGCGTCGCGAAGTGTCGATGAACATCAAGCGTCTGATGGACCTCGGCTGCTATCGCGGCCTGCGTCACCGCCGGAACCTGCCGGTTCGCGGTCAGCGCACCCACACCAACGCCCGCACCCGCAAGGGCCCGGCGAAGCCGATTGCCGGCAAGAAGAAGTAAGGGGAGGCGTGACCAATGGCTCGTGATAAGACCCGTATGAAGCGTAAGGAACGCAAGAACATCGCCGCTGGCGTCGTTCATGTGAACTCCTCGTTCAACAACACCAAGATCCTGATCTCCGACGTTCAGGGCAATGCCATTTCCTGGTCGTCGTCGGGCACCATGGGCTTCAAGGGTTCGCGTAAGTCGACCCCCTATGCCGCCCAGATGGCCGCCGAAGACGCTGCCCGCAAGGCGCAGGAACATGGCATGAAGACCGTTGAAGTCGAAGTGCAAGGTCCGGGTTCGGGCCGCGAATCGGCGCTGCGTGCGCTGGCTGCGGTTGGCCTGACCATCACCTCGATCCGCGACGTGACGCCGCTGGCCCACAACGGCTGCCGTCCGCCCAAGCGTCGCCGCGTCTGACGCATGTTTTTTGATCGGGCCGCGCTGAAAATGCGCGGCCCGGTTGTCTATTTCTGAACCTCGGGCGTTCGCTGCTTCTGGACATGGGCAGGGAACAAGAATGGAGGCGATCGCATGATCCACAAGAATTGGGCTGAACTCATCAAGCCGACCCAACTGGTCGTCAAGCCGGGGCCGGATGCGGCACGGACCGCGACCATCGTCGCCGAACCGCTGGAACGCGGCTTTGGTCTGACGCTGGGCAACGCGCTGCGTCGCGTGCTGATGAGCTCGCTTCAGGGCGGCGCCATCACCTCGGTGCAGATCGACAACGTGCTGCACGAATTCTCGTCCGTGGCAGGCGTACGTGAGGATGTCACCGACATCGTCCTGAACCTGAAGGGCGTGTCGCTCAAGATGGAAGTCGAAGGGCCGAAGCGTCTTTCGATCTCGGCCAAGGGGCCGGGCGTTGTCACCGCCGGTGACATTTCGGAATCGAACGGGATCGAGGTTCTGAACAAGGACCACGTGATCTGCCACCTCGACGATGGCGCCGACGTGTTCATGGAGCTGACCGTGAATACCGGCAAAGGCTATGTTGCGGCGGACAAGAACAAGCCGGAAGATGCGCCGATCGGCCTGATCGCCATCGACGCGATCTTCTCGCCGGTCAAGAAAGTGTCCTACGAAGTCACACCGACCCGCGAAGGTCAGGTGCTCGACTATGACAAGCTGACCATGCGGATCGAAACCAATGGTGCCCTGACGCCGGAAGACGCGGTGGCCTATGCTGCCCGTATTCTGCAGGACCAGCTGGCGATCTTCGTGAACTTCGACGAGCCGGAGTCGGCTTCGAAGCAGGAACTGGACACCGGTCTGGAATTCAACCCGCTCCTCCTCAAGAAAGTGGACGAGCTGGAGCTTTCGGTCCGTTCGGCCAACTGCCTCAAGAATGACAATATCGTCTATATCGGCGATCTGATCCAGAAGACCGAAGCCGAGATGCTCCGCACCCCGAACTTCGGTCGCAAGTCGCTCAACGAGATCAAGGAAGTGCTTTCGGGCATGGGCCTGCACCTCGGCATGGACGTCGAGGATTGGCCGCCGGAAAACATCGAAGATCTGGCCAAGCGCTTCGAAGACCAGTTCTAAGGTTTCGGGGGGCGGTAACGCCCCCCAAATGCCCGCGATGGCGGGGAAAGAAGGGCAAAGAACGGTCCTTTGGATCGTGATCGGCCTGAACGGGCAATTCCGCCCCAGCGAAGTGGCCCCAACGCAGGGCTGCAAGACAAAGCAAAACGCTAGGAGATCATCATGCGTCACGCTCGCGGCTACCGCCGTCTGAACCGCACCCACGAACACCGCAAGGCGCTGTTCGCCAACATGTCCGGCGCTCTGATCGAGCACGAGCAGATCAAGACCACCCTTCCGAAAGCGAAGGAACTGCGTCCGATCGTCGAAAAGCTCATCACGCTGGCCAAGCGCGGCGATCTGCATGCCCGTCGTCAGGCTGCTGCGCAGCTCAAAGAAGACAAGCATGTCGAGCGTCTGTTCGCTATCCTCGGCCCGCGCTATGCGAACCGTCAGGGCGGCTATGTCCGCATCCTGAAAGCCGGTTTCCGTTATGGCGACATGGCTCCGATGGCGATCATCGAATTCGTGGATCGTGATCCCTCCGCCAAGGGCGCTGCCGACCGCGCGCGCACCGAAGCGGCTGAGGCTTCCGAAGCCTGATTTGCCCGCAACGGCACGGAAAGGCCCGCCTCCGGCGGGCCTTTTTGTTTGGAACGGCCGCTCACGCGGACGGGAGGCGTTGACACAGTCCGTTGCATCCGGCGCGCGGGCCGACCATATCGGAGGTGGCCTTAGCAATGCAGGTGTTCCGGATGAACCGACTGACGCGCCTTTTCTGCACGCCGCTGCTGATTGCAGCACTCAGCACCCCCATTTTCGCGCAGGATGTCCCGCAGGACCAAGCGCAGATCTCGCTCAGCTTCGCGCCGGTGGTGCGGCAGGCGGCGCCGGCGGTGGTGAATATCTATGCAACCGTGGTGGTGGAGCAAAAGGTCAACCCCTTCGCGGGCGACCCGTTCTTCGAGCAATTCTTTCAGGGCATGGGCCGGTCGGTCCCCCGGGTGGAAAACGCCCTCGGGTCGGGGGTGATTGTGGGCCAGGACGGCATCGTGGTGTCCAACTACCATGTCGTCGGAAATGCGACGGAAATCCGGGTCGAGCTTTCGGACCGCCGCGAATTCAAAGCCCATGTTCTCTTGGCCGACAAAGAGGCCGATCTGGCGGTCTTGCAGCTGGAAGGCGCGCGGGATCTGCCCTCGCTGCCACTGCGGAATTCCGACGCTGTCGAGGTGGGGGAGCTGGTGCTGGCCATCGGTAACCCGTTTGGTGTGGGGCAGACCGTATCCTCGGGCATCATCTCGGGTCTGGGGCGCTCCACGCTCGCCATCGGGGCGGGGCATGGGTATTTCATCCAGACCGATGCGGCGATCAACCCCGGCAATTCAGGCGGGGCGCTGGTCGATGTGGCCGGGCGTCTGATTGGCATCAACACGGCGATTCTGACGCGTGGGGGTGGGTCGAACGGCATCGGCTTTGCGATCCCCTCGAACCTTGTCCAGAATTTCATCGAACAGGCTGTGGCGGGTGAGACGCGCTTCCAGCGGCCTTGGGCGGGTGTGCAGGGGCAGGCGATGGATGCGGCCATGGCCGAGGCCATGGGCCTGCCGCGCCCGGAGGGCGTGGTTGTGGCGCAGTTGCACCCCGAAAGCCCCTTCCGCGCCGCGGGTCTGGCGGTTGGCGATGTGATCCTTGCCATCGATGGTGCGCCGACCGATAGCCCGCAAGAGGTGATGTTCAGGCTGGCGGCGCTGGGGATCGGGAAAGAGGTCAGCATCACCTATCTGCACGACGGCACCCGGCGAGAGGCGAAGACCACCCTCGTCGCCGCGCCCGACAGCCCCGCCCGCGATCCGCGGACCATGGGCAACGACAGCGTGCTGCGCGGCCTGTCGGTGTCGCGGATCAACCCCGCGGTGAGCGCCGAGATGAACCTGCCTGACACCGCCTCGGAGGGTGTGGTTGTCACGGGGGCCGATGCACTTGCTGCGCGGGTCGGTCTGCGTCCGGGGGATGTGCTGGTGGCCATCAATGGGCAGAAAATCGTCACGCCTGCCGATGTGGAGGCGGCCAGCACGCAGTTGCAGCGCCGCTGGGCGGTCGAGGTCTTGCGCGATGGTCAGCCCATGATGCTGCGCTTCCGCATCTGACCTTCCCCCGCGGGGGCAGAGCGCCTAATCTGTCACCATGTCTGACTTGTTCGATACACCCTCTTCCCCCGCACGTCCGCAGCCCGAGGCGCCCCGGCCCCTGGCCGACCGCCTGCGGCCCAAATCCCTGTCCGAGGTCATCGGGCAGGAACAGGCCCTTGGGGCAGAGGGCCCGCTGGGGGCGATGCTGACGGCAGGCAGCCTGTCGTCGCTGATTCTGTGGGGTCCGCCGGGGGTGGGCAAAACGACCATTGCCCGGCTGCTGGCCGATCAGACCCAGCTGGCCTTCGTGCAGATCAGCGCGATCTTCACCGGCGTGCCCGAACTGCGGAAGGTTTTTGAACAGGCCCGGATCCGGCGGGCGAACGGGCAGGGGACGCTGCTCTTCGTGGATGAGATCCACCGTTTCAACAAGGCGCAGCAGGACGGGTTCCTGCCGCATATGGAGGATGGCACGATCCTTCTGGTCGGCGCCACCACCGAAAACCCGAGCTTTGAGCTGAACGCCGCGCTTCTGTCGCGCGCGCAGGTCATCGTCCTTGACCGGCTGTCATTGGCCGATCTGGAACGGCTGGCCCAACGGGCCGAACGCGAATTGGGCCGCGCCCTGCCGCTGGTGGGTGAGGCGCGCGAAACTTTGCTGGAAATGGCGGATGGCGATGGTCGTGCGGCGCTGAACCTGATCGAGCAGGTCGCGGCCCACAAGGGCGCACCCCTGACCAAGGCGCAGCTTTCGCAGCGTTTGATGCGGCGGGCCACGAAATACGATAAATCGGGCGAAGAACATTACAACCTGATTTCGGCGCTGCATAAATCCATCCGCGGCAGCGATCCGGACGCGGCGCTGTACTGGTTTGCCCGGATGCTCGAAGGCGGCGAAGACCCGCGCTTTCTGGCCCGCCGTCTGACGCGCATGGCGGTCGAAGACATCGGGCTTGCCGATCCGCAGGCGCAGGCCGTCTGCATCGACAGCTGGCAAACCTATGAACGGCTGGGCAGCCCCGAGGGGGAATTGGCGCTGGCCAATGCGGTGGTTTACCTTGCGCTCGCGCCCAAATCGAACGGGGTTTATGTTGCCTACAAGGCCGCGCGCGCAGCCGCGCGTGACACGGGCAGCCTGCCGCCGCCCCTGCATATCCGCAACGCGCCCACCCGGCTGATGAAGGATATCGGCTATGGCGCGGGCTATGCCTATGACCATGACGCCGAAGACGGGTTTTCGGGGCAGGATTATTTTCCCGAAGGGATGCGCCGCCCGGTGTTCTATGCGCCGCCCGAACGTGGCTTTGAACGCGAACTGAAGAAGCGCGTCGATTACTTTGGCAAGCTGCGGGCCAAACGTCAGGGCGGGTAGGGGCGTCAGACGTGCTGCGCCCCGTTCACCTCGATCTCGGCGCCCGAGATGTAGGAAGACTGGTCCGAGCACAGGAACCAGATCACATCCGCCACTTCCTTGGGCTGACCCAGACGCTGCATCGGCAGCTTCTCGACAATCTTTTCCGTACCGGGCGACAGGATCGAGGTTTCGATCTCGCCCGGGGCGATGGCATTGACCCGCACACCCAAAGGCCCGAAATCATGGGCCATTTCCCGCGTCAGCGCGGCCAGCGCCGCCTTGGACGTGGCATAAGCGGCCCCTGCGAATGGATGCACCCGGCTGCCCGCGATCGAGGTCACATTGACCACCGATCCGCCTGCTGCGGAAAGTTCATCCTTCAGACCCCGCGCCAGCACGATCGAGGCAAAGAAGTTCACATGGAAGACCTGCCCCCAAGTCCGCAGATCCGTCTCCAGCGTGTTCAGCCGCGCGCCATTCGGCCCTTTCGGAGAAATTCCGGCATTGTTGACCAGCGCATGCAGGCGACCGCCGACCTTTTCCTTGATCGTGGTGATGGCGCGGATGGTGGCATCCGGGCTGGCCAGGTCGATCTGGATATGGTTCTCCTCGCCCCCCGGCCAGGGGCAGCGCGGATCGAAGGGCTGGCGTGAACAGGTCAGCACGCGCCACCCTTCGGCGCCAAAGCGCTTGACGGTGGCATGACCGATCCCCCGGCTTGCGCCTGTCAGGACCATGACCTTCTGTTCGCTCATCTCGACCTCCGGATTTCGCAGCTACCCTAAGCCGCGATACGGGAATTGCAACCTTGGCAGGGCGGGGCAAAGGGGCTACCAACAGGACCGTACCCGCCTGAACCGATGGCCCTTTCCATGAAAAAGCAGACCGCGACGATGCAGGATTCGCTCCAGACCGCCAAGACCCTTGCCGAGGCTCTTCCCTATATGCAGCGCTATTCCGGCGCGGTTGTCGTCGTGAAATTCGGCGGCAATGCGATGGGCGATGATGATGCGATGGCCGAATTTGCCCGCGACATCGTGCTGATGCGCCAGGTCGGCGTGAACCCGGTGGTCGTGCATGGCGGCGGGCCGATGATCAATGACATGCTCAACAAGCTGGGCATCAAATCGGAATTCGTGCGCGGCAAACGGGTGACCGACAAGGCCACGGTCGAGGTGGTAGAGATGATCCTCTCGGGCCTTGTGAACAAGCGCATCGTGCAGGCGATCAACGATCAGGGTGGCCGCGCCGTGGGGATTTCCGGCAAGGATGATGACCTGATGGTCTGCGTGGCCGATGATCCGGAACTGGGTTTTGTCGGCAAGCCGGTCGAGATGAATGTGCAGGTGCTGCGCGATCTTTACAACGCCGGCATCATCCCGGTCGTGGCTCCGGTGGCGACGGGCATGGCCGATAACGAAACCTTCAACGTGAACGGCGATACGGCCGCGGGCGCGATTGCAGGCGCGTTGCAGGCCGACCGCCTGCTGCTGCTAACCGACGTCTCGGGCGTGAAGAACGCCGCGGGCGAGGTGATGACCCAGATCACCCCCGAGGAAATCCGCCAAATGACCGCTGATGGCGTCATCGCGGGCGGGATGATCCCCAAGACCGAAACCGCGCTGATGGCACTGGATCAGGGCGTGCGCGCGGTGACGATTCTGGATGGCCGCCTGCCCAATGCGGTACTGCTCGAGCTTTTCACCGATCATGGCGCCGGGTCGCAGATCCGCTCGACCGAGCCGCGGGTCAAACCCCGCACCCGTCGGTGAGCCTCGCGGATATCGCCCGCCGCGCTGCGGCGCATCACCTTGAAATCCTTGGCGGTTTCAACACCGCCGGGGATGAGGTCGGCCTGCCCCCCAAGACCCGGTCCCTGCTGCTGCTCGGCCCGTCCGAGCCCGGCTTCTGGCCGCATTTCACCGATCAGCCCGAATGGCGCGATGGCACCCCCGATCCGATGGATCGCTGGTCGCGTCGGGTGATCGGGCGGCTTGCCTGTGATCTGGGGGCCAAGGCGCTGTTTCCCTTTGGCGGTCCGCCCTGGCATCCGTTCTACCAATGGGCGCTGCGCAGCGGCCGCGCCTGGGAAAGCCCGGTGCGCCTTCTGATCCATGATCGCGCGGGGCTTCTGGTGTCGTTCCGCGGCGCGCTGGCCCTGCGCGAAACGCTTGACCTGCCCGCCCCGCCGTCCCGGCCCTGTGACAACTGCGCCGCCCCCTGCCGCACGGCCTGCCCGGCAGGCGCACTGACGGATGCGGGCTATGACGTGCCGGCCTGCCACCATTTCCTCAATACGTCTGCAGGTGCGGCTTGCATGTCGCAGGGCTGTGCCGTGCGCCGCGCTTGCCCCGTCTCGGCTTCCTATGCCAGACTGGAGGAACACTCGGCCTATCACATGGGGCAGTTCCACACATGACCAAACGCCTGATCCTGACGCGGCATGCGAAATCCAGCTGGGATGACCCGCTGATGACCGACCATGACCGCCCGCTGAACGAACGTGGCCGCGCGGCGGCTGCGGATCTGGGCCGCTGGCTCGCCTCGCGCGGCTATGTGCCGGGACAGGTGCTCTGTTCCGATGCGGTGCGGACGCGGGAAACCTGGGACGGCATCGCCCCTGCCTTGGTCTTTGATGGCGCGGTCGATCTGAAACCTGCGCTTTACCACGCGGGCGCAGATGTCATGCTGGCCGTGCTGCGTCATGCCAAGGCGGATGTCGTGCTCATGTTGGGCCATAACCCCGGCATTTCCGAATTCGCCCACCGGCTTGTGGCCCGCGCGCCGCTGAACCCGGAATTCCAGAAATATCCGACGGGGGCGACGCTTGTCGTTGATTTCGCCGTGGACAGCTGGGAAGAGGTCGATTGGGGCCTAGGCAGCGTGGATGACTTCATCGTCCCGCGCGAACTGGTCTTCTGATCCCCTTCATCTTGGAAAAAATATCCCGCAGGGGTCCGGGGGGCGCGCAGCCCCCCGGTCTTTTCCATGCCCTCAGTGGCCGAGGATCTGGCTCAGGAACAGCTTGGTGCGTTCTGACTGTGGGTTGTTGAAGAAGGCGCGCGGCTCGTTCTGTTCGACGATCTGGCCCTTGTCCATAAAGATCACCCGGTTCGCCACCGCTTGGGCAAAGCCCATCTCATGCGTGACGCAGAGCATGGTCATCCCCTCTTCCGCGAGGCTGATCATGGTGTCCAGCACCTCCTTGATCATCTCGGGGTCCAGCGCGCTGGTCGGTTCGTCAAACAGCATGATGCGCGGCTTCATGCAGAGCGAGCGCGCAATCGCCACGCGCTGCTGCTGCCCGCCCGAGAGCTGACCGGGGTATTTATGCGCCTGATCGGGGATCTTCACCTTTGACAGGAAATGCATCGCGGTTTCTTCCGCTTCCTTCTTCGGCACCTTGCGCACCCAGATTGGCGCCAGCGTGCAGTTTTCCAGAATCGTCAGATGCGGAAACAGGTTGAAGTGCTGGAACACCATGCCGACTTCCGACCGGACCTTGTCGATGTTCTTCAGATCATTGGTCAGTTCGGTGCCATCCACTAGGATCTGCCCCGACTGATGTTCCTCCAGCCGGTTGATGCAGCGGATCAGCGTCGATTTCCCAGACCCGGAGGGGCCGCAGATCACGATGCGTTCGCCCTTTTGCACGGTCATGTTCACGTCGCGCAGGACGTGGAACTGGCCATACCACTTGTTCATATTGGTGATCTGGATGGCGACCTCGTCCGAGACCTTCATCTTCGAGCGGTCGATTGCATGTTCAGCCATGAGACAGGCCTCCTTATCGATGATCGGTCTTCAGCTTGCGTTCGAGCCACATGGAGTAGCGCGACATGCCGAAGCAGATGAGGAAGAAGATAGAGCCGGCAAAGAGATAGGGCTCCCAATAGATGCCCTTCCAGTTGATGTCGGCCCGTACGATCTGGGTGATGCCCTTCAGCGGATCATTCAGCCCCACAAAGGCCACCAGTGTGGTGTCCTTGAACAGGCCGATGAAGCTCGAAACAATCCCGGGGATCGAGATCTTGAGCGCCTGCGGCATGATGATCAGCCGCTGGGCCTGCCAGTAATCCAGACCAAGCGCATCAGCGGCTTCATATTGCCCGCGGGGCAGGGCGGCGAGGCCCCCCCGGATCACCTCGGCGATATAGGCCGCGGCGAAGAAGGTCACCAGAATGATCACCCGCAGGATGATGTCGAAATCGCTGCCCGGCGGCAGGAAGTATTGCAGCAGCAGCGACGCGGTGAAAAGCAGCGTGATCAGCGGCACGCCCCGGATGAATTCGATGAACCCGACCGAGAGGGTGCGGACAAGCAGCATGTCCGACTTCCGCCCCAGTGCCAGCAGGATGCCCATCGGAAGCGACGCCGAAATCGCCGTGACCCCGATCACCACCGAAAGCAGGAAGCCCCCGAACTGGTCGCTGTCCACAGAGGTCAGCGTCACCGGTGCAATGCTTTGCAGAACGGCTGCAACCGGGGCTTGGGCAAACATCCACCAGAGCGAAGTCGCAACCGCCCCCAGGCCCGCCGAAACCGGGACGCCGAAACGCGGTTGCGCCAGGCGGAATACCACCGCGAAGACGCCAAAGCCCATCATCGCCACCACGGGCACCCAGATCGACCCGCCCCAGAGCAACCAGAAGGTCAGTGCCGGGTAAACCGCCGTCAGGAGCAGCAGCTTGCGCGGCAGTTGGCTGTAAAGCACCGGCGCAATCGCCACAAAGAGCAGGGCAAAGGCCAGCGTCGGCCGCCAATAGAGCGGTGAGGGGTAGAAGCCGAACAGATATTGGTGCCAGCGATCACGCACCATCGCCCAGCATGCGCCCGAGGCGCCCTCCCCCCAGGTGGCGGCAATGATCTCGCGGCATTCGGTCAGCGAATTTGCGTTCCAGACAGAATGCAACAGCCAGGGGCCCAGATGCGATACAACCCATAGCAGGGCCGCCAGCCCCAAGAGTGTCAGCACCGTATTCAACGGGCCCGAAAACAGGTTTTCGCGCAGCCAGCGGATCGCGCCGCGTTGGCTGACGGGCGGCGCCTGCGGAGCGAGCATTTCGGTGCGCACGAATGGTGTGAATTCGCCCATCTCAGCGCTCCTTCAGCTTCACGGCACGGTTGAACAGGTTCATCAGCGATGAAATCGTCAGGCTGATGGTCAGGTAGATGCCCATCATGAGCAGCATGCATTCCAGCTCTTTGCCGGTCTGGTTCAGCGTGACGCCCCCCAGCGTGCCGCGCAGGTCCATATAGGACACCGCGATCGCGAGTGAGGTGTTCTTTGTGAGGTTGAGGTATTGCGAAATCAGCGGCGGGATGATCACGCGCAGCGCTTGCGGCAGGATCACCAGGCTCATCGTTCGGCCAGGCCGCAATCCCAGGGCAAAGGCCGCCTCGGACTGGCCGCGGGAAATCGCCAGAATGCCCGCCCGGACGATTTCCGCGATGAAGGCGGCGGTATAGACGGCCAGCGCGAAGGTCAGGGCGGTGAAGCTGTGCAGAACCTCGATCCCGCCGGTGAAGTTGAACTTCTTCAAAACCGGGTAATCAAGGTGAAAGCCCATGAGCATCAGCAGGCCGATGGTCGGCACAAAGATCACGGCAAGGCTTTTCCACCAGGTCACGGGGCGCAGGCCCGTGGCCTCTTGCACACGGCGGGCGTGGGCGCGAATGCGGTGGTCGGCATAAAGTCCGGCGCCCAGCACCAGGAAGAAGACCAGCAGGTTGGAGTTGAGCGAGATCCCCGGCAGCTCCAGCCGCGGCAGGCCGTGCTCGACCATGGGCGCGGGGATGTTGATACCGCGTGTGGTGATGGCCACGCTATCGAACAGGACCATAGAGGCCTTGGGCGCCTCGCCTGCGGCTTGCATCGCCTCGGTCACGCGGTAGTCAGCGGGGGCGGGCGTCGCCTCGGACAGAATCGCCGCGCCCAGCAAAATCCAGAGCAGCACGGGCACATTGCGGAAGATTTCGACGTAGACCGTCATCAGCCGACTGATCAGCCAATTGCGCGACAGGCGCAAAACGCCCACCGTCACCCCCAGCACCGTGGCCAGCGCGCAGCCGATCAGCGCCGAAAGCAGCGTGTTCAGCAGCCCGATATAGGCCGCCCGCAGGTGTGAGCTGTCATTGGTGTAATCAACCAGCGTCTGGTTGATGTCATATCCCGACCGCGCAAAGAGAAAGGCGAAGTCGAAGGTGCGGTCCTTGAGCGCAAGATTGGCGATGGTATTGTTCACCAGCCAGGACAGGAACAGAAGAAACAGCACCAGCACCACCACCTGAATGGTAATGGAGCGATAGCGTGTGTCGTAAATGAGCATCCCGAGCCGAAAGGCGTCTTTCGGCGGTTCTTGGACAAAAGCCATGTGAGTGTACCCCCCCAGAGCCTGCAATGCCCGCGTTTGTGCGGTGCTTTGATCGTCGAGGCAGGCGTCTGTGTTTTATTGTGGATCGGGGCGCGACTGGCGCGCCCCGTTCAGCTGTCAGCCGATCTTAGCGGAAGGGCGGGGCGTATTGCAGGCCGCCCTGCGTCCACAGTGCGTTCAGACCGCGGGCCAGTTTGATCGGGGTGGCCGAACCGATATTGGCCTCGAAGATCTCGCCATAGTTGCCCGAAGCGGCGATGGCGCGCTTGCCCCAATCCTTGTCCAGACCCAGCATCGCGCCCAGATCCCCTTCAACGCCCAGCAGGCGCTTGATTTCCGGGTTCTGGGTGGTGTTGGCCATTTCCTCGATATTGGCCGAGGTCACGCCATATTCTTCGGCGGCGACCAGCGCGTAATAGGTCCAGCGGATGACATCACCCCACTGGTTGTCGCCATGGCGGACCAGCGGACCCAGCGGTTCTTTCGAGATGATTTCCGGCAGGATGATGTGGTTGTCGGCGTCCGGCATGGTCGCGCGCGAGGCGGCCAGACCCGAGGCATCGGTGGTATAGGCGTCGCAGGCACCGGCCAGATATTGACGCTGCCCTTCGGCATCATCGGCGATCGTCACCGGGGTGTAGGTCATGTTGTTGGCCTTGAAGAAGTCGGCCAGGTTCAGTTCCGTCGTGGTGCCGGTCTGGATGCAGATCGTGGCGCCGTCCAGTTCCTTGGCGGACGAAACACCGAGGTCCTTCTTCACCATGAAGCCCTGACCGTCATAATAGTTCACCGCCACGAAATCGAACTTCAGGTCCACATCGCGCGAGAAGGTCCAGGTCGAGTTGCGGATCAGCACGTCCACCTCGCCCGAGGCCAGCGCGGTGAAGCGGGTCTCGCCGGTGGTCGGCACGAATTTCACCTTCGAGGCATCGCCCAGCACGGCGGCGGCCACGGCCTTGCACAGCGCCACGTCAAAGCCCTGGTAGTTGCCATTGGCATCCGGCGCACCAAAGCCCGTCAGGCCGACGTTGGTGCCGCAGATCAGCTGACCACGGGCCTTCACGTCATCCAGCGTGCCTGCGCCCGCGATGCCGGCCAGCAGTGCAGCTGCCGAAAGCGTGCCAAGGAATACGGATTTTTTCATGCGTACCTCTTCCTGAGTTTCCACCCGTTTGCGGGCGGCAATTATTGGAACACCCCTGTGGCAGGGAGATTTGTCGGGCGGGCCCTAGCCCATCGTGTCTGACAGTTTCATGCAAAGCGCTTTGAGCCGTCAAGCGAAACCCTGACCGGCCTGCAAAGGCGTGATGAATGAAAGGTTTGCGGGGCTGCCCAAGCAACAAGCGCTCAGGCTGCCCATACATTGTGCAAGATTGTTACCGGCACAATCCGTAGAATCGTGCCGCGTCGCGCAAAGCCTGATGTTTGGTCGCTTCCAGCGCGGCGGCCTCTTCATCCGGCCCCCACTGGTCGATTTGCCACTGCTCATCGATTCGGCTCAGCGCGAAGGCCTCATCGGCGGTCAGGCGCCCTTCGGCCACGGCCAGACCCAGCACCAGCGACCCGGTGATGGCGATCAGGTCATGCAGGGCCGCCAGCCGGAATTCATCCTGGGCAAAGACCGCGGCGCGCAGATTGGCAAGGCTCTCTTCGGGTTGGGCGATGAACATCACCCCGGCGGTCGCCACCAGGGGCGCCTGATACCGCTCCCGCGCCCAATCCAGCAGCGGATCCCAGCCCGCGGCCTGGCGGTCGATCAGCGGCTGCGGCCCTTCGGCGCGATAGCAGAGCAGATCGGTCCCGGCGTAATCCGCCAGCATCGCCGCCACCTCGTCAAACTGGGTGCGGACCTTGTCGATCGCGGAATTGGCCGCGCGGGTGGCGGGCATGGTTTCCGGCGCAACTTCCTTGACCTGCGCGTCCCATTCCGCGGCGATTACCTCGGCCAGCGCCAGCGTCGGCACCACCAGCGGCGCCTTGGCCGGGGTCTTCACCGCCCGCCCGTCCAGCGTGACGGTATAGCCGCCGTCACAGGCATGGGCGGTGGCGGCTTTCCAAAAGCGTTTGGGTTTCCAGCTGCTCATCTGATTTTCTCGAACGGGTCCTCGGGCACATCCCCTTCCTTCCAGTCCAGCAGCTTCCAGGTGCGCTGCATGTGTTCGGGCAGGGGGGCCGTGAAGGTGATTTCCTTCTTGGTGATCGGGTGTTCTACCGTCAGGCGGCGGGCATGCAGGTGCAGCTTGCGCGACAGATCGCCGCCGCCGCCCGCACCCCAGCCATCACCAAGGTTTTCCGATGCCGACCCGCCATACTTCCCGTCGCCGAGGATCGGATGGCCCAGTTCGGCCATATGCGCGCGCAGCTGATGGGTGCGGCCGGTGATCGGCTCCAGCGCCATCCAGCTGAGACGGGTGCCGAGGAACCAGAGCGTGAAGTAATCGGTCTGGGCGCGCTTGGCATCGGGGAAATCGCCGGCCTTGGCGGGATGGATGCAGACCATCTTTTCGCCCTCGCCGCCGCGGCCATGGCCCGGTGCCTTCATCAGCGCATATTTGATGCTGCCTTGCCGGGGATGCGGCACACCGGCCACCACCGCCCAATAGATCTTGCGGGTGTTACGGTGGCGGAACGCCTCGGACAGGGCGCGGGCAACCCGGTCGGTGCGGGCCAGCACCAGCACCCCCGAGGTATCCTTGTCGAGCCGGTGGACCAGCTTGGGCCGGTCCTTGTAGCCGAATTTCAGCGCCTCGGTCAGACCATCGACATGCCGGTCGCCCTGACCCGATCCGCCCTGTGAGGGCAGGCCGGCGGGCTTGTTCAGCACGATGATATGTTCGTCTTTGAAGATGACCGCATTCTGGATCATCTTCGCATCGGCCTTGCTGACACCATCGGTCAGCGGGCGGCTCGGTGCTTCATTCTCCGGCAGCGGCGGCACGCGGATCACCATGCCGGGTTCCACCCGATCCGAGGCCTTGACCCGCTTGCCATCGACCCGCACCTGCCCGGTGCGGCACATCTTTTCTACCGCACCCTGCGTCACATGCGGGAAGCGGCGCTTGAACCAGCGATCGAGGCGCTGTTCGCCCTCATCCGTGGATACGGTCAGAAGTTTCACGCCGCTCATGTCAGAACGCTCCGGGTGAGGGTGGCTGCCAGCACGAAGGCCGCCAGCGACAAAAGAACCGAGGCCGCAACATAAACGAAGGCTGCAGCACCTTGGCCACGTTCCCATAGCAGGATCGTGTCCATTGAAAAGGCCGAGAAGGTGGTGAACCCGCCCAGGATGCCCGTCATCAGGAAAGGTGCCATCCGCAGCCCCCCCTTATGCGCCAGTGCCACCATCAGCCCGCCCATCAGGGCCGAACCCAGGATGTTCACTGCCAGCGTATGCCAGGGGAAGGCCGTTCCCGCGATGCGCTGGATGCCCTGATTGGCAAAGTGGCGCAGGCTGGCACCGATGGCGCCGCCAATTGCCACCGGGATCACCGCGGCCAATGTCATTCCAGTCCCGCGATGATGGCGCGCAGGGTTTCAATCCCGTCGCCCTTTTCGGAACTGGTCATCACGATTTCCGGATAGGCGGCCGGATGGCGGGCCAGTGCGGCGCGCGTCTGGGCCAGATTGGCCTCACGTTCGGCCTTGTTGACCTTGTCCATCTTGGTCATCACCACTTGGAAGGTGACGGCGGATTTGTCGAGCAGCGTCAGGATTTCCTCATCGACCTTCTTCACGCCGTGGCGCGTGTCGATCAGCACGAAGGCCCGGCGCAGCGTCTGGCGCCCCTGCAGATATTGCTTCAGCAGCGCCTGCCATTTCTGCACCGTGGCGACCGGCGCCTCGGCATAGCCATAGCCGGGCAGGTCGACCAGATAGCGGCTTTCGCCAAGCGAGAAATAGTTGATCTCCTGCGTCCGGCCCGGCGTGTTCGAGGCGCGGGCCATGTTCTTGCGCCCGGTCAGGGCGTTGATCAGGCTCGATTTGCCGACGTTCGACCGCCCCGCAAAGCAGACCTCGACCCGGTCCGCCGGGGGCAGGCCCGGCATCGCGACCACGCCTTTGACGAAATCGACGGGGCCGCAGAACATCAGCCGGCCACGCTCACGCGCGAAATCATCGGGCTCTGCGGCAAGGGGGAAGGGGAGGGTTGTCATTGGATGGTCACCTCTTGGCCGAGGGCGATGTCACCGCCGTCGATGACAACAGCATAAATGCCAAAGTCTTGATGGTCGAAATGGGATTGCAGCGCGCCCAGCGTATCACCGCGGATCTCTCCGGTGGTCACATCCACCTTGGTTGCGTTGCAGCGGGTGATGCGTTCGCGCACCTCAAGCGTGGCGCCGCCGATCTTCAGCTGGCGCCCGATCAGGTCAAACTCTTGCCAGGGCTGCCAGCCCTCGACCCAGAGGTTCCCGCGCCAGCGATGGGGTGAAAGGTCCAGCCCCATGCGCGCCGACAGATCGGTGTTCGAAGCCAGGTTCAGGATCGAGATCGACGGAAAATCGGTGTCGGTCATCGCGCGCCCGGCTTGCACGATCTGCCGCGGCTGCGCGCGTTCGGGCGGGTTCAGCGGCGTGACCCAGTCAAGGAAGCGGGGTAGATCTTCGGCTGCGTCGGGGGAAAACGTGATCTCGCCCTGCGTCGGATGGCGCAGGGTCACGCGGCGCGCGGCCTCATCCAGCGTGCTGGTGATCGCCATCAGCGCCGGCGCCTTGGCCCCGCGTACGAAGTTCACGCAAGGCGACCAGCCGTCGTTCAGCCGCGCTGCTTCATGTGCGACCGCCCAGTGGCGATCCCAGGGCATACCCTCCCCCGCCAAAAGCCGAACGGACGCGAGGTCTTCGCGTCCGTGGCTCTTGATCGGATGTCGGCAGATATGTGCCAGACGTGTCGTCATTTCTTTCCTTTCGCCACCTCGGCCACCTTGGGCTTGCGCTGGAAGCTGGCCTTGATGTTGCCGAAGATATCCGGCTTGTGCCCATGGCTGCGCATGATGGCATATTGTTGCAGGAAGGTGATGGTGTTGTTGGTGATCCAGTACACCACCAGACCCGACGCAAAGCCGCCCAGCATGAACATGAAGATCCAGGGCATCCAGGCGAAGATCGCGGCTTGGGCCGCATCCGCAGGCGCCGGGTTCAGTTTCTGCTGCAGCCACATCGAGATGCCGAGCAGGATCGGCAGGACGCCGATGAAGATCAGCGCCAGCACCGAACCATGCGCCGGTGCCGCCCAGGGCAGCAGACCGAACAGGTTGTAAAGCGACGACGGATCGGGCGCCGACAGATCCTGCAGCCAGCCAATGAACGGCGCGTGACGCAGTTCGAGCGTGACGAAGATCACCTTGTAGAGCGAGAAGAAGATCGGGATCTGGATCAGGACCGGCAGGCAGCCCGCAGCCGGGTTCACCTTCTTGTCCTTGTAGAGCTGCATCATCTCTTTCTGCATCTTGCCCTGATCACCCTCATTGCGGGCTTTCAGCGCTTCGATTTCCGGCTGCAGCTCTTTCATCCGCGCCATCGAGACGTAGGATTTATAGGCAAGCGGCAGCACCAGCAGTTTGAGAACGAAGGTCAGCGCGATGATGGCCAGACCCATGTTGCCGATCAGGCCATGCAGGTTGTGCAGCAGCCAGAAGATCGGCTTGGTCAGGAAGAAGAACCAGCCCCAGTCGATCGAATCGATGAAACCGGCGATGCCCTGATCGTTCTGGTACGAGCGGATGGTTTCCCATTCCTTGGCACCGGCGAAAAGACGCGACGAGACCTCGACCGAGGCGCCCGGCGCCACGGTGACCAGCGGCATGCGGGTTTCGGTCTGATAGATGTCGGATTGCGCGTTGTATTTGGTGACGGCGGTGAAGGGCTTGCCCTGTTCCGGCACCAGAACGGTCATCCAGTATTTGTCGGTAAAGCCGATCCAGCCATCGGTCTTGGCTTCCACCACCTCGGCATGGGCGGCTTCGCGCGCCACTTCGGGCAGTTCGGCGACCTTGTCATATTTCACTTCGGTCAGCTTGCCATCGGCGCGGCCGACCACCCCTTCGTGCAGCACGAAGTAATTCTGCAGATCTTTCGGTTTGCCGTGGCGGGCCACGACGCCGTAGGGCTGCAGCGTGGCGGGGGCGGTGCCGCTATTGGCAACGCTGTCCTTGACCGAGAACATATAGCGGTCATCGACCGAAAGTTCGCGGGTGAAGGTCAGGCCCTTGCCGTTCGACCATTGCAGCGTGACGGGCTGGCCGGGGGCCAGGGTCTGGCCCGATACAACCTGCCATTCGGTCGTGGCGCCGGGCACATCGGCAAAGTCCAGCGCGCCGCCGGGCACCCAGCCGTAAAGCGCGTAATAGGCCTGCGGCTCGCCCACGGGCGACAGCAGACGCACGGTGTCCGAGCTGTCATCCAGCGTGACGTGATAGGTCTTGAGCGAGAGGTCGTCGATGCGGCCACCCAGCAGCGAGATTGAGCCGGCAAGGCGCGGCGTGTCGATCGCAAGGCGCGGGGCCTGCGGCACGGGGGCGACTTCGCCCTGCGCGGGGGTGGTCGTCGCGGGGGCCGGGGCCTCCAGCGTCTGGGTCACGGCGGCGGGCGCGTTGGGATCGGCCGCAGGCTGTTCCGGCGGCGGGAACAGCCAGAACCACACCAGGATCACGATGAAACTGAGTGCGGTTGCCAGAATGAGGTTCTTGTTCTGATCGTTCATACCGATCCCTACCGTCTGTGCCGGTCCGGCATCCGCTGCCGGGCCCCGTGCAGGTTGTCCGCAGGTCAGGCGCGGGCCTGTCCTTTCGGGTCAGGCGTGGTTCAACAGAAGGGGGGCGAAAAGGTCAAGCGGTTTTGCGGGGGCAGGGGCGGCGGCGCCGGTCCCGCCCCGCAAAAAGCACCGTCCCCGGCCCTAACCCAGTGTCCGCCCGAGCGACAGGGGGCAGTATTGCCGCGATTGGTGCTGGGTGATCCACTGGCTGGCCTGATCAAAGCTCATGGGGCGTCCGATGCCGAATCCCTGCACGTGGCGGCACCCCAGTTGCGCCAGCATCGCATGTTCCGCAGGGGTTTCGACGCCTTCGGCCACGGTATCGAGATCGAATTTTTCCGCCATGGCCAGGATTGCCATCACCATGCGCTGCTGTTCGCGGTCGCTGTCGATCCGCCGCACGAAGCTGCGGTCGATCTTGAGCCTGCGGACCGCAAAGCGCCGGATATTCGTGATCGAGGCATGGCCGGTGCCGAAATCATCCAGATCGACCCCACAGCCGAGCGCCGACAGCCCGGCGATATTCTGCACCACCATGTCATTGGCGGTTTCGGCCGCGACGCTTTCGAGGATCTCGACCGAGAGGCGCTGGGGGGCGAGGTCAAATCGGTCCAGCTCCCACTTCAGCTTGTCGATCAAGAGCGGGTTGCGAAGTTCTGTGGCCGAGAAATTGACCCCCACGGTTGGCACATGGAGCTGCGCCTTGTCCCAACGAACCAGCGCCGTCAGGGCGTGAAACAGCATGACCTCGCCCAGCCGTTCGATCAGCCCCGCCTCCTCCATCGCGGGCAGGAAATCAGCGGGGGGCAACAGGCCGCGGTCCGGGTGATGCCAGCGGGCCAGCGCCTCAAACCCTGAAATCTGGCCGGTATCGGTGCAAAGCTGCGGCTGGAAATGCGGGTAGATCTGGCCTTCATCCAGCGCCGTCTCCAGCTCGGCCCGGCGGGCATCGCGGTCGGCGCGGCGGGTCGGCAGATCGGGCGCATAGGCGCGGATCGCGCCGGGGCCGTGGCGGCTTGCCTCATCTGCAGCAATTTGCCCCGCGTCGAGCAGCGCGCGCCCCGTCCGCGCCGGGCTTTCCGACCCCAGACAGAAGCCGACCGAGATCGTCACATAGATCCGCGCCGCATGCAGGGCGATGGGGGCGGCCATCGCTGCCTGCAGGCGCGCGGCCAGTTGCACCATGCTTTCCAGCGTCAGCCGACGCTGAGGGGCCAGCACCACGGCAAGACCCCCGCCTTCCAGCCGCGCCACCATGTCACCATTACGCAAGGCCGCGCAAAGCCGTTCGGCAGCCCGGGCCAGAACTTCGGTCTGCGCCGCCCGACCGTGCCGGTCGAGCAGGGTGTCGATCTCGTCGAACTGCACGACAAGGCAAGCGGTTTCGAGCCCGGTCACATGCGAATCACGCAGGATGTCGTCCAGCCGCGCAATGGCCTGCGGGCGCAGGGCAAGACCCGTCAGCGCGTCAGGCAAGACCGCTTGCAGCATTGCATCGCGCGACGGGGCAGCGCCTGCCAACAGGAACATCATCGGTGCGATCAGGGCCACGCCCAAAAGGGCGCGTTCCCCACCCAGCCAGAAGGCAGCCAGCGTGATGGCAGGCAAAAAGACCAGCACCTCGGGGCGACGAAGCCACCCCAGACCCTGCTGAACTGCCTCGCCCAAGCTGCGCCGTGCCGGATGCGTCATGCCTGCCCCCCTGTTGCTCCGGGCCTGTGCCCGTCAGGGGGAAGCTAGGGGCAGACCCTCGCCGAAGGATTAATTCTCATCCCTCAGTTGTGGAGGATTTTCTGCAAATGTTCCACTTTCGCCCATCTCGCGCATCAGCCCGGCGAAGTCGAAAATGCCGGGGTCAAGCAGATGCGACGGCCGCACATTCATGAGCGCGCGGAACATCACCTGACGGCGCCCGGGGCTGCGCGCTTCCCATCCGTCCAGCAGTTGTTTCACCTGCTGGCGCTGCAGCCCTTCCTGCGAGCCGCAAAGATCGCAGGGGATGATCGGATAGTTCATCGCCTTGGCGAATTTCTCGCAATCGGCCTCGGCCACGAAGGCCAGCGGGCGATAAACGAAAAGATCACCCTCTTCATTCAACAGCTTGGGCGGCATGGTGGCCAGGCGCCCGCCGTGGAACAGGTTCATGAAGAAGGTTTCCAGAATGTCGTCGCGGTGATGGCCCAGCACCACCGCCGAACAGCCTTCTTCGCGCGCGATGCGGTAAAGATTTCCGCGCCGCAGCCGCGAGCAGAGCGAACACATCGTCTTGCCCGGTCCGATCTTGTCCATCACGACGGAATAGGTGTCCTGATATTCGATGCGATGGGGCACGCCCATGCGCTCCAGAAACTCGGGCAAAACGGTGGCGGGGAAGTTGGGTTGCCCCTGATCCAGATTGCAGGCCAGCAGCTCGACCGGCAGCAGGCCGCGCCATTTGAGTTCGTACAGGACAGCCAGCAGCGTGTAGCTGTCCTTGCCGCCCGAAAGGCACACCAGCCATTTGGCGCCACGTTCGATCATCCCGTAATGGTCGATCGCCTCGCGCACCTCGCGCACCAGCCGCTTGCGCAGCTTTCTGAATTCGGTGCCACTGGGGGCGCCATGGAACAGGGGATGGATATCCCCGGCGTCCTCATCGGTCAGGTGCAGATCATCAGCCATGGTGCCCTCGCGCGCAGGATGGCCGGGCATATGCCAGAACGCCCGGCCTTATGCAAATGCGGCTCAGGGGCGGGCGGGCACCGCAAGGCCGCGCTGCACCGCCGGACGGGCGAGGAACCGGTCCAGATAGGCGGGCACATGGGCCAGATCGGACCACCCCGTCAGATCATGCGCCTTGTAGAAATTAACAAAGGAATTGAGCCAGGGCCCAATCGCAATATCGGCGATGGAATAGTCGCCCGCGATCCAGTCCTTGCCTGCCAGCGCCCCGTCCAGCACGCGCAGCAGGCGCGCGGCCTCGGCCCGGTAGCGTTCCTTGGGACGGGGGTCTTCAATCTCTTTCCCGGCGAAGACGTGGAAATAGCCGAGCTGCCCGAACATCGGCCCGATCCCGCCCATCTGGAACATCAGCCATTGCAGTACCTCATACCGGCGTTCGGCGGGCAAAAGACGCCCGGCCTTTTCAGCCAGATAGATCAGGATCGCGCCGCTTTCGAACAGGGGCAGGGGGCGGCCATCGGGGCCGTTCGGATCAAGGATCGCGGGGATCTTGTTGTTGGGGTTCAGGCTAAGGAACTGGGGCGTGAGCTGATCATTGGTGCCGAAATCCACCAGATGGGCCTCATAGGGCAGGCCAAGTTCCTCAAGCGCGATGGACACTTTGACCCCGTTGGGCGTGCCAAGCGAATAAAGCTGGATCACTTCGGGGTGCTTGGCGGGCCAGCGGTGGGTGATCGGGAAGGCGGACAGGTCGGTCATGGCGGTGCCTCGGGTCAGGAAGGGGTGGGGGAAGGGTAAGCGTAAATTCCCCGTCGTAAATCCCGGAAGTTGTGCAATAATCATCGGGCGCCTGTGCGCGCAGTGGCTGGGCAGAGGCCGCGCAGATCGGCCCGCCCCTGTGGGGAAACAAGAGGGACACCCAAAATGTTGAATGAGTTCAAGGCGTTTATCGCCAAAGGCAATGTTGTCGATCTGGCCGTCGGGATCATCATCGGCGCGGCCTTTACCGCGATCGTCAATTCGCTTGTGGCCGATTTGATCAACCCGATCATCGGTCTGATCACCGGCGGCATCGACTTTTCCAATCTCTTTATCGATCTGAGCGGCACGAACCCGGCTTCGCTCAAGGCCGCCAAGGATGCGGGCGCCCCGGTCTTTGCCTATGGGTCGTTCATCACCGCGGTCATCAATTTCCTGATCATCGCCTGGGTGGTGTTCCTGCTGGTGAAGGCCGTGAACAAGCTCAAGGACGCCGCTTCGCGCAAGGAGGCGATCGAGGCCGCGGCTGCCGCCCCGGCTGGCCCGACCGAGATCGAGGTGCTGCTGGAAATCCGCGACGCCCTGAAGAAGTAAGCCTTGCTGCAAAAGAAAAGGCCCCCGTCGCGCGGGGGCCTTTTTGATCTCCGGCTCAGGCGGTGGCGCGCACCGGGCGCGGGCGCAGATACCAGTACCAGATACGCCAGGCAGACAGCAGGATCACCGGGGTGAAATGCACCAGCGCCGGGGCCAGACCGCCCCAATCCTTGAGCGCGGCCCAATGCAGGAAGGTCAGCACCGCCGCGCCATAAGTCAGGCGTTGCAGCGTCTTCCATTTCTGCCGCATGAGGCGCTGGGCGAGGTTGTTCGACGTCACTGCCAGCGGCACGAAGATCGCGAAGGCGGCCCAGCCGGTCCAGATGCGGAACTGCCCGAATTCGGCCAGCACGGCAGGCAACGATCCGATCTTGATCAGGTAAAAACACAGGTGCAGCGCGGCATAGACAAAGGCCGCCACCCCGAAATGACGGCGATGATGCATCAGCCAGCGCGGCCAACGCCGGGTGCGGAACAGCATCATCAGCGGGGTCGCCAGCATGGCGATGATCATGAAGCGGGCGGCAAATTCGCCCGTAGGATGCACCAGCTGCTTTGCAGCGGCCGGGTCAGAGATGATCTGGGGAATCATGGGCAGCGCAGGCAGAGCCAGCACTACCCAAAGCCAATAGGGGGAAAGACGGGACAGCATGGGAACCTCACATTCGGTTCCAGTGATACGTCGCTGCCCCGCCGTTCCGTCGCGTCAAAGATCGAGCGCAGAGGCCGCCGGGATCGACGGCAGGCCAAGGGCCGCACCGACTGCCGCATAGGTCAGCTTGCCCTTGTGGGTATTCAGCCCGTTCAGCAGGTGCTTGTCCTCGGCGCAGGCGCGTTTCCAGCCCTTGTTGGCCAAGGCCAGCATGAAGGGCATGGTCGCATTGCCAAGCGCCTGGGTCGAGGTGCGGGCCACGGCGCCGGGCATGTTTGCCACGCAATAATGCATGATTCCGTCAACTTCGTAGATCGGATCCTGATGCGTGGTGGCCCGGGATGTTTCAAAACAACCACCCTGGTCGATGGCCACATCCACCAGCGCAGCGCCCGGTTTCAGCTCGGAAAGCTGCGCGCGGCTGATCAGCTTGGGCGCGGCTGCCCCCGGGATCAGCACGGCGCCGATGATCATGTCCGCCTCGCGCGCGAGGGCGATGGTATTGCCCGCGCTGGCATAGGCGTTCTTGAACTGGCCGCCAAAGACATCATCCAGATAGCGCAGACGGTTCACCGAACGGTCGATCACGGTGACATCCGCGCCCATCCCGGCCGCAACCCGCGCGGCATGGGTGCCGACCACGCCGCCGCCGATCACCAGCACCTTGGCCGGAGACACGCCCGGCACACCGCCCAGCAGCACGCCGCGCCCGCCATTGGCCTTTTGCAGCGTCCAGGCCCCGACCTGCGGCGCAAGGCGGCCTGCAACCTCGGACATCGGCGCCAGCAGCGGCAGGCCGCCGCGGTCATCGGTCACGGTTTCATAGGCGATCGCGGTGACGCCGCTGTCCAGCAGGTCATGCGTCTGGTCCGGATCGGGGGCGAGGTGCAGATAGGTGAACAGCAGCTGGCCTTCGCGCAGACGCTTGCGCTCTACCGCCTGCGGCTCTTTCACCTTCACGATCATCTCGGCCTCGGCAAAGACCTCTTCGGCGGTGCCAAGCATGGTGGCGCCAGCCGCGATGTAATCCGCGTCGGCAAACCCCGCACCCGCACCCGCGTTGGTTTCCACGACCACCGCATGGCCATGGCTCACCGCTTCGCGCACGGCGTCCGGCGTCATGCCGACGCGGAACTCCTGCGGTTTGATTTCTTTCGGGCAACCGATCTTCATGAACAACCTCCCTTTCGCGCGCCACTTCCCGGGCCGCGCTTGTGGGTCCAGCGTGAAGCAGAATCGGTGGCATATTTTCGATTTCTGTGGCGGTTCAGGCCTGTGTTGCGGTAGATTCTTTCGTATCAGCCGCAAATTTTCGCAGAAATCCGCACCGATATGGACCTTGACGCAACAGACCGCCGCATCCTGACCGTGCTGCAAAAGAATGGCCGGATCACCAATGCCGAATTGTCGGAACAGGTGAATCTCTCGGCCTCGGCCTGTCACCGCCGGGTGCAGCGCCTTGAGGAAGAGGGCTATATCGCGGGCTATGTCGCCCTTCTGGACGCGCGCCGTCTGGGCCGACCGACCACGGTCTTCGTGGAAATCACCCTGCAGGGCCAGGCGGATGAGCTGCTGGATGCCTTTGAGCGCGAGGTCGCGCGCGTGCCCGACATTCTGGAATGTCACCTGATGGCGGGCAGCGCCGATTACCTGCTCAAGATCATGGCGGAAAACACCGAAGATTTCGCCCGCATCCATCGCCAATACCTCAGCCGTCTGCCGGGCGTGGCGCAGATGCAATCGTCCTTTGCGCTGCGGACGGTGGTCAAGACCACGGCGCTGCAGGTCTGAGGGCAAAGAAAAACCCCCGACCGAAGGGGCGGGGGTTGATCCGGAGACGGGTTACCCCGTCCAGCTTTCTGAAACACGTCTCAGAGAGCGCCTTCGCGCTGAGCCTTCTTCCGAGCGAGCTTGCGCGCACGGCGGACGGCTTCGGCTTGTTCACGGGCCTTCTTGACAGAGGGCTTTTCGAAATGCTGCTTGAGCTTCATTTCACGGAACACGCCTTCACGCTGAAGCTTTTTCTTCAGAGCGCGGAGAGCCTGTTCGACATTGTTATCACGAACGCTGACCTGCATGTGGTTGTCACCACCTTCCTAAGTTAGAGTTGCACAGAATGTGCAGGCCTGCGCCCCATAGCAAAGCGGGGTGGACTTGTCTACCATCTGCCGGGAAAGGAAGATGCGATGGTTGCTGAAAACGCGTTACATTCCGCGCAGGACGCGGTGATTGAGGCCGCTTTGGCCCATGTGCCCTTCGATGGCTGGTCGGATGCGACGCTGAAGGCGGCGCTGGCTGATTCGGGGGTGGATGCCGCGCTGGCCGGGGCGCTTTTCCCGCGCGGGCCGCTGGATCTGGCGCTGGCCTACCACCGGCGCGGGGACGCGCGCATGGTGGCGGCGCTGGCTGCGATGGAGATGCAGGGGATGCGCTTCCGGGACCGGGTGGCCGCTGCCGTGATGGCAAGGCTTGATCTGGTCGAGGACAAGGAGCTGGTCCGCCGCGGCACCACCTTCTTCGCGCTGCCACAGAACGCCGCCGAAGGCGCCAAAGCCATCTGGGGCACCGCCGATGCGATCTGGACCGCGCTTGGCGATCAGTCCGAGGATGCCAACTGGTATTCGAAGCGCGCCACGCTCTCGGCGATCTATTCCGCGACGGTGCTGTTCTGGCTGGGCGATGACAGCGAGGACCATGCCGAGACGCGCGCCTTCCTCGACCGCCGCATCGACAATCTGATGCAGGTCGAAAAGTTCAAGGCGGCGTTCCGCGAAAACCCGCTGGGCAAGGTGCTGCTCAAGGGCCCGCTGCGGGTGCTGGATCATATCCGCGCCCCGCGCCGCCCGGATGATCTTCCCGGTTCCCTGAAGGAGACTGCATGACCCTGCCGCCGCCGCATACCATGCGGGCCATCGCCATTACCGAACCCGGCGGGCCCGAAGTGCTGAAAGCTGTCGAGGTGACGGTGCCGGTGCCGAAACATGGCGAGATCCTGATCCGCGTGGCCTATGCCGGGGTGAACCGGCCCGATGCGCTGCAGCGCGCAGGCCAATATGCGCCGCCGCCTACCGCCTCGCCCCTGCCGGGGTTGGAGGCTGCGGGCTGGGTTGCCGCCGTGGGGCCGGGCGTCACACGCTGGCAGCCGGGCGACCGGGTGACGGCGCTGTTGCCAGGCGGCGGTTACGCCGAATATGCGATCACGCCTGAGGATCACGCCCTGCCGGTGCCCGAAGGCATTGACCTAAGGGAGGCCGCCTGCCTGCCGGAAACCTGCTTTACCGTCTGGTCCAATGTGATGCTGCGGGGGGGCCTGCGAGCGGGGGAGCGTTTCCTTGTCCATGGCGGGTCGTCGGGGATCGGTACCACCGCGATCCAGATGGCGCGGGCGCTGGGGGCGCGGGTCTTTGCCACCGCAGGATCGGCCGAGAAATGCGCCGCCTGCGAGGCGCTGGGGGCCGAACGCGCCATTAACTACCGCGAGGAGGATTTCGTCTCGATCCTCAAGGCCGAGGGGGGCGCCCATGTCATCCTCGATATGGTGGGGGGCGATTATATCCCCCGCAATATCAAGGCTCTGGCGGATGAGGGGCGTCTGGTGCAGATCGCCTTCCTGCAAGGCGCCAAGGTCGAATTGAACTTTGCCGAGGTGATGATGCGGCGCCTCACGCTCACCGGATCAACCCTGCGGCCGCAAAGTGATCTGGCCAAGGCGCGGTATGCGCGGCATCTGCTGAAACATGTCTGGCCCATGGTGGAACGCGGCACGCTGCGCCCGGTCATGGACAGCGAATTCGCGCTGGAAGACGCGGCCGAGGCGCATCGCCGGATCGAATCGTCCGGCCATATCGGCAAGATCGTCCTCAAGGTCGCATGAAAAGGGGCCGTGATCCCCGCGGGGTCACGGCCGCCTCACCGCTCAGTCGCCCAGCTTGGCGTGGACCTCATCAAGGTCGATCTCGCCAATCGGCATCTTGTTGTTCGGATCGTCGAAGTCGTATTTGAACAGCTGGAAATCGCGCTTGTAGATTTCCCAGACCAGATGGCGCGACAGGTCATCGAAATAATCGGCCACCGGGTGCAGACGCTTGGGCCCGTGGCCCTCGCTTTCGTTGAACTTGGGGATCTTCTTCAGGTTGACCTTTTTCTTTGCCTTGATGTTGCTCAGGACGTGGGCCATCCCCTCATCGAACTTCTCGGTATAGAAGATGTGGTCGTAGCGCCCGCCATTGACGATGAAGGTCGAAATATGCCCCGCCATGGCCGACCAGTGGATGTCAGGCTCCATCGGTTTGCGGAAGCGGATGGTATCGCGCGCGAACAGTAGAAAGCGGCGGAAGCTCGCGATCTGGTCGAACTCCTGCTTGCCGTCGTCACCGCCGACCTCGATCCCGTATTTCTGGATCAGGAGCGGCACCAGATTGCCGCGATAGCGTTTACCATTGCGCTGGATCCCGCAGATCTTGTCGAAAAAGCTGGAAAGGATACGGTTGTAGGGGTTGCGCACACAGGTGAAGGCATAGCTTTTATGCGCCTTCACATTGGCCTCGATCTTGGGCTGGCTGGCCTCGAGGCTCCATTTGTGCAGACCCGCGGTCGCATCATGGATGTCGCCATCAAAGAATTTGCCATGGTCGGAATAATACATGATCTGACCGATGGTCGAGCAGGCGCACTTGGGGACAACCCGGTACACAACGCTTTCACTTTCGGTCATCCAGGTGCCGGGAAAACCCATCTGTCTCGCCTCCATGGCTCCTGCCGGGGGACAAGCCCGACGGGGTGATCGTATGCGACGGAAAAAAGCAAACAAACTCTGTCTTTTCAATGACCCATAAAGCACTTTAAGGAAACGGATAAGGGGTCAGAGTGTCAGAGTTTCCCGCATGGCAAAAATCGCCTACATTCTTCTGTGCCACAAGGACCCCGAGGGGATCATCGCCCAGGCGCAGCGCCTGACGGCTGCCGGTGATTTCATCTCGATCCATTTCGACGCGCGCGCAAAGCGTGAAGATTACGAAAAGATCCGCGCGGCGCTGTCGGCGAATGGGTCGGTCACATTCGCGGCGCGGCGGCTGAAATGCGGCTGGGGCGGATGGAGCCTCGTCGATGCCTCGCTGGAGGCGGTGAAGGCCGCGGTCGAGGCTTTCCCGCGTGCGACGCATTTCTACATGCTTTCGGGCGACTGCATGCCGATCAAATCGGCAGAATATGCGCATGATTTTTTGGATCGCGCCGATGTGGATTATATCGAAAGCTTCGATTTCTTCACCTCGGACTGGATCAAGACCGGGATCAAGGCCGAAAGGCTGATCTATCGGCACTGGTTCAACGAGCGCACCCAGAAATGGCTATTCTACGGGTCGCTCAATTTGCAGGAACGTTTCGGCCTGACCCGCCAGATCCCCGAGGATCTGGCGATCCAGATCGGCAGCCAGTGGTGGTGCCTGCGCCGGCGCACGGTGGAATGGGTGCTGGATTTCTGCCGCAAGCGGCCGGACGTGATGCGGTTTTTCCGCACCACCTGGATCCCGGATGAAACGTTCTTCCAAACGCTCGTGCGCCATCTGGTGCCCGAGGACGAGATTCGAAGCCGCACCCTGACCTTCCTGATGTTTACCGATTACGGGATGCCGGTGAATTTCTACAACGATCAATATGATCTGTTGCTGTCGCAGGATTATCTCTTTGCCCGCAAGATTTCGCCCGAAGCGAAAGAGCTGAAGGAACGGCTGGGTGCGCTTTATACCGCCGAGGGCGTGAGTTTCGCGATCTCGAACGAGGGGCGCAGCCTGTTCCGCTTTCTGACGGGGCGGGGGCGGATTGGTCGCCGCTTTGCGCCGCGCTTCTGGGAAACCGAGGCGAGCCTCGGGCGGGAACGCACGCTGATGATCGTGACCTGCAAGAAGTGGCATGTCGCAAAGCGTGTGGTGGACCGGCTGCGTCAGGTGACGGGGCAGCATGCGGTCGAATACCTTTTCAACGAAGAGGCGACGCCTTTGCCGGATCTCGGGGGGATCCAGACCACGTTGGAAAAACGCACCCGCCATCGCCGGGCCTTGGTGCGCATGTTGTTCGATTATTGGCAGACTGACCGTCTGGTGATCTGTATTGACCCTGCAAACATCGACCTGATGCAGGATTTTTACAACGACCGCTCGACCGTGCGGCTGCTGGAAATCGAATGCGAATTCACCGACGACTACCTTCTGGGCCATGCCAGGCGCGTGGGTCTGGCCAGCGACAATTCCCCGCAGGAAACGCTGGAACGCCTGTTGCCCACGATCCGTTATGATGTGAAATTCGAAAGCGACCGTATGCGCGACGCCGACTTCGAGAATTTCTTCCGCATCCGCCAATCGGCCTCGGTGGAAGACAATACCGGGCCGCTGGCGGCCTTCCTGGGCATCCCGCGCGACAAGGCGCGCGAGATTGCCGAAACCCATTACCTGTTTGTGGACTGACCCATGCCCTATGCCTACGATCCGCAGAACATCTTTGCCCGCATTCTGCGCGGCGAAATCCCCAACAAGACGGTGCTGGAAACCGAACATACGCTGGCCTTCCACGATATCGCCCCGCAGGCCCCGCTGCATGTGCTGGTTATTCCGAAGGGCGCCTATGTGAACCACGCGCATTTCGCGCGCGATGCCTCGGCCGAAGAGCTGGTGGATTTCAACCGTGCCGTGGCGCGCATCTGCACTGATCTGGGTCTGGGCGATGATCCGGACAATTTCCGCGTCATCTCGAACGCGGGGGTGCATGGCGGGCAGGAAGTGCCGCATTATCACCTGCATCTGGTGGCAGGGCGCCCGCTGGGACGCATGCTGGAGCGCGACTGACCCCGGTCTAAAGGGCGGCCCGCGCCGCCCGCACGATCACAAGCGCCTCATCCGTGGGGATGACCATCACTGTCGTGCGCGCCAGATCGGACGAGATCACGCGCGCATGGCTGCCATTGCGGTGATGGTCGATCTCGATCCCCATCCAGCCCATCCGTTCACAGGTCCGGGCGCGGATGGTGGCCGAGTTTTCACCGATCCCCCCGCAAAAGACCAGCGCGTCGATCCCGCCCATCGCCGCCGCCATGGCGCCGATTTCGCGCTGCAGGCGGAAGACGAAATAGTCGATGGCCTGCGCGGCCTCGGGTGTGCCTGAGGCCTCGAGTTCGCGCATGTCGTTTGACAGGCCCGACAGGCCCAGAAGCCCCGACTGCTTGTAAAGCAGATCAGCGATCTGGGCGGGGGTCAGCCTTTCCTGCTCCATCAGGTAAAGCACCACGCCGGGATCAAGCTGGCCGCAGCGCGTGCCCATCGGCAGGCCGTCCAGCGCCGAAAACCCCATGGTCGAGGCGACCGACCGCCCGTTCTGGATCGCGCAGGCCGAGGCGCCATTGCCCAGATGCGCCACCACCACCCGGCCATCGTGCAGGTGTGGGGCCGTTTCCGCCAGATGCCCCGCGATATAGTCGTAACTGACCCCGTGAAAGCCATACCGCCGCACGCCCTTGTCATAATAGGCGCGGGGCAGGGCGAAGGTGTCATTGACCCAAGGGTGGTGGCGGTGAAAGGCCGTGTCAAAACAGGCCACCTGCGGAATGCCGGGAAATTCGGCCAGCGCGGCGCGGATGCCGTTCAGGTTATGTGGCTGATGCAGCGGGGCGAAGGGGGCATAGCGCGCCAGTTCCTCCAGCAGCGCATCATCAATGTGGGCGGGGGCGTCCCGGTCGGGGCCGCCATGCACGACGCGGTGGCCCACGGCCACGATCTCTGCCACCGGCAGGTCGATCCGCAGGCTTTCGATCACGCGGCGCATCGCTTCGGCCTGGGTGGTCAGGGGGCCGGGCGCGACGGGCAACGCCACCCCGCCCTCGTCGCGCAGCGTCAGCTTGCCCTCCGCTCCGATCCGGTCGGCCAGGCCGGTCAGCAGCGGCCGGTCACCCGTTTCCGGATAGACCGCGACCTTGAGCGAGGACGACCCCGCATTCAGTGCGAGGATCGCCCGCGTCATGCGCCTTGCCCCCGGAAATGATGGATCGCCGCCACTGCACATGAGGACAGCCGCGACATCGCACTGTCCGACCTGGAATTGAGGATCACCGGCACCCGCGCGCCCAGCACCAGCCCCGCGCTTTCGGCGTGGCTGATATAGGTCAGCTGCTTGGCGAGCATATTGCCTGCATCGATCCCCGGCACCACAAGGATATTGGCCCGTCCAGCCACACCCCCCGCCAGCCCCTTGGTCCGCGCCGCCGCCAGATCGACGGCATTGTCCATGGCCAGCGGCCCATCCACCGCGCCACCGGTGATCTGCCCGCGCTCGGCCATTTTCGACAGCAGCGCCGCGTCAATGGACGACTGGATGGCGGGGTTCACGGTTTCCACCGCCGATAGCACCCCCACCCGCGGCGGCATGTCGAGCGCGCGCGCCAAGTTGATCGCGTTCTGCACGATATCGACCTTGGCGGCCAGATCGGGGGCGATGTTGATCGCGGCATCGGTCACCATGATCGGGTGATCCATCCCCGGCACATCCATCACGAAGACATGGGTAAAGCGCCGTCCGACCCGCAGGCCCCGGTCCTTGTCCAGCATCGGGCGGAGCAGGTCATCCGTGTGCAGATGGCCCTTCATCACTGCCTGGGCCCGCCCCTGATGGACCAGCGCACAGGCCAAGGCCGCGGCCTCATGCCGGGGTGTATCGAGGATCTCGATCCCCGTCAGATCGGCGCCGATCCGGGCCGCGGCGGCGGCAATACCAGCGGCATCGCCAATCAGAATGGGGGTGATCAGCCCTTCACGCTGCGCCAGAAGCGCGCCCTCCAGCGCCTTGTCATCTTCGGGGCAGACCACGGCGGTGGGCAGGGCGGGCAAGATGCGCGCGCGGTCGAGCATCGCCTCGAAATGGCGGTGGCGCTGCACGATCAGGCCCGGAACCTCCTGATCCGTCGCATAGGGGGTGAGGGGGGCCTCGACCTCAACTTCGCCGGTCACGATGGTCTGGCCATCAGCCGGGCGCGTCACCTCGGCCGAAAGGCGCACACGTCCCTCGGCCTTGGCCAGCACGCACACCCGGCAGAGCAGTTCATCCCCCGCCTGCGCGCGGGCGGGATAGTCCAGCCGCTGATGCAACAGGCGTGTTCCGGGGCCGGGCAATTGGGTGCCCAGCACCCCCGAAATCATAGAGGCCACGAACATCCCCGGCGCCGCGCGTTCCCGCTGGCCGTCGCCATCGACATCGGCAATCGGCAGGTGCATCGGGTTGTAATTGCCCGAAGCGGCTGCATAGACAAGCAGGTCGTCCGTGGTAATCAGGCGGCGCAGTTCGGCGGTTTCGCCAAGGGTGATGCTGTCAAAGGGCCGGTTGGAGATATGCATCGGCAGGTCCGGGGGCTGGGGAGCGCTGATCGCAGCATGGCCTGTGGTCGGGGCCGCCGCAAGGGCGGCCCGTCACCCCCGCGTCAATGCGCGGCGGCCCAGTTCGGGCCACGCCCGGCCTCGACCACCAACCGCACCGAAAGCTGCACCGCCGGGTCAGAGGCGGTTTCCATCACCTCTTTCGCGGTGGCGATCAGCCGATCCACATCCGCTTCGGCGACTTCGAACAGCAGTTCGTCATGCACCTGCAACAGCATCCGCGCATCGATACCCGCAATGGCGCCGGGCATGCGGATCATCGCGCGGCGGATCACATCAGCGGCGGTGCCCTGAATTGGGGCGTTGATCGCGGCCCGTTTGGCAAAGCCCGCGCCCGGCCCCTTGGCGCTGATCTCGGGCGTATGGATCTTGCGACCGAACAGCGTTTCGACATGGCCATGCGCTTTGGCGAAGGCCACTGTGTCATCCATATAGGCGCGGATGCCGGGGAAACGTTCGAAATAGCGGTCGATAAAGCCCTGCGCCTCGGCCCGCGGGATGCGCAGGTTGCGTGCCAGGCCAAAGCCCGAAATCCCGTAGATCACGCCAAAGTTGATGGCCTTGGCCTGACGGCGGATATCCGAGGTCATCTGATCCAACGGCACATTGAACATTTCCGACGCAGTCATGGCGTGGATGTCGTGCCCATCGCGGAAGGCTTGTTTCAGCGCGGGAATGTCGGCGATATGTGCCAGAATTCGCAGCTCGATCTGGCTGTAGTCGAGACTGACCATCACCCGGCCGGGCGGCGCGACAAAGGCTTCGCGGATGCGGCGGCCTTCTTCGCTGCGGACGGGGATGTTCTGCAGGTTCGGATCGGTCGAGGCGAGCCGCCCGGTGTTTGCCCCCGCGATGGAATAGGACGTATGCACCCGCCCGGTATCGGGGTTCACATGGTCCTGCAGCGCATCGGTATAGGTCGATTTCAGCTTGGACAGCTGCCGCCAGTCCAGCACGCGGGCGGCAAGTTCGGCCCCCTGCGGGTGGCTGTCTTCCAGCGTGGTGATGTCTTCCAGCACCTCGGCCCCGGTGGCATAGGCCCCGGTCTTGCCCTTTTCGCCACCCGGCACCTGCAGGCGGTCAAAGAGGATTTCGCCCAGCTGCTTGGGGCTGCCCACGTTGAAGGGGCCACCGGCAAGGTCGTGGATTTCGGCCTCGAACCCGGCCATCTTCTGCGCGAAGGCGTTGGACATGCGGCTGAGCGTGTCGCGGTCCACCTTGACCCCGGCCATCTCCATCCGCGCCAGCACCGGCACCAGCGGCCGTTCCAGTGTTTCATAGACGGTTGTCACACGTGCGCGGTGCAGCTGGGGCTTGAACAGCTGCCACAGGCGCAGCGTCACATCGGCATCTTCGGCGGCATATTTCACCGCATCGGCAATGGCCACGCGGTCAAAGGTGATCTGCGACTTGCCGCTGCCCAAAAGCTCTTTGATCGGGATGGGGCGGTGGTTCAGATAGCGTTCCGACAGCTCATCCATGCCATGGCTGTGCAGGCCCGCGAACATCGCATAGCTCATCAGCATGGTGTCATCGATGGGCGCGATCTCGACCCCGTGGCGGGCCATGATCTTCCAGTCGTATTTCATATTCTGCCCGATCTTGAGGATTGCCGGGTCCTCAAGCACGGGTTTCAGCAGGGCGAGCGCCTCGGCCAGCAGCATCTGGCCCTCGACCAGACTGTCGCTGGCAAAGAGGTCGCCGCCGCCCTGACGGTGGCCCAGCGGAATGTAGCAGGCATGGCCCGGGTCCACCGCCAGCGAGATGCCCACCAGATCGGCGCGCATTTCATCAAGGCTGGTGGTTTCGGTGTCAAAGGCCACATGGCCGCGTTCGCGGATGCGGGCGATCCAGCGGGCCAGCTGTTCGGGTTCGGTCACGGCCTCATAGGCGGCATGGTCGAAGGGCAGGGCCTCGGGGGCGGCAACGGCCTCGGCCTGCGCGGCGGGGCTGGGGGTTGCCGTTTCAGGCAGGGGGGCTGCCACCTTCAGACTGTCCGCGACCCGTTTCGTCAGGGTGCGGAATTCCATCACGTTCAGGAAGGTCAGCAGGGTGTCAGGTTCAGGCGCCCGCACCTCAAGGCTTTCCAGCGTGAAGTCCAGCGGGGTGTCGCATTTCAGACTGACGAGCCGGTGCGAGATGCGTATCTGATCGGCGAAGTTGATCAGGGTTTCGCGGCGCTTGGGCTGTTTGATTTCGCCTGCCCGCGCCAGCAGCGTTTCCAGATCGCCATATTCCTGAATCAGCAGCGCCGCCGTCTTGATGCCGATCCCCGGCGCGCCCGGCACGTTATCGACACTGTCCCCCGCCAGCGACTGGACATCGACCACCCGTTCGGGGCCGACGCCGAATTTCTCGAACACCTCGTCGCGGTCGATGGTCTTGTTCTTCATCGCATCGAACATGACCACCCCATCGCCGATGAGCTGCATCAGGTCCTTGTCGCTGCTGATGATGGTGACGCGCCCGCCCGCATCGCGCGCCTGGCACGACAGGGTGGCGATGATGTCATCGGCCTCATAGCCCTCGGTTTCGATGCAGGCGATGTTGAAGGCTCGCGTGGCTTCGCGCGTCAGGGGGAATTGCGGGCGCAGATCCTCGGGCAGTTCCGGGCGGTTGGCCTTGTAATCGGGATAGATCTCATTCCGGAAGGTTTTCGACGAATGGTCGAAGATCACGGCCACATGGGTGGGCGCGTCGGGGCCCTTGTTCCCCTCGATATAGCGGAACAGCATATTGCAGAACCCCGCGACGGCGCCGATGGGCAGGCCATCGGTCTTGCGCGTCAGCGGCGGCAGCGCGTGATAGGCGCGGAAGATGAAGGCCGAGCCATCGATCAGATGCAGGTGGCAGCCCTTGCCGAATGTCATGTCATATCCCTCCGCGCGTGTCGGGCCAGATATGGCACGAAGCGCGGGCGGGTTCCACCATCAGGGTGGGTTTATGACGGCCGCCCCGGTTGCCCCGGCGGGGTCAGGGCGGGCAGCACGGGTTCTTCGGTCAGGTCCAGGGTCGCCCAGTTGCGCGGCGTGCCGGTGGGCGGCAGGTCCTGCGGGGTCAGGTTGCGGGCGATCCAGGCCTTGGCGATGAAGTTGCAGGTGATCGGCGCCGTCAGGAACAGGAACAGCGTGATCAGCAGCTCATGCCAGCTCAGATCCCCGGCCACGATCCCCATCAGCATCGAGGCGACCAGCACCCCGCCCACCCCCAGCGTGCTGGATTTGGTCGGGGCATGCAGCCGCGTCATCAGGTCGGGCAGTTTGACCAGACCATAGCTTCCCACCAGACCGAAGACGCCGCCGATGACCAGAAGGGCCGAAATCAGGATGTCGATGACCATATCCATCACTCGATGATATCCCCGCGGAGAATGAATTTGGCATAGGCGACGGAAGAAACGAAGCCCGTCATGGCAAAGAGCATCGCCGCCTCGAAATAGATGCCGGTGCCGTAATACATGCCATAGAGGACCAGAAGCGCGATCATGTTCACGACCATCGTGTCCAGCGCCAGCACCCGGTCCGGGATCGAGGGCGCAAAAACCACGCGCCACAGGCAGATCAGCAGACCCAGCCCGAAACAGACAAAGGCAAAGCCGAGGGCATAATCGAGGATCATCCGAAAATCCTTTGCAGCCGGGTTTCATAGCGGGCCTTGATGTCGTCGCGCACGGCGTCGGGGTCGGGGGCGTCAAGGCAATGGATCAGCAGTGCCCGCCCGTCGGCCGAAAGATCGGCGGTGACGGTGCCGGGCGTCAGCGTGATTGTCCCCGCCAGCACGGTGATCGCCTCGGGCGTGTCCAGATCCAGCGGAATGGTGATCCAGGCGGGACGCAGCCCGGCCCGGGGCCGGAACAGCACGATCAGCGCCACACTGACATTGGATTTCAGGATGTCCCAGATCACGATCCCCAGATAGCCGACGGCGGCGGGCCAGTTGCGGATGCGCGGTCGGTCGGGCCAGTAGGGCGCTGTCAGCAGGGGCAGGATAACGCCCAGAAAGGCGCCAAAGACAAGGCTGCCCCATTTGAAATCATTGACCAGCATCAGCCAGGTCAAGGTCAGCAGGACGGTCAGCCCGGGATGCGGCAGGATCTTACGGGGCATCGTGCGGCTCCAGCTTGTTGGCGTCGATATAGGCCACCGGATCATGCAGGGCGGCCGCGGTTTCCGCGAGCCAGCCGGTGATCGGCCCTGCGGCCAGCGTCAACCCGATCAGCCCCGCCACCAATGCCCCGGTGGCCACAAAGGCCAGCGGTTGGGGCGCGTGGGGCAGGGGCGTGCCCGGTGCAGTCTTCCAGAACACCGCCGATCCGGCCCGTGCGAGGCCCAAGATCAGCACGAAGGACGACACAAGGATCGCGCCCCAGATCAGCATCTGCCCCGCACCCCGCGTGGCATCAAGGATCAGCAGCTTGCCCAGAAAGCCCGACAACGGCGGCATCCCCGCAACCGCGATGGCCGCCACCATGAACAGCGCCGCAAGCAGGCCGTGCTGCGCCATGGGCGTTTTCGGGCTGACAAGATCGGTCGTGCCGCGCCGCGACAGCACCAGATCGGTAATCAGAAACATGACCGCCGCCGCCAGGGTGGAATGCAGCAGGTAGTAGATCGCCGCCGCCGTCGCCTGCGGGGTGAATTGCGCCACCGCCGTGAACAGCGTTCCCATCGAGGCGATGGCCGCAAAGGCCGCGACGGTTGCAAGGGTGCGCGCCCCCATCACCCCGATCGCCCCCACCGCCAGCGTGACCAGCGCCGCGGGCAACAGCAGATTTGCGAACAGCGCCCCGCTTGCCGGCAGCGTGACCGGGAAGAACAGCGTGAAGCAGCGTATGACGGCATAGGCCCCCACCTTGGTCATCACTGCAAACAAGGCGGATACAGGGCCCGGTGCTTGGGCATAGGTTGCGGGCAGCCAGAAATGCAGTGGCACCAACGCGCCCTTGATCGCAAAGACCATCAGAAGCATCACCCCCGCCAGCCGCATCAGCGCGGCATCGCCCTCGGGCAGCAGCGGCAGCTTGGCGGCCAGATCGGCCATATTCAGCGTGCCCATCACCGAATAGATGGTTGCCAGCCCGAACAGGAACAGCGTCGAACCCACAAGGTTGAAGGCCACATATTGTACCCCGGCCTTGAGCCGCGCCCGCCCGCCGCCGTGGATCATCAAGCCGTAAGAGGCAATCAGCAGCACCTCGAAGAAGACAAACAGGTTGAAGGCATCCCCCGTCAGGAAGGCGCCGCAAAGGCCCATCAGCTGAAACTGCCAGAGCGCGTGGAAATGTCGCCCCCGCGTGTCCCAGCCGGTGCCGATGGCATAAAGCTGCACCGCCAGCGCCAGAAAGGCCGTCAGCGCCACCATCAGCGCCGAAAGCCGGTCCAGCACCAGCACGATGCCGAAGGGCGCGGGCCAGTTGCCAAGGAAATAGGCCTCGGGGCCTTCTGCGCTGGCCCCCAGCAACAGCCAGACCGAAAGCGCGGCCAGAAGGGCCGTGGTCACGGTGGAAAAGACGCGCGCCACCTCGATCGTGTTGCGCAGAACCAGCAGGGTGAAGGCGCCCATGATGGCGGGCAACACCACCGGGACGATGATCCAATGACCCATCATCACTTGGCCCCCCCGTCATCCAGGTCGATGCGGTCGTCGCCCGCCTCGAAAAAGGCGCCGAGCGCCATCATCACCAGCACTGCCGTCATCCCGAAGGAAATGACGATGGCCGTCAACACCAGCGCCTGTGGCATCGGGTCGGTGTAGGCGGCGGCGTCCGGGGACAGGATCGGCGGCAACCCCGCCACGATCCGCCCCGAGGCAAAGATGAAGACGTTGCAGGCATAAGAGATCATCGAAAGCCCGACGATCACCGGAAAGGTGCGCAGCCGCAGGATCAGATAGATCCCCACCGCGGTCATCAGGCCGATGGCCGAAGCGACAAGGATTTCCATGTCAGTGCGTCTCCCGGTCGAATTTGTCCTGCATGTCGTAGGCTTCGGTGTTCACGGTCTGGCCCGCGCGGATCGCGATGCGCGTCAGCGACGACAGGGCCAGCATCACCGCCCCCAGCACCGTGAGGAAAACCCCGAGGTCGAAAAGCGCGGCGGTCGCCAGCTCGAACTTCTCGAGCGGCCAGATTTCGACATAGCCGAAGGTCGAGGTCATGAAGGGCCGCCCCGCGAACCAGGACCCGATGCCCGTGGCCGCCGCGATCAGCACACCTGCGCCGATCAGCCCGTGATAGTCGATCTTCTGGCGCGCCGCGGTCCAGCCAAAGCCCGAAGCCATGTATTGCATCACCAGCGCGATCGACACGACCAGCCCGGCGATGAAGCCGCCGCCCGGCACGTTATGGCCGCGCAGGAAGATGTAGATCCCCACCATCAGCGCAATGGGCAGCATCATCCGCGTGGCCACGACCATCATAAGCGGGTGGCGGTCGCCCGCGTCAGGCGTGTCGTTGCGCCAGTTGCGCAGGCGGTCATTGGCTGGGCCGGGGCGCAGCAGCGCCTCGGTCAGGGCGAAGATCAACGTGGCGGCGATGCCCAGAACGGTGATTTCGCCGAAAGTGTCATAGCCGCGGAAGTCGACAAGGATCACGTTCACCACATTGGTGCCGCCGCCAAGCGCCTTGGAATTGGCCATGTGGTAATCGGCGATGGTCGGGAAGGCGAAGCCGCGCATCATCAGCATATAGGCAAGGCCGCCCACGCCCAGCCCGATCAGCCCGGCCAGTGCCGCATCCCGGCCGCGCCGCAGGTGGCCGCTTTCGCGCGGGGTGGTCTTGGGCAGGAAGTTCAGCGCCAGCAGCATCAGGATCACCGTCGCCACCTCGACCGAGATCTGGGTCAGCGCAAGGTCGGGGGCCGAGAGATAGGCGAAGGCGACCGAGACGATCAACCCGATCACCCCGATCAGCACCAGCGTCAGCAGGCGCTGGTGGTGCAGCACGCCCACCCCGGCCGAAGCGACCATGAGCGCAAGCCACCCCGCCGCCGCAATCGGATCAACCGGGGTCAGTGGCAGCGTTCCGGGCGCATGGCCCCCCGTAAAGAAGGCATAGGCGCCCACGCCCAGCATGGTCGCGCCGCCGATCCACAGGTAACGCCCCATCGCCCCGTCATGCACCGCGCCCGTTAGGGCGGCGGACAGGCGGGCGAAGGGCTCGATCAGCGCGTCGAAGATGCGCTTGCCCTCGGGCCGGGGCATGCGGCGCCAGATCGCATCCAGCGGCCCATGCAGCCCCAGCAGCAGAAGACCCCCGCCCACAGCCCCGATCGACATCCACAGCGCGGGGCTGCCCAGGCCGTGCCAATGCGCGATCTTCACCTGCACAGGTCCACCCGTGACCGCCCCTGCCGCTGCATCGACCAGCCAGGTCGCCATGGTCATGGGCATCAGACCGATCAGCACCACCAGCACCGCCAGCAGGGCAGGGGCCCCCCAAAGCCCGATGCCCGGATCATGCGGATGATGGGGATAGTCGTCCCGCTGGGGGCCGAGGAAGGTCTGTGCCACCAGCCGGAAGGAATAGGCGACCGACAGTGCCGCCCCGATGCAGACCAGCGCCGGAATCATCCAATGCGGCGCATGGGCGGCCTCTTCCAGCATCATCTCTTTCGACAGGAACCCGTTGAAGGGCGGAATGCCCGCCATCGACAGGCCCGTGATCGCGGCGATGGTGAAGGTCAGCGGCATCAGATGCCGCAGCCCGCCCAACCTGCGGATGTCGCGCGTGTGGGTCTCGTGGTCCACGATCCCGGCCGACATGAAGAGTGCCGCCTTGAATGTGGCGTGGTTGACGATGTGGAACATCGCAACCGTTGCCGCAGCCTTGGTGCCAAAGCCCAGCAGCATGGTGATCAGGCCCAGATGCGACACGGTCGAAAAGGCCAGCAGTGCCTTCAGGTCGGTCTGGTAGAAGGCGATCTTGGCCGCCATCACCATCGTGAACAGTCCGGTCAGCGATACGATCCAGAACCATTCGGGCGTGCCGGACAGGACGGGCCACATCCGCGCCATCAGGAAGATGCCCGCCTTCACCATCGTGGCCGAATGCAGATAGGCCGAAACCGGGGTCGGCGCGGCCATCGCATGGGGCAGCCAGAAGTGGAACGGGAACTGCGCCGATTTCGCAAAGGCCCCCAGCAGGATCAGCACCAGCGCGGTCAGATACCAGTCCGAGGCGCGGATCGCATCGCCGGCTTGCAGGATCACACTCAGGTCATAAGACCCCGCGATCTGGCCCAGGATCAGCATCCCCGCGATCATCGCCAGGCCGCCGCCGCCCGTTACCGCCAGCGCCATGCGCGCGCCTTGCCGCCCTTCGGGCAGGTGTTTCCAATAGCCGATCAGCAGGAAGGACGACAGCGAGGTCAGCTCCCAGAACACCAGCAGAAGCAGGATGTTGTCCGACAGCACGATCCCCACCATCGCGCCCTGAAAGAGCATGAGATAGGTATAGAACTGCCCCATCGGGTCGCGGTCCGACAGGTAGAAGCGGGCGTAAAGAATAATCAGCAGGCCGATCCCCAGGATCAGCCCGGCAAACAATAGCCCCAGCCCATCCAGCATGAAGGTGGCGTTCAGCCCCAGCTGCGGCAGCCATTCGAAGCGGGTGGTCAGCACCTCGCCCCGCAGGACGGCGGGGGCATGCAGCCCCAGCCCGATCAGGGCCAGCAGGGTGACAGATCCGGTGACCGTGGCGCAGGCCGTGCGGCTGACGCGGATCAGCAGGCCGGGCAGCAGGGCCCCCAGAAAAGGCAGCGCAGCGATCAGGGCAAGAGACATACCGGGGCGTTTCCAGATCTTTGGGGCCGCGGGCGCGGCCGGTGGCGGACGTTCGGACGTATCAGCCATATGGGGCTGTGTCGTGTGTCGGCCAATACCTTTCGGCCTGTCAAGGCGATGACATCGCGACAGGTTCCTCAAACGGCATTTTTGCAAGCTGTGATAGATCTTTGCCGTGTCCCGCTGTCCCGGTGGGGGTCAGCCTTCGGTCAGGACGGCACCCTGTTCCAGCAAGAAGCGCTGCGACAGGGGAATGGCCGCTGCGCCCAGCGACCGGGCCTCGGCTCCGATGGTGCCCTCGCGGATCAGCGGCGGGTCGATCCCGGCCAGGTCCAGCCGATAGAAGGCGGCATTGACGCGCTCGGCCACGGCGGCGCGGATTTCGGGGGGCATCCAGCCGTCAATCAGCACCGCACCCAGCTCCAGCAGTGCCGAGGCGCTGAGGATTGCCGCCGCGAGCCCTTCGGCCGCGTCATCCATCCAGCGGTCCAGCACCGGCTGGCTGATGGTCCAGGGGCCGGGGCTTTCCCACAGCTGGTCGGATGCCTCGCCCGCCGCATCCATCGCCGCCCCCAGCGCCGAGAGCGATGCCACCGTGATCAGCCGCCGCATCCGCCCGTCGGGCCCCGGCACCAGCATCGGCCCCACGCCTGCCGCGTTGCCCGATCGGCCGGTGAACAGCTGCCCGTTCAGCACCAGCCCGCCACCAATGAAAGTGCCGAAGTAGAAATAGAGGAAATCATTCGGTTTTTCGCCCGTTCCGAACACCAGTTCGGCGCCGCAGGCGGCGGTGGCGTCATTCTGCACGGTGACGGGCATCCCCGCCACCTCGGCAAGTTCGGCCTGAATGTCGCGGGTGCGCCAGGCATCCATCTCGGCCTGTGGGGCGCCGATATACTGCACCCAGCTCCAAAGCTGAAAGGGCATGGCCACACCCATGCCGGCAATGCGGTCGCGTGCGGCGGGGGGCAGGGTCTGGGTCAGGTCGGGCAGCGCAAGCCGCACGAAGGCCAGAACGGTATCCGGGGTGGGGTAGCGATAGACCTTGCGCCGCGTCGCCCGCACCTGTCCGGTGAAATCCACCAGCGTCAGATCCGCCGATCGCCGCCCGATCTTCAGCCCGAGGAAAAAGGCCCCCTCTGCCGCCAGGGACATCGGAACCGAAGGCTGGCCGATCCGCCCGCGCACCGGCTCGCCCCGCAACAGCAGGCCATCCTGTTCCAGCGCGCGCATGATGACCGAAACGGTCTGCGCCGAAAGGCCGGTCATGCGGGCGATATCGGATTTGGCCAATGCCCCATGCTGCCGCACGAGGCTGAGAACGAGGCGTTCGTTGTGCGCGCGCATCCCCGATTGGTTCGACCCGCGGGCCGTGCTGGCGGGCTGCGGCTGCAGATCTGCGCCGGTCCTGTCCTGCGGGATGTCCATCGCGTTGCGCACGTCCTCCTCCTCTCTGTCTCCTCCCTGTCCGCGGCGCCGAGCCATGACCCGATTGTCCGGCCGCTTCAAGGGGTGGCGGCCCGCACTACGCCCTTGCGGAGAATGACATTGCCGAAAAGCGCCCCTTCGCTGGTGGCGACGATGGTATGCGCCGCCCGGATGCGGGGGTAGAGATCCGCCCCTGCAAGCGGCTGCACCTGCACGCCCCGCGCCGCGCCCAGGGCGTCGATCTGGTCATGAAAGGCTGCGCGCTGCGCCGGATCGTTGTTCAGGGCGGCACGAAGGATGGGGGCGGGCACGTCCTCATCCAGCGGCATGACGGTCAGGATCGCGTCGAGCAGCGCCACGATGCCGTGACCATCTGCCCGCACCAGACGGCGGGCATGTTCCTGGGCGGGATAGTTGCCGTCCACAAGGGCGATTTCATCCCCGTGGCCCATGGCCCGCAAGGTGGCCAGCAGTTCGGGGCCTAAAATGGGAGGGATGCCGATCAGCATCTTTTTCCGCTCCTTTTGTAAGATTCGTGCCCGACGCCCGTTTCTGGCGCAGTATTTCGCAAAGTGATGCCTGATTGGGCGAGGTGTCAATACTAAATCAGAGTGATTTATTTATCTTGACGATTTGGTGCGAATCGGGTCATCTGACCCCCGACGCCGGGTTGGGAGCTTGGGCGCCACAGCTTGAACCGGGGGGGCAACGACCCCCTTTTCCTTGGGAGGAATGACAATGAAACTGAAGACCACCGCCCTGCTGGGTGCAGCCGCGCTTGCCCTGATGGCTGGCACCGCATCGGCCGGCGATCTTGTGTGTCTCATCACCAAGAACAACTCGAACCCCTTCTTTGTGAAGATGAAAGAGGGTGCCGAGGCCAAGGCGAAAGAGCTGGGCATGGATTTCCAGGCCTATGCCGGTGAAAAAGATGGCGACGCGGCCCCGCAGATCACCGCCATCGAAAACTGTGTTGCCGCTGGCGCCAAAGGCATCCTGATCACCGCCTCGAATGACTCGGTCGCTCCGGCGCTGAAAGACGCCCGCGCCGCCGGCCTGCTGGTCATCGCGCTGGACACGCCCCTGGGTGATGCCGAAGCGCAGGACATGACCTTTGCCACCGACAACTTCGAAGCTGGCAAGCTGATCGGTGCCTGGGCCAAGGCCCAGCTGGGTGACAAGGCTGCCGAGGCCAAGATCGCCATGCTGGACATCAACAAGGACAACATCTCGGTCGACGTGGCCCGTGATACCGGCTTCCTTGTTGGCTTCGGCATCGAAGTGCCGGATCTGACCGTGATGGGTTCGGAAACCGACCCGCGCGTCATCGGCCACGAATCCTCGGATGCGAACCCCGAGGGCGGTCAGCGCGCGATGGAAACCCTGCTGGCCAAAGACCCGGATATCAACGTGGTCTACACCATCAACGAACCGGCCGCCGAAGGTGCCTTCCAGGCGCTGAAGGCCGCGGGCAAGGAAGCCCTGATCGTTTCGGTCGATGGCGGCTGCCCGGGTGTTGAAAACGTCAAGGCCGGCGTGATCGGCGCGACTTCGCAGCAATATCCGCTGGATATGGCCTCGAAGGGCGTTGAAGCGATCGCCGCTTTCGTCAAGGATGGCACCAAGCCCTCCGCTTCGGAAGGTCTGAACTTCTTCAATACCGGTGTGAACCTTGTCACCGACAAGCCGGTCGAAGGCGTGCCCTCGATCGACTCGGCCAAAGGTCTGGAGCTGTGCTGGGGCTGATCCCGGTCTGACCACCTGAACGCTGGACGGGCGGCCGCGGGGCCGCCCCTCTTCTCCGGCAGCTTCGGCTGCCGTTCCCATTTTCACCGGAACAGGGGGCATCTGCGGCGATGAGCACGGACGACGCACCAACCAAAACGATTTCCGATTACGAAGCAGTGCTGACCAAGGCCGATACCGCCGTGGCAAGCTTTGAAAAGGATGACCAGACGCTGTCGCATCGGATCAGATCCGCCCTGCGGAAGAACCCGACGCTGATCCCGGCGCTGGTGCTGCTGATTTCGATCCTCGCTTTCGGCATCATTGCCGACCGCTTCCTCCAGATCGGTGCGCTTTCGACCATCCTCAAGCAGGTGACGGTCACGGGCTTCGTGGCGCTTGCGCAGACGCTGGTGATCCTGACGGCGGGGATTGACCTGTCGGTGGGCGAGATTCTGGTGCTGTCCTCGCTCATCATGGGCAATCTCGCGGTCTATGCCGGGTTCCCGGTGTGGCTGGCGGTACTGATCGGCATGGCCTTTGGTGCGCTGATGGGGCTGGTGAACGGCGTGCTGGTGGCGCGTCTGAAACTGCCGCCCTTCATCGTGACGCTGGGCACCTTCTCGATCTTCCGGGCGCTGAAGCTTTGGTATTCGCAGTCGGAATCGATCCGTAACGCGGACATCGAGGAAAAAGCCGCGAACCTGCTTTGGTTCGGCAAGGGCTTCAATATCGGCGGTGCCTCGATCCTTTACGGCGGCATCATGCTGATCGTGCTGGCGGCGGTGCTGTGGTATGTTCTGAACCATACCGCATGGGGGCGCCATGTTCATGCCATCGGGGATGACCCGGATGCGGCGATGCTGTCGGGGATCAATGTCAGCCGCACGCTGATTTCGGTCTATGCGGTGGCGGGTCTGATCTGTGGTTTCGCAGCCTGGATCGCCATCGGGCGTGTCGGATCTGTGTCACCGATCAGCTTCGAGACGGTGAACCTGGCATCCATCACAGCCGTGGTGATTGGCGGCACATCGCTCTTTGGCGGGCGTGGGTCGATCGTCGGGTCGGTTCTGGGGGCCTTCATCGTGCAGGTCTTCACCACCGGCCTGTCGTTGGCAGGTGTGGATGACTATTGGCAGATGTTCGCGGCCGGGTGCCTTGTGATCATCGCCGTTGCCTTGGACCAATCGCTGCGGAGGGCTTCGCAATGACCGATGTTCAACCGATCCTGAAGGCCCGCGGCCTGATGAAGCGCTACGGCACCGTGGTTGCCATCAACGGGTCCGACTTCGATCTGATGCCGGGCGAGATTCTGGCCGTGATCGGCGACAACGGTGCGGGCAAGTCCACGCTGATCAAGGCGCTGTCGGGGGCCGTGACCCCCGACCACGGCACGATCGAGCTGGACGGCAAGCCGGTCAATTTCCGCAGCCCGGATGATGCGCGCCACGCGGGCATCGAGACGGTCTATCAGAACCTGGCCATGTCGCCCGCGCTGTCGATCGCGGACAACATGTTCCTTGGCCGCGAGTGGCGCAAGCCGGGCATCATGGGGCAGGTCTTCCGCCAGATGGATCGCCCGCGGATGGAGGCCTTTGCACGGCAGAAATTGTCCGAGCTTGGCCTGATGACCATCCAAGACATCAACCAGGCGGTCGAGACGCTTTCGGGTGGTCAGCGCCAGGGTGTGGCCGTGGCCCGCGCGGCGGCCTTCGGGTCGAAGGTGGTGATCCTTGACGAACCGACGGCGGCGCTGGGCGTCAAGGAAAGCCGCCGGGTTCTGGAGCTGATCCGTGATGTGCGGGCGCGGGGCATCCCGATCATCCTGATCAGCCACAACATGCCCCACGTGTTCGAGGTCGCGGACCGCATCCATATCCACCGTCTGGGGCGCAGGCTCTGCGTCATCCGTCCGCAGGATTACAGCATGTCGGATGCGGTGGCCTTCATGACCGGGGCGAAGCTGCCCGAGGGCGTGACGGAGCCGGTATGACGCCGCAGGCGCTGGCAGAAGACATCCGTCGCCGGGCGACGGCAAAGCAGGGGCGGTTCATCACCGCCCTTGCTGGTGCGCCGGGGGCAGGCAAATCGACGCTCGCCGCGACGCTGGTGGCCGAACTTGGCGCGGGCGCGCGGGTGGTGCCGATGGATGGGTTCCATCTGGACAATCCTGTGCTTGAGGCACGCGGTCTGATCGCCCGGAAGGGCTGCCCCGAGAGTTTCGATGCCAAGGGGTTCGTCCATCTGGTGCAGCGCCTGACGGTCGAGCCCGAGGTGGTGATCCCGATCTTTGACCGCAGCCTTGATCTGGCGCGGGCAGGGGGCGACGTGGTGGGGCCGGAGGATCGGATCCTGATCGTCGAGGGGAATTACCTTTTGCTTGATGCTACCCCATGGGCGGAAGCGCGGGCCTTTTATGACCTGACCATCGCGCTGGATGTGCCCGAGGCCGAACTGGAACGGCGTCTGATCCAGCGCTGGATCGATTTCGACCATACGCCCGAGGCCGCGCGCCTGCGTGCGCTTTCCAACGACATTCCCAATGCGCGGCGCGTGGTCCGCGAGTCGGTGGCCGCAGAGATCGTGGTGCGGTAGGCAGGGGGCGTTCACGCCCCCTCTTGGCCTTTGGCCAATTCACCCCCTGAGGATATTTAGAGACAGAAAATGCCCGCAGCCGGGGCTTGTCTTGGGGCGCGGCGCGTTCCATGAACAGGGAAAAGGGGAGGGCGCCATGGCACCGGAGCTGCGGATTTTGTGGGAAGACGGGGCGGACCGCGATCTGCCCTTGCCCGCTTACGAGACGCCGGGTGCGGCGGGGGCCGACCTGCGGGCCAATCTTCCGCCGGAACTGCGCGCGTCCGGGGTGACACTGGCGCCGATGGAGCGGCGGATCGTGCCGACGGGGCTGCGGGTCGAGATTCCGCAGGGCTATGAGATGCAGATCCGGCCGCGGTCTGGTTTGGCGACCAAGCATGGGATCACCTTGCCCAATACGCCCGGGACCATCGACAGCGATTATCGCGGGCCTTTGGGGGTGGCGCTGATCAATCTGGGGGCCGAGCCCTATACCATCCAGCATGGGGACCGCATCGCCCAGATGATCGTCGCACCGGTGGTTCAGGTGCGCTTTGCCGTGGTGGACCGTCTGGGGGAGACGGAGCGCGGCGAGGGCGGCTTTGGGTCGACGGGGCGGCGCTGATGGGGGTGCTGCTGCTGATCTTTGCGGTGATCTGGGGGATCGGCTGGGCGATGCGGGTGCCGGTGGCGCTGCGGCTTGCGCTGATGGCAGGGTTTTGGGCGGTGGCGGTTTCGGCGCTGTTCGTGCTGCCGGAGGGGGGGATGCGCGCGGCGCTCGGGGGCGATCCGCGGGGTCTGCTGGTCCTTGGCGGCGTTTCGGCGGCGGTGCTGGGCTATGGCGCCTTGCTGCGGCGGTTGCGGCGGCGTGGTGCGCCGGGTGAGGCTGCGCCGGTTGCGGGGACGTTCCGTGAGGCGGAGCTGAACCGCTATGCCCGCCATATCCTGCTGCGCGAGATTGGCGGGCCGGGGCAGAAGCGGTTGAAGGCCGCGCGGGTTTTGGTGATCGGCGCCGGGGGGCTGGGCAGCCCGGCCTGTCTTTACCTTGCGGCGGCGGGGGTTGGCACCATCGGGGTTGTCGATGACGATCTGGTCGACACTTCGAACCTGCAGCGCCAGATCATCCACCGCGATCAGGGGATCGGCATGCCCAAGGTCCATTCCGCGGCCGAGGCGATGCGCGCGCTGAACCCCTTTGTCGAGGTGCGGCCCTATCAGCGGCGGTTGACCGAGGCAGATGCCGCGGCTCTGATGGCGGAGTATGACCTGATCATCGACGGGACGGACAATTTCGACACGCGCTATCTGGTGAACCGGGTCGCGGTGGAGCTGGGCAAGCCGCTGCTGGCGGGGGCCATCACGCAGTGGGAGGGGCAGGTGTCGCTTTATCATCCTGCGGCGGGGGCGCCCTGCTACCAATGCGTCTTTCCGCAGCGTCCCGCGCCGGGCATGGTGCCGACCTGTGCCGAGGCGGGGGTCGCTGCGCCTTTGCCGGGGGTGATCGGGTCGATCCTTGCGATGGAGGCGGTCAAGCATCTGACCGGGGCGGGCCAGACGCTGGCCGGGCGGCTGATGATCCATGATGCGCTTTATGCCGAGACGCGGGTGATTGCCCTGCGCCCCCGGCCGGAATGCCCGGTTTGTGGGGTCACGCATGGTTGACATTTTCACTTGGTTTTTTGTTTGACGAAAATAGTCGGGAACGCTAGGTGGGCGCAAACGCGAGGCCCCGATGACCCCTGCTTTTTTCACAGAGATTGCGCGCCAGGGTGATCGCCCGGCGTTGATCCTGCCCGGGGGCGGGGGGCTGACCTTTGCCGGGCTTGCGGCGCAGGCGGATGCGTTTGCCGCGCAATTGCCGGGGGACAAGGGCCTGCTGGCGCTGGAATTCGCAAGCGAGCCGGCGGCGATCATCGCCTATCTGGCGGCGTTGCGGGCAGGCCATGCAGTGCTGGCGATGCCGCCGGATGCGCCCGAGGTTCTGGCCGGGGCCGAGGCGCGGTTCCAGCCCGATTGGGTCTATGCCCGGGTCGGGGGCGAATGGGTCTTGCGGCCGGGGCGGGCGCCGGGGGGGCGGGTGCATCCGGATCTGGCGCTTGTTTTGTTAACCTCGGGCTCGACCGGGGCGGGCAAGGCGGTGCGGATTTCGGCGGCGGCGCTGGCGGCCAATGCGGCGCAGATTGCCACCGGCTTGGCCTTGCAGGCCGAGGATCGGGCGGCGCTGGTCCTGCCCTTGCACTATTCCTATGGGCTTTCAGTGCTGAACAGCCAGCTTGCGGTGGGCGGGTCGGTCTGGTTGCATCCGGGCAGCGTGCAGCGCCACGGTTTTGGCCCGGCCATGGCGTCGGCGGGCTGCACGATCTTTGCCGGGGTGCCGCACAGCTATCGTCTGCTGGAAAGGGTAGCCGAGCTGCCGCCGCTGCGGATGATGACGGTGGCGGGCGGGCGGATGGAGCCCGAGGCCGTGACCCGCTGGGCGCGTCATCAGGCGAAGGCGGGCGGGCAGTTCGTGGTCATGTATGGCCAGACCGAGGCCACGGCGCGCATGGCGATCCTGCCGCCCGATCTGGTGCTGGATCACCCCGATGCCGTGGGGCGGGCCGTGCCGGGCGGCACGCTGCGTCTGCGTGATGACAAGGGGCGCGAAATCACCGCCCCCGGTCTGACCGGGCGGCTGATCTATCAAGGCCCGAATGTGATGATGGGCTATGCCTTCGACCGCGCCGATCTGGCCCGCGGGGCCGAGCTTGCAGAGCTGGACACCGACGATCTGGCGGAGCGTGATGCGGCGGGCCTGTTCCGGATCAAGGGGCGCGCGGGGCGGTTTTCCAAGATCGGTGGCGTGCGGCTGGGCCATGATGCGCTGGAGGCGGCGCTGGCAAGCCACGGTCTGTCTGCCGCGGTTTTTGGCGATGACCGGCAGGTCACGGTGGTGCATGAACCCGTGCCTGCGGGCCTGTCGGATGCCGAATTGCAGGCGCTGGTCCTGCGTTTGGCGGGGCTGGGGCGCAGCCACCTGACCTGCCGCGCTGTGTCTGCGCTGCCGCGGCTGCCCTCAGGCAAGGTGGATTATGCGGCGCTGCGCCAGGCCCCCGGGGTTGCACCCAAGGGGCTGGGCCAGGCGATGCGGGACTGTTTCTATCCCCATCCCGTCGGCCCGCGCGACAGTTTTGAACGGCTGGGCGGCGATTCCCTGCGCCATGTCGAGATGACGCTGGTTCTGGAACGCAGCCTTGGCCATGTCCCCGAAGGCTGGGAACGCCTGACACTGGCCGAGCTTGAGGCGCTGCAAACCCCCACCACCTCCCGGCCGCGTGGCGGCAGGGTGCGGGTGGGGATGGAGGCGGTGATCCGCGCTCTCGCCATTCTGGCGGTGGTGGTGCAGCATCAGACCGACTGGCCGGTCTGGGGCGGTGCCGCCGCCATGATCATCCTGATGGGGTGGAGCCTCGCGCGCTTTCAGCTGCCCGCGCTGGTCGCGGCGGATTGGGGCCGGGTGTTCCGGCCGCTGCTGCGCGTGCTGGTGCCCTATTATCTGGTCGTGGGGGTCTATGCGCTGGTCTATGGGCAGGTGCCCTGGGTCTCGGTCTTGCTGCTGGGCACCTTTGGCGTGACCGAGCAGGAAACCCACCAGATGCTGCCCTACCTTTACTGGTTCGTCGAGGTCTGGGTGCAGATGATCGCGGTCATCGCGCTGGCCTTTGCGGTGCCGCCAGTGCGGCGCTTTGCGGGGCGAAACCCCTTTGGCTTTGGGCTGATCTTCCTGGTGGCGGCGGTGGCGCTGCGGATCTGGGGGCTGGCACTTTGGAATGTGGGGGCGCGGCAGCTTTTTACGCTGCCCTGGGTCTTTTGGCTTTGTGCGCTGGGGTGGTGCATCGCCACGGCGCGGGGGCGACAGCACTGGCTGGTGCTGGGGCTGATTGCGCTGCTGATGCCGGGGGCCGCGATCCTGGGGGGCAACTGGTACGGCGGCTGGATCAAGCACGGCGGGCTGGCGGTGGCGGCGGTCCTGCTGCTTTACGTCCCGGCGCTGCGGTTGCCTGGCCCGCTGGTGCGGGCGATCGTGACGGTCGCGCAGGCCACCTTCTTCATCTATCTTACCCATCGCTGGGTGCCCGAAGGGCTGATGCCGCTGTTCCTGCCGGGCCTGACCGGGCCGCTGGCCGATCTGGTGGCCATTCTGGGCGGGATCGGGCTGGGCATCGCGCTGGCGGCGGGGCAGCGGGCGCTACTGCGGGGCCGGGTGAGGCTTGCCAGCCTCACGGCCCGGCGTCATAGTCCCCCGGTATCTTTGTGACAGGGAGATGTCGATGAAACTGACCGTCGCGCTGACCGCGCTTCTGCTGGCTGCCCCTGCGACCGCAACGCTGGCCGAGGGCCTGCCCGATCTGGCCGGGCGCGAGGTGGTGGTGGTGACCGAAAACGCCTATCCGCCGTTGCAGTTCATCGATGCCAGTGGTGCGGCCGTCGGCTGGGAATATGACGCCATGGCCGAGATCGCCAAGCGGCTGAACATGGCCGTCAGCTATGAAAACACCAGCTGGGACGCTATGATCCCGGCGGTATCAGGTGGGCAATATGATATCGGCATGACCGGCATCACCATCCGCGACGACCGCAAGGAACAGGTCGATTTCTCGGACGCCTATATGCGCTCGGAAATGGTGATGATGGTGCGTGGCGATGAAACCCGCTTTGCCGATGCCAAATCCTTTGCCGAAAACCCCGATCTGCTGATGGCGGCACAGCCCGGCACCACGCCCTTCTATGTCGGCGTCTACGAGGTGCTGGACGGGAATGAGGCCAACCCCCGCATCAAGATGTTCGAAACCTTCGGCGCTGGGGTCGAGGCGCTGCGCGCGGGGGATGTGGATCTTGTGCTGACGGACGGCACCAGCGGCAACGGCTATGTCGCGGCCTCGGAAGGTGGGTTGAAGATCGTGGGCGACAAGCTGGGGGCCGAGGATTTCGGCTTCATCTTCCCCAAAGGGTCGGATCTGGTGGCGCCGGTCAATGCGGCCATTGCCGCAATGAAGGCCGACGGCACCCTTGCCGCCTTGGACAAGAAGTGGTTCCTCGACTACAAGATGGGGCAGTAAGCGCTATCATCAGAACCCTGTCGTCTTGACCCAAAGCCCTGAAAAACTTGACTTTCCCTGGTGGCTCGTCGTGCTGGTCGCGACGGGCCTCTGGCTGTTCTGGGAGGTCTGGTCAAGCCCGGTCTATGCCCAGGTCATGGCCAAACTGGTCAAGGGGATCTGGGTCACGCTTCTGGTGACGGCGGTTGCCTTCACGGCGGCGGCGGGGCTTGGCCTTGCGCTGGCGGTGGCGGCGGGGTCACGCTGGTTGCTGTTGCGGCAGGCGGTGCGGCTTTACATCGAGGTCGTGCGCGGGGTGCCGATCATCGTGCTGCTCCTTTATGTCGCCTTTGCTGCCACCCCGGCGGTGGTGATGGCCTGGAACTGGCTTGGCCTGCCGGAAATCCGAGCGCGCGATGTCTCGCTTTTGTGGCGGGCGGTGATTGCGCTGACCATCGCCTATTCCGCCTTTCTGGCCGAGGTGTTCCGCGCGGGTCTGGCGGCGGTTGATCGCGGGCAGATCGAGGCCGCCATGGCGCTTGGCCTGTCGCCCTGGCAGCGGTTCCGGCTGATCGTCTTTCCGCAGGCCTTCCGCACGATCCTGCCGCCGCTGGGCAATGATTTCGTGGCAATGGTGAAGGATTCCAGTCTGGTATCGGTGCTGGGGGTGGCGGATGTCACGCAGCTGGCCAAGGTGACGGCGGCCGGGAACTTCCGCTATTTCGAGACCTATAACATCGCGGCCCTGGTCTATCTGACCATGACGGTGGGTCTGTCCTTGGCGCTGCGGCGGCTGGAACAGCGGTTGCGCGCGCGTCAGGGCGGGTAGGGGGCTTTGCCCCCGCCGCGCGTGCCGCGCGACTCCCCCAGGATATTTTTGCCAAGATGAAGGGGCTGGACCTCGCCCCCCGGCTTGCTAGGGTTCGGGCAAAGGAGATTTGCCGATGACCAATCCGCTGCTGTCCGTCTGGGAAACCCCGTTCGAAGTGCCGCCCTTTGCCGCGATCACGGATGATGATTTCGCCCCCGCCTTTGAGGTAGGCTTGGCCGAGGCGCGGGCGGCGATTGCGGCCATTGCCGCCGATCCGGCCGCGCCGGATTTTGCCAATACGATCGAGGCGCTGGAGCTGGCGGAAGGGACGCTCGACCGGGTGGCGGGGGTGTTCTACAACCTTGCCGGGGCCGATGCCAACGACGCGCGCGAGGCGCTGATGCGCGATCTGGCGCCCAGGATGAGCGCGTTTTCATCGGAGATCACCAACAACAAGGCGCTGTTCCAGCGGATCGAGACGCTGTGGCAGCAGCGCGCAGAGCTGGGGCTGGAGGCCGAGCAACTGCGGGTGCTGGAGCTTTATCGACAGATGTTCGTGCGGTCGGGCGCGCAGCTGGAAGGGGAGGCGGCCGCGCGGCTGACGGAGGTGAAAAGCCGTCTGGCCGTGCTGGGGACGCAGTTCAGCCAGAACCTGCTGGCCGAAGAGCGGGATTGGTTCATGGATCTGGCCGAGGCCGATCTGGAGGGCCTGCCCGATTTCGTGATCGCCGCCGCCCGGGCCGCGGGCGCCGAGAAGGGCACCGCAGGGCCGGTGATCACGCTGAACCGGTCGCTCATCGTGCCGTTCCTGCAGTTTTCACCGCGCCGGGCGCTGCGGCAGCGCGCCTATGAGGCCTGGGTCGCGCGGGGGGCCAATGGCAACGCGCAGGACAACCGAGCCATCGCGGCCGAAATCCTGGCGCTGCGGGCCGAGCGCGCGCAGCTTCTGGGCTATGAGTCTTTTGCGGCGTTCAAATTGGAGCCGGAGATGGCCAAGACTCCGGCCGCGGTGCGGGATCTGCTGATGTCAGTCTGGGCGCCCGCGCGCCGGAAGGCCGAAGGGGATGCCGCCGTCTTGCAGGGGATGATGGCGGCCGAGGGGATTTCCGGCCCGCTGGAGGCCTGGGACTGGCGCTATTATTCGGAAAAGCGGCGCAAGGCGGAGCATGACCTCGATGAGGCGGCGCTGAAGCCCTATCTGGGGTTGGAGGCGATGATCGCGGCGCAGTTCGATTGTGCCGGGCGGCTGTTCGGGTTGGAATTCACGCCGCTGGAGGTGCCGCTGTATCACCCCGATGTCCGCGCCTGGGAGGTGCGGCGCGCGGGGCAGCATGTGGCGGTGTTCATCGGGGATTACTTTGCCCGCGGATCGAAACGGTCGGGGGCCTGGTGTTCGGCGATACGGTCGCAGAAGAAACTGGGGGCAGGGGCGACGCCGATTGTCGTCAATGTCTGCAACTTCGCCAAGGGCGAGCCTGCGCTGCTGAGCTACGATGACGCGCGGACGCTGTTCCATGAATTCGGCCATGCGCTGCATCAGATGCTGTCGAACGTGACCTATGGGTTCATCAGCGGCACCTCAGTCGCGCGGGACTTTGTCGAACTGCCGAGCCAGCTTTATGAACATTGGCTGGAGGTGCCCGAGGTGCTGGAAACCCATGCCCGCCATTGGCAGACGGGCGAGGCCATGCCGCCCGCGATGCTGGAGCGACTGCTGGCGGCCGGAACCTATGATCAGGCCTTTGCGACGGTCGAATTCGTGGCCTCGGCCCTTGTCGATCTGGCGTTCCATCAAGGGCCGGCACCAGCCGATCCGATGCAGAAACAGGCCGAGGTGCTGGAGGCGATCGGCATGCCGCGCGCCATCCGGATGCGCCATGCGACGCCGCATTTCGCGCATGTGTTTTCGGGCGATGGCTATTCCAGCGGGTATTACAGCTACATGTGGTCGGAGGTGATGGACGCCGATGCCTTTGCCGCCTTCGACGAGACGGGGAACCCGTTTGATCCGGAAACGGCGGCGCGGTTGGAGCGGTTCATCCTGTCGGCCGGTGGGTCGCGGCCTGCGGAGGAGCTTTATCTTGCCTTCCGCGGGCGGATGCCGGGGGTTGAGGCGCTGTTGAAGGGCCGCGGGCTGCTGGACGCAGCCTGAGGCGCGGATGTGGCGGGCGGACCGGGGGTTTCACCCCCGGACCCCCAGGATATTTTTGCCAAGATGAAATCAGCGACGTTTGCGCAGGGTGCTGGGCGGGGCGCCGAAATGTTTGGCGAAGGCCCGGCTGAGGGTGGAGGCGCTGGAAAACCCGGTACGGAGGGCGATCTCGGCCAGCGGGTGTTGGGTGTCTGTCAGGAGGCGCCGGGCTGCCTGTAGTCGCTGCGCGAGCGCATAGGCGGCGGGAGAGAGGCCGAGGTTGTCCTGAAAAAGCTGTTCCAGCCTGCGTGGGGAGAGGCGCAGGGCCGCTGCGGTTTCAGCTGCGGTTTCGGGGGTGTCGAGCCGCGCCTCCATCCGCGCGATGGCGCGAGCGACCCGGGGGTCGAGCCGCGGGTCGGGGCGGGCGGCGGTGATCTGTGGTTCTTCGGCCGGGCGGGCGGTAGTCACGAAGCTCGCCGCGACCTCGAGCGCAAGGGCCGGGCCGTGGCGCGAGCGGATCAGATGCAGCATCAGATCGGCCGCAGGTGCTGCGCCCCCTGCGGTGAACCGCGGGCCGGAGAGGGTGTAGCGGTCGGGCACGACCTCGATCTCGGGGAATGTGGTGGCGAAATCCTCCAGATCCTCCCAGTGCACGGTGGCGCGGTGACCATTGAGCAGCCCGGCCCGCGCCAGCACCCAGCCGCCAGCGTCAATCCCGCCCAGGGCGCGAAAGCGGGGGGCGATGCGGCGCAGGTCACGCAGCAGGGGTTTGGTCGTCACTTCGGACTGGCGGTAGCCTGCGATCACAATCAGCACATCCGCGCCTTCTGCGGCACGCAAGGGGCCGGAAGAGGGCAGTTCGATCCCGCATGTCAGGGGGACGGGGGCGCCATCGGGCGAGACGACGCGCCAGCGGTAGGCGTCCTGCCCCAGATGGCGGTTGGCCGAGCGGAGCGGATCGAGTGTCGAGGCGACCTCGAGAATGGAGCAATGCGGCAGCACGAGCAGGGCCAGTGACAGTGGCTGCTGCGATGCAGCGAAGATCGTTTCGGATTTTGCCATATCCCTTTCGTAAATCGCAATGCGCGGGCAGGCAAGGCCGCTAATCTGACCGCCAAGATGAGGAGATGATGCATGCCCCTGGCCATGAACCGTGAAGTTTTCATCACCTGCGCCGTGACCGGATCGGGCGGCACGCAGGACCGTTCGCCCCATGTGCCGCGCAGCCCCGCCCAGATTGCGGAAAGCGCGATTGCGGCCGCCAAGGCCGGGGCGGCGGTGGTGCACTGCCATGTGCGTGACCCCGAAACCGGCAAACCGGCACGGGACCCCGCGCTCTACCGCGAAGTGACCGAGCGTATCCGTGACAGTGCCACGGATGTTGTGCTGAACCTGACGGCGGGCATGGGGGGGGATATCTACTTCGAGGGCACCGAGGAGATGGGCCGCATGGGGCCGCGGTCGGATATGGCCGGGGCGACCGAGCGGGTGGCCCATGTCGTCGAATGTCGCCCCGAGATCTGCACGCTGGATTGCGGCACGATGAATTTCAACGAGGCCGATTATGTGATGGTCAATACCCCCGGCATGCTGCGCGATATGGCGCGGCGCATGACCGCGGCGGGGGTGCGGATCGAGATCGAGGCGTTCGATACCGGCCATCTGTGGCTGGCGAAGGAGCTGGTCCGCGAAGGCGCGATCCCCGACCCGGTGCTGGTGCAGCTTTGCATGGGGGTGCCGTGGGGCGCGCCGGATGACCTGAATACCTTCATGGCCATGGTCAACAATGTCCCGTCGGACTGGAACTGGTCGGCCTTCTCGATCGGGCGCAACCAGATGCCCTATGTGGCAGCGGCGGTTCTCGCGGGGGGCAATGTGCGCGTGGGGCTTGAAGATAACCTCTGGCTCGACAAGGGGGTTCTGGCGACCAATGCCCAGCTGGTGGAGCGGGCGGTTTCGATCATCTCGAACCTCGGCGCCCGCGTTCTGACCCCGGCCGAGGTGCGCGCCAAGCTGAAGCTGGAAAAGCGGGCACCTTTGCCGCGCTGACGGTTTTTTGCCGCGTCGGCCCGATGATTCCAGCCCGCTTTGCCGTTCTGATCGAAAACGGATCACGGACGGCAAAAGGAGGGACCCATGCGGGTCGAAGGGGCACATCACGCAGACCCGGCACAAAGGCCGGATCTGGCGGGGCGGGGGTGGTCACTGCAGGCGGGGCTGGATGGCCCGGTGCTGCGGGTCTTGCTGGCGGGTCCGACGGGGCGCTGGGTGCAGGTCAAGGTGACAGAGGCCGATTATCTGGCGATGCGGCAGGGACAGCTGACCATCGCCGATCTGACGGCGAAGCTGGACCTGCCGAACCCCGCGGCGGCCTCGGCCGCGCGGGCTGCCGAGGCAGGCCAGACACAGGTCGAGATCTCTGAGACGGCGCGCGCATTGGCGCAAAGCTTCGAGGCCGCCCGCAGCCGCGCTGCCTCCGAGGCGGTGCGCCGCGCGGCAGAGGAAAAGCAGGGTTCGGGCCGCAAGCCCGCCCCCGGCACAACAGGCAAGCCTCCGGGCCGGTTCGGGCAGGGGGGCGCGAACGTCAACCTTCAGACGCTGGCGGCGGTGATCCTTGTCGTCGTGGCGCTGATCTATGTGATACTGGGAGCGTAGGATATGGGCCGCAAGGCAGCAATCATCGGCGGTGGCGTCATCGGGGGCGGCTGGGCCGCGCGGTTCCTGCTGAATGGCTGGGATGTCGCGGTCTTTGACCCCGATCCGCAGGCCGAACGCAAGATCGGCGAGGTTCTGGCCAATGCCCGTGCCAGCCTGCCGGCCCTGTCCGATGTGCCGATGCCTGCCGAAGGCCGCCTGACCTTTGCCGCCACCATCACCGAAGCTGTAGAAGGTGCGGAATACATCCAGGAATCCGTCTCGGAACGTCTGGATCTGAAGCACCGCGTCTTTGCGCAGATCCAGCAGGTGGCCCCCGATACGCTGCTTGGATCGTCGACCAGCGGGTTCAAACCGTCGGAACTGCAGCAGCAGGCCGCCAACCCCGGCTCGATCTTCGTGGCCCATCCGTTCAACCCGGTCTATCTTCTGCCGCTGGCCGAGGTCGTGCCCAGCGAAAAGAACCCTGCCGACAAGATCGAGGCCGCGAAAGAGATCCTGCGCGAAATCGGCATGTTCCCCCTGCATATCCGCAAGGAGATCGACGCCCATATCGCCGACCGCTTCCTCGAGGCTGTCTGGCGCGAGGCGCTGTGGCTGGTCAAGGACGGCATCGCCACCACCGAAGAAATCGACGAGGCGATCCGCATGGGCTTTGGCCTGCGCTGGGGGCAGATGGGGCTGTTTGAAACCTATCGCGTCGCGGGCGGCGAGGCGGGCATGAAGCATTTCATGGCGCAGTTCGGCCCCTGCCTGCAATGGCCCTGGACGAAACTGACCGATGTGCCGGAATTCAACGATGAGCTGGTTGATCTGATCGCCGGTCAATCGGACGCGCAATCGGGCCACCACAGCATCCGCGAGCTGGAACGGATCCGCGACAGCAACCTCATCGGCTTCCTGCGTGCGCTGAAAGATCGCAACTGGGGCGCGGGCAAGGTGCTGCGCGACCATGACGCCCGCCGCGCGACCGCTTTCCATACAGGCGAACCCGCCGGGGCGCCGCTGGTCATGGCGCAGATGCAGGTGCTGCCGGGCTGGATCGATTACAACGGCCATATGACCGAAAGCCGCTATCTGTTCGCCGCCTCGGAAACCTCGGATGCCTTCCTGCGGCTGATCGGGGCGGGGATGGATTATGTCGCGGCCGGGCACAGCTACTATACCGCCGAAACCCATATCATGCATCTGGATGAGGCCAAGCTGGGCGACCGGCTGACCGGCACGCTGCAGGTGCTGTCCTCGGATGAAAAGCGCCTGCACGTGTTCATCCGCATCCAGAAGGGCGATGACACCGTCGCCACGGTCGAACAGATGCTGCTGCATGTGGATATGAAGGCCGGCAAGGCGTGCCCTGCCGCGCCCGAGGTTCTGGCCCGCCTGAACCCCATTGCCGAGGCGCACAAGGCCCTGCCGCGCCCCGCCTCGGTCGGCCGCCACGTCGGGCAGAGGAAGCAGTAAGATGCAGTTCGGACTGACCGAAGAACAGCGGATGATCATCGAGACCACCCGCGCCTTTGTGGAAAATGAGCTTTATCCGCATGAGGCCGAAGTGGAACGCACCGGCCATCTGCGCCCCGATCTGATCCGCGAGCTGCAGGCCAAGGCCATAGAGGCCGGGCTTTATGCCGCGAATATGCCGGAAGAGGTGGGGGGCGCCGGTCTCGATACCTTGAGCTGGCTGCTTTACGAACGCGAACTGGGCCGGGCGAACTATGCCCTGCACTGGACCTGCGTGGCGCGGCCCTCGAACATCCTGCTCGCCGGAACCGCGGAGCAGCGCGAGAAATATCTGTTCCCCTGCATCCGGGGTGAAAAATGGGATTGCCTCGCCATGACCGAGCCGGGGGCAGGGTCGGATCTGCGTGGCATGACCGCCAGCGCCCGGCGCGAGGGCGATGACTGGGTGCTGAACGGCACCAAGCATTTCATCAGCCACGCCGATCTGGCCGATTTCGCCATCGTCTTCATGGCATCGGGTGAGGAAGACACCCCGCGCGGCAAGAAGAAGCTGATTACCGCCTTCTTCGTCGACAAAGGCACACCCGGCTTTGTCGTCCGTGATGGGTATCGTAACGTGAGCCACCGTGGCTACACCAATTCGGTGCTGGACTTCGACAATGTCCGCCTCCCCGCCAGCGCTGTTCTGGGTGAGCCCCACAAGGGCTTCGAGGTGGCCAATACCTGGCTCGGCGCCACGCGCCTTCAGGTCGCCTCCACCTGCCTCGGCCGCGCCGACCGCGCCCTGCAGCACGCGATCCATTATGCCGCGGATCGCCGTCAGTTCGGCCAGCAGATCGGCAAGTTCCAGGGCATCAGCTTCAAGCTCGCCGATATGGCGATGGAGCTGAAAGCCGCCGAACTTCTGACATGGGAAGCCGCCTGGAAATTCGACCAAGGCACGGTGACCGAGGCCGATATGGCCATGGCCAAGCTCAAGGCGACAGAAGTGCTGGCCATGATCGCGGATGAGGCGATCCAGATCCATGGCGGCATGGGCCTGATGGACGAGCTGCCGCTGGAACGCATCTGGCGCGATGCGCGTGTCGAACGCATCTGGGAAGGCACTTCGGAAATCCAGCGCCATATCATCTCACGCGAACTCCTCCGCCCGCTTGGGGCGTAGGCGTCGCAAACGGGGGGCTGTCTGCCCCCCGCGCCCCCCCGAGGATATTTTCAGACAGAAAATGGGAAAGCCCGTGCGCGTTAACCTTTTCTCAATTCGAGTCGAGCAGATTGAATTCACGGTACAGGCGGGGACGCCGATGACCGTGACAGGAAATGGCAGCCCGTCTGTCAGATGTGGGCGGGCTGCTTCCATTTTCTGTCCTGAAATATCCCGGGGGTTCGGGGGCAGCGCCCCCGTCCGCGGTTTGGCACCCGCGGTGCGGTCATGAGCGGGATTGAGCGGCTCTTGCGTCCGCGGTCTATCGCGGTGCTGGGTTCAGGCTGGGCCGAGAATGTCATTGAGCAATGCGGCAAGATGGGGTTCCACGGTCCGATCTGGCCCGTTCACCCCAAGCGTGCAACGGTCGGCGGATTGCCGGCCTATCCGAGTGTCGGTGACCTGCCCGCCCCCCCTGATGCGGTGTTCATCGGTGTGAACCGCTTCGCAACGGTGGAGGTTGTCCGGAAACTGGCCGCGATGGGGGCGGGCGGGGCGATCTGTTTTGCGAGCGGCTGGGAGGAAGCGGGTGAAGCGGGGCTGCAGGCCGAGCTTGTTTCAGCCGCCGGAGGCATGCCGATCCTGGGTCCGAATTGTTATGGTGTGATCAACTACCTTGACGGCGCCTTGCTTTGGCCGGACCAGCATGGGGGCAAGCGGATTGAGCGGGGGGTGGCGCTGATCAGCCAGTCCTCCAACATCGTCATCAATCTCACCATGCAGGCGCGCGGGTTGCCGGTTGCCTATGTCGCCTGTCTGGGCAATGCGGCGCAGGTCGGGCTTGCTGAGCTGGCCGCCGCGCTGCTTGCGGATGAGCGGGTGACGGCGCTGGGGCTCTATATCGAGGGGATCGATGATGCCCCGGGATTTGCGGCTTTGGCGGAAGCGGCGCGGGCTGCTGGCAAGGGGATTGTCTGCATCAAATCGGGCAAGACGGAGCTGTCTCGGGCAGCGGCGGCCTCCCATACCGCCTCTCTCGCAGGTGGAGGGGCTGCGTCGAGCGCCTTTTTGCGTCAGGCTGGAATTGCCGAGGTCGAGACGCCAGAGGTGCTTCTTGAAACGTTGAAGATCTTTCACCAGCACGGGCCGAAACTTGGGCCGCGTATCTGTTCGCTCTCTTGTTCGGGCGGGGAAGCTGGGCTGGTGGCGGATCTGGCTGCGCCGGTGGGGATTGACTTTCCGCCCGTGCCCGAGGCGCAGCGCACCCGGCTGGGCGAGATTCTGGGGCCCATCGTCACCATCGCCAATCCCTTGGATTATCACACTTTCATCTGGGGGGACGGGCCCCGGACGACGGATGTCTTTGCGACCATGCTTTCGGCCTATGATGCCGGGATTTTCATCATCGACCCGCCGCGCCCGGACCGGTGCGATCCGGCCAGCTATGGCCCCGCGCTGGAGGCGATCGCGGCCGCGCAGGAGATGACCGGGCGGCCCGCATTTCCTGTCGCCTCGCTGCCCGAGAATTTCGATGAGGCGCTGGCCGAAGCCTTCATGGCCCGGGGGCTTGTGCCGCTGATGGGGCTCGGGACTGCGCTTCAGGCGATCAAGGCGGCGCAACGGGCGGATGTGGCGCCGGGGTGGCGGCCACTGCCCGCGCTGCCGGCGCGCGACAGCCGATTGCTGGATGAGGCCGAAGGCAAGGCCCTTTTGGCTGCGCAGGGGGTGCCGGTGCCGCGGGCGGTCACGGCGACAAGCCTTGCCGCGCTCAACCCCGATGGGCTGACGGCGCCCTTTGCGCTCAAGGGTCTGGGCTTTGCCCATAAGACCGAGGCGGGGGCGGTGCGTTTGGGCCTTGCAACCCTGGACGGCCAGGCCGAGATGCCCGGCGCCACCGGCTATCTGCTGGAGGAGATGGTCACGGGCGTGGTGGCCGAGATGCTTTTGGGTCTGCGGCGCGACCCGGTCTATGGTCTGACCCTGACGCTGGGGATGGGCGGTGTTACGGCCGAGGTTCTGGCTGATACCGTGACGCTTGTCTGGCCGGTTGCCGAGGATGAGGTGCTGGCCGCGCTGCGGCGGTTGCGGCTTTGGCCGCTGCTGTCGGGCTATCGCGGGCGGCCCGTCGCGGATGTGGCGGCCTTTGCCGCCCTTGCGGTGCGGCTGGGTCAGGCAATGGCCGCGGACCCGACGCTGGAAGAAATCGAGATCAACCCCGTGATGCTGCGCGCCGAAGGCGCCGTGGCCGTGGATGCCCTGATACGGAGAGCCGAATGACCGAGATGACCATGCTGACCGAAGGCCCGATCCGCACCCGGCGCGAGGGAGGCGTCCTTGAGGTGACGCTGGACCGCCCCAAGGCCAATGCGATCGACCTTGCCACCAGCCGCATCATGGGGCTGGCCTTCCGCGCCTTCCGCGACGACGACAGTCTGCGCGTGGCGATCCTGCGGGCCGAGGGGGAGAAGTTCTTTTGCCCCGGCTGGGATCTCAAGGCCGCTGCGGCGGGCGATGCAGTGGATGGCGACTATGGCGTCGGGGGCTTTGGCGGGCTGCAAGAGTTGCCAAATCTCAACAAACCGGTGATCTGCGCGGTCAACGGAATCTGCTGTGGTGGGGGGCTAGAGCTTGCACTTTCCTGCGATTTGATCCTTGCCTCGCACAACGCGACCTTTGCCCTGCCTGAAATCCGGTCCGGGACAGTGGCGGATGCGGCCTCGATCAAACTGCCCAAGCGCATCCCTTATCATGTGGCGATGGACCTGCTGCTGACCGGGCGGTGGTTCGACGCGGAAGAGGCGCTGCGCTGGGGCATTCTGAAGGAAATCACGACCACAGAAGACCTGCTGCCGAAGGCGTGGGATCTGGCGCGGCTCCTCGAAAGCGGGCCGCCGCTGGTCTATGCCGCGATCAAGGAGGTCGTGCGCGAGGCCGAGGCGCTGCGGTTTCAGGATGCCCTCAACCGCATCACCAAGCGGCAGATGCCGACGGTGGACCGCCTCTATTCCAGCGAGGATCAGCTGGAAGGCGCCCGCGCCTTTGCCGAAAAGCGGGATCCGGTCTGGAAGGGGCGCTGAAGCGCGGATTGTCGGGATATGATATGGCATTTCCTGCGGCGGGCCAAAGATCCTGCCGCACGTCCCTGCCCGAATGTTTGATTTCGACAAGGGTTTGCACCCCATGCTGCCTCGTGGTTAACCTGATGCCGGATGGCAAAAGGGGTTTCCATGGCGCATGACTATACCAGCCGGATCGTCTGGACCGGCAATCGCGGGCAGGGGACGGCGCATTACCGCGCCTATGACCGCACTTGGGACGTGGCGGTGCCGGGCAAGGCGCCCATCCCCTGTTCCAATGACCCGCTGCTGGGCGGCGACCCGACCAAGATGAACCCTGAGGATCTGCTCCTTTCGGCGCTCTCGGCCTGTCACATGCTGTGGTATCTGCATTATGCGAGCGAAGCGGGCATCGTCGTCACCGCCTATGAGGATGCGCCCATCGGCAAGGGTGAGGTCGGCGCGGGCGGGGCAGGCCGGTTTCTTGAGGCAACGCTGCGCCCGGTGATCCATGTCGCAGCCGGCACGGATCTCGCGCTGGCCGAGGCGCTGCATCACCGCATTCCGGCTGTCTGCTTCATTGCGCGGTCGGTGAACTTTCCGGTGCATCACGCGCCGCGCTTTGTGGTGGCGGGCTGATCAGCCCTGCCATTTCGGGCGGACCATCTCGAACGTGTCGTGGCTGCGGATATAGGTCGTGCCGAAGCCGCGGCCCAACAGGCCAAGCGCGGGGGTATCGACATGGCCCCGTTCGGCGTTCAAAACGAAGCGGTCTTCGATATGCACGGCCAAAATCCGCCCGATCACCAAAAGCTGCTGTGGCCCGGTAAAGATGGCGGAATGGTTCACGCATTCGAAGCTGGCCGGGCTTTGCGCGATGCGCGGGACCGAGACTTGCGTGCTCTCCACCGGCGTCAGCCCGGCCAGCCCGAATTCGCTGACCCCCGGGGGGGCGTCGATGGCGGTGGTGTTCATCGCCTCGGCCAGCGCGTCCGACACCAGATTGACGACGAATTCACCCGTATCGATGATATTGCGCGCGGTATCTTTCAGCCCGCGGCGGCCAGGATTGATGCCGATGGCCAGCGTCGGGGGCTCATCCCCCATTACGTTGAAAAAGCTGAAAGGGGCGGCATTCAGCACCCCGTCGGCATTGCGCGTGCTGACCCAGGCAATCGGGCGCGGCACCACGGTCGCGGCCAGCAGCTTGTAGGCCACACCGGGCTGGGTTTGCGACAGATCGAAAATCATGGGATCAGCCTTCCTGCGCCGGACGCGCAACATCCTTGTGAATGATGACATCGGTTTGTGGATAGGCAAGCAGGATGGTCCGCCGCAGCCCGGCGCCGATGTCATGCGCCTCACGCAGGGTCAGATCACCGTCCAGCTCGATATGCAGGTGGACGAAGACGCGGCTGCCCGCCGTGCGGGTTTTCAGATCATGGAACCCCCGCACCCCCGGCCAGTGGCGGGCCAGCGTTTCGATCCCGCTGATGACCTCGGGGTCGGCCTGCCGGTCCATCAGCGCGTCCCAGGCCCCCTTGAAGATGCGGATTGCCCCGAAGATCAGCACCCCCGCCGCCGCCAGCGCGACGATGCTGTCGATCTGCCCGATCCCGAAGGCGCGCGAGGCCCAGAGGGACACGACCGCCCCAAGCGCAGGGACCAGATCCCCGATGTAATGCAACCGGTCCGCCGCGACCACGCGGCTGCCGGTGCGGCGCGCGACCCGGCCTTGCCACCAGACGAGCAGCAGCGTCAGCACCATCGACAGCACCATCACGATGATGCCTGTACCTTCTGACTGCAACGCCTCGGGCTGCGGGAAAATGAGGCGCATCAGCGCCGCCCAGCCAATCACCGCGCCGGAAATCGCCACGATCAGCGCCTGCGCCAGCGCGGCCAGGTCCTCAACCGAGGTATGGCCGAAATTGTGGTCATCATCGGCGGGTTTCGCGGCGTAAATCAGCGCCGCCATCGCCGCGAGGCTCATGAGCAGGTCCATCGCGCTATCGGCCAGCGAGGCCGCAATCGATAACGCACCCGTCTGCGCCAACGCCCAGAGCTTGAGCGCGACCAGCGTTCCGGCCACCGCGACCGAGGCCAGTCCGGCCGAGAGCTTCATGCCCGCCTGTCCGTCAAGTGCCATGTGACTGCTCCGTCATGTCCTGGGTGACTCAGGTCCCAAGCGGGCGGGTTACTCGATGATCTCGCCCGATTCTACACCCCAGAGCGCCGCTTTTGACACCCAGCCTTTTTCCCCGTCCACCGACAGACGGCACCAATCCGGATTGCATTCGACGATCTTGGCGATCACGCCGCGTTCGGCGCGCAGTACGACCTCTGCGGCGGTGTCGGGGGCGCTGCGGAAATCGGCCAGTTCGGCCTGGATCAGCACAGACCGCACCCCAGAAAGCAGCGAATAATGCACCCAGCCGCCCAGACCTTCCTGATCCTCGATCCGCCGCCAGTTTTCATATTCGGCCGTCACCTTCAGCGGCATTCCGGCCCGTTTGAACACCCAGTCGATTCGATGCGTCAGCCCCGGTCCGCGTCGGGCATTGCCCTCATCCGTCTTGAGCGTGACATACCGCGGCAGCGGCAGGTTTGTGACCTGCCCGCGTGACGGATCGCGCGGCGCGGCGGTTGTCGTTCCGGGGGCTGGTACGGCCTGCGTCCCGCCGGTTTCCTCGGCGCTGATGGGTGGTTCGGTCTGTGCGGGGGCGGCCCCGGCCGCAAACGCCACGATCATCACCTGCCAGCGCAGGAATTGCCCGAAAGTCATGCCCATCAATCCGTCCTCAGCCGCCGCGATCGTAAGAAAGACCCGCGCGGTGCAAGTTTACGCGCAACAATGTTGCGTGGGGTCTTGTGCCTCGCCCCTCAAGGGGGCACTTTGCCAGCAAGTGCTCCGATTTGGAAGAGACCGGGTCGGAAAGTTCAGGAGGGAAGCCATGCCCGCAGCGCGCCTCAACGTGATTGTGACCCGCCGCCTGCCCGAGGTCGTCGAGACCCGGATGAAAGAGCTGTTCGATGTCGAACTGCGTGACCCCGACATCAAGATGACGCGGGACGAACTGGCCGATGCCGTGCGCCGCTGTGACGTTCTGGTCCCCTGCGTGACCGATCACATCGACGCGGGCCTGCTGGGACAGGCGGGACCGCAGCTCAAGCTGATCGCCAATTACGGCGCGGGGGTCGATCATATCGATGTGGCGACCGCCCGGTCGCGGGGCATCCTTGTGTCGAACACGCCCGGCGTGGGCGCCGATGATACCGCCGATATGGTCATCGCGCTGATTCTGGGCGTGGTCCGCCGCGTGCCCGAAGGCATGGCGGAAATGCAGGCCGGGCGCTGGTCGGGCTGGGCGCCGATGGATCATCTGGGTGGCAGGATCGGTGGCCGCCGTCTGGGCATCCTTGGCATGGGGCGGATCGGTCAGGCCGTGGCCCGCCGCGCCCGCGCCTTCGGGATGCAGATCCACTATCATAACCGCCGCCGCCTGCGCCCCGAGCTTGAGGCCGAATTCGAGGCGACCTATTGGGAAAGCCTCGATCAGATGATCGCGCGGATGGACATCATTTCGGTCAACTGTCCGCATACGCCGTCAACCTTCCACCTGCTGAATGCGCGGCGGCTGAAGCTGCTGAAGCCCTCGGCCGTGGTGATCAACACCTCGCGCGGCGAGGTCATCGATGAAAACGCCCTGACGCGGGGCCTGCGCGCCGGTGAAATCGCGGGGGCCGGCCTCGATGTCTATGAACACGGGCATGAGGTGAACCCCCGCCTGCGCGAGCTGCCGAATGTGGTGCTGCTGCCGCATATGGGCTCGGCCACGGTGGAAGGGCGGATCGAAATGGGCGAAAAGGTCCTGATCAATATCAAGACCTTCGCTGATGGCCATCGCCCGCCGGATCAGGTCGTGCCGGGGATGCTTTAAGGGGCAAGGGGGGCGTCACCGCCCCCCATCCCTCACGCCCGGTAATAGGTCCGGTACCAATCCACGAACCGCTGCACCCCGGTGCGGATATCCGTGCGGGGCAGGGCGCCGATCAACGCCTCGATCAGCGTGGCATCGGCCCAGGTCGCAGGCACATCGCCGGGCTGCATCGGCAGAAGGTTTTTCTGCGCGGCCTGTCCCGTGGCCGCCTCGATCGCCGCCACGAAATCCAAAAGCTGCACCGGCGCCCCATTGCCGATATTCACCACGCGCCAAGGTGCTACGGGCGACAGGCTGTCGAACTCCCCCACCGGTGCCGTTCCCGGCGCCGCATCGATCAGGCGGACGATCCCCTCGACCAGGTCGTCGATATAGGTGAAATCCCGCCGCATATCGCCTTGGTTGTAGACGTCGATCGCCTCGCCGTACAAAATCGCCTTCACGAATTTGAACAGCGCCATATCCGGCCGCCCCCAGGGGCCATAGACGGTGAAGAAGCGGAACATCGTCGTGGGCAGCCCGTAGAGATGGGCATAGCTATGCGCCATCGACTCGGTCGCCTTCTTCGTCGCCGCGTAAAAGCTCATCTGATGATCGGCCTTATGCACCTCGGCATAGGGCATCACCTCATTCGCCCCATAGGCACTCGAGGTCGAGGCCAGCAGCATATGCTGCGGCGGCACCGCCCGCGCGGCCTCCAGAATTTCAAAGGTCCCGATCAGGTTCGAATCGACATAAGACCGCGGCGCGTCGATGGAATGGCGCACCCCGGCCTGCGCCGCGAGATGGATGATGGCATCGGGCCGGAACGTCTCGACCAGCCCGCGTACAAGGCCCGGCGTCTCCAGCAGCCCTTCAACCCCACGGAACCCCGGCTCCGCCGCCAGAATCTCATGCCGCCGCCGCTTCAGCGTCACATCATAATAGTCGCTGATGCCATCCAGCCCCAGCACCTCCCAGCCTGCCGCCAACAACCGTTGCGACAGATGAAACCCGATAAATCCGGCCGAACCCGTGACAAATGCCCGACGCGCCAAACTCTTACCTCTTCCCGTTGTCCAAATATCCCACGGGGGTCCGGGGGTGTGAAACCCCCGGCCTCGGGCCGGATCAGAACCGCGTCACCCGATAGGGCGCAAGGTCGATCTCCGGGGCCTTCCCCGCAATCACTGCCGCCACGAGGCGTGCCGTTATCGGGGCCAATGTCAAGCCGATATGCCCATGGCCATAGGCATGGATCACCTCACCGCTGCCCGAGGGTGAAATGACAGGCAGGCTGTCGGGCATCGACGGGCGAAAGCCCATCCAGCTGCGCGTGGGCTCCCCAAGGTCAGGAAAGATCGCCCTTGCCCCCTCCACCAGCCGCGCAATCCGATGGGCCGACGGTGGCGCGGTCAACCCGCCCAGTTCCACCGTTCCCGCAACCCGCAGCCGTCCAGTCATCGGGCAGAGATAGAACCCCCGCGTCGTGGGGCAGGAGGGGCGGGTCAGCCGCGGCATCTCCATATCCCATTCGACATGATAGCCACGCTCGGTATCCAGCGGCACGGCATCCCCCGCCTGCGCCGCCAGTGCCCGGCTATGCGCGCCCGCCGCGATCACCACCTTGCGCGCATGTAGCCGCAGGCCCGGCGCTTCCAGCACCACCCCATCGAATTGCCGCGTCAGCTGTGTCACGCCGTAGGCCAGATGGACCACCCCTGCCCGCGCCATCGCGGCTGCACAACGCCGCATCATCGCGCCGGGATCAGACAGGAAGACCGCGCGCGGGAAATAGGCCGCGCCGCCCTCCACCGCCGGCAGGCCCGGCTCCATCTGTGCCAGCTCATCCGGGCGCAGCAGCTCGACCGAGATCCCCAGTTCCCGGCGGAAGGCCATATCCCGCCCGGCGGCCTGAAAGGCCCGGGCGCTTTCATAGACATAGAGGCAACCGCGCCGCTGCATCAGGTCGGTCCCGCCGATCTCGGCGGCGAATTCTTCCCAGGCGGCGGTGGCGGGGGCCAGAAGGGCGGCAATCGCGCGGGCATTGCGGACCGCCGCGCCCGGAAGGCTCTGCCGGGCAAAGCGCAAAAGCCAGGGCATCAGTGAAGGCAGCGCCGCCTGCCGGATCGCCAGCGGCGAATTGCGGTCAAACAGCAGCGAGGGCAGGTTTTTCAGCACATCGGGCGTGCCAACGGGCTGCACCGCATAATCGGCAATGGTGCCTGCGTTGCCGTAGGACGCGCCCATCCCCGGCTCGGCGGGATCAAGGATTGTCACCTGCCGCCCCTCGGCCGCCAGACGCAGCGCCACGGCCATGCCGATGGCGCCCGCACCGATCACGGCAATCTCAGTCGTATGGTGTTCGGTCATCGCAACGTCCGGCAGGATCGGGGGCCACAGCGGCCCCCGATTCTTGGTTTACATGCAGGCCGCGAACAGCGCACGGGTGTTCGCCTGCGTCATCTCGACCGGGTTGCCCCCGCAGGACGGATCTTCCAGCGCCATCTCGGTCAGCTCATCCAGACGCGCTGCCTCAACGCCCATCGCGGTCAGATTGGCGGGGATGTTCAGCTTGGCGCGCAGGTCCATCACGGCGGCGCGGAACCCGTCAAAGCCCCCGGCAATGCCCAGATAGGCGGCGGCCTTTTCGATCCGGTCTTCAATGGCAGCGCGGTTGAAATCCAGCACCATGGGCATGACCACCGCATTGGTGGTGCCGTGATGGGTGTTGTAGACCGCACCTACCGGATGGCTGAGGCTGTGGATCGCACCCAAGCCCTTCTGGAAAGCCACGGCCCCCATGGCGGCCGCGCTCATCATATGGGCGCGCGCATCCAGATTGCCGGGGTTCTCATAGACTTCGACCAGATTTTCGAACACGAGGCGCATGCCTTCCAGTGCGATCCCCTGGCTCATCGGGTGGTAGAAGGGGCTGCAATAGGCCTCAAGGCAATGGGCGAGCGCGTCCATCCCGGTGCCCGCGGTGATGAAGCCCGGCATCCCCACTGTCAGCGCCGGGTCGCAGATGGTGACGCTGGGCATCAGCTTGGGGTGGAAGATGATCTTCTTCTTATGCGTGGTGCTGTTGGTCAGCACACCCGCGCGGCCCACCTCCGACCCGGTGCCAGCGGTGGTCGGCACGGCGATGATCGGGGCGATCTTGCTGGCATCGGCGCGGGTATACCAATCGCCGATGTCCTCCAGATCCCAGACGCTCAGATTGCCAGGCTGATGCGCCATCAGCGCGATCATCTTGCCCAGATCCAGCGCCGAGCCGCCACCAAAGCAGACGACGCCATCATGGCCGCCCGCAAGGTAGACCTCGATCCCGGCCTCCATGTTCTTTTCGTTGGGGTTCGGGTCCACCTCGGAAAAGACGGCATCGCCCAGGCCTGCCGCCTTCAGGATGCCGCGCGCATCGGCGGTGATCGGCAGGGCGGCCAGCGCCTTGTCCGTCACCAGCAGCGGCTTGCGGATACCCGAGGCGAGGCAGTGTTCGGCCAGTTCGGCAATGCGGCCCACGCCGAATTTGATCGCCGTGGGGTAAGACCAGTTCCGGTTCGGAACGTTATGCGCGGTCATTTCGTCACCTTTTTCAGATGGTAGGATTTCGGCCGGGTGACCGAATGGAAACCAAGGTAGGACAGCGATCCCCCCCGGCCGGTATCCTTGCAGCCCGTCCAGCAGAGGGCAGGGTCAAGATAGTCGCAGCGGTTCATGAACACGGTCCCGGTTTCGATCTGCGCGCCGATCTGGGCGGCGGCCTCGGGGTCGGCGGTCCAGATCGAGCAGGTCAGGCCATAGGGGCTGTCGTTCATCAGGCGGATCGCCTCATCATCACCCGACACTTTCATGATGCCGACGACGGGGCCAAAGCTTTCCTCCATCATCACCCGCATGGAGTGATCGACATTCACCAGGATCTGCGGCGCAAGATAGGCGCCGCCGTCATCGGCCGGGAAATTGGCCGGATCTATCAGCGGTTTGGCGCCTGCGGCCACGGCCTCGGCGATCTGCGCACGGACCACCGCGGCAAAGCGCTTGTTCGCCATCGGGCCAAGTGTGCTGGCCGCGTCAAACGGATTGCCGAGCTTCAGCGCATTGACCCAGGCCACCGCCTTTTCAACGAAGGCGTCATAAAGGCTTTCATGCACATAGATCCGCTCGATCCCGCAGCAGCACTGGCCCGCGTTATACATCGCGCCGTCCATCAGGCTGTCCACGGCGGCGTCCAGATCGGCATCGGCGCGGACATAGCCGGGGTCCTTGCCGCCCAGTTCCAGCCCGGTGCCAGTGAAGGTGCCGGCAGCGGCTTTTTCAATGGCGGCACCCCCGCCGACCGACCCGGTGAAGTTGATGAAGTTGAAGGCCCGCGCGCCGATCAGCGCCTCGGTCGTGGCATGATCCAGCACGACATTCTGGAACACGTCTTCAGGCACGCCCGCGGCATGGAAGGCCTCGGCCAGGCGTTCCCCGACCTTGAGCGTCTGGCTTGCATGTTTCAGGATCACGCTGTTCCCGGCGATCAGCGCGGGGGCCAGCGTGTTGATGGTGGTCAGATAGGGATAATTCCAGGGCGCGATGATGAAGACCACGCCTACCGCTTCCCGGGCAAGGTAGCGGGTGAAGCGGTCGCTGTCCTCGACCACCTTGGGGGCAAGGGTTTCGGCGGCAATATCGGCCATATAGTTGGTGCGGTCATTCACCCCGCCCCATTCGCCGCCAAAGCGCGTCGGGCGGCCCATTTGCCAGGCGAGTTCCTCGACCAGGGTTTCCTTGATCTCCATCAGCTTGGCGACACCGGCCTTGACCAGCGCGATCCGTTCGTCCAGCGGGCGGGCGGCCCAGCCCTTTTGCGCGGCCTTGGCGCGGGCGGCGGCGGCAAAGGCTGCGTCCTGCGACAGCGGGGTGCGTTCCAGCCAGACCGAACCATCGACCGGCGAGATGAGTTGAATGGGTTTCATCGTCTTCGTCCTTGCAGGGCGGGGGCCACCCCCCACCAATCCATGTTTCCGGGCCTTATGCCCGGTCAAATCCGCGGGCGCGTTCCCAATCGGTGACGACGCGGTTCTGTTCGGAAATCTCCCATTCCGCCGCGTGGACATAGTGGTCCACCACTGCATCGCCAAAGGCCGCGCGCAGCATGGCCGACCCGTTCAGCGCCGCTGCTGCCGCGCCCAGCGTTTTGGGGATCTCGCGCGCGCCGGTCGCGGCATACATGTCGCCACGCATTTCGGGTTCCAGCTCCATCTTCTTCTCGATGCCATCGAGACCGGCGGCCAGCAAGGCCGCGCAGGCAAGATAGGGGTTCAGATCGGCGCCGCCGATGCGACATTCCACCCGCACCGCCTTGGTGCCCTCGCCGCAGACGCGGAAGCCCGCGGTGCGGTTGTCGCAGCTCCAGACCGCCTTGGTGGGGGCGAACATGCCCACGACGAAGCGTTTGTAGCTGTTGACGTAGGGGGCAAGGAAGCAGGTGATCTCTTCGGCATGGGCAAGCTGGCCTGCCATGTAATGCTTCATCACCGCGCTCATCCCGTGGCTGTCGGCGGGATCGAGGAAGGCAGGCTTGCCATCTTGCCAGAGCGACTGGTGGATATGGCTGGAGGACCCTGCGCGGCGGTGATCGTATTTCGCCATGAAGGTGACGCTGGCGCCATGGCTTTCGGCGATCTGCTTCACGCCCAGCTTGATGATGCTGTGCATGTCCGAAGTATCCATCGCGTCGGAATATCGGGCATTCACCTCTTCCTGCCCGGCATCCGCCTCGCCCTTGGAACATTCGATCGGAATCCCGGCATCCCAGAGCTTGTTGCGGATGTCGCGCATGATCGGTTCATCGCGCGAGGTGCCCCAGATGGAATAATCGACATTGTGCCGCGCCTTGGGCGTCAGCGTGCGATAGCCGCTGTCGAACAGATCGGCATAGCTTTCATCGAACAGGAAGAACTCCAGCTCGGTGGCCATCATCACGTCAAAGCCCATCGCCTGGGCGCGTTCGACCTGCCGCTTCAGCACGCTGCGCGGCGCATGGGGTACGGGCTGGTGGGTGTGATGGTCCAGAACGTCGCACATGACCAGCGCCGTTCCCGGCACCCAGGGCAGGCGGCGCAGGGTCGAAAGATCGGGCTTCATCACATAATCGCCGTAGCCTGCCGCCCAGGAGGTGCTGGCATAGCCAGGCACGGTGTTCATCTCCATGTCGGTGGCAAGCAGGTAATTGCAGCAATGCGTTTCATCATGGGCGCTGTCGAGGAAGTGTTGCGCGTGGAAACGCTTGCCCATCAGGCGGCCTTGCATGTCGACCAGGCAGGCGGCAACGGTGTCGATCTCGCCTGCGGCAACGGCAGCTTTCAGGGCATCAAGGGTCAGGTTTGCGGGCATGTCGGCCTCTTTGTTCCGAACGGGAAAAGGGAAGGGTTCAGGCGGCAGGGCGCAGAGCGCCACCGCCGCCGAACTCGGGCTTTCTGGGCCAGCAACAGGGGCGCAGAGTGACAGCCATCTTCCTCATTCCATCGGCCGCAAGGGGCGGCCACAATTTGATCATATCTTGTGGTGCGGGGGCGCGCAACGGTCTGGCACCCCCGCCTTGCGTCAGTAGCGGTAGGGCGGACCCGCCTGGACCATGGCCGCGTTGTACTTCTTGATGATCTCGACCACCTTGGCCTTCACTTCGCCCTCGGCGGCGATTTCATCCCAGAACTTCACGGCCGCATCCTCGACGGTTTTCCATTCCTCGTCTGGGATGGTGGTCAGCTTCAGCTTGCCGCCGTTGATCCGCAGATCGGCCTCGCCCGCCCAATACCAGTGCTGGCGATAGTAGTGCGATTGTTCGAAACAGGTTTCGAGCATCTTCTGCAAATGCGGCGGCACCTCGTTCCAGCGGTCCATATTGGCGAAGAAGTGGCCGATCCAGGCGCCCGAGATATTGTTGGTCAGGAAGTAGTCGGTCACATTGGCCCAACCCACGGTATAGACCTCGGTGATACCCGACCAGGCCAGCCCGTCCAGCTCGCCGGTCTGCAGGGCGACCTCGACATCCTCCCAGGGCAGCGTGACCGGCACCACGCCGAACTGCGTCAGGAACCGCCCCGCCGTGGGGAAGGTGAAGACGCGCAGCCCCTCCAGATCCTTCAGGCTGTTCAGCGGCTTCTTGGTCGAGAAGTTGCACGGGTCCCACGACCCGGCCGAGATATGCTTGACCCCGACGGCGGCATATTCCTCTTCCCAGACCTGCTTCAGCCCGTATTTGTTGAACAGCGCCGGCACATCGAGGCTGTAGCGCAGGCCCAGCGGGAAATAGCCGCCAAAGACGGTGACTTCGGTGGGCGAGGCCATGCTGTCATCATCGGATTGCACGCAATCGATGGTTCCCGCCTGCATCGCCTGAAACAGCTCGGCCGTCGGGACCAGCTGGTCGGCGTAGAACAGCTCGATCTCCATCTGCCCATTGGCGATGGTGTTGAAGGCTTCGACGGCGGGCTTCACCACATGTTCGCCCAGGGCGGCACCGGCATAGGTCTGCATGCGCCACTTGATCGGGGCTTGCGCGCGCACGACGGCGGGGGCGGCAAGGGCGGCCGCGCCCCCCAGTGCGCCGGTCGTCAGAAACTTGCGTCTTGTCGTCATCTTGAACCTCCGTTGCATCTGATTTGCGGGGGTGGTTCGTGCCACCCCTCGTTGGATCATTTGACTTGCATGGTGCTGGGCAACCAAAGCGCCAGCTGTGGGAAGACCATCACCAGAACCAGCGTCGCGGCCATCAGGATCACGAAGGGCGTGACGGACCGGTAGATGTCGGCCATGGTGATTTCCGGAGGCGCAAAGGCGCGCATCAGGAAGAGGTTGTAGCCGAAGGGTGGCGTCAGATAGGCGATCTGGCAGGTGATCGTGTAAAGCACGCCATACCAGATCAGCACCTGATCCGGCGGCAGACCCAGATCGAGACGCGCCACCAAGGGCACGTAAAGCGGGGCGACGATCACCAGCATGGCGGTATCGTCAAGGAACATCCCCATCACCAGGAAAGAAAGCTGCATCAGGATCAGAATCGTCCACGGGTTCAGGTGCAGCTGATCCACGAACAGCCCCTCGATCGCCTTCACCGCGCCCAGCCCGTCGAACACCGCACCAAAGGACAGGGCGGCCAGGATGATCCACATGAACATGCAGGAAATGCCCAGCGTGTTCCGCGTGGCGGTTTCAAAGACGTCCCGGGTGAAGCGGCCTTTCAGCACTGCCGCCGCGACCGTCGCAATCACCCCGATGACCGACGCCTCGACCAGCGAGGTGATGCCATAGACGAACGGCCCCATCATCGCGGCAAAGATGATCAGCGGCAAAAGCCCGGCGCGCAGCAGGCGCAGACGTTCTCCCCAGGTGATCTGGGCGCGTTCCTGCACCGAAAGCGCAGGCCCCAGTGACGGGTTCAGGCTGCAGCGGATGGCAATGTAGAGAATGAATACCGCCGCCATCACCAGCCCCGGGATGATCCCTGCCAGCCACAGCTGGCTGACCGGCGCCCGCGCGATCATGGCATAAAGCACCAGCACCACCGAGGGCGGGATCAGAATCCCGAGCGACGAGCCCGCCTGAATGACTCCCGACACCATCTGTTTGTCATAGCCGCGGCGCAGCAGCTCGGGCAGGGCAATGGTCGATCCGATCGCCATACCCGCGACAGAAAGCCCGTTCATCGCCGAAATCAGCACCATGAGCAGGATCGTCCCGATGGCCAAGCCCCCCGGCACCGGCCCGAACCAGACGTGGAACATGCGGTACAGGTCCTGTGCGAGACGCGTCTCGCTCATCACATAGCCCATGAAGACGAACATCGGCAGCGTCAGCATGGGATACCATTTCATCAGCTTCATCGACGCGGAAAAGCCCATCGCCTGACCGCCCGCGCCCCAAAGCGCGACGGCCGCCACCACACCGACAAAGCCGATCACGCCAAAAACCCGCTGCCCGGTGATCATCATCAGCAGCATGGTCGAGAACATCAGCCCGGCAATCATTTCATAGGGCATCAGATCTCCTCCCCGCGGATGGTGGCGATGTCTCGGATCAGGTAAGTGATGGATTGCAGAAGCATCAGGAAAAACCCGAGGCAGAGGATCGCCTTGATCGGCCAGAGATAGGGCCGCCAAGCCGTCGGGCTGCGCTCCAGCCGTCCGATTTCGGGCCAGCTCAGCCCGAACAGCCCGGGTTCGCCCCATTTCACGCCCAGCGAATAGCTGAAGCTGTCAAAGGCGCCCCAGAGCATGATCCCCAGATAGATGATCAGGGCGAAGACGGTGAAGGCATCGGTCCAGGCCTGTTTGCGGATGTCCCAACGGGCATACATCAGGTCCATCCGGACATGGGCGCCCATCTGCATCGAATAGGGACCGCCCAGAATGTAATAGGCCACCATCACGAACTGCGCCATTTCCAGCGTCCAGAGCGAGGGCGTCAGCACCAGCTTGGAAAAGGTCGACCACATCAGGATCGCCATCAGCGCGAACAGCAGATACATGGCCATCCGCCCGATGCCGTAATTCAGGCGGTCCACCAGTCGGACGAAGGCGATGCTCCAACGCGGCATCTTCAGCTCTCCTGCACTCGGGCCAGCGCGGCGGCGATGGCGGGCGCAAGCTGCGCGGCCATGCGGTCTTCCGCCTCGGGGGTTGCGATCAGATCGTTGCGAATCTCCAGCATCGCGTTAGGCAGCCCATAGGGCGTGGCCTGCAGCCGCAGGGTGTGGGTCACGTCATCGGCGGCCGAATAGGGTGCGTTCAGCCCGCAGGTCAGGGGGGTGCGCGCCTCGGCCTCGGCCAGGATGGCCTGGGCAAGGCGCGGGTCGGCATCATGGATCACCCCGAATTCCACCTGCCGCGGCTGGCCGAAATAGACCGGGGTGAAGCTGTGGATGGTGATGATCGCCGGACGACGGCCCAGGGCGACGCGTTCAGCGATCAGGTCATGCAGCGCGGTCTGGAAGGGCAGATAGACCGCCCGCGTCCGCGCCAGACGTTCTGACGGGGAAATCGCGGCATTGCCGGGCACATCATGCACCTCGGATCGGGTCGGCATGGCGCCGGGCATGTCTGGGGCGCGGTTGCAATCATAGATCAGGCGGCTGACCGTCGCGGCCACACAGGCGCAATCGAGCCGTGCGGCCAGACCCCGCATCAGGCCAAGGGCGCCCGGATCCCAGGCGATGTGCGCGCGGCATTGATCCTCGGTCAGCCCCAGACTGCCCCAAGGCTGTGGAAAGGTGTTCGAGGCGTGATCGCAAACGAGGATCACATCTCCCTTGCGGTCACACCCTTCCACCACGGGGGCGAAGCGCCCCATGTTGTCGGTATTCAGTGCAGTCATTGCTGCGATTCATCCCTGTTGTGATGGCAAGCGTCACCCGCCATGGGTGAACCTGTCAAGAATTTTTCTTCTGAAAATTTTCTGTTACAAAGTTTTCCAAACTGGGGCATCCTTGAGCAAACCGGGGGGCGCGCGCCGTGGAAACCAGCATTGAAGACCAGATGCGAACTGCCTTGCCAGACCTGACCCGGGCTGAACGGCAGTTGGCGACCCATATCCTGCGGAACTATCCGGTGGCGGCGCTCGGCTCGATCACGGCGCTGGCCAAGGCGGCCGAGGTTTCCACCCCTACGGTGGTGCGGCTCTGTCAGAAGCTGGGCTTCAAGGGTTATCCCGATTACCAATCTGCCCTGCGGACCGAGGTGGAGGCGATGCTCGTCTCGCCGCTGGCCAAGCATGATCGCTGGGCGGGCGGGGTGCCGGATACGCATATCCTCAACCGGTTTGCTGATGCGGTGGTCGCCAATCTGCAGGCGACACTAGGCCAGATCGACCATGCCGAATTCGATGCGGCGGCGGCGTTGTTGGCCGATCCGGGCCGGGCGGTCTTTGCCATGGGCGGGCGCATCACCCATGCGCTGGCCGATTACTTTGTCACGCTGATGAAGGTCGTGCGCCCGGATGTGACGCTGCTTTCGGGCATGTCGAACACCTGGCCGCCCGCGATGCTGGATATGAAGCGCGGGGATGTCCTGTTGGTATTCGATATCCGCCGCTATGAAAACAGCGTGCTGCAGCTGGTGGAGCTTGCGGTCGAGCAGGGGGCCGAGGTGATCCTGATCACCGACCGCTGGGTCAGCCCCGCCTCGGCCCATGCGCGCCACACCCTGTCGTGCCACATCGAGGCGCCCAGTGCCTGGGACAGCACGGTGTCGATCACGGTTCTGGTGGAAACCCTGCTTGCTTCGGTTCAGACCCTGACCTGGGATCAGACCGAGGCCCGGCTCAAGCGGCTTGAGGCGCTGTATGACCGGTCGCGCTTTTTCCGGCGCAACAGATGATCAGACCTGCGCGGGCATCATCCGGCGCAGGCGCAACCCCGACAGCGCATTGATCATCACCGCCACCATTAGCACCGCCCCACCCCAGAGCGTTCCGGCCCCGGTGGTTTCCCCCATCAGCAGCCAGACCCAGATCGGGGCGAGCATCACTTCGATCAGGCTGAAAAGCGTCAGCTCTGCCGCGGGGATCACGCGGCTGCCCAGCGTATAAAGCACCATCCCGCCCACCAGGCTGATGGCCCCCATGCCGACGGCGTAAAGGATATCCGACACCGGCGGGACCAGCATCTGCCCGGTCGCCAGCGCGATTGCCGCCCCCGCGACCATCGAAAACATGCCCCCCAGGGCGACAGCCGGGATCATGTCGGCCAGCTTGCCCCAGCGCAGCGCCAGCGTGAAAAGCGAAAAGCCAAGCGCCGAGATCAGCGCCGCGATATTCCCTGCCATGGCGCCCAGGGCAAAACCTTCGCGCACCATCAGGCCGATGCCCACCACCGCCAGCGCAATCGCGCCCCAGGTGGTGCCGCGCACGGATTCGCCCAGGAAGACGCGCCCCAGAACGGCGCTGAAGAAGGGCGAGGCGGAAAAGAGGAACACCGCCATCGCCACGGTGGTGGCCTGCAGCGCGTAGATCGCGCCGGAAAAGGCCAGCACAAGACCCAGGCCCCCCAGAACGCCCACCATGCCGACCGACCGGATCGGCCCGATGACCCGTCCGCCCGACCGCGCGGCGATAAAGGTCAGCAGCACCGGGATCATCCCCAGCGACCGCCAGAACAGGACGGTCCAGGTGCCGGCCACGTCAATCTGCCGGATCAGCAGGCCCTGCACCGACCAAAGCACCCCGGCCATCAGGACAAGGGCCACACCTGTTCCATACTTCATGCGCCCCTCCGCTGCTGTCGGGGCATGTTTCCGGCAAAAGCTGCGGCTGCTCTGTTCCGTTTGCGGCGAAAGGCGTCGTCTTCGGATCAGTACCCGCGGCTGCGATCCACCTGATGCAAGAGCGGCTCACCCGCGAGCGCACGGCGCAGGTTCTCGGCCACCACCTGCGCGGCGGTGCTCGCACGCGTGTCGGCGGCGATATGGGGCGTCACGGTCACGCGGGGATGGTGGCGATAGGGATGGTCGGCGGGCAGGGGTTCCTGCCGGAACACATCCAGCGTCGCATGGCCCACCGCGCCCGCATCCAGCGCCGCCAGCAGCGCGTCATCATCGATCAGCGCGCCCCGGCCGGGGTTGATGATCACCGCCCCGGGCGGCAGCAGCGCGATGCGCCGCGCGTTCATCAGATTTTCCGTCTCGGGGGTGCGGGGCAGCAGGGTGACCAGAATGTCAGTGCGGCGCAGCGCGGTGTCCAGCCCCGCTTCGCCATGGTGGGCAGGGAAGGGCAGACCGGTCTTTGCGGTGCGGCTCCACCCTTCCACCTGGAAGTTCAACGCCCGAAGGGCCGTGGCACAGGCCAGCCCCAGCGCCCCAAGCCCCAGCAGCGTCACCCGCCGTTCCCGCGCCAGCGGCGGCACGACCTGATCCCAGCCGGGGGCGCCGTGAATGAACTTGTCCATACCCAGATGGTGCCGCAGCACATGGCCCACGACATATTCGACCATGCCCTCGGTCAGGCCCGGATCGACCATACGGCAGAGCGGTTGTGTCAGCGTGGTATTGCCCACGATGCGTTCGACCCCGGCCCAGAGGTTCTGGACCAGACGGCAGGTGGTGAAGGGCGCGAAATCCTGCAGCGGGCTGCTGGGCGCATAGACAATGCAATCAACCGTCTCGGGCGCGGCCTCGGTCACCAGATCGGCGGCAAGCCCGGCCTTGGCAAAGGCCGCGCGCAGCGGCGCCTCATATTCCGGCCACAGCGCGGCGCCCGCCGCGAACAGCACAACAGTCATTCCGGTTTCCCTGTTCTGATCTTATCTCGGGCGGTGGACATGGGCGCTTTGCACAAGCCCGAAGCCCACCAGCAACACCAGCATGGCCGAGCCGCCATAAGACAGCAAGGGCAGCGGCACACCCACGACCGGCGCCATGCCCATGACCATCGACAGGTTCACCGCGATGTAGAAGAACAGGTTGGCCGCGAAACCGAGGATCAGCAGCTGCGAGAACCGATCCCGGTTCTGCAGCGCCGAAAAGATGCAGAACACGATGATCCCGGCATAGAGCAGCAAAAGAGAGAAGGCCCCGATGAAGCCGAACTCCTCGGCCAGCGTCGTGAAGATGAAGTCGGTGTGCTTTTCCGGCAGGAAGTTCAGCCGCGATTGCGTGCCCTGCATGAAGCCCTTGCCAGCCCAACCGCCCGATCCCAGCGCGATCTTGGCCTGGATGATGTTGTAACCCGCCCCCAGCGGGTCGGCCGTGGGGTCAAGGAAGGTGTCGATGCGGCGATACTGGTAATCATGCAGGAATTGCCAGGGCGTGCCGCGGAAGGCGAAAACGCCATAGATCGCCCCGCCCACGATGCCCGCCACGCCCGCGAAATACCACCAGCTGACGCCCGCACAGAACATCACCGCCGCCCCCGCCGCCAAAAGCATGATCGAGGTTCCCAGGTTCGGCTGCATCAGCACCAGCACCGTGGGGCTGACGATCAGCAGCACCGGCAGCAGCACCCAGAGCGGGCGGGACACCTTTTTCGGGTCCAGCCAGTCGTAATAGGCGGCCAGCATCATCACGAGGGTGAATTTCATCATCTCGGACGGTTGCAGTACCAGCGGCCCGATCTCGATCCAGCGCTGTGCGCCCATGCCGACGCGGCCGAAGAATTCCACAACCAAAAGCAGCGCGACCGAGGTGAGATAGGCCATGACCGACAGGTTCCGCCAGAACCAGATCGGGGTGAAGGCCACCGCGAACATCAGCGCCATGCCCACGCCGAACCGCTTCATCTGCGGGGCGGCCCAGGTGGACATGTCGCCCCCGGCCACCGAATAGAGCATCAGAAACCCGACCGAGGCCACCGCGCAGGTCAGCAGGACCAGCGGCCAGTTCAGATACAGCACCTTCCGCAGCCCGCTGGGCGCCGTCTTGATGCGATATTCCAGAAAGCTCATCGCGGCACCTCAGGCACGGGATTTGGCAGAGGTGGCAGCCCCGGTATCCCGCAGCTTCATCTCTTTGAACTGCGTCTCGATCCTGCCACGCTGGGCCGCCGGATAGGCCTCAAGCGGCGGGAGGCCCCCGGTCAGGCAGTAAAGCAGCACATCGCGCGCGATAGGGGCGGCCACGGTGGACCCGCCGCCGCCATGTTCCACCACCACCGAAACCGCCACCTTGGGCCGGTCATAGGGTGCGAAACAGACAAAGAGCGCATGGTCCCTCCGTTCCCACGGCAGCTGATCGTTCGACACCACGCCGGCCGCGCGTTCGGCGGCGCTGATGTTGCGCACCTGTGCCGTGCCGGTCTTGCCCGCCATCAGCATCGTCTCGTCCGCAATGCGCGAGGATTTGGCCGTGCCATGGGTGCCGTTCATCACCTCATACATGCCGCGCCGCACGGCATCGAGATGGGCGGCCTGCACCGGCAGGGCGGGGGCCTCGGCCAGTGGCACTTCCTCAGTTCCGATCATCTTGATCAGCCGGGGCGCAACCGCGCGGCCGCTGGCGATGCGCGCGGCCATCACGGCCAGCTGCAGGGGCGATGTCAGCACATAGCCCTGCCCGATCGAGGCGTTGATCGTGTCGCCGATCCGCCATTCTTGGCCATAGCGTTCCCGGACCCAGGCCTTGTCGGGCATGACGCCCGCAGTGATCGCCGACATCGGCAGATCGGGCTTTTCGCCCAGGCCCAAGAGGCGGCCCATCTCAGCGATCTTGTCGATGCCGACCTTCTGCGCCACGTCGTAGAAGTAGACGTCGCAGCTTTCGGCCAGAGCCGAGCCGAGCGAGACGGTCCCATGCCCGCCGCGCTTCCAGCAGTGGAAGCGGCGGCCGCCGACCTCATAATGCCCCGGGCAATAGACCCCCGTCTGCGGCGAAATCACCCCCGCCCCAAGTGCCGCCAGCGCTGTGACCATCTTGAAGGTCGAACCCGGTGGATAGGCGCCCTGCACGGTCTTGTTCGCCAGCGGCCGATGGTCGTTCTCCATCAGCACGGAATAATCCTTCTGGCTGATCCCCCGCACAAAGAGGTTCGGATCGAACGAGGGCGACGACACGATCGAGAGGATATCGCCTGTCTCGACATCCATCGCGACCACCGCCGCGCTTTCGGTGCCGAGGCGCACTTGCGTGAAGTTCTGGATATCGGCGTCGATGGTCAGGCGGATGTTTTCGCCGGGGTTGCCCTCGACCCGCTCAAGCTCGCGCATGACGCGACCGACGGAATTGACCTCGATCCGCTTTTGCCCGGCCTTGCCGCGCAGCAAGTCTTCGGTCCAGCGTTCCACGCCGATCTTGCCGATCTGGAATTTCGGGATCTGCAGCACAGGATCGGGGTTTTCGATCCCCTCGAGATCCTTTTCGGACACCGGGCCGACATAGCCCACCACATGCGCGAAATCGATGTCGAGCGGATAGGCACGGCTCAGGCCCACCTCGGGCGTGACACCGGGCAGCGAGGGCGCATTCAACGCGATCTTCGAAAAGTCGGTCCAGCTCAGCCGGTCGGCCACGATGATCGGCACGAAGGGAGAGCGCCGCTCCACCTCTTTGCGGGTCTTTTCGATGTCTTCGGGCGACAGCGGCACGATCGATGCCAGCCGCCGCAGCACCAGATCCACATCGCCCGCATCCTCGCGCGTGATGACGACGCGGTAGTTCTGTTCGTTGCCTGCGACCAGCTTGCCGTTGCGATCCAGGATCAGGCCCCGGGCAGGGGGAATCAGGCGGATGTTGATGCGGTTTTCTTCCGCCAGGAGGCGGAACTCATCGGCCTGATCGACCGACAGATAGCGCATCCGCGCGCCCAACACGGCCACGAAAGCGCCCATGGCGCCCCCCATCAGGACCGCGCGGCGGCGCACCTTGCGGGCGCTTTCCTCGGTATCCTTGGCCGTCCGTCTCATAGCCTGCGTCCCATATCGTCCACCTCGCCCATGCCGGGTTTGTGGACGCCAAGCGTCACATGTGAAAGCCACACCACCACGGGATAGACCGCGATCGAGGCCAGAACCTGCGTCATGGCATAGCCAAAGCCCACCTGCGGCAGCATCGTCACCGTGAAGGCCAGACGATAGCCGATGAACATGCCCATCATCAGAAGCCCGATGAAAAGCCATTCCATCACGAAACTCAATTCACGGGTCAGTGCGATCCGCGACCGCAGGATTTCCGTCCCCAGCAGCACCAGTGCCGTCCAGAGCCCCGGCGGCCGCATCAAAAGCAGGTCTTCCGCAAAGAATACCAGCGCGATCAGTAGGGCCGGCAGGTAATCGGGGCGGCGCAACAACCAGGCCAGCGTCAGGCACAACAGCAGGTCCGGCCCCGGCAGACTGCCCGCCGTGCTGCCCATCGGCAGCAGCCGCAGGAAGATCAGCGCCAGCGCGACCAGCAGGAAGATCCCCCGATGCAGCAGCACATCGCGGCGCAGCGGATCAATCATTGCCATCCTCGGCGGGGCTTTCGGCATTCACTTCGGCCGAAGGGGCCGCCGGCGGGCCGATCAGATCGCTCTGCACCGGCGGCGTCACCAAGCCGCCGGGATCGGTGATCGGCTCGAGGTCATGGCTCCGTAGCACGCGCAGGAACTCGAGCCGCTCATAATCGGCCGAAAGCATCACCCGCAGGCGCCGATCCGGCCCCTGCGCGACCTGACCCACCAGCAACCCCGCCGGAAACACCCCGCCATCGCCCGAGGTCACGACCTGATCCCCCGGCCGCACGACATCGGGCTTTTCCAGAAATTCGAGCGGCGGGGCAGGGGAGTTGTCGCCCGACAAAAGCGCCTTCTGCCCCGAAGGCTGCACCACCACCGGAATGCGCGAGTTGCTGTCGGTCAGCAGGATCACCCGGCTTGTCTGCCGCCCCACGCCCGAAATGCGGCCCACCAGCCCGATCCCGTCCATTGCGGCCCAACCGTCGCGGATGCCATCGCGCGCACCGACGTTCAGCAGCACCGATTGCCGGAACGGGCTGCCGCTATCGGCCAGCACCACGCCGGTGATATGGGTCAGCTTGGGGTCCAGCCGGACCTGATTGAGGTCCAGAAGCCGCGCGTTCTGCTGTTCCAACCGCAGCGCCGCCTCTTTCCAGACGCGCATCTGCTGCAGCTCCTGCCGCAGATCCTGGTTCTGTTCGTAAAGCTTCTGATAGGATCGAAATCCCTTGACCATATCCGCCGCCCGCGTGACCGGCAGCATCACCCAGTCGAAGCTGGGCACCACCCGGTCCACCAGCGCCGTGCGGAAGCGTTCCACCCGCGGGCTGTCGATCCGCCAGAGCATGAACAGGGCAAGGAAGACAAGGACAAGAAGCCCGACCAGGATCCTGCGGATCGGTCGGGCGAATTCTTCCGGCGATGTGCGGTTGCGTGCCACGGGCTTAGCCTCGGGTCAGGGCAGGCGTCAGCTGTCGTAATCGATCACGTGGCGCAGTTGCTTTTCATATTCCAGCGCCTTGCCGGTGCCAAGCGCCACACAGTTGAGCGATTCATTGGCGACCGAGATCGACAGCCCGGTCTGCTCGCGCAGCGCAAGGTCCAGATCGCCCAGCAGCGCACCGCCACCGGTCAGCATGACGCCACGGTCCACGATATCCGCGGCAAGATCCGGCGGCGTGGTTTCCAGCGCCTGCATCACCGCATCGCAAATCTGCTGCACGGGTTCGGCCAGCGCCTCGGCGACCTGCGCCTGATTGATCTCGGTTTCCTTCGGCACGCCGTTCAACAGATCGCGCCCGCGGATCGCCATGGTCGCGCCGCGCCCGTCGTCGGGCATCCGTGCGGTGCCGATCGAGGTCTTGATCCGCTCGGCCGTGCTTTCCCCGATCAGCAGGTTCTGATGGCGGCGCAGATAGCTGATGATCGCTTCATCCATGCGGTCGCCGCCCACACGCACCGAACGCGCATAGACGATGTCGCCCAACGACAGGACGGCCACCTCGGTGGTGCCGCCGCCGATATCGACAACCATGCTGCCGGTCGGCTCGGTGATGGGCATGCCAGCCCCGATCGCGGCGGCAATCGGTTCGGCAATCAGACCGGCCCGGCGGGCCCCCGCCTGCAGCACCGAATTGCGGATCGCGCGCTTTTCCACCGGCGTGGCGCCATGCGGCACGCAGACGATGATCTTCGGCTTGGAGAAAGTCGTGCGCTTGTGAACCTTGCGGATGAAATGCTTGATCATCTCTTCCGCGCTGTCAAAATCGGCAATGACACCGTCGCGCATCGGCCGGATTGCTTCGATGCTGCCCGGCGTCCGGCCGAGCATCAGCTTGGCATCCTCGCCAACCGCCAGAACCTGCTTCTTGCCGTCCTTGACGTGATAGGCCACGACCGAAGGCTCGTTCAGCACGATCCCCTTGCCGCGGATATAGACAAGCGTATTCGCGGTGCCGAGGTCGATCGCCATATCCGACGAGAAGAGACCGGAAAGAGACATGCTGGACTGCGTCCTTCGATTCACAAAAGCGGTTTGACCCGAACCATCAACCGCGACTCAGCCGATGTTTTGACGGGCGCCTTCATATAAAGACAGCCTGCCCGCCGCGAAAGCCCGGAACCCTGCCCGACGGCACAATTCCGCGTGTGGCCCCGCGGCTTGCACATTTCATACATTTCCTGCGGTATAGATGGCTCAAAATCGATCGAAATAATACATCATACGACATTTGACCCCTCGCGCCGCCCACACAGCACATCCTGTGGACATGCTGCGCCGCCTGCGCTACCTCCGCGACATGCCCAGATTTGCGCTCAAGATCGAATATGACGGTGGTCCCTTTGCCGGCTGGCAGCGCCAGGCCCAGGGACAAAAATCCGTGCAGGGGGCCATTGAAACCGCCCTCTCGCGCCTGGAACCCGGGCCCCATACCATCGCCGCGGCAGGCCGCACCGATGCTGGCGTCCATGCCACCGGTCAGGTCGCCCATTGCGACCTGACCCGCGAATGGGACATCTTCCGCCTGTCCGAGGCGCTGAACCATCACCTCAAGCCCCAGCCGGTCGCGGTGGTGCAGATCGCGCGCGTGCCCGATGAGTTCCACGCCCGCTTCTCGGCGCTGGAACGTCGCTATACCTTCCGCCTCGTGCAGCGCCGCGCGCCGGTGACCCATGACGCCGGACTGGTCTGGCAGGTGCAACACGCACTGGATGCCGAGGCGATGCGCCAAGGCGCCGCCCATCTGGTCGGACATCACGATTTCACCACCTTCCGCTCGTCCATCTGCCAGGCAAAGTCGCCGGTCAAGACGCTGGATGAGATCACTCTGGAAGACCTGCCCTATCCCGGCGGCCGTGAGTACCGATTCCACCTGCGCGCCCGCAGCTTCCTGCACAACCAGGTGCGCTCCATCGTCGGCACGCTCGAACGCGTGGGCGCTGGTGGTTGGCAACCCGAGGATGTGCGCTCAGCGCTCGAAGCGCGCGCCCGCGCCGCCTGCGGTCCGGTTTGCCCGCCGCAAGGGCTCTATCTGACCGGCGTCGGTTACCCGCACGATCCTTTTAAGAACTGAGGCCGCACGCGGGGGCTGTCTGCCCCCGCACCCCCGAGGATATTTGGTCAACGGGAAGTTCTGCAAAAAGCAGGGCTTTGGAACGCATCCACATCCCATCCTTGTGGCGCAGAATCTGCATCTTCCCGTTGTCAAAATATCCTCGGGGGTGAATGCGCCGCAGGCGCAGAGGGGGCAGACAGCCCCCTCCCTGGAGTCTCGGATTACTTGACCAAGGCGCCCTCGAGGGCGCGGTCGATCAGGGCGATGGTTTCTTCGACGCCATAAAGTGCGATGAAGCCGCCGAAGCGCGGACCGTCTGAGGCGCCGAGCAGCACTTCGTAGAGCGCCTTGAACCAGTCGCGGAGCGGTTCGAAGGCGTGATCCTTTCCGACGGCGAAGACCATGCTTTGCAGGGCTTCATCATCAAGGCCGCCGTCCCAGGCGGCGAGGCGGGCGCGCAGGTCGAGGATGGCGGCGCGTTCCTGATCGCTGGGCAGACGGAAGCTGCGGGTTGGCGCGATCTTGTCATTGAAGTAGCGCACTGCGAAGCCTGCCGCGGCGTCGAGGTCGGGGTTCGCCTCGGGGCTGGCCTCGGGGGCGTACCGTTTGATGAAGCCCCAGAGCCCGCGGGCATCCTGTGCCCCTGCGACCGAGGCGAGGTTCAGCAGCATCGAGAAGGGCACCACCATCCGCGACTCCGGCGGGTTGCCATGGTGGATGTGCCACACGGGGTTGTTGACCTGTGCGTCCAGATCCTGCGTCGGGAAGGCGCGCAGTTGCTGGTGGTATTCATCGACCGCCCGCGGGATCACGTCGAAATGCATCCGCTTCGCCGTCTTGGGCTTTTGATACATGAAATACGACAGGCTTTCGGTGGCGGCGTAGCTCAGCCATTCGTCGATGGTCAGGCCGTTCCCCTTGGATTTGGAGATCTTCTGGCCGTGTTCGTCGAGGAAGAGTTCATAGGTAAAATGTTCGGGCTTGCGGCCGCCCAGAACCTCGCAGATGCCGTCATAGATCGGGGTATTGGTCGAGTGGTCCTTGCCATACATCTCGAAGTCGACATCGAGCGCGGCCCAGCGGGCGCCGAAATCGGGTTTCCACTGCAGTTTCACATGGCCGCCGGTGACGGGCAGGGTCCATTCGCGGCCATCTTCGTCATCGAAGGTGATGGTGTGGTTCACCGCATCCACGTTTTTCATCGGCACATAGAGGACGCGGCCGGTTTCCGGGTGGATGGGCAGGAAGCAGCTGTAGGTTTGCTGGCGTTCCTCGCGCAGGGATTTCAGCATGATCGCCATGATGCGGTCATAGCGTTCGGTGGCCAGCCGCAGGGTATCGTCGAAGCGGCCCGATTTGTAGAATTCGGTCGCGCTGATGAATTCGTATTCGAAGCCGAAGGTATCGAGGAAGCGCCGCAGCATGGCGTTGTTGTGATGGCCGAAGCTTTCATATTCCCCGAACGGGTCAGGAACCGAGGTCAGCGGCTTTTGGATATTGGCGTGCAGCATTTCCTGGTTCGGGACGTTTTCCGGAACCTTGCGCATGCCGTCCACGTCATCCGAGAAGCAGATGAGGCGCGTGGGGATGTCGCTGATCGCCTCGAAGGCGCGGCGGATCATCGTGGTGCGGGCCACTTCGCCGAAGGTGCCGATATGGGGCAGGCCCGAGGGGCCATAACCCGTCTCGAACAGGACATAGCCCTTTTCCGGGTCCTTCTTTTCGTACCGCTTGAGAATCTTCCGGGCCTCTTCAAAGGGCCAGGCTTTCGATTTCATCGCGGCGTCACGAAGGGCGGACATCGGCTCATCCTCAGAGGGTGGCAGGCCCCATGCCCGCCAGAACCCCCGTCTCCTATTGCCGCCCCCGGCCCGCGTCAATATTCTCGGGCCGGCAAGACATGGAAGGATGCCCGACGTGACCGATACGACCCCCTCGCTTTCGCCTCAGGATGCGCTTGTCGCGGTGATGGTGGCGGCTTCCGCCTCGGATGAGAACATGCGGACGGCCGAGCTGGTGGCGATTCAGCGCATGGTGAATCACATGCCGGTTTTTGCCGGCTACGACATGGACCGCATCGCCCGCGTCAGTCGCACGGTCTTTGACCTGTTCGAGGAGGAGGACGGGCTGGATGCCCTGTTCGGTCTGATCCGCGAGGCGTTGCCCGTGCGTCTGAACGAAACCGCCTATGCGCTGGCCTGTGATGTCGTCACCGCCGACGGCCGCCATAATGAGGTGGAGCTGCGGATGCTGGAGGAGATCCGCGAAGAGCTGGAAATCGACCGCCTGCATGCTGCCGCCATCGAATGGGGCGCGCGGGTGCGGCACATGACGCCGTGACCCATGGCCCCGCGGGTCAGGCGTAAAGCCCGGCCCAGCGGGAAATCAGCTGGGCCTGCAACCTGCGCGACCGTGCGGCCCAGGCATCGCCCCCCGGCGGGTCTTCACGCTCGGCGACCGTCAGGCGGGCGCGGCGGTCGGGATCGGCGGTGAAGATCGCAAAGGCCATCTGCCGCCCGCCGGGCGGGGTGATATAACCCGCCAGCGCCGAAACGAAGTTCAGCGTGCCGGTCTTGGCGCGCACCTCGACCGGATGGCCTTCCAGCTTTTTTCCCTCGGCGTCGCGCATGCCGTGGTCCTTGAGCAAGCCGGGCAGGGCGCCGCCGCGCACGTCGCGCAGGGCGCGCACCATTTCGGCCGCAGAGATGCGTGATCCGCCGCCGAGGCCGGAATGATCGATCACCCGCGGCCCGATGCCATGGCGCAGCCGCGCCCATTCGCGCATGGCCACCGCCGAGGCCCGGTGTGACGCCGCCTGCGAGGCGGTCATCCCCACCACTTCGGCCGTCAGATTGGTGGAATGTTTCAGCATGTCGCGCAGCACATCGGTCAGCGGCAGGCTGTCATGGCGGACGATTTCGCGGCCTTCGGGGCGGGTGTCGGCAAAGGCCGGGGCGGGCAGGAAGATGCCCTGTGCGCGGGCGAGGGTGCGAAAGACTTCGGCCACGTAAAGGGCGGGGTGGCGCACCGGCAGCCAGCGTGCGCCGCCCTTGCCAAGCGCGGCCGAGGCGACGGTCCATTCCTCGGCATCGCCTGCGGCCTGATAGGTGAAGATCGGCGTATTGCGCTGTTCCACGCGGATGCGCGCCATCTGCACCGGCGGCACAAAGCGTTCGGCGCGGGCATCCATGGTCAGCGCCCAGTCCTGCCCCGCGCGGCGCCATTCGAAATGCACGCGGTTGAAATTCAGGTTCAGCCCGCTGATGCCGGGGTTGTAGCCCACGAAATCGGGTTGTTCCGGGTTGATCCGTTCCATGATCGGCAAGGCCCCGGCCCAGACCAGATAGCGCCCGCTGGCCCCTTTAATGCCCTGCGCCGCCAGTTTGGCGGCCAGATCGCCCAGCATGTCGGTATCCAGCACCGGGTCGCCCCCGCCTGCCAGCACCAGATCGCCCTGGATGATCCCGCCGATCACCGGCCCTGTGGCCAGCACCCGCGTCTGGAAGCGGTGCGCCGGGCCCAGCCGGTCGAGCGCATAGGCGGCGGTCAGCGCCTTCATCACGCTGGCGGGGGGCTGTTGCAGATCGGGGTTTGCCGCCTCAAGCACGGCGCCGGTTTCCGTATCGGCCACGACAAAGCCCACCGCCCCGCCCAGCTTGGCCGCAGTCACCAGCGCGTCGGGCGTGCCACCGTCGCTGCGGGTGGCCCCGCCATCCCCGCGGCGGCGGGGCAGGGGCGAGGTCGCGGGCGCTTCGGCCAAAAGGGGCGATGCCCCGCCCGCAAGCAGCCCTGCCAGAACCCACCGCCGTGTCAGCATCGCAGACTCACCCCTTGAACCGTCTGCAAAAGGCATAGCGTCCGCGCGGCATTCGGAAAACCCTGCGCCGCGCGATGTGAACGGCACAGCCTTCCGTTCCGGTGGGGTTTGGGCTAGGGGACGCGGCCGGATTTCCCCTGACAGCGCGATGTGACCCCAGCATGACCGATCCCCGCCCCCCTTCGTCCGCATCCATCACCCGCGTGGCGGATCTGGTGGCGCAGGGCATCGTCCCCGCGGCGGGCGCGGCCGAACTGGAGACAGTGACCGAGACCTTCCGCCTGCGGATCACGCCCGAGATGCAGACAGCGCTGCACAGCGCGGGCGTGGCGCGGCAATTCCTGCCCCGCGCCGAAGAACTGACCCTGCGCCCCGAGGAACTGGCCGACCCGATCGGGGACACGGCCTTCAGCCCCGCGCCGGGGCTGACGCATCGCTACCCCGACCGGGTGATCCTCGCTGTCACCCAGACCTGCGAGGTTTACTGCCGCTTTTGCTTTCGCCGGGAAACCGTGGGGGCGGCCGGGCCGCTGCCCGAGGGGGATCTGACGCTGGCGCTGGATTACATCGCCCGCACCCCCGCGATCCGCGAGGTGATTCTGACCGGGGGGGACCCGCTCTCGCTTTCACCGCGCAGGTTGGGGGCGGTGATCGACCGGCTGCAGGCAATCCCGCATCTGCTGCAGGTTCGGCTGCACAGCCGGGTGCCGGTGGTGGCGCCCGACCGGATGGATGATGCGATGCTGGCCGTGCTGGACCGCGACCTGCCCGTGCATCTGGTGATCCACACCAACCACCCCGATGAACTGACCCCGGCGGCCCGCGCCGCGCTGCGCCGTCTGAACCGCGCGGGCATTGCGATGTTTTCGCAAAGCGTGCTTCTGCGCGGGGTGAATGACGATGCCGATACGCTTGAGGCGCTGTTCCGGCAGCTTCTGGCGAACCGGGTCAAGCCCTATTACCTGCATCACTGCGATCTGGCCAAAGGCACCAGCCATTTCCGAACCACCATCGCCGAGGGCCGCGCCCTGATGGCCGAACTGCGGCGCAGGCTCTCGGGGCTCGCGCTGCCGACCTATGTGCTGGATATTCCGGGCGGGGCGGGCAAGGTGCCGCTGACCCCTGCCCATGCCACGCCCGAGGGCGATGCCTGGGCCATCACCGACCGCCTTGGCGCGCAGCACCGCTATCACGATCCGGAGCGCGGCTAGGCCGCCCGTTTTCTTTGCGGCCCCCCTTTTCTTTCCTGATCTGCCCGGTATAGTCGCGACCCATGACCACGGGACACGATCATATCCTCGTTCGCGCATCGCATTGCGCCCAGGCCACCCGTGGCCTGCTTCTCCTTAGCTGCCTCTGAGCGTGCCTTCGGGTGCGACCGCTCAGAGGTGTCCAGCGCCCGCAGGAGAAACCAGAGACCAAGGACAGATGACATGACCGAGACCAGCGCCCAACCCCGCGTTCTGATTTTCGATACCACCCTGCGTGACGGCGAACAGTCGCCCGGCGCGACCATGACCCATGAAGAGAAGCTGGAAATCGCCAGCATGCTGGACGAGATGGGCGTGGACATCATCGAGGCGGGCTTTCCTATCGCCAGCGAGGGTGACTTTGCCGCCGTCAGCGAAATCGCCAAACGGTCGAAGAACAGCACCATCTGCGGCCTGAGCCGGGCGAATTTCAAGGATATCGACCGTTGCTGGGAAGCGGTGAAACATGCCGCCCGCCCGCGCATCCATACCTTCATCGGCACCTCGCCGCTGCACCGCGCCATTCCGAACCTGACCATGGACGAAATGGCCGACCGCATTCACCAGACGGTCACCCATGCGCGCAACCTGTGCGACAACGTGCAGTGGTCGGCGATGGATGCCTATCGCACCGAACATGATTACCTGTGCCGCGTCGTCGAAATCGCCATCAAGGCCGGGGCCACCACCATCAATATCCCTGATACCGTGGGCTATACCGCCCCGCGCGAAAGCGCCGACTTGATCCGCATGCTGATCGAACGGGTGCCGGGCGCGGATGAGGTGATCTTCTCGACCCATTGCCACAACGACCTGGGCATGGCCACGGCCAACAGCCTTGCAGCGGTCGAGGCGGGCGCCCGTCAGATCGAATGCACGATCAACGGTCTGGGCGAACGTGCGGGCAATGCCGCGCTGGAGGAAGTGGTCATGGCGCTGAAGGTGCGCAATGACATCATGCCCTTCCAGACCGGCATCGACACCACCAAGATCATGAACCTGAGCCGCAAGGTCTCGACCGTGTCGGGCTTCCCGGTGCAGTTCAACAAGGCCATCGTCGGCAAGAACGCCTTCCTGCATGAAAGCGGCATCCACCAGGATGGCGTGCTGAAGAACGTCGAGACGTTTGAGATCATGCGCCCCGAAACCATCGGCCTCTCGGCGGCGAATATCGCCATGGGCAAACATTCGGGCCGCGCCGCGCTGCGCGCCAAGCTGAAAGAGCTGGGGTTCGAACTGGCCGACAACCAGCTGAACGATGTTTTCGTGCGGTTCAAGGCTTTGGCCGACCGCAAGAAAGAGGTCTATGATGATGACCTGATCGCGCTGATGAAGGATCAGGAAACCACCTCGACCCATGACACCCTGCAGGTGAAGCGTCTGCGCGTGATCTGCGGCACCGATGGCCCGCAAGAGGCCGAGCTGACCCTCTCCATCGACGGTGTGGAGCATTCGATCGATGCCACCGGCGACGGCCCGGTCGATGCGGCGTTCAACTGTGTGAAGATGCTCTATCCGCACAAGGCGCGGCTGCAGCTCTATCAGGTGGCCGCCGTGACCGAAGGCACCGACGCGCAGGCGACCGTCTCGGTCCGGATCGAGGAAGAGGGCCGCATCGCGACCGGCGCTTCGGCCGACACGGATACCATCGTGGCTAGCGTGAAGGCCTATGTGAACGCGCTGAACCGCCTGATCGAACGCCGCAAGAAAACCGCCCCCGGCGATGACGTGAAATCGGTCAACTATCGCGACGCGGGCTGATCGGGCCTGTGGTCAAGACCATGAAGGGGCGGATGCGCGCGCATCTGCCCCTTTTTTCTTGCCCCCTTACGCCGCCCGCCCTCGATGCCTATGTTCTGGAAAGATGCAGGTTTTGCAGGCAGGTGCGTGTGGCCATCCGTGATTTGACCTATCAGTTGGGCCGCAGCCTTGAGGGGCTGGTGTCCACCGTCACCGACCCGTTCACCGACAGCGTGGTGCGCCTTGGCGTGACGGGTCTGTCGCGGGCGGGCAAGACAGTGTTCATCACCGGACTGGTCGCCAATCTGCTGGATCGGGGGCGGATGCCGCAACTGCGCGCCGAGGCCGCGCGCCGGATTGAGGCCGCCTATCTGCAGCCCCAGCCCGATGACACCATCCCCCGCTTTGATTTCGAGGGCCATCTGGCCGCGCTCACCGGGGATGACCCGCATTGGCCTGAAAGCACCCGCGCGGTGTCGGAACTCCGCCTGTCCTTCCGGGTCAAGCCCGCGGGGCTTCTGGCCGGGGTGAAAGGGTCGCAGACCGTGCATCTCGACATCGTCGATTACCCCGGCGAATGGCTGCTGGACCTTGCGCTTTTGGACAAGACCTATGCCGACTGGGCCGAAGATGCGCTGATCCGCATGGCCAAACGGCCCGAGGGGCGCGAATTTCTGGCCATCGCCCGGGCCGAGGATGCCTCGCACCCGTTTGAGGAAGGCCGCGCGCAGGCGCTGGCGGCCGGGTTCACCACCTATCTGCAAGATGCGCGGGCGGCGGGCTGGTCGGATTGCACGCCGGGGCGGTTCCTGCTGCCGGGCGAGCTTGCGGGAAGCCCGGTCCTGACCTTTGCGCCGCTGCCGCAGCCCGCGGCCACCCCGCGCGGTTGCCTCTGGCAGGAAATGGACCGCCGGTATGAGGCCTACAAGGCCAAGGTGGTCAAGCCTTTCTTCCGCGCGCATTTCGCCCGGATCGACCGGCAGATCGTGCTGGTCGATGTGCTGGGCGCGCTGCATGCAGGCCCCCGCGCGCTGGAGGATCTGCGTCAGACCATGGCCGAAATCCTGTCCGCTTTCCGTCCCGGTCGGAACGGGTTCCTGTCGGAAATCCTGCTGGGGCGGCGGGTGGAAAAGATCCTCTTCGCGGCCACCAAGGCCGACCATCTGCACCAAAGCCAGCACGCCGCCCTGACCGCCATCACCGAGGGGCTTGTGCGTGATGCCCGCGACCGCGCCGCCTTTTCCGGGGCCGAGGTAGCGGCGCTGTCGCTGGCCGGGCTGCGCGCCACGGTAGAAGAAACGGTGGAACGGGATGGCACCACGCTTGACATGGTCCGGGGGCGGCTTCTGGCCACGGGCAAGCAGGCGGCGATGTATCCGGGCGAATTGCCGGGCGATCCCGCGCGGCTTCTGTCGCCCGCGCGGCAAGGGGCGGACCGCTGGCTGGACGCCGATTTCGCGCTGATGGGTTTTGCGCCCGCACGGCTGAACCTGCGCCCCGGCGAGGGGCCGCCGCATATCCGGCTGGACCGGGCCGCGGAATTTCTGATCGGAGACCGGCTGTGACGGATGACCCCACCCCTCTGCGCCGCCCCGTGGTCATCGAACGCAGCGATGAGGCCGACCCATCCGCTGCCGCCCCGGTGCTGGATGGCACGCCTGACGGCCGCGCCATGCAGCTTGCCGCCAAGGTGGCTGCGCGCCGCGGGTCGCCCCTGGGGCGGGCGCTGCTTTGGGCGTTTTCGACGCTTTTTACCTTTGTCCTTTCGGTCGCGGCCTATGATTTCGTCACCGGGCTGATCGCGCGCAATGTGGTGCTGGGTTATGCGGCGCTGGCCCTGACGGTGGTCTTTGTGGCGCTGGCACTGATCGCGGGCCTGCGGGAATGGGGGGCTTACCTCCGCCTCTCGCGGCTCGATGCCCTGCGGCAAGAGGCAGGGGCCGCCCGCAGCCGCGCCGATCTGCGCGCGGCCCGCGCGGTGGTGGGGCGGGTGGCCGCCCTTTACACCGCGCGCCCCGAACTGACCGAGGCCCGCGCCCGCCTTGCCGCCCGTGAGGGCGATCTTTTCGATGCGGATGGCGCGCTTGATCTGGCCGAACAGCTTTTGGTCCTGCCCCTTGATGCCCAGGCCCGGCGCGAGGTTGAGGCCGCCGCCCGGCAGGTCGCCACCGTCACCGCGCTGGTGCCGATGGCGCTGGCCGATGTGGCGACCGCGCTTTTCGCCAATCTGCGGATGATCCGGCGCATTGCCGAAATTTACGGCGGAAGGTCGGGGGGCTTTGCCTCGCTCGGGCTTTTGCGGCGGGTGTTTACCTACCTTGTGGCCACTGGGGCTGTCGCGCTGACCGATGATTTGATCGGCTCGGTTGCCGGGGGTGGGGTGCTGTCCAAACTGTCGCGCCGCTTTGGCGAGGGGCTGGTGAATGGCGCGTTGACCGCCCGGGTGGGTGTCGCGGCGATGGAGCTTTGCCGCCCCTTGCCCTTCCATGTCGCGGCGCGGCCGGGGGTTTCGGTGCTGGTCAGCCGGGCGCTGACGGGGCTGTTCGACCGGGGCGAGAGCCGGGGGAATTCCTGACTGGTTAAGGTTGCTGCGCCTGTTATGCTGCCCTGAAATCCTGGGGGGCGGGCATGGACGACGGATTGCTGCTGCTGATGATCCTGATCGCATTGGCCATTCCCTTGGGGGTGGTCATCCTGTTTGTCCTGATGGCGGGAACACGGGGCCGGGTGACGCGGCTGGAACAGCAACTGGCCGAACTGCGGGCCGAGCTTGCGCGCCGACCCGAGACCGCGCCTGCGAGCGAAGAGAACGCACAGCCCGCCGCGATCCCGGAACCGCCCCCGCAGGCCGAGGTCTGGCCCCGCGCCGTGCCGCAGGACCTGCCCGAGGAAACCGTGGCGCCCGATCAGAACCGCCCGCTGGTCATCCGTCCTGACCGTTTCGCCGCCTTGGGGCGCTGGCTGCGCGAGAATTGGGTCTATGCGGTATCGGCTCTGTCGCTGGCCTTCGCGGGCGTTTTCTTCGTGCAATATGGCATGGAGAAGGGCCTTCTGCCTCCGGTGGCGCGGGTGGTGCTGGCGATCCTGTTCGGTGCCGGACTGATTGGCGCGGGCGAATGGATCCGCCGCCGCCACGGCGACGGGGTGGACCGGACCACGGCCTATCTGCCATCGGTCTTCAGCGGCGCGGGGATCGTTGCGATTTTCGCGGGCGTTGCTGCGGGGCGGCTGCTCTATGATCTGTATGGGGCGGGCACGGCCTTTGCGGGGCTCGTGGTCACGGCGGGGTTGGCTGTGGCGCTGGGGTGGCGGCATGGGCCGCTGCTGGTGGCCATCGGTCTGCTTGGCGCTGCGGCGACGCCGTTCCTTGTTTCGGGCGGGGGCGGGACGCCTGCATGGCTTTTCGCACATTACGTGCTGGTTGCGGCGCTGGGTCTGGCGGTGGATGCCTTCCGCCGTTGGGCCTGGATTTCGGTTCTGGCCCTTGTGCTGGCCCATGCGGGCATGGCGCTGATCGCGCTTGGCGGCGGGTCCGAGGGGGCCTGGATGTGGGCGCTGTTCGCGCTGGCGCTGGTGGCGATCATCCTGCCCGAAAAGGGGCTGCTGCCCACCCATGCCGGACCTTCGGTGACCCGTGCGCTGTGGCGCCGCGATGGGGTTTGGCCTGCGTTCCCGGTGCGGCTGGCCGCGGGCAATCTGCTGGCGGTGGTGCTGACACTGCTGCTTCTGGTGCCGCATGGTTCGAACGGCATTCTGGCGGCGTTGCTTCTGACGGGGCTTGCGCTGCTGCTGATCCTTTGGGCCGCCGCCGCGCCGGGGCTTGAGGATCTGGCCGCACTTCCCGCCGCGGGCCTGCTGGCGCTGCTGGCGCTGGCCGAGCCGCTGATCTGGGCCTTCCGCGATCAGGCTATTGTGCTGCGCGCCCCGGAATCCGCGGCGCCCGCCACGGTGACGCTGCTGCTTGGGCTGGCCGCGCTGATCAGTGCCGCGGCGGGCTGGCGGAGCCTGCAGACCGGCGCGCGGCCGCAGGCTTTGGGTGCCGTGCTGGTGGCCCCGCTGGCCGCCAGCATCCTTGAGATGCTCTGGCACCCGACCGAGGTGCTGGGCGCCTACCCCTGGGCGCTGCATGTCATGGCGCTTGCGGCGGGCATGGTGGGGCTTGCCGTGCTTTGGGCGCGGGCCGATGGCGCGCCGGGCGCGCGCACCGCCTGGGCCACGCTTTCGGCGCTGTCCCTGATCGCGCTGGCGCTGTTCCTGCTGACATCCAGCGCGGCCCTGACGCTGGCGCTGGGGGTGCTGGTTGCGGCGGCTGCGGCACTGGACCGGCGCTTCAACCTGCCGGAAATGGGTTGGTTCATTCAGGCGGGTGGGGCGGTGCTGTCCTGGCGGCTGGTGGCGGATCCGGGGCTGGACTGGGCCTTGCAGGCGTCCTGGGGCGGGGTGCTTGCCGCCTATCTGGGGGCCGCGCTGGCCTGCGCGGCGGGCCTGCGCCTGATGCCTGCGGGGCGCGTTCTGCCCCGCGCGGTGCTGGAGAGCCTGGGCCTTGCCGCCTTGGCCCTGCTGGCCAATGTGGTGATCCTGCGCCTGTTGCAGCCCGATCCGATGGCGACCGACTGGCAGCCGGACTGGGCGCTGTCGCATTGGGGGGCCGCGCTGAACGCACTGCCTTGGCTGATCCTGACCGGCACGCAGCTGTGGCGCGCGGGCGCCACGGCACCGGGCTGGACCCATCGCTTCCGGCTGGCCATTGCGGCGGGGGCAGGGATCATGGCGGCATCGGGGCTGTTGCTGGCGCTGGTGCCGTTCAACCCGCTGTTCAACGATTGGGCCGAAGACCCGGTCGGGCTGGTGCGGGGGCCGGTGCTGCTTGACAGCCTGTTCCTTGCCTATGCGTTGCCGGGTCTGCTGCTGCTGATCGCGCCGCCGCGGCTGCGGGTTCTGCCCGCGCGGGGGCGGCTGGTGCTGCGCGCCATCGGCGTGGCGCTGCTGACCGTCTATGCCGGCGAGGAGATCCGCCGCCTGTGGCAGGGCCGCTGGATCGGGGGGCCGGGCGTGCTGCAGGGAGAGCTTTACAGCTATACCCTTGCCATGCTGGTGACCGGGGCGGCGATGCTGTGGCAGGCGCTGGCGCGTCAGTCGGCGCTGCTGCAGCGCATGGCCATGGGTGTCATCGGCCTGACGGCGGCCAAGGTCTTTCTCTGGGATGCGGCCGGGCTGACGGGGCTGACGCGGGTTGTCAGCTTTGCGGGGCTTGGCCTGTCACTGGCGGGGCTGGCCTGGCTGAACCGCTGGGCGCAATCCCGGCTCGGCGAGACGCCCTCAGAACTGCGGGACTGAGCCTTCGGGGCGGCGCGCCTCGACCACGCCCATGCTCAGCGCGCGGCCGATGCGATGGGCCATGTGTGACCAGGCCTCTGCCGCATCCCGCGGCAGGGTCTGGGATAGCGTTTCATCGAAAAGGCTCAGCCAGATCGGAAAATGATCGGGCGTCACATCGCCCGCTTGCCGATGCGCCATCATGGGCGAGCCGTCATAAACCCCCTCGCGCAGGATGGCATTGCGCCAGAAGCGGCTGATCTTTTCCTCATGCGCGGGCCAGTCGGTGACGTGATGGGCAAAGACCGGGCCCAGCACCGGATGCGCGCGCACCGCCGCGTAAAAAGCCCGCACCTGCGCGTCGATCTGATCAGGGGTGACAAAGAAGCGCGGCGGAAAGGCGGTGGTCATGGCAGGCTCCTGCAAGGTGCGGCGAGGGTGCATCTTTTGCGCGCTGCGGCCAAGGTGGCAGGGTGACGCGGCCCGCGCAAAGCAAAACGCGGCCCCGAAGGGCCGCGTTCCGTAAGTTGTTCCAGGGGCTGTGGATCAGCCATCCACGCGGATGCGGGCGTTCGTCGGGTCGAAGGGGCTGTCTTCGACAACCACGGCGTCCCATTCCTTGAGCAGCATCTTGACCTTCAGCTTGGTGCCCACCTCGGCCAGCGCCTCGGGGACATAGCCCATGCCGATCTGCTTGCCGAAGGCGACCGACCAGCCACCCGAAGTCAGACGGCCGACCTTCACGCCGTCGTTCAGGATGGCTTCCTTGCCCCACGGATCGGTGTCATCCGGCCCGTCGATCAGCAGCGTCACGCATTTGGCGCGGATGCCGGTTTCCAGCATCTTGGCCTTGCCGCGGAAGTCCTTGTTCAGATCGACGAAACGGTCCAGCGCGGCTTCCAGCGGGGTTGCATCGCGGCCCAGCTCGTTGCCGAAGGCGCGGTAGGATTTTTCCTGACGCAGCCAGTTCTGGGCGCGCGCGCCGACGCCCTTGAGGCCGTGCTTCTCACCGACCGACCACAGCAGATCCCAAAGGTAGCGGCCGAATTCGATCGGGAAGTGCAGTTCCCAACCCAGTTCGCCGGTATAGGCCACGCGGACCGCGCGCACCGGGCACATGCCCAGTTCGATGTCGCGATACGACAGCCAGGGGAAGCGCTTGTTGCCCAGAACGGTGTCGGGATTCGCATCCTTGACCACTTCCTTGAGCAGGGCGCGGGCATTCGGACCGGCCAGCGCAAAGACGCCCCACTGGGTGGTGATGTCGTGGATGTCGATATAGCCGCCACCCTGCGCCATGAAGTCTTCCGCCGACTTGATCAGGAAGTCGCCGTCATACGAAGTCCAGGCACCGGCCGAGATCAGGTAGTACTCGTTCTCTTTCAGGCGGACGATCGTGTATTCGGTGCGGGTGGTGCCCGCATCAGTCAGCGCATAGGTCAGGTTGATGCGGCCGACATTCGGCAGCTTGTTGCAGGTGAACCAGTCGAGGAACTGGGTCGCGCCGGGGCCACGGACCAGATGCTTGGTGAAGGCCGAAGCGTCGATGATGCCCACGGTGTTGCGGACGGCCTCGGCCTCGGCCTTGGCATAGGGCCACCAGGCGCCACGACGGAACGAGCGGCTGTCATGGTCGAAATCGGCCGGCGCGTCTTTCGGGCCGTAGTAGTTCGGGCGTTCCCAGCCGTTCACCTGGCCGAATTGCGCGCCCATTTCCTTCTGACGGTCATAGGCGGGGGCGGTGCGCAGCGGACGGCAGGCTTCACGCTCTTCATCCGGGTGGTGCAGAATGAAGACGTGCTCATAGCATTCTTCGTTCTTGCGGGCAGCATATTCGGTGGTCATCCACTGGCCGTAGCGGCGCGGATCCAGCGAGGCCATGTCGATTTCGGCTTCGCCCTGGGTCATCATCTGGGCCAGGTAGTAGCCCGTGCCACCGGCGGCCGTGATGCCGAAGCTGAAGCCTTCCGCGATCCACATGTTGCGCAGACCCGGCACCGGGCCGACCAGCGGGTTGCCGTCGGGGGTATAGCAGATCGGGCCGTTGAAGTCGTCTTTCAGACCCACGGTTTCCGACGACGGGATCCGGTGGATCATCGACATGTATTCGGCTTCGATCCGCTCCAGATCGAGCGGGAAGAGGTCGGCGCGGAACGATTCCGGCACGTCATAGAGGAAGCGGGCCGGGGCGTTGCGCTCATAGGGGCCAAGGATCCAGCCGCCGCGCTCTTCGCGGACATACCATTTCGCATCGGCGTCGCGCAGAACCGGGTGTTCCGGGTTGTTCTTGCGGTATTCCTGCAGCATCGGATCGGGTTCGGTCACGATGAACTGGTGTTCCACCGGAATGGCCGGGATCTTCACGCCCAGCAGGCGGGCGGTGCGCTGCGCGTGGTTGCCCGTCGCGGTGACGACATGTTCGGCAACGATTTCGAACTTCTCTTCGCCCGGAACCAGCATGCCGCCTTTTTCGATCATGCGGGTGCAGGAGACGATCCATTCATTGCCGTTCCAGCGGTAGCCATCGACCTGAACCTTGCGTTCGATGGTCGCGCCCAGCTGACGGGCGCCCTTGGCCATGGCCTGGGTCACGTCGGCGGGGTTGATATAGCCGTCCTGCGGGTGGAACAGCGCGCCCTTCAGGTCTTCGGTGCGGACCAGCGGCCAACGCTCCTTGATCTGGGCGGGGGTCATGAATTCGTGGTAGACGCCAGCGGTTTCCGCGACCGACGAATACAGCATGTATTCGTCCATACGCTCTTGGGTCTGGGCCATCCGCAGGTTGCCGCAGATCGAGAAGCCGGCATTCAGGCCGGTCTCGGCCTCGAGGCCCTTGTAGAAGTCCACCGAGTATTTGTGGATATGGGTGGTCGCGTAGCTCATGTTGAAGAGCGGCAGCAGACCGGCGGCGTGCCAGGTCGAGCCCGCGGTCAGCTCGTCGCGCTCCACCAGCATGGTATCCCAACCGGCTTTGGCGAGATGGTAGGCGATGCCGTTCCCGACGGCACCACCGCCGACGACAAGGGCTTTGACATGGGTTTTCATGGGCGCGACTCCGTGCTGCGCTGATGCTTTGGCCACATCAATGCCAGAGAAGCGGCGATCCATCCAAGGTGGTCCGACCTGTTCCGGCGAAAAACGACATTGGTGTCCTGATCGCGGCAGGTTCCGGTGTCGTTTTGCGTCCTGCGCGAGAGTGGGGAATCACCCCCTCCGCATCCGTCCCAGCGTGGCCGAAAGTGTGAAGGCCAGGGCCGCCACCGCCACGATCGAAGGCCCTGCGGGCGTATCGAGCGAAAGCGACATGCGCAGCCCCCCCAGCACCGCCCCGGCGCCCACAAGGGCGGCCAGAATCGCCATCGTCTCGGGGCTGCGGGACAGGCCGCGGGCCGTCGCGGCGGGGATGATCAGCATGGCCGCAATCAGCAGCGCCCCCACGACCTTGAGCGCGACCGCCACCGTCAGCGCCAGGGCCAGCGTCAGAATCAGCCGCTCCCGGTCAGGGTTCAGCCCCGAGGCCGCGGCGAGGTCTTCGTTCAGCGTGGCGGTCAACAGCGCCGACCAGCGCCAGACGACCAGCCCGATCACCATCAGCGACCCGGCCCAGATATAGGCCAGATCGGCCTTTGATACGGCCAGAATATCCCCAAACAGATAGGCTGAAAGATCGGTGCGCGCGTCGGGCACGAAGCTGACCGCGACCAGACCGAAGGCTAGCGCCGAATGGGCGAGCACCCCCAGCGTGGTATCCATCGCCCAGCCCCGCGCGGCCAGTGTTGCCACCGTCACCGCCATGACCAGCGCAATCGCCAGCGTTCCCAGCCCGATCGGCAGATCCGCCGCCAGCGCCAGCGCCACCCCCAGAATCGCCGCATGGGCTGTGGCATCTCCGAAATAGGCCATCCGCCGCCAGACGACGAAAGAGCCCAGCGGCCCCGTTGCCGCCGCAACACCCAGACCTGCCAGCGCGGCCCGGATCAGGAAATCGTCAAGCATGGTCATGTCCGTGATGCGCGTGGTCGTGATGGTGGTGCTCGTGATCATGGGTGTGATCGTGGTCATGCACATGCTGATACAGCGCAAGCGCCCCTTGCGTGCCCAGCCCGAACAGCGCGCGATATTCCGGCGCGGTGGACACGACACGCGGCGTGCCTTCGCAGCAGATATGCCCGTTGAGGCAGATCACCCGGTCTGACGCGCTCATCACCACATGGAGGTCATGGCTCACCATCAGCACCGCCGCCCCGGTGTCGCGGCGGACTTCGTCGATCAGGCGGTAAAAGGCGGCCTCGCCGGGTTGGTCGAGGCCCTGGGTCGGTTCATCTAGGACCAGAAGCTCGGGTCGGGTCAGCAGGGCGCGAGCCAGCAGAACGCGCTGGAACTGCCCGCCCGACAGGCCGGTCATCGGGCGTTCGGCCACTTCGGGCACGCCCACGCGGGCCAGCATCGCGTCGGTTTCCGCCAGACCGTGTCTGCGCGGTAACGACAGGAAGCGCCGCGCCGTCATCGGCATGGACCGGTCGATATGGAGTTTTTGCGGCACGTAGCCGATGCCCAGCCCCGGCTTGCGCGTCACGCTGCCGTGGCTGGTGGGGATGATGCCCAGCAGGGCGCGCAGCAGCGTCGATTTCCCCGATCCGTTCGGCCCGAGGATGGTGACGATTTCGCCCTTGTCGATCCGCAGGGTCACGTCATGCAGCACCTCTTGCGTGCCGATCTGCACGCAGATGCCCTTGGCCTCGATCAGCGGCATCACGCGGTCTCCCCGCAGGCGGGGCAGAGGCCGAGCGCCTCGATATTCGCGCGTTCGACAGCAAAGCCCAGCTCGGCCGCGGCGGCATCCAGCGCGGCGCGCACCGGGGCCACCGGGGCTTCGGCCACCGTATTGCAGCTGCGGCAGATCAGGAAGGCGGGGGCATGGCTGGTGCCGGGATGCATGCAGGCGGTAAAGGCGTTCAGCCGCTGGATGCGATGGGCAAGACCCTGATCCACAAGGAATTCCAGCGCGCGATAGGCCACCGGGGGCTGATTGCCGAAGCCTTCAGCCGACAGGCGCTGCAACACGTCATAGGCCCCCAGCGCGCGGTGTTCCTCAAGCAGGATTTCCAGCACGCGACGGCGAACCGGCGTCATGCGGGCGCCGCTGGCGGCGGTCACGGCTTCGGCACGCGCCATCACATCGCCGGTGCAATGCGAATGGTCATGGTCGTGAAACGGCTGGGGCTGCACGCGGGGCCTCTTGACGTGTTATGATATTACATACATAGATCGCCCCGTCCGAGAAGCAAAGAGGCGTTGCGATGCGTTATACCATATCAGGCCTGGCGGCCACCACGGCTCTTGTTTTCGGGGGGCAGGCGCTGGCCGAAGTGCCGCGCGTGGTGACCGATTTTGCCCCTGCCGAAGGGCTGGTGGCCATGGTGATGGGCGATCTGGGGTCGCCCGAGCGGCTGCTGGAGCAGGGTGCGAATCCGCATGACTTCCAGTTGCGGCCCAGCCAGGCCGCCGCGCTGGCCGAGGCTGATCTGGTGGTCTGGATGGGGCCGCAGATGGCGCCCTGGCTGAACCGCGCGCTGGAAGGGCAGGGCGACCTGCCGCAGATCCGTCTGCTGGAGATCGCGGGCACCTATCTGCAACCCTTCGGCGCCACCCATGAGGATGCGGGGCATGAAGGCCACGATCACGCCGCCGCCCCCGAAGATTCGGGTCATGACGACCATGAAGCGGGTGACGGACATGACCATTCCGCCGAGGGCATGGACCCCCACGCCTGGCTTGACCCCGGCAATGGGCAGCTCTGGCTGGGCCAGATCGCAAAAGAGCTTGCGGCCCGCGACCCCGAAAATGCCGCGACCTATGCCGCCAATGCGGCCCGCGCCCAGGCCGATTTGGCAGCACTGGACCAACGTCTGACGGCCGACCTTGCCCCGTTGAAGGGCAAGCCTTTTGTGGTTTTCCATGATGCCTATGGGTATTTCACCGGGCATTACGGTCTGACCCTGGCGGGGGCCGTTGCCTTGGGGGATGCGACCTCGCCGGGGGCCGCGCATCTGGCCGCGTTGCAGGATCAGGCGGGTACGCGTGCGCTTTGCCTGTTCCCCGAAGCAGGCCATGATCCCAAACTGGTGGAGCAGATGGCAGAGGCAACCGGGGTTGCCGTCGGGGCCGCCCTTGACCCCGAGGGCGTGCAGGCCGACCCCGGACCGGGTGCCTATCTGGCCGTGCTGGAGGCATTGGGGGCCGCGCTGACAGAGTGTCTCAACCGCTCTTGACCTTTCCGCGCAGAAGCCCTGTTGATAGCGCCGACGCAAGGGCCAGTTCCGGGGGGTGGCATGATCGTGGATTTTGGGGTCACAGCGGCGGGTGAGACGGTGCAGGCCGTTACGCTGCAGGCCGGGGATCTGAGCGTGACGGTGCTGACCCTCGGGTCCATCCTGCAGGACGTGCGGCTGCAGGGCGTGGACCATGGGCTGACGCTCGGCTCTGATTCGGTGGCCGATTACGAAGGCAGCATGCGCCACCACGGATCGCTGGTGGCGCCTGTGGCGAACCGGATCTGCGATGCGCGCGCCTTTGTGGCGGGCCGGACCTGCCGTTTTGACCCCAATCAGGCGGGGCGGCATACGCTGCATTCCGGCTCCGCCGGGGCACAGTTCAAGGTGTGGCAGATCGTGGCGCAGGGGGCCGATCACCTCACGCTCGCCGTGGACCTGCCTGACGGGGAAGGTGGTTTTCCCGGCAACCGTCGGGTCACGGCGGTCTGGCAGGTTGCGGCGCCCGCGACGTTGTCGCTGACCATCACCACCACGACCGATGCCGATACCTTGGTCAATTGCACCAATCACAGCTACTGGAATCTTGATGGCGGCGCGGACTGGGCCGGTCATCGCCTGAAGATCGCCGCCGACCGTGTGACCGAGGTGGATGAGGATCTGATCCCGACCGGCCATCTGGCGCTGGTGCGCGGCACGCCTTTCGATCTGCGGGCAGGGCGGGCGATCCATCCCGGCGACCCGGCGATGGACACGAATTTCTGCCTGTCGGACCGGGCGCAGGCCATGCGGGATGTGCTGTGGCTGACCGGACGCAACGGGCTGCGCATGACCATTGCCACGACCGAGCCGGGCATTCAGGTCTACGACAACCGCAAGCCCGGCCGTCCCGGCAAGGGCGCCTATGAGGGGCTGGCGATCGAGCCCCAGCACTGGCCCGATGCGCCGAACCAGCCCGCTTTCCCCAGCGTGCTGGTGCCTGCGGGTGGGCAGAAGGTGCAAGCGATGCAATGGCGCTTTGACCGCGAGGTCTGAGGCGTCAGATCCCCGGCGCGGCGCCTGCGGATTCATACCAGCGGCGGATCGCCGCGCGTTCTTCGGGTTCGATGAAGCTGAGGTTCGCGGGCGGCATGGCATGGGTCAGCCCGGCCTGCACATAGATGCGGCGGGCCTCATGCGCGATCTGCGCGGGGGTTTCCAGCACCACGCCCTTGGGGGGCCAATACATCCCCTCCCATGACGGCTCGGCCGCATGGCACATCGAGCAGCGGCCCTGCACGATCGAGGTGACATCGTCAAACCCCGGTGCGGCGGCAAAGACCAGCGCGGCCTTGCCCAGCGGCGCCTCGGCGCTGCCCTCGGCCGGTGTCTCGGGGCGGATCGAGGACAGCCAGGCAATCACGATCATCAGGATCACCGTCGCGGCCCAGGTCCAGTAGGGGGCGCCCTTGCGGGCATGCTGGGTGTTGAACCAGTGCCGGATCGTAACACCCATCAGGAACACGAGGCTGGCGATGATCCAGTTGTAGGGGGTCGCAAAGGCCAGCGGGTAATGGTTCGACAGCATCAGGAACAGCACCGGCAGCGTGAGGTAGTTGTTGTGCGTGCTGCGCTGCTTGGCGATCTTGCCATATTTCGGGTCGGGTTTGCGCCCGGCCTTCAGATCCGCCACCACGATGCGCTGGTTGGGCATGATGATGAAGAACACATTGGCCGACATGATCGTCGCGGTGAAGGCACCCAGATGCAGCAACGCCGCGCGCCCCGAAAAGACCGAGGTATAGAAGTAGGACATCGCCACCAGCACCCCGAACAGCGCCACCATCAGCGCGGTCTGGTTCGCGTTCACGAAGAGCTTGCAGAGCGTGTTGTAAGCGATCCAGCCGAAGGCAAGGCTCGCCATCGACAGCGCCACCGCCTGCCAGGTCGCAAGCGCCATCACCGCCGGGTCGATCAGATAGAATTCAGCGCCAAGGTAATAGACCAGCACCAGCATGGTAAAGCCGCTGACCCAGGTCATGTAGCTTTCCCATTTGAACCAGACGAGGTGATCGGGCATTGCCGCCGGGGCCACCAGATATTTCTGGATGTGGTAGAACCCCCCGCCATGCACCTGCCATTCCTCGCCATCGGCGCCGCTGGCCAGGTTGCGGTCCCGGTGCAGGCCTAGGTCAAGCGCGATGAAATAGAAGCTCGACCCGATCCAGGCGATGGCGGTGATGACATGTGTCCAGCGGACGGCAAATTCGATCCATTCCCAGATCACGACGAAGTCATACATCGGTCACTCCTCTCGGCCCCATATGAAAACTGTATACCGTCGCATGGCTTTCGGTTAATTCCATCAAATGCCGGATCACTTTCAAATGCCCGCAGAAAATGAAAGGCAAGGCGGATGTCCTATGTGAACAACATCAAGATGTTCGTGCGTGTCTATGAATTGGGCAGCATGAGCGCGGCCGCGCGCGATCAGCGCACCTCGCCCGCCGTGGCCTCGGCCCGAATCTCGGAGCTGGAGAAACATCTGGGGGTGCGGCTCTTCAATCGCACGACGCGCAGTCTGCAGCCCACCGAAAACGGACGCATCTTCTATGACGGCGCGCGCAAGGTGCTGGAGGCGATTGACGAGGCCGAGGCGGCGGTTGTCGATGTGACGCAGAACCCCCGCGGCACGATCTATGTGGCGGCCCCCCTGGGCATCGGGCGGCGGTTCATCGCGCCGCATGTGCCGGCCTTCAAGGATCTTTACCCGCAGATCGATGTGCGGCTGCGTCTGTCGGACCGCAATGTCGATGTCACGGCCGAAGGGCTAGACGTGGCCTTCCATCTGGGGTTGCTCGATGACAGTACGCTGAAGGTGCGGCTGATTGCCGATTGCCCACGCATCCTGTGTGCGGCACCCGATTACATTTCGCGGCGGGGCAATCCGGTCGACGGGGCGGCCTTGGTCGAGGATCGGCATGATTGTCTCAACCTCCGCTTTCCCGGTGCGCGGGAATTTCAATGGACGCTGCAAACCCCCGAAGGCCCGCGGCGGTTCGAGATCACCGGCCCCTTCGAAAGCGATGATGGCGATGTGCTGACGGGTTGGGCACTGGATGGGCGCGGCATCGTGATGAAGCCGATCTTCGAGGTGGCCGAACATCTGCAATCGGGGGCTTTGGTGCCAGTTGCCGTGGCGACGCCGCCGATGCCCACGCAGCTTTCGTGCCTGAGCCAGCATCGCCGCTTCCGCGATCCGAAGATCCGGCTGTTTGTCGATTTCGTCATCACCCGGATCAAGGGCGATATGGCCGCACGGATGGAGGGGCTGGTGCTGGAACCCAACCCCGCGCCGGACGTTGAGGCGACGACGCAGTCTAGGACCCAAGGTGCAAAGTGACGATCGACCCCGAAACCATCTGCGTCGTGACAAATCCCGGATCGGGTCGAAACAGCAAGGACGGGGCCGCCATCGACCGGGCCATGGCGGCCTTTGGGCCCAAAGCCACCCTGCGGCGCTGGCGCAAGGGCGATGATCTGGATGCCTTCGTGCGGCAGGCCGTCGAGGATGGGTTTTCCACCATCGTGGCCGCCGGAGGCGACGGTACCGTGATGGGCGTCGCCCATGCTCTGATGGGGTCCGACGCGACGCTTGGCGTCTTGCCATTGGGCACCTTCAACTATTTCGCGCGGGGACTTGGCCTTCCGCAGGAACCCGAGGCCGCAGCACGCGCCATTCTGGCCGGGCAGAGGCAGCGCATTTCCGTCGGCACGGTCAACGGGCAGCTCTTTCTCAACAATGCGTCGATCGGGATATACCCGACCATCCTGCAGGCACGGGAAGGGGTCTATGCCAAATGGGGCCGGTCGCGCCTTGCGGCCTATTGGACTGTTCTGTCCACCATCCTGCGGTTTCAGCGGCCGCAGGCCATCATGCTGACAGCCGATGGTGAAAGGGTTGCGGTGAAAAGCCCGCTCGTCTTCGTGGCGCGGTCGGCCTATCAGCTGGAACGCTTTGGCCTGCAGGGCGCGCGGGCGATCAGTGATGATCAGTTCGCGGTGTTTCTGGTGCATGGCGGGTCGCGTTGGGGGCTGATGAAGCTTGCGCTGCGGCTCGCCCTGCGGCGGTTGCAACAGGACCGGGATGTCGATGTCCTGTACTGCCGCGATCTGGTGATCGAGACGCGCAAGCGCACCCCGCGCGTGGCCTTCGATGGTGAAAAGATGCGGATGCGCGCGCCTTTGCGATTCAGGATCGAAAGCCAGGCCCTGAACATCATCTGCCCCGCGCCGCAGGACCGGGTGAAGGTCTAGGTTGGCATGACGCGCATCGTCCATCTGTCCGATCTGCATTTCGGCGCGGTGACCCATGCGCTGCTCGACCCGCTGGCCGCCCGCGTGGCGGAATTGCGGCCTGATCTCGTGGTGATTTCGGGCGATCTAACACAACGCGCCCGCGCGGCGCAGTTCGCCGAGGCGCGCGCCTTCATGGCGCGGATCGGGGCGCCCACGCTGTGTGTGCCGGGAAACCATGACATGCCGCTGCACAATCTGGTGGCGCGGCTGTTCACCCCCTTTCGCCGGTATCGACACTGGATCAACCCGGACCTTGAGCCGGTTTGGCAGAATGACACCGTGATCGTCGCGGGCGTGAACACCGCCAATCCGTTGGCCTGGCAGCGGGGCCGGATCACGCAGCGGCAGCTTGACCGGCTGGGGGCGCTTTTTGCCAATGCGGGCGCGCGGCGGCGGATCGTGGTCATGCACCACCCGCTGGAACATCTGGCAGGCGAAACCCAATGGCTCATGCAGGGGGCGGGGCGCGCGCTGGCGCAGCTGCCGGGCCTTGGGGCGCAGGTGGTGCTGTCGGGGCATATCCATGTCAGCCACGCCGGCCCCTTCACCGCCGCGCCGGGCCTTTTGTTCGTGCAGGCGGGCACCGGCCTGTCGCATCGCCGCCGGGCCGAGGCCAATGCCTTCAACCTGCTGGATTTCACCCCGGATGGCCTGACCATTCACACGCTGCTGGCCGATGAACATGCCCGCTTCAGCCGCATGGATGAACGGCATCGGATGGTCTTTCCGTGACCCTGATCCGCGTCTGGGACCGGGCGCCCTATAGCGTCGATTACGCACCGGGGCAGGGCGAGGATCTGGTGATTTCTTTTTCCAGCATCGGCCATGATGCGACGCGCGCCCCCTCGCCCGAATTTTTCGGGGCGGCCACCGCCGGGGGGCGGCCCGCGCTGTTCGTTATGGATGAAAGCCGCAGCTGGGCCAATGACCCGGGTTTTGCCCCGGCGATCTTGGGCGCCCTTGCGGCGGCGGCCCCTGCACGACGCATCCTGACGCTGGGTCTGTCGATGGGCGGCTTCTGCGCGCTGGTCGCGGCCGATGTGCTGCCCGTGACGGCAGTGCTGGCCTTTGGCCCGCAGTTCACCATCGACCCCGCACGCCTGCCCGATGCCCGCTGGCAGGACTGGACGGCGCGGATCGCGTCCCTGCGCTACCCGACCGCACCCTTGGCCCTTGGCCCGCAGATCACGCTGATGCACGGGATGGCCGATGACGGCGCGCAGGCGCAGGCGTTTCCCGAACAGGCCAATCTGGACCATCTGCTGTTCCCCGGTCTGGGCCACAGCGATCTGCTGCCGCATCTGAAGGCCCGCGGCTGCCTGCCCGGCCTTGTCAGCGCCGCGCTGAGCGGCGACCGCCGCCGCCTGATCCGCATCGCCACCGGGGCAGGGGGCCAGCGCCGCGCCCGGCTTCAGCTGCCGCGATAGGTGGAATAGGCGAAGGGCGAAATCAGCAGCGGCACGTGGTAGTGCTGCCCGGCATCCGGAATGCCAAAGCGGATCGGCACCTCATCCAGAAACAGCACCCCATCCCCCGCCTGGCCTGTCGCACGCAGATAGGCCCCGGCCTGAAAGACCAGTTCATACTGCCCCACGGCCATGCCTTCGCCTGTCAGCATCGGCGCATCGGTCCGCCCATCGGCATTGGTGATGGTGCGGCCAATTTCTTCCCGCGCCGCGCCATTCACCCGATACAGCGTGATCGCCACCCCCGCCGCGGGCTTACCGCGCGCCGTATCCAGAACATGGGTCGTCAAACGGCCAGCAGCCATGCCAATCTCTCCTGCGATGAAGCCTTCGGCAATCCTGCCCGGTTTTCGTCCGGCTGGCGACAGCGCAGATGCAGCAAAGGTCTTTCCGGGATTTTTTGAAAAAACAATCAGCGATTGCCGCCTAATCTGACGGCGAAACAGAAGGTGCCCGCATGAACCGCTACCCCCGCGATTTCCGAGGCCACGGCCCCATGCCCCCCGATGCCGCCTGGCCAGGTGGGGCGAAGATCGCCGTTTCCATCGTGCTGAACTATGAGGAAGGGGGCGAGAACAACCTTCTGCACGGCGATGCCGGGTCTGAGGCGTTCCTGTCCGACATCGCCGGGGCGGCACCCTGGCCGGGTCAGCGCCATTGGAACATGGAATCCATCTATGACTATGGTGCGCGGGCGGGCTTTTGGCGTCTGCACCGGCTGTTCACGGGGCGGCAGGTCCCGGTGACGGTCTATGGCGTCGCCACCGCGCTGGCCCGCAGCCCCGAACAGGTCGCCGCAATGAAGGCCGCAGGCTGGGAAATCGCCTCGCATGGGCTGAAGTGGGTCGAACACCGCGACATGCCCGCTGAGGAAGAGCGCCGCCAGATCGCCGAGGCCATCCGCCTGCATGCCGAGGTCGTAGGTGAACCGCCGCGCGGCTGGTATACCGGGCGCTGCTCCATGAACACCGTGCAGCTGACCGCCGAGACGGGCCAGTTCGACTGGATCTCAGACACTTACGACGATGATCTGCCCTATTGGCGGCAGGTGGGCGACCGCGACCAACTGGTCATCCCCTATACGCTCGAGGCGAACGACATGCGCTTTGCTACCGCTCCCGGCTATATCACGGGCGAGCAATTCTTTCAGTATCTGAAGGACAGCTTCGATGTGCTTTACGCCGAAGGGGCAGCGGGCGCGGCCAAGATGTTCTCGATCGGCCTCCATTGCCGTCTGATCGGACGGCCCGGAAAGATCGCGGGGTTGATGCGCTTTCTCGACTATGCGCAATCGCATGAGGGCGTCTGGTTCCCCCGCCGCATCGACATTGCCGACCACTGGCACAAGACCCACCCGCCGCAGCGCAGTGACCGCCCCTCGGCCCTGCCGCGCGCCGATTTCGTCGCGCGCTACGGGTCGATCTTCGAACATTCCCCTTGGATCGCGGATCGCGCGTTTGATCTCGAACTCGGCCCCGCGCATGACAGCGCGGCTGGCTTGCACAATGCGCTGACCCGCATCTTCCGCAGCGCCAGTGCCGAAGAACGGCTGGCCGTCCTGCGCGCCCACCCCGATCTGGCAGGCAAGCTCGCGCAGGCGCGCCGCCTCACGGCCGAAAGCACCGCCGAACAGGCCAGTGCCGCACTCGATGCCCTGACCGATGGCGAACGCGACCGATTCACCCGGCTGAACACCAAATACACCGCCAAACACGGCTTCCCCTTCATCATCGCCGTGCGGGACAATACCAAGGCCAGCATCCTTGCGGCCTTCGAAACCCGTATCGCCCAGGATACCGAAACCGAATTCGCCACCGCCTGCCGTCAGGTCGAACGCATCGCCGAACTCAGGCTGAAGGATCTGCTGCCATGACCGGATATTTCGCCCCCAAGGGCGGCCTGCCGCCCCAGACTGCCCTGATGACCCAACGTGCCGTCTTCACCCCCTCCTATGCCTTCATCCCCAAGGGCTGCTTCTCGGATATCGTCACCAGTTATCTGCCCGGCTGGGACAAGACGCGCCTCTGGCTTATCGCCCGCCCGATGACCGGGTTCTCCGAAACCTTCAGCCAATATGTGATGGAGGTCGCCCCCGGCGGCGGCTCCGACACACCCGAACCCGAAGTCGGCGCCGAAGGCGTGATCTTCATGACCGAAGGGGAAATCTGGCTCTCGATTGACGGGCAGGACCATGACCTCGGCCCCGGCGGTTATGCCTATCTGCCGCCCGGCTGCCAATGGCGGGTCAAAAACGCCCATACCACCCCGGCACGCTTCCACTGGCTCCGGAAACTCTACGAACCCTCCCCCGGCCTCCCCGCGCCCGAGGCCTTCGTGACCCATGAACAAGAGATCGCGATCTCCTGGATGCCTGGCACCGAAAACCGCTGGGGCACCACCCGCTTCGTCGATCCCGAAGACCTGCGCCACGACATGCATGTCAATATCGTCACCTTCGAACCGGGCGGCCTCATCCCCTTCGAAGAAACCCATGTCATGGAGCACGGGCTCTATGTGCTGGAAGGCAAGGCCGTCTACAAACTCAACCAGGACTGGGTCGAGGTCGAGGCCGGCGATTTCATGTGGCTCCGCGCCTTCTGCCCGCAGGCCTGCTACGCCGCAGGCCCCGGTCGTTTCCGCTACCTCCTCTACAAGGACGTGAACCGCCACGCCAAACTGCGCGGGCCCGGCGGCTTCGGGCGCTGACCGCCTGCATTTTCTGTCCCAAAATATCCTCTGGGGGTCCGGGGGGCGAAGCGCCCCCGGCCTCTCCACCCCGCGGAAAGGCCCGCCATGCGCGTGATCCATACCGAACCCCTGACACCCGAAAGCTTTGCTCCCTTCGGCGATGTGATGGCCGCCACCGGCGCACCGGACCGACTGATCAATCAAGGGTTCTGCGGCCGTTACCACGACCGGGCGCAGCTTGACTTCGGGCCGGATGGCCGGGCGGGGCTCTCGATCTTCAAGGCCATTCCGCGCAGCTTTCCCTATCTGCTTGATCTGGTCGAACGCCACCCCGAGGGCAGCCAGGCCTTCATCCCGATGACGGCCGATCCCTTCCTCGTCATCACCGCCCCCGATCAGGACGGCACCCCCGGAACCCCGCGCGCCTTCCTGACGGACGGGTCGCAGGCGATCAACTTTCATCGCGGCACCTGGCATGGCGTGCTAACACCCCTTGCCGCTCCGGGTCTTTTCGCGGTGGTCGACCGCATCGGCCCGACCGCCAATTTGCAAGAACACTGGTTCGACCAGCCTTGGACCATCACCCCGGCCTGACCCGGCCGGGGATCTAACCGGACCGCGACCCTCGGGGGAGGCGCGGAGACGGCGCGAACAATCAAAATCCCCCGCAGGAAATGGAAACGCATGACCACTTCTCCCACCCATCCGGTGGATGAGCTTCTGCCTGCGCCGAAGCTCTTTGCCCTGGGGTTGCAGCATGTGCTGGTGATGTATGCGGGCGCGATTGCCGTGCCGCTGATCGTCGGGCGCGCGCTGAAGCTTGACCCCGCCGATGTCGCCTATCTGATCTCGGCCGATCTTTTCGTCTGCGGCATTGCCACGCTGATCCAGTCCTTGGGGGCCACGCAATGGTTCGGCATCCGCCTGCCCGTCATGATGGGCGTGACCTTCGCGGCCGTGGGCCCGATGGTGGCGATGGCGAACCAGACCAGCGGTGCTGCGGGCGCGCGGCGATCTTTGGCGCGATCATCGCGGCGGGGTTGATCTCGATGATCATCGCGCCTGCGGTGTCGCGCATGCTGCGGTTTTTCCCGCCCGTGGTGACGGGCACCATCATCCTTGTCATCGGGGTCAGCCTGATGCGGATCGGCATCAACTGGATCTTCGGCAACCCTGTCGGCCCGACCGCGCCGATGATCGTCGATCCCGCCCATGCCGACTGGCTGAAGGCTGCGACCGAAGGTGCCACAGCCGCGGGCCTGCCCGAGGTTCCGGCCAAGATCGCGGCCGCCCCCAGCGTGCCGAACCCGGCCTATGCACCCTTGGGCAATATCGCCGTTTCGGCTGCCGTGCTGGTGTCCATCCTGATCATCGCAAAATTCGCGCGCGGCTTCATCGCCAATATCTCGGTCCTGATGGGCATCATCATCGGGGCGGTGATTGCGGTGGCAACCGGCGCCATGACCTTCGCCAAGGTGGGCGAGGCCGCGTGGTTCGGCCTGATCACCCCGTTCCACTTCGGGATGCCGACCTTTGATCCGGTGATGATCCTGACCATGACACTGGTGATGATCGTGGTGATGATCGAATCGACCGGCATGTTCCTTGCGCTGGGGGATATGACCGGGCGGCGCGTCAGCCAGCCGATGCTGTCGGCCGGATTGCGGACCGATGGTCTGGGCACGCTGATCGGCGGCATTTTCAACACCTTCCCCTATACCTCGTTCAGTCAGAACGTGGGGCTGGTGGGCGTCACCGGCATCCGCTCGCGCTTTGTCTGCGTGGCAGGGGGGCGTGATCCTGATTGTGCTCGGCCTTGTGCCCAAGATGGGCGCACTGGTTGAAAGCATCCCCACCATGGTGCTGGGCGGTGCGGGTCTTGTGATGTTCGGCATGGTCGCGGCCACGGGCATCCGCATCCTTGCGGGGGTCAATTTCACCGCCAACCGCAACAACCTGTTTGTCGTGGCGGTCAGTCTTGGCATGGGGATGATCCCGCTGGTTGCGCCCAATTTCAAACAGTGGATGCCGCATGGCCTGCATCCGCTGATCGAAAGCGGCATCCTGCTGGCCTCGATTTCCGCAGTTTTGCTGAACCTCTTCTTCAACGGTGCCTCCGGCACGCAGGATGAGGCGAAATCGGCGGCGAGCCTTGCCGATCACTGATCAGCCGCGACATGCCATGTCGCCCCCGGCCTTGCCGCCGGGGGCGTTTTCCTGTTCGGTAGCGCCATGACCCCCGAAGACCCGCTTGGCCCGATCCTCAATGCCCCCCCGCCCGACCTGTCCGAGGGCGAGAGCCGCGCCCTTCTTCAGGCCCATTGGGGGCTTGAGGGGGATTTGCGCCGTCTGACCTCGGAACGCGATCTGAACTGGCGGGTGACGACGCCCTCGGGGCGTTTCGTGCTGAAAATCGCCAATGCGGCCGAAGACCCGGCGGTGACGCGGTTCCAGAATGCGGCGCTGCTGCATATCGCGGCGCGCGACCCGCAGTTGCCGGTGCCGCGCGTGGTCCCTGCGGTGGGCGGTGAAACCGACATCACCCTGCCTGCGGGCCATCTGATCCGCCTTCTGACCTATGTCGAAGGCCGACCCATGCATGAGGTTCCGGTGACGGCCGCGCTGCGCCGCAGTCTGGGGGCCATGGCCGGTCGGCTGACCCGCGCGCTCGAAGGGTTCAGGCACCCCGCCGCCGATCATGTGCTGCAATGGGATCTGAAACAGGCCGGTCGCCTCCGCCCGCTGTTGCCCGCGATTGAGGAGCCGGCGCTGCGCGACCTCTGCGCCCGTTGGCTCGACCGGTTTGACCGCGTTATCGCCCCCGCGCTGGCCGATCTGCCGTGGCAGGTGGTCCATGCCGATCTGAACCCCCATAACGTGTTGGTGTCCGAAACGGACCCGGACACCGTCGCAGGCGTGCTGGATTTCGGCGATATGGTTCGCACGCCGCGCATCTGCGACCTTGCGGTCGCGGCCTCTTACCTGATCGATCCCGCGAATGCCCTTGGCGCGCTGGATGAGATCGCGACCGCTTGTGCCGCAGAGCTGCCGCTTCTGTCGGAGGAACGCAGCCTGTTGCCCGATCTGGCCGCCATTCGCATGGTGACAACCCTAGCCATCACCAGCCACCGTGCGAAACGCCAGCCTGACAATGCCGCCTATATCCTGCGGAATTTCCCCATCTCTCGTGCGGGGCTTTTGGCCCTGCCACCCCCAGCCGGAGGCCGCCATGACCCGTGATCCGATGCCCAATGCCTTTCGCCCCGGTGCGGTCGATTTGCCGCCGGTCGAGGCCGATCTGGTCGCCCGCCGTCAGGCCGCGCTTGGCCCGGCTTACCGGCTTTTCTACGAACGCCCCCTGCATCTGGTGCGGGGCGAGGGGGTCTGGCTCTACGATGCCGATGGCCGCGCCTATCTGGACACCTACAACAACGTGGCCTCGGTCGGGCATTGCCACCCGCGCGTGGTGCAGGCCATGGCCGATCAGGCGGCGATTTTTGCCAGCCATACCCGCTATCTGCATGACAAGGTGCTGACGCTGGCGGAACGGCTGCTCGCCACACTGCCGGATGAGATCGGGCATATGATGTTCACCTGCACCGGGTCCGAGGCGAATGACCTGGCGCTGCGGATCGCCCGCGCGCAGACGGGGGGCACCGGGGTCATTGTGACCGAAAACGCCTATCACGGCGTCACCCTCAGCGTGGCCGAGTTTTCGCCCTCGCTCGGGGCCGGGGTGCCGCTTGGGGCACATGTCCGCACCGTGCCGCCGCCCGATGCCCGTCGCTTTGGCGGCGATGCCGCCGGGGGCTTTGGCGCCGCGGTGCAGGCGGCGATCGACGATCTGCTGCGCCACGGCATCAAGCCTGCTGCGTTGATTGTGGATACAGTCTTTTCTTCGGACGGGGTTTTTGTCGGGCCGGAAGGGGTGCTGCAACCCGCCGTCGCCGCCATCCGCGCGGCGGGGGGCGTGTTCATCGCCGATGAGGTGCAGCCCGGTTTCGGCCGTACCGGGGCGGGGATGTGGGGCTTTGCGCGCCATGGCGTCGTGCCGGATATGGTGTCGATGGGCAAGCCGATGGGCAATGGCTATCCCGTCGCCGGTCTGGCCCTGCGCCCCGAGGTGATTGCAGAATTCGGCGCCCATGCGCGCTATTTCAACACCTTCGGGGGCAATGCCGTGGCCGCTTCGGTCGCCGCGGCGGTGCTGGATGTGATCGAGGATGAGGGGCTGATCGCGCACGCCGATCAGATCGGCCGCGCCTTTGCCGAAGGGCTGCACGACCTTGCCCATCGCCACGCCATGCTGGGGGATTTGCGGGCCGTGGGCCTCTTCCTCGGGCAGGACATCATCTCGGCCGAGGGGCGGCCAGATGCTGCGCTGACCGGGCGCATCGTCAACGGGCTGCGCGACGAAGGGGTGCTGATTTCGGCCACCGGGCCGCAGGGGCATGTGCTGAAGATCCGCCCGCCGCTGCCCTTCAACGCGGAGAACCTTTCGTTTTTCCTGGATAAGCTCGACCGGGTGCTGACGCGCTGCCGCTAAGCCTCAGCCCATCCGCAGGGCCACATCCAGCATCCGGTTGGAAAAGCCCCATTCGTTGTCATACCAGCCAAAGACCCGCAGCATGCCCCCACGCGTGACGCGGGTTTCCGGGCAGGCCATGATGATGCTTTCGGGCCGGGCGCGCAGATCGGTGGAGACCAGCGCCTTGTCGGTGGCACCGATCACCCCACCCGCGGCGCGGAAGGCGGTGTTCACGGCCTCTGCCGTGGCCGGACGTTCGGTCATCACCGCCAGATCCACGGCAGACACTGAGGCCGTCGGCACCCGCACCGCCGACCCTTCGAGCCGCCCTGCCAGATCGGGCAGCACCAGATCGACCAGCCGCTGGGCCGAAGTCGTGGTCGGCACCATCGACAGGGCCGCCGCGCGCGACCGGGCGAAATCTGCCGCCGGGGCGTCCACCGTAGGTTGGCTGCCGGTATAGCAGTGGATCGTCGTCATCGATCCGGTAACGATGCCCCAATGTTCATGGATCAGCCGCGCCAGCGGTGCCAGCGCATTGGTCGTGCAAGAGGCATTCGACACGATCCGCTGATCGGTCAACGCTGCATCATTGGCGCCCAGCACCACCGTCAGGTCGGCGGCCTTGGAGGGACCGGAGATCAGCACCCGTCGCGCCCCGGCGGTCAGCCCGCGTTCGGCCACATCGCGCGCATCGGCGCGGCCGGTGCATTCCATCACCAGATCGATGCCGGACAGATCCAGCGTCGTCAAATCGGCGGTGCGGTGCAGCGGAATCGCGCGACCATCAACCACAAGATGCCCTTCGGACAGGGCGACCGTGCCGGGGAAGGGGCCAAAGACGCTGTCATATTCGAACAGATAGGCACACATTTCGGCGGCAGCGATGTCGTTGATCCCGACAATTTCCAACCTTTGCCCGGGATCCGCCCCCTTGCGTGCGGCCAGCGCCCAAGCCCGCAGTACCGAACGTCCGATCCGGCCAAATCCGTTGATGAAGACGCGCATATCCGGCCCCCCAATCCTGTTCGGCGCAGGATGACCATGCAGCGCGCGGGGATGCAATGGGTTTGATCAAAGATCGGGCAGCTAGGCGCGGTCGAGCGCGATCAGATGATTGTCCCATTTCACGTCCAGCCGGGTGGCGGGTTGCAGCCCCGCGGCCCCCAGCGTGGAGATCGCACCATTCCCGTCCGTCACGGTAAACCCCGCCGGTGCGGGCGCCACGCCGCAGGCATCGGCCCGACGATGCGTGGCCCTGAACCGGCCTGCCGCGTCAAAGACCTGCACGGCCCCACCCTTGGGCGAGGTGATCGCGATCTCGGCCCGCGCCGGGCAATAGGCGATAGAGCCTGCATAGTTCTGCATCACCAGCATTTCGGCTTCGGGCACCGGGCAGAAGGTCAGCCGCCCGTCCTCCCACAGCGCCAGCAGTGGCGGCGCCTCGGCCGGATCGCCTTCCCACTGCGTCGCGACGGCGGCGCGACCATCGGACAAAAGCGCCAGATGACGCAACGAATTCTGGGCCAGATCCTCTGGCGCTTCTGCCAGCGAGATCAGCGCCCCATCCGGCCCAAGCCGCGCCAGATTGGGCCGCATGGTCGCGATGTTCAGCTTGGTTCGGTCGGTCGGGTCGGTCTGGATGCCCCCATTGGCGACCAGCAGGTCCTCCGACAGGGGCAGGCGCTTCACGTCATGCGGACCGACGCCATGGGTGGCACATTCGCCGATGCGCTGCCAGCTGGCCGTATCCCAGATGCCCAGCCGCCCTTCCGAGGTTTCGGCCACAACTTCGGATGTGTAAAGCCGCGCGCCATCGGCAGAAAAGGTGCCGTGGCCGTTGAACTGCCGCCCCGCAGGCGGGGTCAGCCGCGCCGTTTCCTGCCCCAGCGCGCAATCGATCACCAGCGCGAAGGTGCCGGGCCTGCGGGCAAAGGCCACGGCGAGCGGCCGCGTCGGGTGTGCGGTCGCGGCATGGCCGCGGGCCGGCAGCGGCAGGGCAAACAGGCTTTCGCCCGCAAGGCTCAGCCCGTGCAGGGCAAAGGCGCCATCGGCGGTCTGCGCGGCGGCCAGATAGGCCGGATCGCCCGCATCCGCCCAGCTCAGCTGCGGCAGCACCGAGGCCGCCAGAACCGAGGCGAGAAAACTTCGCCGCTGCATCGATCAATCCCCGTCGGCGGCGTTGAAGCCGACCCCGGCCCCCAGCGCGGGGGCGATTTCGGCCATCACTGCCTCGCGCACTGCGGTGATGTCCTGCCGCAGGATATCGGCCTTGAGCCACATGGTCGGGTCATCCACCTGTGACAGGTCTACCTTTGCCACATTGGCAAGAACGCGGTCGAAGGCCGCTTCGGTCCGGGGGATCGGCTGGTGAAGCGACCGTGCAAGGCTGCGCAGCGCCACCAGGGACAGTTCAAGATTGCGGGTGGAGCGCCCCGAGGTTGCTGCCTCGGCCCGCTCGGGGTGGGGTTTGTCGAAGCTGCCCAGAGGGCGGCCCAGGCGGGCGTCCTTGTTGAACTCCAGCCCCGTGATCAAGGTGGTCAACAGCGCCTGTCGCGCCTCGGTCAAGGTCAGATAGCGGCTGGACGGACCGGGGTTGAGCAGGTGATCCGCAAAGCTCGCGCGCCACTCGGCATCGATTTCCGCAGCCATGCGTGCCAGATCATCCGCAATCGCATGGGTCAAGGCGCAGGGGTAATCGCCGGTTGCGGTCTCGGTCGGCCAAAGCAGCCGTTCAAGGCCAAAAAGGCCGCGCACCGCCACCGATTGTTCGGCCATCAGCGCAGGCTCCAACACGGCGGGATCTGCCTTGGCTAAAAGCGCATTGGTCTGTTTCTGGCCCATTCCCTTGGGGTCGGGCCAGAAGGCGATGGCCAGCACGCGGCCCTCTTCCTCGACCGGGCCGAGCCGCAGATGGCCCACCCCAACCCAGGCGTCAAAGGCCGCACCCCAGGCCACTTGCAGCGCCTCGGGTTCGCAGCTGTCGATAGCCGCCAGCGTGGCGGTGGTCGCCGTGAAACGTGCAAGCCCCGGAAGGATGTGATCCTCGACCGTTTCGGCCACATCGGCCCGGGCGACCGGGGCGGCAAGGGTAAGGGCGAGAAGGGGACCAAGCAGGAGAGCAGAGCGTTTCATCGGGGCTTTCTTGACGACAGGCACGGGCCTTTGATCGGGATCTGTATCACAGGCTTTTCAGGTAGGCGACCAGCGCCTCCCGGTCGGCGGCGGGCATGGCCATCACGGTTTCGCGCGCGGCTTCAGCCTCGCCCCCGTGCCACAGGATCGCCTCCAGCAGGTTGCGCGCCCGGCCATCATGCAGGAACTGGCTGTGGCCAGAGACCTGTTCCGTCAGCCCGATCCCCCAAAGGGGTGCGGTGCGCCATTCCTGCCCGGTGGCCCGCGCCTCGGGGCGGTTGTCCGCAAGACCGGGGCCCATGTCGTGCAACAGAAGATCTGTGAAGGGCCAGATCAACTGAAAGCTTTGCTCCGGCTGGTCTTTCAGGCGGTTGGTCACATGTTTCGGAACATGGCAGGCCGCGCATTGCGCCTGATGGAACAGCTCTTTCCCATGCAGCACTTGCGGGTCGGCCGGATCGCGGCGCGCGGGCACGGCCAGATTGCGGGAATAGAAGGTCACAAGGTCAAGGCTCGGCCCGTCCACCTCAAGCCCTTCGCGCAGGCCGGGTTCCTGCCCGTGGGGGCCGGATTTGCAGGCGGTCTGGCCCGGCGTGCAATCGCCTGCCGGATCGGGATGGAGCGGGTTTGACAGCCCCATATCCCCCGCAAAGGCCCCGGCGCTTTGTTCCCGCACGGTCGGCGCCCCGGCCTTGTGTCCGAAACGGCCCAGCATGGGCACGCCGAATTCGGCGCTGATCACGATGTTCGGGCGGCCCGAAATCCCGTCGCCATCGGCATCCCCCGGGTCGGCGCGGGCGAGGATTTCAGCCGCCGGGATCGCCTCGAGTAGCCCGAGGCCGATCATCTGTGGCGCCACGCGGGGCGACAGCATCACGTCGGGGTGCAGCGGGCCATAGGCGGGATCGTCCACCCCATAGGTCGGGCGGCGCAGGGACACGACGGTCCCATCGGCCAGCGTGACCGGCACCTCTTCGTAGCGAACCGTCATCTGCCCTTCGGGGGCATGGCCGGGGGCGCCGAAGTCCTGCAGCTGGCCGCCATAGGTCGGCTCGGGCAGGGTGGGAAGGTAGTCGGGAATGCCCGCGGGGGCAGCCCCGCTGGGCACCGAAAGCCGCAGAAAGGCCGAAACGCGCGGCTCTTGCGCGGTTTCGGGCATATGGCCGCGACCATCCTTCAGGTGGCAATCCTGACAGGCGCGGGCATTGTAGATCGGGCCCAGCCCATCCGACGCGCGGGTTGACGACGGCGCCGCGACCCAGGTCTTGCGGAACAGCCCATTGCCCAGCTTGAAATCCATCTCGCGCTCAAAAGGCATGTTTTCCGACGATTGCGAAAAGGCATCAGCGGTGGCGATGGTGCGGGTGGTTGCCGCGCCGCCGGGGTTGTCCTCAAAGGCTTCGGGCTTGGTGAAATCGGTGGGCGGGGCCAGCACGGCCGCGATGCGCTTGGCTTCGGCCGGGGTGCGGGGCAGGACGGGCAGATGCCGGTCATCCAGCGTTTGCGCCACGGCGGGAAGGGCCACCAGAAGGGCGACCGGAAGGGCGAGGCGAAGGGGCATCGGGGAGCTCGGGCATGAGAGGGCGAGATTTCCGACTACTTCTATCGGAAATCTCGCCGCCTGCAATGCGTCATTCCGCCTCGTTGGCCGGTTTCGCGTTGAGCATGCCGTATTTTTCGGGGCCCAGCGTCTCATAAAGGCCAAGCTGCGTTTCGAGGAAGTCGATGTGACCCTCTTCATCCGCGATCAGGGAATCGAAAAGCGCCCGACTGACATAATCGCCCACCGCGTCACAATGCTGTCGCGCCGCGATATAAAGGGTGCGGGCGTCATGTTCGCCGGCCAGATCGGCCTCAAGCGTTTCCTTGAGGTTCTGGCCGATGCGCAGCGGATCGAGCTTTTGGAGGTTCGGATGCCCCTCCAGAAAGATGATGCGCGCAATCAGCCGGTCGGCATGGTGCATCTCTTCGATGCTTTCGGCGCGCGATTTGGCGGCGATCCGGCCAAAGCCCCAGTCTTCCTGCAGGCGGTAATGCAGCCAATACTGGCTGACGGCCGTCAGTTCAGACCGCAAGGCTGCGTTCAGATACTCGATGACTTTGGGATCGCCCTTCATGGATGTCCTGTCCTGTGGCTGGGGCACGGCGTTTCAGGCCGCGCAGCTGCATGGGTATTTCGAACGTGTCACATCCGCGCATGGTTGCAAGAAAAAGCGGCATGCAGCCGCCGCAGTCCGCGCGCTTGCCCATGGCGTGATAGACCTTGCCGGGGGTGATGACGGTTTCCGGGTCGGCTGCGCGCATCCAGTCTACCGCGGCGCGGATGTCATGGTCCGAAATGTTCATGCAGTGGCAGACGATCATGTCGCGGCTCCTGTCGGAAAAGGGCCGGGCGCACGAGAGGGAGGCCGCGCGCCCGGCATCGGCGTCACTGGAAAACGGCGCCGGGGTTGTCGAGGCTGTCGGACCCTTCGAAGGCAACGCCGGTCAGGCCCAGCACCGCCACCGCCCGCTCGATTGACGCGGTTTGGGTGACCAGCGCATCGACCGCGCCGGTGATCAGCGCCTCGCCCTCGGCATTGCCGGCCTCAAGCATCTGGTCATAGGCCAGCCCGCCCTCGGCCGCGGTCTTCACCGCCTGCAGCGCGGCGACCGAGGCGTCAAGCTCTGCCCGCAGGCGCGTATCCAGTGCTGGGTCGCGCGCGGCGATCAGATCGGCCAGCGCGGGGCCGCTGACAGTGCTGCCATCGGCGCGGGTGTAGCTGCCGAGATAGACATTACGGATGCCCACGCCGTCATAGAAATGGCTGTTGTGGGTATTGTCCGAGAAGCAGTCCTGCTCCTCCTCGGGGTCATTGAGCATGAGCCCCAGTTTCATCCGTTCGCCCGCCAGTTCGCCATAAGAGAGGCTTCCCATCCCGGTCAGCATGGCCTGCAATCCCTTGGCCGGATCGGCCAGCACGGCCGCGCGGGCGGCGCCGGATTGGCCCCAGTTCGCGGTCATTTCCGCAAGGTCCGATACCAGCAGGTCAGTCGCGGCCTGCAGATAGGCGGCGCGGCGGTCACAATTTCCGCCGGTGCAGCCCTCGGTCTGCAGGTAATCGGTGAAGGCGCGCGCGCCCGCGCCCTTGCCGGTGCCGTTCAGATCTTGCCCCCAAAGCATGAATTCGATGGCATGATAGCCCGAGGCGACATTGGCCTCGATGCCGTCGGCCTCATGCAGGGTGTCGCGGATCAGGCCAGGGGTGATTTGGCTGGCATCGATCTTGGCGCCGCCGATGGTGATTTCGGGCGCCGCAATCACGTTCAGCGTGGAGAGCGGGTTTTCCGGCGCCTCGCCATAGCTGCTGTCGACATAATCGATCAGCCCTTCGTCCAGCGGCCAGGCATTCACGCGGCCCTCCCAATCATCGACGATGGGGTTGCCGAAGCGGAAGACCTCGGTCTGCTGATAGGGGATGCGGGCCGCGAACCAGGCCGCGCGGGCGGCGGCGAGGGTTGCCTCGCTCGGCGTTTCAATCAGCGCCGCGACCGCCGCCTGCAGGGTCTTGGCCGTGGCCAGACTGTCGGCATAGCCCGCCTCTGCCAGATCGGCATAGGTCGTGACGACCTCGGCCTCGGTGGCGGCAAGGGCGGGAAGGGCCACTGTGGCGAAAAGGGCGGCGGTCAGCGTGCGTTTCATGGGTTTTCCAAAGTTTACTTGGTCAGGATCAGTTTGCCTGCCCGCGTGATCCGCAGCGAATAGACCTGATCGTGCAGCACGATGCGGGCCAGATTGCCCCCTTCCGTCAGCAGCAGCGCGTCATGGCAGGGGGTGCGGTCGGTGGTCAGGGCAATGAGGGTGCGGGGGTCAACTTGCATGTTCATCGGGGCATCTCCATCCGGTCGAAAAAGGCCGAGAGATCCGGGGTCACCGGCATCAGGCCGTTCAAGGTCTGCAGCAGGATCTCTGTCAGGCTCGGCTCGGAAGAGAGCTGGGGCAAAGGGCGGGTTTGGCGCGCTTTCATCTGGACCTCGGGTTGCTGCGGCTGTGCGATCCGGGCTGGCCCGAGGCGGGTTGGCTTGGATGCAGGAAAGGTGACAAAAACACTTGGATTTGTAAAGCCTGATTCTTTCACTCAGCAAAGACGGCGCGGCAGCGCAGGCGACTGTGGCCCGACCGCACTATGCCGGGGCGGGTTTTTCTGCTTAAGCTTGGTCAAGGCTGGGGGGCCTTGAGTCGGGATTGTTATGAAAAAGGTTCTCCGGGCGGCGATTTGTGCCGCGCTTGTTTTCATGGGATGCGCCCCCTCGGCATTTTCCCAGGATCGGGTGACGCTGGGTTTTGCGCGCCTTTTCACCAATGATGCCTTGGGCGACATGCATGATCGCTGGCGGTCAGGGTCTTATGCGGTCAGTCGCTTTCGTGGTTATCGCTGGGATGGTCAGCTTCCTTCCGAGGCCGGTTCCGTGCTTGAGGCGCGGATCCGCAGCGAAATCATCGCGCCCCGCAGTCTGACCAACAGGGCCATCGACCGGCCCTATGCCGGGGTGATCGCGCCGGGGCTTTTCACGCATTTTGATGTTGGCGGGTTCGAGGCGCGGCTTGGGGGAGAACTGGTCTTTACCGGCCCGCAGACCAAGGTCGGCGCCTTCCAGCGCGAAGTGCATGAATTTTTGGGCCTCGATACCCCGCGGGTGCTTGGGTCGCAGATCCCCGATGGGGTGCATCCCACCGCCAATCTGGAAATCGGCAAGGATCTGACACTGGGGTCTGCCGTGGTGCGCCCCTTCCTTGAGGCGCAGGTCGGTGTCGAAGATTATCTGCGCGTCGGGGCCGATGTGATTCTGGGCCGCTTTGGCCGCGATGGGTTGTTTACCCGCGATACCGTCACCGGGCATCGCGTGCTGGGGATTTCTGCCTTGCCGGAACAGGGAATCAGTCTGACCCTGGGTGGCGATGTGGCGCGGGTCTTTGACAGCGTCTACCTGCCCGATTTTGGCCCTGCGACGCTGAAGGGGGACCGCGCGCGGCTTCGGGCCGGTGTACATTGGCAGGGCGAGCGTGCGGCTGTCTTTTACGGCGTCACCTGGCTGGGCAAAGAGTTTGAGGAACAGGCGACTGACCAAATTTTAGGCTCTGTCCGTCTCAGCCTGCAGTTTTGACCTATCCCAAAGATGATACAACACATCCAATTGGTTGGGATTGTTGCCGTTTGGTTATAGCCAAGCGGAAAACCGCCTGTTAACGTTTTTCTCATAAACAATAAAACGAGCAGGCAAACAGGCATGATGGCGGGCTCTCGGGGCACGTTTGTCATATCCTGGTCGCAGACAGAGACAGACGGAATCGCGGCCGCGCCGCTGGATGTGCTCAATGTCGGGGCATCCTGGCGCTGGACGGGCGCGCCGGTGCGGGTCGATGGCCCGCAAACCGTTCTGGTTCTGGAAGGGGCCGAGGGGGCAGCGGAAGTACGGAAACGTGCGGCGCGCATGGTGCGCCGCCTTGTGGGTGCATCTCTTGGGCAGCAACGTTTGCCCGAGGACAGGGACGCAATGGCCGCGCCGGTCGAGGATGAACCCGAACAGGGCTTCATCGTCACGGATGGCCACCATTCCTATGCGGTCACGCTGATCGACGTGCCCGATACGGGCGCGCGACTGGTGATGTTCGTGGGGGATTTGCCGCCCGCGGGCCGGGATATGTGGGTCGTTCGTGTGGCGATCGACCGCACGCACAAAGGGGCAGGGGCCCGCCATGCCGGCGGGGTGATCTGCTTTACCCCCGATACGCGCATCGCAACCCCCGAAGGACCACGCCTCATTCAGCACTTGCGGCCGGGCGACAGCATCCTGACGCGGGACAATGGCCCGCAGCCGATCCTCTGGACGGGACATCGCCGCATGACAGGTGCGCGTCTTTACGCGATGCCGCATCTGCGCCCCATCCGCTTCCGCGCCGGTGCGCTGGGGTCGGGGCGGCCTGAGGATGACCTCCTGGTCTCGCCCCAGCACCGGATGTTGGTGCAGGGTCCGGCGGCGCGGGCGCTGTTCAACGAGGCCGAGGTTCTGGTCGCGGCGGAAGATCTGCTGAATGACCGCAGCATCGTGGTCGATCACGCGCTGCGCGAAGTGACCTATGTCCATATCCTGCTGGAACGGCACAATATTGTCTTTGCCAACGGGATGGAGACGGAAAGCTTCCACCCCTCGAATACGGCGCTGGACACCATCACCCCTGACCAGCGGGCCGGGCTGATTGAGGTTCTGCCGGGCATTGAGGTGAACCCCGATCGCTATGGCGATTACGCGCGGCGCAACCTTTCCGCCTCCGAGGCGGCGATCCTGCGGCACGACATGGCGGCCTGATGACATCGGGCCGTCATCTGGCGTTGACTCGGGTCGGCGGGCCTGTATAAGCGCGCCATGTCCCGGAAGAGATTCCGGGGCTTTTCATTGGTGTTGGTGGCCCCCGCAAGGGGATGCCTGTCGCCCGCAAGGGAAAGGACAACGCCCTTCCATCTTGGCAAGGCCGGGATCGAAGATCGCAATGGGCCGCAAGGCCCGGCGCGTGACGCGGTTTCGGAAGCGCCGAGGGCATAAAGAGAGAAGGAGATCAGCGATGACCAAACGCACCGCTGCCAAGTACAAGATCGACCGCCGCATGGGCGAGAACATCTGGGGTCGCGCCAAGTCGCCCCTGAACAAGCGTGAATATGGCCCCGGCCAGCACGGTCAGCGCCGCAAGGGCAAGCTGTCGGACTTCGGTACGCAGCTGCGCGCCAAGCAGAAGCTGAAAGGCTACTACGGGGACCTGACCGAAAAGCAGTTCCGCAAGATCTATGCGGAAGCCGAGCGCGTGAAGGGCGACACCAGCGAAATGCTGATCGGTCTGCTCGAGCGTCGTCTGGACGCCGTTGTCTACCGCGCCAAGTTCGTTCCGACCGTTTTTGCGGCCCGTCAGTTCGTCAACCACGGCCATGTGACCGTGAATGGCCAGCGCGTGAACATCGCTTCCTACCGTGTGAAGGAAGGCGACGTGATCGAAGTGCGTCAGCGTTCGAAGCAACTGGCCATCGTGCTGGAAGCCGTCGCCCTGACCGAGCGTGAAGTTCCCGACTACCTCGAAGTCGACCACTCCAAGATGACCGTCAAGTTCGTCCGTACGCCCTCGCTGTCGGACGTTCCCTACCCGGTTGTCATGGAACCGAACCTCGTCGTCGAATACTACGCGAAGAACTGATCCGCGGGCCTTATGGCCTTCGGTCGATCCAAGCTTGGAGGCCCGCCTGTCTTGGCGGGCCTCATCCATTTCCGGCACAGGAGTTTAACGGTAATGTCACAAAAACCCGGTATCGAAACCCGCTTCGAACAGGGCCTTTTCGCGTCCCGCTGGCTGATGGCGCCGATGTATCTGGGGTTGGTTGTCAGCCTTGGGATGCTGACCATCGTCTTCACCGAAGAGCTGGTCTATTACGCGGGCAAGACCTTCACCATGTCGGCAGATCAGGCGATCCTTGCGATCCTCACGCTGATCGACCTGTCGCTGGCGGCAAACCTGCTGCTGATCGTGCTGTTTTCGGGGTATGAGAATTTCGTCTCGAAGCTTGATATCCGGGATTCGGCGGATCGACCCAGCTGGATGGGCAAGGTCGATTTCTCGGGGCTGAAGATGAAGCTCATCGCCTCGATCGTGGCGATTTCGGGGATCCATCTGCTCAAGGTCTTTATGGAGATTGGCAAGGGCGCCGCGCCGCTTGATAGCGTCAAGCTGCAATGGCTGGTCATCATCCACCTGACCTTCGTCGCCTCGGGCGTGTTGCTGGCCTTGATGGATTGGCTCGCCTCCAAGACCGACAAGCATTGACCGAAGGGCCGCAGTCGCGGCCCTTTCCTTTGCGCGGGCGCATATCGCACTGGCAAAGCGCCGGGGGGATCGCTAAACCCGGCGCAACTGCAATGGAGACAGCGATGAACGACGCCATCCGCCCGCAACCCGGTATCATGGACATTGCCCTTTACGAAGGTGGCAAGGCCCATGTGGCGGGGGTGAGCAATGTGGTGAAACTCAGCTCGAACGAAAATCCGTTCGGGCCGTCGGACAAGGCGAAGGATGCCTTCGCCAAGTCGGTGCATCAGTTGCATCGCTACCCTTCGACCGATCACGCCAATCTGCGCGCCGCCATCGCCGAGGTGCATGGACTTGATGCCGCGCGGGTGATCTGCGGCGTGGGTTCGGACGAGATCATCACCTTCCTGTGCCAGGCCTATGCCGGGCCGGGGGATGAGGTGCTTTACACCGAACACGGCTTCCTGATGTACAAGATCTCGGCCCTTGCGGTCGGGGCGACCCCGGTCGAGGTCAAAGAGCGCGAGCGCACCACCGACGTGGACGCGCTGCTTGCGGCCTGCACGGAACGCACCAAGCTTGTCTTCATTGCCAATCCCAACAACCCCACCGGCACGATGATTTCGGCCGGTGAGGTCGCGCGGCTGGCACGCGGTCTGCCGCCGCAGGCGATTCTGGTGCTGGACGGGGCCTATGCCGAATATGTCGATGGCTTTGACGCCGGGCTGTCGCTGGTCGAGGCTTCGGGCAATGTCGTGATGACGCGGACCTTTTCCAAGATCTACGGTCTGGGCGGGCTGCGGATTGGCTGGGGTTATGGCCCCAAGGCGATCATCGATGTGCTGAACCGCATCCGTGGTCCGTTCAACCTGTCGAACACCCAGCTGGAAACGGCCGAGGCCGCGGTGCGGGATCAGGATTTCGTCACCCGCTGCCGCAGCGAAAACGCCCGTCTGCGCCATTGGCTGGCCGAGGCGCTGGCTGCGGTCGGTGTGCCGTCTGACACCTCGATGGCCAATTTCGTGCTGGCCCGCTTTGCCAGCGCCGAAGAGGCCGAGGCCTGCGATACCTTCCTGCAGCAGCAGGGCCTGATCGTGCGCCGCGTGGCGGGCTACAAGCTGCCGCATTGCCTGCGGATCACCGTGGGGGATGAAGCGTCCTGCCGCCGCGTGGCCCATGCGATTGGACAGTTCAAAGGTGTGAAATGACGGCAGCAGGGCAAGGGACCGTCTATCGGCGCGTCGCGCTGATCGGGCTTGGCCTGATCGCCTCCTCGATGGCCCATGCCATCAAGGCCGCCGGTCTGGCCGATGAGATCGTGGGTTTTGCGAAGTCGGCCGAAAGCCGGGCCGTGGCGATTGATATCGGCTTTGTCGATCGCACGGCCGAAACCGCGGCCGAGGCCGTGCGCGGCGCCGATCTGGTGGTGCTGGCCGTGCCGGTGGGCGCCATGGGCGCCATTGCCGCGGAAATCGGCCCGCATCTGGCCCCCGGTGCAACCGTTACGGACGTCGGGTCGGTCAAGCAGGCGGTGATCGATGCGGTCGCCCCGCATATCCCGGCAGGGGTGCATTTCATTCCGGGCCACCCGATTGCCGGGACCGAACATTCCGGCCCGCGGTCGGGCTTTGCCACGCTGTTCCAGAACCGCTGGTGGCTGCTGACCCCGGTTCCTGGCACCGACCCCGAGGCCACGCGCCGTCTGCGGCAGCTTTGCGAATCTATCGGCGCCAAGGTCGATGAGATGGACGCCGAGCATCATGATCTGGTGCTGGCCGTCACCTCGCATACCCCGCACCTCATCGCCTATACGATGGTGGGGGTCGCGGATGACCTTGCCCGCGTCACCGACAGCGAGGTGATCCAGTATTCAGCGGCGGGTTTCCGCGACTTTACGCGGATTGCCGCCAGTGACCCCACCATGTGGCGTGATGTGTTCTTGACGAACAAGGATGCGACATTGGAAATACTCGGGCGGTTCACCGAAGAGCTTTTTGCTCTGCAGCGGGCGATCCGTCTGGGCGATGGCGCGCATCTGCATGCCTATTTCACCCGGACGCGGGCCATCCGCCGGGGGATCATCGAGGCGGGGCAGGATACCTCTGCGCCGGATTTCGGGCGGGTGCAACCGCCGGGCAAGTGAGCGATACGGCGGGGGCAGTAACGATGATGAAGCGTGCGATTGTACTTGCAGCCGGTCTGGCATGTCTGGCTGGGGCGGTGCAGGCCGAAGGGCTGAAATCCTCGATGCTTCCCAAGGCCCGTCCCGGCACCGTCGTCCCTGCTGCCCCGACGGAACCGCTGGTCGTGTCGGTTTCCACCACCAATGCCGTTGTGCCGCTGACCCGCCCGCGCCCGCGCCCGGCAGGGCTGGTGACAGACGCACCCGCACCGGAACCCGCGCCCGAGGCGCCCGTGGTGGATGAGGCCTCGGTCGCGCTGGTGTCAGCCGTCACCGTGCCGATGACGCGCCCGCGCCCCCGGCCTGCCGATCTGGCCATCGCCCCGCAGGAAGAGGCACCCAAGCGCAAGGGCTGGGGCATCTTCAAGGCCGCCGCCGTCCGCACCGTGCCGGGCAAGACTGCGGTCCTGCCCAAGAAGGGCTCGGTCTGTGGCGACCCCGACATTCGCGGCGAAGAGATCGCGCCCATCACCAGCCGCGTGCGGGGCTGCGGCATCGAAGACCCGGTGAAGGTGACGGCAATCGCCGGCGTGACCTTCAGCCAGCCCGCTACCATCACCTGCGACACCGCCATCGCCGCCAAGAAGTGGATCGAGCGCGGCATCCAGCCCGCCTTCGACAATGCCGTAGTGCAGTTGCAGATCGCGGGCAGCTATGTCTGCCGCCCGCGCAATGGCGTGCGCGGCAACAAGGTCAGCGAACATGGTCGCGGCCGCGCGCTGGACGTATCGGGCTTCGTTCTGTCAAATGGCAAGACGTTGTCGGTGGCGCAGGATTATCGCAAATCCAAGGCGATGAAGGCCGCGCACAAGGCGGCCTGCGGCCCCTATGGCACCACGCTGGGGCCGGGGTCGGATGGGTTCCACGAAGACCATATCCATGTGGATATCGTCAGCTATCGCAACGGCACCTACTGCCGCTGATCAGCGTTCCGTCAGCTTCAGCTCGATCCGCCGGTTCTGGGCGCGGGCCTCGGCGCCATCGCCTTCGGCCACGGGTTGCCATTCGCCAAAGCCGGTTGCGGCAAGGCGGTTCGGCGGAAAGCCCAGCTGATCCTGCATGAACCGCACCACCGACAGCGCCCGCGCCTGGCTGAGTTCCCAGTTGTCGCGGAAGGCGCCGGTGCCCGAAAGCGGCACATTGTCGGTATGGCCATCGACCCGGATGATCCAGTCGATGCCGGGCGGAATATCCCCTGAAATCTCGGTCAGGGTCTGCACGACTTTGGCGATCTGCGCCTGACCTTCGGGCGCCAGATCGGCCGATCCGGGGTTGAACAGCACCTCAGAGGAAAAGACGAAACGGTCGCCCACGATCCGCACGCCTTCACGGCCCGCCAGAACCTCACGCAGCTGGCCGAAGAATTCCGACCGGAATTTTTCAAGGTTCAGCTTCTCGGCCTCAAGCCGCGCGCGTTCGGCGGCCTCCAGCTCGGCCCGGCGCTTTTGCTCCGCCGCTACCTGCGCCAGTGCAGAATTGAGCTGCCCGCCCAGATTTTCCAGCTGCACCTTGGCCGCCGCATCGCGCGATTGTGCGGCATCGAGCAGCCCCTGCAATTCCCCCAGTTGCGTCCGCAGCGCGGCGATCTGCTGATTCAGAAGGGCAACCCGGCGCGCGGCCTCGGCCGATTTCGCCTCTTGCTGGGCCAGCAGCGCCTTGGCGGTTTCGGCCAAGTCGGCCTTTTCCACATCCACCCCCTGCGCTGCAGCGAGAAGGGTGAGCGTTTCTTCCGCCCGTTTGCGTTGTTCTTCGAGCGAGAGGGTCAGCGCCGTCAGTTCGGTGTCCGAGGCCTTGAGCTTTTCGCGCAGCGCCTCAAGGGCGGCGGCGTCCACCAGACGTGAGGCCTCGGCATCGGTCAGCTTCACAGCCTGGGTCGCATTCTCGGCCTTCAGCTTGTCGGCCAGCGCCTGCATCGCATCGGCGCGGGCGGCGGCCAGACGCGCGGCCTCTGTCTGGCTGTCGATCTCTTCCCGCGCCTTGGCGAGCGCCAGGTTCAGCGCCTCTTGTTCCGTCATCAGCTTGGTCTGGGCGGCCTTCAGATCCTCAACCGAGGCGGTCAGGCTGCCGACCTCGCCCCGCGCGGCATCGCGTTCGGCGATCAGGCTTGCAACCTGCGCCTCAAAGCTGGTGATCCGGGCCTGTGCGCCTTCCAGCGCGGTGGTCTTGTCGGAAAGTTGCGATGACAGCGATGAAATCAGCGAGGCTTGCTCCTCGCCCTTGGCGCGGGCGGCGGCAAGGCTTGCGGTCAGGCTGCCGACTTCGGCCTGCAGACCCTCGGCCTTCTTGCGTTCCAGCCCCAGCGCATCGGCCAGTTGCGAAACCTGCACCCCAAGCGCGTCCAGCTCATTTTCCTTGGTGGTGATGGTCTGTTGCAGAACCGATTGCATGACGGTGAAGATGGTCAGGATGAACATCAGCACCATCAAAAGGGTGGTCACAGCATCCACAAAGCCCGGCCAGACCATGCCCTCATTGTTGCGAACTGAGCCGCGGCGCGAAAGACCCATCTCAGGCCCTCGTCCGCAAGAGTTGCCGCACGGCCTGCGTCAGCCCGCCCAGATCGGATCGCAGATCCGCCAGCGTTTCCTGCCGCCCGGCCGAGATTTCTTCCAGAATCCGCAGCAGCTGCACATCAATCGACCGCAGGCGCATCCGGCTTTCGGCATCAATGTGCGGGCCGCCCGTTTCGCCCGTCAGGGCGGTGATCAGCCGATCCTGCCCATCCGCGATACGTGCCAGAAGGGCGGTCTGCGCCTGATCGGCCTCAAGCCGCGTGGTCAGATGGGTGACAGCTTCGGCAAGTTCGGCCAGCCGGTCGTCGGCGGTGGTGCGGCTGACCTCGGTCTGGCTGACCATCATCTGCAGGTTTTCGATCTGGTCCGAGAGATTGTCGAGCACCTGCGCCAGCTGCCCCATCCCGCCGCCATCCCCTTCGCCCGCCTCAAGCCCGATGCGGGTGATGGACGACAGCCATTCCTCAAGCTCGCGGTAAAAGCGGTTCTGGCCATGGCCGGCAAACAGCTCCAGCAGGCCGATCACCAGCGACCCGGCAAGGCCAAGCAGCGAAGACGAGAACGCCGTCCCCATCCCGCCCAGCTGGCTTTCCAGCCCGCCCATCAGCTTGCCAAAGATCTGCAGGCTGGATTCGCCCTCTTGCGGGGCCAGCGATCGGATGGTTTCCACAATGGCCGGGACAGTGGTCGCAAGCCCATAGAACGTGCCCAAAAGCCCGAGGAAGATCATCAGGTTGGCAAGATAGCGCGTGATATCGCGCGCCTCGTCGATGCGGGTGGCCACGGAATCGAGGATGGACCGCGACGAACTGGAGGACAGCTGCAACCGCGCCGTGCGCGGCCCCAGCAGTGCCGCGAGCGGCCCGAGGATACGCGGCGCGCTGGTTACATCGGCGCCGGGGCGGTCCTGCACGAAGGCATCCAGCCAGCTGACCGATTTCACCAGCTGCCAGACCTGCCAGAAACAGGTCAGGATCCCCAGCGCGAACACCGACAGGATGAACAGGTTCAGCGGCGGGTTCGAGGCGATGATTCCCCGCAACACCGGCATCATCACCCAGATGCCCGAAATCACCAACCCGATCACGATCAGCATCAGGATGATCTGGCGGATGGGCTGCGCGAAGACGGGGGCCGCGCTGGGGGCAAGTCTGGTCATGCCTCGTCCTTTTCCGGTGGTGCCGGGCTGCTCTGGTTTTGGGGCAAGTGTAGGGGCAGCACGGCGCGCTGCCAAGCCGTCAAGGCAAAGCGGCGGTCAGTTGCCGCACCCGCGCTGACAGCCATTCGAGATCGGGGTCGGCAAGACCAAGCTCCGCCAGATGGGCGGCGGTGTTCCACAGGTAATCTCGGTTCGGTCCGCGCCCGCCCGTGGCCTGCGCGATGATCTGTGCCTGTTCTTCCAGTGGCAGCCCCCCGCAATACTGCACGTGATCAGGGTCGATCACGTAGGCGAGGCATTCCAGCACCTCATCCCCCGCAGTGACGGGCAGACGGGTTTCCAGATAGGCGGAGGAGACAAGCTCGCGCTCGCGCAGTTCGGCTAGGGTGTGTTCCTCGGCCCCCGGCGACACGCGGAAGGCCACGCCGTCGCAAACCGCCCCCTCGGCCCGGTCGAGCGCGAGGACAAGGCCCGGTGCTTCCTCGGTGCCGCGATGGTGGATTGACCGCATGCAGAAGCTGCGGTGCCAGCCGGTCAGGCGCGCGATGCGGCGTTCCGCCACCGGAAAGCCGGGATGCCAGATCAAGGAACCGTAACCGAAGACCCACATGGCTGGCCCTCCCTTCCGGACCCCTGTAAACTGGGCCGCTGACAAGGAAAAGAGGCGGATATGCGGGCGCTGGTCTGGATCGTGGCGATCCTCGGGGTTTTGTGGTGCGGGTGGTGGTTCGTCGGGGAACGTGGGGCCGAAAAGGCGGTGGCCATGGTGATGGATCAGGCCGCGGTGCGTGGCCTTGCGGTCCGCCATGCCGGGGTCGAGGTTGCGGGCTTTCCCAACCGCTTTGATGTGACACTCACAGAGCCGCGGGTTGAGGATGTCGCGCATGGCGTGACCTGGTCCGCACCGTTCGCACAGATCCTGACGCTCAGCTATGCGCCTTGGAACCTGATTGCCGCCTTGCCGGATGATCAGACGATTTCGCTTCAAGGGCAGGAGGTTGCGCTGAAGTCCACCCGGATGCAGGGGTCGCTGTTTACCCGGCCGCTGCCGTCCGTGCCGTTGAAACGGCTCGATCTGGTGGCAGAAGGGGTCAGCCTGCGATCGGATCTGGGCTGGTCGCTTGGGGTCGGATCGGCCAATGCGGCGCTGATCGCGGGGGAGGGGACGCAGGCGCAGCTGGCGTTGCGGATGCTGGATCTGGTGCCGGATCAGGCGCTGACGGCGGCCCTTGCGACCACCGATCTGCCCGGCACGGTCGAGCGGCTGTCGCTGCTGGCCGACCTGACGCTGCGCGCGCCGATTGCGCTGATGGATGGCGCGCCGCAGGTGGAGGCGGTGGATCTGCGCGAGGCGCTGGTCACATGGGGACCGGTCAAGGTGAAGGGTGAAGGGCGTCTGGTGGCCGATGCGCAGGGACAGGCCGAAGGCACCATCACCTTTACCGTTCAAGGATGGCGTGAGGCGCTGACGGCCGCCGAGGCCATGGGCCTTGTGCCCGCGCGGTTCCAAGTGGCGCTGCGGTCGGTGGCCGAAAACCTTGCTGTGCAATCGAAGGTGCCGGGGCAGCTTGATCTGCCGCTGGTGGCACGGAACGGGCGGATGATGCTGGGGCCCATCCCGCTCGGCGCGGCGCCGCTGTTACGGTAGAATGACCTTGGAGACAACGCGGTCGATTTCGGCACCATCACGCATCAGCCGCGCTGTGCCGTGATAGGTGCCGGGCGGCCAGGAGTCGTCGCGCAGCTTGCGTCCGACAGCGCGGAAGGCGCGGGCCTGAGGTCGGTCAAAGGTGAAGCTTTCTTCGACCAGCGTTTCTAATGGGCCGGAAAGTTGCAGGATCAGGCGGTCACCCTTGCGGGTGCCGTAAAGCTGGGCCCAAAAGACCAGCGCCGGGGCGGTGTCACTGGCGGGTGGGGCGGTCCCGGCCTTTACGGCGTCAAACTCAGGGATTTCTGGCGCGAACCCGGCCGAGACGATGCCTCCCGCCACATAGGGTAGCGGCGCCTGCCAAAGACCTTTGGCCGCGGGGCCGCAGGCCTGCGCATCCGGTACAAAGGGATCGACCGGACGGCCATTGCGCCGGACGGTCAGGTGCAGATGCGGAAATTCGGTATTGCCCGACAGGCCCACCTGGCCAAGCGCCTGCCCCGCCTGAACCTTTTGCCCGGCGGCCACCTGCACCGAGCCGCGCTTGAGGTGGCAATACTGCGTCTCCCACCCGTGCGCATGGGTGATCGCGATGCCATTGCCACAGTCCTGCCCGTTCAGCGCTGGCGCCGCCGGATCCGAGATGCGAAGATCGGCCATGCCATCCCGCATGCCCCGCACCACCCCATCCGCCGCCGCGCGGACCGTGACACCCGCCGCCATCGCGGCATCTGAGACCAGCGCGAAATCGGTGCCGTCATGCCCGTCATAAGTCAGGCTGCCACAGGTGAAATCGCGTGCCGCGGGGCCGGGGTCGTGATCGGGGAATTGCTGGATGAAACAGGTCTCGCCCAGCGTGCAATCCAGTGGTAACGCCAAATCAAAGGCCCCCGCTGTCGCGGGGGCCAGTGTCAGACACAGCGCAAGTCGGCCGATCATTCCGCCGTCAGCAGCGGTGGTTTTTGCCCGGTCAGCCGCGGCTTGCCCGGTTCCTCGATGATCAGCTCGATCTTTTCGTCCTTCACGGTGACGCGCACCACGCCGCCTTTGATCAACCGACCAAAGAGCAACTCCTCGGCCAAAGGCTTCTTGATGTTTTCCTGGATCACACGGCCCAGCGGACGCGCGCCCATCTTGTCATCATAGCCCTTGTCACCCAGCCATTGCGCGGCCTCTGCCGTCAGCTCGATATGGACATTGCGGTCCATGAGCTGGGCTTCCAGCTGCAGCACGAACTTCTCGACCACCTGATTGATCGTCTCGCGCGCCAGGGGCGCGAAGCTGATCACCGCATCCAGACGGTTGCGGAATTCGGGCGTGAAGGTCCGTTCGATGGCGGCGGTGTCTTCGCCGGTGCGACGGTCGCGGCCAAAACCGAAGGCGGCCTTGGCCTGATCGGCGGCCCCGGCGTTCGAGGTCATGATCAGGATCACATTGCGGAAATCCACCTGACGGCCGTTATGGTCGGTCAGTTTGCCGTGGTCCATCACCTGCAGCAGGATGTTGTAGACATCCGGGTGCGCCTTTTCAATTTCGTCGAGCAGCAGCACGCAATGCGGGTGCTGATCAACACCATCCGTCAGCATACCCCCCTGATCGAACCCCACATAGCCGGGCGGGGCGCCGATCAGACGGCTGACGGCGTGTTTCTCCATATACTCCGACATGTCGAAGCGCAGAAGTTCTACCCCCAGCGTATTGGCCAGCTGCTTGGCGACCTCGGTCTTGCCAACACCCGTCGGCCCGGCAAACAGGTAGTTGCCGATCGGCTTTTCCGGCTCGCGCAGGCCCGCACGGGCCAGCTTGATCGCCGAAGACAGCGCCTCGATCGCCTTGTCCTGACCGAAGACCACGCGTTTCAGGGTCTTTTCCAGATCGCGCAGGATTTCGGCATCGTCTTTCGACACCGATTTCGGCGGGATGCGGGCGATCTTGGCCACGACAGATTCGATTTCCTTGATGCCGATGGTCTTACGGCGCTTGGCCGTCGGCAGCAGGTGCTGGGCGGCACCGGCTTCGTCGATCACGTCGATGGCGCTGTCAGGCAGCTTGCGGTCATGGATATAGCGCGCGGCCAGTTCCACCGCCGATTTGATCGCCTCGGCCGTATAGCGCAGATCGTGATGTTCCTCAAAATTGGGCTTGAGGCCCATGAGGATCTTGATCGCATCCGGCACCGAAGGTTCGTTCACGTCGATCTTCTGGAACCGGCGCGACAGTGCGCGGTCCTTTTCAAAGTGCTGACGGAACTCTTTGTAAGTGGTCGATCCCATGCAGCGCAGCTTGCCGCCCTGCAGCGCGGGTTTGAGAAGGTTTGACGCATCCATCGCCCCGCCCGAGGTCGCCCCCGCGCCGATGACGGTATGGATTTCGTCGATGAAAAGGATCGCGTCGGGGTGATCCTCCATCTCTTTGACGACGGCCTTCAGGCGTTCCTCAAAATCCCCACGATAGCGGGTCCCTGCAAGCAGTGCGCCCATGTCGAGGCTGTAAATCGTTGCGCCAGAAAGAATTTCCGGCGTTTCGCCATCGACGATCTTCTTGGCCAGACCTTCCGCAATGGCGGTCTTGCCGACACCGGGGTCGCCCACCAGCAGCGGGTTGTTCTTGCGGCGGCGGCAGAGCACCTGGATCGCGCGCTCCACCTCTTGCTCGCGGCCGATCAGCGGGTCGACGTCGCCCTTGCGGGCCTTCACGTTCAGATCGACACAGTATTTCGAAAGGGCGGATTCCTTCGCCTCACCTGCCTCGCCCTTGGGCGTTTCGTGATGGGGTTCTTCAGAGCCGGTCACCGGGCGGCTTTCGCCATAGCCCGGGTCCTTGGCGACACCATGGGCGATGAAATTCACCGCATCATAGCGCGTCATATCCTGTTCTTGCAGGAAATAGGCGGCGTTCGATTCCCGTTCGGCGAAGATGGCGACAAGGACATTGGCCCCGGTCACCTCGGTCCGCCCCGAGGATTGCACATGGATCGCGGCGCGCTGGATCACGCGCTGGAATGCGGCCGTGGGCACGGCTTCCGACCCTTCGACATCGGTGACCAGCGTCGAGAGGTCATCATCGATGAAGTCGGTCAGAGTCTTGCGCAGATCATCGAGATCGACCGAGCAGGCCTTCATCACCCGCGCTGCGTCGGGTTCATCGATCAACGCAAGCAGCAGGTGTTCCAGCGTCGCAAGTTCGTGACGACGGGCATTGGCGAGGGCCAGGGCGCCATGGATGGCCTGTTCAAGGGTGGTCGAAAAAGATGGCACGACAGAGTGCTCCTTCCTTCTGGTCGGCGGGTGGGGGCCCCATCTCCGACCGTGGCCTCATAAGGTTAAAGTTCGGTTTTCTTTGCGGCGCTTCAAGCCCTATTTGGAAGATTTACCGCTTTCGTGCGGCTTGGTTGCAATTTGTGATCGGCGGCGTCCGTCATCGTCTCAGAAATTATCCTTGCGGCTTCGGAGCATGGCGAAAACATCGGCATCCGGTGCATTCTCCATGCCAAGCGCCTGTTTCAGGGCCGGATCGCGGGCGCGCAAAAAGGGATTGGTCGCCAGTTCCTCGGCCAGGGTTGAAGGCACGGTGGGTTCCCCCGCGGCACGGGCGCGGGCGATGCGGTCCAGACGGGCGGCCAGCGCAGGCGTCAAATCAAGGCTTGCGGCAAAGCGGGCGTTGCTTTCGGTGTATTCATGGCCCGAACAGACCAGCGTTTCGGGGGGCAGGGCGGCAAGTTTCGACAGGCTGTCCCACATCTGGGCCGGGGTGCCTTCAAACAGGCGGCCGCAGCCCATGGCCATCAGGCTGTCGGCTGTGAACACAAGCCCCGCGGCGGGGATGTGAAAGGCGATATGGCCGACCGTATGGCCCGAAACATCCATGACCCGCACCTCGGCCGGGCCAAAGGCAAAGCTGTCGCCCTCTGCCACCGCAAGATCGAGAGGCGGCAGGCGATGGGCATCAGCGGCGGCACCGACCACAATGGGGCTGTGCCGTGCCGCCAGGTCGGGCAGGCCATCGACATGGTCCCAGTGGTGATGCGTCAGCAGCACATGGGTCAGCTGCCAGTTCCGATCCGCCAGTGCCTTCAGGATCGGCGCGGCCTCGGGCACATCCACGCAGGCGGTGGCTCCGGTTTCCGGATCATGGACCAGAAAGGCGTAATTGTCCTTGAGACACGGCACCGTCACGAGTTCGAGCATGGCATTTCCCGGCGTTTTCGATAAGTTGGTCCCAGATTGCTGTGAAGCGGAACCTGCTGCAATGCATCTTGATGTGCTGGACCTGCGGAATTTCTATTACCGGACGCCTCTGGGGCGGGTCGCACAGCGGGCCATCCGGGATCAGGTGGTGGCCATGTGGCCGCCCGCGCCGGGCCAGACGGTCGCGGGGTTCGGCTTTGCGCTGCCGCTGCTGCGCCCCTACCTGACCGAGGCGCGGCGGGTCATCGGCCTGCTGCCGGGTCCGCAAGGTGTCATGCCCTGGCCCGCCGGGATGGAGAATGTCAGCCTCCTGTGCGAGGAAACCGCCTGGCCGATTTCCAGCGGCTTTGTCGACCGGCTGATCCTGATGCATGGGCTTGAAACCTCGGAGCAGCCCTCGGCCGTGCTGGAGGAATGTCACCGTGTGCTGGGGCCGGGGGGAAAGGCGCTGTTTGTGGTGCCGAACCGGTCGGGCCTGTGGGCGCGGGGCGATGGCACGCCCTTCGGCTTTGGTCGGCCCTATTCGCTGCGCCAGCTTGAGGCGCAGTTGCGCCGCCACGGGTTCACCCCGGAACGGCATGTGGCCGCGCTGTATGCCCCGCCCTCGGGCAAGCGGTTCTGGCTGCGGACGGCGGCGTTCTGGGAAGGCGCCGGTCGGCGTTGCGCGCCCTGGCTTGCCGGCGGGGTGCTGCTGGTCGAGGCGTCAAAACAGGTCTATGCGCCCACACGCGGCGGCCTGGGCGCGGTGGTCCGCAAGCCGCTGAAGGTGCTGGAGGGGGTGGGGCAGGGGGTGCCGGAGCCTGCACTGAACCACAGTCTCGACTGACGCACGCCCATTTCGCGGGCGGTTCCGGCAGGTCGCGCCCCGCGGCGATCGGGTCGTTTCCGCGCTTTCGCGCGGGGCAGAGGGGGCGGCCTGATCCCACCCGCCGGGGGCGATTCCCGGCCGTCAGTCTCTGTTTCGATGCAAATGACCAATAACGGCCCGCTGACGGAAATGTTTGCGCCGAACAGGCCTTTTTTCTGCCCTGTTCACGGTTGCGGCATTGGGGTTCCTCTGCTAGAGACGCCTCGAATTTGAGACGCATGGTCCTCATGCGCCAACAATAGCCTCTGGCCTGCGCGGCGCTTTTCGTGCGGGTCAAGGGGCAGAGCCAGCGGAAGGGTTGACGTGTCCGAACCAGCTTCGATCTCCTCCGGCATTGCCGCGCGTTACGCAACCGCCCTTTTCGACCTCTCCAAGGAAGAAAATGGCCTCGGGGCACTTGAGAAGGATGTCGATCTGCTCGACGCCGCTCTCTCGGCTTCGGCAGACCTGCGTGACCTGATCTCTTCGCCGATCTATTCGCGCGACGATCAAGGGAATGCCATCGCCGCCATCGCGGCCAAATCGGGTCTTTCGGCCCTGACCACCAATACGCTCAAGCTCATGGCGGCCAAGCGCCGCCTGTTCGTGCTGCCGCAACTGGTGGCCGACCTGCGTGCCCGCATCGCAGCGGAAAAGGGTGAAGTGACGGCCGAAGTGACCGCTGCTGCCGCCCTGTCGCAAGAGCAGGCCGACAAACTGGCCGCGACGCTGAAAGCGCGCGTCGGCAAGGACGTCAAAGTGAAACTCGCCGTCGATGAGAGCCTCATCGGCGGTCTCGTCGTCAAGCTGGGCTCGACCATGATCGACACCTCGATCAAGTCCAAGCTCTCGGCTCTCCAGAATGCAATGAAAGAGGTTGGGTGATGGGAATCCAGGCTGCTGAGATCTCTGCGATCCTCAAGGAGCAGATCAAGAACTTCGGCACGGACGCTGCCGTGGCTGAAGTCGGCCGTGTGCTGTCCGTCGGTGACGGTATTGCGCGCGTCCACGGGCTGGACAACGTCCAGGCCGGCGAGATGGTGGAATTCCCCGGCGGCATCCGCGGGATGGCGCTGAACCTCGAAGTCGACAACGTCGGCGTCGTGATCTTCGGTTCCGACCAGGACATCAAGGAAGGCGACACCGTCAAGCGCACCAAGTCGATCGTGGACGTGCCCGCGGGTGACGCCCTGCTCGGCCGCGTTGTGGACGGTCTGGGCAACCCGATCGACGGCAAAGGCCCGATCGCGGCCACCGAGCGTCGCATCGCCGACGTGAAAGCCCCCGGCATCATCCCGCGCAAATCGGTGCATGAGCCGATGGCGACCGGCCTCAAGGCCGTGGACGCGATGATCCCCGTTGGCCGTGGCCAGCGCGAACTGATCATCGGCGACCGTCAGACCGGCAAGACCGCCGTGGCGCTCGACACCATCCTGAACCAGAAGTCGTATAACGAAGCGGCTGGCTCGGACGAGTCGAAGAAGCTCTACTGCATCTACGTCGCCGTGGGTCAGAAGCGTTCGACCGTTGCCCAGCTGGTGAAGAAGCTCGAAGAAACCGGCGCCATCGACTATACCATCGTCGTGGCTGCGACCGCTTCGGACCCGGCTCCGATGCAGTTCCTCGCGCCCTATGCTGCGACCGCGATGGCGGAATACTTCCGCGACAACGGCCGTCACGCCCTGATCATCTATGATGATCTGTCGAAACAAGCCGTTGCCTACCGTCAGATGTCGCTGCTGCTGCGCCGTCCGCCGGGGCGTGAAGCCTATCCGGGCGACGTGTTCTACCTCCACTCGCGTCTGCTGGAGCGTTCGGCCAAGCTGAACGAAGATTTCGGGGCTGGCTCGCTGACCGCGCTGCCGATCATCGAAACCCAGGGCGGCGACGTGTCGGCCTTCATTCCGACCAACGTGATCTCGATCACCGACGGCCAGATCTTCCTGGAAACCGAACTGTTCTACCAGGGCATCCGCCCGGCCGTGAACACCGGTCTGTCGGTGTCGCGCGTGGGTTCGTCGGCTCAGACCAACTCGATGAAAACCGTGGCCGGCCCGGTGAAACTGTCGCTCGCCCAGTACCGCGAGATGGCCGCTTTCGCCCAGTTCGGTTCGGACCTCGACGCCTCGACCCAGGCTCTGCTGAACCGCGGCGCCCGTCTGACCGAGCTGATGAAACAGCCGCAATACTCGCCGCTGACCAACGCGGAAATCGTCTGCGTGATCTACGCGGGCACCGCGGGCTTCCTCGACAAGGTCGCCGTCAAGGACGTGGGCCGTTTCGAAGCGGGCCTGCTGTCCTACCTGCGCGGTCAGCGCAAGGACATCCTGGACTGGATCACCAACAGCGATCCGAAGATCAAGGGTGCCGACGAAGAGAAACTGAAGGCTGCGATCGCTGATTTCGCCAAGACCTTCGCTTGATCCGTCTGAGGGGACAGGGACATGCCCAGCCTTAAGGACCTAAAAAACCGGATCGGAAGCGTCAAGAACACGCGGAAGATCACGAAGGCCATGCAGATGGTGGCGGCGGCGAAACTTCGCCGCGCCCAGGATGCCGCCGAAGCGGCCCGCCCCTATGCCGAACGGATGAATGCCGTGATGGCGGGGTTGGCCTCCTCGGTGGCGGGTTCGGCAAGCGCGCCCCGGCTTCTGGCCGGGACGGGCGCCGACCGCGTCCATCTGCTGGTGGTGATGACGGCGGAACGCGGCCTCTGCGGCGGCTTCAACTCGACCATCGTGCGGCTTGCCCGCGCGCATGCGAACGAGCTGTTGGCGCAGGGCAAAGTCGTGAAGATCCTCACGGTCGGCAAGAAAGGCCGTGAACAGCTGAAGCGTGACCTGAGCGACAAGTTCGTCGGTCACGTGGACCTGACCGAAGTGAAGCGCGTGGGCTATGCCAACGCGCAGGATATCGCCCGCGACATCCTCGCCCGCTTTGAAGGCGGCGAATTCGATGTGGCGACGATCTTCTTCAACCGCTTCCAGTCGGTCATCAGCCAGGTGCCCACGGCACAGCAGATCATTCCGGCCAAGCTGGAAGGCGGCTCGTCCGCGGCTCTTTATGACTACGAGCCCGACGAGGAAGCCATCCTGGCCGACCTGCTGCCGCGCGGCGTCGCAACGCAGATCTTCACCGCACTGCTGGAGAACGGGGCCTCCGAACAGGGTGCCCGGATGAGCGCAATGGACAACGCCACCCGCAACGCGGGCGACATGATCAACAAGCTGACGATCCAGTACAACCGGAGCCGTCAGGCCGCGATCACCAAAGAGCTTATCGAAATCATCTCGGGCGCCGAGGCGCTCTGACCCGTACGGAGATAACGACATGGCACAAGCACAAGGCAAAGTGACGCAAGTCATCGGCGCCGTTGTGGACGTCCAGTTCGACGGCGCCCTGCCGGCGATTCTGAACGCCCTCGAAACCGACAACAACGGCAAGAAACTGGTTCTGGAAGTTGCCCAGCACCTCGGCGAGAACACCGTTCGCACCATCGCCATGGACGCGACCGAAGGTCTGGTCCGTGGCGCCGCGGTCAGCGACACCGGCGCGCCGATCTCGGTTCCGGTGGGTGACGCGACCCTCGGCCGCATCCTGAACGTCATCGGCGAGCCGGTGGACGAAAAGGGCCCGGTCGTGGCGAAAGAAACCCGCGCCATCCACCAGCCCGCCCCGGACTTCGCCAGCCAGGCGACCGAGAGCCAGGTTCTCGTGACCGGCATCAAGGTCATCGACCTGCTGGCCCCCTACGCCAAAGGCGGCAAGATCGGCCTGTTCGGCGGCGCCGGCGTGGGCAAGACCGTTCTCATCATGGAACTGATCAACAACATCGCAAAGGTGCACTCGGGCTTCTCCGTGTTTGCCGGTGTTGGCGAGCGGACCCGTGAAGGCAATGACCTCTACCACGAAATGATCGAATCCGGCGTTATCAAGACCGATAACCTCGCGGAATCGAAAGTGGCGCTGGTGTATGGTCAGATGAACGAACCCCCGGGGGCCCGTGCCCGCGTGGCGCTGACCGGTCTGACGCTGGCAGAACAGTTCCGTGACCAGTCGGGCACCGACGTTCTGTTCTTCGTGGACAACATCTTCCGCTTCACCCAGGCGGGTTCGGAAGTGTCGGCTCTGCTCGGCCGTATTCCTTCGGCCGTGGGCTACCAGCCGACGCTGGCGACCGACATGGGCGCGCTGCAGGAACGCATCACCTCGACCAAGAACGGCTCGATCACCTCGGTGCAGGCGATCTACGTTCCGGCCGACGACCTGACCGACCCTGCGCCGGCCACCTCGTTCGCCCACCTCGACGCAACGACCGTTCTGTCGCGCGCGATCTCGGAACTCGGGATCTACCCGGCCGTGGACCCGCTGGACTCGACCTCGCGTCTGCTCGACCCGGCCGTCATCGGGGAAGAGCACTACAACGTCGCCCGTCAGGTGCAGGGTATCCTCCAGCGCTACAAGTCGCTGCAGGACATCATCGCCATCCTCGGGATGGACGAACTGTCGGAAGAGGACAAGCTGACCGTGGCCCGCGCCCGGAAGATCCAGCGCTTCCTCTCGCAGCCGTTCGACGTGGCGAAAGTGTTCACCGGTTCGGACGGTGTGCAGGTTCCGCTCGACAAGACCATTGCCTCGTTCAAGGCCGTGGTGAATGGCGAGTATGACCACCTGCCGGAAGCCGCCTTCTACATGGTCGGTGACATCGAAGAAGTGAAAGCCAAGGCTGCCAAACTCGCCGCGGCTGCGGCGTAAGGGGGCTGAGAATGGCCAACACCCTGCAATTCGACCTCGTGTCGCCCGAGCGGAAGCTTGCTTCCGTTCAGGCCACCGAGGTGCAGATCCCGGGGACGGACGGCGACCTGACGGCGATGGAAGGCCATGCGGCCACCATCACCACTCTGCGCCCCGGCATCCTCAAGGCGGTTTCCGCCCAAGGGACGCAGGCCTTCGCCGTGACCGGTGGCTTTGCCGAGATCAGCGCTTCGGGCGTCACCGTGCTGGCCGAACGTGCCATTCCGGTGGCAGAGCTTTCGGCGACCGTGATCGACGAGCTGGTGGCCGAGGCCCGTGCCCTGGCCTCCAAGGCCCCGGCCGATCAGAAGGACGCTGCCGAGAAGGTCGTGAATGACCTGCTCGCGCTGCGGGGCGCTTCGGCGCACTGATCGCTGCCCGTGCTGAAGTTATTGAAGGCCCCGATATTTTTCGGGGCCTTCATCATTGCAGCTTCCAGTCCCGGCGGGATTTGTCATTATTGACCCGCGGGAAAGGAGACTTCCATTTTGAGACGTTTCAACACAAGTTCCTTGGGCATCCTGCAAGGCAGCCGGGTGCTGTTTTCCGATTTCGCAGATGGCGGCGTGATGTGGACGGGGCAGGGGCCTCGTGAAAGCCGTTTCATCGTGACCTTCAAGGAAGCCTTCCTCGAACCGCCGGTGGTGATGGTGGGGCTGTCCATGTGGGACATCGACAATATGCACAATTCCCGCGTCGACATCAGCGCCGAGGCGATCACACCGCAGGGCTTTCACATCGTCTTCAAGACCTGGGGGGATACCCGTGTCGCGCGGGTGCGTGCCGACTGGACCGCGATGGGCCAGGTTCGCGGCGAAGATGACTGGGTTCTGGAATGACGGCATGAAAAAAGGGGCGCCCGCGGCCCAGCCCGTGCGATAAATGTTGATGCCGTTCTGCGAGAGTGGAACGGCAATTGTTAAGATACCTCACTGATGAGGTGCATTAGCGGGGCGGAATTTGACCAGATTTCAGATCTGTGAATACCGGCCGATCATAGATGGACTGCCGTAGGGTCAGGACCCATTAAACGGCTTGAGGCTGCCCTTCCTGCGTGATTCAAGCTC